>OZ255726.1:0-2174577 GCA_965277405.1 Gammaproteobacteria bacterium
TTTGAGTAATATAAGTTTTAGTCTTTGTCTCAATTCTGTCATGGGAAATCAACTGCGAATAGCTCTTCGCCATCGCTAATGCTGCATCTACATTGACCAAACCAAAGCCATACCAATCGCTGTAATTAAGACCTGCCGCATTAGTAATCCAACCCCGACTAAATTGATAAGCGCCGCTACCTGGAATATCTGTAGTCACTGTGTAGTCGGCATCAATTATCGTTGCTGTTTTCGCCAATATATACCGCACATCCCAAATAGTTAATGCTGGATGTTGCGAAAGTAACAACGCAACCGCGCCACTGACAATTGCAGCCGCTGCGCGCGTACCGTGGAAAGTATTGGTGTAATTGCATGTTGGATCGTCATGGTGGAATTGGTTTGCTAAAACGTTACTTGCTGCATTATCTGCTAACTCATGGTTACTATAACCCCTGCTACAGGAAGTTACATCTGTGGTGAACATTCCAGGTTCTCCAGCTAACATTCCAGGTTCTCCAGCTGATGGACTACCTTGCTCGCCACCAAAACCACTCACCCAAATAGCCCCGGCTGCAGCATAGCTCGCGCGTTTCCCGAAGGCGTTGACTGCGCCAACAGTGATGATCGGTAAGATGTCTTCCTTATCAAAACCAGCCAAGCCACAGCTCGTACCTATTACATTCGCTTGGCTGCATGCGTCACCATCACCAATATATGAATCGCCTGCAGGTTTAATAAAAATGACTCCTTTGCCGTTTCTGCCATCTTGAATCCTGCGCATGATTATTGCGTTGCTGCCAATTGCTGCGGTAGCTGGCGTGCCGATGTGATCAAGGCGACTAGCTAGCTGGTCGCCTAAATACACAATATCGGCTTCAACTGCTGGGGAATCAGTGACACTGGGGTCGCCATCACCAACACTATATTGTAAATACGTGGCATTGCTATTGACACCAGCAGCCATATTGTTAAAGCCAAGCAATTTGGCTTTGGGTGCGACACCCAAGCCACCCATACCATTATCTGCCATGGCAATCAAGCCAGCTATTGCTGTACCATGGTCGCCGTCACTACCCCTTGGGCTGGGATCGGTTGTTCCTGTCGCGGCATTAGGTTGCATAAATGACCCTGTTGCAAAAGCATATCCTTGCCGAGGATCAATATTGTCAGCTAAATCAGGGTGGGTTATTTGCAAGCCAGTATCAACCACGCTCACCAACGTTCCTTGACCGAGGCAGCCATCAGTGCGCCATGCACGTTGTAAGTTTAAATGGATGCTACTATCCATTTTGCTAGCATCCATGCCGGTGGCAATTTGACCTTGTTGCCTACCATCTAAGTACCATTGATATTTTTCTAATGGATTGCTATCTGGTAACGATACAAGCGTGTCTGTATCACAATTTGAATTAACCGCTGTCATAAAAATAGTTGCTGTACTAACGGGGAAGTCCACCACATTAGATACATAACCCGAAACCACATATTCTGCTTTGCTTGCTACTATTGTTGGTGACCCTTGGATTGCACAGCTGTCGTTTGCCACAACTAGTGTCAAGCCAGCAGGTAGCGGCGGTGCTATGCTGCAACGAACAATTTCAACAGTGTTGACAAATTGCCATTGCTGCTGATTTTGGTATGTCAACATCGTCTGGGCAATTTTATCATCCATTTGCGGTAGCGCATAGATGGCGGTGATGAGGACGTCTGCACTGCTATCACCAGCGGAATTTGACCCAGTAATAACGTAGTTGCTAGTTTGTGTTGCACTAACATTGTTGGGACTGCCATCAATTTGGCAGGTGCTGCGTCCATTGCCACCTACAGCTATATTCAGGGCTAAACCTGGCGGCAGCGGTGGTGTGGGGGTACAACTGGTCACATCACCACCATTGTTCTCAATTATTATGTGCTGAGGAATTCGATCACTGACTACAAACACCATTGCGGTATTGTTATATAATAATGCTGGTGCTTGATCATTGGCTGTTTGATCATTGGGTGTTTGATCATTGACAGTGATGCTATCGCGTAATGCTATAGACCTTCGCGACCTTGACCTTCGTTGCGGCTCTATTTGAGCACTTCGGGCACTCCGAGCACTGCGAGCACTCCGTTCAGGCTCTGAATCATATTGAGACTCTGAGACATAAGAATGACCGCGGAACGGATTCTCATATATACTGATGGGTATCGTTGCGTTGCTAAAGCCGCCAGAGTTGGTTCCAGTAATTATATATGTCTCTGTTGTATATCTTCCCATGCCTATGCCTAATATCTCGCAAGTATCATTCATTAGCCTAACTTCTAAACTTATTGGTAATGGAGTGCTTTCATCCGCCGAGCAGGATAGGACAGCACCACCGTTATTGATGAATGATGCAGTAGGGAATATTCCATATACCTGACCAGATTTAACCGTTTCAAAACTAACCAAATCTGGTTTCTGATCATTCACAGTGATGATTATCGCTGCGCTGCTATCGCCGTCAGCGTTGCTTCCTTCAATGACATATGTCAGAGTTGAGTGTATCAACCTTGCTGTGCCTAATATCTGGCAAGTATTATTCCTTACCCTAACAGATAATCCAGCTGGTAATGGAGTGCTATTATCAATCCAGCATCTTGTTACAGCTCCGCCGTTATTGGTGAATGTAATAGGAGTTATGGCAATCCCTCTAGTCAAAACTTTATGGCGAGCATTAAGCAAAACTGGTGCATTATTATTCACAGTGATGTTTATTCCTGCGTTGCTATTGCCGCCGCTATTCGACGCAGTCACCGTGTAGGTGGTTGCCACTTGCAACTGCCTTGGTGTGCCAGCTAGCTGACACGTTGCTTTACCAGCTATGGCTCCAACAACAATATCCAAACCTGCAGGTAGCTGCGGTGAAATATCACAGCTTGTCACCGCACCGCCTGTATTGCCAAACAGCACGGGACTTGTTATCTGCATATTTGTTCTGAATATTTGGGGGTTTGGGCTTACTAACGCTGGGATATCATCAATCACCGTGATGTTTATTGATGAAATGCTAGCGCCGACGGAATTGGACGCAGTCACCGTGTAGACGGTTGCAACTTGGCTCTGCGTTGCTGTGCCAGATAGCTGACACGTTGCTTTACCCGCTATGTCTCCAACAACAATATCCAAACCCAAAGGTAACTGCGGTGAAATATCACAGCTTGTCACCGTACCGCCTGTATTGCCAAACAGCACGGGTAGTATCGTTGTGTTGATGGTAAATAGCTGTGGAGTTGGACTTACTAACGCTGGGATATTATCATTCACAGTGATGTTTATTCCTACGTTGTTTTCGCCGCCGCTATTAGAGGCAGTCACCGTATAGGCGGTTGCAACTTGCAACTGCCTTGCTGTGCCAGCTAGCTGACACGTTGCTTTACCCGCTATGTCTCCAACAACAATATCCAAACCTACAGGTAACTGCGGTGAAATATCACAGCTTGTCACCGCGCCGCCACTATTGCCAAACAGCACGGGTAGTATCGCTGTGTTGATGGTGAATAGCTGTGGAGTTGGGCTTACTAACGCTGGGATAGCATCATTCACGGTGATGTTTATTCCTGTGTTGCTATTGCCGCCGCTATTAGCCGCAGTCACCGTGTAGGCGGTTGCAACTTGCAACTGCGTTGGTGTGCCAGCTAGCTGACACGTTGCTTTACCCGCGATGTCTCCAACAACAATATTCAAATCTACAGGTAGCTGTGGTGAAACATCACAGCTTGTCACCGCGCCGCCACTATTGCCAAACAGCACGGGTAGTATCGCTGTGTTGATGGTGAATAGCTGTGGAGTTGGACTTGTTATCATTGGGATAGCATCGTTCAATACTTGGATATCATCGTTGACAGTGATGTTTATCTCTGCGCGGCTAGTGCCGACGCTATTGGACGCAGTCACCGTGTAGGTGGTTGCAACTTGGCTCTGCCTTGGTATGCCGGCAGATAGCTGACACGTTGCTGTACCCGCTATGTCTCCAACAACAATATCCAAACCTACAGGTAGCTGCGGTGAAATATCACAACTTGTTACAGCACCGCCTGTATTGCCAAACAGCACGGGTAGTATCGCTGTGTTTATAGTGAATATCTGTGGAGTTGGACTTGCTAACACTGGGATAGCATCAATCACCGCGATGTTTATTGATGAAATGCTAGCGCCGACGGAATTGACCGCAGTCACCGTGTAGCGTGTTGCAACTTGGCTCTGCGTTGCTGTGCCAGATAGCTGACACGTTGCTTTACCCGCTATGTCTCCAACAACAATATCCAAACCTACAGGTAGCTGCGGTGAAATATAACAGCTTGTTACCGCACCGCCTGTATTGCCAAACAGCACGGGTAGTATCGTTGTGTGTATGGTGAATATCTGTGGAGTTGGGCTTACTAACGCTGGGATAGCATCAATCACGGTGATGATTATTCCTGCGTTGCTATCGCCGCCGCTATTAGCGGCATTCACCGTGTAGGCGGTTGCAACTTGCAACTGCGTTGGTGTGCCAGCTAGCTGACACGTTGCTTTACCAGCTATGTCTCCAACAACAATATCCAAACCTACAGGTAGCTGCGGTGAAACATCACAGCTTGTTACATTCCCACCAGAATTGATAAAGTTCGCAGTTGGTATAGCTGTGTTGATGGTGAATGGCTGCAGGCTTGGACTCCCTATCTCTGGGATATTATCATTCACCATGATGTTTATTGATGAAATGCTATTGCCGCCGTTATTATACGCTGTCACTCTGTAGGCAGTTGCACCTTGCCTCTGCCTTGGTGTGCCAGATATCCGACACGTTGTATTACCAAAAACAGTTGCAACCGCGATTTGCAAATCAGGAGCTAGCCGTGGTGAAATAACACAGCGTGTTACTGCACCGCCTGTATTGCCAAAGTGCACGGGTACTATCGTATTGTTTATGCTGAATACTAGTAGCCCAGTGTCTATGGTGGATATCCGTGGACTTTCTAACAATAGGGTATCATCAATAATCTCATTAAAGTTTATTGTAGCATTCATCACCGTGATGTTTATTGATGAAATGCTAGCGCCGACAGAATTGGACGCAGTCACCGTGTAGTCGGTTGCATTTTGTGGTAACCGCGTTGGTGTGCCTGATAGCTGACACGTTGCTTTACCTGCTATGTCTCCAACTACAATATCCAAACCTACAGGTAGCTGCGGTGAAACATCACAGCTTGTCACCGCACCGCCTGTATTGCCAAACAGCACGGGTAGTATCGCTGTGTTGATGGTGAATATCTGTGGAGTTGGGCTTACTAACGCTGGGATAGCATCGTTGACAGTGATGTTTATCTCTGCGCGGCTAGTGCCGACGCTATTGGACGCAGTCACCGTGTAGGCGGTTGCAACTTGCAACTGCCTTGGTATGCCGGCAGCTAGCTGACACGTTGCTTTACCCGCTATGTCTCCAACTACAATATCCAAACCTACAGGTAGTTGCGGTGAAATATCACAGCTTGTCACCGCACCGCCTGTATTGCCAAACAGCACGGGTAGTATCGCTGTGTGTATGGTGAATAGCTGTGGAGTTGGACTTGCTAACACTGGGATAGCTTCAATCACCGCGATGTTTATTGATGAAATGCTAGCGCCGACGGAATTGACCGCAGTCACCGTGTAGCGTGTTGCAACTTGGCTCTGCGTTGGTGTGCCAGCTAGCTGACACGTTGCTTTTCCCGCTATGTCTCCAACAACAATATCCAAACCTACAGGTAGCTGCGGTGAAACATCACAGCTTGTTACCGCGCCGCCTGTATTGCCAAACAGCACTGGTAGTATCGCTGTGTTGATAGTGAATATCTGTGGAGTTGGACTTGCTAACACTGGGATAGCATCAATCACCGCGATGTTTATTGATGAAATGCTAGCGCCGACGGAATTGACCGCAGTCACCGTGTAGCGTGTTGCAACTTGGCTCTGCGTTGCTGTGCCAGCTAGCTGACACGTTGCTTTACCCGCTATGTCTCCAACAACAATATCCAAACCTACAGGTAACTGCGGTGAAATATAACAGCTTGTCACCGCCCCGCCTGTATTGCCAAAGAGCACGGGTAGTATCGTTGTGTGTATGGTGAATAGCTGTGGAGTTGGGCTTGCTAACACTGGGATAGCATCGTTGACAGTGATGTTTATCTCTGCGCGGCTAGTGCCGACGCTATTGGACGCAGTCACCGTGTAGGCGGTTGCAACTTGCAACTGCCTTGGTATGCCGGCAGCTAGCTGACACGTTGCTGTACCCGCTATGTCTCCAACAACAATATCCAAACCTACAGGTAGCTGCGGTGAAATATCACAACTTGTTACAGCACCGCCTGTATTGCCAAACAGCACGGGTAGTATCGCTGTGTTGATAGTGAATAGCTGTGGAGTTGGACTTGCTAACACTGGGATAGCATCGTTGACAGTGATGTTTATCTCTGCGCGGCTAGTGCCGACGCTATTGGACGCAGTCACCGTGTAGGCGGTTGCAACTTGCAACTGCCTTGGTATGCCGGCAGATAGCTGACACGTTGCTGTACCCGCTATGTCTCCAACAACAATATCCAAACCTACAGGTAACTGCGGTGAAATATCACAGCTTGTTACAGCACCGCCTGTATTGCCAAACAGCACGGGTAGTATCGCTGTGTTGATTGTGAATATCTGTGGAGTTGGACTTGCTAACACTGGGATAGCATCGTTGACAGTGATGTTTATCTCTGCGCGGCTAGTGCCGACGCTATTGGACGCAGTCACCGTGTAGGCGGTTGCAACTTGCAACTGCCTTGGTATGCCGGCAGATAGCTGACACGTTGCTGTACCCGCTATGTCTCCAACAACAATATCCAAACCTACAGGTAACTGCGGTGAAATATCACAGCTTGTTACAGCACCGCCTGTATTGCCAAACAGCACGGGTAGTATCGCTGTGTTGATGGTGAATATCTGTGGAGTTGGGCTTACTAACGCTGGGATAGCATCGTTGACAGTGATGTTTATCTCTGCGCGGCTAGTGCCGACGCTATTGGACGCAGTCACCGTGTAGGCGGTTGCAACTTGCAACTGCCTTGGTATGCCGGCAGCTAGCTGACACGTTGCTGTACCCGCTATGTCTCCAACTACAATATCCAAACCTACAGGTAGCTGCGGTGAAACATCACAGCTTGTCACTGCCCCGCCTGTATTGCCAAACAGCACGGGTAGTATCGCTGTGTGTATGGTGAATAGCTGTGGAGTTGGACTTGCTAACACTGGGATAGCATCGTTGACAGTGATGTTTATCTCTGCGCGGCTAGTGCCGACGCTATTGGACGCAGTCACCGTGTAGGCGGTTGCAACTTGCAACTGCCTTGGTATGCCGGCAGCTAGCTGACACGTTGCTTTACCCGCTATGTCTCCAACTACAATATCCAAACCTACAGGTAGCTGCGGTGAAACATCACAGCTTGTCACCGCACCGCCTGTATTGCCAAACAGCACGGGTAGTATCGCTGTGTGTATGGTGAATAGCTGTGGAGTTGGACTTGCTAACACTGGGATAGCAGCGTTCGCCACTTGGATATCATCATTCACGGTGATGTTTATCTCTGCGCGGCTTTCGCCGAGGCTATTGGACGCAGTCACCGTGTAGGTGGTTGCAACTTGCAACTGCGTTGGTGTACCTGATATTTGGCAACTAGATTCGTCTGGCGTTGGTTCAAATCTTAGCCCTTCAGGCCATACTGCGCGATTATTGCCCACTACCTCGCAGCTTGTTACAGCACCGCCAGTATTGTTAAAGCGCACGGGTCTTGGTATCTGGATATTTTTTCTGAATGTTTGGGCAAGCTGGCTTGCTAAAACTGGGATGGCATCATACACAGTAATCCGTATCCCTGCGTGGCTATAGCCATCGCTATTCGACGCAGTTACCGTATACACGATTGCAACTTTTAACTGCGTTGGTTTTCCTGATATCTGACACGTTGCTTTACCAGCTATGGCTCCAACAACAATATCCAAACCTGCAGGTAGCCGTGGTGAAATTTCACAACTTGCCACCGCACCGCCAGTATTGCCAAACAACACAGGACTTGATATCTGGATATTTTTTCTGAATGTTTGAGGGTTTGGGCTTACTAACGCTGGGATATCACCGATCAAAACTTGAATATCATCATTCACAGTGATGCTTATCGGTACGCGGTAGCTATCGCCGCGTTGATTGTACGCAGAGACAATATGCACGGATGTAACTTGCAACTGGGTTGGTGTGCCAGATATTTGGCAACTAGATTCGTCTGGCGTTGGCTCAAAGATTAACCCTTCTGGCCATATTGCTCTATCAACTACACTGCATCTGGTTACAGCACCACCAGCGTTGCTCAAGCGCACTGGGGTTGTTATCCGTGTATATCTTTTAAATATTTGAGGGTTTGGGCTTATTAAATCTGGAGGGATATAATCCACAGTAATACTTATCCCTGCGCGGCTAACGCCGCCGCTATTGGATCCAGTCACCGTGTAGGTGGTTGCAATGTCTTGCCACTGCGTTGGTTTCCCAGATAGCTGACACGTTGCTTTCCCAGCTATAGCTCCAACAACAATATCCAAACCTGCAGGTAGCTGCGGTGAAACGTCACAGCTTGTCACCGCACCGCCTGTATTGCCAAACAGCACGGGACTTGTTATCTGCATATTTATTCTGAATGCTTGAGGGTTTGGACTTACTAACTCTGGGATATCATCGTTCAACACTGGAATATCATCGTTCAACACTGGGATAGCAGCAATCACCGCGATGTTTATTGATGAAAT
The DNA here is from genome assembly GCA_965277405.1 of Gammaproteobacteria bacterium. Taxonomy (GTDB): domain Bacteria; phylum Pseudomonadota; class Gammaproteobacteria. Next base: position 8,801 of record OZ255726.1, read on the forward strand.
GCTAGCGCCGCCGGAATTGGACGCAGTCACCGTGTAGGCGGTTGCCACTTGCAACTGCCTTGGTATGCCAGCTAGCTGACACGTTGCTTTACCCGCTATGTCTCCAACTACAATATCCAAACCTACAGGTAACTGCGGTGAAATATAACAGCTTGTCACCGCCCCGCCTGTATTGCCAAAGAGCACGGGTAGTATCGCTGTGCTGATAGTGAATATCTGTGGAGTTGGACTTGCTAACACTGGGATAGCATCGTTCAACACTTGGATATCATCGTTGACAGTGATGTTTATCTCTGCGCGGCTAGTACCGACGCTATTGGACGCAGACACCGTGTAGATGGATGCAGCTTGGCTCTGCCTTGGTATGCCAGATAGCTGACACGTTGCTTTACCAGCTATGTCGCCAACTACAATATCCAAACCTACAGGTAGCTGTGGTGAAACATCACAACTTGTCACGCCACCGCCAATGTTGTTAAAGAGCACGGGACTTGGTATCTGGATATTTTTGCTGAATATTTGGGGGCTTGGGCTTACTAAAACGGGGACATCATCGTTCAACACTTGGATATCATCATTGACAGTGATGTTTATCTCTGCGCGGCTAGTACCGTGGCTATTGGACGCAGTCACCGTGTAGGTGGTTGCAGCTTGGCTCTGCGTTGGTATGCCAGATAGCTGACACGTTGCTTTGCCCGCTATGGCTCCAACAACCATATCCAAACCTACAGGTAGCTGTGGTGAAACATCACAGCTTGTCACGCCACCGCCAATGTTGTTAAAGAGCACTGGTGTTGGTATCTGGATATTTTTTTTGAATGTTTGGGGGCTTGGGCTTACTAAAACGGGGATATCATCGTTCAACACTTGGATATCATCATTGACAGTGATGTTTATCTCTGCGCGGCTAACGCCGCCGCTATTGGACGCTGTCACCGTATACGTAGTTCTAGCTTGCAACTGCGTTGATGTTCCTATCATTAGACACGTTGTTGTATCAGATATGGTTGCAACAATAATATCTAAACCTGCAGGTAGCTGTGGTGAAATGTCACAGCGTGTCACGCCACCGCCAATGTTACTAAAGTTCACAGCCGGTATTTTTTCGTCTTTTATGAAAATTTGCGCTGCAGGACTAAGAGGATTTGCTAGTTCTGTTGGTGTCCCAATTATTTGGATGTTGGGCTTTAACGGAACATTGATTCTGATCATTACATCGGCAGAAGAAACACCTAGAGAATTATAGGCAAGGACTGTAACTAGATCACCGCTGCTATCTGTAGTAGCATCAGGAGTTCCAAATATTTGGCATGTATCATTTGCTGCGCTTACTTGTAAATTAGCAGGCATATTTGCAGCAGTGCAAAATACAGCTGCACCACCAATATTAGCAATTTCTAAGGGGGGATCTATGGTAACGCCATTAGTAAATACAACTTCCGTGTTTGTTAATACAGGTTGTTCTATAACAAAATCTATTAAATCAACATCACTACAAGATGTAAGTAGTAACAAAAAACTAACTGCTATGTGTTGCCACATTTCTATTTCACTTAAGTTGCTGTTAACGAATCAATCAACTGGCATAACCACACCGTTGCATTGGTGTTGGTATCATTCAAAATTACATATTTTGAGTCTGTTGCAAATAGATTTAAATTTGCTGTAATATAGTAAATTTTTATACAGTGATTGTTGCCATTGTCAAAATAAGAGTTTTTCTATAGATTAAAAGTTTAAATATTAGTTTAAAGTTGTTTGTACAGTCAAACAGCTATTTTGACGTAACAATCCTACTAAATACCACAACGTATTTTTTGTATAATTTGAATAATGCCAGTGTTGGAGCAATAGATATGGTACAAATCAGTTTTTCTATCTTGCTGATTGATACGCGACTGGATTCCCAAGGAAGCTAATCTTGATGATATTTAATTACTAATTGCCATTGACTAAAGGTGTCATCGTGACTGTCTGCATAGTCAGTATTGTCATCTGCTACAAAATCACCTGCTGCAAACAAATCCTTCACTGTTATTCTCCAATGACCTTGTATGCTTTCACCAAGAAATGCATGCACAGCTATGGGTTGCTGATAACCTAGGTTAGCTTGAGTGTGTCCATTTCCTGCAGGATACGCCGGATACGATGTTCCTGCAGGCGATGTTAAAGATATTTCTATGTCTTGCAGCGCTGTTGTCGTTAGTTTAACAAATAGGTTGAGGTGGTCGATTTTGCCAGTTGCTGCAACGTATAGTTCCTTGCTAACACCATCGCTATTTTTATTCGGTACAAGCATGGGTACAAAAGTATGATTTTTGGTAATTGTCTCAATTCTGTCATGGGAAATCAACTGCGAATAGCTCTTCGCCATCGCTAATGCTGCATCTACATTGACCAAACCAAAGCCATACCAATCGCTGTAATTAAGACCTGCCGCATTAGTAATCCAACCCCGACTAAATTGATAAGCGCCGCTACCTGGAATATCTGTAGTCACTGTGTAGTCGGCATCAATTATCGTTGCTGTTTTCGCCAATATATACCGCACATCCCAAATAGTTAATGCTGGATGTTGCGAAAGTAACAACGCAACCGCGCCACTGACAATTGCAGCCGCTGCGCGCGTACCGTGGAAAGTATTGGTGTAATTGCATGTTGGATCGTCATGGTGGAATTGGTTTGCTAAAACGTTACTTGCTGCATTATCTGCTAACTCATGGTTACTATAACCCCTGCTACAGGAAGTTACATCTGTGGTGAACATTCCAGGTTCTCCAGCTAACATTCCAGGTTCTCCAGCTGATGGACTACCTTGCTCGCCACCAAAACCACTCACCCAAATAGCCCCGGCTGCAGCATAGCTCGCGCGTTTCCCGAAGGCGTTGACTGCGCCAACAGTGATGATCGGTAAGATGTCTTCCTTATCAAAACCAGCCAAGCCACAGCTCGTACCTATTACATTCGCTTGGCTGCATGCGTCACCATCACCAATATATGAATCGCCTGCAGGTTTAATAAAAATGACTCCTTTGCCGTTTCTGCCATCTTGAATCCTGCGCATGATTATTGCGTTGCTGCCAATTGCTGCGGTAGCTGGCGTGCCGATGTGATCAAGGCGACTAGCTAGCTGGTCGCCTAAATACACAATATCGGCGTCAACTGCTGGGGAATCTGTGGCACTGGGGTCGCCATCACCAACACTATATTGTAAATATGTGGCATTGCTATTGACACCAGCAGCCATATTGTTAAAGCCAAGCAATTTGGCTTTGGGTGCGACACCCAAGCCACCCATACCATTATCTGCCATGGCAATCAAGCCAGCTATTGCTGTACCATGGTCGCCGTCACTACCCCTTGGGCTGGGATCGGTTGTTCCTGTCGCGGCATTAGGTTGCATAAATGACCCTGTTGCAAAAGCATATCCTTGCCGAGGATCAATATTGTCAGCTAAATCAGGGTGGGTTATTTGCAAGCCAGTATCAACCACGCTCACCAACGTTCCTTGACCGAGGCAGCCATCAGTGCGCCATGCACGTTGTAAGTTTAAATGGATGCTACTATCCATTTTGCTAGCATCCATGCCGGTGGCAATTTGACCTTGTTGCCTACCATCTAAGTACCATTGATATTTTTCTAATGGATTGCTATCTGGTAACGATACAAGCGTGTCTGTATCACAATTTGAATTAACCGCTGTCATAAAAATAGTTGCTGTACTAACGGGGAAGTCCACCACATTAGATACATAACCCGAAACCACATATTCTGCTTTGCTTGCTACTATTGTTGGTGACCCTTGGATTGCACAGCTGTCGTTTGCCACAACTAGTGTCAAGCCAGCAGGTAGCGGCGGTGCTATGCTGCAACGAACAATTTCAACAGTGTTGACAAATTGCCATTGCTGCTGATTTTGGTATGTCAACATCGTCTGGGCAATTTTATCATCCATTTGCGGTAGCGCATAGATGGCGGTGATGAGGACGTCTGCACTGCTATCACCAGCGGAATTTGACCCAGTAATAACGTAGTTGCTAGTTTGTGTTGCACTAACATTGTTGGGACTGCCATCAATTTGGCAGGTGCTGCGTCCATTGCCACCTACAGCTATATTCAGGGCTAAACCTGGCGGCAGCGGTGGTGTGGGGGTACAACTGGTCACATCACCACCATTGTTCTCAATTATTATGTGCTGAGGAATTCGATCACTGACTACAAACACCATTGCGGTATTGTTATATAATAATGCTGGTGCTTGATCATTGGCTGTTTGATCATTGGGTGTTTGATCATTGACAGTGATGCTATCGCGTAATGCTATAGACCTTCGCGACCTTGACCTTCGTTGCGGCTCTATTCGTGCACTTCTAGCACTCCGTTGAGGATTTGAAGCATAAGAACGTCCAGATAACGGATTCTCATATATTTCGATGAGTACCGTTGCGCGACTTTCGCCGCGGCTATTGGACCCAGTCACCATATACGTAGTTGTTACTCGCAACTGCGTTGGTGTGCCAGATATCTGGCACGTTGCTTTACCATCGATGGCTCCAACAACAATATCCAAACCTGCAGGTAGCTGCGGTGCAACGTCACAGCTTCCCACCGCACCACCTGTGTTGCTAAAATTCATAACTAGCAGCGCGTTGATGGCGAATCGCTGCAGGGTTGGACTTACTAACTCTGGGATATTATCATTCACAGTGATGCTTATTGATGACATGCTACGGCCGCCGCTATTAGACGCAGTCACCCTATAGGAGGTTGTAACTTGCCTCTGCCTTGGTGTGCCAGATATCTGACACGTTGGTTTACGTAAAATAATTGGAACTTTACCTAAAATAGTTGCAACCGCGATTTGTAAATCACCAGGTAGCTGTGGTGAAATATAACATCTTGTCACAGCACCGCCTATATTGCCAAAGCGCACGGGTAGTATCGCTGTGTTTATGGTGAATACTAGTGACCCTGTGTTTATGGTGAATATCCGTGGACTTGCTAACACTGGGATCTCATCAATCACCTCGATGTTTATTGATGAAATGCTAGTGCCGCCACTATTAGACGCAGTCACCGTGTAGACGGTTGCAACTCGGCTCTGCGTTGGCGTTCCTGTTATCTGACAAGTTGCTTTACCATAAAAAGTGCCAAGAACAATATCTAAACCAAAAGGTAGCTGCGGTGCAATATCACAGCTTGTTACCGCACCGCCTAAATTGCCAATGTGCACGGGTCGTATCGCTGTGTTTACGGTGAATCGTATTAACCCTGTGTTCTGGGTGTATATCTGCGGGATATTATCATTCACCGTGATGCTGATATCTGCGCTGCTAGTGCCGCCGCTATTCGTCGCGGTGATGGTATACGTTATCGGTTCTTCTTGCAGTACGGTTGGAGTGCCTGTTAGCTGACAAGTTGCTGGATCTGCTATGGTGGCAAGCTGCAAGTCACTAGGTAGCGGTGCTGAAACGCCACAGCTTGTCACCGCACCGCCTGTGTTGCCAAAATCAACAGCTGCTATCGCTGTGTTGATGGTGTATATCCGCGGGCTGGGGGTTGCTAGCGCTGGGATATTATCGTTCACCGTGATGCTGATATCTGCGCTGCTAGTGCCGCCGCTATTCGTCGCTGTTATTGTATACGTTATCGGTTCTTCTTGCAGTACGGTTGGAGTGCCTGTTAGCTGACAAGTTGCTGGATCTGCTATGGTGGCAAGCTGCAAACCACCAACTAGCGGCGGTACAACGCCACAGCTGGTTACCGCACCGCCTGCGTTGCCAAAATCAACAGCTGCTATCGGCGTGTTGATGGTGTATATCCGCGGGCTGGGGGTTGCTAGCGCTGGGATATTATCGTTCACCGTGATGCTGATATCGGCGCTGCTAGTGCCGCCGCTATTCGTCGCGGTGATGGTATACGTTATCGGTTCTTCTTGCAGTACGGTTGGAGTGCCTGTTAGCTGACAAGTTGCTGGATCTGCTATGGTGGCAAGCTGCAAGTCACTAGGTAGCGGTGCTGAAACGCCACAGCTTGTTACCGCACCGCCTGCGTTGCCAAAATCAACAGCTGCTATCGGTGTGTTGATGGTGTATATCCGCGGGCTTGGATTTACTAGCGCTGGGATATTATCGTTCACCGTGATGCTGATATCTGCGCTGCTAGTGCCGCCGCTATTCGACGCTGTGATTGTATACGTTGCCTCTTCTTCATGCAGTGCGGTTGGGGTTCCTGTTATTTGGCAACTAGCTCCGTCTGGCGTTTTCTTAAGTGTTAAACCATCAGGCCATGCTGCGCTATTATCCCCGACTACTTCGCAACTTGTCACCGCACCGCCTGTGTTGCCAAAATCAACAGCTGCTATCGGCGTGTTGATGGTGTATATCCGCGGGCTTGGATTTACTAGCGCTGGGATATTATCGTTCACCGTGATGCTGATATCTGCGCTGCTAGTGCCGCCGCTATTCGTCGCGGTGATTGTATACGTTATCGGTTCTTCTTGCAGTCGGTTGGAGTGCCTGTTTCTGACAAGTTGCTGGATCTGCTATGGTGGCAAGCTGCAAACCACCTAGGTAGCTGCTAAACATCACAGCTTGTTACCGCACCGCCTGTTGCCAAAATCAACAGCTGCTACATAGTTGCTGGATCTGCTAGCTGCGCTGGTGGCAAGCTGCAAACCACTGTTAGCTGGCAACTAGCGGGCGCTTAAGTGTTAAACATCACAGCTTGTTACCGCACCGCCTGCACCACCTGTGTTGCCAAAATCAACAGCTGCTATCGGTGTGTTGATGGTGTATATCCGCGGGCTTGGGGTTGCTAGCGCTGGGATATTATCGTTCACCGTGATGCTGATATCTGCGCTGCTAGTGCCGCCGCTATTCGTCGCGGTGATGGTATACGTTATCGGTTCTTCTTGCAGTACGGTTGGAGTGCCTGTTAGCTGACAAGTTGCTGGATCTGCTACGGTGGCAAGCTGCAAGTCACTAGGTAGCGGTGCTGAAACGCCACAGCTTGTTACCGCACCGCCTGCGTTGCCAAAATCAACAGCTGCTATCGGCGTGTTGATGGTGTATATCCGCGGGCTGGGGGTTGCTAGCGCTGGGATATTATCATTCACCGTGATGCTGATATCGGCGCTGCTAGTGCCGCCGCTATTCGTCGCGGTGATGGTATACGTTATCGGTTCTTCTTGCAGTACGGTTGGAGTGCCTGTTAGCTGACAAGTTGCTGGATCTGCTATGGTGGCAAGCTGCAAGTCACTAGGTAGCGGTGCTGAAACGCCACAGCTTGTCACCGCACCGCCTGTGTTGCCAAAATCAACAGCTGCTATCGCTGTGTTGATGGTGTATATCCGCGGGCTGGGGGTTGCTAGCGCTGGGATATTATCGTTCACCGTGATGCTGATATCTGCGCTGCTAGTGCCGCCGCTATTCGTCGCTGTTATTGTATACGTTATCGGTTCTTCTTGCAGTACGGTTGGAGTGCCTGTTAGCTGACAAGTTGCTGGATCTGCTATGGTGGCAAGCTGCAAACCACCAACTAGCGGCGGTACAACGCCACAGCTGGTTACCGCACCGCCTGCGTTGCCAAAATCAACAGCTGCTATCGGCGTGTTGATGGTGTATATCCGCGGGCTGGGGGTTGCTAGCGCTGGGATATTATCGTTCACCGTGATGCTGATATCGGCGCTGCTAGTGCCGCCGCTATTCGTCGCGGTGATGGTATACGTTATCGGTTCTTCTTGCAGTACGGTTGGAGTGCCTGTTAGCTGACAAGTTGCTGGATCTGCTATGGTGGCAAGCTGCAAGTCACTAGGTAGCGGTGCTGAAACGCCACAGCTTGTTACCGCACCGCCTGCGTTGCCAAAATCAACAGCTGCTATCGGTGTGTTGATGGTGTATATCCGCGGGCTTGGATTTACTAGCGCTGGGATATTATCGTTCACCGTGATGCTGATATCTGCGCTGCTAGTGCCGCCGCTATTCGACGCTGTGATTGTATACGTTGCCTCTTCTTCATGCAGTGCGGTTGGGGTTCCTGTTATTTGGCAACTAGCTCCGTCTGGCGTTTTCTTAAGTGTTAAACCATCAGGCCATGCTGCGCTATTATCCCCGACTACTTCGCAACTTGTCACCGCACCGCCTGTGTTGCCAAAATCAACAGCTGCTATCGGCGTGTTGATGGTGTATATCCGCGGGCTTGGATTTACTAGCGCTGGGATATTATCGTTCACCGTGATGCTGATATCTGCGCTGCTAGTGCCGCCGCTATTCGTCGCGGTGATTGTATACGTTATCGGTTCTTCTTGCAGTACGGTTGGAGTGCCTGTTAGCTGACAAGTTGCTGGATCTGCTATGGTGGCAAGCTGCAAACCACTAGGTAGCGGTGTTGAAACATCACAGCTGGTTACCGCTCCGCCTGTGTTGCCAAAATCAACAGCTGCTATCGGCGTGTTGATGGTGTATATCCGCGGGCTTGGGGTTGCTAGCGCTGGGATATTATCGTTCACCGTGATGCTGATATCTGCGCTGCTATCGCCGCCGCTATTCGTCGCGGTGATGGTATACGTTATCGGTTCTTCTTGCAGGGTGGTTGGTATTCCTGTTAGCTGACAAGTTGCTGGATCTGCTATGGTGGCAAGCTGCAAACCACCAACTAGCGGCGGTACAACGCCACAGCTGGTTACCGCTCCGCCTGTGTTGCCAAAATTAACAGCTGCTATCGCTGTGTCTATTGTGTAATGCTGCGGACTGGGACTTACTAACGCTGGGATATTATCATTCACCGTGATGCTGATATCTGCGCTGCTAGTGCCGCCGCTATTCGACGCGGTGATTGTATACGTTGCCTCTTCTTCATGCAGTGCGGTTGGCGTACCTGTTAGCTGGCAACTAGCTCCGTCTGGCGTTTTCTTAAGTGTTAAACCATCAGGCCATGCTGCGCTATTATCCCCGCCTACTTCGCAGCTTGTTACCGCACCGCCTGTGTTGCCAAAATCAACAGCTGCTATCGCTGTGTCTATTGTGTAATGCTGCGGACTGGGACTTACTAACGCTGGGATATTATCATTCACCGTGATGCTGATATCTGCGCTGCTAGTGCCGCCGCTATTCGTCGCGGTGATGGTATACGTTATAGCGTCTTCTTGCAGGGTGGTTGGCGTACCTGTTAGCTGGCAACTAGCTCCGTCTGGCGTTTTCTTAAGTGTTAAACCATCAGGCCATGCTGCGCTATTATCCCCGCCTACTTCGCAGCTTGTTACCGCACCGCCTGTGTTGCCAAAATCAACAGCTGCTATCGGCGTGTTGATGGTGTATATCCGCGGGCTTGGGGTTGCTAGCTCTGGGATATTATCGTTCACCGTGATGCTGATATCTGCGCTGATAGTGCCGCCGCTATTCGACGCTGTTATTGTATACGTTGCCTCTTCTTCATGCAGTGCGGTTGGGGTTCCTGTTATCTGGCAACTAGCTCCGTCTAGCGTTTTTTTAAGTGTTAAACCATCAGGCCATGCTGCGCTATTATCCCCGCCTACTTCGCAGCTTGTCACCGCACCACCTGTGTTGCTAAAGTTCACAGTTGGTATCGCTGTGTCTATTGTGTAATGCTGCGGACTGGGACTTACTAACTCTGGGATATTATCGTTCACCGTGATGCTGATATCTGCGCTGCTAGTGCCGCCGCTATTCGTCGCTGTTATTGTATACGTTATCGCGTCTTCTTGCAGTGCCGTTGGCATACCTGTTAGCTGACAAGTTGCTGGATCTGCTATGGTGGCAAGCTGCAAACCACCAACTAGCGGCGGTACAACGCCACAGCTGGTTACCGCACCGCCTGCGTTGCCAAAATCAACAGCTGCTATCGCTGTGTTGATGGTGTATATCCGCGGGCTTGGATTTACTAGCTCTGGGATATTATCGTTCACCGTGATGTTGATATCTGCGCTGCTATCGCCGCCGCTATTCGTCGCGGTGATGGTATACGTTATAGCGTCTTCTTGCAGGGTGGTTGGTATTCCTGTTAGCTGACAAGTTGCTGGATCTGCTATGGTGGCAAGATGCAAACCACCAACTAGCGGCGGTACAACGCCACAGCTTGTTACCGCACCGCCTGTGTTGCCAAAATCAACAGCTGCTATCGGCGTGTTGATGGTGTATATCCGCGGGCTGGGGGTTGCTAGCGCTGGGATATTATCGTTCACCGTGATGTTGATATCTGCGCTACTAGTGCCGCCGCTATTCGTCGCGGTGATGGTATACGTTAGAGCGTCTTCTTGCAGTGTGGTTGGTATTCCTGTTAGCTGACAAGTTGCTGGATCTGCTATGGTGGCAAGCTGCAAACCACTAGGTAGCGGTGTTGAAACATCACAGCTGGTTACCGCTCCGCCTGTGTTGCCAAAATCAACAGCTGCTATCGGCGTGTTGATGGTGTATATCCGCGGGCTTGGGGTTGCTAGCTCTGGGATATTATCGTTCACCGTGATGCTGATAGCTGCGCTGCTAGTGCCGCCGCTATTCGTCGCGGTGATGGTATACGTTATAGCGTCTTCTTGCAGTGCGGTTGGGGTTCCTGTTATCTGGCAGCTAGCTCCGGCTGTCGTTTTCTTAAGTGTTAAACCATCAGGCCATGCTGCGCTATTATCCCCGCCTACTTCGCAGCTTGTCACCGCACCACCTGTGTTGCCAAAATCAACAGCTGCTATCGCTGTGTCTATTGTGTAATGCTGCGGACTGGGACTTACTAACGCTGGGATATTATCGTTCACCGTGATGCTGATATCTGCGCTGCTAGTGCCGCCGCTATTCGTCGCGGTGATGGTATACGTTATCGGTTCTTCTTGCAGTACGGTTGGAGTGCCTGTTAGCTGACAAGTTGCTGGATCTGCTACGGTGGCAAGCTGCAAGTCACTAGGTAGCGGTGCTGAAACGCCACAGCTTGTTACCGCACCGCCTGCGTTGCCAAAATCAACAGCTGCTATCGGCGTGTTGATGGTGTATATCCGCGGGCTGGGGGTTGCTAGCGCTGGGATATTATCATTCACCGTGATGCTGATATCGGCGCTGCTAGTGCCGCCGCTATTCGTCGCGGTGATGGTATACGTTATCGGTTCTTCTTGCAGTACGGTTGGAGTGCCTGTTAGCTGACAAGTTGCTGGATCTGCTATGGTGGCAAGCTGCAAGTCACTAGGTAGCGGTGCTGAAACGCCACAGCTTGTCACCGCACCGCCTGTGTTGCCAAAATCAACAGCTGCTATCGCTGTGTTGATGGTGTATATCCGCGGGCTGGGGGTTGCTAGCGCTGGGATATTATCGTTCACCGTGATGCTGATATCTGCGCTGCTAGTGCCGCCGCTATTCGTCGCTGTTATTGTATACGTTATCGGTTCTTCTTGCAGTACGGTTGGAGTGCCTGTTAGCTGACAAGTTGCTGGATCTGCTATGGTGGCAAGCTGCAAACCACCAACTAGCTGTGGCGCAACATCACAGCTGGTTACCGCACCGCCTGCGTTGCCAAAATCAACAGCTGCTATCGGCGTGTTGATGGTGTATATCCGCGGGCTGGGGGTTGCTAGCGCTGGGATATTATCGTTCACCGTGATGCTGATATCGGCGCTGCTAGTGCCGCCGCTATTCGACGCTGTGATTGTATACGTTATCGGTTCTTCTTGCAGTACGGTTGGAGTGCCTGTTAGCTGACAAGTTGCTGGATCTGCTATGGTGGCAAGCTGCAAGTCACTAGGTAGCGGTGCTGAAACGCCACAGCTTGTTACCGCACCGCCTGCGTTGCCAAAATCAACAGCTGCTATCGGTGTGTTGATGGTGTATATCCGCGGGCTTGGATTTACTAGCGCTGGGATATTATCGTTCACCGTGATGCTGATATCTGCGCTGCTAGTGCCGCCGCTATTCGACGCTGTGATTGTATACGTTGCCTCTTCTTCATGCAGTGCGGTTGGGGTTCCTGTTATTTGGCAACTAGCTCCGTCTGGCGTTTTCTTAAGTGTTAAACCATCAGGCCATGCTGCGCTATTATCCCCGACTACTTCGCAACTTGTCACCGCACCGCCTGTGTTGCCAAAATCAACAGCTGCTATCGGCGTGTTGATGGTGTATATCCGCGGGCTTGGATTTACTAGCGCTGGGATATTATCGTTCACCGTGATGCTGATATCTGCGCTGCTAGTGCCGCCGCTATTCGTCGCGGTGATTGTATACGTTATCGGTTCTTCTTGCAGTACGGTTGGAGTGCCTGTTAGCTGACAAGTTGCTGGATCTGCTATGGTGGCAAGCTGCAAGTCACTAGGTAGCGGTGTTGAAACATCACAGCTGGTTACCGCTCCGCCTGTGTTGCCAAAATCAACAGCTGCTATCGGCGTGTTGATGGTGTATATCCGCGGGCTTGGGGTTGCTAGCGCTGGGATATTATCGTTCACCGTGATGCTGATATCTGCGCTGCTATCGCCGCCGCTATTCGTCGCGGTGATGGTATACGTTATCGGTTCTTCTTGCAGGGTGGTTGGTATTCCTGTTAGCTGACAAGTTGCTGGATCTGCTATGGTGGCAAGCTGCAAACCACCAACTAGCGGCGGTACAACGCCACAGCTGGTTACCGCTCCGCCTGTGTTGCCAAAATTAACAGCTGCTATCGCTGTGTCTATTGTGTAATGCTGCGGACTGGGACTTACTAACGCTGGGATATTATCATTCACCGTGATGCTGATATCTGCGCTGCTAGTGCCGCCGCTATTCGACGCGGTGATTGTATACGTTGCCTCTTCTTCATGCAGTGCGGTTGGCGTACCTGTTAGCTGGCAACTAGCTCCGTCTGGCGTTTTCTTAAGTGTTAAACCATCAGGCCATGCTGCGCTATTATCCCCGCCTACTTCGCAGCTTGTTACCGCACCGCCTGTGTTGCCAAAATCAACAGCTGCTATCGGCGTGTTGATGGTGTATATCCGCGGGCTTGGGGTTGCTAGCGCTGGGATATTATCGTTCACCGTGATGCTGATATCTGCGCTGCTAGTGCCGCCGCTATTCGTCGCGGTGATGGTATACGTTGCCTCTTCTTCATGCAGTGCGGTTGGGGTTCCTGTTATTTGGCAACTAGCTCCGTCTGGCGTTTTCTTAAGTGTTAAACCATCAGGCCATGCTGCGCTATTATCCCCGCCTACTTCGCAGCTTGTCACCGCACCGCCTGTGTTGCTAAAGTTCACAGTTGGTATCGCTGTGTCTATTGTGTAATGCTGCGGACTGGGACTTACTAACGCTGGGATATTATCATTCACCGTGATGCTGATATCGGCGCTGCTAGTGCCGCCGCTATTCGTCGCTGTTATTGTATACGTTGTCGGGTCTTCTTGCAGTGCCGTTGGAGTTCCTGTTAGCTGACAAGTTGCTGGATCTGCTATGGTGGCAAGCTGCAAACCACCAGCTAGCTGTGGTGAAATATTACAACTTGTCACCGCACCGCCTGTGTTGCTAAAGTTCACAGTTGGTATCGCTGTGTCTATTGTGTAATGCTGCGGACTGGGACTTACTAGCGCTGGGATATTATCATTCACAGTGATGCTTATTCCTGCTCTGCTATCGCCGCCGCTATTGGACGCAGCCACAGTGTAAGCGGTTGCGACTTGCAACTGCGTTGGTGTACCTGTTATTTGACAACTAGCTCCGTCTGTCGTTGGCTCAACGCTTAAGCCCTCAGGCCATGCTGCACTATTATCCCCCACTACCGCGCAGCTTGTCACCGTACCCTCTATATTACCAAAGATTACTGGTGTTGTTATATCTGAGTTTATGGTGAATAACTGCGGGTTTGGACTTACTAACGCTGGGATATCATCATTCACCGTGATGCTTATCGCTGTGTTGCTAGTGCCGCCGTTATTGGACCCAGTCACCGTATAGGTGGTTGCAACTTGCTTCTGCGTTGGAATCCCTATTATCTGACAAGTTGCTTTACCAAAAATAGTCCCAACAACAATATCTAAACCAAAAGGCAGCTGCGGTGCAATATCACAACTTGTCACGCCACCGCCAATGTTGCTAAAATTCACAGTTGGTATCATCGTGTTGATGGTGAATGGCTGCAGGCTTGGACTTGCTAACGCTGGGATATTATCATTCACCGTGATGCGTATCGCTGCGCTGCTAGTGCCGCCGCTATTGGACGCTGTTATTGTATACGTTATCCCATCTTCTTGCAGTGCGGTTGGAGTTCCTATTATCTGACAAGTTGCTGTACCTGCTATGGTGGCAACTGCAAGCTGTAAACCACTGGCTAGCTGTGGTGCAACATTACAACTTGTCACGCCACCGCCTGTGTTGCCAAAATCAACAGTTGGTATCACTGTGTTGATGGTGAATGACTGCGGGCTTGGACTGGCTAACGCTGGGATATTATCATTCACCGTGATGCTTATCGCTGCGCTGCTAGCACCACCGCTATTCGTCGCTGTGATGGTATACGTTATCGCGTCTGCTTGCAGTACGGTTGGAGTTCCTGTTATCTGACAAGTTGCTGGATCTGCTATGGTGGCAAGCTGCAAACCACCAACTAGCGGCGGTACAACGCCACAGCTTGTTACCGCACCGCCTGCATTGCCAAAATTAACAGCTGCTATCGCTGTGTTGATGGTGTATATCCGCGGGCTTGGGCTGGCCAACTCTGGGATATTATCATTCACCGTGATGCTTATCGCTGCGCTGCTAGCACCGCCGCTATTCGTCGCTGTTATTGTATACGTTATCGCGTCTTCTTGCAGGGCGGTTGGCGTTCCTGTTATCTGACACGTTGCTGTACCTGCTATGGTTGCAACTGCAAGCTGCAAATCACCAGCTAGCTGTGGTGAAACGTCACAACTTGTCACGCCACCGCCAATATTGCTAAAGTTCACAGTTGGTATTATGACACCTTTTATAAAAACTTGCGCAACAGGACTAATAAGATTTGCTAGCTCTGTTGGAGTAATAATAAGGTCGCTTGGTGATTTATCCTGCTGCAATTCTTCTGAATGTATTGTTTGTATAACAGTCGCAGTATTAGAGCCTGTAGCATTTGTCGCAGTTATTGTATAGTTCTTGGCAATTAGTTGTTCTACAGTTGGTGTCCCAATTATTTGGCATGAATTGCCGTCATCTGTAACTGCTATCTCAAGCCCGCTTGGCATATCTGGGCTGACGTCACAGCCTGTTAAAAATACTCCTCCATCGTTATCAAATACGGCATTCTGTATAGGTAAATCCACCTTAAATACTTGCTCTGGTAAATATTGGAGGTTGGGCTTTAACGGAACATTGATTCTGATCGTTACATCGGCAAAAGAAACACCTAGAGAATTATACGCAACGATTGTAACTATTTGACCACTGCTATCTGTTGTGGCATCAGGAGTTCCTGATATTTGGCATGTATCATTTGCAGCGCTTACTTGTAAATTAGCAGGCATATTTGCAGCAGTGCAAAATACAGCTGCACCACCAATATTAGCTATAACTAAGGAGTTATCAATGGTAATCCCCTTTGTATATACAACTTCCGTGTTTGCTAATGCAGGTTTTTCTGCAACAGAATTTATTGAATCATCATCACCACAAGATGTAAGTAGTAACAAAAAACAAACTGCTATGTGTTTCCACATTTGTATTTCACGTAAGTTGCTGTTAACGAATCAATCAACTGGCATAACCACACCGTTGCATTGGTGTTGGTATCATTCAAAATAACACATTTGCAAATAGATTGAAATTTGCTGTAAATTGAAAATCTTTATACAGTGATTGTTGCCACTAGCAAAATAAGAGTTTTTTTATCATTTAATAGTTTAAATATTAGTTTAAACTTATTTGTTCAGTTAAACAGCTGTTTTGACGTAACTATCCTACGAAATGCCAGCACACTGTATTACTAACACCACCTGCCTTTTAAAATTACACGTTACATATCCCAAGCTTATTGCTTGGTAGTTCTGCATACACTAACGCGATGATGCGTTTTCAAAACACCCTTACAGCAGCTCTGGACTAAGTCCATGATGGGCGAGACGGAGAAAAAACTATCATGATAACTTAAGCGCAGTGTGCAGATAATACTGGTGGGTATTGTGGGTATTGCCAAGTGCCGCAACGCCGCAACGCCGCAGCGCAGCGTTTTTTCCCGTCCTTCTGTTGAATGTACTTTGGGTTTGCTGCAGCGGTACTTGCTGTGTTGCATCCCTTGGCGTATATGCTACGGCATACACGATTAAAAGATGTTCATTGTCTCGGGCAGTTTTGACTGTCTACTCGCGCTGCTAGCTGCCAATTTCACAGTGGTTTACTCGAGCAATAGCCCTTGAATACTCGCGAGTTGTTCGGTGATCCACGTTAAAAAACGCCCTGCGTCTCCACCATTTACCGCGCGGTGATCATACGTCAACGACAGCGGCAACATTAAGCGTGGCACAAACTCATTGTTGATGTATCGTGGTTGCATCTGTGCACGCGAAACACCAACAATTGCAACTTCTGGATGGTTGATAATCGGGGTAAACCCTGTCCCACCAAGCGCGCCGAGGCTGGAAATACTAATGCAACCACCGCGCATTTGTTCGGGTTTGATGGTGCGATTTTTAGCAACGTCCGCAAGCGTGTAAACTTCACGCGCGATTTGGTAGATGGATTTATTTACGGCATCTTGTATTACTGGCACAAGCAAGCCATTTGGCGTATCAACCGCCATTCCTACATGAATATATTGTTTGTGGTAGATGGTGTTACCAGCAATCGAAACATTAAACTGCGGAAATTCGCGCAATGCCAACGCCGTAACTTTAATCAAAAATGGCACCACGGTTAACTTGATTCCACGCCCCAAAGCATGCGCTTTGGCTTGTTGCCGCAATGCATCTAAGCTGCTGATATCGGCGAGGTCAAATTGGGTAACGCTCGGAACGAGCGCATTCACTTTGCACATTTGTTGCGCAGTGAGCCGTTGCATTTTGCTCATTTTGCTCTCGCTGTATTCGCCAAATGCGCTGAAATCGAGCGGGGCATCAGCGCCATTTGTACTGCCACTCGGCGTTACGGCTGCGTGGTTGATTTTGTTGTTGACAAAGTCGTAGACATCATCTTTAACCACACGGCCCTTGCCGGCACTGCCTGCAACGTGGCTTAGATCAACCCCCATTTTTCGTGCGAGTTTGCGCACAGCAGGGCCAGCGTACACCGCCCCACTGCCTATTTGGCTGTTTGTCTGCTCGATAGCAAGCGGGGTATTAGTAATTGCCGGCGCGTGCGTAGCACTTGCTGGAGTAGTTGCTGCTGGCGCTACGGTTGCTGCTGGAATAGTTGCTGGTGGAATAGTTGCTGCTGGCGCTACGGTTGCGGGTTCAGCAGCGGCTTGCTGTGCTCGAGCGGTCGTCTTGGAAAATGTTGCGATATGGTCGCCTTGCTTGACGGTATCACCAACGTTGAATACCACTTCGTCAATCACACCAGTGCTTGGTGCTGGGACGTCCATCACCGCCTTGTCGGTTTCAATGGTGTACATTCCTTGCTCGCGCGCAACAGTGTCTCCCACTGCAATCAGCACTTCTACAATTTCTACGGCTTCCGCAGTGCCTGGGTCTGGCATGTAAATTTTTTCACTCATGTTTCTTCCTAAACGCTGACTGGATTTGGTTTTTTGGGATTGATACCGAGCTTTTTCTTTGCGGTTTGCAACTGTGCTGACGTCAAGCCGCCTGCGTCAGCAATAAGCCGTAATGCAGCCCATGCAATATGGTTGGCATCAACTTCGAAAAAGTGACGCAGGTTTGCTCTGGTATCGCTGCGTCCAAAACCATCTGTGCCTAATGCATACAATGGGGCATCAATATGGCAGCGGATGCGTTCGCTATAATTACGCACATAATCAGTGGCAACGATGACAGGAGCGGCGCTACCGCCAAATGTTTTTTGTACCAAACTCGTGCGTGGAGTGCTCGTTTCATCGAGCATATTCATGCGGTCGCAATCTTCAATATCGCGCACAAGGTTGTTAAAACTGGTAACACTATACACATCTGCGCTGATGTTGTATTCAGCAATAAGTTGTTTCGCCGCGATTACTTCGCGCAAAATTGCACCGCTACCCAACAAACGCACATGGTGATTTTTAGGTTTTTCAGCAATCAATTTATACACACCAGCGATGATGCCTTGCTCCGCGTCTTTTGGCATCGCAGGATGCACATAATTTTCATTGCCGACCGTAATGTAGTAATACACATTTTCTTGCTGGTAATACATCCTCCGGATACCGTCTTGAATAATCACCGCCAGTTCAAACATATACGTTGGGTCATAGCTGGTGCAGTTTGGAATATGATTGGCTTGAATATGACTATGCCCATCTAAATGCTGCAAGCCTTCACCGGGGAGTGAGGTGCGACCTGATATAGCACCGATTAAAAAACCTTTGCTTTGCATATCGCCAGCTGCCCATGCAAAATCACCAATCCGTTGAAAACCAAACATTGAATAAAAAATGTAAAACGGAATCATTGGTTGGTCGTTATGGACACCAGACGTTGCCGCCGCCATCCACGCGCAGAAGGAACCTGCTTCATTGATACCACATTCTAAAATTTGACCTTGCTTATCTTCACGGTAATACATCACTTGATCTGAATCTTCTGGGGTATATTTCTGCCCTTCAGAAGTAAAGATGCCCAATTGGCGAAACATTCCCTCCATCCCAAAAGTGCGTGCTTCATCAGGCACAATTGGCACGACTAACTTACCAATGACTTTATCTTTTACCACGCTATTGAGAATGCGTACAAACGCCATTGTTGTAGAAATTGCACGTTCATTGCTGCCTTTTAACAATTTATCCATCGATGCCAGCGCGGGTACTTCGAGTTTTTGCACCTGGGTGCGTCGCGATGGAATGCATCCTCCAAGCCGTTCACGACAGCTCAGCAAGTACGTTTCTTCTTGTGATCCTTTCTCAAATTTAACAAATGGAATAGCTTCGATGTTTTTGTCAAGAATAGGAATATCAAAACGATCGCGAAAATGTAGCAATGATTCTTTGCTGAGTTTTTTGAGTGAGTGCGCAGTATTCAGGCTTTCACCACCCATGATTCCAGTGCCATATCCTTTGACAGTTTTTGCCAGAATAACGGTTGGTTGACCAGTGTGGTGAACGGCACTGTGATATGCCGCATACACTTTATCGATATCATGCCCGCCACGGTTGAGGCGTAGAATATCATCGTCACTCAAATGGGCGACACGTTCTTTTAATTCAGGATATTTGCCAAAGAAATTTTCACGGGTGTATTTGCCACCTTTGCTTTTGCACGATTGGTATTCGCCATCAACAGTTTCATCCATCAATTTTTGCAATACACCGCTGCTATCACTTTGCAATAATGGATCCCAACGATTCCCCCAAATAACTTTTATCACATTCCAACCAGCACCACGAAAAACACCTTCAAGTTCTTGGATGATTTTACCATTGCCGCGCACTGGCCCATCGAGACGCTGTAAATTACAATTGACGACGAAAATTAGATTGTCGAGATTCTCACGCCCTGCCAGCGCAATCGACCCCAATGTCTCTGGCTCGTCCGTCTCACCATCACCAATAAAACACCAAACTTTACGTTGTTCTTTATGCACCAATTCGCGCATATTTAAATATTGCATGAACAATGCCTGATAAATTGCTTGGAGTGGACCTAGTCCCATCGATACAGTTGGAAACTGCCAATAATCGTTCATCAAATGAGGATGCGGATAAGATGATAAGCCAATTTTACCCTTATAATTCATCGCTTCCTGGCGATAGTTGGCTAAACGTTGTTCGTCAAACCGCCCTTCTAAATATGAGCGCGCATATATTCCTGGTGCAGAGTGACCTTGGTAAAAAATCAAGTCACCCAAGCCATTCGCTTCACCTCTAAAAAAATGATTCATCCCGACTTCATACAACGTAGTAGCTGACATATACGTAGAAATATGCCCACCGATACCGTCAAAATCGGCATTTGCTCGCATCACCATAACCATCGCATTCCAGCGTAAGAACGAGCGGATACGGCGTTCCATATACGTATCGCCAGGAAATGGTTGTTGATTGGCAACCGCAATTGTATTGCGGTATGGTGTAGTGATTGAATACGGTTTAACAATCCCCGCGTGGTCAGCTGCGCCAGCGAGCTGTTCCAGCAACGTTGCCGCGTGCTTGTTGCCTTTGTGTTGTATTACTGCTGCAAATGCTTCGAGCCACTCCTGCGACTCTAGCTGGTCATCATCAAACTGGTTATGCACGCTTACTCCTCATGTATTTAATGTATTTAAAATTATAATGTAAAATTATAATGTATTGTGTCTACCAATAACATACTGCGAAATATAAATTATTAAAGCCTTCTGTTATCGCTCTGGTAAAGCCTTCTGTTATCGCTCTGGTGTATCGCTGCGAACCCGAACTTCCAAATAAAACAGCAAATACTATAACCACTTTCTAACAGAAGTCGTACTGTACAGTTTGCAAGATGCTGTCGATGAGTACAATCTAAACACGCTGTAAATACCTCGCCGATTATGCGGATCAACTGACACATGGTAATGGAGGAAAATAACTTGGTTTCTGCTGCTTTTCTATGTATTGGCAATGAAATACTCTCTGGACGGACGCAAGATGCAAATGTACGTGTGCTGGCAAAATGGTTGCGTACAAGAGGAGTACCGCTCGAACACGTGCGCATAGTGCCAGATACATACCCTGCTATTATTGATAATTTGAATGCATTACGAACCAGCCACACCTATGTTTTCACTTCTGGTGGACTTGGCTCAACCCATGATGATATTACCACCGATGCAATAGCAAGAGCTTTTTCATTAACCGTTCATGAGCACCCTGATGCAATACAAAAAATGCTGCTATGGTATAAAGATAAAGGTGGTCTTACGCAGTCGCGGCGGCGCATGGCAAGAGTGCCTACAAGCGCTATACTGATTGGAAACGGTATTACTGGCGCACCAGGATATTGTATTGAAAATGTATTTGTTCTTGCTGGTGTCCCAGCAATTTTTGCAGTAATGCTTGACTATATTGACCCTATGATTCAACACGCAAACCCTCTCGTCTCGCAAACATTAACGGTGCTCAGCGGTGAAACACAGTTTGCTCAATTATTGGAATCACTGCAAGACAGCCACCCAGAAGTTGAAATTGGCAGCTACCCGCAACAGAATGAAAAGCTCGGTTATTTTTCACATTTAGTTATCAGCGGCAATGACATCCAAAAAATAAAACAAGCAGCGGCAGAGATGCTTATCCGTTTTCAACAGCATGATTTTGCAATCAGTACTGATAATATTATAACCTAAGGAACCTTTGATTAAAGAAACACCATGGCGACACTTGCGTATGTAAAAGATGTTTTTAAAATTGGCATTGGACCTTCAAGCTCGCATACAGTCGGACCAATGCGCGCTGCCAAACAGTTTTTAGACGACAATTCACAACTGTTACACCACGCTGATCGCGTTCAGGCAGATTTATTTGGCTCACTCGCACTCACCGGCAAAGGCCACGCCACAGATATTGCCATCATGCTTGGGTTTAGTGGTGCACTTCCAGCAACGGTCGAAGTTGCAAAAATCGACAGCATGCTTGCACACATTCATTCCAACCAGCGCATCAATCTCAACCAAACACAAATAATCCACTTTAATACTGATACAGATCTGTTGTTTCACGCCAATAAAGTATTGCCAGAACATGCCAACGGCATGGTATTTAGCCTATATAATGCAGGCAAACAACTTGCTTGCGAAACATATTTCTCAGTTGGCGGTGGTCTTATTCGCACCCGCGCCGACCTTAATGACAACAGCAATGCTAACGCTAACGCTAACGCTAACGAAGATATTCTCCACTCATTTCATACAGGCGCGCAAATGCTTGCATTGTGTCAGCGCTTTGACTGCTCGATTGCTGACTTGATGCTACGCAACGCCGAGTACGCAGGTCTTGAAGAAACTTTAACGTACGTAGATACCATCTGGAGCACAATGCAAACATGCGTACAAAGTGGTCTCACCGCACCGCAAAAAACGCTACCTGGAGGGCTAAATGTCAAACGTCGAGCGCCTGAGATGTATGCCATGTTGTCTGCTCCGGCCAACGACAGCCGCATTCAAACTTCGGTGGTGTTTGATTGGATTAGCTTATACGCGCTCGCAGTCAATGAAGAAAACGCAGCAGGGAAACGCGTCGTCACCGCTCCAACAAATGGTTCTGCTGGGGTAATTCCAGCGGTGATGCATTATGCCAAACAGTATTATCCAAATACTTTCACCAACGAAAAAGCCCAGCGATTTTTGTTAACTTCCTCGGCAATTGGGGTATTGTACCAAAAAGGCGCATCTATTTCTGCGGCAGAAATGGGCTGCCAAGGCGAAATAGGCGTATCATGCTCGATGGCTGCTGCGAGTTTATGCGAGTTTCTTGGAGGAACTATTCAACAAATTGCCAACGCAGCTGAAATTGGCATGGAGCACCATCTTGGGACAACGTGCGACCCGGTGCATGGGCTGGTGCAAATCCCCTGCATTGAACGCAATACTATGGGTGCACTAAAAGCTGTCAACGCTGCGCGCTTAGCAATTCTACGCAACGAACAGTGCGTTACTCTTGACCAAGTTATTCGAACAATGTTTGAAACTGGCAAAGACATGTCCCACAAATACAAAGAGACAGCTCAAGGTGGTTTAGCAACCAATGTGGCAAAAACAGCATATCACATCACCTTAAATCAAGTCGCTTGTTGATAGCGCAATGCTTTTGTGTAGTCTGACGCCTCCTTATTAGGTAACCTCTGATTAAGTCCATGACGGGCGAGACGGAGAAAAAACGCTGATGATAACTAGACGCAGCACTTGATAATACTGGTGGTATTATCAAGTGCTGCAACGACGTTAGCGCAGCGTTTTTTCCTGGCCTTCTATTGAATATATGATGGTTTGCCTACAAGCGGTACTTGCTGTGTTGCATCCCTTGGCGTATATGCTACGGCATGCGCTTAGCGGTTTGCGCCTTGCAATCATCAGCAATTGCAGGCAAACTCGCTCCATCAGCGACTTAATCAGAGCTTCCTTAAGTATATAACATTTTCAACTGCGCCAATGCGCATGTAAAGGTATCCACAATGACTACACCCGTCAACTTTCAAGAGCTGGGACTTGCAGCACAGCTGCTTGCAGCACTCACTACAGTCGGTTATGAAACACCAACACCCATCCAAGCACAAACTATACCGCCGCTGCTTGCAGGAAAAGATGTGCTCGGACAAGCACAAACAGGAACAGGAAAAACAGCAGCATTCGCGCTACCGCTGCTGCAACGCATCGATGCAACAATCAAGCGCCCACAAATTTTAGTCCTCGCACCAACACGAGAGTTAGCTATTCAAGTCGCAGAAGCATTCGCAACTTACGCCAGTAACAGCAAAGGGTTAATGGTGTTGCCGATTTATGGTGGTGCAGATTATCGTTCGCAGCTGCAAGGTTTACACCGCGGCGCACAAATTATTGTCGGCACTCCCGGCCGTGTGGTCGACCATATCCGTAAAGGCTCACTCAAACTCGATAGCCTCGCCCATCTTGTGCTCGATGAAGCAGATGAAATGCTGCGCATGGGGTTTATCGAAGATGTCGAATGGGTGCTCTCACAAGCGCCATCGCATATCCAAAAAGCATTATTTTCGGCAACAATGCCCAAGCAAATAAAAAAAATAACTGAAACGTATTTGCAAAACCCGGCAATTGTACGCATCGCCGAACAAAACAGAACCGCAGCAACCATAACGCAGCAATATTGGAATGTTGCTGGCACGCATAAACTCGATGCGCTCACCAGAATTTTGGACGTATACGACTTTGACGCTGTCCTCGTTTTCGTGCGCACCAAAACAGCTACGACTGAGCTCGCTGAAAAATTGCAAGCGCGCGGCCATGCTGCCACCGCACTCAATGGTGATATCGATCAAAAGCAGCGCCAACGCATTGTAAAACAACTCAAGGGTGGGCAGATTGATATTTTAGTTGCAACCGACGTCGCCGCGCGTGGTCTGGACGTTGAACGCATCAGTTTGGTCGTCAACTTTGATATCCCCTACGACCCAGAAGCATATGTCCACCGCATTGGTCGCACCGGTCGCGCTGGTCGCAGTGGTATGGCTATTTTATTTGTCGCGCCACGAGAACAACGCATGTTGGCAATGATTGAACGGATGATTTCCCGCAAAATAGACCCGATTAAATTGCCATCCAAAGAAATGATTAAGCAAAAACGCGTAGAAAAAATTGGACTAGAAATTACAGCGCTGCTTTCAGACCCTAACCTGCAGTTATTTGAACAACTTGTTGAAGATTTACAACGCCACTCTGGTGCAAGTATCAACCAAGTCAGCGCAGCATTATTGCTGATGCGTGAAGGGAACAAACTTGTCAGCAAAGAAATTGAATCACCCTTACCACCAGCCGATAACCATCAACGCAATCTATCAAAAAACCACAACATCAAGAAAAACAACAATCAAGTTGCAGCAGGGATGGCTCGCTTTCGCATACAAATCGGTCACAACAACAACCTTAAGCCCAGAGATATCGTCGCTGCAATTACCAATGCAGCAGCGCTTGAAAGCCGGCAGATTGGTCCTGTCAAAATCTATGATACCTTCTCACTCGTAGATTTGCCTGACTCCCTTCCTGAGTCAGTAATCAGCCATTGTCAAAGTATTAAAATCCATAATAAACCTATCTATCTAAGCCGCGATACCAAAGCGAAACCTGCAAGAAGGCAAAACAACCGCCCACAACGATCACGACCATCACCAGCATCACGCCACACAAAAAAACGCTGATGTAAGCTCTAAAAATTTCAAAATCCATCAACGAAATTACTTCCCATGAGCTGCATATACTCGATAACAACAACCTCAACATTGATGTGTATAGCTACACAACAATCTTTGCCTATTCCATATATTTGTTTTTTATAGACTAGAATATTGATGCCATCGCTATTGTTGTATGTTGATTGTTGCTGATTTGTGACTAAACGTTTTCCTGAGCTGCAAGAAATTATTAAGCTCCTGCTACCAATGGTGCTGACCATTACCTTGGAATTGTCGATCAGCGTCGTTGATACCATCATGCTCGGTCAATACAGTGCAGTACATTTGGCAGCTATAGGTATTGCTTCAAGTTTATGGTTACCAGCTGGATGTTTTTTGATTGGCTCGACAATGGGAATCACCCCTTTGATTACTCGCCACTTGCACGGACGGCAACTGCGGTTGGTCAACATATATATGTCACAAGCACTAGGAATGTGCATAGTGATTGGGATATTAGTGAGTATCATAACAGTTACATTACTCCCGTATCTTGCTGGCGTCATGGCGACGGAAATCGAAACACGCGATGTCGCAATTGCATATTTGTATTGGTTTGCGCCGGCTATGCCAATGCTGGCTTTAGTCACAGCTTATAAAAACCTATTCGAAGCTGCTGGTAGACCATTCATTCCTTTAATATCTGTTTTTATCGGATTATTGTTGAATATTGGCATGAACTATGTATTTATTTATGGTGCATTTGGTGTTGCAGAAATGGGTGCAGCAGGCGCTGCGTTGGCATCCTCCATATCGCTGTACTTTGCGGTGATATGTTTGTATGGCTACGATAAGTTTGTTAATCCGCGCCCGTTATTTACGCGAATAGTCATGCGGTATACGCGCAAGTTTTCATTGTTGTTCAGCATTGGTGCCCCAGCCGGTTTGGCTTTTGCATTCGAGATTTGCTTGTTTTCTTCAATGACATGGTTGATTGCTGCATTTGGTGATATTGCCCTTGGAGCAGGACAAATTGTGATGTCGTATAACTCATTGTTGTTTACCCCAATGATGGCAATGAGCTCGGTGGCGGCAATCGTCGTTGCCAAAGCCATGTCTCAAGAAAGTGTGCGCGGAGTCGCAATACGTATACGAATTATTGTGGCGTTAGGGCTTGGCTACACAACAACATGTTTTGTTGTTACCCAAATATTCTATGATAGCATTCCGTATCTGTTTAGTAGCAATCAACAAGTGGTGACTATCGCAGCAAGTATTTTGTTGGTGTCGTCGTGGTATCAATTTCCAGACATGTTACAAGCCGTATTGACCGGTACGCTGCGCGGGCTGCGTGATACGCGCGCTGCAATGATTGCCTTTGCGGTGTCATTGTTCGGGTTGAGCATACCATGTGGTTATTGGCTGGCGCATTTCAGCCCTTGGGCGGCAACATTGACTGTGCGCGGGTTTTACATCGGCTTAGGGATTGGGTTAACACTGTTGGCAGGTATTCTTATCCGGCGCTACTACGTGGTATTGCATCGATATCGAGGAATGCGCATTAGGGTGGTAAACAAAGTCGCGTAGCCGATTATAAATTATGCCAGTTTAACAACAATCGACGCATGCAACTATTGTATCCTGCTGGCGTCAGCCGCTAGCATTGCAGCTACGGACGTAAAATAAATTAGAGAACCTCTGATTAAGTCCATGATGGGCGAGACGGAGAAAAAACGCTGATGATAACTAGACGCAGCACTTGATAATACTGGTGGTATTATCAAGTGCTGCAACGACGTTAGCGCAGCGTTTTTTCCCGTCCTTCTGTTGAATATACTTTGGGTTTGATGGTAGCGGTACTTGCTGTGTTGCATCCCTTGGCGTATATGCTACGGCATGCGCCTGCGGAATGCGCCTTGCAATCATCAGCAATTGCCATCAAACTCGCTCCATTAGCGACTTAATCAGAGGTTCCTTAGGAGGTTATATGTTTACAGGGATAGTTCAAGCGACAGCTAAAATTACAGACGTCCATGATAGCAACGGCATCAGAAAGATTATCATTGATTGCAACAAAGGTTTCTGCACTGGCTTAGTGGTTGGCGCGAGTGTTGCGGTTGATGGTGTTTGTGTAACCGTGGCTGAATTGCTGTCAAATACCAGCATCAAATTCGATGTAATGCTGCCAAGTCTGCGCACTACTACTTTAGGTGGATATGGGGTAGGTATCCATGTCAACGTGGAAAGAGCCGCCACAGCAGCAGCAGAAATTGGCGGTCACATCGTCTCAGGTCATATCGATTTTAATACACAAATTATCGCAATTACCCAAGTTGAAGACAATTACGCCATGCGTTTGAGTTTACCCGACGAATGGCAGCGCTATGTCTTCGCCAAAGGATATATTGCAGTTCATGGTGCGAGCCTGACCGTGGCGCAAATCGACAAACAGCAAGGCTGGTTTGAGGTGTGGTTAATCCCTGCAACACGCAGGATGACAGTCTTTGAATCCAAAGGAATTGGCGATGCTGTCAATATTGAAATCGAGCGCAGCACCCAAGTTATCGTTGATACAGTGCAAGACACTTTGCACCAACAATTAGGTCCCATACTGCCAGCGTTCAAAAAACTGCTGATACAGCAAGGCATTGATATAGATATTGATGTGTTACGGCACCGCTGATTAAGCCCTGTTATTGCGCCGTTGTGCTCGCCAAACCAGCAGCAAAGACAGCGAAAATAAACCGAAGTAGCCAAGCAGAATCGGGGTAACTGTATTGTTATGGAAATAACTCAAGGTAGCGCCGCAGACAACAGAGATTGTCGATTGCGTAAATGCAATCGCAGAGCTGGCGACACCGGCAATATGCCCCAGCGGTTGCATCGCCAGCGCATTTAAGTTAGCAAACAAAATACCAAAACAAAAAAACACGATAAACAAATACATCAGCAACGCCACCAATGGAGGTTTTCCTGCATACAGATAATTTACAGGTAATGCCACCAAAGTGATGAACACCAAAATAGCCAGTGCGATAATACTTAATTTTCCCATGCCCACGCGCATTACCAACTGAGCGTTAACCACAGCAGCTATACCTAAGGCTAGTGCTAATCCTCCAAAGACCAATGCAAACCAAGCGCCAAGTTGGTAATCGATTTGCAAAATCTGCTGTGAGGTGCTCAAGTATGCGATAAGCGCGCTAAAAACCATCGCTGCAGCAAGCGTATACGTTCTGGCTGCGTCGTTCAGGGCGCATTCTTTTACACCTGCAACAACCGTTGCCAAAGAAAAAGCCAGCCGCTTTTCGGCAACTAGGGTTTCTTTTTGGAAAAAAAACAACAGCAACAGGCAGAACACTCCAGCACTAAAAATGCTTACAAAAATCCCATGCCAACCCCAAAACAGCAATAATGCTTGTCCTATACTCGGCGCAATTGCAGGAACAAGAATAAAAATAATCATCACAAAAGACATAACTCTTGCCATGAATACACCAGCAAACTGATCGCGGACCATTGTTATTGTTATCACTCGCAATGCTGCTCCACCAAAACCTTGCAATAACCTCCCTATAATCAACATCTCAAACGAGCTGGAAAAAACACATACCCCACTACCCAATATATAAAATAGTAACCCAATATACAGTGCTGGCTTTCTGCCATATGCATCCGATAACGGTCCAACAAACAACATCCCAACAGCCATCCCTGCAAAAATGCTGCTAATCACAAATTGCACATCATTGGTATTGCTCAAACCATAGTCTTGGGCGATACGATCAAGCGCTGGAATCATCGCGTCAATCGAAAAGGCGATCAGCGACATAAAAAGTGCCATCCTAGCAATAAACGCCCAAGGTGTTTGCGCAGCAGCTGAACCAGAAGTAATTACAGTGGACATAGGAAACCTCTGATTCAGTCGCTGCTGTTGCGAGTTTGGCAATTGCTGACGCTAGCAAGGCGCATTGCAATAGCAGGAATACGCCATTCATCCATCATCAGTTATTTTGTATGTTGGCTAAGAAAGCTCTGATTAAGTCGTTGATGGAGCGAGTTTGATGGCAATTGCTGATGATTGCAAGGCGCATGCCGTAGCATATACGCCAAGGGATGCAACACAGCAAGTACCGCTACCATCAAACCGTTGTATATTCAACAGAAGGACGAGAAAAAACGCTGCGCTAACGTCGTTGCAGCACTTAATAATACCACCAGTGTTATCAAGTGCTGCGTCTAGTTATCATCAGCGTTTTTTCTCAGTCTCGCCCATCATGGACTTAATCAGAGCTCCCCTAACAATACGTCAATCTTACTCGCGACTTGGCTGCGGTAATGCACGCAAAAGGAAACGTGTTCTGCTGTATAGGTAATATCGCGGAGCACTGCTAATTTTCGTAATTGATCAAGTACCACAACTGCAGCTATTGGAATATTCACGTTACGATGGTGGTAGTTTGCTAATACTGTTGTATCCAATAATTGGAGTAAGTCATCGATGTGCTCGCCTGCCAGCGCATTTAGCTCAATAGTGTGCTTGATACACGGATATTGCATGGGTTGCACACATTGAGGTTGTTGTTTGCTTGCATAGGTATTCCACACTAAAATTTGGGGTATTGCAGCTGCGCCGATTTCTTGTAATACCTGCATGGTCGTCTCAAGATGACGTTGATATTCTGGATTGTGAGCATCGACAACATGGAGCAGCACATCTGCTTCAGTAACCACCCGCAACGTTGCATGAAATGAGGCAACAAGGTCATGCGGCAGTTTGGCTATAAAACCGACCGTATCCGTGAGGACAATCGGCAAGTCAGGCAATTTAGTGATTTTGCGGGTTGTCGACTCAAGAGTTGCGAATAACGCATCTTCACTGAGGACATTGGCATCAGTCAAACAGTTCATCAATGTCGACTTGCCAGCATTGGTATAACCCACCAAGCATACTTGCGTTAATGATTGTCTGTTTTTTGCTTGAGTACTGCGTTGGTTTTGAATTTTTGCAAGCATTGCCTCCAAGGTGCTGATCCGGCTACGCAATAAGCGCTTATCAACGGTTATTTGTTTTTCACCCATCCCTCGTGATGTCACGCCTCCACCGCGTTCCCGATCTAAGTGACTCCACATATTACTCAATCGTGGCAATTGATAGCGTACTTGTGCCAACTCAACCTGGGCGCGTGATTCTAGTGTTGTCGCATGGTCAACA
Organism: Gammaproteobacteria bacterium; assembly: GCA_965277405.1. Lineage (GTDB taxonomy): Bacteria > Pseudomonadota > Gammaproteobacteria. Next base: position 38,899 of record OZ255726.1, read on the forward strand.
AAAATCTGTATAATTACTTGGGTGCGATCGATGACCGATGTCTCCAATTCAGTTTCTAAATTTTGTTGCTGTTTCGGCGGGAGTTCATCGTCAAACACCACAATGTCCGCGTCGTAGCGTTCAACAGCCGCGTGGATTTCAGCCAACTTGCCTTTGCCAATGTGGGTTCTGGCATCATATGCTGTTCTATTCTGGCTAAATGCAGCGACTACGCTAATGTTCATCGTGCGCAGTAATGCCGTCAATTCTTCCAGTGTCGCAGCTATATTAGCTACAGCGTCGCTGGATAAAGCGACAGCAACGATAACTGCTTTCTGTTTACTCAATGGTGCTCCTGCAACCGCTATTCTTGCGAATACGCAATAACATCTGGGCAGCTACAAAATATATTTCTGTCTCCATACACATTATCAATACGTGCCACATATGGCCAATATTTATTGTCAATAATCCACTCAAGTGGAAAACATGCTTGCTGTTTGCTGTATGGATACGTCCAACTTCCAAGTAGGTCATCGATATGGTGTGGCGCGTTTTTCAATACATTGTTTGTTTTGAGCGTCTCATTATTACTAATTTCTGTTATTTCTGCGCGGATAGCAAGCATTGCAGCGCAAAATCTGTTTATTTCGGCTAAATCTTCACTTTCTGTTGGCTCAATCATCATCGTTCCTGCTACTGGAAACGCCATCGTCGGCGCATGAAAGCCATAGTCTATCAAGCGTTTGGCAATGTCTTCTTCACTGATGCCTGTCTCTGCTTTAATTTGACGAATGTCAATAATACATTCATGCGCAACCAGCCCGCGGCTACCACGGTATAAAATCGGATACGCATCGCCGAGTTGATGCGCTATATAGTTTGCGTGCAAAATTGCTGACTTAGCCGCATGGGTCAGCCCCGCATCACCCATCATGCGAATATACGCCCAGGTAATAATCGCAATCAATGCGCTACCGTTGGGTGGTGTTGCTACGCTTGCTGATGTTTGCTGCTGGATTGACTGTGGATAAACAAAGCCAGTGCCCCATGGGGCAAGGTGGGCTTTTAACCCAATGGGACCAGAACCTGGCCCGCCGCCGCCGTGTGGTATACAGAATGTTTTGTGCAAATTTAAATGCATGACATCAGCACCGAGGCTTGCAGGTTGTACCAGCCCTGTCATCGCATTCATGTTGGCGCCGTCCATGTAGACCTGCCCACCAACGTGATGAATCATCGCGCAGATTGTGATTATTTCATCTTCAAATACCCCGTGCGTTGACGGGTAGGTAACCATCAATACTGCAATTGCGTCGCCGTGCGTTGCAATGCTGGCCTGCAACGCAGCTAAGCTGATATTACCGTTTGCGCCACTTTTGACAATCACCACCCGCAGTCCTGCTTTAACCGCGCTAGCGGGGTTGGTGCCATGTGCTGAGTCGGGAATAATACAAATTTTGCGCTGCTCTCCTTGCCCAATACTCGCAAAATATTGGCGGATGGCTAATAAACCAGCGTATTCACCTTGCGAGCCTGAATTCGGCTGCATCGAAACAGCGTCAAAGCCAGTAATCGCGCATAAATAACTGCCAAGCTGCTCCATGATATCTTGATACCCTGCCTGCAATGCAGCAGGTGCGAACGGGTGTACATTGGTAAATTCCTGCCAACTCAACGCGATCATCTGCGCTGCAGCATTCAATTTCATGGTGCATGAACCCAGCGCAATCATGCTGAAGTCGAGCGCTATGTCCCGCACTTGCAACTTGCGCAAATACCGTAACATTTGGGTTTCGCTGCGCAGCGTGGTAAAATGCGGGTGTGTCAACCAATCATCATCGCGACAATATGCAGCGTGTAATGGTGATGTCGCTTCGACAGGCTTGGCATTACAAACATCGAGCAACGTAGCAATCACCGTATCGTCCGTCGCTTCGTTACAGCTTATGCCAACATGGGTTGCATCAATATAACGAATGGTGATTCCCTGCTGTTCGCAGCGTGCGACAAGCGTCGCGGCATCGATGCAGCCGACACGCAGCGTATCAAAAAACACTGTGTGCTGTATTATTATATACCCTGCCTGCTGCAGCGCTGCTGCGAGGGTAACAGCGTAGCCATGCACGCGTTGTGCCATCGCTTTGAGTCCGCTATTGCCATGATACTGGGCATACAATGCAGCCATGTTTGCTAATAGTACTTGGGCTGTACAAATATTGCTCGTGGCTTTTTCGCGACGAATATGTTGTTCGCGTGTCTGCAATGCCATTCTGTACGCAGGCTTGCCGCGACGGTCAAGCGAAACCCCGATAATCCGCCCTGGTATTTGCCGCATATGTATTTTGTTACACGCCATAAATGCAGCATGCGGTCCACCGCAACCCAGCGGCACACCAAAGCGTTGGGCGCTGCCAATAGCAATGTCAGCACCGAGTGCTCCTGGCGGGTGCAACATGGTCAGCGCGAGTAAATCACACGTTACTATCAACATCGCGTTGTTAGCGTGCAATCGCTGCGCTAACGCACGTACGCCGGTTGGCGCGCAAATTGCACCATACGTATCCGGATAGCTCAATAACGCGCTAAAGCAGCTAAAATCAGTGGATTCAATATTACTAGCATCAAACATTTTAACCTGTATTTGCAGTGGTTCTGCAACCGTCTTCACCACTGCAATTACTTGTGGATGGCATCCACTATCGACATAAAAAACACTATTTTTATTGTTACTGATGCGGTATGCCATCAACATTGCCTCTGCGGCGCAGCTTGCTTCATCGAGCATGGATGCATTCGCGACTTCCATGGCTGTCAAATCAATAATCATTTGCTGGTAGTTCATCAGCAGCTCCAAGCGCCCTTGCGATATTTCCGCTTGGTACGGCGTGTATGCCGTATACCACCCTGCGTTTTCAAAAAAATTTCGTAAAATGACCGGTGGTGTTATCGTGTCATGATAGCCAAGCCCAATCATGTTTTTCACCAGTTTATTTTTGCTAGCAATTGTTCGCAATGCATCAATAACTTCATGCTCAGCGATGGGTGAGGGTAAGTCGAGGGTTGGCTCTGGAGGAAATTGCTCGGGTAATGTAGCGGCAATGCAAGCATCAAGCGAAGCATAGCCAATTTTTTTAAGCATCAGCGCTTGGTCTGGCGCGCTGGTGCCGATATGGCGGTCACTAAAGTTCATATACGCTGCGGTGGATCAATCTAACAGCTGTTGATATTGGTCAGCATCGAGCAATTGCTCGTATTCACTGCCGTCAACAACGCGAATTTTACATAGCCAGCCATCAGCAAATGGTGACTGGTTAATCAACTCAGGCGAATCTGTCAAAACGTCATTTATCTCCATAATTTCGCCACTTACTGGAGCATAAATATCGACTGCTGTCTTCACAGACTCGAGAGTAGCGATTTGATCCCCTGCATCTACCGTATTGCCGACTTCTGGTAATTCGACAAACACAAGGTCACCAAGTTGATCTTGGGCGTGGTCACTAATTCCAATAGTGACGATGTCATCATCAAGTGAAGACCATTCATGGCTTTCGCTATAACGAATATTATCAGGTGACTGCATAGTTACTCCAATGTTAGTAAGGAAACCTCTGATTAAGGATGCTCTGATTAGCTCGCTGGTAAAACAGAAATAAGTGGCTTGCCAGCACGCCACAACGCACCATGATGACATATGACCTCAATACGTTTATCGTCACGAACTGCAACATGGGTTGGTGCTAATGCATCAATTTGGATACGGGCAATCCCAATTGAACGACCAAAAACAGGAGAAAATACGGCACTTGTTAACACACCGATATGCTCGTCGTCGCAATATACTTGGCTACCAACACGCAACATTCCTTTGTTTTTCGCCACAACAGTGATAACCGAGTAACGCGGCTGTGTATCGAGCAATGCTTCACGACCAACAAAGGCCTGACTGTCTGTATTGACTAGCCAATGCAGACCACATTCAAACGGGGTGATGTCAGCGTTCATCTCACTGCCATATAAGGCCAATCCTGCCTCTACACGCAGGCTATCGCGGCATGCAAGCCCACATGGTTGTGCGCCTGCTGTGACCAAACTATTCCATACATTGGGTATTTGCTCGTTGGGGATGATCATTTCAACACCATCTTCACCGGTGTATCCAGTGCGGGCAATGATCCAAGTATCTAATTGTAAAAAAGAAAACGCGTGTAGTTGCGCGACTGCAGCGCCAACATTAGGCATTGTCGCCGTCACAATATCGAGTGATTTTGGTCCTTGAACCGCAATGATCCCATGTTCGTTCAACGCGGTTAGTTGCACCGCAAATGGTTTGACAATGCTATCAATCCATACCGCATCACTGTCGCGGTTGCCAGCATTCACCACCATCAAAAAGCTGAATTGGTCGCGACGATAGACGATGACATCGTCAACAATACCACCTTGTTCATTCAGCATTGCGCTATAGCGTGCTTGTCCATCTTGCAACCTGCTAATATCGCTACATAATAAATGTTGCAGGGCTGAAATAACATCTTCCCCTGTCAGCTCAATCGCCAGCATATGCGACACATCAAAAATACCTGCATGTTGCCGAACAGCCATGTGTTCGCGGATTGCAGAAATATATGTAAGCGGCATTTCCCAACCTGTATACGCTACAAGTTTGGCGCCGAGTGACTGATGAATAGTATGAAGTGGTGTTGTTTGCAGCATAGCAATCAGGATGCGTTTATTATCCCATCTGTCCTGTTGCCTGAAAGTTTTCTCCCTTCGGCGGGGCCTCCCCTCTCTCCAGATTACGTGTTGCCTGCATATGATCCTTGATACCTGAGCGATTATGGGCTTTTGCGCCTTCGGCGATTCAATTCAATGAATCCTCTCCCGTATGCATAACAAGAACATACCATATAAGCGCTACAGCGTGCAGCAAAATAGCGCAAACTGTGCATTTTTATCGCCACTATGGTATTAATGTAAGTCCTGATTTTGTCCCGTCGCGACCATCATCGACTAAATCAGAGACTCCTATAGCGTTTCACTTGGTTGTATATACTGCAATGATGTGGCTGTGATAGCAGCGACATCAACAAAAGCATCAGTCCAGTTTGCCAGCATCAGGTTATACGTTTGCAAACTACCAGGTCGGATATGACTGTGCTTGTCTCCACCATGCAAATATTCATGGGCAAATTCTGCAAACAATGGATTGTGCCCAACAACAGCGCAGCAACGTATTGCATCAGGTAATTGCTGGATGGCGTTGACGATTACACAGGTGGCATACGCTTCATATAAATCATCAATCACTGTAGTCTTAGCAGTTGTACATGTTCCGCTGTTGATAAGTGCAGCCGCTGTTTGTTGTGCGCGCACCGCGCTGCTGGTAATAATGTGTTCAATAGCGACACCATTGCTGTGTAAATGTGCTGCCAGAGCTTGTGTCTGCTCGTATCCAAAATCTGTCAGTTGACGTGATTTATCAGGATATCCTTGTGCTGTTTTTGCGTGTCGAATCACATATACGGTACGAATTTGCTGTGGTTTAATGCCATTCATGCACTCCTCCTTGGTATGCTTTAATTACGATATTGATAAGAAAAAATGTATTTTACAGAATGAAATAGCAGCGGTGGCGCATTCAACGCGCAACCGCCAATCACAGTTGGGTTCTATATAACTAAAAATCTTCGTGTAACTCAAGTTCTTCGATTAACTCTGCCCGCCAACCTGTTACAGAAGAAATTCCATTGGTGATAATATTGATACACTGTTTGCGATTAAACAACAACTCAGCAGTAATATTCAACTTAGCAGCAATCACCCAGTTTGACGAACGCAACTTGGAGAGTATATCTCGCTGGATATGATCAAATGGTCCTGGTAACGGCGCTAGTGCGGCAGGCGTCGTTGCGCACAGGTGTTTCAACTGCTGCGCCGTTTGCGCTCGGGCGAGTTTGCTAAGTCTAAACGATAGTAATTTACTTTCGAAACGCCCTGTTTCAGCCAATAGTAATAATTCTTTAGTGCCACAAATCCAGCTTTTGGGCATGTTTTCTTGTATAGCCATTGCGTCTCGCCACATTTCAAGTTGTTGCAGCCGCGCAAGTTGTGTACCATTGAGTTTATGCGCGCCACGAATTTTACTGTAGTTATGCGCTTGAACCTGCAGACCATCGACTGCGCTACGACATTGGTGCAGGATTTCATCAAAGAGCCAATGCAGTTTAGGGCTGTTTTTTAACTGTGCATACACATATGCAAACAACGGGAGTAAATACACAACATCAGCAGCAGCATATTCTAATTGGGTTTTGCTCAATGGACGTTGCAGCCAGTCTGAACGCTGCGCTTCTTTATCTAAATAAATATCACAGACATCTGCGACAACACGTTTAAAGCTCATCGGGTATTCTTTACCAACAAAACCCATTGCCAATTGGGTATCGAATAGCGAAACAGGGACTACCCCACACAACAAATACAACACTTGGATGTCTTCTTGACACGCATGAAAAACTTTTATTATGGCTGGGTTTTCAAGCAGCGTGATAAATAACAGCCAATTCTGTATTTTCAATGGGTCAATCAGAAAAACATCCGACTCACTCGCCGCTTGGATAAGCGCAGGCTGCGGGAAATATGTACGTGTTCTCTCAAATTCGCAATCTATAGCAACAACGCTGGATTGTGAGAGCGTTGCACACGCCGTGTCAAATGCGGATTGGTCCTGTATATACGTCGCAGTTGCAACACGGTTTTTTAACGCCGCTATTTCCACCATTGATATGTGTGGATTAGCGCAGACTAAGTCGGTGATAAATCAATACAAACGATTGCGTTGTCTACGTTCGCGATTGAGTTTACGCTGGGTACGTTTTAACGCAGCTGCAGCTTTGCGCTTGCGTTCCCATGTTGGTTTTTCATATGCAGTCTTGCGTTTTACTTCGGCAACTATACCTGCCTTTTCGCAGAGGCGTTTGAAACGGCGGAGGCTTAAATCGAATGGTTCGCTTTCTTTGACTTTGATATACGGCATATATTAAATTGAATGTTATGAAATTGGTAGCGCGGCTAGCAGCAACTATACCCTACATTCCTGTTCTGCGCCTAACTCTAGCAAAAACTCTACCCACTACCGAAAAACTGGGAGAATGATACCATAGTGTCAGCCTTCACACAATGCTGCTCGCGCAATTCTACCTAAAAAAAACCGCTTACGCTACCGCAGCCATAAAAAAATACCGCGGCGACAAGTTAAACGGCAAAATCAAGATTGATATTGGCATGGAAAAGCTGGCAATGGAATTTACCCTGCGAGCATGCAGCAGTGAAGTGTACAACCAATGGTGGAGTCTGCGATACAGCCGCTGCGGGTCTGCGTTTGTGCGGCAATAAACCGCTCTAGGCTGGTAAAGTCGCCGCGGCGGTTCGCGCGGTCTGATCTATCTCTGTGGCACCACCAACTGCAACCTCACCTGCTTGGATGGCTGATCAAACACATCGCAACAATCGGCACTTGCGCCGACTTCCCCGGCGATAAGATACCCAATCACCTTGTCCTTAAAGGCGCTAAAATACATTTCAGCCTCGACAATGTTCTTCTGTCTCTTAATGTTCATCAGTCACTTGTCGTTGCAACGCTCTATCACATCGTTTCTTTCTGGCGGCCAATGCAGTGGTTTTGAATCTCTCCTTATCTATTTAACATATTTCAAGTTGAGCCAATATATTTCAGCGACCGCTAAAATGGATTAGCGTAAAATGCGATTAGCGTAAAATGCACGTAATTACTTGTAAACTAACTCGCAACAAGTGAGCGGCGCAACAAAGTAGCTATTGTGCCACAAATCCCCCATCAACTGGCATGTTCGCACCAGTCACAAACGACGCCCGATCGGAGCACAACCAGACAATCGTCTCTGCAATCTTCTCATGCTTATCGATACGCACGATCGGATGCAAGGGACCGAGCACCTCCTGGGAATTCAACTTACCGTCACTGACCTGATCAGCCAAATAATCTAACATACGCGTGTCGATGCAACCGGGACAAACGGAATTTACGCGGATGCCTAATTTCGAATATTCCACCGCGGCACTTTTGGTAAGCCCGTTAACGGCGTGCTTTGATGCAACATAGGGTGACACGTCCGCAAAACCAACTAATCCCGCGATGGAAGCCAGGTTAACGATTGCCCCGCCGCCATTTTTCAACATCTGCTCGATTTCGGCCTGCAAGCAAAGGAAAGTGCCACGCTAATTGACGGCGATGACGCGGTCAAAATCATCAGCACTCTGCTGATGCATCGGGGTCACATTACCTTCGATACCCGCATTATTGCATGCACAGTCCAGCCGCCCATACGTATCAACAGTCGTCGCGACCAGAGCGGCAACATCCTTGGCCTGCCTTACATCGGCCTCAACGAAAATGGCCTTGCCGCCGATCGCCTTAATCTGCTCCACGGTTTCCTTGCCCCCCGCAACCTGCATGTCCGACACCACCACTGCTGCGCCCTCCCTTGCGAACGCGAGCGCCGTGGCTCGACCAATCCCTGCCGCCGCACCGGTAACCAAAGCAACTTTGTCTGTAACTAAGCACATTATAATTCTCCTTTTTGTTTGTAACTAAAACCAATATAAATATATTTTTTTACGTTCTTTCTTTTCGCTACGCACAAAAATTGCAAGAACTAATGTCAAAACAGGATCGCATCGATCCACATCTCGCAGATTGGTTGTACGTGGTCTCCCGCCTGATCGAGCCGCGGGCAATAAGAAGTGCGATCAATTGCCATTCCCGGTCGGTTGAATCACTTAGATAGCGCAGTTTATCCCAGTTATATTGAACCTAAGCGGTGTCATCCCACGGCATACGATCCTCCATCTTCTCGACAAAGATGGTTGCATCACCACCATTGATATCGCTCTAATACTTTTAAATCCGGCTCTTAGCAAGACCACCGATTTTGAAAATTCAAAATTATGAGCAGGATGGCACGTTCAAACTCGTGACCATTTCTGTGATGAATTCAGAGTGGAAATCATCAACCCGTTGCGAGGGTTGCTGACCGTTAATGCGTGACAAAAGCGGGTCTTCTGCGTGGATCTTGGCTCCCGACATTTCTTCGAGCATCGCATGACCACAAAAAGGAACATAGAGTTCTGAGTAACCGCCTTCGTGAGCCGCCACGAGGCGTCCAGCGGTAATATCCATAATACGTTTTGTCATTTCCTTGTAGGTGTCCGCAGAGCACATCATGCGAGACAAGGGGTCAAAACCTGATGCATCAAATCCGCAGGCGACAATGACCAGATCGGGTGCATAGTCTTGCAACTTTGGAACAACCAGCCTTTCGATTGCCTCGATATATGTTTTGTGTCCACACCCAGGGGGCAGGGGAATGTTCATATTGGCACCAAGCCCTGCACCCTCTCCTTGGGCTTCTACAAATCCAGTATCTTGTGGATAGCAGCGGTCTTGATGGATGGAGATTGTCAGTACGTCCTCACGGTCATAAAAAATGGCTTCAGTGCCGTTACCGTGATGCACATCCCAGTCCAGCACAGCAATGCGTTTAAACAGTCCTTTTGCCTTTGCTGTTTCAACGGCGATTGCAATATTTGCCAGCAGGCAAAACCCATTTGGCCAATCAGGAAGACAGTGATGTCCCGGTGGTCTGGACAGTGCATAGGCATTTTGAAATTTGTTTTGCAAAACCCCTTCAACAGCTGCTGTGACAAGGCCTGCTGAGAGAGCAGCTATTTCATACGCGCCTGGGCCAAAGGGTGTTCGCAATCCCAGTTCGCCGCCGCCAGCATCGGACATACGTTTGAATTCATCTAGATAGGATTGCGGGTGAACTCTGAGCAAGTCCTCATGGGATGCGGTGCTTCCTGTGATCATTTCGAGATCTTGCGACAGCCCTGTCACTGCAATTAGATTTTTCAATCTGCGCTTGGCTTCTGGAGATTCTGGAAGTCCACCAGCAACTATCGGCTGAACGAGGCCTCCTACGGGGGAGAGAAGTGCGTAGTTTCCACCTGAATGCCAAAAACATCTTTCATCGGAGATAAATGCGGTACGTTTCATTAATTCTGGTTTCTAAACTGCTAGGTATTTTTGCTTTATCGCGACGGCCTCATCGGAGAATAATTCATCTCTCTTAAACTCGTGCAGTACTTTCCCTTGTTCGAAGATGTAGTGCCGATCAGCCAGTTTTTCGCAAACACGAAGGTTTTGTTCGACTAGCAAAATCGGAACACCGCTGTCTTTGATTTGTTGGAGCGTTGAGACAATTTCTTGAACAATGGCGGGAGCAAGCCCTTCCGATGGCTCATCACAAAGGAGGATTTTGGGGTCGTTGAGGAGCGCCCTGGCAATAGCCAGCATTTGCTGCTCACCACCAGACAATTGGCCTCCGCCATTGCCCTTTCTTTCCTCGAGCCGCGGGAAGAGTTTGTAGATGTCTTTGATGGACCATCTGCTGCCGGATTTTTGGGCTAGTTTCAGGTTCTCTTCGACGCTGAGGATTTGAAAGATGTCTCTTTGTTCGGGGATAAGACAGACCCCAAGATTTGATATCTCATGCGTCGCCATTCCGATTAGGTTGTTACCGTCAAACTCGGCTTTGCCGGTGACACACGGAACAAGTCCTACGATGGAATTCAACGTCGTTGATTTACCCGCCCCATTGCGTCCCAGTAACGTTACAAGTTCGCCTGCGCCGACATAAAGGGATACGTCGAACAGAATGTGACTTTTCCCATATAGCGCATTGATGTTCTCCAGTGTCAGCATGCTAAATATCCTTTCCGAGATAAGCTGTTTTTACTTTCTCGTCGTCGGACACCTCTTTGGGTGTGCCTGCTGAGATAACTTCACCACCTTGTAGAACGGTCACGTAGTCGCAAACTTCGGATACCAGTCCAACATTGTGCTCGATGAGGATGATGGTGCATTCCTCTCTGAGAGCTTTCAGCAATCTGACCATTTGTGGAATATCGTCGATGCCCATTCCTGACGTCGGCTCATCCAAAAGCAGAACCTTTGGTTTCGCCATGAGCGCCATTCCAACTTCCAAGAGCCTTTGATGTCCATGAGATAAGGCCACAACTAGCGTTTCACTTTCTGAAGTCAGACCAATTCGCTCAAGCGCATGGTCGATTTCTTTTGCGATGGGTCCTTTGTCTTGAACACCTCTCCAAAACACGAACCCTTGTGATGGTTTCATGGCTTGAGACGCGAGGCGAAGATTTTCAAAAACACTTAAGTCTTCAAAGAGACTTGTGACTTGAAAAGAACGACCGAGACCTGCAAGCGATCTTGCATGCTGAGCCAATTTGGTAATGTCGTTGCCGTCGAGGATTATGGAGCCGGTCGTTGTTGTAACCGTGCCAGCCAGGCAGTTGAACAATGTCGTCTTCCCAGCTCCGTTTGGTCCGATGATGCCGTAGATCGTTCCCTCAGCAACATCAATACTGATGTCGGTGTTTGCCAGGAAATCTCCATATCGTTTTGTTAGCGCTTTGGTCTGAAGAATAAGATTGTTAGTCATTATTCTCCCTTGCTGTTATTCGAAGATTGGAAGCGGGAAAACAGTGTTTCGAGCGCTTTTGACAATCCGCCAGGAAGGTAGAGCATGACCATAATCAGCAGGAGACCTAAGAGGATCATCCACCGGGGCCAGAGTTCGGAGAAAAAGTCAGATGCAAGCAAGAAGATTGCGGAACCCAATATCGAGCCGTAGAGCGACCCGAGTCCGCCCAGCACAGTCATGAACATAATCTGTTCGCTTGTCTCGATGTCGATATTAGACAGAGGTGCAAATTTCAGCATGAGAGCGTAGAGCGCTCCGGCAAGCGCCGTTACGGCACCAGAGAATGCAAAGACAACAATCTTGTAGAGTTTGACTTGGTAACCGATAGCCTCTGCGCGCGCTTCGTTTTGTTTGATCGCAACCATGACGGAACCAAATGGCGAGTCCACAAGGCGTTGCATTATGACAAAGATCAGAACGAACATAGTTGCTGTGAGACCATAAAATGAGAGATCGCTTGTGAACTCAAAATCAGTGGCGAATGGAATTGAAAGCGCAGGTCTCTGAATTCCTAAAAGTCCATCTTCGCCGCCTGTAACTCGTTCGGTTAGGAAGGCGATGTAGTAGCCCAATTGTGCGAAGGCCAAAGTTAACATCACAAAATAAATGCCGGTTCTGCGGATGGCAAAGTAACCCACAAATGCTGCAATGAGCGCTCCTGCGACCATGGTCACTATGAAAGTTGGAACAAGCCCAATGTTAAGGTGGATTGACATTATACCTGCGAAATAGGCACCAGACCCAAAGAACAATGCCTGACCAAATGAGAGAAGTCCTGTGTAGCCCAACAGAAGATTGCAGCCGATAACAGCAAGCCCGAATATCAGGATTTCAGAGGCCAGAACGTAAGAAGGCACGACCAGAGGAAGGATAACTACGATGAGAATTACGGCGACCAGATGGTAGCTAAGCGGTAGATTGTTTTTCATAATTATGCCTTCCCGAACAGGCCGTTAGGGCGCATAAGGATGATGATAGCCATGACGGAATAGATCATGACGTTGGTGCCTTCGGACCATAAGATGGCAGAAAAACTTTGAACGAGACCAACGATTAGTCCGCCGATCAGGGCACCTGTGAAACTGCCCATTCCCCCGATAACGACAACGACGAATGCGATGCTGAGAACTTCATTTCCGGAGAACGCATCAGCACCACGGATGGGCGTTATAAGCGCACCTGCAATACCTGCAAGCGCTACACCAAACACAAATGTGAATGCAAAAAGCTTGTCTGTGTCTATACCGAGCAGGGAAACCATTTTTGGGTTTTCGCTACCAGCTCTAACGGTAATTCCAAAGCGCGTACGCTCGAGCAGATACCAAACGGCAAATCCTATGGCGGCTGTGATTGCAACGATGAAGAGGCGGTATTTTGGATAGGTAAAATCGCCAAAGAACACGACGCCTTGCAGCAGAGATGGTGTTGATACGGGTTTTGGAACTGTGCCCCAGACGATCAAGATGCCTTCGCGGATGATCAGCATAACGCCAATCGTGACCAGAATTTGGACAGCATGTTCTAATTTGTAGAGTCTACGAACGAGGAGTTTTTCCAGCAGATAGGCGAAAGCACCAATTGCGAGTGGCGTGAGCACAAGACCGATCCAATAGGAGTCAGTCCAAGTTATGATTTGGTAGCAAAAAAACGCGCCAACGGCATAGAAAATGCCATGTGCGAAGTTCACAAAATTCATCATGCCAAAGATGATGGTTAAACCAACGCCCATCAGGAAGTAGATCATCCCGAGGCCGACGCCATTTAGAAGTTGAAATAGATATAAACTCACGAGTTGTCCCCTAAATCCATCCATAGCATTGAGTGCATGCTAACAGCGCTTAGGACCTAATCGCAGCTATCTTTCGCCATGTATGGATGCTCTGTCTTAAAGTAGTCGCAAAGCGCCTCACCAACTGGCTACAGTTGGGAGGCACCATACGTTCGTATTAAAGCCGTCTTAGCGGACACAGCCAGCATCGGCTGCTGAAAGGAAGTATTTTCCTTTGGAGACAACGTCAGCGAAATCATTCTCGTCTGTCATATCGGCTTTGCCTTTGCCTAGCAGAAGATAGAAGTTCTTTTCGACTTGGTTGTTCTCACCGTTGATAACCTCATCTCCGGTCACGCCATCATATTTCAGGTCTGCAAGATGAGCTTTGATCTTTTCGGGGTCTGACCCACCAGTTGCATTAACTGCATCGATCATAAGTTTTGTCATTTGGTAGTAAGAGGCCATTGGATAGTTTGGTGCCTCACCGAGCACCTTCTCGGACAGCTCAACAAGCTCCTTGTTGCCTATGGCTTCTTCTTCGTGCCAGTATTGGGAACCAAAATAGATACCTTCTGACACTTCACTGCCCAGACCCTTCATTGTGTCGAGTCCACTGCTCCAAACATTCAAGATCTTCATGCGATCTTTCAGCCCGAAATTAATCGCTTGCTGGATAGATGCAGATGCTTGTGACCCGAAGTTCAAAAGCAATAGCAGATCCGGTTTTGCAGCCTGAGCTTGAGCAATAATGCTGGAGAACTCTTTGTCTTTCAGGGAGTGGTAGCTGTTGCCAACAAACTCGATGCCGCGCTCTTCCAACACTGCTTTGGCATTGGTGAGCATGGCTTCACCGAACACATACTGAGGCGTGACGGTGTAGACTTTTTTAATGTTTGGATTTGCATCCAAAACAGGGCGAAGGCTTGCATTCACAGCACCATAAGTTGGCGCGCTCCAGCGATACATGGAAGCATTACATTTGGTTCCGGTAATCTCGTCTGCACCACTACCATTGATGTAGACGCCGCCTGCATCATGCACGGCTTGTCCAACAGCTAGAGCCGTTGAAGACAAGGTTGACCCAACGAAAATGCTTGGCCCGTTTTCGCTCAATATCGCCTGCACTTTGCGTGCGGCTTTACCGGCGTTACTTTCGGTATCCACAGTTACAAATTTTAGCTTCATGCCAGCTGCTTCACCTGCACTTTCAATTGCAAGACGCACGCCCTTTTCGGCTTGTTTCCCGTAGTTGGCAAAAGCACCAGAGATACTGGCGACATTGTAAATGGTAAGTTCTTTGTCTTCTGCGCATGCCGCTGATGTTGACACTGCCATAGCCGCGACACAGCTTGTTGCAACACAGCTTGTAAGTAGTAGTTTTTTGATTTTCATCTCAGATTCCTCTCCTAGTTTGAATGCTTAGAGCCCGATTTAAAAGTTAATTCGAGGTAACAGTAGGTTGCTAAGGAAGCTCTGATTAAGTCCATGATGGGCGAGACGGAGAAAAAACGCTGATGATAACTAGACGCAGTGCGCAGATAATACTGGTGGTATTATTAAGTGCTGCAACGACGTTAGCGCAGCGTTTTTTCCCGTCCTTCTGTTGAATATACAACGGTTTGATGGTAGCGGTACTTGCTGTGTTGCATCCCTTGGCGTATATGCTACAGCATGCGCCTGCGGAATGCGCCTTGCAATCATCAGCAATTGCCATCAAACTCGCTCCATCAGCGACTTAATCAGAGGTTCCCTAAGGAATCTCTGATTAAGTCCCAAACAACAGCAATATCAGCTACAAAGATATACAATGGTGAATCTATTTGAATATTTGAATAAGCGGATAATCTTATGAAACAAACAACTTTTGCCAGTGCTGCATACGACCACAAGAAAGTAACAACAAAACGTGAAAAATTCTTGCAGTTAATGGACAAATTAGCTCCATGGCAACAGTTGTTAGAGTTAATAGAACCGCATTATCCCAAGAAAGGGAATGGCCGCCCACCGATTAATATGCAGACCATGTTACGCATTTATTTTTTACAGCAATGGTACAACTTATCAGACCCAGGGGTAGAAGAAGCACTATATGACATGGAAAGCATGCGGCGTTTTGCCCATATAGAGCTGATAGACGATGCCATCCCTGATGAAACCACCATCTTGAACTTCCGCAGGATCATAGAAAAACATCAACTCAGCGTCAAGATACTTGCTGTCGTGAATGAGTATTGTATGGAAAATAATATAATAATCTCACAAGGGACAATGGTTGATGCCACGACCATCAATGCGCCATCATCTACGAAGAATAAAGAGAAAAAACGGGATCCTGAAATGCATCAAACCCGCAAAGGCAATCAGTGGTATTTTGGCATGAAGATTCATATAGGAACTGACGCTAATAGTAATATGATTCATAGCGCGACAGTTACAGCCGCGAATGAAGCTGACATCAATGAACTCCCCAAATTGCTGCGTGAAACAGATAAGGTTATCTTTGCCGATGCAGGATATACGAGCGACAGTTATAAACGCGGCTCGCGTCACCTTGGGATAGATTGGCGCGTGAATGATAAACGTAAACCAAAGCAGCAAATGAGCACCTCGCAGCGCAAACGCAATAGACAGAACTCTAAGGTGCGCGCCCGGATTGAGCACTGTTTTCGGGTAATCAAATGTCAGTTTGGTTATAAGAAAGCTCGCTACAAAGGACTAGAAAAGAATCGAGTACAAGTATTTTCTTTGCTTGCATTGACGAACTTATACATGCTGCGAGGACGACTAACAGGATAGAACCGCCCAAAATTCAAGAAAAACAGTAAAAAACAATAAAAACAGTAAAAAACAGTAAAAAACAGTAAAACAGCAACACGAAGATCAGCGAAATGATCAAATATTGACCATTGAAAATTATTGCTATTATTTTTTTGGAGTATATGCGAGTTATTGGAGTATATGAGCGTCTTAATCAGAGCTTCCCTAAGCGTCTGACCAATAGCCCTTTGGCAAATAACGTAACCTCCTCCCCTCTTCATTCTGCCACCACTTTTGATTTTTACGAGTGTTTTGCTCGAAAGATCTGCAAGGCCCAGCTCTTCGAGTGGAGCATTTTTTCTTGGGACCATGCCGCAACAAAAAACACACCGACTGATTGTTGCAGTAAGGCGTTCAAGACAAAGCTTGTCGGGTTAATTCCGCTAGCGTGTCCTAGTCACCCTAATCTAAAATTCGCCACATAAATAAGACCATTGCATTAACATATGTTAATAAGACCATTGCATTAACATATGTTTTAATAGAAAATATCTATATTCCTCATCACTCAAAAATCAGCGTATGCGGGAATATCAACAGGTCAAAATATTAGTTTTAGTGATGCTTTGGGAGGAAATTCCCGCTAGTGAACTCGATTGTTTGGAAAGGCTCATAGATTGGAAAGATCTTCGCCAACACCTGCGCATTGTGGCTGGAGACTATGACAATATCAGTATGGTTAAAATACTGTTATTAGCAACATGGTACACCTTAGCGGATGAAGCAGTGAGCCATGCAGTTGCTCGCGGTTTAGTTTGCATGAAGTTTGGTAATTTTAACCTTGAAGCCAGCTGACGCAGCAACCGTGTGTCCGCTTGCGGAAAAAAGTAGTAGCACATAATCTTTTCAAAGCCCTCCTTGCTAGCAGCATTGCATTGAACGTTAAGGGTTAAAACTTAGCAATGGCAAATATGTATCGGCGGATTACGTTGATACAAGGTGCACGTCGTCGACGGCAGATGCTATCGAGTACGCATTAGCACATACAACATATGCAACAGGAGAAGTTGCATATGCCGATGCTGTTGCTGCAACATCAATGAGCAAAGGTGATAAGTTGCTGTATGGATATACCTCTACTGTTGTAACAGATTAACATGGGCTTATCTGTTGCTACGCATGCGGCTAATACCAGCGAGATGGGCAGGTTTGCAGATGATATAGCAGCTCTCCTATCAAAGCTGGATAAACGCTTATGTATGGATATGGGAGTTGCCAGCAAGGCAAATCTAGGTAATAAGCAAATTGATGATGGAAATATGCGGAAAATCCACGCGGTTAAAGAAATGCCACACTGGCAAAAGGCTGGTAACCAGTTGATATCATCAAATTTGTAGTCAAGAGAACTTTCGCCACAATGAAAAGCGTGTATGGGCTTTACTGCGCACGATATCTTAGCAGAGCCAAAGTCGATGCAGCCGTTGCAGGCGAAGGCATATACCTTGAAACGGGCTAGCAATTATAGCAACAACAGCAGGGAGTATTGCTCTTAAATGTTGAGAAATAAGAGAAAAAAAGCCCTGATATACGCGCTATTTTCGGCGCATTCGGTGTTTTTTCAGTAAAAATCGCCAATTTGCAATTTTTTACTCTTCAAAGCAAAAGGTTAGGAGCTATTGCAGTGGTCTTAACTATTGTCTCGCCATATTTTGGCGGGGTGTTGCCAGCATAGCCGCTGCGGTGAGCAATTGTGCGATATAAGCCAATTCCAGGTACAACGGTTGTTTTGTTGGCATATTTTATTAAATGCACTGGCGATAAAAATATATCTATTTTTTTAGCGGCGCAATATGCCAATACCAAGCTGATTTCATCATCAGTTGCGTCTGTAAATTTTATTTTACGCAAGGTGTCAGCTTGCAACGCACTGAGTTGCTTGATATTGCTGACAAAATGCGGCTGTGATAATGTTGAAAACTTATTGAGCTGACTGTGATTGATCCATGCTGTTACTAATCCTTTAAAAAACTTAACAGCAATACTAAACGAACTTACATAATAGTCAACAATAATTTAAGTAAACTTATAAAAAATGCAGTAAATGAATATCTGGACTATGAATTGCTAACAATTAGCGCAGAACCGAATACCAAAATATACGACCAATGATGCGTATTTCACCCAGGGTATCGCGCGCGTAAGATTCATCTGGATATTCTTCCAGATTATAGCTGCGTAAGCGAATGCCGCCAGTTGGATGTTGGTATATGATTTTTACGCGCAATACACCGTCATGGTTAATAGCGTATATTTCACCATCTTTGATAGCCGTACTCCCTGAGTCAACACCTATCGTTGTGCCATTGGGCAAAATCGGTGACATGCTATTACCGCTAATTGTGATGCAGGAGGCGTTTTCGACTAATATATTGCGTTTTTTTAATGTCGATTTGGAAAAATGCAGCCATTTACCTGCGTGTTGTCCATCGAACTGTCTTCCATTGCCAGCTGAGTGTTCTATTTCACTATAAAATGGTATTTCGACTTCGTCTTTGTGCAAGACGGTTGTGTGATCCCGCGTCACAAATCCACCCTCAAAAACAGCGTCTGGTTGCTTTTGTGGATTTCTGCCAGTCTGCAACCATTCAGGGGTGCAGCGCAAAATCTGTGCAAGCTGCACAAGTCTATCGCCTTTGGGTTTAGTAATGCCATTCTTCCATTGGCTGACGCCCGCGCTCGTTACGCCCGTGAACTTCATAATATCAACGACTCTTAAATTGAGGTCGCTCATCCGTTGTTGTAATCTTTCGTAAAATTCCATTTTTTCAATTCTATGTTTGACATATATAGTATACTTAGTTTAAACTTGCATCCTTGCTTAAGGTGACTTGATTATGCAAAAAAAAACAGTAATCGCATATTTTGGCAGCATTGGGGCTGTGGCAGCAGAGTTGTTGTTACTAGCAATGCAATTTCACAGTGGTGTGACATTATTCCAGAAAAGCAGGCTTTGATTTTATGCCGAAAAACCAATGGAGCGTTGCAGTACGACCCTGACTTTTACCCCAAGGTCAAAAATGGGCTATGCGTTTAAGGAAGTTACTGCGCTCCAACAGCTGAGAAAGTCGTTGCAGCGCATGAATAATTTATATCTCCGCCCAACGACTTCCGTTCATTTACCAGTCCAGTGTTGTTTTTACCGCTTGCAATTCTTGCAAATACATCATTTCAAGCGTGGTATAGCTGCACATAGCCATAAATCCGTTGCAGTAATTATCCAATACTTGCTGCCAAATTTCAGCATCAAGTTTTCTAGCAATCAAATTTTGAAAACTATTCATTTGCTCTCGTTCCATTATTCGCAGCATTGTAAGGCTGTTCAAACCAATCATACCCGCGCCAATCTAACCCAAGGTGACGCGAGCAGGGAGTATTGCGCCATAAATTGAGGTAAATAGTCCAAAAAAACCTGATAAATGGGCATATATGCGCTATTTTCGGCGCATTCGGTGTTTTTGCAGTAAAAATCCCCAATTTGCAATTTTCTACTCTTCAAAGCAAAAAATGATGGGGTATTGCAGTGGTCTTATACTGTAAAGAAAACGGCTAAACACTTGCTCACAAAGCTTGGTTTGAGCTTAGAAATTTTATAAACGCCAAGAAACAAGGAGTTGAACGTTTTAATATGATACTCGAACGTAAAAATGTCCTCGGGCAAGAGCAGTGGCATGGAGTGTTTGAATACGGCAGCAAGTACCTGAAAGTTATATGGACACTGGATAAGGATTAATCCTGATCCGCGCCCATGTTCCAATCAGACTGGCGTATTTCACCTGTTTGATAAAATTGGCGGATCAGCTTGATATATTCCAGAAAGTCCTTGTTTTCTTCGGTCAATCTGTTCGCCGTATTCCAATCTATCCCACTACGCTCTTTAGCTGGAATCATGATCTGACTTTCAGAGGGGTTCTCTGCATCAAGACGGATAAAGCCAATACCATGAAGACTGGCAAGCATACGAAGTTCTTTCAAGGTGTCCGCACCTTCAATCTCGCTGGCAACCAAATATCCAAAATTAGCCCACGAGGAGTTGCTCACCGCTTGGAAAAAAACCTCACGGATGTTGGAGCGGTTGATCAAGATCTTAACCTCAAACGACCACAGTTTGGTTTTCTTATCGGCAAATTGCTGAACGCAATCTCTGATTTCACGGTGCCAGTCACCGCTAAGGTCTTCCATGCCCACGAGATCAGGATACAACCATTTGTTGCCGCCAGCGCCACGAGAATTACGAGAACCCTTTTCATTGATACGTTTGCTGTAGATTTCGAGTTCTGACCACAGGAATTCAGATAAGATCGGGTAAAGATCGTGCTCTTTCACAATACAGCTATTCACCTTCAAGACGGATGAAGCCTCATGGCTTTCGGCATCGTCAATTTCAGCGCTATCAGTGGACTCAGTGAAGTAATACTTCCGTGGACGACCTTCCGTGGTTTTAACCTCGGGATGGCGCTTCTGTAGGCGTGGGCGCTGGGAACCAATTTCAGCAACTATTTGCTGCAAGAGCGCCGTTTGATTATCCAATGGGTTAACTGTAGCGGTGGAACGCTTTTGCTTCTGGCGACATTCATCTGGATAGGTTTCGAATATCCAATTGGCGATTGCCCGGGCTGTAAATTTTTGCTCCGCGTTCTGCAGTAAAAATTCAACTACAGTATTCGCCAAGTTGAGCGCCATACTTCAATCTCTCTAGTTTTCGTACTGGATCATAATATCAGCCACGATTGCAACCACAACCAAAGAGGAGAAACATCAGGAACATAACACAAAATGGAATTGACTGGGATTAAACGGTTCGAGTGCTTCTCTCGGATCGTTTATTTTTACCCCGCTGGCTATCCGACTATCGGCTACGCTAATGTGATCAAAGATAAAAGACCATTGCAATAACATATATTTTCATTGAAAATATCTTTATTCCTCATTACTCAGAAAAATATCGCCGCTATAGTCGCTAATCTGCACGACCATATGGATTCATTGGCAAACGATGCAATATGCGACGATGTGTTCAGCTAATTACGCCAACTATTCGAAAAGGTTGTGGTCACCCCGAGCGGAGAACAACACTCCCGTTGATTTAGAACTCCACGGTAGGTTTGCTGCTTTGCTCTCGGTATCAGCGACCAAAGTCCCCTACGATTGTGGGGGTATAAATATTTTGGGGTTCAAATATACCCCCAAATGTACCCCAAATAATCATTTATCATAGGGTACAGCATATCACGAGAATATACAAATAAGCTCGCAATCCCTTATAAAACCTACGTTTTTATACGCTTATAATACTACAGTATATACTAAAATGGTAGCGGGGGCTGGATTTGAACCAACGACCTTCGGGTTATGAGCCCGACGAGCTACCAGACTGCTCCACCCCGCACCAAGGATTGTGAATACTATTGAGCAATTAATCTTTTTCAATCTTATTTTGCGATGAATTTTAGTATTGTTGTATAAATTTATCTTACAACCGTTGTAATGGGATAATCTATGTGCAAGTCATAAGCATCTTTCGTGTTATGCTGGTGGCGTGTAGTAATTTTTTAAATCAACAAAATACAGGTTACTTATGGTCAACATTACCATGTATGCATCGCAGACGTGTCCGTTTTGTCATCGTGCAGTCGCATTACTCGAAAGCAAGCACGTTCCATTTCAATATATTGACGTTGATCAAAATCCGCAACGCCGTGTTGAAATGTCACAAAAAGCAAATGCAACTTCTGTACCACAAATTTGGATTGATGACTATCATATCGGTGGTTGCGATAATTTATGCGCACTTGAACAACAAGGAAAATTAGATCCATTACTGGGATAAGCCATGACCGAGCTACAACAATCTGAAGGGACAATTCACCTAGAACGTTTTTATCTGAAAGATGTTTCATTTGAAGCACCAAACTCACCTCAAATTCATGACTTACAATGGTCACCAGAAATTAAAGTTGAGATTCAATGCAGAAATACCGTTATTAAAGACAACCGCCATGAAGTTGTTGTCCAGGTTACACTGACGACAACAAACAAAGAAAAAACTGCATTTGTTGCGGAAATACAGCAAGCTGGTTTATTCGTTATTTCTGGTCTCAGCAAACCGCAAAATGACCAAGTGCTCGCTACATTCTGCCCCAACATGCTGTTTCCATATTTGCGTGAAGCTGTTGACAATTTAGTCATTAAAGGAGGATTTCCTCCTGTTGCCCTAGCCCCGATGAATTTTGATGCTATATACGCCCAAGCACAACGTCAGCAGCAACAAGAACAACAACGACAACAGCAGCAATTAGAAAAAAACAATAAGAATAGAATCACGCACTAAAGCGATGTCCTTATTGCGTTTGGATACTGTTTCTGTTTCATTCTCAGGAGTAGCTGCTGTTAACCAGGCCTCTCTGCACATTGATGCGGGTGAGATAGTCGGTATTGTCGGCGAATCTGGATCAGGAAAATCGACATTAGGCAATGCAGTAATCAGCATGATCCCTCCACCTGGGGTAGTCAGCAATGGCACGATTCATCTTAATGAAATACTGATTTCTGGCAAAAATCAACTAAGTAAACAGCAGTTACAAAAGCTCCGCGGTGGCGAAATTGGCTTTGTGTTCCAAGACCCAATGACGAGCCTCAACCCATTGTTTACCATCGGTGAGCAGCTGCGTGAAACACTGCTCGCGCATAATATATGCGCTGTGGCAGCTGTCGACGCACGCGTTATCGAACTCCTTGAACGTGTCGAAATAGATAACGCCGCCTCACGCGTCCATCAATATCCACATCAATTTTCTGGTGGGATGCGCCAGCGAGTCGTGATTGCAATTGCCCTTTCATGCAATCCGCAACTCATTATTGCTGATGAGCCAACCACAGCACTCGACGTTTCCGTCCAAGACAAAATTTTGCAAATACTCATAAAACTCTGTAAAAAGAACAACACACTGGGGTCATGCTTGTTTCACACGATATGGGCGTTATTGCCAATACTTGTGACCGCGTTATTGTTATGTATCTGGGAAAGATTGTTGAGCAAGGGATTACACAAGATGTGCTGCGCACGCCGCAGCATGAATATACCAAGCGGCTATTAGCAGCCGTTCCGCCAGCACATACAACGCTGCAGCGTTTTCCTGTAGATGCGCAACAACAGTATCCAAAAATTGATATCCACAATCACTGGCTTGGTCAACAACAACATGGAAAAGATCCGTTATTGCGCGTCAAAAACATCGATGTCCGCTATACCATTCAAAAATCTTTTTTCAAAAAGAACAATCAATACCACTATGCCAATCGCAATGTCAGTTTTGAGATTAACCGAGGGGAGACATTTGGCATCGTTGGTGAATCTGGTTCAGGCAAGTCGACCATCGCCAAAACAATTGCTGGTCTTACTGATATCAGCCATGGTCAAGTGTGGTTTGAAGATGCAGCCCTGCATGCACTTAGCCATGGTGCCCGCTGTAAATTTGGCAAAGCCATCCAAATGATTTTTCAAAACCCATATGCCAGCTTAAATCCTCGCCAACGGGTGGGAGACAGTATTGCCGAGCCAATCCATATTCACGGTTTAGCAACAGCAAAACAAGCACGGCAAATAGTTGCTGATTTATTAAACCATTTAGATATTGGTCAGCAAGCTGCAAATCGCTATCCACATGAGTTTTCTGGCGGTCAACAGCAAAGAATTTCTATCGCTCGTGCGCTTGCAAGCAGGCCACAACTCCTTATATGTGATGAGCCAACTTCGGCACTAGATGTGTCGGTGCAAGCACAAATAATTAATTTATTGAAGGACTTGCAAGAAGTCTTTGGTTTAACATTGCTTTTTATTAGCCATGATTTACCAGTGATACGCCAGATATGCCAACGGATTGCGGTGATGCGCGCAGGTGAAATTATTGAAATTGCTGATTGTGAACAACTTTTCAGCTCACCTAAACATCTCTATACCAAACAACTACTACACTTAATGCCTTCATTGGATTAATACACAGTTCTTTGTTTTTTTAATTTTTTGCAAATTTTACCCTATTTACAACTGAAAAATACCGTACAATTTAACTTTCAACCAATAAGGAGAACCCCATGCATAATAATTTTCGATTATCAATTGCAGCGCTGCTGCTGCTAATAAGCACTATTGCCATGCCAGTGCCGCGACACTCAGACTAGCCTATGACGCTGACCCAGTAACATTAGACCCACATGAACAGCTAAGTGGCGGGATGTTGCAACACAGCCATTTGGTATTTGACCCACTCATCCGCTGGAAAAAAGACCTCAGCTTCGAACCACGCCTGGCAACAAGCTGGCAACGCCTCGATGATACCACCATCCGTTTTCATTTACGCAAAGGGGTAGTATTCCATAGTGGCCGTCACTTAACTGCGGCTGACGTGCAATTTACGGTCGAGCGTCTAAAAAAATCTCCAGATTTTAAAGCAATATTTGAAGTTGTTAAAGCCGTGAACATCATCGATGACTACACCTTTGACTTGGTGACGAAAACACCATATCCCCTGTTGATAAACACCGCAACCTATATCTTTCCTATGGATCATGAATTCTATACAGGACGAGATGAAATAATAAAAAACGGCGCGTCTTTTGCTTCGCGCAACTCATCAGGAACTGGCCCATATATTGTTAGCGAACGCCAACAAGGGGTCCGCGTTGTGTATGAGCGCTTCAAAAAATATTGGGATACAAAGTCACCTGGCAACGTGGACACTATTATCCTCACCCCAATAGCAGAAGACCCAACCCGGGTAGCAGCACTATTATCTAACGACGTAGACTTTATTGCACCAGTGCCACCTGCTGACTTACAGCGTATCCGCGCCAGCAATTCAGTACACCTTATCTCGATGAATGGTACTCGAATTATTACTTTTCAGCTAAATCAACACAGCAACCCAGCACTCGCCAACACCAAAGTTCGCCAAGCAATCGTCTACGCTGTCAATAACGCAGGGATTGTCAAAAAAATAATGCGTGGCGATGCTGGGGCTGCAGCACAACTATCGCCTATCGGATATCAAGGGTATAATGCGCATCTCAAGCCACGCTTCAATGTCGCTAAGGCCAAACAACTTATGCAGGAAGCTGGATACGCTGATGGTTTTACAGTATCAATGATGGCGCCAAACAACCGCTATGTAAATGACGAAAAAATTGCGCAAGCAGTAGCGGCAATGCTGGCAAAAATTAAAATAAAAGTCAATTTGCAAACCCTCCCCAAAGCACAGTATTGGCCAAAATTTGATGAGCGCGCTGCCGATATAATGATGATTGGCTGGCATTCAGACACTGAAGATTCGGCAAATTTTTTTGAATTCCTCGCGATGTGCCCAAACACCAAAACGGGGTATGGACAATACAACTCGGGGAATTACTGCAACCCAGAAGTGGACGAATTAACCACCAAGGCAAATACAGAAACTGACACGGCAAAACGCCAAACAATGTTGCAACGCGTTGAACAGATATTGTACAACGCAGCTGCGTTTGTGCCGCTACATTGGCAGAACCTAACATGGGCTGCACAGAATAACGTAGCTGCTGAGCCAGTTTTAAACGTATTGAATTTTCCATATTTTGGGGACTTAGTAATTCAATAATACCTACATAAAGCCCTGAATAACCAATAGATGGACACGCTGGCGCAAATGCTACTCACAGCAATATATCCATTACTGCAGCTGTTTATGCTGGGAATAACGCGGTATTCAGGGTTTTAACAAAAATATATTCGATATAAAAGCATGATTGTATTCATCATTCGCCGCTGCATTCAAGCGTTATTAGTCATGGTAACAATCAGCGTGCTGGCATTTGCAATTCAAAGCCAGCTAGGCGACCCGGTGCGGATGCTAACAAGTGACAGCACTTCGGCAAAAGACAGAGAGATAATCCGAGAGCAGTTAGGTTTAAATGACCCCATCTACCTGCAATACCTCCGCTTTGCAAGTCGGGCCATACAAGGCGACTTTGGGACTTCATATTTTTTTAAAAGGTCATCACTGGCAGTAATCTTAGAACGCCTCCCAGCCACATTGGAACTGGTCATCGTCGCCACGTTGATAATCATCAGCTATTCCCTTCCTTTTGGTATATTTTGTGCGGTATTTCCACAACATTGGCTGACAAAATCAATCATGGCTATTTCAGTCATAGGGATTTCTATTCCTGTTTTTCTCACAGCAATTATGTTGATTTATGTTTTTGCTGTTGAATTAGGATGGATGCCTTCGTTTGGACGTGGCGAAACCGTACAATTTGGTTTTTGGCAAAGCAATTTTTTTACTGTCGATGGCTGGCAACATATAATTCTTCCTGCGATTACGCTCTCATCAATCATGCTGCCGTTATTTGTGAGGTTAATTCGCAGCGAGATGGTCGAAACGCTCCAACAGGAATACATTCGCTTTGCACGTTCCAAAGGCTTAAGCGAAACCGCCATATTGTTCAAACATGCATTGCGCAATGTGCTCGTAC
Organism: Gammaproteobacteria bacterium; assembly: GCA_965277405.1. GTDB lineage: Bacteria > Pseudomonadota > Gammaproteobacteria. The sequence goes on from OZ255726.1 coordinate 65,575, forward strand.
CAATTGTCACAGTTGGTGGTTTGCAAATTGGCACCATGATTGCCTACACTATTTTAACAGAAACGGTGTTTCAATGGCCTGGAATGGGGTTCATGTTTTTAGAAGCCGTAAGTCGCTCAGACCTGCCACTGATATCAACCTACTTAATTGTGGTAGGCGCAATTTTTATTATCACCAATACCATTGTTGATATTTTGTATGGGGTTATCAACCCGACAATCAACTTGGTAACACGCAACACTAATGCATAGATATCCAAGCATGTGGCAGAGCTTATATAAAGATAAAATTGCACTCTGCAGCACGGCGGTGTTATTTCTGTTACTTATCGCTGCTTTTTCAGCGCCATGGCTTGCCCCACACGACCCATATAATCTTGAAACATTAGATATAATGGATAGTGAAATACCACCATTCTGGCAACAACAACAACCAACATCATTTGTATTAGGAACAGATGATCAAGGGAGAGACCTACTCTCCACCATGATGTATGGAACCCGTATCTCACTATTAATCGGCTTTGGTGCGCTGTTATTACAATTAGTGATCGGGGTAACGATTGGGCTGATAGCTGGTTTTTTTGGTGGTAGCACCGACGCTATTCTGATGCGGATTGCCGACATTCAGATGTCGTACTCAACTATGATGGTTGCCATTGTTGCATTAGCTGTTTTTCAAGCGGCAATTGGTCAAGAACAATATGCCACATATGCGTTGTGGATGCTCATAGTTGTCATTGGCATGGCTGAATGGCCAAAAATTGCCAGAACTGTGCGCGCAGGTACCCTCGCAGAAAAAGAAAAAGAATACATACAAGCAATGCAAGTCATCGGTGCACCAACCATAGTAATATTATGGCGGCATATATTACCAAACACCCTAACGTCGCTGTTTGTTATTAGTACGGTACAACTCGCAGAAGCTATCGTCACCGAAGCCGCTCTGTCATTTTTAGGACTAGGAATGCCGACCGCAACTCCTTCACTCGGTTCGCTGATATCTTCAGGTTTTGATTATATATTTTCTGGTTCATGGTGGATTACCCTGATTCCTGGTGTCGTGCTTGTGGCCTTAGTACTCAGCACTAACCTGCTCAGTGATTGGTTGCGCGACTTCCTTAACCCTAAACTCTACAAACACGAACGCTAGACCGCCACTGTAGGTAAGCAAACTCTGATTAAAAGCCACTGCAGCTAAGGCATCTCTGATTAAGTCGCTGATGGAGCGAGTTTGCCTGCAATTGCTGATGATTGCAAGGCGCATTCCGCAGGCGCATGCCGTAGCATATACGCCAAGGGATGCAACACAGCAAGCGCAGCAATTACCATCAAACTGTTGTATATTCAACAGAAGGACGGGAAAAAACGCTGCGCTAACATCGTTGCAGCACTTGATAATACCACCAGTATTATCTGCGCACTGCGTCTAGTTATCATCAGCGTTTTTTCTCCGTCTCGCCCATCATGGACTTAATCAGAGCTTCCCTAATACGCTACAAAATCAGCATAATACTCGCCGTGGTATTTACGGCATAACACCAATAGTTTGCAAGCCTGTGTTTTCGGCAAAGCCATACATACAATTGATGTTTTGCACGGCTTGACCTGCAGCGCCTTTGCCAAGGTTATCAATCGCACTGAAGATAATGACGCCATCGCCAGTTTGGCTGCTGACACCTATTTGGCACATGTTGGTCCCGCGGAGATGTTTGGTCATCGGTGCTGTATTTGGCTCCAATACATCGACAAATGCTTCAGTTGCATAATAGTCACTGAGTACTGTATGGATGTGCTCCATTGCTAGGGCTGTTTGTAGGTATATAGTTACCAAAATACCTCGATCTATCGGCAATAAATGCGGGACAAAAGTAATAGATATTGGCTGATGTTTAGCAATTTGTTCGGTTACTTCGGCACTATGTCGGTGTCCTGTGATTGCATAGGGATGAAAGTTATCAATTAATTCTGCGGCAAGCCCCATTGTGCCAGGTGTTCTACCTGCACCAGTAACACCAGATTTTCCGTCGATAATTACGGAATTCCAGCTAATTTGTTTTGCACAATCACTTGTTTTGGCAAGTGGATGTAAAGCAAGTTGGATTGCAGTTGCGTAACAACCTGGGTTGGCAACAAGTTGCGCATTTGCTATTGCACTTCTATCTTGAGTTTCTGGCAGACCATATACTGCTTGCGGAATTAGTTGGATTGCTGTATGCCTTGTACCATACCACCGTTGCCAAGTTGTGATATTTTGCAAGCGGAAGTCTGCCGCTAAATCTATCACTCTCACACCACGAGTCAGCAATTCTGCTGCAAATTCCATCGCCACGCCGTTTGGTGTGGCAAAAATCACAAGTTCGTAGTTGCAAAGTATTTCAATTGTTGGCGCTACAAATGTTTTATCACAGACACTACGTAACTGTGGTAGTGCTTGTTTTACCAGCATGCCTGCTTCACTTCTAGAACAGATTGCTTGAATGGATATTTGTTGATGTTGATAGAGTAAGCGTAATATTTCTGCGCCTGTATACCCTTTTCCACCAACAATCGCAGTGGCAATAGTCATGAAATGATACGAGTTGGAATAATTGGTGGCGGGAGTGTTGATGCGCGTTTACGCAACCAAGAATGTGCAATCAAAAATATAGCAAGGATCCAAAAGGTGCCGACAGGCACGGCAAACAGTAACATTGGCGTGTTGAACAGCCTGATTTCCCAAGGTGTTGCAGCAAACAGCGTGCCAAAACCAAGCAGCTCGCGGATACAGCCGAGCAGTAGCAGGATCAGCGCAAAACCTAAACCCATCACCACTGCATCAATGGCAGCTGTGACGATTGGCTGTCGCAATGCAACGACTTTAAGACGCGCAAGAATAATGCAGTTGGTGGTAACGAGTGGCAAGTAAAGCCCCAGTTCTAAATATGTTGCATAACTCCAACTACCTAAAACTAACTCTGCTATAGCAACAGATGTTGCAATGGTAACAGTAATAACAATTATTTGAGCGGAGGCTGGTATCAGCACCCGAATGCTGCTAATAATTATAGCGCTGAATGTGATGACACAAATAGTAACTGCACTCAAGATGGTTGCGTTATATATTGAATTTGAGGCAGCCATTATCGGACATAAACCGAGCATGTGGATCAGCACAGGATTGTCTGATAGTACTTTGACAAGAATAGACTGCTGCATGTTGCACTATAATCAGCGCACCTTGGCATTTTGCAAGCATTGCGCAAGGTAATTATTAAGAAAACTCTGATTAAGTCCATTATGGGCGATGCGCTGCAACAACGAGCTTCCTTAGCATTTACACTTAGAGCTTCTACGTAAGAATCATATGATTGTGTTGGCAGTGTATAGTATTGTGTGCGGCGGCGTTTTATGCTGTTGCCCGATTCCTACCAGGCACAAAGGCGCATGTATGCAGTCGCATTGTCCACATTACACATATATACACAGTAACATTACCACCGATTACGTTAAGGTCTAGCTTATGCAAATTATTATTCTTGGCGCAGGACAAGTTGGCTCAAGCCTGGCACGATTATTGAGCAAAGATATAAAAAATCATATCACGCTAGTTGATTCAAACTTGGATAATTTGGAAGAGCTTAAAGAAAAATTAGATATACGCACGGTACATGGAAAAGCATCTCATCCGAATGTGTTACAAGATGCAGGAGCGGCAAGTTGTGATATCATAATTGCGGTAACGACAAACGATGAAATTAATATACTTGCCGCAGAGATTGCTAGAAATTTATACAAAGTACCAACGACACTGGCACGTGTGCGCGAAACCGCATACTCAGATAAACGCTCTTTATTTGAGAAAACTCAACACAAAGCAGACGGTGGATTTCAAATCAATGTGTTAATCGCCCCTGAATCACAGGTGAGTGAGCATATTTTTAATTTAATTGAATTTCCCAATGCAAAGACTGTGGTTTCATTTGCTAATCAACAAATAAAGCTTGCTGCAATAGAAGCAGAAAAACACTGCAGTATGATTGGGCATAAGTTAGCTGATATTTCGCAGGTTCTTCCTGCACTCAACTTAAGGGTTGCTGCCATTTATCGCAACCAACAAGCGCTGGTGCCTGATGGTAAAACGATAATTAAAGAAGGTGATGAAGTGTTATTTATAGCATCATCAAAATTTATACGCGCAGTGTTGCATCATTTTCGACCAACGGAGCAAGTTGCCAAACGCATAACGATTGCCGGCGGCGGCAATATCGGTCGCCTGTTAGCTAAGCGCCTGGAAAAAACAGCGCAAGTGCGAATTATTGAACAAAATCTTGAGGTATGTCATCAGCTGTCAGTTGAATTGCAAAACACCTTGGTTGTCAACGGTGATTCAACCGACCAACAGTTATTGCTTGATGAAATGGTAGATAAATCAGATGTTTTTTGTGCTGTGACCAACAATGATGAGTCAAATGTGCTATCGAGCCTTTTGGCGAAAAGCATTGGCGTGGCGCGGGTGATTACCTTGGTTGGCAAAGACACATACAGAGAGCTTGCTGATGTTGGACTGATGTCCTTGGATCATATTGTTGCTCCGCAAGAAATAACGTTGAGTAGCATATTGGCGTATATTCGACCAGGTGACGTTGCCAAAGTCCACACACTCCATTCAGGAACAGCTGAAGCACTTGAGATTGTGCTGCATGGCTCTGCTGCAAGCTCACAAATTATTGGCAAACCAGCTAGTACAATCCCAGTGCCACACGGAACAACGATTTGTGCTGTTCTACGCGACGGCGAAGTATTGATTGTCCATAATGACACTGTATTGCAAGAACATGATCATGTTATTGTGTTTGTGAATAACATTAAGATAATTAACGAACTGGAGCAGTTATTCCATGTGTATTAGAATGAGATATTTTGTGCTATTGCTGCTGCTATGTTCTGGAATTTCTCAAACTGTTGCTGCGACCGTTGACGTAGTAGGTCGTTTACAAGCAGTATTGATTGATCTACCCGCGTTACAAGCCGATTTCACCCAACAAACAGTGACAGGTGACGGAATAGTGTTGCAATCGAGTTCAGGCACGCTGCTGGTACAAAAACCAAGAAAATTTGTATGGGATGTTGTCGAGCCATTTCGCAACACAACTGTTTCTGATGGGAAGCAGATTGCCATCATTGACTATGATTTAGAACAAGTGGTCATCCAAGAATTTAATGAAGACATATACGCCACTCCAGCTGCACTGCTGAGTGGAAAAAAAAAAGATGTGATTCAGGCGTTTACGATTGAGTATTCTCACGATAATAACCGAGAAACATTTCGATTGACTCCCAAAAACACGGAAAGCCCAGTTGAAACAATTGTGGTGAATTTCATTGCTGGCACCCTTGCTGATTTGTTGATTGCTGACAGCTTAGGTCAACGCAGCTTGCTTACATTTAGCAATGTTGATACCAACCCAAATGTAGATGAATCGATGTTTGCTTTTACATTTCCCAAAAACTTTGACGTTTTTAAACAATAGCACTCCTTGATTTTTAGCGGAATAATCCAATACATACGTCCAATCATTAGTTAGGGAAGCTCTGTGTTGCATCCCTTGGCGTATATGCTACGGCATGCGCTTATCGGTTTGTGCCTTGCAATCATCAGCAATTGCAGGCAAACTCGCTCCATCAGCGACTTAATCAGAGGTTCCTTAGGGAATCTCTGATTAAGTCCCAAACAACAGCAATATCAGCTACAAAGATATACAATGGTGAATCTATTTGAATATTTGAATAAGCGGATAATCTTATGAAACAAACAACTTTTGCCAGTGCTGCATACGACCACAAGAAAGTAACAACAAAACGTGAAAAATTCTTGCAGTTAATGGACAAATTAGCTCCATGGCAACAGTTGTTAGAGTTAATAGAACCGCATTATCCCAAGAAAGGGAATGGCCGCCCACCGATTAATATGCAGACCATGTTACGCATTTATTTTTTACAGCAATGGTACAACTTATCAGACCCAGGGGTAGAAGAAGCACTATATGACATGGAAAGCATGCGGCGTTTTGCCCATATAGAGCTGATAGACGATGCCATCCCTGATGAAACCACCATCTTGAACTTGCCCGCAGGATCATAGAAAAACATCAACTCAGCGTCAAGATACTTGCTGTGGTGAATGAGTATTGTATGGAAAATAATATAATAATCTCACAAGGGACAATGGTTGATGCCACGACCATCAATGCGCCATCATCTACGCAGAATTAAAGAGAAAAAACGGGATCCTGAAATGCATCAAACCCGCAAAGGCAATCAGTGGTATTTTGGCATGAAGATTCATATAGGAACTGACGCTAATAGCAATATGATTCATAGCGCGACAGTTACAGCCGCGAATGAAGCGGACATCAATGAACTCCCCAAATTGCTGCGTGAAACAGATAAGGTTATCTTTGCCGATGCAGGATATACGAGCGACAGTTATAAACGCGGCTCGCGTCACCTTGGGATAGATTGGCGCGTGAATGATAAACGTAAACCAAAGCAGCAAATGAGCACCTCGCAGCGCAAACGCAATAGACAGAACTCTAAGGTGCGCGCCCGGATTGAGCACTGTTTTCGGGTAATCAAATGTCAGTTTGGTTATAAGAAAGCTCGCTACAAAGGACTAGAAAAGAATCGAGTACAAGTATTTTCTTTGCTTGCATTGACGAACTTATACATGCTGCGCGGACGACTAACAGGATAGAACCGCCCAAAATTCAAGAAAAACAGTAAAAAACAATAAAAACAGTAAAAAACAGTAAAAAACAGTAAAACAGCAACACGAAGATCAGCGAAATGATCAAATATTGACCATTGAAAATTATTGCTATTATTTTTTTGGAGTATATGCGAGTTATTGGAGTATATGAGCGTCTTAATCAGAGCTTCCCTAGGGAATCTCTGATTAAGTCCATGATGGGCGAGACGGAGAAAAAACGCTGATGATAACTAGACGCAGTGCGCAGATAATACTGGTGGTATTATCAAGTGCTGCAACGACGTTAGCGCAGCGTTTTTTCCCGGCCTTCTATTGAATATATGATGGTTTGCCTACAAGCGGTACTTGCTGTGTTGCATCCCTTGGCGTATATGCTACGGCATGCGCTTATCGGTTTGTGCCTTGCAATCATCAGCAATTGCAGGCAAACTCGCTCCATCAGCGACTTAATCAGAGGTTCCTTAGGGAAATTCATTGGTGAAAACATGCAAGGTACAAAATTATTTCTAACCCTCGTGTTGGTTGGTATCGCGAGTACTAGTTATGCCGCTCAACAATTCTCTGCTGAAAATTATAAAAAACCCAATGTTGCACAACTGCGAAGTTCTCTTTCAACATTAGCATTTCAGGTCACGCAACAAGACGGCACAGAACGCGCGTATTCCAATAAATATTGGGATAACAATGCCGTTGGCATCTATGTTGATATCATCAGCGGCGAGCCGTTATTTTCATCTACTGATAAATATAAATCTGGTACTGGTTGGCCGAGTTTTACCCAACCTATAGATCCACAATTTGTTACAGAACATACAGATTATATATGGTTCATACCGCGTACTGAAGTGCGCAGTATGTATGCAGACTCGCATCTTGGTCATGTTTTCAATGATGGTCCTGCGCCAATTGGACTGCGGTATTGTATTAATTCAGCTGCATTACGGTTTATACCAGTCGAACAACTCGCAGCAAAGGGATATACAACATACATTCCATTATTCGATTAGTGAACCGCTGCTTAACCATACAACGGCTACCTTGATACTCACAGCAGAACTGCCTTTAATTACACAAGGATATTGCGTTGTTTTTCTAGTGTTTTAGGAAACAAATTATATAATCAAGTCTTTTAATCGATTTTGTTGTAATGTCGTCAATTAAATTTGTAATGCCGTCAATTAAAATAGGGGTTGTTGCTGAAAGCGCAACCAACGAATGCCGTGTCGGGATTACTCCCGAAGTAGTAAAAAACCTATCTGTTCAAGGATACTCATTTATTATTAGTAAAGGAGCAGGTGCAAAAGCAAATTTTACTGATCAAGCGTATCAAGAAACTGGCAACAACATATCGATTGCTCCACAAAACAAAGTTATCGACTCTAGTGATATATTAGTCAGTGTTCACCCGCTCAACACGGTGGATATTGAAAAAATGAAAAAAAATGCAATCCATATTGGTCAAATATTTGCCCATAAAAACACTGGCTGTATCACCGCCTACAACAAGAAAAACATTGCAGCAATCGCGCTCGAGCTGCTGCCACGTATCACCCGAGCGCAGCCAATGGATGTGTTATCAACCCAGGCTACAGTAGCGGGTTATCAAGCAGTATTACGCGCAGCAGATTTGAGCGCTGTGTTTTTTCCAATGTTAACGTATGCAGCAGGCACCATTCGACCTGCAAAGGTATTAGTGATTGGGACTGGTGTGGCTGGGTTGCAAGCCATTGCAACTGCTAAGCGACTCGGTGCAGTTGTTCAAGCGTATGACATTCGATCTGAAACTCGTGAACAAGTGGAGTCACTCGGCGCTAAATTTGTTGATATCAACATCAATGCTGCTGGTGAAGGTGGCTATGCACGGAAGCTTACCAAAGCTGAAATTCAACAACAACAAGACGTGTTGGCGCGCCATGTTGCTGCTGCCAATGTGGTAATTTGCACAGCAGCTGTCCCAGGAAGCCCTGCCCCACTAATTATTACCAAGGAGATGGTTGGAGCAATGCAACTAGGCAGTGTTATTATCGATTTAGCAGCGGAACATGGCGGCAATTGCGCTGTTACGGTTGCGAACAAAACAATACAATCAAAAAATGGAGTGATTGTTGCTGGACCGGTGAATATTCAGGGGCAACTAGCGCAACATGCATCTGATATGTTTGCAAAAAATGTTGCGCAATTGCTAGGATTACTTGGGAATGGCAACGCAGTCGATTGGCCAACAGACGATGAAGTTTTGCTTGGCGCAACATTAACGCGCAATGGTGCCACAGTCCATCCTCAATTTATTACCACTGCAGCAACGCCGCCATCCGCAACCAGCAACAAGACCACAACCACGAAAACCGCACGCAAAACTGCAGCTACCAAAGCCACGAGTACCGCAACAAAAACTACTAAAAAAACTACTACGACTGCCAGCAAAGCTACACCATCCACAACAACAAAACCTGTAAAAAAAGCCGCCGCTATATCTGCAGCAACTCAGCCAGCAGCTGAAACTTCTGCTAAAACCACAGTTGCCAATCTAAAAAACTCTGCAGATTCCAGCGTGCGGAGAAAAATTGACGGCAAGGATGAAGTACTGACCGGATCAGCTTCGCAGTGGCTCAAAGGACACGCGGAGTAGCGTATGGAATTTATCATAGAGATAAGCGGTCTGACAGCGATATACATTATTATGTTAGCTGCATTTACTGGTAACGAAATCATCAGCAAAGTTCCAGTGATTTTGCATACTCCGTTGATGTCAGGCTCTAATTTTATCCATGGTGTTGTAGTGGTTGGCACAATGTTCGCACTGGCACATGCAGAAACCACGCTGGAACAATGCATTGGTTTTATCGGAGTATTCCTAGCAGCAGGGAATGCTGTTGGTGGATATGTTGTCACTGAACGGATGCTGCGGATGTTTAAAAAATAACATCGTCATGGCACAACTCTACCCTTATTGATTTAGGTATTTCCATGCAAGCAAACATCATTGATTCGCTCATCCAAGTTGTCTATTTATTTGCAGCTTTTGGCTTTATTTTTGGACTAAAGCGCATGAGCGCACCGAACACAGCACAAACTGGGATTATTTGGGCTGGTGTTGGCATGTTATTGGCTACAGCGGCGACTTTTTTTCATAGCGAAATCGTCAATAGCATGTTGATTTTAATCGCAATGGGGTCAAGTGCATTAGTTTCTTGGTTGTGTGCCCGCACAGTCAAAATGACCGCTATGCCGCAAATGATTGCCTTATACAACGGCATGGGCGGAGGTGCGGCTGCGGCAATAGCTGCAGTTGAATTAAGTCATATCGTCGGGCATGGGAATGCTGGCGTTACCGCCACCCATATTACCTTAGCCGGGCTCGGTGCGTTAATTGGTATGGTCTCTTTTTCGGGGTCTTTGATCGCATTTATCAAGCTACAAGGATGGCTTGATAAAGTTGTTGTTTTTCCAGCACAAAAAATTATTAACCTGCTTGTTCTGTTGATTCCCACCATTGCTGGCGTCATGCTCTGTATCGAGCCGCAAGGTGCTTGGTTGATGTACACAATATTTTTCTTAGGATTTTTGCTGCTTGGTGTTCTTATCACATTGCCAATTGGCGGTGCTGATATGCCTGTTGTGATCTCATTGTATAATGCAATGACTGGACTTGCGGTGGCTTTTGAAGGCTTTGTACTGAATAACCCTGCCATGATAATCGCGGGAATTGTTGTCGGTGCTGCCGGTACATTACTCACTCGGTTGATGGCTAAAGCAATGAATAGACCAATCAGCAATGTGTTGTTTAGTAATGTCGGCAAAAAAACAACTGCTATAACAAGCGCAGAAGTATCTGGTGCAATGAAAGAAATGTCACCGCATGATGCTGTGTCAATCATGATGTTTGCGAATCAAGTTATTATTATACCTGGCTATGGTATGGCTGTTGCGCAAGCGCAGCATAAAATTGCCGAGTTATCGAAACTACTACTGGCACGGGATGTCATGGTAAAATTTGCAATTCACCCTGTTGCTGGGAGGATGCCTGGGCATATGAATGTATTGTTAGCAGAAGCGGGGATTGACTATGACAATATCTATGATTTAGCAGAGATTAACCCTGAGTTTGCCAATACAGATGTAACGTTAATTATTGGTGCCAACGACGTTGTGAACCCTGCTGCGAGAAATGACTCAGCTAGCCCAATTTTTGGCATGCCGATACTCAATGCAGATCAGGCGAAAAACATATTGTGTATTAAACGCGGTAAAGGGCGGGGGTTTTCTGGTATTGAAAACTTATTATTTTTCCACGACAACACCTCGATGGTCTACGGAGACGGTGCAAGCGTTATCAGCAAATTGATTGCAGCCTTAAAAGAGCTTGACAGCTAATTATTGTTGCTAAACACGGCTGGTATCGCCGATATTTGCACTGCTACCCTTTGGTTGTTGAATTGGTAACGCTGTGGTATGTTTTACGCGGTCCATAACAATATTAGCAGTCATATTGCGGATGCCATTAGTTTGGATAATCCGCTTATATAATACGTCATACTCCCGCATGCTTGGCATGATTGCGTGGAGGATATAGTCAGTTGCACCAGCAATGCGATATACATTAATTACGTATGGGATGGCTTGTACGCACGCGGCAAATTCGTCGAGCCATTGATCTGAATGTTTTTCAGTTTCAATACTTACAAATACTTCTACGAGTAAATTAAATTTTTTTGGATTGAGCAAAGCGACACTTTTATCAATATACCCTTGTTCACGGAGTACTTTCATTCTGCGCCAGCACGGTGTCGGCGACAAATGGACTTTTTTGGCTATTTCCTCTGTAGAAATATCATTATCGTGTTGGATGACTGCTAAAATTTTATAATCGATTGAATCAAGTTGATTTTGACGCATATGGTTAATACCTCCAAGTATGCCGCGTGAGCAGGACTAACATTGTAAATAGCTCCAACCTGCCCAGCAGCATGCAAGCGCACAATATTAGCTTAACAGCAGATGGCATATCTTTATAGTTTGCTGCAACATCACCGAGCCCAGGTCCAAGATTATTGATGTTGGCAGCGACTGCTGAAAAAGCAGTTTGATAGTCCAGACCAAACATCAGCAGTAACAGCGACATTGTCGCGTAAATAAATATATATGCGAAGAAAAACGCCCAAATTGATTCAATAACGCGAGATGGTATTTTTCTATTACCAAGTCGTACGGTAAATACGCAATTTGGGTGCGCAAGCCGCTTGAGTTCAGCGTTCAACTGTTTAAAGAGCAACAGCACCCGAATGGATTTTATCCCACCAGATGTTGAGCCGGCGCAACCACCGATAAAAGCCACAAGAATCAACACTGTAGGTAGTGCCAGCGGCCAAGTAGAAAATTTTTCAGTTGTAAGACCGGTGGTCGTTATCAGTGATACTGTTTGAAATATGCCCATACGGATGCTGGCGCCGAAAGCATTGCCGTGAGCAATTAAAACGATGATAACAAAGCTAGTGACAGCAACTAGGGCAAAAACAAAAAAACAGATTTCACTATCATGAATATAGTGTGTCAAGCTCCGCTGTGACCATGTCGTGTAGTGCAAAGCAAAATTTAATGCAGAAACCAGCATGAAGACAATAGCGACTATTTCTATCGACAAGCTATCAAAATGTCCAATGCTTTGATCATAGCTAGAAAACCCACCAATAGAAACGGTGCTAAAGCTGTGTATAATGGCATCAAACCAATTCATTCCTGCAACGTAGTAGCTCAATGCACACGCTACAGTTAGCACTAAATAAATGTACCAGAGTGTTTTTGCGGTTTGGGTAATACGCGGCTTGAGTTTACTATCTTTAATTGGTCCTGGCACCTCTGATTTATACAATTGCATGCCACCAATTCCAAGCATTGGCAGTACTGCTATCGCTAACACCACGATGCCAATCCCACCAAGCCATTGCAAAAACTGTCGATAAAATCGAACAGCCCATGGCAAGCTATCGATATGGTCAATGACTGTTGCTCCAGTGGTCGTAAATCCAGAGACAGATTCAAAATACGCGTCAATGAAGCTTAATGTAGGATCAGCAAGGTATATAGGAATTGCAGCAAATGCGCTGAGAACTGTCCAAAACAACATTGTCAATAAAAAACCATCTCGCAGTTGCAATTCTCTACGATTCTTATCAAAGACAAAAGTCAAGGCGATGCCCGTGAGCAAAGTAATGAAAAACGCAAAGCCAAATGAGGCGGATACATTCAGCGCATCGGTATACAGCGCAATCAATATTGGCAGCACCAATGTAGTAGAAAACAGCATCAGTAAAATGCCGAGAATATGAAAAACAGTCCCAAAATTCATATTGGCTTATATAGCGATGTGGAGTATATCAATACCGATGAATACAATAAATGCTGCCTGCTGAATCCGTGCAATGGTTAACCTAAGCCGTGTAACAGAACGTTGGTTTGACAGGTTAAACCGCGCCACAGTTTCGCTGATTGCCGTGTTCAATGTTTCCTCAAAGCCATTTCTGAGAGTGAAAATTTTCCTAAATATTCGTCGACTGCGTTGCGAGGATTGCTGCCGATGCACGACTACAATCAGGAAGCAAAATAATCGGCTCGGTATGTAGTCAAGAACGGTTGCAATTTGCAACACAATTGGAAACTGGCGGCTATAGCGGCAGCTAATTGTTAACAAACTTAGCAACCCTATAATCAACAAGCCAATACTAAAACCGCAGCTGATAATGCAAAAAACTGGCGCAAATATATATCGATACAACAAGTACAACTGACTGTATAGCCGTTGAATTTCTGCAGATTTCCAATGAGATGCAGGAGCCTGAAATTGGGTTATCTGTGGGGTTGTTTCTTGTTGAATATCAAAATAAGCAACAATAGTAAACAGCGGCAACGCCAATAGTGCGTAGGCAAACACCAACAGATAGCCCCATATTGCATTATTCATCAACATATAGGCAATAGACAAAGCTATAAATGGGATATACCAAACAACAAAACAGAGTGAATTTGATATACATGCCGTTGTATGCAGGCACAACGAGTTCCAACCATGGAGTTGGTAACGATCAGCATGGACGCGCATCCACCATTGCACCAGCAATGCGAGAAAAATAATAATAAATATCATTGAATCTATATGTCAAAAGGTAACGTAAAATAATAAGTCAGGCATGTTGTTGTGTTTGCAGTTATTAGCAACCTCTGATTAACTCGCTGATAAAGCGACTTAATCAACAGTTCTTTAAAGTTTTTTACCAAATTGAATACCGCGTAATGACTTATCCAATCCCGCAGTTAAGTTCTCACGCCCTGCCGCGGTGACGAGTATATTATCTTCAATACGGATTCCTATGCCCCTATACGCCTGCGGGACCTTGGGGTTATCAGGGGAAATATAAATCCCAGGCTCGATAGTTAACACCATTCCTGTAGCAAAAGGGATGTCTCTTGCGCCGACGTCGTGGACATCTATCCCCAGCCAATGTCCCGTTCCGTGCATAAAAAATTCACGGTACAACTCTTGCTCGATGCTGTCGCTAACGCTGCCTGATAACAATTGCAAGGCATGCAGCCCTTCGGTTATTTGCAACACCACTAGGGCATGGAGGTTTTCCCACGTTTGCCCAACACCAACCGCTTGAATTGCTGCCTGTTGGACATCAAGTACCAGCGCATACACCGCATGTTGCTCCGCTGTAAATATACCATTGACAGGATAGGTACGAGTAATGTCTGCTGCGTACGTTTGAAATTCACCCCCAGCATCAATCAGCAGCAAATCGCCAGCGCAACATGGCTGGTTATTGGCAATATAATGCAAGATACCGGCATTGCTACCATTGGCAACAATGCTGTGATACGCTTCAGTAAGTCCGCTGCTTGCCAATTGGTAGGCAAAGGTTGCCGCCAGTTGCCGTTCACCGATAGAGCTACCTGCCGCGTATGCGTTGGTAAGTTGTGCTAGTACTGCCTGATGTGCGCTGATGCTTAGCTGTTGTGCTTTACGCATACAGTCAAGTTCTGCTGCAGATTTAATCAGCCGCTGCTGGTGTAATATTGGACGAATATCACGCAGGTTTTGCGGTTGGTATGGGTTACGTTGTGCGGCTTGTTTCTGGGTAATTGTATCCCATAGCCACATACCTTTTTCTTTTTGGTCCCAGCCGATATACACATCCGTGCAGTCGAGCAACATAGGGGTTTCAGCATTGAGCAACTCAATGGGTTTGCTCACATCAACAGCAGTATGTTCTTTTGCCGCAGCAACTCCCATCCTTGCTCCGTCCCACTGCTCTTTTGCAGGATCACGGTCATGGCAATACAGCGTGGTGGTTTGTTGTGATGCTTTTTTTTGCAGGACTAAGCATGCATTTTCCTCGGGAAAGCCAGTTAAATACCAAAAGTCACTGTTTTGCCGATAAGGATAAGGGCTGTCGTTAGAACGAATTTTTTGCTGCGCAGCAAAGCAAAAGTACACACTATCATTTGGCATTGCAGCTAATAATGCCAAACGACGCATACTGTGTTCTGCTGCACTAATCATTGGGGTTGAACACTGCGTATCAGCGTTTTGAGCGAGCGTGGTGAACTGATAAGTAAACCATTCACCCCTGATGGCTCTAAACCTTTAATCCCTGCAATTAACGCCCCACTTTCCTGTGCAAATAATGTCGCAGTAGCAAGGGTAAACCAATCTGGATGCAGGATGGCAACACCTGCTAATATTCCTTGGCAAGCATACGTCATATCAATGATATTTGAACCTGAATTATGTGCAGTATACCCTGAAAACAATGCCGCTGCATCACCACCAAGCAGTGTTGATGTAGATTGGCTAGCTACTCTTGCGCGAACTTGCTCCACATACACCCCAAAGTTATTGTGGGCGAATAACTGCCAGCTTTGCCAAAGATGATGGGTATACACAAATGTTGGACGCGGTTGATAGTTTGATGCACTCGATGATTCAACAAACATCACCGACAATGTTGCCTGTGGGTAGTGGTTGGCGTAATTCTCTTCTTCTGGAATCAGCCGCCAATGCCAGCCATCACGAAATGGTGAGCGGTTCCCATGGATACTCGCCAGCGGGTATTTTTCCAGCAAGGCGGCTTTGAGTTTGGACTCAAAGTTGGTGCGCAAGCGCTGCAACCTTTGTTTGGCAGGGTATTTTTGACCCATCAATGCATCATGAGCGCGAGATACATCTATCAGCAATGTTCGCAACAAAGGGTCAATTGCTCTAAATGAATTGTGCATAGTTATATATTAGTTTGAAAAGCGAGGATGGGGTTCATCCTGCCAAGCCACGTTTTTCTCACCATTGGCTGAATCATATGCTCAGTAAGTTTGTAGGGACGTGTCCGTAGCCGGCGGCTAAATACTCATCCTTGATTGCAACATAATTATCGCAGAGATAGCGAATATGTGCTATCTCAGTTGTTGTTAGTTTACGTACTTGCTGCACTGGAGAGCCAAAATATAAAAAACCTGAATCGAGTTTTTTTCCAAGAGGCACTAACGAGTTGGCGCCAACTATTATATTAGACTCTAGCATAGCGCCGTCTAGCACAACAGAATTCATACCAATCATTACTGCGGCTGCGACGCTGCAACCGTGCAAGATGACACGGTGGCCAACGAGAACCGAATCGCCAATAACCAGCGGAAAACCCCTTGGGGTGGTTGGTTGCGGGTGAGAAACATGCAGTACCGCACCATCTTGAATATTGACATTATTCCCTAATTGAATGTAATTCACATCGCCACGAAGTACTGCCCCAGGCCAAATAGAACAATCGTCACCAGTAGTGACTTTACCGCTGACATATGCTAAATCATCGACAAATGGGCGTTTGCCGAAAGATGGGAATACATTTCTAAACGAACATATACTCATATAAATTAAGAAATTAAATTGCAATGATATTGCATGTATTCCCGCAATTGCAAATAAACTTCATACAAATTCATAGCTTCCATAGGATTAATACATGACACTTGCAAAGTTCCATCCCAGCTATTTAACAGAGGCTGTCGATACTATACAAACAGTGCTGGCACAACAACATGGCGTGCTTGAGGCATTACGCGATGCCCCAACAGGCACGTATGCTGATATCAGCGCGTATCAAGATGTGCTGTATTGCATCGAGCAATATTGGCAGCCTATCGAGCACTTGTTTAGCGTTGATCAAACGGCTGCAGTGCGTGAAACGTATAATTTGCTCGCGCCAAAGGTAGAAGCATTTCACACCCACTGGTCGCAGGACCAAGGCATATTTGCGATGTTTACTGGGGTTAGTCATGCAGGTTTAACCCCTGTCCAACAACGGGTATTGAACGAAAGCAAGCAAGATTTTATCGACAGCGGCAGCGCATTACCCACCAAACAAAGACAGCAATTTGCGCAATTAGAACAACAACTGTTGCAGCTAACAACAAAATTCCAAGAAAACGTATTGGATGCAACGGCAGCTTGGAAATATCACACAGATATTGCAGATCTCTCCATTCCCGCATCGATTCGCGCACAAGCGCGCGGCGATGATGGTGGGTATAGCTACGGGTTAGACACACCAACGTACCTTGCAATTATTGAAAATTGTGAGAATCGAGCGCTGCGCGAACAAATCTATCGTGCCTATACAACTCGAGCATCTGCTACATTCCCCATTGAGGATAATAGGCGCTACGATAACGCCCCGCTTATTGCCGCAATAGTCCACAACAGACAGCTACAAGCAACGTTGCTCGGTTATCAGTGCTATGCAGATATGGCTACGCAGCGACGAATGGCGAAAAACAATGCGACAGTACTAGCTTTCTTACACGATATATTAGACAAAGCACAACCAATAGCCGAGCAAGAAGTTGCCCAATTGCGCACCTATGCGCAGCAACACCCTGAGTTGCCAATCGACACCCTGCAACCGTGGGATATTGCGTTTTATTTGCACAAACTCAGCAGCGACAAACTCAATATCGACCATGAAAAACTCCGAGAATATTTTCCATTCGACCACGTACTCGAGCAAATGTTCGCGTTTGCCAAACACACTTTTGCGGTTGAATGTACTGCGGCTGCATTTACTGAAAAGCTGTGGCATGTAGATGTTCAACAATACACGGTGCATACAAACGGCAGAAAAATTGGATATTTAACGATTGACCCTTACGCCAGAGACGCCAAACAACCTGGAGCGTGGATGAGCGGGCTGCGCAGTCGCCATCGAGGCACTCTACCTATTGCCAGTATTCAATGTAATTTTGCAGCGCCTGTGAACGACGCCCCAAGTTTATTACGCTATGACGATGTTGTAACGTTGTTTCATGAATTCGGCCATGCGCTGCACCATGTCACCACTGTTATTGATGAATATCGACTCAGCGGAATCAGCGGTGTTGCATGGGATGCGGTGGAATTCCCGAGTCAAATAATTGAAAAATTCACAACTGACGTCGATGTATTGCGCGGATTAACCAAACACTACATAACGGGTCAACAACTCGATGAGCGCCGTTTGCACGCGTTAAGCCAACAACATCTATTCTTTAAAGCAACAACACTAGTACGGCAAATTGAATTTTGCATGTTTGATAGCGTACTGCATACAAGCACAAGTGACGTCGATTTCAACATTATTTTGGATAAAGTGCGGCAACAAACGAATATATATGGGTTTACGTACGTACCGCAATTTGCGCAAAGTTTTGCCCACATTTTTGCAGGAGGCTACGCCGCTGGGTATTACAGTTATTTGTGGGCAGAAATTCTAGCAGCAGATGGATTTGCTTATTTTATGCAATCAGCTGAAAAACAAGCGCTTGGTACCAAGTTGATCGCCACCTTTTTCTCACAAGGCGGGAGTGCAGACGCGCGAACACTGTATGGTGATTTCCGCGGTCAAGCGTTTCAGAGCGCTGCATTTTTTCAACAATTCGCAGCGCAGGTCTAAAAATTTGCGTAAAACAAATAATCTGCAGCACATTTGTGCGAAATTGCCCAAATCGCCTAGCTATAAAATTTTTTTAATAATTGTCCGTATACTTTGCCAATGGAACCTCTGATTAACTCGCTGATGGAGCGAGTTTGCCTGCAATTGCTGATGATTGCAAGGCGCATGCCGTAGCATATACGCCAAGGGATGCAACACAGCAAGTACCGCTGCAGCAAACCGTTGTATATTCAATAGAAGGCCGGGAAAAAACGCTGCGCTAACGTCGTTGCAGCACTTGATAATACCACCAGTATTATCTGCGCACTGCGTCTAGTTATCATCAGCGTTTTTTCTCCGTCTCGCCCATCATGGACTTAATCAGAGCTTCCTTAAGGAAGCTCTGATTAAGTCCCAAACAACAGCAATATCAGCTACAAAGATATACAATGGTGAATCTATTTGAATATTTGAATAAGCGGATAATCTTATGAAACAAACAACTTTTGCCAGTGCTGCATACGACCACAAGAAAGTAACAATGAAACCAAAAAAAATTCTTGCAGTTAATGGACAAATTAGCTCCATGGCAACAGTTGTTAGAGTTAATAGAACCGCATTATCCCAAGAAAGGGAATGGTCGCCCACCGATTAATATGCAGACCATGTTACGCATTTATTTTTTACAGCAATGGTACAACTTATCAGACCCAGGCGTAGCAGAAGCACTATATGACATGGAAAGCATGCGGCGTTTTGCCCAGATACAGCTGATAGACGATGCCATCCCTGATGAAACCACCATCTTGAACTTGCCCGCAGGGTCATACAAAATCATCAACTCAGCGTCAAGATACTTGCTGTGGTGAATGAGTATTGTATGGAAAATAATATAACAATCTCACAAGGGTCGATGGTTGATGCCACGATCATCCATGCACCATCATCTACGAAGAATAAAGAGAAAGCCCGTGATCCTGAAATGCATCAAACAAGGAAAGGCAAGCAGTGGTATTTTGGCATGAAGATTCATATAGGAACTGACGCTAATAGCAATATGATTCATAGCGCGGCAGTCACAGCCGCGGCCCACCACCACAGCCGCGAATGCAGCGGACATCAATGAACTCCCCAAATTGCTGCGTGAAACAGATAAGGTTATCTTTGCCGATGCAGGATATACGAGCGACAGTTATAAACGCGGCTCGCGTCACCTTGGGATACATTGGCGCGTGAATGATAAACGTAAACCAAAGCAGCAAATGAGCGGCTCGCAGCGCAAACGCAATAGACAGAACTCTAAGGTGCGCGCCCGGATTGAGCACTGTTTTCGGGTAATCAAATCTCAGTTTGGTTATAAGAAAGCTCGCTACAAAGGACTAGAAAAGAATCGAGTACAAGTATTTTCTTTGCTGGCATTGACGAACTTATACATGCTGCGCGGACGACTAACAGGATAGAACCGCCCAAAATTCAAGAAAAACAGTAAAAAACAATAAAAACAGTAAAAAACAGTAAAACAGCAACACGAAGATCAGCGAAATGATCAAATATTGACCATTGAAAATTATTGCTATTATTTTTTTGGAGTATATGCGAGTTCTTGGAGTATATGAGCGTCTTAATCAGCGAGTTAATCAAAGGTATCCTTAAGTATATGTATGGCTTACAATATTGGCAACAACAAAGTGCTGCTTGGCGGCGTAACATAATCAGATCCTCCCTATAGCATTTCAAGCATAACTCGGCATACTGTTTCGATTTTTATGTGGTTTGCTTATGAATATACATTTATTGCTGTGTGATCATATACGAGAGCAGTTGCAAGCGGAATACGGCGATTATGATGATGTATTCGAGCGGTTTTTTGCAGATATAAATCCGCAAGTACAACTTATTGTCCATCGTGTCTGCGATGGTGTTTTCCCAAGCGCAGCACAGTTAGCAAATGCTGATTATTTTGTGCTCACTGGCAGTAAATTCTCTGCTTTTGACGAGCTTGATTGGATTATACAACTGCGTACATTGGTGCAACATCTATTTGCGGATGGAAAAAAAATTGCTGGAATATGCTTCGGACACCAATTGATTGCTACCGCACTTGGTGGCGAATGTGAACGATCAGAGCAAGGATGGGGAGTAGGCGTCCATACATATACAACTGCCAGTGACCCGCTGTTGCGCCAGCGCGAATTGAAACTCATCGTAACCCACCAAGATCAAGTTACTGTGGCACCCACTGGGGCAGATGTGATTGCATCGAATGATTTTTGCCCAATTGCAGGGTTTTTGATTGCCAATCAAATATTGACGTTTCAAGGACATCCTGAGTTTAGCAAAGCGTATGCGCAGGTGCTGATGGAGTTGCGTAAAGGCAGTATCGATGAACGTGTATACGCAGTTGCCAAGGACTCTTTTAGTGAAAACCATGATGGCAAGATGATAGCGCAACTTATTGTTGATTTTTTTCGCAATACATCGGACTAACCGCAAATATTACCCTTAGGAACCTCTGATTAAGTCCTTGATGGGCGAGACGGAGCAAAAACTCTGATGAAACTTAAGCGCAGTGCGCAGATAATACTGGTGGTCTTGTGGGTGTTGCCAAGTGGCGCAACGACGTTAGCGCAGCGTTTTTTCCCGACCTTCTATTGAATATATGATGGTTTGCCTACAAGCGGTACTTGCTGTGTTGCATCCCTTGGCGTATATGCTACGGCATGCGCTTAGCGGTTTGCGCCTTGCAATCATCAGCAATTGCAGGCAAACTCGCTCCATCAGCGTCTTAATCAGAGGTTCCCTTACCATGCAACGCGATAATCGCCGCGCAGCAAGCGACCATCGGCAGCAACCATATCGGCAAGAGAATCCATGTTGTTGCCATGTTTGCATCAATCATCAATCCTAGCAGCAACGGTGACATTGCCGATGCTGCGACAACTATGCCGTGGACAACGCTACGGATTGAGCCTAAATGTTTCGTTCCATACAGTTCTGCTAACAAAGCATTCACGGCAGTTTGGCTGCCAGCTGCCAGCCCCAACATTATAAAAAACCACAATAAGTTGATTGCAGATGTTGCATAGATCATGCACAACACGGCAACGCTGATAAACAGGATAAAAAATGGGGCAATCCGCTGCGCTCCAATTTTGTCTACTAGCCAGCCAGCGATAACATTTGAAAGCATCCCGCAGCCTGCATACAGCGGATAGCCTAATACCCACTGATCTATGCTGACGGCTTTATATTGAGCAAAATAGTATGGAAAAAACATCAGCGCTGTACCGCAGAATGAGGTAG
Organism: Gammaproteobacteria bacterium; assembly: GCA_965277405.1. Classification (GTDB taxonomy): domain Bacteria; phylum Pseudomonadota; class Gammaproteobacteria. The sequence continues at coordinate 87,579 of OZ255726.1, forward strand.
TAAACACCAAGCCTGTCACTAGCCAAAATCTGATTGTTCTAATAACTTGGCTGCGGCTGTGTTGTATTTGTGTGTTTTCTTCGTTTTGCTGAATTTTTGCTAGGTTTTTGGGCCACAGTGCAATTGCTAGCAAGGTTGTGCTGAGCATGCAAAGCATGGCAATCACCCATATATTGCGCCAGTGTATAGTTGCTAATCCGACAATCAGGATTGTTGGCACGATTGATTCGGCAATTGGAAAGCCAATGGCAGCGATGCCAAGTGCCTTGCCACGGCGATGCTGAAACGCCCTTGCCATGGCAATGACTGACATATGAACCATCATTCCCTGCCCAAAAAAACGCAATGCCATAATAGTGATGGGGAATAACCACGCTGCTGAGTTTATTGCAAATCCTAGCATAGCGATAGCAAATCCGCCAACGATGAAAGTACAGGCACGCCGTGTTGATAATGCGTCGATATATTTACCAGATGGGATAAATACCATTGCCGAGCAAATAGAGGCGAGCGCATACCACATCCCAAAGTCGCCGTAACTAAAGCCGAAGTCAGTTTGGATGTATTTAGTAAATAGAGAAATAAATACCGTTTGTCCAGGTGCTGACCAAAAAGAAAATACCAGGCCGAGCAACAGGACATTCCAGTGTTGTTTAATAAAGTTCAATGATATAGTCGCGAGTGTAGCGTCATGATGAAACGAGCGAGTGTGCGTGTAAATGGGGATGGATGCAACATCCAATATTCCCTAACAGCAACACGACTTAACAGCAGAGATTCCTGATAATCAGCAAAGCAGAATTATATGAAGAAAGTAAAATTCACCGATTCGCACATCATAGCAATCCGCAAACGCAATGATTGGCAGCGCCAGTTGCCAGCTATGTCTAAAAATAGCCAGACGATTGCAGCCAATGACTCAAAACAGCGAGTAGTGTAACAACGCCAGTGCGGCTAATGCAATACCAATCAAATGACTTGAAAAGCTAGCGATATCTTGTGATATTATTGGTGTTTTCAGTTTGCTGAGTGATTTGTACACAGGTTATCGTGTCTGTATCAACAGGTGTAGCTGATACCATCAACCAATACTTGGAGCAATAATGTATCTCGGTCTTGACCTTGGCACATCATCGATAAAAGGGGTCATCATTGACGAATATGGCCATGTAGTAGCGCAAAGCAGCTCCAGCTTAGCAGTTTCACGACCACATGCAGGGTGGAGTGAACAATCTCCTGCGGCGTGGATTAACTCAGCAACAACAGTATTGCATGCGCTCAACGATGATTTACCAAAGGTTCGCGCTATTGGTCTTGCAGGGCAAATGCATGGAGCAACCTGTCTTGATACAACAGGGGCGGTGATTCGCCCTGCAATTTTATGGAATGACACCCGTGCGCATCAAGAAGCAGCATGGCTTGATCAACATCCATTAGCGCGCAAGATTACCGGCAACATTGTATTTGCAGGGTTCACCGCACCGAAAATTGTTTGGATGCGTAAGCATGAGCCAGAAAACTATGCGCGAATTGCTACAATCCTCTTGCCAAAAGACTATCTGCGGCTGTGGTTGACTGGCGAATCTGTCACCGATCTGTCTGATGCTTCTGGAACTGCTTGGTTACAAGTGGCGGGTAGATGTTGGTCTGATGCAATGCTGTCGTTGTGCGCAGTATCGCCTAGTTGCATGCCAAGGTTAGTTGAAGGTATTGAGGCATCTGGTCAGTTGCGCGCCAAGATTACCAACAAGTTCGGGTTTGCATCGAATATCACTGTGGCCGGAGGGGCAGGTGATAATGCAGCAAGTGCTGTCGGCCTTGATATTATCAAACCAGGGCGAACGTTTATTTCGCTTGGAACGTCTGGGGTAGTGTTTGCTGCAAGTGATACTTATCGCCCAGACCCACAATCAGCGTTGCACTGTTTTTGCCATTGCATTCCTAAGACATGGCATCATATGGGGGTGACATTGAGTGCTACAGATTGTCTGAACTGGTTTGCGCGCCAACTTGAGACTGATCCCGCCAAGCTCACTGGCAATCTTGGCAATACGGCTGTGATGCCAACCGCTGAGCTGTTTCTACCATTTTTAGGTGGTGAGCGTACCCCGTATAACAACCCAAACTTACGCGCTTCATTTGCCAACATCGGTCATGATACAGATAGAAAAGCCCTCACGCGTGCAGTGCTCGAAGGGGTGGGATTTTCACTGTTTCAATCCTTAGATTTGATTGAAAAAAAGAACAACCAAATACATGAGATTGTTGTGGTCGGTGGCGGCGCAAAGTCAGATGTTTGGCTCGATATCCTCGCAAACATTTGCGGGCGAACTATTAAGCGGCGCAACGAATCAGAGCATGCTGCGGCAATAGGGGCTGCACGGCTTGCGGCGCTGTCGATAGCGGCTGATTTTCCGATATCACAACAAGGAACAATGTTTGCACCACGCGGCGACCTTATGGCAGCCTACAAACAAAAATATGTTGATTATTTAGGGAAGTTCTGATTAAGACGCTCATATACTCCAATAACTCGCATATACTCCAAAAAAATAATAGCAATAATTTTCAATGGTCAATATTTGATCATTTCGCTGATCTTCGTGTTGCTGTTTTACTGTTTTTTACTGTTTTTATTGTTTTTTACTGTTTTTCTTGAATTTTGGGCGGTTCTATCCTGTTAGTCGTCCTCGCAGCATGTACAAGTTCGTCAATGCCAGCAAAGAAAATACTTGTACTCGGTTCTTTTCTAGTCCTTTGTAGCGAGCTTTCTTATAACCAAACTGACATTTGATTACCCGAAAACAGTGCTCAATCCGGGCGCGCACCTTAGAGTTCTGTGTATTGCGTTGGCGCTGCGAGCCGCTCATTTGCTGCTTTGGCTTGCGTTTATCGTTCACGCGCCAATGTATCCCAAGGTGACGCGAGCCGCGTTTATAACTGTCGCTCGTATATCCTGCATCGGCAAAGATAACCTTATCTGTTTCACGCAGCAATTTGGGGAGTTCATTGATGTCAGCTTCATTCGCGGCTGTAACTGTCGCGCTATGAATCATATTGGTATTAGCGTCAGTTCCTATATGAATCTTCATGCCAAAATACCACTGATTGCCTTTGCGGGTTTGATGCATTTCAGGATCCCGTTTTTTCTCTTTATTCTTCGTAGATGATGGCGCATTGATGGTCGTGGCATCAACCATTGTCCCTTGTGAGATTATTATATTATTTTCCATACAATACTCATTCACGACAGCAAGTATCTTTACGCTGAGTTGATGTTTTTCTATGATCCTGCGGAAGTTCAAGATGGTGGTTTCATCAGGGATGGCATCGTCTATCAGCTCTATATGGGCAAAACGCCGCATGCTTTCCATGTCATATAGTGCTTCTTCTACCCCTGGGTCTGATAAGTTGTACCATTGCTGTAAAAAATAAATGCGTAACATGGTCTGCATATTAATCGGTGGGCGGCCATTCCCTTTCTTGGGATAATGCGGTTCTATTAACTCTAACAACTGTTGCCATGGAGCTAATTTGTCCATTAACTGCAAGAATTTTTCACGTTTTGTTGTTACTTTCTTGTGGTCGTATGCAGCACTGGCAAAAGTTGTTTGTTTCATAAGATTATCCGCTTATTCAAATATTCAAATAGATTCACCATTGTATATCTTTGTAGCTGATATTGCTGTTGTTTGGGACTTAATCAGAGTTTCCCTAAGCAATCGCTGTTTAACTCGTTGCTGCAATGGCCGCTAGCTAGTCGTCAGTTCATCCTCAAATTGTTGGATGCGATTACCGTTTTTTTCGAGCCACTCCCTCCGATCACCGGCGCGCTTTTTTGCCAATAGCATGTCCATTATTTCATTGGTCGCAGGTGGTTGGGAAACATGGAGTTGCATCAATCTGCGTGTTGCTGGGGCAATAGTGGTCTCGCGTAGTTGGCTGGGGTTCATCTCGCCTAGACCTTTAAATCGCGTCACTTGGCTACTACCTTTTTTACTACTAAATTGTGCAAGAAAATGGTCACGTTCTATGGCGTCTAATGCGTAGGCAATCTCTTTGTTATGATCAATACGAAATAATGGCGGCATCGCAATAAACACATGCCCTGCTGCTACCAATGCGGGAAAATGACGCAAAAACAATGCGCAGAGTAATGTGGCGATGTGTTGACCATCTGAATCGGCATCAGCCAGGATACAAATTTTATGATAGCGCAATGCCCGAATATCACCCTTGCTGGGGTCAACGCCGATTGCCAATGAAATATCGCGGATGGTTTCTGATGCGAGAATGTCGCTGCTGTTCGACTCCCAAGTATTTAGAATTTTACCCCGCAATGGCATGATTGCTTGAAACTCACGATCACGCGCTTGTTTCGCAGACCCCCCTGCAGAGTCACCTTCGACCAAGAATAACTCACATTGACTAGGGTCTGCACTGGAACAATCGGCAAGTTTTCCAGGAAGTTTTGGACCAGCAGAGATTTTTTTTCGTTCGATATTTTTGGCGTTTTTTAGTCTGTTCTGAGCAACACTAATAACATGTTGCGCCAGATTCTCCCCATCTTTTGGATGCTGTGACAGCCATAAACTAAAGTCATCTTTGAGGACATTCTGCACAAATGTTGCAGCTTGACGTGACGACAGACGCTCTTTAGTTTGCCCAGTAAATTGCGGGTTATCGTGCTTATACGCAAGGACATAGCAACAGCCATTCATGACGTCGTCTGCAGTAATTTTTACCCCGCGTGGCAAAAGTTTGCGAAATTCACAAAACTCGCGGATTGCAGCCAGCAACCCGCTGCGAAATCCATTAACGTGGGTGCCGCCTTGCGGCGTTGGGATTAAATTGACATAGCTTTCTAAGCATGCAGATGAGCCATCTTCCTGCCATTGTAACCCCCAAACAATTTCTTGTTCGCCGTTTTTAAACTCGCCGTGATACAGCGCGGACAGCAAGGTTGGTGCCGTTAAAGTCTGCTGGATGTATTGCTCTAACCCAGCTGGGTAATGCCAGCTATCAACTTCGCCAGTACAGTGGTTTTTTAGGGTAATGGTGATGTTTGGGCACAGCACTGCTTTGGCTTTCAGCAAGTGTTTTAGCGCAGTACTAGAAAATTTATGCGAGTCAAAATATGTTGAATCAGGATAAAAATGGACAAAAGTGCCAGTTTTTTGTTTACTGCATGTGTCTATCTGCTGTAATTCTGTTGCTTTGTAACCATGTTCAAAGCGCATTCCTTGCACCACCCCACTGCGCCACACTTTAACCTCAAGCCACGTCGACAATGCGTTGACGACCGACACCCCGACACCGTGCAACCCGCCAGAATAACGATAGGTAGCGTTCGAAAATTTTCCGCCAGCATGCAGGCGAGTAAAAATCAATTCAACCCCGCTGATGCCATGTTCTGGGTGGATGTCCGTCGGCATGCCACGGCCATCATCGGTCACGGCAAACGAATGGTCAGGGTATAACTCGACAGTCATGGTTTTGGCAAAACCCGCGATTGCTTCGTCGATAGAGTTGTCTATAACTTCTTGGGCAAGATGGTTCGGTGACGCTGTATCTGTATACATGCCTGGGCGCTTGCGGACAGGGTCTAACCCTGTTAGCACTTCAATTGAATTGGCTGTATACGTGGAATTCATGTTTTCCTTAGGTTCCTTTGGCAAATAATGCTTGTCGCCATACTTCATACGCGCACACAGCAACACAGTTTGACAGATTCATACTGCGTGAACTTGCTTGCATCGGCAGTTTTGCGGTGTGGAACTGGTTACGGATATGTGCGGGTAAGCCGCGAGTCTCAGGGCCAAACACTAAGGTGATATTCAGTGATAGTGTCAGGTCAAAGAAGTTGTTATTTGATTTGGTGGTAAGAGACACTATGTTTTGTGTTGCTAAATTATAGCAGTCAAGAAAGCCCTGCCAATCTTTATGTACAGTAACAATAGATTTATCGTGATAATCTAGCCCACTCCGCCGTAAGTATTTATCTGCAAGTGAAAACCCCAGCGGTTGAATCAGCTCCAAGGCAAAACCGGCATTGGCGCAAAGGCGGATGATATTGCCAGTATTCTGCGGTATTTCTGGTTCGTATAAGACAATTCTCGGCTGTTTTGACTCGACCAACATTAATCAGCAGGGATGTTATAGCTTGCAAAAAAATCGTTGCCTTTATCATCAACTATAATAAAAGCAGGAAATTTTTCAACTTGGATTTTCCAAACCGCTTCCATGTTGAGCTCAGGAAAATCAAGAACTTCAATACGTTTGATATAAGATTCTGCAACGTGTGCAGCAGTTCCGCCGATAGTCCCTAAATAAAAGCCACCATGCTTTTTGCATGCGGCGGTCACCTGGTTAGATCTGTTGCCTTTTGCCAGCATCACCATCGAGCCGCCGTATTCTTGCATGATATCAACATATGTGTCCATCCGCCCAGCGGTGGTTGGACCAAATGAGCCAGAAGGTTTTCCTACAGGCGTTTTGGCAGGGCCCGCATAATACACTGGAGATTGTTTAAAGTATTCTGGTAGTCCACGCCCTTCGACAATTGCTTGTTTGAGCTTTTCGTGGGCAATGTCACGGGCAACTATCAATGTACCGCTCAACAACACTTGCGTTGCAACAGGGTGTGGACGGAGTTGCTTAAGCGTTTGCTCCATGCCATCGTCAAGGTTAATTATTGGGGCTTTATTTTGCAGGCCAGTGACAGCGATTTCAGGCATATAGCGTGCAGGCTCGTGCTCCAATTGTTCAAAAAATACCCCGTCTTCATCGATATAGGCAAGAGCTTGTCGATCTGCAGAGCAGGAAACACCGATTGCAATTGGCAGGCTTGCTCCGTGTCTGGGTAGGCGGACCACACGGACATCATGACAGAAATATGTGCCGCCAAACTGTGCGCCAATGCCAATTTTTTTACTGATTTCATACACCTGTTGCTCCAGCTTTGCATCGCGGAATACGCGTCCTGCAGCATCGCCGCTTGTTGGTAAATTATCAAGATAGTGACAACTTGCCAATTTTACAGTCTTTAGTGCCAGTTCTGCTGAAGTGCCGCCGATAACCACGGCCAGATGGTACGGCGGGCATGCCGAGGTACCAATCGTTTTCATTTTTTCTTCAAGAAAAGCCAATAAGCTGGTTTCGTTGAGGATGGCGCGAGTTTGCTGGTATAAAAAACTCTTGTTGGCACTGCCTCCTCCTTTGGCGATGAACAAAAATTTATAACTATTACCTTTTGTAGAAAAAATATCGATTTGCGCAGGGAGGTTATTGCCCGTGTTCTGCTCTTCATACATTGACAACGGAGCCATTTGGCTAAAGCGTAAATTATGCTGTGCATACGCAGCAGAGATACCACTTTCTAATGCCGCGGTATCGTCACCATCAACAAAAACTTTTTCGCCTTTATATGCAGTGATGATTGCCGTACCAGTATCTTGGCACATCGGCAGTATTCCACCTGCAGCGATGTTAGCGTTTTTGAGCAAGTCAAAAGCGACAAATTTATCATTTTCTGACGCATGTTCATCTGCCAAAATACTAGCAAGTTGTTGCAAATGCTTGGGGCGCAGAAAGTGAGATATTTCATAAAACGCCAGCGTGGTCAGTAGTTGCAATAACTGTGCATCAACGCTTAAGATTTCGTGATCGCCAATACGTTCAATGCAAGGTTGTGGCGCCTCTAGCTCTAGCCTTTTAAATGGAGTATCGTTGTGGTGATATGTGAACATTATGCCACAAGTATATCGGCACGTTCTTAAATAAAAAAAGCCGCTACAACTATTTTGTAGCGGCTTTTTGATGTATCTAAGATGGGTGAAGCGTCGCTGTTACAGCCGACAGCCACACTTCATTGCACCTTAATCCTTAAGCCCTAACGTCTTTGATAAGCACAATGCCAAGAGAAACCATCATCCGTACCATAACCACGGTGAACGGCAATGCACCAATAATCATCGCGCTTTTCAGTGAATCTAATGGATTAGCATCAATACCAGCATTGCCAGCAATAAACCAAAAAAACCAACGACTGCCGTAACAATAACGCCACAAATGATACGGTGTTTATTTTCTGTCTCGCTGCCGCCACCAGAGATGATGGTGTTAATGACTAACAGCCCAGAGTCAGCAGTAGTAACTAGGTATGTCAAAACTAAAAGCACACACATAACTGAGACAGACACATGAAACACTCCGCTAAGGAAGCTCTGATTAACTCACTGCAGCAGCGAGTTAACCAGCGGTTGATAAGGACTGCTATGGTTGTTTTAGTGTTTATTTTTCACCCATAAACAACTGAACACATTACAAAATTAAAAGAAACCAAGCGGTGCCGTGCTATAACTCACCAATAAGTTCTTAGTTTGTTGATAATGATCGAGCATCATTTTGTGGGTCTCTCTACCAATCCCAGATTTTTTATACCCGCCAAATGCCGCATGTGCAGGGTATAAGTGATAGCAATTTGTCCATATCCTGCCGGCCTTAATGGCACGTCCCATTCGATACGATAGATTTATATCTCTTGTCCAAACGCCTGCACCTAAACCATATATTGTGTCGTTGGCAATCTGAATGACCTCTTCTTCATTCTTGAAGGTAGTTATCCCAACAACTGGTCCAAAAATCTCTTCTTGAAACACTTTCATGGAATTGTTTCCTTTCAACAAGGTCGGTTGAATGTAAAACCCCTTGTTTAAGTCGTTACTTTGTCGTTGCTTTTCTCCACCTATGAGCACTTCGACCCCTTCTTCTCGTCCTGTTTTAATGTATGCAAGAATTTTTTCGTATTGCTCTAAACTCACCTGAGCGCCAACTTGAGTATCAGTGTCTAAAGGATTACCTTGCGTAATGCCCTTTGTTCGGGTAACGAGCTTTGCCACGAATTTTTCATATATTGATTCTTGGACTAAAATACGCGAAGGACAGGTGCATACTTCACCTTGGTTTAAAAACGCCAATGCGGCACCTTCTAAACACTTATCGAGGAACTCATCTCCATGTTGAAAAATATCTTCAAAAAAAATGTTTGGAGACTTGCCACCTAATTCAACAGTTGCTGGGATTAAGCTGGCAGCGGCGTTTTGTAATACAATTGCACCAACAGCACTCGATCCAGTAAACGCAAGTTTGTCAATGCGGTCTGAACTTGACAAAGCCGCACCCGCCTCTTCACCATATCCTTGAACCACATTTAAGACACCTGGCGGCAACAAGTCACCGACGAGTTCCATAAACATGCAAATCGATACCGGTGTTTGTTCTGCTGGCTTAAATACAATACAGTTGCCAGTTGCTAATGCGGGTGGGATTTTCCAAGCAGCCATCAATAACGGAAAATTCCACGGGATGATTTGCCCAACAACGCCTAACGGCTCGTGGAAATGATACGCCACTGTTGTATTATCTATCTCACTATGGGTACCTTCTTGAGCGCGAATGCAGCCCGCATAATAACGAAAGTGATCGACTACCAACGGCATGTCCGCAGCCAGAGTCTCCCTGACTGGCTTGCCATTATCCCAAGTTTCAGCAACAGCCAACATTTCAAGATTAGCTTCAATGATATCAGCCATTTTCAGCAAGATATTTGACCGCTCGGTGACTGAAGTTTTTCCCCAACTATCTGCTGCAGCCTTAGCAGCATCGATAGCTAGATCGATGTCTTCTGCCGTTGAACGCGGAACTTCACAGATAACTTCGCCGTTTACGGGACTAATATTCTCAAAATATTTACCTTGAACGGGAGCAACCCATTTACCATTGATATAGTTTTGGTATTTTTTTTTGAATGAAACAATAGCTCCTTCAGAACCTGGTTGTGCGTATATCATCATTTCCCCTCAAATAATTAAACTTGCATATTAGCTTATTGCGCATAACCAGTAAAGAAATATTCCTGAATTTGGGTATTGCTGAACTTGCCACACTATTGTTTAGGGAAGCTCTGATTAAGTCGCTATGGCAGCGGACGGAATGTCCGTTGCCTGATGTCAATGATACAGTATTAGCAGCACCACCCCGAACATAATTCGATACCAGCCAAACGCGGCATACGTAAACGATGCTAAGAAGTGAATAAAAACCTTGATAATAATATATGCCGTCACAAACGCGACGATAAATCCTGAGAGTAAAGGCAGTAAATCCTCATTAGTAAATTCTTGATAGTGCAAAATAATATCAAAACTGGCGGCGGCAAACATAACAGGGAGCGCGAGTAAAAAGGAAAACTCAGCGCTGGCTTTGCGGCTTAAACCAACCAATAACCCGCCTACAATCGTGGCACCTGCTCGGCTTGTACCTGGAATAAGTGCACATACTTGTGCTAGACCTATTATCAGCGCCTGCGAATACGTCACTGCGTCGATAGTAGTAACAGGGCTTTGTTTATCGGCAATAAATCGCTCCACAATCAAGAATATCACACCACCAACAACAAACATTACCGCAACAACAGTCACAGAAAACAATGATTTTATTTGTTGATAAAACAACAAGCCAACAATACCAACAGGGATAAATGACAAGGCAATCTTCAGCCATACAGTAAAATACTTAAAGGTAAACCGCTCTTTGTAACTCACCACAACCGCCAAAATTGCCGCAAACTGAATAATCACCTCGAATGCCGTATTTGTATCAGTTTGCGCCAATCCCAACCAATCGCTAACAACAATAAGATGCCCAGTGGAAGAAATTGGCAAAAACTCGGTCAAACCTTCAATAAAGCCCAAAATAATGCTTTGATATAAATCCATTATAGCGAAATCCAACAATTGAAATGTAATCTGGTGTGGCTTACTCACAATCAGAAGACAGCAAAAAGTAATACCCTGATGCCTTAATTCGTATTTAAGCAACCTGTGAACACAGCTGCGCTTAGGGAAGCTCTGATTAAGCCGCTGCTGGAGCGAGTTTGCTTGCAATTGCTGATGATTGCAAGGCGCAAACCGCTGGGCGCATGACCTAGCTATACGCCAAGGGATGCAACACAGCAAGCGCAGCAATTACCATCAAACCCAAAGTATATTCAACACAACGACGGGAAAAAACGCTGAGCTAACGTCGTTGCAGCACTTGATAATACCACCAGTATTATCTGCGCACTGCGTCTAGTTATCATCAGCGTTTTTTCTCCGTCTCGCCCATCATGGACTTAATCAGAGCTTCCGTAGCTAACCCAACGTAGCCGATAATTCATCTTTTTGCAAAGATGTTCATGAAGATGCTAACAACACAGTCCAGCTGTTACTGTTGCTAATTGCGTGCTCGAAAGCACCGCAGCTTGTGCTGAAGAACAACAGGACAGGTGTCAATCTAAATAGCGCTGATGCCCAAACAATTGCAGCGCCAATGCACAGCGTTGGACAACAGCAAGCGCCAGCAAGCGTTGCATATCGGTAGCAATATGGCGAATTTGCAGATTTAAAAAATCAGTCTCATCACAGCAAACTCTAACCAAGCAAATCTGCATAATTCAACCACAACCATTGCCTTAAATGGCTATGATGCGCCGATGCATCAATCCATTGTTATCCTCGATTTCGGTTCACAATTCACCCAGCTTATCGCGCGTAGGCTACGAGAGATTGGCGTGCTCAGTTTGATTCTGCCGTATGACGCCGATTACCAAACCACCATAGCAGCCAATGATGTGATCGCGGTGGTGCTCTCTGGCAGCCCAGAATCGGTCACTGACAAACACCCACAATGCCAAACTGCATGGTTGCTTGGTCACTTGCCACTACTTGGTATTTGCTATGGTCAGCAGTTAATCGTCCAACATTTTGCAGGGACGGTTATTGCATCGCCGCAAAAAGAATTTGGGATGACCAACTTGACCATCCACGGCAGCGACGCCATCGATCAAGACAACAGCATTTGCTCGATGTTTGCCCAAGGCGAGTCAACACCAGTGTGGATGAACCACGGCGACAAAGTTACTGAGTTGCCAGCGTGCTTTGCCACTCTTGCCAGCAGCGATAATTCACCGTATGCCATTATCCAACACCGCAGCTTACCTATGTATGCGATGCAGCTGCACCCAGAAGTCACCCACACCGCGCGCGGCAGCGAGATGTTGCGCTGGTTTGCCGTCAACGCTGCTGGGGCGCGTTGCGATTGGCAGCTTGATGATGTGTTGAGCGAGCAAGTCGCAGCAATCAAAACAACCTGCGCCACCTGGCCACACAAACAAGTGATTTTGGGGTTATCTGGCGGGGTAGACTCTGCGGTTGCCGCGGCATTACTCCACCGTGCCATTGGTGATCGCCTGACCTGCATTTTTATCGACCACGGCATGCTGCGCCACAACGAGGCAGCGTTGGTCAAGCAAGTATTTGCAGCGCATTTTGGCATTCGCTTGATTGCTATCGATGCCAGTGAGCAGTTTCTTAGCGCATTGGTTGATGTTGCCGACCCAGAACAAAAACGCAAAATCATCGGCAAGGCATTTATTGAGGCGTTTACCGCGGCAAAGCAACACGTTGCCAACGCCCATTGGCTGGCACAAGGGACGATTTATCCCGATGTGATTGAATCCGCAGTCGCCGGCAGCGCCCATGTGATCAAGTCGCACCATAATGTTGGCGGTTTGCCAGAAAATTTACAGTTTACCCTGATCGAGCCATTGCGTGATTTATTCAAAGATGAAGTCCGCAAACTCGGAAAATTGCTCGGATTACCAGCTGAGATTATCGGCAGGCATCCATTCCCAGGCCCAGGACTTGCAGTACGTATTCTTGGTGCAGTCACCCGTAAATTCATTACCATCATCCGTGCCGCGGATGCAATATTTATTGAAGAGCTACACCTCCATGATCTATATAACGCATCCAGTCAAGCATTTGTGGTGTTCATCCCACAACGCACTGTTGGGATAAAAGGCGACGCGCGCGCCTATGAATACGTTGTCGCCCTGCGCGCAGTCACCACCCAAGACTTTATGACCGCAACATGGACCCACCTCCCCCACGAATTTCTTGACCTCACCGCGCGGCGCATCATGAACGAAGTCGCTGGCATCACCCGCGTCGTCTATGACATTTCCAGCAAACCCCCAGCAACGATTGAATGGGAATAACCGCTGCCAAAAAACCACAATACAACCGCTGGCAAGGCAACACCTAATTATGGAACCTCTGATTTGTTTCAAAATCTAAGTTGTAAGTTTAGTTTAAAGTAATATTTACCATTACGTTCTTTGTAAACTGATGCGAAGCGATGCCGTGTAGTTGATGGTGTATCAAATTTAACTTCATTGAATAAGAAATCTTCAAGAACACTGAGCTGTATAATGTGGAAAGCTACTTGACTACCATCGTTTTTTACTACGATAGTTCCGTTCGCTGAGAACTTACCATCCCATTTTTTTCCAGAAAACAGCCCTAGTAGAACAGCAACTAAAAATCTTTTTAGTTTTATTTTATGCCCATCTTCGTCAATCATTCCCCTTATTTTAAAATTTTTTGTATTATGAAGGTGCGTTAAATTTTCCGACAACGAATTGTATCGATTTAAATAGAAATTAAGGAGCATTTCGGAGACAAGTTTTGGCAAATTATTATCAAGAACTGTCAAATTGTAATTCATTGTTTCTGCTTCAATTCGTGAAAATTTAAAGTTACTTCCCCTAGCAGTAATACATGAAATTCTATCTTTTGTTTTTGTGCGCGAGTTAATTTTATTAACTTGTTCTAGTGCCACATCATCGAAGTCAGTTACCTCGTAGATAAAGTTTGTATTACTTCCAGATGCATTTAATAAGGTGGGTTTTGCACCAAGATAAGATTTAATTCCGAAACCTTCCTTATCGTATCTCCTACCTTTGCTAGTTACATCTAATACAATGTCAGCTTTTTGGTTAGATTTACCTCCGTTAACTATCTGTATTCCCATATTCTCAAAAATTAACTCAATATCATCAATCAAAAATGTGCCATTACCGCCTTGTATTGATTTTTTAAATTTTACTATATCGTTATTTTGAAAAATAGTATTCGCAGCATAAGTTTTCAAGGACTTGCAATCATTTATCTCAACTCCATCACTCAGCAGATTAACTTCCTGCTTTATATTCAAAGTAGTTAAGGCTCTATTTGAATAAATTGTTGAAATATGATATGCTACAAGTATCAATCACATCCACAATGCTCTAAATCATGAAGACCTCTGAATTTAATCAGTTAAAACAAGCAGTTAATGGGCTTTCTCCAAAGCAAAAGGCTGACTTAGAACAGCATTTAATCAATCCAGAATCGCAACCTCAAGTGCTGAAATTACTTGAACAAGCGGTACATGGATGCCCTCATTGTCAACATGACAGTACCTATAAGTGGGGCACGTCAAAAGGACGTCAGCGGTATCGTTGTCGATCATGCTTAAAAACCTATAATGCACTAACGGGTTCAGAATTGAATGGTCTGCATAAGCCTGAACTCTGGGAACAATACTGCCAAACGATGGTTGATTCAAAATCGCTGCGCATTGCTGCAAAGGAATGCGGCATCAACCTCACCACGGCATTCACATGGCGTCATAAATTTCTTAAATTGGCTGATTTACTTATGAGCAAGCAGCTTGAAGGCATTGTCGAAATAGATGAAACTTGGTTTAAATATTCTGAAAAAGGCAGTCGCTATTTAACCACTGGCAAGCCGCGAAAACGCGGTAATAGCAAAGCATCTACAGTGAAAGCTGTTATTGGCATCGATCGAAGTGGCAACATTGTCGATCAGGTTGTAGAGCACTTTACGCTGGATCAATTACAGGCAACCTTTGTACCTAAACTCGCCGACGATCTGGTTCTCTGTACCGACGGTCATATCAATTATGAGCATCTAGCCAAGCAGAAAAATATCAATCATGTCGTGTTAAATCAAAGCCTTGGTGAGCGGGTCAAAGACAAAGTTTTTCATATTCAAACGGTGAACGCTTACCACATGAGGCTCAAGCAATGGCTAGCCCCTTTTCATGGTGTTGCAACTAAAAATCTTCATAAATATTGTGGATGGTTTCGTTGGTTTGAGCTTAAAAAACGGGGAAATATATCCCCTGCCAGCTTCATGAGGGATATGCTGTATACAGCATTTCAACAAACTATCAGAACATAGCCGTAGTTAATCTATTAACTTCAAAACATTCTTCAGTAGGATTAAGTTTCGCATCGCTAAAAATAATTTTTTTATCTAAGATTAGTTTAAGAAAGGAGTATAGCTCAGTCCATTCACGTTTATTTCTACTTTTAGACATATTATTTCCATTTATATTTCTATTATCTATTATGCACATGTAGTTAATAATAGCTGCTGCACATTCTTTTACGGCGTCAATTGCAACGCTATTTCCTAATTGTTTCATAGCCACTCGCCGTGAGTTAGGAAGAAGAAAGTTTGCAGGAAAACCTTGCATTTTAACGCATGTACAGGCTGGATTCTGACTACTTCATTATTGACAAGATAAGAGTCCCAGTTACGCCTATCATCAATGTTTGAACCCGCACCGCCAACACGCAGAGTAAAGCCGATTTCTCTTGAGCATTCACCCTTAAAAACGTCTGACATATTAAATTTTAGTTGCGTATTTGGTGGAAATGAAAAACCTTTTAATAAGCCTTCATCTCTAAAACCAATCATAAATGCACGAGGGCGGTGCTGAGGTAGCCCATAATCAGTTGCTTTAACAACTTTAAAGTAAAAACTATATCCAAGTTCATCTTCTAAAATTTCTCTAATTATTTTGAATGTTCTACTATTATCGTGATTAATAATTCCTCTAACATTTTCTAAAAAAAATGCTTTAGGCTTTTTTTCTTCAAGAATGTCGACTATATTAAAGAAGAGATTCCCACGTTCTGAATTCTTCCCATCGGCGAACCCTTCTTTGTAACCTGCCTGACTAAATGGTTGGCAGGGAAAACCAGCACATAATATATCAAAATCAGGAATTTCTGAGGGAGATATTTTTCTTATATCGTCGTTAAACATTCCATTTTCGAATAACTCTGGCGAAATTGAACTGTAATTTCTCTCATATGTAATTCGAGCCGACTCGTCGACTTCAGAAGAAAAAACGCATTCGCATCCTAATTGATGAAGTGCATAATGAAATCCCCCAATTCCAGCAAATAAATCAATAAACTTTATCTGTTTTTGGGAATTCATATTTTATATTTTTCAAAGTCTTTAAGGAGTAAATACTGTTAATACCGTTTAATTATACTTTAACAGTAGCCAAGCTACATGCTGAACCCGTAGCAGTTCAACGCTAATCTATTTACCAAGCAACACCATATTGGCAACATCGTCGCATCAGTCAATGACTACTTTGAGCGCAACTCGCCAAATAATTATCGCGCAGATCATTGCCGCCAGCAGCAAGGCTGCCGCAAAACCAACCACAGCGTTCCAGCCACCATGTGTCCAGAACCAACCCCCTATTGACCCCATCACGCTTGACCCCAGATAATATGACAGCAAATACAACGCCGCTGCATGACCTTTGGCTTGTAATGCCATGCCGCCGACTAAGCTACTGGCAATAGCATGGGCGACAAAAAACCCAGTGGTCAATACAGCCACCCCGCCAATCACCACATACAGGTGATCCAGCAAGGTCAGCAGCAACCCTGCCATGGCAATCACAACACCCGTGATCAACACTGGGCCCCGCCCCAATTTATCGGATAGGGCGCCGGCGATTGAAGAGGCAAACACCCCAAACATATACACCATGAAAATTAGGGAAACCTGCCATTGACTAAGGTTATACGGAGGCTCGACCAGCCTAAAAGTTGCATAATTATACACAGTAACAAAACTGCCCATCGTCAACGCGCCGATCAAAAAAACCAATGGCAAGGTGCTATGGCATACATGGTCGTGAAAAGCGCAACAATGATATTGCAACTGCAGTCCACGCCGGCGGGTGAAATTGCGCGATGCGGGCAATAGCAGGTAAAATCCGCTGCCGCAGATAAGCCCAATAACCCCAAGAGCGCCCATCGCCAACCGCCATGAAGCAAAATCGGTCAACAGACCAACACCCACGCGCCCTGCCATGCCTCCAAAAGCCGACCCGCTGATATACAGCCCCATCGCTAGGCCTAATCCGCGCGGATGAATTTCTTCAGCCAAATATGCCATTGCCACGGACGGAACACCACCCAAAACAAAACCTTCCAAAGCACGAATTAGCAAAAAAGCATGCCAATCGGGGACCATGGCTGCGATAAAATTAAGAACCGCCGCACTGCAAATCGACACAAACATCAACTGCCGCCGACCAAATGCTGCGGATACGCCGCCTGCCAGTAGAATAGAAAATGCCAGAAACCCAGTGGTCAGCGATAACGACAACGAGCTTGCAGTCGGGCTGACGGCGAAGTCCTCAACCAACAACGGCAACAGGGGTTGAACACAATAAATCAGCGAAAATGTCGCAAACCCAGCAAGAAACAGCGCGACACTGATGCGGCGATACGCCGCCGTTCCTGCTGCGGTCCAGCGCAGCACTGGTTGTGCAGACTGAGACTTGCCCGATGGTGGCGTCATTGCTTTCAAGGCTGGTCTTTCAAGGCTGGTCTTTCAAGGCTGTTAGTGATGCTATTTAGTGATGACTTCTGTCCCCATCATCGCGTTCGGCAGCAACGTTGAAATAGCAGGGATATAGGTCACAATAATCAGGAACACGAACAGCACCGCCAGAAATGGCAGAGACGCGCGCACCACGCTCAGCATCGGCATCCCTGCAACCCCAGATGTAACAAACAAGTTGAGACCTACTGGCGGGGTAATCATCCCGATCTCCATGTTGACCACCATGATGATGCCCAGGTGGATTGGGTCGATCCCAAGTTCGATGGCAATCGGGAACACCAGCGGCGCGACAATTACCAGCAGCCCCGAAGGTTCCATAAACTGCCCGCCAATCAACAAAATAACGTTGACAGCGATCAGAAACATCACTGGACCAAAGCCTGCAGACAGCATCACAGTTGCAACGTCTTGTGGAATTTGCTCTGCGGTCAGCACGTGTTTCAGAATCAAGGCGTTGGCAATCACGAACATCAGCGTGATAGTCAGTTTGCCTGCCTGAAAAAGGGTGCGCCGGGTATCTTCATGAACCCAAGCGGTTATAAGTGCTTGAGGGCGTTGCCACAAGGTCGCACGATTTTTGCCGTTTTTCGCAGCCAGCGGACCCATATCGCGGTAGACAAAAGTTGCAACAATAAACGCGTAGACGCAGGCAACCGCGGCGGCTTCAGTGGGGGTAAAGAACGCGCCAGTCAACCCTGGTATGCCGTAGATCCCCACCATGATAATTACAATCAGCAACAGACCCCATGAAGCATCGACAAAACTCTCCCATATCTCGCGCCATCCCTGCCATTCGCCTTTGGGAATATTCTTGACACGAGCCATTACATAGATTGTGATCATCAGCATCACCCCGGCCATGATCCCGGGGATGACCCCCGCCAGAAACATGCGCCCCACTGACACTTCGACTGCGGATGCATACACAACCATCACAATCGAAGGCGGAATAAGGATGCCCAAAGTCCCCGCATTACAGATCACCCCCGCGGCAAATTCCTTGGAATACCCAGCTTGTCTCATCGCCACAATGACAATCGAACCGATGGCAACAACAGTCGCAGGTGAGGACCCAGACAAAGCAGCAAATATCATACAGGAGACCACACCAGCAATCGCCAAGCCGCCGCGCATGTGACCTACGCAGGCAATGGAAAAGCGGATTATGCGTTGTGCCACCCCACCGGTTGACATGAAAGATGATGCTAGAATGAAGAACGGGATTGCCAGCAGGGTATAGTGACCTTCAAATGCGCTGAATAGGGTCTGGGCAACGGATACCAGCGACGTATCTGAAAACCAGAGCATAAACAAGGTCGAAGACATCCCCAAGGCAACCGCAATCGGCACGCCGATTAGCATGAAACCAATGATCATTACAAATAGGAAGACGATAGTCATTGTTTTTTGTTGCTGTGCAGCTGACGTATATGCTGAATTTCGTCTGCAACTTCGTGGCTAACGATTGCCCGATCTTTGTTGCCGCGCCAAACATCAACCATTAATTGGATGAACCGCAACAGTAGCAAAGCCATCGAAAGGGGCAAAACCGCATACGGTATCAGGCGAGGCAGTTTTTCGTAAGGCTCACCTTCGTTGAAAACACTAGCCAGCCAGTTTAAAAAGAATGGATTGGGTATGTCGGTCACTTCATACCAACCTTTGCTCAGATATTTATTCAGGAAACCAACAGGAAACCACCGCCCCTCAGTCGCTGGCAAATTGGCAAAGTTCGCCCAATAATCATACGAGCCTTTCAGTAACAAACAAGCAAAGGCGATACATACCCCAACCGCCACCAGAGCCAGCCAGCGCCGCATAGGGGGAGAAACGCTGTTGATTACGACATCTACACCCAGATGCGCTCCCTTCTTAACCGCATAGGAGGCGCCGAGCAAGACCAACCACCCAAACAGAAAGACGGTGAGCTCCAACCCCCAAAGTATGTTGTAATTAAAGGCTTTACGCGCAATAACGTTGGCAAAAGTTACGAGGGTCATCAGCCCCAGCAACAAGGCAATCAAATTCTCTTCCAACCTGTCAACAAACGACTCTCTTAGTTTGTTATTCATAGACCCGCACGTTGTTATGGGTGCTGCAATAGCGAGGGGTCGGAGCTCCGCACCCTAAAAAGCCTCTGATTAACTCGCTGATGGAGCGAGTTTGCCTGCAATTGCTGATGATTGCAAGGCGCATTCAGCAGGCGCATGCCGTAGCATATACGCCAAGGGATGCACACAGCAAGTACCGCTGCCGCAAACCGTTATATTCAACAGAAGGACGGGAAAAAACGCTGCGCTAACGTCGTTGCAGCACTTGGCAACACCCACAAGACCACCAGTATTATCTGCGCACTGCGTCTAGTTATCATCAGCGTTTTTTCTCCGTCTCGCCCATCATGGAATTAATCAGAGTTTCCTTATGGGTGCTGCATTAGCGAGGGGTCGGAGCTCCGCACCCTAAAAAGCCTCTG
Organism: Gammaproteobacteria bacterium; assembly: GCA_965277405.1. Taxonomy (GTDB): domain Bacteria; phylum Pseudomonadota; class Gammaproteobacteria. The sequence continues at coordinate 107,667 of OZ255726.1, forward strand.
ATTAACTGCGCTGATGGAGCGAGTTTGGCAATTGACGGGGTTACAAAGCTGCGTTGATTGCTTGAATTGCGTCGATGTTTTCCTGTCCGACATCAGCTGCGAACTGCTGCCAAACTGGTTTCATCGCATCAATCCATTGCTGACGCTGCTCACTCGTTAGTTGACGAATGGTGCCGCCAGCGTCGATTATTAACTGTTTTGCGGCTGCATTCACATCAGTGGTTTTGGCGTTGCGACTTTTGGTTACTTCAGCCAGAATGGTCAAAAACTGATCGCGTACATCGGGCTCAAGGCTGTCAAGCCATTGCGTGCTGGTGACGACGATATAGTCGAGCACGCCATGGTTGGTCTCGGTCACGCCATCTTGCACCTCGAAGAATTTCTTGCCGTAGGTGTTCGACCAAGTGTTCTCCTGAGCATCCACAACCCCCTGTTGCAGCGCGCCATACACTTCCGAGAACGCCATCTTCTGGGGCGAGCCGCCAATAGCTTTCATTTGCGCAACAAGAACATCCGAAGTCATCACCCGAAATTTCAGACCGTTGGCGTCTGCTGGCACCAGCAGCGGAATATTTGCTGACATCTGCTTCATACCGTTGTGCCAATAGCCAAGCCCACGCAGCCCGCGGTGCTGCATCGACTTTAAAAGCTTCTGACCGTCGCTTGAGGATTGGAAAGCATCAACTGCCTGAATGTTCTTGAAGATGAAGGGGAGGTCAAAAATGCGGAATTTCTTGGTAAACTTCTCTAATTTCGAAAGACTTGGTGCTGCTAACTGCACATTGCCCTGTAACAATGCCTCAAGCACTTTGTTGTCATTATACAACGTCGAGTTTGGGTAGACCTTCATGCAGGCCTTACCGTTCATCTCGTCGTTGACACGCTGTGCCAATACAGTCGCGGCTATCCCTTTTGGGTGTTTGTCGCTGTTGGTAACGTAGCTGAATTTAATGACCACTTCACCAGGGTCACAAGCGGCATACACTGCTTGTGATGCTGCTATCAGTGCTGCGGCACAGACAAAGGTTGCTAGAACTTTCATATATTTTCCTGTTTGATTATTAAACGAGTGACAAGTTATAGATTATTTTTCAGCATGCTGCGCTACAACCCTTCTAGCTCAAGCCTTCTAGCTCAAGCCTTCTAGCTCAAGCCTTCTAGCTCAAGCCTTCTAGCTCAAGCCTTCTGGCTCAAGCCTTCTGGCTCAATCAGACCGCGTTACGTGTGATTTATCTACTCTTTGCCTGCATCCGCAGGGGGCTTGGGGGGCAATCGCAACGCTGACACAAAACACCCGTACGCTATGAATGCGACGAGAACCCGAGAACCCCCTGCGTTTTTCAATATACTACAGGAGGAGTTTGTTGATGTGAAGCCGCTGCAACGTACTTTGTAACCTTATCTCACCCGTGTTGCCCAGCATGGACTTAAGCAGATCTTCCTTAGCATTTGAGTTTAGAGTTTATTGTTCTTTAGAGTTGCTGCGTTTAACAACTTAAATAGTAGTGAATTAAGCAGAGCTTCCCTCATGTCGCATGGTAGAACTTAACACCGCTACGGCATACGTTGCTGCACTATATCGGGCTTGTAGAAGTTGACAAATTATGCAACATATACACTGTATCATGGCGTATTTAGCATCTAATAAGTGTGTTCCTTGGTAAAACTCCGTTTACATGGTATTATAATTTAAAATTTATTTTTTGCTTGCTAACATCAACTTAGCGCCAAACCGCACACAATGCCATGGCAGCAACCGCTCAGCAACACATCGTCGCCACTCAAAGCTCGCAGCAGCAGCAGCCGCCGCAGAGAATAACCATAATTTTTATTCATCAATGAATCAGCACATTGCTTAAAGCTGTTATCAGCAGCTGGTGGTCTGCCACGACGCATGCGGATGAATGAAAATACACGCCTCACATTCCAACTTTACGGCTTTACCACCTGCCCTTGAAGGTTGACCGTGCGCAATATCAGCAAGCCAATTCTTATTTATACCCCAGTGGTATGGCTAATTATCTTATTTTTTATTCCACTGGGATTTATCTTTGTTTTGAGTTTTAGCTCCAAGACTGGAATTACAACATCAACACTGTCTTGGACTTTGGAAAATTACACCCGTGTCTTTGACCCTATCTACTTAGGGATATTCATCAAATCAATATGGATGTCAGTGTTAACAACCATCATTTGCTTGGTAGTTGGCATGTACATTGCTGTTGCGATTGCCTTTGCCAGCAGCCCGCGCATTAAAGTCATTTTGCTGACATTAGTTATTCTGCCGTTTTGGACGAATCTGCTAGTACGCACGTATTCACTGATAGCAATATTTCGTAACAAAGGTATTATTAACGGTATTCTTGAATATTGCTACGACACCATAACGCTACTTACGCAGTGGTTACACATCGATATTTCACCAATTTTTGGCACACGGTTTCTACCATTGGAGTTGCTGTATAACAATACAGCTGTAATGTTTGGATTAGTCTACGTCCATTTACCATTTACCGTATTGCCGCTGTTTGCGGCACTCGATAAACTTGACCGCAGCCATATTGAAGCGAGTATTGACTTGGGAGCATCTAGGGGGCGGACTTTTTTTGCTGTTGTCATACCACAACTTCACTTTGGTATTTTTACTGCAATGCTGATTACCTTCATCCCGACGCTTGGTGCCTTTGTAACGGCAGACTTGCTTGGCGGCAATGATAGTTTGATGATTGCAAATGTTATAGAGCGTCAGTTTAAAAGTGCCAACGACTTCCCGTTTGGCTCAGCATTATCATTAGTACTAATCTACATTATGGTGGCAATAATGACGTTGCAATATTGGCTTGACTCGCGCACACCAAAATGAAGAAACACTCGCGTAAACTTATTCAACTCAGCAATTATTCGCATTTATTAAGCGTCCGTATTGTGGTATTGGCTAGCTTAATTTTTTTGTATGCGCCGTTAATTGTGTTAGTGATTTTCAGTTTTAACGCTTCAAAACGCAACATTGTTTGGCAAGGCTTTACCACCAAATACTATGTCAAGGCATTGCATAACGAGGCGTTAATCGAAGCTTTACTCAACTCAGTCACCATCGCTTTACTCAGCACCATTGTTAGTTTGATGCTAGCTTTTTGCGCAGCATACAGCTTGTGGCGGTTTCGTTTCCCACTCAAAAGCTTAGTCAATAGTGCAATCGGAGTGCCAATTGTTATTCCAGAAATATGCATGGGTGTTGCTATGTTGACATTTTTCAACTCTGTTGGCTGGCCACAAGCACCCTTTTGGCCGCTGAATATGTTGCCAGTCATATTAGCGCATATTACCTTTTCATTTCCATTTATGACCATGGTCATTCGCAGTCGTTTAGAAAATTTTAATCCAGAACTTGAAGAAGTTTCTACAGATCTTGGCGCGAATCGTTGGCAAACATTATGGGGAGTGGTTATTCCTTATCTGCTACCGTCATTCCTAGCAGCTAGCATTCTTGGAATCACGCTATCACTCGATGATTTCGTTATCACATTTTTTACATCGACACCAGCAACCATCACCTTTCCTGTAAAAATCTACTCAATGGTGCGATTTTCAGTCACCCCAGAGGTAAATGCAGCTTCAACAGTCTTGATTGCGACAACGTTGCTGTTGGTGCTGCTTGCCCTGTGGATGCAGCGCGTTCTTGATTCCACCAAAACCAATTAAAATGAGCAATCCTCTTATCTATTTTGACGCGATCTCCAAGCAGTTTCCCAGCAACAGCAACTTTGCTTTGCAACCAACAACGCTGATGATTGAACGTGGCGAGTTTTTTGTGTTGCTGGGTCCTAGTGGTTGCGGCAAAACAACCCTGATGCGCATTCTCGCAGGCTTTGAAACACCGACCGCAGGCAGGGTGTTTATCAATGGCAATGACGTCAGTTCGACGCTACCAAATCAACGCCCTATTAACATGGTGTTTCAGTCATATGCACTATTTCCCAACATGACAGTTGCCAAGAATATTGGCTATGGGCTGCGGCTGCGCAAAATGGCAAAAGCAGCAATTGAGGAAAAAGTCCAGCAAGCACTCACACTGGTTGCTATGGATGACTTTGGACAGCTACGCCCGCATCAACTCTCTGGCGGACAACGCCAACGCATCGCCCTAGCGCGGGCATTGGTTATGGAGCCTCAAGCTATATTGCTCGACGAGCCACTTTCAGCACTCGATGCCAAGTTACGCAAGTCAATGCAAAACGAACTATGCCGGTTACAGCAACAATTAGGGATGACTTTTTTAATGGTGACCCATGACCAAGATGAAGCCCTTTCCATGGCGGACCGCATCGCCGTTTTAGACAACGGTAGTGTGCGGCAAGTCGGCACACCGACTGAAATATACAACAAACCCAGCAACCTATTTGTTGCAGATTTTATTGGATCATGCAATTTTTTTGCAGCCAACGTCAGCAACAAAGTCGCACACATTGATGGCCTGCCACAATTCACCAGCGACTGCGGCTATCCAGATAATACCCGTGTGCAGATATGTATTCGCCCAGAAAACGTTGTATTGCTGGAAGAGCCAAACACTGCTACCGATGCGTTTACCGCCAACATAACAGAAATTTGTTATACAGGAAAACGCTACCAAATCGTTGCTGCCATCAAAGATACAAAACACCGCATTCAACTTGAAAGCAACAGCCACAACAGCTACGCTATTGGTGATACGATTCACCTCCGTATCCCGCAGCCACATTGCTTCGTCTTGCCACAATAACCACAACAACCACAACGGTCATTGCCTTTTTCATTTGCGTACACTGCTCTTATGGAAGCTCTGATTAAGTCGCTGATGGAGCGAGTTTGATGGCAATTGCTGATGATTGCAAGGCGCATTCCGCAGGCGCATGCTGTAGCATATACGCCAAGGGATGCAACACAGCAAGTACCGCTACCATCAAACCATCATATATTCAACAGAAAGACGGGAAAAACGCTGCGCTAACGTCGTTGCAGCACTTGATAATACCACCAGTATTATCTGCGCACTGCGTCTAGTTATCATCAGCGTTTTTTCTCCGTCTCGCCCATCATGGACTTAATCAAAGCTTCCTTCGCACCCTTGAACTTTACCCCGCTGGAACAATGCTTGTTACCGCCAACACTCGATGGCAGTGTCGGCAGTAACCGCCAACGTGACAGCGGCTGCCAAATAGCCGCAACCAATGACCGCGCAGCGATTGTAACCTGGCTCAGCACTGTTGCAGATTCACCGCAGACTTTTCGCTCATACCGCAAAGAAGCCGAGCGCTTGCTGCTATGGGCTGTGTATGCGCGCAGCATACCGCTCTCAAGCCTCCAACTTGAAGATATGGAGGCGTATAAAACATTTCTTAGCGCCCCGAGTAGCAGCTGGAGCGGCAAGCGCCAACCACGCACATCACCAGACTGGCGACCTTTTGAACGCGGTCTCCAGCCCAGCAGCATCAATCAAGCACTAGTAATTCTAGGCACTTTATTCAGTTTTTTAGTCAAAGCAGGTTATTTGAACAATAACCCGATGCAGCTGATGTCACGCAAACGCCTCAGGTCCATTATCCAACCAAGCGCAACAGTTGAACGCTATTTAGAACACGATGTTTGGGAATTCCTCTGGGACTACATCTGCAATCGCCTGCCAGCAACCACCCCACGGCAACACGCTGTTGCTGAGCGCACGCGGTTTTTGTTCGCATTGTTATATTTGCAAAGCCCCCGCGTCAGTGAAGTTGCTAACCACACCATGGCAGCATTTATACAACGCCGCGGCACATGGTGGTGGAATATTGTCGGCAAAGGAGAAAAATCAGCGCTAATACCTGTCAAAAAAGATATGATGCTGGCACTAGCACGCTATCGAAGACATTTGCAACACCCACCATTTCCAATTGCAGGCGAAACCACACCGCTGCTTTGCTCGCTGCACGGGACCAAGCCCATTAGCGCCGACATGGTATACCGCATTGTCAAAGCAACAGTTGCAGGCGCGGCGGATAAACTGAACACGATTGACCCTGGCAAAGCCAAGCGGCTGCGCGCCTCATCAACCCACTGGTTTCGCCACACCTCACTCACCCATCAAGCTGATATGGGTATCGATTTACGCTATTTGAAAGCAAGCGCCCGCCACGCCAGCATACAAACCACCCAACGCTACCTGCACACAGAAGAAGAAGAATGGCATATCCAAATGGATAAGCATAATTTGACACCCTAGGCAACTGGCTATCAGCAGCTGCGGCGACGGTTGGGAGCAGCAGCAACAGGATGCAATACAGTAACAAAAACCGCGCCTGCAACTGCAGGCGCGGCTTGAATATAATAGCTAACAAGATTAATGGATGATAATACCAGGTAATGTTGTTGTGGATCCACCAAACGCTGTGTTGAATTCAGGGCTAGAAAAAAACGTAACCATCCCAGCGAGGTCAACCTGACCATTGTAGAACCGCCCTGAAACTATACCATGCAGGTCCTCTCGATAAGGATTGGTTCTAAATGCTTCGGCTTGCCTTTGACTAGAAAGAAAAGTAGCATCGCTGCTGTTGATCCACACAGTGCCCATATCGATTTTAAAGTTGCCATGTTCCATTTTTCCTGTTAACACTGAATTAGTAAAATTAGCAACAACAACACCGTGTAGCAGGTTGTTAGCCGCTGCTGAGTAGTGATTGATACCTGTCACCGTGTAAATAGCGTATCTAGCGGTTGTTGTTATCGCAGTATCGGCATCAGCGCCGACGTAGTACACGGTACGGGTTGGGTCGTTGGACGCGCCAGTTTGTGACCATTCGCCAAACCAAACGTCGTGGCTGCCTACTTGCGCAAATTGGAATACCCCCAAATCACGATGGGTTTTCGGTGGTCCATAATACGCCATGTCGAGCGAATGCACCCTGTTGGGGTCAGCTGGCACCACTTTTGCCAACCCTATAAAGTCGACCATGTCCCCCTTTTTTAGAGTATAGCCAGCGCCAATCCCCGCCTTCCCTAGAGTATGAATCGGCGGGCGGTCTACATTTGATGCGCCGACAATCACTTTCTCAGTATTGGACGAACCACCTTGTATTGAGTCAAGGGTAATTATACCAATAACTTGTGTTTCGGTTTCGGCGTGGACTGGCGCAGCGAGCGCACCAGCCATAAGCGCGATACTGCTGACTAATTTTAGTTTTTTCATAGAAAATTCCTAGGTATTACAATTTATTACTTTCAAAACGAAAATAACACGGGTGGTGAAGCAGTAGCTTCGGGGTTTTTAACAACGCGGTTTACAACCGCGCTGTTAGATTCAGTTTCAGCGTCCGCCCAGGTGCGGGCATCTGCGAACGGGTTAATGGGTCGATGTAGTATTGATCTGTTAGGTTATTAGCAGCGAATTCAACTTGCAAGCGCTCATTAACGTTATACTTGGCGTAGCCGTCAACGAGCAGGGTATCACCCCAGCCGAAAGATACCCTTAACGGATTATGGCTAAATCTGCCGACTTGTTGATAATACTGGTCTAGGTCGGCGTTGGCGTCGCGGCTATAATACTTCACCCGGCTGCCTATCTCTAAACGGCGGTCGAGCAGCCGGGCGCCGAGCGCCCAATTAGCCGATAATTTAGGGGTGGCGCGCCCTTGTTCAGAGCCACCTATAAAGCCGAATGCAAAGCAGGTCGGAACGCGATATTCCAACTTCGAATGACGTGCGGCATAGCTTGCGTCGCAGATGTCGTTTTGCACCACGTAGTCGACAGCAATATTGCTAAACAAACGACCGCCATCGTAGCGTATGGTTAATTCTACCCCGCGCAGCTTTTTTTCGTCATCATTTGTAAAATATCTAGAACTAGCAGTATCAATAACGCCCTTGATCAGGTTATCGTAGTATGCCAGCTTGACGTCGGCGTATTCAGCGGTGGTGAACCATTGGGTTAGGTCGTGGACATAGCTTATTTCCCTGTTATAGGCGTGCTCGGGGTTGAGACCATCCGGACCGAGCGCGGCAGAGAAGCCCCAGGTGCTTTCGAACATGGACGGGTAGCGGAGGAATTCGCTGTATTTAACGTAGCCGCGGCTATACGGGGTAAATTGGTAGCTGGCGACAAAATGCGGCACCCAGCCGTGGTCTTGCAGCTTTTCTGCTTGGGCTTCACTTATCTCTGCAATCCGTGTAGCATAATCGATAAAACATTTAGTTATTTTCGCCGTCTTATCATTACCTGTTTTGTCTGCTATTTCCTGTTCTACCTCACCATTATAGCAGGGGTGGCTAGCAAACGAATACTTACCAGCGGCATCCGTCAGCAAGGGGATTGGTCGATTGTCAAGATGATTTGTGAGACCAGTTCCATATTCTAATTTTATAATATCACTGGCTTCCTTTCCATCGGGTTCGTTTTTCAACACTTCGATTTGACGCAGAAAGGGACCTTTATCATTAGAATAACGATTCTCTATATCTTGTCTCATTTCAGCAAGCTTTGCTGCGCGCCTTTCATTTATATTCTTTACTGATAACCCTCCTTGGATTTCTGAAAACGTATAATCTAGGCCAGTCATTAAATAAATTATATTATTCTGTACGTCATTATCAAAGCCTAAGTACTCATTGAGTGTATCAACATAGCCATTATATCTTGTCTCAATGTAATTTTCCGCTATTACCTGCGCATTTTTAACATGATCCTGCATTAGCTTTTTGTTCTGCTCGGCTGTATACAGAACACCTGTAGTATACTCGTAGGTAATGTTTTCATTTAGAATACGCTCTAATTGTGGAACGGTGCCGCCTGCATCGATGACATATTTAAGGCGGTCGTCGAAGCTCCAATACGCCGAATACGTCATCCCCGTGCTGAATTTTAAGGCCTCGTTCGCCTGCCAGGCGAGGCTGAGATTGCCGCCCCATTGCTGCCGCCGCCCTCCGCGCTCTGTTCTAGTATTATTGTATTTACCATCTAGGCTTGCTAGTTTTTGGTGCTGAAAATTGCCACCGATGGTTAGCGCCAGCGTGCTGGAAAGATCCATGGTATTGCTCAGGGTGATGCCATTGCGGGTATTGATAGAATCAACAAACCCAACGTTGACGACCAGACCGCTTTCTTTGTCAATTTGGTTGGGTTCACCTGCACTCGTATAGGTGTGTCCGCGGTTGTGCGTGCGCCAGAGGTTGGCGTGGAGGTCCAGCCAGCGGTTATCATTGGGGGTATTGCGGTAGTCGAGGTTATACGCCTGGGCAGTGACCGCGCTCAACGGCCACTGGGGATGACCGTACTTGAGATCACTGCCAGTAATGAGCCGCGACGGCATGATCTCGCCGTTTAGCAAATTTGTATGGCGGTAGTTGAAGCCAAGTTTTTGTGCATTGTCAACCCGCCAGCTGCTTTTTAACAACAACGACGCCATCTCGCTCGAGGTATTGATGACTTCGTCGCCTTGTGGCCAGAAGGTGGTTAGGGCGCGCGTATCATCAAAAATTCTTTTACCAGTTACTTTTGACCTGAAGTGACCATCCACATCCGTAGCAAAATAGCCAGGCTCATCATAATAACCGGCGTTGTTGCTACCCGCATAGTAATTACCGCGACGGCGGTAGGCGTATGCGGCGAGAAAATCAAAGCGCGCGGAGGTGTTGGCGACCGCCAGCCGGTAGGCAAAGTCGTCGCCGCCGAGCGGGGTTTCATCACTAGCTGATTTTGAGTTGAGTTGTATGCGCAAAGTTTTATCAACGTTGTAGAAACCTATAGATCGAGTATTAGAAAACCCTGCGGCGGCGGCTGATTCGCCAGTATGCAGCCGCGGTAGTTGCGGGGAGACCGAATTGCCGCCGCTGGTTATTGTTAATTCTAGCCCAGAGTCGGCGCCTTCTGCAATAATATCGGCGGGGATCAGCGTGGTTAGTTCCAGCGCCCCCCCGATGCCGCTATTGACATCGCGGGCGTTACTCGCACCTTTATGGATGCGCACCGAACTGATCAGGTTCGGGTCGATATAATTGCGGTTACTCACGCCGTTATAGCCGCGGTAGACGGTAATTGCCTGCTCGGTGCCGTCGATAATCACCGGCACCCGCCCGGGACCCTGCACCCCGCGAATATTGACATCGATCGACCCGCTATTGCGGGCATCGCCGCTAAATACCCCAGCAATCCCCTGCAGTAAATCGGCAGGGTTGGTGCCGGCGTTGCGGCGGACTGCTGCCCTACCCATGTACACGGTGGAAGCGTTGTTATCGTAGACTGCGTCGTAGCCTTGTTCATCACGCTGGTAGCCTGATACCCCTGAGTCTTCAATGGTGAGGGTGGGGATGGCAAGCGTATTCGGCGTATTCGTTGTTGCCGAGTCAATAGCGGCAGCAATAATAACATAACGTGAGTTTGCGAGTTGCTGCGCTGCCAGCCCGCTACCGCGCAAAATATACGTTAAGGCGGCGGTTAGCGCATACTCACCTTGGAGACCCTGGCTGTGCTTGCCGTCCGTGAGCGAGTGGTCAATATCAACGCCAATATCTGCCGCGCTAGCGAATGCCGCCAGCACTGTGGCGAGCGGACCTGGCTTGATGGCATACTGCGCTGTAGTATCCGCTGCACGCGCTACGCTAGCAGCCAGCAATACCATGGTGCTCAATACCACTGCCCGCAATACCACTGCTCGGACTAGCATGGAGCTAGGGTGAATTAGCTGCATTAGCTGCATTGCTACGCAAACTCTGGAGTTATTAACGGAAGGTGGGTGGGTTGCTCGCATTGCTTTCCTCTCTAATTGCCAAAATCATAATTTACAGTCGATTAAACATTAAAGCAACAACTAAATGCTAATAATTCCCATTAGTAATTACCCGCCGCTATTGGGGCGGTATTGCGGGCTGCAGCTGGTAGCGATGCACAGCATACTGCTGCTTGGCTAAAGGAAACTCTGCTTAAGCCCATGCTGGGCGAGACGGAGAAAAATCGCTGCTGAAACTTAAGGAATCTCTGATTAAGGTTTGAGTAGCTGTATAAATATTTTATGCTAGATGTGCCTGTGTTAATGCCGCTGCTAAGCCAATATATCCAGCAGGAGTAAGTTGCAACAGGCGTTGCTTGGCGCTATCTGGAATAGCTAGTGTTGCGATAAAGCTGTGTAGTTCTGCGGTGCTGATTGCATTGCCTCTGGTCATGGCTTTTAATTGCTCGTATGGATTTTCACAACCATGCAGCCGCATAACCGTTTGTATTGGCTCTGCCAGGACATTGGCGTGCTTGGCTAAATCTGCGCTAATACACGCAGTGTTGGCGCTGATCTTGCTCAGTCCTGTGGCAAAACTTGCCAATGCCAGCTCAACATAGCCGATGGCACTGCCAATATTACGCAGCACCGTAGAATCGCTTAAATCACGCTGCCAACGAGAAATTGGCAGTTTTGCTGCCATGTGGCTAAGCAGGGCATTGGCAATGCCAAAATTGCCTTCGGCATTTTCAAAGTCAATCGGGTTGACTTTATGCGGCATCGTCGACGAGCCAACCTCACCAGTTGTAGTCGCTTGTTGTATATAATTTAGCGAGATATACCCCCAAATATCGCGACAGCAATCAATGCCAATAGCATTCAAACGTTGCATGCAGTGAAACAGTTCTGCTAGGTAGTCATGGGGTTCAATTTGGGTGGTCATCGGGTTATACTGCAGACCTAAACCTGCAACAAATGTTTTGCTAATGTTACTCCAATCAAACTGCGGACATGCGACAACGTGGGCATTAAAGTTGCCGGTTGCTCCATTGCATTTACCGAGCACTGCAACCGCTGCCAACGTGTTGAGTTGGCGTTGGATGCGCCACACCACATTGGCAATTTCTTTGCCCAACGTGGTGGGACTTGCTGGCTGCCCATGCGTGCGGGCGAGCATCGCCACGTCTGCATTTGCTGTTGCAAAGTCGCTCAACGTAGCAACAATTCCTTGCCAACTTGGCTGCACTATCGTGGCCCGCATCTCTTGTACCATCAACGCGTACGCAAGGTTATTTACGTCTTCGCTGGTGAGGGCAAAATGGACGATTTCAAGCAACGGGGTAAGTTGTGGATGCGCTTGCATTTGCTGTTTGAGATAATATTCAACTGCTTTAACATCATGATTTGTCGTCTGCTCAATCGTTTGTATTTCGCGGGCGTGGGCTGCGTCAAAATCGGCGATAATTTGCATCAACAGCCCGCGTTGAATAGCATTTAGTGATGGGAACGGTGCGCCGAGGCCTGCTAATGTGCACAGCCAGTGTATTTCTACGGTGAGGCGATAGCGATGGAGTGCTTGTTCACAACCCAAAGCGCGCGTTGCCATTACTTTGCCTGCGTAACGACCATCAAGCGGCGAAAGTGCTCCAATTGGTTCACAAGTCATGATGCAAAACTGCGGACTGCAATCGTGCCGTTGACACCTTGCAATTGTGCAATAACCCGCTCATCAACAGCAGCATCTACATCAAATAATAAATATCCAAGATCGCCTTTGGTTTCAAGATATTGCTTATTAATGTTGAGCTGATGGTCGCCAATCACTTGGTTAACACTTTGTAAAACCCCTGGTTCATTGCAGTGTATATGCGCAATGCGTTGCTTGACGGGCGGGTCAGTAAGCGTAATTGATGGAAAATTAACACTGCCCTGGGTTTCACCAAAGCGGCACCATGATAGAATTTTGTTCGCGACCTCGATGCCAATCAGTTCTTGCGCTTCTTCAGTCGAACCGCCAATATGTGGGGTCAGCAGTACATTTTCCATTCCTTGCAATGGAGAATAAAATGGCTGCGAATTATTTTGTGGCTCTTCGGGAAACACGTCGATTGCCGCCGCCAAAACGCGCCCAGCTGCTAACGCTTGCACCAGTGCAGGAATGTCAATAACCCTACCGCGTGAAGCATTAATAATGATGGTGCCTTTCTTACAAGCTGGCAGCGTTTGCGCTGAAATCATCGAGCGTGTCAGCGGTGTGTCTGGAACATGCAAGGTAATAACATCTGCCTGCTCAAACGCCACGCGCATGCTCTTCACCGCGCGGGCATTGCCTAGCGGTAATTTGCGTTCGATGTCATAAAACACAACGCGCATCCCAAACGCTTCTGCAAGAATAGACACTTGGCTGCCGATATGGCCGTAGCCAATAATGCACAGCGTTTTGCCGCGCAATTCGTGTGAGCCAAGCGCAGACTTCTGCCACTGCCCGCGGTGCGCAGCATTATTTTTGGCAACAATGCCGCGCATTAACATTACTATTTCACCAAGCACCAATTCTGCCACTGAGCGCGTATTAGCATGTGGGGCATTAAAAATTACAACCCCATGTTTGTTCGCCTGCTGTATATCTACTTGGTTGGTACCAATGCAAAAACAAGCAACGAGCAACAACTGCGGCGCTGCTGCTAATAACTCCGCATCAACTATTGTTCGTGAACGAACACCTAAGATATGTGCATTGCCAACATGCGCTGCAAGCTCGGTTCTAGCTGGGGTACCAGGCAGGCGAATAATTTCGGTGCAGCCGCTTTCTGCCAGCAGATCTACAGCAGACTGATGAATATTTTCACACAGTACAATTTTCAAATTTCTTGCATTGATGTTCAAGAGAGCGTACCCAAAAGTGTGCTTGTTACTGCAGTCCACGACGCGCATATATCCATCTGCGCACCCGCTTGTGCAACGACCGAATGGATAAAAGGTCGGTGCTGATATTGGGTAAATGCGCACCAACGCTGTGCTAACCCATCGTTTACCACCTGCCAGTCACTTACGCCATCTCCAACAACCGTGATCGGCTGCGTCAAATAATGTTGAATTTGTCGCACCGCAGCAGATTTATTTTGGCTTGCTGCATCGTCAGGGTTGATAGCAGCAAACCAGCCATAGTCATCCCAGCGCAAGCGCACCGCAACGACGCGGTGAATCGGAATTCCTAGCTTGTGTGCGCTCGGTTCAATCGTTTCAAACAACCCACCGCTAACAATCCAACATGCAAAATGTTGCTGCAAAATGTTGATTGCATCCAACGTTGTTGCACTGATTTCGGCAGCAAGTTGATTGCCAACCCTGCGCACATGATCCTTATGCAAGGAAACTGCATGCAAGCGTTGTTGTAGCGATTCACTAAACGACAGCTCACCATTCATCCCTGCATTGCAGATTGCGTTTAAGGTGTCTAGTTGTTGTGGCGAACACCTGGCTGCAAGAATACGTTCAAGACTCTCTGATGCAATCAGCGTGCTGTCAAAATCAAGGAGGAGTGACGCCATATTCTTGACACGCTGTTTACTTAGCTAATGAGTCAACAATGTGTTTAGGTGCAATCGCGTATTTCAAAAACTCCATCGAATAGATTGCTCTGCCTTGTGACATTGAACGTAGCTCTGTTGCATAGCCAAACATTTCTCCCAACGGAACTTCTGCACGAACGATACGCCCAGCTGGTGATTCATCCATCCCTTGCAAAATACCGCGGCGGCGGTTCAAATCTCCCATAACATCACCCATGTAGTCTTCAGGACTGACAACTTCAACTTGCATCATTGGCTCGAGTAAGGCGGGATCAGCCTTGAGCGCGCCAGATTTAAGCGCCATCGACCCTGCCACTTTAAATGCCATTTCGTTGGAGTCGACATCATGAAACGAACCATCGTATAATGTGCATTTCACCCCAATCAACGGATACCCTGCCAGCACACCATTTTTCATTTGGTCTTTGACTCCTTTCTCAACCGCAGGGATGTATTCACGCGGAATAGTACCACCGACAATGGCGTTGACAAATTCAAACTCTTCTTCACTATCTGCTGGCAATGGTTCTAACTTTAACCAAACATGGCCGTATTGCCCGCGACCACCAGATTGCTTGATGTACTTCCCTTCAATCTCAACAGTGCGACGAATCGCTTCTCGGTAGGCAACCTGTGGTTGACCAACATTAGCTGCTACGGCGAATTCACGCCGCATCCGGTCAACAATAATATCCAAATGCAATTCACCCATACCAGAAATAATCGTCTGACCGCTTTCTTCGTCAGTGCGCACTCTAAACGATGGGTCCTCTTGGGCTAACTTGCCAAGCGCAACCCCCATTTTTGCTTGGTCTGCTTTTGATTTTGGTTCTACTGCAACGGCAATAACGGGTTCAGGAAACTCCATGCGCTCGAGCGTAATTACAGCGTTGATAGCGCATAGGGTATCGCCTGTGGCTACGTCTTTCAGTCCAATTGCCGCTGCTATATCGCCAGCGCGCACTTCTTTAATATCCTCACGGGAGTTGGCGTGCATTTGCACCATTCTGCCTACTCGCTCTTTGCGAGCCTTGATAGGATTGTACAGCGCAGTGCCGCTGGCAAGCACTCCTGAGTAAACGCGGAAGAACGCCAACGTACCAACAAATGGATCGGTGGCAATTTTAAAGGCAAGCGCTGCAAATGGCTCGTCATCATCAGCCAGGCGTTGCGCAGATTCGCCATTTGCTAATTCGCCTTTAATGGCTGCCACTTCATTTGGTGCAGGTAAATAATCAATCACTGCATCTAACATTGCTTGCACGCCTTTGTTTTTAAACGCTGATCCACATAAAGCTGGGACAATCTCATTCGCTATTGTGCGCGCACGCAGTCCGGCACGAATATCTGCATCGCATAAATCTTCGTTCTGAATGTATTTGTTCATCAGATCTTCATTGGCTTCAGCCGCAGCTTCTACCATTTTTGCACGATATGTCTGACACTGCCCTAGCATATCGGCTGGGATTTCGCCATACTCAAATGTCATGCCTTGGTCATCTTCATTCCATAATATTGATTTCATCAACACCAAGTCAACAACACCTTTAAACGTTTCCTCAGCCCCGATGCTGATTTGAATAGGAATAGGTGTTGCACCCAGACGTTGTTCAATTTGCTCAACAACACGGATAAAGTCGGCGCCAGCGCGATCCATCTTGTTGACAAAAACAATGCGCGGAACCCCATATTTATTTGCTTGACGCCATACGGTTTCAGATTGAGGTTCAACTCCTGATGTTGCACAAAACACCACCACTGATCCATCGAGCACACGCAACGAACGCTCAACTTCAATGGTGAAATCAACGTGGCCTGGAGTGTCGATAATATTGACACGGTGCTTTGGATACTGCTGGTTCATGCCTGACCAAAAGCAGGTTGTTGCAGCAGATGTAATAGTAATGCCGCGTTCTTGCTCCTGCGCCATCCAATCCATGGTTGCTGCGCCATCATGCACTTCACCAATTTTATGGGATAGGCCAGTATAGTATAAAACCCGTTCGGTTGTGGTGGTTTTTCCTGCGTCAACGTGCGCTGTAATACCGATATTTCGGTACAGGTTTAATGGAGTTGTACGTGCCATGTCGCTTGATAAAGAATAAAATTAAAAGAAGTATGGGGGCTATATTTTAAATGAAGTAATGTCGCCGCTTTAGAATCGATAATGTGAAAATGCACGGTTTGCTTCAGCCATACGATATACTTCACCGCGCTTCCGTACTGCACCACCACGATCTTCGAGTACGTCTAACAACTCACGGCCTAAGCGTTCATGCATTGTTTTTTCGTTGCGGCTGCGCGCCGCAGTTATTAACCATCGCATCGCCAGTGTTTCTTGGCGGACTGGTCGCACTTCAACTGGGACAGGATACGTTGCACCACCAACGCGGCGAGACTTCACCTCGACAGTTGGTCTTAATTTTTCAATAGCCTGACCAAAAGATGCTAATGGCTCAGTTGTTTTGCTCACATCGCTAATTAAATCAAGCGCTTTGTACACTATTTTTTCCGCGATTGATTTTTTCCCATCGACCATTATTTGGTTGATGAACTTAGCTAATTGCTGATCTTTAAATTTTGGATCAGGTAGAATTTGACGCTTTGGTGCACGATTTCGTCGTGACATAATAGCTCCTTCAGGTTATTTCAAGATTTGCTTGACCTTACTCGCGAGAATTCGCGGGGCTTGGTAAAGTTGTGATTTATTTAGGTCGTTTCGTCCCGTACTTAGAACGACCTTGCTGGCGACCCTTCACCCCAGCGGTGTCACGTGAGCCGCGAACATTGTGATAGCGAACGCCAGGTAAATCTTTCACCCGCCCTCCCCGAATAAGCACCACAGAATGCTCCTGCAAGTTGTGACCCTCGCCGCCAATGTATGAAGTAACCTCATACCCTGTCGTTAAACGGACACGGCAGACTTTGCGCAGTGCTGAATTAGGCTTTTTGGGTGTAGTCGTATACACGCGTGTACATACACCGCGCCGTTGCGGGCAGTTTTGTAACGCAGGCACATCAGTTTTTTTTCGTTTTATCTTACGAGGATTGCGTACGAGTTGGTTTACAGTTGCCATAAATTAAATATATAAATCGAAAGGAATCAAGCGGTGCGGCATATTACGCACCCACCCAGATGATGTCAACACTCTTTACCGCAGGAAGTTCTAATCAAGCTAAGAAACCTAAGGAACCTCTGATATTGATAAAAATTATTATCAATTTACCAATGCTCTACGCCGCCGTATTTCATATATAATGGCTAAAACAACCGTAATCAATATCAACACCAGCCCAAGCGCATTTACAGCAGGGGTTAGCCCCGTGCGCACCTTAGAGGCAATATACACAGTCAATGTTGTGTCGTAGCCTTTGACAAATAAGGTGGTGTTGTAGTTTTCAAAAGACTGGAGGAATGCTATTACCGCTGCTGAGAGTATTGCAGGTTTTAGATAGGGTAACAGAATGCGCCGAAATACTTGCCACTGGGTTGCTCCTAAACTTAACGCCGCATTTTCTAAGGTACGGTCAAAGCGTTGTAGCCGTGCTAACACCATCATCATCACATATGCAGCTATAAAAGTTGTTTGCGCAATAACGGTTAAAAATACGCCACCACTGACTGAAATTCGTTGCCAAAAAACCAGCGTAGATATACCGATAATCACACCAGGTGTCAGCAGTGGCGACATCATCAATGCATATAAAAAGGTTTTTCCCTTGCCGTGGAATGTGGAAATTAACAAGGCGCAGCATACTCCAATCGGCACAGCAACTATCAAAACACCTGCGGCAACAAGCAAACTGGTCCAGAGCGCTCGCCACATGGCTCCATCTTGCGCTAACGCATCAAACCACTTTAAAGTAGCACCTTTCCATGGAGAGATTGTTGGAAAACGGCTGTCGTTAAATGTCGCGATGCCCATAATGAGTAATGGGGTAAATAAATACAAAAAGAAAAAACCAATATACAGGCGGACAGCGCAGCGCCAAACGGCTGTCGCTTTCATTTTGCAATATCCCCCAAGCCAACTTTAAATACCCGCATAATCAACGCAATACAACCCATGCACAACACTAACAATAAGAACGCATACGCAGCGCCTTGGTTCCAGTTGCCGCCTTCAAAAAACCAATTATAAATAATTTGGGTAAACCAGCGGCTCCTTGGTGAGCCAAGTAACGCCGGCACTGCATAGCTGCCAGCTGCCAACATAAATGTCATAATGCACCCACTAGCAATCCCAGGCTTAGCATGTGGAATAATCACTCGATAATGGGTGCGAATCCAACCCGCGCCAAGATTGCGCGCAGCCTTGACTTGATTGCTATCGAGATTTTCAATCGCGTTATAGATTGGGAATACCATAAATAAAATATAGGCGTAGACCATGCCAATTATCACCCCTGTATCGCCAGATAAAAAACGCACAGGTTTATCAATCACCCCAAGCCCAAGCAACATGGCGTTTAATGGACCTTTATACGATAAAATAATATACCACGAGAACGTACGCAGGATTTCATTCAGCCAAAACGGGATAATCAGTAATAGTAGGCACAAAGCTGTTTGTTTTGGTGTGGCGACTTTTGCCAAATAAAACGCAAGCGGATAACTAACAATCAGGGTGCAAACAGTTACCAGCACACTCGACCAAATAGTTTTAAAAAAAATAGATAAATGGATGTCGTTATTAAACAATGTTTGATAATTCACCACAGAGTACACATCTTTAGCTCCGCCGATATCCACTGGCAATAAATTTGGTCGCAACGAATAATCAATCATCAGCAATTGCGGTAATATCACCATGCCGAGCAACCAAATTGCAATTAGTCCAATAATGACAACCGCAAGCCCACTGCCGAAGCGTGTTTTAAGTTGGCTAAACATTCTCAACTGCTGCCAATGATGACGGCATCTTGCCGGTTATAGCACAAGCGCACTGGAGCGCCAGCTGTGAGCTTTTCAGAATATTGATGGGCACGAAGTTGCATTGATAACGTTTGCTGTGTTGCTGTTTGTGCATTCAATGTCAAATACGCGCCTTCAAAACTCACCTCACTAATGACTGCTTTAAGTACATGGGTAGCAGGTTCCTCCAAACGAAAATGTTCAGGGCGAATAAACAGCGTTGCTGGCCTACCAACTTGTAAATCCTGTTGCTGGCGACCTGATAAGATACCTAAATCGGCGCAATCTATGCTGGCATACTCGGAGTTGACATGGATTACGCTGCCGTGGATTGTGTTAGTCTCGCCAACAAATGAAGCGACAAATGTTGTTTGTGGGTCACGATATAAGGTGATTGGGTCGGCTACTTGCTCAATTTTTCCGACTGACATGACCGCAACTCGGTCAGACATGGTTAATGCTTCACCTTGATCATGCGTTATATAAATAAAAGTAATACCAGTTTTACGCTGGATCTGTTTCAGCTCCATGCGCATATGCTGGCGCAACTTTAAATCTAATGATGACAGTGGTTCATCAAGCAACAATACCCTGGGTTCGACTGCCAAAGCGCGGGCAATAGCAATGCGCTGTTTTTGTCCACCTGATAACTCTGATATTTTCTTGGTACCACTGCCTGGCAATGCAACAAGCTCAAGTAAACGTGCTGATGCTTGGCTACGTTTAGCTTTGGCAATGCCCCGCACCTCCAAACCAAACTCTATATTTTCGGCAACCGTCATCAATGGGAAAAGCGCAAGATTTTGGAAGATCATTGCAGTTGGTCGCTTATTGGAAGGAACACCAGCCATGCTTTGATTGCCGATTTTTATATCACCTTGGCTTGGTTCGATAAAACCACTAATCATGTTAAGGATTGTCGTTTTACCACAGCCAGAAGGACCAAGAAAAGTAAAAAACTCTCCAGAATGTATTTGCAAATCTAATTGTTGAATAGCGGTAAAATCACCAAATTGCATGGCGATGTCGTGTAATTGCACGCTGCTATCCATGCGCGGAGCACTCGAGGAAGCTCTGATTAAATCCATAGCGGTTGGCATTTTGCAATAATTAGAAATTGCAAAACAACTCGTTTTATCAGTGACTTAATCGAAGTTTCCATACAATATAATCGGTAGAGAAATGTCATAAAAAAGCCCCTCAAAGAAAGTAGCAATGAGAGGCTGTAACTAGTATTTATGCTGATAAATATCGATCTTGATATTCGTTGCGTAACGCGACATACCACGGTTCTTGGATTGGCCACCACCACAGGTTGGCTAAATCATCTTCGCTGTATGAATCTTTGAAAAACTGTTTTGTTGCTGCAGGTAATAAGGCTTCTGCGCCAACTGCTGTGGAGTTGTAGCCAGTCGCTTTGACGAACATCGCCCCTGCCTCAGGGGTATAATACCAATTAATAAACTCGTATACAGCATCGATGTTATTGGCATTTTTAGGGATTACAAATCCTTCCATCCATGCAAGAGCGCCTTCTTTTGGTGCCCCGTACGCGATTGGTTCGCCTTCGTTTTTGAGGATAAACGCCGTGCTGTCCCAGGTTTGCCCGATGATTGCACCATTTGTTCTAAATGCACCTTGCGCTTCGTTTTCAGTTGACCAAAATTGTGCAATTGCGTTCTTATGCTTAGTGGCAACTTTAAGAATCGCGTCAAAATTTGCCCGCATGGCTTTTTCATTTTTAAACGCATCGAGCAATGGCAATGGAAGTTTATCAATTTTTTCTAACCATAGCCCAATACCAATCAAAGCAGAATGACCGCGCACGGCAACACCGCCTAAGTGTTCTGGTCGCCACAGGTCACCATAGCTTAGGTTTTTTGGATCTACTGTTGCCTCTTGTGTGTTATAGGCAATCGCCTCAGTGCCCCAATCCGATGGTGCAAAATACCGCTCATCTTGTATTACGCCGCCAACTTCAGAACCTGTCATCGCGCTATCTAGGCAGCCATCCCAATTGATACGCGATATATCCAACGGCTGCACAAGCCCATAATCAACATAGCCTGGAACACGGTCAACAGTTGGCATGATGATGTCGAAACCGTTGCCATCTGTCGCGCGCAGCGAATTCATTAACTCATCATTAGTGCCGTAGGGAGTAAATGTGGCATTGATACCAGTCTTCGCTTGCAAGTCCGCCAGCATTTCATCAGTGATATAGCCAGCCCAAGCATAGATGCGCAGTTGTTTATTCGCAGCCATCAGCGTATGTGCCGAAAACGGTGTAGCGGCAACAGCGCCTGCAATAGCTGCTCCTTTAACAAATTGACGTCGTGAAATATTCATAATAAACCTCAGTATGATTAGGGAATGATTTACTTGTATAGCATAAGTGGAAATAATTTATGTAAAACATTCATAATAAAACTCAGTATGATTAGCGAATGATTAGCGAATGATTAGCGAATGATTAGCGAATGATTAGCGAATGATTAGCGAATGATTAGCTGGTGTAACACAGGTGGAAATAATTTATGTGAAATATTTATGATACAACTATAGAAGCCTCTGCTATCAGCCCATACTGGCCGAAACCGAGCAAAACGCTGCTGATAACTAGACGCAGTGTGCAGGTAACACGGTTGGGTCTTGTGGGTATTGCCAAGTGCTGCAACGATGTTAGCGCAGTTTTTTTTCGTCACTCTATTCAATATACACTTCCACATACTTTTGGTTGGCAGCAATTGTACTACTTGCTTGCTGTGCGGCATACCTTGGCATATATGCAAAGGTTGGCGTCTGGCAATAATCAGCAATTACAGACAAACTCGCTTGTTATGCGATGTAATCAGGTATTTCATATAGAGATTTGATACAACGTAATTGGTAGTTAAATGTCATAAAAAAGCCCCTCAAAGAAAGTAGCAATGAGAGGCTGTAACTAGTATTTATGCTGATAAATATCGATCTTGATATTCGTTGCGTAACGCGACATACCACGGTTCTTGGATTGGCCACCACCACAGGTTGGCTAAATCATCTTCGCTGTATGAATCTTTGAAAAACTGTTTTGTTGCTGCAGGTAATAAGGCTTCTGCGCCAACTGCTGTGGAGTTGTAGCCAGTCGCTTTGACGAACATCGCCCCTGCCTCAGGGGTATAATACCAATTAATAAACTCATAGACAGAATCGATGTTATTGGCGTTTTTAGGAATTACAAATCCTTCCATCCATGCAAGAGCGCCTTCTTTTGGTGCCCCGTAGGCGATTGGTTCGCCTTCGTTTTTGAGGATAAACGCCGTGCTGTCCCAGGTTTGCCCGATGATTGCACCATTTGTTCTAAATGCACCTTGCGCTTCGTTTTCAGTTGACCAAAATTGTGCAATTGCATCCTTATGCTTAGTGGCAACTTTAAGAATCGCGTCAAAATTTGCCCGCATGGCTTTTTCATTTTTAAACGCATCGAGCAATGGCAATGGAAGTTTATCAATTTTTTCTAACCATAGCCCAATACCAATCAAAGCAGAATGACCGCGCACGGCAACACCGCCTAAGTGTTCTGGTCGCCACAGGTCACCATAGCTTAGGTTTTTTGGATCTACTGTTGCCTCTTGTGTGTTATAGGCAATCGCCTCAGTGCCCCAATCCGATGGTGCAAAATACCGCTCATCTTGTATTACGCCGCCAACTTCAGAACCTGTCATCGCGCTATCTAGGCAGCCATCCCAATTGATACGCGATATATCCAACGGCTGCACAAGCCCATAATCAACATAGCCTGGAACACGGTCAACAGTTGGCATGATGATGTCGAAACCGTTGCCATCTGTCGCGCGCAGCGAATTCATTAACTCATCATTAGTGCCGTAGGGAGTAAATGTGGCATTGATACCAGTCTTCGCTTGCAAGTCCGCCAGCATTTCATCAGTGATATAGCCAGCCCAAGCATAGATGCGCAGTTGTTTATTCGCAGCCATCAGCGTATGTGCCGAAAACGGTGTAGCGGCAACAGCGCCTGCAATAGCTGCTCCTTTAACAAATTGACGTCGTGAAATATTCATAATAAACCTCAGTATGATTAGGGAATGATTTACTTGTATAGCATAAGTGGAAATAATTTATGTAAAACATTCATAATAAAACTCAGTATGATTAGCGAATGATTAGCGAATGATTAGCTGGTGTAACACAGGTGGAAATAATTTATGTGAAATATTTATGATACAACTATAGAAGCCTCTGCTATCAGCCCATACTGGCCGAAACCGAGCAAAACGCTGCTGATAACTAGACGCAGTGTGCAGGTAACACGGTTGGGTCTTGTGGGTATTGCCAAGTGCTGCAACGATGTTAGCGCAGTTTTTTTTCGTCACTCTATTCAATATACACTTCCACATACTTTTGGTTGGCAGCAATTGTACTACTTGCTTGCTGTGCGGCATACCTTGGCATATATGCAAAGGTTGGCGTCTGGCAATAATCAGCAATTACAGACAAACTCGCTTGTTATGCGATGTAATCAGGTATTTCATATAGAGATTTGATACAACGTAATTGGTAGTTAAATGTCATAAAAAAGCCCCTCAAAGAAAGTAGCAATGAGAGGCTGTAACTAGTATTTATGCTGATAAATATCGATCTTGATATTCGTTGCGTAACGCGACATACCACGGTGCTTGGATTGGCCACCACCACAGGTTGGCTAAATCATCTTCGCTGTATGAATCTTTGAAAAACTGTTTTGTTGCTGCAGGTAATAAGGCTTCTGCGCCAACTGCTGTGGAGTTGTAGCCAGTCGCTTTGACGAACATCGCCCCTGCCTCAGGGGTATAATACCAATTAATAAACTCGTATACAGAATCGATGTTGTTGGCATTTTTAGGGATTACAAATCCTTCCATCCATGCAAGAGCGCCTTCTTTTGGTGCCCCGTAGGCGATTGGTTCGCCTTCGTTTTTGAGGATAAATGCCGTGCTGTCCCAGGTTTGCCCGATGATTGCACCATTTGTTCTAAATGCACCTTGCGCTTCGTTTTCAGTTGACCAAAATTGTGCAATTGCGTTCTTATGCTTAGTGGCAACTTTAAGAATCACGTCAAAATTTGCCCGCATGGCTTTTTCATTTTTAAACGCATCGAGCAATGGCAATGGAAGTTTATCAATTTTTTCTAACCATAGCCCAATACCAATCAAAGCAGAATGACCGCGCACGGCAACACCGCCTAAGTGTTCTGGTCGCCACAGGTCACCATAGCTTAGGTTTTTTGGATCTACTGTTGCCTCTTGTGTGTTATAGGTAATCGCCTCAGTACCCCAATCAGATGGTGCAAAATACCGCTCATCTTGTATTACGCCGCCAACTTCAGAACCTGTCATCGCGCTATCTAGGCAGCCATCCCAATTGATACGCGATATATCCAACGGCTGCACAAGCCCATAATCAACATAGCCTGGAACACGGTCAACAGTTGGCATGATGATGTCGAAACCGTTGCCATCTGTCGCGCGCAGCGAATTCATTAACTCATCATTAGTGCCGTAGGGAGTAAATGTGGCATTGATACCAGTCTTCGCTTGCAAGTCCGCCAGCATTTCATCAGTGATATAGCCAGCCCAAGCATAGATGCGCAGTTGTTTATTGGCAGCCATCAGCGTATTTATAGAAAAAGGTGTGGAGGCAACAGTGCCTGCAATAGCTGCTCCTTTAACAAAATTACGTCGTGAAATAGTCATAATAAATCTCCGTAGTATTAGATAATGATTTTCATGTATGACACGAGTTCACATGATTTATGTGAAGTATTTATGATAAAACTATACGCTATTTCCGCATATAATAGCTAGGTCATGCGCTCAGCGGTTTGCGCCTTGCAATCATCAGCAATTGCAGGCAAACTCGCTCCATACAACGAGTTAAGCAGATGTTCCTTACCAATCCTACCCAACACATAATGCCGTCAACATATTGGCTAGTCGTGCTGATAGCGGGTATTGCAAGTATCGCGGCTATTGGTAGCCCTGCACTCGCTTGCTTGCATTTTGACGCGCAGGCAATTAGCGCGGGCGAATGGTGGCGGGTATGTACGTATGTATTGGCTCATGTAAACCTCACCCATGCCGCCAATAATTGTATTGGAGCAATCGGTTGTTACTGGCTGTATAGCCTGCTCAATGCGCGGCGGACGTTTTGGCTGGTGGTGCTGCTGATACCATTGTTGTGTGCTGGAGTTTTTTTGACGACAAATATCGTTGCCAGCGGCCAAGGTGTTGCAGGGTTTTCTGGCGTGTTGTATGGGTTGGTTGCTGCTATGATTGTCGTACTTGGGCAGCGACGTAGCAGCTGGGCTGCTATCATTGCCATTGGGCTATGCACTACGTTGCTGTTGAGTTTTTTTGACATCGAATTCTCTCCATTGGCAGCACATTCGTTGCATGCAGGGCATGGAATAGCCAGCATTTGTGGCGTGTTGCTAGGGCTGCTTAGTTGTGGTATCAACCCAGGCAGGAAACGAGCCGAGTAATTTACACAGCGGCATTTCAGTATGCAGGCTGTGGAGCAATTGCTGGGTGGTATCTGCAGCAATATGACCAGAAAATTCGCAATAAAAACTATATGTCCATGTTGAATCAGGTGATGGGTGGCTTGCGAGCATCGACATATTAATCTTATGCTCGCGAAATATACGCAGTGCTTCGTATAACCCTCCTGAGCGGTGTGAAACTGAAAATACTAAGGCCGTTTTATCATGACCTGTAGGTGCAGGTTGTTGTTTGCCCAATACGATAAAGCGGGTACGATTGCCAATAATGTCGCTGATGTTTTCTTGAATAATATGCAAACCATACAGCTGGGCGTTGGTAATACCAGCAATTGCTGCGGCATGCGGTTTGTCTTTGATATATTGTGCTGCTGCTGAGTTTGATGCGCGTTCGTGCAACTTGGCATGCGGGAGGCTTTTAGCTAACCAGCGGCTGCATTGTGCGCTTGCTTGCGGATGTGCATACACGTCTGTGATATCAGCCAGCTTTGCTTGATAAGCGGCAAGCAGGCAATGGCAGATAATGACTTCTGTCTCACCAATGATTTGCAATGTGTCGGTTGAGTGGGTATGTAAATAATCAATTGTTTGCGCGACCGTTCCTGCGGTTGAGTTTTCAATTGGCAATACCGCGTAATGGTTTTCATCACGCGCGAGCGCATCAAAAATATCTGCTATGCTGCGCCAAGGGTGCAAGACGGCAGCACTCCCAAAGTGGCTGATTGCTGCAGCTTGGGTATAGCTTCCTGCTGGGCCAAGATAGCCAATGGTTTGGATTTGTTCTAAACGCAAACAGCCAGAAATAATTTCTGTAAAAACTTTTGTCAGTTGCTCCGTCGGAAAAGGACCGTTGTTGCTGCACAACAACTTTTGTTTGATCTTGCTTTCACGACTTGGGTCGTATAGCGGGGTGTTTTTAGATTTTTTGAGTTTATGTTTGCTGACTTGAATGGCATATTCTGCGCGCTGATTGAGCAAGGCAACCAACTGCAAGTCTATCGCATCGATTTGAGCGCGGGCGTTTGCTAACGATGGTGTCTCCGTCGCAGACATTGCAATTACACTTGATGTTCAGGGAGCCGTACCACCAGACCATCCAGCGCATCATTGACCGTTATTTGGCAGCTAAGTCTACTATTGGCGTGTACTGGGTCTGCTGCACATTCGAGCATGTTCTCTTCTATCGATGAACGTGCTGGCACTGATTCAGCCCAGCTTTCATCAATATAACAATGGCATGTTGCACAGACACAATGCCCGCCACATTCACCTAGAATCCCATCGATGTCATGTTCAACGGCAATTTCCATTAAATTCATTCCAGCTTCAGCCGCTGCGGCGTGAGCATTTCCTGAGTGGTCGATAAAATTAATGATTGGCATTAAATAATCCTATTATGTTGAAAAGACAAGGGATCCTCTGATTAATTCCATGATGGGCGAGACGGAGAAAAAACGCTGATGATAACTAGACGCAGTGCGCAGATAATACTGGTGGTATTATCAAGTGCTGCAACGACGTTAGCGCAGCGTTTTTTCACGTCCTTCTGTTGAATATACTTTGGGTTTGCTGCAGCGGTACTTGCTGTGTTGCATCCCTTGGCGTATATGCTACGGCATACGCCTGCGGAATGCGCCTTGCAATCATCAGCAATTGCAGGCAAACTCGCTCCATCAGCGAGTTAATCAGAGGTTCCTTAGCTATCAACATACCACCACTGTAGCAAATGTGCAGTGTAAAATTACAATTTGTGCTGCCGCGTTTGCTGCGAACGCCCCGCTTGCTTGCGTGCATTTTCGTGCAGATGCACTTTGCGAATGCGGATTGACTGCGGGGTGATTTCCACTAGCTCGTCGTCGTCAATCATTTCAAGTGCGCTCTCGAGGGTGAGTTGTAGCGGTGGAGTTAGCATGATATTTTCATCATTGCCTGAAACTCGAAAGTTTGTCAGTTGTTTGCCTTTCAACGGGTTTACTGTTAAATCATTTTCACGGCTATGGATGCCGACTATTTGACCTGCATATACCATATCACCAGGCTTCACACAAAGTTCGCCACGTTCTTGTAAATTCGCCAATGCATAGCCTAATACTTTACCCGAGGCGTTGGCAATCATCGCCCCACGCGACCGTTGATTCAGCTCGCCACTGATTTTTGGCGCATACGCATCAAATACATGATACAGCAGTCCTGTCCCTGCTGTTATGCCTTTAAAGGTACTGTTAAAACCAATTAAACCTCGTGATGGTATTTTATAATCGAGGCGCACACGACCTGCGCTGTCTGGTAACATGTCCAATAACTCACCCTTACGCGTACCAATTGCTTGCATGACGGCACCTTGATGCGCAGTTTCGCAGTCAATAGTCAGCATTTCAAAGGGCTCGTGCAGAGTGCCGTCAATGGTTTTATCAATCACCAACGTACGCGAAACTCCAAGCTCAAATCCTTCGCGGCGCATGGTTTCTAGTAAGATAGACAAATGCAATTCACCACGTCCAGCAACGTGAAAACTATCGGCATCGTTGGTAGGCGTTACCCGCAACGCGACATTGTGTATTTGCTCTTGCGCTAGTCGTGCTCCAATTTTTTGTGAAGTAACTAATTTACCTTCATTCCCAGCAAATGGCGATGAGTTAATGCCAACGGTCATCGCTATCGTTGGCTGATCTATATCAAACGTAGGTAACGCTTCGAGTGCATCAGGGTCACAAATAGTCGCGGCTACCTGTGGTGATGGAATACCAGCAACCGCTACGATATCACCTGCGGCAGCGGCTTGAATTTCAATGCGCTCTAACCCTTTGTATCCATACAACATGCTGATGCGGGCTTTGCGCTGCGAACCATCTGGTTCGATTACCGTAATAGGGCTATTTTGTCGCACAATGCCGCGACTAATGCGACCAATACAGAGCGCACCAACATATGTATTATAGTCCAAGGTCGAAATTTGCATTTGCAACGGACCATTTTCAGCGGTTGGCGGCTGACAATGGGCAATGATTGTTTCAAATAATGGGGTGAGATCGGCTGATGGTTGTTGGTGGTTGAAGGTGGCATAGCCCTGGATTGCAGAAGCGTAGACGACAGGGAAGTCTAGCTGATCGTCACTAGCGCCAAGCTGATCAAATAAATCAAATACTTGGTCAACAACCCAGTCTGGGCGTGCACTGTCACGATCAATTTTATTGACGACTAGAATCGGCGCGAGACCATGGGCAAACGCTTTTTGGGTTACAAAGCGGGTTTGTGGCATTGGGCCATCTACAGCATCGACCAACAACAATGCGCAATCCACCATCGACAATACCCGCTCAACTTCACCACCAAAATCAGCGTGGCCTGGCGTATCAACAATATTGATACGATAGTCATTCCACTGCAACGCAGTGTTTTTAGAGAGGATGGTGATACCGCGTTCTTTTTCGATGTCATTCGAATCCATAACCCGTTGGACTGGACCAAAACGTGCGCCAAGCGAACCAGACTGAGAGAGCAGCCCGTCAACTAGTGTTGTTTTGCCATGGTCAACGTGGGCAATAATCGCAATATTACGAAGTTGTTTAGCAGTAACGAGCATATAGGTATCAAGTAAGTGTGATGGTGCGGACGCAGCATACTACCTGAAAGCTTGCGTAATATTTAATGATTTTGGGGTTTCTACCAATCAAGCAATCCCATAGTACCTGCTCAAATAATTTCCCGTTTGTTGCGTGTATGCAACGGTTTGCCCCTGCGGTGCACGCCTTGCAATCATCAGCAATTGCAGGCAAACTCGCTTCATCAGCGACTTAATCAGAGCTTCCTTAGCAATGCGGCGGCATTTCATACAAAAGTTACGTCTAAAATGGCTGTTTAACTGAACAAACAAGGTAAAACTAATATTTAACCTTTTAATCGAAACAAAATTCATTATAGTTGACAATAACACTATCTCCGTATAGAAATTTACAATCAACTGCAAATTTAGACCTGCTTGCAACAGACATCAAAAATGTGTAATTTTGAGCGATACCAACACCAATACATCGCAGTGGTGTTGTTGTTATACCAGTTGATTGATTCGTTAACAACAACTTAATGTGAAATAGAAATGTGGAAACACATATCGTTTAGTTTTTTGCTACTACTTACATTTTGTATTACATCTTGTAGTGATGTAGAAGTAGCTGATTCTGTTACAGACAAACCTGTATTAACAAACGCTGCAGTTGTATTTACGAAGGGTGTTGCCATTGCTACCCCCTCAGAAATTGCTAATATTGGTGGTGCAGCTGCATTCTGCTCTGCTGTGAATATGCCTGCTAAATTAAATGTAATCCCCGCAAATGATACATGTCAAATATTTGGAACACCTGATGCCGCAACAGATAGCAATGGGGCGCTAGCTACAGTCATTGCCTATAATTCACTAGGGGTTTCTTTTGCTGATGTAACGATCAGAATTGATGTTCCATTACAACCCAACCTCCAAAATTTACAAGCGCAAGTATTAAAGTTACATTTACCTGTCCAGAACACCGAATTTGTTAACGATGGCGGCAGACATTTAACTAGCTGTGACGTCAGCCCAGCTATGCCGAGTAAGCTGGAGATAGCAATTACAGATAACCACAATTCATGCCGAATAATTGGGACACCAGAAGAACAACTAGTTGCAGAGAGCTATACAATAACTGCGACAAATTCTATAGGCTCTAATACTGCGACTGTTGCACTAATAATACAACCAGCTAACGACGTTGATACTCCAACAGAGCGAGCAAATCTTATTAGTCCTGGGCTGCAAAATTTTCTAAAAGATGTAATGATAACAGCCGTGGACTTTGTGAACACTGGCGGCGGAGCAACAAGCTGCAACCCTACGCCACAGCTACCTGCAGGTTTGGAAATTGCGGTTGCAACCATAGCTGATACAGCAACGTGCCAGATAACAGGAACACCAACGCAGTTGCAAACTACAACCACCTACACGGTGACTGCATCGAATAGCGGCGGCGCTAGCAGCGCAGACATCAGCATCACTGTGGACCTGCCCGCCCCACCAGTTTTAGCAAGCCCAAACCCGCTCGCTCAAATATTCGTAAAAAATAACCTGATAACAAATCCCGTGAACTTTGATAATAATGGCGGTGTTGTGACAAGCTGCGCGGTAGTAGGTGATCATAGTACAGATTGGCCACAGGGGTTAACAATTGACGAAACGACAGAAGGAGCCAGTTGCCAACTAACAGGCACGCCAACGCAGTTGCAAGTTGCAACCGCGTATACGGTGGCTGCGTCGAATAGCGGCGGCAGCAGCAGAGCAGCTATCAGCATCACTGTCCATGATACCCCCCCAATTTTAGCCAGTCTAGCCGTTCAAGATTACACAATAGACATACAGATACCAACTGTGAACTTTGGCAACACTGGCGGTGCGGTAACAGGCTGTGATATTTCACCGCAGCTACCTGCAGGTTTGGATATTGTTGTTGCAGCCATAGCTGCTACAGCAACTTGTCAGCTAACAGGCACGCCAACGCAGTTGCAAGCTGAAACACTCTACACGGTGATTGCAGCCAACTCTGGCGGTGATAACAGTGCAGCTATAACCATCACTGTCCATGATACCCCCCCAATTTTAGCCAGTCTAGCCGCGCAAGCTTACACAAAAGACGTACAGATACTGCCCGTGCGCTTTGGCGATACAGGCGGTGCAGTAACAAGCTGCGCAGTAGTGGGTGTTACTGGTGCAGTATGGCCAGTTGGCTTAAGCGTTGCGGCAACGCCAGATGGCGCTAGTTGCCAAATATATGGAATTCCAACGCAGTTGCAAGATGCAAGCGTATATACGGTGACAGCGTCCAATACTGCTGGCGATAATAGCCGTGCTACTATCAGCATTACTGTTAATGATACCCCCCCAATTTTGGCCAGTCTAGCCGCGCAAGATTACACAATAGACATACAGATACCAACTGTGAACTTTGGCAACACTGGCGGTGCGGTCACAAGCTGCGCAGTAGCAGCTGATAATGACGCAGCATGGCCACAGGGATTAAGCTTTGAGCCAACGCCAGACGGAGCTAGTTGCCAACTAACAGGCATGCCAACGCAGTTGCAAGCTGAAACACTCTACACAGTGACTGCAGCCAACTCTGGCGGTGATAACAGTGCAGCTATCAGCATCACTGTCCATGATACCCCCCCCATTTTAGCCAGTCTAGCCGCGCAAGATTACACAAAAGACATACAGATACTGCCCGTGCGCTTTGGCGATACAGGCGGTGCGGTAACAAGCTGCGCAGTAGCAGCTGATAATGACGCAGCATGGCCAGTTGGCTTAAGCGTTGCGCCAACGCCAGATGGTGCTAGTTGCCAAATATCTGGAATTCCAACGCAGTTGCAAGATGCAAGCATATATACGGTGACAGCGTCCAATACTGCTGGCGGTAATAGCCGTGCTACTATCAGCATTACTGTTAATGATAGACCCCCATTGTTAGTAAGTCCAAGCCCGCAGCCATTCACCATCAACACAACGATACCAGCTGTGAATTTTATCAACATTGGCGGGGGTGTGTCAAGTTGTAATGTTGTAGCACCGCTACCTAGTGGTTTGCAGATCGCCCCTGCAACCATCTTAGGTAAAGCAACTTGCCAACTAACAGGAAGACCAACGCAGTTGCAAATTCCAACCACCTACACGGTGACTGCATCCAATTCTGGCGGTGATAACAGTGCAGATATCAGCATCACTGTCCATGATCGCCCACCAGTGTTAGTAAGTCCAAGCCCGCAGTCATTCACCATCAATACACCGATAACCACCCCTGTGAACTTTGGCAATACTGGTGGTACGGTAACAAGTTGTGATGTTGCACCAGAGCTACCTGCAGGTTTGGATCTTGCGGCTGCAACCGTCTCAGCTATAGCAACTTGCCAACTAACAGGAAGACCAACGCAGTTGCAAATTCCAACCACCTACACGGTGACTGCATCCAATTCTGGCGGTGATAACAGTGCAGATATCAGCATCACTGTCCATGATCGCCCACCAGTGTTAGTAAGTCCAAGCCCGCAGTCATTCACCATCAATACACCGATAACCACCCCTGTGAACTTTGGCAATACTGGTGGTACGGTAGCAAGTTGTGATGTTGAACCAGAGCTACCTGCAGGTTTGGATCTTGCGGCTGCAACCGTCTCAGCTATAGCAACTTGCCAACTAACAGGAAGACCAACGCAGTTGCAAATTCCAACCACCTACACGGTGACTGCATCCAACTCTGGCGGTGATAACAGTGCAGATATCAGCATCACTGTCCATGATCGCCCACCAGTGTTAGTAAGTCCAAGCCCGCAGTCATTCACCATCAATACACCGATAACCACCCCAGAGCTACCTGAACTTTGGCAATACTGGTGGTACGGTAGCAAGTTGTGATGTTGCACCAGAGCTACCTGCAGGTTTGGATCTTGCGGCTGCAACCGTCTCAGCTATAGCAACTTGCCAACTAACAGGAAGACCAACGCAGTTGCAAATTCCAACCACCTACACGGTGACTGCATCCAACTCTGGCGGTGATAACAGTGCAGATATCAGCATCACTGTCCATGATACCCCCCCAGTGTTAGTAAGTCCAAGCCCGCAGTCATTCACCATCAATACACCGATAACCACCCCTGTGAACTTTGGCAATACTGGTGGTGCGGTAGCAAGTTGTGATGTTGCACCAGAGCTACCTGCAGGTTTGGATCTTGCGGCTGCAACCGTCTCAGCTATAGCAACTTGCCAACTAACAGGCACGCCAAGGCAGTTGCAAGTTGAAACACTCTATACGGTGACTGCATCGCATAGCGGCGGTAATAGCCATGCAGCTATCAGCATCACTGTGCATGATATCCCCCCAGTGTTAGTAAGTCCAAGCCCGCAGCTATTATTCACCATCAACGCAGTGATACAAACCCCCGCGAACTTTGGCAATACTGGTGGTACAGTAACAAGTTGTGATGTTGAACCAGAGCTACCTGCAGGTTTGGATCTTGCGGCTGCAACCATCTCAGCTATAGCAACTTGCCAACTAACAGGAAGACCAACGCAGTTGCAAATTCCAACCACCTACACGGTGACTGCTTCGAATAGCGGCGGTAATAGCAGTGCAGATATCAGCATCACTGTTAATGATAGACTCCCATTCTTAGTAAGTCCAAGCCCGCAGTCATTCACCATCAACACCGCGTTAACCCCCCCCGTGCTCTTTGGCAATACAGGCGGGCATGTAACACGCTGTGAGAAACAACCTTATACTCTTGCATGGCCTGAGGGCTTAAGCTTTGAGCCAACGCCAGACGGTGCTAGTTGCCAAATATCAGGCACGCCAACGCAGTTGCAAAACACAAGCCGTTACGCGTTTATGGTGCATAATAGCGGCAATAGCGGCAACGGCGTAACTTTAGCCATCGCTGTGCATGATATCCCCCCAATTTTAGCCAGTCTAGCCGCGCAAGATTACACAATAGACACACAGATATCAGATGTGCTCTTTGGCAATACTGGTGGTGCGGTAACAAGCTGCGCAGTAGTCGGTGATAATAGTGCAGCATGGCCACAGGGATTAAGCTTTGCGCCAACGCCAGACAGAGCTAGTTGCCAACTAACAGGCATACCAACGCAGTTGCAAGCTGAAACACTCTACACGGTGATTGCATCCAACTCTGGCGGTGATAACAGTGCAGATATCAGCATCACTGTCCATAATATCCCCCCAGTGTTAGTAAGTCCAAGCCCGCAGTCATTCACCATCAATACACCGATAACCACCCCCGTGAACTTTGGCAATAGTGGCGGTGCTGTGACAAGTTGTAATGTTTCACCACAGCTACCTAATGATTTGGAGCTTGTAGTTGCGGCAAATGGCCCTAGTTGCCAAATAACAGGCACACCAACGCGGTTGCAAGCTGAAACACTCTATACAGTAACTGCATCGAATAGCGGCGGCGCTAGCATTTCATCAATAAACATCGCGGTGATTGCTGCTATCCCAGTGTTAGAAAGTCCAACTCCACAGATATTAACCATAAACACAGCGATACTACCCGTGCTCTTTGGCAATATAGGCGGTGCGGTAACAAGCTGTGATGTTTCATCACAGCTACCTGCAGGTTTGGATATTGTTGTTGGAGCCATAGCTGGTAAAGCAACTTGTCAGCTAACAGGCCCGCCAACGCAGTTGCAAACTACAACCACCTACACAGTGACTGCATCCAACTCTGGCGGTGATAACAGTGCAGATATCAGCATCACAGTGAACGCTAATATCCCAGAACTAGCAAGCCCAAGCCCGCAGCTATTCACCATCAACACGCTGATACCAGCTGTGAATTTTAGCAACACAGGCGGTGCGGTAACAAGTTGTGATGTTTCAGCACCGCTACCTAGTGGCTTGCAGCTTGCCACCATAGCAGATACAGCAACTTGTCAGATAACAGGCACTCCAACCGCACTGCAAGCAGAACCGATAACGTATACCATCACAGCGTCGAATAGCGGCGGTGCTAGCAGAGCAGCGATAAGCATCACGGTGAATGCTAATATCCCAGAGTTAGCCAGCCCAAGCCCGCAGCTATTCACCATCAACACTTTGATACCAGTTGTGAATTTTAGCAACACAGGCGGTGTGGTAACAAGTTGTAATGTTTCACCACAGCTACCTAGTGACTTGCAGCTGGCAGTTGCCAACATAGCAGATACAGCAACTTGTCAGCTAACAGGCACGCCAACGCAGTTGCAAGCTGCAACACTCTACACGGTGACTGCATCCAACTCTGGCGGTGATAACAGTGCAGATATCAGCATCACTGTCCATGATCGCCCACCAGTGTTAGTAAGTCCAACCACCCCGCAAATATTCACAAAAAATATGCCGATACCAACTGTAAATTTTATCAACACTGGCGGGGATGTGACAAGTTGTAATGTTGCACCAGAGCTACCTGCAGGTTTGGATCTTACGGCTGCAACCGTCTCAGCTATAGCAACTTGCCAACTAACAGGAAGACCAACGCAGTTTCAAACTGCAAGCGTATATACAGTGACTGCGTATAATAGCGACGGCCGTCGTTCACTATTGGCTACACCGATAACCATCACTGTCCATGATATCTCCCCAGACTTAACTAACAAGCTCGGTCTAATATTCAACAAAAATATCGAGATAAGAACTCCTGTGCGCTTTGATAACACAGGCGGGCATGTAACACAGTGCAATATAGTTGGGGATAATAGCGGGGATTGGCCTGCTGGATTATTTGTTATGAGAACGGCAGACCTCGCTACTTGCCAAATCCATGGCAGGCCAACGCAGCTGCAAGATGAACAAGTCTATACTGTTGCAGCCTCTAATAGCGGCGGCACTAGCAACGCCACTATCGGGATTACTGTTAATGATAGCCCCCCAGCGTTAGTAAGCCCAAGCCCGCAGACATTCACCATCGACACACCCATAACACCCGTGATCTTTGGCAACAGTGGCGGTGCGGCGATAACACGTTGCACAGTAGTAGGTGTTACTGGTATACCATGGTCAACGGAATGGGGATTAACAGTTACTCCAACGCCAGATGGTAGTAGTTGCCAAATATCAGGATATCCAACGCAGTTACAAGAAGCCACCACCGCCACCTACGCGGTGGGTGCGTACAACGCTGGCGGTCATAACAGCGCAGATATCAGCATCACTGTGGTTAATCCCCTCCCCCCAGTATTAGTAAGTCCAAGCCCGCAGAGATTCACCATCGGCACAAGAATAGCACCCGTGATCTTTGGCAACAGTGGCGGTGCGGCGATACGAAGCTGCATAGTACTGAGTGTTAATGGTAGCCCATGGTCAGAGGAATTGGGATTAAGCGTTACGCCAACAGCAAATCGCACTAGTTGCCAAATATATGGAATTCCAAGCCAGTTGCAAGAAGCCGCCACCTACGCGGTGCGTGCGGACAACGCTGGCGGTG
This sequence comes from Gammaproteobacteria bacterium, assembly GCA_965277405.1. GTDB lineage: Bacteria > Pseudomonadota > Gammaproteobacteria. The sequence goes on from OZ255726.1 coordinate 144,411, forward strand.
ATAACAGCGCAGATATCCTCATCACTGTTATAGATAGTCCACCAGTATTAGATAGCAACCGCGCGCGACACTTAATTTTTGTAACCAATACTAATAGCCGTGTGGTCATTGACTATAATGGCGGTGAGATAATAAACTGCACAACAGAGATGCGTAGTGATGCAGCATGGCCACAGGGCTTAGACGTTACACCAACGTATAATCGCCATGGTTGCGAAATATCTGGATGGCCAAGTCAGTGGCAAGTTGAAGAAGACTATGATGTTGTAGCGCATAATAGTGGCGGTCATAGCAGCGCCTCTATCAGCATTACTATTCATGATTTATTACCAATATTAGCAAGTCCAAACCCGTCCGCTCAAATATTCGTACAAAATAACCCGATAACTCCTGTGCTCTTTGGCAATACAGGCGGGCGTGTAACAAACTGCGAGATAGTGGGTGATAATAGCGCAGATTGGCCACTTGGCTTAATACTTAACCCAACGCCAGACGAAGATAGTTGTCAAATAACAGGCACGCCAAGTCAGTTACAAACTGCAATACACTATACGGTTAAAGCGGATAACAGTGGGTATAATATCGAGTCTCACAGCGCCAGTATCGAAATAACTGTGGTTGATATCCCCCCAGTATTAGCAAGTCCAAGCCCGCAGCGATTCACCATGCACTATAACATAACACCAGTGCCCTTTAACAATACAGGCGGGCGTGTAACAAGCTGCGAGAAAGTCGGTGATAATAGCGCAGATTGGCCTGTTGGCTTAAACGTTGTGCCAACGCCAGATAGTAGTAGTTGCCAAATATCAGGATATGCAGCGCAGTTGCAAGAGGAGGCTACCACCTACGCGGTGACTGCGACCAACTCTGGCGGTGATAGCAGCGCAACTATCCGCTTCACTGTTACAGATATACGCCCAGTATTAGATAGACGACGCAATCTACACTTAAATTTAGTAAGAGATCAGCCAATAATAGAAAGAAACCATGATATAATAAGACCAGGCGATCCGGTCATTCTAAATACAAATCTCGGTGCGATAACAGACTGCACAACAGAGATGCGTAGTGGTACAGCATGGCCACTGGGCTTACGCGTTTACCCAATGCACGCTGGCAGTGGTTGCGAAATATCTGGAACGCCAACGCGGTGGCAAACTACAGCAGACTATGATGTTGTAGCGCATAATAGTGGCGGTGATAGCCGCGCCTCTATCAGCATTACTATTCATGATATTTTCCCAAGATTAGCAAGTCCAAACCCGTCCGCACAAATATTCGTACAATACGACCCGATAACTCCAGTGCTCTTTGGCAATACAGGCGGGCGTGTAACAAGCTGCGAGATAGTGGGTGATAATAGCGCAGCTTGGCCTGTTGGCTTAACCGTTGTGCCAACGCCACACAAAGATAGTTGTCAAGTAACAGGCACGCCAACGCAGTTACAAGCTGCAATACAATATACGGTTAAAGCGGATAACAGAGGGTTTAATGACGACCATAACAGCGCCAGTATCGAAATCACTGTGGTTGATAGCCCCCCAGTATTAGCAAGTCCAAGCCCGCAGCAATTCACCATCGACACAAGCATAACACCCGTGCTCTTTGGCAACAGTGGCGGTGCGGCGATAACAAGCTGCGAGATAGTGGGTGATAATAGCGCAGATTGGCCTGCTGGCTTAAACGTTGCGCCAACAGCATATGGCACTAATTGCCGAATATTAGGAATTCCAAGCCAGTTGCAAGGTGCAACCACCTACACGGTGACTGCGTCCAACGCTGGCGGTGATGGCAGCGCAGCTATCAGCATCACTGTGGTTAATCCCCCCCCCCCAGTATTAGCAAGTCCAAGCCTGCAGCTATTCACCATCCGCACAAGAATAGCAGCCGTGATCTTTGGCAACAGTGGCGGTGCGGCGGTAACAAGCTGCGAGATAGTGGGTGATAATAGCGCAGCTTGGCCTGCTGGCTTAAGCGTTGTGCCAACGGCAGGTGGCGCTAGTTGCCGAATATTTGGAACTCCACGCCAGTTGCAAGTTGCAACCACCTACACGGTGACTGCGTCCAACGCTGGCGGCCATAGCAGCGCAGATATCAGCCTCACTGTCCAAGGTGCAGCACCTGATTTATCATATTCGCACGGTGTAATGGCATTTTTCGCCGATTCTGTTCCTCAAACTATAAAGATTCAAAACAATGGTGGTGCTGTGACTATATGTACATCAAGGCCACCGCTACCTGCAGGTTTCGCCGTGATTGTAGCTGCAAGTGATATCGAAAACGGAGCTAACACCTGCGCCATTACTGGCACTGCAGTCAGTCTTGGTTTAACATCAAATACTACTTATGATATTACTGGGTCAAATAACTATGTTGATGTTAGCACTGTAGCTATACAAATTTCCGTATTCAATATTCGACCGAGTATTGCTAACAAAATTGCCCAGACAATATTGACAACCCATGATACCCAAGATACGCAAGAATGGCGATTTACAAGCACTGGTTATTTTAGTACCTGTGTCTTACAACCGCCGCAACAGCTACCTATTGGTTTGAGAGTAACTGCGGAAAATGGCAGCTGTGTAATCAAAGGATCACCAACACAAGCGGTGGCAAGAGCAGAATATACGGTTAATGGTTATATATCTAATGCGGAGGACACATTGCTTACAACAGCAACTATTTCTATTACCACGGTTGATTCTAATTGTGACACTGGCTCACTCATTTCGGCAAAAGATAGCAACCCATTAGAAAGATATCAATGGTACTTAGATGGTAGGCAACAAGGTCAAATTGCCATCGGCATGGATGCTAGCAAAATGGATAGTAGCATCCATTTAAACTTACAACGTGCATGGCGCACTGATGGCTGCCTCGGTCAAGGAACGTTGGTGAGCGTGGTTGATACTGGATTGCAAATAACCCACCCTGATTTAGCTGACAATATTGATCCTCGGCAAGGATATGCTTTTGCAACAGGGTCTTTTATGCAACCTAATGCCGCGACAGGAACAACCGATCCCAGCCCAATGGATACTGACGGCGACCATGGTACAGCAATAGCTGGCTTGATTGCCATGGTAGATAATGTTATGGGTGGCTTGGGTGTCGCACCCAAAGCCAAATTGCTTGGCTTTAACAATATGGCTGCTGGTGTAAATAGAAATGCCACGTATTTACAATATAGTATTGGCGATGCAACCCCCCCCAATGCCACTGATTCCCCTGCAGTTGACGCCGATATTGTGTATTTAGGCTATGAGCTAGCTAGTCGCCTTGATCACATCGGCACAATACATACCGCAGCAATTGGCAACGACGCAATACAACATCCATCTTACAACGAAATAATCATGCGCAGGATTCAAGATGGCAGAAACGGCAAAGGAGTCATTTTTGTTAAACCTGCAGGAGATTCATATATTGGTGATGGTGACGCATGCAGCCAAGCGAATGCAATAGGTACGAGCTGTGGCTTATCTGGTGATGATCCGATAGCCACCTTACCTATCATCAATGTTGCCGCAGTCAACGCCTTAGGGAAACGCTCGAGATATTCTGCTGCTGGTGCTATTTGGGTGAGTGGTCTTGGTGGCGAGCAAGGTGGTTCATCAGCTGGAAAACCTGGAATGCCCACTACAGATATAGCTTCTTGTGACAGAGGTTATAGTAAAGCAAGCAGATCAGACCATAACTTCCAATTCCACAGTGACGATCCAATATGCAATTACACCAATACTTTCCACGGTACGCGAGCAGCGGCTGCAATTGTCAGTGGCGCGGTTGCCTTGTTACTTTCGCAACATCCAGCATTAACTATTTGGGATGTGCGTTATATATTAGCGCAAACAGCAACGAAAATTGATGACGACTACAAGGTGACTACACATATTCATGGTATCGGCCCTTATCAATTTAGTCGGGGTTGGATTACAAATGACGCAGATCTTGATTACAGCGATTGGTATGGTTTTGGTTTAGTCAATGTAGATGCTGCATTAGCGATGGCGAAGAGCTATTCGCAGTTGATTACCCATAGCAGAATTGAGACAGAACACTTTGAAAATGTGCTCAATGATAATGATGATAAAACTGTACCGAATAAAAATATGGATGGTCTTAGCTCCAATGTAATGGTTGAGGTACGGAATGGACAAAATCCAATAGTTGACCATATCAACCTGTTTATTGACCTAACGGCAACAGTACTGCAAGACATAGAAATATCTTTAACATCGCCTGCTGGAACAATCTATACGGCGTATCCTGCAGGAACAGGGCACACTCAAGCTAACCTAAATTATGATCAACCCATAGCTGTGAATGCGTTTTTTGGTGAAAAAATATCTGGTCAATGGACAATAACAGTGAAGGATTTATTTTCAAACGATGATTTTACAGAAGGAGACTATGCATACTATGATGATAATACCTTGAATAAATGGAGATTAAAATTTACATATCATTCAGATTAGCTGATTAGGGAAGCTCTGATTAACTCCATGATGGGTGAGGCGGAGAAAAAACGATGATGATAACTAGACGCAGTGCTCAGATAATACTGGTGGTCTTGTGGTGGGTATTGTGGGTATTGCCAAGCGCTGCAACGACGTTAGTACCGCTTTTTTCCCGTCGTTGTGTTGAATATACTTTGGGTTTGCTGCAGCGGTACTTGCTGTGTTGCATCCCTTGGCGTATAGCTAGGTCATGCGCTTAGCGGTTTGCGCCTTGCAATCATCAGCAATTGCAGGCAACCTCGCTCCATCAGCGACTTAATCAGCACTTCCCTAGCACAGCGCCTGCTAGCCACGCTGTACGAAACGTTGCGGTGAGAGTTTTGCGTATGTTGCTGCGGCTATTGGCGGCGGTATTCCGCGTATCTCATTGGCGAGCAGCATCGCCAAATACGGCGCAAGAATGCTGCCTTTAGAACCCAGCCCTAATAGTGCATAGCTGGTGCGTTGCCCGCCAAGGCTGCCACAGACAGGCCAATTATCATTCTGTACCTGGCGCAGATTTGACCATAATCGCACATGTGCTGGCAGTTGTATGCTCTGGTTACTGCTGGTTGCAAGTAGCTTGGCGATGTGGTCAATCTCTGCTTTATTGTCGCTGCAATCGAGGTTGTGCAAATCATAGCTTGCACCAATACAACGCTGGTTTCTGCTCGATAATGCATAGTGTTGGTCGCAATGGATAAAGTCGCTGCCTGGCTGTTGCCAATATCCAATTTGCCCGCGAATGCGCCGTCCCGCAATCTGCATCCCCCATGGCTGCCAAGCATGGTTGACGCACAATACTACCGCGTCATACTGACTGTCATTTTCAATGCTACTGGTGTTGGTAATGCTACTGGTGTTGGTAATGCTACTGGTGTTGGTAAAGTGGCTCTGCGCAGCATGATTTGTTATTACACAAATACGCTGATGGTCGAGTAATTCGGCTACAAGGCACGGCATATTTACAACCATAGTGTCACGAAATACCACCGCATCATCAGTAATTTCCAGCCACGGTGTTGCGCTTTGCTGCATTTGCGACAGACGCGCCAACCATTTGCGCTGCCGTGCTGTAACAGCCAGGTAGCTACTACCAATGCAATGCACTGCAGCGGCGCTGCGTTGCAACAGCCAGCTGATGCTGTAGACATATGCTTGCCAGCGGAAAAAGGACTCTGCTGTTGCATCCGCAACTGGTTTAAAGAATGTCACTGCATACGGGTTGGCAGAAGCGCCGTTGGCAATCGTTGCATGTTGTTCAAACACGGTCACTTGTGCGCCAGTTGCTGCAAGTTGTCGGGCAATATGCGCCCCAGCAATCCCAGCACCGACAACTGCGACGCTGTTGCAGGGTTTGGCTGCGGCTGTCTTCTTTGAAAAATATTCAGCGTAGAGCATATGGCGCTTATGCGCATATCCTTGTTTTTTGCGGACAACGAACCCTGCATCTTGTAAGTTATCAACCACATCGCGCGCGACGCTAAACGAGACAGCAATCGCGCCATCCGCGCTTGTATTGGCTATTGCTGTGCATATTTTCTTGCTCCACATCGCCGCATTGTTGCTTGGCGCAAAGCCATCTAAAAACCATATCTGCTGGTTATGTTGGTAGCGTTGTATAGCAACATCAACATCGGCAAAGTGCAGTTGCAACCGCACTTGCGAAAAATGCAGCACCCAATCACCTGCTAACCGTGGTGGATATACCCGCAACAGTTGCTGCGCTATGTTGTTAATTGTTGGCCATTGCTGCAGTGCTCGCTGCATCTCGGTGATAGTCAGCGGATACCCTTCCAGACTTTCAAAAACCAATTGAATGTCTGCACGCTTAGAATCTAATACAGCCTGCCATGCGAGTAAAAAGTTAAGCCCTGTACCAAACCCTAATTCACCAATAGTAATGATGCTATGTGGTGCTGCATCGGCAAATATACGTGGCAGACCGCTATTCTCGATAAATACCGCTCGGCTTTCAGCAATACCATTTTCACCATAATACATATCTGCAAATATTGTAGAGTGCGGAATGTTATCACTCCAACAGATATGACTTTGTGGCAACATCGTATGCGTCGACTGCTGGTGCTGAACAATTGGGGAGCTGCTACAATATTTCCGTTGAGTATTGTGCAGGCAGAACTGGTAAAAACGGTTGTACCATAACGTTTTCATACACCCCTGCTGTAACATATGGATCATTATCAGCCCATTGTTGCGCCTGTGCTAATGATGCGAACGCAGCAATGATAATTGACCCTGAAAAACCAAACTCAGCTGGTTGCGGCGTATCGATAGCGGGATTAGGCCCTGCTACCAATAGTTTTCCTTGATCGAGTAAAACTTGAATACGCGCCAAATGCTCGCAGCGGACGCGCTGGCGCAGTGCCAGACTAGCCGCGACGTCAGTCGCTACAATGCTATACCACATGTTATTTTCGTTCCTGTTATTCATGCATAGATGGAGTGAGTTAGTCAGGACCACCCTAGTTATCATCAGCGTTTTTACTCCGTCTCGTCCGTCATGGACTTAATCAGAGCTTCGTAATCTTTTTTTAATATTATCTTCTATAAACCTCTCGTCTATGCCTCACCTTAACAACCAAAACATGTAGCTTTTGATCATCTCTTGCACACAACAGCCTGCACACAACAGCCTATAATCCCCTACCCTGAATTTATAAATTCGCGTTTTATCGCCTATTAAAGGTATTCAAGGTATTCAAGCTAACTTTGGATTGACAACCAATTTTTCTAAAACTGCCTTTTTAATTCTTGACTGTGTTGTATCATCTAGCTTTTTAAACTGTTTTTCTGCTTTGTTTGAAAATTCAAACGTCCACGTCATATTAGTTATTTTACGTTTCTAAAAACATCTGCAAAAGTCACAGCCTTTTCACCAGAAGCTATAAATTCATCATGCGCTTGTTTAGCTTGCTGATAATCCTCTAAATCTTCAAGTTTTTCTCTCAATAATTGCTCTAAACCTGTTTTGATGTAGTAGCTTTTAGACCTTTCCTCAGCCCGTGAAACTTTGTTTAGCATCTCTCCTAGCTCTACGGGGATATTGGCAGAAACGTTTATAGATGTAGTAGTCATAGTCACACCTCATTAAAAAAATAAAGTCATAATACCCATAATACCCAAAAAAGCTGACGTTTGCGCAAACGTCAGTTTTTTTTGGATAAAATTTCTGTATTGCGAGGAATAGTATTAAGCGACACAGAAAACAACTAGAATGTATAGGACATTGTACACTCTACGCAGATGGTCAAGCGCATTTCATCTCAAGCTCTGACTAAGTCAATCAGTGCCTTAATCAGAGCTTCCCTTATTAACTCCAGTTTTTTGTTCAGGGTTGACCTGCATGGGTCGACCCTGCGCTTCCTTTGGTAGATATTTAAAAATATACACGGTTTGTATAATCAAGAAACACAGTAAAATCCCCATCTGACCAAATAATTTAAAGTTCACCCAAAAATTTTCTGAATAATGCATCAACACATACGCATTAACTCCACTTGAAAATAAAAAAAAGATAATCCACATAATGCTGAGATTGCGCCACACCATACTTGGCAATGAAATTTGTTTCCCCAATATCCGCTCAACCAACGGCTTGTTGCCAATACAATGACTGCCTAAAAATATAGCTGCAAATAAAGCGTTAATGACTGTTGGCTTCCATTGAATAAACGCGTTATTCCGCAAAAAAATGGTCAGCCCACCAAACACCACCACCAACACCAGCGTGGCTAATTGCATCGGTTCAAGTTTTTTTTGTGTCCAATATAAATACAGCGACTGCACCAAGACCACAACAACCAAAACCACGGTTGCCCAATACATATCTTTGGTAATCCAAAATGTAATTGCAAACAACATCCATGGGAGAAATTCAATAACTTGTTTCATTATCTTCTGTCTTTCATTGCCAACGCCAGCGTTGACGTATCTAAATATTCCAATTCACTACCTTGTGGAATCCCTTGCGCAATGCGGCTCACAACACAATGCTGTTGCAACATTGTTTGAATATAATGTGCAGTTGCTTCGCCTTCAAGTGTTGCGCTCAGCGCTAATATTACTTCTTGCGCATTCAGTTCATCAACCATTTGCTCAAGCTGCCCCAGCCCAATATTTTCAGGGGTAATATTTTCAATGGGCGATAATAGCCCTGTTAGCACAAAGTACAAACCTTTGTACATACCGCTTTGATCAATCGCTAATAAATCAGATGGTTGCACAACTACGCAAATCCGCGTCTGATCACGGGTTTGGTCAAGGCATACTTCACAAAGTGATAGTTGTGCATAATTGCGGCATTGCGCACACTGATGCACCTGCTGTAACGTTTTACGCAAAATCGCGGCAAGATCCATCCCTTCTTGGCGATGCCTATGCAATAAATCTAACGCCATGCGCTGCGCACTTTTGGGACCAACGCCTGGAAGTATTCGCAGTGCATCAACCAACTGTTGAACAAGAACTGGGAGCAATTTATAGCGGCAGCTGAAACCCAGGGGGCAGCATTCCTGACACTGAAGACAATACTTCTTGGCGTTTTTTTTCTATCCGCGCAGTGGCATCGTTGATTGCTGCAGCAACTAAATCTTCAATAACTTCAATATCCTCAGTCAATAGACTTGGGTCTATTGCTACATTGTGACACCGATAGCCACCATCAATATTTACTTTAACCATACCTGCGCCGGCATCACCAACAGCTTGTTGCTGTTTCGCTTGTTGCTGCAAGCCCTCCATTTGTTGTTGCATTTTTTTGACTTGCTGCAACGCATCTCCCATGTTCCCATTAAACATAATTTCTCCAAATCGTATTATGGAATATCTGATGTAAGTCGCTGATGGAGCGAGTTTGCCTGCAATTGCTGATGATTGCAAGGCGCAGCGCGCATGCCCCGCAAATACTCCAAGGGATGCAACAACACAGCAAGCGTAAGCAATTGCCGCAAACCATCATATATTCAACACACCGACGGGAAAAAAACGGTAATAACGTCGTTGCAGTACTTGGCAACACCCACAATACCACCAGTATTATCTGCGCACTGCGTCTAGTTATCATCAGCGTTTTTTCTCCGTCTCGCCCATCATGGAATAATCAGCAGTTCCTTAGGTTTTTTTTATTGCATGTGTTTCTGTAATCCAAGCACCAGGAAACTGCTGCAAAATACTTTGCACATGGCTACTTGCTACGGTCATTTCTGCAACAGCCTGTTGACTTTCTGCTTGTTTTGTTTGCATGTATTGCGCAGGGCTTTGTGCACTGGCGACAAACTCATCATCAACTTCGATACAATAATCAAACGCTGTGATAAACATTGAGCGAATCAACTCAAGCACTGGCTGCTGATAGCGTTCATCATCCCAGGCAACAAAATTTTTGCTACTCATGACCAGATGCAAGGTATTACCAGTTTGCAGCTTCAGCACACATTGGCGTAACAAATGGGTTTCAAGCCCGCCTTTTTCCGCTAATGCTGCGCAGGCTTTAATCCACGCGTCATTATTTATTTTTGGAAGTTCTGTGCTAGTTATCGCGTGGTCTGTGCCAGCACTGGCAGGGTCAATTTGAGAATGCTGTGCCGCTGTGCTTGGTGCTGGTGCTGGTGCTGGTGCTGGCGGTATTGAACCCACCTGTTTGTCGTTCGCAATATCATTTTGGGCAGTTGGCTTGGTCTGCTCAGTTGACGATATCACAGCATGCTGCGGGATTTGCTGCAAAGTTGTTACTGATTTTTCAGCAAAACCAGCGCTAGATTTAGCAGCGTTGCTGGCAATTGTGGGTCGTTGCTGTTGGAGAGGAGGTGGTGTTGCAGCGGGCTTTGTTGGCGCTGCTGGCTTTGGTTGTTGCTGTGGAGTTGTGGCGGCTTGGTGGATGTTATTAGGACTGCTGTCATCATCGGTGTGCGCTGCTGGAATAGGGTTGCTAGCCTGTGGCGTTGTTGCAGGCTTTACAGCTGGAGTTGCGATTGACGCTGCTGGTTGCGGAGCGGGCATGAACGCCAATGCGCGCAGCAGCAACATTTCTACCGCCATCATCGGGTTTGGTAGCAAATATAATTCATCAAGCCCTTTAAATAATATTTGATAATACAGTTGGATGTCTTCTGCTGGCTTGGTAGCTGCGTAGTGCTGGATAAGTTCCTGCTCGCTTGGAGCAAACTTTTGGTCAGGCAGATCGGTAATTTGCATCGTCGCAATTGCTTGCAGCAATGCCAGCAGTGCTTGAATAACATCATGCGGATCACTGCCTGCGCTGGCGATTTCCTCAGCAACGTTGAGCATGGTTTTGCCATCACCATCCAGCAACGCACGCAATATATTGTTGGCATGTTCCACACCAACAATGCCTAACATATCACTAACTTCTGCTGCATTAACGCTACCATTTCCAAAGGCAATTGCTTGATCTGTTAAACTCAAAGCGTCACGCATCGACCCTTGCCCTGCTTGCGCTAACATGTCAAGACCCTGTGGTTCAAAGGTGATATTTTCTGCAGTTAATACATGCTGCAGGTGCTGGCGAATTAAATCAACTGCAATATGTTTCAAGTGCATTTGCAGGCAGCGTGAAACAATTGTGATTGGTAGTTTTTTAGGATCAGTGGTGGCAAATAAAAATATTAAATGTGCTGGGGGTTCTTCCAGAGTTTTCAGCAATGCATTAAAACTACTCATCGAAAGCATATGGACTTCATCGATTAAATAGACTTTATATCGACCGCTGGACGGGGGATAGTAGGCATTATCGAGCAGCTCGCGCATGCTGTCGACGCCAGTGTTAGATGCAGCATCAAGCTCGACCAAGTCTAAAAATTTTCCAGCATCAATCGCCTTGGCAACAGCGGTAGACTCGTCTGGTGCTGCCGTCACGCCTGCAGGGTTATTCACACACTTGGCAAAAATTCTGGCAATGGTGGTTTTCCCAACACCGCGGGTGCCTGTGAATAAGTATGCATGATGGAGGCGGTCATTTTCTAACGCATACGTTAATGTTTTTTTTACGTGTTCTTGCCCAATCATCGCTGCAAAATTTTTGGGTCTGTATTTACGCGCTAATACTAAGTAGCTCATGGGCTTTGAAATAAATTATTTTGAAACTCAACTAACACGATAATCGCTATCAACAATATTGCTGGTATTTCATTAAAATAGCGAAAATATTTTTCGGTTGTTAGCGGTTGTTTTGCCGCAAATTGCTTAATGAATCGCCCACAGCGCAGATGAAAAACCAGCAATAGAGTTACACAACCCAATTTAAGGATAAACCACAACCCCAGACTACCGCCGCTGGAAATAAAAAAATGCATCAAGCCAATACCAGATACCACGGTCACCATCGCAGCTGGAGTCATTATTGATTTATATAGTTTACGTTCCATCACGCAAAATCGTTGGTAATCAGCCTGTTCTTGTGCTTGGGCGTGGTATACAAACAATCTAGGTAAATACAACAATCCAGCAAACCAAGCGACCATCGCGATAATGTGTACCGATTTAATCGTTTGAAATATCATCGACAGTCAACCATTATCGGCATGCTTTTTTGCCACAAAATGCCGTTGGCAGTGGTTTGCAGGGTTAGCTGCATATCTCCTGTAATATAGGTAAATTCATAGTTGTTAACCATGCTACGGTCCGTGTGTTTATTCCCATCCTTCACAAAAGATTGGGTTTTGGTGAATAATTTTTCAATAAGAGTCGCCTCGTCTTTTGGAGAAGCATCTGTCATTGTCTTGCACAGCGCAAATACTCGCGTTGTTAGCATGCCATTGGCAATAGTAGTGTATGAATCACCACAACGTGATGTTTGATACTGCCACGGTTTGCCATTTATTGCTACGCGAACATCCAGCAGGCGTTGCCAGCGCAAAATACTCGCAGGCAGGGCAACACGCACATCCTTCCACGCCCCATGAAAACTCGATGTGCAAAGGTTGTGATAGGCTTGGGTATGCACGATACCTTGTTGTAATGAGCCGACCTCTATCTTTCCAGCAAACGCAATATCTGCCAATGTTGCCGCAGCAACGGTAAAACGAATTTTTTTTGTTATCCGTACTTTCGGGCGTAAATCGCGAAATGCATTTGGAAATTCGACGTCGTTGGTTTGGATAGTATAGGTGTTGCCGACAACAAAACCGTCCGCAACATTAATCAGGTGCGGGCCAAACCGCGAGGCGTCTCGATAGGTGCTCGAAACTACAACCCCAACATCCATGACCGCGCCATCTGCCGACATTTCCTGCGCCGTGAACAATTGAGCATACTTTCTGTCTGCTGCATATAAATCACCGCGCCACACTACCCCCAAGCTGTCTGCTGGAATCTCGGTTACTTGTGCATCAAAACCCAGCTCAAGCAGCTGGTCGCATTCGCATGCCAGCGCTGGGCTTGGTGCTACTATTAGCGTTAATAGCGTTAATGGATACAACAGCACCGTCACCTTGCTCATGCTGTTGATAACACGCTATTCCAAAATAATGCTGCTATATCTACGCCAGAATCACGAGTAACTTCTCGTATTCCCGTTGGGCTGGTAACGTTAATTTCTATTAAATATTTACCAATAATATCAATGCCAACAAGGTGCAGTCCTTTTCCTTGCAATTGATCCCCTACAACTGTTGCAATTTCACGGTCTCGAGTGCCAAGTGGCTGGGTGACGCCTACCCCACCTGCTGCTAAATTTGCTCTTGCCTCATGCGGTAGCGGAACACGCGCCAAGCAATATGCAACTGGTTCACCGTCAATCAACAACACACGTTTATCGCCTTGAGCTACGGCAGCAATATACTGTTGCATCATTATCGCAACGTGGCCATCAGCGCTCAGCAGCTCAATTGCCGAATGCGCGTTATCATCGTTGGGTTTAATGTGGAGAATCCCTTTGCCTCCCATCCCATCAAGCGGCTTGATAATAACATCACGCCACTGTTGGTATTGTCCGTATAACTCAGCCATGTTGCTGCTTACCAGTGTGTCGGGTGCAAACTTTGCAAAATGGCACGAATAAATTTTTTCATTATAATCTCGGAGCATTTGTGGGTTATTCACCACCGTTGCTCCTTGGAGTTCAGCAAGTGACAGCACATGGGTGTTATATAAAAACTGGGCATTGAATGGCGGGTCCTGGCGCATCAAGATAATGTCAAATTCAGCTAATTTTCGCTGTTGTGGCGCTGCAACAGTGTAAAAATCTGCAGCATCTGCACGCACAGTCAGCGCTTGGCTTATTCCTTGCGCGTAGCCTAAGTGAATTGTAAGCGTGCTCTTTTCGATATAATGCAGCTCAAAGCCTAGCTTTGCCGCCTCAAATAACAGCCCAAGCGTTGTGTCTTTAATGTACTTGACCCGCGCTATCGAGTCCATCACCACCGCAACACGCATACTAACAGCGAGAAATATACGCGCCGCTGCGCGTATCTATTTTTAAAACTTCACCAATTTCTATAAAAAGAGGCACCTTTACGACTGAACCTGTAGCCAACGTAGCCGGTTTTGTGCCGCCACTGGCGGTGTCACCACGCAGCCCTGGGTCGGTATCCGTCACCGCTAAATTCACAAAATTTGGTGGTTCCACCGCTAACGGCGCACCGTTGAACAAGGTAACAGTGCATTGATCTTCTGCACTAATCCATGGGGATGCACGCGCTACGGCTGTGGCATTCGCTACGTATTGTTCATAACTGCCATCCATTGCCATGAAATACCATAGTTGGTCATCAGCGTATAAAAACTGCATTTCTAAATTTATAACGTCGGCAATATCAAGACTTTCGCCAGATTTGAATGTTCGCTCCCAAACTTTATCAGTACGTAAATTACGCAATTTAACGCGGACAAATGCCTGTCCTTTGCCAGGTTTCACAAACACGTGTTCCAGCAGTGAACAAGGATCTCCATCAATCATTACTTTCAAGCCGTTTTTAAAATCATTTGTCGAAACTTTAGCCATGGATGCCTCGTAGAGTAAATATCAAAGATCTGTTTACCAAATAAAAATATAGCATGGAACGTATTACGCAACATGCAGCGTCTATTACCCGCAATCGCTTTAATTGTAAATGCAGTCATTTTGTGATTATCATACCCATACAACGCATGAAAACTACTGCACTTGTAAAACTATATGCTACGATGCCACAAGCGCGCCCGTAGCTCAGTTGGATAGAGCGCCTGGCTACGAACCAGGAGGTCAGGAGTTCGAATCTCTTCGGGCGCACCAACAATAAATCAAAACGAACACCCTCTTTTGGATGCCAATATACGACTCATGCACCAGCATTTTCAAGATATTATTTCTGCAAGCATCGCTACCAAACAACAGTCAGCCACGGTGCTTGAGAATGATTTTTGCAACGCTGTTGCTGTTCTCGTTGCCGCATTACAAAACGATAAAAAAATTATGATATGCGGCAACGGCGGCAGTGCTGCAGATGCGCAACATTTTGCTGCAGAGCTTGTCAATCGCTTTGAAGTAGAACGACCACCTCTCGCTGCCATTGCATTAACCACAGATACATCGACGCTCACATCGATTGCCAATGATTATTCCTATAGTGAAATATATTCAAAACAAATTGCAGCAATCAGCAGTGTTGGTGATGGACTCATCGCAATTTCCACTAGCGGTAACTCTGAAAACATCAATATGGCAATCCAAGTTGCTCAGCAAAAAGGAGTTAAAGTCATTGCTTTAACTGGGAAAGATGGCGGCATACTGCGTGGTTTTTTGCAACAAGGAGATGTTGAATTATGCGTCCCCAGCAATTCTACGGCACGAATCCAAGAAATGCATATCGTCATTTTACACGCATTGTGTGATGCGATTGATAGAGCACTATTCCCTGCATTATTCGAGTAATAGTAATAATGTTGTACCGCTGTATCATTGTATTGCTGTTATTTCAAAATACAGCAGTATTTGCAGCAGAGTCAATCTTTCTTTCAGACCACCGCATTAAGCAAGACAGGCTTATTGAGGATTTTGTCAATGTTAATCTAGAGACGGTAGATAAACGATTTACTTTTTATGATATCCGCGCTAAAGCTCTGAATGGCTATGTATTGCTGTACGGCAATGCCCCCGATGACAACTTAAAACGCAAAGCTGGTAATTTTACCCAACGCATTGCTGGTGTCCGCAAATTATTTAATCAAATTACTATTGGCAATCGCCGTTTTCCTGACTCACCACTCGATGATTTTATTACTGCTGGTCAAATCGAAAAGCGCCTATTATTTAGCAAAATTGCTACGACTAATGTGCGCTATGTAGTCTATGACGACAGCATTTATTTACTCGGCCTAGTCAGACGGAGCAACGCCATATCATTGCTACAAAAACTTCAAGAACTCAAACAAATTCGTTACATTTATACCATGTTTGAATACATCATAGAAACCGAAGAACAATGAGAAAATACATTATATCATTCTGTATTTTAGTGTCTGTATCCCAACCGCTTGTTGCAAATACCAAACAACAATTGATGCGAACACTTGATGAAATACATAAAAAACAACAACAGTTTGACAATACCCAACAGTCTAAAAATACAGCACTGCAAGCCATCCAGAGCATAGAAAAAAAAATTGCAACCGCGCAAAAACAAGTAAAGCAACTGCGTATGCAAGGAAAAAAACAAATATTCCGCGCCACAGAAATACAAGATTTATTGTTTCAATCAAAACAAAAAATAGCGTTACACATTGATCAAATTCTTGATATCACGCTGCTTATGTACATACAACAACAAAAATCACCACTGCGACTACTCTTCAATAGCGACGACACCCAAGATTGGCAGCGCAACCTAGAATATCTCAAATACTTTCAAAAATATCAGCTGCAACAACTTACAAAATTTAATAACCTCAGTGCGCAAAACAGAGCACTTAGCAATGAACAAGTAAAAGCCAAAAAGTTATCAACCTTGCAACAAACCAACCTAAAAAGATCACTGCTAACCCTGAACCAACAGCTGAAAGAACGCAAATCATTGCTGGCAACATTGAGCAATCGTCAATTAGAAACAAGCAAGCAACTCAAACAGCTGCACGCATTTGTCAACAAATTTGATAGCGCATCTGTCCAAAAATTAACCAGAAAAGCCAACCCTTCTTTGCATAAATTTCGCGGAAAAATACCATGGCCTATGAACAACAAAGCAATTATCAGCACCGACATGCATGGTAAAGGAATCTATATTTATAGCAAACTGCAGCAACCTGTTGTCGCCGTTGCTGATGCGACAGTTCTGTATGCCGACTGGGTTAAAAATCTTGGCTTAATGGTGGTACTCGATCATGGCAGTGGGTTTTTAAGCGTGTATGCACACAATGGCACCGTCAATGTGGCAGCAGGCGACACTGTGAAAGTTGGAAAAAAAATAGCAACAGTTGGCGATACAGGAGGTAAAGCAAAACCCGTGTTATATTTTGAACTTTACAAAAAAAATCAAAACATTACCTTACGCAAATGGATGAAACCAATCACATAATATCAATTTTGATTCAGCGCGTTTTTCTAGCCAAAGTTGCGCTCGCTATCCTCACGCAATAGCTTTGCTTCTGCTGATAATGTCGCCGTAGGTCTCACTAACAAACGAGGAATACCAATTGGCTCGCCAGTTTCTTCACAATAGCCATATCCTTTACGGTTAATCCGCGTCAAAGATTTGTCAATTTTTCGCAATAACTGTGTTTCACGCTCAATAATACGAAACTGCAGCCGGCTATCTTCTTCCATTTGTGCCTTATCCAATTCGTCATTCTCACGCGTAAACGTGCCCAACGCTAGCCGCGCACTTCCCAAGTTTTCAGTCACCTGCTGTTTTTGTTCTAATAGCATGTTTTTGAAGAAATCCAGCTGTTCATCATTCATATAATCTCGTTTTGGCGCTTTTTTAATTTGATCAACAGAAAGCATATTCATCCTAAAATGTATAGTGTGAAACGCAGCTAACACTACGCAAGTAAAAAAAATCAGCATACTAATACCCAAACAATGGTTGAGTTAAGTTAATTTGACTATTAGTTAATGTGACTATTAATTGTAACAATATAACTTATTACATGGGGCGTGGTGGCGCGTTATTGTAACAATGTAACTTATATAGAGCGTGGTATCGCGTTGCTGACTAAAATCTTCTGTTTATACAATGCCCTAAGTGTAAATTGCTACGGAGGTTGTGTTGCATCCCTTGGCGTATAGCTAGGTCATGCGCTTAGCGGTTTGTGCCTTGCAATCATCAGCAATTGCCATCAAACTCGCGCCATCAGCGAGTTAATCAGAGCTTTCCTAAGGAAGCTCTGATTAAGTCCATGATGGGCGAGACGGAGAAAAAACGCTGATGATAACTAGACGCAGTGCGCAGATAATTCTGGTGGTATTATCAAGTGCTGCAACGACGTTAGCGCAGCGTTTTTTCCCGGCCTTCTATTGAATATATGATGGTTTGCCTACAAGCGGTACTTGCTGTGTTACATCCCTTGGCGTATATGCTACGGCATGCGCTTAGCGGTTTGCGCCTTGCAATCATCAGCAATTGCAGGCAAACTCGCTCCATCAGCGACTTAATCAGAGCTTCCCTAACCGCTTGAGCAGCGCAAGATGAATGTTTGGCAAATTACTCAATTCTTCCATATGGATGCGTTCATCAACCTGGTGGTTATAGGCAACAACAGGTCCAAGCTCGAGTAATTGGTCACAAATATCAATCAAAAATCGCCCGTCACTGGTGCCACCGCATGTAGTAAATTCTGGCTCAAAACCCATAACACTTTGAATTGACTCGCGTAATGATTGACGCAGTAGCCCATCTGGACTGACAAATGGCCGCCCTGAGGACTGGTAAGCAAGGTCATACTCACAGTCACAGCTATCGAGTATTTTTCGGACATATTGCCAGATTGTTTCATCAGTAAAATCTGTTGAATAGCGGACATTACACGCAGCCTCCATCGTGGCGGGAATCACATTCACAGCCCCTGCATCGCTATGGCAATTTACCCATTGAAAAGTAGAAACAGGAAATGATTTGTTAGCACTGCCCCAGTCTGCTTGTTGCAGCGCAGTCATTGCAACCATTGCTGTATGAATAGGGTTTTTTACATATTCAGGGTAGGCAGCGTGACCCTGCCTGCCTTTAAATGTAACCCAGCCAGTCGTTGAACCACGCCGACCAATACGCACACGATCACCACTGTTGGCACGTGAAGATGGTTCAGCAATCACGCAATAGTCAATACGAACACCCTTCTTTGCAAGTTGCTGCACTGGATATTGGCTACCATGAGCGCTGCCAACTTCTTCGTCACTGGTTAGCAGCAGTGCAATGTTTAATGCTGTGTCAGGGTGTTGTTCAAGATACGCCTCAATCCCCACGACCGCGCAGGCGATGCTCGCTTTCATATCGCCTGCACCACGTCCGTATAAACAACCTGCGTGGACTGTTGGCTCAAATGGTGGATATTTCCATTTACTCACATCACCAGGCGGCACGACATCGGTATGCCCAGCATAGCATAGCAGTGGTGCGCCTTGCCTACCATGGCGATACAGCCAAACATTCGTGACATCTCCATCGTTATACCACGTCGCAGCGAAACCATATTTACGCAATCGATCTGCAAGCATTTGCTGACTGCCACAGTCTAATGGCGTAACCGAAGGTCGCGCCATTAAGTCACACGCCAACTCAAATGTCGGCTGTGCTAATGTTGTATCTACCACGAGTCAATGTCCTATTGAAATAATAAAACTATTGCATAACTATTACTGCAATTGTCAACAACATGCATAAAATATTACACTTCATTCACATAATACCACATACGCAGCCTATGTTAACTTTGCCAAAACTGATTGAAAAAAAGCTTAACCATGAACGCATTGCCGCCATAGCGTTATACGATGCAACGTTGGCACGTATCGCTGAACAAGCAAATACAGATGTCTTGTTAGTCGGTGACTCACTCGGCATGGTTATCAAAGGTCACACCAGTACCCATGATGTCAGCATTAATGACATGCTCTACCACACCAATGCCGTTGCTCGTGGCGCACCGCACACGTTTATTATTGCCGACATGCCTTTTGGTTCATTAACAAGTGTCGAACGTTGTGTTGCAGAAGCTGTTGACGTTATCAAAGCAGGCGCCCACATGGTCAAGCTCGAAGGCGGTGCGTGGCTCAAACCATACGTAGTCCAACTTACCCAATTAGGCATTCCTGTCTGTGGTCATGTCGGCTTAACCCCGCAATCAATCCATATGCTCGATGGCTATCAGCTGCAAGGCAAGAGTGAAGCATCACAGGAAATACTGCTCCATGACGCTTTTACGCTCGATAGAGCTGGAATATCGATGATAGTCTTTGAATGTATTCCAAGTGAAATAGCGTGGAATCTCAGCAGAGACCTTGAATGCGCTACCATCGGTATTGGTGCAGGCGCACAAACAGATGGACAAGTATTAGTCGGCTACGATTTACTCGGCACTCATCCGCAACCACCACGTTTTGTCAAAGATTTTCTTGCGGAAACAAATAGTATTCAAGCGGCAATGTCGGCATATGTTGCCGCTGTCCATGCAGGAGAATTCCCTACGGATGCGCACAGCTACACATAAGGAAGCTCTGATTAAGTCCATAATGGGCGAGACGGAGCAAAAACGCTGATGAAACTTAAGCGCAGCACTTGATAATACTGGTGGTCTTGTGGGTGTTGCCAAGTGCTGCAACGACGGCGCGCAGCGTTTTCTCCCGTCGTTGTGTTGCATATACTTTGGGTTTGCGGCAATTGCTTACGCTTGCTGTGTTGCATCCATTGGCGTATATGCTACGGCATGCGGTTTGCGCCTTGCAATCATCAACAATTGCAGGCAAACTCGCCCCAGCAGCGAGTTAATCAAAGATTCCTTAGACAAACAACAGCGCACAGTGTCACCACAACTGTATCCAACATTACAACAATGCCAACAACAACTCGCAGTTGACGAGCAGCCAGAAATTGTAGAAAATTGAGCACTGCTACAATTACGCAGGCAAGGATTCACTCCAAAGCAAGTTGCCATGCGCGATTTACAGCTGGCTGCGCCACATCCATCTTGTCAACAACTGATTATTTTAGCCGCTGCGATCATTGGCAAGACCCTCCATATTGATAACATTATTGATAACATTGAATGCACGAGGACACTATGAACACATCTTTTGCGACATCGCTGTATATCTGTCTCCAACACATTGTCCCGCAACACACAATATCACGGGTATTTGGATTACTTGCCAACGCCAGACTGGGAGCAATTTCCCACTGGGTTATTCGTCGCTTCATCAGCGCATATTCGATTGATATGTCACAGGCGCAGCAAACTGACCCAACAGCCTTTCATTCGTTTAATGAATTTTTTACCCGTGCGCCAAAACCCCGCACTTTTACAGGCGCAACATGCTACGCCCCGACTGATGCCACCATCAGCCAACTCGGACGGATTGATGCCTCACAAACACTCATCCAAGCCAAATGCCACAGCTATCATCTAGAGGCGCTGCTTGCCAATAGCCATACCCAACCACGGATTGACACCAGGCAATTCAACGGCGGCAACTATGCCACACTGTATTTATCCCCTGCAGATATACATAGAATCTATATGCCCATTGCCGGAACACTCCAGACCATGCGCTTTGTCCCAGGAAAACTGTTTGCGGTAAACACCACAACTAGCAATCACGTCGATAATTTATTCGCACGCAATGAGCGCCTGATATGCATGTTCGACACTGCCATCGGTCCTCTAGCCGTGATTTTTGTTGGCGCGATGATTGTCGGCAGCATGGCAACAAGTTGGGCTGGTGTCATCCAACCCACACCAAGAGTAATCACTACTACCAAGTATAATATAGACATTGCATGCGGTGCAGATATTGGTCATTTTCAGCTAGGTTCAACGATCATATTGTTGACAGGTAGCAAATTCGCCGCTTGGAATACAACATTAACTGCTGGCATGACAATCCGCATTGGCGATGGTATAATTCACTAAGGAACCTCTGATTAAGTCGCTGATGGAACGAGTTTGATGGCAATTGCTGATGATTGCAAGGCGCATTCCGCAGGCGCATGCCGTAGCATATACGCCAAGGGATGCAACACAGCAAGTACCGCTACCATCAAACCCAAAGTATATTCAACAGAAGGACGGGAAAAAACGCTGCGCTAACGTCGTT
Organism: Gammaproteobacteria bacterium; assembly: GCA_965277405.1. Classification (GTDB taxonomy): domain Bacteria; phylum Pseudomonadota; class Gammaproteobacteria. The sequence continues at coordinate 166,176 of OZ255726.1, forward strand.
GCAGCACTTAATAATACCACCAGTATTATCTGCGCACTGCGTCTAGTTATCATCAGCGTTTTTTCTCCGTCTCGCCCATCATGGACTTAATCAGAGGTTCACTAAACTATGCTGCGCCAAATTACGGAATGAATGATTGATGCAATATCTATCTGCAACACTGCTGCGCACACCGATCAGCAAACTTGGGTTAGGCACTGTGAAGTTTGGTCGCAACCAAGATGTGAAATATCCCAACGCATTTACCATACCAACAGACGCAGACCTGCTCCAATTACTCCAGATTGCCGCAGATAGCGGCATCACCCTCATCGACACAGCAGCAGCATATGGCAACAGTGAACAGCGCTTGGGTAGCTTACTTCCCCAAGTAGCCAACGATTGGCTGGTGTGCACTAAAGCAGGTGAACGCTACACAAATGGAGTATCGCATTTTGATTTTAGCCAGCGCGCAATTACCAGCAGTATTGAGCGCAGCTTGGGGCAACTAAAGCGCGACTGCATCGATATTGCCTTGATCCACTCAAACGGTGATGACGCCCGCATCATCGACGACTATGGGGTGTTTGCGACAATGCAATCGCTGCAACGCAAAGGGCATATTCAAATATTTGGCATGTCAGTTAAAACACTTGCTGGCGCATTGAAAACTTGCGATGCCGCAGGTGTCGTTATGCTGGAAACCAACCAACTTACACCGCAAGACACCGCGCGACTCAACGCGCACCCACAATGGAAAACCACAATTGTCCTCGCTAAAAAAGTGCTCAACAGCGGCCACAATCTCAATATTCACCAAGCATTTTTTCAAGCTAATACTGTTGCAAACAACGTTTGTATAGTCAACGGTACAATTTCGCCAGCACACTTACGCGCCAACGTCAACGCTATTGCGCAGCTGTGATTTTACTCTTGCCTAAATCGTGACAACGCCAAGTACAGCAACCGCTTCGTTTCGGTTTGGTATTTTACCGTGCTGTGCAAAATAACCCCAGCAAAACCAATCGTTGCGGCAACAATGCCAAGCCCTGCAGCAAGCACAGCAGTTGGCAGCCGCGGCACTAACCCTGTCTGCAAAAAATGCAGCAACAACTCAGTACCCAACAGCAACGATGCAACAGCAAATGCCGCAGCCAGCGCGCCATAAAATATCAGCGGCTTATTACTGCGAATCAGCTCCACAAGCATAAACAATGCGTGGCTGCCGCGGTCCTAGCTGCAACAGCGTATCGCCTACATAAATCAATGTATATTCAACAACAAAACCAGCAATTCCAGCAATGATGAACACCATGATAATCCTGCGCTTTGCCATCCAGACTCGCCCATACGCAGATACCTTTTTGCTGACTTGTAATTTACTATACATTCGTGTTTATATCGCTATGATTTTTCGGCATTCTTCACAAAACTATTGGCAATGAGTCTACCCCCAAACGCATATTATCAATACACCATTGCTCGCAGATCGCTACTGCTATGGTTGTTAATCCTGCTGTTTCCGCTTGGTATTGCCATCATGATTGTGCCAATCATCGCGCCAACTCAATGGTTTGGCATTTCATCGTTGTATTTTTGGTTGCCGTCCATCATGGTCATTATCAGTGGTCTGGCAATATGGTTTTGCCAACAACAACAGGCAATAGATGCCCGACTTGCGCTGGCGTTATCCAAGCCGTATTTTTCTAAACCATACATGCAATAACTGTGAGTTCCCAGGCACTGTGTATTATTGCTAGTATTGCACTCATAGCCATTGCTAGGCTCACAGCTGCCAGGTTGGGTATTGCCAACGAATTTATCAATGCCATTGCCATTGGTGCAGCGTTGCTTTGCATTGCGGTTGCAAACAATGCGGCAGGTCGGCACCGCAACCTCATTGACAATAGTATTGGTTGGGGGTTTTTGTTGTTTGCTCTCTATCAACAGGCATTTAATACAGCGGGATATTTGCTATTCGCGATTATCCTTGGCTGCATGCTGGGTTTTCTGCTGCACGTACTGTTGTTTCAGCCGTTGCGCCATCAACACGCAACGTCCATACAACTGGTTGGCTATTGGCGCTATCGCTTTGCTTGCGAACGCAGCCCAATCACACTGCAACTAGTGATTGGGGCGATTGCAACCGCATTGGCGATTATTGTGATGCAGCAATTGCTGCTGTTGCTGCGCGTTTCGTTTACTGATGTAGCAACCCAATGCACCCTTCTGTTTTTCGCCACGATGTTGCTGTGGCAAGTCTGCGGACGTTCCATACCAATAATTGGTTATAGTTTGCTTGGTGTTATCGCAATCATGGGTATTAGCTATGCTGGCTTGCAACTCCAGTATGCTGCAGTCTTCAGTTTCCCCGCCTCTATAGCTAGTTTTCCCGCCACCACAGCCAGTACTGCAATGTATTTTCAAGCGTTGGTATTGGCGTGTTGCACAACTATCGTATTGCCGCTGCCATTCATGTTCCAACACCACGCCAATGATGCTGCCTACCCCACAGTCGAAAATACAGACTATCGCAGCGATAAAGATGATACAACTGCACTGCCGTGCACGTGGCATGTCATCTTTGCCACCATTGCGATATTGCTGTTGCTAAGCCAGTTACTCCCAATATTGCGTGACACACCAACTGCTCAAGCATGGCAAGTCATCCGCACGATTATTGTCTCATTATGTGCATTTATACTGCTGCAGCGATTATTAACCATCATCCATTGGGCAGCATTTGCGCATATTCATCTCAACACCAAGGCAGTTAGCGATATTCCGCGCATGATTGGCAAGATCCTCTGGGCTGCAATTGTGCTGTTTATTTGCATCGCAGCAATCAGCAATACCACCAGCCTTGTGTGGTTTGAATACGCCATGTTCCTTGCAAGCTTTGGGATTTTCCCGGTGATACTGCTCAGCATTACCATCCAGCGTATCTCACCACACATCTGCGCAGCGGCAGTTATGCTGGCAGTAATTGGCGTTACCATCTGCATGGTGTTAAGCCAAATCGTCCCACCATTCAACTCAAATGCAATAGTTACCAGTTTACGGGAATATTATCCGTATTTCTGGCTAGCATTACCAGCATATGTCTTGCTGCTGTATGGCTGCCACATGCCGCTGTATTTAGGCATGCGCAAGCAACAACAACCACCACTTACCGAGTTGCATCTCCCGCCACAGGCATGGCAGGCATATGCCGACTATGAGTAATTGTGTTATCGGCATCGACCTTGGTGCAAGTGCCATGAAAGCCTGCGTGCTTAACGCCAATTCCTTACAAATTATTGCCACAGCATCCCACCAAATCACCACCACTTTTCCCCAGCAATGGTACGCAGAACAAGACGCCCATCAATGGATCACCGCATTTGTGAGTGTCTGCCAGCAACTACAACCATTATGGCAACACCATACTCCACACATGCTGTCAATCAGCGCAGGTACCCACAGCGTTGTACCTGTCAATGCGGCATTCGAGCCAATTGCAGCTGCAATTATGTGGAATGACCAACGCAGCATAGCGCAAACCAACAACCTCACCAACCTGCAACAACAAGCTATTATTGCGGCAACATTCAACCGCTGCGCGCCAACATGGACAGTCTCGATGTTGCGCTGGTATGGCGAGCATCAACCCGATATTATTGCCGATGCTGTGTATTTTTTAGCCCCGAAAGATTTTCTTAAACTCTGGTGCACTGGCGAACTCAGCACCGATCCTTCCGATGCAACTGGCACTTTATTACGCAATTTTTCTGACCTCACATGGAATGATGACTGCATCGCGCTGGCAGGCATTCAACGCAGCCAACTCCCAACAATTCAACACGCAACAACTGTCAATGCAACAATTCACAACAACGCAGCGCACGCGACTGGGCTGCCGCAGCAATTAGCCGTATGCGTTGGTGCGATAGACACCAATGTCGAGCTGATATCGGCAGGCTGCATCACAGCGGGCGATACAGTATTCAAACTTGCCTCTGCTGGTGTCGTCTCGCAACTAAATAACGCAGCAAAGCCGTTGCCACCGCTGTCATGCTATCCATTTTATTTTAGCGCAGGCGACACAAACATGGGGTATTACGCAGGCGGAACTAATACCTGTATGGGTTCCTTGGCATGGATGCGTAACTTGTTTGGTGTTGGGATTGACCAAGCAAACACCATCGCCGCAGCAGCACCAGTCGGCAGCAATGATCTATTATTTTATCCCTATTTACTCGGCGAACGCGCCCCACTTTGGGATAGCAACGCCACCGGTGGCTGGGTTGGTTTGCGCATTACCCACACCCAAGCTGACATGGTGCGTGCAGTATATGAAGGCGTAGCATGCTCGCTATATCACATTACTAACAGCTATCAACTACCGATTCAGTCAATGCGCATTGTCGGTGGCGGCAGCGCCAGCGCGCTACTCTGCCAGATATTGGTTGATATATGTGGGGTTGATGCAACCGTGCCAATCCATAACGACGCCTCGGTAGGCTCTGCTCTGCTGGCATTGGCTGCGGCAAAGCTAGCAACACCTGCCCACACAACTCAGTCTCAAGCGACCCCATGGCAGGCAATAGCTGCGCGCTTTCAAACAGTCCACCCTGCGCTTGCTTACACCAGCAACAGCGCACACCATCGGCAATACCAAGCAATTTATGCCCGCTACCAACAGCATGCGGCGGCTGTTGCTGCCGCGCATTGACTTAAGGAGTCGATGATGGGCGAGACGGAGCAAAATAATGATGATAACTTTAACTCAAACTCATTAAATGGGAAAATAGCTTTGTCTTCCTCAATTGTTGTTAAAACTCGGTCGAATTCCTCTTGTGTTCCAGAAAAAGCATCACAAATTTTATTTTTTAATTCTAAAAGATCCATTAGAACTCTCAATTATATTTAAATATGAATAAAGCTTATTTTCAGTGGGGTGTTGTGTTGCACTAAAAAATTCATGAAAGATAGGAAGATTTTCAAGGTCTGAGCGCAGCACCTTATGGGTATCGAAGATTTTTCTAAAAACCCAATTCATCAGTCTTGTATTTAGTAACCATGCAAGATTTGTATGTGATACACCAAAATCACTATTTAATACCAGCGCGTTAGCACTATTTAGAAATAGTGTCGATTTTGTGTCGTGATGGAAAATTAGCTTAGCCGAAATGAATCTATATATGAGCTTTTCTGGTGCTTGATATATATCATATGGAGCAACTTGTTGATACAAACACAGGTTGCTTGGAATGAAATATTTTGGTGCTGGTAGTGTTCCATACACAATTTGCGAACCTTTATAAACAGGAATGTGATTTTTTTCGTGATAAGTCTTGACATACTTTTTGTTGTTTCCTGTTACTATGCCTAGCCCCCATTTTGCATTTCCGTCAAGGGTTAAGTGGGGGATGCCATATAGGTGGCTGACAGTGTCAGCATCCACGTGAGTACATTCAAAATTAAAGATATGCTTAGGATTTTTTAGAAAAGAATGCTGACTACGAAAATGCGTGCCATTAGCCGTGGCGCATACAATATTGTTGTCAATAGGTGGGATGTCATGTTTGCGAAAAACGACACCTTTAGCCTTTGTTAATAGCCCTTGAAAGGGTTTACCAAAATCGATAAATCCAAGTATATGTTGATTTGACACTAATTCTCGTGTCGTTCTAAAAGTTGATATATTGAAGAAAGCGTCTGGAAGCAACATGCCGATTATTCCATTGGTTGATACTTTTAACAGTGCTGCGCGCAGGAATAGTGCGGATGTGTCAGTGCTTTTTGAACAGTTAAATGCCTTAGAAAATAATTGTTTTTGCACAATAGTGAGTTTCTTACCCCAAGGTGGATTGGTTAGGATAACGTCAAAAACAGCAAATTCAGAGTTTTGTTGCATAATCACATCGGCGAGGAAATCGACGGTATAGACATTGTTAGAGTCAAGATTAGTCCAGTGTTTGAAACGAGCTCTTGTTATTGCGACGGCGACGGGGTCAATGTCAAACCCATAAATATTTTTAGGCAAAAAACCACGAGCTAACGCAGCAATAATGAAGTTACCAGAACCACAACACGGGTCACAGAATATTAAATGTGATACATCGCCTTTAATATATGCAAAGAAACGTGCAACAATGTCAGCAGGGGTATAGTAAATAGCCTCTTTGTTCCGATAGGAATTAGCAAGAGACGTTTCATAAGCAGTGCCGATATTGTCAAAATCTAGCGATTCATAATGTTTTACACGGTTTAGAAAACTGGCTTGAACAGTACTGTGATCATGGCTATCAAAATTAGATTTATTAGCGCGGGCGATGAGCTTTTCAGTCCCAACGATTGATGCCTTAAATATATCAAAAGAAGAACGTGAAATATATGACCCGTTAATGGCTTCAAGATAACCAGCTTTTACCCAGTTGCGCACAGACGCCGTAGCAACCTGGAGCGCGTCTGCTACAGCAGCGATAGTCATTGTGTTAGCAGGCGGTAATTCGAAAGATAGTTGGGACGACATCTGCAATATTCCGTATTAACGCGTCGGCTTTAGATGGTGATGATTAAAACGCATATTTGATGAAGCGCTGATAAAGTTGTTGATGAAGCGAGTTTGCCTGAAATTGCCGCAAACCAAAAGTATAATGAACAGGATATTGAACACAGCGACGGGGGAAAACGCTGCGCTGCGTCGTCGCAGCACTTGATAATACCCACAAGACCCACAAAACCCACAAGACCCACCAGTGTTATCTGCGCACTGCGCTTAAGTTTCATCGAGGGTTGTTTCTCCGTCTCGCCCGTCATGGACTTAGTCAGAGCTTCCTTATGGATAGTTGCAAATCAAACAACTACTCTGGGCTGCTATACCAAGTTGCACGAGCCCTACCATGTCGAGCTAATAAACCCTGCTCTACCAACTGGGACAGTCTGTTTTTAAGCGTTGCTCTGGATACGCTATCGATGATATTTTCGGCATTTTTTATCGTAATACGGTGGTGTTCGTCTACATATTGCATGATGACCATACTCTCATAAGGAAGCGTAAAGTATTTATCTGCAGCATGTGTTTTTGCTAACAAGTGGTCTTTTTGCCGTTTTAAAGAATTGAGAAAAAAACGCATCCATGGTAGCCAGTCAGTTTTTTTATTTTTTAAGGTTCTTTGAGTTCTTTGCAAAGAGAGATAATATGCATCTTTGTTCTTCTCCACAATGCTCTCAAGTGAGCTATACGGAATATAGCTGTAGCCAGCTTTCATCAATAAGAGGCTAATTAAAACACGAGATAATCGACCATTTCCATCCTGAAAAGGGTGGATTGCCAAAAAAATAACATTAAATACAGCAACGACTATCAGAGGGTGATAACTTTTATCTGCGAGTGTTTCTCTCGTCCAACTAAGCAAATCCTGCATTTCCTTTGGAGTATCAAAAGGAAAGCTGGTTTTAAACACAATACCAAGGCTTTTTCCATCAGGATCAAAGGCTTCAACGTTATTAGAGTGTTTTTTGTACTCGCCACGATGCCAAACATCTTGTTGCGAATGTCTGAGAAGCGTGGAGTGGAGTTGTTTGATGTAGTTTTCAGTGAGTGGGATGTCTGCATAATTTTCAAATACCATTGCCAGCGTTTCTGCATAACCTGCTACTTCCTGTTCATCACGAGTGAGGAACGATGCCTTGCCAACATTGCCAAGAAGTTCTTCAATTTGACGGTTTTCTAACTGAGAACCTTCAATCCGAGTAGAAGAACCAATACTTTCAATAGTAGCAACATGGTTAATAACCTTTAAACGTTCAGGGGTTAGGTTGTTGCATGCTTGCCAACTGCCCTTAAATTCATCAATTTCGGTAATGAGACGGAGCAGTTCAGGAGTAATGGTTAATGATGTGATATTCATGATAGCTTAGCTTATTCAACACACTTATGGAACCGCTGATTAACTCGCTGATGCGGCGAGTTTGCCTGCAATTGCTGATGATTGCTAGGCGCAAACCGCTGAGCACATGACCTAACTACACGCCAAGCGATGCAACACTGCAGGCGTAAGCAATTACCGCTAACCATAAGTATATTGAAAGGGGACGGGGGAAAACGCTGCGCTGCGTCGTCGCAGCACTTGATAATACCCACAAGACCCACAAGACCCACAATACCACCCACAATACCCACCAGTAATATCTGCGTACTGCGCTTGTTATCATCATATTGTTGCTACGTCTTGCCCATCATGGAATTAATCAGCGGCTACTTATCCAATTATATCCAATACACGGTTTTTTTGTCCAATACATGTTGGTTTTCGTATCCGGCCTTATTGACTTGAGGGCAGGTATATTTTTGCGTGTTTTCAGTTCTGTTTGTTGGTGCAGGCTGTTTACAGTTGCCAACGACCGCAGCTTTGACAGATGTTGTGTTCACAGCGGGGCATTTTGCACGCCAGCAATGCTGTTGCATTGACTTATCTACCTCTCAGTTTCTTGTTACGACGCGCGATGAGTGCTGCGGTTGCCTCTGCTGATCCATCATGAAATGAGCCAAACCATTTATCGAGTGGGATAACGCCATCAGCAAAATTTACGTCAAAATATCGATGATGCAAATAATGCGCGTAATACGGTAAGAAAAAACTTTTCTTCCCAGCAACTACGACCCGCTCAAACCCTGTATGACCTATTGCGGGTGATAGCCCTGCCAGTACACCAAGACTTAAAAAGTGGATTGGATGCGCAGGGATGAGCCAAAGCAAGGCAAAACCAGAAAAATACAACAGATGCTCAAGAGGATGCATCGATAACCCCGACCATGGCGCTGGGTTTATATTGTTATGGTGGAGCTTATGCGCAAGTTTATACAGCGGTGCCCAGTGCAGTAAGCGATGGACGCAAAAAAAATGACACTCGTGCAGCATTGGCACCAGCAACAACAGTAATACGCAGTAGATTGGGTGTTCTGCAAAACTGAGGCTGGCGACATTGCCATTGGCATACAGCCATAATGAAGTTATTTCCCACGCGCTCCAAATAGGTACGCCGCTGGCAAATGTCCAAAATATATTCTCTTTATTTTGGCTTTTGAACATAAACACCGCGCTGTTGGTTTTTGGCCATTGGCGGTTGTATTTAAAAGCAGTCGCTTGGCTACGGCGAGTATACAGCCAAAAATTCCACGAACCGACGACTAACAGCGTCAGAGCCATATTGCGGAATACAATCAACACCATCCAACTGACAGAGTCTGCAAGAATTGTGGCAACACTCGGCGTTAAGTAATGCCAAATCAATAATGCCAAACCAGCATACAGCAGCGTCCAAGGAAAAAAATACGTCGGCAGCCATTGCAGCAAAGCCATCAACTTTGGCGGCCATATAAAAACAGGTGGGTATGCAATCCGTTGGTGCGGTGTCCAATAGCCGCGGCGGGTTTCTTTGCCGTAATCGTTGTCATTTAAGGGCATTGGCTTCTCTGTATATCATTCGTTGGGATGTGGTTTCATAAAATATTCATAATTTATAGGGTTTTATATCCAAACTACAGTTGCTAGAAAGTAGTTGTGCAAACACTGGCGGCGGTAAATAGTTATTAGGGGTTTACCTCCAAGCAGGCGTTTGATTTTTCACCCACATATTCACCCACATATTCACCCACATATTCACCCACATAAAAGTGCAAAACATGACAGCAGACAATCCAGTGGTAGCAGTTAATAATGAATACATCAACCTTGAGTCTGTATCTCCAACCACCAAAGTGGCAAGCGAGGATGATATACAAAAACGCAAAACTGGAAATAGCCAAACGCCATGGGGTATTTACCTTACATGTGCAGAGAATTGCAACGGTTATTTTGCCTGCGGTGATAGCTACTATACACCAACAGCGATGCATTACCGTGATGAAGTTCGCGCAACAAGCTTAGATCATCGAGCGTGGCTAGCTGCATTGCCGCAATTGAATCCACCTATCTCAATTTGCACATAGCCATGGCTAAGATAACGCTTGCAAACATCAGCAAAAGCTATCGCGATGCACGAGTATTAAAAGGAATAAATCTAGATATTGCTGATGGAGAATTTCTAACGCTGGTTGGGCCGTCTGGCTGTGGTAAATCAACCTTGTTGCGTATCATCGCCGGGCTAGATAGTCAGGATGGCGGGGATGTGCTCATCGACGGAAGTATTGCGAATAACACCAAAGCTTGCGAACGTGACTTGTCAATGGTTTTTCAATCGTATGCGCTTTACCCTCATTTATCCGTGCGTAAAAATATGGAAACTCCTCTAAAGCTGCGTGATTTGAGCATAGGGGAGCGCTTGCCGTGTATCAGATCATTGATTCCTAAAAGGCGGGCAAAGATTGGCAAAATACAGCAGATTGTAGCTGAAGTCTCTGCCACATTAAAAATTGATCACTTGTTGGAGCGTAAGCCAGGGCAATTATCTGGTGGGCAGCGTCAGCGGGTTGCCTTGGGTCGTGCGATGGTGCGTAAACCTGTTGCTTTCTTAATGGATGAGCCTTTATCCAATCTGGATGCGACTCTGCGGATACATATGCGCGCAGAATTGGCGGAACTCCATCAGAAGCTTGGCGTTACATTTATATATGTTACCCATGATCAGGCAGAAGCATTAACGATGTCTGATCGGATGGCGGTAATGATGGACGGGCAAATTCTGCAATTGGGTACGCCAGATGAAATTTATAAAACCCCAATAGACAGAACGGTCGCCGAATTTGTTGGCAGCCCTAAAATAAATCTCTTCCCTGCCGATGTTGATAATTATGGTGTTGTAACTGCGTATGGTGTCTCCTTACAGCGGCAAGTCGCTGCAACATCATGCAAAGCTGTTGTTGGGGTCAGGCCCGAACATTTGCAATTGGTTGCAGCTACAACGGATAATGAACATTGGTCTTTTCATATCATCCATAAAGAAAACTTAGGGTCTGATTTTTTTCTTCATGGTCATATAAATGGGTCAAAAGTTCGTACGGTCGCACGAGTTACACCACACAACGCTGCGAAATTAACAATAGGTTCTGAAGTTTTCCTACAAGCAGTGCCGAACAGTGCGCTTGTTTTTGGTGAAGATGACCGACGTCTACAATTTCGCGATTTACACTAATGGCTCAACACCGTAGTAGTGCCGGATACTGGTTTATTGCCCCCGCCTGTTTACTGATGATTATCATATTGTTCATTCCGGTTGTATGTGCAGCAACCCTTTCCTTTAGCAACTATTCCCTTGGTAATACCTCGTTTAACTGGGTTGGTTTGAAAAATTATGCGCAATTATTGAACCACTCTAGCTATAGCAAAATGATGATCGCCAGCTTTACTTACGTCATAATTGTTGTTCCGTTGTCTATTGGTCTGGGGCTTGGGGCAGCATTGCTTATCAATTCACTCAAGCGGTTTGGTGATTTGTATAAAACGATCTATTTCCTGCCTGTAATGGCAACTTTAATGGTCATGGCAATTGTTTGGGAATTTTCCCTTCATCCAACAATCGGCATCGTTAATAAAACATTAGCCCTTGGTTGCGACACCAACTTTGAAACGTTTGTCAGCTTGGCGTGGCTACCTTGGTCTGATGGCGCAAAAAACTGGTATGCCAGTAGCTGTGAAAATGGGTTTCCACTGTGGTTTGGCGATAAATATTATACGATGAGTGCGGTTGCATTCATCGGTATTTGGCAAGGATTCGGTTTTAACATGGTGCTGTATCTGGCGGGGTTAACTTCTGTACCGCGCGAACTATATCATGCAGCCGCAATGGATGGCGCGATTAGTGGCTGGCATCGTTTTCATTTGGTCACTTGGCCGCTATTAGGGCCAACAACCGTTTTTGTTGTCACAATTACAACTATACGTTCTTTTCAAGTTTTTGATACGGTTGAAGCTATTACTCGCGGCGGACCTGCCAAAAGCACATATGTCATGATGTATGCTATTTATGAAAAAGGGGTGCAACAAAACCTTATCGGCTTGGGGTCGGCAATTACGATTGTGTTTCTGGGATTTGTGTTGTTCCTCACCCTACTGCAACGCCATTTGATTGAAAAAAAGGTGCATTACGCATGAATATGAGCGCATCGCCCTTCAAAGAAACGATTAAACATATCATCTTAATCCTTGGTGCAATCATCGTCATCGTACCGTTTTATTTGATGACTAGCTATTCGTTCAAATCACAACGAGAAATTATGACTAACACTGGCGGCTATTTTGGATCGCAACAGCAGGTTGTCGATGAATATTGTGTGAAATTAGGCAATGAAAGAAAGAATTGTGAGGTCAAGCCTGCTATTTATAATTATAGCGAAGCTTTTAAAAAATCACCTTTGCTACGTTATCTGCTGAATGGCTTGCTGGTAACGGCATCGATTTTTTTAATTCAAGTCATCATTGCCATGCCCTGCGCGTATGCCTTATCGAAACTTCGATTTAAGGGGCGTGATTTTGTGTTTTCAATGGTTGTATTCAGCTTGTTGATTCCGGTACACGCCATTGCCTTACCTCTGTATATCATGCTGTCCAAAATAGGACTTATTAACAGCTATGCAGCCATGATTATTCCGTGGACGATTTCAGTCTTTGGGATTTTTCTAATGCGCCAATTTTTTATGACTGTACCTGATGATCTAATCGACGCTGCCAGAATGGATGGTATGAGCGAATATTCAATCATCTGGAAAGTTATGTTACCTACAGCGATACCAGCCCTACTTGCTTTTGCAATTTTTTCAATCGTGGCGCATTGGAACGACTATTTCTGGCCAAGAATTGCTATCACTGGCGATAAAAACCTGTATACGCCTCCGTTAGGTATGCGCAATTTTAAGGGGGGCTCGGACGGGTCTAATTGGGGGCCGATGATGGCAACAGCCACCATCATCGTTACTCCGCTAATCGTTGCTTTTCTGCTGGCACAAAAACGCTTCATCGAAGGAATTACCCTAACCGGAATGAAATAACAAAATCTTTTTTTTTTAAATAATTTACACCTAAACCAACAGAGAGAAACTTATGAAACATATTAGATCTTTAGCCGCAGGTGCTGTTTTGCTGGCTGCACCAGCGCTTGCAGTAGAAATTGAAGTTGCCTATCCATATGGTTATTTACTTGGAGTTACGTATGAAAAAATCATGGTCGAGTTTAACAAACAGCATCCTGATATCGACGTTAAATTCCGCGCACATTACGAAAATTACGAAGATGCAACGAATACTATTTTACGCGAAGCTGTATCAGGAAACCTGCCAGATGTCACATTGCAAGGCTTAAATCGCCAAGCAATTTTAGTAGAAAAAGGCATCGCTAAATCACTCGACCCGTTCATCGCACAAGAAGCTGATTTTAAACAAGATGGTTATCACGATGCGATGTTGCGGCTGTCTAGATTCAACAATCAAATTTATGGTATCCCGTTTGCCATCTCAATGCCTATTGGTTACTACAACATGGATATCATGAACAAAGCAGGTGTAGCTACCATGCCAACCACATGGGATGATGTAATCTCTGCTTGCCATAAAATGCAAAAAATTGGCATTAGAAACCCTGTTTTCTGGGGGTGGAATATTACAGGGAACTGGTTTCTGCAAGCGTTGCTGTGGTCACAAGGCGTCCCGATTATTAAAGATAATAAAATTAATTTTGATGGCAAAGCAGGCCTGACTGCATTTGAGACAATGAAGAAAATCTTCCGTGACTGTAAAATGCAAAATCTTTCAAATATAGATTCTTTGTCTGCGTTCACCTCTGGTGAAATTGGGATGATGTTCACGTCAACTTCGGAAGTTGGCACTGTTGAACGTACTAAAAGTGATTTTGAACTAAAAACTGATGTATTCCCAGGAGTTGGCAAAAGTCCAATAGCTTTACCTGCTGGTGGCAATGCGGCATTGCTGGTTTCAACGTCTACAGACCCGCAACGTGTGGCTGCTGCATGGCAATTTATAAAATTCATTACCTCTGGTATTGGCGCAGCTGCTGTTGCTGAAACAACTGGCTATATACCGCCAAACAAAGCTGCCAACGAACTTATTCTAGCCGACTTTTACAAACGCAATCCAAATAAAGAAACAGCTTTTCGTCAATTGCCGTTATTGCGCAATTGGCTGGCATATCCAGGGGCTAATGGCCTGGCTATTACCCAAGTTATTTATGATGGGATTGAGGGAATTGTTGTTGGCGAAACCAATGACATGAAGGAATTACAACAACAACTTACCGCAGAAGTCTCAGATTTATTGCCGCAATAATCGGCTAATTAAACTTATACTTGAATGGAGGAGCAGCGACAATGCTCTCCTCTATTCCATAATCACCTCGCGCATACCAAATTATATAATGGTTACACCCAACAACTTTCCAGGGAGAATTGTATGAGCTTTATACAAATTACCGACACTCATTTTATTCCTAAAGGTCAACTTCTGTATGGTCTAGACCCTTACAAACGTCTCCAGGCAGGTATTGATTTGATTAATAAAGAGCACAATGACGCTGACTTTGTTTTAGTCACAGGCGATCTAGCCGATTTGGGGGACAAAGAAGCCTACATCCAGTTGCAAGAGGTCGTCGCGCCTTTAACAATACCCATTCATTTTATGATGGGTAACCACGACAGCAGAGCTCCTTTTCGTGAAATATTTACCAATGTAGCGGAAATTGAGGGGGGCTTTTTTCAATATGCTGTAGAAACAGATACAATGCGTATTGTATGCCTTGATTCACTAATTGACATCCCAGGAGTTCATCAAGGGCAATTATGTGAAACGCGCCTTCGCTGGCTTGATGCGGAGATAGCAGCAACGCCATCTGATAAAAAATTAGTTATAGCAAACCATCACCCACCATTCGATTTGGGTATAGCTGAGATGGACAAAATAAAACTTACAGACAGCGATGCCTTTCAAGAAGTTTTAGAAAAGCGCAAACCTGATCTGTTGATATTCGGGCATATTCATCTCCCTATATCTGGAAATTGGCGCGGCATCCCTTTTCACATTCAACGCGGCTTCAATCATCAAGGTGCCCTTAATTTCGTCGATGATACTCCATGTATATTCATCGATGAAAACCCCGACATTGCTATCATTCGCCATACGCAAGATAGCATTCATGTCTTTACCAAATCTGTAAGCGTGTAATCCCAATCATATCAACAATCAGCAAGACGATTGCATCAGCCAAAAATTTATCGGACTTGCTCTCAAATGTGAACGCAGCTATACAATTACCCATGCTCGACCACCAGTGCGCGTCAGTGCGCATATGGGGTTGCGGACTTAACTAAATACGCGACTCCAGCAAAGCATCAACCAACAAACTCGTTCCATCAGCGAGTTAATCAGAGGTTCCATAAACTATGGTGGTCATATACATACAGGCGGGTATGCAAGCCGTTGCTGCGGCTTCTAATAACCGCGGCAGCTTTTCATTGGCGTAATCGTTGTCATTTAAAGGCATTGCATTCTTTGGATAGCATTCGTTGGGATGTGGTTTCATAAAAAATTCATAATTGATGGGATTTTATATCCAAACTACAGACAACAGTAAAGTAGTTATACAAACACTGTCGGCATTACAGAGATATTGGGGTTTCGACGTGAGGCAGACGTTTGATTTTTTACATACACCAGGTGAAAAATATGAAAGAACAATATACAGAGACGAGTACAGTAGACTTTAATCGTTGCATTGCAAAAATGATATCACGACGTGATTTTTTACAGCGCAGCGCGCTTGGTTTGAGTGGTTTTGCAGCAGCGGCTACCTTGCCAAACATCTCATTCGCGAATACACCATCTGCAGTGCTTGGTTTTAACCACATAGCTGCAAATAGTCATGATACTGTTACGCTAGCGACTGGCTATAACTGGAACGTACTTGTGTCGTGGGGTGATCCATTGTTTCCTCAAGCCCCAGTTTTTGATAACGATACTCGTGGCAATAGCACCAGCCAAATGCTGGCGTTTGGTGATAACAACGATGGTATGGCTTTATTTCCAATCAGCGATGACCATGCAGTTGTGGCAATCAATAATGAATACATCAACATGGATTCTTTTTATCCAAACGGCAAAGTGGCAAGTGCGGATGATGTAAAAAAATGCAAAGCTGCACATGGTGTGAGTGTATTTGAAATTAAAAAAACAGCCACTGGCGGTTGGCAAATACACCTTGACGGTCAACGTAACCGCCGTATTACCGCAGACACGCCGATGATGATTACAGGACCAGCACGTGGCAATGAACATCTGCATACTGCAGCTGATCCAAACGGCATTCTAGCATTAGGCACATGGAATAATTGCGGAAATGGGCAAACTCCTTGGGGAACTTATCTTACATGTGAAGAGAATTTCAATAGTTATTTTGCTAGTGATGATAGTAATTATACCCCAACCACGATGCATACCCGCTATGGAGTTGGTGTGAAGGATAGAGGATATAGCTGGTATAAATACGACCGTCGCTTTGATATTAGCAAAGCGCCAAATGAGCCAAATCGTTGTGGCTATATCGTTGAAATTGACCCACATAACCCTGACAGCATGCCGAAAAAACTTACAGCGCTTGGTCGATTTAAGCACGAAAACGCTGAAGTTGTTGTTGCCAGCAATGGTCAAGTCGTTGTGTATATGGGTGATGATGAACGCGGTGAATATTTGTATAAGTTTGTCAGCAACAACAAATACCAACCTGGCGATACTACCCACAACTCCAACTTGTTAGACGAAGGAAAACTATATGTAGCGCGCTTTGACCCAACCGACAAGTTAGCAGGAGACGGCCATTGGATTGAGTTGCGCTATGGCATCAATGGCTTGGACAAAGCTAACGGGTTTAACAACCAAGCCGAGGTCTGTATATTTGCAAGACACGCAGCAACAGTTGTGCGGGCAACAACGATGGACCGTCCAGAATGGGTCGCGGCACATCCGCATAAAGCCGAGGTGTATTGCACTTTAACGAATAATAAAAATCGTGGCATTAAGAAAAATGCAGGTGGGGTTGAGCAAGTTATTGGCGGACCCAATCCACGTAAAAAAAACATTTATGGTCAAATTGTGCGCTGGCGGCCTGCCAATGGTGACCACCTAGCAAGTGACTTTATTTGGGATTTATTTGTGATTGCTGGCAATCCATCCGTCCATGCAACTGGCTTAAAAGCAGGTTCAAATAATATTACCGCTGAAAATATGTTTAATTCTCCAGATGGTATTAAGTTTGATAATGGCGGACGGCTTTGGATTCAAACCGATGGCAAGTATTCAAACAAAGGTGAGTTTGCTGGAATGGGGAATAACCAAATGCTCTGCGCCGATACACAAACGGGAGAAATCCGTCGCTTTATGGTTGGTCCTATTGCCTGTGAGATTACTGGTGCAATGTTCACAGCAGACCATACAACAATGTTTGTTGGTATCCAGCATCCAGGTGAAAAAAACGCTGGGTCTAGTTTTCCTGGGGGCGGTGCAACTGTACCACGTTCATCAGTTATTGCTATTCGCAAAAATGATGGCGGTGTTATTGGCAGCTAGTCCGATACATTGTAATATGTATGCTGTAACACAGCAAACTGGCGGTAGGTGCCAGTTGTTGTCGATGTCTGTAGCTGCTACATCAGTTCCTTGATAAGCTACTTCTTTTAAACAGCAAATAATGTAAGGAGCACAATAACGAGTAATACTGCTGTGCTGCAATTTTCACATTATTTTCTCAAGCATATTTGGGTGGCTGATGGACAACATCATCCGTTTATATTTTGTTCTACTCCCCCTGTCAATCAGCCAGCCACGCACATATATCCGCGTACCTTGCCATTGTTTTACGTTTGCTGCCCCACCAAACCTCACCAAGTTTTTTGTGGCTATGCGCACAGCTAATGGCCCTTGCAAATCAATCCAGAGCGATTTTTTTGTCAATGTTACCCGTTCCACAACTCCATTTACCCGCCAGAATCCTGTTTGCTCGACACGCAGCGATTCTGCTGCAATCGAATTGTAGGTTGGCAACCCCCAAACACCGCGATTATGCTGCAAAGCACGTTGTTCATACACAGAATAACAGCGCTGATGAGCATCATTTGGCACAATGGCAACAACCCAGCCATAGCCGCCATCGAGCAAGACAGCGGTTAAATTGACCGGTTGCTGCTGGTTAACATGGTGTTGTGCCCAAGGTTGGGTGAACAGCCGTTTAGCGAGCGTTGGCGTGATAAAAATATGCCCAAGATTCCGTTTGTATCGGTCATGGGTATCGACTCCGTTATACCACTTAACGCTGGCATTGCGTAGCGGCTGTAATACCTGCTGCGCTTGACGAGCATACGCTTGCCCTATGTGGGTGTTTGTTGCAATTTCTGGGGTATTGATACCAATAAAGCGGATAATATCAGTATCAATTCGTACTGTATCACCATCATACACAACGGTGACAATTCCTTGTTTGAGTGGTCGCTGCGGCAAACACTCTGCAAGTTGTTGTGCAGATAACGGCATTGCCCATATCAGCAATGCAAGTATCAACAGCCGTGTGCGCAAGCTGTGTTTAAATCGATGATGCGCGGCAAAATCAGTGCCACGCCAGGCTATACAGCGCCCTGCCATATCCTTTTCAACACAGCCACATAGTATTGCTGCGTATTGCTTGCGCATACTCTTGACCTGCAATTATATTAAAAACCGTTGGCAACAAATGCTACGCTAATGTAGTTTTTTCTCCGTCTCGCCCCATCATGGACTTAATCAGAGCTTCCCTAAGGAAGCTCTGGTTAAGTCCCAAACAACAGCAATATCAGCTACAAAGATATACAATGGTGAATCTATTTGAATATTTGAATAAGCGGATAATCTTATGAAACAAACAACTTTTGCCAGTGCTGCATACGACCACAAGAAAGTAACAACAAAACGTGAAAAATTCTTGCAGTTAATGTACAAATTAGCTCCATGGCAACAGTTGTTAGAGTTAATAGAACCGCATTATCTCAAGAAAGGGAATGGCCGCCCACCGATTAATATGCAGACCATGTTACGCATTTATTTTTTACAGCAATGGTACAACTTATCAGACCCAGGGGTAGAAGAAGCACTATATGACATGGAAAGCATGCGGCGTTTTGCCCATATAGAGCTGATAGACGATGCCATCCCTGATGAAACTACCATCTTGAACTTGCCCGCAGGATCATAGAAAAACATCAACTCAGCGTCAAGATACTTGCTGTCGTGAATGAGTATTGTATGGAAAATAATATAATAATCTCACAAGGGACAATGGTTGATGCCACGACCATCAATGCGCCATCATCTACGAAGAATAAAGAGAAAAAACGGGATCCTGAAATGCATCAAACCCGCAAAGGCAATCAGTGGTATTTTGGCATGAAGATTCATATAGGAACTGACGCTAATAGCAATATGATTCATAGCGCGACAGTTACAGCCGCGAATGAAGCTGACATCAATGAACTCCCAAAATTGCTGCGTAAAACAGACAAGGTTATCTTTGCCGATGCAGGATATACGAGCGACAGTTATAAACGCGGCTCGCGTCACCTTGGGATAGATTGGCGCGTGAATGATAAACGTAAACCAAAGCAGCAAATGAGCGGCTCGCAGCGCCAACGCAATAGACAGAACTCTAAGGTGCGCGCCCGGATTGAGCACTGTTTTCGGGTAATCAAATGTCAGTTTGGTTATAAGAAAGCTCGCTACAAAGGACTAGAAAAGAATCGAGTACAAGTATTTTCTTTGCTTGCATTGACGAACTTATACATGCTGCGAGGACGACTAACAGGATAGAACCGCCCAAAATTCAAGAAAAACAATAAAAAACAGTAAAAAACAGTAAAAAACAGTAAAACAGCAACACGAAGATCAGCGAAATGATCAAATATTGACCATTGAAAATTATTGCTATTATTTTTTTGGAGTATATACGAGTTATTGGAGTATATGAGCGTCTTAATCAGAGCTTCCTTAGGGAAGCTCTGATTAAGTCGCTGATGGAGCGAGGTTGCCTGCAATTGCTGATGATTGCAAGGCGCAAACCGCTAAGCGCATGCCGAGCTATACGCCAAGGGATGCAACACAGCAAGTACCGCTTGTAGGCAAACCATCATCTATTCAATAGAAGGCCGGGAAAAAACGCTGCGCTAACGTCGTTGCAGCACTTGGCAGCACCCACAAGACCACCAGTATTATCTGCGCACTGCGTCTAGTTATCATCAGCGTTTTTTCTCCGTCTCGCCCATCATGGACTTAATCAGAGCTTCCCTAAGCAAAAGTTCATTGACCAATAGCTGCTTACGCGCGACGTTCAAACTCCTGCATAAAACCAATCAACGCATCAACTGATGCCTCGCTAACAGGATTATATAAACTTGCTCGCAACCCGCCAACAGACAAATGGCCTTTTAACCCGAGCATATCGTGCCCAGTTGCTTGTTGCAGAAACTGCTGATGTAACAATTCATCTGTGCAGGTGAAGGGGATGTTCATCAATGAGCGAAATTGCGTTGGTATAATATTTTCGTACAATGTAGAGTTATCAATCATTGCATACAGTTTCCCCGCCTTTTTTTGGTTTACAGCATGGATACCTGCTATACCACCTTGGCTCTTAAGCCAATCAAGCACCAATCCTGTTACATACATCGCAAAGGTATTAGGGGTGTTGAGCATCGATTTTTGTTGAACTTGCGCCTGATATTGTAAAGCGATCGGGCAATGTGGCGCAGGCGTGCGCGCGAGTAAATTTCTATCTATCATTGCCACGCTCAACCCTGCTGGCCCAAGATTTTTTTGCATGCAAGCGTAGACCATGCCATGGGCACCGTAGTTAAACGGCTCACTCAGAATTGCTGATGAATAATCAGCAATCAATGGCGATGCTGTCTGCGGTTTACCGACGCGAATACCATTGATAGTTTCATTCGGACAATAATGTACATACGAATATTTGCCGCTAGTAAGCTCGTTGGACATCCCATAGTTGTCCCAATCAATATTCCGCGCTGTCTCATTGGTATACTGTTGTTGTATTATTGGTGGTAGCGCAGCAGCCATGGCTTTTCCGTGCGCAGCAGCACGATTTGACCAATACCCGCTGACCCAATATGCACTTGGGGTATCCACAAGACCTAGGTTTAATGGAATGATCCCAAAATGGACTTGCGCACCTCCTGACATGAAGACTATCTCATGGCTATCTGGTAACTGAGTCAGTTGGCGAAATGCATCATACATGTGTTGATAACAATCCATAAATTGCTTGGAGCGATGGCTGATTTCAAATGCTGAAACACCCTGGCCGTGCCAATTTCCTAATTCCTCCTTAATCCGTGCAACAACAATAGCTGGCAGCCCCGTTGGCCCAGCTGAAAAATTGTGAACTGTCACTCGATTTTACTCCATTGCTCGAGTACAGCATCTTGCCATACGCGGTGATTGAGCTCACCAACATGTCGGTAGGCAATATCACCGTTAGCAGTGACCAACAGCGTGACAGGGAGCGCATCAATACCTAATCTAGCCGCAATCTGCCCCTGCGGGTCAAATATTGTCTGCGCGTACGGGTTTCCAAGCGTCGCTAACCAGAGCTTGGCTGCGGCAACATCATTTTTATAGTTTAGACCAACAATTGGAATTTTTTGTCTGTTGAGCGATAACATGAATGGGTGCTCAACTCTACAAATGGGACACCAACTGGCAAAACTGTTGATGATATAAGCGGTTTTTGGTAAGTCTTGATTGCTGATTGTCGTACCATCTAGCGTCGCTGCTGTGAAAATTGGAAC
Organism: Gammaproteobacteria bacterium; assembly: GCA_965277405.1. GTDB lineage: Bacteria > Pseudomonadota > Gammaproteobacteria. The sequence continues at coordinate 187,969 of OZ255726.1, forward strand.
ACTGGTGACAGACGGTGCAACAAGGTTCAATAACTCTTGGCTATATTGACTGCTAAGCCATAGTCCACCAATGATGAACAAGGCTACAAGCGCAATTTTTTTTTGACGAGTAGATGGCGCATCTCTATTTGCTGGTAGGGTGTGCTGACGGACTATTCCAAACATCTATAGTGAACCTCTGCTTAAGTCCATGATGGGCGAGACGGAGAAAAAACGCTGAATGATAACAAGACGCAACAATCGAATACACCCAAACTGTTGCTTACTTTTATTATCAGGAACTTAGACTTAAGCCGCTGATGCAGCACATTAATAATCAGAAATTCCATACATACGCTATGAGAAGAATGCAAAATTGTACCGCGTAGTTATTCACGTACGCGTAGTTATTCACGTACAGATACGGCGAACAACCGGCTGCGAGTTGATATAATACGCATGATTGTTGTTAACCAACATAAACTCCCGTATCCCAATGTCAACCATACAATATATTTGGGGAAAAGGCACATTGCACCGAGCACGAGAATAGTTTCAAACCCTTCAGTTGGACCGTTGGTTATATATGCGATACTTTTGTCCTCGCTACCAACAACATCTATCTTGTTCTGCGCAGCAATAATGGAAAAAGCCAAAAATGTTGTCCCCGTACCAACAAATGAAACGACCATGTATACGATGGCAATCACTGTGACGCTATCAACAAGCGTGTTGCTCAACTCCCCGACCGCAAAGCTGGCTGCAAAAGCCGCATACCAAATAAAATCGAGGACAATATCAAGAAATCCACCCCAATCGCTTTGTTGTTGATGTGTCCTTGCATAGCTGCCATCAAGCCCATCGAATATTCTATTGAGTAACAAACATCCTAAACCGACAAGATACCAATGTAGAATAATTGCCGTACACCCAACCGTCCCAATGCTAAAGCCGACAACAGTTATATGATTTGCATGCAGCCACGGTCGATATGCTCGTTTACTCACGGCATCAAGCCATGGGTCAATTGTGTTGCGAATAGCGGTATCTATCATTTGTTTCACCTGCTGACTATTACGTTTTCGCCTGATGCTGGTTGTCTGGTGGTATTGCATTGGTTTTCTCAAAGCAACCCTTAACAGTTATGGCGATCAGTGTCTTGATGGCTATTTTGGACTAACCGCGCCGCAAATTACCATAGCGAAATACCATAGCGAAAAAACTCATTCAAGAATACATCGATACCAGCAATCGTCCACAAACATTTAGCAACCTTGCATCTTGGTTGCAGCAAATTATGGAAGTTCTGATGTAAGTCCATGATGAATCGGTTGTAATAGCAGTGATTTTGTAATACATTCAGGTATTAATGAGTGGTCAACGTCGACATGCTGACGTCGGCCATAAATGCCGCAACAGGAAAACGCCGCAACAGGCATGGGACGATACAACTCGTAAAGATGGTGTCAACAACCCTGCATATCACGCATAATGACGGAATTGATCGAACGTCTGGCGAGATGAATTAAGCATTATAAAACATTAAACTCAGGAGGAAGTAATGCCGATTATTAACCGTTTTGCCGAATTACATGACGAAATAACAGGCTGGAGACGCAAGATCCACTCGAACCCTGAACTCCTGTTTGATGTTGAACAAACCGCAGAATTTGTTACCAGCAAACTACATGAATTCGGTGTTGATGAGGTGGTGACGGGTATTGGGCGTACTGGGGTTGTTGGCATTATCAAAGGCAATGATACAGCCTCAGGTAAAGTGATCGGTTTACGTGCTGACATGGATGCGCTGCCAATCCACGAAGAGACTGGCTTGGATTATGCCTCTAAAGTTGATGGCAAGATGCATGCCTGTGGGCACGACGGTCACACAGCCATGCTGTTAGGGGCAGCAAAATATCTGTCTGAAACCAGAAATTTCGATGGTTCTGTTGCAGTCATCTTCCAACCTGCTGAAGAAGGCGGTGGCGGTGGTCAAGAGATGGTCGAGGATGGCATGATGGATCGTTTTGATATTTTGGAAGTTTATGGCCTACACAATTGGCCGGGTGTTGCTGTTGGAAACTTTGGCACACGTCCAGGTGCTTTAATGGCTGCAACGGATATCTTTACTATTGATATTCAAGGTTCAGGCGGTCATGCGGCAAAACCACATGAAACCGTTGATCCAATTGTTATCGCCAGCCATATTATTCTGGCTCTGCAATCAGTAGCTGCGCGTAATGTTGACCCCATTCAATCCGTAGTTGTATCCGTAACGACTTGTAATGCTGGCACGGCTTTTAACATAATCCCTGATACAGTTTCTTTGAACGGTACCGTGCGGACGTTGGACGCAGGGGTGCGTAATCTTACGCAAAAACGTATCGAGGAAGTTGTTGAGTATACGGCTAAAGCACACGGCGCGAGCGCGGTTCTGGACTATAAACGGCATTATCCCGTAGTGATCAACCATGAGAAAGAAACATTCTTTGCTGCAGATATTGCGGCTAGGATTTCAGGTGAAGATCGTGTTGATACCAACGCTAATCCAACAATGGGTGGTGAGGATTTTGCTTTTATGTTGAACGCGCGTCCGGGGTCGTTCGTCTTCTTGGGGAATGGTAGCACTGCACCGTTACACCATCCAAAATACAACTTTAACGACGAAATAATTCCCGTTGGTTGTTCGTATTGGGCTAAGCTGGTTGAAACGGCGATGCCTGCTAATCGCTAATAATGCAACAGAAAAGAGATAAAATAACCGGCGTCATTATGTTTATGGCGGCAAACACACGGAGTATAACAATGAAAATCACACGGAGTATAACAATGAAAATCACACGGAGTATAACAATGAAAATGAGAAATATTGTTGCAGCAAGTGCATGCGTGCTCGCACTTGGAGCTGGAGTCACGAACGCTGTAACATTCAAATGGTCATTTCAAGGGGACGTTCAGTCTCTTGATCCGCATGGTTTGAACGAAACCTTTACCCTTGGTTTCCTAGGGAATGTGTATGAAGGTCTAACGTCATATAACAGCGAATTACAAATCCAGCCTGGGCTTGCTGTTAGCTGGGAAAACACAGCACCAACAACTTGGATCTTCAAACTTCGTGAAGGTGTGAAGTTCCATGACGGTGGTGATTTCAACGCCGATGATGTGATTTTCTCATGGAAACGCACTCTCACCGCTGGTTCTGATATGAAGGGCTACGGTAGCCGCATGAAGAACATCACCAAAATTGATGATTTCACCATCGAAGTCGAAACCCCGGCGCCAAACCCGATCCTGCCACGCGAACTTGCCTTCTATTATATGATGGACAAAGAATGGTCAGAAAAACATAACTCAGTTGCAGCAACCAGCCCTAAAGCGGCGGATGCTACCGCTACTTATGCTGCTCAAAATGCCAATGGTACTGGTCCCTTTATACTTGCAGAACGCCAGCCGGATGTTCGCTCAAAGTTCACTCGTTTTGCTGGATACTGGAAAGACATTCCAACCAACGTAACAGAAGTTTACTTCACCCCGATTTCTCAAGGTGCGACGCGTGTCGCAGCTTTGATTTCGGGCGAACTGGATATGGTTTATCCTGTTCCTGTACAGGATTGGCAGCGTCTGGAAAGCGCCGCAGGTGTTAAACCTCTAACTGGTCCCGAAGCGCGTACTATTTTTCTTGGTATGGATCAGTGGCGTGATGAACTTCTGTATTCCAACATCAAAGGTAAGAACCCGTTTAAAGATCAACGCGTGCGTGCCGCGATGGCTCATGCTATTGACTTAAACGCTATTAATAAAAAAATCATGCGCGGTGCAGCTGTACCTGCAGGACTGCTTATTGCTCCGCAAATCAACGGTTTTGATGCTGACCTAAATAATCCTTATAGCTATGAACCTGAGAAATCAAAGCAACTTCTAAGCGCAGCTGGTTATCCAGCAGGTTTTGAACTTGGCATGGATTGCCCGAACAATCGTTACGTAAATGACGAAAAAATCTGTCAAGCTATTGTTGGCTTCCTGGCACGTGTTGGCATTAAGGTTGATCTGAACGCTCAACCAAAATCCAAATATTTCGCCAAAGTTAGCTCTCAAAGCGGCAATGATACTTCTTTCTACCTCTTGGGATGGACACCAAGCTCAATGGACGTTCATAACGCTCTTTATAATTTGATGTCTTCATTTGATACCGAAAAGAATACCGGCCAGTTCAACTATGGGCACTACTCTAATCCACGTATTGATGAGATTACTGGAAACGTCGAAAAAGAAACTGATCAGACCAAACGTCAAACCATGGTCGCCGAAGCTTTCTCAATCTTGCAGCAAGATGTCGGCTATCTTCCTCTACATCAACAGCCTCTGTCTTGGGGTGTTCGTGACGGTGTAACCCTAGGTCAACGTGCAGATAACGTTCTTGACTTACGTTATGTTGTAATTGGCAAATAAGTTTGCTGTAATTGCTACAGGGGGCTCTTGCTGTTGAGGTCCCCGTTTTTTTAGGGGTCGAGATGCTCAAGTTTGTGTCGATGCGGCTATTGCAGTCGCTAGTCGTGATGCTGGTTGTTGGTATGATTGCCTTCGGACTGTTCCGCTTTGTCGGCGATCCAATCAACAATATGGTTGGGCAAGATACGACGCTGGCTGAACGTGAAGCCCTGACAGAATCACTTGGTTTAAATGATCCTTTCCTTGTGCAATATGGACGCTTTATTGCCAAGGCGGTTCAAGGCGATTTCGGAATGTCTTATCGATTGCGTCAACCCGTCAGTGGTCTGATTGCTGAACGGTTTCCTGCAACGCTGGAACTGTCGCTTATCTCTGCTTTTCTGGCTTTGGCGCTGGGTGTTCCCATGGGCATCTACACCGCGCTGAAACCAAAATCACTCTTCACCCGAGGGTTTATGATGCTGTCGTTGCTTGGTGTATCCTTGCCAACGTTCCTTATCGGTATTCTTCTTATTCTTTTCTTCGGTGTCACCCTCCGCTGGTTGCCCACGTTCGGACGTGGCGAAGTTGTAGATCTAGGCTGGTGGACAACGGGTTTCCTGACGGTGAGCGGTCTAAAGTCATTGATCCTTCCCGCAATTACGCTCGCAATCTTTCAAATGACATTGATTGTTCGTCTTGTCCGCGCTGAAATGCTGGAAGTGCTGCGCACAGACTATATCAAGTTTGCTCATGCACGTGGTTTGAGCCCACGTTTGATTAATTTTTCTATCGCACTGCGTAATACACTGGTTCCTGTAATCACCATTATTGGGTTGCAAATTGGTTCGATTATCGCTTTTGCGATTATTACCGAGAGTGTTTTTCAGTGGCCTGGTATGGGTCTGTTGTTCATTCAGGCGGTATTTGAAGTCGATATTCCAGTAATGGCTGCATATTTATTGTTGATTGCTTTTGTTTTTGTAGTGATCAATTTGATCGTCGACATCCTCTATTTTGTTATTGATCCACGTTTGCGGGTACAGAGCTAATAAGTGGTATGACTAACGAAAGACCATCCTTGCTGACGCGTTTGCGCGCAAGCGATCTATGGTGGAGCTTTAAAGGGTCTCCAGGGGCAATTACCGCAGCTATTCTGACTTTCCTGATGATTTTCGGGGCCGTATTCGCGAACTTCGTCGCCCCACATAATCCCTTTGATCTCGCCACGGTAGATCTTTTCGATGCGCTGTTACCACCAGCTTGGGAAGAAGAAGGCAAGGCCTCTTTTCTACTGGGGACAGATGATCAGGGCAGGGATGTTTTCTCTACCATCCTGTATGGTTCGCGTATTTCATTGATCGTTGGCTTTGCCTCCGTTGGGTTTGCGGCGATGCTTGGGATCGCAGTTGGCCTTGTATCTGGCTATGCAGGTGGGGTCGTTGATGCTTTGCTGATGCGTATTGCAGATGTACAACTTTCGTTTCCTGCAATCCTTATCGCCTTGCTTATTGATGGTGTCGCCCGGGGAATTATGCCGCGTGAAACCCATAATCAACTTGCGGTGTATGTTTTGGTCGTTGCGATTGGCCTTAGTTTCTGGGTGCAGTACGCGCGGACGGTTCGTAGTTCAGTTATGGTTGAGCGTAATAAAGAGTACGTTCAGGCTGGACAGGTCATCGGACTTCCTGATTGGATCATTCTTGTGCGTCACATTTTGCCAAACGTTATGGGGCCAGTACTGGTTATTGCGACGATCCAATTGGCGCTGGCTGTGATAACAGAGGCAACTCTCTCCTTTCTCGGGGTTGGCGTGCCGTCGACATCACCATCGCTTGGCACCTTGATCCGTATCGGTAATGATTACCTGTTCTCTGGTGAATGGTGGATAACCATCTTCCCAGGTGCTGCGTTAGTTATCCTGGTACTTTCCGTTAACATTCTGGGTGACTGGCTCCGTGATGCCTTGAACCCAAAATTACGCTAAAAGAGGATGATGTCATGAGTAAAACATTGCTCGATATCAAGAATCTTGTTGTTGAGTTTCCCTCGCGACATGGCAACATCATCGCGGTTAAAGATGTTAGCCTGTCTGTCGCCAGTGGTGAAATTCTTGGCGTCGTTGGTGAGTCCAGCGCGGGCAAATCGACCATTGGCAACGCGGTTATGGGGATTTTAGAACACCCAGGTCGTGTTACGGGCGGAGAAGTTTTTCTCGAAGAAGAAAAAATCAGTGGTAAATCGCAGGTCGAAATGCGTAAAATACGCGGTAAACGTATTGGGATGATCTTTCAAGATCCACTGACCTCACTTAATCCTTTGCAGACCATCGGCAAGCAATTGATGGCGACCATCCAGACTCATCTTGGGTTATCGAATGCTGATGCACGGCAGCGGACAATTTCCCTGCTTGATCAAGTGGGGATACCTAATCCGTTGGCACGTGTGGATCACTATCCACATCAATTCTCGGGCGGGATGCGCCAACGCGTGGTTATTGCTTTGGCGTTGTGTGCCGGACCGCATGTCATTCTTGCTGATGAGCCAACAACTGCGCTTGATGTTTCTATTCAGGCGCAGATTCTGGAACTTCTTAAAAAGTTGGTCGAGGAAAAGGGTGTTGGTATGATCATCATTACCCATGATATGGGGGTGATTGCCGCAGTTGCTGATCGGATTGCCGTTATGTATCGAGGTGCTGTGGTCGAGACTGGCCCGACCGCTAAAATTCTGGGCGACCCTGACCATCCATACTCCCGAATCCTGATATCTGCAGTGCCGCGTCCTGATATGCGTCTGCACCGTTTTCCAATGGTCGAAAGTATTGAGGCCGCAGGTGAGCGCAACAATTTGGATCTATCGACCCATTGGCTGGGTAAAGCGCGTGACTTTGGTAGCACCGACGGACCTTTGCTCAAAGTCGCTAACCTAGAGATGGTTTTTAAGTCAGGTGGCATATTTGGTAGTGGCAACAGCATCGTGCGTGCAGTCGATGATGTCAGCTTTGATATACGCGAAGGCGAATGTTTTGGTATCGTTGGCGAGTCAGGTTCTGGTAAGTCGACCATCGCTCGTTTGCTAACCTCAATCTATAAAGCAGCTGGAGGCTCGATTAACTTTGCGGGGACTGACCTTACTAAGGTCAAAAAACGTAAAGAGCTGAATGTCCATCGTCGCCAGATGCAGATGATTTTTCAAGATCCTTTCTCGTCAGTCAACCCACGTATGAAGGTCCGCGATATCATCGCAGAGCCAATCCGTTTTCATAAGTTGGCGAGTTCTGCAGCTGAAACGCTGGAAATCGTGGCTGACCTACTCGACCACGTAGGACTTGGTGCAACAGCTGCGGTAAAATATCCGCACGAATTCTCTGGTGGTCAGCGTCAGCGTATTTCAATTGCCCGAGCCCTTGCTACACGACCGCGCTTTCTAATTTGTGATGAACCGACGTCAGCGCTTGATGTATCTATTCAGGCGCAGATCCTGAACCTACTCAAAGATCTGCAGGATGAGCTTGGTCTGACTATGATGTTTATCAGTCACGATCTACCAGTTATCCGCCAGATGTGTGATCGTGTCGGGGTGATGTCCAAGGGGAAAATGGTCGAAATAGCCAAGGCCGAAGAGCTTTTTGTGGCGCCTAAGCACGGCTATAGCAAACATCTTATTAGTTTGATGCCAAGCTACACTGGTCTGATGCATCAACAGCCAGAACCAGCTGCAGCAAGCTGAGGTTTTGTGGTAATAACCAAATAACAAATGGTCCTGCATTCTGTTGAATATAATTTTACTTTGCGGCAATTGCCGGCAAACTCGCACGTTAACTTCGCAACAGCGCAAGTGTTATTTTGTCCCAATGAATTGGCTAACTACCTTGTAATTATTGCAGATTTACCTGAGCGTATGCAGTTTTAGTTCAAATGCTAAACGGAATGACAGCAACCATAATTGACGGTAAAAAATTAGCGCAACACAAACTGCATAAAATCAGTATGCAAGTACAAGCTTTCAAAAAAAAATACCACACGTCTCCAGGTTTAGCTGTGGTATTGGTGGGTAAAAACCCTGCCAGCAATGTGTACGTACGCAATAAAGAGCGCACTGCAAACGCTTGTGGTATGCGTTCATTCAGCCATAAGTTTGATGCCAATATTAGTGAAGCAGCTATTGTGGATCTTATCGTAGAACTCAACGCAGACGACAGCGTTGATGGCATATTGGTGCAGCTACCATTGCCAGCACACATTGCTCCTGCTCGAATTATCAATACCATTAACCCTGCAAAAGATGTTGACGGTTTTCACGTCAACAATACAGGCAAACTCAGCGCCCAAATTGCAGGCCTTGTCCCTTGCACCCCGTTGGGCTGCCTTGAGCTTATCCAAAGCGTAGCTTGCGATATTGCCGGGCTACACGCTGTGGTGATAGGTCGATCAAATATTGTGGGTAGGCCAATGGCGCAATTATTACTCAATGCTTCTGCCACAGTGACCATTGTGCATTCACGAACCATCGATATCCAAAAGCATTGTCAGCAAGGCGATATTATTGTCGCCGCAGTCGGGATTGCGCACTTTGTTAAAGAAGATTGGCTAAAACCTGGAGTAATAGTCATCGATGTCGGCATCAACACAGTTGAAGACGAGCATGGTAGCCACTTGGTTGGCGATGTCGATTACCCAGCAGCAAAACAAGTTGCAGGCGCAATCACCCCAGTTCCAGGGGGAGTTGGACCAATGACAATTGCGACCTTACTCGCTAATACATTAGCAGCGGCGAATGCCCATAAGGATGCTCAACAAGCTGCGCTGTGAATACATTTGCTGCGACTCACACCCAACGGAATATTGTTAAAGGCGAGTTAGTACTACTTCTTTGCGCAATGATTTGGGGGTTTTCTTTTGTCGTACAACGCGATGCTGCACAAGATTTTCCTCCATTTTTATTAACGAGTATTCGTTTTTTCATTGGCACACTCGCCCTGCTCCCTTTTGCTTGGAGGCATTTTCGCGCAACTACACAACATACTAGTCAACGCTGTATTGTTACCTGCGGTATCGTGCTCGGCGGCGCTTTAATGCTAGGAAATGGCTTGCAACAATGGGGACTTGCGTATACAACTGTAGGCAAGTCTGGATTTCTCACCAGCACATATGTAGTCATAACCCCTTTTTTTGGTTATTTTATTGGCTATACCATCAAATCTTCGCATTATACCAGCTGTATGGTGGCGTTAGTAGGGATGTATTTGTTGACGATGACCGATACATTTGCTCTCGAATTCGGTGATGCGCTAACATTGCTGTGTGCGGTATTTTGGGCTATTCACATTTTAGCTGTTGCATTTTATCTTAAAACCATCCACCCATTCGTATGTGCAGTGCTGCAATGTTGTTGTTGCGCCATACTGTCGCTGATTATTAGCGTATTAACCGAATTACCCGACTGGAATACTTCATTATTTACGTTTTGGCCCAACATCCTATTTCTTGGTGTTGTCGGCACTGCAATTGCGTATAGCTTGCAGTTATTTGGTCAGCGCTACGCACTCCCCGTTGCTGCGGTATTAGTGATGAGCCTTGAATCGGTTTTTGCGGCAATCAGTGGTGTATATATTCTAGATGAAGTATTAACGTCGAATATGTTAATCGGCGCAGGGCTGATGTTCGCAGCCAACATCATCGCCCAAGTTGCCTCAACCCGTTCAAAATAGCAATAGCAGATTATTGCAATCCACCGCTAGTTAAAATTATTACGCATAATGCCAACACAACTATTTGAATTACGCAATACGTCGCGCTAACGATTGACATCCACCCATCATATATTCAGTAGATGGACGGGAAAAAAGCGGTACTGCGTCATTGCAGCACTTGGTAATACCGACAAGTCCCCACCAGTGTTAGCTGCGCACTGCGTTTAAGTTTAATCGAGCGATTTAGCTCCGTCTCGCCCATCATGGACTTAATCAGAGCTTCCTTAGATATACGGTGTGCAAGTTTTCCATCTGCGCAGTAAACTGTTGCATCGACTTCGTATTGACAATCACATCATCAGCGCGTTGTATCCGTTGCTGTCGTGGCAACTGCGCTTGAATGACCGTTTCCACAAATGAGCGTTCATTGTCTCGGGCAATGGCTCGTTGTCGTTGGATTGCTACTTGCGTATCTATAACCAGGGTACGGTCACATAATTGATGCAGCCCAGCTTCAAATAACAAAGGCGCAACAACTGCAATATACAGTTGGCATGGTTTGACTATTTCTTGCTGTATATATGCCCGTACAGCTGCATGCTGGATATGTGCTAGCATCTTTAACGCGGCTGGATTTATTGCTGCACATTTGCGCAAATATGCTCTATTTAACGACCCATCTGGGTGTTGGGCTACTGCGCCAAAATAGGCAATGATTTTTTTCCATACTGGGGTATTGACTGCGGTTATTATGCGGGAAACATCATCAGCATCGATGATGACCACACCATGAGCATCAAGAATTTTTGCAGCTGTTGATTTGCCGCTAGCAATACCACCCGTGATCCCAACAATCCAATTTTTGCCAGTATTAGGTGTTGGTTGCCGCATCTTCAGACTTACTTGCGGAGCAACTGCAACGTAGCAGCCATGGATTAGTGAATTTTTGTTATAAACAACGACAACAACATAACAATAAGATACCCTGCAATTCCACAAAGTATTCCACCTGCAAACCCGCCTACGAATAAAGGTATGATAACGTGGTTCGATGCTTGAAATAAATCACTAATGCTGTGGATATCTACAAAGTCAACCATGCTTAATTGTTGTCCTAAAATCAGCCCGCCAAATAAGTACCACAGGTAGAAAATGGGAAGCCAAGTCAACGGATTAGATACCCAAACTCCAATAATTGCTACTGGAATATTCCCTCTAAACCAGACGCAACAACACGTGGTGGGGATCATTTGGAAAGGAACTGGAATCATTGCCCAAAACAAACCAATTGCTGCACCAAGCGCAACAGTTCTCCAATGAAACTTCCAATAAATTTGATTATGGATAATATGAGAAATAAAACGCAGCGCAGGATGCTGAGCTAATACCTTGGGCGTTGGTATGAGTGAAAGGATGAATTGCTTAATTGAAGACATATAAACTATAAATTGGTGCGCCAGGTAGGACTCGAACCTACAACCCTCGGCTTAGAAGGCCGATGCTCTGTCCAGTTGAGCTACTGACGCTAAATAAGAATGTCAAAGATAGTAAGACAACAATGGCTAGACCGTTACTTTTTCTTATGTTTTTGCATGGTAGCAATTTAAAACCAAAGCATCTAATGGTATAGCCAAATGCTTGATGCAACAGCTGTATCAAGCATCAAGCGGCGGTATATAGTAAGGATTACCAACGGTGATAGGAGTTACGCTTGCGGTGGATGGCTTTTCAAATGCCCTTGCTAATGCCACTTTCATGAGCGGATCTATTGTTGTGATACACTAGATCAATGTCGTGACACAATGGGTTCACCCAGATTGCAGCAATAATACACCAATCATCTTGCATATCTGTTGATATCAGCTGCCTTGCAATAGCATCTTGGACACCTCGTGCCACCAGCTTGTGCCGCGCCCCACGTTGCCATACCGTGTATTTCACCAGCAATTGCTGCTTTGTACAGCAATTAATGTTGCTGGTTTTACCGCAAAATTTGGTGCATGAACGACCATAAAAGGGATACAGCCCTACCTAGGTGTAAATGCTACGGAGGTTGTTCAGACATCAGCTAACTAAGAAGCTGGTACTCTATTAGTTACTAAACAAAGGAGTACAGCATGAACAACCTCCGTAGCATTTACACGTAGCAACAATATTTGCAAAAAGGTAAAAAAAAACACTCTAGCTTATAATCTGGTGGGCTTGGAAGCGCTACATCCACCGCGGCTAGAGTGTTTAGCTTTTTGTTATTATTGTAGTCACGTTGTTATTTTGGAAAGGTGACTTACTTGTTGGGAAATATTCTAGCAAAAATCATGCCAATGAATAGCCTTTTTTGTATATATTTTTAAATAATTCGCATTATTTTGTAACTCTGCTGCGGATTACACATTATTTATACAGTGGTAACAATACTATCAGCCCCACAGGCGCAGCTAAAACCGCTGTTACAACTCGACACCTATCAGCTCATGAACACTGGGATATTTGCAACTACAAGCGCAAGTATGCGCTTTGTAGTAAGCGGTATCTGCCGTTATACAATAGCATCAGCTGTCACAACATATGCTGCTCAAAGTGAATGGATTATCAGTTATAGCGCTGCGTGGTAGCCAACATTGCCGCTGGATACTTACTCAGCACGTCGACACGCGATAATCAAGCAATGGATCCGTGGACTGTGATACGTGACTGTATTGTGCAGCACAACACTGCAACACCAATTACTAGCTATGATATGGATTTGCTAAATACAACATTGCATAGCAAACAGCAACATGTTGTAGCTGGATAGATTACGGCAGTAAAGTAATGAGGCTTGAGGTATCACTGCGGCTATGACCGTTTGCAGCTAACTCGTCGTAATATGTTTTGACAATATCTGTAATTGGCAGCGCGCTATTGCTCTTTTTAGCTTGCTCAATGCAAATATTCAGATCTTTAATCATCCACTCAACTGCAAAGCCATAATCAAATTTACGCTGCAACATTGTCGGTCCTCTATTGATCATTTGCCATGACTGTGCTGCACCTTGACTCACCGTATCTAATACGCTAGACCCATCAAGTTCATTATTTTCAGCAAAACGCAATGCTTCAGAAAGTGCCTGAACCAGCCCTGCAATGCAGATCTGGTTACACATTTTTGCTAATTGACCGTTCCCACTTTTCCCCATATAAGTAACAGTCGCCCCATACTGCTGCATCACTTGCTGGGCCGATGCAAACGTGGTGGCAGCACCGCCGACCATGATCGTCAAACTGCCCTGCTCTGCACCTGACTGCCCACCTGAAACTGGTGCGTCTAAAAAAGCAACGTCTTGTGCTGCACAGACCTTAGATAGCTCTGTAGCGAGCACTGCAGATGTTGTGGTATGATCAACCAGAATACTGCCAGCTTGCAAGCCTGCAAGCACCCCATCTGCACCGTACACAACACTGCGAACGTCGTCATCATTTCCCAAACATAGCGCCACATAGTCGGCGTCTTTAACCGCGGCTTTGGGGGTAGGAGCAAAATCTCCAGCATGTTGCTCAATCCAATGCTGTGATTTAGTTTGCGTGCGGTTATATACGGTGGTCGTTTTTGCCCATGCGTGCAAATGGCCGGCCATTGGGTATCCCATCACACCAAGCCCTAAAAATGCTGTTTTCATTGTGCCTCCAACATAGTGTCCAACGGAGTTTGTAACCACAGCGTCAGCGGTTTATCTGCTGCAATCTCTAACTGGTTATTAACAATATTACTGATACTTACCGCGCCGCTGACAGTCACGCCAATTGGTAGCTGCCACCGCAGTCCAGCTGCGTTGCTAATCACGGTTTCACCGTGCAACGCAAAAAATGATACTTTGCACTCAACTGCAAATGGTTGTTTAATGCTGCTGTGGATGCACCACGTCTGCGTATCGTCACCACATACAACCTGGGTAAAATACTGCTGGTATGCTTGCAATACAACAATTGAATTGAGCATATGATGGGTTTCGCTACCAGCTAGCCCCACAATAGCTATGTGAGAACAACCGCGGTGTAAACTGTATGTTAGCGCCTTCTCAACATCTGTGACGTTCTGATCACACAGCGCCACTAGATTTTTGACATGGTTTGCGGCCTGCGCATCGTCAAGGTTAGCAGAATCAAAATCCCCAATCGCAACATCTACGGCTAATCCAGCCGGTATTTGATTGATGCCACCATTGCAGGCAATATGGAGGTCAAACCGCTGCCAAATTTTTTGCAGAAAGCTAGGTGGAATTGTGGCGTTGACAACCAATAATGCCGCGCGCTTTGCCTGAGTCATTTATATATTCACTGTATACGTTGCTTTGCCAAGTTCAGTGTTACTTTCACTATGCATTATGCGTATCAACCATTTTCCAGCAAACCGTGTCGGAACGCGCTTCCAAACCCGGTAGCGATATGAAGTGCTGACTTGCACGACATCTCTTTTCAGTACTTTGCCAGTGTGAATATATTGAATTTCTATCGTGTCTTGCTGCTCAAGCGGCACCAAAATACTCATCCAAATATATAAGCGTTGCGAAAGTTGGATGGAATTACTCGCAACAGGTTTCTCGCAATCAAATTTACGCGGTCCTGTTGTTTGCACTTGCTCACAAAATATTATTTTTACCAAAACTGGGGATGCGCCGTTCATATAATAGTTGAAAACCTTGGCTATTTCCGCGCCGCTCGGTGCTTCTAGTGCCTGTACATTTTGTGCTATTGCCACACTAAACATCAACACCACAGCCCAGGCATATTGTATCTTAGTCATTTATCTTACCCTCGCTTACAGCACATTCAAGGATAGTATTATGCTGCCAAAAACCAACATCGGTTAACATAATTGATTCGTTGTCGCTTTCATACATTGTGCGATCAACATTTTCTTTAAAAAAAGCAAGCAAACATTCACCACGCAGTTTGGTCGCCATTGCAAACCCGACTAGCGTAAACCTGTCCCGCAGCCGCAATACATTCAATAAATACTCATACAGTAAATCAGTCACTGCTATGGGTTGATGCACTGCCACCCGTTCAACAGCCTGCACATATGACGATGGTCGTTTTAACAGCTGATAGCGTGCAACACCTTTTTCATTGGTGTATTTACCGTGCGCACCTGCGCCAATCGCCATATAATCTCCGTATCGCCAATAATTGAGATTATGCTGGCATATTTGCTCTTCACGGCAATATGCGGAAACTTCATATTGGCGATAACCATGGATTGCTAACAGCGCAATCCCTGCCTGTTGTATTTGCCAAATAGCCTCATCGCTTGGTAGCTGGGGCGGATGGTTGGCAAATTGTGTATTTGCCTCAATAGTAAGTTGATACCAAGATATATGGGTAGGACGCAAGGCAATAGCTTGGTGTAAGTCTTGCAGTGCTGCATCAGTAGACTGCCCAGCTAGCCCGAAAATAATATCAATGTTAAAGTTACTGATGCCCGCTGCACGCCCATATTTAACCGCTTTAACAATGTCCCCGCCAGCGTGGAGCCGCTGTAAATGGAGTAATTGCGCTGTGTCAAACGATTGACCACCAATCGATAACCGATTAACACCTAGCTGTTGATAGCCTGCAAAAAAATCTGCATTGCTGGAGTTTGGGTTGGCTTCAATGGTAACTTCACAATGTTGCTGTAAATATGGAGTAATGGCTGCAAATAGCGGCACAAGTTGTGCTGGCGCTATCAAACTCGGCGTACCACCGCCAATAAACACACTAGTTATTTTTCTGTGGTGTTTGTTGCCGTTGCATACGCCGTGCCACTGGCGTATGCGGTGAAAATCTGCAACCAGCGTTGTGACATATAGCTGCACATCAGTTGCTTTTGGCTGCCCTGCATACGAGTTAAAATCGCAGTAGCCACACTTATGTTCACACCATGGAAAGTGAATATACAGTCCTAGCGGCTGCTGTTGTTGCGCCATCGTGCGGTGCGTATGGTTTAGTTAATCAGTCGCTAGTGTCGGTTACCAATCAACAGCAATATGCTCACTACCCCTGCGTTTAAGGAAGTGTCAGCGGTATAAATGCTGGAAAGCCTCTGCGCACCACCCGAATGGCAACAGTCTGTCCGCTTTTCAGCAGATTGAGCAATTCAGTAAATTCTTTAACAGAGCGAATTGGCGCTTGATACACATGGGTGAAAATATCTCCTTTTTTAAAACCAGATAACTCAGCAGGGGAATCTCTGCGTACGGCAACGAGGCGCACGCCAAATTCAACTTCTGCTTGGTTGCGTTGATCATCGGGTAGGTTCTCTAAGCTAAAACCCAATAAACTCAGCATTCTGACAGATGGTATGCCACCTGCTATCGGATTTCCTTGCGCATCAGCTTCTCGTGATCCAATTATCACGTCTAAACTAGTTTTTTTGCCGTGACGAATAATATCGACAGCAACTTTACTACCTATCTGCGCACGCCCAACCACCACTGGTAAATCGCTCGATTCAATAATTTCATCCGCACCGAAGCGCAACACGATATCACCATTGCGTAAGCCACTTTTTTGCGCAGGCGAATCTGGATAAACTTCTAAAATCAACGCGCCTACAGGCTTGTCAATATCAAATGCTTCAAGCAATGAATGATCAACATTTGATATGGTGACGCCCAGCCAGCCCCTGACAATTTTTCCTGTTTCTTTTAATTGTTTGGCAACATCCATGGCAATTTTTATGGGGATGGCAAAAGCTAGGCCAGCAAAGGTGCCGGTGCGAGAAAAAATCTGTGAATTGATACCAATAACCTCACCAGCAACATTGAACAAGGGACCACCAGAATTTCCAGGGTTCACCGCTGCATCTGTTTGGATAAACGGTACATATGTCTCGTTTGGCAATCGACGACCTTTCGCGCTAACAATGCCAATAGTAATTGAATAATCTAACCCAAACGGCGAGCCAATAGCCGCAACCCAGTCGCCTTCTTGACTCGCATCGCTATTACCGATCCTGACAACTGGTAGCGGTTTATCATATGTAATTTTGATAAGTGCCACATCAGTTTGTGGATCAGCACCAATCAAACGAGCTTTTAACTCGGTGCGATCTTGCAAGCGCACAATAATATTCTGACTCTGCCGAACAACATGGTTATTGGTTAAAATATATCCATCTTGTGAAATAATAAACCCAGAACCAAAACCTTGCTGCTTGCCTTGACGAGAATTGCTGCCCTCACTAGTGTTGGTAACATTAACAATCGCAGCAACATTATCTTTGAAAAGCTGTCGAAAATTTGGTAGTGACTCAGCTACTGTAAGCGAAGAAAAAACTAGCAGCAATAACACACTGCATCCACGGAATATTCTGTATTTCATTATCATTTTGTTAACTCATAATGTTGAAGGGAACTTTGATTAAATCGCTGATGAAGAGTGTATTGCCAATAGCAATTGGGTAAGCAAATAATGTCGCAATATGTACATACAATATGTACATAGTTGTATGCCAATTGGATGCTACTTGAGCTATCCACTCATTACAATTGCCAAGATGTAACCAACCAAGCCCATAATGGCAAGCACAATGAACGTTGTGCCAAATCATATCACATGCAACAATGTATGTGACAATGTGTGTTATTCATATAAAGAATAGGCAACCCCTTGTAACATATCAAAAGACTGTTGCAATTGGCTAGCAGTAACAAACTCATTTGCCTGATGCGCTTGCTCAATTGAACCTGGACCGCATACCACAACTGATGTGTCAAGCGACTGAAACAACCCTGCTTCTGTTGCAAAAGAAACCACGTCTTCGGTACGTTTTCCAAGCAATTGACCCACGAGTAAAGCTGCTAAATTTTCACCCATTGGTTGAAAAATTTCCACCTCGCTGACAGTTTTTGTTGTAATCATTGCATCTGGATACACCTTGCGCATTTCAGGCAGTAACGACTGCTTGCATAATGCTGTTATTGCGTTGTGGACATACGCACTATCTGCTTGATTGAGGGGGCGCATTTCCCAATCGATCTGCGCAGCATCAGCAATCACATTGTGCGCATGACCACCACAGATTTTACCGATATTAATCGTCGTCCATGCAGGGGTGTATTTACTATTCTCAGCTGCACGACCTTGACAATCTTCATGAATTTCAAGCAGTTTTTTTCCAAACCTAATCGCGTATTCCGTAGCACTAACACCTTTATTGGGCAATGACGCATGCCCTGCCAGTCCAGTGAAATACGTGGTGTAGGCGTTACAACCCTTATGGCCGATTACCGACTGCATTAGTGTTGGCTCACCAACGATGACACGGTTTGGCACAACCGCCATAGTTTGTATTTCCTTCACCAGTGCAGCTACCCCCAAACACCCGACTTCTTCATCATAAGTGAAGGCAAAATGGATAGGACGCTGCAATTTTCCTGCGTCTACCACATCCAAAACGCCGAGACTTGTCGCAATAAACCCTTTCATGTCACAACTGCCGCGCCCATATAGCCTTTCATCAACAGTACATAGCATAAATGGGTCGCTATGCCATGGCTGGCCAACAACAGGAACAACATCGGTATGACCAGAAAATATAACTCCGCCGTCACATTCAGGGCCTAGCGTAGCAAATACGTTGGCTTTGCGACCGCTTATATCCGCAAAGCAGGCCACCTTAGCCCCACGTTGTTCTAAATAGTTTGCTAGATATTCAACCAGTGCGAGATTAGACTCTGATGAAATAGTTGGATAGGCAATAATATCGCTTAAAATAGCTATGGTCTGGCTGGGTTCTTTCATTTCCTGTGTTTGGCTATTGAGCGGCGCAATGCATTACGTTGAGCAATCCGTGCGTGCGCAAAATTATTTTTGGGTACGTCATCTGTCACAGTGGTTGCTGCGGCAATGAAGGCGTTATCATCCAACTTGACAGGCGCAACCAATGTTGTGTTTGAACCGACAAAAACACCATTGCCAAGCTGCGTTATATGCTTGTTGTTGCCGTCATAATTACACGTGATTGTCCCTGCGCCAATATTACAACCGTCGCCAATATTGCAATCCCCAATATATGAGAGATGGTTGACTTTACTCTTAGCACCAATGACGGCATTTTTTGTTTCGACAAAGTTGCCGATTTTAGCGTGCTCAGCAATCTTACTGCTAGGGCGGATGCGTGCAAAAGGACCAATACTCGCAGCCATGCCAATCTGCGCTCCATCGATAAGTGAATACGGCTTGATGGTTGCGCCATCGGCAATGTGACAGTTACGCAACATACAGCCACTGCCTATTAAAACGTTGTTTCCTAGCGTTACTCGACCTTCAATGATGACATTAACATCAATCCGCGTATCGCTACCGTGGGTCAATTGTCCGCGCAAATCAAAACGCTGCGGGTCAACAAGGTGCAGACCTTTACGCATCATTTCGTTGGCTTGATGTAGTTGATAATGCCGCTCTAAATTCGCTTGATCGGCACGGTCATTGATTCCCAAAACTTCCCAATCATTCGCTGAATGAATACCGCAGACAATACAGTTTTCTTGCAAAGCAAGCCGGATGCACTGGGTGATGTAAAATTCTTGTTGGCTATTGGTATTTGTCAGTTGGTGGACCAATTTCTTAAACAACGCCTTCGATGCTGCATACGCACCGCAGTTGATTTCTCTAATATTTCGTTGCAGCATATTTGCATCTTTTTCCTCGACAACTTCGGCGATGAGATGAGCATCATCACGAATTACCCTCCCATAGCCGGTGGCATCGTCAACATGCGATGTCAAGATAGCCAGCGCATCGTCACTCCCTTGAATCATTTGCTGCATCGTCGCTGCGCTTAATAACGGCATGTCACCGTTGAGCACCAGCACTGTATTACCATCGGTTACATGCTCTAAAGCAACTTGTAATGCATGCCCTGTCCCCAACAGTTCTGCTTGTACACAGAGTTTAATATTAGGGTGGTGTGCGCATAAATATAAAAACTGCTGGTGTTCAGTACCGACCACCACCAATATTTGTGCGGTATCGAGGGTTTGCACCGCCGCAATAATATGTTCGATGAGAGGAATCCCAGCAATATGCTGCAGCGGTTTTGCTACATTTGAATGCATTCGCGTCCCTTTGCCTGCGGCTAAAATTACAACAGTTGTTGTCATAGTTGTTGCCATATTCGTTGACATATTTATTGCCATATTTGTATGTTTAGAAATAATTCATCCATTGTGCAGCAAACCCACAATAATATATGATTGAAATTTGTTTTTTACCAGCTTTGGAGCACAACCACGATTCCCCAACTCAATCACCACCTTAGCCGATTTCCAGCGACGCACACCGCATTAGCTGAACCAAACGGGCTGCTCGCCTATGGTGGTGATTTGCAACCGCAACGCCTGTTGCACGCCTACGCGCAAGGGATATTTCCATGGTATAACGAACCACCAATCCTCTGGTGGAGCCCATCCCCAAGATTAGTGCTGTTCCCGCAAAACCTGCATATCTCCCGCCGTGATGCCAAGTTATTCAAAGCCAAGCCTTGGTATTGTAAACTCAACTATTGTTTTGTCGATGTGATTACACAATGCGCAAACCGCCCCAAAACTGGCACGTGGATTCACCCTGAAATGATACAAGCATATCTAGCATTACATACCACAGGTCATGCCCATAGCGTTGCGGTATTGAACGGGCAACAAATCATTGCGGGATTATACGGCATTCGCATCCATAACGTATTTTTTGGCGAGTCGATTTTTTCTAATGTGGCAAGTGCCAGCAAGTTTGCCGTTCAAGCACTTTGCAGGTGGTGTATTGATCAAGGCATCCAACTGATTGACTGCCAACAACAAACGCCGTTTCTCACCAGTCTTGGTGCAGATGAAATCAGTCGAGCAACCTTTGAAACATATTTATTATAGGCTCATGCTAGGGAAACTCTGATTAAGTCCATGACGGGCGAGACGGAAAAAAAACGCTGATGATAACTAGACGCAGTGCGCTGATAATACTGGTGGTATTATTAAGTGCTGCAACGACGTTAGCGCAGCGTTTTTTCCCGTCCTTCTGTTGAATATACAACGGTTTGATGGTAATTGCTGTGTTGCATCCCTTGGCGTATAACTCGGCATGCGCTTAGCGGTTTGCGCCTTGCAATCATCAGCAATTGCCATCAAACTCGCTCCATCAGCACTTAATCAGAGGTTCCTTAGCAGATCTGGGTTGCTAGGTGGTACAACAACAAACATTATTCACGGCAGGCGGCAACATATGCCCGCGACATATGACCACGACAATTGCTGCGCTGGGATATGTATTTGCGCTATCATGCAATGTAAGCTGCGTTGCAATCAACGCTATTTACTAGCAAAATCACCGTATTAGCGTGCTATGACATCCACTCCAATGTCCCAAACTAACATTTTTCGTCTATTTGCTATCTTGGTTGACTGCTGCGTTATTGTGGCAACAGTATGGATTGCCTTTGCGCTGCGTCTAGATATTTGGTCAATCGAAATGCAGCAACAACACCCAGAGTATGCGGCGGTGATTGCAATGTTACTGGCATTGCCAATATTTATGTATTTCGATTTATACCGTGTGGTATTGCGGTATGCAGGTTTTGAAACATTCCGTAGACTGATTAACGCATCCATTGTATACACGCTGCTATTTGCAACTGTTGTTGTGGTTGTTGGGATTGGTGGCGTGCCGCGGACAATCGGTTTCA
Source organism: Gammaproteobacteria bacterium (assembly GCA_965277405.1). Lineage (GTDB taxonomy): Bacteria > Pseudomonadota > Gammaproteobacteria. Next base: position 209,766 of record OZ255726.1, read on the forward strand.
TCCAGCCAATATTATTGTTCATCGGCATTGCCGTGACCCGCTTTGGTGTTCGCTATATAGCAACGCTGCATCATGCGCAAGTCGTGCATCGGACGCTTATATATGGTGCAGGAGAAGCTGGAAGGAGTGTTGCAGCAGCATTAAAAGATGAAGCTGATCGGCATATTGTCGGTTTTATTGATGACAATACAAGTTTATTACATAGCGCGATTAATGGCATTCGGGTTTTTTCGTCAGCAGAAACGCCGCAGCTTATCAGCAAGCATGATGTCAATGAAGTGCTGCTGGCAATCCCGAGCGTCTCATATTCCAGAAGGCAGGAAATAACCAATTCGCTGGTTGGACATGCCATCCGCATTCAGACAATACCAACATTGAATGATATTGCCTCAGGGAAGGTTGCGGTTAATTCGATTCGTGAGTTGGATATACACGATGTATTGGGTAGGGATACAATTGTGGCTGATGCTGCGCTGTTGCGTAAAAATATTTGTAATAAAACAGTGCTCGTTACTGGTGCTGGCGGGTCTATCGGCAGTGAGTTATGTCGACAAATAGCGCAAACAAACCCCAGCATGCTGGTATTGCTCGATCACTGTGAGTTTGCTTTATATACCATTCACCGTGAATTGCTCAAAACATTGCCTGCGCAAAATATGATCACAATATTAGCATCTGTTACCGATGAACAGCATATACAGCGCATTTTTTCGACATGGAAAATTGATACTGTATACCATACTGCCGCCTACAAACATGTGCCGTTGGTGGAGATGAATATTGCGCAAGGTCTCTACAATAACAGCATTGGAACTTGGGTGATTGCCACTGCTGCTGTGCAAACAAATGTACCGTTGCTGGTGCTGATAAGCACTGATAAAGCCGTACGACCAACCAATGCCATGGGCGCAACGAAACGCATAGCTGAAATGATATTGCAGAGTTTGCATACGCAACATAATACCACTGTGTTGGCGATGGTCAGGTTTGGTAATGTGCTGAATTCATCTGGCTCAGTAATACCGCTGTTTCGTGAACAGATTCGTTCAGGTAGGGCTGTTACCGTGACACATAAAAATATGACACGCTATTTCATGACGATTACAGAGGCAGCACAGCTGGTCATTCAAGCAGGCGCAATGGCAAATGGCGGCGAAGTGTTTGTCCTTGACATGGGTGAACCTGTCAACATTTATCAGTTAGCGCGACGACTCATTATGCTTTCAGGGCTGACTATTTGCGAAGAAGAGACCCCAGACGGTGACATTACCATCAAAGTAATCGGCGCTCGACCAGGAGAAAAAATACACGAGGAACTCCTCATTGGCGATGCAGCAGTTGCCACATCCCACCCTAGAATATTAAAAGCACAAGATCCAATAGCGGATTGGAATGAGCTGGTTGCTTTGCTTGAACATGCCAAAATAATATGCCGCGATAATGATGTAGTGGCGATCAGAGCACTACTACAACGCGCAGTTGGTGCATATGTCCCAGATGCAGAAATTGTCGACGTGTTGCATAGCCATCAGCAGCAGAGCTTATAGCAGTTTAGGAGATAGTATCAAGAATAGAATGTGCTGCTTGGCGCCCTTGATCGACGGCACGCACAACAAGGTTAGAGCCAAGCACCACATCGCCACCTGCAAAAATTTTAGGGTTGGTTGTCTGCATCGGAATGGATGATGAAGTTTGTAGCAACTGATTTTCTGTTTGTTGCACCCCGTATTGTTGCAACCATTCAGGCGGACTTGGTCGAAAACCAAATGCAACCACAACGCTGTCACATGCAAGCCGCGTTTGCTTGCTTGTTTGCACCAGTCTGCCATCGTCCATTGTTGTTTCTTCACAAATAACAGCGGTCACCGCATCGCCTGACGTTTCAATAGCTATCGGCTGCTGATTAAACACAAACTCAACACCTTCTTCTTTGGCATTGTTGATTTCTTTAACCGATCCTGGCATAGCACTTTGACCGCGACGATACACACATTGCACCTGTGCAGCTCCCTGGCGAATAGCAGTGCGGTTGCAGTCCATCGCAGTATCCCCACCGCCTAACACGACAACGCGGCGATTTGCAACGCTAATATATGGTCGATCTTGTCCGTATGCGTGTAACTGGTTGATGTTGCCAATCAAATAATCAAGTGCTGTATGAACGTGTGGGCTGTCTTCACCCACAATATTGCCGCGTTGGTTGGTGTACGTGCCTGTACCGATAAACACTGCATCATATGATGCGTGCAGTTCGTCAAACGACACGTCTTTGCCCACCTCGCAATTCAGTTCAAAACGGATGCCCATTTCTTCAAATACAGCACGTCTACGCTTAATGACACTTTTCTCAAGTTTAAATTCAGGTATTCCAAAGGTGAGTAAGCCGCCAATTTCGTTGTAAGCATCATACACAACAGGTTGTACACCATTGCGGATCAACACGTCTGCACACGATAGCCCTGCAGGACCAGCACCAATGATTGCAATTTTTTTATCTGTGCGCAACGCTGGCACGGCTGGGCGCCAGCCCAACGAGAATGCCGTATCGGTGATATATTTTTCAATCGAACCAATAGTAACCGCTCCAAAATCATCGTTTAACGTACACGCGCCTTCGCATAAACGGTCTTGTGGACAAATGCGACCACACATTTCAGGCAGGCTGTTGGTGCTATGACAAAGTTGTGCTGCACCGATTACGTCACCGTCGCCAATAAGTTTTAACCAACTTGGAATATAATTATGCACTGGGCATGACCATTCACAATATGGATTGCCACAATGCAGGCAGCGCTCTGATTGTTGTTGTGCTTGGGTCTGCTCATAACTGCGGTAGATTTCATCAAACTGTTGCTGCCGCTGCGCAATCGACAGGCGTGGAGGGTCAACACGCTCTACTTCTAAAAATTGCAAGCTATTGCTCATCCACTGGGCTCTGGTGTGCTCGATACAACTGTTCAATGTACTGTATTTCTTCGTGGGAACCCATCAATGCAGGACAGCGGCTGTGAATATCATTTGGTATGACATCAAGTGTTGGTTGATGTCCAGTTGAGGCTTTGCCTCCAGCTTGCTCCACGATCATTGAAATCGGCGCGACTTCGTATAAATAGCGAATGCGCCCATTTTCATAGCCAACTCGTGCATCAGCAGGGTACATATACGAACCGCCGCGAATTAAGAAACGATTCACATCTGCGACCATCGACGCCACCCAGCGGGTATTAAAGTGTCTGCCACGCGGTCCGAGATCACCTTGCAAACATTCGTCAATGTATTGGTAGATGGCAGCATCCCAAAAGCGTCTATTGGCAATATTGATTGCAAACTCATTGGTGATTGCCGGAACTGTAATGTTGGTATGACCAAGTATGAAGGCATTGTGATCATGTGAAAAATAAAAAATATGAGCCCCATTGCCAAGCGTTAGCACAAATTCTGTCGCTGGACCGTATACCGCAAAAGCAGCAGCGATTTGATTGCGACCTGGTTGGAGGAATGCAGCAACAGGAATAGTATTATGCCCCGCGTATGCGCCAGGCACTGGTAACCAAGAAAACACGCTACCAATGCTAATGTTGACGTCTATATTGCTAGAGCCGTCAAGTGGATCATAGCACAATAGCAGGTTTGACTGGTGCGGATTGCATGTGCGTAATGTCCGCGATTCTTCAGAAACACAGGCGGCAATTACACCACTGCAATGGTCAAAAACCACTGTATCGCAACACAAATCAAGTTTTTGTTGGGTATCGCCATCACTATTGACGGCGATGTCATCGCCATGCAATCCATATAGTGGCGCAGTGCGCACCTGTTGCGCAATATCAACAACAGCTTCAGCACACTGTATTAATGAACGCTGCAGCAACGGGTAGGTGATGGCCTGTTGCTCGCTGATGTTTTTTTTAAAAAATTCGTTGAGTGTTATCATCGTTTCCTTTGTGGTGGGCCCGGCAGGACTCGAACCTGCGACCAATGGATTATGAGTCCACTGCTCTAACCAGCTGAGCTACAGGCCCTTACAAAAAGAAAATCTATTCTTCAAGAAAGCTACGCAAATACTCTGAGCGTGAAGGATGGCGTAGTTTACGTAAAGCTTTTGCTTCTATTTGACGAATCCGTTCGCGGGTTACATCAAATTGACGACCAACTTCTTCAAGGGTATGGTCGGTATGCATGTCAATGCCAAAACGCATCCTCAGTACTTTTGATTCACGTTCAGATAATGCAGATAACACGCTGGTCATTGCTTCTTTGAGTGATTCACTCGAAGCAAAATCGAGCGGAAGCTCTGAATTTACATCTTCAATGAAATCGCCTAAGTGAGAATCCTCATCGTCGCCAACTGGGGTGTCTGTAGAAATTGGGTCTTTAGATACTTTGAGAACTTTTCTAATTTTGTCCTCTGGAATGTCCATTAATACCCCAAGTTCTTCAGGTGTTGGCTCACGGCCAAGTTCTTGGAGCTTTTGCCGTGTCAGTCGATTCAACTTGTTAATTGTTTCAATCATATGCACGGGAATCCTGATAGTCCGTGCTTGATCGGCAATTGAACGCGTGATTGCTTGGCGAATCCACCATGTTGCATATGTAGAAAACTTAAAGCCGCGACGATATTCAAATTTATCAACTGCTTTCATCAAGCCGATATTACCTTCTTGAATAAGATCAAGAAACTGCAAGCCGCGGTTGGTATATTTTTTAGCAATTGATATTACCAAGCGTAGGTTGGCTTCAGTCATATCAGATTTTGCTGCCGTAATTGTTCGCAGTCCTGTGTTGATGGCAATCTGCAAGGTACGTATTTCATGGCAAGGAAGCCCTAATTCAGCTTCGCGGTCACTCATTTCCAGTTGTAACGAACGGATAGCATCGCGATGCTCTTTGACTTTTTTAGCATACGGCTTACGGCGCCGGATAAGTGCTTGCACCCACTTATCATTGGATACATTGCCACGCATGGTGGTGATACATTCACTGCGCTCAACACCGCATTTTTTGGTAATGATGGTATATATTTTTAGTTCAATATCACGCAGATCCTTGCTGGTTTTTTTTGAAATATTAGAGATTTCATCTAAAAATTTTTGGTGAAGGCGAAAAAACGCAAAATGCGCTGCAAGAGCGTTTTTGGCAGCATTTGAGGCGCGATGCACCAATCCATTTCTGCCTACAGCTGCAAGGTACTTTTTATGGAGTAGTGCAAGTGTGTCAACGTATGCCGCGACTTCTTCTGGGTCTATTGATTTTGGATCAGTGGTTGCTGTTTCACTACTGTCTTCTTCATCTGTTTCTGCGGCTGTTGCTTTCTTGCCACCATCTTTCACAATTGCTGTTGTTGGAACTTCTTTTTTTGCAACAATGACAGCGTCATCTTCGGCTTCTTCTTTTTTTTCGTGCACCGTAATTGTGGTGTCCTTGGGATCTTGAAATGTGCTCAATACATCATCCAGACGCGACTGACCTGCTAAGGCGTTGCGAAAACGTACGGTAACAATTTCAATAATTGAAGGGTAACTTGCCAATGCATGCATTGTAGCAACAATGCCGTCTTCAATGCGTCTGGCGATTTCAATTTCGCCTTCGCGCGTTAATAAATCGACCGTTCCCATCTCGCGCATATACATACGGACAGGATCAGTGGTGCGGTTTTGGGTGGTTACAGAGTTATGGTATTTGTTTTGATCATCTTCTTGTTCCACCTCGACTTCTTGTTGCTTCCCCTCTGCTGGAGTTGATACGACGCTGTCAGAATCTGGCACTTGATCATGCACACTAATGCCCATCTCATTGATGGTTTCAATAATGCTTTCAATTTCATTTGGGTCAGTTAAATTTTCAGAAATGTTGTCGTTGACTTCAGTGTATGAGACAAAACTCTTGTCCTTGTTTTGTTCAATGTACGATTTAATTTGCTCTTTATCGCTCATATATGCTTGGGTCCGTTTGCAGCCGCAAGAAATGCCTATTAAAAGTGCTCTGCGGATATTGTTTAAATATGGCAGTGACTATATACAAAAACAGTAAACTTTACATATTAGTATATGTAGTTTCCAACATTCAATGGAATAAATTTACTGAATAGTTTGAAGTGGTGTCTTTTTTTTTAATTGCTAGGGTGTTGGCTGCTGAATCATCGCAGTAAATTGCTCAATTTCAACACGCCGGCCAAGTGGGACAAATGTGGCAACCTTCCCCGTGAACGGTTGTGCTAACCACGCAAATGTTGGCTGCGCTGGTATGGGTAGAATACTGGCTGATTGCGCGTAGAGTTCGGGCATGACTGGCGATAACAGCGTTATCAACAACGCATAGCAGTGCAACGCTGTTGTGCAAATATGCTGCGCATGTGCACGGGTATTTTCGTGCTTTACTGCAGCCCATGGTTGCTCAGTATTGATAATTCTATTGATATCATCTGCAATGATTGTCAGATGATTGATAACTTGAAAATATTGCCGAGTATCATAGCAGGCAAGTATTGCTAATTTCTTTTGGCGAATGTGGTGAATGATTGGATGTTCTGCAGCATCGCTGAGTTGGTTGTCATACTGCTTTTCTAAAATCCGCATAGTTCTGCTAGGAATATTAATGAGCTTACCAATCACATCTGAATTTATCTTGGTGACAAAGTTCTCCAAGCTAAAATCAATGTCGTCAATAGAATTATTGAGTCTTGATGCGTAGTAGTAGCGCAAGTATTCAGGATTAGCATGTTGTGAAAATGTGCTGGCAAGGATGAATGTGCCTTTTGATTTGGACATTTTCTCACCATTAACCGTGATAAAACCATGGCAATACACCCCAGTTGGGGTGCGGATATCAGCACCATGGAGCAGCGCAGGCCAGAACAAACAGTGGAAATATGCAATATCTTTGCCGATAAAATGGTGCATTTCAATATCGCTGTCCGCACGAATAAACGCATCAAAATCAAGGTTGTTTTTCTCACAATAATGCGCCAAGCCTGCCAGATAGCCGATAGGCGCATCCAGCCAAACATAAAAGTATTTGCCCGTTTCTCCTGGTATCTCAAAGCCAAAGTATGGAGCATCACGGCTAATATCCCACATCTTTAAACCATTGGCAAACCAGATATTCAGCTTATTGCGAATCTGTTGTTGGACATGATTGCTATCAATCCATGTGCGTAAAAATGCTTGCAATTTTGGTAGGTTAAAAAACAGATGTTCAGATTGGCGCAACTCTGGGGTGGCGTTGCTTAGTACTGAATATGGCTGAATGAGCTGGGTCGGCTCATACGTGCTGCCGCATTCCTCACAATTATCACCATACTGATCTGCCGCATGACAGTGTGGGCATTCCCCTTTGATATAGCGATCTGGCAAGAACATTTTTTCTTGCGCGTCATACATTTGAGAAATTGTTTTTCTCTCAATCAAACCTTTAGCAACGAGTGCGCGATAAATGCGTTCAGATAGCGCACGATTTTCTGGGCTGTGGGTTGTGTAATACATGTCATAATTCACCCCAAAACTACGCATATCTTGCTCGTGCTGCTGGCGCATATGGTCAATCCACTTATCAATTGAAACACCTTCTTTGGCAGCACGAATCATTACCGCAGTCCCGTGTGCGTCGTCAGCGCAAATATAATGGCACACATTGCCGAGTGTCCGTTGGTAGCGTACCCAAATATCGGTTTGAATGTGTTCAAATAAATGACCAAGATGAATGTCACCATTGGCATATGGCAGAGCACTAGTAATAAATAACGTTTTGGACATTAATGGGCAGCAGTTGCAGTGTAAAACTGCATAGTAGGAATATAGCTTGATGATTCAAGGCTTCGCAGCAGTTAAGGGAGAAAGCTGCGCAACATATCAATATTGCAAGGCGCCATTACCCATTCTATACCAACTGCAATATACCAACTGCAATTCACCTCCCAATATCGTTGCGCTTGCTGTCTCCAATTAAATTAAGCGCTGATTTCGCACAGAAAGGGAATAAAAGTAAGCGCTGACTTGTGGTTCACCTATAGATGTAACCAGCTTAAATGCTGTTGATTCAAATGCCACATACTCATGCAACGCTGTGATATTTTGCAGCGATAAGTCTTGTGGAACCTCTGATTAACTCACTGATGGAGCGAGTTTGCCTGCAATTGCTGCTGATTGTCAGGCACAAACGAAGAGCGCATGACATGACCTTGCTATACGCCAAGGGATGCAACACAGCAAGCGTAAGCAATTGCCGCAAACCCAAAGTATATGCAACACAACGACGGTAATACCCACAAGACCCACAAGACCCACAAGACCCACCAGTGTTATCTACGCACTGCGCTTAAGTTTCATCAGCGTTTTTGCTCCGTCTCGCCTGTCATGGACTTAAGCAGAGATTCACTATGATACCCAACATAAGTCAACGGTAACTCAAAATTTTCGAATTATCCATAAATATCCAATAACGCCTTTTTTTATCCAATTCAACAATCCAATTTGACTTATTACCATTTGCGATTATCTTAAATGTACAAAAGACGCTGTAATATGTACATTATCAACTAATTTTATACCCATGAGAGTCGCAATGAAGACAATGACATCCAGCGAGGCAAGGCAAAGTTTCAGCAATGTAATCAGTATTGCAGAGAAAGAAGCTGTGACAATTTCCAAGAACAGCAAAGAGATAGCGGTTGTTATCTCATCAAAAAGATACCATGAGCTAAAGAGGCTTGAGGATATCCTGTATGGAAAAGCAGCGAAACTGGCTATTGAAGAAGGATTAGCCCCTACAGGTGAAGTTAAGGATTTGCTTGATAGCATTGATTAGATGGTAAATTACAGATTAACCATGCAAGCAACAAAGCAGCTTAAAAAACTCAAGAAGTCTGACATCAACACTGCAAGGCGCATTAAATCAACCATTATTTTGCTGAGTGAAGGCGGCATTATCGGAGAAGCCTTGCAAGGTTATGCAGGCTTTTTCAAGCTGCGTGTCGGTAAATATCGCCTTATCCAGACCACGCTAGACGATGATCTTATCATCGCCATTATTGAAAAAAGAAAAACAGTTTATAAAACCTTCCAACATCTGCTAGAAAATTCCAGATTTCTGGATATTTAGCGATTTCATAACACAAGCTTATTCTCCTTGCAGGTACTCATTGGCTCAACCATAACTAATGCGGTGTAATTATTGTATATTTTTTAAAATTAAACTAAAACCAAAAATATGGATGCAAGTCAAAACCACTGCAATACCCATCATTTTTTTCTTGCATGAGTAGAAAATTGCAAATTGGGGATTTCTACTGAAAAAAACACAGAATGTGCCGAAAATGGCATATATACGCCAATTTATCAGGGCTTTTTTGGTCCTATTTCCCAACATTTAAGATTAATACTCCCTGCTGTTGTTACTATAATTGCTAGCCCTTTTCAAGTTATACGCCATCACTTCAACCTCAGCATGGTTTGGTTATGCCAAGATATCGCCCGCGGTGAAGACCATACACCCTTGTCATCGTGCCGAAAGTTCTCTCGACTACAAATTTGATGATATCAACTTGTTACCAGCCTTTTGCCAGTGTGGCATTTCTTTACCGCGTAGCTTGTCCGCATAATTCCATCATCAATTTGCTTATCACCTAGATTTGCTTGCTTGGCTTTGCTGGCAGCTCCCTTGTCATACAGAAGCGTTTGTCCGGCTTTAGATAGGGGCATTCGATGCTATCGCTGCAGATACCACATACTCATGCAACGCTGTGATATTTTGCAGCGATAAGTATTACCGATAGTTTATATAATAACGCCTAAAATAGGCTATCTGGGTCAGCCCTCTTGACAATTTCACCTCAATATGTAAGTTTCTTACATTAAGAGTGCGCAGGAATGCGCTTCCATGCATTTATAAAGGGGGTATAATATCATGAAAGTCAATATTCGGTTAGGAACTAACATTGCAGTTGCTGCCTTGGCGGTTTTGACTGGCAATGTTTTTGCAGCAGGGATTTTGCGTTACGCGACGGTTGGTGAACCGCCCAGCCTTGATCAACAGGTGACCACATCTGATCTGTCTACCACAATTGCGCAGCATATTTTTGAAGGTCTGTATACTTTTAATGCGTCTAATTCTCCAATCCCTTTGCTCGCTGCGGGCGAAACGATATCTAATGATGGCAAAACGATTGTTATCGCGTTGCGTGAAGGTGTAAAATTTCATAACGGCGTAGAAATGACCGCTGCTGATGTTGTCGCTTCGCTGGTGCGCTGGGGCGAGTATGGTGCGCGCGGTAGCCTGTTGTTTGGGAATGTTGAGGGCGTGGAAGCAACTGGAAAGTATCAAGTTACCATTAATCTTCCTAAGGCATTTGGTCCTTGGAAGAACCTGATGGCCTTTATCAACGGCGGTCCAGCAATCTATCCTGCTTCCGTGGTAACAGGTGCTAGCAAAAAACCTATTGCACCTGAAAATTATATCGGAACAGGTCCCTACAAGTTTAGTGTTTGGGAGCCAAACCGTAAGATAGAGTTGGTTAAATTTGATGAATATAGCTCCCCAGATGGTAAAGCTGATGGGTACGGCGGTGTGCGCACCGCTGAGTTTGACGTCCTAGACTTTATACCAGTGCCAAATGTCGGTACCCGCGTTGCAGGAGTTCGCGCAGGTGATTATGACTATGCTGAAAGCATTCCTGGCGATCTTTTTGAGGAACTTAACAATGATGAGAACGTTACCACCATTCTCAACGGTGGTCCGATCTTTGGTCTAGTGTTTATGAATTCCAAGCATGGGCCGCTTAAAGATAACTATGCCCTGCGCCTCGCTATTCAGACGGCGATTGACAAAACACCAGCACTTCAGGTTGCCATTGGTCCTGCAGGACTGTGGCGTGCAAATGGATCGTTCATGCCTGCAGGTAATGTCTGGTATACAGACTCTGGTGTGGATAATTATAGTAAAGGCGATGCAGAAGCCGCCGAAACTATGGCAGAAAAAGCTGGCTATAAAGGAGAACCCATCAAGTTCATGGTCTCTACCAACTATCAATTCCACTATGACACGGCCGTCGTTTATACCAAACAGCTGCAGCAGGCAGGCTTTAACATTGATCTGCAAGTCTATGACTGGGCGACTTTGATTGAAAAACGCGCACAGCCTGACCAGTGGGATATGTTCTTTACCCATCATGGTTTCGTTCCTGATCCAATCTTGATTTCAGTGATGAACAATACTTATCCAGGCTGGTGGGCCACCCCAGAAAAGGCAGCGTTGAAAGCAAAGTTCACTGCAAGTTCCGACCCTGCGCAACGCCTGCAGATATGGTCTGAAATTCAGGCGCTGATCTATGCACAGGTTCCAGCGATGAAAACTGGTGATGTCTATACTTATAATATAGCATCCCCAGCACTCAAAGGCTTGGGTGACGCGACGCTCATCTGGCCAGCGTTTTGGAACGTGAGCAAATAAGTTTCTCCCAAATTCCCGCCGCTGTGGTGGGAATTTGCTGGCAGCAACATTATGGACGTATATGTTTGGCTACACCCTCAAACGTCTCTTAGCGTTGATCCCTACATTGCTCGCGGCGTCAGTTCTGGTATTTCTTTTTATCCACCTTATTCCTGGAGATCCAGCAGCTATTCTGCTTGGTGACAGCGCTACTCCTGAACAGGTGGCGCAGCTCACCACCGAATTGGGGCTTGATCAGCCGCTGATTGCGCAGTATTTCTATTGGATGAGTAACGTGCTGCAGGGAGATTTGGGTAACTCTCTTTTCTTTGGTGAGCCAGTTGTTCGCGTTATTGGTCAGGGTGCTGAAACCTCGCTGTTGCTGGCTTCGATGTCCATGTTTTGGATCATCGTCATCGGCATTCCTGTTGGCGTGCTATCTGCTAGCTACAAAGGGAAATGGATAGATAATCTGACATCAGGCGCTGCCATGCTGTTTGCCTCCATTCCAACCTTTTGGCTTGGGCTGTATCTTATTTTAATTTTTGCTGTCTGGCTTGGTTGGCTGCCAAGTTCTGGTTTCCCAGCCATTGATAGTCTCGCGGATATTGGTAATCTCCGCTATCTGCTGTTGCCAAGTTTGACCCTTGCCGCACCAAATGCGGCGCTGATTGTGCGCCTCGTTCGTGCTTCCATGCTTGATGTGTCCCGTGAGGACTATGTTCGCACTGCCCGCGCCAAGGGATTGCATCCTGTTAACGTTGCCATAAAACACGTGTTTCGCAATGCCTTGATTGCGGTTACCGCGGCATTCGGGTTTACCTTTGCAGCGCTTGTGTCTGAAGCGGTGGTGACGGAAACCGTTTTTGCGTTGCCAGGCGTTGGTCGACTGGTCATCCAGTCCATTTTGCGACGCGACTATCCGGTTATTCAAGGTGTCATTCTAGTGATCGTCATACTCTACTCTTGTATCAACTTATTGGTGGACCTTACATATGCCCGCCTTGATCCTCGGGTGTCGTTGCAATGAATATTGTGCAACAATTTCAGGTCATTTTCGCTGGAAGACGGCTGGCAGCAGTTGGTTTTTTTTGGCTGTGTCTTGTCCTTGCTGTTGCAATCTTTGCACCGCTGGTTGCGCCGTTCTATCCGTATAACATCAATCCGATTGTGCGCCTGACCGAACCTGGTTGGCTACATTTATTCGGTACCGACCATTTTGGGCGCGATACGTTTTCACGCGCTGTGTATGGCGCACGTATGACGGTAATTATTGGGGTGGGCAGCGTTGTCGTTGCCCTGCTGACCGGTGGGTTGATTGGCATGCTGTCAGCCTATTTTACCCGACTTGGTCATGTCCTTATGCGTGGTATTGATGTGCTGATGGCTTTTCCTGCTTTGCTGATGGCACTGGTGCTGATCACGCTGCTTGAGCGTAGCGTTGTCAATGCTATCATCGTCATCGGCATTGTTTACGCTACTACGACGGCGCGTATTCTTTTTGGAATGACGTTAAAACTTAAGGGCGAAGTGTTTGTTAATGCTGCGGTGGTTGCTGGTGCTGGGCACCCGTCCATTTTGTTTCGACACATTCTTCCCAATTTATTGTCGCCTCTATTGGTGCAGGCGAGTTTCATTTTTGCTTTTTCCCAGTTACAGGCAGCAGCGCTAGATTTTCTCGGGCTTGGCCTGCCTGCCGAAGTTGCGAGTTGGGGGAATATGCTTGCTGAAGAACGGATTTATATAACCCGTGCGCCCTGGCTGTTACTGTTTCCTGGTGCGCTGATTATTCTGACAGTCTTTGCTATGAATCTTGTCGGCGACGCTCTGCGCGACAGCATGGATCCTCGCTTCAAAGACGACATTGCAGGGGTTTAAACACATGGCCCTTCTTGAAGTTGAAGAACTTGAAATTGCCGTTGCTAAATACGGTACTCTGATACTGGTCGTCCGCGGTATTTCGTTCAGCGTCGATGAACACGAGACCCAAGGTATTGTGGGCGAAAGTGGCTGTGGCAAAAGCCTTACCTCATTAGCGATAATGGGGCTGTTGGATGGCAGTGCAGTTCGTATTACTGGCGGGTCTATTCGCTTTGATGGGATAGATTTGCAAAGTCTGCTACCCAAGGCGCGCCGCGCCATCATGGGAAATCGGATGGCTATGATCTTTCAAGAACCAATGACTAGCCTCAATCCCGTCTATCGGATTGGCGATCAGATCATGGAGAACTTGCGGCAATATCGCCAGATGTCCCGTAGGCAGACCCGTGATCGGGCAGTGGAATTGTTGGATCTGGTGCGCATTCCAGACCCTGACCTGCGTGTGGATAGCTTTCCACATCAGATGTCAGGCGGGCAGCTGCAGCGAGTAATGATTGCCATGGCATTATCCTGTGATCCACAACTAATTATCGCAGACGAACCGACGACAGCGCTTGATGTTACAGTTCAAAAAGAAGTTCTGCAGCTAATGGCGGACCTGCAAAAGGCGATGGGGACTGCCATCGTGCTGATTTCGCACGACCTTGGGGTTATCGCTGCGACCTGCGACAAAGTAGCAGTTATGTATCTCGGCAAGGTCGTTGAAGCAGCACCGACTCGACAGTTGTTCACCAATCTGGCCCACCCTTATACCCGCGGGTTGCTCAATTCTATTCCAGTTGTTGATCGAGACATTGAATGGCTTGAGGCGATACCTGGTAGGGTGCCAACCATTGATGAAGAAATATCTGGTTGCGCCTTCCATCCACGTTGCCCGCGTGTAAAAAAATGTTGTCGCCAAACTGAACCAGCGCAACAGGTTGTAGGTGTGGATCATGTGTCGTACTGCCATTTTGCTGCAGAGATTATATCATGAACACTCCATTGTTACGGGTGCAGGACCTTCATACCTATTTCACTACCAAGCAGCCTGGGCTCTTTGGTAGGTCAGCAGTAATCCGCGCTGTCGACGGCGTCTCGTTTGCAATCCAATCTGGTGAAGTACTCGGCTTGGTCGGCGAATCTGGGTGTGGCAAGTCCACGGTTGGGCGTACGTTGACGAGGCTTGAGAAATCAACAGCTGGGACTGCTGAATTTGAAGGGCAAGATATTCTGCAAATGTCATTGGGCGCATTCCGTCCGCTGCGGCGGGAAATTCAGATGATTTTTCAGGATCCATTTGCATCGCTCAATCCACGGCTAACTATCGCGCAAACATTGGCGGAGCCGCTCTTCATCCACAAATTGGCGCGCGACCGAGCCTGCGCGCGGGAGATGATCAGCGAGACGCTTGAATTGGTTGGGATGTCGCCGCGTGTTATGTCGCGGTATCCGCATGAATTTTCTGGTGGTCAAAGGCAGCGCATCGGCATTGCTCGGGCAATGATCCTTAAACCCAAGTTTGTTATTGCAGACGAAGCCGTGTCTGCGCTTGATGTTTCCATTCAAGCGCAGGTTCTGAATCTAATCAAACAGCTACAACGCGAAAGTGGCATGGCAATGCTGTTTATCAGTCACGATCTTGGAGTGGTACGTCATCTTAGCGACCGCATTGCCGTTATGTTTAAAGGTAAAATTGTAGAAATTGGCGATAAACACCAAATTTTTGAGAGACCACAGCACGCCTATACGCGGACACTCCTTGCTGCGATTCCGCGTATTGTCACGCAGGAGACCATATAATTACTGTGCCTAGACGCGTATTTATCGGGTCGATTGCGACTGAAACCAATGTTTTTTCTCCGTTGCGCACTGATCTAACAGATTTCAAGGAGAGTTTTTACGCAGCTCCCGGACAGCATCCGCACACGCCAACTTTGTGTAGCGCCGTGTATCCAGTGGCACGGGCGCGGGCGGCTGAACTGAATTGGCAGATTATAGAGGGTACGGCTACTTGGGCGGAACCTGGAGGCATTGTCTCACAGCAAACTTGGGAATTTTTGCGCGAACAGCTGTTAGCAGAACTGCGCGACTCCATGCCAGTCGATATTGTCTTGCTTGGTCTGCATGGTGCTATGGTTGCCCAACACTGCCTTGACTGCGAAGGCGTACTCATTCGCGCAGTACGCGAAATAGTTGGTAGTGAAGCGCTTATAGGTGCAACTTTTGACCCGCATAGCAATCTTACTGCTGCGCGGGTCGATAACGCTGATGTGGTCACGGTATTTAAGGAATTTCCGCATACAGATTTTGTCATTGTCGCAGAAAACCTAGTTGAGCTTATTCATCGCACCTCCATCGGCGAGATCAAGCCGCGCATTTCCACATTTGATTGCCGGATGATCGAGATGTTGCCGACAAATCGTCAACCGATGCGTGGTTTTGTAGACGAAATTATGGACTTGGAAGGGCAGAGCGATGTGTTGTCGATTTCCGTTATCCATGGCTTCATGGCCAGCGATGTCCCTGAGCTTGGTACCAGTATGATCGTTATCACCGATGACAATGTTGGCGTTGGCGAAAAGTTGGCGCAACAACTCGGGATGAAATTGTTTGCTATGCGAGGGAAGACGCGTCCTGAATTTTTGACACCAGCCATGGCGCTTGATCGAGCAGAACAGGCGACTACAGCACCGGTTGTGATCGCTGATGTCTGGGACAATCCTGGCGGCGGGGTACCTGGGGATTCAACCATCATTCTCAAAGAGATGATGAGGCGGCGACTTAGCAATGCCGCTCTTGCCTCGATTTGGGACCCAATTGCTGTGCGTACCTGTTTCTCTGCCGGGAAGGAGTCGACCTTGCGGCTGCGCTTCGGGTCCAAAATGTCCGATAAGGGCGGTGAACCTATCGACGCTGATGTTATTGTGCGCAATATTGTGCCTGATGCAGTCCAATCGTTTGGTCAAAGTATTGTGCCGTTAGGCAATGCGGTGTGGATTGAAGTGAACGGTGTAGATGTTATTCTTAATTCCGTTCGATCTCAGGTGTTCAATCCAGATAATTTTAGTAATCTTGGTATTGATCCTAACGCCAAGGGCATCCTTGTTGTCAAATCAACTAATCACTTTTACGCTGCGTTTTCGCAGATTTCGTCGGAGATAATCTATGCTGAAGTCAATGGACCATATCCCAACAATCCTGTGACCAATGATTATCGTAATTTAAAGAGGGCCATCTGGCCGCGCGTTGTGAACCCCCATGAAATCTGACCGAGCCACTATTGAAACCCCAGCCTTTGTCGTTGATGAATCCATCGCTTTGCGCAATATTTCGACCTATCAGGCACATTGCGATGCTGCTGGTCTAAAACTCAGACCGCATATCAAAACTCACAAGCTGATCCATTTTGCCAAGGCGCAAATGGACGCTGGTGCTACTGGTATTAACTGTCAGAAAATAGGTGAAGCTGAAGTGATGGCTAAAGGTGGCATTGATGACATTCTCATTACCTTCAATATATTGGGTGACGACAAGCTGCAACGGTTACGCGTGCTGGCGCAAACTGTATCAAAGCTGGCTGTGACTGCGGATAGTGCCGAGGTGGTATCAAGGCTGAGTGGCGCTTTTACTTGTGCCGATAAACAGCTCAATGTGCTGGTGGAATGTGATACAGGCGCTGGGCGCTGTGGTGTGCAAACTCCTCGAGCTGCCGCTGAACTGGCAGTCATTATCGCTAAAGAAGACAGCCTCGTCTTCGGCGGGTTGATGACCTATCCCGCTGCGTCTGGGGAGAAAGACGTCGTCAGTTTCATGACTATTGCCAAAGAACTGCTCAAAAAAAATGGGATTGACTGTCCTGCAGTTTCTTCGGGTGGTTCGCCAGATATGTGGCAGGCAAGCACTGACCGTATCGTAACTGAGTATCGCATCGGCACCTACATTTATAACGACAGGTCACTAATCGCGCGCGGTACTTGCAGTATCGATGATTGTGCGGGACGAGTTCTAGCTACGGTTGTCAGCCGTCCGACTCCAAATCGCGCCATCATTGACGCAGGCTCAAAGGTGTTAACCTCCGACCTGTTGGGTTTGGACGGTCATGGGCTTATTGTTGGGCATGGTGAATTGCAGATCGCTGGGTTGAGCGAAGAGCATGGCATTGTGCTGAGTGCTGGAGAAATGCCACTCAACATCGGCGATCGTGTTGAGATAATTCCTAACCATGTTTGCGTTGTGTCGAATATGTTTGATGATATCTGGCTGCAAAGTGCTGACGGAGCATTGCAATGCGTACCAGTTGATGCCAGAGGACGGGTCACTTGATTGGTTGTGACTTTGTTTGCATCAGTATATTTCAGGTGTGAAGGCTAAATACTTGTGGGGCGGGTAGCTATCATACTATCGATTTGGTTTTGCACATTAACACCATGTCGTGGCAATAATACCAAACATGCAGATGCCACAAATTCCGAGTTAATCTAGCGGTTCGGTAGGTTTAGTAGCCGCCTATGGGTTGCAATGAGCTTGACGTCGATAGTCTGATGATTTGTTACCAAAGACTTTAATCTCCAACTGGTTTGGGGCTAGTGTCTCCTGAGAGTGGGAGCAGGGAGGTACGGATGCGGCGCAGGTTTTCCTTAAATACTTCTGGGCGTTTATGTGCTGTGCCGGTGGCCAATACGTCAATGATTGCAAGAAAGACAAACCGCGATGCTGATGGTTTGTAAATATCAGGGTTCTCGGTTAAATCAATTTGGATCGAAAGGTCAGTTTGTATGCTGAGTTCTGATCCTGCTTTGGTCAGGCTTATCGTGCGCGCGCCATATTGTCGGGCGATCGCGACGCTATCGAGCAGCTCCGCAGGTTGACCAGTAGCTGAAATTGCAAAGACTAGATCACCTACAGTTAAGGTCGATGCTAACATGCGTTGCAAATATCCATCTACATGAGATTCTGACGGTATTCCGAGCCGAAAAAAACGGTTGGCCGCCTCGCGGGCTACATTGGTCGATCCGCCTCCAACTCCCATAAAAGCAATGCGGTTGGCTGCGTTAAGCCATGTTGTTGCCTTTTCAATGGGCTGATCCTTAAGCTGGTTACGTGCCAAGGTGAGTGAGTCGAACAATACCGCAAACACTTGATTAACCAGATGTCCGGCTTCTGAGGTGTTAGTGTGGTCGCTTTCTAAATATTGCTGGCTGATCGCAACGCTCTGGGCGAGTCGGATTTTAAAGTCTCGAAAGCCGACGCAACCAGCAGAAATACTGAACCGGTTGACGGTTGCAACAGATACACCAGCGCCTTGAGCGATATCGTACTGGGACAAAAATGTAGTTTTGTTGATATTTGCCAACATGAAATCAGCAACGATCTGTTCGCTTTTTGGCAGTTTACCACGCAGCGCCCGCATGCGCGCAATCAGATCGATGACTTGCGTCATGCTTGCCTCCGCAAGACTTATAATGGTTGATAGGCAATGGCGTCCATTTCAATCTTGGCGTCGACCATCAATGCCGCATGAACTGTGGACCGTGCGGGTGGATTATCTCTGAAGTGTTTGTCGAAAACATGATTGAAGCTGCTGAAGTCGCGCGCATCATCAAGCCAGACATTGACTTTTATCACATGCTCAAGCCCGCAATCTGCAAGTTGGAGAACAGCAATCAAATTGGCGATAACGGCCTGCGTTTGGATGATGATATTGCCTGTCACGATCTCTCCGTCTACGGTCGGAACCTGACCCGAGACATAGATGAAGTCGCCAGCGCGAACAGCTTTAGCAAAAGGACGCCTTTGACCACCAGCGGCCAAATCGGCGCTTGCAAAACGTTGAATTTTTTGAGATTGTTCAGACATTTTCTACCTCTAAATTATAAATAACTTGCATTTAATCTCGTATGAGTACAGAACTTTAGTAAATCATATTTACCAATGTGGCTGTTCGAGATAACTATTTTTAGCAACCGTTGATCTAGTCAACAATACCCAGCAAAATATTTTATTCATCATTGTTGAATTTTTATTGCCGTGTATTAGGGAAGCTCTGATTAAGTCCATGATGGGCGAGACGGAGAAAAAACGCTGATGATAACTAGGCGCAGTGCGCAGATAATACTGGTGGTCTTGTGGGTGTTGCCAAGTGCTGCAACGACGTTAGCACAGCGTTTTTTCCCGGCCTTCTATTGAATATATGATGGTTTGCCTACAAGCGGTACTTGCTGTGTTGCATCCCTTGGCGTATATGCTACGGCATGCGCTTAGCGGTTTGCGCCTTGCAATCATCAGCAATTGCAGACAAACTCGCTCCATCAGCGACTTAATCAGAGCTTCCTTAGCACGTGTTCACATAATGTTCATATATTAAGACATTAAATATTGACAATGAAAATATTGATAACCTTTGGAGTAAATAATGATGAAAATGATAAAAATGTTTTCGATGCTGATGCTGGCACTTGGAGTAAGTGCGAGCGTGGCTGCGTCACAGCTAGACCCTAATTTGCCAGTCTATGAAAAAATTAGCGGCGTATCTGGAAAACTCACCAGTGTTGGTTCAGACACGTTAGCTAACTTAATGACACTATGGGCAGAAGAGTACAAAAAACTGTATCCAAGTGTCAGTATTCAAATTCAAGCTGCAGGCTCATCTACTGCGCCTCCTGCATTGACAGAAAGCACCTCAAACTTCGGTCCAATGAGTCGGAAAATGAAAAGCACAGAGCTCGTCGCTTTTGAAAAAAAACACGGGTATAAGCCAGTAGCAATCCCCGTCGCGATTGATGCGATAGCCGTATATGTCCACAAAGATAACCCAATCAAGTCGATGACCTTACCTCAAGTCGATGCGGTGTTCTCATCAACGCGAAAATGCGGTCATTCGGCAAACATTAACACGTGGGGACAGCTTGGGTTGACTGGATTTTGGACAAAAAAAGGCGTGCAGGTGTATGGACGTAACTCGGTTTCTGGAACATACGGATATTTCAAAAAAGTTGCTTTATGCAAAGGTGACTACAAGAAAACCGTGAATGAGCAACCTGGTTCAGCAGCAGTAGTGCAATCAGTTTCTGTTTCGCTGGATGGGATTGGCTATTCAGGAATTGGCTACCGCACCGCGAGCGTGCGCACAGTGCCAATTGCAAAAAAAACAGGTGGCATAGCATACAATGCCTCACCTGAAAATGCCTTGTCTGGTCAATATCCTATTTCTAGATTTTTATATATCTATGTCAACAAAAAGCCAAACAGTGAATTGCCACCGCTTGAAAAGCAATTTATGAAAATGGTTTTGAGTAAAGTTGGTCAAGAAGTCGTTGTCAAAGACGGATACGTACCACTCACCAGCCCAATGTCTAAAAAATTCATGAAATTGTTAGACTAATACTTACCAAATAACAAAACAGGCGGCTTTAGCCGCCTGTTTTGTTTGTTGCTATTTAAATTTACAAATTGTTGTTGCCGTTATCAAGAGCATATGCAACCCGCGGATTTCCAATCAATGACGCGATACATCAAATTTTGCGACCAGTGCGCGCAGCTGGCGGTCACTCAACCAATGCGAGATCACTATGCCAAAGGCATATACCCGCCTGACCGCAGCACCACGATACTAGCTTTATGCAAGCGTGACAAATAAACCTTCAGGTCGCGCTAGTTGCTCTGAGGAAGCGCTGATTAAGTCGCTCATAGAGCAAGTTTGATGGCAATTGCTGATGATTTGAAGGCGCAAACCGCTGCGCACATGCCGCAGCATATACGCCAAGGGATGCAACACAGCAAGGTCAGCAATTGCCGCAAACCGAAAGTATATACACAACACAATGACGGGAAAAAAGCGGTACTAAGTCGTTGCAGCACTGGCAATACCCACAAGACCCACCAGTGTTAGCTGCGCTGCGTCTAGTTATCATCAGCGTTTCTCTCCGTCTCGCCCGTCATGGAATTACCTTGAAGGCAATGTATACAGTTGCATTTTATAGCAAAGACTGCTTCCAGTTAGCGGCAATATATGTGGCGGTGCAATACAGATTTTCTGGTCCTTGTTTGAGTGCGGTTGCCAGCGGTTGTCCGCTGGGCGTTATTTGATATATCTTGGCAAAATAACTGTGTTGGCTTGGGTCTGTTAGCACGTCACCGCCCGCGCCAATGCTGCCTGTTACACCAATCACTGGCACGTTGTATTGCTGCGCGCATTGCAATACACCCCAAGGTACTTTGCCATTACAGGTTTGCAAATCCATGCGCCCTTCACCAGTAATCACCAGATCAGCAGTCTGAATAGCTTGTTCTAACTGTGTCGCTGCAATCACTTGCGCAACACCAGAGCGCATATCCGCCTGTAAAAATGTACATAGCGCATAGCCCAAACCACCTGCTGCCCCAGCTCCTGGGGTATGACGATGGTCGTCAAAACCATGTGCGGCAACGACAACACTAAATTGTGACAGTGCGGCGTCTAGCTGGTTCACCGCCGCCTGATCTGCTCCTTTTTGTGGCCCATATACTGCACTTGCGCCCAACTCACCCAACAATGGGTTGGTAACATCACATATCACTGTGATTGAGCAGTTGTTGAACGTTGCCTTGGCTCCAGCGCTTTCAATGCGTTGCAAATTCGCTAATGCTGCACCGCCAAAGGCTAGTTCTATGTTATTGGCATCAAGCAAACGAAACCCTAGCGCTTGCAACATGCCGGCGCCACCATCATTGGTTGCGCTGCCGCCAACCCCAAGCAGGATGTGTTCTACATTGTGCGCAAATGCATCCAACAATAATTCACCGACTCCATAACTTGTGCTAGCAAGCGGATTCCTTTGTGGCGGGTCAACCAGATGGATACCTGCCGCTTCAGCCGTTTCAATGACGGCTGTAGCATTATCAACAATGCAATACCGCGCAGCTACGGGCTCGCCCAAAGGGCCGGTGACATCGAGACACATTTCACGGCTGGTTGATGTTTCTTGCAATGCGTCAATAAGACCTTCGCCACCATCAGACATTGGTACGAGCACATATTCAGCTTGTGGAAAATGCTCAAGAAAACCTTTTCTAATACCGTGTGCGACCTGTTTGGCCGTCATGCTTTCTTTAAAAGAATCAGGAGCAATGACTATTTTCACAGCGATCTCTTCCCACCCACGTCAAGTTATAGTCGAACATATTTTCAATCCGCTCAGGTGAGGATGCCTCAATACAATGCGCAACAATCCGCAAAAACTGTGACCATCTGCAACTTGCCAGCCAGTTATGCCGAACCACCCAGTTGAAACACACAAAAATAGAGATGTCATAAATACAAGGAAGCTCTGATTAAGTCCATGTTGGGCGAGACGGATAACAACGCTGATCAAACTTAAGCGCAGTGCGCAGATAATACTGGTGGTCTTGTGGGTGTTGCCAAGTGCTGCGCCTTGCAATCATCAGCAATTGCCATCAAACTCGCTCCATCAGCGACTTAATCAGAGTTTCCTTAGTATATATTGACGGGTAATAGCTAGTTACGCCTGACAATCAACACGCAGTGGTTGGGTGACTTGGCGTTGTTTCAGCAGTTCATGGGCTTGGGCAACATCGCTTAAAGCAAGTGTTTTGGGCGCTGGTAATGTAATAGCGCCTTGTTCAAGCAATGTTAAAAAGCGTGGTCCATATTGTTGAATTGCAGCGCTATCAGGATAGTAATGCTGCAACGATGGCCTTGTTAAAAACAACCCCCCTTTGCTCCCTAGCTCCAATGGGCTGATTGGCGGTACTGGTCCTGATGCATTCCCAAACGATACCATCACCCCCCGTGTAGCTAAGCAATCTAAAGACTGCTCAAATGTTGTTAAGCCGACTGAGTCATACACAACATCAACACCGCGACCATGGGTAAAATCTCGCACCTGCTGCACAAAATCACCTTGATCATAGCCAATAATTGCATCAACTCCAAACTGCTCAACGATATGCTTTTTTGCAGTGCTGCATGTGGCAATCACCGTTGCATGGCATACTTTTTTGAGCCATTGACAGGCAATTTGCCCAAGTATTCCTGCAGCGGCGTGGAGTAACACCACTTGGTGTTGTTGTACTGGAAAGAGTCGCTCGGTTAAATACTCAACAGTCAGACCGCGTAACAGCGTTCCAGCAATTGGCAGGTCTACAAGGCTGTCTGGCACCACTATCAATTGACCCGCATCAAGTATGCGATGACTCGCATATGCACCAAGCGGTCCCACGGCATAGGCGACCTGATCGCCATTTTGAATAGTAGTGACGGCAGCACCGCACTCCATGGCAATTCCTTGCGCTTCTAACCCAAGCGTTGTTGGCAATGGCAATGGATACAGCCCTTGCTGTTGGTAAATATCGATAAAGTTTACCCCAGCATATTGTTGTTTAATCAATACTTCAGTCGGCTGAATTGGAGTTAATTCAGCACTTGTTTTAGTAAAATCACCACCTGCTGCGCTTAAACTCATTTGTACTGCGGTTATATTCATCATCAATGCCATTGATACAGAAAAATATTGAGCGTAGCATAGTTATGGGCGTCACTTTGATGACATATCCTGATTACTGCCAAAAAAACTATAGCCATGTATGCACAAAATATTTTACTTATTGTGGTTACACAAACAATTTTAGACAGTTGTTTATTTCATTATACAAAACAAAAATTATGAACCTAGCTTGAATATTTTTTGTTATTTGGATTACAACGCAGCAACTTATTGGTTTTGAAACCGCGTTTATACTTGAAAGTTATCAACACCAAAAACAGATTTATTCAAATAGATTTTCCGAACTTCAACAAATTACCCTTCAGAGTATGCTTGCGACCGCGTTCACTATAACTATCTGATATATCATTACTTTATAAGGAAAGATATTTACTGGTCAGAATGTGTTCATTCGCACAAATTCCTTATTGCTGTGCGTGTTCCACGGCTGTTACCCAAAACTATCCACAGAGTTACCCACAGCTGCAGTGGATAACTTTTTGACATACAAATACAATATTGGGCAATCATTTTTCCAGTATCTAGTGAGGAAAAAACTATTTTTGCTATTTATCTTGGCAGAGTTGTTGACACATTATTATCGCGTGCATTGCCGTGTTGCCTGCTTTTTAATCACTTCACGGAAATTCAAGCAATATCATGGCCGATTTAAAGAGAGCAATAGCGTCTGTAGACCAAGCAGGAGAGCAGTCCTCCTGCACAACACGTTGCCATGTTGTTATATAGCAAGGACTTGCAATAAATGCGGCGCTTCACCAGAGCTTTGCTAATACAGCAAGCTGGTGGTGATACTACAATCCTACTATTTAAATAGTGGCTATTTGTAAAAAAATATACTGCATATAACAACTGTCGTATTGGTATACAGCTGTCGTTGTATGTATTCATTTATGATTGTTTCTTGCAAACAAAACTTAACAAAAAACTCTCATAATTCATGCTACTGATGCAATCATTACCCACACCAATAATTTCTACATAGTTGTTGTAGCCATGTTATTTAGAAAACTCTGATTAAGGCGCTGATGCAGCTAGTCAGCAGATGTTCTATAAATATTCGCCTACAAATTCATCAATTTCGTGTAATGTGCGTCCAGTAAATACCATCGGCACTATAATCAAGGTATCGCTACCATTACTTCGCAACACACAATCTACATAACCAAATATTATGGCTGACACAACATCAGGGAACACACCAAAAAAACCTAGCAACACCCAGCAAACAACAACTACCTCTCCATCGTCAACATCACAGCCAGTAGCTGCAAATTCATTAGACGCTGGCAAACCTAAGGCAACAACTAAAGTAACGAAAACGCGGCAAACCAGGGCACAGCCAGTAAAGCCTGCAACAGATACCGCAGCAACGCATAGCTATAGTGATAAAGCCAGTGCATCATTTGGTCAATCATCATCAGTAGCTGAAAATCTGAGCACCAGTAAGGACGAGGTATACGCCACTGTCATGCGCGAAATGATTGCCGAGCAACGCGCACGTCGCCGCTGGGGGCTGGCGTTTAAGTCTGTTACAGTATTGTTGTTTGTCGGTTTCATTTACGCTATTGCCAGTATAGATGTTCCAGATGCACTCGGTTTCAGTAGTCATCAATCATGGTCTGCTCTTGGCGACCAGCCGTTTATTGCGGCTGTTGAAGTCAAGGGTGTTATCGATGAGCAGCGGCAAGCCAATGCCAAAGATCTTATTGATAATGTACGCGCAGCTTTTGCGGATCAAAACTCAAAAGGTGTGTTGCTGGATATCAATAGCCCAGGCGGCTCGCCAGTACAAGCAAGCCAAGTCTACAATGCGCTCCGCGAAATCCGCAAACAACATCCCAACAAACCGTTGTACGCAGTTATCAGCGACGTTGGGGCTTCTGGCGCGTATTACATTGCCGCTGCAGCAGATAAAATCTATGCCAGCCGTAGCAGTATTGTTGGTTCAATTGGAGTCATCGCCAGTGGCTTTGGTTTTGATAAGCTAATAGCAGACTTTGGTATCCAGCGCCGCATATATACAGCTGGAAATAACAAAATGTTTACTGATTCGTTTCTGCCTGAATCGATGGAGAATGTCGCCTATTTGCAATCAATGCTCGACGATATTCATCAAGTCTTCATACAGTCTGTGCTTGCTACCAGACAAGAAAAAATTAAAAATCAAGAAACTGTGTTTTCAGGGCTGCCGTTTTCTGGAGTGCGTGGTATGCAGCTTGGCTTGATAGATGGCTATGGCTCAATGGAGGAAGTGGCACAGCAACAATTTGGCATCGACAACATCGTGTATTTCCAACAAGACACAAGCAACTTTGAACACATTCTAAATTATATTGGTGAGGCAAGTTATCGTGCGATTTCCAACGCCATCTCACAACCAGTTATCCGCTAATAACGATTACCCCTCGGCGCATTCAACCCATGCTAGTAGAACATCAATAACCAATTGCCTAAAGCTGTATGGCAAACTATCAGATTGCGGCACTGTGCACCGACACCACCACAAATGAGCAGCTTCATCAGGCTGTCATAGCTGGGGTGCGCTACGGCGAACTTCGAATTGACCTTTGCCAAAATGTAAGCATCGATTTGCTGCAAACGCAAATACAGCGGCTGCAGAGCTGCGGACTCCAGGTCATCGCAACCACACGCACAACTGGAGATGGTGGCCGCTTTACTGTCGCTGATAATTTGGAGCATTATTGTGCAATCATTCGATCAAGTGGCAGAACAGCAGAGCTTGTCGATATTGAATACAATGTGTTTACCAAAAACCAAACTGGGTTACGACAACTCATCAGTGCAGTAGCCGGTGATACAACGCAATGTATTATTTCCTACCATGACTTCACCCAAACGCCTAAGCTTGCAGCATTACGAGCGATTTGTGCGCAAGCATGCGCCGCTGGCGCTGACATTATTAAAATTGCCACAATGCCGCACTGTCAAGCAGATTTAATTACCCTCACCACGCTGCTAATCCAAGCACAGCAGCCAATCATTGTGATTGCTTTGGGTAATCTTGGTAAATTCACCAGGGTAACCTTCCCGTTATTAGGTTCGCAAATCACCTTTGGCTACATTGACCAGCAATACCAAGTGTCTGGGCAGTTTTCAGCCAAACAACTGGTGAAATATTTGCATGATTTTTCTTCTACCGAACAGTAAAAATACCATGATTGCCGAGGTTCTATGTTTTATGGGCTGCGTAGTTGCTTTAAATGATAAAATATAACTCAATTTATTTGAAAACAGTGTTTATGAATGGTTTTAAACAGACTAAAGAATTATTACATTATAAGCTACGTTTAAGACTTACTTGGTCATAACGCGAATCATTTCGTTGACTTTGCACGAATAACCCCATTCGTTGTCATACCAGGCCACAATTTTAACAAAGGTATCATCAAGCGCTATTCCTGCACTGGAATCAAATACACTGGTATGGGTTTCGCCGCGAAAATCTGTCGATACCACTGCATCATTTGTGGTGCGTAACACCCCTTGCATCGCGCCGTTGCTGGCTGCTGCCATTGCGTCACAAATTTGCCCATAGGTTGCTGGTGTATTCAACACTGCTGTCAAGTCGACAACGGATACATCAGACGTTGGTACTCTAAAAGCCATACCTGTTAGTTTTTTATTTAATTCAGGAATCACTACGCCTACGGCTGTTGCTGCACCAGTTGATGATGGTATGATATTCTCTAAAATACCACGACCGCCGCGCCAGTCTTTTGCTGCAGGACCATCAACAGTTTTTTGGGTTGCAGTTGTTGCATGCACTGTTGTCATTAAGCCACGTTGAATGCCAAAAGCATCATTCAACACCTTGGCAATGGGTGCCAGGCAGTTAGTTGTACATGACGCATTAGAAATAATCTCTTGCCCGGCATAGCTTGCGTCGTTGACTCCATAGACAAACATGGGAGTGCGGTCTTTGCTCGGTGCCGACATAATAACTTTTTTGGCACCTGCCGTAAGGTGCGATTGTGCACTTTCTTCTGTAAGAAATAACCCTGTTGATTCAACAACAACATCCACGCCAATGTCATCCCATTTCAGTTGGTTTGGATTGCGTGCTGCTGTCAGGCGAATACGCTTTCCATCCACAACTAATGCGTTGCCGTCGATTGCAATAGATCCATTAAATCGACCATGTACTGAATCATATTGCAACATATATGCAAGATACTCATGATCTAATAAGTCATTAATAGCGACGATGGTTATATCATTTTGAAAATATGTATGCGCTGTGCGCAAAACCATCCTGCCAATGCGACCAAAGCCATTGATACCCACGCGTATTGTCATATTTTCCTATATTCAGATTATTACTAGTTACTTCTTGTCGCTTGGCAAAAATTCACCAACATCATTTTTCCTTGCAGATAAATCTGTTTGGTATTTCACTAATTTGGCACCGTCTGTGCGTGCTAACACAATACGGTCGTTAAAAATCCGATCAATGTAAATAGTATCAGACACATAGTCGCCTTCATAATACAGTTCTAATTCATTGCCTGTATGCTTGAGATAGGCAATTTTCAAGCCATCTTGAGAAAGCATACTGCCGTGAAATTCAGCGTTAAACTTAAAAGTTGGCTGCTGCTGCCTAGCAGCTGTTGTAGAAGTAGATGTAGATGAATCTATAGAGCTCAAATTATAAGCTCGCTCAGTGTTGTTGGTGGAGTATTGTTGGAAGGCGACTGTTTCGATATGTGAACCTGGCGCTGTAGTAATTTGCAATGGTGCAACTGAGTTGATATCCTCCCGTCCTGCATTTCTACCAATAGATATAAATTGGTAGACCACCACAGCTGTTGCCAGAACTGATGCAAATGAAAGAAACAAGGTAAAGTGTTTGCCTGTTGACTGGACTGCCATCATGATTGAGGGGTAAGATTGATTCATAACACCCGTATATTATTTACTTTTGTTTGCACTAGGGCTTCTTTAATATTTTCGTAGTATACATTTTTTTTAAAAAATTTGTAAATTTTGCTGCAATAAAAACCTGTTTGAATTAGCTGTATCTTGTCGCGAAAAAATTTTAAGTATATCTGCTATTTCTTTTTTCTGGGTTTCAAATATTATCAGCATGCTCGCCATCCCTGCTGCATCAATTTGACCTCCCCCACTGATTACTAAATTATCACTCTGATTACTAATATCAAAATGCAATTCCTCATCGACTTCGTTCAAATTCACGGTAACAGCGCCTATGTCTTTGATGCCCATTATCTCTATTGGCGTTGTCTTAATAACGCCATCCCAGTAAGTAATACGCCTGCTGTTCATATCAAAAAACAAAGCGTCTAACGTGGCAGAAATTGTTGCTTCAGATATATTAATAAACGAAAACTCTGATGCGAATGAAAGAATACGACTCGCCGAAGCTTCTGCTTGTATTTGAAATAACTGTATTGTGCCACTGCCAACAAATGGATTTACCACAAGCCGTACCGGCACTCCTTGATACGATGTTAGCAAACAAATCCCTAACCACTGCCGCCAAGATATAGGGCATATCTTCCATTGAACGATGGAGTTATCAAAAACAGGGGTATAGGTAACGCTCGCCCTACCGTTGGCAATACTACCTGACACATTGTGTATTGGTAATTCACTGTTAATATTTTGCTCAACGACACTCAATGCTAATGATGCAGGCATTTGCCAGATAAGAAAAACAGCAGTGCCTAACAGAAATAACACAACAAACAGCACTATGCGAATCATCGTTGTAGTTGCGCAGAAAAGCGCATATTGCGCTTGTCACGTTGCAGTGAAAATGACATTACATTCCCGCCTTTTTGAGTAAAGTCACTCAGCATTCTTGAGAACTGTTCCGCTTTGGTTGTTTGACCTGAAATAATTATAAAGCCACCATCTTGTACTGCTAGCGTTGCTTGAATTGTATATTGTTGTAACAACTGTTGCAACTCTGCTGCAAAATCATCTGCGCCTGCAGCAAATACCCCTGCACCTGCAATCTTCATTTTTTGGATTTCTGTAACTATGCGTTTCAGGGTCTCTATTTGCAGCAGTTTAAGGTTATAATCCTGGTTAAAATTATTCACATCGTTGCTAATTTTTTGTCCTCCAAGATACAATGCAGCTGCAAACACAACAGTCACAATTGTTATTATTGACAAGTGCTCGCGATCTGAAAGTTTATTTACCAAAACTGAAAGGCTAGCAATCATGTGAATGCTCCATGAAAAAAAAACTGAGGACATGCATGTGTCGCAACATCTGGGTGTATAGCAACATTATGGAGTCTCTGATTAACTCGCTGATGGCGCGAGTTTGCTTGCAATTGCTGATGATTGCAAGGCGCAAACCTCGCGCAAACCGCAGCGCGCATGCCGTAGCATATACGCCAATCGATGCAACACAACAAGCGTCAGTAATTGCCGCAAACCATAAGTATATTGACAAAGGACGGGCAAAAACGCTGCGCTAACGTCGTTGCAGCACTTGGTAATACCCGCAAGACCCACCAGTGTTAGCTGCGCACTGCGTCTAGTTATCATCAGCGTTTTTGCTCCGTCTCGCCCATCATGGAATGAATCAAAGCTTCCTTAGGTGTTACCACCAATGCTGCTGTGTATTTTATACCGATAACGCTTACCACCGCTAACCACATCAACACTCGTCTTACTGTTGCTGAGCAAATTTGGGATGCTGGCAAGATTCGCATCAAGTTGATCTAGTTTTTGATAACTGTAAAACTCTACCGTCAATGCACTTCCTTGAGAAACTACCGAAGTGAACACGCAATGGCCGCAACTTGCCAGCAATGGAGAGAGTAATTCAAGTACGCGCCACGCGGACGTATTCCGCTGTCGAGCATCAATAACCAGCGTATTATAGTATGCGGTTAAAAAATCCACTGGCCTAGATAATTGTATCTGATTATTTGGCAATGCCGCTTGTGTGAGCGCAGCCAACTGAGCAGTCGCTTGTATTAATTGTCTATCCTGCTCTTGTAATGTATAAAAATGATTGGTAGCGATTAACACCACAATGCACAGTGCAACAACTGCCGCAGGCAGACCAGCGCTAATAACTTTTGCAAGCTGGGTCTGCACTTGATATGAACCTTGCAGCAGGTTAATAAATGCAGCCGGCAACTCGTTTGTCTCCCAAAAATACTCTGGGCCGCAGCAGTCTTCTATTACATAGTCCTGCCAGTTTTTGGGGACTTTCGTTAACGGTGTTACATACAACACCATGCCCCAATCTTGACTAAGAAACCGATTATTCAACAATTCCCAAAGCCAACTAGTATTCCCTGCAATCCCATGATATTCGCCATAGCGCAACACAAAGCGCTCACCTTCAAGAAACACTGTGACCGTTCCATCAACCAACGGCAATGCAAAAAAATCGGGCACACACCATTTGGCGACCGCACCTGCTTCGGCTAACATCCGCATCCAATAATCGAGTTTGACCTTATCTATGGCAATAACAGGCAGCGGTGTCTCTTTGTCAGTTTTTGTATAGGCAAAATGAAGATCATCAATCTCAGTCAACAACTGCTCCTCCAATGCAAACGGCAGTGCTTGTTTAATGACTTGGTCACGCCGCGAAGGAATGTTAGCCTCACTGACAACCATATACTCGCTCGGCAGCCAGCACCACAGCGCATCGCCAAACTCGCTAGTATTAAAATACTCTATGGTGTTTGTATGGGTAATACGAATACTTTCCATTGTTAGGCTGGGATAATTCTTCGAGAAATAACATTGGTAACGCCATCTTCAAGGCGCTGCAATGTTGAATATGCGGTGTATTCTATCTCGCCAAATTTTACGTGCGAACGCATCATAAAAAAATAACTCCTTACAGAAACATATTTGCTGTCAATAAGCGTTTTCCAGGAGACCGCAATAGCTTTTGTAGTGTCTGCTGGATCAGGTCTAGTTACAGGTTTTACAGAATCAATAAATTGAAAAAAGGCATCTAATGAAACAAATGGTGTCTGCACTCGCTGCGCATCAATGCTATTGACAACATCCTTAGAGTATTCTTTTTTATCACTAAGCATTGCCAGTACTTTTATATCAGCAGTATTTACATTGATTGGAATATCCGCTATTGGAATTGCCGATAGATAATCTAATACTGGCGGCCTTGCTTCTTCTAACAATATTTCATCAAATCCTTGGATTAAGTTAAGTTCATCAAGTGAAGCAATCAATGTGTTCGGCGGCACATAGTTAATACTTCCTTGCCTAGGGTTTGTATATGCCTCATCTTCGCCGCCAGCAAGTCGGGCTACGGCGTCATTATCCAACCAGTCGCTGAGCGAATCTACCATGATAACTGCCTGCCTTTCTTCAATACCATCTTCGCCACTTAACAACTCCAAAAATTTAGTATGCCACCTGCTGTTTAAATTGACATCTTGCTGTCCTGCATTGAGCTCCTCTTCTGTTGGGATACGCCGCAAATTATTGAGATTAAACCGACCACCAAGGTCGATGATTTCTGCAGATAACTGTCCCCCGTCATACACCTCGTCAACCTTATTTGTCCACAGTTCAGTGTCGCTATAAAAGTCTGCCTCACTCATTGCCGCATCTTGTTCAAGCACTGACTTAGCATACGATTCAAGCGCATACACATACATCAGTGCGCGCTCATTATTTACAATGATTTGCGCACGCCGAATATCAATATACAACTGCGAAACAACCTCTGTAGTAATAGCAACAATCAACGCGATTAACCCCAACACAGTAATGATCGCCACTCCTTGCTGGCGAGCAGGGAAATACATCATTGTGTTCCTTCTGGTTGTAGCGTATTTCTTGCTAACGGCTGCAGCGGCGATACTGCATAAATTTTTCGTTCTATCTTGCCAATTCCTTTAATATTCAACTCCCATAGCACACCATAAGGTAATTTGTTACCAGTAAAAGTTGGTTGTTGCGATTGTTCCAAATTATCACTGGAGATATCTTTTGCAGCTACTCCAAACGGCTTAACGCTAGCTGCAATAACGTTGTTGAGAATTGCCACTTCCACAACTTTAGCACCACGAATATTATCAGCCGCAGGCCATGTATAGCGATACAGTGTTTTCTTCGACAAACTATAGCCGACACGCTGGTAAGGAAAACTCAACCCTAGCCCCAGATCAGCAACACCAAATCGAGTAAATTCGACCAAACTACCACCGCCTAATTTGAATGCAGCGACTGACTGACCAAAAGTATTGCGCACCATACGTGGGGCTAATTGGCTAAAATCATTCGTCAACACAGTTAGCGCCGTATACAGCTCCATTTGTTTGCTATACACATCGGCTGTTGTAGTTTTCACCGCTAATGCTTGTTGTACCCCAATGTTGGCGGCAACAGCAATCACCATGAAAATAGCAGTTGCCACCAGCACTTCAACCAGGGTAAATCCTTGGTTATTTGAATGTTGCGCTACATGAGCGACCATACATTGAATAGCTAATTGTGCAGTGAGTGTTAGCAGCGACGCAGGAATATTGTTATAATAGAGGAAGTGAATGCGCCATGTATTGTAACAACAGCCCTAGTTGATGGAAGGAACTTCAACCAATTTTTACTGTGAACCGTCGCCCATTAAATAAGTATAAACGGCGCTTAATGAGCAATATTGTGGGAAATGAATAATCAACACAATGTCAAAACAAATGCGCTCAACATAAACCCCACCAGAGGTTTTTTAGCTTTTGCTACAATCAATTTATTGCAGATAACAACTAAATTACGTAGGGAAGCTCTGATTAAGTCGCTGATGGAGCGAGTTTGCCTGCAATTGCTGATGATTGCAAGGCTCGGAAGCGCATGCCATAGCATATACGCCAAGAGATGCAACACAGCAAGCGTAAGCAATTGCCGCAAACCCAAAGTATAGTTCAATTGAGGGACGGAAAAAAAACGGTGCTAACCGCTAAGCGCATGCTGTAGCATATACGCCAAGGGATGCAACACAGCAAGTACCGCTACCATCAAACCGTTGTATATTCAACAGAAGGACGGGAAAAAACGCTGCGCTAACGTCGTTGCAGCACTTAATAATACCACCAGTATTATCTGCGCACTGCGTCTAGTTATCATCAGCGTTTTTTCTCCGTCTCGCCCATCATGGACTTAATCAGAGGTTCCCTAAGTTGCATCAGCGTTGTTCTCCGTCGCGCCCATCATGGAATTAATCAGAACTTCCTTACTTGCTAGCGCCTTAATCTTACCGTTTAAACGTGATTTATGCCGAGCAACTTTTTTCGCACTGAAAATACCCTTCGTCGCCAATTTATCCAGCGCAACTTGCATGCTTTTGAAGAAATTGCTCGCCAATTCATAGTCATTCTTTGCAATCGCATGAATGACTTTTTTAATATGTGTCCGCCCGTCCGTGCGTAATCTTTGATTGTTCAGCCGATTCCGCTCTTGGGTTCGGATTCGTTTGCGTGAGCCTGCACTATTCGCCATCTTCTTCTACCTCAGTTTGCTGTTCATCTATATCAATTTGTTCACTAACCAACTCTGCTGCCACGCTCTCTTCTGTAGCAGCAACAAGATTAGGAAAATTCTCTGAAGTAACCGAAATAGCAACATGCATTTCTACCTCACCATTTAGACGCAAGACAACTCTATGCATGCCAATCTGGCGAATCGGACCATCATCAAACACCGCCTCATGGCGGTCAACATCCACTCCTGCGCTGGTAATAATTTCAGCAATTTCTCGCGCACCAATTGAACCAAACAACTTGCCTTCTTCAGTCGTTTTCACAGTTGCGGCGAGTGTCAGTTTGCCAATTTTTTCTGCGCGTGTTGCCGTCAGCGCTTGGCGTGCCAGCATTTTTTGTTCAAGCTCACTGCGCCGGAGCTCAAAAACATCACGATTGCCCTTAGTTGCAGGCAACGCCCTGCCTTTTGGTATCAAATAATTACGACCGTATCCTGCTTTTACAGATATTACATCGCCGAGCTCACCTAAATTCATCACGTCTTCTAATAAGATAACTTGCACGATACCACCTATTTTTTATGTTGATCGCAATATGGCAAAATCGCCATATACCGAGCGCGGCGGATTGCTGTAGCAACCTGACGCTGATAATTCGCATTCGTGCCAGTAATCCTACTTGGGATAATTTTACCAGTTTCAGTTACCAACTCTTTCATCGCAACTAAATCTTTATAATCAACAAACTCAGTTCTAGCACGCGTAAAACGGCAATAATTCTGCTTGCGGAAAAAGCGTGAATATCTTCTTGTAATCATGACGCGTCCTCCGTAGTCGTTGTATCAGCGGCTGCAGCTGCAACAGTACCAGCTTGTTGCGCCAGTACTTCTTCCAATCTGCCGTCCTCAGTCAAAACTTCTTTATAAATTGGCGACATTTCAGTACGTGCCACTTTTTCTCTAAATAACAAAAAACGCAGAATCGCATCATTAAAACGGAAGTTTTCTTGAATTTTCTCAATAACTACCTTGGTACACTCAATATTCATCAACACATAATGCGCCTTATGCACTTTATTAATTGAGAATGTTAACTGGCGCCGTCCCCAGTTTTCTTGGCGATGAATGGTTCCTTGTTCTTCCTCAACCATCGTGCGAAAGCGGTCGATCATCGACGCCACTTGATCACTTTGATCAGGATGAACCATAAACAAAATTTCATAATGGAACATAGTATCCTCTTTTGGACAATTAGGCCACAATTAAGCAGCAAGAGAGCGCGGCATTGTAGGCATCAACTCAATCAATACAACAAAAATCTCAACGTTTTACCAACAATAAAGCTCGCATCATTAAAATAGCCGCATTTCGCTTATTGTATCCAAAACCACTTCACATTCCAGCATCAAACAACTAGACTATAACCGCAATGGGGGCGTCACGGCTTCGACGTTTACGACCACCTCTAGCGTGCATGCCGAGAGCATCGTTGATCTCGTTAATCCCCGACGGTAAACAACTTAATTGCAGACGAAGAAAATTTCGCCTTAGCTGCCTAATAAACCAGCTACTTCGACCACCGCCAGCCTACGGGCTGTGACTCGAAGGTAACCCAGTAGGATCGCATGACGGTGTGCCTCACACCTGATTGTTAAAACCCTAGAGGATCGCTGTTGGTATTCCTGCTACTCGGTACCCCAACAGCTAAAACAATAGAGTTGCTAAGCATGTAGATCGTTACAGCTAATCTAAGCGGACGCGGGTTCAACTCCCGCCGCCTCCACCACCAACACCTAAAGGTCGACGTTCTCTATCGGCCTTTTTTATTGCCTACTCCTGCGGGTGCTTATGGGGTAATGACGATTCTTATAGACTTCGTTGTTGAGCCTAATCGGTAGTATTTCACTCTAAAAACACTCTCTAACCCAGATATTCTCTGCACCCATCTACCACCCCTATCCCGAAGTCCATTAAAGATAAAATAAAAAGTGCTTTTAAATCAAAAGCTATTAGTTGTTGATTGATTATTAAGAATATTTTTTCACAGTAGCTGTAGTGTTCCAGCAGTCGTTTAAAACTCAAGGTGGCACACTCATCTGGTATCTTGTTAAAGGAAGCTCTGAACAATTCACTACATTTAATTTTCACGCCGCATACATGTTCAAAAACCATAAACTCACAAGCTGTGAAGCTGTGAAGCTGTGAAGCTGTTTTTGTTCATTTTTTAGTGTTTTTCATGCGTTTTTGCTGAATTTCCTATGTTTTGGACGCACTAACCCTGTGGTTGCGGTAAATATTTGTGACTGTGCATGAGGCTTGTAAGCCAGGCTACCATCTATAGTCGGTTGGTATTTTTTGCTAAGCATTTATATTTATTTATATATAATGTAGCGGACCTTGCTATATCCAAACATTCCTTGCATATAAAAGAATACATGCTCAACTTTGGCACGGACACTGGCTGGCAATTTCTCAAGCTGCTGCACGCCACTGCTTGCTTTCAACTGACACTACATGCCGATAGTTGACTCGCCATCCACTATTGCCCGTTGTTGATGTTCCAATCTTGCTGCACAGTTATATAACCCGCATCGACAAAAAAACGCCGTTCATCGCCATGTAACAGCTGAAAAACGCTACGCTAACGTCGTTGCAGCACGTGATAATACCCTGCAGTATAGGCCGCGGGTTTCGCTTAAGTTATTATCAGCGTTGTTGTTTCGTGTCGCCCATCATGGATTTAATCAGAGATTACTGAACTGCTTCCATGGAATAACAGCAGTTAATTTCTCAGAAAAATTCCCTACATGTTTTGCGTTTGTTATGTGAGTATTCCGACTCTGCAAACGTCATTTGTTTTATATTAAATCTCAAAAACAATAGTCTGTACATTATGGCAGATTAGTAGCTTTTGGGCAATTATAAGAGATGTCTTAGAGTAGTAATTTAAAACACTTTTTACATATTGAAACAAAAAATGTTCATATGGCAATTTTTATTTTTTAGAAACACTGTGTTTATATAGCTGTCATTTTAAGAAGTATATAATATCATAATTCTTAAACCTGTACTATATGGCTTTACTTCCGACAATCACTTAAATACTAGTGATTGAATTTTCTTTAGAAATGCATCATTAATACTGTGTCTAAGATATTACTCTCCAATTATATGAAAATTATTTATAAAACATATAGCTATTTGAACTAAATCAAATTCATCAGTTATGTTTAATTTATAAAATTTTATAGAATCATCACGTTTTTTATCTTGCACTTTTATAAGTTTAAATTTAGTGTGCGTATCAGACACCACTAATTCATTTGGTATTTCTACTTCCCAATAATTATTTTTAGGGTATAACTTAACACCATTTTTACAAAAAAGAGGAGTATGATTAGAATTATAAACCCAACTATCGCCATTTATTTGTTTAGAGTCAACTGATTCCGACTGTATAACCGCTTTATTTAATATATCTGTATGATAACTGCTTAGTGAAGTACCATTAATATATTCAACCCTAAACCCAGCAACATCATGCACTGTAAAAGCATAAACAGCCCATTTGTTTTTATTTGTAGTAATTTGAGGATATTTTAAAAAATAATAAATCCAGCTTTTTGAATTTTCTTTTTTAAGACCTGAATCAATTAATTTATCTAACTTAACTAATATAGAAATACTATCTTCTAACAACGCAAGGGCTGTTATATATTCTTTTAATATCTTCTTTAAATTTTTTTTATTTTCATTATACTCATAACTAGAAAATATTGTATGCCATTTATCACTTTTACCAAAAAAACGCAAATCCCCAAAAGATGACGACCACCCTATTGAAATAGAATAATCTCCTATAGATAACAAACTTCTAGTTATTAAACTATCATCATGTATACCCCAAACATCATAAATTAAGTTTACTATTTTTTCTGTATTTATATCTTCGCTATATATAAAATCAAAATTATGAAGTGAACCTTTAAAATAATGATGGTCTTCTAGCTTATGAATATGTTTTTTAATAACGTCATTATTATGGATGTATTTAGCCTTATGTATTTCGTGACCAATGTTGTCTTCTCTAAATCCAAACTTTTTTTCATCAGTAAGTTTTAGATAAACATTATCTGAATCATAGATTAAATGAATGGTTTTAATTATATTTACGTATTCACTAACCCTTAAATCAGAAACAAGTACATCTTTATTCGCCAAATTAATTCTGAGAATAAAGTTTCTGATAACTCTTAGATAATCTTTTAGGTTGTCAGTAATATCTAATTTAAGATTGGTCATGCCTTGATAATAAAGAATAGCATAAAGCAATAATTTATGTTTATGGTCAAAATTTAAACCATTAATACAGTTGCTGAACAGGTTAATTTCATCATCGAACAGTGCTATCTTTTGGCTTTCATATCTACAAGAAAATAATTCTAAAAAGAAATTATTTAACTGTTCTTTAAAATTAAAATTATTATTATTAACAAATAAACCAAACGCCTTAAATAAGAAATTTAGATTTTCTTCAGATTTAAATATTTGTATAACATCAATATCTGTAGTCTCAAATTTATGGACTTCATTTTGATAATAAAGCATTTCTGCTATATATTTTATAAAATTATGTAATAGCTCATCAACTTCATTTTTTTCAGTTCGAAAATCCCAAAATAAATCACACCAAACCCCATCAATATTTGTTTTAAAATAATCACTTACTTCTTTTGAGTGATGTTCTTCAATAAAATTTTGAAATTTTGCTTTAAAAATTTCAAAATCTGTAAGTTGTTTTCCTCTAGCGTTCATTTTTATATATAAATCACCGTTTAATTTATACTCTTCCAAATTTAAAAAATTAAATGTAATTATAGGGTCTTCATTTCTAGTTAACGCATGATAGTAACATGTTGCACCAAATTTTTCTTGGATTGCATCTAGCATTACCAGCATCCCTTTTATTGTTGGGTCTAACTCCCAAGAATAATAAAACCAAGATGAGTCTTTTATTATATCTGATATATTTAATTGCTCCCAGTTACTAACATCAAAGTTATTTTTCAATAAAGCGTTGCAAAATTCTCTTGAACTAACTCTAGTCTCGTAAGTAAATTTAGACTTCGCACCATCTTGCATTACAGATTTAAAATCTTCTATTTTTTTTGAAATATGAGCCATATACCAATACAACAAAAACAATGTTGTTAGTCTTTGTTGACCATCAAGTGGTATAAATTTATTTTCGCTATTCATATAACCATAAATAAAATCTAAATGTATATTTATATCTTGCTCAAGTTTAGTTTTTATACTATCTAAAAATCTAGTTCTTACTTCCTTTGTCGAATCTCTACCTTGCGCATAATCCCTTTGTATAATTGGAATCTCTATCTCGCAACCATACTTTTTAAAGAGTTTAATAAAGGTTAATTGCTCTCCTTTTTCCATTATCTTAGTTATTTTCTGGTTTATTATTTGTTGAAGTGTAAACTTTAAGTGTTTCGTTTATAGCATCTAGATAATCACCTGCATCAGTACTTTGCCAAAACAATAACCCATCAGATTTTTTAGAGTAATATTTTAAGAATACATTTTTTGTGCATATTGGAACAAAAGAACCTTTTTTGTCATTCTCAATAATTCTATTTCTCTTGATGGGGAAATCCGCATTTTTACAACCCCTATTAGTATGGGCGTCTAATAAAGTTAAATTTGAAATAGAGCTTATTAAACTATCTTCACTATTTTTACTGAATTCTCCTAAAACTAAATTATAAACCTGATTAAATTCACAATCTGAAAACTTGTCTTGCCTTAACAATTGAATAGTTAATTTTTTAATTTCATTCCTAGTATTCAAAATTTCTTGGTTAGCAGAAAAAGGATATCCTAAACAATACTCAAAAATATTATTTAACCATTTTTTTTGTTTAACTAGACCGTCGGGCTTATCAGATTGTATTGAGCGAATGTGCTCTATATCCCAATTTTCTTTTTTATATTCATCAAAAGGAAATCTAATATTAGATTTTTTATTATTTATTATCGTTTGAATATTGAAAAGCAATAGCACGTCTTTCAAATGCTCATCTTTATATTTTAATTCGCGTATTACAACCTCTTTTAACTGTTTTTCAATAAAGTTTTTAAGGCATTCTTTAAAATCTGTTTTTGTTTTTGACCAGGATTTTTCTACTAGGCTATTAATCGATAAATCAAATTTTGAATGAATAAGATAACCTATTAAATGATAAAATTCACTGTTATGATACCATTGCTCAATTGTCATAAAATATTGTTTTACTTCACTCCAAATGGCATCAATACTTTTTACTTCAAACTCTTCTTGAAATTTATAAAATGTAAAATTATCTTCATCAGTTGATTTTTTACCCACCATCAAATCAAAAATAAATTCTATACGCGCGTCATATTTA
Source organism: Gammaproteobacteria bacterium (assembly GCA_965277405.1). GTDB lineage: Bacteria > Pseudomonadota > Gammaproteobacteria. The sequence continues at coordinate 250,458 of OZ255726.1, forward strand.
TTTAAGTCTGTACTAATAAAATACCAAAATTTATCATCTTGTAGCGTATTTTCAATCCTATCCCATTCGACGGCAATTTCTAATTGTTTTAAATATATATTTCTCTGATCATTAAAATTAACCTTTTTTAAAAGCCAGGATTTTATTAATTCAGAATTGGTTAAAGGTATTTTACCTGCATTAGTATTTATAAAACATTCATTAGCATTTTTATCTACTACTTCGTACCAAATAAACCGTACATTCTTCCCTGTGTCGTTGTTATTAAGTATCGTTTTGGATATATCCAATTTTACATTTACAACTTCATCTTCATCTTCTTTGTTAAACCACTCTTCAATAGTTTTATAAGCCTCAGCCATATAGTAATAGTCGATATTATCGTATTTTTTTTTTGTTCTAATACAGTCATCATACTTTTGTGTTTGACCAATATTGTCTAAAAAAACCTCAACATCTGGTCTTGTTTGGTATTTTAATTTATATTTTTTGTTACCTAATATATTTGTTTTTTTATTTAGATAAGTAAGTATTAAATAAATTGTTGTTATTCTTTGTTGACCATCTACAAGTGTCCAAGTATTTTTTATTTTAGAAACAATTAAAGGTTGCAAACAATAAAAAACGTCTTTAGATTTATTTTCACTTTGGGTTCTAAATTCCCAAATATCATCTAATAGATTTTTCACTTGGCTTTTTTTCCATCTATAACCTCTTTGATATGAAGGAATAATAAAAACCTCTCCTAATAAATCACTTATAGACTTTAAGACTAACCCGCTATCGTTTACACTCATATTAACCCTGTTTCCCTAGTCAATAATTTTGAATCATCACCTCGCGGATTTCAATCGCTAGCACGAACATTGAATTTTGATGGACTGTGAGCGCAACTCACGACCCATCAACCAATGTGGTATTATTATACCAAAGACATATACGAGACTGACAAAGTGCAATGTTACAAGATTTATGAAAGAGTGGCAAACAAACGTTCACATTTTAAAATAGCTGTTCTAATCAACAGATATCACGGCACTGTTTCAAATTAAGCAAACGTAGATTTGCGTGATTATAACAAAACCAGACTGAAGAGAGTCTCGCTGGCAACATCAAAGCAAGCTAAAATATAGAAAACTAACCCCTGATATTCGTTCACTCATTGTATAAAACATAAGGAACGAATGCAGTCCTGAACAAATATTAAGGCCAGAACAACTGCAATTTAGATTTAAAAAAGAAGGATTTACCATGGTTTGTGCAACCACAAGTTACTTTTTTATTCAACAAGATAAAGTTTCCAGAGGCAATCTGTACAAGCACCTATTGCATAACAAACCCCAAGGAAGCTCTGATTCATTCCATGATGGGCGAGACGGAGCATAAACGCTCGATGATAACTTAAGCGCAGTGCGCAGCTAACACTGGTGCAGTCTTTGTGGGCATTGCCAAGTGCTGCAGCGACTTAGTAGCGTTTTTTTTCCGTCGCTGTGTTGCATATACTTTGGGTTTGCGGCAATTGCTTACGCTTACTGTGTTGCATCCATTGGTGTATATGCTACGGCATGCGCTTAGCGGTTTGCGCCTTGCAATCATCAGCAATTGCAGGCAAACTCACTCCATCAGCGAGTTAATCAGAGGTTCCTATGGGGGTAATGACGATTCTTATAGACTTCGTTGTTGAGCCTAACCCCAAGATTGCTGTCTTTTATATTAGTATTTTTTCACAAGTGGCCGCTCCTAGTCTTCCAAATATTGTCCTGTTTGTCTTTGGAGGACAGCTAGTCCTTCAATCATTGCTGTTTTGGTCAACTTTTGCTGCGCTATCTCGGGCAGGAATAATTTCAAGAGCAATTAATAAGGCGAACGGGTGGGTCGATATAGCTTTTGGAGGAGCATTAGTATCGTTCGCGGTGTATTTGCTTTGGAGTGGCCTATGGAACCTCTGATTAAGTCCATGACGGGCGAGACGGAGAAAAAACGCTGATGATAACTAGACGCAGTGCGCAGATAATACTGGTGGTATTATCAAGTGCTGCAACGACGTTAGAGCAGCGTTTTTTCCCGTCCTTCTATTGAATATATGATGGTTTGCCTACAAGCGGTACTTGCTGTGTTGCATCCCTTGGCGTATATGCTACGGCATGCGCTTAGCGGTTTGCGCCTTGCAATCATCAGCAATTGCAGGCAAACTCGCTCCATCAGCTACTTAATCAGAGCTTCCCTATGAACCAGAACCAATCTAAACTTGAAACTGTAGACTGGACAAAAATTGTACAACCCAAGGACGATGGGGCCGCAAGCCATCTCGTTGGTATGGTTATGCCTCGGATGAGTTTACCTTCCACAAGCGGAGGGATGGTGGATGTTGGTTGCTTAACAGGATTAAGTGTTATCTTTTTCTATCCAATGACGGGACGGCCTGACATTCCATTGCCAGAGGGTTGGGATGAAATCCCAGGTGCTAGAGGGTGCACCCCACAATCTTGTGCATTTAGGGACCACTACAATAGTTTTATTGATCATAGGGTTTACTCTGTATTTGGAATTTCAACACAGGATACTACATATCAGCAAGAAGCATCTAATCGACTTCATCTCCCATATCCTTTGCTGTCAGATAATAGATTATGTTTAGCCAAAGTCTTAAGGCTACCAACGATGTTGGTTTATAGTATGACACTTATAAAAAGGATAACATTGGTACTTCGAGAGAACGTGGTCGAGAAAGTATTCTATCCTGTTTTCCCGCCTGATAAGAATGCTGAGAATGTCCTCAAATATTTAGCATCCACGCCCCACCTGTCGGGAGAATAAGTTTGGGAAGCTCTGATTCATTCCATGATGGGCGAGACGGAGCAACAACGCTCGATGATAACTTAAGCGCAGTGCGCAGCTAACACTGGTGCAGTTTTTGTGGATATTGCCAAGTGCTGCAGCGACTTAGTAGCGTTTTTTTCCGTCCCTTTTTTGAATATACTTTCGGTTTGCGGCAATTGCTTACGTTTGCTGTGTTGCATCCGTTGGTGTATATGCTAGGTCATGCGCTTTGCGTTTTGCGCCTTGCAATCATCAACAATTACCAACAAAATCGCAGCATCAGCGAGTTAATCAGAACTTGCTTATACGTTCAACCAATGCCACCCTTTAAAAATAGAAATATATAATTTTGCTGGTAATGTATCTCTAACCCAGTAATATTATAATTGCAGATGGTTTTTAGACTGATGTTGCTAATTACCCATTATAGAAAACAATGTGCATGACTAAAAATAAAATTATTCAACATAACGTTCACTTGCAAGCCTGCTACACAACTAAAATCGCTACGCCGAATCAATTGTGTGCTGACAATAATCAGGGGATAAACTATGGCACTTAGCGTAGTCGACATCAATTGTGACATGGGCGAAGCTTACGGTCGGTGGCGTATGGGCGATACCGACGATTCACGGCTGATCGAACTCATTAGTTCTGCAAGTGTGGCGACGGGTTTTCATGCCGGCGACCCCAATCTTATGGATCAGACCGTGCGGCTTGCTGTGCAGCATGGTGTTAATGTCGGAGCTCATCCAGGTTATCAGGATCTTCAGGGTTTTGGCAGGAGAAAAATCGCAGGTAGTAACGCAGAAATCGTCAATGACATCGTATATCAAGTTGGTGCATTGCGTGAATTTTGCCGACGACATACCACGGTCATCCAGCATGTGAAGCCGCATGGGGCGCTGTATATGGAGATGGCAACTAATGAAGAACTATCCAGATCGTTCATCCAGACAATGCGCACCATAGCTCCCAACACCTTTGTTTTTTGCATGGGGATGTCCGCGACCTATCGTATCGCCCAAGCAGCCGGTCAACCGACAATTCGCGAGTTTTTTGCCGATCGTGATTATGATGATACTGGGTCTATAGTTTTCACGCGTCAGGTGGAACAACTCCAACCACGCGCAGTAGCTGCAAAGGTTGTGCGTGCCTGCCTTGAAGGAAAAGTTAGCACAATCACAGGTGGAGATATTGATATCGAATTTGAGTCGATTTGTTTTCACTCTGACTCTCCAGGCAGTTCTGCAATTGCTCACGCAATGCGCGCAGCACTCGATGCAAATGGTATTAGAGTTGCCCCCGTTGCAAAAATAATTACAACATAAACAGGAAGAAAATAATGGCCAAATTAGAGATAAAATCACCAATACCAGGAACATTTTATCGCAGACCATCTCCCGAAAATCCTGTCTTCAAAGCAGACGGGTCAGACGTTGCCACAGCCGATGTTATTGGCTTAGTCGAGGTAATGAAGACATTTCACGAAATCACCGCTGGCGTAGCTGGAAAATCGATTAACTTTTTGATTGAGGACTCTGAACCAGTAATGGCAGGTCAAATTGTTGCAGAAGTAGAAGAGTTGTGAACATCCGTAGTATTTTGATTGCAAACCGGGGGGAAATTGCGGTGCGGGTCATTCGTGCAGCAACAGCACTCGGGCTTAGAACCGTGCAGGTTTATAGTGAAGCGGACGCAGACTCGTTGGCTGTGCGCATGGCCGATGAGGCTATTTTAATAGGGCCTCCATCTGCCGCGAAATCATATCTGAATATTGATGCAATCATGAAGGCAGCCCGTCAAACCAAGGTAGATGCGATCCATCCTGGCTACGGATTTCTTGCTGAAAATGCCGACTTTGCTGACGCTGTTGTCGCAGCAAATATGGTGTTTATTGGCCCAAATGGTGAATCAATTAGACTGTTGGGCGACAAAGTTTCCGCGCGAAAAGTTGCCAAAGCAGCTAATGTTCCGACAGTTCCAGGGAGCGATGGCAGGGTTGCTGATATAGCAGCAGGTCGCCAGATAATAGACGAAATCGGCTATCCAGCGATGATCAAGGCTGCTGCTGGTGGTGGTGGTCGCGGCATTCGCATTGTTGCAAATATGCAGGAGTTTGAGAGGTTCTTCCCCCAAGCATCAGTCGAAGCGCTGGCGTCGTTTGGCGACGGTGGTCTCTATATTGAAAAGATGATCGAAACGGCGCGGCATATTGAAGTGCAGATTTTGGGCGACGGTAACAATTTTATACATTGTTTTGAGCGCGAATGTTCGATGCAGCGGCGGCGGCAAAAAGTTTGGGAAGAAGCCCCAGCTTGTTGTCTGAGCCAAGCAGTGCGTACCACACTTTGCCAGCATGCTGTGGCGCTTGCCAAGCTGGTAAAATACAAAGGCGCTGGAACCGTTGAGTTCCTATATGATGAAAAGACGCAGGAGTTTTACTTTATTGAGGTAAATACGCGTATTCAGGTCGAACATACAATTACGGAAGCGATCACTGGGATTGACCTCGTTCAGCAGATGATCCGCATTGCTGGAGGTGAGAGGCTGTCAATTAAACAAGACGATTTGCAGATTAACGGACACGCAATCGAATGCCGCATCAATGCAGAGGATCCAATGAATAATTTCATGCCGTGGCCAGGGATTGTGGAACAACTTGAAGTCCCAAAAGGAGAAGATATTCGTTTTGATACCTTGTTATATCCAGGATATTCAATCCCGCCGTTTTATGATTCTTTATTGGGAAAATTAATTGTCAGCGGCAAAGATCGCAGCGACTGCCTTGCTCGGCTATTAGACGCGCTACAGAACCTGAAGATTGTCGGCGTGCCTACAACTATTCCCCTCCATATGGCATTGGCAAGCGATAACGATGTGGTCCGTGGGGTTTTTGATACGAAATTCCTTGAGCACTGGCTGGAGAATACATTCAAAGTTTCCAATAATCACAGAGTAGAGGTATCTTGATGGAAAACAGATATACATTTGGCGGTGACGAGCACCTTTTTGTTGAATGCGATGAAGCCATGTCGCTCGAGGCGTTTTTCAAAAGTCTGTCGATGACGTCCGCGATCAGTAATAGCGAGATAACAGGGATTACGGAAATATGCCCTGCCAATTCCTCATTTCAAGTGAAGTTTAACCCCGATGTCATTCGTCCAGATGATCTGCTGCATGAAATACAGCAGATTGAGGTGCATGCAGCGACTGCTGCTGCGACGATTGATACCCGCATTGTTGAAATTCCCGTTTATTATCAAGACCCTTGGACACACGCAACGCTGATGCGCTTCAGAGAACGGCACCAAACTCCTAAGGCGACCGATATAGAATATGCTGCTGAAATTAATGGCTTCGCTTCAGTTGATGGATTCATAACTGCCCATTCCCAAGCACCCTGGTTTGTCTCGATGGTAGGCTTTGTTTCTGGGCTGCCATTTATGTATCAAATGGTTGACCGAGCGCGCCAAATTCAGGTGCCAAAATATCTGAAACCGCGTACCGATACCCCGAGACTGACGGTTGGATACGGGGGATGTTTTTCCTGTATTTATTCTGTCAGGGGCGCAGGGGGGTATCAGATGTTTGGGATTACGCCGATGCCAATATTCGACCCAGAACAACAGGTCAGTTATCTGCGAGAATTCATGGTTTTTTTTAAACCTGGAGACATCGTGAAGTTCAAGCCAATCGGCAGAGAAGAATACGAACAATGTGTCGCAGCTGTAGAACATGGCAAATTTTGGCCCAAGACGAGTGCCGTAAAATTTGACTTGCGCGAATTTCAACAGGACATCAACACTTATAATACGAGATTGGAGGGCATGATCAATGACTGTTAAAGTTTTACATCCTGGTTTGGCAACAACTGTTCAAGATCTTGGTCGGCCTGGATATTTTCACCTTGGCATTCCTATTGGCGGGGCGATGGATCGTTTGGCGATGCGTGCAGCAAACATGTTGGTTGGTAACGATGAAGGCGCCGCTGGACTTGAAGCGGTATTTGTCGGTCCAAAACTTGAATTCATGCAAGATGCGGTTGTAGCGGTAACTGGCGCTGAAATGCCTGTAAAGGTGGATGGAGATGAACGCCCAAACTGGACGGCAATCAAGGTTAAATCAGGTCAGATTCTGAGTTTTGATTATCTTAAAAGCGGCGCCAGAATTTGCCTAGCAATTGCTGGAGGTATTGATGTTCCCGTGGCATTAGGCAGCCGTTCAACTTATCCGATTGGTGCTCTTGGCGGCTTTAAAGGGCGTGCCATTGCAGCAGGTGACATCCTGCCGATTGGGAAAAGCACTTGCCAAAACGAGGGTGGTCATGTTCCCAAGGGGCTGCGCAAAACGCTGGGAAATCCTGTAGAGATAAGAGTTCTTCCTGGACTGTATTGGCACCGCATTACTGAAGATTCGGGCTGCAGTTTCTTTGCTGATGAATGGAAAGTCGCGCCCGAAGCCGACCGTATGGGATACCGGTTTTGCGGCGGCAGACCCCTTGAATTCGTCGCAAGAGACCAACCATTTGGCGCGGGGTCGGATCCCTCCAACGTCGTCGACTGCTGTTACCCGTATGGGTCAATTCAGGTTCCCAGTGGTACTGAGCCAATAATTCTGCACCGTGATGCTGTATCAGGTGGTGGGTATTGTATGATTGGCACCGTTATCTCTGCGGATATGGACATAATCGGCCAGTTGCAGCCGCATACACCAACCCGTTTTGTCAAAGTAACGATGCAAGAAGCGTTGCAAGCACGCGCAGACAGAAAAACCATGCTTGACAGTATAAGGCTATCGCTCAAATAAAAACCACAAATTAACAGTTAAAATCTCTGGGTAACTTGCGGGGTCTAACAGGCAGAAATATTTGTTGTTTTGCAAATGCAAAAACTTTTAATGACTCAGCCAGCATTTGCGTGCACCCTGCGAGAACTTGAGCACCCACGCTTCATCGCAGCGTTTTTGCTCCGTCTCGCCCAGCATGGAATTAGTCAGAGGTTGCATAAGCCAATATTTTGGAATTATTACCAGCGAAAATGCTCCAACTCGAAGTAATCATCGATTAACCGATTTTGACAGAAGTATTTTGGCAATGAAAATAATAGTTATACCGTCCGGGCTTCAATCAGGGATTTTTCTATAATATCCAGCGCTTCAACGAAGACTTCTTCCTGTACAGTAAGCGGACAAAGAAAACGCACGACGTTGCCATAAACCCCGCAAGTCAATAGGATAAGACCTTTTTCGAGAGCTTTGATACGAACTGCATTAGCAAATTCTGGGCTGGGCAAACCGGTGTTGACGTTGTTGAACTCTATCGCGTTCATGAAACCTAGACCGCGAATATCAACGATCTCAGGTACAGCCTCGCGAAGCGAATGAAGACGTTGTTTCAACCTTACTCCAAGTTTTTCCGCCCGCTCACATAACTTTTCTTCTTTGATAACATCAAGAACAGCATGAGCCGCAGCAATCCCTATCGGACTACCACCAAAGGTCCCGCCAAGTCCACCTGGTTTTGGGGCGTCCATGAATTCGGCGCGACCTGTTACCGCTGCAAGCGGAAAGCCTCCTGCCAGGCTTTTAGCCATGGTGGTCAGGTCGGGTGCAACATCTTGATGATCCATGGCAAACATCCGCCCTGTCCGGGCAAATCCTGTTTGAATCTCATCTGCAATCATCAATATCCCGTGTTCATCACAAAGCCTCCTAATCTGTCCCATAAATTCACGGGGAGCTGCGTAAAACCCGCCTTCACCCTGAATAGGCTCTATAATGATAGCTGCAACACGCGCAGGATCGACATCCGACTTGAACAATTTATCTAGTGCTGCCAAAGCGTCTGCTACGGAAACACCATGTAACGGAATAGGAAATGGCGCATGAAAAACATCTCCCGACATCACCCCAAATCCGGCCTTATATGGCTCGACTTTTCCAGTTAAGGACATCGCCATAAAGGTTCGCCCGTGAAATCCACCACTAAAGGCAATGGCCGCTGTTCGCCTGGTTGCAGCTCTTGCAATCTTTACAGCATTTTCGACTGCTTCGGCACCGGTGGTAGCAAAAATAGTTTTCTTCTCAAATTCACCAGGGACAAGGTCGTTCAGTAATTCTGCCAATGACACATAATTTTCATAAGGCACGACCTGATGACATGTATGGGTAAAGCGATCTATCTGCGCCTTGACAGCTGCGATTACCTGCGGGTGGCGATGACCGGTGTTTACTACGGCAATTCCAGAGGTAAAGTCGATATATCTATTGCCATCTACATCCCAAATTTCTGAATTTTCGGCACGATCCGCATATATTTGCGTCACCATGCCAACACCACGCGAAATAGCAGCTGATTTTCTTTCTGCGAGATTGATATTTTTCATAATTTTTCCATTTTGATTAAGCAACTCCACTCCTTTAACCTGCTGCTATCCTGCAAAAAAAGGCAGTGTTAAAACGTTCATGCTGAGCAAACACCAACTATAAGCTATCCTATTATTATAAACACATGTTGCTACATCGTCTGCTAAGGAATCTCTGATTAAGTCGCTGATGGAGCGAGTTTGCCTACAATTGCTGATGATTGCAAGGCGCAAACCGCTGAGCGCATGCCAAGCTTATACGCCATGGGTTGCAACACAGCAAGGTCAGCAATTGCCGCAAAGCATAAGTATATTCAACAGATGGACGGGAAAAAACACTGCGCTACTACAGCTAACATCGTTGCAGCACTTGGCAACACCCACAAGAGTATTATCTGCGCACTGCGGTTAAGTTTCATCGAGCGTTTTTTCTCCGTCTCGTCCATCGTGGACTTAATCAGAGCTTCCTTAGATGATTGGTGCACTAGAATTTAGCGGTTAAATGCGTATTGCTAGCGTTAGCCGAGCAGCAGCCGGTAACGGAACCGGTCGAGTAGGACTGCTAAGATCAATAAAGAGCCAAGCAGAACCATTTGCATGTATGAACCGACTTGGGTCAGATTCATACCGTTTTGCACAAGAACAATAAAGAACGCGCCTAGAACTACGTTTTCAACACGACCAATACCACCTCTCAAGGATACTCCAGCGATGACACAGGCGGCGATTGATTCCAGCGCAATTGTTCCGCCCAGATTAGTTTCACCAGATTCAACCCGCGCCGTCAGCAACAGCCCCGCAAGTGAAGCAAGTAAGGCACATACAAAGTATGCAAAGAACAATGTGCGCTTAGTATTGACACCAGATAACTGCGCGGCCCGTATGTTGCCGCCTACGGCATACACATGAGCGCCAAATTTGGTGCGGTTCATCATAATCCACATTGCAATTATCGCGACGATCGCCACTAGCACCGGTACGGGGATGCCAAACACCCGACCAAATCCAAAGAAATCTGCAAAGGCGTATGGCAAATCTGCAACAGGAACTCCCCCCGTAATAAACAGAGATATCCCAGCACCTACAGACTGGACGCCAAGGGTCATGATAAAGGGCGAAACACCGAATTGGGCAACTCCCAACCCGTTCAAAGATCCAATAAGGATTGCAGCCGCCAACCCTGACAAACAACCTAGAAGTATGACAAGCCAGACGAGGTCGGGAAACATGCTGGCAAGTACGACCATAACTGTTGCTGAAACAACTGAGGTTAATGCGATGGCGGTGCCAACAGACAGATCGAAACCACCTGTAATCAACACTAACATCTGACCAAGGGATACCAACACCAGATAAACTGACTGGCGGGCTACATTCGTCAGGTTTTGGATAGACAGAAAATGGGGAGAAAGCAGTGAAAAAACAATTAATGACCCAGCTAGAAAAAACGACAATACGCCAAACTTAATGAAGAGCTGTGTGAGCCAATCGAGTAGGGTTGACCAGCGTAGCAAAGAAAGTTTATCTGATGATTTGTTCTTCATGCTGTTGCCCTTGTCGCAGTGAAAAAGTGCTTGAGCACATTTTCTTCAATTATGTCTTTTCCAATAAGTTCTGTTGAAATTTTTCCATTCGCAAATACGAGTAATCTGTGAGATAGGTTCATGACCTCTGGTAAATCCGAAGAGATAATCACAACTGCTTTTCCTGATTCCACGATTTCCTTTATCAGTCGATATAGCTCCGCGCGTGTCCCCACATCAACCCCCACGGTTGGCTCATCAAAAATATAAATATCGTTCTCTTTGCCAAAGCCTTTGCCAAACAGTACTCTTTGCTGGTTTCCGCCTGATAGTTTGGAAACAGTTCTACCGAGCAAACTTTCGGTTAAATCAACACGTCGCCCAATCTCATCCACCAGTTTTCTTTGCGCAGTAGGCGAGATAATTCTTGCTTTGCCAATGACTTCAGGTCGGTTTAAAACGCAAAGGTTCAAATTTTCCCGACTGCTGGCTGCAAGGTGTAGCCCTTCATTTTTCCGGTCTGGGGGTAAATAGAACATACCGTTGCTGATAAGGTGTCTGGTTTTGGCGTGGGTTACATCGTTCCCCTTAAGGATGACAGCGCCAGATTTGACTACTTGCAACCCGAGAATAGATCTCCACACACGTGACTTGCCGCTGCCAATAAGCCCGGCAATGCCTAAGACTTCACCAGCCTTTACATCCAGACTGACACCATTTACCCCAGAAGAATGAACCTCCCGCAGAGATAAGATAACGTCGCCATCGCTGCGGTAGCTTATTTTTGGGTATATCTCACCGATTGATCGTCCCGTCATCATCTCAATCAAATGAGATTCAGATATTCCTTTAGCTGCCACGGTAGCAATGAGTTTACCATCTCTGAGGACAGTAATTCGATCCGCGATTAGGGTAAATTCCTGAATTCTATGAGAGATGTAGATGACCCCAACGCCATTTTCTTTTGCAGCCATGATGAAAGAAAATAATTTCTTTGTTTCCCAATCGGTAAGCGAAGCCGTCGGTTCATCGAGGATCAAAACCTTGGCTTTGCAATGAAATGCCTTAGCAATTTCCACCATTTGCTGCTGGGCGCGAGATAATTTGGCAACCAGTTCATGGACATTCAGTTCAAAGCCCAAATCGATAAATAATTTTTCTGCACCGCGAACCATTGCGGATCTATCTATAAAAAATCCTCGTTTTATCTCACTTCCCAAGTAAATATTTTCAAAAACTGTCAGCGTTGGAACGAGTGATAATTCCTGAAATACGGTACCAATGCCCGCCATGGCAGCGTCATGAACGGACCGAAAACTAACATGATTTCCCTGTATTTTGACGGTTCCAGCAGTTGGTCTATAGATGCCCGACAGGATTGAAATCAGTGTTGATTTCCCCGCACCATTTTCGCCGAATAGCACATGGACTTCGCCAGGCTCAAGTGTAAAATCAACGCTATCCAATGCCTTGACGCCAGGGAACTCTTTGGAGATATCCTTCATCTCTACAACCAAAGTATTTGAAGTAGCCATTAAGGAAGCTCTGAAAAAATCGCTGATGGAGCGAGTTTGTTGGCAATTGCAGGGCGCAAATCGCACGCATTCGCTGGCGCATGCCATAATATATACGCCAAGCGTCGCAACACTGCAATTACCGCTGCCGCAAACGAAAGTATATTCAAGAGAAGGACGGAAATAAACGCTGCTCTGCGTCGTTGCAGCACTTGGCATTACCCACAAGAGCCACAAGACCCACAATACCAAACAGACCAACAAGTGTTAGCTGCGCACTGCGCTTAAGCTTCATCAGCGTTTTTTCTCCGTCTCGCCCATCATGGAGTTATTCAGAGCTTCCTTAGGTATAATCTACTGGACCTCCACCTCCATTGCTAACCGCAGCAAAGAATGGAGTACATTATAGAGATCTACTCTACTCGACGTTAAAAACAGGTTTATAGCCGTCCGGTGGCAGTATATTTGCTTTATCGACCTCGTTTATGTTGTTTGAATCAACAATGAAGATTTTCGGACCAACATGTTTAATGTAGTCCTTCTTCTCCAAGATACGGACTGCCTGGTCAATCGCTATCCGCCCTTGAATAACCATTGAATCTGCAGGTGCAGCAAGAATGAACCCGCGCTTGATACCGCTGTAAACGCCTGGTGTCATATAAAAAGCGAGTAGATCAACTTTACCCTGCAACCCGCGCTCGCGGATCAGCCCTTGTGCTGCTTCGGCGGTAACTGCTGTCCCAGCAATATATCGCACATCAGGGTTTGCCTGCAGCACGTCTTCAACTAGTTTTTGCTGCGCTTCTTTACCTGTATCACCGTATTTTGGCTCCATCACATCTAGGGCTGAACCTTTAACTGCGTCCATAAAGCCCGCGTGTGCTGCTTCAACCCACCCAGCTCCTGCTGGACCCGGGAACCAACCAACTTTAACTACATCGGATCCATCAGGGTGTTTTTTGGCTAAATATTTTCCAGTCTCAAACCCCATGGTATAAAACGACACGAGAGATTTGGCGGCTAAATCTGGAGAAGAAATTCCATTGACCAAATCTATAACTGGGATTCCTTTTTTACTGACTTCACTAATAAGACTATTGAGACCGTCGAATGAAATTGAGACAATTAAAACAGCGTCAGCTTTACGCGCAACACAGTCTTCAATCTGGGAGATTTGGTTGGCTAAATTGGCGTAACCACCAGCGTCAACCAGGTTCATTTTAACCCCCAGTCTCTTGGATTCTTCAACAATACCGTAATCCACCCCTAAAAAATAAGCGTCTTTCATATGCGGGAATGAAACACACAATTCCCATGCTTTGGCAGCTTTTTCCAAAGGTATATATGACACGCTAGACGTCATACCGTCCTTGACATTGGCAAATGCAGGCTGAACTTGTTGTGCATCGTAAGGGTACCAATCCCCAGCAAACACCTGGGCAGCAATTGTTATTGCCAAGGCTGTGCTTGCAAAAAATATCGTTATGTTACGCATAGTTTCCTCCTTTTCGATTTAACTGAGAATGCAAAATGAAAAATATCTTCAATTTTGATAGTATCAAATTAGAAGTAGATTTCCACTTAAAAACTGACTTTTTCCAGTCTAAATAATTGGTTTTGTTAATTTGGCGTGGTTTGACGATTTATTGCTAAATTTTTGTCGCATTTACCAAGGCATAACATCAATCTGGCAATCCAGTTTTGTCAAGAATTTCCAAACTTTGCAATTCGTTATAAATATTCTTGGGCAAAAAATAACAAATATTCCTGCCTTATTTAAGCCTCGCAAGCTAATATTGAAAAATAAAATTAAACTATAGTTAAGGAGGCTAAATTATAGATGACACATACCCATCAAGCTAACTCGCATAAAAGTGGTAAACATCAAGTTAACCGTCGTAAATTCATGCAGGGGTCTGCAGCTGTGTTGTCCGCTGCCATGGCTGCCAAAGCTGGTTTGTTCGCTGGAACGGCTGCTGCGCAGTCGATTGCAGGAATCACTGCTGCAACTGAAGCGAGCCTTTACTATCGAGACCGTCTCCCAGATGAACAAACACCCTTCACTAATAATGACGATTTAAGTCTGTTTGACTGGGATTTCCCAGCGCTGGTAAAAAGCGCAACTGGCAATGGTACATTCGGTACCAAGGGGATGCCAAGTAGTTTCAGTAAGTATACTGAAGTACCCGACAGATATAACGCATTGCCGATAGCTATCATCGGCGCAGGTGCAGCTGGTCTTGCAGCGGGCTACGAGCTTATGAAACTCGGATTAAAGCCTTGCTTCTTCGAGATGCAAACACAGGATACTGGCAGTGGTGTTACATATGCGCGTCCCAATGGTCGTATCTATAGTTGGGACTATGGGGGCAATGGTATCAAGGATGGTGCTGGCGCTGGCTGGTATCCGACTGAGAGACTAACGCCTAAGAATATCCAGCCTGTGTACGGTCGTAATGTACACACGTGGGGACGCCGTGTTGCTGAACTTGGAGGCATGCGCTTCCCAGCCACGCATCTAACGCTGCGAACCTACACAGATACAATTTTTTTTAATGATTATTATTATGGCAGTCAAGGTCTGAATAGTCCTTGGGTACCTTTTAGAGACCCTGGCTTATACGCAGCAAAAAAATCACCTATCGCTGAGCGCGGCGGTGTGGTTCCACCCAGTAAAGCCGATACCATCATTTATGATACTGTCTATCACACCAAAGGTGTTTTTGCACGTAGAGACAGCCCCAACCCGCCGTCTCCTGGAGGATATTCGCAATTCGATCGCGTCAGACACGGGACAACGCTAGCAAATTCTAATGCTGCTATTCAAAATCTAACATACAAATATTTTGACCTTCTTTTCGGTGCTATCAACGGAAATGATCCTTATCAAGGCATTTTAACGCCAATTCTTAATCTTTATTCCGCTTATACGGAAAATCCAAATCAAGCTGGTTCCACGGCGATCGTCATAGAATGGCAACGTTTGCTCAATACTTACGATACAATGTCATTAGGCGAGGTTTTGACCGCGGCTGGGTGGAACGATCTGCCAGCTTACAACAATAATTGGGGAGATTTAAACGTGTCCCTCTCTGAAATGTTCGGCGAGATCGGCACTGGTACAGGACCGTTTGCAATGTTCTACTATTCCAGCTTTATGGAATTACTCCGCATTGCTCTGCAAGCATCAGACTCAAGCCAAGACTATTTCCTCGGTGGCGCTGGATATCAGTTGCAACCGTTCCTAACACACATGACGCGAACTAAGACGAACACTGAGCTAACCTGCCTGTGGAACGAGACGCAAAATAAAGTAATCACTGATAAAGTTGTAGCTATTAAAAAAGCGGATGCCGGCAGTATCTCTATAATAACAGTGAATGCAGACGGAGAGACTACTGAGAGAAATTTCACTACGGCAATTGTTACCGCATCTCCTGCGGCAATGCGCGCCACAGGCATTTTTCCTCAACCCGATAGTTTTATCCCTTCTCGCGCGATGTCGTACATCAAACGTGTCAGAATCAACAATAATAGTAAGATAGCAATCAACTTTCCTAACATTATTGGTGAAAAATATAGTTCTGCCTTCTGGATGAATAGGACCTCAGCTACAGATACTAATCCAAATAACGATAGCATCGTGACGACCTTGACAGACAAGACAGTCCGACAAATATACACTTTCGATAATTATCATTGGGGCACGACATACAATAATGGCGCAATAGGGGGTCTTGAAAAGTCTGGTACATTGATGCTCAACTACGGTTGGGACTATAATGGACAATCTTGGACTGCTGCGGACAAGGCAACTGCAACGCGGCAAGCGTGGCGGCAAATGACAGATATTTATGGATTTGGTACTAAATATGACGATTATCTTGAGTGGGCACTTGCCAATAACCAGTCATCTTTCATAGTTTGGGAAAAAGTGGATGGGTTCAATGCTGCTTGGCGTATGGCCCAGCCTGGGCGTGCTACGGCATACGGAAATCCCTGGGGGAGAGATTATGCACGCTACTCTGAGCTCCAAACAGCACAGACTTTTGGCATGACAAGCTACAACCCTGAGATAGCTAAGTACACTGGTTTGTTTATTGCTGGCGAGGCGACAGCGTCACCTGGTCTTAGTGGTTGGGTAGAGGGCTCTATCCAAACTGGATTGCAGGCCGTGGCAGGGATTATAAAATATCTGAATGAGGATAGCCCCACTCCGCTATTAACGAACACAAGTAGCAATGTGAGTTTTGCATTACAAGCCCTGCCAGGGTTTAACCCTTTAGTGGCTAAGGTTTGAGGTCGAAAACGGACATTATTAGGTAAAATCAACAGATGGATTGCAGTGATTGAAATTTAATTTTGACTTGTGATCTTGGGTATTAATTTTTTAATATAGTAATTTGGTGTTAACCATCCGTGCACGGGCTGTCGAATACCCCCTCCTTCATACACCTTTCAGTATAAAAAACACCAAAACTGCTACGCTCACCAGCAATACTTGGCTGCCGCGGCGCTGCAGTTAATCGTGCTGATAGCGGAATGTTGATAACACCTGGCAGCTTTATTATTAATGCGGCGATTGCAGAAGCCAACCAAGATCAGCGGCTAGGTTACGACGAGCAGCGCATTGCAGTTGGTGGGTGCTAGAACGAGTTGCGTAGCAAAATTATTGCGGTGCCGAAAACGCTAATTACTGCGCCAACCCAAGCACCAATTGGTGGGATACGCTTCATAGTCAGCCAGAGTAACGGCAATACCAACACCGGTGTTGTTGCGGTGAGAACGCCGACGATTGCTAGACTGCCATCGCGCAATGCTATCATCATAAACCCCATGCCAATCCCCATAGATAGACAGCCGCTGACTGCTACCATTGCTATAATAGGGAGGGTTATTGGGTTTTTTGGCTTTGCAGTAAGTGGAAAGAGTATGTACATCAGCAATAGTGCTATGAATGCGACAGATACGCGAATCGATAAAGCTAAAATTGGGTCCATCCCCGCATCGAGTATTGGCTTAGAAATGCCTGCACCAACTGCTTGAAATAGCCCAGCAGTAAGACCAAACGCTACACCTGTCCAACGATTTGTACTTGGTTCCCAACTATGGTCAGTATTTTTATGGTGGCCTTTGGCAACGGCGAGCATAACGCCGCCGATAGTTAACGCACCGCCAATATATGCAAATACATTAAAACGCTCAGCAAAAATAATGTAGCCGATCACTGTGCTAAATATGGCATGTGTTGAGAATAAAATTGTTGCACGTCTTGGACCAAGCCGATTCATCGCGGCAAATAAACACATGTCACCAATAAATATCCCAACAATGCCACTAAGTGCAGCTAACGACCAACTGTGCTGTGAAAACACTACTGCTTGCTGCGTAAACAGTATCCAGCACCATAGCAGTATTGTTACGAAAAACATTCTCCAACGCACATAGGCTATGGTACCAAGTTGTTTGGAAACAGTTGCCGAAGCAACACTGCCAAGTCCCCATGTCGCAGCAGCAGCTAGCGCAAAAAATTCAGCTTGCAAAATTGTATCCGAAAATTCAAGAGTTTCTGGTAGAGCGATTTTGTTGCAAGTGACGTTGATTGCAACGAATATTTCAATTGGGCTTGCAACACCATACACGGTGGAATGCAGCACTGCATGCATGGTATTTAGTTGTATAGCAGTGGTGAGCCATATTTGCGAATTATTCTATAGTAGAATTTGTTCAATATTCGTACTGTAAACAATGATTGGCACAAAAATAAAGCTATGAAATCGATTTTGACACAGTGACTGCTGCAGATATTGTTTTGACTCAAAATAGTTTGCACAACAGACCTAGAAATTTACTCGGCTATACAGCAGCAAATGAAGTGTACAACGCTATGCGTTTAACCGCATATTCTTGGCGTGTCGCGCTAGCGATTTAAAACTGTGTCTTGCTGATGACAGGCGGGAACAACATTAACACGCGAGTGATACATCCGTTATTGGTGTAGAGCAACACGCCAAAATATACCCATCCGCTATCTCTTCGTCACTGATGCCGCCGTTATGGACCATGTGGACATCACCGCTAATTTTTTTAATTTTACACGTTCCACAAACACCAAACTGACATGCATTTGGGATATGTAACGCAGCAGCGCGTGAGATTTCTAAGATTGTTTGGGTTTGGTTTGCAGCAATAGATGTGTCTGAATTGGTGAAGGTAATTGTTGTTGTCATCGATGCATCTGGAATAAAATCATCCAATACTTGTGGTTGGCTATCTACCACAGGTGTGGCAAAACTCTCTTCATGATAGTGCTGCATATTAAAAGCAGCGACGTTGAGGATGTCGCGAACCGCTTGCATAAACGGTGCTGGACCACAGCAAAATACTTCTCGCTCAAAATAGTCTGGGGTTGTAAGCTCTAAAATTAGCTGGTTGATGCGACCCATGTATCCAGCCCACGGCACAAATTGTTCGCGTTCTTCTATAATCCATGCAAGTTTAATAGCGGGCATGCGCGCGCAAATTTTTTGCATGTCTTCATAGGCAATAATTTCGCTTGGTTTGCGTGCTGAATGGACAAAACTAATGTCAATTTCACCGCCCTTGTCATATAAATATTTTGTCATTGATAGCATTGGAGTAATGCCACTGCCACCTGAGATAAATAAATACTTGTCTGCAGGATAATTAAATAAGTGGAATTCTCCAACCGGACCGAAAGCGCGCACTTTACTGCCAACACGCAGATTTTCAAACATCCACGCAACCCCAATGCTATTTGGTTGGCGCTTGATGGTACAAGAAATTGACAGTGGTCGCGAAGGGCTCGATGAGATGGTGAACGTGCGGTATAATGTACCTTTGCTGGTAGTAAGTTCTAAGGTAATAAATTGCCCAGGTGCAAAGCTGAACCAGTGCTCCGCAGTAGGACGAAATGAAAACGTCACCGTGTTTTCAACTTCAGGGATGACATTGACTACTTCTAGCAACTCGCTGTTAGCATCCCAAGGAGTAATTTGATTGAGATAATAAAACGATCCAGGGGCTTCGCGTTGTATCGATGGAGTTGCTGCGTTGTCAACAGCTGGCTGTGGCTGCAATAATGCCAGCGTAGCCGATGGTTGTGGTGCGGTATACTTGCGCTGCACTGCCTGAATAGCTGAATGTATAGGTTCTGTTTCGTTAGTTGCAGTAGTAGTTATTGGTGTTGGTGGAGATGCTGTTGCGGTGCTTGGTATTGGTGGAGATGCTGTTGCGGTGTTTGGTATTGGTGGGGTTGCTGTTGCGGTGTTTGGTATTGTAGTTATGGATTGGTTGAGAAGCTCTCCTTGTTGCTGCACTGCGCTGCTGTTGTTGGTTGCTTGTGCATACCACTGGATAAATTCACGGACTGCCTCCTCGTCTGAATTTGAGTATGGTCCGGGCGTATATGCTGGAGAATTAATGCCCAGTTGGTTGCGTTCAACCAATATTCTGTCTTGATCGTTGGTAGCTTCCCAGACTTTAATCAGGTTTTCCAAATCATAGTTCTTCCCTTCAATTGCATCTGCACGGACAATCCACTTGGTCGTGACCTTAGTGACAGTCGCTGATATTGGGGTGACGCGGAAGGTGATTATGTGGTCGCTTAAATAGTGCGACCAGGTATTCGGATAGCAATAAAACATTGTTGACCCAAGTTTTTTATCATTTGCTTGGGTCAGTGGTTTTTTACACGCGACCTTGCCGTTTAGCGTAAACGATTCATTGTTGCCAATCAACGGCATGCGCGCGACGCGATAGGTAGCATCTTCACCCGCTGCAAACTTGCTGGGTAGCCCGTAGGATTCGCATTTCTGCCAATGCGCCGCGACAAAACCTTCGCTGCTATCGGGCGAAATCTTCCCTGTGACCGCCGGGTCGTCTGAATAGCTAACGCAGAGTTCTGGATGATTGACTGAACAATGATAGCATTCGCGATTGTTTTCAATGACTAATTTCCAATTGCCTTTTTCAATAATCGTTGCTTGGTGCGCGACTTTTAACGGGTGGTGTGAATGCGGCAGTAAATATGGATCGACTGTTTGTTTGAACTGAGTTATATCTGGCGGGGTAGCTGCAATGCAAATAAAAACTTCAGTGCCGATTGTTGCGCAGTGGACCTTTTTAAGTGAAAAATTCGCCACGTTAAAATCATCGCCCATATTTTTGGCATATATCAGGCTGCCTGATAAGTCGTATGTCCAATGATGGTATGGACAGACGAACCGGTGGGTGTTGCCTTTTTCTTGGTTGCACACCCGAGAACCACGGTGGCGGCAACTGTTGTGAAATGCGCTAATCTGACCAGATTTATCACGCACAAGCACAACATTACACGTGCCAAATTGATACGTGAGATAGTCGCCAGTGTTGGGAATTTCAAAATCATGTATCGCAAAAATCCACCGCTGGTAAAATATATTTTCTAAGTCGGCTTGGAAAATTTCTTCGTCGGTGTAAAAAGGTTGGTCGAGCGTGTATAACGGATTATGTTGCTGCAATAATTCCAGCATCCGTTGTTGAGTATTCATAAGCCAATCAAACTGCATAAATGTAATTTCAAGGTGCACCCAATCAAGCACCTGCCATACATAGAATCTGCAAGCCAATGCGTGCATTAGAGTCCTAAGACCTTAATCGTATGCATTTTTTTGGTGTTTGTCTAACGCTAAAATACAAATTTGACTGACTAGTCAGTTTATCGCAAGCTCGCAAACAGCATTGTCAGATGTCTAGTGCTAAAATCTACGCCCGCTACAGCCAATGCACAGTATTTTGAATCTCTGATTAACTCGTTGCATCAACGACTTATGCAAAGATTGCTTGGCTAAATGATGCGCATATACAAAATCAGCATGACTGACGTTGCATAATCATGTGGCGCACAGATATACTCATGATTGTGCTGCCTTCTTCCGTATTGTTGAACGTTATGATTGATGTCGATCAAGCTATCGCCCATATACAACGTGTTTTTCCTGTATCCACGACGACCAATGTTGGGTTACGCCAATCACTCGGCATGGTTGTAGCCACTGATATTCATGCCAAATATGATCAACCGCCGTTTGCCCAAGTGGCATTAGATGGCTATGCAATTGATGCAAACTCAGTCGTGAAGTCAGCTATCGTCACTGGTATGCAAGCAGCTGGTGATGTTCCGCTTGATGTGTCGCCAGGTAAAGCAGTCGAGATTATGACTGGCGCAATGCTTGCTAATGGGGCGAATACGGTTGTGCCATATGAACATACCAGCCGGCTAGATGATGTTATTACTATTACTGAACCATACTCTCGCGGCGATGCCATACGCCAACAAGGCGAAACAACCCAGCAGGGAGACGTCATTTTGCCGCAGGGTAGCATCGTCAATAGCGCCAATATATCTTTGCTGGCGGCAAATGGCTATGCGACGCTGCCTGTATATCAACAACCAACTGTCAGCCTGATGACCAGTGGTGATGAAGTTATCCCAGTTGACGCCACGCGGGCGTTGCAACAAATTCATAGTAGTCATGAATATGCAATTGGGGCGGTATGTGCTGATTTTGGCTGGGAGGTTGTGGCACATCGGCATGTTGAGGATTGTATTGCAACAACGATTACGACTATCAAGCAGCTTGTCAGCAGCAGTAATATTGTGTTATTGACAGGTGGCGTGTCTAAAGGAAAGTATGACCATGTCGTTGCCGCGTTGCAGCAACTTGGTGCGACAATATATTTTCATGGGGTAAAACTGCGTCCTGGCAAACCATTGCTTGCTGCATCGCTTGACGGTGCCTTGATTATAGGACTGCCAGGAAATCCGCAGTCGGCAATTATTTGTACGCGCCGCTTTGTGATTGAACCGTGGCTGAGCCGCTACGTAGCCAAACACCGCCAAGTGCACAAACTGTTGGCTGAACCAAGTAATTTTTCAAAAGACTTAACACTATTTGCTTTAGGTCGCATCGATGATTTAGGAAAAATACAGCTGGTTGCAAACAGCGGCAGTGGTGATGTAGTTGCGTTAAGCAACAGTGATGGCTTCGTAGAACTGCCATATTCACAGCAACAACATGGCGGTTTTCCAATAGGATTTAGTGGGAAATGGTTTGGGTGGGGACGCTAACAGAGTTGATGACCATCATGCAAACAATCCCTGTGCGAACAATACTACCAGAATCAATACTGACAGATCAATATCAACGCCAATACACCAAGCTGCGGGTGTCGGTTTGGGATGCGTGTAATTATCGGTGCTCGTACTGCATGCCAGACGGTGATCGAGGATTTTTGCGAAAAAGCCAATATTTAAGTGTTGCTGAAATTACTACTATTGTCCAAGCACTGCAAAGTCATGGGATTAAGTCCGTCAGGATTACCGGTGGTGAGCCAACCTTGCGCAAAGACTTTATAGCGTGCGTGCAGGCGATTGGTGATACAGGAATTACCGCGTTGGGGCTGACGACAAATGGCTGGAATTTAACAAAAATCATCGACCAATTGGCACAGACGCGACTGCAAACAATCAACGTTTCGCTTGATTCATTTGATAGAAAAATATTCAAACAGCTTGCCCAGCGCGATGATAAAGATCAGGTTGTTGCTGGGATTATCGCAGCCAAAGACGCTGGCTTTGCAGTAAAAGTCAACTGCGTACTAATGCGTGGGATAAATGACCATGAAGTGGTTAATTTTATTGCTTTTGCCAAAAAATACGGGGTGATTGTGCGTTTTTTAGAATTGATGAAAATAGGTTCAGCGAACGCTTTATATGATACGCATTTTATTGCTGCAAACGAAGTTATCCACACCATCAAGCAACACCATACCATGATTCCTATTTTGATGGAAAAAGACGCAACTTCGTTTAATTTTCTTGTTGATAATACGGCGAATATTGGCTTCATCGCGTCAGAGAGTAAACCGTTTTGTGGCGATTGCTCGCGGTTACGCCTTTCTGCAAATGGCGAATTGCTCGCATGCTTATTCCATACAACTGGCATTCAATTACGCAATGTTCCTGTTGAGTTATATCCAGAAGTCTTGGCGCCGCTGGCATTCTTAAAGCCCAATGACCGCATCCAAAAAACTGCAAGTTTTATGAACCAATTAGGAGGATAGTATGGCTGCAAAGAAAACCGCAAGTGTATTTACAATGATCGACGTTGGCGGCAAACGAATAAGCCGCCGAATGGCTATTGCCCAAGGAAGAATTGTTGTCAGTGCAGCTGCGTTTAGATTAATTGTAGCTAAACAGATACCAAAAGGTAACCCGCTGGCTCTTGCAGAAGTAGCAGGGATTTTTGGAGCAAAGCGCACCGCCGATATTCTGCCGTTATGCCACCCATTGCCACTTGATCAAGTCAAGGTTACGTGTGAACTGATCCCGCAAGACAGCGCGATTATGGTGTATTCAATGGTCGTTGCCACCCAAAAAACTGGCGTTGAGATGGAGGCATTGATGGCAGTGAATGCGGCACTGCTCTGCATATGGGATTTAGTCAAAGCAACGGAACCTGCGTTGAGCATTGATGCAGTAACGTTGTTATGTAAAACTGGTGGTAAGCAAGATTTTTGGAAAAACCCTCACTGTGAACTGCCAGATTGGGTGATAGCAATGCTACCAGTCCAGCAGCGACTGCGTGACATATCTTGTGCTGTATTAGTATTGAGCGATACTGCTGCCAAGCATCCAGACTATGACAAGTCAGGAAAAACGCTGGTAGGATTGCTGCGACAAGACGGAGCCAGCGTTGCCAACGCAACAATTATTGCGGATGATGCCATGTTACTGGTGACAACGCTAAGCAGGCTATGTGACAACACACGGTTGATTATAACCACTGGTGGCACAGGGGTGAGCCAACGCGATATTACCGCTGCAACCCTGGCGCATTTTTGTGATAAAAAGATTGAGGGAATTGGAGAATTGCTCCGCGCCGATGGTGCAAACTTCGTGGCGTCAAGCTGGCTGAGTAACGCCTACGCTGGCATTAAAGGCTCATGCGTAATTGTCGCCTTGCCAGGTTCAACAAACGCCTGTGTGCAGGGTTGGCAGGTGTTACGCAACATACTGCCACATTGCCTTACTATGATGGATGGACATGGACACAATACACCTACAAATTAACTTGTTTGGCGCACTTGGTGAGCTGCAACCGCATATCGCATTTGATGTGAAACCAGGTATTGGTAGTGATGCCGTACGCGCAATGGCTGTCGCTGCTTTGCTGCAACACCACGTAGCGCACCCAAAACTCAACCATGATGCATTGCGCGGTGCAGCGCTTGCCAATGATGTTGAAATATTCACCCAAAACACAGCTATTGAAACAGCAATGACGCTTGCCTTGCTACCGCCTGTCAACGGTGGGTAACGCTACTTTTTATGGCAAACACCAGTTTGCCGTTGTAGCTGTTCCGCCTACGCTTGAGCATGCCATCGAGTATGTGCAGCATCAAGATTGTGGAGCTGTGGCAACGTTTATTGGCAATGTTCGCGCAGTGAATGTCGGCCGCCAAGTTGTTGCTGTGGAATATGAGGTCCATGCACCACTCGCACAGTCAATTATGGACGCGTTATTTACACAATTAGCCGCAGAAAATAATAGCAATGTCAATGCATGGGTTTCACATATGCAAGGAAGAGTAACCCCTGGTCAAACAAGCGTAGTGATTGCTGTGGCAACTCCGCATCGTCAGCAAGCGTTTGCAGGATGTCGCTTTTTAATCGAAGAAATCAAAAACAAAATGCCAATCTGGAAGAAAGAACAGTATACAGATGGCGCAAGTGAATGGGTGCAAGGACACGCTTTATGTCAACATGGTTAAAGGGAAACTCTGATTAACTCGCTGATGGAACGAGTTTGCCTGTAATTGCACGGCACAAACCGCAGGCGCATGCCCTAGCATATACGCCAAGGGATGCAACACAGCAAGGTCAGCAATTGCTGCAAACCGAAAGTATATGCAACACCACGACGGGAAAAAAGCGCTACTAAGTCGATGCAGCACTGGGCAATACCCACAAGACCAACCAGCATTATCTGCGCACTACGCTTAAGTTTCATCAGCGTTTTTGCTCCGTCTCGCCCATCATGGACTTAAGCAAAGCTTCCTTAAGTTTCCTTAGTGGCATCTGGGTTACATTGAATGCAGCAGTATCTACATGTTTTTTTACGCTCCAGCTCGGATAATCATTGCGTGACAGTAATTTCTGCATACTCTATATACTCACATGATCAGCTTGATAACAGTTATATTCATTTTTCTGTTTTGAAGCTGTGATTACGTCTTAAGTGGTTTAGTTGCAGCAAGCAAGGGTGAAAAGCAAAATAAATTGCGCAAGGCATGCTGATGGTCTGCTAGGTGTTACCCGCAGTCAGATACAGACTTACGCAGACTCCTTGCAATCACTGGCATATGCCCACATAGGCAAAGAGCAATCGGAGTGTTGATAAGCATAACTTAAACAATATTAGTCGATTATCTGCATTTTATATTACTACCTTAGTCGTATATCGTATACATTCATAAAAGGATTTATTTTTACATTATTAGCATCTACTAACAGCCTATGTTCAAAAAATTTCGCGGATTATTTTCTAATGACTTATCGGTAGACTTAGGAACAGCAAACACCCTTATCTACATAAATGGGCAAGGAATTGTGTTAAACGAACCTTCTGTAGTTGCTGTTAAAGAACACGGAAATAAACGCACAATTGCTGCGGTTGGTTTAGAAGCCAAGCCAATGCTGGGTCGAACTCCTGATAATATTACAACAATTCGACCACTAAAAGACGGCGTGATAGCTGATTTTTATATCACTGAAAAAATGCTGCAATATTTTATACAAAAGGTTCACTCGAATAGTTTTATTCGCCCAAGCCCTAGGGTATTGATTTGTGTGCCGTGCAAGGCGACGATGGTTGAACGGCGAGCGATTAAAGAGTCCGCCCTTGGAGCTGGAGCTCGTGAAGTGTTTTTGATACAAGAACCACTTGCTGCAGCCATTGGCGCAGGGCTACCATTTGATGAACCAAACGGCTCAATGGTGTTGGACATAGGTGGCGGAACTACAGAAATTGCTATTATGACACTCGGTGGGGCAATTTATGCAGAATCGGTGCGTATTGGTGGTGACTTGTTTGATGAGGCAATTATTTCCTTTATCCGCCGCAAGTTTGGAGTGTTGATTGGGCTACAAACGGCAGAACGGGTGAAAGTTGAGATCGGCACCGCTTTTCCAGACGCAAATAGCATTCGAGAAACAGATATTCGTGGAAATGTGGTCGCAGAAGGGATACCCACATCAGTAACGGTTACCTCAAACGATATGTTTGAGGCATTGCAAGAACCAATGATTAGATTAGTCCACGAGGTTCGGGTTGCCCTTGAAAAAGCTCCACCAGAACTTGCCGCTGATATTGCTGAGTCAGGTATTGTATTGACAGGTGGCGGAGCGTTACTGCATAATTTAGACAAATTAATCTCAACTGAAACAGGACTGCCGGTGATATGTGCTGAAGACCCATTAACCTGCGTTGCCCGTGGTGGTGGTATTGCACTCGATTTGATAAATTCGAGCAATTCATTCCAATTAATGTTTTCTGATGAATAAACCAAACACTATGGTGGTTGCAGCAGTGATGGCATCGTCTATCAGCACTATCTGGGAAACGCCGCATGCTTTCCATGTCATACAGTGCTTCTGCTACCCCTGGGTCTGATAAGTTGTACGATTGCTGTAAACAATACACGCGTAACATGGTCTGCATATTATTTGAGCTTAATAAACGGGGAGATATATCACTTGCCAGTTTCATGAGGGATATGGCTCTATTTGAATAAATTGTTGAAATATGATATGCTACAAGTATCAATCACATCCACAATGCTCTAAATCATGAAGAGCTCTGAATTTAATCAGTTAAAACAAGCAGTTAATGGGCTTTCTCCAAAGCAAAAGGCTGACTTAGAACAGCATTTAATCAATCCAGAATCGCAACCTCAAGTGCTGAAATTACTTGAACAAGCGGTACATGGATGCCCTCATTGCCAACATGACAGTACCTATAAGTGGGGCACGTCAAAAGGACGTCAGCGGTATCGTTGTCGATCATGCTTAAAAACCTATAATGCACTAACGGGTTCAGAATTGAATGGTCTGCATAAGCCTGAACTCTGGGAACAATACTGCCAAACGATGGTTGATTCAAAATCGCTGCGCATTGCAGCAAAGGAATGCGGCATCAACCTCACCACGGCATTCACATGGCGTCATAAATTTCTTAAATTGGCTGATTTACTTATGAGCAAGCAGCTTGAAGGCATTGTCGAAATGGATGAAACTTGGTTTAAATATTCTGAAAAAGGCAGTCGCTATTTAACCACTGGCAAGCCGCGAAAACGCGGTAATAGCAAAGCATCTACAGTGAAAGCTGTTATTGGCATCGATCGAAGTGGCAACATTGTCGATCAGGTTGTAGAGCACTTTACGCTGGATCAATTACAGGCAACCTTTGTACCTAAACTCGCCGACGATCTGGTTCTCTGTACCGACGGTCATATCAATTATGAGCATCTAGCCAAGCAGAAAAATATCAATCATGTCGTGTTAAATCAACGCCTTGGTGAGCGGGTCAAAGACAAAGTTTTTCATATTCAAACGGTGAACGCTTACCACATGAGGCTCAAGCAATGGCTAGCCCCTTTTCATGGTGTTGCAACTAAAAATCTTCATAAATATTGTGGATGGTTTCGTTGGTTTGAGCTTAATAAACGGGGAGATATATCCCCTGCCAGCTTCATGAGGGATATGCTGTATACAGCATTTCAACAAACTATCAGAACATAGCCAGGGATATGCTGTATATGGCATTTCAACAAACTCTCAGAACATAGCCAGATGTTATCTGCAACTTGAACAGATACGGTTGGAACAAACCAAAAACATACTTTTAAACTTAATTGAGAAAAATAACTTAATGATAAAACCACCAAATCTTTTTGACTATGCAACTTCAGAACTTTCGCAAGATGCGTTTTTAGCTTGGCTTATAAAATGGGCGGATAAAGACTATCAAGAAATCGACAATGCTCTAAATGCCTGTGCTGTTTCGTTTGTTCAACAGCTTTCAGGACAAGATGATTCTTTTACGATAGAAACGGTTGAAGTAGGAAGGCAATGGAATAATATTGATGTTTGGGCTTTAGTAAATAATAAATACTTCATTGTAATAGAAGATAAAAAAGGAACACAAGAAAGTCCTGACCAACTCAACAAATACTCAGAAGTTGCTAAAAATTATTATAAAAAATCAGACATTGTAATAAAGCTTGTTTACTTCAAAATGGAAGAGCAAGGTAAATACATTGATGTTACAAATTCAGGGTTTTTACCATTCCAAAGAAGTACAATGCTTTCAATACTTAATAACTATATCAACTCAACTGAAAAGGCAAAACAAAATAACATAGTTGTTGACTACTATAAGAACCTTGAGAATTTAGATAATGATATTAATAGCTATTTAACTAAACCATTAAACGAATGGTATAGGTAATCTTGGCAAGGCTTCTACTTTGAACTTCAAAAACATTTAGACGGCGGAAGTTGGGTATATGTTTCAAACCCAAATGGTGGTTTTCTTTGTTTTTGGTGGAATTATAAAGTCTCAGAAGGTTGGAAACAATTTTACTATTATTTGCAATTGGAAGAAGAAAAATTTGTATTCAAAGTTGTTGTTGACAAAGAAAATGAAAATGAGCGTAAGGAAATTCGGGAATTTTATCGCAATTATTTATACAAAAAAGCGAAAGAATTAGATATTGACATTTCACAATACGGTCGTTTAGGAAGTTATATGGGAGCTGCTATATTGAATTCTGAATATCGAATAACGAACAAAAACGGACTTTTGAATTTTCAAGCAACAGTTAATAATTTGAAAGGAATGGAGAAACTAATGAACGAAACGGGAAAAGAAATGCAGATGCACATAACAAAGCAAAAAAATTAAGCAATGGCAACATATAAGAAGCGAGGCTATGTTGCTTGTTGATTGCCTAGTCTAATGCTGCAAAGAAGCTTTAGTGGATTTACTATGCCTGCAAACATGACAACGAATGTGTTTTCTCATATTGATAGCTATGTGTTGCAATTATCGAATTTTTCACAAAATGCATTAAAGAAGCTCTGATTAAGTTACTGATATTAGAGAGCATAAATCGTTTGCGAGTAGCTGTTTAACTCATTACCAACTACCTATTCTGGTGTAGATAATATGCAACTAGTAAATATGTGTATGGAATATTGTCACTCCTGCCAACAGCTGAACACAATGCCAATTTTGTCCACAACAACTACACTTTTACACTTTGATGCAAAGGCCTAACTAAGGAAGCTCTGATGAAGTCCATGATGGGCGAGACTGAGAAAAAACGCTGCTGAAACTTAAGCGCAGTGCGCAGCTAACACTGCTGGGGACTTGAGGGCATAGCCAGCCAAGTGCTGCAACGACGTTAGTACCGCTTTTTTCCCGTCGTTGTGTTGAATATACTTTGGGTTTGCGGCAATTGCTGCGCTAGCGGATGGCAGAGCGTTTTGTAGAACAAGCACTATAGTAATGCCAACGACCAGCAGGTCGTAGAATTATGCAGACACGTCAGATTACCTTGTTGCGTAAATAGGCGGCTATCGCCTCGCCGATGATCACAAGACCGATAATAGCGAACAGAATCGTCGCGACGGTTTGCCACGCAAAGGTATCAATCGCACCTTGCAGGATAAGTCCGATGCCACCAGCCCCGACCAGTCCCAACACAGTGCTTTCGCGCAGATTTATATCCCAGCGCAGGATTGATACCGCAAAAAAGGTCGGCATGACCTGCGGGATCACCCCGTAAATCAGAATTTTGAACGAAGATGCGCCAACAGCCTGCAGTGCCTCAATCGGATCTCGATCGATTTCTTCAATCGCTTCGCCCAGAAGTTTGCCTAAAAAACCGATTGATCGGAAAACAATCGCCAAAATACCCGCCAGAACCCCAGGGCCGAATACAGCAACAAACAGCAGGGCCCAGATGATGGTATTCACCGAACGCGACGACACCAAAATAAACCGACCAAGCCACAATGTGCCACGGTTTGGTGTAGTATTCTGCGCCGCAATCAGGGCAATCGGCATAGATAGCAATACGGCGAACAATGTCGCGATTGTCGCGATATTGATTGTTTCTAAAAGTGTCCAGGCAATAATTTGCCACTGATCGACCGATGGCGGGAACATCCGTCCGAACAGGTCGGCCATCTGTGCTGGCGCATCCCAAAGCCATGGCCAAAAAACATCAATTGTTGATAACGACCAGATGGTGGCCAAGGCAATAACACCAGTGATGGCAAATCGCTGCCAGCGCTCTCTAGACGAATAACGCGACCATTCGCGGTGCGCGATGGCATCAGGTCCAGATTGTTGCGTGGAGGCTAACATAGGTTCTTCCGAATATGCCCGCTAATGGCTTCAGTGACCAGAATGACGCCGATAATGCAAAGCGTAATGGCAAGGGCAAAGTCATAGTCATACCGACCAAACGCATTCAGCAAGGTCGAACCGATGCCGCCCGCGCCAACAATGCCGACAATAGCGGATGCGCGCAGATTGCTGTCAAGCTGATAAATCGAAAGTCCAATTTGGCGCGGCATGATCTGCGGAATTACGGCATACAACATGGTCAGCAGCTGTCCGCTGCCTGCCGCACGGATGGCCTCAACCTGACCCCAATCTATTTCTTCGATCCGTTCGGCGAGCATTTTTGCAACAAAACCAATCGAATACACGGTCAGCGTCAGAATCCCTGCCAGCGGGCCAAAACCGACGGCTTTGACAAACAAGATAGCAACAATAACTGGGTGGAAACTGCGCGCGACAATGATGGTAGCGCGCCCGAGTATGTAAAGCCAGCGCGGGGAAATATTGCTTGCCGCTGCAAAGGCAAGCGGGATGCTAAGTCCCACACCTAGCAAGGTCGAGATAATGGCAATCTTAATGCTTTCCATAAAGCCGTCAAATAACAGTTCTCCACGGATAAAGCTCGGTGGAAATGCCCCCTTGAAAATGCGCATTGCTCGGGGGACGCCCTGTTGAATACGTTCCCAATCAAAGGGTAGAGTGGTTAACGCCCACCAGACATAGCCGGCAACAGCAAGAATCAACGCCCAACGCAGTGCTGGATTGGCAATGAATGGAGGTTTTTTCCAGGTGAGGCCAGTCGGGGTTGCAACAGTACGGCTCATGTTGCAGCAACCTGGCGCAGATGGTTGCTGGTTGCAACACCATCACGTTCCTCTGCTGGAACACCAGCATAGATTTCATCCATCGCGTTCTTCTGCTGGAACACCAGCATAGATTTGATCCATCGCGTCATTGTTAAGGTCCAGCGCGGCGCCGTCAAAAATAATACGACCAAACCGCATGCCGACAATGCGCTGGGCATATTCCTTGGCTTCGTTTACATTGTGAATATTTATCAGAACTGGCAGGCGTAGCTCGGATGCGAGCGCACACAGCAATTCCATGATTTGTTTGGATGCTTTCGGGTCAAGCGAGGCGGTGGGTTCGTCGGCCAGCAGGATTTCTGGTTGTTGCATTAACGCGCGCACCACACCGACTCGCTGGCGCTCGCCACCCGATAGTTCATCTGCACGTTTGTTGACGTAATTGGCAATGCCGACACGTTCCATCAGATGAAACGCACGGTCGATGTCTTCCTGGGGATATTTGCGTGTCATCGCGCGCCATGCTGGAATATATCCCAAACGCCCCGACTGGACGTTTTCCATCACGGTCAGCCGATCAATCAGATTAAAGCCCTGAAACACCATGCCAATGCGGCGCCGTGCCAGCCGTAGGCTTTTGCCTGCGAGTGTGGTCAGTTCGGTGCCGTTAAGTTCAATACTGCCTGATGACGGTTCAACCAGACGGTTAATGCAGCGCAACAAGGTAGATTTGCCCGCGCCCGACGCGCCGATGATTGCAACAACACTTTCGCCTTGTACTTCAAGGTTCAGATTTTTCAACACGGCCTTTTCGCCACCATAACTTTTGACTAGTTCTTTGATACGCAGCATGGCACTATCGTAGGGATAGCTCTGATTAAGACGCTCATATACTCCAATAACTCGCATATACTCCAAAAAAGTAATAGCAATAATTTTCAATGGTCAATATTTGACCGTTTCGCTGATCTTCGTGTTGCTGTTTTACTGTTTGTTACTGTTTTTATTGTTTTTTACTGTTTTTCTTGAATTTTGGGCGGTTCTATCCCGTTAGTTGTCCGCGCAGCATGTACAAGTTCGTTAATGCAAGCAAAGAAAATACTTGTACTCGATTCTTTGCTAGTCCTTTGTAGCGAGCTTTCTTGTAACCAAACTGACATTTGATTACGCGAAAACAGTGCTCAATCCGGGCGCGCATTAGAGTTCTGTGTATTGCGTTGGCGCTGCGAGCCGCTCATTGGCTGCTGTGGTTTACGTTTATCATTCACGCGCCAATCTATGCCAAGGTGGCGCGAGCCGCGTGTATAACTGTCGCTCGTATATCCTGCATCGGCAAAGATAACCTTATCTGTTTCACGCAGCAATTTTGGGAGTTCATTGATGTCCGCTGCATTCGCGGCTGTCGTGGTGGGCCGCGGCTGTGGTGGTAGGCATTGCCGCGCTATGAATCATATTGCTATTAGCGTCAGTTCCTATATGAATCTTCATGCCAAAATACCACTGATTGCCTTTGCGGGTTTGATGCATTTCAGGATCCCGTTTTTTCTCTTTATTCTGCGTAGATGACGGCGCATTGATGGTCGTGGCAGCAACCATCGTCCCTGGTGAGATTGTTATATTATTTTCCATACAATACTCATTCACCACAGCAAGTATCTTGACGCTGAGTTGATGCTTTTGTATGAGCCTGCGGGGAATTCAAGATGGTGGTTTCAGCAGGGATGGCATCGTCTATCAGCTCTATCTGGGCAAAACGCCGCATGCTTTCCATGTCATATAGTGCTTCTGCTACTCCTGGGTCTGATAAGTTGTACCATTGCTGTAAACAATACATGCGTAACATGGTCTGCATATTAATCGGTGGTCCGGGACATTCCCTTTCTTGGGATAATGCGGTTGTATTAAACCTAACAACCGCTATTAACGCTAAAATGGAGCTAATTTGTCCATCGACTGCAAGAATTTCTCACGTTTCGTTGTTACTTTCTTGTGGTCGTATGTAGCACTGGCAAAAGTTGTTTGTTGCATAAGAACATCCGCTTATGCAAATAGATTCTCTCTTTGTATCTCTTGCTAGCTGATATTGCTGTTGTTTGGAACTTAATCAGAGTTGCCTTAAGTTTCATCAGCGTTTTGTCTCCGTCTCACCCATCATGGACTTAAGCAGAAATTCCCTAGGCTGCGCAACTGTTGGCGGGTGGCATGTTGTTTGCCGTATTGCTGTATTTGCTTTTTCAATTCAACACAGCTGGGCATGACTGTTTTGTCAAGTGTAATTACTAGCTACTGATAGCGTTTTTCTTGGTTTAATATGGCAGGAATAAGCAAGACTGTACGGTCAAAACACGCCATGCCAGCGATGCTTGAACACCCTGCCAGTGGATAGCCTACCAACCCAAGTTGATTAAACCATGGCGGGATCATTGCGCATGCAATGGCTGGATGTTCGCAATGATATTGCGCCATTGCGCTAGCTCGGCAATTCCAGGTTTACGTTTGCCAAATATTGTCGCGATAACTTTGTTATGTACGTCAAATATTTCTAAGGCGGTCACTATGCCATCCACTGTTGGTTTTTTTGTTACCCAAATATGCGCAATTTGGTCTTCACGAAGATGCAGATTAAACATTGGGTCGAGTACGTTGTACCATGGACCGTGTTCAACTAGATTTTGTATCGTGCCAGTATGGATTTGAATGCAACCACGGTTGCCAACGAATACCATAATCGGGCACTGTGTATCTTTTGCAGCCTCAAACACTTGGCGAATGGCATTGTTGGCAACTTGATAGGCAAAGTCATGCCCAATTAACCGAAAAGCTTGCCGCCGCGCAACATTGAATTTTTTGAGCAATGGATGAAACGCATGTGTATCTTGTAAATTCTCCCATGCAATGCGTAGCCCTGCCGTATCAATTTCCGTGTCTGGTCTGTCATCTGGATATGGCTGATATTGTTGAATCTTCACAGTATCAGGCTGTGTTGCTGCAGCGTAGGTTTGTACCAATGTATCATAGCCATGCTGATGCGATTTGGCTGTCAGGTAGATTTTGTGAATGGCCGCGCCAGACTTATCAAAAAATTGTAGGCTATTACGCGGCGTATCGTTTGGATGTTCTGTAACTGCAAAACTGTATTGCCAATGCGACATAAACAAGCGCAAATCAATATCAGGATTAACCAACAGCCCGTGTCGACTGTGTTGCTCACCAAAAAATCCTGCTCCTTGGTACACACCATGGCGTTCATGCACACAATATTCATTGCGAGTAAGCGCCATGACTTCACCGAGCGGCTGTAGTGATTGTAACATCGTTTCGGGGTCTTGGCGTAACCAGGTCACATCGGTACCGATTCTTGCCGTGAGCAATTCGCATTCTGATATCCCCAGCGCCTGTGCGGCATTGCGGGGACGCATTTTTGGTTGCTCTGCATGTAATTTTTGCAAGCGTTGCCGTATTATTGTTGAACTGTCTAACTGTGCTGTTTGTTCCTGTGGTTGAGAGTACATATAGATATCCTGAGGTTATTGAATCATAAACTTTACAGGTACGCGTACCCATCCACAGGCTGGACTACCATTGCGGCGGAAAGGCGCGAATTCCCATTTTTTGACTGCAGTAAGTGTGGTTTATCAAGCCGCACATACCCTGATGAATGTGCTATTTTTAGCTGTTCAGGCTCGCCACGGATGTTGCTATGGACGTGTAACACCACAGATTGTTGCTGACCAAGTTCAAGCGCGCGCCTTGGGTAGTAGGACCGCGTTTGCCGGCGATACTGAGCTGCTGTAATAATCATAGCAGTACTGCTTTGGCGGTTATTTTGTGGTACATGGACGGCATCTGCTTGCGCAACTTTTGTTATTTTTGATGTTATGCTGGCTATTGGTGGTGGACTGCTGCTTGTATTTGTTGTTGTAGCTACTCGCGCGCCCTGCTGGATATTGGCTGGTGCTGCTGGACGCTTGGCTTGCATCAATTGTTTGTTGATTGTAGCCGCAGTTGGCTGTTTGCGCACCACTTGCAGATCTTTTTTCCGCAGCACTTTAACAGCTGTGCTAGCTGTGGGTATAGCTTTATTTGTTTTGCTAGCTGCTGGTATACGCAGCGCAGCGCGTTGTTGTTGCGTGTTTTCATTGTTTGGCTTTGCACCTGCTGCTGCTGCAGGCGGCATAATGTTTGTGTGCATTGTTGGCAATTCATTGCTGGTGCGTGGCAGCCTAGCAAGGTCGATTGCCGCGGCAATTAGGGAAGCTCTGATTAAGTCCATGATGGGCGAGACGGAGAAAAAATGCTGATGAAACTTAAGCGCAGTGCACAGATAATACTGGTGGTATTATCAAGTGCTGCAACGACGTTAGCGCAGCGTTTTTTCCGTCCTTCTGTTGAATATACAACGGTTTGCTGCAATTGCTGCGCTTGCTGTGTTGCATCCCTTGACGTATATGCTACGGCATGCGCCTGCGGAATGCGCCTTGCAATCATCAGCAATTGCAGGCAAACTCGCTCCATCAGCGACTTAATCAGAGGTTCCTTATGGCGTTGAAACTGACCGCAAAGTATTGCAGCCACTTGCCATAATGCGGGGTGATATTGCTGGTCATTGCTAACATTGAAAACTTGTTTGCACATGATAGTTACGCCCTTGTGCAAATGCGCCAGCAAACACGTGTTGGTATTTTGTATCTGCTGGATTACCGATGCCTACATCAACAGTGATAACAGTGATGTTATTCAGCCGTTGCGACTGCCATCTATAATATAGATTGTGCACGCTGTAGCCATCACGCTGTTTTGCAGGCTTGTTGACTTTATCATGTTTCGCTGCAAATGTGCCACGCCAGCCAATTGTAGCAGTTGCGTCAATTGTTGTGAATTTCATGCCAAGGTACGCGGTGGTTGTCGTTGGGGTAATTAACCAAGTGTTTGTTGATCGAAATCAACTGAGCGTTTCGAGTCGGTTGCAGTGTGCATTCCTTGCTATTACGGATAATCCGTATTGGCTTATTCATTCTTAACAAGTCTTAAGCGCTGTAATGTGTTATCGAGGTGTTATCGAGGTGTTATCGACAATGTCAATGTCACGGTCAATGTCACGTTTGTTGCTACTGTAATCTAATTACTTGCTGCTTGCTGCTGCACCTGATTTAAATTAATCGAGCTAATCAACAAGTTAACCGTAATAAGAACGATTGTCATTTAGCGCAGCGGTATAGTCAATAGCTACACCTTGAATTAATAAAGAAACTTGAATTAACAAAGAAAAATGTGCGGCTCAGTCAAACAATGCTGTTGCTGATGAAAGCTCTGATTAAGTCCATGACGGGCGAGACGGAAAAAACGAAGATGAAACTTAAGCGCAGTGCGCAGCTAATACTAGTGGGTCTTGTGGGTCTTGTGGGTATTGCCAAGTGCTGCAACGACGTTAGCGCAGCATTTTTTCCCGTCATTCTGTTGCATATACTTTGGGTTTGCGGCAATTGCTTACGCTTGCTGTGTTGCATCCCTTGGCGTATATGCTACGGCATGCGCCAGCGAATGCGCGCGGTTTGCGCCTTGCCATCATCAGCAATTGCAGGCAAACTCGTTCCATCAGCGACTTAATCAGAGCTTCCTTATACAACCTACGTTTTTAAACGATTAAAATACTGGAGCATACAACTAACTGGCGGAGCGGACGGGGCTCGAACCCGCGACCCCCGGCGTGACAGGCCGGTATTCTAACCAACTGAACTACCGCTCCAATTTTGGTGGGTGCTACAGGGCTTGAACCTGTGACCTCCGCCGTGTAAAGGCGGCGCTCTCCCAACTGAGCTAAGCACCCGTAGAGCGAGAATTGTATGTCCAGATTAAGGTATGTCAATTAGAGTTAGTGGGTTTGTTAATGGCTAAAGTGGTTGTTGCTATTGATATTGCAGGCTTTGCTAGCTATATTTAGATTAGTGGAATCTACAGTATTGTGCGTAGACAGATGGCAAAATTGTGCGTATAATTGCACAACATAATTTGTTCAAAAAAAACACCCTTCAAATACCAACAAATACTCTTTTTAGATTTTACGCAGAGCGTATATTGCCTGTAATACCAAGTAGCATCAAAATTCGCTTGACGGCCGATCTGGTAATGGCAACTTTTATTTTGATAGCAAGCTTTCAGTCGGCAAAACTAGGATGGAGCTTAGCCGAAAAGTTTGGTGTTGTAGTCCAAGATACTGAGGTGTTTTCAATTACCCCGCCTGCTGCTATAAGCCGTCTATCGCCTGCGTGGGGGCGATGGATTGATATAGCCAGTGTTGAGCCGCAAACCAAGCAAGCTGTTGTGCAGAAAACTGTAACGCCTGCAACCTTGCCAACAATCGACACCTCACTTAACATCGTTGGGTTAATCGACTTGGGTATTGCAGGTGTGGCAATTATGCAAGTCAACGGTGCTGGAGTGCGGGTATATAGCGTCGGCGATGTTGTTGACGGCGATGTTTTCCTTGCGTCAGTTACCTCTGAATCATTAATGCTCTCCATTTATTTACCTGATGGGGAAAAAGTATCGAAAGAATGTTTCTTACCCAATGCTATCAATGCCATAAGTACATATGAAAAACATGAATTGAGTTATTCACCCATCAAAACACTTGATGCAGGCGAGCGTTTAGATGCCGCAGCACAGCCAATAACCAAGGCAAATCAAGATGGCGCAACTCCAGTGGCAGTAACTGCTAAACCTGCAGTTAAAAATACCGTTCAGGTAGTGTCGCTGCAGTCATTACCTAAGAGCGAACAGGCTAATGTTGCTGCTGTGCGTAAAGGCTTAGCAAATGCACCGTTAGACATTATGCGCGAATTTCAAATGAGCAGAGTGCAAGTTGGTCGCAGGTCTGGATTAAGGGTAGCGTCTTCAAAATACAGAGGGTTATTGCACTCATTTGGCTTGCGTGATAGCGATATTGTTTTACGTATCAATGGTAAATCAGTCAATGATGTGTTACGCAGTCCACAATTATGGAATAGTTTACTTGCTGCCAAACAATTTGTTGTTGATATTTGGCGCGATGGACAAGAGAAAAAGTTATATATGAAATTATGAAACTTCGTTTTTTTCTTTTTTTCACCATGTTGCTTACCTATGTGCCGGCTACTGCGGCAGGCGAGTTATCAATTAATTTTCGTAATGTTGATATTGGTCTTGTTGTTGAAAGTGTCTCTAAACTCACGGGGCGTAATTTTATTCTTGACCCACGGGTGAATGGGCGGGTAACCCTGCTCGCAAGCACGCCTGTTAATGAAGAAGACTTATACGAGGTGCTGCTCAATATCCTGCATGTGTATGGCTTTGCAGCAATTCCAGGAACAGATATTACTAAAATTGTGCCGGCCGCAATCGCCAGGAGTTATGCCCCTGCGTATACTGAAAAAGAACGCCATGCATTAATTACTGAAGTTATTAAGGTAGTGAATAATTCTTCACAACAGCTTGTCGCGGTGCTGCGCCCAATGCTTTCACAAAACGCGCATCTCGTCGCATTAGCAAACGGCAATTCATTAGTTGTGAGTGACGTTAAAGTTAATGTTGAGCGTATCAAAAAAATCATTACCAAGATTGATACAGTACAAAAACGCGACTATGACATTATTCAACTCAACCATGCATCAGCAGAGCACGTTATGGCATTGGTGCAGTCAATCTATAAAAACAATAATGAAACGCTTGCATTAAATTTGCAAATAGACACCCGCACCAATCGACTGATTTTATCAGCCAGTAAAGATCTGCGGCTGGCAGCACGCGCATTAATTGCTGAACTTGATACGCCGCTTGACTCAGGGAGCAATGTCCGCGTGTTGTACCTAAAATTTGCCAAGGCAGAAAACTTGGTTCCAGTGATAGAAAGCCTGTTGAATTCTGACAGTTTTAAAAGTATTGCAACGACAAATGCGAGCGCTGGCGACCCACTGGCTGCTGCTTTGCAACCAAAAGGTGCTACTAAGCCAAGTGTTGTCGCAATACAGCAAGCATCAACTATACAGTCGTTATCGAATGGCAACCCTAGTGCGCTATTAAATACGACATCTGTGACAGCTGATACCGATCTAAACGCACTGATTATCAGCGGACCAAGTTCAATTATCGGCTCGCTAGAGGCAGTCATTCGCAAGCTTGATATTCCCCGTGCCCAAGTTTCGATTGAAGTTATTATTGCCGAACTTTCTGATAACCAATTAAATGAATTGGGTTTAGATTGGATTGCAAATACCAACATCAAAGCAATTGGCGACTTAAGCGGTAATTTAACGAGCGCACTAACTGCTGCTACGCAAACCGGCGGTGTCGCGGCGCTTGCAGCGCTTGCACAAGGTAAAGGAATGGTCACAGGTATTGGTAGCGGATCCCTTACTGATGGCTGGGCTATGTTGATTAGTGCTATTGATAGTGATGGTACATCCAATGTGTTATCCACACCGTATATCATCACCTTAGATAATGAGGAAGCAAATTTTGTTGCAGGTGAAGATGTGCCATTTGTCACAGGGAGTTCGACAACTTCTGCTGGTGCTTCTACCAGCCCATTCCAGACAATTTCTCGCAAACAACTTGGGATTAAATTAAAAGTAAAGCCACAAATAACTGGTGGCGATACCATTAAGCTAGAAATATCTCAAGAGGTTTCTAGCGTTGTACCAAATAGCATTAATGCCAGTGATTTGGTTACATCGGTGCGCCAAATAGAGACGGTAGTCCAAGTCAACGACAATGGCGTAATTGCTTTAGGTGGCTTGCAGCAAAATCGCCAACTTGAAACAACCAATAGCATACCAATTTTAAGCTCAATACCGCTATTGGGAGCGCTGTTTCGCTATCAAAATTCCGAGATGCGCAAAACAACATTAATGTTATTCCTGCGTCCGCGAATTTTAAAAAACGATAGCGACTTATCGGCAATGAGTTATGCAAAATATCATCACTTTCGCTCACAGCAGATGGAGTATAATAAAAACAGATCATTTATTGATTATAATGAGCGGCCGCTATTGCCTGAATTGCGGAGTCTGCCAATGGTATTAGATTTAGGATTAAACAAACAAGAAAGCGTAACGTTTGTTAAACGACTAGATTTTTTAGGAACAGATGCGGCTAAACAGGTATTTAGCCAATCGCAACAACAGCGATCGGCATTGCAACAATCGCTTGATGAAGACGGCAGCTTTGATGATATAATTCCTAAGGAACCTCTGATTAAGTCCATGATGGGCGAGACGGAGAAAAAACGCTGATGATAACTAGACGCAGTGCGCAGACAATACTGGTGGTCTTGTGGGTGTTGCCAAGTGCTGCAACGACGTTAGCGCAGCGTTTTTTATCCGTCCTTCTGTTGAATATACTTTGGGTTTGCTGCAGCGGTACTTGCTGTGTTGCATCCCTTGGCGTATATGCTACGGCATACGCCTGCGGAATGCGCCTTGCAATCATCAGCAATTTCAGGCAAACTCGCTCCATCAGCGAGTTAGTCAGAGGTTCTCTAAGAATAATGATGGCACTACCCATGAGAACATGAACGCAGCTAGCCGGTCTGCTGAGGATCGATAAATGACCGACCTCAACCAATATTTTAATGAAGAGATGCTCACAGATGAGCAAGATGCAGCTACTGTTATTGATATTGATATTGATATTGGGGCAACAGCCGTTAAAAAGCGGTTGCCGTATCAATTTGTAAAAACCAATCATGTGTTTATTGAGCTGCATGACAACAAAGTCGACGTTATTTATGCTGAAGGACACCCCCCTGCCCCGCTAATTCTTGCGGAAATACAACGTACATATGCTGT
Organism: Gammaproteobacteria bacterium; assembly: GCA_965277405.1. Classification (GTDB taxonomy): domain Bacteria; phylum Pseudomonadota; class Gammaproteobacteria. The sequence continues at coordinate 291,789 of OZ255726.1, forward strand.
TATAAATGGTATTAAGCCATTAACAAGGTGGCAGTTTGATACCCGTGTGCAAGCAATGTATGCAAGTGCTGATACATCATCAGAAGCTGTTGGTGCATTAAGCGACTCAATCGTAGGGCTCGATGAAGCAACCGCAATGTTGGACGAGCCTGACGATCTGCTCAGTGGTGATGACGGTGCGCCAATCGTGCGCTTAATTAATGCCATTTTTTATGAAGCATATCGAGAAAAGGCCTCGGATATCCACGTCCAGCCTTTTGAAAAACAATTGGTTGTGCGTTTTCGTGTAGATGGAGTGTTAAAAACAATTGTTAAAGCTTCGCGAAAATTTTCGCCATTAGTTGTTTCGCGCATCAAAGTAATGGCGAAACTTGATATTGCCGAAAAACGCATTCCACAAGACGGTCGAATCACGATTCGCCTAGGTGGAAAAAGTGTTGATATGCGCGTCTCGACAATTCCAACAGCATTTGGCGAACGCGTCGTGATGCGCTTACTCGATAAAGAAGCAACGCGACTTGATCTAGACTCATTAGGAATGCAGCTGGCACAGTTACAGCTTCTCAATACAGTAATCAATCGCTCGCATGGAGTGTTTTTAGTGACAGGTCCGACTGGTTCAGGAAAAACCACTACGTTGTATGCAAGTTTGAGCGAAATTGACACGCAACATTTAAACGTGATGACTGTCGAGGATCCGATTGAATATTATTTTGAGGGTATGAGTCAAACGCAAGTCAACATTCGTGCCGATATGACTTTTGCCCGCGGACTACGCGCAATTTTACGTCAAGACCCTGACGTGGTTATGGTTGGTGAAATTCGCGATAGCGAAACAGCCGAAATATGTGTCCAAGCCAGTTTAACTGGTCACTTAGTGCTTTCTACCCTCCACACCAATAGCGCTACTGGTGCGATTACTCGGCTTATTGACATGGGTATTGAGCCATTCTTGGTGGCATCAACATTGCAAGGAGTATTAGCACAACGGCTGGTGAGAAAATTGTGTAATTCCTGTAAAACGGCGTATGAACCAACAGTCCATGAACAACGAGTGTTTTCTGCGGAGTTAGCAAAGCAAAAAGCTGTAACAATTTATTCTCCAAATGGCTGCGATGAATGCTATCAATCGGGCTATGCTGGCAGAATTGGGGTGTATGAATTAATCCAGATTGATCATAATCTACGTGAAATGATTCATAATAACGCAGGAGAAATATATTGGAATAAATACGTTCGAGAGCAGCAAAAAGTTATTAGCTTGCGTGAATATGGACTTGGTTTGGTCCTTGCTGGTGTTACGAGTTTTCAAGAAATAATGCGCGTGACCCAAGAGTAACAATACATGGAAAAATATGAATACCAAGCTATAAATAGCAAAGGTAAGAAAGTATCTGGGTTCATTGAGCAAGAAAATATCAAAGCGGCGCGCGCACAACTGCGCAAACAAGGCGTGATGCCAACGTCTATCGAAGAGGCTGGGAAATTTATCCATTCTACCAGATCGATGTTTGGATTTATTTCGCTGAAAAGCAAAGTCAAATCTATTGATCTGATGGTGTTAACACGGCAATTAGCCACATTAGTCAGCGCTGGAAATCCTCTTGTAGAAAGCTTGAGTTTGATTGGTCGACAAAGCGAAAACAAACGCTTGGCAAAAGCGGTGACGCTGATTAAAGGACTACTGACCGAAGGCTATAGTCTATCGTATGCGCTGGCAAATAATACCTTAATCTTTCCTGTCAGTTATATTGCAACCGTTGCCGCAGGCGAAGAAAGCGGCAAATTACCACAAGTATTGCTGCGTTTGGCGGATGATGTTGAAAAAAGCGCGCAGACCAAACAGACCGTTGGTGGAGCATTAGTGTATCCAGTAATTATGGTGGTAGTCGCAATTTCTGTGGTGGTGTTATTGATGACATTTGTTGTGCCAAAAATAACCGAAGTATATGCAAGTCAAAATCAACAGTTGCCAATTTTGACAACAGTGATGATTAGTGTGAGCGAGACATTACGTGCGCATGGCATATATATCCTCTGGTGTATTTTAATCTCCATTATCACGTTTGTGTATGTATACCGTAGGCCTAGCTTTAAGTATCGTGTCCATCGTCTCCTCGTAAAATCTCCAGTATTGGGTCACTGGATTATTATTGCTAATGTCAGCCGTTGGTCGCGAAGCTTGAGTATTTTATTGTCAAGTGGCGTGCCTTCATTACAATCAATCCAACTTGCAAGTGACTCTATCAGTAATCTGTATTTACATGATAAAATGTTGCAAGTAACAAAAAATGTTCGTGAAGGCGCTAGTTTGTTTCGTTCGCTACAACAGCACAGCGAGTTTCCTAATTTTTTAACGTATTTAATAAATAGTGGCGAGCAAAGCGGCAACTTAGACGAAATGCTGATGCGCACCGCTGATTATTATGAAAGAACATTGCGCCAAACAACCGAGGCTGCCGTCAAGTTGTTTGAGCCATTACTTATCTTAGTGATGGGCTCGGTGGTAATGGTGATAGTAATGGCGATTTTGCTACCGTTGTTTGGTATAAATCAACTCATTAAATAGATAATTGGAATAGACATGAATGTAAAAAATATGCAACACCTAGCCGCCGGCAAGCAACGCGGCGTAACGTTGATAGAACTGTTAGTGGTTTTAGTGATTATCAGCGTATTAGCAGCGATGGTCGTGCCACAATTTTTTGGTCAAGCAGACGAAGCGCGGGTCAAAGTTGCTAAAGCTGATGTTGCCAATATTCGCAACGCTGTAGAAATTTACCGACTTAATAATGGTAGTTATCCAACATCGTTACAAGAAATAGCAGGGGTGGGAAAGTCGCTACGAAAATTACCAAAAGACCCTTGGGGCAAAGATTATCACTATCAAGTAAACGCCAATGCTTTCACATTGTATTCAACTGGTGCAGATGGTGTGGAAGGAGGCAGTGGCGTTGATGAAGATATTAAGGATGAGTAACTCCAATAGATAAGCTATGCGCTGTAAAGCTGCAGGATTTACCCTTATTGAGCTGCTGGTAGTACTTGTTGTTATTGCTATTGTTACAGGTTCAGCCATAACCATGCTTATTACTGACGATAAGCTTACGACGCTTGATGCGTTTAGCCAAAGTATGAATAAGCAGTTTGAATACGCCCGTACCCATGCCGTACTTACAGGTAAGCCGTATGGTTTTTTTTTGGTAGATAATCAGTTAGTACTGCGTTCATTTAGCAGGTCATCAGCGTTTGCTGATACCAGCAGTGATGGTGATGCAAGTAGCGACACAAGTACCAGCACATCAATACTCAGCGCAGCAGATACCGCAGCATTAGCAACTGACGCGCATACTGCAGATGCAGATGTCAGAACATTTGCAGAATTCACCAGAGTCTTTAGTGAAGAACCGCAGCCAATATGGACAGCAGTTGCAGATGCAAAAATCACATGGGATGAAGCAGAAATCCAAGTTTCATGGCTCCTCGAAACAGCAATTCAACGAGTGTTGCGCAAAACCTCTAAGGAATTAAAAGACCTGTTGAATGTCAATGATACAAAAGAAGAAGTTGCGGATCCACCATCGATTATTTTTTGGCCAAACGGGATGGTGTTTCCGACAGGAAAAGTTGTCGTGCGCTTCATCGATGCCGCTAAAAGTAGTGAAAGAATTACCTTAAAATGGGACATTGCCGGGCTGCTGGCATTAGAAAAAAAATGAGGACACAACGAGGGTTCACATTGGTTGAAGTGATGGTTGCCGCAACGTTGCTGGCGGTTGGCGCTGGCGGTCTGTCGCTAAGTCTATCAAAATATGTCAGGCAATTATCGATTGTAAAACAGCGAATGGCAAAACAAAATGTTGCTTGGAATGTGCTGAATGAAGCACTGGTACAACAAGCCGTTGGCAACATTAAATTTGATACTGATGGATCGACAACCTTAAATAATACAAAATATTCATGGAAAGTAGCTAAGGTAGAAACTTCTGCCGCGGCCATCAAGCGCATAGATGTGTATGTGGCGGTAGCTGGTGAAGCTGAAACTGACAAAATACTTTCAACTATGCTTATTACGCAGTAAATATTGTTGTTCAGCTCGCTGTAAATCTTCTTGAGTATCAACGCCAATTCCTCCAGAACATTGTGCTTTTGCAAGATAGATAGCTGCACCATTTTCAAGTGCCCGTAATTGCTCAAGTTGTTCGCTGCGTTCAAGAATCGTTGGTTTCCAGTGAGTATATTGCGCAAGAAAACTAAAGCGGTAGGCATAAATACCGATATGTTTTTTTGCTGGTGGCTGCGTTGCACTACGGATAAATGGAATGGCTGCTCGGCTGAAGTACAACGCCCGCCCACGCGTGTCGGTGACCACTTTTACATTATTTGCATCTGCTATCTGTGCTGGGTCATGCATGGTTTCATATAATGATGCCATTACAGCAGTATTTTTGGCTAACAACTTGGCAACTTGATTAATATTTTCATAGGCTATTAGCGGTTCATCTCCTTGGACATTGACGATAACATCGTCATTGCTAAAGCCCATCGCTGCAGCAGCCTCGTAAACTCTATCACTGCCAGAGGCGTTATCATGCGTTAGTACGGCAATCCCGCCGGCTGCGTGCACAGCATCGCAGATCCGCAGGTCATCTGTAGCGACTATCACTTGATAGGCACCAGAGCGTTGTGCGCAGCGCAGGGTGTGGACAATCATCGGCATACCTGCAATCGGCAGCAGTGATTTTCCTGGCAGGCGGGTGGAGTTAAAGCGAGCAGGGATGATAACCGAAAAGCGCATGTGAAAAAACTGTTATAAAAATAATATGGTATCGTTGCAGCTGCGTTTCTATTTATTATTTCAAGCTTAATCGTATGAGTATAATTCTTGCCAGTGGGCGAAACACCGTTTCCTTAGCGCGCGATGCGTTGGTAGTTGTTGCCCAAGCGATTGACGGTCGCTTTGAACAAGCTGTAGAGGTGTTGTTGAATTGTAGCGGTAAAGTGATTGTGACTGGTATGGGCAAGTCTGGTCACATTGCCAATAAAATTGCGGCAACACTTGCCAGTACAGGCACTCCAGCTTTTTTTTTACACCCTGCTGATGCCTGCCACGGTGATCTTGGCTCGGTGGCGGCAAATGATGTAGTGCTGGCATTATCCCATTCAGGTAATTCTAGTGAAATTGCTGATATTATGCCGACATTGCACGCTATTGGCGTTGCTATCATTGGTATTTCTAGCAATCCAGCGTCGATGCTCGCTAAACAAGCGACCCTGCATATTTGCCTAGCAATAACCAAAGAGGCATGCCCGCATAATCTTGCCCCCACCAGCAGTACTACCGCTGCACTGGTTATGGGTGATGCGTTGGCAATGGCATTGTTTAAAAAGCGCGGTCTAGCGCCAAGCGATTTTGCCTTTCGCCATCCCAAGGGCACGCTTGGGCGAAGATTGACATTGCGAATCCACAATATCATGCGCAGCGACTACCCTATAGTTCTCCAAGGCACCAGCATTAGTGATACATTGGTAGTAATGACTCAGAAAGCATTTGGGTTTATTGGCATCGTCAATGTCACTGGAAAAGTGGTTGGTATTTTTAGTGATGGTGATTTACGCAGATTATTTGTTGCGGTCGATGGGGCACAACTTGCTGATAGTATTGATGCGGTAATGACAACAGAGTTTGTAGCGTTCACATCGCAACAGCTAGTGGTTGAAGCAGTAGAAGTTTTTGAACAACAGCAGATCACCGGTGCATTTTGCCTTGATGACAACGGTCAACCACTCGGCGCGTTTAATTTTCACGATTTACTCGATAGTGGCGTGCAGTAGTGTTGTCGATACCTAAATGGGCGCAGCGTGGTGGAATGCCACAGATTATGTTGCTCGGACTACTGTTGTTGTTAGGATATATTGTCAACATATACGTTGTAGCTGCAATTGAGGAAATGTTAACTCCTAGCCAGCAACCACATAGTAGTCAAGCAATGCCAGACATTATTTTTGCAGGCGTGCACCATCAAGAATATGACGAGGATGGTAAGCTGTTATTGATAGTCAATAGCCAGCGTTTAGAATATAGCCGCCATGGTGGTCATGGTGTATTCACGCCAATTAAAATACAAATGGTCGATAGTGACGCTCATGTTACAGCGACAAGCGGCACGTGGCATGGCAATACGCGGCGTTTTGTGCTGCACGGCAACGTTGTGGCAACCACTCCATTTGGCAAAAGTAAGGCAACTATTCAGACTGAAACTATGGCATATGCTGTTGCTGAGAAGCATATATATTTTCCTGAGACCATGAAAATTACTACTGCAAATGCGTCAATTAAAGCCGAGCAAGGTAGTTATGATGTGGCTAAGCAACAAACTAGCTTGCTCCACGTGCAGATGGTGGCTATAACTCCATGAGCAGAATCCTGCGCTGCATTATTAGTATTGGTTTGGCTTGGGCTGCAACTGTAATTCAAGCACAATTGTCTATTGAAGCGAATAGTGTTGTGTTTAATAATGGCGCTGCAGACATGGTGTATGAAGGCGATGTACGCGTGCGAGGAGAGCAAATCTCTGTTGACGCAGCAAAACTTATTTTGATCAATACAGCTAGGAATAATCGGCGCCTAACAGCCTTTGGCACAGCTGGTAGTGCTGCGCATATGTCAGTGCAACGCGCAGATGACGCTGGTAACACCACCAACATTATTGTGCGTGGACAGGCGATTGAGTATGTTGCAAAACCAAAAGATAGTTGGCTGCGGGTAACGGGGAATGGACGGATTCAAGTGGATAACAAGGTGATTGAGGCTGAGTCAATTTATTATTCTTTAACAACTAAAAAACTTGAAGCAAACAATAATTCAGCTCCGCGCAACAAGAAACGCGTCAAAATCTTTATATCCGATTAATGTTACAAGCACAAAATCTTTCCAAAAAATACGGTAAGCGCCAAGTTATTAAAGACATTTCTTTTGAGGTGCAGCGTGGTCAAGTGGTCGGGCTGCTAGGACCAAATGGTTCTGGTAAAACGACAACGTTTTATATGGTGGTTGGTCTTGTTGCTAGTAATAGCGGCACGATTACCCTCAATGGCGTCAACATCACCAAGCTACCAATCCATAAACGCGCTCAGTATGGGTTAAGTTATTTGCCACAGGAATTTTCGTTGTTTCGCAAAATGACAGTCAGTCAAAACATTTTATCAATTTTACAACTGCGAAAAGACTTGAATAGGCAGCAACAGCACCGAGAATTAGCTAAGCTGCTCGCGGATTTTCAAATTGAGTATATTCGTAATAATGGCGCATTAAGCTTATCAGGCGGAGAACGGCGGCGGGTGGAAATCGCCAGAGCACTGGCAAGCAATCCGGATTTTGTACTCCTTGATGAACCATTTGCAGGCGTTGACCCCGTTTCAGTTGCTGAGATTAACAACATTATTACCACGTTGCGCGAGCAAGGACTTGGTGTACTCATTACTGATCATAATGTCCGGGAAACGATGGCAATTTGTCAATATATTTATGTTATAAATGATGGTCTGATTCTCGCAGCAGGTACTGCGACAGAACTTATTCAAAATCCTCAAGTACAAGCCGTATATCTAGGGGATGATTTTCATATGTAATATATATTGGAACTTCTGCAATAGCTGTGTTGCATCCTTCATCAAGTCGCATTGATAGCACCTATAGCATCATCCTTGCAAGCAACTGTGTTTTTCATCAAACTGGCTCCATCAGCGACTTAATAAGAGCTTCCCTAAATAACATAATAAAGAAAACAACAATGCAGCTTACTACATCGTTAACAATGACAACGCAATTGCATCAAGCAATTCAAGTGTTGCAGCTTTCTGTGAGCCAATTACCTGACTACCTGCGTCAAGCCAACAGCAAGAACCCTTTGTTGCTGTTGCATACAAGTATTACTACAAACTGCAATCAAGTTGCGGAGCAAGGCAATTGGTTTAATGATATTTGTGAACAAGTTGAGTTGTCAAAGTGGGATAGTAACAACAAGAATATTGCGTTAGCATTAATATATGAGTTAAATGAATATGGTTTTTTTGATGACTACCCCACCGCACAAACAAGGGTGCAGCGCAGCGTTGGAGCTACAGCACATGCTATCAATGCGGTCACTGAATTATTGCAGCATCTTGGAGGATCTGGTTTCGCTGCACGAGATAGCCAAGAACTGCTGTTATTACAGCTGCAGGCAATGGAAATTGATAACGACACGCTGGCACAAATTGGCGAACTTATCCGCGACCATGTTGCTTTAATTGCAACGAATGATGTTGCACAAATTGCTGATTTTTTTGCAGTCGATGTGGCGCAAGCGGCTGATTGGCTACGAAAACTACGTCGCTGCAGACCAATGCCCAAAACCGATGCTCACAGCGTGCAACCAAGAATTGTTGACGCGGTGGTCGACGCCAGGTTGATGATTGAATACCCAATGCTGGACACCACACTTGTTGATGTTGATGTTGATGAATTATCGCGACTACGGGCACAGTGTAGTAGCAAGGAAGAACGCAAACAACTGCAAAAGTATTTTGCTCAAGCTGCGATATTGCAATCAAGTTTGCAGGAGCGTAAGAAAACATTACAAGCGGTTGTGCAGCAAATAGTGCTACGCCAAAGTGATTTTTTTTCTAAAGGTGCGCGTGCCATGTCGCCGCTAACGTTGCGAGATATCGCTGATGGACTTTCAGTACATATTTCAACAATTTCGCGAACAGTCAGCAATAAATACCTATCATGCCCACAAGGCATCTTTGCTTTAAAGTATTTTTTTTCATCCCACGTTGGTAACAGCAGGACATCATCGAGTGCTATCAAAGCCATAATTACCGACATGATTTGCACTGAATCGTCGTTAGCACCGTTGAGTGATAACCAATTATCCACCATGCTGGCGCAACGAGGGATATCAATAGCCAGACGCACCATTGCAAAATATCGGCAATCGCTGTCGATACCAGCATTACGCCAACGCCAAAATCAAAGACATACCTATGGAAGCTATGAATAGAGCAACAAAAATTATTGCAACGTGTGGACCAGCCACTGATAAACCCGCAGTCATTGAGCAGTTGCTGCAAGCTGGTGTTAACGTGTTTCGGTTAAATTTTTCTCATGGCAGCGCCACACAACACAGTGATCGTGCCCAGCACATCCGTGCAGTTGCCAAACAACAGCATCTGCACGTTGGTATTTTATGCGATTTACAAGGCCCAAAAATCCGCGTTGCACGGTTTAAACAAGGCAGCATCCAGTTAGCAGAAGGAGCAACTTTTTGTATCGATAGCCAATATGATTATGAAAATGGCAATGAAAAAATTGTTGGCTGTGATTTTAAAACGTTGCATACTGATTGTGCTGTTGGTGATATGTTGTTGCTTGATGATGGAAAAATTCAACTTAAAATCGTTGCTATTGATGGGACAAAACTGGCAACTCTTGTCAAAGTTGCGGGAAAATTATCAAATAACAAAGGGTTGAACAAAAAGGGAGGCGGTTTAAACGCAGCTGCAATTACTACAAAAGATCGCCGTGATATATTGAGCATCAAAGCAATCAATCCAGAGTTTTTAGCATTATCGTTCGTAAGAAATGAGGATGATATTTTTGAGTTGCGCAAACTTGTAAAAGAAGCAGGGTTTGCCACAAGGATTGTCGCCAAGATTGAACGCAGCGAGGCTATCGCCAACAAAGCAGCGCTAGACGCAACAATTCTCGCAAGTGATGTCATCATGGTTGCTCGTGGCGATTTAGGCGTAGAAATAGGCGATGCCCGACTCATCGGCATGCAAAAATATTTGATTCGGCGCACTATCGCCTTGAACCGCACTGTTATCACCGCGACGCAAATGATGGAAAGCATGATTGAAAATAATATTCCTACACGTGCAGAAGTATTTGACGTTGCCAATGCAATTTTAGATGGCACAGATGCGGTAATGCTCTCTGCAGAAACCGCTGCAGGCAACCATCCAGTGCTGGCAGTGCAGGCGATGAGCAAAATTTGCATTGGGGCAGAAGGCGAAGTGCAGCCCGAGGTGGCGATTCATAAAATCAGTGATAAATACTTCGACAAAGTTAATGAAGCAATTGCCTACGCATGCTTGCATACTGCATTACAAGTCAAGAATATTAAATTGATGGCGTGCTTTACTGAGTCTGGCAGCACTCCTTTTTCAGTATCTCGCGTGCGCGGTAATGTGCCGATATTAGCTTTATCACGCGATGATAAAATTTTATCCACCATGGCATTATGGCGTGGGGTAATGCCACAGTATTTTGATATTACTCAATATAAACCCGCAAAAATACCTGGTGAAATTGTCCGTGTTGGTCGCTACCACCTACCAAACTTAACAGCAGGCGATCGTATTATTATTACCCGCGGCGACAAAGCCGGAATCAGCGGCACCAATAGAATGCATTTATATGAAATCAAAGCAGGAGACTAACTTTGCAACGAATTCAAATTGAGAACTGCGCTGTGCGCTTGTTGTATTGATGATATTCGCTATTGTGTGGCATTTGCTATCAGGAATCTCTGCTTAAGTATGTACGGAGCTGTAGATATTGGCACAAACGCCATGCGCTTGTTTTTTGGTGAAGTAAAAAAAGGTTCAATCTACAAGCACGCCATGGTGCGGATACCACTGCGTTTGGGCAGTGCTATTTATCAATACGGGAGAATCACTCCTGAAAAACACGACATGATGAAATATGCATTGCTGGGTTTTGGCAATTTATGCCAAGCGCTTGGTGTTAGCCATACAGTTGTTTGCGCTACTTCAGCGATGCGAGAAAGTACTAACGGCAGTGAATCAACCAAGCAATTATTAGCTGAAACAGGGTTTGAGATTCGCACCTTGACCGGTATTGAAGAAGCGCAACTAACCCACCAATATCTTTTCGATGTGTATAAAGATAAGCTCAACGACCTAGTTATTTTTAATGATATTGGCGGAGGAAGCACTGAACTTGTCGCCTATGAACACGGCAGGCGTATTGCAACGCAGTCCTTTAAACTGGGTTCAGTGCGCGCACTATTTAATAAAATTGACAGCAATCAATGGCTGCAACTTGAACAGTGGTGCACGGCATATGCATCAGGATTTCAAGTCGTTGCTACTGGTGGTACAGTCAATGCATTGGTTGCTCTGATTGGTAGCAATCATTGTCTTGGACACGCAGCAGTCGCAACGCTGCATGATACTATTCAAGGGTTAAGCGCAGCGCAAATACTTAAGCGCTGGCCAGTGCGTGAAGATAGAGCGGACGTGTTGGTGCATGCACTTGGTATATTACGCAAGTTATATGAGCATTTGCACGTTGATAATATGTGGGTGCCGCAGACAGGTTTGGTTGATGGATTAGTCTGGGATCTGCATCGCAGAGTGAGCGGTTGCATATAAAAACATACGGTATAGCAATTATAAACACATATATTGTGCGTTGCACAATAAACGCGCTTGCTTTTATGTTGCAACGCACAATAATACCGAGTCAGCAACCGCTTAAATTATTGTAAACGGAGAAATATAATGGAGAACTTTAGCGAATACGCCAGTAAGTCAGTCAAACTTGCAATAGCCGCAACAGCAATTAACAGCAAAGTTTGGACAGACATAGCTAGTAATAATATACAAACTGCGAATGAAATACTGGCAGATAGTGTTGCGCAAACAAATAAAATTCAAGATGTAACAACAGTGAATGGAGTTTATCAGCAGCAACTTGCTTACAACCAAGACGTTGCCAAGAAGTTGCGTACATTGGTAGATACCAACGTTGCTATAGCGTCAAAAGCACAAAAATCTATCGCTGCACTGGTCTAAAATATGAGTAAATTTAAAAAATCGGCTAATGATAACGCTGCATTAGCATTAGCAATCACAGCAATTAATACCAAAGCAGTGTTGGCTGTTGTCAACAACCAAGCAAAATCATGTAGTGCGTTATTAACCGGCGGCTTATAGCAAATGAAGACCTGGCAAACGGCGCAGGATCCACAAAAAATTGTTGCTTCTCAAGTTGCTTTCGGCAAGGACTTAGAACTAAAGATGCGTGATTTAGTCAACACAACCAGCAATTCTGTGCAAAACGCACAGCAACAAGTTATGGATTTGCTCAAGCCAAGTGCTGCTCCTAAGGAATAACAACATTTGGGATTGTTCTTGGGTATCGGTACTCACAGCTAACAAAAATATTGTGTATTAACATAGCCACTCCCATTTTGCTTTTAAATGGATGCAACCAGGAAAATTATGACTAACACGGTAATTGTTGCCGCAAAACGCACCGCAATCGGCAATTTTCTTGGTGGTTTAAAAACTCTACCAGCGCATGAATTAGGAAGTGTGGTTATCAAGCAGCTGCTCTGCGATACCCAAATTGATCCGACCCTGATTGATGAAGTAATTATGGGGCAGATCCTGACTGCAGCAGCAGGTCAAAACCCTGCCAGGCAGGCGGCAATTACGGCTGGAATAGGGATTCAGACGCCTGCTATTACTATCAACAAATTATGTGGCAGCGGCATGAAAGCAATTCATATGGCTGCACAAGCAATTATGTGCGGCGATGCAGATATAATCGTTGCCGGCGGACAGGAAAGCATGTCACAGGCGCCGCATGTGTTAACAGGCGGACGCAATGGTTGGCGCATGGGCGATGCGCAGTTACAAGATACCATGATTCTCGACGGGCTAACATGCGCTATCAACGGCTACCACATGGGCATAACTGCAGAAAACATAGCCAAACAGTTTACGATTAGCCGTGAGGCACAAGATGCATTTGCATTGGATTCACAACATACAGCTGCATGCGCCCAACGTGCTGGTAAATTTGCCAATGAAATAGTCCCGGTTTCAGTCCCACAACGCGCCAACGACCCTATTATTGTCGACCAAGATGAAGGTATTCACCACGACTTAGAGATTGCATCCCTGGCAAAGATGCGCCCAGCGTTTGACCACGCAGGGAGTGTAACAGTTGGCAATGCATCAGGTATTAACGATGGCGCTGCAGCGGTAATCGTGATGAGTGAACACAAAGCTGCAGAACTCGGTTTAGCACCATTGGCGCGGATTGTTGCATATGCAACAGCAGGTGTAGACCCTGCAATTATGGGCACAGGGCCAATTCCTGCAACCCGCACATGTTTAGCCCGTGCTGGCTGGCACTTGGCTGAGCTAGAGGTAATAGAAGCGAATGAAGCATTTGCAGCACAGGCAATTGCAGTCAACCAGCAGCTTGATTGGGATAGCAACATTGTCAATGTCAACGGCGGAGCAATAGCACTTGGGCACCCTGTCGGGGCGTCAGGCGCAAGAATTGTCGCAACATTAATCCATGCAATGATTGATAGAAATGCTCATAAAGGTTTAGCGACAATGTGCATTGGTGGCGGTCAAGGAATTGCCATCGCCATCCAAAGATAAGCGGAAATATGCAACGAGTGGCGTTAGTCACGGGGGAAATTGCTGGCATCGGTACGGCTATCTGTCAGCAGTTAGCCGCAAAAAAAGTAACGGTGTCTGCAAAGGAAGCTCTGATTAAGTCGCTGATGGAGCGAGTTTGATGGCAAGTGCTGATGATTGCAAGGCGCTAAGCGCATGCCATAGCATATACGCCAAGGGATGCAACGCAGCAAGTACCACTGCCGCAAACTCAAAGTATATGCAACACAACGACGGGAAAAAAGCAGTACTAACGTCGTTGCTGCACTTGGCAACACCCACAAGACCACCAGTGTTATCTGCGCACTGCGTCTAGTTATCATCAGCGTTTTTTCTCCTTCTCGCCCGTCATGGACTTAATCAGAGCTTCCTTAGATGGTATGCTGCTTTAATACCGCCTAGCGCCAGGCTGAACGAGCAGCATATTAGTATATTAACTATCGCTATAACTCATGTTTAATCAAAATCCATTTTTCAATTCACCGTGGGGGCAGCATGGGGGACAGCCAGCAGACTGGGCGCAACAAGTAATGTCGCTGTGGCAGCAGGCACAGCAAATGTGGTCAAATCAATTATCGGTAATGCAAACGGTGCAAACCCTGTTTGAGCACATCGACAGCATGCCAGCTAGTGGCATTGATATGGCTAAAATCGAAAACCTTATTAAATCGATGATGACGACCTCATTGCATACTAATTTAGGGATACACGAGCAACACTCACAAATTACTGCGTTGCTACTTTCTCTTGCTAAACAACAGTTTGCACAATGGCACGGCTGGATTGACCAACAACGCAGCGTGCCATTTGCTGGCGACAGTCAAGCGGCCGAGGCTGTAAAGCTGCGTCAGCATTTCACGTTGTGGCTGCAAGTGCTGGAAACATCACAGGCACTTTCGCAACATATTGAGGAAATTGCCAATGCACGAATTGCTGTTGCATCAGCCAAATTGCATGAAGAATTACAGCGCATTGATAACCCGCAGCAATTGTTTGATCTGTTGGTGAGGTGTAGTCAAGAGCACCTGCAATTCATCGCAGCGTCACCAGAATATAGCCAAAGTTATGGTGAATGGGTGAATGCAATTACAGCGCTACGCATTGATCAACAAACATTCATCGATGCAACAGTTGAAGCATTGGGACTACCATCAAAACGTGAAATGGATACCAATCATTCGCGGGTACACAATCACAGCAAACGCCTGCGGCATATGCAACAGCAAATAGCAGCAACTGAATCTGAGTTACTAGCCGTCAGCCAACACAGCAACGAGCTGGCAGCAAACCTCGCAATGACTAGCGCAAAACAGGCAGCGCAACAACAACAACTCGATGATATTGCTGCGGCAACAGTGCAGCACCAGGCATTAGCACAAAACATCAGCGCGCATTCACAACAACTTGCCGCTGACGAACTAGCCGTTGCGGCGTTGCAGTTACAGGCAAAAATGCTAGAAAAAAGCAGCCAACAAGTCGAAAAAAAATTAACATGGATAATTGAGCAAACCACAGCGACAACAGCATTAAGTGAGCAAATAAGCGCTTTGCTGGCAAGAATTCAAACAATTGAACAAAAAATATCAAGCAACGTGCCGCAACAACCAGCAACAGCCAAGCCAACCGCTAATAATCCTGGAGATAATAGATGCTAGACCAGTGGACTGCATGGTCGCAGCAAGCGCAAACCGCAGCCGCAGTATTGCAAGGCATTACCGATATTGATGTTGGTAGCGCGCCAAAAAATCTGGTCTACCAACAAGATAAAATAAGGTTGTATCAATATTTGGCAACGGCAGCTAGCAAAAAAACGCGGCCTACGCTGATTGTGTATGCCTTGGTCAATAAGTACTACATAATGGATCTTGATGAAAATCATTCAATCATCCAACGCCTGCTAGCACACGGCGAAAACCTGTATTTAATAGATTGGGGCTACCCTGATCCAGCAGATCGCATGTTGGATTTTGATGATTATATCAACGGATATCTTGCGGACTGTGTGGCACAAGTTTGTCAACACACAGGGTTTGAGAGCATCAATATTTTAGGGGTTTGTCAGGGCGGCACCATCTCATTGTGCTATACGGCACTCCACCCTGCCACAATTGCCAATATCATTACCATGGTTACCCCTGTTGATTTTAGCAAAGGCAACAATATATTGCGCCAACAAGCACAGCATATTGATGCACAGCAGGCCGTTGCTGCGCTTGGGAATATTAGCGGGAACATCCTCAATCAAACGTTTGCAACGTTCAATCCCATCACCATGAATGGAGTAAAACAATTGCAGGCCGTTGCTAAATTACAAACGGTTGCGAGCGCAATGTTTTTTTTGCGCATGGACAAATGGCTGCATGATAGTCCAGCTCAAACTGGCACCATGTTTCGTCAATTCATCATGGCGATGTATCAACAGAACTTGCTGATACAAGGCAGGCTAACGATTGATAACGTCATTGTTGATTTAAGCAACATCAGCCAACCTGTATTAAACATTTACGGACACGCCGATCGCATCGTCCCGCCCGCATCATCAACAGCATTGCAAACAGCCGTGAGTAGCAAAGACTATACCGAGGTCGGTTTTGCGGCGGGACATATTGGCATTTATGTCAGCCACAAGTGCTTACAAGCAGTGCCCGCAACCATTCATGAATGGTTGCATCAACACCAATAAAACATGGATTTTGATCACGCTATTTTTCGCGCATATGATATTCGTGGCATAGTTAACGAAAATTTTACAACAGAGATTGTCTACAACATTGGTCATGCTTTTGGCAGTTGTATCCGCCGTGCCAACTTACGCAAAGTAGCACTAGGCTGTGACGGCAGGCTTTCTAGCCCAACCCTAGTACGGGTATTACAACAAGGGTTATTGGCAAGCGGCTGTACTGTTATAGACATCGGTCAAGTTGCAACACCACTGTTGTATTTTGCTGCCAGCCACCATGCGCAAGGCAGCGGAATAATGCTAACAGGCAGCCATAACCCCAAAGATTATAACGGCTGCAAAATGCAAATTGGCGGCGCTCCAGTGGCAGTTGATGGCATTCAACGGCTAGCCAAAATGATTTCATCCCAAGATTATGAACACGGTCAAGGTCGTCACATTCCGTGGAACATCGTCGATGAATATATCGACAAAGTTTGTGCAATTACCAAATTGCGCCACAGCCACAACTACTACACTATTTGTATTGACGCAGGAAATGGTGTAGCAGGTTCGATAGCACCGCGATTATTTCGTGCCTTAGGCTGTGCAGTAATAGAATTATATTGTGATGTTGATGGTAATTTCCCCAATCATCACCCCAACCCCAGCGATCCAGCCAACCTTATCGACTTAATCGCCGCGACAACTACCAGCAACGCCCACGTTGGCTTTGCATTTGATGGTGATGGTGATCGCCTCGGTGTGATTACCAACGCAGGTAGCAATGTGTTTGCAGATAAGCTGTTATCGCTGTATATGCAAGACGTATTGTCGCGCAACGCGGGAGCCACGATTATTTATGACGTCAAAAGCACGCATTTGTTAGCAGGGCAAATTCGCGCTGCAGGTGGCGTGCCATTGATGTGGTCAACAGGACATTCGTTAATTAAGCAAAAAATGCAAGAAACCCAAGCACTGCTCGCAGGCGAAATGAGTGGGCATATTTTTTTTGCAGAGAACTGGATAGGCTGTGATGACGCGTTACTCGCAGGCGCCAGGCTGTTGCAAATTATAGATAAGCAAACAGATAATTCCGTTACCCAATTAGACACAATGCTGGCGAAAATACCGTCTTGGCTAGCTACGCCAGAAATAAATCTTGCTGTTGGCGATGTTGAAAAATTTAAAATTGTTGCCGCATTACAACAATTGCATTTTGCCAACGCTAATGTCGTGACGATGGATGGCATTCGAGTTGAATATCAAGACGGCTGGGGACTGATTCGCGCCTCTAATACCAGCCCAATATTAGTGCTGCGTTTTGAGGCAGAGAACAAAGCAAGGATGGCGCAAATCGCCAATATCATGCTGCACGCCCTAGCAAGTGTTCAACCAACACTGGCATTAGCTGCAGTATATCAAAGCGTAGCTAATTGCACTAAATAGTAGTAATTACAGCCCTAACAAGGCAATAATTACCACGGCAAAGCAATACAGCAATGACTAACGCTAGCCACAAACTATTTCATTACTGTAGTTGCTCGCAGTAATATTAGCTCTGCATTTAATCACTCAGTGCATTTAGAACTTACCACATAAGTTGTTTGGTTAAACTGCTGCCACGCACCAGTCCCTAAGCCATCAACAATAAAAATAGATATAAGACCGTAATCGAGTGGAATACCTAATAATGTTGTTGCATCAAATGATTTGAGTACAGGTATTGTTACAGATTGACACGAATCTTCAACACGAATACTGTATTTTTCTTTTTTCTTAAACGTGGTAACTGCAATACCATCACCTAAGTAAGCCTCATTTACAAAAATCTTAGCTTTAGGGTTGGTACTCCTAATGGAAATTTGTTGAGTAGCCCCATTGAACATTGCTGCACAACCACTCAAAAGTAACGCAGCTGTAATAATAGATAATATCTTTCGCATTTGAAAACCTCAAGTCACATTATTAATAATACTTTGAGCGTACTATAAATGATTAATTAAGTACAACCAATATTATCAATAAATTATAGTAACCGCTGATTAACTCGCTGATGGAGCGAGTTAATCAGCGGTTTCCGTGAGGAAATACGCACTTACCTTGCTGAATAAAGACCTGCTGCTGGCGAGCAAGTGGCACAGCAGCTTAAACAAACGATTGCTATGCTGGCTGCTCATCCTCAACGTGGACAACCTGCACTGCTGGACGAATTTCATGAATTACTAGGTGGCTGCCCTTGGTGATTGCTAACAAGGTGATAAGCTAATAATTGTTGGTATATTTCACAACAAACAACAGCCTATCTGGTGGCAAATATGACAGTGGGCAAGAATACATTTTAGCTATAATAGCATGGCGATAGTTTCAACGCCATGCGCGCAGCAACTTACTACCGGGAGAGAGAATCGAACTCTCACTCCTGTCAAGGAACCGGATTTTGAATCCGGCGCGTCTACCAGTTCCGCCACCCCGGCAGTACCACAAGTATCAATGTTTATGCAACAAATTCAATCATGCAACTAGCAGATTATAGCTTTGATTTACCCAATCGGTTAATCGCTCGTCATCCTAGCCCGCAACGCAGCCACAGCCAGCTGCTGCAGGTGCGCCGCCAGCGCCTTAAGCTGCAAGATTGGCGTTTTGCTGACTTGCCGCAGCTACTCAAGCCCAATGATTTATTAGTGCTGAATGATACCAGGGTATTGCAAGCTAGGTTGCAACTGCGCAACACAGCTGGTGCTGGCGTATCGCTACTGATTAACCGACTGCTCGATGGCCAGCGTGCCGACGCCCTGGCATATGGCTTGCGTAAACTCAAAGTTGGCGATGTATTGGCGGATGCCAGCAATAACTGGCGCTTTGAAATCATGCAAAAATACCCGCGCAGCATCGAAATTCGCCTGCTTGGCGGCGCAACAATTATTGCATGCTGTAAGGCAATTGGCGCAGTGCCATTGCCGCCATATTTACGCAGAGAGCCAATTGCTGAGGATACACAACGCTATCAAACGGTGTATGCGCAGCATATGGGCGCGGCTGCTGCGCCAACTGCGGGGCTGCATTTTGACCAGAGCCTGTTGGCAGCATTACGCGCCAATTCAATTCAAATTGCCACTATCACCCTGCACGTTGGCGCTGGTACTTTTTTACCGCTGCACAGCCTAGAGCAACAGTATTTGCATAGCGAAAACTACCACATACCCGAGGCTACGTTAACGGCAATTAGCGCATGCCGCCGCCGTGGTGGGAAAGTGATAGCAGTTGGCACCACCACCACCAGAGCATTGGAAAGCTGCCAAGGGAGAAGCGGTGGTAATTCGACTCAATTGTTCATTAAGCCTGGCTATCAATTTAAATATGTTGATAGCATGATTACTAATTTTCACTTACCGCAGTCATCACTATTGCTGCTGGTGGCGGCATTTACAGGATTTGCCACCATGCAACACGCATATCAATATGCCATTGCAAATAACTGGCGGTTTTACACCTATGGCGATGCGATGTTGCTTAGCCAATAATTGCAGCTTGGTGAAGAGGCGATATGCTGGCATCCACTTGGATACAGACTGCGATTATAGCGGCTAATGGCAGTCGGCTGCTGGGTTGCTGCTAGCTTAATAGCTTACATAATAGAGGCGCGATATATTGGCTTGTTGTGCGCTAATGGCGCGGCAAATTGGCAGCGGTCAGTGGTGAGAATGAGCCCCACTTCCTGGCGATATACTGCTTGACGATATGTAGCGGCATTCATTATTGGCAGCAGCTTGAGGAATAGCTGGCAGCGTTGCTGTTGCGCTTGGAGCTTGGCTGTATCCTGCTTATACCCTGCTTATATTCTGGCTACACCCTGCTGGCTATCCCGGCTATATCTTGGCTACATGCATACGCTTGCAGCAAGCAGCCTTAACGCAAAAAAACGATTATTGCAGCAATAATCGTTGTAAGGGGTAATGCCTAGGGTTATTAACAACTGGACAGGCAATGGATGCAGCGCAAATTGTTTTTTTAGGAGGGGGGGTAAACCTTGGGTGTTAAACTTGGGTGGTATTGGTAACGCATCCAATAATAAAATATACAAAAACAACTTGTCATAGCTTATTGAAAATAATAATAAAGTTTGCTAACTATGTTTGTCAACTATGACTGTTAGGGTTGCGCTTTGTGTGTATTTGGCAGTTGTTTTGCTTTGCTTGTTTAGCAATTTACTAGCTGGTTGACTGTGTTTATTTGGTTGTTGTTACTTTGTTTGTTTGCTTGTTGTTTAGCTAGTTACTAGCTGTAATGCTTAATACACATAGCCCTACACCCCATTGGAGAATTGATGAAGGGCTATGGTATTTGTTATGATTGCAGGTTGGTTGTTATAATTCTACTACAGTTATTTCTTTAGTAGAAGCAATAGTATTGCGGTTAGTATCTTCTCCAACCGAGGTTGCAGTAACTGTGATTACATCATTAGCAGTGCCGCCGCTGCTACCAGATACTGTAAGCACACCAGATTCTGTTATTGTATATACATCAGTAACTCGAGTGCCGTCAGATTTTGCAGCTGCCACAGTCCACACTACGTTAGGATTAGCATTAGTTGGTGTAACTGAAAAGCTCATTTGCAATTCTGAACCTTTAGCTTTAGCAATTGTTGTTGCGTTACCTGCAGCAGTAACTGTAACACCTCTCAAAGCCGAATGCACAGTTACAGTTAGGCTAGTTGTTATTGAATTATCTGCATCCAAGGTCGCGGTTATAGTAGCCGTACCTGCAGTTACCCCTATTACTATCCCAGCGCCATCTACCGTGGCTATGCCTACATTACTACTAGTCCAAGTTACCCTTTTCTCCTGCCGCGTCGCATTTGTTGGAATGAAAGTAAGCCGTTGATAAGGTCCTCTATTACCTACATCTACCTCAAGTGTAGCACTACGAACGCTTATGCTCGTAACAGGAACAGGTGTAGGTGCTGGTCCTACCGTCACAGTTGCAGTATCCGTGAATCCGCCGTCGTCAGTAGTTCCGGTTATAATAGCCGTACCTTCCGTTAGTCCTGTTACTCTCGCAGCTGTAGGATTACTACTCGATGGAGTTACGCTGGCTATAGCTGGTTTATTACTAGTCCAATGTACCTGTTTGTTTGAAGCATTACCTGGCTCAAGAACAAGTCGTACACCTGCCATTGGACCACCTACAAACAATGAAATTTCACGTGAAGTAGATGTTGTTGTTGCTCCCGTAACAGCAACAACTGGAGCAGCCGCTACCGTCACAGCTACAGTAGCTGTTTTTCCGCCGTCGACAGTAGTTGCGGTCATAATAGCCTCGCCTTCAGCTACTGCTGTTACTCTCACCGAATCAATTCCCCAGAAGCTTACTATTTCTACCGTGGCTATATTAATATCACTACTACTCCAAGTTACTGCTTTGTTTGTAGCATTATCAGGAGAGACCTCAGCTTTGAGCATATTATAAGTGCCACCTATATATATCTCAACTGGTGTAATTGGTGTAATTCTTACGCTCGTAACAGCAACAGACGCACCTTCTTCGCTTGCCTCATTAGGTCCTGTTGCTGGAGTTTCTGTTTCAGTATCTGTTGCTGGAGTTTCTGTTTCAGTATCTGTTGCTGGAGTTTCAGTATCTGTTGCTTCTAGCGAGTCATCCACATCACCAACTTGCAATGTACCTACATTGTAGATAACATCATCTTTAGTATCTGCTGTTGTGTCTTGATCATCTTTAAGGATAAGGTTGTATTTTCCTGCAGTTTTATCAGTCGATAAATCAAACTCTGAGTTGGTTAATGTATATGTTAAGATATCTGTTGATGCATCATATGTACCTGTAACATCGCCAGTATTATCTAATGTTTCAGTTAGGGTGCCTTTGGTGAGGGTCAGACCTGCTGTAGCAAGCCTTTTTAGAACTTCAGCATTACCGCCAATTTTAATGCTTGTAACGTCGCCAGCGGTTTCTGTAAATTCACCATTGCCATTAGCAGTTAGTTTTAACGCTTGATTGATTGTTAATACTGCTTGTAGTTCTGAGACTTTTGTTTCTATTTTTGCATTAGTCATGCCGTTTTCAGGGATACATATTGTGCGTATTGCACCAGTTGTACTGACTTTAACTTGGTCTGTTAGACCAAGATCATTGTATGTTTTAAGCCCTTTTTTGATGTCTGCACATGTATTGTCTTTATTACCTTTGATAACACCATAATGTGGGTTAAAAGCCGAAGTATTTGCTATTTCTGCAACTTTACCCATGCGAGTAATTTTTACATTTATTCTAGGTAATTCAGGATTTTTTATATAAGCTTCGCCATCGTTGGTTATGACTTGTTCTGTTTCTACCAAGGTTGCCGCAGCATCACCTTGCTTTTCGTTTACAGGATATGTTAATCCCAATTTAGATTCAATTTCTAATATTGCGTCTTGTTGACTTAGAGTAACAGGGGAAGAGGAAGAGGAACTGCTATTGCAGCTATACAAGGTTACCGCGAGTGCCAATGCGGCGAGTATTGCTAATGTTTTTTTCATAATAATATCGTCTTTAAGTGATAAAAGGTGACTCAAACGTATTCAATACGTTTTTTAATCAATCAATACGGAGTTGATTGATGTTGTGTACATACCGAACTGAGCCTGCTACTACAATTTGTCATACTTTTGTTTATTTTTTTATTTTTGTATATTTTTAAAACCGTAATCAACGGCTAACCTTGAGGGAGGAAAACGCTGGATTTTAGTTTTAGTTTTAGTTTTAGTTTTAGTTTTAGTTTTAGTTTTAGTTTTAGTTTTAGTTTTAGTTTTAGGTAAACGTAGGCGATCTGTAGCTTGATACTGCTGGCAAAACAGCAATTGCTGCTAACGCCGCATTACGCTCAATTGCCATAACTATACCCATTCGCATTGCCGTTGCTATAACTTTTTTGGGTTTTTTGCAATTGTAGATGGGGATGTGTTTGCTGTTGGCTGTACGGCGAGAAATCCGCTGTGCCTGTAATCTGTAATCTGTAATCTGTAGTCTGTAGTCTGTAGTGGCTATGATTGAGTTGGGGAGTTGGAATTGAAAGATATAAGTAGGAACTTGGAAGGTTGGGGACTGGGGCGGATGGGTTGAGCTATGGCTGGGGTGTATCAACAATGCTTTGCGCCCTAGATACTTTGGTTGTGGTATTATAAATTAATGGAATACAAGTTGTATGGAAACTTAAGGAGAATATGATGAAAGACATTGATGATTTACTCAATAAGTCAATACCTGCATACCGCAAAGCGTATAGTGATAGAAGCTGTTGGTTAATGGCGTGTTTGTCTGAGTTGGCGTATATCAAATTCAACCCGTTGCTCGCAACAGCTACGGCAAAAAAGTATTTTGTAAAACAAATTGAAGCATTGATAGACGATAGCCGCATTAAAAGTTTGGAAAAACTAGTTGCGCTGATTCAGTATGATGCAAACAAAGAAAAAGAAAAACTGATAAAAGAAGTACAAAGCCTGCGGCTAGAACTGCTGCAAACTTTTGATTGCAACGGTACTCAAGCAATCTTGGTGAAAAGTATTGATGACTTTCTTATCCTGGCGTTTCGTGGTACCGAAGCCAGCAGCATCAAGGATATTAAAGCAGACTGTGATGCACGGCTGATTACCTGTGATTCTGGCGGCAAGGTGCATCAAGGCTTTGAGCAAGCGTATGCGCAAGTAGCTTGCGAAATTGAGAATGCACTAGCGCAGTATGAGCAGCAGCTGCCGCTGTTTATCACCGGGCATAGTTTGGGCGGGGCATTGGCGACGCTAGCGGCGAAAAAATTACGCTACAAGAAAATAGCTGCGTGCTATACATTCGGCGCGCCGCGCGCTGGCAATGAGACATGGATTTCAAATATCAAAACGCCAATTTATAGAATTGTGAATTCTGCAGATTGCGTAACAATGGTGCCGCCAAACGGCAGTGTTATCGATATTGTTGCGGTGGTGGTTGGTTTTTTTTCGTCTGCTGCTAAGAAGTATGTATTGCATAACTTTGCAGGTTTTTCGCATGGTGGTAATATGCGCTATCTTACTAACTGTGCGCCAGGTAGTTATGCTGACGTGCAATTATTGTATAGTGTAGATTTGCTACGCCGTTGTATTGGTTGGTATAAAAAGCAACTCAGCTTTAGCAAAATTATGAGCGACCATTCAATTGCTGTATATAGAAAAAAACTTACTGTCGTGGCGCGTAACAGAAATCCATGCACTGCGGGAAGCTCTGATTAACTCGCTGCTGGAAGAGGCGAGGTGCCAGCGGTAATAGATTATTTTAGATTATATACAACTGCTTAGGGTGCGGGATGCCGTTAGCCAATAGCGTTGGCTGATACCTTCATGCGCTGGCTGCCGCCAACATGGCTTTACCGTAGAAGTCTGTGCTGGTCTGCACTCCTGGCAGGGCAAAATAAAAGCCGCCGCCAAACGGTTTGACATATTCTTCTAAACCTTCGCCGTCTAGGCGTTTTTGCACGGTGATAAAACCGTCGACAAGGTTGGCTTGATAGGCGATAAACAGCAGTCCCATGTCAAGCTGGCCTGATTTGCTGGTGCCGTCTGAATAGCTATAGCCACGGCGCAACATATGGTGCTTTTCAAAACCGTGCTCTCTTGGGTTGGCTAAACGGATGTGGGCGCCTAGTGGGATAACCTTGCCTGCTCGGTCGTCTTGGTAATTTGGGGTGTCGTGTTCGTGGTGCATTCCTAGTGGTGCGCCTGTTGAGCGGTTGCGACCAAAAATTTGTTGCTGTTCTTGGAGTGGTGTTCTATCCCAATGCTCTACTTTAAAGCGTATCAATCTGATAGCCAGATAACTACCCTCTTCTGCCCATTTAGGTTCTTGGTGGTGTGGCGCCACTAACGCAATATTTTTGATGCTTTGAGGATTATCGACGCTAGGGTTGGCGGTGCCATCTTTAAACCCAAGCAGATTAACGGGTGTTTCTTTTCCTTGTGTTGCGGCTGTGTGGGATGATATATAGCCGTCTTTACGCCAACGCACGCTGAGTAAAGCTGGGGTGTGTTTGATAATGTCTCGCAGTGCATGCAGCACGGTTTCTGGTGAATTTGCACAAAATTGTAATACTAAGTCGCCATGGCAGGTTGCTGTGCGCAGCGCGTCATTTGGTGAGCGTGCCATTGTTTGCAGGTGTTTTGGTTTGATGGCGGTTAAGCCAAAGCGTTCGTCAAATAAGCTGTTGCCTACGGCTACAGTTACCGTTAAATTATCTGGGTGAATATGCTCGCCGAGTATTCCTGAATCCAATGGTGGAAACTTTATGCCTGTTACTGCCGGCTTGCCGCCTGTAGTTAGAAAAGCTACCCGTTGCGTGAGTATTTTGAAAAGCCGTTCGAGTTCGTGTTTATCTGTGGCGAGCACATCAAACGCTACTAGTGCGCCAGATGCCGGTGCTGGGTTGACGATGCCACTTTGATATTTTCCATAAAATGGTTGGCGCATGTGTTTGCTGGTATACATATCTGGGTTGATATGTTGATAATCAGTCGATTTTAATGCGGGTATTGACGCTGTGGCGTTGTTGGTGAGGCTGCTTGTTAGCGCAACTGCGCCACCAATTGAGCCGATGCGCTGCAGTAACTTGCGCCGTTGTGAGTTGTGCGCATTGGTTGATGTATTTGAGCTAGTAGTTTTTTTGAATAGCGATGTAAATGGGCAAGGCATATTGAGTATATGGTATTGGTTAGGTTGCTAAGTTGCTGGCTAGTTGGTTGAGGGATTGGGCAAGCTCTGTGGCTAGGGTTTGTAGGGTGAGACGCTGGCTTGTTGAAAGCGTGTTTAAAGCTGGGTAACCTTGCGTTAATTGATGCTGGTTAATCTTGGCAACTATTGTGGCGATGGTGTTATCTATCCGTTGTTGCAATGGAACATTGAGTTTGATGAGGATTGGTTGGTATATAGATGCAATTTTTTGCACTCCTGCAATACTTGCGAGAATTTCGCTCAAATCTGTGTGGGCGTAGCGGTTCTCAATAGTATTGGCAATATTATTAGCCATGGCTGCAATCACTGTTGCCGCTGCGCTAATAGTTGGATTGGTTTTGAGGGCTGTTTCTTTGGTGAGATTTGCCAACGTTGTTAAGTCTTGCTGTAGTTGGCTGGCAATTGTGGCAAGGTTGGCGGTGGTGGCTTGTTGCCATAATGCGTATTCAAGCCGATGGAAGCCGATAAACTTGGGGTCTGTTTCGCCAGCTGTAAATGCGCTGGCTGGGGCGTTGATGCGCTGTGATAAATCTGGAAACATGCTGGCTACAGGCTCGATGCGTTTATAATGGATGCGGGCTTTGGCATACAATGTTTTTGCTAAGGCGATGTCGTTTTCGGCAATAGCGGCGGTAATCTTGGCGGCTATCTTGCGCAAACTGCGCGCTTCAAAAATGGTGAAAAATGAGTATTCTGCAATAGGGCCTAGTAAGTCGTTGGCAGTGACTGTATATGCAGGCGCTGCTGCATCTGCTATTACTATCAGCTTGCCGCGTGGGTTTGTGAGTAGACCACAGGTCATAGCGTAGCTGCCTACTTCTAGTTTTACGGTCATTTTTTGCATAAAACCTGGGGCGATATTCTCACGTTCGGCAAGGACCATTACTCCGTCTAAAATTTCCCATTCTAGGGCGCGGTGGCTGTTGTTTTTGATGATGAATTGAGTCTTCCCCGCAATTACTTGGAGTTCCATTGGTTCGCATTGAGAGTCATTAACGCTAATGTTTTTTTGTATCACTTCTTTGGCGCTAAGCGCTGATAAGTTGCAAAGCGTTACAATGAATACTGTGGTGATTATAAATGGTTTTAGCAAAAAGATTTTCATATGTAATGTCAATGATAGCGTGGGAATTGTAATCTGCTGGGGTATCAATAGGTGTTAAACAACAAAAAACAATGGCGAGACACCCCTCGCCATTGTCGTAAACACTTTTAGTCTAAATTCAATACACCGCGAAGTTTTGCCAATTCTTCTGCTAGCACGGTAATTGGTCCTTTGAGCGCGAGGCGGTCTTTATCTGTGAGTTTATCATAGCTTTTAAAGCCATCGGCAGTGCGGTACTTGGCTAACACAACCTCTACCCGATCAAAGTTTTTTTGTACTTTCTTGGTTAAAGCTGGGGCTTCTTGCTCCAATAATGATTGCAATAAAGACACTATTTTTTTTGAGCCGTCGATGTTTGCTTGAAAATCTGAGAGGTCTGTTAGCGCATAGCGATTTTCTTCGCCGCTAATTTTACTTGATGCGACTTCTTCTATCAGCACAGCTGCTCCACCAACAACGTCTTTCGGGGGAAATGTTAACTCAATAAGTCTTTTTTGCAATTCAACTGCATCTGCTTGCAATTGCACTGCATATTTTTTCATACCGTTGGTGGTATTGCCTTCCCATAACGCTTTTTCAATGCGGTGGTAACCTGTGAAGCTTGGGTCTGATGAGCCTTGTGCGTAGCTTTCTTCTCTTGCGTCCATTTGTGCGTCAAGGTCTGAAAAAAGCTCTGCAACTGGTTCTATGCGTTCGTAATGTACGCGAGCAGGGGCATACAATTTTTTTGCCTGGGCTAAATTACCTGCAATAACCGCATCAGTAAATAATTTAGTCTTTTCAACGTATAAATCGACTTCATCTATGACATACAGTTTGTATTGGGTGATTGGGGCAACAAGATCTGCTGCGCTGGTCTTGGCTTGAGCAGATGATGCTAGTATGCAAAAGGCTGCTGCGGTTGTGATAATGGCTGTTTTCATAATAATTATATAAAGTAGTTTTGGAGGTGGTGGTAAGGGACGCTCTTTGTCACATTAAGAGCGGCTAATAGGATTGATTGGGGTGTTATATTTTGTTGGTGTTAATCCTGTTTTTCTTGGCATGCGCAACAATACATATAAGGCGGTAACAAGGTATAATAAGTAGACAGCAACTTCGCTGACACTTGGTGTTTCTTGGTAGCCAAATATGCCTTCTAATACCGTGCCAAAAAGACTGTGGGTAGAGAGTACATTGCTAAAATTAAACGCAATATCTTGATAATAATTCCAGATACCCGCTTCGTGAAACGCACGTATTGCCCCCGCAGCAAGCCCTGCTGCCACAAATATAATAAATATACTTGTCCAGCGAAAAAAAGCCGCCAATGGTAGTTTAACGCCGCCATAATAAATGGCAAAACCTGCAATAATTGCCGTTCCAAGCCCAATAACAGCCCCGGTGGGGGCGGCAACGCCAACATCTTGTTGGAATGCCGATAATAAGAAGAAAACAGATTCTAGACCTTCGCGCGCTACCGCCAGAAACACCATGCCTAGCAACAGCCATGTTTGCTGCCATCCTTGCGTATCGTGCAACACTGTATCGAATGATTTATGAATATTCTGCTTGAGATTGCCTGCCATTTTTTGCATCCAAATCACCATATACGTCAACATGCACGCAGCAATAATAGCTATTACGCCTTCCGCAATCTCTTGTTGTCGTTGCGGAAACTCGCCTGTTGTTGCGAGGATGACCCAACCTAAGACAAAACAGATTATCGAGGCACTCAATACGCCAAGCCACAGCGCAGGCATGAGGTGACTGCGTTGCGTTCTGTTGAGGTAGGTGGCGATAATACTAACAATCAGCGCGGCTTCGAGCCCTTCGCGCAACATGATTAAAAAAGGTACAAAAAACATCGGCTTCTGCTTGGTTAAATTTGTATTGTAATCATTCTCATACAAAAAACTATAGCGGCTGGCAATTTATTGCAAATAATTCTCATTACTATTACCGCTTAAAAAACGCTATGGCTGTGCTGTAAATTTGTTGATGCTCTACATGGCAATTACCTGGCAATGTAGTAAATAAGCGGTTACAACAAAACAAGGAACTCTGTGTAAGTTGTTACAGGTTGGTTGCCGTGATTATATTCATTTAGCCGTTACTGCTGGGCAACAAGTCGCTGGTAAAGCTTACAATACGACTGCGCCTGCTTGTCTGCGGTGAATACATCCTCTGCTCGTTGTTTTGCATTGCCTCCCATCTTGGCTGCCATTGATGGGTTATAGTCGGCATTAGCAGCCATGAACCCAATATTTCTGGCACGGCTTACGCCGCCGTTGACAACGGAGCTAACTTCAAGCAAATGACTAGCGAAACTATGCACAATCTCAACCGTGTTATCAGTAGAGCCACCATCAACAACGATTATTGTATCCAGCAAATGCGTTTGCCGCAGAACTGACTGGATGGTTTGGTGAATAAAGCGGGCAGCGTTATAGGCGGGAATGACGACGGCAACGCTAGCAAGCTCGTTAGTATGAATCATCATCTATCTCGTATATATAAAAGTTTTCTATAGATAGTCCGCAGCAAATTGAAGAGCCAATTGCTATTGGCTAAGCTGCTCAAACCTGAGTGGAATGGAATTTTTACTTTCGGACCAAATAATGTGGCGAATTTATCGTGTCTGAAAGGTAGCATCTTGTCGCCGTATCGCGCTACTGCAGCGGATTGCCCGAACTCACCACGTTCAATTCTGCCAATCATCTGTATCAACATTGGAAATAGATTGTGTTCATATAAAACACGGTCGCGTGCCTGCAACAACTCAGTTCTATATTGCTTGTCGATATCTTGAGCGATAGCCGCATCAATTGTGGCGACAGCGCTATCAAAGTGATTAATATCAATGCTACGGTAGGAATTGTTAGGAAAATAGCTATCAAGATTGGGACAGCCATAATACAGCGGATACGTTCCAGCTAGGATGCAATCAGTCAATTTTTCTGAAAAATAATGGTCGTAGCATGAATTCTCTAAAACAATCTGAAAGCGATAGTCCTGGAGCGACTCCAATTTATCGTCCATGGTAGCAAAACCGCGACCATAAAAGTCTAGCGTATCGCCATAGTGTTCTTTGAGTTTTTTAACAAATCTAATCCGTTGTATATGTTCAGAGGTGAAATTCTTGTTTGACGTTATTACCGATATCAGCTTCGATTTTGGTTGCTGAAATAATACTTTTAACGCATCAAAGCTCATGACCTTTGTTGCGTCCATTTAACCATTACGACAACCGATATACCAAGTCAATCCTGGTTGATGTAATATTGCTCCTGGGTGTTTAATGCTGGTATCTTGCGTAATCACCCATGCAAACTGGGCGAGAAAATGCTTGTTATAACGCCATACTGTAGGTGGTTCTGTCGCCAAATGAATGATGTTCTCAGGCGGGCATTTGGGGGTAATTGGCGCATGCAAATCATCGAATACCACTAAATAATCGTAATTGTTATGGTCAGCATTAAATACGAAGCGCCAACCATCCCATTCTGGAATACCATTAGGAAATTGCCTGAGCCAAGGAATAGAGTAAACCGAAGAGATATTAATGGTTTTCATACATATTTCCAGCGGCAAAAAATTGTCATGTAGTTACCATAGCATTTTTGTTTTCGTCGCTTCCACTGAATTGTGGAATTGCACTCAGTATTGCACTGAATTGGTCGATATGGGTAACTTCCATTGATTGATATTCAGGAATATCCAATGAGGAGAAGTAATCCATAAATTTAATGCCATCACCAAGAATATCAAATTTTTTATAACCTGTATTAAGCAGTCGATCTGAACAACGAACACGCAGACAGGGTATGTTGTAAGAGTCAGAAGTTACTAATCCATGTAAGGATTTGGATATACACCGCTCGCATTTATGTATTTGATCAACAACGTCTTGAATATTGGAATTTAGCAAATTAATAACGAGTACATCTGCATTATATTTAAACATTTCCTAGCATAATTGCTAATCGACGTGATGGGGCATCACAGCTAACTGGTAATATTTGTGTGAATCACTGGGTTGATACAAACGACTAAGAAGGCAACATGGGGCGCCAAAATGGGTCACCAAAATTGGGCTACCCTTATACCCCAACTGCCTTGCCAATTCTAAAGTATAATGACCGCGTAGCATAAAAACTTGACGCGGTCTAGTTTTATCAACGACTTAATCAAAATTCCCAAAGTCATCGGCTTTATTTGATGTATTCTTTATTTGATGTATTTTTGATGTATTATTGTTGCTCTGTGCGCTTTTGTTTACGAACCAACTGTAAATCACTACGAACCATTTCCTTAACAAGGTTCTGAAATGACGTTGTATGTTGCCATCCAAGGAGTAAATTAGCCTTGGAACTATCGCCAAGCAATACATCGACTTCAGTTGGGCGGAAATAGCGGGGATCTACCTTGACTACCACCTTCTTTGAGACCTTGTCTATCGCCAGTTCGTCAGCCCCTGTGCCTTGCCACTCTAATAACACGCCGACTTCTGCAAAAGCAAGATCGATAAACTCTCGTACCGAATGAGTCTCGCCGGTCGCCAAGACAAAATCATCCGCTTCATGATGTTGCAGTATCCGCCACATCCCTTCTACATAGTCTTTTGCATGACCCCAGTCACGTTTAGCATTCAGGTTTCCAATATACAGGGTATCCTCAAGCCCCAACTGTATTCTGGCTACCGCCATGGTAATTTTGCGCGTAACAAAGGTCTCACCGCGGCTTGGACTCTCGTGATTAAACAGAATTCCGTTGCAAGCAAACATGCCATACGCTTCACGATAGTTTGTTACTACCCAAAAGGCATACAGCTTTGCTGCAGCATACGGACTGCGCGGATAAAAAGGTGTTGTTTCCCGCTGCGGGGTTTCCTGCACTTTGCCGAATAATTCAGAAGTTGATGCCTGATAGAATTTACAGCTATTTTCCATTGCAAGTATGCGGATGGCTTCAAGCATGCGTAATGGACCAAGCGCGTCAGTGTTTGCTGTATATTCTGGGGTTTCAAAACTAACCTGAACATGGCTTTGCGCAGCTAGATTGTAAACTTCATCAGGTTGAATTTTCTGCATCAGCCGAATCAAATTCGTTGCATCGGTTACATCACCATAATGCAGATAAAACTCCCCTTGTTGGTTATGTAAATCTTTGTACAAATGATCTACACGTTGGCTATTAAACGATGAAGAACGCCGCTTAATACCATGCACAGCGTATCCTTTTGAGAGGAGAAGTTCCGCAAGATATGCACCATCTTGCCCTGTAACTCCAGTTATTAGTGCAATTTTTTTATTCCGTAGCATAATTTTCCAAATACCATTTGTAATATTTCTGCAAACCATCTTCTAAGTTAATCTTGCTTGACCAGCCAAGTGTTGCCAGTAAAGAAACATCTAGTTTTTTTCGTAATGTTCCGTCTAGTCGAGAAGTATCAAACTCAATATCACCGCAAAATCCTGTCATATCCTTCATAAGATTGGCTAAATCAGCGATAGAAATATCATAGCCAGTACCAACGTTTATATGGCTGGAGTCTGAGTAGTAACGCAACAAAAATATGCAGGCATCAGCCAAATCATCCACATGCAAAAATTCACGCAATGGTCGACCAGAGCCCCAAACCAACACTTTTTTTGATTTATTTATTTTCGCTGTATGAAAACGTTGCAGTAGTGCTGCTGGCACATGACTGTTATCGGGGTGAAAATTGTCTCTAGGACCATATAAATTGCATGGCATAGCAGCAATAAAATCACAACCATACTGCTTTCTATAAGCTTGGCATAGCTTAATTCCCGCAATTTTGGCAATCGCATAGCCTTCATTGGTTGGCTCTAACGAGCCAGTTAGCAAATAATTTTCACTGATTGGCTGCTGACAATCCTTAGGATATATACAGCTTGACCCTAAAAACAATAATTTTTCTACAGCATAGCGATAAGCGCCACAGATAACATTTTGTTGGATTTGCAAATTTTCCGCAATGAAATCGGCAGGATAGCTGTTGTTGGCATGAATGCCTCCAACCTTTGCCGCTGCCAGAATAACGACATCTGGCTGGTGGTGTTGGTAGAACCGCTCTACCTGTAAATAGTCCAGCAGGTCAACATCCTGACGACAGGTCGCCAAAGGTGTAATTTGTTCACTAGCAAGCTTACGGATAATCGCTGAGCCGACCATGCCGTTGGCACCAGCCACCCATATTTTTTTCCCGTGAAGCTTAAATTTTTTGATCATGCGGCTCCTCATAGTGAATAATATCATCTTCATCGAGATAGTCACCACACTGTATTTCTATCATAGTGAGCAGTTCACTGTTGCGATTTTCTAAGCGGTGTTTGCTGCCAACGGGGATATACGTGGATTGATTATGTTCAAGCTCAATGATTTTGCCACCGTTGGTTATCGTGGCAATGCCGCTGACAACCACCCAATGTTCACTACGGTGACGGTGGGATTGCCAACGTAACGCTGCCATCGGCTTCACTTCAATACGTTTCAACTTAAACCCCACGCCTGCTTGCAGCACTGTGTAACTACCCCACGGGCGATACACCGTTGGAAATTCTTTATAACAGGCGTGATTGCTGCATTTCAGATGACTAACAATTTAAGAAACATCCTGATAGCGCTCTTTATCGGCTATTAAAAGTGCATCCGTTGTATCGGCAATAATCAGATTTTTAATGCCAATTGCAGCGATCAATCTATCGCTGCCGTGGACGATACAATCTTTAACATCTTCAAGAAGAACGCTGCCTGAAACGTTATTATTGGCGCTATCTAACGGGTGTAGCGATCCAAATTCTAGCCATGTTCCGATATCCGACCAACCGATATCGCATGGTACGATCATTATTTTTTTTGATTTTTCAAAGACCGCATAATCAATCGATATATCCTGAATAAACTCAAAATCATCAGGGTATACTTCGTATTGTTGCCAGCCATCACCATGAGAGTGTGCGGCATTTTTAAAGCACACACTAGCTTGCTTGGCGATGTCTGGGCACAAATCTGTTAGTTCCGTATTGAAGACAGCAGCTGACATACAGAACATACCAGAATTCCAAAAGAATCTTCCTGATGAAAGGTATTCCCTTGCCGTCGCCTGGTCTGGTTTTTCAACAAAGCGCTGTACTGTGTCCCCAGCAGCTTCGATGTAGCCAAACCCTGTCTTTGCTGCATTTGGCTTGATGCCAAAGGTTACCAGCTTGCCAGTAGCGGATAAAGCAACAGCTTGCTTTACAGCATTTGCAAATGCCGACAAATCATCAATTAAATGATCAGCTGGCAAAACCAAAATAGTGCAAGTTGCGCCATACTGAGCGATCGCATATTGCGCAGCTAACGCAATCGCTGCTGCTGAGTTGCGCGCAAACGGCTCTAACAAAAATGTATTGCGAACTCGACCTTTTGCCACCTCATCAAACTCGTCTTTCGTGTAAAAAAACAAATTTCTATTAGTAACAGTGACAACTTCGTGTACGTCCGCAAGGCCAATAGCACGCAGGTATGTCTTCTGAATAAAACTCTGACCGCAAGCAAGCTTAATAAATGGCTTGGGACACGCTTCTCGAGACAGCGGCCACAACCGCGAACCTATACCACCTGAGAGAATTACCGGGAGAATTACAATCTTTTACCTAGTATTAAACACATTAACAACGACCTTAGGAGTAACTGAGATTATTAAAATGAGACAATTTAACCAACTTCTGCTTAAGTCCATGCTCGGCGAGACGGAACAAAAACGCCACGCATGGCGTATATGCTACGCCATGCGCCTATGGTTTGCACCTTGCAATCTTCAACAAATGCCAGCAAATTTGCTGATAAAGCGAGTGTATTGGCTATGATACGCGGCAGCAATACAGCGAGAAAACCACACAGTCAACACTCAAAGTCCAGAGTTTAAATTCACAACCACGCAATCAGGCAATCATCCAATCAGGCAATCAGGCAATCAGGCAATCAGGCAATCAGGCAATCAGCATCCTGCAAATAGATTGCGCAGAGCATTGAGGCTAACAATTTAAAATGAAGAAACTAAATAATGAAATTCAATAGTGTTACAAAAATCTGCTGTATTTACGGGTTCTTATGGGTGCGCGCCATAATCGTGGAATAAAATTAAATCTGGGACATTCAGGGTAAGTCCAACTAAGTCGCCAGTTTCATACACGTAGTTACTAGAAATAAAGCAACTGAATTGTTCTAAAGAATCAATTGTTTCAAACGTATAAAAATAATTTGTGCCGCGAAAGCGTCGCTGCATAACCCGTGCTTTTTTTCTACTATTTTTATTAAACTCGATATCTTCTGGGCGTAAAAATACTTCGACTTGTTGCCGTATCCTAAATTTTTCTGTATCAATAGCTCCAGTTATTCTTCCCAATGAAGTTGCGACAGCAGTTTTGCTTTGCACTATGCCTTTAATGGTTGAGCCGCGACCAACAAATTCTGCAGCAAATCTATTTATGGGTCGATGATACAATTGCTGCGGATAATCCCATTGCACTAAATCACCATGGTGCAGCAGTCCAATTTTGTCTGCGAGCGCAAAGGCTTCATCTTGATTATGGGTGACCATAAGAGCTGTGGTCTGTTCGCTTTTGAGTAACTGGCGGACTTCCCATGCCAGTTCTTCACGAATTTCCGTATCTTGGTTGGAGAATGGCTCGTCTAGCAGCATAATCCGTGGTCGTGGCGCCATCGCGCGGGCAATCGCGCCACGTTGTAATTCACCACCAGATAATTGATGTGGATACAAGGTTCGTTTGTGTTCAAGACAGGTGATTTTGAGCAACTTATTCACCCGTGAATTGCGGTTTTGTAAGGTCCAGTTTTTAATGCCGTAGCGGATGTTTTCTTCTAAGGTGATATGTGGAAACAGCGTGTTTTCTTGAAACACTAATGTCGTTTGTCGCGTATGCGTAGGCACATGTTTTTTAGTTGAGCTGCAAAGAATACTGCCAATAAGTATTTCACCATCATCAATCGAGATAAGCCCAGCTATAGCTCGCAAAACGGAAGATTTACCACTGCCTGTAGGACCGAGTAAGCATGCGAGTTCACCTGTTTGCAACTGAAAAGATATATCATTGGCAAGGCGGTATTGATTGATGCGTAATGAAACATTGCGCAGCTCAAGAGAATAGTCCATGCTTTTTAGGAATTAAAAAATATAAGATTGTGACGAACACCGTCGAGACGCCAATCATAGCCAGCTGTTCACGAATTGTGCTTTGTATTCCAGATTCTAGTATTTTCTCAAATACTTGTGGCGTCAATAATGGAAAAAAAGCGCCTGGAAGCGCAGCTTGAATAGAGATTTCTGTAAATATTTTTATCCAAATAATACAGCAGATTGCCAGCAATAGCCGCACGTGTGTTGGCAGGAACAGATCAACAAATAGCCGCCGTTGATTGCTGCCAAGGGTTTGTGCGGCCTGCTCCATATCTAAACCAATCGACTCGATGATAGAGGCGAGTGGGTATAAGACAAGCGCGAGAAACTTTACAGTTAAGGCAATGAAGGTGATAACAACCACTATTGCAAGGCTAATAATAGCAGGAGATAATCCAAGCGCCCGATACCAAGCATACAGTTCAGGCTCAATGGTATCGATTGTGAATAGCCCTAAGGTGGCAAGTAATGTGGTCGGCAATACCATTGCCATAGCGGTAACATTCCATTGCCAAGTAAGCGAGTTACGTTTGCCTTGTTGCTGGATGTGGATAAAAAATAGCAAGGCAATCACAATAATAATACTCGCGGCAATCGTGGTTAGTATCGTGCTATTTATGATTGATTGTTGCAGCCAAATAGTGCTTGCTGGCATATTTTGCAAGCTATTACTCAGTAATGCCACAAGTGGGACGACAAGTAAAACGATGATTATTACGCTATTAAGGGCAAAAGCAGCAAGTGATTTTTGTGTGGAAACAGGTTGGGGCAGAAATTTTTGATGTCCAGCAATGAGTTGATGATATTGTTTTTGACGGCGGAGGAGCAGTTCAAATATAACAACAATCCCAATGAAAATAACCACCGTAACTGCAAGTTGTATGCCGATGTCATGATAGTTTTGTTTGCTGGTAAATGTTTGTAGTAATAATGAACCGAGCGTTGGTGTTTTTAACAAAATTGCTACGGTGTAATCTGAAAAAATTTCAAAACCCACCAATATACATGCAGCAAATATACTGCGGCGGGCTAGCGGAATGATTGTCTGCATAAAGGATGCAAATGGCCCAACCCCACTGGTTGTGCTTAGCTCATAAAAACGACGGTTCTGGGTAGAAAAATTTGCGCGTAATAGCATATATGCATATGGAAACAAATTGATGAAATATACCAAGCAGCTTCCTGCAACACTGTGAAACTCAAACCATCGTGGTAATTCAAATGTATTAAAGACGAGCTCATACGCATAAATGGTACTAAACACCGGCAACACAATTGGCAGCACCAGCATAAAGTCAGCTAGTTTGCGCAATGGATACGCCACTACTGTATTGACCCACGCACAAATAGACGCAACAACGACAACACTCAAGGACGTGAATACAATTATTTTGATAGTGT
Source organism: Gammaproteobacteria bacterium (assembly GCA_965277405.1). Taxonomy (GTDB): domain Bacteria; phylum Pseudomonadota; class Gammaproteobacteria. The sequence continues at coordinate 329,391 of OZ255726.1, forward strand.
TATACAACGGTACTGAAATAAACCCCGCGTTAAAAAACAGTATCAGTCCATCATTTCCTGTAAATAAAAAAAACAAACCATACAAAAAAATTGACAAAGTAAGGCATGCTACTGTCGTAGTAACAATTGTGCTTAGTTGAAAGTTTGCTCGAAATCCAGTCATATACAGAGTATGGTAGGCAAAGATGCACCCTAAAAAACTGCGGCTACATCGGCTAGAGTAAATGCCTTGCGTGAATAATAATATTACTGTAGCAAAAGATTAAATAGCGACACGGTACGCTTTAAAGATGCGCATCCTAATCCATACGGATGAAGACATTGCATACCCCATCTTGCGCATGCCTCAATAGATTTTCCCAAGGAATCATCAAAATTGTAACAACTGCAGTATAACAATTAACCAATCTTATTTTTGAATAGTTTGTTTTTCCTATAGAATGCATACAATGGACAACGCAACATTGTTTTTACCATTATTGAGGCTAAACACTTGGAATTACAGCTGAAAAAACGTTTGATTGGTGCGGGCGCTATTTTTATGTTGATAGTTATTTTTGCCCCCATGGTTCTAGATGGTGGCGGTGAAATTGTTACGCAACCTATTGCAAAACTTGTACCGATTCAAACTATTGATTTAACAGACAATTTGACAAAACACCAGCAGCAGGTCAATGGCATTATCGACGCCGCAGCCAATGACCAAAATAACACAATACCGCTGGGCGAGGCTGCGCTGAATACCAACAATAAAAATCCGCAAACGCTAAACACTGGAGGCCAACCACAAACAGGCGTCAGCCAATTGCGTAATGAGCAAGTCACAGAGGTTACTCTCATGGACGAAGGCGGCAGCGAGGCTAACACTGCCGCGCCTAATCAGGCAGCGCCAAGCTCTGCGTTTGATATTCAAGCAGGTTGGACGCTGCAAGTTGCATCGTTTGCTGAACGCGCCAATGCAGTCGTACTCATTCAAAAATTGAATAGTGATGATATCCAATCTTTTCTGCAACCAAAACGTGCTGCAGGTCGCACGCTCTACATTGTCTATATCAACCCAGCGCTACAACGCGACACTGTACTGGCCCAAGCCAAGCTCATCGAAGAGCGCCATGGTTTGCAAGGCATTATTCGCAAATATACAGCAAGCCCTAATTAAAGGCAACTCTGCATACAGCTTATGATGGGCGAGCATGAGCAAAAATAATGACGAAACTTAAGCAAGTACTTGCTGTGTTGCATCCCTTGGCGTATACGCTACGGCATGCGCCTTGCAATTATCAGCACCTGCAACCAACCCAATCCGCAACGAATTATTCGAAGGTACCTTAACTTAACAGACAAATCACATGGAAATAATAGACATTGTATTAGTAGTAATGATCGCTGTATCAGCAGTCATCGGTGTGTTTCGCGGAGCAATTCGTGAAGTCATTGCCCTTATTATCTTGCTGCTTTCTCTGTATATTGGCAGCGCTGTAGCAAGCTACGTTGCCAACATAACAACAGCATTAATTGCAGATGACAGCACCAGATTTACTATTGCGTTCATTATAGTTACTGTCCTGCTGTACGTTATTATCAACCTGATTGTCCAATCAATAGTCAGCCAACTCCAAATAGGGGGAACACTTGGTCCGGTGAATACAGTTGCCGGCGGCGCCCTTGGTGCTGTGCGTGGCGTAGCGCTGGTCGTGCTGCTCGGCTATGTCCTGCAACTGACCCATATGAATAGTGAAATGTGGTGGCAAAACAACATTTTTTCTGGCTATGTTGACGACATACTGGCATGGATACAGCAACATGCCAATGCTATTATGAGGGTTCTGCCACCCCCACCAGAGCTATAAACATGTGTGGGATTGCTGGACTATATGCTCCAAAAGGAGTTGCAGAACAACTCGTTGATGCGTTAACCATGCTCCAGCACCGCGGACAAGACGCCGCAGGTATTGCTACTATGAAGGAATATGTGTTTTCATACCGCAAGAAACGCGGTCTGGTGTGTAATGTATTCCGTCAACCGCAGCACTTAAATGCGCTGCAAGGTAATTTTGGCATTGCTCACGTGCGCTACACGACCAGTGGCGATAACACAAATAATGAAACACAGCCGTTTTATGTGAATTCCCCATACGGTATTACCCTCGTCCACAATGGCAACCTCACCAACAAAATAGATTTATTCCAACAGTTTATCAGCAAACGCCATATTAACAGTAACTCAGATAGTGAACTTCTTTTGAATGTACTAGCAGAATCAATGCAACATAAGGTACAGAATAACCCGCAACCTGAGGATATCTTCGCGGCAGTCGCCCAAGTCCACAAACAATGCGAAGGTGCATTTAGCGTGGTAGCGATGATTGCCGGCCAAGGTATGCTAGTATTTCGAGACCAATATGGCATTCGCCCACTGGCGTGGGGTAGCCGTGAGATTGACGGCAAATCATCGTATTTATTCGCTTCTGAATCCACTGCATTATGTGCCTTGGGCTACACCCACCAAGGCGATGTTCCTGCTGGCGCTGCAATGTTTATCGACATGAACGGCACATTACACCGCAGGCAAATCATTGCGTGCGAAAAACATAGCCCCTGTGCGTTTGAATATATTTATTTAGCGAAACCAGAGACAGTCATTGCCAACGTGTCTGTATACTCAGCGCGGCGCAATATGGGGATAGCATTAGGCAAACAAATAAAGAAAAAATTGGAGGTGGAACAAGAAGTTACCATTGATACAGTGATGCCTATTCCAGATACAAGCCGCGTCTCAGCGCTTGAAGTTGCCCGTGTCACCGGCATTCCATACAGCGAAGGACTGATAAAAAACCACTACATCGGTCGCACCTTCATCATGAATAAACAACGCGAACGCCTAGCGTCAATCCGTCGTAAATTTCAACCTGTGCATGAAGAGTTCCGTGGCAAATCAGTATTATTAGTTGATGACTCAATCGTGCGCGGCAACACCGCAAAAATTATCACCCAAATGGTCCGTGACGCTGGCGCAAAAAAAGTGTATATAGCATCTGCTGCACCGCGTATTCTGTATAGAAATATCTATGGCATCGACACCCCCAGCCAGAAAGAGCTGATTGCCTATAATCAAAGTGTTCAGGATCAAAGTATTCAGCAATTTTGCCAGGACATTGGCTGCGATGGGTTGATTTTTCAAGAATTAGATGCACTCAAAGAAAGCATCCTCCAAGAGAACAGCGAACTCCATGAACTCGACTGTTCTGTATTTGACGGCAAATATGTGACAGGAGAGATTGATGAGGCAAAGCTCGATGAAATCGAAAAATCTCGCTGTTCATTCAGATAATACCACAAAGTTGTGCCAGCTCTGAAATATTTACTGTCAGAGCCACCTAGCGTATGAACGTTGACGTTCCACCGTACAGCAGGCAATACCGCGGCACATACCTTCATTTAAGCTACAGAGAGAACCATGTCAGACAACAGTTTTAATACTCGACAGAAGCTATCTATCGCTGATACACAATATGAAATTTTTAATTTTTCATTGTTGCCACAAGCCAGCAAACTGCCGTTTTGCCTCAAAATATTATTAGAAAACCTGTTGCGCTACGAAGACGACCACACGGTTACCAAAGCAGATATACAACATTTATTAGCTTGGGATGCGTCAGCTCCAGCAACGTACGCCATTTCCTTTCGCCCAGCGCGGGTATTACTGCAAGACTTCACAGGCGTGCCTGCCGTTGTAGATTTAGCCACTATGCGCGAAACGATGGAAGAACTCGGCGGTGACCCGAGCAAAATTCGTCCGCTACAGCCGGTTGAACTGGTGATCGATCACTCGGTGCAAGTTGATAATTTCGGCACAAGCTCTGCCCTCGATGAAAACAGCAAAATTGAATACCAACGCAATCAAGAACGCTATACTTTTTTAAAGTGGGGGCAAGAAGCACTTGATAATTTTGCTGTTGTGCCTCCAGGAAGCGGCATTGTCCATCAAATAAACCTCGAAAAACTGGCGCGTGTAGTCTTTAGCAACGACAGTCAACAAGCATATTTTGACACTGTCGTCGGCACTGATTCCCACACCACAATGGTCAATGGTCTTGGTGTGCTTGGCTGGGGAGTTGGTGGCATTGAGGCTGAAGCATCAATGTTGGGTCAGCCAATCTCGATGCTAATTCCTCGAGTTGTTGGCTTTGAAATCACAGGAAACATGCCAGAAGGTACAACAGCGACCGACTTGGTGTTAGTGATTGTCGAAATGCTGCGTAACCACGGCGTAGTCGGTAAATTTGTAGAATTCTACGGCAGCGGTATTGTCAACTTATCGCTTGCAGATCGCGCCACGATTGCCAATATGGCACCAGAATATGGTGCAACCTGTGGTTTATTTCCAATTGATGAAATCACCCTTGCATATCTACGTTTAACCAATCGCAGCGAGGCACAAATTACGTTGATTGAGCAATATGCTCGCGCCACAAAAATCTTTAACCATGATTACAGCCAAACGCAGTTTAGTGAGCACTTATCCTTAAATATCTCAACTATCGTTCCATCAATCGCTGGACCAAAACGCCCACAAGACCGCATCGATCTTAGCAATTCGCAACAAGAATTTCAAAAATATTTTACTGCACCTCTGCGCACAGTAGCAGTTACAATCGACGGTCAAGACTGCGCAATGACCGAAGGCGATGTGGTGATAGCCGCGATTACATCGTGCACCAACACCTCAAATCCAGCGGTATTAGTCGCTGCTGGCCTAGTTGCAAAAAAAGCGGTTCAACTCGGGCTACAACGCAAACCATGGGTAAAAACATCACTCGCGCCAGGCTCACAAGTTGTTACAGCATACCTCCAGTCATCAGGACTACTGACATACCTTGAGCAATTGCAATTCAACGTTGCAGGTTACGGCTGTACCACCTGTATTGGTAATTCTGGTCCATTGCCAACACAGATTACCAACGCAATTGTTAACAACGACCTCACAGTTGCCGCTGTCTTATCTGGCAACCGCAATTTTGAAGGACGTGTCCATCAGCATGTCAAAATGAACTACCTAGCATCACCACCGCTGGTGGTGATATACGCATTAGCTGGGACGATGAATATCGACTTAATGCAGCAACCACTTGGTAGCGACAGAGATGGCAACAATGTCTTTATGAAAGATATATGGCCAAACAACCACGAAATCAGCGCAGCACTGCAAGGCGTGCAACAATCTCAATTTGCGCATGTGTATGACAACGTGTTTGCAGGGGATGGGCGTTGGCAGTCAATCAAGGTTGCATCTGCAGGTAAGTTTGAATGGGACGAAAACTCTACATATGTGCGCAAGCCAAACTTTTTTGATGGGATTAGCGAAGCACGCCCTGCTATTGAAAACATTCAAGGTGCCCGCGCATTGGCGCTGCTTGGTGACTCCGTAACGACTGACCACATCTCGCCTGCTGGGAATATTCAAGCACAAAGCCCAGCTGGTAAATATTTGCAAGAAAAAGGTGCAGCAGCGAAAGACTTTAATTCGTATGGATCACGCCGTGGCAACCACGAAATAATGGTACGCGGTACATTCGCCAATATCCGCATTAAAAATCAGATGCTCGATGGTGTTGAAGGTGGCATGTCTGTCCACATTCCCAGCGGTGAGCAAATGACAATCTATGATGTCGCAATGAAATACCGCGCTAGCAACACCCCAGCAATCATTATCGCCGGCAAAGAATATGGTACGGGGTCATCGCGTGACTGGGCGGCAAAAGGACCATATTTACTTGGTATTCAAGCAGTTATTGCTGAAAGCTTTGAGCGTATTCACCGCACCAACCTGGTCGGAATGGGAATATTACCGCTCGAATTCACCGGCGGCGCAACCGCAAAATCACTCGAGCTCACCGCGCATGAATCGTTTACTATTGCAGGCATTGACAACGGCACCAGCAAAACGGTACAAGTGACTGCGACAGCAGCCAACGGCAAACAAACCGTTTTTACAGCCAAAGTTCGCATCGATACTCCACAGGAAATCGACTATTTTCAAGACGGGGGCATCCTCCACTACGTGTTGAAGTCAATGCTCAAAAAAGCCGCCTAGCCGCGACAAGGTCTTGCTAGTACGGTTGGGAAATCCCACTAGTATCTGCTGGTAGCGGACCTTTTCAAACAGGATTATCCAGCTCAAAATAGCGGTGTTCAATGCCAAAATGCGCCGCTAAATGACTCCCAAGTGCTTGCACACCGTAGCGTTCTGTGGCGTGGTGCCCAGCCCAAATAAAACACGTATTGCTTTCGAGTGCTTGATGATATTGTTGTTCGCTGGCCTCGCCGCAAATATAAGCGTCAAAACCTAGGGTAATAATGGACGCAAACTGGTTTTGTGCGCCGCCAGTGCACACTGCTATCTTTTGAATCGATTTGCTGTCATCTCCTAATATCACCGTGTTATTGCCTAGTTGTTGGCTAACGAGTACAGCAAATTGTTGTGCCGATTGCGGTTGCGGCAGCAGCGTTGCCACGCCGTATAACGGTGTGGGTAACAATGCGGTAATCTCCAAGCCGAGCAGGCGTGCCAGTTGCGCGTTATTGCCTAGCTTTGCATGCTGGTCTAACGGCAAATGATACCCAAGTAAGCTGATGTTGTTTTGAATAAGCGCAGCAATTCTCGCGTGGTGTGCGCCAACTATAGGTCGGGGTTCGTTCTGCCAAAAATAGCCATGATGAACGACTAATACATCTGCCTGCCATTGGCTCGCCAGTGCTATTGCTTGCTGCGATGCCGTAACTGCTGTTGCAATTTTTGTAACAGTTGCTCCACCAGCTATTTGCAGTCCATTTGGGCTGTAATCGCTAAAGTTATCAATATCAAGTAACGTATCGGCGTATGCCACCAATATATCGCGCGCAATCATTGCTCGTCGAGGTATTGTTTGGCATCTAATGCAGCCATGCAGCCGCTGGCTGCAGATGTCACAGCTTGACGATACACAGCATCAACCACATCGCCTGCGGCAAATACCCCCAATATACTTGTTGCCGTCGCATTACCAGCCATCCCTGACTCTACAGAGATATAGTCATGATTCATCAACAATTGACCTGTAAACATAGCGGTATTTGGTTTGTGCCCAATAGCAATGAACACGCCGTTTACCGCGAGGTCTTCAAACGCATTGGTTTGGGTATGCTGGATGCGCAAACCAATTACACCAGTTTTGTTATTCCCCAAAACCTTGTTGACGGTTTTGCACCATTTGATGGTGATATTGTTCTTTTTCAGCAGCCGCTGCTGCAAAATTTGATCTGCACGCAAGCTATCGCGACGATGAATTAAAGTAACGCGACTGGCAATATTGGATAAATACAAGGCTTCTTCAACTGCAGTATTGCCGCCGCCAATTACCGCAACAGGCTTATTGTTGTAAAAAAAACCATCACAGGTGGCGCAGGAGCTCACACCATTGCCGAGCAGGCGTTGTTCGCTTGCCAATCCTAGATATTGCGCCGTTGCTCCCGTGGCTATAATTAATGCATTGCAGCTATAGCTGGTATCGTCATTACCGTACAATTTAAATGGACTACTAGTTAACGTGCTAGTGTTGATATGATCATTCAGTATTGGTATTTGCAGCCGTTCGCATTGCGCCTGCATGTCTTCCATGAGCTGAGGTCCTTGCAAGCCTGCTATGCCGCCTGGCCAATTTTCTACATCAGTTGTGGATACTAATTGACCACCTTGCTCAAGACCTGTAAGCAGCGCCACATCAATATTGGCGCGTTTGGCATATATTGCTGCGGTATAACCGGCTGGACCAGATCCTAATATTAAAAGTTTATGATGAGTCATAATACCATTTATTTCATTGTTAGCTGTAATTAGATTGGATCTGCGTGGTTTGATGCACTGCTTGGTTGCTGGCTATTCTAATATAATAGCAGTGATGATTGAGCTTTCGCTGTGTCAATTTTTGCAGTATTATGCAATGCAGTATTGTGCAGTATTGTGCAGTATTGTGCAGTATTGTGCAGTATTGTGCAGTATTGTGCAGTATTCATTTAATTTGCTCACTAACCACTGATACGAATAAAATACTGTACATTATCCGCTACAATATATGAGCAGTATAGTATAACAATTCGATTCAATCACTCTAACATTTTTATTACTTGCAGCAGCGCTAACGCATGAAAGTCACTCCAGCAGCATACGAGGCCATCGGCCTTATCTGTATTCTTGTCGCCGTTTGTATTACCCTTACATTATTTAGCTATAACCCAACTGATACCCACCAAATTGCCGCGGTGAATCCGTTTAGAGTTAAGCTTGCGGAAAACACCCACAATGTTATGGGAGCATTTGGTGCACATATTGCCAATGCTCTGTTTCTGTTAGTTGGGTATTTAGCATATATGTTGCCGTGTGTGCTTGGTCTGCTGGGGGTGATGACTTTTTCCCACAAACGCTTTGCAATTACTACGTCGCCATTTAGTTGGTTAAGCTACCTTGGCTATCTGCTTTTTATCATCAGTTCGTCGGGCCTGCTCGGCATACATGTTGTTAATTTGCAACATTTACCCTTAACCAGCGGTGGCATTATCGGTGCGACAGTTAGCGAGTTGACATTGCCAGTGCTGGGCTTGATGGGGACAACCATCATCTTTTTGGGATTGTGCATCATCAGCATTGGCTTGCTTAGCAATCACTCATGGCTTCATTGGGCTGAAGCGCTTGGGAATTGGCTGCTACGGGCAACTAATGCATTTAATAATATCAAAACAGCCGTAAATTTGCTAGCCAACAAGCGCAACAGAAAACATCCAAACAAGCGTGTTGCAGCAAGCCAACACAATACGCAACAACCAAACACGCGGACAAATCCTGCTATTCCATTGGTTGCAGCGCGGCCAACGCTAACAACACAACAAGCTGCTCCATCTCCATCGACCTCTGCTGCCAAGCTAGCTGATGCTACGTTTACTGGCAGCAATGCAGTTGCAAGCAGCTCAGTTGAAAACGATAGCATGACTGCTGATTGGGATGATAGCCCAATGAGCAATACAGCATTGCCACCACTGACATCTGAAAGAAACACAACTGTCCAACAAGATCAACCGCGGCAGCAACAAAATGTCAAACAACAACCACAGCAAGATGCAACATCAACCCCAGCACAACTCCCTGCTGGCCATGTATATGTCGACACCAAGCTGGTTGCATATACGTTTCCAGCAATACAGGCATTGGTTGCGGATGAAGGCAATTCCATAGAACAAACACCTGAAGAATTGAATGCCATCGGTCGCTTGCTGGAACAAAAACTCCTTGATTTTGGTGTTGCTGCAAAAGTCGTTGACTGGAGTCCAGGACCCGTGATTACCCGCTATGAGCTGCAACCCGCCCCAGGCACCAAAGCGATCAAAATAACCAATCTTGCCCGTGACCTGGCCCGCTCACTTGCGGTGATGAGTGTGCGTGTCGTCGAGGTGATTCCTGGGCGGTCTACTGTTGGCGTTGAAATCCCCAACAAGCACAGAAAAATAGTGCGTTTGCATAGCGTACTCGACGATGATGTGTTTGCCAAAGGTGAGCATAAGCTGCCGCTGGCGCTTGGTCATGATATTGAAGGGAAGGCAGTGATTGGCGACCTTGCCAAAATGCCGCATTTACTCGCTGCAGGGACCACAGGATCAGGAAAATCTGTCGGGATTAACGCGATGCTCGTCAGCCTGTTATATCGACGAACACCGCAGGAATTGCGGCTGCTGATGGTAGACCCTAAAATGTTAGAACTCGCAGTGTATAACGGTATTCCACATTTGTTGACCCCAGTCATTACCGACATGAAAGACGCTGCCAACGGCTTGCGCTGGTGCGTAGCTGAAATGGAGCGCCGCTACAAACTCATGTCACATTTGGGTGTGCGCAACATAGAAGGGTTTAACATAAAAGTCGATGCTGCCGCGCCAACAGGCGGTATTACTGATCCGTTATATAAGAAAGAAATCACCCCGCCTAAACTCAAACGCCTACCATTTATCGTCGTCGTTATCGATGAATTTGCCGATATGATGATTGTCACCGATAAAAAGAAAGTCGAAGAATTGATATCAAGAATTGCACAAAAGGCGCGCGCCGCAGGAATTCATCTTATTTTGGCAACCCAGCGGCCGTCGGTTGATGTGATCACAGGGTTGATTAAAGCCAATATACCATCACGGATTGCGTATCAAGTATCGTCAAAAATCGATTCGCGGACTATTCTCGATCAAAACGGTGCCGAGCAACTGTTAGGTCATGGCGACATGTTGTATTTTCCATCTGGCGCGAACACCCCAAGCCGTGTCCATGGTGCGTTTGTGAGTGATGATGAAGTCCATGCAGTTGTCGAAAACTGGCGCCATCAAGGTGTCCCCGAGTATGTGTCTAATATCATTTCAGATACCGCCGCCGCGGCAACGAGCGACAAACAAGCTATTGACGACCAAGCAAGCGAAGAGAATGGAGATGGAGCATTGTACCAAGAAATTGCTGATTTTATTGTGCAAGGACAGCGCGTATCGATTTCCCTCATCCAACGCAAATTCAATATTGGCTATAACCGCTCTGCACGGATTATAGAACAACTAGAAGAAAACGGCATCGTTGGACCAATGGGAAGCAACAGTAAACGTGAAATTTTAATAAAAAAATAGAACTACCTTATATCGCTTGAATGCGATTAGCCAACATAGCGAGCGCTGGTTACGCGCTGATGACCTGCCGGGTCACAATCACTGCGAATATTGACATATCCATATTCTTGCAGCAACGCTTGTACTGCGCTTGCTTGGGTAAATCCATGTTCTAAACACAATAAACCGTCTGCATGCAAATACTGTTTGGCTGCGCGAATAATATGCGCGAGTGCTGCAAGACCGTTGTCAGCTGCGAACAATGCCAGATGCGGTTCGTGGGCGACAACGCTTGCTTGTAGCTGCGTATCATCATAGCCAATGTATGGTGGATTGGCGACAATCACATTATATCGAGCGGTAATAGCCGCAAACCAATCAGACCTAATTATTGCAATATTGAGGGAGTGCTTGGCAAAATTACGCCTAGCAACCACTAATGCAGCAGCACTGATATCGCAAGCACTTACCTGCCATGCTGGTTGGCATGCTGCAATTGCCGCGGCAATTGCCCCTGAACCCGTGCCCATATCTAGTACCGCAGCGTTGGCTGATTGGCATCGAACGCAAGCAGTATCTACCAGCGTTTTGCTATCTTCGCGCGGAATCAATACCGCTGCATCAACCTCAAATTCCAACCCACAGAACTGGATATGACCAATGATATACGCCAATGGCTCGCCTGCGCTACAGCGGGCGATGCCATTGTTGAGTGTGTCAATTTGCGCTGTTGTCAATTGCTCGTCATCATGGGCAAGCAGCCATGTTTTTTCACAATCAAGTAACTGGGAAAAAAGCGCTACCATCCGCGCAGCAAGGTGCGGGTATGCGTGTTTGTAGTGCTGCATGCGTGTGCGAATATTCAAGGAAGCTCTGATTAGATTGGGCATAACTGACTAGTAAATACTACTCTGCTAATCTGCAATGAAAAGGGTTTGACATTTATACCCTCTGGCGCAAGATTTCATAACAACTATTTTGGGATATGAATTATGACTGATTACAATAAATACAAAATTGATGCAAACTTCATTGGCGGCGAATGGAAGACCACTACAGGTAAATCGATTACTGTCACCAATCCTGCAACAGGCGATATTCTTGGTTGCGTTCCAGATTTCGGCGTAACAGAAACACAGGCGGCAATAACTGCTGCGCACCAAGCATTCCCCACATTTGCTGCATTAAGTACTGGCGAAAGAGTCGGGCTGCTGCGTAAGCTCCACGATGCCTTAATGGATAATAAAGATGCGCTTGCTGCACTACTCACAGCTGAACAAGGCAAGCCGCTGAGCGAAGCTGCTGGAGAAATTACTATCGGCGCAGCATATATTTTATGGTTTGCAGAAGAAGTTCGTCGCGCCAAAGGCAGTATTATTCCTGCTCCTGTAAATGGTAGAAAGCTCTTCGTCACCCATCACCCAGTTGGTGTTGTCGCAGCGATTACTCCATGGAATTTTCCATCTTCAATGCTCGCACGCAAACTTGGTCCAGCGCTTGCCGCAGGCTGCACAACGGTGGTTAAGCCAGCGTCACAAACGCCATATTCTGCCTTGGCATGGGGTAAACTCGCAGAAGAAGTTGGCTTCCCTGCGGGGGTCATCAATATTGTCACAGGTGCGGCAAGCGTAATAGCCAGCACGATTATGGCCGATAAACGTGTGCGTAAAATGACGTTTACCGGGTCAACAGCAGTTGGCAAAATATTGATTAGGCAATCAGCAGATACCGTAAAAAAAATATCGATGGAACTTGGCGGCAATGCGCCATTTATCGTTTTTAACGACGCTGATATTGATGCAGCTGTTGCTGGGGCAATGATTGCAAAATACCGCAATTCAGGACAAACCTGTGTCTGCGCCAATCGTTTTTTTGTTGAATCAGGCGTGCACGATAGCTTTGTCGAAAAACTCACCGCAGCTACGCAGAACCTCCACGTTGGAGACGGTATGACCCCAGGTGTTGAACAAGGACCACTTATCGATAGCAACAGCTTTGATAAAGTATCCTCCATCGTTGCCGATGCCACAGCCAAAGGTGCAACCGTAACAACAGGTGGTGCAGCGCATCAGCTTGGTGGCACTTGGTATCAACCGACTGTGTTGGTCAACGCCAACGCAACCATGGCTGTCGCTCAACAAGAAATATTTGGACCTGTTGCCGCTGTGTTTACATTCACCTCAGAAGAAGAAGTCATCGTTGCGGCTAACAATACAGAGTTTGGCTTAGCAGCGTATATCTATACCAACGATCTTGCTCGTGCTTTTAGAATGAATGACCAATTGCAATATGGGTTAATTGGGATCAATGAAGGTCTCATCACCACCGTTGAAGCTCCATTTGGTGGCTTGAAAGAAAGTGGGCTAGGCAAAGAAGGCGGTTGTGAAGGTTTAGCAGATTATTTTGATACCAAATATGTCTGTATCGGTGGGATATAGGCAAGCTCTGATTAAGTCAAGGCTTGCAAATTTTACTGTGGGCTGTAATCCACCAAATGAATATGATGTGAGCGTTGCTTGTGGCGTTATTGTAGCTTGGCAGATTGTTCGCGCAGCCAGTCGAGGCGTTTTTTGATGTTGGCTTCAAGCCCATGCTCGGTTGGCTGGTACAATTCAATTGGGTCGACTCCATCAGGAAAGTAGTTTTCACCATGGGCAACCGCATCAGGTTCGTCGTGGGCATAGCGGTAGTTTTTGCCGTAATCAAGCGACTCCATCAGTTTGGTAGGCGCGTTGCGCAAGTGCAGCGGAACGGGGTATGATGGCGAACTGCGCACCAGTTTCATTGCGGCGTTAAATGCTGTGTACACAGCATTGCTTTTGGGTACACAGGCAATGTAGATCACGGCGTGGGCGATTGCTAATTCACCTTCTGGACTGCCGAGGCGCTGATAGGTAGCAGCGGCGTTAATACACAGTCCCAACGCTTTGGGGTCAGCGTTGCCAATGTCTTCGCTGGCGATGCGCAGCACTCTGCGGATGATATACAACGGGTCGCAACCACCATCAATCATTCTGCACAGCCAATATAACGCGGCATCGGGGTTTGAACCGCGCACTGATTTATGCAGTGCGGAAATCGCGTTATAAAAATCTTCGCCGTGGTTGTCGAATCGCCGCATTGCATCGCCAATTGCGTGTTGCATATCAGCATCAGTGATGCTGTGCATATCTCCACGGCGAGCATTTAGGCTAATCTCAAGGGTATTCAATAGCCGGCGCGCATCGCCGTCGGCATGCGCAATCAGCATTTTGCGTGCAGTGTCGCTGATGGCTATATGTTGCAGCGACGCTGCGATAACAGCGTTATTTAACACTTTATCAAGTTCACCATCGCTGAGTGATTGCAACACATATACTTGCATACGAGATAACAACGCATTGTTGAGCGCGAATGATGGGTTTTCAGTTGTTGCGCCAATCAAGGTAAATAGCCCGTTTTCAACGTGCGGCAGCAATGCGTCTTGCTGGCCTTTGTGAAAGCGGTGAATTTCGTCGATAAACACGATATTGACAGGGTACATTTTTGCAGCAGCAACGATTTTGCGAATATCACTCACCCCAGTATTGACCGCAGAAATAGTAAATATATTCGCTGCATGCGCCGCGGCAATCGCCAAGGCAATTGTTGTTTTCCCTACCCCTGGTGGACCCCATAAAATAATAGAATGGAGCGTGTGAGCACTGAGCACTTCATACAGCGGCATCCCTGCTTGCAATAAATGTGTTTGCCCAATAATTTCTACAAGCTTGCTTGGGCGTATTTTGCTGGCTAGCGGTTGTTGCCCCATGGGTTAGAATGGTAGCTTGAGCAGGAAGCGGACGATGATGCGGACACGCTTCGAAAATAATTTTTTAGTATAAAATGTACCCGCAACCCGTTTATTGACTTCACTCCAAGTCGGATATGGTGAGATATACGCCGCCATTGCCCCAATTTTGAGCTTGCTGTTGATAGCTAAAATCCACGGCTGAATGATTTCTCCAGCATGCGGAGCAACAATATCGGCACCAAGAATCTGTCCATTGTTGCGCACGTATATTTTCACCAGCCCCGATAATCGTTCGGTGCGGGCGCGGTCGTTATCGGCAAATGACCATCTCAAGACTTTAACATCTGCAAACTGTGCGTTAGTTTCAGCTTCTGTTAAACCAACATGAGCCATTTCTGGGCTGGTATACGTGACCCAAGGAATTGCATGTGTTTGTACTTTGGCGCGCAACTTGAACAAAATATTGCGAATGACAATCCCTGCGTGATAACTGGCAACATGGGTAAATTGGTGTTGCCCGGTGACGTCACCGATTGCATAGATGTGTTTATAATTAGTGCGCAAGCGCGCATCAACGCACACGCCTTGGTCAGTATGGGCGATACCCGCAGCAGCTAAACCAAGGTGTTGGGTATTGGCAACCCGACCTGCGGCAACTAATATATGGCTGCCGCTAAGTTGGTGCTGGCTATCAGCTGCGCTGTAGTGAATGGATACGGTGTTGGCATCACCACTAATCTTATCGATGTTGATGTTTTCAATAATATCGATGCCGCAGCTAGTCAATGCACCACGCAGGATTTCGACACAGTCAGCATCATCACGATTGAGTATCGGTAACGCACTGATGATGGTTACTTTAGCCCCGAGGTGCGCGTATGCCTGCGCGATTTCAACCCCAATTGGTCCGCCACCCAGCACCAATAAATGTTCTGGTAAGGTTGTATTAGCAAAAATTGTTTCATTAGTAAAGTATGGTGTTGCAGCTAGCCCTTGGATTGGCGGCACGAGCGGACTTGACCCAGTTGCAATCACAAAATAGCGAGCATGGATGATGTGATGCGTTGTCGCAACTGTTCTAGCGTCTACAAAAGTGCCAGCTGCTTCGATTACCTTCACGCCAAGCTCGCGAAAACGCTCAACAGAATCGTGTGGAGCGATTGCGGCAATCACCCCGGCAATATGTTTGCTAACTGCGGCCATGTCGACCGATGTGGTGGTCTTGACCCCAAAGTCTTCGGGGTGTGGATGGCGGTGTGCGAGTTGACTAGCGGCAAGGAGTGCCTTCGACGGAACGCAGCCATGATTCAGACAATCTCCCCCCATTTTTGCTCGTTCGAGTAGCACTATGTTTGCGCCCATTTGCGCGGCACCAGCAGCCAAACTTAGACCAGCTGCACCAGCACCGATAATACAAATATCTGCTGTAATCGGTGTCGGTGTCTCTGCCGCTGCCGCTGTCGGCGGTTTTGTTTTGCTGTATATTTTATATAGAATCGGTATAGCTGATAGTAGCGCCAGACCAACGAGGGGGAGAATGATTGCTGGCTTGGTGAAAATAGCTAGGTCTAAAGCTTGTCCAGCGGTAAATACTGCACTTGCGCCATTGCCAATCGAAACAAAGACAAAGCTCCCAGGGATGATGCCGATTGCAGTAGTAATAATAAATGTGGTTGTCGCAACACCAAGTAATGCAGGCACAATATTGACTAACCAAAATGGGAAGAGAGGGATGAGCCGCAGCATCAGCAGATAGCTCCATGCATTTTTTTTGAAACCTGCTTCCATTGTAGCGACTGTCTTTCCTGCTTGTTGCGTGAGTGATTGACCAAAGCCCAATTTCACCGCGAGAAATATAACCGATGCTCCAAGCGTTGCTCCAAGCACCACGGCAGCAGTTCCCCACCACAGGCCAAATAACAGCCCGCTAGCAATACTCAGCACCAAGGCGCCAGGAATCGACATCGCAACCACAATGGTGTACAAGCCTATGGCAACGAAGAACATCAGAATATGGTTGGCTGCGATCAAGGCGGTGAGTTGTATGTGGTTGGCTTTAAGTGTGTCGATGGTGAAAAATCGTTGCCAGCCAAAAACAAAAAATAGCCCCAGCCCAGCAATGAGCACTAACAGTGGGAGAAATCGAAGCAGCAGTGACCTAGTAATTATCATATTA
This sequence comes from Gammaproteobacteria bacterium, assembly GCA_965277405.1. Lineage (GTDB taxonomy): Bacteria > Pseudomonadota > Gammaproteobacteria. The sequence goes on from OZ255726.1 coordinate 346,007, forward strand.
AACCCCGTGTAGAATTGCAGTATAACGGAGTTGCATTAAGGCATCACAGTATACTGCTGCTTTAAAATCAACAATATGCTTGAGCGGATAGTAATACGGCACCCAACGCCATGCACAAAATTCGAGTGATTGTGCTACGCCATTATCGAGTAAAGAATCTTCACCATGAAACACCGCAAGAAAATACACCTGGCGCTGTCCTTGAAATTTTCCATTACCAATAGGTTTAGGCAGGGTGTAGTACAACCATCCACAGGTTTGATCAACGATATTATAACTGCGTGGAGTAATGCCTATTTCTTCTACTACTTCACGGTGCAGCGCTTGCTTTGCAGTTTCTTGGGTCTCAATGCCTCCTTGAGGAAACTGCCAACCGTCCTTGCAACTGCGTTGACCCCAAAACACTTGCCCTGCTGTGTTGAGCAGCACCAAAGCTACGTTATCTCGGTAAGTTTTGGTCATACTATTCTCCAGAGGTTTCCTTGGGAATCTCTGATTAAGTCGCTGATGGAGCGAGTTTGCCTGCAATTGCTGATGATTGCAAGGCGCAAACCGCAGGCGCATGCCGTAGCATATACGCCAAGGGATGCAACACAGCAATTGCAGCAAACCATCATATATTCAACAGAAGGACGGGAAAAAACGCTGCGCTAACGTCGTTGCAGCACTTGGCAACACCCACAAGAGTATTATCTGCGCACTGCGTCTAGTTATCATCAGCGTTTTTTCTCCGTCTCGCCCATCATGGACTTAATCAGAGGTTTCCTTGGTTAAAAACGAACTTATTTGTGGTGTTTGATGGCGTTTGTCACTGACATCTTTCCATTGTGGCGCATCAGCAGGAGGATCTTTGCTTTGGCTTAAATTTGGCAGTGTCCGTGATAATTGCGCATTGATTTCTATAAATACTTCTTGACCTACAGGCACTTCATCATCTGCGACAATGGCATCCACTGGGCATTCTGGGACACACAGGGCGCAGTCAATGCATTCGTCTGGATTGATAACTAAAAACTCATCTGCCTCATAAAAACAGTCGACTGGACACACATTAACGCAATCAGTGTGTTTGCATTTTAAACAATTCTCGATAACTACAAATGGCATGGCAGACTGTATGGCGTTGAGTAAAATCCCCTTGCTAGGAATCGAACCTAGAGTTTCCGCTTAGGAGGCAGACGTTTTATCCATTAAACCACAAGGAGTGGATTGATTGTATCAGAGCTTCCCTAACAATACTGCTGCCCTGCTAGCCTGCTTTGCCACCATCCAAATTATGTAAAAAAGCACTGTCGCTAATATCCAAGTCAGCAAATGCTTGCAGGCTGACGCCTGCATCTGCGAGCATAAGTTGTACCGCTGTATTGATATCCGCGTGTTGTGGCTTGTAGTGTAAATAAATAACATGGGTGATACCGACTTGGATGATGGCTTTGGCACAATTCGTGCAGGGGAATTGGGTAGCATACATGGCGGCGTTGTCAAGCTGTGAATTGATACTGTTGTAAATAGCGTTTTGTTCTGCATGGACAACGTAGGTATGCTTTGAGCGCATTGGATCTGTGTCAATATCTTGCCAATACTGCGGGTTGTCATCGTCAAGCCCACGCGGTAAGCCGTTATAGCCAATGCCAATAATTTTATTTTTTGGACCAACGATACACGCGCCATTTTTGGTTTTAGGGTCTTTTGAGCGTAACGCGGATAATTTTGCTATTGCCATAAAATAGCATTGCCAAGAAAGCGGGCTATCATTCATGTGGTAGGCTACGATGTTTGGTGATAATCAGCGGCTCCTCAAGACGTGGTTGAAAAAGAACTAAGGAAGCTCTGATTAACTCGCTGATGGAGCGAGTTTGCCTGCAATTGCTGATGATTGCAAGGCGCAAACCGCTAAGCGCATGCCGTAGCATATACGCCAAGGGATGCAACACAGCAAGTACCGCTTGTAGGCAAACCATCATATATTCAATAGAAGGCCGGGAAAAAACGCTGCGCGCCGTCGTTGCAGCACTTGGCGACACCCACAAGACCACCAGTATTATCTGCGCACTGTGTCTAGTTATCATCAGCGTTTTTTCTCCGTCTCGCCCATCATGGACTTAATCAGAGCTTCCTTAGTTAGCTGATATCTGAACAACCTCCGTAGCATTTACACTAGCGCTGCTTTGGCTGTATCTGTTAGTGTTGGCTCAAAGGCTTGTTGCTGTCAGCCTGAGTGCAATATGGATTGGGCGCATAGCCAATCTGGGGCGATTTGCTGTAGTTAGCTGTTAGCAGTTCCAGCCTTATTCAGCGGGGGTTGTCCGCATCGAGTGCTAGCAGCTTTTCGATATATATTTTTTTTTGTTGTTGTTTGCCTAAGGCATCGTACACGTTGATTAGGTTTTCTAACGCTACTTTGAGCGCTGCGATAGCCGCCTCGCTAGTTTCGAGTAACTCGAAGGACTGCAAAAACAACGGCTCTGCTTCTGCATATTTACGTCTGCCGTAATAAATAGCCGCGGCTCTGCCAGCGATATTCGCGGCTTGTTGCGGCTGTTGGGGGAATTGCTGGTGGATTTTGAGGCTGGCTAAATACAATTCGAGGGCCTTGTCTTTATCTTTTAAGCCATCTTCAACACTCGCTAAGTTCCCTAAAATTAACGCCTGCTCGATACTGTGTTCCAGGTGGAGTTGTTTTAATATTGCTATGGCGCGGTGATACAGCGTGCGTGCTTGTGGCAACAGCCCTGCTGCGAGTTTGTCGAGCGCGACTTCGTTAAGATTCATCACATTCGTTAATGTCGGCGTATTATTATGGTTTCTGATCCGCATCGCCTGTTCACGTAGCGGCAGCGCGGCTTGCGGGTTTTGCCCATCAAAACTGGCGGCTAGCCTTTCTAAAGTATCAGCGATACGACTATCGAATGCTGTCAATGTCGCTTGGTCACGGCGTAGCTGTTGCGCTAGCGCTTGTTGGGCTAATTCCCGGTGGTGCAATTGCAACTGTGCCTGCGCCAGCGCATAGCTAATCTGCCGCAATGACTCATTAAACGCGGTTGGCTTGGTGTTGGTATACGGCGTCAGAATCGTTGTGGCAATCGCCACGCTGCGCTGATAACGTTGCTGGGAATTGTGTATTGCCACCAAGGCGTCGGCTGTTTTCAGTGCAGCATCAGCGTATTTAACCACATCTTGTCGCTGGATTGCCCACGCCGCCTGATACGCATGCAGGGCTTGTTCTGCTTGGCCGGCTTGTTCGAGAAAATCGCCTGTATTGAACAACATTATTGCCAAGGTCGGGTGGGAATTAGGGTATACCTTACGGGCAATGATTATAGCTTGTGCAAGCGTTGCTAATGCGCGTTGCTGATCGCCTGTAGCCAGATACACAAACGCGAGTAAATTAAGGCTACTAACTTTATATTTATCGCCATTATCGGCTTGTTCAGCACGAGTAATCGCCTGCTGCAGGTATACCGCGGCTTGTGCATAGTCACCCTGCTGGTATAAGCTGGTGGCAGTATTTTGCAAAGTCTGCCAATCACCGGCTGCGGGGATGCACGGGCTTAACAATAATAAAATAATAAAAATTGCGGTTGGACGGCTCATATTAGAAGTTTCTTGTTAGTTGCAGTTTGATGTTATTGCTTTGGCTACTGTATAGCCAATCTATGTTGCTGCGCGTGCTGCGCTGGTGCAGGGTAATGGTAGGGGTAAAACTGCCGATAGGGAATTTAGCTGCGGTTATAGTCAAGGTAGCATTTTTGACTATGTCATTGCGTTTGGCACCGAGGATTTTGCTAAACTTATGATTACTGCGTTGGCTGGCAGCGGTGAGCAACACCACCTGAATACCAGCAGCAAACTGTTTCGACGCACCGAATCTTAGCCCCAGTTTGTTATAAGATTCAGTTTTTTCTGTTGCTGTTATCTCCAACCAATCCACCCCGTTAATTAGCATCCAGTTATCCGCGAGGCTTTGCCAGGCGCTGAAATTTAGCGAAAACGCAGCACCGTTATGCCGCTGCCGTGGTTGTTCTGCATACTTGAGTTGTTTATAGTCAGCTGTTAGTTTGAACATCTGCGTGGTCGATAGCTTGCGTCTCCACTGTGCATGCAAGCCCCAAGCGCGGTAGAACGTCGCGTTACCATACTCAAGAAATTCATACGCAGGCGCCAGGCTGATATAATCAGCATAATTCTCAAAGGCATAACCTATTTGATTAGTCATGATTGTTTGATTGTAATCAGGGTAGTCTTGATAACGTTGCGCGGATAACTGCGCACGAAAGTAGATGCCATGCTGCCCACTAATTGACACTTGGCGGTTTAATGTCAATTGGTAGTCAATGCCATGCGCGCTAATCGCATCAGGGGTTTGTCGCTCGGAAAAGCACCGACCGCGAAAAGATGCAAAGCAAGTATAACTCTGCGATGAATGGTTGAGGTTATCGGTCCAGATTGTGCCCAGCGCGTCTGAGCTTTGCCAAGTATGCCGGCGTTGCAAGGCTTCGGTGAAATTCTCCACCGAACTAATGATGTTGGCGTGCTTGCTATTGCTAGGGTCGAGTTGGTCGGCTATTTGCGCAAATAGCTGCTTAGCTTGTTGGTTGTGATGGTCGGCAAACAGCACGCGGGCTAATTCGAGCTGGCCTGGGAAAAAGTCAGGGTTCAACTCGACTAATTTGCGGTATTGGGCTGCTGCTTGTTGCATATCACCGCGTATTCTGGCGAGCGTGCCGCGGGCATACGCCAATAATAACGCGTCGGCGTTGGCGAGGGTTTGGTATTTTGCCAAATAATACTCGACGTCTGCCCAGTGTTGTTGTTGGATTGACACATACAACGCCCTGCCGAGGTCATTGACGTTGTCTTGGATAGGATAGGATTTACCGTCGATAATTATGGCGCGGCGTGCTGCGCTGTCGGCATTTGGTAACTGCTGCTGGCTGCTATTACGCGGTTGGTCGGTGGCTTGGTCGCTGCTAGCGTTGCTAGGCAACCTACTAGGCAACTGGCTATCAGCAGCTGCGGCGGCGGCTGGGAGCAGCAGCAACAGCATGCAATACAGTAACAAAAACCGCGCCTGCAACTGCAGGCGCGGCTTGCATTTAATAGCTAACAAGATTAATGGATGATAATACCAGGTAATGTTGTTGTGGATCCACCAAACGCTGTGTTGAATTCAGGGCTAGAAAAAAACGTAACCATCCCAGCGAGGTCAACCTGACCATTGTAGAACCGCCCTGAAACTATACCATGCAGGTCCTCTCGATAAGGATTGGTTCTAAATGCTTCGGCTTGCCTTTGACTAGAAAGAAAAGTAGCATCGCTGTTGATCCACACAGTGCCCATATCGATTTTAAAGTTGCCATGTTCCATTTTTCCTATTAACACTGAATTAGTAAAATTAGCAACAACAACACCGTGTAGCAGGTTGTTAGCCGCTGCTGAGTAGTGATTGATACCTGTCACCGTGTAAATAGCGTATCTAGCGGTTGTTGTTATCGCAGTATCGGCATCAGCGCCGACGTAGTACACGGTATGGGTTGGGTCGTTGGAGGCACCAGTTTGTGACCATTCGCCAAACCAAACGTCGTTTGCACCTGCTTTTGCAAAATGGAATACCCCCAATTTATCATGGGTGTCTGGAGCACCATCATACGGGAAATTCAGCGAATGCACCCTGTTGGGGTCGGCGGGCGCGTACGTTGTCAACCCAGCAAAGTCGACTATTTTATCCTTTGCTAGAGTATAGCCAGCGCCAATCCCCGCCTTCCCTGGAGTATGAAACGGCGGGCGGTCTACATTTGATGGGGCGACAATCACTTTGCCACGATTCTATGATTGACCTAGTATTTCGGCTTGAACTGGCGCGGCGAGCGCACCAGCCACAAGCGCGATACTGGTGATTATTTGTAGTTTTTTCATATACTTCTCCTAAGGGTTAGGTTAATTATTTCCAAAACGAAAATAACATGGTGTTAACGAAGCGGTTGCTTCGCCAGGTTTAACCACGCGCTTACAAGCGCGCCGTCAAATTCAGTTTCAGCGTCCGCCCAGGTGCGGGCATCTTCGAACGGGTTAATGGATCGAGGTAGTATTGATCTGTTAGGTTATCAGCAGCGAATTCAACTTGTAAGCGCTCATTCACGTTATACTTGGCGTAGCCATCAACGAGCAGGGTATTACCCCAGCCAAAAGATACCCTTGACGGATTATGGCTAAATCTGCCGACTTGTTTATAATACTGGTCTAGGTCGGCGTTGGCGTCGCGGCTATAATACTTCACCCGGCTGCCTATCTCTAAACGGCGGTCGAGCAGCCGGGCGCCGAGCGCCCAATTAGCCGATAATTTAGGGGTGGCGCGCCCTTGTTCAGAGCCAATTGTAAAGCCGAATGCAAAGCAGGTCGGAGCGCGATATTCCAACTTCGAACGACGTGCGGCATAGCTTGCGTCGCAGATGTCGTTTTGCACCACGTAGTCGACAGCAATATTGCTAAACAAACGACCGCCATCGTAGCGCATGGTTAACTCTACCCCGCGCAGCTTTTTTTCGTCATAATTTGTAAAATATGAAAAAAGACTGGTATCAATAACCCCCTTGATCAGGTTATCGTAGTACGCGAGTTTGACGTCAGCGTATTCAGCGGTTGTTAGCCATTGGGTTAGGTCGTGGACATAGCTTATTTCCCAGTTATACGCGTGCTCGGGGTCGAGTCCATACGGACCGATCGCGGCGGAGAACCCCATAGTGCTTTCGAACATGGACGGGTAGCGGATGAATTCGCTGTATTTAACGTAGCCGCGGCTATACGGGGTAAATTGATAACTCGCGGTAAGATGCGGCACCCAGCCGTCGTCTTGCAGCTTTTCCGCCTTGGCATCGCTGGTATCTCTTTTGTTACTGATAGTACACTGAGTTATTTTCGCTGACTTATCATTACCTGTTTCCTTTGCTATTGCCGCTGCTACCTCACCATTAAAGCACGGGTGGGTAGCAAACGAATACTTGCCAGCGGCATCCGTCTGCAAGGGGATTGGGTCATTTTGATGATCAGGATTGATAGGGATGCCAAAGTTTAGTTGTACTGCTTCTATCGCTTCAGCACTATCGCGGTTAGCTGTAATAAAGTCCATTTCTTTTGCGGTGTAGTATGGTGTCAAAATTTTAACCAGATTTTCCCGCGCACACTTCCTCAATAAGCGTGTTACCCCTTGTTTTCTCAAGTTTTCGCAAATATTTACCAATTGGTTATATCTATCTTGATTTTTTTTGTTAGCATCATTTAATGTTACAAGTTCCTTTCCTATTAACTGTCTGCGCTGCTTGGTTGGAATCTGCAGACCACCTGTAGTGTACCAGTAGGTAACGTTTTCATTTACAATATGCTCTAATTCTGGAACTTTGCCGCCTGCATCGATGATATATTTAAGGCGGTCGTCGAAACTCCAATACGCCGAATACGTCACCCCGCCGCTAAATTTTAAGGCCTCGTTCGGCTGCCAGGCGAGGCTGAGATTGCCGCCCCATTCCTGCCGCCGCCCAGCTCGTTCTATTATAGCTTTAGAGTATTTACCATCGGGGTTCGCTAGTTTTTGGTGCTGAAAATTGCCACCGATGGTTAGCGCCAGCGTGCTGGAAAGATCCATGGTATTGCTCAGGGTGATGCCATTGCGGGTATTGATAGAATCAACAAACCCAACGTTGACGACCAGACCGCTTTCTTTGTCAATTTGGTTGGGTTCACCTGCACTCGTATAGGTGTGTCCGCGGTTGTGCGTGCGCCAGAGGTTGGCGTGGAGGTCCAGCCAGCGGTTATCATTGGGGGTATTGCGGTAGTCGAGGTTATACGCCTGGGCAGTGACCGCGCTCAACGGCCACTGGGGATGACCGTACTTGAGATCACTGCCAGTAATGAGCCGCGACGGCATGATCTCGCCGTTTAGCAAATTTGTATGGCGGTAGTTGAAGCCAAGTTTTTGTGCATTGTCAACCCGCCAGCTGCTTTTTAACAACAACGACGCCATCTCGCTCGAGGTATTGATGACTTCGTCGCCTTGTGGCCAGAAGGTGGTTAGGGCGCGCGTACTATCATAAATTCTTTTACCAGTTACTTTTGACCTGAAGTGACCATCCACATCCGTAGCAAAATAGCCAGGCTCATCATAATATCCGGCGTTGTTGCTACCCGCATAGTAATTACCGCGGCGACGGTAGGCGTATGCGGCGAGAAAATCAAAGCGCGCGGAGGTGTTGGCGACCGCCAGCCGGTAGGCAAAGTCGTCGCCGCCGAGCGGGGTTTCATCACTACTTGATTTTGAGTTGAGTTGTATGCGCAGAGTTTTATCAACGTTGTAGAAACCTATAGATCGAGTATTCGAAAACCCTGCGGCGGCGGCTGATTCGCCAGTATGCAGCCGCGGTAGTTGCGGGGAGACCGCGTTGCCGCCGCTGGTTATTGTTAATTCTAGCCCAGAGTCGGCGCCTTCTGCAATAATATCGGCGGGGATCAGCGTGGTTACTTCCAGCGCCCCCCCGATGCCGCTATTGACATCGCGGGCGTTACTCGCACCTTTATGGATGCGCACCGAACTGATCAGGTTCGGGTCGATATAATTGCGGTTACTCACGCCGTTATAGCCGCGGTAGACGGTGATTGCCTGCTCGGTGCCGTCGATAATCACTGGCACCCGCCCGGGACCCTGCACCCCGCGAATATTGACATCGATCGACCCGCTATTGCGGGCATCGCCGCTAAATACCCCAGCAATCCCCTGCAATAAATCGGCAGGGTTGGTGCCGGCGTTGCGGCGGACTGCTGCCCTACCCATGTACACGGTGGAAGCGTTGTTATCGTAGACTGCGTCGTAGCCTTGTTCATCACGCAGGTAGCCTGATACCCCTGAGTCTTCAATGGTGAGGGTGGGGATGGCAAGCGTATTTGGCGTATTCGGCGTATTCGTTGTTGCCGAGTCAATAGCGGCAGCAATAATAACATAACGTGAGTTTGCGAGTTGCTGCGCTGCCAGCCCGCTGCCGCGCAAAATATACGCTAGCGCGGCGGTTAGCGCATACTCACCTTGGAGACCCTGGCTGTGCTTGCCGTCCGTGAGCGAGTGGTCAATATCAACGCCAATATCTGCCGCGCTAGCGAACGCCGCCAGCACTGTGGCGAGCGGACCTTGGCTGATGGCATAGTGCTGGGTGTCAGCATGCTGCGCTGCATGCGCTACGCTAGCAGCCAGCAATACCATGGCGGTCATTACCGCAGTGCTAAACACCACTGCATTCAATACCACTGCTCGCATTACCATGGTGCTGGCGTGTATGATTAGCCAACGCTGGCGGGTATTATTAGCGGACGATGGATTGTTTCTATGCATGGTTTGCCTATCTATATTGCTAAAAAATACTACGCTACTGCGATCAAAAATTAAAGCAATAACTAAACGCTAATAATTCTTATTAGCGATTAACCGCCGCTATTGGTGCGGTATTGCTGGGTGCGGGTAGCGGGTAGCGGGTAGCCACAATACTGCTGCTTGGCTAAAGTGTTACCGCAGAGATTGGGCGAATGTTGTGGGGTAGTAATTTACCCGTTGCAGGCGCGATTGCAGCGCAGGCAAATAGCTGATGTTGTGGTATAGCGCCTAGGGAAGCTCTGATTAAGTCGCTGATGGGGCGAGTTAGCCTGCAATTGCTGATGATTGCAAAGGCGCTAAGCGCATGACCTAGCTATACGCCAAGGGATGCAACACAGCAAGTACCGCTGCCGCAAACCATAAGTATATTCAACACAACGACGGGAAAAAACGCTGCGCTAACGTCGTTGCAGCACTTGGCGACACCCACAAGACCACCAGTATTATCTGCGCACTGTGTCTAGTTATCATCAGCGTTTTTTCTCCGTCTCGCCCATCATGGACTTAATCAGAGCTTCCCTAACAATACTGCTGCCCTGCTAGCCTGCTTTGCCACCATCCAAATTATGTAAAAAAGCACTGTCGCTAATATCCAAGTCAGCAAATGCTTGCAGGCTGACGCCTGCATCTGCGAGCATAAGTTGTACCGCTGTATTGATATCCGCGTGTTGTGGCTTGTAGTGTAAATAAATAACATGGGTGATACCGACTTGGATGATGGCTTTGGCACAATTCGTGCAGGGGAATTGGGTAGCATACATGGCGGCGTTGTCAAGCTGTGAATTGATACTGTTGTAAATAGCGTTTTGTTCTGCATGGACAACGTAGGTATGCTTTGAGCGCATTGGATCTGTGTCAATATCTTGCCAATACTGCGGGTTGTCATCGTCAAGCCCACGCGGTAAGCCGTTATAGCCAATGCCAATAATTTTATTTTTTGGACCAACGATACACGCGCCATTTTTGGTTTTAGGGTCTTTTGAGCGTAACGCGGATAATTTTGCTATTGCCATAAAATAGCATTGCCAAGAAAGCGGGCTATCATTCATGTGGTAGGCTACGATGTTTGGTGATAATCAGCGGCTCCTCAAGACGTGGTTGAAAAAGAACTAAGGAAGCTCTGATTAACTCGCTGATGGAGCGGGTTAATAAGAGCTCCCCTAATATATTATTGATATTTACTGTATAGGATATAACCATGGTACATATTTTTATCCCGCTTGCTGTGTTCATACTCTGCTCATTATGGCAGGTCTATTTGCCATTTCGTGTTATTAACGGCGGCACTTCGCGCATCGCACGCAACTTGACTGTCGCGGCATTAGGTATTGTGCTCGGCCGGATATGCTTACCGATTGGGCTTGCGGGTGTAGCATTTATCAATCAGCAATGGCAATTTGGCGCGCTCAACCAAATTGCGCTGCCGCTACAATGGCAGTGGGTGATTGGATTTCTGCTGCTTGATTTATCAATATATTGGCAGCATCGTTGTACCCATACATTGCCGATGCTCTGGAAGCTGCACCGGGTGCATCATATTGATGCGAGTGTCGATGCTTCTACTAGCCTGCGCTTCCACCCAATCGAAGCGGGATTGTCCACACTGTATAAAGCCGCAGTCATCTTGATTGTTGGCATAGACGCCACGACAGTTATCACATTTGCCACGTGCTTGACATGCTTTGCGATGTTTGTCCACACCAATATTATATTGCCGCAGCGCGTAGAGAAAGTACTGCGGTGTGTTATTGTCACCCAACAATTGCATCGGATTCATCACAGCCAAGTGTTTGCAGAAACCAATAGCAATTACGGCACAATTTTTGTTTACTGGGATTGGTTATTTGGCAGTTATACCGCGCAGGCAACGCTACAACAACAGCAGCTACAGCTGGGCGTTGCGGGGTGGATGGGCAGTCGCAGTGATGTATGGGGAATATTGCAACACCCGTTTATAACAAGGAATGCAAAACCATGATTGTTGCGATTGGTATTGATGTGTGCCGCAGCGATAGAATTGCCGCAGCGTATAAAAAATTTGGTGCGCGCTTTGCCAACAAAATACTCAGCGAGCATGAATTGCTGCGGTTTGCACAAATCGTACACCCAACGCGCAAAGTAGCGTTTTTGGCGAAGCGATTTGCAGCGAAAGAGGCGGTGAGTAAGGCGCTTGGCACTGGTATGCGTCACGGGGTGCACTGGCGGCAAATTGCTACTACCAACACTCCAAGTGGTGAACCGCGTGTCGTCTTATCTGGTGCGGCATTCCACCGTGCTGCACAGTTGCACGTCAGCAAGATACATATTTCTTTAACCGATGAAGTCGACATGGCGTGCGTTGTCGCCATCTTGGAAACAGCAACGCCGCGTTGCGAGAGCCTAGATGCGGCTAACTTGGCTTGACGTTGTGTTCACCCACTTTTTTTATCGCGGTGTTAACCTGCCGCATATCAGGGTGTTGCGGACTGAGATGTTTTTCAAAAATATCCTTTGCCCTTGTTAGCGCCTGGATTGCGGGTTGGTATTGCTCTTGTTGGGTAAATATTGCTGCTAAACTCGTGTATTCGCGGGCAACATACAACGACTGTGGTTGTTGGCTAATTAGCGCTGTATACACCCTTTCAATAAAGAAGTTTGCCCGATCTGGCTGTTGTTGTAGTTGATATATTTCTCCCAATTGAATCCTAGCCGCAAGCGTATAGATGCTTTTCTCCCCAAATGCAGCTGCGCGATTTTGGTATGAGCGCATCATCATTTGTTCAGCTGCTGCAAAGTTTTTGGTGCGGGCAAGAAAACGTGAGAGCAAGTCGTGGGCTGCTAATGTTGCAGAGTTGAGTGTGCCGAATACGTCGCTGTAGAGCTGATACGCCAGTGAGAGCATCACGCGTGCTTCTGGATAAAAGCCTTCTATCTGCATCAATTCTGCTTGATGCAAATAGAGTTCTGCAAGTTGCGCGCGATACTGATCTTTGTGCTGGCGATAAACAAACAATGCTTCTGTCAGATACAGTTTTGCTTGTGCTACATCATGGAGTCTGGTTGCAATTTTGCTGCGGTATGTGTAGATACGCGCGAGCATGCTAACTGCAAGCGTCGGTATCGATTCCGCCATGGCTTGAGCCGCGATAATATGTGTCTGCGCGAGTTGATACTTGCCTTGTTCGTACGCTGCCTCAGCCATTAAAAAAATGGTTGCAGCAGTGAACTGGTTGGCGTAGCGCAGCTGCTGTTGGCGGATTGTTGCGGCTTGTTCTGCCAATACATATGCTTGTCGATACCAGTTTTGACTGAGGTATGTTTTTGCAGTAATCATTTGTGCGAGGGTGTATTCAAGTGATTGTTTGCCATAGTAATGGTCGAAAATATCACCCGCCTGCGCGACTGCGCTATCTGCTTGCCGATAGTGTTGTATGAGCGCATAATATTTTGCTTGCTCTAATAATAATCTAGCTCTTCTGCTACCGTCAATAACCGTGTCATCAGGGATTTTAGCAATTGCGGCAAGGTAGTTATTCATACCGACAGTTGTTTTGCCAACAGCAAAGGCAACATCACCATTATTGATAAGCGTGTCAATGAAATACAAGTTGTCTTGCAAAAAATACTGTTGCGACCAGCGGTGCGCACGGTTGCTCAATATTTGTGCTTGGTGTTTAAACCCCGCTTTGAGTGAGGTTGATGTCAATAGGTTGGCAACGTGCAAGTGTTGCGGATAGTCTGTTGTTGCCGTGAGCGTGGCGGCGTCTTGCAAGATAGAGATGGCGCTCGGATATTGTTGCAGCAGGATTAATTCATCAGCAGAGCGCAATAACAAGGTGCTGCAGAGCCGCGCCATTGTTTGTTTAAAATCAGGGTCTGCTGCATCACGTGCCATATGGAGTAATGTGTTCCCTGCAACGTCATAGGCTACTGCGTCGAAATATGCTGTAAATTCATCGATCGCTGTGCTAGCAATAACATGCTGCCAGCGTCCACTTGCAAGGATGCTGAGCGATTTATATTTGAGTAATTCGTGTTGTGAAACCTGCAGGGCAAATGCTCTGCTGAGGTCGTTACGCGCAATAAACATCCGAGAAATCCTATCGATGACATACATCACAACCGTTGGCGTTGTGCGTAGCCGTTGTGCCAAGTTCTCGACTAAGCCATCAAACGCATCATCGACACCATATGTGCTGCGGCGTTTGATTAAATGATCAACTTCAATATTGGAGACGAGTGCCCCGTAGGTTGCAGCAAAATCATCATAAAAATCACTGTTTTTTTGTATGCTTGTTGTGGTCTGCACAATGTAGCCGCAGCTGGCAATCATGAAACACCAACCAACAACGCCAACTCGAAATACGTGGTTCATGCTGAGTTAAAAAGAATGTCCCGCTACACGTTTGCGCGCACTAAGCACCACAAAAGCTTGCATCCCCAACCCTTTGCCCATTGCGCTCATCCCTTCGCCACTTGTCGCAGTTATGCCAACTTGGTCGTTTTGGATATTGCATAACGCGCAAATTGAGGCAGTTATAATTGGTATTTTTGGGTCTATTTTGGGCTGCTGCGCTTCAATACAAACCGCTATATGATCAATAATGTGGTTGTGCATGGCTTGGAGTGCATGCTCAAGATATACCGCGCTGTTGGTAATACCTTGTTGGCATAACAAATCTGCTGTTGCGCCGAGGATTGGCTTGCCAGTAAGAGAACCCATTGCCCGGCAAATAGCATGAAGAATAACATCAGCATCGGAGTTCCCTTCAAGCCCTATTTCGTCTGCAAATACTGCGCCACCAAGTAGCAGCGGCTTGGCAGAGGCACTAAAACGATGGCTGTCTTGACCAATACCCGTCACGCTAAGCCATTGTGTATTCATGCGTCGATGCCATTGTTAAAAGAAGAGTCATGGATAATTTTGAGGGCAATCGCCGCCAAGTCTGTGTAAACGTTAACGTTATGTTGCCGTAAAAAAGCATGATTGTTATCATAGGTAGTATAACCATTCCCTGTTAATACTAAAACAGGCTGGCATCGAGCGGCAACTGCCGCTTGTAAATCGCTGAGCGAATCGCCTATAAACCAAGCTTGCTCTGGGGTGATGTTAAGCTCGTTGCATATGTCCAGTAACATTCCAGGCTTGGGTTTGCGGCAGCTACAATCATCACTATTCCCATGCGGACAGTAGCGGATGGTATGAATGCTGCCACCAGCATCAGTTACACATGTAGTAAGCTTCTCATGGATTGTCGTCAGTGTTGCCGCGTGGAATAAGCCGCGAGATATACCGCTTTGATTTGTAGCAATTGCAACTGGCAGTTGCTTACTTAACATTGCAATAGCAGAAATACTACCAAGAATAGGGTGCCATTCTTCGCATGATTTAATATATTGTGGCGAATCAATATTGATAACACCATCTCGATCAAGGATGATTGCCGCAGGTGTTAGGAATGTTGTGTTCACAAATGTCGTCTAAGGAAGCTCTGATTAAGTCGCTGATGGAGCGAGTTTGCTGCAATTGCTGATGATTGCAAGGCGCAAACCGCTAAGCGCATGCCGTAGCATATACGCCAAGGGATGCAACACAGCAAGTACCGCTTGTAGGCAAACCATCATATATTCAATAGAAGGCCGGGAAAAAACGCTGTGCTAACGTCGTTGCAGCACTTGATAATACCACCAGTATTATCTGCGCACTGCGTCTAGTTATCATCAGCGTTTTTTCTCCGTCTCGCCCATCATGGACTTAATCAGATCTTCCCCTAAGTATTAAATTTGGCTACCGTTATTCAACAAAATACACTATTTCAGCAGGGGGTTCGCAGCTTTGTGCGGCGGCAAGGCAGGGTCACCAAAGCACAGCAGCGTGCTTTGGACACCTTACGCCAGCAGTTTGTGCTGGATAACTATCTGCCATTGGATGCAGCAGCAGTATTTGGCAATGACAAACCATTGTGGTTAGATATTGGTTTTGGCATGGGTGAAAGTACTCTATACTACGCACTAGCAAATCCAGATATCAATCTGATAGCTGTAGATATCTATCGAGCAGGCATAGGGGCATTATTAATGAAATTAGCCGCGCATAACCTCGCAAATGTCCGTGTATATGATAACGATGTTGTTAACCTGATAGCGCAACGTCTATTCACTGAAACGACCTTTGCACAAATACTAGTGCTGCATCCAGATCCATGGCCGAAGAACAAACACCATAAACGCCGTTTGTTACAAACAACATTCCTCCAGCAGCTAGCGCGACTATTGTCTGCTAGCGGCAAGATTGATTTGCGCACCGATGATTGCAGTTATGCAGCGCACATAGACAAAGTTATCGAACAACTCGCAGCAACGCTGCGGATGCAATCTGTAAATCTTGTGCGTCCAAGTACATCTTTTTTTAAAAAATCCCAACACAGGCAACACGCAATTTTTGATTATTGCCTCTGCCAGACAACATGATTACATGAACCAACCCGTTAGTACACAGCACTATCAAATTGAACTTAGCACGTTTGTAGAAAAGGCGTATCTTGATTATTCAATGTATGTAATTTTAGACAGAGCATTACCGCATATTGGCGATGGGTTAAAACCAGTTCAGCGCAGAATTGTGTATGCAATGTCTGAACTAGGATTGAAGCATTCAGCAAAATTTAAAAAATCAGCGCGGACAATTGGCGACGTGCTGGGTAAGTTTCACCCCCATGGTGACCAAGCATGTTACGAAGCCATGGTGTTGTTAGCGCAGGATTTTTCTACCAGGTATCCATTGGTAGAAGGTCAGGGAAACTGGGGATCTGCTGATAACCCGAAGTCATTTGCAGCGATGCGGTATACCGAAGCGCGGTTACACGCGTATGCAAAAACTTTGCTTGATGAACTCCATCTTGGCACGGTGCCATGGACTGGCAATTTTGATAATACCATGCAAGAGCCCACGCTACTCCCCGCACAATTACCAAATGTGTTGCTCAACGGCACGACTGGCATTGCAGTTGGTATGGCAACAGATATCCCCCCGCATAATTTGCAAGAAGTCATGCGCAGTTGCATGTTGTTGCTAAAAAATCCTACAGCAACACTCAGCGAAGTCATGCAATATATTAAAGGCCCAGACTTTGCCAGTGGTGGTGAGATTATTTCTCCACCATCGGCACTCAAAGAAATGTACACAACAGGGCGCGGGACAATACAACTGCGCGCGGCATATACAATTGAAAAAAGCGGAGATGTGGTCATCCACCAGCTGCCACATCAAACCTCTGGCAGCAAAATATTGGAGCAAATTGCTGCACAAATGCAATTAAAGAACCTGCCGATGTTGCAAGATATTCGTGACGAATCTGACCACGAACAGCCAATACGTTTGGTGTTAGTGTCACGCAATAAGCAGCTTGATAGTGCGGCGCTGATGGGTCATTTATTTGCCACAACAGATCTTGAACGCACCCAAAAATGCAACCTCAACATGATTGGGATAAACGGCAAACCGCAGGTCAAGCCGTTGCTAGCAGTGCTCCATGAGTGGCTAGAATTTCGCCAAAGAACAGTAGTAAACCGCTTACAGCAGCGCTTAGCAGCTGTGCTTAACCGACTACATCTGCTCGATGGCTTGTTGATTGCCTATCTTAATATTGATGAAGTTATTGCGATTATTCGCAGCAACGACAAACCCAAGCCGGTGCTAATAGCACGTTTTACCTTAAGTAATCACCAAGCAGAAACTGTTTTAGAACTGCGCTTGCGCCAGCTAGCAAAGCTTGAAGAGCAAAAAATTCGTGGCGAAATTGCTGCGCTCAGCCAAGAACGCAAGGAATTAGAGACAACACTAGCGAGCAAGGATTTACAAAAAGAGCTGATGTATACAGAGTTTGAATCGCTAACACAGCGCCTTAGCGATAGCCGCCGCACACAGCTGGTGCAGCGTGCACCAGCGCAAGCACTGCGCCTTGAAGATACAATAAACAATGATCCTGTGACTATCGTATTGTCGCAACAAGCGTGGATTCGTGCAGCAAAAGGACATGATTTTAACCCAGAATCGCTGAGTTATAAGCAAGGCGATGGACTGTTAGCCCTCACAGAAGGACGCAATAATCAGTTCGTCACTTTGTTATCTGGACAAGGGCGAACGTATAGCGTGTTAGCCTCGAAACTGCCGTCAGCCCGCAGCCAAGGAGAACCGCTGTCAGGGCGATTTGATTTGCCGAATAAAACAGCAATACCCACGATGGTCTGTGCTGCTAACGAGGAATGGTTTTTGCTCGCATGCGACAATGGCTACGGCTATGTATGTCAGCACCAGGATATGATTGCTGCAAAAAAAGCAGGAAAACAGCAGTTAAGCGTGGCACAGCATAGCAAAGTACTGCCAGCATTAGCGATTGCAAACATCCGTGAACAATCTGTCGTGTGTATTACCACGACTGGGCGTATGCTCATCATTGCATTAGCGGAACTACCGCAATTGGTGA
Source organism: Gammaproteobacteria bacterium (assembly GCA_965277405.1). Lineage (GTDB taxonomy): Bacteria > Pseudomonadota > Gammaproteobacteria. The sequence continues at coordinate 363,884 of OZ255726.1, forward strand.
AAGGAAAAGGTAATAAAATTATACATATTCCAGTAAAACAGCTCAATAATCGCCAAGAATATGTGACCGCACAGTGCATTATCGCAGCAGATCAACACTTAAAACTCACAGCAGGACGCCGCGCCTTCACTCTCAAACCTAGTGTCTGGCAATTATATTGCGGTGAACGTGCGCACCGCGGTCAATTGCTACCACAAGGACTGCGGCGAATTCAACAGGTAGAGGTCATTGCGCAATAGCAATCCAAATCGAAATGTACTATCTTGCTGATCATTCAATTTCTCCATACTTCCTCATTTCACGACTCCATTATGAATATCAAGTCTATAATATTAACGCCAATTATCTTGTGGGCTGTTGCCAACTACGCGGTTGCTGCAGTGGCGGTGACTGATGCTTGGGTGCGCAATAATCCAAGCGCTGTCCACGCTGGGTATATGACGATTACCAGCGACCGTGATACAGTTTTAATCTCCGCAGCATCAGCAGGTGTAGACTCAATTGAAATCCATGCAATGTCGCTGCGAGCAGGCGTGATGCATATGCAACGCATTGCTAAGCTGGCTCTGCCAAAAAACACAGCGGTGCAATTCAAGCCAGGTGGCTATCATTTGATGATTTTCGGTAACTTGCAGCAAGCAGACACCTTGCCTATAACCCTCAAATTTGGTAACGGTGAGCAAATCACAGTACAATATGCTATCCATAAACAACACAACTAATATGCAACACATAGCCGCTGTTCTGCTTGGAATTGTTTTCCTTACAAGTTGTGCAAAAAAGCCGTCACCATATGAAAATCTTGGCGGTGATTTCGTGCTATCGAGCATTCAAGGACCAGTTGCGCTTAGTGATTTCCATGGTGAGGTGGCGGTGCTTTTTTTTGGTTTTTTAAACTGCCCCGATGTTTGTCCCAGTACCCTGAGTACCTTATCGAAAGCGCTTGATCTTATTGCCAAGGAAGACCGGCAGAAAATCCAGCCGCTGATGATTGGGCTGGATCATAGCCGAGATACTCCAGCGGCTATGGCGACATACGTTCGCTATTTTATCCCAGATATGATTGGGTTAAGCGGCAGCAAGCCTGCCTTAAAAAATATCACCAAACGGTATGGGGCGTACTTCGCAGTTGTGGCTGCGCCAGATTCAAACATAGGGTATACCATTGCGCATACCTCAAAGATATACATTATTGATGGCAACGGTAACATCAGCAATATGCTGGATTACACAACTGCACCTACACAGCTTGCTGCAGCAATAGCAGCGGTGATTGACAGCTTGTGATTGCGTTGTTGCAGGACTATTTCCATTGGTGGGTGCAAGCCATTGCGGTGATTATTATTAGTGCTGCCGGCAGCTTTGTTGCCGGCTTCATATTGCGAAAAATCATTCGTCAATCACACAAAACAAAAACTTTTTTAGATGAAGTGTTGTTGGAATCCGCACTCGCCCCAGTTAAATTATTCATCCAAGCCATCGGCGCTCATGTTGCTATTTACATTATAGAAAGTGAAAGACACACAACACTGCTAGCATTTGTGGCACTGCATTTTACATCGGTGTATTGGGTATTACTCGCCTGGTTTATTAGTCGGTTTATCAATAGAATTGAAAAAAAATACCTGACGTTATACCAGTCTGGCGCACAAATTAAAGGGGATATCACCACCGTTACGGCGATCACAAAAATATCCAGAATTGCCCTGCTATTGGTAGTTGTATTATACGTACTACAAGAATTTGGTTTTAATATAAATAGCTTACTCGCAGCTGGGGGTATTGGTGGCTTGGCGGTTGGGTTGGCAGCAAGAGATCTACTCGCCAATATTTTTGGTGGGGTGATGCTATACTTTGAAAAACCGTTCAAAGTTGGTGACTGGGTGCGCTCACCAGATAGAGATATAGAAGGTACCGTTGAAGAAATAGGTTTGCGTAGCACGCGCATCCTCACTTTTAAAAGCCGACCGTTATACGTGCCAAATTCAATCTTTACCACGATGACGATTGAAAATGCATCGCGCATGACAAATCGCAGAATATATGAAATCATTGGTCTACGCTATGACGATGCGCCGCATATCAAAAGTATAGTGGATGCAATCGAGCAGATGTTGCGCCAGCATGCAGCTATCGATCAACAACAAACACTCATGGTCAATTTTAACGAATTTGCGCAATCATCGCTCAACATGTTTGTGTATTGTTTTACGCTGACAACACAGTGGGAGGAATTTCATAGCGTCAAGCAGGACGTGCTGTTTCAAATGCTGAGTATTATCGCAGCGCACGATGCACAGATTGCCTTCCCAACTTCAGTCATTCACGTTGATACACTATTGACTCAACAACAATAAGGTATTGCCGATGAAGTGCTTGTTGCTATTAATAATTATGCTGTTAGTGGGTTGCGCGCAGCTAAATATACCATCAGCTAAACTCCAAACCCTAGCCGTAGACCGCGCCATTGATACCAATCAATATGCCTACACCACACTCGACAACGGCTTGCAAGTGTTGTTAATCCAAAGCAAACAATCAACTGCTGCGCTAAGCATAGACTTTAATGTGGGCAGTGAGCACAACCCGCCGCGCTTTCTTGGTCTGGCGCATTATTTAGAGCACATGTTGTTTTTAGGTAACCAACAATACCCTGAGCCAGATGAATATTTTTCTTTTATCAATCAGCACGGGGGCTTGACCAATGCCACCACCTCTGGCAACAACACCAATTATTATTTTACGATTGATACCAAGTTGTTAGCACCCGCTACCAAGCGTTTGGCAGCATTGTTTCAACAACCTACATTCGATCCGCAATATTCACGCGATGAAATAGGCATTATTGACGCGGAATTTCAACGCCATACGAGTTCAGACGGCCGGGTATACTATGCGGCTCGCAGACAACTGCTTAATCCAATCCATCCAGCCAGCCGCTTTGCCACTGGTAATACCGCAACACTGACGCAGCACGGTATTCCCGCACTCAACGTTGCTCTACGTAAATTTTTTATCGATAACTACGTAGCCAATCGTGCTGTAGTTGCCGTGGAATCAAGTTTGCCAATCGCAGCAATGCTGGCAATCGTCACAGATAATTTTGCAACGTTACCACAAGATATTACCAGCAAGCCGACAATAGCCACCGCATCACGGTATGCATATGTTCCAAGCTCAATGTGTATTCAAGCTCGCAACCTCTCATGGAATGTTGACTGGAAGTTTCGTATTCCACCGCAAAAACAATTTATCGACGAAAAGTATATCGGCTATATCAGCTATCTGCTAGACGATCAAGCAAGCGGCTCACTCGCGGCTGAGTTACTCAGCCGCAATTGGGTAACATATTTCTCTGCTGGTGGATTTGACAACCAATTCGTAGCAAGCTTCATCCACGTTTCAATGTCGCTTACCCCAGCAGGATATGCAAATATTAACCACATTGAAGGCATGCTGTATGGCTATATCCAAGCAATGTCTCGGCTCACTACGCACCAACAGTTATATCAACAATACGCAAAAATTATCCAGCTACACTGGCAATTCAGTCCAATGCTAGCACCGCTCACCCAGGTTCGTGATGCAGCACGGCTGCTCCATGAATATAGCTATGATCAGCTGTATACAACGCCGCTACAATTTCCTCAATTAAATCAAGTTAAGCTGTTGCGACTATTAAATGCCCTTAGCGCCGCCAATACCGTGCGCACCACCACTGTACCAGAGTGTAGCGCCACTCCAGCAACAATCCACACAGAGCCATTATTTGGCACCAACTACACCACCAACCAAGCGCCAGTATTTGCCAAAGCCATCCCTTGGACGCAACAGCGCACGCTCAACCCGTTTATCCCGAAAAACACCAGTTTAATAGATGCAACGAATGACATTCACCTCGTGCAAAACTCCCCGTATCTACATTGGCATGCAACGCAAACCATTCATCCGATTCCTAAAGCTGCAATATATATTAGTCTGCAAAATGCACGGTATACCGACCCAAAAACACAAGCATTGCTTGAAATATATATCAATATCCTGCAAAAACAATTACAGCCAGATCTATATCAAGCCAAAGTAATTGGCAACCATGTGGTTGCAAGTAGCAACTTCAATGGCGTGACAATCCGCGCCAACGGCTACAGTGATACTATTGTGAGCACGCTTGAACTTTTTATTGCCAAGTTGTTGGCAAAAGACATCAACCAAGCAGAATTTAAAAATGCTCAACAACAACTCATGCGCGAGCTCCAAAATGCAAAAAATGCCAGAGTTAGCAATCGTTTAAGCGACCAACTCAACGCCCATCTACAACCGCAATACACCTCGTATGCCAACCGTGAACGTAGCGTAGCAACGCTCAAATGGAGCGATTGGCTAGCTATTCGCGCTGGATTAGTGGCGAGCGACTCGATTACAGTGCTCAGTATTGGCAATATTACGCCACAACAAGCCAAAGATGCTATTGAAAAAATGCAATTGCCATATGGACCACAACAAGATATCAGCCAGCCACATATCAACATCATTGCTCAACAACAGCATATACACAGCACCCTCAACCCGAATGAAACCACGAATATTGCCTTTATTTACCTGCAAACCAAACAAGCCACCCCACGTACCCGCTTACTCACAGCATTAGCCGCAGCCGCACAACGTGATATTTTTTTTAAACAACTGCGCACCGAAGAAAACATTGGCTATGCCGTTCGCGTTTCACCATACCCCGTGCTCAACCATCCTGCTCTGTCATGGAGTGTTGAATCAGCAACATTATCAGGCGATGCCATCCAACAACGTATTGCCACATTTATGGAATGGTCAAAAACCTATATAGCCCAACTTGATACGCCAACATTCAATAAAATTCAACAAGGGCTGTTAACCAAATTACGCAAACCAGAACGCTTTCTCACCCAAAGGACTGAACGCTTTTGGGATGAAATCCATCGGGATGACAGCGATTTTTTGCGCAACAACACGCAAATTGATATATTACAACAACTCACACTTGCCGATCTACAAGCCTTTTACGCCGACTTGCTATCTGGTGAAATACCACAGCACAGCCGCATCATTACCGCAGCGACAGCAAAGTAAATTCAGCCAAGTCAAACGCATGATACGCTATCTGTAGGAACCTCTGCTGCAGTTGCTAATGCAACGAGTTTGCCTGCAAGCGCAGATGATTGCAAGGCACAAGCGGCGCATGCCGTAGCATATACGCCAACAGCTGCAGCACAGCCGCAAACCGTTGATATTAATAAATATATGATGCCGAAGAACGGACTCGAACCGTCACGAGCTGTTGCCCACTACCCCCTCAAGATAGCGTGTCTACCAATTCCACCACTTCGGCTAATCGTTGCTACTGTATTGCAAACTCAACTGCGTTGTGCTGCGTTTGCTTAACTTGGCTAATACGTACAGCTAGCGCAGGTATATTATTATCACGCAAAGCAGCGTCTATCTTTGTTAACAGTGCTTGCGCGTTGTCTCCACTGGCGCGAATGGCTACGACTTGCTGGGGGTATTGTCCCAACAGCGTTGCAAATTGTCGCAACATGTCTAATGCCGCGCTATCGAGTGACTGTGTTATGCCATCGATGGTAATTGCACTCACAAAACCAACACCTGTTGCGAGTTGCTCAACACCAAATTGTTGCAAAGTTTGGTCGAGTTGCTTCTGGCTCAATACAGTTGGAACTTCAGGTAAGGCATCAGGGTCGCTAATCTGAGCTGCTGCTTGTTCTTGCAGTCGATCAAGAGTAAGCGCATCAACGTCTATGGATTTGTTGTGTTTATTCCCTGCTAAGATAGCTAAGCCCAAACTGGTCACTACAAAGCCGATTGAAAGAAACGCTGTCAATTTAAAAAAGAATGAAGCAGGCCCTCTACTGCCAAAAACGGTGTTCGATGAACCGCCACCAAAAGACGCGCCCATTCCTGTGCCTTTTCCCTGCTGCAGCAACACCAATGCAACAATAGCAATTGCAATAACCGTGTGGACTATGAGTGCGATATTATCCATGTATGTATACGTAAGAAATGGGGACGGCGAAAGATACCGTAACAATGAAAATATTCAAGCCAACACTGCGCAAATAGCGCGCAGCTTTGACACTAATAATATTAAACGAAAGAATAACTGTCGCAAAACCGATGGTAAAAATTGCAACCATTAACTTGCTGCAAGCAAGTCATTCAAGCGTTGCCAGCTATTATATTCCAGCGAGGAACGACCGACAAGCGCGCCATCAATATCTGAGCAGCCAAACAATGCTGCGGCATTCTCAGGATTCACACTGCCGCCATATAACACGGCTATGTTCAGTGAATACTCTCCAAGCACAGCGCGAATATGTTGATGCATTGCATTCGCTTGCTCAGGACTAGCGGTTTTACCAGTCCCAATAGCCCAAATAGGTTCGTAGGCAATCATTGCATCGTCTCGCAAACAGGGTGCAATCGCATGCAACTGTGCGGCAACGAATGCGTTGTGGCTAGATTGTTGCCGTTGTTGCAACGATTCACCCACACACACAACTGTACAGAGTTGTTGTTGATTCGCCTGTTCAATTTTTTGTGATACAATTGCGTCTGTTTCTCCAAAGTCTTGTCTGCGTTCAGAGTGGCCGATAATACAGTGGCTCGCGCCTGCATCTTTTGCAATCGCTGCGCTTATCTCGCCAGTATGCGCTCCAGCTGCGTGCTGGTGAATATTCTGCACGCCAAGGTGCATAGCCAAACCCTGCCATTGCGTTATCGCATATCCCAGCAATGGCGCTGGAGGACAAATTATATTTTGATGGCTGGATGCCGCAGCATAATTGCAAAAATCATCGATAAGCGCACGGCTACCGTGCATTTTCCAGTTAGCAATCAGTGCTTTTGGACGCATTAGGTGCGGCTGTCACTTTTTTGTACTACTTTCCATAACGCGGGCATCAGCACTGCTGCAATCGCTGTTTTTATGATGTCACCAAGCAAAAACGGAACCATTCCTAAAGCTAATATTGGTTTATCCCAACCAATCAAAGTCCCAAGCCATGCCAAACCGCACGCATAAATAATGATGTTTCCCACCAGCATTGCGGCTATTGTCAAGGGCAGTGTTTTGTCCCAACCACGCTGTGCCAGCAGCCCACAAGCAGCTGTTGCTATCACAAATCCAAACAGATAGCCACCTGTTGGTCCAAACATGTAGGCTAGTCCAATGCCTTGCGCAGGTGTGCCTGCAAACACACTCACGCCAACAGCACCAATAATTAAATAACTGATGACTGTCGATACCGCCAGCTTGTAGCCATACGCCATTCCCAATAACAACACCACCAATGTCTGCAGGGTGAATGGTACTGGGTATGCTGGTATTTGTACTTTGGCACTAATAGTAAGCGCTGCAATACCTGCTGCAACAGCAACAATGTTTTTGTAAACACTGGCTGATTGTGCCGTAAAAATGTGTTGCAGTAAATGTGGTGATGTGGTTGCTGTATTCATAATAATTCCTAGCTATTGTGGAGGGGCTGTTGTGACCATTGATGGTCGTTGATCGAATGACTCAAACCAAGCAGTCAGTCGTGGTGCAGCGGCGCGCCATGCAAATTCAGGGTATCTGATGTCTAAATAAGCTAAAGCCACGCCAGTCGTAATTGACCCTAAGTTGATTGAGTCTGTAATCAACTCGCAGCTTTGCTCAAGATAGCCTAGTGTCCGCTTAATTGCTGTTACAAAGCGTTCGGTCATTTTGGTTGATTGGGTATTCTGCTCGCGCATATTCAATTCAATGAACCGTTGCACTGTTGCGTCTAACAAGCCATCTGCAATAGCCTGAATATTCAGCAATCGAAAGCGTAAATCTGCGGGTAACATAGAAACCAAACCAAATGTACTAATCAAATATTCACAAATTAATTTAGAATCAACCAATAAGGTTTGATCGTCTGTAATCAATGCAGGCACTTTACCGATTGGGTTTATATCAGCAACACTGGCGTCAGACCATGGATTCATTGTTTCAAGGTCAATTTGGCTGGCAATGCTACCTTCTTGTGCCAGCACTAGTACTTTACGAACAAACGGCGATGTTGGAGTATGGATGAGTCTCATTGTTTTTCTCAATAAATTTGTATGTACTTATTGGTTTTCACCACGGATATGCTGCCAAATTATAGCGACTTCTGTTTGCAAAGCGTCAATTTGTTGCTGCATATGTTCCATCTTCGCAGTACTACCATGTAAGCTCGTGGTAGTGGCATCATTCGCAGCCGTATTTTGTTCTGGTATCGGCTCGCTCAACAGCTGTCCATAGCGAATTTCGCGCTGTCCAGATTGGCGTGGTGCGATATACACCAATGCTGGCTGTTGCGCGACTAACATATCTAACTGTTGTTGCAGGCTGTCTGCATTGCGAAAAATCTGCGCTCTTTCAGTACGCGTCAGTAATTCACCGCGTGTATGTGGTCCACGCACAAACATTGCTTGAAAAATAGCATTGCTTTTCTCATCCCATTGCTGCTGCAAACTCAGTTGCTGGGCATAGCGTTCAGCCCTGCCAAAGCGTTCTTTGCGGACCAAGTCTCTGGATTGCAACCCAGCTAAAATACGCGCAACATCACTGATTTGGTAGTGACTCACGGGGATACGGTTGCTCTTTTGATTGCATGCATTCAGCAATGCATTCATCGTTAACGGATAGGTTTCTGGGGTGAATAATTGCTTTTCCATCAAGGCACCAAGCACACGCACTTCACCAGCACTTAGCAACGCTGCTGCAGATGATGGGGTTATTGCTGGTGTATTGTGTTGGATATCGTCGGTCATATATTCCCAATATATCAAATGTGCCCTTTTGTGCCCGTAGCTACCCAGCAAGGGACGCGTCGCAGCATTTTTTTCACATTATCATGTGCCGTATGCCATATACAACTAAGTTTGTATATGGAGCGGGAAACGAGATTCGAACTCGCGACCCCGACCTTGGCAAGGTCGTGCTCTACCAACTGAGCTATTCCCGCTTATGGAGACTCTGATTAAGTCGTTGCTGGAGCGAGTTTGCCTGCAATTGCTGATGATTGCAAGGCGCATTCCGCTGAGCGCATGACCTAGCTATACGCCTATGGATGCTACACAGCAAGCGCAGCAATTACCATCAAACTGTTGTATATTCAACAGAGGGACGGGAAAAAACGCTGCGATAACGTCGTTGCAGCACTTAATAATACCACCAGTATTATCTGCGCACTGCGTCTAGTTATCATCAGCGTTTTTTCTCCGTCTCGCCCATCATGGACTTAATCAGAGCTTCCTTAGGTACGGTGATGGTAGTGAAATCCATTAGAACGTCAACAACATGGTTTTTGATAAACTAGTTTTTCTACACTCATACAGATTTTTTCCATACTATCAGTACATGCAAATTATGGTTTTACTATCGGGAGACGGCTCAAACCTGCAAGCATTGATCGATCAACAATGGCAGTACAAATCGTATTCGCTGGGTGTTGTTGCAGCAAACAACGCCAATGCCTACGGCTTGCAACGTGCCAAGTCTGCAAGCATTCCTCACTACTATATTGGTGATATTGCCGCCATGCGTGAGCAGCGTATTATCGAGCTTTACCACAAATATCATCCGCAATTAATTGTGCTCGCTGGGTTTATGCGGATTTTGAGCCCGACACTCTGCCATACTTTGCCGGTTGCCACCATCAATATTCATCCATCATTATTGCCATTACATCCTGGTCTGCATACGCATACTCGTGTGTTGGACGCAGGTGACAAGCAGCACGGTACGACTGTGCATTTGGTTACGGCTAAGCTCGATGCTGGTCCGATTATCGGTCAAGCATCATTTGCTATATTGCCAGCCGATACTGCGGCAACACTGCAGCAGCGCATCCTCACCACAGAACATCTATTATACCCGTTGCTGATAGATTGCATTGCCACAGGATCAATTGACGTACACAACCCTAGTCCGTTACATTATTCTCTTAATTCCCAACAACGCTTACAACTAATACCACCTAGTATTTAGTCAGTTTTTTTGAGCGGTCTAGGTATTATACCGATGACAAACGCCGCACCAAATAAAATACATACCATTCCAAATAAAGCATGAATACTCAGGGTTTCGTCAGCAAAACCCCAACCTACCAAAACTCCAACAATCGGCATAATAAATACCAACGTTAAAGTATTGGTTGTGCCTACATCGTTGATTAACCCAAAATATAGAATGTATGCAAATCCTGTGCAAACAATGCCAATCACCAGCATCAGCATCATGACGCCAATTGATGGCATCTGTGTTGGCAAATACCACATACTGGGGATGGCATACAGGATTGCGGTAATAAGCAAACACCCTTGCGCCATTGCCAGCGGTGCTATTTTCAAGTGTTTGCTATACATCGCAGATAGCGCATACAGCAGTGTCGCTATTAACGCTAACACAATGCCACTGGCTGCTCCCCAAGGTTTATTAAAATCAAGATCAACAAGCAATGCAACACCAACTACCCCGCACAACAAACCGATGACTTGCGCAGTCTGAAGTTTTTGCCTCAACAAGACAAACGCTATGAGTGCTGCCCACAGTGGCACCGTTGAGTTGACCACGACCAGAATTGATGATGGCGTTGTCAGTGCGGCATAAGCGAAGCAAAAAAATGGAATAACTGAGTTCATCGAACCAACCAAAACGTAGTTTTTCCAGTTCTTTACAAATAAAACAGGTTCTCCAAGCATTCTGCCAACAATCAATAAAAATACCGCACCGCTGGCAATTCGAAACCATACAAGAAACATTGGGTCAATTTCCACAACAATAACTTTCATCATCAAAAATGACACGCCCCAAATACATGCGAGGAGTAACAGCCGAAAAATATTGTATATGCTCATATTGATGAATCTCTATAGTTATTGCTGCAACTCAATCAAACTCTTTTCCATTGGCACATACAGTGCCATTGCCAGCTCATATTGCTGCCCAAGCGGATGGTTTTTCAGCAATGCCGCATATTGTGCTAACTGTTCGCTATAGCGCGCGCGCATTGCATCTTGCCAAACAGATAATGCCGTATGTTGGGGCCTGCTGCTGGTTTTATAATCAATAATCCATAGCTTATCCTGCTGTTGCTGCGGGTGTGTGCCGACAAAACAGCGGTCTAATCGCAATGTTTTGATGCTACCGTCAATTGCACCGCTCAATTCCCATTCATGATGATCTTGTGCTTGGCGCATCAATAACCATCTACCGCAAAAATCATCGATCATTGATTGCCAGTTGCGCTCCACCTCAATATACACAGCAGCATCAAAATACTCCCATGTATATAGTCGCTGCAACCGCGGCCAATAACTATCCCAAACTTCTGAGAATGGAGTGCCGCTGGACTGGGTGCAGACGTATTCCACAACACTGTGAAATACCACACCAACCTGTTGTTCAAGAGTTTGCCGTGGTTGACTGACATAGCGCTGAGGCGAGCTTGCATACTTGGCATGCAAGCTCGCGTATAGCTGTGGTGCTAAATTGCGGGCAATTGCATTGCTTGGTGCAGCTATTGCAACTTGGGGGTCAATATCTGCGTCGCCAATTTGACAAATTGGCTGTGCAGCACAATACACTTCTGCCAATAAGCTAAGAAAGCTATTCTTTGGTATTTTATCTATACCTGCATTGGCATAATTACCAACAAGATATAACCGTTTTTTCGCACGTGTTAACGCAACGTACAACATGCGGATGTTCTCATCGTGTTGTGCATTGCGGTCACTCCAACGCAAGTAATCGTATATAGAATTAACACCTAATCGTTGCTGTGCTGCTGCTAACAACCCAGCTTGAGTTTGTTGCCATAATAATATAGGATTATCTGAATTGCGTTGTATTTGGTCCATTCCTAATATAAATACCGCATCAAACTCAAGCCCTTTTGCCTTATGAATAGTCATGACTTCAATATCACCAGCTGCAGATGATTGACGAAATAATGCAATTTTTTTATCAAGCTCAATGTGGTCAATGCAGTTACTACGCATACATTCATAGCTCACGGCAATATACGTTTCAACATCAGCTTGTGCTGTACTGGGATAATGCTGTTTAAATAACACATTCCATACGTCAATAAGAATACTTTGCCATGACACTCTGCTGCGCGCTGCGACAAACGGTGCGCATATTGCAACAAATTGCTGTAATTGCAGCCATTCTTGTTCGTCAAAAAAACTGCGTACATCTGGGTTTTCTACAACTGTCTTGAAGCGAAAATAGCCTGTAGTAGCTGCGTCAGTATGTTCAAATACCAGCACCAAAGTTTGCGCTGCAACAGCAAAACTCGGGCTACGGACGATACCTGCCCAAGCAAGATCATCATCAAGATATTGCAGCGCTGCCAACGCATTGCGCAGCTCAATAATGTGAGGCAAATCAGCTAGAGATGTAAACTCAACCGCTGAAAATGCGATGTGCTGTTGCTGTAATACTTCAAGAAGCGGTGCTGCATGCTTGCGCGAACGCACTAGGACCGCAATACTCTGTAGCGTAGGATCATGTTGGCAGGTTTGCAGATGCTCAAGAATTTGCTTAGGATACGCTGGCGTCTGTTCATCTACCCATGTTACTTCGGCAGTTTTAGCACCTATCTGCTTAACAGCTGCTTGCGATGGGATATAGGTAATTGTCGAATCATCATTTTTCTGTGCGGAAATTGCTTTGCTAAATGCCTGTGTGAACGCAGCATTAAACCATGTGACTAAGCGCGGCTGTGAACGAAAGTTGGCAGAAAGTTGCAGAGAAATAACCTCAATACCTGCAATACCTTGGCGTTGCACTTGGCGAAAAAGTTTTACTTCCGCTTGACGAAAACGGTAAATAGACTGCATAGGGTCGCCAACAAAAAACACAGTATTATTATTGGCTGGTGTATCTTGCCACAGAGAAACCAGTTGCTCAAGCAGCTTGAATTGACTGATAGATGTATCTTGAAACTCATCAACTAAAATATGATTGATCGTGCTCCAGAGGCGATCTGCTAAGATTCCAGGTGCAGCGGCGGTCCCAATAAGCTGCTGGGCAAAATGCATCAGTTGCTGATAATCGCATTGCTGGTGTTGGTAAAACTGTAGTTGTAATTGCGCGGTAAGATGGATTGCTAGCGCAGCAATATGATGAATCGCTTGGCTTTCCTCCTCTGTTACTGGGGTGATTGGCGCATTGTTCCACTGTTCAATAATTGCAATTTCAATGTTTTCTGCAAAGAAATCAGCAACTGTTTTCGTATCCGCTTTGAGTTCTATATCTTGAGGATTAACGCCATAGTTACGATTTAATCCTCTGGCAACACGCCATGATCCAGTATTTGTTGACCATAATTGGATAACAGCATGCCAAAACAAACCTTGCTGTTGCGTTTGCAACTCGCCGACGTTGGCTAACAGCTGTTGGGTAAGCTGTTGGTATTGTAGATTGTATTTTTCGCCTGCAAGCTGCGCATCTTGCAGCGATCGTTGGATGCGGCGGGCAATGGAAACAAGCAAGGATTGAACATGCTCAGGTATTTGTAATCCTGCTTGTTGCACCATGGCGTGGATCACTGTAAGTCGCGACTGCTCCAACAGCGTATATACTTCAGTGTCTTGGCTTGAATTAATGAAAACCAATAATTCAAGCCATTGCTCGCGTTTTTCAACCAGTCGCAGCATAGCCTGTTGGAATCTTGATAATTTGCCTTGATAACGGATAACGAGTTCGTGCAATACTGCATCAATCCTCGCGTCGCCAGTGGCGCATGTTTGTGCAAATGCCTGTTCGAATAATGGCTGTATATTGGTTACAGGTTGTAATGCAAACGCCTGTGTGAGCAATGGTGCTTCGTGGGTAAGCCGCGCGCAAAAGGCATCTATGGTCATAATGCGCAAGCGATGCTTGCTTGAGCTGAGTTGCCATTGTTTTTCTCGCGCTCGTATTACCTCAATCGGTGCAATTAAATCGTGTAAATACTCTGGGATATCGTGGCTTTCCAACAACTCCACCACCCGTTGGCGCATTTCTGCAGCAGCTTTACGCGTAAAAGTTAATGCAAGAATCTCTTCTGGTTCTGCAACATTGGCGAGCAAACAGATATAGCGACTGACCAATAGCTGGGTTTTACCAGAACCTGCAGGCGCTTGAACAATATAGCTCCGTGTAGTGTCTAGTACGCGCAGACGAGAATCAGCATCTGCAATCACACAACAGCCGCAAAAAATTTATTTAAAAACAGCAAGATATTACTCAAAACTAGCAGTACCAAATAAGAGGCGCATGTACAAGTCAGCACCAAAATAGACTGTTGACATATCTGCATACTGTGAACTAGTTTCACTCAAACCAAGGTAAAATCTACCACCTATATACACAAGTACTCGCGGAGAAATTCTCATCTCATTCAACAACACCAATTCATAAGTGCTGCCGCCAACATTCGTTTGTAGTTCAGGGCTGGTGGTCAATGATTTAAAAGACCCTTCAATGCCAACTCGTTGCTGCTTGATTAAATCACTAAAGAACATTTTATAGCCAACAAATAAATAGTCATGAGAACTGCTGGCAATATGATATTTTAACAGGTCATCTTGCTGTAGATAACCTTTGTCAACATTCCCATATCCTGCAAATATCCAATGATTCGTTTGCGTTTGGTATTGTAAGCGCAGATACAAATCCCCAACATCGGTACCAGAGGCAATCAACCTGCGGTCTTGACCGCTACCTGCTAAGGTGTTAAAACCAAAATTTGCATAGCCAAAACCAATGCTATATCTATCAACACTAAAGCTATAATACAGTCGATATCCTGTGTCTAATTCTGCACTTTGATTAAATCCGCCTTGGGCTTTAGATACATCATTCCATGTGTAACTATTGCGTTGTTTAATAAGTCCGTAGCTATAGTAGAGTTCGTGAACAACTTGTTGTTCAGTAAACACAATGTATTCTGCTGCTTTGTCTGCTGGTTGTTGTAGGTCAGCAGTGGTATCAAGAAGCTGCACATCGACGTCGATTGGCGGTTCTGCGTGAATAGCTGAATATTGAAAATCATTACGAACATGAGCGCTTCGAGGCAGGATCAAGACTGTGGCAGCTGGAATTAACTCCCAGTTGGTAATATCTCTATTTAGCAACTTCACTGTATTATAAAAGTCAGTTGTACTCGCTCCGTTCAGTAAGACGACATACTGTAATATATTTGGTAATGTCGCATTATCTGGCAATAATATAATCCGATCTTGTGGCCAAAATGCTTGGATGTCTGAGTCAGTCACAATCCGTGAAAAATCAATTGCAATGTGGTCGGTAGCAACTAACGCTCCTTGCAATACCAGCTTGCTATTTGCGCTAACTAGATTATTGCTCTGTTGTTGTAGTTCAGCCAATTGTAGCGCCGACAATCCAAAGATATGTTGCACATATCGTGCTACATCATCTGCGTCAATCTCTGATAACTTGAGCGTATTTACTGCTTCATCACTATCGACAACAGTTGTGATGGCACGGTCGACATCACTCAAATACATATAATTCTGGAGGATAAATAATGGATTAGCTGCATGGGCAAAATCAATAATATGTTGTCGCTTACGCAGTAGTATATAGTTGATATACCTATCGAGGGTATCAGTATCTGGTCGGTACATATCAGTATCACTTGGGATATATACCGCAGCATGCTTTGCCAGCACTGCTGTTTGTTCTGGATTATACGCATGGATAAAGTCGCTGATAACCTGCGGACTAAACAGACTTTGCTGTGCATGTTCTTTAGCCAACATATACATGGTGGTTGGCTGTGCAATAATTGTTACAGAACCAGCTACACTGTGTTTACCAACAATACAAAAAAAAACTGCCAACAGCGATATGACAATATATGGTTGCGATTTCACACGTAAACTATTAGACATAAGTATTTTGAGTGCTGTCGCGTGACAATGATATATCGGTATTAACAACAGCATAGCAACCGCATACATCTATGTTCCAATAAATGCCGTTGCTTGCCGTGTTGAGATGACATATTGCAGTTCCAATAACGTTTGATGGAGCAGTGTTGTTGTCACAGTAGCGTAATTCTTGTATTTAAATGTATATGTCCGCATGAGAGCTATCAAGCATTATCTCCATATTTATTCGCTATGTTTTATTATTTTCACCTACAACTTACCCACAGCGCATGCGCTTACAAGTGCTGAAATAATTAACGGCATTGATGAAAAAAACCAAGTCTTCCCTGATGTGCGCATTCGTTACCAAGTCAGGGTGTTTGACGGTCCTGTTGAAATGTCTAACTTCAGCCTAATTCAATGGATGACATTAAAGTCTTTGAGGATTTATCAAGCGGTGAGATAACGCTGGAGACTATCAAAGCCCTAAGGAAGCTCTGATAGGGTCTTAAACAAAGAGTGCTAATCAATAACTCCTCTAAACTGTAAAAATGCACTATCTGCTGGCAGAAAACATTGCGCATTAATATAAAACCAAACGTTCATGCCATTGAAGTGATTGACCAACCGCTCTGTTTTCACATGTGTGCCAACCGGCAGCCATAACCGCACTTGACTTGACTTAGAAGGCGTATACCGACAAGGGATGTGCGAGGTATTAGTGCCGCCAGCAGTCACCCGATAATACCCGCCAACCAATAATGATTCACCATATGTGAGTGACGACGCCGTTATAATAAAAAAAACCAAGCATGTAATTACAAATTTAATTCTAACAAAATGTATCATATTTATTTGATTATTTTGGGACAGTGCATGTGGCAACTACTGTGTTCGCCAGCGTTGAATAAAATTTTGCAGCTGACCAGCAACTTGAATATTCACGTTTTTTCTAGTCTGATGTGCATCAATACGCCGTACCACAGTATCCATTGTATCAAACCGATTGCGATACGCAGTTATTATATTTTCAAAAAACATATGACCTTCCTTATCAATACGATTGAACAAATCACGCGCTGACCTTCTGCGCCTAGCTGCAGTGGCATCTATATCAAAAAAAAATATTAAATCAGGTTGGCAATCGCCGCACACCCATTCATCAAGCTTAGCAATCCACGCCGCATCAATACCACGCCCTCCTCCTTGATAAGCATAACTAGAGTCGACAAAACGGTCGCTAATCACCCATATTCCTTGTGCAAGTAACGGCAGTATTGTCGTTTGGATATGCTCATTACGCCCAGCAAAAATTAACAGTAACTCAGTCATAGCTGTCACGGCTCGTCCATTGTTACTCAGCACCAGATCCCGTACGCTATCGGCTAAATCGCAGCCTCCAGGCTCTTTAGTGATGTGGTATGAAATATTATTAGTCTGTAAAATTTTTTCCAACCCAGCAATTGCTGTGGTCTTTCCTGAACCATCAACCCCTTCCAAAACAATAAAAACACCTTTACTCATTGTGGCCAGGATGTATAGTTTTTGACCTTACGTTTTTGATATTGATTAACTGCTCGCTGGTGTTCAGTATAGCTGCTCGAAAAATAATGACTGCCATCACCTTTTGCGACAAAGAACAACGCATCGTCAGTTAAATCAGGGTGCAAAGCAGCATAAATAGCAGCTTCGCCAACGATTGAGATTGGACTTGGCGGCAGCCCAAAATGTACATATGTGTTGTATGGACTGCGCATTTGTAAATGTTTACGGCGTAAATTCCCAGTGAAGGCATCGCCTAATCCATAAATGACAGTTGGATCAGTCTGCAGCTTCATTTTTTTACGCAGCCTGCGCACAAATACCCCACTTATTGTTGCACGTTCACTCGGCAAACCTGTTTCTTTTTCAATAATCGAAGCCATCGTTAACACTTCATACTTATTCGCAAACGGTAGTTTGACATCACGCACACGCCAGTGCTTGGTAAGATACTGTTGTAACGCTGCATTCGCTTGTTTGAGAACAGTACTTGCCTTGGTTTGCTTGGCAAACAAAAAGGTTTCCGCCAGCACCAAGCCCTCAGCCACGCTAACCGAAAATTCCTTACCCAGTAACCGAGTAAGGTGTGCATTCTGGTCTGTTACTTGCTGGGGTAAATCAAAATCAATATTGGGATGATTACGCAGCAATGTAAGCACATCATCCATTTTGCTGCCAGCAATAAATGTAATTGGATACAGCCGCGTTCTACCTGCCACCAGCACCTGCAACACATCTAATACGCTTGATTCAGCGGGTACAATATATTCACCAACTTTTATGTTAGTGCTGATGCCAAGCAGATTCAGATAAACCTTAAAGAAAAAAGGATAGTCAACCCAACCAACTTGTTGAAAACGTGTGCCGATAGATGTAAGCGACTCGCCGCTGTGTACCGTAAATGTCGTATCCGCTACCAGTGTTGGTATTGGTAATGTATATCTTTGATGAAATTGAAAAAAAACACCCGCAACACTTGCGACAACTATGCCAATAATAACGACTGCAGCGATGCCTTGCTGTTTTCCTATCACAATTACCGTGCAAAGATAAGCGTACCGTTTGTACCACCAAACCCAAATGAATTTGAAATAGCATAACGGCAGTTAACCACGTCTCGAGCAGTATGTGGAATATAATCTAACGGGCACTGAGCATCTTGATTGTAGAGATTGATCGTCGGCGGCAATACTTGATCCTGCAAAGCGAGTACCGTAAAGACACCTTCAACAGCACCTGCAGCACCGAGTAAATGACCAATCATGGATTTATTGGAACTCATCGGAGTAGCCGCTGCATGATTTCCAAAAATTGACTGCACGGCAATGGTTTCTGCAATATCACCAGCTTGTGTAGCAGTTCCATGCGCATTAATATAGCCAATATCCCTAGGATTTAATTCAGCGTCTTTTAAAGCATTGCGCATACTCAAAGCAGCGCCTTCACCATTGCTGCACGGCTGTGTTATATGGTGTCCATCAGCACTCATGCCAAAACCAACGACACGACCATACACTGTCGCCCCACGTTTTTTTGCATGGGCTTCACTCTCAAGCACCAAAACACCTGCCCCTTCACCAAGCACAAAACCATCTCGATCAGCGTCCCACGGCCGGCTCGCCTGCTCAGGATTATCGTTGCGAGTTGACAATGCCCGAACTGCGTTAAAAGCGCCAATTCCAAACGAATTAACAGGCGCCTCTGCGCCACCTGCCAGCATAACATCAGCATCACCATGTTGGATCATACGCATCGCTAAACCAATCATATGGGTGCCTGTTGTACAAGCCGTAGCTGCAGAAATATTTGGTCCAAATAATTGATGGCGAATTGAAACATTGCCAGCAACCATATTAATAATGCTACCTGGAACAAAAAATGGGCTGATTCTTCTTGGTCCTTTTCCATGCAATAATTCAGCATTATTCTGGATAAACTCTAATCCGCCAATTCCAGACCCAATAGCAACACCAACACGTTCTCGATCCGTTTCATCTAAATCTAAGCCACTATGCTCAAGCGCCTCATCAGCTGCTTGAATACCTAATGCTATAAAGCGGTCAAATTTCTTGATGTTTTTTTCTCCAACAACAGTGGTAACGTCAAAGCCTGTTACGGTTGCTGCAAAATTTGTTGTGTGCTCGGCAGCATCAAACGCAGAAATTGTTTGGGCGCCGCTTACTCCAGAACACAAATTATTCCATGCAACTGCAACGCTATTGCCAATAGGAGTAATAGCCCCAAGACCAGTAACGACGACTGAATGTTTGCTTGTCATTTCATTACAGTTATATGTTTACACACAAACTTCGTGCTGCAAATGATTGCTTGCAGAATGACCAATACCATGGCTCAGCTGCTGCTAAATTTACTTAGAGTTTTCGTTGATATAGTCGATGGCTTCTTGGACTGTTGTGATTTTTTCAGCATCTTTGTCTGGGATTTCTGTTTCAAACTCATCTTCCAATGCCATAACTAATTCTACAGTATCAAGAGAATCAGCACCAAGGTCGTCTACAAATGACGAGTCATTGGTCACTTCTTCGGGCTTAACACTCAATTGTTCAGCAACAATTCTCTTTACTATTTCTTCAATCATTCCTGGTTCGACTGACATTCTGGTCTCCTAATAATTTAGTATATGCACAATATTGGCAAAACTTGATGATTTGTTTTGCCACAATATGCGGACTGTAATTGCAAACACAATTATATGTACACGCTTATACAAAAAAAACTAGATATATAAATATGCGTTTGATGACTCGACCGCAAGACTACAACATTTTTCGTAGCTGGGCATAATGTTTTTTTGCGCCTATTTTGTAAAATTGATTGACATATTTTTTGTGAATGCTGTATCGCAACCAGCGTGTTAGACACAGATTCATTCATCATTGTGAGTTTTTTATGTGGTATGAAACGCATGCTGCTAGTATACACCGAATCGCCGTTTGTGTTTCATCGCGCTGCGATTTGTTGCAACATTCATGCGTACTGACGAATCATGCTGCTACAACTATGTTTAGGAAAGCTCTGATTAAGTCGATGATGGAGCGAGTTTGATGGCAATTGCAAGGCGCAAACCGCGCGCATTCTGCTGGCGCATGACCTAGCTATACGCCAAGGAATGCAACACAGCAAGTGCCGCAAACCATCATATATTCAACAGATGGACGGGAAAACAAGCTCAGTTTATCAGCGACATACTGATAACTTACGCTGATTTTCAGTATATCTTAGCGCCATGAAATCTAGCAAAGTAAAAACTGTCTTCGTCTGCGCAGACTGTGGAGAGGAATACAGTCAATGGCAAGGGAAGTGTACCGCATGCCAACAATGGAATACTATCGCTAAATTGCACCTTGCCCCTGCAACACCAGCAAGCAATACCAGTGGTTACGTTGCCAATGTACTGCCAGAGCTGCAAACACTTCATCAACTTGAAATCAGCGAATCCAGTAGAACAGCGACATTTGCCAAAGAATTTGACCGCGTGCTTGGCGGCGGTCTTGTAGCTGGCTCAACGGTACTACTCGCCGGTAATCCTGGTATTGGAAAAAGTACATTGTTGTTACAAACGTTGGCTCATCTATCTACTACGCATAACTGCATCTATGCAACAGGTGAAGAGTCACTCAATCAAATCGCGATGCGCGCCCAACGGCTAAACTTGCACAGCGCTCGCTTGCAACTGCTGAATGAAACAAATATTTTTTCAATTATTGAACTTGCAACAAGCTCGAAAGCTGATGTGGTGGTGGTTGATTCAATCCAAGTCATGTATTCGCCTGAATTTCCCTCTTCACCAGGGAGCGTGACCCAGATTCGTGAAGGTGCCACTGCTTTAACCAGGTTTGCTAAACACAGCAACACCACTATTATTCTGGTTGGTCATGTAACCAAAGACGGCAGTATTGCTGGACCTAAGACGCTCGAGCACAGCGTTGATTGTTCTATTAACTTTGAAAGCTCAAATGATTCACGGTTTCGCACCTTGCGCGCCTCAAAAAATAGATTTGGCGCAATCAATGAGCTAGGTGTTTTTGCAATGACGGATACAGGACTAAAAGAAGTCAGCAACCCCTCTGCAATATTTCTCAATAGATCTGGGCAAAACCATCCAGGAACTATTACGACAGTACTTTGGGAAGGCACACGCACACTACTATTAGAAATCCAAGCGCTGGTTGATACAACACACGGGCATACACCACGCCGCGTGAGTATTGGAGTTGACTCCAACAAAATAAACATGCTTATTGCCATCTTACACCGCCACGTCGGTATCCTCGTTGCCGATCAAGACGTCTTCATCAATATTGTCGGCGGTGTCCGCATCACAGAGACTGGTGGCGATTTAGCTTTATTGTTATCGATTGTATCGTCACTGCGCAACACACCACTGCCAACATCAATGTGCGCATTTGGAGAAGTTGGACTCACTGGGGAAATTCGCCCAGTTCCATCGGGTCAAGAACGTTTGCAAGAAGCCATTAAACATGGCTTTGTAACGGCAATTATTCCGCAAGGCAATATGCCCAAAAAAGTTGCAACAAATTGTACTGTACACGCTGTTGCCACACTCCAGCAGGCCATCGATGCAGCGTTTGCAACCTAAGGAGTGTGAGCCACAGTCAAAAATCAGCGCCGCATGATGTATAGGATACAAATGCACAGTAAGCGGATGCGGTGCATGTCAACGTCTATTATACATCTTTTTGTAGACACGATAAATACGCCAATTCAGCAGTTTTCCCGCAAAACATTGCCCTACAATTACTAAAAAATAGCTAGCTTAGCCATCAAGCCAATAATGTTCAGTAGTGATTTGCCCAGGCGCCTTGCTTCTGTGTTTTTTGAGACCGCGTTGTATCAACTGCCTAGTAACTGACTGCAGCATTGCAGGGTTACCACATACAAAAAACTGATCATTCGCAGTAATTGTTTCTCCAACTTGTTTTTCTAAACCATTGTTGGCTAATAGTGCATCGATGCGTCCGTATAGCAACGGCTTCGCCACTTCTTCCCTGCTGACCACAGCAACGTAGCTGACCTGTTGTTGCTGCAATTCTTGCCGATACGCTAATTCGGCAACACCACGCACACCATGTACCACGACAACACGTTTTGCATGCTGGCTAAGCGAACAGCTGCGGGCTATTGATACAAAAGGACCAATGCCAGTGCCTGTGGCAATCAGCCACAATGTGTCAGCCTGCGGCACGTCATAAAGCGTCATACAGCCGTTTGCAGTTGGTGAAATAAACACTTCATCATTTGGTTTAAGTGCTGCAAGCGTTGGAGTAAGCGCTCCACCGGCAATCACCACATATAATATTTCTATAGTCTCCGCATTCTCTGCTGACACTACCGAATACGGGCGTAACACCCCGACGCCGTCGATCACAACGCCGAGACCGAAATATTGTCCAGCAACAAAGGTAAATCCCGCTGGTCTTGCAACATGCATACTGATAAGCGTTTTGGTCCACCGCTTTTGCTTGACTACTGTCGTGCTGATAACACTCCTATTGAATAGTTTTTCTAACATATATATGGTTTATTGAATCAAGGTGCCCACACCTTGATTGGTGAATAATTCCAGCAAAATTGAATGCTCATTGCGACCGTCTAGAATATGTACTTGCTCCACGCCATGGCTAATCGCTGCTCTGGCACAATGTATTTTTGGTATCATGCCACCATGAATGACGCCATCAGCAATCATCGCATCAATATCACCACACGCTATCTTGCTAATCCGTTGACCAGTAGCGTCAAGCACCCCTGCAACATTTGTTAAAAATATCAATTTCTTGGCTTGCATATGCGTTGCAATGCCACTGGCAACAAGATCCGCATTGATATTTAACGTGTTTCCAGCGGCATCATTGGCAATTGGCGCAATAATGGGGATATACGCGCTATTAGATATTTGTTGCAGTACTGCAACGTTTACATCGGCAACTTCCCCAACCCAACCAATATCTGGCGCAGTAATTTTTTTTGCCAGAATCAGCTTACCGTCTTTGCCAGTTAAACCAACCGCCTGCCCAGCAACATGGTGTATCGCATCTACAATTTGTTTATTGACTAAACCGCCTAACACCATTTGCACAATGTCCATCGTTGCGGAGTCAGTATAACGTAGTCCATTGACATACCGAGCAACAATACCACACTGCTTCAACACCTTATCAATTTGTGGTCCACCACCATGCACAACAATCGGACGAATCCCAACCAACTTAAGCAGCACCAGATCACGTGAGAACGCGTGCAGCAACGCCGCATCAACCATTGCATTGCCGCCAAGTTTGATCACAATATCTTGCTTGTGGAATTTTTGAATATACGGTAGTGCTTCTATAATGACATGCGCTCTTGAAATATCGTGCATATATATTGCTGGTATGAAGCTGGTAAAACAGCGGATAATATAGCCCATCGCTGGATAGCTGTTAAGATATTACCCATCTATTTTATATTGGGGACATTCTCATGAGATATTTACACACCATGGTTCGTGTGCAGGATTTAGAGGCATCAATTACGTTTTGGCAGCGGATTGGTCTTATTGAAACGCGGCGCAAAGAACATCAACAAGGTAGGTTTACCTTGGTATTTCTTGCCACTGCGCCCAGCGAACCAGAAATAGAATTGACATGGAATTGGGATAATACCGATCGTTATGCTGACGGTAACAACTTTGGTCATGTCGCCTATGAAGTCGAAGATATTTACCAGACATGCCAAACATTACAAGATGCTGGCGTAACAATTTTACGCCCACCGCGAGATGGGCACATGGCATTTGTGCGCTCACCAGATAATATATCTGTCGAACTGCTGCAAACAGGAGATGCAAAAGCTACAGCCGAACCGTGGGCGTCAATGGCAAACACTGGAACTTGGTAAAGTAGCAAACTACGACTCCAATCCATCAAAGGTCTTGATGTTATCCGCATGTTAATAGCTGCTAGTACAGCCACGGACGCATGTATCCGCATACCTCTGCTAGCGCCAGTATTGTCATCCGCGTCAGTTGAGGCAACAACAATATCCACCCCGTCAAGTCACACGCTGTGCGAATGCGTTATCCACCTCACAGCCATCTTATTCTCACCTACTACTGCAAACAATATACAATCGCGGTTTGCAACCGCTAGCGCGAAACAGTTTTGCAAGAATGTTGGTAAGTGCGCAGAGTTAGCTGCAAGCATACGGCTCGTGACCCTACTGTACACCACTAATGAATGTGTTGCTGTTCGTTGATTGGTGTACTTGATTACGCAAAAATTGTGCTTACATCAATCAACATCAACCGTAAGCAGGAATTGTATTGGCTGGTATGATGGATGGAAACCACTGGCTAAAATCGCATTTTAAGTAATCGACTACATACTGTTCTGGTAAAATTCAACATGCTGACTTAATCAGAGGTTGCCTTCGGCAAAACTAACTTAACAGCTAGCCGTTGGCAATGAGGGTGGCTGTGATAGTCATGTCATATAACCACCACAGCCGGTGAAATTTATTTGCCTTTTTTTTGGTTTGGATTTAGCTGTTTCCCTCTATTTCCTTGTCCTTTGTCGTATGGTTTGTTGGTTCCTGAAGAACCTTTGTTTGGATTTTGTTGGTCTGAACCGTTATCTGAACTTGTCATAATTTCTCCGTTTGTAATATATAATGAATAATTTATTGTAGAGTCTTTAGTTAGAAATACACCAAAAAGTCATAACAGGAATATAAGCATAAATACGACATTGTCAACTCTACGACTATATATATTTAATGAATAATCTACAGCCTGAGACAACAGTTCAATCTGTGATTGGTCAAGTGATTGTGAAAATACGTAAAGAGATGAACTTCGAGCAACATCAATTGGCAAAAGCTGCTGGGGTTAACCAATCGACATGGTCTAAAATTGAAAGAGGAGAAAGCGCGTTATCAATAGAAAAACTCATGCAGGTAGCAGGGTTTATGCAAATTAAACCGAGTATAATTATAATTCAAGCTGAATCAGTCATTAGCCAATTGAAGTCACAGGGTGTAATTGTAAAAAACCGTGCACCATCAAATGGCACTAGCAGAGGAGCAGCCATAATTGGAGCTGCTGCGCTTGGCGGATTAGTAGCGCTAATACTCAAAAGTTAATACGATACAAAAAAATGGCAAAACAGCAAAAATTGTATGTGGTATGGCAGGGTCGCGTGACTGGAGTGTTGCCAACGTGGAAGCGATGCCAAGCGGCGGTGCATGGCTATGCTTCCCTAACTGTTTCCATGGAATAACAGCTTCGATCTTCTCAAGAAAATGCTCACTATAGTTTTTGCTGCTTATGTGCGTATTTTGACTGTGCAGACTTTATTTGCTGCATAATAACTCTCAAAACGCTAGTCTGAGCTACTACAGCTAAGCTAAGGCTGCAAAACCTGCTGGAAATTATTCTATGTTTTCCGTAACTTTCTGCTTTGCAGCAAGGTTTGATACGTTACAATAGTTTTAATTATTTTTATTGGATGCGCAATGACAAACAAACATAGTTGTATTAAATCTATCGCAATATCAGCTGTACTGGCTGCCTCCTTCCTGACAACGTCAGTTTCTTTCGCCGCCGATAAGTCTTTGGCAGTTACAGCTATAGTGGAGCATCCATCTTTGGATGCGGTGCACAAAGGTCTGGTTGATGAACTGGAAAAGCTTGGATATGTTGAAGGAAAAAATCTCACCATTCAGCATCAATCAGCACAGGGTGATATCCCAACAACAGTCCAGATTGCCAATAAATTTGTTGGCGCTCAACCAGATGTGATAGTCGGTATTTCCACACCCTCTGCTCAGGCAATTGTTGCCAAAGCTCCCAAAGACCAGGCTGTGGTTTTTACCGTTGTCACTGATCCGCTGGGGGCAAAACTCGTCGATAATTTGCTCAAACCTAGCGGGAATGTAACTGGGGTTTCCGATATGTCGCCCATCAAGAAGCATCTTGAGCTTATCAAGCAGATGATTCCAACTGCCAAAAAAGTCGGTGTCCTCTATAATCCAGGTGAATCCAATTCAATATCTCTGGTTAATATGCTGGAAAAAGAAGCCCCGGGACTTGGTCTGAAAATTGTCAAAGCTGGTGCCAATAGCACCAGCGCTGTGCTGTCATCCGCCCGTAGTCTGGTCGGTAAGGTGGACGCTATCTATGTTCCAACTGACAATACAGTTGTGTCGGCTTTTGAAGCCGTTGTCAAGGTGGGCATTGACGGGCAGATTCCAGTTTTTGCAGGAGACACAGCCAGCGTGCCACGTGGTGCCGTAGCTGCATTGGGGTTTAACTATTATGACGTTGGTCGCCAGACTGGCAAGATGATCGCTAAAATATTTGAAGGTACAAACCCTGGTGATCTTGCAGTTGAATTTCCAACCATTCTAGAACTGCTCGTCAATCCTGGGTCTGCTGAAAAAATGGGGCTGACCATTCCCAAAACAATAATTTCTGCTGCGACAAAAGTGATTGAGTAATTTAAAACGTTAGGGAATCTCTGATAAATTACCATATGGGTAAGACGGAGCAAAACCGCTGATGATACTTAAGCGCAGTGTGCAAATAACACTGATGGGTCTTGTGGGTATTGCCCCAAGTGCTGCAACGACGCAGCGCAGCGTTTGTTTTCATCCCTTAGGGAAGCTCTGATTAAGTCCATGATGGGCGAGACGGAGAAAAAACGCTGATGATAACTAGACGCAGTGCGCAGATAATACTGGTGGTATTATCAAGTGCTGCAACGACGTTAGCGCAGAGTTTTTTCCCGACCTTCTATTGAATATATGATGGTTTGCCTACAAGCGGTACTTGCTGTGTTGCATCCCTTGGCGTATATGCTACGGCATGCGCTTATCGGTTTGCGCCTTGCAATCATCAGCAATTGCAGGCAACCTCGCTCCATCAGCGACTTAATCAGAGGTTCCTTAGTTGAATATACTCTTGGTTTGTAGCAGTTGTGGTATTGGCAGTGGCGCATCCCGTGGCGGCTATGCTACGGCATGCGCCCTGCAAAATGCGCCTTGCAATCATCAGCAATTGCTGGAAAACTCGCTCCATCAGCGCGTTAATCATAACTTCCTTAGGGTAAAATATTGAGCATTATCGCCTTTCTTGGGGCGATTGAGTTGGGGTTTATCTACGGCTTGGTCGCCCTTGGTATTTTTATATCTTTTCGAATTCTTAATTTTCCCGATCTAACCGTAGACGGATCTTTTCCGCTGGGAGCGGCTGTTTCAGCCGCGCTGATTGTTGCCGGCTATAATCCTTTTCTCGCAACGCTGATTGCCGTCGCCGCTGGATGCCTTGCTGGATTTATTACGGCCTGGCTAAACGTACAGCTAAAAATCCTCCACCTGTTAGCAAGCATCCTGACCATGATTGCACTGTATTCCATCAATCTACGTATCATGGGCCGTCCTAACATAGCACTAATTACCGAAGAAACTATCCTCACGCCTTTTGCAAACCTCGCAAGTACGCTTGGAATCAGTAGCTATATGGTTATGCCAGTCGTCTTTCTGGTTTTTGCAGGCGTTATAAAGATGGCGCTCGACTGGTTTTTAGGCTCGCAGCTAGGTCTTGCCATGCGCGCGACTGGGGCAAACGCGAAAATGGCGCGGGCAAACGGTATCTATGATGGCAGAATGATCCTGCTCGGTATGGCGATGGCCAACGGTCTTGTCGCTTTTGCTGGTTCTGTTTTCGCGCAAAGTCAAGGCTCTGCGGACGTTACCATGGGCGTTGGAGTTATTGTTATTGGTCTAGCTGCAGTGATTGGTGGTGAATCCTTACTGACGCCAAAAGGGATTGCCCGAGCAACGCTTGCCAGCATTCTTGGCTCCATTACCTACTGGCTTGCGGTCAGTTTGGCCCTCAATACTGATTACATTGGTCTGGAGGCACAGGATCTTAAACTTGTCACCGCCGTGCTGGTTGCGCTAGCGCTGGTATTGCCTGGTAGCCGCGTCACGCGCTTGTTCAAAAAGCGGAAGCAAAATGATCAAATGTGAAGATCTGCATATCACCTTCAACAAAGGAACCGTAATGGAGACGCGGGCACTTTCAGGTCTTAGTCTTGAAGTGCCTAAAGGGCAATTTGTCTGTGTAATAGGCTCAAACGGTTCTGGAAAATCAACCCTGCAAAATGCTATTTCTGGTGAAACGTGTATTGATCAGGGTAGGATTATTATTGATGATAAAGACATTACCAATTGGCCAGCCCCAAAACGGACAGGTATGATAGCCCGAGTTTTCCAGGACCCACTCGCCGGCTCCTGTGCCAACCTGACCATCGAAGAGAATATGTCACTAGTCCGATCACGGGGCAAACGACGTGGCCTCGGTAAAGCTGTCACCAGTGCAGCGCAGCTTGATTTTCGCTCCAAACTCGAAAGGCTGGGACTAGGTCTTGAAAACCGACTTTGTGACATGATGGGACTCCTGTCTGGTGGGCAACGCCAATCGGTCAGCCTGCTTATGGCCACCCTCCAGCCCTCCAGCATCCTCATGCTTGATGAGCATACGGCAGCGCTTGACCCTCGCATTGCCTCTTTTGTCATGGATTTGACCAAGGATATCATAACAGAAAATCAGCTCACAGCTCTTATGGTCACCCATTCTATGCGGCAGGCCCTGGAGTACGGAGATCGGACCATTATGTTGCATGAAGGCAAGGTAGTTCTTGATGTTGCTGGAAAAGAGCGCGCCGGTCTTGATGTTCTGGACCTAATCCAGATGTTTAAGAAAACCCATGGTGAAGAGCTCATAGACGACTGCCTGTGGCTGGGCTGAAAATCGAGGTATCAGAGAAGACCTATTCCGCCGCTATTTTAGGGAAGCTCTGATTAAGTCCATGATGGGCGAGACGGAGAAAAAACGCTGATGAAACTTAAGCGCAGTGCGCAGATAATACTGGTGGTATTATCAAGTGCTGCAACGACGTTAGAGCAGCGTTTTTTCCCGTCCTTCTGTTGAATATATAACGGTTTGCTGCAGCGGTACTTGCTGCGTTGCATCCCTTGGCGTATATGCTACGGCATGCGCCTGCGGAATGCGCCTTGCAATCATCAGCAATTGCAGGCAAACTCGCTCCATCAGCGACTTATTCAGAGCTTCCTTAGCAAATATCCCTCTCGCTACCTTCGTCTGTGTTTGCTGGTTTGACCAGATCACGAAGATTTAGCAGTGCCAGTATAGGAGCAGCCATAATCCAGCGGCGGCGCTGGGTGGATTAGTCGCTATAATATGCAAAAGTTAACACAATACAAAAAAATGGCAAAAACCCAAAAATACTATGTGGTATGGCAAGGTCGCGAAACTGGCATAATGCCAACGTGGGCGAGATGCCAGGCGGCGGTGCATGGCTATGCAGGGGCACGCTACCAAGCGTTTCGCACTAGGGAGCAAGCAGAGGCGGCATTTTGTGGTGAAGGTAATCACCTAGGCACCGATACAGCCTGCGTCCCCGCCGCAATTCCCCCAGCGCTATGTGTCGACGCCGCGGCAAACATGGTGACGTTTGTGATGGAATATCGTGGGGTGTTATACCCGCAACATACCGAGGTGTTTCGCGTCGGTCCAATCAAAGGCGCGACAAATAACATTGGCGAGTTTCTGGCGATTATCGATGGATTGCAATTTTTGCAGCAACGAGCCAGTTGTCTACCGTTGTATACCGACAGCACGACCGCAATGGCGTGGGTGCGCAACAAACAAGCTAATTCTGCTTTTGCCAAAGCAGGGAAGGCGAGCGCTGATGCCAACGCACGGATTGCGGCTGCAACTGAATACCTTAAAGCAACAACAATCACTACAGATATACGTAAATGGCCGACCGCTGTACTCGGGGATATTCCAGCGGACTTTGGTAGAAAATAGCCAAGTGATTACTTGCGCTTATTTGCGCTTTATTCAAATCCGAGTCGCTGGGGTTTAATAAATTTGTTGATTATTTATTGATTATTTGTTGATTATTTGTTGATTATTTGTTGATTATAGTGGCTCAATCCGTGTTCCGCGCTATTGCGTGTGTGCTTTCCTCACGATGGTAGGGGTATATTGCCAATCGTCTGGATTAAACACCCAGCCTTCATTATGCAATGATACATATCGTGTTGTTAGTGTTGTCCTGGCGCGGACATATTGGTCTGGGGAGTAGCTATTTTTCGTTCGAGACCCATTTGCTTTTTTTATAGAAGCAGCGCCATTTTGTTTGTTTGCCATCTTTTTGGCTGCTGAGGTATTGTTCGCCAATTTTGCGGCTGAAGCGAATCTCAGTCGGGTTGCCAGCTGGGTCAAATTTTGGCGCGGTGAAGAAGTATTGGTATTTTTCTTCAATTTTTACTTTATGGGGGATTAACTCCATCACTTGCACTGGGCGGGTCTCGCGATTTTTGGGAAATTTGCTTGCTGCAAGAAATAATCCTGCAGCACCATCACGCAGTAAATAAAAATCATCAACTTTTTTACACCGCAGTCCTTCCATAGGAATTGGTGTCATTTTCGGCGGCGCTGGCTGTCCATTGGCCAGCACTTTGCGTGTATTGCTACATGTTTCACTGGTGCAAGAAAAATACTTACCAAAACGCCCGCTTTTCAGCTCCATTTCATTGGCGCATTTATCGCATTCAATAATGGATGCATCGCTACCTTTCACCACGAAATTGCCTGTCTCTTGCGTGACTCCACTACAGTCTGGGTTGTTGGTGCAAATATGCAGCTGGGTTTTTGAGTCCACCAAAAAAGGAGCCATTGCTGTATTGCAAACTGGGCAGCGTTTGCGGTTACGCTGTTCTTCGGCTTGCTGGGCTTCGTCAGCTATATCGACCATGTCACTGGCATCTGCAAGATTCATGGTGTTACTGCATTTATCGTCACCTTTTTCGCTATATCCAGAGCAGCTTAAAAACATCCCAGTAGCAGCAATGCGGATATTCATTACCCGTCCGCATTTTGCGCAGTTAATGGGAGTTGGCGTTGGTGCTTTTTCGCGCATCGCTGTTGTGCTTATACCGTCGGCATGTTCGAGTTGTTTGCCGAAATCAAGATAAAATTCGTCAAGGACCTTTATCCAGTCGATTGCACCTGTAGCAATAGCATCAAGTTTTTCTTCCATCGATGCGGTGAAGTTATAATTCATCAATTCGCTAAAGCTTTCACTGAGGCGGTCGACGACAACTTCACCAATTTTTTCTGCACAAAAACTTTTGTTTTCTAGGCGAGCATAGCCCCTGTCTTGGATAGTTGAGATGATGGACGCATACGTAGAGGGTCGACCAATACCGCGCTTTTCTAACTCGCGCACCAAACCCGACTCACTAAAGCGTTGTGGTGGTTTGGTAAAGTGCTGTGATGGGTTGACTGTTTGCAGTTGCAATGTCGAGCCTTCTGTGAGCAATGGCAATGATTGTTGCTCGTCTTTCACTGGCCAGACTTTGGTAAAACCGTCAAACTCAAGCACACGTCCACGTGCTGTTAGACCAAATTTTGCTGCTGATACGTCTAACTTTGTGACTAAATGGCGTGCTGGTGTCATTTGTGATGAAACAAAGCGGCAGCGGATTAACTCATATAACTTTGCGGCTTGTTGGGTGACAGCATCCGGCGCTGTATTCGTTGCGTCAGTTGGGCGGATGGCTTCGTGTGCTTCTTGAGCATTGCCTTTAGATTTGTAATAGTTTGCTGATTCAGGAAGATACGCCTTGCCATATTTGTCGTCGATAAAACCACGAACATCTGCAAGTGCTTGTTGGCTGACTGAGGTTGAGTCTGTACGCATATAGGTGATGTGTCCAGCCTCGTACAGCCGTTGCGCCAGCATCATGGTTTGCTTAACCCCATACCCTAGCCGTGTGCTCGCGGCTTGCTGCAACGTGGAAGTAATGAATGGTGGTGATGGTCGTGATTGTTTCGCGGTGCTCACGGCAGACTGCACAACATATTGCGCTTGTCGCAATGTCGCTACCACGGCAGCGCTTGCAGTTTGGTTGTTACACTTAAATTTTTTGCCGTCGGCGCTCGTCACATCAAATATGATTGGTGTGGTTTCTGCTTGCAAGGTTGCCTTAATCAACCAATATTCTTCAGCAACAAACGCTTGAATCTCGCGCTCGCGATCAACAATTAAACGCAATGCAACAGATTGGACTCGACCTGCAGACAGACCTCTGGCAACTTTCTTCCACAGCAATGGTGAGAGCTCAAAACCAACTATGCGGTCGAGAAATCGGCGGGTTTGTTGCGCGTCGACGCGTTTTTGGTCAACAATACCAAGGTTTTCAAACGCTTTGGTAATGGCAGGTTTAGTTATTTCATGGAAGGCAACACGAAAAAATGGCGCTTTGGTTGCACCTTCGATCACTTGTTGCAGATGCCATGCGATTGCCTCACCTTCTCTGTCTGGGTCAGTTGCAAGAATGATTTTTTCAGACTTTTTTGCTAGGATTTTGAGATCATTGACGACTTTTTCTTTACCTGGAATTATTGCATAGTGGGCCTTCCAATTGTTATTCGGCTCAATCCCCATGCGGGTAAACTTTGTAGCTTTCTGCCCTTTTTTCAGCTTTTGTTGCCCAGCTTTGGGTAAATCTCTAACGTGACCAATGCTAGAGCGCACCACAAAATTACGCCCAAGATATTTATTGATCGTTTTGGCTTTAGCTGGGGACTCAACTATGACTAGGGTGGATGCTTGACTCACGCGAATACCGAGTTAAATAAAAAATAATTGTGCAGAATTTCCTTAGATTTTGTACATTATTGATTGGTGGCTGTCAACGAGGAGATGCATTTATTCAATTATCGATTGAACAAATAAGTGGCAACAGTACCATGCAAGCAGTTGATTTTTGTAGCCTATTAGCTTGCGGTGAATAGGTGTTTTGTCAACGATGGCATAGCTCTTAATAGCGTATTTATTTCTTCTGAGGATATATGGACATTGTATTGATAGCACTTGTTGCTGGCTGCATAACCTTAGTAATATTGTTGGCAGTAGTATATACAACAGCAACAAACGCGGCTGCACAACATCACCGTCAAGCAGGCGAAACCCAGCAACAATTACAAGATTCCACGGATAAATTGCAGCTATTTCAAGCTGCTGAAACAACATTGCGCATACAGCTTTCACAATTGCAGCGCGACGTCGAACACGCATTGCGCCAACGCGACGAATACCGTGCCAATATCGCAGCGCTACAAGAGAAATACGACAAAGTTTCGCAACACAATGCCGAATTGCAAAGTGATATCCAAAGCAATAATGTTTATCTGACGGCTGAACGCGACAAATTAACGGCTTTGCAGCAGCAATTTGAACAGCAAAAGCAACAGCTCAAAACAGAATTTAAGGTTATTTCTGAACAAATTTTATCTGAACGCCAACGCGCCTTGCATGCGGATAACCAGCAAGGTGTTGGAGCGTTGCTCAAACCATTACAACAGCAAATCACTGGTTTTCAAGAACGGATAAATTCGATCCACAGCACCACTGTGCGTGAGAATAGCGAGCTGAAAAGTGAAATTAAAAAAGTAATGGATGTCGGCTTAAAAATGAGCGGAGATGCAACTAATTTAACCAAAGTACTCAAAGGTGATTCGCAACAACGCGGTGCATGGGGTGAGGCACAACTCGAGCGCACCTTAGAGATGAGTGGTTTGGAAGTGGACGCACATTTTTCTAAACACACTGTGTTTCGCGACGCCGACAATCAGCGCAAAGTCACTGATTATTTAATCAAACTGCCAGGGAATAAACATATAATCATCGATAGCAAAGTATCGTTGCTTGCGTATGACAGAGCAATTGCAGCAACAACTGATGAGGCACGGTTTGCCGCAATGAATACACACGTCGCTGCAATAAAAAAGCACATTAACGATTTAGCCTCAAAGGAATATACAGACATTGCTGGCATCAACAGTCCCGACTACGTGTTGATGTTTTTACCGATTGAACCTGCGTACATCGAAGCGCTCAAGCATGATAAACACTTGTTTAACTATGGCTATGAAAAAAACATTGTGTTGGTGTCGCACACCACATTGATCCCGATTCTGCGGACCATTGCCAACTTATGGGTGATGGAAAAAAGCAGCGCAAAAGCTCATGAAATTAGCGACAGAGCTGGAGATATTTATAATGCAGTGGCTCGTGTTGTCGACCGCCTTGCCCTTCTCGGGAATACCTTGAATACAGTGAATAAGCACTACAGCGACACGGTAACATCACTCGCAGGACAGCAAGGGTTGATTGGTAAAGTAAAAAGTTTTCCGCAGTTTTCCAAACGAGCAACAAAAGAAATCAAAAAAATGCCAGCAATAGCCGCGGGTGATATTGTGGATAAGGTGCACCGACTCGAAGCTATTGCATTACCAGATGCCAGCGAGCCGCAACAGCAATAGTCGCGCCGCTGGGGGTGATTTTTGTAATTAGGGAAGCTCTGATTAAGTCCATGACGGGCGAGACGGAGAAAAAACGCTGATGATACTTAAGCGCAGTGCGCAGATAATACTGGTGGTATTATCAAGTGCTGCAACGACGTTAGCGCAGCGTTTTTTTCCGTCCTTCTGTTGAATATATGATGGTTTGCTGCAATTACTGCGCTTGCTGTGTTGCATCCCTTGGCGTATATGCTACGGCATGCGCCTGCGGAATGCGCCTTGCAATCATCAGCAATTGCAGGCAAACTCGCTCCATCAGCGACTTAATCAGAGCTTCCTTAGGTATTGCCGCAATTTTTTAAGACGATAGCCATACACAATAACGGCTGTATTGATATATGATTCCATGAAAATTTAGCGAAACTCTGATCAACACTGTAATCACCTTGGACATACTATGAATGCTGCATTGCCACGCCGCGCCACTGGCGTATTGTTTGACATGGATGGTATATTGCTCGATACAGAGGTAATCTATACCAAGGTCACGCAGGCGATTGTTAGTGATTTTGGCAAGACATTCGATTGGTCAATCAAAGCTGGGATGATCGGCAGACCACAGCGTGAATCAGCACAATATTTGATTGATACACTCAATTTGCCGATAACCGTAGCCGCATATTTATCAAAACGAAATAGTAATATCATTGCATTATTTAAAGATACCGCTGCGCTGCCAGGGGCACAGCGCTTGGTTGAACACCTGCATCAAGCTGGTATCCCAATGGCAGTAGCGACGAGTTCTACTGAATACACATACTCCATCAAAACACAGCAGCATGCATGGTTTTCGCTGTTTGACGCAATAATCACAGGAGATAATCCCGCAATTGGCAAAGGCAAACCTGCACCAGATATATTTCTACTCGCGGCAAAAAATATTAACGTGGCCCCTGCTGATTGCTTGGTATTTGAAGATGCACCCTCTGGCCTGCAAGCTGGTATAAGTGCAGGGTGTCAAGTGGTTAGCATTCCAGATACCCATATGGATACAACTTTGTATACAAACTCAACAGAAATCCTGACCAGTATGACTGAGTTTTCACCACAGAAGTATGGATTGCCAGCGTATTGATGTGCATTACAGCAAGACGGGAAATAACGCTGCGCTAACTTCGTTGCAGCACTTGGCAATACCCACAAGTCCCACCAGTATTAGCTGCGCACTGCGCTTAAGTTTCAGCAGCGTTTTTTCTCCGTCTCGCCCATCATGGATTTAATCAGAGCTTCCTTAATCTCAATAGTTTACATATATTAGCGAATAAAATATTCGTAGCCAAAACTAAAAGAGACTTCAGTAATATTACCTGAATACAAGTTGTTTACTTCAACGCTGGTATTGTATGCAAACTGCAATATTACATTGCCTTGATAGATTTGGTATGTGGGAGAAATTGCCAAGCCAAACCCAGTCCCACCACTACTATTAACATTAATGTTATTCCCTAACGTCCTAAATATACGTAATCGCACAGAAAGACTAACGGCTTTAGCTTGTAAAAAAATTAGGGTAGTGTGCAGCCCTACAAACGGTTGTTGGTCATCAAAAAACTAAATTTTTTTGTGATTCAGAAGTATTGTTGATGATGACAACTGTAGAACCAAAACCGACTGAAACACCGACCTTAACTGAGCTATACCAGTTAAAATCTAAATGACCATATATGCGTGAGAAACGTATTTTACTATTTACCAGCACCGAATGAGTGTGTTGCGAATTAGTATACGTAATATTGCCAAACTCATAGCCAATGGTTGTCAGCAGAGTATTGCTTAGTGGCTGGCGGAATTAAAGTTGCAATAATGGTGGAAACTCAGATGTAACTGTTGCCATATTATCTGTACTGGTTGTATCTTTTGCTTGTAAATCAAGTTGCGTTGGTTGTATCAGTATAGAAAATGAGTTAATAAAGCTGCTGTCATCAATGATGGTAGGTGTCGGAATTCCTTGTTTGTCAGTAAAAATTCTTTTGTCGAGTTCTGCAATATCAATCTCAGCAATGTAGTTAAACAACAATCGCGCGCTGGAAGGTCCTAACAATGATCTGGTCTGAATCGCAGCGCTACCATCTGCAGCTTGTGTAACTATTCCTGAAGTTGTTCTTCCTGCAATCACTGACGTGTCTTTACCTATTGCATTTAGTGAAACAGCTGTATTTTGTTGACTAATAAACGGCTGTAGACTGCCAGTGTTCTTAGGGAAGCTCTGATTAAGACGCTGATGGAGCGAGTTTGATGGCAATTGCTGATGATTGCAAGGCGCATTCCGCAGGCGCATGCCGTAGCATATACGCCCAGGGATGCAACACAGCAAGTACCGCTGCAGCAAACCGTTATATATTCAAAAGAAGGCTGGGAAAAAACGCTGCGCGCCGTCGTTGCAGCACTTGGCAACACCCACAAGATCACCAGTATTATCTGCGCACCGCGTCTAGTTATCATCAGCGGTTTTTCACCGTCTCGCCCATCATGGACTTAATCAGAGCTTCCCTTAATAAAGTTTGCCTGCAATAATTCTCATTGATACAGAAAGGGGCGCTGCAGATGAGCACCCCTTGCCGATAAACTTGATAATTGATTCTCGAAAATATATTATCCGTTTTGCTTACTTTCTTGATAGAGGCCAATAAAGACTGCCACCATCATCCCCAGCAAGACGAATGTGAATGGTACTCCCGTCGCGACTGACGCTGCCTGCAAGGTTGCAAGTCCGCCTCCAAGAAGCAGCGCAATGGCAATCAGTCCTTCAAGTATGGCCCAAAAGACACGCTGAATAACGGGAGCATCGATTTTGCCACCTGCAGTGATGCCGTCAATAACCAGTGAACCAGAGTCGGATGATGTGACAAAGAACACGATGACCAGAACGATGCCAATGAAGGACAGAATCTGCGTCATGGGATAAGCCTTTAGCATTTCGAACATTTTGACTTCCAGACCAGCATTGGTAATAGCCTCGTTGCCAGCATTGATGACCTGATCAATGGCGGCACCACCGAATGTTGACATCCACAGCACACTGACAATTGTAGGAATGATCAGGACGTAAACGACGAACTCTCGAACTGTCCGACCGCGTGAAACGCGCGCAATGAACATACCAACAAAAGGCGCCCAGGAAATCCACCAAGCCCAGTAAAATACAGTCCATCCCTGCATGAAGTTCTGATCCTCGCGACCAAACGGATTGGAGAGCGGCACAATTTCACGCATATAAGCGACGAGGTTCTCGGCAAATTCGGACATTATGAAGACAGTGGGACCAAGCACGAAAATTGCAAACAGCAGCACAAAAGCCAGAATCATGTTGATTTGCGACAGTCGCTTAATACCAGCTTCCAGACCAGCGACCACGGAAATAAGCGCAATCGCGGTGATCCCCAGGATCAACAAGACCTTCGCCGTCCCTGTAACTTCAATCCCAAACAAGAAGTTTAGACCACCAAGAGCCTGTTCCGCCCCAAGACCAAGGGAGGTTGCCAACCCAAACAAAGTTGCAAAGACACCCAGTGTATCAATAATATGCCCTGGCCATCCCCAGACACGTTCACCCAACAGAGGATAAAACGCAGACCTCAATGTCAATGGCAGACCACGGTTATAGCTGAAAAAGGCTAGAGCCAGTGCCACAACAGCATACATTGCCCAAGGATGAAGACCCCAATGGAAGATACTCGCCGCCATGGCTAACTTGCGAGCTTCATCTTCATTGCCCACAGCGCCACCCAGCGGAGCCCAGTCCGTGCGCACCCCATTTTCAAAAGATATGCCGCCGAAAGAACTATTATAATGTGACAGAGGCTCGGACACTCCATAAAACATCAGTCCAATCCCCATACCAGCCGCAAACAGCATGGCAAACCAGGCAGCATAGGAGTAATCTGGGGCGGCATCCTTGCCTCCCAAGCGGACAGATCCCAACGGCGTTATCACCAACAGTAGTGAGAACAGGACGAACAGATTCGCCGCTGACAACAATACCCAGTCAAAAGAGTTCGTCATGGCGGGACGAAGCGAGCCAAAGAAAGCGCCTGTACTTTCTTTGAATACAAGCGTAACAATAACAAATGCTACGATAACGACTGCGGAGATGACAAAAATCGGATTGTGAATATCCAAGCCCATGAACTGGACGTTATCTTGTCCAACCTCATAGCCACCATCTGATTTATGAACCGCCGATCCTTTTTTTGCACTCATCGTTTCCTCCAGAATGATTGATTGTCTAATTTGTTAAGCCGCTGACACGTTCTCACAGCAAAAGCTTCACCGTAGTCTGCTTGCGATACAGTTAACTTTCGTTGCTCCACTTTCGTTGCTCCACTTTTCGTTGCTCCACAAATGCTTTTGTATTGACATAATTTTGGCATTATACACATCAGTTGCAAAAATCAACATAATTTGCGCCAAACAATACGACACAACAGTTCATTTGCGCCATATTGCAGCCTGCCACTATTAAATATATTGTAGGGTCAGATAGGGAAGCTCTGATTAAGTCGCTGATAGAGCGAGTTTGCCTGCAATTGCTGATGATTGCAAGGCACTAAGCGCATGCCGTAGCATATACGCCAAGGGACGCAACACAGCGAGTACCGCTGCCGCAAACCCAAAGTATATTCAACAGATGAACGGGAAAAAACGCTGCGCGCCGTCGTGGCAGCATTTGCCAACACCCACAAGAAGACCACCAGTATTATCTGCGCACTGAGTCTAGTTTTCAGCAGTGTTTGTTCTCCGTCTCGCCCATCATGGCCTTAATCAGAGTTTACATTGCTGTGGATCATGGATATACACGTATTCAACGCGTGTTCCCAAGCAGGCAAATAGCGTATTCACTAAGGTATTGGCCTGTATGGCAACTTGGGTAACAGCAATAGTATTTCCCCATAGCTCAACGCTATCTCCTATCGCTATTCTGTCGATATTGCTACAGTCAATGCTCAGCGTATCCATTGAAACCAGACCAATAATTGCAGCTATACCTTTGGCATGGGCGACAGATGCCCCAGTGATTTCTCTTGGATAGCCGTCACCGTAGCCACAGCCAACTGTGGCTACGACTGTGCGCCGCTGTGCTGTCCATGTTGCCCCATAGCCAACGCTCTCTCCTGCGTCGATTGTACGGATTGCAATTATTTTTGCATGGAGTGACATCACAGGCCGCAAATCAACACCCGCGTCATTCAGACAATGCGAGACCCCGTACAACATAATCCCTGGGCGGGTTGGCGCATTGCTATCTGGCAACATTGCAGTCAAAATTGCTGCTGAGTTTGCTGTGCTGATGGGTAGGCCATATGCTTGCAATGATTCAATATGACGCAGTTGCATTGCATGGAATGGATGCTCTGGTTTTTCAGAACAGGCAAAATGGGTAAATAGTCCGCTGACTTGAATATTATTATTGCTACATGTTTGCAATGCTGCTGGCACTGCTTCCAGTGAATAGCCGAGCCGATTCATTCCAGTTGATATTTTGAGCCAGATGGGTAAAAGCCCGCTGTTAGCATTGAGCAACGCCAATTGGAAATCGCTATTGATTACCAGGGTAATAGCATGTTGATATGCTAGCTTTATTTCTTGTAGCGAAAATCCACCTTCTAAGGCTATCAGTGGTTGGCTAATACCTGCCGTGCGCAGCTCTACGGCTTCTGCAACTGTTGCAAGTGCAAAACCATCGGCAATATCTGCGATTGCTCGCGCACATTGGATTGCTCCATGTCCGTAGGCATTTGCTTTGAGTACCGCCCAAGCAGCAGTGCTTTGTTGTTGTTTAGCGACTAAATAATTATGCCGAATTGCTTGTATATTGATGTATGCATGTACTGTGCGCATAATGCGATGTGTTACCCTCTGTACACACCAATGTTGCTATTATCTTCTGACTGTAGTTTTTTTGTAAATGTTCCTACGGAATAGGATCCATCGTCATCAAAATCATCAGCCATATGCTCCATGTCCATTTGATCTGGAAGTGGATCAGAAAACTTAGACCTAGTGTTTACGTAATTAAGATATACCGAACCAACGGGACCATTGCGTTGCTTGCCGATAACAATTTGTGCTTTTCCTTTTAACTTAGGCACATTCTTTTCATACACTTCCGCACGATAAATAAACATAATTAGATCAGCGTCTTGTTCGATTGATCCTGAATCACGAAGGTCAGACATTTGCGGAGTTTTATCACCGCGTTTCTCAAGTTCTCGATTTAATTGTGACAGCACCACCACTGGAACATTAAACTCGCGAGCAATCATTTTAAGCATGCGGGTATCATGAGAAACCTGAGTTGTCCTGTTGGCTTGCGAAAGTTCTGGAGCCGATTGCATCAATTGTAAATAGTCAATCATCACCAAACCAAGCTCCACACCTTTACATAGCATCCGTTTTACCTTACGGATCCGCGAGCGGATTTGAGTTGTTGATAATGCGTTTGAATCGTCAATAAGAATGTTATAGCTATCCAATGCCGCCATGCTATCGATCAAACTACTTGTATCTTTATCGTTAATTTCTCCCGTGCGCAGTTTATCGTGATCGACATTGGCAAGCGAAGACAACATGCGCATAATCAGTTGGTCGCCAGGCATCTCTAAACTGAAAAGTATCGATGCTGGCACTGGTTGATTGATTTGCTGGTAACGGGCACACATATTTTCGATAATGTTAAGCGCAAATGTTGTTTTACCCATACTTGGTCTAGCAGCAATGACGACCAGCTCGCCTGGGTGCAAGCCGGTTGTCATGGCATCTAGTCGTTTAAAACCCATTGGTAGGCCAGTAATCCCATTCGGGTTATCTTTGAGCGCTGCCAGCTTTTCCCACGCGATTTTACTAAATTCATTTATTTTGCGCGGACCATCAGCTCCATCTGCTGCGGTTGCAATACTAAATATTTTACTATCCGCAATATCCAAAATATCTTCAGTGCTGCGGCTGCTACCCCCACTGTTTACAGGTTTATCAATCAAGTTTACTATTGCAGCACAGGCGTCGAGCAAAGCACGCAGTTTTGCTTTGTCTGCAATGATTTTTGCATAACTTAAGGTATTTTCAGAACCAGGGGTGTAAAAGCATAAATCAGTTAATAGCTCAAGGGTAATGCTATGGCCTGATGGCGCGTTAGTTTGTGCTAGGGCATTGACCGTAATCGGGTCAGCGGCTTGCCCACTATTCTTTAATGCTTGAATAAGCTTGAAAATTTCTTCATGGTTTGGGCTAACAAAACTATTTGCTTGCACTAAACCATAGATATCGTCAAATAAATCGTTGTTATTTAACAGGCTACCAAGGACCGCTTTTTCAGCATCAGCTGATGCTGGCGTCTTTGGTGCTGGTTGTTTCTGCGGTTGTGTATCTTTAGGAGTATCTGACATGGGTCTCCAAAATATAGGGTAAACGAACTGGTGCGCCCGGAGGGATTCGAACCCCCGACCTACTGGTTCGAAGCCAGTTGCTCTATCCGGCTGAGCTACAGGCGCTCGTGTCGCTTATTGGGCATAACCATATTTTTTGATTTGTTTCATGAAGGAAAAAAACTCACTATCTGGTGCTACTACAAAAATATCACTCTTATCTTTAAATGTTGCTTCGTAGGCTTTTAACGAACGATATAATTCAAAGAAATCTGAATTTTGGCTATATGCATCAGCATATGTTTGTGCTGCCAACGCATCACCTTTACCACGCAATATTTCAGATTGACGGTATGCATCAGACTCGATGATAAGTTTCTGTTTATCCGCTTTAGCTCGAATAGCTTCAGATTTTTCACGACCTTCAGATCGCAGTTCTCGCGCTAACCGCTCGCGTTCAGAAATCATCCGCTCATATACTGA
This sequence comes from Gammaproteobacteria bacterium, assembly GCA_965277405.1. Classification (GTDB taxonomy): domain Bacteria; phylum Pseudomonadota; class Gammaproteobacteria. The sequence goes on from OZ255726.1 coordinate 406,703, forward strand.
GCGACTCACTGTTTCTGGCAGGTTTAATTTGCGAACACGGACATCAATAATGCGGACACCAAGTTCACGGCGGATTGTTGTATCTAGTGCAGTTGTGAGCTCGCTCATCGCCAAATCGCGATCGCCTGATATTACTTCATTAACTGTCCGTTCACCATATTGGTTACGCAGACCAGTATTTACACGGGCGGCAATCAACCGCTCCGCATTGCTGACATTGCCATTTGTCGCTGTATAAAATACTGGTACTTTATCAATTTTCCATTTAACATACGTATCCACAACTAAAGCTTTCTTCTCTTTAGTCAGATATTCTTCAGGTCGTGCATCAAGGGTTTGTACTCGGCTATCAAATTTGATCACTTGGTCAGCAAAAGGCACTTTTATGTGCAAGCCAGGCAGCACATTGTCGTGAGTAACTTCTCCGAAACGCAGCACAACAGCACGCTGTCGTTCGTCGACAACAAATAACACTTGTGAGGCGATGAGTGCTGCGAGAGCCAAAATAACGAGTAAAAAAACTGGAAATGAGCGAGACATTAGCGTTGCTGTGATTGAGGGGAAATCGTAGGGTTGGCGCTGCGTTGGCGCGAACGTAGTTCATCAACAATACGATCAGTAAGGAACTCTACTTCAGAGTTTGAGAGAGAACCTGCGGATACGGGAGAATTGCTGCTTGAGCCACTGCTAATAGACCTACCGCCTTGGCGCATTATTTGATCAAGCGGTATATATAGCATGTTGTTACTCCCGTTCTTGGTATCGATAACAATCTTACTCGTGCTACTAAACACTTGTTGCATTGTATCTAAATACAGTCGTCGCGTCATGATGACAGGTGCTTTTTCATATTCACTTAAAATCTGCACAAAGCGATTGGCTTCACCTTTGGCACGCGCAATGACACTTTCTTTATACCCGCGCGCATCTTCAATGATACGTTGCGCTTGTCCACGTGCTTCTGGAACAATACCGTTGGCGTATGCAGTTGCTTCGTTCACCACCCGCACCTTATCTTCACGCGCTTTTATAACATCATCAAACGCTGGTTTTACTGGGTCTGGCGGCTTGGCTTCAAGGATGTTCACCCCACGAATTTCTAAGCCAGTACCATACGTATCAAGATACTGCTGGACACGTTCACGGATACTGCTGGCAATGCGAGCACGGCCGCTGGTAATAACATCGTCAAGTGTGGAGCTGCCAACAACATGACGCAGCGCACTATCTGTTGCAACACCTAGGCTCTGCTCAGGATTACGGACATTAAGTACAAAATCTTTGCCGCTGCCAATTTTGTATTGTACCTGTAAGGTGATTTGCACGATGTTTTCATCTTCTGTCAGCATATCACCACGAAAATTTTGATCACGAACCCGTGTTTGATTGATCCGTGTTACATCGTCAATGAGTGGCGGCTGCCAACGTAGCCCTGGAAATAACTCGCTATGATATTTGCCAAAGCGCAATACCACCCCACGTTCCTGCTCGTTAATGATGTAAAAGCCACTCATTACCCAAATAATACCAATCAGAGCAATCGCTGCCAATACTAATGCAGTTGTTGGCAAGGTAAACCCACCCGAACCAGAATTATTTTTTGGCGGCTGACCGCCGTTGCTATTACCTGACCCAGATTGTTTGCGATTATTTGGTTTATTAAACAATCCGCCAACGCCTGAACGCCATTTATCAAGCAGTTCTTCTAAATCAGGTGGTCCTTGATTCCCTGAATTTTTATCCTTGTCACCCCAAGGGTTTTGATCTTGATTTGAGTTCATACGAGTCGTGCGTTATGGTGTGTTTATTTCTTCAAGCGGCAGAGAGCTCAAATCAACATTTTGAGCTGGGACAACAGTTGAAATTGAATGTTTATATACAAGTTGGGTAATGGTGTTTTTGAGCAACAAGCAATATGCGTCGAAAGCTTCAATCTTTCCTTGTAGTTTAATGCCGTTGGCAAGAAAAATATTCACGTCTGTTTGGTCTATTCGTAAGGCGTTGAGATACGGTTCTTGCAACGTTACTTGCTTGGTCATGTGAGTTCCATTTGTTGTATTTATAATCTAAAAAGCTTCTATTCTAATTGTGAAGCCCGCTGAATTGTATCAAGGGCTTTTGATAAAGCAAAAGCATCGTGTAATTTTACAGTATCAATCCAGTTGATGTTGTCCATTGCCCGCAGCCAAGTGTATTGGCGTTTGGCAAACTGACGCGTTGCAAACAATGTTTGCTCGAACATACATTGTGTTGACAATGAGGTTTTCAAGCCTGCAAATATCTGTCGATAGCCTATTGCACGACGAACTGGTTGACAAATACCCATAGGGAACTGTTGCTGTAATTGGATGACTTCAGCAACAAAGCCAGCAGAGAACATTTGCTTAAGCCGCTGTTCGATTCGTAAATGCAATTGCACTCGCGGCGTATCTAAAGCAAAGCATTGAATATTAAATGGAGCTGGCCTCTTTGGATGCGCTAATAAATACAGTGACATTGGCGTCTGTGTGGTATGGATAACTTGCAGCGCGCGGCAAATGCGTTGGCTATCATTTGGTTGTAATTGCTTTGCATATACAGGGTCTGCTGCTTGTAATGCCGCAAACAGTAACGGTAATTCGCCATTGTCTATCTGCTGTGTAAGTTGTTGTGCATACTGAGGGTCACTTGCTGGCAAAGCTGACAATCCTCGTATCAGCGCATTGAGATATAGCATACTACCACCAACAAATACGGGGACTCGTTGCTGCGCAAACACATGCTGACAAATCGATATGGCATCTGCATAAAATTGACCAACATTATAGGCGGTAGTGACGTCTCGAATGTTGACAAGCTGGAGTGCAGCTGCCGCGATTTCCTTGTCACTGGGTTTTGCAGTTCCAATGTTTGTTTGTTTGTAGACCAGCATAGAGTCTGCGTTGATGAGCTGAAAGCGTTTATTAGCGGCAAGAGCAAACGACAAGCTACTCTTGCCTGTTGCGGTGGCACCAACGATGGCGATTGCTGTAGAGCGGTTATTTGTTTTTTTCATCATCATCATCATATAGAGGCGGCTCATGACCATATCTGTTTTTCATTATCCAACGCACATTGTATTTGGTAATGGTGCCGTGCAACAGCTCCCCCAACTATTTCGCAACTCACCCATAACATTGCCGCTATTAGTAACTGATGTCAACTTGCAACACAGCCAAGGGTTTGCATTTGTACAACGTACATTTCAAGGTGCAGCTATATTTATATTAGCAGCGCCAGACCCTACGCTTGAGCATCTTAACGCTGGGATTGAAACGTTTTTAGCCAACAAATGCGACGGTGTTATTGCGTATGGAGGTGGATCGAGTCTTGATATTGGCAAGATGATAGGGTTTATGCAGCAACAAACGCTATCAGTTTGGAAATTTGAAGATTTTGGTGACAATTGGCAGCAGGCCGACTCACGGGTTATTGCGCCGACGATTGCCATCCCAACAACGTCTGGCACAGGTTCAGAAGTAGGACGCGCTGCCGTCCTAACAAATGTAGACGAACAAATTAAAAAAATTTTATTCCACCCAAAAATGATGCCAATCGTCACTATCGCAGACCCAGAATTAACCCAAACAATGCCGAGGCGCGTAACTCTAGGTACTGGGATGGATGCGTTTGCGCATAACTTTGAGGCGTATTGCGCGCGTGGTTATAATCCGCTCGCTGACGCATTAGCGCTAGAAGGGATGCGCTATATTCGACACGCGCTTGAGCGTGTATTGCAAGACCCCAACGATTTACCAGCGCGGGGAAAAATGATGATGGGGTCGATTTTTGGTGGCGCGGCATTCCAAAAGGGGCAAGGCGCCATCCATGCATTGTCGCATCCAATCGGCGCCTTATTTCACTGTCATCACGGCATGACCAATGGCACATTATTGCCATATGTAATGGCGTATAACAAGCAAGTAATAACTGGGAAAATAGACAGAGTTGCTCACGCGTTAGCGTTAGAGAATAGCGAGTTTACCACAGTGCTTGATTGGTTGAATAAATGGCGGATTCAACTTGGTGTTGCGCATACTTTGGGTGAACTTGGAGCGCCAGCTGGGCATGATGCCAAGATAGCTATACGTTCGTTGAGCGACCCGTCAGCACGCAGCAATCCAAGGGAATTAACAAGACAAGGTGCTAGCAATATATTGGCAGCCGCACGCGCCGGCGACGTCGGCTATGTTATATAACGTTGCGATACTCATCACCAACAGCAAACCATAAATCCTGCTTTAAGGAACATTTGATTAAGTCGCTGATGGAGCGAGTTAAGCAGAGCTTCCTAAGAAATGCTCTCGACAATTATCGTAATTTGTCATTCGGCACGTTGCACTAACGACTTAACCTGAATTTCGTCAGCAAGCGCAAGCAAGGGCGGCAGCGGACGGGCATACGTTGGATCACTATACAATTCAGCTAATAATGACTTCAAGGCGACCAGCCCTCCATGGTCGTTAACAATTTTAACGCGTTTCACTATGAGTTCTTCGAGTTTGGATGCAACCTGTCCTCCATATAGGGTCACACAATCAGCAGGGAATACATTCACCAAACCAGCAATCATTCCTGCGCCACCTGTCATAACCAAGCGACTCAAGATACGCGCATCGCCGGTAAAAATCGATAAATCTGGAAACAAAGAAATAAGTTTTAGCCCATTTGCTAGATCACCTGTGGAGTCTTTAATCCCAACAACACGTGTCCCCAAACGCAGGCAAACATTTTGAATAAGTTGTGGCGTAAAAGTCACACCACTAAAAACAGGAAAATTGTATAGCACGATGTCAAGATCAGGAGCGCCAGCGGCTTTGACTACAGCATCAAAGAAATCTACTACGCCATTGTCAGATGCTTCATAATAAAATGGTGGAATAATAAGCGCAGCTCGGCATCCTATACCTGCTGCCTTGCGGTATAAACACGCCGCATCATCTACAGACGAGGCAATAATCCCAACAATTTGCCGCTGCATATCAAACCCTGCAGTCACCATGATGTCCAGAGCGTCAGTTTTTTGTTGTGCCGATAAAGAAGCACCTTCTCCCGTCGTTCCGAACACCGAGGTAAAAGCGCATCCTTCATCCAACATTTTGCGGCAATGCACAGCAAGACGAGCGGCATCAATTGCAAAGTTGACATCAACTGGTGTGACTGCAGCCCCGATGACGCCCTTTAAATCCGTGTTTTTTCGCATGCACTTTCCCCAAAATTCTTAATTTTAACACTATAGCTAAACTGATATGAAGTAATACAATTACCACTCCAAATAATAAGGGGCCTCTAAGGAAGCTCTGATTAAGTCCATGACGGGCGAGACGGAAAAAAACGCTGATGATAACTAGACGCAGTGCGCAGATAATACTGGTGGTATTATCAAGTGCTGCAACGACGTTAGCGCAGCGTTTTTTCCCGGCCTTCTATTAATATATGATGGTTTGCCTACAAGCGGTACTTGCTGTGTTGCATCCCTTGGCGTATATGCTACGGCATGCTCCTGCGGAATGCGCCTTGCAATCATCAGCAATTGCAGGCAAACTCGCTCCATCAGCGACTTAATCAGAGCTTCCCCAATTAACTTACTGATGGTGCGATGATTGCATCGCGTATACTTTAGAATACACTTAAGGTATGCGATACACGCGAAATTTACCCTCAACCCCATACAGGACTGGTAAAAACATCATGGAATTAATCAGAACTTAACGGAAGTAATTAAAGAGCAAGGAGAAACACATGAAAATTAACAAAATAATTGCCGCTGCAATATGTTGCTCGGCATTCACTGCACCTGCATTTACTGCAGACATGATTGAAATAAAATATACCACAGTCTCAGTCCCGACTGATTTTCATACTAAAGCCATGCAGGTGTTTAAAAAATCACTTACCAAGGCGGTGCCAAACAGATTTAATATCCAACTGTATGATTCAGGGTCGCTATTTAAATCAGGTCCTGATCTTGATGCTTTGCAACGGGATAATGCGGAAATGGCATACTTATCATTTCAACTCATTGCTGACGAAATACCTAAATACAGCGTTCTTACTGCCGGTTATCTGTTTAAAAGCCCTGAACATTACCGTACTTTTCTTGCATCTGATATTGGTAAAATATTCATACAAGACGTAGCAGACATTATGGATGTGCAAATCCTTGATGCATGTTACTTGGGCACGCGAGAACTTAATCTAAGAAAAGTGCGTGATGTGCAAACTCCTGCTGATTTGGCTGGAGTAAAGCTGCGCATGCCAGGCTCAGATTCATGGTTGTTTTTAGGTGATGCCTTAGGTGCCGCAGCGACTCCTATGCCATTTGGTGAAGTATATCTTGGACTACAAACTGGAACTATTGATGCGCAGGATAATCCGCTTCCTACAATCGAAGCCGCTAAATTCTACGAAGTGACAAAACAAATAGTTATGACCAATCACTTAGTTGATGCAATCAATATCATTGTTAACAACACAACTTGGAGCAAATTAACAAAAATTGAACAGCAGGCCATGCGCCAAGCAGCGGTTGATTCATGCAACTGGAATAACGCACATCGCCAAGCAGAAGAAGCTCGATTAATCGATGTATTTATCAGCAAAGGGCTTACGGTCACAACCCCAAATGTTGCAGCGTTCCGCAAACATGTACAAGCGTATTATGTGAATTCGGATAGATCGCAAGATTGGCCAACAGGTTGGATAGAAAAAGTCAATGCAATGGCTAAGGACTAGCGATGGCAATTCCTATTCGTAGGAGAGTAATTACAGTTAGTAAGAAATTTTCCCAGTTTGCGAATGCTATCGGTGTGCTCTGCTTCCTTGTGGTATTTATTGGATTCATCATTCAAATTTTCTATCGTTACGTACTCAACGACCCGATACGCTGGACAGAAGAGATGATCATGATCGGATTTATTTGGTCAGTCTTCTGGGCTAATGCATTCATGGTGCCGATCAATCAGCATGTCTCATTAGATGTTGTGTACGACATAGCATCAGCCAAAGTAAAGCGTGTCCTAGCAATTATATCGATGGCAGCGGTCATCATTGCCTTTATAACTTTATTTCCAGCTACAATCGACTACCTTGATTTTCTTACTCGTAAAAAAAGCCCAGTGTTACGACTCCCAATGCATTGGATTTACGCCTGCTATTTATTATTTATTGTTGGCTTTACTGTGCAAGCTGGAAAGCGGCTGTTGCGCCTCACAAGTTCTAACTGGCGTAAAAATCTTTCATAGAAACACTGCCGATGGGATTCATCGAAGATAACGCTCTCCTGCTTATGGTTTGTATCTTGATTGTCACAACAATTTCAGGGCTGCCTTTAGGAATTGCCATGATCGCTTCCAGCGTATTCTACTTACTAATGTCTGGCAGCGATGTAGGACTTGCTGCAGAACATGTGCTGAACGGAACGTTTGGTAATTTTATAGCTTTAGCAGTCCCTTTATTTATTTTTGCTGCAAATATTATGAATGCGGGGAAAATAACCGATAGGTTGCTGACGTTTGCTCTGACTCTGATAGGCGGAGTTCCTGGCGGTCTTGCACAAGTAAATATTCTCACGTCTTTAATATTTTCTGGAATGTCGGGTTCTGCAATTTCAGATGCGGCTGGCGTCGGTAAAATTATCACTAATATGATGACTAAAGACGGACGTTATCCCCGCGGTTTTGCAGGAGCATTAACTGCAACAACAGCGGTCGTGGGTCCTATCTTCCCACCTTCCATCCCGATGGTTTTCTATGCGCTGATCTCATCGACATCAGTTGGTGCGTTGTTCATTGCAGGTATTGTGCCTGCATTTATGGTATGTCTTGCGCTTGGTGTCGCCGTATACATAATGTCCAAAATACGCGGGTTTCCAATTGAAACAGGCGGTACACTCCGTGCGCTGCCATTCGCCTTTATCAAAGCATTTCCTGCATTGTTGATGCCAGTCATTCTGCTTGGAGGCATCTATTCAGGTGTTTTTACACCGACAGAAGCAGCTGCAGCCGCATCTTTGTATGCACTATTACTTGCGGTTTTTGCCTACAGAGTTTTGGGAATAATAGGATTTTGGAACATCACGGTCGACACTGTACGCACTACGGCAGTCGTGACACTCGTGCTTGGTGGCGCGTTTATATTTAACTATGTAATTACTGTAGAACAACTGCCACAAAACATCTTCGCAATCTTTGACTCATGGGATTTATCCAGAATACAATTTTTACTATTGCTGAATCTACTCTTTTTAATCCTCGGATGTTTCCTTGACGTATCAACAATTATGCTGGTTGTTACGCCTTTATTTATCCCAAGTGCGGTGAAGTTAGGCATTGATTTGCACTTCTTGGGGGTGGTATTAGTGTTTAACATGATGATTGGGCTTATCACACCTCCATACGGGATATTACTCTACATTATTAAAGCACTGAACGGGATACCAATTAGGGAAATGGTTCGAGAAGTGTGGATATTTATAGCCATTCTGATTGCACTTTTACTTTTTTTTACTGTATCTCCTGATTTTATTCTCTGGTTACCGCGCTTGGTTGGAGCTCTATAAAACAAGCGAATACACGTTATTATCCCATGTGTAAATATTAACCCCGATCGTTAATGATAGTTCCCACTAGCAAACGGCAGTAACAAAAGAACAATTTCAACACATCAATTTGCGCATACTCCTAAAACCTTCGCAATTAGCGCTATAGCAAGCACTGTGGATTAATAACTGAGGTTATCAGCTGATAACGCTAAGAAACCGCTGATTAAGTCGCTGATGGAGCGAGTTTGCCGGCAATTGCTGATGATTGCAAGGCGCATGCCGTAGCATATACACCAGGGGATGCAACACAGCAAGTACCGCTGCCGCAAACCCAAAGTATATTCAACAGCAGGACGGGAAAAAAGCGGTACTAACGTCGTTGCTGCACTTGGCAATACCCGCAAGACCCACCAGTTTTATCCGCGCACTGTGCTTAAGTATCATCAGCGTTTTTTCTCCGTCTCGCCCATCATGGACTTAATCAGAGCTTCCCTAAGCCACAAGGCGTTGATTGGTGGCGAAATAACCAGCGATGATCTAGGAGATTTGCATTACGCAGATTGTCTAATTTGCGGTCGCATTTTCAGCAAATAAATAAAGCACACAAAATATATACCAATCACGATTGCACCTACCCATTGAATCTCTAAGAAGTCAAGGTTGTAGAGCAATGTCAGTATTGTGAGCAACACAATATTACCTACAACGTATTTTACCTTCCCAAGCCGTTTAACTGTGAGGTTGAGGTTTGTGGTGTACAAGCGGATGAGTGAATCCAGCGAATTGACGACAAACACCAGTCCCACTGCAACCATCGCCACGGTATATATTCCTTCAATCGCAATATTGTTTAGGTAATAGCTGTACAATACGCTAAACCACAATGCAAGAGTAATTGAAGGCACTACTAACATCAACAACAGTAATTTCCATACATGGATACCTGCGGTAAATCTTGCAACAAATTGCCCGATCATAATGCTCCATGCAAACCACCAATATAGATAAAAGGCGTGGTAGTCGTTAAAAGGCAAAATAAATCCATGAATTTTAGGAAAGTATCCACTAACCAATAGACCTAAATTGTCAGCCATTTCTGAAAAGCCCATTCCTGAGCTGAACCACATAAAGACAATCAGCGCGAAAAAAAGATACGAGGAATACACACTCAAAATGCGAACATATTTAATATGAGTGCTCGAAAAGACCGCTAATACAATGGCGGCTAATACCATTACATAAAATAATGGAGCGATGCTCTCTCCATCTCCAATATCTGGCATATACCATGGTAAATTTATTAGCAATAAATATCCAGTGAACGCGCATGTACCAATAATGATAATATTGTTCAATATACGTACTGGTGCAAGTTCAAAAAATTTCACCTTTGGCTCAATTATTGAAAAATATGCCGTTGTTAAAAAATAGAACGTCCAAATCAAAAAGCCCCAAAATGCAAACTCAATTGATAATGGGTTGGAGAATGCATACGTCGCATCTGCTGCAGTATCTGCATACACAGGAAATTCTGTTAGCGGAAACATAATCAATCCAACGTCAAGACCTGATGTAAAAAGGATTGTTATAAAGACCCATGAACCAACTTTATATTGGCTTTCACAACGCTCACCACCCCAACGCAGCAGAATGAATACTGACGCTAATAATGTGAAAATAATTCCTACAGATAAAAATGTGTTCATGCTTTCCCCCTTAATAAAAAGCTAAATGTAATGATATAATAGAAAACAGCGTGTGTAGCAATTATGCCAACACAGACTATTCGATGGTTAAATTGTAACAGAATATGCGAGCCATTGATGCAAAAGATGATAAAAGGCGTAGGGAATCTCTGATTAATTCCATGATGGGCGAGACGGAGAAAAAACGCTGATGAAACTTAAGCGCAGCTAACACTGGTGGGTCTTGTGGGTCTTGTGGGTATTGCCAAGTGCAGCAACGACGTTAGTACCGCTTTTTTCCCGTCGTTGTGTTGAATATACTTTGAGTTTGCGGCAGTGGTACTTGCTGTGTTGCATCCCTTGGCGTATATGCTAGGTAATGCGCTTAGCGGTTTGCGCCTTGCAATCATCAGCAATTACCATCAAACTCGCGCCATCAGCGACTTAATCAGAGCTTCCTTAGTAAGTATCCGCAATTTTCTCGGCTAACATAATCGTTGGTGCATTTAAATTTCCATTGGTTATATGTGGCATGATTGAACTATCGACAACGCGTAGATTATTCATGGTGTGGACTTTACCGTTGCTATCGACGACAGCATTGCCATCTACACCCATTTTACAAGTGCACGATGCATGAATCGCCGACTCGGCATTGTCCCGAAAAAACGCATCTATATCTTCATCTTTTTGTACAGAAACACCAGGCTTCACCTCTTGCAACACAAAGTCTTGCATTGCAGGTTGTTTGAAAATTTCACGGGTCATGCGCACGCCATTGCGAATATCTTGCCAATCTTCTGCGTGGCTCATGTAATTAAAGCAAATCTCAGGTGCTTGGCTAGGATCCGCAGATTTAAGCCGCACATGACCACGCGATTTAGATAAATTTGCCCCCAAATGTACTTGGAAGCCGTGCGATTGCAAACCGCTTTTACCATCGTATGAAATAGCCAAGGGTAAAAAATGGTATTGTAAATTTGGGTATGGCTTGCTTGAATCTGACCTGAGGAATGCGCCCGCCTCAAAGTGATTTGTGGCACCAAGCCCACTTTTACTCAATAACCAACGCCCGCCAATATACGCTTTGCCCCAAATATTCATATATTTATACAGCGAAACTGGTTGCTTACACGCGTATTGCATATACACCTCTAAATGATCTTGTAAGTTTTTTCCAACGCCTGGTAAATGACTGACGACATCAATACCCAGCTGTTGCAAGTCATGCTGATCACCTATACCTGACAACTGCAATAGTGTAGGGCTCATAATTGCACCAGCAGCCAGAATAACTTCTTGGCGCGCATGGATAGTTTTTGTTGTATTTAAAAATGCTATCTCCACCCCCGTTGCAGTCGAGGCGACACAATTAACTTTATTCACAAATGTATTGAGAACGACCGTTAAATTGCTGCGATGTTGAATATCTTTAATATACGCCAGCGCAGCAGAGCAACGAACACCATTGCGTACCGTCATTTGCTTGTGAAAAAATCCTTCTTGCGAGCCAGCGTTATAGTCGTCAATAATAGGATAGCCCGCTTGGTTGCCAGCAAGGGTGAACGCTTTAAACAACGGCGTGTACCAATTGCCTTTGGTAACTGTCAACGGGCCTTCGCTACCGCGATACGCTGGGTCGGCACTTTTATCAAATGTTTCCATTTTTTTGAAATACGGCAATACATCTTGATACGACCAACCCGTAGCGCCAAGTTGTTCCCAACCATCATAGTCTTTTGGGTTGCCACGGACAAAAATCATCCCATTTGTAGACGATGAACCTCCCAGCACTTTGCCGCGTGGTTGATGGAGGCGGCGATTGCCTAGATGCACTTCAGGTTCAGTAAAAAACCGCCAATCGTATTTGGTAGAATTGAGTGGAATCGAAAGCGCAGATGGCATTTTTATAAACATGCTGTTATCAAGCCCGCCGTATTCAATCAACAATACAGAGTTGGCTGGATTGGCGCTGAGCCTATTCGCCATAACACAGCCTGCAGAACCAGACCCGACAATGACATAGTCATAACTGTCAATTGCTAATTTTGCTGGTGATTGTATAATCATGCTGTCTCCCCCATCATGGCCTTAATCAGAGTTTCCCTAAATTCAGAATTTATGCTAACTATAAGGACCATCTCAAAATAGTTTTGCGCTATTATTACACGCGTATTTTAACGCCAATAAACAAGCCTTTTTCTAATTGTTTGCTGCTATCCCCGTGATGCAGCTTACCGTCACTGAACACCACACTATAATCGCGTAAACCGATTACACCTATCGCAGACGGTGTCAGTAAAAATTCATTAACCAATTGTAATTGTAGTAATTCCTCAACCTTGCCACCATTTATTTGATGTGGTGAATAGTCAATTTTTAAAAACGTAGTAATTGGTATAGACGTTAAAAATCGATAACCAAAATTACCACCAAGCATTGCGCCAAAACCATAAATCGTTTCTGAGCCTGTAGCAACACTTTGACTTTGATTCGGCTCGATATAATGCGAAGAGGCAAATAAGCGCATGCTGAGAGAAAAAATCCATGGCGAAGAACTGTCACCTTCAAGCGGTGATTTAAGATCCCAACTCAGCAATGTATCCTTTGTGTTAGTGTTATAAAATATCGACATGCCCATATCAAAATTTGTTTCATACACATCACCGCCAAATGCTGTGAACTCTGCAGAATCCTTGCCAAGATCAAGACCAAAAACAGCCGCATGACTATGGGTTGCTAGCAACAATAATGCAATTGCAGCAGTGGTACAAATATGGCGAATAAAACACATCATTGTTGCTCGCGTTGAAATTGTTCAAGCTCTTCTGGCACCAAGTCTTTTTTATCAATGTTTTGCCAAATGAGAACGTTGCATAGAATATATAGGGAAGAATATGTGCCGACAACCACCCCACAAATTAAAGCAATAGCAAATGGTAACAGCCCTTCACCACCGAAAAAAGCTAGTGCTAGTAATACTAAGAGCGTTGTCAGCGACGTATTGACTGTCCGACCGAATATTTTAGACAGTGCTTCATCAATCAATTCTATTTTATCTGCATACTTTGCGTCAATAAACGATTCGCGAATGCGATCAGCAACGACGATCGAGTCATTGAGTGAATAACCAATAATTGCCAGAATTGCAGCGAGCACAGTGAGGTCAAACGTGATCTGCAACAGCGCAAACAACCCCAGAGTTAACACAACATCATGCACTAATGCGATAACAGCGCCGATTGCAAACTTAAACTGAAATCGAAATGATACATAAATCAATACCAGCGCCAATGCCAATAATAATGCCAGACCGCCTTGGTCGCGGAGTTCTTCACCAACTTGCCCGCCGACATACTCTTGCCGTAATAATTCAAAGGTAATCCCAGCTGAATTCAGTGCAGTCACAACTGTATTTGCAGTGCTTCCTTGCTGCTCTCCACCAGGAAGACGAATTAATAGGGTTTGTTTATCACCAAATTGCTGAACTTTTGCTTCGGTAAATCCTGCCGTCTTTAATACATCGCGCACAGCCTGTGGTGGTAAATCGCTACTTATTTCAAGTAAATTTCCACCGATAAAGTCGAGCCCGTACTGTAGCCCATTAGTAAACAACAGCACTACCGAGCCCAGCACAAGCACCATTGATACCGCAGCGCATATTTTTCTAATGCGCATAAAGTGCCAATTTACTTCAAAGTGCAAGCGTTTCATGGAATTAATCAGGTGGTCCTTAGATATACAACTCTTTAATATTACGGTTGCCAATGCTAAAATCAATGATTGCGCGGGTAAACATTACCGCTGTAAACATTGATGCCAAAATACCTATGGACAGCGTAACAGCAAAGCCTTTTACTGGTCCAGTTCCTACTGCGAACAAAATGACAGCAACAAGTAAAGTGGTAACATTTGCATCTACAATCGTCACAAATGCACGGTTAAAACCTGTATGAATAGCTGGACGCGGTGTCACCCCACGCAACAACTCTTCACGAATTCTGGAGAATATTAACACATTGGCATCGACTGCCATCCCAATAGTCAAGATAATTCCAGCTATTCCAGGCAGCGTTAATGTTGCAGAAATAGCAGACATTACCGCCACCACGATGACTAAATTAACCAACAACGCAATATTCGCAAGCAAGCCAAACAATTGATAATACACCAACATAAACACCAACACCAACGCCAAACCTACCAGCAATGATTGAATGCCAAGAGCAATGTTTTCTGCGCCTAAACTCGGACCAATAGTCCGTTCTTCCACAATATACACAGGTGCCGCCAAGGCCCCTGCGCGCAATAAAATAGCAAGTTCAACAGCCTCTGACTGGCTCTGCAAGCCGGTGATGCGAAATTGACTTCCCAATGTTGTTTGTATCGTCGCCAAACTAATGATTTTTTTTGTCACCTTGCTGGTGCGCTCACCAGTTGTCGGGTCAGTCCGGGCCTTGTGTTCAACAAACAGCACCCCCATTTTACGACCAACTGCAGCACGAGTTGCCGCGCTAATGCGCCCGCCGCCGTCGCTATCTAACTGTATATTTACTTGCGGTCGGCTGTTTTCATCAAAGCCTGCTTGCGCATGGACAACGCTGTTGCCGGTGGTGATGATGTCATTCTCAAGTCGTGCGAGATTGTTGCCATCACGAAACTTAAATGGTGTTGCCTCACGGTCACCAGCTTTCGCTTCGATACGGAATTCAAGATTGGCGGTAGCGCCTAAAATTCGCTTTGCACTGGCAGTATCTTGCACCCCCGGTAGTTCCACAACAATGCGATTGCGTCCTTGTCGTTGCACCAATGGTTCAGCGACGCCCAATTCATCGACACGATTACGCAAGGTAATCAAGTTCTGGTCGATGGAAAAACGCTCAATTTCAGCAACATATTCAGAGCGCATCGCCAGCGTTATTCTTGAACCATCAACCCGTACAGTCCAGTCACTAAATTCATTTTGAAAGCGTTGACGAACCAGCTCAACGTCGCTGCTGGCAACGATTGACAACGCAACAGCATCAAGTGTTTCACGCCCATTGATCGATTGCACTTTAATACTTTGCAAATCAGCATACCCAATTCGTTGTTGCCGCATCATTCTCCGTATCAGCCCCATTTGCGTGGTAACCCGTTGGCTGACTGCCGTCTTCATGTCGACTTCGAGCAAAAAATGGACGCCACCACGCAAATCTAGCCCAAGTTTTATGGGTTTAGCGCCAATGGCTTGCAACCACTGGGGTGTCGTTGTGGCATTATTTGGCGCCAGCATATAGTTATCCCTCAGCACAAGTTTTAATGCCTCCTGAGCGCGTTTACGCGTTGCTTCATCAACAAATTGCAGCTGCAAAATATCGCGACCAACAATCCGCTGGATTTTGGTCTTGATTACGGGGATATTTTGGGTGCGTAATACCGATCCCACTCGCTGCTGGAGTCGCTTATCAACTGCAACTGCGCTTTGTGCTGCAGCTATCTGTAGTGATGGCAACTGTTCAAATACATTTGGTAATGCATACAAAATGCCTGCAACAAGCACAACGATAATAAGTACGCTTTTGGCGACACTCGTGCGCACATATGCTAAATACTCAGCCATGATTAGCCTTAGTCAGAGGATGCGTCAGTTATTTCCTTGCTTCGATTGTCTGTTTTGGCAACACGGCGCTGACGTATTGCTTTTTCAGTTGAATCACTGTGCCTTTGGCAATCTCGACATCAAGCACATCGTCTTTCATCTTTGTCACTTTACCCATAATCCCAGATGATGTAACGATCTCATCACCTGCTGCAACGCTGTTAATCAATTGTTTATGCTGCTTGCTGCGTTTACTTTGCGGTCGTATAATCAAGAAATAAAAAATACCAACAAATGCCACCAACAACAATATCTGTTCGTATCCACCAAAAGGAGAGGCGGGTTCCCCGGCAGAGTCGGATTCCTCTGCAGCGGAGGCGAAGCTTGGAGCAAGTAACAGCGTAAGCAGCGAGTGTTTTAACATAATGATTCCTATATAATTTATGAAAGCTGCAGCCATTGAGCAGCAACGACGGGTAATCTACCCATTTCGATAGCCTGTCGCAATTCTTTCATCAAGTTTTGATAAAAACTTAGATTATGCAAAGATGCTAATTGCGCAAACAGCATCTCTCCAGTCTTCTTCAAGTGATGTAAATACGCTCTTGAATAATGTTGGCATGTTGTGCAATTACAATTTGCATCGAGTGGATTAGTGTCGTTTTTATATCGTGCGTTGCCAATGCGCACCACCCCTTGCCTGGTGAATACATGGCCATTTCTGGCATTGCGTGTTGGCATGACACAATCAAACATATCCACGCCTTGCAATACTGCATTGATAATATCCTGTGGTGTGCCAACTCCCATTAAATAACGTGGCTTATCTGCTGGCATATGCTTGGTCAAATACCCAAGCACTACGTTCATTTCTTGCTTGCTTTCACCAACAGATAATCCGCCTATGGCGTATCCTTCAAAAGGTATGTCTTGCAGCATTTCTGCCGATTGAATCCGCAAATCTGGAAACATTGACCCTTGGATAATACCAAACAGCGCTTGGCTGCCATTCACCGGCATTGCCTCACGGCAACGCTTTGCCCAGCGCATAGAACGCAACATAGACTGCTGCGCTTGTTGATACGTTGCTGGATACGGTGTGCACTCATCAAACACCATGACAATGTCACCGGCGAGTGACTGTTGAATCTGCATAGACAGTTCAGGGGTAATCATATGCTTGCTGCCATCATATGGGGAGCGAAACGCCACGCCGTCTTCAGTGATTGTTCTCAAGCTGTTCAAACTAAACACTTGAAAGCCACCAGAATCGGTAAGAATTGGTTTATCCCAATGCATAAACGCATGCAGCCCGCCAAACAAATCAATAACTGATGTCCCTGGACGCAAATACAAATGAAAAGTGTTCCCAAGCAAAATTTGCGCCCCAGTGTTGGCAACTGCTGGCGTGGGTACTGCCTTCACTGTTGCTGCAGTTCCAACTGGCATAAATGCAGGGGTATCAACAATGCCATGTGGCAGCAGCAATTGTCCACGGCGCGCCAGCCCACAACTATGGGTTTGGGTGAATATATTGCGCATTACAGTTTAGCGCCACTAGTGAAAACATTTTTATAGACAAATGTCAGCGCTAAATACAACAATAACAATGGAATAACCAACTGGTTCATGCGCTCCCAACCTATTGCGTATAATAATGCGCCAGCAAATATCGTTACCAATGCCTGCCCGCCAAACACACAAAAATCATTGCTCGATTGCAAGATAATGCGATGTGCGGCTGATGAGCGGCGTTCTAACATTACCGTGCCACCAACAAACATACAGTTCCAACCGACACCGAGCAAAATTAACGCGATGTAATAATGGTGCAGCTCATGCCCAAGCTGCGCTGCTACCGGACTTGCTAGCAAGAACACGACACCCATGCGTATCACCAAGGCAAACCCCAATTTTTCTATCAACACACCAATGATAATCGATGGCAGGTACATTGCCAAAACATGTGCCTGAATCACTGCTGCTGTGCTATCTATACTCATACCGTCGATGACGTGCATACTTACTGATGTTGCCGTCATCAAAAAAGACATCACCATGTATCCAGCTAATGCAGCCAACATTGGTATAAAAAATAACGGCGAACGCGCTAGCTCAAGTCGCGACTGCTCGGCTATGCGCTGGCTGGCTGTTGCCGCAGTTGCGATATTGCGATACCCAAGCAAGATGATTGCAGCACATCCAAATATTCCAGCGTACACAAAAAACGTAGCGACAAAGCTGGTAGCTGATAAGTCATCAGTTAGCATAATAAGTTCAGGCCCGATGAATGCCGTCGCAATTCCAAGCAGCATATACAACGAAACAACTCTGGGTTTGCGCGCGTCATCAAAGCCTTCTGTCACGACAAAACGTGTTTGCTGGGCGAATGAATGGGTATTCCCAAGCATAAACACACTCACGCAGAACAATAAAAAACTCTGTATATCCAACGCATAACCGCCCAAAATACAGCCAAACATTCCCCAAATAGCCGCACTTACTAAACCAGTTTTCCGTCCAAATTTTTTCATAATCACCCCTGCCGGAACAGCTGCGAGGAATACGCCAACAATAAAAATAGTTATCGGTACGGTGGTCAAAGCCTTGTTGGGGGCAAGCTCGCTGCCAATTAAGCCACCAGTGGTAATCACCACCACTGCGACGCTCATGATAAAACTCATGGTGAAAAACAAGATGGCAAAGTTAATTTTTGCTTGCTGTTGTGGCGTCATAATTGTTGTATTAGTCCGCATGTTAAATCTGAATCCACGTCGTATGCGGCGTGGTAAATTGCAGGCAATCTGCTTGGATTTGCTCTTGAACCACAAACAGCTCAAGGCTCTTATTACCGCCAACACCATTGTGTATCATAATTGAGCGGGCGGATACTGTCTGCAAATATCGCATAACTGGATGCGGTTGCCGACTATGGACGCTGATATTGCGTATTGGCAGTACATGCTTACACAATTCTGCGAGTTGACGCGCATCATCAAACACCAACACCGACAACAACGGCACATATACATTTTCTGGTCGACATGCGAGTGAGTCTTTGCTTTCTAGCACCACAGTTGGGGTTACATACCAACCACCTTGTTCGCATTCAATGAGCACACCACCACACAATACCTCTGCACCAGCCGCAATTTTTCGCTGTAAAAGTTGCTGTAAGCCATCAACTTGCTGCGCGCTGATGACAGCACCAATATCGCTAGCTTTTTCAAGTGAGTGACCCACCTTAAATGCTGCAGTGAGTTGCAACAGTTTGCTTTGTAGCTCTGCGGCAATCGCGGTGTCTACACATACCAATGCGCAGTCGACTTGATCGGTATTTTGAAAATACAACATCGCATCGCGTGCTTGTTTGGCTGCGTAATCAATATCAGTAACATCCTGGCAAACCACATGCACCGTTGCCGCTGGTGGTTGATACGCAAATATTGTGCCATTGCCGCTGGCAGCTTGTTGCGCCAACAATGCTGTAGCATGCTGACCATGAAATGCCAGTGCGTCTAGCCCCACGTGAGCGGCCAACGCGCCACCAGCCGCCTCTCCACCCCCAGACAACACATTATATATCCCTGCAGGAATTCCCGCAGCATTGGCAATTTGCCCAAGCCGAATTGCACAGAGCGTCGCCTTTTTAGCAGGCTTGACAATCACGGCATTCCCAGTGGCAAGAATTGGACCGATGGCTCTACAGATGTTTTCTAACGGAAAATGTGCCGCCAATATCACCCCAACAACGCCAACAGGAGCGCGAGAGTTTGCAACTAGCACATCGGCTTGATACAGGCTTGTTTGTACTATTTTATCCAAACATTCAGCACTAAATTGTAGCCATTCAACTGCATTTGCCACGCTGCGCTCCAGCGTTGTGCGCACCGGCTTACCTGTTTGTAATGATTCCAACAATGCAAACTCTTCTTGGTTGTCTTCAATCAAATTCGCCAATTCAAATAACACTTCTTTACGCGCAGCTACAGATAGCGCATTCCAGCCACTGCGTGCCACCGCATCACGCGCACAGCGCACGGCATAGTCGACATCAGCCGCGTCACACTCTGCAATTTGCACGAGGGTAT
Source organism: Gammaproteobacteria bacterium (assembly GCA_965277405.1). Lineage (GTDB taxonomy): Bacteria > Pseudomonadota > Gammaproteobacteria. Next base: position 426,620 of record OZ255726.1, read on the forward strand.
GACCATCAATTGGGCTAATTGCCGCATACACTTTAGCTGATTTTGCTGGATGATATTTTGCGCCAACAAAACACATACCGTTAAATTTTAGCTCATGGACATATGGCTTCCATGAATATTGGTTGGATGTAATACGCATACGATTATTGGTAGAATGGTAAATCAATTGGGCAACATTGTTAGGGAAGCTCTGATTAACTCGCTGAGTGAGCGAGTTTGCCTGCAATTGCTGATGATTGCAAGGCGCAAACCGCTGAGCGCATGCCCTAGCATATACGCCAAGGGATGCAACACAGCAAGCATAAACAACTGCCGCATACCAAAAGTATATATATGCAACAGAGGGATGGAAAAAAACGCTGCGCTGCGTCGTTGTAGTACTTGGCAATACCCACAATACCCACAATACCCACAAGACCCAGCAGTGTTAGCTTGGCACTGCACTTAAGTTATCAGCAGCGTTGTTGCGCCGTTGCGCCGTCTCGCCCATCATGGACTTAATCAGAAGTTGCTTATATCGATAAATCGACAACAATACGACCATGTGCTTTGCCAGCCATCATCTGCTTGGCATACCGCATCAGTCCTCTAAGTCCAACAATATGTTGGATATTGGCATATTCGTCAACAAGCAAATCAGCCAATTGCTGCCAGACTGCATGGCGCTTTGCGGTTGGATATTGCACAGAGTCGACTCCGTGCAACTTCACTCCGCGCAGGATAAATGGCATGACTGTTGCTGGCAACAAAAAATCTCCAGCAAGCCCAGCTGCTATAACTGTTGCTGAGTAGCGCATTTCGCTGAGGATTTGCGCCAACACTGCCCCACCAACCACATCAACCGCACCATCCCATTGTTGCGTATTCAACGGTGCAACTGTTTGTTGTTGCCATTGTTGCGTGGCAACAACAGTATGTGCCCCGAGGTCTTGCAGGTATTTTTCATGTGCTAAGATGCGTGTTGTTAACGCATGTACTTCGTAGCCCAGTTTACGCAACAATACAACCGCCACACTGCCGACACCACCAGTTGCGCCACTTACCAGCACTTTTCCTGAAACAACACCAGCGTTACGCAGTGCTAGTACGCATAGCATCGCTGTGAGTCCCGCCGTACCAAGTGTCATGGCTTGTATTGCACTCATCCCTATTGGCAGTGGAACCAACCATTGCGATTGCGCCGATTGATATTCGCTATACCCGCCCCAGTAGCGCTCACCAATGCCCCAGCCGGTCAGAATAACAGCATCACCAACGCTATACTTATCGCTTGAAGTTGCCACAACTGTGCCGACAGAGTCGATGCCTGGTACCATCGGCAAAGAGCGAATAATCTTGCCAGTACCAGTAAGCGCCATGGCGTCTTTATAGTTGAGACTCGAATGTGAAACTTTGATGAGCACGTCACCATCAGGCAAATCTGTTGGCGCAATGCGCTCTATAGCACCACTCATGCCTGCTGCATCTTGGCGCATGATAAATGCTTTAAACGTGTCTTCCATAGTCCACCCCCCACAACTGTAAAGCAGGCATCGTACCATGCATCAAGGCGATGTTGCTGATGAAAGTTATCTGCTCAATTCCATGTGTGCGCTTGCTGAGCGATGCATCAGACAATTTTGGTATAATGATCCAACAACAAAATAATAAATAATGCAAATAAATAATATATTGAGACCCAAAATAAGCGGATGGCATGCTGTGGTTGGTGGTGGCGTACCAACTGCCATGTATAAAACCCGAACCACATATTGCACAACGTAGAACCAAATAAATACAACAATCCAGACATGCCAGTCACATACGGCAACCACGTCGACATGATCATTAACAGCGTATACATGGCAATTTGCAAGCGGGTACACTCTTCACCAAACACGCTGATAAGCATCGGTATTTCCACCTTCGCGTATTCTTTTTTGCGATAAATTGCCAACGCCCAAAAATGGGGTGGCGTCCACAAAAAAATAATAATCACCAACAACCACGCATACGGGTGTAACTGTCCTGTGACTGCGGTCCACCCGAGTAATGGCGGCATTGCCCCTGATAGTCCGCCGATGACTATATTTTGGGCTGTTATTCGTTTCAAAAAACCAGTGTAAATAAGGGCATATCCTGCCCATGCCATCAAGGCAAGCCACGCTGTCAATGGGTTCACCAATACATATAATACTGCAAAACCGAGCAGCACCAGCAAGGTTGCAAAGATTAGCACCCGCTGCGCTGGCAATTGCCCGCTAGGTATTGGTCGAGATTGAGTGCGGTGCATCCGCGCGTCAATATGCCGGTCGATCACATGATTAACCGCCGCACCACTTCCAGCACACAACGCAATACCAAGGTTTCCTAAAATAATAACTTGCAGCGGTGGCAAACTATCAACAGCGAGCAGCATCCCTACCACCGCAGTAACAAGCATGAGCAGCACGACCTGCGGCTTGCAGACAGTTATATACGCCGAGATTGAAATAAACGCTGCCTTGGCTATGCCGCTGCCAGCGCCGAATCAACTGCAGCTAAGACGATGTCTATATCTTCTTTGGTGCAAATAAAGGCAGGACTAAACAACAAAACATTATTGCCATGTGAAAAACTTCTATTTGCAGCACCGATCAGCACCCCCTGTGCCTGACACGCTGCCACAATGCCTTGCGTAACACTATCAGCCACAGGTTGTTTGCTGTTACGATCGGCAACCAGCTCAGCCCCACAAAACAAACCCTTGCCACGAACATCGCCAACAATAGGGTGTTGCGCTTGTAGCTTTTGCAACCCAGCGAGGAGGTAGTCTCCCATTTGCTGGCAATTTTCCAACAGGTTATTTTGTACGATATATTCCATAGTGGCAAGCGCTGCGGCAGGGCCGCCTGTACAACCACCAAACGTAGAAATATCACGGAAATAACTAGTTGTGTCATCTGGATTTTGTTTGAATAAGTCGAACACGCGCTCGGTTGTTACCGTGCAGGAAATTGCTGCATACCCAGCAGCAACACCTTTTGCCATGGTAACGATGTCTGGTTTTACTCCATAATGTTGGTAGCCAAACCACTTACCTGTCCGACCAATGCCACAAACGACTTCATCAATGTGGAGTAAAATATTGTATTTCTCACAAATTTCTTGAACTATCTCCCAATACCCAGCGGCTGGCAACAATACTCCACCACCTGCTGTAATTGGCTCTAGGCAGAGTCCGCCAATCGTATCTGGGTCTTCGCGCAAAATCACCGCTTCAATCGCGCGCGCAGCACGCACCCCGTAATCAGTCACATCACCAAACTGTGAGCGGTATTCATAGCATTTTGGCACTTCTACAAAATCTGGGGTAAATGGACCATATTTATCACGGCGTTGTTCATGACCAGAAGCACTCAAGGCGGTAATAGTCGTGCCATGGTAGTCGCGGTCGCGGTATAAAATTTTGTTTTTCTTACCACCATATTGCTGCGCGGATATTTGGCGGACAATTTTGAACCCTTTCTCGTTTGCCTCTGAGCCAGAATTAGAATAATACACTCTGTTCATCCCAGGCATTTTATTTATCAGTGCTTGCGAAAACTGCGCTGCGGGCACGGTGCCTGCGGAGCCTGAGTAAAAGTTCATTTTTACAATTGCTGTATACAGCGCATCCGCAACAAATGTATTGCCATAGCCAAGATTGGCAGTCCACACACCACCTGAAGTAGCATCGACATATTCTTTGCCATCCGCATCCCACAACCTAATTCCTTTGCCTGCCACGATCACCATTGGGTCGACGGTTTCATATTTTATATGTTGGGTTAAATGATGCCAAACATGGGCTCGGTCATTTGCTACAACCGCTGATAAATCTACATTTTTTAATGAATGAGACATCAAATCCTCCTTTGTCAACAATATAAAAAATTACTTTAGCAAACCATATCCGCCAATATCGGTTAATACACTAGCTGCTAATAAAAAGCATGTTCTGGATATTAGAACTGCTCACCTTAAATTACTAGTATTTTTACTTTGTTTCATTGGCATGGTCTGAGGTATATCAGCTTAAGTTGATGTGCTTGCTTCACTATACCTTGTGCAGGTCTGAGCATACTGTACAAAATTATCTACCGTCATTAGTGATGTTTTGCTATGCTTGATTTACATATTATTATAGGAATTTTATGAATAACACAGATGCTTTTTATATTGCTGGACACTGGAAAACATACGCAGACTTGCCACGGCGTGAGGTCACAAATCCAGCCAACAACAAGGTAATTGCCACCATCCATATGGCAGATGCAGCTGTGGTTGACGCAGCGGTAGCTGCAGCAAAACTCGCATTCACCAGTTATTCACGAACCACAAAAGAATACCGACTTGGACTATTAGATAAATTTCTCGACATTTACAACCGCCGCTACGATGAAATGGCGGGGTGTATCAGCCAAGAAATGGGTGCACCAATCGATGTAGCACATAAATATCAAGCATGGGCTGGTGTCAAACACACCAAAGGATACATACAAGCCTATACCGAGCAACAACAACGTACGCTGTTAGCCAATGGCGATACCGTAGTGCGCGAGCCAATTGGGGTATGCGGGCTAATCACACCGTGGAATTGGCCGATCAACCAAATATCACTAAAAACAATAGCTGCATTGGCAACTGGCTGTACCTGTGTACTCAAACCGTCAGAATACACACCACTGTCTGCGCAGTTATTCGCTGCAATAATCGACGAGGCTGGCTTCCCCGCTGGGACGTTTAACTTGATTCAAGGTGATGGCCCAAATGCTGGATCACGGCTATCAAAGCATCCTGATATTCGTATGATTTCTTTTACTGGATCAACCCGCGCAGGGATTGCAATCAGCAAAGATGCAGCAGACACGGTGAAACGAGTCACCCTCGAACTTGGCGGTAAATCACCGAGTATTGTGTTTGCCGATGCTGATCTTAACACCACCGTCCGCGCTACTATTGGCGAGTTGTTGCTGAACTCTGGACAATCATGCGACGCCCCGACACGGCTATTGGTAGAGCGCGATGTCTACGATAGTGTGGTTGCTATTGCCAAAGATGTTGTAGACAACCAAACAGTAGGTGACCCAAGCAGCCACGGTGACCATCTTGGACCACTCGTCAATGAAATCCAATTCGACCGAGTACAAACACTTATTCAAGCGGGGATTGATGAAGGAGCACGGGTGGTATCAGGAGGCACTGGCAAGCCAGAAAATGGTGAAGATGGCTATTATGTGCGCCCAACAATTTTTGCTGACGTCCGCAACGATATGCGCATTGCCCAAGAAGAAATTTTCGGCCCAGTAGTGGTGGTCATTCCTTTTGATACTGAAGACGAAGCCATCCAAATTGCCAACGACACGCCGTATGGGCTGGCCGCATACGTACAAACACAGGACCGCGACCGTGCCGAACGTGTTGCCGCACAATTGCAAGTTGGTGCAGTGCATATTAATAATGCTGGGCTACAACCAGGCTCACCTTTTGGTGGATTCAAACAATCAGGTAATGGTCGTGAAGGCGGTATTTTTGGTATCGAAGATTATCAAGAAGTGAAAACTCTTCACTTTGGTGGTGGAATCTAACCTCCTTAAAAAAACCTATGGAAGCTCTGACTAACTCGCTGATTGCGCGAGTTAGCCTGCAATTGACAGGCGCATGCCGTAGCATATACGCCAAGGGATGCAACATAGTAAGCAATTGCCGCAAACCAAGAGTATATGCAACAGCGGACAGCAAACAACAGCGCTAGCGTGAATCCATAATTTGTCGGTAAGCTCGAGCAATTTCAGCTGTTTTTTTGTTGGCTATTTCAATCATCTCTTCTGGTAGACCACGCGAGGTCAACTTATCTGGGTGGTTTTCTTTCATCAATACGCGATACTTTCTCTTTACTTCGTTTTTTGTTGCCTGCGGATGCAAATCGAGCACCTGATACGCTTCTGCTATAGTATTTTCACCAAGCCCCATGGAATGGCGCACCGCCTGCTCGACTGCATCCATAGTATGTTGTGCAATATTCAGTGCCTCACCAATTTTTTTGATAATCGCTTTTTCTGCACGATGCAACTTGCCATCGCCATACGCGCTATACAACAACATTTGCATCATCGTGGTTTTTAAGTGAGGGTGGGTTATGTATTCGCTTGCCTGTTGCAATAGCTTTTCAATATTAAAATCATCACGTTTGCCGATGTTAAAAAGCTTAATCGCCGCTTGCTGTTGTTGCTCGTTTAGGCGCATTTGCCGAAAAACTTCCCTGGCTATATTGATTTCATGTTGCGAAATAACACCATCAGCCTTGGCAATATGTCCCATCAGCGTAAAAACAGTGCTAAAAAAAACCGCCTGCGACTGCTCGGTGTGGGACATAGAGCTTTTCAGCCCTTTGTCAAATGAATGCCCAAATGCAGCGCCTAGCACCAAACCAAGCGGCCCACCCATGGCAAAGCCAAGGGCACCACCAACTATTTTTCCCCACCAGCTCATGGGTATAACCTCACAATTTTCCACTTGTTGTGTTGTTGTGTAAACGTGACACGTTGATGCAAACGCCCTGCACTGCCTTGCCAAAATTCAAAATATTTTGGTTGTAAAACATATCCACCCCAATGCGCAGGGAGGGGTATCTCCTGTTTAGCGAATTGCTTCTTAATACTTTTAATACGCTGTTCAAGCTCGGTAATACTTGCCAAGGGCTGACTTTGTTTGGATGCCCAAGCACCAACCTTGCTCAAATGGGGGCGACTTTGAAAGTAGGTATTTGACTCCTGTATATTCATCGTTTTAATCGTGCCTTCAATGCGAATCTGCCGTTCATTTTCAGCATCATATATCAGTGCAGCTACGTTGTTGTTTTTTTTAATTTCTTTACCTTTGCGGCTGTGATAATTAGTATAAAAATAAAATCCTTGCTTCCTATCGAAACCTTTTAACAATACTGTGCGCAATGATGGCGTACTTGTTGTTGAGACGGTAGCCAAAAAAACAGCATTGGGGTTTTTTACTTGTTGCATAGACAATTGATTAAACCAAGCTGCAAATGCATTCCAAGGATCACTACCCAGCACTGCCACAAGGTCATTTAATTTAGTCATACGCGTATTGTAATACTGTTTCTAAGGAATAAAAGCAGCGTGAATTGTCTCTATTTCCTAGCTAACATGATACATTTTGTTAGATTTTATTTTATTGTTTTTACAGTAGTTTTCCGTTAATGAGACGACTAAACGCCCACACAAGAATTAACTACCGCGACCCTGGCGGATATCTGCTGCTGATTTTTTTTTCACTAATGTTAACGCTTGCTGACTATAGAACAACTTGGTTAGATTCCCCAAAACATATACTAGCCGCAATAGCGACACCTTTTTATGATGGCGTTTTTTTTGTTGCTGCATTGTTTAATACCAGCGATAATTTTTTTTCTGACCATTTTGCATTGCGCGACGAACTTGAACAAGCACAATTAACAATTAGCGAGCTAGAAGTGCAACTATCATCAATAAAATCATTGCAGCAAGAAAACAATGAATTGCGAACGCTGATCAATGTAGACTTGCGCAGCGAACAACAGCTCGTCATTGGTGAGTTAGTCAGCATCAATCAAGCTAATATTGCCAAGGAAGCTGTTATCAACCGTGGTACAAGTACTGGCATCGCTGCAGGACATGCCATTATTAACGCGCAAGGGCTGCTTGGTCAAGTTGCCTCTATCAGCGCGGCATATAGCAAAATAATTTTGGTGAATGACATCCGTTTTGGCGTCCCTGTCGAAGTGCTTGGCAAAGGTATTCGCTTCAATCTTTTTGGCAAAGGCACGAATCTACTAGAAAGTGATGCTCTGAAGTATATGCGCGATATTGCCGTTGACGATTTATTAATAACCTCTGGTTTAGGCCATGTTTTTCCCCGCGGAATTGAAGTCGCCCTGGTAGTGCAAATACATACAAGCAGTGCAAGCAATGAAACCACAATACAAGCGCAACCTGTCGCAAAAGTCCATTCCAGCCCATATATTTATGCAGTGTTAGCCAAGCAAGTTGATGCCGAAATCAGCGCGCCTGGCGCTGATTCCTCACTGTGATGATGCGTCAGTTACTATATGGAATAATTGGGGTGGCAGCACTGTTTCTAGAGATTGTATATTGTCACTTTTTTTCTTCGTATCAAGTGCAAATTTTCTTTGTGGCGTTGCTATTGATGCATGACAATACCTGCCCAATTCATCCCATAGTAGTAGCCGCATTGTGCTTATTATATGATTCGAGTAGGGTTGCGATATTAGGTAGTAGCTTACTTACTTGCAGCATTATTCTTTACATCACCACGGTATTGTATAATGCCAACTTATTGCAAAGATCGTTTGCGCAATTTAATGTGGTATTCTGCATAGTAATAGCGTTTATACTTGCCAATCAAAGCATAACTTTGGGGCTAGCGTCTATTGTCGATCAACCGATAATCCCAATGCTTATTAACGCATCCATCAGCACGTTGCTATGGTATATATGCGCTAGCATTATGCGTATTGTAGCGCTATATTAACGCTGACAGTGTTGCGAAGAACTTCGCGATTTTATTGCTGTCTTTAACACCTTTTGCTGCCTCTACGCCGCTGCTAACATCGAGTGCGTAAGGCTGCGTTGTCACAATCGATTCGGCAACAATATCTGCGTTAATCCCACCAGCAAGCACCAACAACTTGTTGCGATCAGGCGGAATAACAGACCAATTTGCCTGCCTGCCCGTGCCGCCACGTTCGACTGGCGCGTAGGCATCAACGAGTAAAGCAGCCGCGCTTTGATATTGTTGCTCGGCAATATTCCAGTCATCTAGGTGATGCAGGCTGACGCCTTTAAAATAACGCATCTTGAACTGTTGGCAAAAATCTTCAGTTTCATCACCATGAAACTGCAATGTATCAATAGCGTGGCTTTGTATTGCTGCTTTGACTTGGGCAACACTTGGGTTCACGAAGACCCCGACTGTGCTTATAAATGGCGGTATATTCCGCGTAATAAGCGCTGCTTGCTGTGCTGGAATATAGCGTGCGCTTGATTCCCACAAAACATAGCCAATGGCATCAGCTCCATGGCTAACGGCCAACTGCGCATCTGCAAGCGAGGTTATCCCGCAGATTTTAACCTTTGGTAGTCGCCGCAGCTTCACGTACGAATACCGACACCGCGTTCAACTAGGAGCGTTGCTGTACAGAAAAATAGTATTGAAAACACAAACAAGATGGCAAAAGCAAAATTCAAATCAACGTCAGTAATTCCTAAAAACCCATAGCGAAAACCGTTGACTAAATACAATATTGGGTTTGCGTATGATAGGTTGCGAAAAAACTCAGGGAGTAAATCGATTGAATAAAACACCCCACCCAGATACGTCAATGGTGTTAGTACAAATGTCGGTATGATTGACACATCATCAAATGTCCGGGCAAAAATCGCGTTAATTAACCCTGCCAGCGAAAACAACAACGAAGTCATCACGATAAACACGATTGTCACCACGACACTATGAATGTGGATGTTTGTAAAAAACAATGAAACGCCAGTCACTATTAACGCCACGCTCAGACCACGCAACATTCCACCAGTACAATAGCCAATAACTATGATATAGCTTGGGGTTGGAGATACCAGCAACTCTTCGTGTGAACGCTGAAATTTTGCTCCAAAAAATGACGAGACGACATTCATATACGAGTTGGTGATTACTGCCAGCATAATCAACCCAGGGATAATATACTCGATATAAGTGACCCCAGCCATGCCACCAATTCGCGGCCCAATCAACTTACCAAAAATCAAAAAATACAACACCATCGTAATGGCTGGTGGCAGCAGTGTTTGCAGCCAAATACGGGTAATACGTTGAAATTCTTTACGACATATCGTAGCTAAGCTGCGCCAAGCTTGCTGGGTTCTTGTTGGGGTCATTGTATTGATGTTAAATTAACAAACAATTCTTCAAGCTGCCCACTGGTTGGGGTAATGCTGGCAACTTGTATTTGATTTCTTGATAACTGGTAAAATAGCGTATTCAACGAATAATCTCTTGATGTTGTTACATGGAGCGTTGTCTCATCAAGATAGCGAACTTGTACATTGCGCAATGCTGGAGCCTGTTGCATTTGGGTGATTGTAACAATTTTATACGTTTGTCTATCAACCGTTGTTAACAACTTCTTCATCGAGGTATCCACAATAATTTCACCAGCTTTGATAATCGCGATATTGCGGCACAGCCGCTCCGCTTCTTCTAAATAATGTGTTGTCAAAATTATTGTTGTGCCTGATGCGTTTAATTCTTCCAAGAAATTCCACACTGAGCGTCGAATTTCTACGTCCACGCCTGCAGTTGGTTCGTCAAGGATCAAAATTTTGGGTTGATGGACGAGCGCACGCGCAATCATCAAGCGGCGTTTCATCCCTCCGGATAACTCTCCTACTACATCGTTGCGTTTGTCCCAAAGTTCCAACTGTTGCAAATAATGTTTTGCATTTGCCTGCGCTTCTTGCAGCGTTAATCCATAATATCCACCTTGCTGCACAACAACTCTAGCCGTTTTTTCAAAAACATTCAGGTTAATTTCTTGCGGGACAAAGCCGATAAGGCGCTTCGCTGCCCATGGAGCAGCATGCAAATCATGACCGAATACCTCGACACGCCCAGAGGTAATATTCACCAACGTGGCAACGATGCCAATTGTTGTCGACTTCCCTGCGCCATTTTTGCCAAGCAATGCAAAAAAGTCACCTTCTTTAATTTCGAGGTTAATGCCTTTTAATGCATGGACACGGTTGTTATAGGTTTTGTGTAAGTCGTATAACCGCAACGCGTTAATCATGGATTTGCTTCCTTGTGTTGCGTATAAATATCTTGTATTTGCCGCATATACGCAGCGTGTTGCTGCATTTCTTGTTGATTCGGCTGAATGACCTGTAGCGTGCGTTGATTGTTAGGAATGCTGTCAAATTTATTATCCACAGTACTGCTACTTGGATTGAGCAGCAACTCCTGTTGTTCACCTGTCAACGCCAAATATACTTTCGCCAGCATCTGCGTATCAATAAGCGCACCGTGATGTTGGTCACGGAGGTTTACCATTCCTAGCTTTTTTACCACCGCGTCAAGATTAACAGCGCCTGTAAATTTTTGCTTCGCAAATATCATGGTATCGATGACACCATTGCAACACTTTTCGATCTGCTGGTATGATTCCCCCGCGTTATTTAATCGCTGTATCTCGCTGTTGAGCATTGCCAAATCAAATGGCGCATTATGGGCGACAATATCAGCATCCTTAATGAACGTAAGAAATTCTTCGATTACATCAGCAAAGATTGGTTTATTGTGTAGAAAATCATCACTAATACCATGGACATGAAATGACCCAGGGCTAACAGGCACAGCTGGCTTTACATAGGTATGCCAAAACTTCCCGGTGATTTTTCTATTCCAAATTTCTACCGCTGCTATTTCAATAACTTGTTCGGTTTTAGGATTCAGACCAGTCGTTTCAGTATCAAAACATACAAGACGCATTTAAGAACCTCAGAAGAAACTTAGGACGGCCCAACCGACCGGCTGTAGGCAATGTAGTTTTCCATTGCCGCTTTTGCCGCACCGCTTGCCATGGTTTCGATTGCCAGCGCAACGCCATCTGCAATTGAAGCTGCGCGTCCTGCAACAAATAACGCTGCCCCAGCATTCAGTGCCAAAGTTGTACGTGCCGCCTGATGGGTCCCCATATAGCCGCCGTGAATCAAGCGTAATGATTCATCAGAATTAGCAACGCGAATAGCGCTGATTGCAAATTGCGGCAAGCCATATTCACGAGGATCAATTACCATTGGGGTCGCCTTGCCATCTGCAATATACATGGCGTCAGTAGGCATATTGGAGCTTATCTCATCCATTCCATCTTGCGAGTGTACCACTAATGCCCGATGAAACTTAAGGTCAATCAGTGCTTGCGCATATGGTTCCAGCCAATGTTTGCTAAACACGCCAAGCAAGGTGTTTTTTGCACCAACTGGATTCAGCAAGGGTCCAAGTAAATTAAATATCGTGCGGATTCCAAGCGCCTGGCGCATTTTCAAAAAATTTTTCATCATCGGGTGGTGATTTGGCGCAAAGAGGAAACCAAAACCGTTGCAGTCAATGCTGCGGGCAACATCAGCGTGACTCATTTGCATATTTACGCCAGCGTGGCGCAATAAGTCAGCAGCACCACTTGAACTCGATATTGCCCCAGCACCATGCTTTGCGACCTTGGCTCCTGCCGCGGCAGCGATAAATGCAGACCCGATAGAAACATTGAAGGTGCAGTTGCCATCGCCACCAGTGCCAACAATGTCAAGCAGCTGCGCTGCAGGAATGTTTGGCAGTACTGCTTTTGCATGATGTCGCATATGCGTTGCTGCTGCATGCAATTCACTTGCTGTTTCGCCTTTGCAGCGCAGTGCCACAAGAAACCCTGCAGCTTGCATATCATTCCAAGTACCATCCAACATCGCTGCAAACGACGCGTCCACCTCTGCTGTGGCAAGATCATGCCCTTCAATGATTTTTTCAAGCGTGGATATCATAGTTTTATTGCTGTTTGAGGATATTCAAACCCACCAAAAGATTAAATGCCTCTTGTACTTGATAGTCTTCTTTGAGCAAATCATTGATAGTTTTTTTCTGAGACGAAGTTGCTAAATTCGTCGCAGCTTGTTCGTCACTGACAGCGTTACCATTATCCAAATGCCCCGCCAAATCAGCTTCTTTAAAAGTTAAGCCTTGGTGTATTTTTTCAATTTTTGCTAAATCGACTTGTATATCAGGTGTGATGCCTTTCGCTTGAATAGATATTCCATTGGGAGTGTAGTACAACGCTGTGGTTAATTTTATGGCAGCTTGTTGGGCAGGCAATGAAATGACAGACTGCACAGAGCCTTTGCCAAATGTTTGTGTCCCCATAATCACAGCACGTTTATGGTCAAGCAATGCTCCTGCTACAATCTCAGAAGCAGATGCACTCCCACCATTGACCAAGACAACAAGCGGTATTCCATTTGTCAAATCATCACGTTGGCTATAAAAATCACGTTTTGAACTTGCAGTCCTTCCTTTGGTAAACACCACCATTTTATTTTTTTTAAGCATCGTGTCGCTGACTTTGATAGCCGCATCAAGTCTACCTCCTGGATTATTACGCAAATCCAAAACGAAGCCATTTAAATCACCAGCCTGGCGCAAGGCATTGATTGCATCTTGAAATTCATCATCAGTAGCAGCTTGAAAATTACTAATTCGAATGTAGCCGATGCTGCGGCCGAGTGCTTCGTAGCGCACACTCTTCATTTTGATGATATCGCGAATGATTTTGAATTGCAGCGGTTGCGCCTCGCCTTCGCGAATAATAGTCAGCACAATTGGTGTTCCAGGTTTACCACGCATCCGCTGTAGCGCTTGCTCTAATGTCATGCCTTGGACTTGATCTCCATCAAGCTCAACAATGAGATCATTTGACTGTATTCCCGCATGGAAGGCAGGCGTATCATCGATGGGTGATACCACCCGCACGACACCACTTTTATCCATAACAATATGAATCCCCAATCCACCAAACTGCCCTTGGGTGCGAATTTGCAAGTCATTGCTTTGCTGTTGATCCAAATATCCTGAGTGCGGGTCTAACCCACTTAGCATCCCACGAATCGCATGACCGAATAGTTGTTCATCAGTGACCTTGTCAACATAACTGGCGCGAATTGTTTCAAGAATCTCAACAAATTTACGCGTTTCTTCAATCGGCAGCTTATTGCTTCCTGCTGCAAACGTTGGTGAGCTTAAACTCAAGAACAGCACGACACCTGCTGTAATACTTCGGTACGGTAATTTGTTCATGGTGTAATAAATGGATTCATAATCAAGAAGAAAAAATCAACGCATTATTATTGCTGTTCTTGCTTTACACGCGTTGCATCTTTCAATAGTGGAGGAATTATTCTAATGTTCAATGATCTTACTGCATAGGATGTTGCCAATCTATCATCGTCAGCACGCCATTGCCAACTGAAGACGATAAAATCTGCACCCATTGCGCTGATAATTCATCATCAGTAACCTTAATCGTAATATCAAAGCTGGTTGCAGTAGCGTTTTCAATAGTCACGGCAACACTCGTATTAGCCACAACGCTGCTATTACATATTGCTTGCCAGAGTGTATTCGCATCGATACACCAGACCCCGTTCACTGCAACTTGCGTTTGAAATCTACGATGTATTGCATAGCGCATACTAGTGAAAATTTGCTCTATTTGCAGCCTGCGCGCAAAAATTGCTGCGGCCTGCTGTTCGTACTGCAACACTATCAATACTGTCGTCATCAACAATGCCTGCACCATCCCCAGCAGGATAACCGGCACAACAATAAACCCAGCTTGGCGTTGTCCTGCATGTGTAACTTTCATTGCGTTAGTATGATTGATGTTTTCATCAATCATCAGCAGTCCTCAGATTGCTTAGCAATCAATGCAAAGCGCATCTATAAGCAAGCAAATTCGTTGAGTACAGCAAGTAGCGGTTACGCCATGATATGCATTAATCCAATTGTGATGACCGTTTGCAGATACATAGGGAAGCTCTGATTAAGTCCATGATGGGCGAGACGGAGAAAAAACGCTGATGATAACTAGACGCAGTGGGCAGATAATACTGGTGGTATTATCAAGTACTGCAACGACGTTAGCGCAGCGTTTTTTCCCGTCCTTCTGTTGAATATACTTTGGGTTTGCTGCAGCGGTACTTGCTGTGTTGCATCCCTTGGCGTATATGCTACGGCATACGCCTGCGGAATGCGCCTTGCAATCATCAGCAATTGCAGGCAAACTCGCTCCATCAGCGAGTTAATCAGAGGTTCCATCGTAGCTGTTATGTGCAAGACCGATAAAAACCAAGACCACACGAATGCGGCCTTAGTCAGGAGGATCGGTGTGCTATGCTGTTGCCATGGTGCGAATATTATTCATCGCCCGTTCTTCAATCTGACGAACCCGCTCTGCAGAAATGTTATATTTGTCGGCCAAATCGTGCAGGGTTAGTTTTTCTTCATCAGTGCGCAACCACCGTTGCACAATAATATCACGGCTGCGGTCATCAAGTTGCGCGACTGCTGCATGCAGTTTTGTTTGCATGTGATTTTGCCAGTTGCTCTCTTCCATGTTTTGTGCAGGATCTTGAGATTGGTCTATCAGATATACTTGCGCAGGGAAGTTAGTATCATCGTTATCATCTATCAATGGATCAACGGATGTATCGACTGATGTTAGCCGGTTTTCCATTTCGCGGACGTCTTTTTCTGCAACACCCAAGTCGGATGCAATGCTGCTCACTTCGTCATTTGACAGCCAGCCCATGCCTTTTTTCTTACTGCGGAGGTTAAAGAATAATTTTCGTTGTGCTTTGGTTGTGGCAATTTTCACCATCCGCCAGTTCTTTAGCACATATTCATGAATTTCAGCTTTGATCCAATGCACCGCAAACGAAACCAAACGCACGCCCATTGTTGGATTAAAACGTTTTACCGCTTTCATTAAACCAACATTACCTTCTTGCACTAAATCAGCCAGTGGCAGTCCATAACCGCCATAGCTACGAGCAATATGCACGACAAAACGCAGGTGGGATAATATCAATTTGCGCGCAGAATCAACTGAATCGTTATGATAATAGTCATTGGCTATTTCTAGCTCTTGCTCTGGAGTTAAAATTTCAATATTACGAATTGTTTGCAAATACGCGTCAAATCCGCTAGCACTTACTGCTGGTAACGTGGTGGAATATGTGGTTGCCATGTAAAACTCTCTGTCGTTGATGCTATAATTTATTTTTTTCAGTTGGTATGCCCGTACTGCAATCCAGCCTACACAATATACGTTTTGATATAAATGATGAATTTGTTACAAGTTGTAAATGAATATTCATTATTTTTCAAGGGTAACACTATTTATCAGCCCTAGCGGACTCGCTGATTAAGTGGCTCCATCAGCGAGCTAGTCAGAGATTCCTTAGATATATAGTTTTTTTACAATTTTTTCAATAGTCCTGCATCGCATTTTAATAATTCATCAATTGTTTGCTGTCGCAAGCCGTATAAAGTTTTCTAAAAGTGTATGCCCATGTTCAGAAAGAATTGATTCTGGATGAAACTGTACCCCATACATTGCCGCATCAATAACCCGCAACCCCATAACTTCATCGCGGTTATTCTCCGCATCTAAACTCCACGCAGTGACGGCAATCGAGTCTGGGATATCTGTTACAACCAGCGAATGATACCTTCCCGCGACAAATGGTGACGGAATATTTTCAAAGACATCACCGCCAAGATGTTCAATTGAAGATGCTTTACCGTGCATAATATGTTGTGCTTGGACTATCCGCGCGCCGTATGCTTGAGCAATAGCTTGCATTCCCAAGCAAACACCCAAAATGGGGATGCTGCTGCCAAGCTCGCGCACGACATCAAGGCAAATACCAGCATCATCTGGCCGGCCAGGCCCTGGAGAAATAACAATGCCTTGTGGTGCCATCTGCTGAATTTCAGTTATATTACACGCATCATTGCGCACTACCCGCGGTTCATGTCCAAGTTCTCCAAGATATTGCACAAGGTTGTAGGTAAAAGAGTCGTAGTTATCTATCATTAACAACATTATTATGAAACCTCTAACACAGCGAATTTGTTACAAAATGGCGTGGGAATAACACAGCAACCGCGCTATCTCCTAAGGAACCTCTAATTAAGTCGCTGATGGAGCGAGTTTGATGGCAATTGCTGATGATTGCAAGGCGCATTCCGCAGGCGCATGCTGTAGCATATACGCCAAGGGATGCAACACAGCAAGTACCGCTACCATCAAACCCAAAGTATATTCAACAGAAGGACGGGAAAAACGCTGCGCTCACGTCGTTGCACTTGATAATACCACCAGTATTATCTGCGCACTGCGTCTAGTTATCATCAGCGTTTTTTCTCCGTCTCGCCCATCATGGACTTAATCAGAGCTTCCCTAAGGAAGCTCTGATTAAGTCCCAAACAACAGCAATATCAGCTACAAAGATATACAATGGTGAATCTATTTGAATATTTGAATAAGCGGATAATCTTATGAAACAAACAACTTTTGCCAGTGCTGCATACGACCACAAGAAAGTAACAACAAAACGTGAAAAATTCTTGCAGTCGATGGACAAATTAGCTCCATGGCAACGGTTGTTAGCGTTAATAGAACCGCATTATCCCAAGAAAGGGAATGGCCGCCCACCAATTAATATGCAGACCATGTTACGCGTTTATTGTTTACAGCAATGGTACAACTTATCAGACCCAGGGGTAGAAGAAGCACTATATGACATGGAAAGCATGCGGCGTTTTGCCCATATAGAGCTGATAGACGATGCCATCCCTGATGAAACTACCATCTTGAACTTCCGCAGGATCATAGAAAAGCATCAACTCAGCGTCAAGATACTTGCTGTGGTGAATGAGTATTGTATGGAAAATAATATAACAATCTCACAAGGGTCGATGGTTGATGCCACGATCATCCATGCACCATCATCTACGAAGAATAAAGAGAAAGCCCGTGATCCTGAAATGCATCAAACAAGGAAAGGCAATCAGTGGTATTTTGGCATGAAGATTCATATAGGAACTGACGCTAATAGCAATATGATTCATAGCGCGACAGTGACAGCCGCGAATGAAGCTGACATCAATGAACTCCCAAAATTGCTGCGTGAAACAGATAAGGTTATCTTTGCCGATGCAGGATATACGAGCGACAGTTATAAACGCGGCTCGCGTCATCTTGGGATAGATTGGCGTGTGAATGATAAACGCAAGCCAAAGCAGCAAATGAGCACCTCGCAGCGCAAACGCAATAGACAGAACTCTAAGGTGCGCGCCCGGATTGAGCACTGTTTTCGGGTAATCAAATGTCAGTTTGGTTATAAGAAAGCTCGCTACAAAGGACTAGAAAAGAACCGAGTACAAGTATTTTCTTTGCTTGCATTGACGAACTTATACATGCTTCGAGGACGACTAACAGGATAGAACCGCCAAAAATTCAAGAAAAACAGTAAAAAACAGTAAAAAACAGTAAAACAGCAACACGAAGATCAGCGAAATGATCAAATATTGACCATTGAAAATTATTGCTATTATTTTTTTGGAGTATATGCGAGTTATTGGAGTATATGAGCGTCTTAATCAGAGCTTCCCTAAGGAACCTCTAACACATAATACTTGGCTGCATGGTAGCCGTAATCTATCGAAACATATGAGTAAAACACAACAAAAACGCGATATGCACGCCGTACAAGAACTTGGTGAGCAACTTTTGCAATTGCCGCAGCATTGGCAATCATTACTTGATGCTAAGGCAATTGATAGCGCACTTGTCAGCCATTTTACTGAATTTAATCACATCCATGCCAAAGAAGCCCGCCGCCGTCATCTCCAATTTATTGGCAAAATACTCCGCAAGTATGACACAGACCTCATTCTTAAAACGCTATCTCAACTCGATATCAAACAAAAACGGCAAGCGGTCGGTCAGCATGAACTCCAAGAGTTGTGTGTATTACTGCTAGCAAGCAACAATGCAGGCTTTGTCGCAGCAACCACTAAGTTTCCAAACATACCGCGGCAAACGCTGCAGCAACTACTGCGGCAATCCCCAAAATATAATACAGGTCTACAGCCATGGGCATCACAGGCAAATAAATATCATCGGAAGCTCTGGCAATTGCTTGTCGTTGAAAATCGCCACAGCGTAGCAGCCGACGAGCCAGCACAACTCGATGGCTAACCATCCAGCATCGATGCGAATCACTGCATGATGGCGTTCTCTGCAAATTTATTGCGAAGCTGCAGACCCTTAGGGAAGCTCTGATTAAGTCGCTGATGGAGCGAGGTTGCCTGCAATTGCTGATGATTGCAAGGCGCAAACCGCTAAGCGCATGCCGTAGCATATACGCCAAGGGATGCAACACAGCAAGTACCGCTTGTAGGCAAACCATCATATATTCAATAGAAGGACGGGAAAAAACGCTGCGCTAACGTCGTTGCAGCACTTGATAATACCACCAGTATTATCAAGTGCTGCGCCTAGTTATCATCAGTGTTTTTTCTCCGTCTCGCCCATCATGGACTTAATCAGAGCTTCCTTAGACAATAGCGTATTCAAACTCGCGGTTATTTTGCGGCTATATCAATCAATTCAACTTCGAATTTCAACAGTGAGTTAGCAGGAATTGAATTAGTGCCGCTTTCACCATAGCCAAGCTCAGGCGCAATATAAAAAGTAAATATGTCGCCAACACTCATCAACAACAAGCCTTCTTGCCATCCTTTAATAACGCCATTCAATGGAAACTGTGACGGCTCGTTGCGGTTACGTGAGCTGTCAAACTCAGTGCCATCAAGCAACGTCCCAACATAATGTACGGTTACAATACTATCATGCGTAGGTTCATTGGTGGCATCACTTTTTTTGTCGATAATATATTGCAGACCAGAGTCTGTAGTTATTACACCAGCTTTCTTGCCATTTTCTGCAAGAAATGCACGCGCTGCTGCAAGATTTTTTTCCGAATCAGCGGTTGTATTAGCTTGCTGTTGCTGCGCTTGCTCTTCTGTTCTCTTTTTTTCCATATAGATACGAACAGTCGTCTCTAATTCTGCAAGTGGTACAACTGGCTCTTTATTTTCTGTGGCGGAGGTTGCTCCTTGTAAAAAAACATCTTTGTCAATTTCTTTAAAGAAATCTATTACCTGCTTAGTTTGTAAATAACCAATGGCATAGCTCATTTGTTCTGAAGCTGACAATGCCGGGTAATCAATGGTTGTTTCTTTTGCTATAGATTGCTCTGTTGTTGCTTGCGATGCGGTATCACTACCATTACAAGCAGCAAGAAAGAGCGTAAATACTGTTAGCAATTTGCGATTCATAATGTATCCTTAATTGTGTTGTTAATATTCAAATACACATACCATGCTATGTAGGTTGTTGCATTTAGTAAAATGTATTCCTGACTGCGTTGTTAATATGCAAAATACGCATATATCTAGATTGTTACATTAAGTAATGCGAGTTACTTGTTTTTGTAACATTGTTTCAACAATAGCCCTCCTACTGCCCAGCGGAAAATAATCCAACTCCACCAATGCTGCATCAATATGCTGTTGCGCATATACTCTGCACTGGTCAAACACCTGCTGGGATGTAAACAATGCTGTACACGTTACCAATGCATCAGGTTGCTGCAAACTATCTTGCAACAGTCGTTGCTGCTGCGGTGTTCCTTGATGGTAGCCAATCAACCATGGCAAGGTTTTTTTTCCTTCGCGCAAGTCCTGTCCTGCTGTTTTTCCAGTATCAGTATCTGGCAAATAGTCGAGCAAATCATCGACGATTTGAAAAGCCATGCCTAGATGATATCCTAGCTGTTCGGCATGCTTAAAAATACTGGCTGGAGCATTTGCAACTGCCACTGCACTATAACATGTAGCTTGAAACAACCGCGCAGTTTTTTTATGAATAATCGACCAATACTTATCCATGCTCGGCGTTTGCTCTTGCATATGCAACAATTGGTCGATCTCTCCCTCGGTGATTACATTGGTGCAGTCAGCAACATAGCGCACTAATTGCAAATTATTTGTTTGTGTCAACATTTGTACAGCGCGTGAATATAAAAAATCACCAGCCAATACCGTATGTGCATTGCCCCAGACAATATGTGCGCATGGCTTGCCGCGACGAATCTGTGCATCATCAATGATGTCATCATGAACTAACGTGGCGATATGAATACATTCAATAACACTGGCAATCCGCAGCAACTCTTCAACATCGCCATCAAGAGATAGCCCTAATGCCAATGCAACTTGCGCCCTGGTATGTTTACCACCAGCATTATGCAAATATGCGCTAAATGCATTCACTTCATCCAGCTCAGAGTAAATACGCCCTGCAAACTCATTGACAAACCGCGCATACGCCGCAGCAAATACCGCTGTATCAGTCATCGTCTTTATTGTGTTAATAATTGCTCAACCATGTCGTCCATAACATACAGTTTTGTTGCTGTACAGCCAACAATATGCGTTGCTGCCAACAACGCGCCGCGAGCAAATACTGAGCGCGTCATCACCCGATGGGTTAATTCTAAACGTTCACCCTCTTGAGCAAACATCACCGTATGCTCACCAATAATATCTGCTGCCCGAATCGAAGAAAACCCAATCTGACCAGCCATACGCTGCTTGCGAACGCTATGGCGGTCGAATACAGCAACATCATCGAACGCAATATCACGGGCCTGTGCAACGACGTGACCTAAATCAAGCGCAACGCCTGATGGCGCATCTATCTTTTGCTTATGGTGTGCCTCAATGATTTCAATATCCGCCGCGGCTAATGCGCGTGACGCCTGCCTTACTAAGCTACGCAATACATGAATTCCCACACTGGTATTCGTCGCATACAGCACAGGAATCTGTAAACTGACCTGCTGCATATATAATTCAGTTGCAACATCAAGCCCCGTAGTGCACATTACTAAAGGGGTGCTGTGCTCGACACATTGGTCGATGATTGCCCTGGTAGCACTCGCCAAAGAAAAATCGATAACGACATCACTTGTATGTAGCGTAGCGCTCATGATAATTGGATTCGTTATTTGCGGTTCAAGAGATTGCACCGGCTGTTGAAAAAACGCAGACTCCTTGCGCACCAGCGCGCAGCTGAGTTGATACTCACGAGGATTGGCAGCAATGATACGCAACAACTCGCGTCCCATCCGTCCAGAAGCACCTGCTACAGCAATCTGTAATGTCATACTTAAATCTACAAAGTTCAAAGACCATAGCATATATATAACAACTTATACAATACTCCGAAATGTTACCTTTATTTTCTACCACCGCTGCAAATTTTGCAGAGCAACTCAGCAAACGCCTAGATCGATTGAGTGCTGACGACACAAAACTGCGCGCCACTGTTGGCACAATTATTGAAGATGTCCGCAGCCGCGGCGATGCAGCGTTACTCGAATACACCAAGCAATTCGACCATGTTGGTGCAATGGAAATTGACAAATTACACATTGGAGCAGCAGCCATTCACAACGCCTTGCTGTCAATTGATAACGCAACACGAGAACATTTAGAATTTGCAGCAGACAATATTCGCCGCTACCACCAACAACAAGTCCGCGCAGATTGGCATTATACAGACGCACTCGGCAACACACTCGGGCAAAGAATCACGCCAATTGATGCCGTTGGTATTTACGCACCAGGCGGCACAGCATGCTATCCATCGTCAGTATTGATGAATGCAATCCCCGCAAAACTTGCAGGTGTTGACAGGATTGTCCTCGTCAGCCCCACCCCAAATGACGTCGTCAACCCTATATTACTCGCAGCTGCTGCAGTTGCCGGCATCGATGAAATGTGGCGTATTGGTGGCGCGCAAGCAATTGCTGCATTAGCGTATGGCACCAACAGCATCCAAGCGATTGATAAAATAACAGGGCCTGGCAACCAATACGTCAGCGAAGCCAAGCGCCAAGTATTTGGCAAGGTTGGCATCGATATGATTGCAGGTCCTTCTGAATTGTTAATAATCAGCGATGAGCACATTGACCCGGTCACGGTCGCAGCTGACTTATGCGCGCAAGCCGAACACGACACCAACGCGCAATCTATCTTGCTCTCAACCAGCCCAACCCATTGCCAAGCGGTGATCCATGCCATTGAAAACTTGCTCAAACTGCAAAGTTTTGGCAATCGTGATAAAATTATTCGTACCTCACTGCAAAACCGCGGCGCTGCAATTAGCTGCAAACACATCGATGAAGTAATCGAACTTGCTAACTATATCGCTCCTGAACATTTGCAAATTATGGTTAACAACAGCAACGAAATTCTGCCGAAAATCAAACATGCAGGCGCAATATTTATTGGCAACAGCTGTGAAGTGCTCGGTGACTACTGCGCTGGTAGCAACCATGTGTTGCCCACCAACGGCAGCGCACGGTTCTTTTCTGGGCTGAGTGTTGACGACTTTACCAAAAAAACTGCCATCATCGACTGTTCGCTCAGTGGTGCAGCGACACTGGCCTATACTGCGCACAAACTAGCACAGCTTGAAGGACTACCAGCGCATGCCTTTGCCGCAGCACAACGTATGTCCCCATAAGGAAGCTCTGATTAACTCGCTGATGGAGCGAGTTTGATGGCAATTGCAGATGATTGCAAGGCGCAAACCGCTGAGTGCATGCCGTAGCATATACGCCAAGGGATGTAACACAGCAAGTACCGCTGCCGCAAACCCAAAGTATATGTCAACTCAACGACGGGAAAAACGCTGCGCTAACGTCGTTGCAGCACTTGGCAATACCCCCAGACCCACCAGTGTTAGCTGCGCGCTGCGCTTAAATTTCATCAGCGTTTCTTCTCCGTCTCGCCCGTCATGGACTTAATCAGAGACTGTAAATGCTACGGAGGTGTGTTCACACATCAGCTAACTAACAAGCTGGTACTGTATTAGTTACTAAACAAAGGAGTACAGCAGGAACAACCCACATTATTGTGCCAAAACAACGTTTCATAGTCGAGAAGTTACGATTCACAGGGTGCTTGTCGACAAGCACCCTGTGAATCGCGTAGCCAACTATTTTGCCATTTCGCTACTATTCGCTACTAACTGTTTACAAGTGGCGCAGACGCTATACATCAGGTGGAACATCTGCACTGTATAATCTTTCTAGCAGGCCAATTTCAAGCCCAGCTAAGCTCGCTGAGACCTTGGCTCAACGCATCCAAAAACTCTATTTAGAGTCACAAATGAATGCACGGAGCATTGCCAGGTATTTGCAATTGGCATACTCCACTGTCACCAAAATTTTGAGGCGGTTGTCCCTGACAAAAAAGACCTTAACAAGAGAAAAAGCGCAGCGATATGAGCACGATCACCCCGGCGACATGCTGCATCTGGACATCAACAAACTGCAACGTTTTACTCCACCTGGGCATAAATTTGGCGCTCCTGCAACAGCAAATACAGCCCAAGGTATTGAGTGCGTCGATGTTGGTATTGATGACCATAGTCGATGGGCGGTTGTGGCGGTGCTTCCTGATGAGAAAAAGGCAACGACGCAGGGGTTTATTCACCGATCATTCGAGCATTTTTCATCATTGGGAATAGCGGTGCAACGGCTGATAACAGCCAACGCACCTGCATATTGATCCAAAGTTCGTAAATCGATATCTTGATGCTTGTCAAATCAACCAGGTTTTTGCCAAACCATACAGGCCGCAGACCAACGGAAAAGCAGCAAGGTTTATACAAACGATTGCCAAGGAATGGGCATTTTCGCAGCCATAGCAAACAAGTGATGAGCGCAACAAAACTCTTTCAAAATACCTTAACCACTATAACCTCAGGAACCTCAGGCGCACACATTCCGCTTTAGGGAATCTACCACCAGCTGCTAGAATTGTTGGTTTTTGTAAACAACGTGTGTAGTTTTGACACTTATACCTGCATACCTTGCTTGGGTGATTCATGTACGGATTAACATTATTGGTTTGTGGCTCACATACGCGAACATCGCGGCAAGCTCTAATTATTGTATATCCACAATTACTGCATAGCCAAAAATTGCGCCTGTTCAATGGCGTCACATCTGCGCATAGCAAGCATCATGTCATGCGCTGCGATTAAATTGCCCAACACATGTATTGTATTTGATGGCTGTAATAATTTGTTAATCGGTGAATTTTGATTTCATCATGCAAATTCTCCTGTTCAGATTGTAACAATCTGCTGCTGGTAACCCATGCTAATTTTAAGGGGGATTACAAGTCGACAAAAACAAATAATACTGTAATATCGCTGGCTTTATTTATGACATACAACTCACTATGAAGTGGGTTGAAGTAAGTGAATACAATTTTAACGGAGGAAAATTATATGAAACTTAAATTTATTACTAAAACTATTCTTATTGGAGCGACAGTTGCTGTGGTTGCTTTAGCTGCAATCAATGCAAGCGCTGCTGATAATCGTAGCTACATCCTAGCAACTGCTTCTACTGGTGGTACCTACTACCCAGTTGGCGTCGCCATCGCCACCTTGAGCAAAATAAAACTAGAACCAAAATTTGGACTCTCTTTATCTGCGATCAGTTCAGCAGGGTCTGGTGAGAATATCAAACTACTTGTAGAAAACCAAGCTCAATTCGCCATCCTCCAAGGTCTATATGGTGCTTGGGCATGGAATGGCGAAGGACCATTTAAAAGTTCAGGTCGACAAACTGAATTACGCTCAGTTTCTATGTTGTGGCAAAACGTTGAGCACTTTACCCTTAAATCAGCCTTAGCAACAACAGGCACTATTGCTGATTTAAAAGATTTGGAAGACAGCAACAATATGTTTTCAATTGGTAAAAAGAATTCAGGAACAGAAGGCTCTGGCCGCCAACTACTATCTGGCTTAAACATTAACCCAGATAAATTTAACCTTGCCTACATGGGCTACGGTGCTAGCGCTGATGCTATCCAAAACAACAATATTGTGGGGATGAATACGCCAGCAGGTGCTCCTGTCAGCGCGATAACTCGCCTATTTGCTGCGATGGGGAATACAGTAACAGTGCTGGATTTCACTGATCAGCAAATGAAAGATGCTAATGGCAGCTACAATTTGTGGACTCGCTATGTGATTCCAGCCAACACCTACCCAGGTCAAACAAAAGACATCAATACAATATCACAGCCTAATGTCCTAGTGACGCGTGCAGACCTTGCTGATGATGACATCTATCAGCTAACCAGGGCTATTTATGAAAACTTGGCATACTTAAGCGCTATTCATAAAGCGACAGCGGTTATGTCTATTGACAAAGCCATTGCTGGTCTTCCTATGCCGTTGCACCCGGGTGCAGTTCGCTACTATCGTGAGCAAGGAATTAAAATTCCAGCTAGTTTAATTGCCAACTAACGAAATAATTATCGACTTAAAACAACAATTACCTGCATATAATAACTGCTGCATAGGTTGCGGCACTTATTAACTACTCTGCTAGATAGTATACAAGGTAGCTGTTCCACATGACCGCTTTTGCGCAAACTGCAACGTCTTTAGACGCCGAGATCAATCAAGACGATTTGACCGGCAAACACAGATCTTCTCCTTGGTTAAATCGTGTGGTTTTTATTATTGCGGTTTCGCTTGCGGTCGCTCATATATACATCAACACCTTAGGAACCCTTCCTGAACTTTGGGTTTCTGCGTTCCATTTTGCTGGATTCGGTGCTTTGTGCGCGCTGATGATTCCAGCCACACCAAAATGGCGCGACAGTAAAATAGCCTTAATCTGTGATTCCTTGGTGGTGATCGCACTCATTAGTATGGTGCTGTATATTATTTTTTTTGAAGACGCGCTGTATGCCCGCGGGGTGATTTTTAATACAGGCGATTGGATCGTTTCTGCTGTTGCTGTTTTACTCGCGCTCGAATTCGTGCGGCGTACCAGCGGCTGGTTTATTCCACTTTTAATTATCGTTGCGCTGACGTACGTTGTGCTCTGGGGAAAATGGATCGACGGCGCATTCTCTTTTGCAGGGTTAAGCGTTGAAACCCTTTTATACCGCAGCTTTTTTGGTAGCGACGGGATGTTCGGCCCAATCTCACGAATTTCATGGAGTTTCGTCTTCATGTTTATTCTATTCGGTGCATTTTTAGTTAAATCTGGTGCTGGAGAATTTATCATTGCGCTGTCTCGTTCGCTTGCCAGCAAAATGATTGGCGGGCCGGGGTTTGTAGCGGTGCTAGGTTCAGGGCTAATGGGTTCCGTATCAGGTTCTGCTGTTGCCAATACCGTATCTACTGGAGTTATTACCATTCCGTTGATGCGTAAGGCTGGCTTTCCAGCCCGTTTTGCCGCAGGTATTGAAGCAGCCGCGTCAACTGGTGGGCAATTAATGCCTCCCGTGATGGGAGCTGGTGCATTTATTATGTCCTCTTATACCCAAGTATCTTATGTCACCATTATCAGTGTTGCCACCATTCCCGCTGTATTGTATTTTCTGTCTGTCGGCTTTTTTGTCCGAGTTGAAGCAAAACGCAGCAAAATAATTGCTAGCGACGACGATGACGTCAATATTTCTCGAGTTTTTAAAGAAGGTTGGCACCACATTGTTGCCTTTGTTGTTTTGGTTACTTTACTCATTAAAGGCTTCACTCCAACCTATGCAGCAGGGATAAGTATCCTCGCGGTAATCGCTGCATCTTGGCTTGCCAAAGGGCATAGAATGGGAGTGGCAGCTATTCTTGATGCCATGGCTCAAGGAGCTAAGAACATGTCGACGACAGCCGTGCTGTTAGTCGGCATAGGTTTGGTTGTCAACGTCATCAGCACCACAGGTATAGGCAATACCTTTTCGTTGCTGATTAGCGACTGGGCTGGGGGCAGCCTCTTCTTCACTATTGTGTTAGTGGCTATTGCCTCGCTTATTTTAGGGATGGGACTACCCGTCACCGCCTCTTATATCGTATTAGCCACCTTATCAGCTCCTGCTTTATTCAACCTCATCGCTACAAGTCAATTACTAGAAATGATAGCATCTGGCACGTTACCGCAAGCAGCACATGCGGTATTTATGCTGGTAGACCCTGCTGCTATCACCGCATTAGCTCAGAGCATGCCGATGGAACAAGCAACAGCTTTACTCGCGCAAGTACCTAGTGACTTTATAGGTATGCTGATAGATCAAGCATTAGGTACGCAAACCATCGCTATGATTCTAGTAACTGCGCACATGATTATATTTTGGTTGTCGCAAGACAGTAACGTTACTCCACCAGTTTGCTTAACCGCCTTTGCTGCTGCTGCCATCGCCAAAACCCCACCAATGAGAACAGGATTAACAGCTTGGAAATTAGCAAAGGGGCTGTATATCGTCCCACTACTAATGGCGTATACCCCTTTAATTGGTGGTGACGCCGCAACACTGTTGCGCCTCACCTTTTTTTTGATCTTTGGGATGTATGCTTTAGTTGCAGCAATGGAAGGTTATTTAGAAGACAAACTGACCATTGCTTCACGCGTATTGGTGCTTATCGCCGCAGCCATGATGCTGTGGCCAGAGCTAGAACTTTGGATTCAATGCATTGGACTAGCGATATTCTTGACCTTATTCATTATCGGCTACAAGAAATATCCAAAAACGATGCAAGTTATAGCAACCTAGTTTTCGCATACAATCCTTGGTAACATAGACCGCGGCTTGCAATTGTTTTGCAATCGTTTTGCAATCGTTAGTGCGGCACATTATGTTTTGCGGCGAGTAAGCGCAGCTGTCGCTATCCTTGTCGCTATCCTTGAGGAGGAACAATATTGCATACAAAAAAACCTTGGCGTTTTTCTGTAAGTAGCTATAATAGCTACCTTAACTTTAATTTCATAGGTATGAACATGAAGACTATCTCATCAAGAGATGCCCAAAACGCATTCGGTCACTTTCTGGATACAGTACAGCGTGAGCCAGTAATCGTGACTAAAAGGAACCGCCCTGTTGGAGTTATGTTGTCTATGGAAAACCTGCCAGCAATCTTTGAGCTTGCTGATAGTTTGAGAGAGACCATCAAAGCTGGTGTAAAGTCTGGGCTGGCAGATGCCAAAGCTGGCAAAGGCACAGCGCTTACCGCTGATTACATTGCTGATTTAAAGCAGGAGTTGCAAGCGAGAATAAATACCAGATAAAAAGAACGAATGCAGCATTATCGTATCCAAATTATGCCTACTGCCAGCAAAGGGTTACTTGAAATTGGTGAGTATATTGCTGTGGATAACCCTGTCAGGGCGGTAACGTTTGTTGTCGAAATAACCAATTCACTGCAAAAAACTCTATCGTTGTTTCCTCTTTCAGGAAAAGTTGCCGCAGACTTGGAAATGGATGAAGAAATTAGAATATTGCCTCACGGTAATTACATTAGCTATTATCGTGTTGTAGCGCACAAACAGCTGGTAGAAGTCTTGTATGTGTTTAATGCCAGTCGTGATATTCAAGCGCTTATGACACAACTATAGGCATAATCCCTTAAAATTAGCATGAGTTAAAAGCACAATATTGTTACAATCTGCATAGAAGAATTTGCATAAAAATCAAAATTCACGGATTCACAAATTATTATAATACTCAAACTACATGCAGAGGGAGTGTCAGTTGCTGATCTGTCGATAACACGGCATAAGGCAATACGGTATATAAATAGCGTTCAAAATATGCTGGTTGGGATATTTCGTTCTTACAGGAGTTACAGGAACTGCGAGCTGAAAATTGACAACACAACAGATGTATGCTGAAAAGTTCTTGATTGCTGCAATACGGCATGCGCCTTGCAATCATCAGCAATTGCAGGCAAACTCGCTCCATCAGCGAGTTAATCAGAGCTTCCATAGCTTAATTTTAAACAAATATACAATAATCACCCCGCACTTTTATGGTTGAGTTAATTTTTAAGCAATTCCTAGCCACCCATTCCATTGATAAAAGTCTCTACAAAATTTACTGTTTTATTTAAAATCCTATCTCCAACAGCTTTACGGTTTAAAATATTAGGCTTAACACCTTCTATTAAATCTAATAAGTCATCACGTAATGGCTCTCTTTCTGCATACAGATAATCTTCAATGAGCTTTTGTGTTTTTTCTGATGATAAATTTTCTTCTTTTACAAATACTGCAAATGCCTTTTGCTGTTCTTCTGCCCAGAATTTATCAAACTCTTGTGGTATAGTTGCAGAATCTGCTATCGCAGGTAAATTATCTTCTATAAACTTTTCTATCAACTCTCTTTTACTTCTTAAATTAGCTTCTCCAGTTAATAAATCTACAACCTCTTTACGCTTTGCTTCTCGTTCTGATTTTTTAACATCTTTTAAAGTTGCCAATAGTTTTAAAATATATGTAACATTAATTTCGTCTCTATGAATCAATTCTAATTCAAAATCTACATCATCGAGTATAGACACTTTTTCTTTGGCAGTATCGAGTTTTGTCTTTTGCCATAAATCCAGATACTTGCTGCTGTAATCGTTAAACAACTGCTCTTGCATTGCCAAATTTTCCCAATTGAAATCAGCAAAAGTTGTCATTACGTTTTTTATACGCATCAGCTCTCTAAAAGCTCGGATAAATTCTAATTCGTCTGCTTCACTCAGCAAATCATCAACACTATTTACAGTTGGTGCTATTTTTAATAAGTTTACAAACGCCTCATTGAATTTTTGCGTATATTCTTCTTGCGGCTTCATTATAACAACATCTATAGCTTCTTTGTTACCAAAGAGTGTTATCGCTTGATCTGTCGCTTTTTTAAGATTGCGAAACACTACGATATTACCTTGAGATTTCTGCTCGTTGACAATTCTATTTGTCCGTGAGTACGCTTGTATTAAACCGTGATATTTTAAATTTTTATCTACGTATAAGGTGTTTAATGACGGACTGTCGAAACCTGTTAAGAACATATTTACCACTAATAAAATATCTATTTTTTGCTCTTTTACTTTCTTCGATATATCGTTGTAATAATTATAAAATGATTGGCTATCTTTTGTTGAAAAATTAGAGCCAAACATTTCGTTATAATGCCCTATATAACTGGCTAACTTATCTCTTTTATGTATATTTAAACCGTATAAGGCTGGCGATTCTGCTACTACCGATACCTCTTCTGGAATATATCCGTTGGCATCTGCATCTTCTTCGTTGGCTACATAACTAAATATGGTTGCTATTGTTAGATTGTGTGTGCCTTCTTCTTTTTTACGCTGTAGAATATCATAATAATTTACCAACATATCTGTACCACCGACACAAAACATTGCTGTAAATTCTCTGTTATGCGTTTTGCGGTTGTGATTTGCAATAATATAATCTACTATCTTTTCTAAGCGCTTTGATGATTCCATTAACTCTTTACGGTCTATGTCCTCTACTTCAATATCTATTGCTGTAGCAGATTTTTTTTGTTGGTATTTGCCGACATATTCTACTGCAAATTTTAGTACGTTTTCATCTTGTATAGCATCTGTAATAACGTATTTATGCAAGCAGTTGCCAAACAATTCTTTAGTAGTGCGTTTGCCTAATTCGTTTTTAACTGCATTGTCTGCAAATATTGGCGTTCCTGTAAAACCAAACATTTGGTAATTGTTAAAAAATTCTTTGATACGCCTATGTGTTTCCCCAAATTGACTGCGATGGCACTCATCAAAAATAAAGACAATACGCTCATCTTTTAGTTGTTCCATTTTAGCTAAATAGCTCTTGTTACTAATAGCTGTATTTAGCTTTTGAATGGTGGTTACAATAATTTTGGTGTCATCACTAAATTGTTTTACCAATGCTTTGGTATTGTCTGTACCATCTATACTACCCTTAGAGAAACTATTAAATTCTCTGGTAGTTTGGTAATCTAAATCTTTTCTATCAACCACAAATGCCACTTTTTGAATCTCTGGCATTTTCATAATAATTTGACTTGCCTTAAATGATGTTAGCGTTTTTCCTGAGCCTGTGGTATGCCATATATAACCGTTGTGTGTACTATTATTTACCTTGTCAATAATGCTTTCTACTGCATAGTATTGATACGGTCTAAGCACCATTAATATTTTATGGGTTTCGTTTAACACAATGTACTTACATATCATTTTAGAGATATGACAAGGTTCTAAAAACTCATTTGCAAACCCATTGAGAATATTAGTTACACGCTTGTTTTCTTTATTTGTCCAATAGAATGTCTGCTTAAAAGATTGACGCTTATTGTTTGCATAGTATTTGGTATTTACACCGTTGCTAATTACAAATATCTGTACATATTGAAACAAAGCCGATTTGGCTGCGAACGAATGGCTTTGATAACGGTTTATTTGCTTAAAAGCTTCTTTTATTTCCAAGCCTCTACGTTTTAATTCTATTTGCACTAGGGGTAGGCCATTTACTAATAAGCTAAGGTCGTAACGGTTTTTATAACTCCCCTCTATAGTTACTTGACTAGTAACTTGATATTGATTTTGACACCAATGCTCGGTATTTAGAAACTCAAAATATAAGTTATCGCCATTATCTCTGACAATATGTTGTTTTTCTCTCAGGGTTTTAGCTTTTTCAAATACAGAGCCTTTAGTTAGTATATTGAGTACACGGTCAAATTCTTTAGCAGTAAACATAATATTGTTATTATGTTTTTCTAACTGTGTTTTTAGGTTCGCTAATAAGGAGGCTTCATTGGGGATACTTACTTTGGTATAACCAATGTTTGTCAACTGTTGTATTAACTGTTTTTCTAATATTTGTTCTGTTTGTGTATTCATTTGTTCTATTAAAATATGCCTAAGGAAAGATATCCTCTATTATTTTAATTTTCTGACCATAATGGATTTAATTCCCAATTATTTAGAAAACCTAATTTATATATAGGAACGTTTGGATTATTTCTAATAAGTTCAATAATTTTATCTTTGATATGAAGATCAGGAGCAACTTCGTTTGAAAGATAAACTAATGTTGAAATAATTAAAAAAGGTTTCTTTTTTTGCACTTCAGTTATTGGTGAATTTAACCAATCATACATTGGGTTTATAATGTTATCAGTTGGTCTAATAGCCATACTTCTGCTCCAAAGTCTTGAATGGTGAGCAATAATATTTCTTACATAAACTATCGCCCCTAACCAACTTGAAAGTTCACTATGAAGGTGTAATCCCATTTCTTTCGCTATTTGCGTCTTTTCTGGAAGCTGGTGTTTAATGTTTTTGTATAATTTAGAAAGACTACCCATTGAGACAACCTCTAAAGTCTTCCAAGACTCAGCATCAATCTTAGGATACTTTCTTTTATGGTCTCTTATAAAAATTTCACTACTTCTATTAAATTCCTTATTCATGATTGCAACAGAAGATAAGTGATGGTTTGTATTTGTAAAAAATGAAACGTTTAAATGCCATAAAGCATCATATCGTAAAGACATATGATAAATCATTTTTGTTCTTAATGCTATTTCTATTCTTTCTATAGCATCAAATAAGATTAGTTTTAAATGCCTATCAAAATTATAGCGCTCAATTACAGTTTCAAAATAAGTGTTTGGGTGAAATTTATGTTGTACAAAATCACATTGCATATCCCACCAATAGCTTTTAATCGATAATAACTTATTGTGGATAAAAAATGAGTTGCAGAAACCTCATCTTTAAACAGCATATCTCTGTCCTTGAGTTGCTGTAATTGTTGTGCTATGCTAAGCGTTGGTTTAGAAGTCATAGCTTAAATAAAATGACCCGAGTGCAGTTCTTATGGTATGCAACTCGGGTTCTGTTACTACAAAGCTACAAACTTTATACCAATTTTGACGACTTTCTACCAATTTTTACGAATTTTTAACATTTTCACTATACCAACATCTGTTGTAATAAGCCTTTTTTATAGAATTTTGTATGTTCTATTTTTTTATTGGTCAATTCTATTTTTTTATCTATTGATGATAGGAAATTGGCGATTTTTTGTTGTTCTCTGGGTAGTGGAACATTAAGATTCAAAGAAGCAAGTTGTTTATTATATAAATGAACAACAGAATTGCCTTGTGCTAATTTAGCTATATCCATTTTTTTACTGTTATTCAATAAATAAGATAGGAATACACCATTTAGTTTAGATTTAATTATGTTCAAATCTCCTCCTAAAATCACACCCTTTTTCAAAACACAAGAAGCTGTGGCAATATCTAACCGTGTTTCACCTGAAGAAGGTATAATAACATCATTTTCTTCACTTAATACAGAGTCCCTTAAAGGAACATTTGTTTTATAAATTATTGAATTAATTACTTCATTGTATGTCGTGTAAAGTTCTCCATAACGAATACATTCATTTACACCATCACTGACAATATCACTTTTTGAAACTCCTTTACCTTTTAAAAATTTCGCAATATTTCCCAACTTCTTCTCCTCCCATTCCCCTTCAAACTCATTCCCATTATCATCTTTAAACCTCAACTCTTGTTTAAAGATTTTTTGCATTACCCCTTTTTTGTATTGCTCTAAAAGAGTTTTCTTTTTTTCTAAGGTTTTGACACGGTTATCTATGGCTGTTAGGAAATTGGCGATTTTTTGTTGTTCTTTTTTTTCGTTTGGAAAATAAACTTCCATTTGCCTTAGGTTGGTATTATATAGTCTTTTAATAATTCCACCATCAGATGTTTGCCATCTTAGAGTTGAATAACAATAAAATAGAAAAGTATTTAGTATTTGTTGTTCATTATTTTCAAGCCAAACAATATTTGAATCCTGATAATATGCATCCGAACCATCATATACTACTAATCTTCCAATAGTTCCAGATGCAGAAATAAGTATATCACCAATATTTGGAAACGAATACAGACTCTTATACTTTTTATATAAATCAATTGGAATATATGAATCAGAATCACTGCCAAATGTTCCAATTTTGTAAAAAGGGACAGAGTTATTTGACTCAGTCGTTGTTTGCTCTTTAAAAATCCTTTTACACATCAAAGGTCTTCCAATATTTCCTAATTTCTTCTCCTCCCATTCCCCTTTAAACTCAGGAAACCGCAATCGAGGAATATTCTTCTTTAAGGATATAGGAAAAGGAATTTTACACGTATTTATAATTTGTTTAAATGAGGTTGAAACCTCATTAATATCTATAATATCTACCTTGTACGGCAGCAAAGAATCATCTAAATCATCTCTTAAACTCGCCAATATCATTGGTGAAATAATAGTACTATGTTCCAAAGCAATATCCAAATCAGAATTGTATTTGGTTTGGTTTTTTGCCCTAGAGCCAAACACCCATACTTTACAATCTGTAGTAAGATGTTTTTGTAGAATATCTCTTATAATATAAAATTCCTTTGGGCTAATATCAAAATTAATCTTCATAAAAAGTTTTTAGCTTTTGTAAAAAATATTCAGCCTCTGATAAAAAAGCAGGAATTTCTGCCACAATATCTATCGCAATATTTTCGTTATAACTATTAGAAGTTGTGTTGCTATTTTGCCTGTACACAGCCCATACATCCCAACTATGGAGTAAAATCCCTTTACTAAACCCCTCTCTTATAAGTTTTTGAAAAGAATATTCTTTAATTTCACTTGGGGTTTCTGGAATATTAGCAAGGTGTCTTCTCAGCATTTTGGTAGTTAATTCATAAGAATACTCAAAACGCTTAATACAAGCATCTCTAATATATTCACTATAACTATTTTTATTGCTGTGAAAATAAGATAACGCTTTTTTAAAACTTTCTAAAGCGTTTTCTAAGGAACTTATATCTAATTTTTCATTAAAATTATTATTCATATTCTAAAATGGTGTCTCAATACCTAATTCTTTACAAAAAGAAGCAATAATATCGTCTGTTTTCTTTAAATTTAAATCTAATATTTGTATTTCTTTAGCAACTACCTTAATATTTACTTGCTCTTCTTCTGCAGAAGTATCGACATAACGAGGTATATTAAGGTTGTAATCGTTCTCAGCTATTTCATCTAAGGAGGCTGTATAGCTGTATTTGTCTTCAATTTTACGCCCCCTATATGTAGTTATTAATTTATCTATATGAGCTTGTCTTAAAACATTTTGGGTTTTTACCTTTTCAAAATGTTTGCTCGCATCAATAAATAAAATATTTTTAGGGTTTTCTCTACATTTTTTAAATACCAAAATACAAGTAGGGATGCCTGTACCATAAAATATATTGGCAGGTAAACCAATAACAGCATCTAAATAATTTTTTTCTTCAATTAAATATTTACGGATATGAGCTTCGGCACCACCTCTAAATAACGCCCCATGTGGCAATACTAATGCCATACTGCCGTTATCGTCTAAATGATATACCATATGCTGTACAAAAGCAAAATCTGCCTTATTCCTCGGTGCTAATTTACCGTATTGGCTAAACCTATCGTCACTCATAAAGAGTTGGCTAGCACTCCACTTTGCAGAAAATGGCGGATTGGCTACAATAGCCTCAAAACGCAGGTCTATATGTTGTGGGTGTTCTAAGGTATCTTCTTGCTTAATATCAAATTTGCGATAATGTAAATCGTGTAATATCATATTCATACGTGCTAAGTTGTAGGTAGTACGGTTGAGTTCTTGGCCGTAAAAGTTGTTTACGTTATTATCTACTTCTTTGGCTACACGTAATAGTAATGAACCGCTGCCACAACTTGGGTCATATACCGATTTTAGTTTTTTTTTTCCTGTGGTTACCAATTTAGCCAATACCATGCTTACCTGTTGCGGTGTATAAAATTCGCCTGCTTTTTTACCTGCTCCACTGGCAAATTTGCCAATTAGATATTCATAGGCATCGCCCAATACATCTGATTCGGTTTGTTCTAATTTAAAATCAATTTTACTTAAATGTGCGAGTACTTTAGCAATAATTTCATTACGCGCCGCTGGTGTTTTACCTAATTTGGTGGAGTTTAAATCCATATCCTCAAAGAGGTTGTCAAAATCTTCTTCACTATCCGTACCCATTGTACTGTTTTGGACGTTGATGAGGATTTTTTGTAAATCTTCTAGTATAAAATTATGCTTGGTATGGTAGGTTGCTGTCGTGTCTTTTGTTATATTATTACTTTCTTTAATACCTTCATTGTGATTGCCGCGTTTTGCGACAGCAGAAAATAATTCTGACGGTTTTAAGAAGTATCCTAATCCCCCCCCTACTAAAGAGTTTTCGCTTATTGCTTTGATATATTTTTTTCCTGTTTCTGTATTTTCGTCTATAGCGGCAAACAAAAATGTATCGCCTCCTTCTTTAATAATTTTATTAGCATATATTTCCATTTTTTCGGATAAGTATTTATAGAAAATAAAGCCTAATATATAATCACGAAACTCATCTGCATTCATTTTACCCCTAAGGGTATTGGCAATATTCCAAAGTTGTTGTTCTAATTGTTTTTTATAGTCTTCTGACATTGTGGGTCTCAATTGTTGCAATCATCAAAATATAAATCTTTAGGGTCAGTAGTTACGAACATATTATTTTGATTGATATGCCTTATCGGCTGTAACCATGCTCTTAAGGAAGCTCTGATGAAGCCCATGATGGGCGAGACGGAGAAAAAACGCTGCTGATAACTAGCCGCAGTGCGCAGATAATACTGGTGGTCTTGTGGGTGCTGCCAAGTGCTGCAACGACGTTAGCGTAGTGTTTTTTCCCGTCCTGCTGTTGAATATACTTTGGGTTTGCGGCAGCGGTACTTGTGCTGTGCTGCATCCCTTGGCGTATATGCTACGGCATGCGGTTTGCGCCTTGCAATCATCAGTAATTGCCAGCAAACTCGCTCCATCAGCGAGTTAATCAGAGCTTCCCATGAGGAATCTCTGCGTAAAACCGTGCTTAGAATTTGATTGCAGCATAAACTTGAATGGCTGCTATACAACATGTTGTTGCTGTTATTCTGCATAGTTGTTATGTTGAGTAGCTTCATCCGCGGCTTCTGCTAATTCCATTTGGGTAATAATCGTTTCAGCGTCATCAATAATATCCTGAATACTCTGTTGTTCTTGTGGTGATGCGCCGGCAATTAAGCTGTCGGTAATAAGTTGATTCACCCGTTGTTTGCGCAGTATTAAAATATCATGCAACGATTGGGCGATAAGGATGCGGCGGTCTGGATAGTTGCTCGTTAATGCTTGAATAATTGTATCAGCGCAGCGTGGCAGCAATAATACCAAGTGCTGTGCTACATCTTCTGGTTGCAGTCGATTATTTTCAAACGCTGTATATATAAATTCTGCAGCATGTTCTGGGCTGAATGAAATGGCTTGGGCGAGCAGTTTTATCTCTGGGTCTAATATATCAGTGAGCTGGTATTCATATGCAGGGTTTAACGGTGTTATTTGATGCGTAGCAACTTGGGTGATCATTTGCACGCTTGTTTCCTTGTATAAGCGCTTGCGGTTGAAGATGCTTTGCCAAAACACATACACAGAGTAGATAACATGGACTACTGCTATCGACATATACAACGCAGCATTGCCCAAAATCTCCATTAAGAAGCCGCCAATCTGCTGCCCTAACACGCTAAAAATTCCGTATAACAGCATCATTTTGCTCATGATTGGCAAAATATCTTCATTTTTAATGCGCTCAAACATATGCGCATATGCAAGGGGATACATGCACGCTGCCATGCCGCTTGCCAAGACGAAGCTCGCTATTAACAACCAATCTGGATACATGAACGGTTGTGATAGTACAATCGATACATTGGCAAGAGCACCGACGGCAGAAACTATAATTGCCAATGCCTGCTTATTGATGGTATCCGCTAGCCAGCCAACAGGAAATTGA
Organism: Gammaproteobacteria bacterium; assembly: GCA_965277405.1. Classification (GTDB taxonomy): domain Bacteria; phylum Pseudomonadota; class Gammaproteobacteria. The sequence continues at coordinate 465,134 of OZ255726.1, forward strand.
AATATCATTGAGCCGATATAAAAACTCGCTAACACAATGGTAATGACGAAAAATGGATGGGTGGCGACAATGCTATTTGCATACACTGGGGTTAAGCTGATTGTTGATAAAGTAACAAGCCCGGCACACATCATCCCAACTACACTCACTGAAGAAATCGACCACAATTGTTTGATTGGAATTTTCTTTGTGTCCTCAGAAAATGACGGAACAGGGCGATTTGTTAAACCAAGAGGAATCAGTGAAACGCAAAAACATATAGCAATTAAGCCAAATAACCTAGGGTCATCGGCGTTGGTAATGTGCAAAATAAACGGCGCGATAATCCCGCCTAAGCCATACGAGATTTGATATGTTGAAAAAATCCTGCCACGGGTAGTGCTGGTGCTTAACCCCGTCAACCAACTTTCCATAATGATAAAATTTGTAGTAATCGCATAGCCAAACAATAGGCGCATCAATGCTACAAACCAAACAGAATCAACATAGCCGTGCGTAATAGCCAGCACACTGATAACCGCAGACATTACTGAAAATGCGCGTATATGACCAACGCGGGTAATCAGCCTTGAACCAAAAATACAAGAGAGAATAGTTCCAATAGAATAACAGGACATTGCCAGGCCAATCAAGCCAGTTGATACTCCGTTATTCTCTAATCTAATCGGCAGGGTTATAAATAGCAGCGCGTGACCAATGACACCAATCAGTGTTGCAGACAATATAGAATTTGTCCGTCCAAGCAATTGCAACATCCACATAACAACACTCTGTGAGTACTTAAGAAACTTCAGTTTAATATACAACGATTTGCGGCAATTGCGGTACTTCTGTGTAGCATCCTTTGGCGTATATGCTACGCCATGTGCTTAGCGGTTTGAGCCTGGCAATCATCAGCAATCGCAACAAGCTCACTCCAAATCGACTAAATTAAAGGTTCCTTAAAATAATAACGTCTGGTTTACAGGTGGCTGAGTAAGTTGATGCGTTGTTAGGCTGATTGCCGCGACGCGGTCTAATGCCTTGTTCCAAGTTTCATACCTTGCTGCAACAGATACTTGTATGGCTTGTTGAATAAGGGAGAAACCGTATTTTTGTGGGCTGCGAATGCGCGAAGAACTTGCTCGCAGCAATACATACAACCATGATGCTTCTACGCGGTTGTGATCGATTTCAAGACCGAGTTTACGGCATTCGTTTTTAAGGATAGCTGAATCTTCAATGTGAAAAAACTGATGATAGGTATCGACAAGCTGTGCGTCGATGCGCTCGATGATGACAGTACGCTCTTCTTCGCTATAGCGTATCCACAGGCTTACTTCAAAATGAAAACGTTTGCAGCCGCGACAGACGTTATCACCATACACAGTGCTGCAAGCACCAATGCATGGGTTGGTATATATTTTTGGAGCAGTCAACATTGCAGCCGCGGTTCAAAAAGTGATGAAGGCTTTGCATAGTAACCCTAACAAAATTGCTACGCTATCTGAAATGAGCATCTTCTAAGATAAATACACAGGGAATCTCTGATTAACTCCATGATGGATAAGACGGAGCAACAACGCTGACGATAACTGTGTTGTGCGCAGGTCACACTGGTGGGTCTTGTGGGTATTAGCAAGTGCTGCAACGACGTTAGTACCGCTTTTTTTCCGTATTAAGTTCAATAAACTTGTGGTTTGCGGCATTGCTTACGCTTGCTGTATTGCATCCGTTGGCGGATATGCTACGGCAGGCGCTTATGCGGTTTGCGCCTTGCAAATCATCAGCAATTGCCCGCAAACCCGTGGTATCAGCGAGTTAAGCTGCTGTTCCATAAAACCAATGGGTGATACTGGCTGGCGTATATTGCAATTATTGGTTTTGGATGGGGCTTGTAACCCAAATGAATTAGCGTTTTGAATATTGTGGGCGTTTGCGAGCCTTGTGCAGACCGACTTTTTTTCGTTCAACTTGTCGAGAATCTCGGGTAACGAAGCCTGCTTTGCGTAGCTCAGGTTTGAGTTCATCGTTATAATCCATGAGTGCTCGAGTAATCGCCAATCGCGTTGCACCAGCTTGACCAGAAATACCGCCACCACTCACTGTGACCTTCACGTTAAATTGGTTGACTTTATCAACAAGTTCAAGTGGCTGAAGCAATATCATGCGTGCTGTTTCACGTCCAAAATATACTTCCACAAGGCGCTTGTTGATGGTGATCTTGCCATTGCCTGCTGTTAAATAAGCACGTGCTATAGATGTTTTACGCCGACCAGTGCCGAGAAATGTAGTCTTCTCTGCTTGTTGTGTTCGTGCTGCAGTAAGAGTTTGTTGATTGGTAGTAGTCGGTTTTTCAGTAGGCATAATCATTAACGAACGAGTTCAATAGGTTTTGGCTGTTGTGCGCCATGAGGGTGTTGACTTCCTGCATATATCTTCAGCTTTAACAGCATCGCTCGTCCTAACGGACCTCGCGGTAACATGCCTTTTACAGCATTTCTTAAGATGCGGTCAGGGTGGGTTGCGCGGAGTTTTTCAAGGGTTTGCTGGCGGATTCCTCCAGGATAGCCGGTGTGTCTGTAATAAATTTTATTTTTTTCTTTATTACCAGTAACTGCAATTTTTTCGGCATTGATAACAACCATTGCGTCACCAGTATCCATGTGTGGGGTGAACTCTGGTTTATGTTTGCCGCGCAGCCTTAACGCTATTTGGCTGGCTAAGCGTCCGAGGATTTTGTTTTCTGCATCGACAAGATACCAGTCGTGGTGGATGTCTTTTGCCTTAATACTGTATGTTTTCATTGTATTTGATGTAAAAAATGGTGGGATTGTAGTTGCGCATTTGGCATTGCCAAGTAAAAAATGTCAAGAATCATGTGTTTGTTATTATAAACGAATGCCTTTCATATATTGCCGCTCTTCACGGCTGCAGCTCTTAATAAATGCATCGCGTAAAAACATGCGTTTCATATACTCAACAACTGGGCGCGCAAGTGTGTTTTGTAGCTCAATATCCATGATGCCCAAACGCCATAGCAAAGGTGTAACGTAGCAATCTAAAATACCAAACTGGGTGTTCATGAAGAAATCATGTTCTTTGAAAACTGGCGCGGTTGCTAGAATATTATCATGGAGCTGCTTGCGTAATTCTCTAATATTCTTGTTTTTAGCATCTGCCTGATCTGCTGCTAGAATAGTTTCCATTGGCTTCACCCATTCTCGTTTGATTCGCAACAGTGCCAGCCGTGTTTGCGCGCGAATAGTGGGAAATACAGAGTATAACGGTGGATGCGGAAAACGTTCTTCGAGGTAATCAATAATAATTTCGCTATCGTACAACACTAGGTCGCGATCTATCAACATCGGCAATGAGTTGTATGGGTTATTATCGCGGATGATTGCAGGAACGTTGTTGGGGTCGCAGTCGTTTATTTCAAAATTTACATCTTTCTCATGACAAACAATCCTAACTTGGTGACTGCGAAAATTACGTGGGTCTGTAAAAAGGCGGATTGTAGTATTGTTGGTACCAGGCGATGACATAGCGATAGTTAGGTTGTGGATATACGGGCTTGTTGTACTATAAAAGCAGACACAATAAATTTATAGACGGGCAGGAAAAGAGCGACCATAACTACTTTTACTGCAAAATCACCAATAGCTAATGACAGCCATGGATGTTGTGTTCCCCAAAATGCAATTGAGAAAAAGAATATGGTGTCGATAGATGCGCCAAAGAACGAAGAGACTGACGGTGGAATCCACCAGAGTTGTGCACTACAGCGTTTTAATAAATAGGAGAAGACGCTAATGTCGAGCAACTGTCCCATGATGAATGCAGTTGCTGAAGCAATGGCGATTTGCACGGGAGCAAAAAATAGTGAGAATACGATACCCACCACAACGCCCACATACATTATTTTCCGCGCAATATTGCCCCCAAATAACCGTGTTGTGCAATCGGTAATGACGAACACAATGGGATAGGTAAACGCCCCCCAAGTCAACCAATCATTAATAACAAATTGGACTAATATATTGGCAAGAGTAACCGCTGATGCCATGAGCAGTGCGAGAATGGCAACGTATTTGAACGAAGGTGTTGTAAGCATTAAACTAGTAATATAGGAAGTAAATAAATGTACTAACGCAAGTCATCGCAGCAAAGTAAGAACATGCCGTTGGGGTGGATGATGGGACTTGAACCCACGACAACCGGAATCACAATCCGGGGCTCTACCAGCTGAGCTACACCCACCACAACGGCGCGTGAGTATACGAATTAGGCTTAGATTGTCAAAAAAATACAACGGTTGTTCATGATGGTTTTTAAAGAAACAAAAACACTTCCTTTGCAAGCAAGCACAAAACAGCAACAACGCATACAAATATTTATTGCCGCGCTTGGTGATTTTGCAGGAAATATTCTAGAAAAATATGGACAGCGTGTTGTGTATAGTAGCGATAATTCAATATACCAGCAAATCCCAACAATTATCATCCAGCCGCAGAACATTGCTGCGCTAGTTCGGGTGCTGGCGTTACGCGCTACCAAAGCCTTTTGCTCAATCCCTTTTACCGTTCGTGGCGGTGGCACTGGTACCAACGGGCAGTCGCTGACCCGATTCATAGTGATTGATACGTCATTGCTGCAGCACATTCATCCTGTCGATATTGCGAATAAAAACCTGTGGGTTGAAGCTGGTGTTATCCATAGCCTGCTACAAGAACGATTGCGGGTTGACGGCTTGACATTCCCGCCTGAGCTATCTACTTCGACCCGCGCCACGATTGGAGGAATGATAGCTACTAATGCAAGTGGCAAGGGAAGTTGCGTGTTTGGCAGGACTGCAGACTATATTTGCGCGCTCGATGTCGTACTTACTGATGGGAGTCGTGTTGTCATACCAAGCCGCGCATCTACCACTGAGCTTGCAGAACTCCACCCAATGCTCGGTGAGTTTGCGCAATTAGTCACAGAAAAAGGGCACCCGGCAATAGCAGAATTTTTAAGCAAGACAGCACATTTACCGCGCGCCCCAGCTGGATATCAATTAGCCAATGTTGCGTATAACAACGGCGATATTAACTGTGTCCAGCTTTGGTGTGGTAGCGAAGGTAGCTTGGGCGTTGTTGTTGCTGCGCAAATACGCGTCATAACAGCACATATCCACCGTGCAGTCATTGTCACAGAGCATGCGGCATTTAGCCAAGCTCTGGATTGTGCACAACCGCTGGCACGCTTTAAGGCGGCTGCAATTGAGACATTAGACCAACGAGTGATTGGACTAGCGCATTCAACACAGCAGTGGATTGATGTCGCGCAGGTATTTGCCTTGAATATGGATACCCCATCCGCGATCAATATCATCGAATGTAGCGGTAATGATATTGGACTGGTGCAGCGACAAATTGCAGCAATTCAGCAATGGGCAAGCGACAACGCCATTGCGCATGCGGTAAGTTGGCGCGCTGCAGATATTGCGGCAATCTGGGACTTGCGCGCCAATAGCGTAGGATTATTAGCCAAAATGCCATCCCGTGCCAAACCTGTTGCCTTTATAGAAGACACGGCAGTTGCTCCTGAGCATTTATCCGCATATGTTGCTGAACTCACCAAATTACTTGATAATCTCGGCGTTGCATACGGCATGTTTGGCCATGTTGATGCAGGCTGCTTGCATGTGCGTCCTGCGCTTGATACCAGTCTTGCAGCAGATCGACAGCTAGTCGTTACTATTACTGATGCAGTCATTGCCTTGTTAAAAAAATATAATGGTGTGCTGTGGGGCGAACACGGCAAAGGGTATCGATCAGCATATGCACCTGAATATTTTGGTGATGCGTTGCAAGGGTTTATGAACGCGAGTAAACAATGTTTTGATCCGTTTAATATCTGTAATCCAGGAAAAATTGCTCACCCAACTGGTGGAGATTTAGTGGCGATTGACGCTGTGCCAATGCACGGCGAGTCTTTTGCTGCTGTTAGCGACAATGTGCGCAACATGTATCAACAAGCATTTGCATGTAATGGCAATGCTGCGTGTTTGAATCAATCCACCACGCAATTGATGTGCCCATCGTATCAAATCACCCAAGATCGCGTGCAAAGCCCCAAAGGTCGCGCAGTATTACTCCGGCAATGGTTAGTTGAGCGGGTAACTGGTGATCAAAATAATTTGGAGGCAGAGTTATATATCTCATTAGCAAGTTGTTTAGGGTGTCAAGGATGTACGACAGGCTGCCCAGTTGAGGTCGATATTCCAAAATTGAAGTCACTGTTTTTGCAAGAATACTATCAAAAACATCGCATGCCGTTGCGCGAGTGGTGCATATCTTGCATTGAAGAATGTTCGATAATTGGTGGAAAAGTGCCTGCAATCAGCAATATCCTGATGCGATTTTCCGCGTTGCTGGGGATGCACCATTTACCGCGTTGGCGACCGCCACAATCCATGCATAACCATAACATTACCCAACCTAGCTGTGTCGTGGCAGCGGATCCATATACATGGGCGTATGATGGAGGCGTTATTGATAGCCTGTTTGCGTTGCTAGCATCAATCGGCGAAAACCCGCAGCTGTTGCCAGTGCTGCCCTGGGGTAAAGCCGCCGCAACAGTTGGAGCAATGAACAAAGCCGCAGCACAACGCGCTGCAGTCGCAGACCTAGTTAGCCAGCAAAATGTGCCAGTGATTGTGCTTGAAAGCGCCGTTAGCCTGACAACAGGCAACGATACTATCCACAATGCAGTCACTCCAGTAGCAGATTTCCTAGCGCAGCGCTTAGCAAAGTTGCCTCAGTCAGCTCTCCGTGGTGTTGTCGTGCAGCTCTGCCCGCATTGTAGTGAACAAGCTCTGTTTACCCAGTTACCGAAACAATGGCAGCTGGTGTTTGAGCACTGTGGTGCGGCAGTGAGTATAGTTACAGCAGGTTGCTGTGGCATGGCTGGCGCGTTTGGGCACCGCAAAGAGTATTTAAAGATGAGCGCGGATATTTTTAAACGCAATTGGCAGCCATCACTTGATACAAATGCAATCATTCTGGCAACAGGCTTTTCATGCAGGAGTCAATTGCATAAAAATAATGTTTCTTCTGTGCATCCTGTAGAGTTGCTAGCAAAGACGCTACATGGCAAGTAAGTCATGGCATCTGCCGATGGATGCTCGCACCCATGCATAGCAGTGGCATTCCCATGCATAGCAGTGGCATTCAATGTGCAAAGTGAGATGGCAGACTGCAGAGTCGCTTCATCAGCAGGATTGATCGCACCAATATATGTGCCAAAGCTTAATTGTTGTTAACCCCACGTAAATACCCGTGACGGTGTCACTGCATAGTCAAGACGAATATCCCATGGGCTTGGAGTAAACGTTGTGGAGTATTGACAGTCAAAGGCAATCGCGCAAAGTAATGGTCGCCGACTGCTAGCAAATGTTGTGTCATAATACCCGCCACCCATGCCAAGGCGGTATCCTTGGGTGTTAAAACCCACGAGCGGGGTGAACACCCAGTCAAGCTGTGCTGGTTTAATAGCGGGATTGTTGGCGGTGCACTGAGGTTGGCGAATGCCAAACGGGCCTGTATCAAGTATTGAATGTTGGCTGTAGGAGACAAACGCGAGGTGACGGTCGTTGTTGACTACAGGTGCGTAAGTTTGGATTGCCCGTTGCCAGAGGTGATCGATAATTGTTGTAGTATCGATTTCCTCACCAAATGAAAGGTAGACACCAACATGCAGCGGTTGGTGATCATCGATGAGTTGCAACACCGATCTGCATACTTGCACTGTATCGCTGCGACGTTGTGGGGTGGGGATTGCTTGACGTTGGCTGCGAATTGTCTTGCGCAACATGTTTATAGCGGGGGATGGTGTGCCCACGTTACCGTCTCACAGTTGTTTCCTTGAACCGCGGCTCAAGGGTATGGCAACCAAGTGGTATGTTGGGATCGTAAGACGTAGTCACGATACACGCCCATACCGGAGAGTTACCATAATAGTTTTCTCATTGGCTCAGAAACATACTTTAATAACGAATAACCCAGGCACGCAATCAGTATAGAGCGTTGCTATTGGATAGGTGGTTTTTTTTCAGACGAAGGGCATAATTCGCCGATAATGCATGCTTGGCAATTTGGCGTTCTAGCTTTGCAAGTGTAACGGCCATGGAGAATCAGCCAGTGGTGGGCATGTATTAAATATTGTGGTGGAATATTCGCTAATAATCCAAGTTCTACAGCCAAAGGTGTCTGCCCAGGTGCAATGTTCAGTCGGTTTGCCACACGGAAAATATGGGTGTCGACCGCCATCGTTGCTTGACCAAAATAGGTGTTGAGAATTACATTTGCTGTTTTGCGACCGACACCTGGCAGCGTTTCGAGTGCAGCACGAGTATCTGGCACCTGTTGATTATATTGTTCGATCAATATTGCGCACGTTGCGATTATATTTTTGGCTTTGTTGTTGAATAAGCCAATTGTTTTAATATGCTGCTTGATAGCATTGATACCTAATTCATACATTGCCTTGGGAGTATTCGCCGCTGCAAATAGTCCCTTTGATGCTTTATTGACGCTAATGTCTGTCGCTTGTGCACTCAGCAACACCGCAATTAATAGCTCAAAGACACTGGTATATTCAAGCTCGGTGGTCGGATGAGGGTTCGCCGCTTGAAAACGAGAAAAAATAGTCTCGATGTGTGCATTAATAACAATGCGTGGTTTGCGTTTCATGCGTGTTGCATTTGTCTTCGAAGTCATAATAATGCCACATCAAAATGTACTTATTTTTTTACCCAACGGAGTGCCGCATGGCCCGAATAACTGCCGACGATTGTTTGGCGAAAATTCCTAACAGATACGACTTGGTTTTGGCAGCAACCAAACGCGCCCATCAACTCGCTCAAGGAATCAAAGACCCTTTGATTCATAATAGTACCAATAAACCTGCAGTATTGGCATTACGTGAAATAGCAGCAGGGCTAATAACCGAAGAATCTCTGCTAGGCATCGAAGCAGAGTTGAATAACCAACCAATCGAATTAGATGAAGACGCAATGGTGCGAAAATTTGCAGAACACGACCGTGCCCAAGAAGAAGAACGAGTACGGCAAGAAGAAATGCAACGAGAAATGATTGCCCGTCAAGGTCGGCGTGCTGAGCAAGACCGTCAAAATGAGCGGCTTGCAGCAGAACAAGATGCCGCCAATCAAGTTGAGGAAAATACCGCAAATGAAGATGAGGAAGATGCAGTAACCGATGACGAGTCAGCAGCAACATTGTCTGCTGACGCATTGCTTGATGCTGAAGTAGCTGAGCAATTCACCACCGAATTTGAAGAAAGCGATGACTTATCCAGCGGTGATTTTGAAGAAAGTGAAAAAGAGTAACCTGACATACCATCCACTATGAAACGAACATACCAACCCAGTAATATCAAACGACACAGGACGCACGGTTTTCGTGCTCGTATGGCAACAAAAGCAGGTCGCGCAGTGCTTTCACGCCGCCGCGCCAAAGGCCGCCATAGACTTACTGTATAATTGCGTATTACCGCACTGAGCTCTGGCAAACAAATTTCGCTTGTCATCGCCCAACACACCTTCAAATGTCATCATGCGAATTTTGTCACGTTTGTGCGCACCAGTGATCAGCAACTATGTCGGTATGTCGCGATTATTGCCAATCGAAATATAAAAAACGCCGTGCTCCGCAACTACACAAAACGCATCATAAGAAATGCGCTACGCAGCTTTGATTGTGGTGTGCAATGCGACGTCGTGATTATTGCTAAACGTGCTGCCAAGCAAGCCAATAAGGTGCAGCTGCGTGCAGCGATACAAAGCACTATGCGGCGTGTGCAAAAAAAACACACAGCTAGCAACCTCTGCTTAAATCCATGATACAGCGAGTTAACCAGAGGTTCCTCTACTCATAACATGCAAATGATACGCAAAACAGCTATAAAAATAGCAGTTGGAATTATTCGAAGCTACCAACTGTGTCTTTCTCCATTACTACCAATGAGTTGTCGATACCTGCCGACGTGCTCTGAATATGCCATTGAAGCAATGCAACAACATGGTGTTGTATTCGGCAGTATTTTAACAATACAGCGTATTTGTAGCTGTCACCCATTTGGTGGACACGGCTATGACCCTGTGCCGCGCACAAAAAAAGTAACAAAACAATAAGGAACGAGAATGAATATCCGCAAAGCAGCTAAATACCTTCGTTATAGTTTATATGTGGGGGTGGCGGTATTGTTGTACATGTGCTTCTTGCAGTGGGGGCATATGTTCTCCGTAATTCCAGACACAAATCAAAGTTCTGATGCAACAGCTGTGCAAATCCCAGGCGCAATACAGCCACAAGAGATACCGAGAAATCATGTCGTATTACGCAATGACGTGCTCGATCTCGAAATAGACTTATACGGCGGCGATATAGTGAGCAGTAAGTTATTGGCGTATGCAGTTAGCAAAGTTGATGCCACTCCAGTATCGTTATTGGAAGACTCTGACACCAAAAAATACATCGCTCAAAGTGGCTTAATTAGTAATGTATCAGGCATCAACACCACCAAATTAAACTACACAACAACACAAAATACGAGGATCCTTGCCGACGGTGAGGATACGGTTTCTCTCACATTAACCAGTATAGTCAATGATGTGGTGTTTACCAAAGTGTATAGTTTACAAAGAGGGAGTAATGCGATTGATGTTGCGCATTCGCTACAAAATAATAGCATGGCAACGATCAGCACGCGGCTATATGGACAGATTATTAACGATGGCAAAGTCCCTGAATTTGACAATGGGCTGCAAATAAAACCATTTGACGGCATCGCCACAACAACCGCAGCAACAAGTTATCTCAAGAAAAAATTTGCTGACTTAGCAGAAGAACCGCTCGATGTTCGCGTCAAAGGCGGATGGATAGCAGTGTTGCAGCATTATTTTGTTTCTGCTTGGATTCCTGATCCAAACCAAGAATATCGCTATCAAAGCAATCTACGCAAAGACGGGTTGTATGTGCTCGGTTTTGTTGGTGATTCCCAAGAAGTGCTACCAAACGCAACGCTGACGTTGTTGAGCAAATTATACACTGGACCAAAACTTGCCAAAGTACTAGAAGCCCTTGCCCCCAACCTCGACTTGGTTATTGATTTTGGCTGGCTGTGGTTTATTTCTAAATACTTAGTGTTATTCCTCAATTATATTCAAGGAATTATACCTAACTGGGGAATTGCGATCATTGCGCTGACATTCTGTGTGAAGTTGGTGTTCTTCCCATTATCGCAAGCAGGGTACCGCTCCATGGCAAATATGCGCAAATTCACCCCAGAGATTCAGCGGTTGCGTGAAACATATGGTCATGATAAACAAAAATTATCACAAGAAACTATGGCATTGTATAAACGGGAGCGCATCAATCCAGTTGGAGGTTGTCTGCCAATTCTCGTGCAAATGCCTGTATTCATCGCCTTATATTGGGCACTTGTCGAAAGTGTCGAGCTGCGGCACGCACCATTTTTTCTGTGGGTGCAAGATTTATCCGCGCTTGACCCATACTTTGTCTTACCATTGCTGATGGGCGCCTCCATGTATGTCCAGCAAATGCTCAACCCAACACCACCGGACCCATTACAAGCAAAAATATTTCGTTGGATGCCAGTGGCGTTTACCGTGATGTTTCTCTGGTTCCCATCTGGCTTAGTGTTGTATTGGCTTACCAATAATGTCCTATCAATTATCCAGCAATATATTATTACCAAGCGGATTGCAACCGCCAAATAACCACCAACAATGCGTTCAACGGACTGTTGCCAGCCATAGACCTGTAAGATTGTATTGCCATGGACGACACAATTGTTGCTATTGCCACCGCACCAGGTCATGCAGGCGTGGCAGTTATCCGCATGTCTGGCAAAGCATCACTTAATGTAGCAAGCATAATTTGCAACGCCTGGCATGGCACACAGCCAACACCCAGACTGGCGTACTCCACACGGTTTGTGACAGGTGATGAGACAATAGACAGCGGGCTGGCACTGTATTTTGCCGCTCCAGCTAGTTTTACTGGAGAAGATGTTGTCGAGTTGCATTGTCATGGCAGCCCAGTGGTCTTGCAGCAACTGCTGCAATTAGCGTGTACCTTTAGCGATGTCCGCATGGCAGCAGCTGGTGAATTTAGCCAACGCGCCTTTGCCAATGGCAAGCTAGATCTTGCCCAAGCAGAGGCGATTGCCGACCTTATCAATGCAGGCTCCATTGCTCAAGTGCGTGCGGCGCAACGTTCGTTACAAGGCGAGTTTTCGCAACAAATCAACGCATTGCTGGAACGGATAATATCGTTACGGGGACTAACAGAAGTAACCATAGATTTTAGCGATCAAGACCATGGTGGTGAGCTTGGTGCCGTGCAGCAGCATATTCAAGCATTGGATACTGCTGTTGCCGAACTACTGGAGCGCGCCCAAGCAGGTGTCGCGTTGAGTAGTACTAGAGAAATTGCCATTGTCGGCGCACCAAATACTGGCAAATCAAGCCTACTCAATGCCTTATTGGAATGCGATAGGGCGATCGTTTCTGCCATAGCAGGAGCAACAAGAGACAGCATCAGCGAAGACTGTTATATTGCTGGACAGCGTTTTCGTATTACCGATACTGCTGGAATTCGTGATACAACTGACCCGCTTGAACAACAAGGAGTCGCCCGCAGTCAACAACTTGTAACCGCAGCTGATGTTATTTTATTGGTGTATGACGGCGAGCAGACAGACGTCTACAATGCCTTAACGCACCACGACGATATCAGCGCACGCGTACTTGCGGTGCGCAATAAAATAGACCAAATCACCCCGCCGTATCAGCAACACCCTGCTGGATTGCCAACATTGCATATTAGCGTGCATAGCGGCGTAGGAATGGACGCTCTGCAGCGGGCAATCAGCGATAGGCTATACAGCGATGTTGACACAACAACGTGCAGTGCTCGAGCGCGACACGTCACCGCGTTACAGCACACCAAAACCGCGGTAGCAGCAGCGCTGCGCGCCGCACAGCAGCAGCATGGACTGGAAATTATCGCCGTAGAGTTGCGTAGCGCTCAAGACCATCTGAGTGAAATCACCGGCAGGTTTGCCAATGAAGACCTGCTGGATTCTATTTTCTCGTCGTTTTGTTTAGGAAAATAGTCGCAATAGCGGTGGGCAAATATGCAACGCATGTTTGGGTATAGCAAAGTCCGCTAGCGGCGACTTAAGCAGAGCTTCCTTAGGGAAGAAAAACAAAAAGTCAACTTCTTAGTCTGTTGTTTTTGAACATCAATGCGTCGAGAAACTTAACAGTAGGAATTATTCAGAGCTGCCATAGTATTCAAGCAACAATACTTAAAAGTGAATAAAAAGTTACAACAATAATTTTTATTCACCGCTGGAATGTTGTAGACTGTGGATGGAGGATTACGAACGGTCTCTGATTAAATCATAGCAGCGCTGCTATCGTCAACTTGATCAGTGGTATTGAAAACACACTAAAGGAGGAAAACCATGCAACCATGGTCTAAAATAAAAGTCGCACTTGCGCTAGCAGCAGTTGTTGCTACCAGTCCAGTATGCGCCGACGGTGACGCTGCTAAAAGATGGATTGATGCAGAGTTTCAGCCGTCAACGTTGAATAAAGCCGAACAAATGGAAGAAATGGCTTGGTTTGTAGCTGCGGGAAAACCATATGTCGGCATGGAAATCAATGTGCTTTCAGAAACGATTCCAACCCACTCTTATGAAAGTAAAGTGTTGGCAAAAGCATTTGCCGAAATTACTGGTATTAAGGTTAATCATCAATTGCTTGGTGAAGGTGAAGTTGTCCAAGCTGTGCAAACACAAATGCAGACACAACGTAATTTGTATGATGCGTATGTGAATGACTCTGATTTAATCGGCACGCACTCACGCTTGCAGTTAGCGCGCAACTTGAGTGATTGGATGAAACATGAGGGAAAAGACGTCACAAATCCAAAACTTGATTTAGACGATTTCATGGGGATTTCGTTTACAACTGGTGCTGATGGTGATTTATACCAACTGCCAGACCAACAATTTGTCAATCTGTATTGGTTCCGTAAAGACTGGTTTGACAACCCTAAATACCAAGCGGATTTTAAAAAACGCTATGGCTATGAACTCGGGGTTCCGATCAATTGGTCTGCATACGAAGATATAGCAGAATTTTTTACTGTATACGTAAAAAACATTGATGGTGTGCGGGTATACGGCCATATGGATTATGGTAAACGAGCTCCTGACCTCGGTTGGCGGATGACGGATGCTTGGCTGTCGATGGCTGGTGCTGGTTCTAAAGGTTTGCCAAATGGTATTCCAATCGATGAATGGGGTATCCGCATGGAGGCAGGAACGTGTAACCCAGTTGGCGCGAGTGTTACCCGTGGTGGTGCAACCAATGGTGCAGCTGCTGTGTATGCAATCCGCAAATGGGATGAATGGTTACGCGCGTACGCGCCCCCTAGCGCTGCAAGCTATGACTTTTATCAATCGTTGCCTGCATTGAGTCAAGGAAATGTCGCCCAACAAATTTTTTGGTACTCAGCCTTCACTGCCGATATGGTGAAACCAAAATCAGCAGGGAATAACACTGTTGATGACAATGGCACCCCATTATGGCGGATGGCGCCAAGCCCGCATGGACCGTATTGGGAAACAGGGCAGAAACTCGGATATCAAGATGCAGGTTCGTGGACTATCATGAAGTCGACACCGCTGAAGCGTGCGCAAGCTGCATGGTTATACGCGCAATTTGTCGTCTCCAAAACAGTTGATGTGAAAAAAAGCCACGTGGGTTTGACATTTATCCGCGATTCAACGGTGCGGGATCAATCATTCACTGATCGTGCGCCAAAGCTTGGAGGATTGATTGAGTTCTATCGTTCACCTGACCGTGTGATGTGGAGTCCGACTGGTGTTAATGTTCCAGATTATCCAAAATTAGCTCAAATTTGGTGGCAGCAAATTGGCGATGTAAATTCAGGTGCATTTAGCCCACAACAAGCAATGGACCGTTTGGCAGAAGAAATGGATACCACTATGGCGCGTATGGAAGTTGCTGATAAAGCGGCAAACGTTTACGGCGGTTGTGGTCCACGCTTAAATCCTAAAAAATCAGCTGCTGACTGGGTGGGCAAAGGTGGTGCAAAACCAAAACTTGCGAATGAAAAACCACAAGGTGAAACTATCGCATATGAAGAACTGATACAACGCTGGCAGCAATAACACTGTATCCACGCGCGTACGCGCGCGTGGACTGTGTTTGCTGGAGACTCAAAATCGTGCTATCAAGCCGTTGACGCGTAATGTTATACGCGATTGTCGGTGTTAATTTTGCTGCTACTTGATGTATTATAATGCTCGAACTACACCAAATATCTAAAACTGTTGGATTGCAGCCGCATATCTATCCAACCAGCATCACTTTTGCCCGCGATGGTCTGAACATTCTGTTAGGCCCAACCAATGCTGGTAAGACAACCTTGATGAAAATTATTGCCGGGCTTGATTCAATAAGCACAGGGAGAATTACCTTCGATGGCAAAACCATCCATACCCTGACTCCGCAACAACGCAACGTTAGCTTTGTCCATCAGCTTTTTATTAATTACCCGCATTTAACAACGTTTGAAAACATTGCCTCGCCATTGCGCGTGCAAAAATTGAGTTATGACGAAGTTTTTGACGCAGTCACTGCAGCTGCAAAAGTACTCCAAATAGACCATTTACTCGATAAATATCCGCACACACTGTCAGGCGGTCAGCAACAACGCGTGGCGTTGGCGCGTGCGGTAATTAAAAAAAGTGACATCGTATTACTCGATGAACCATTAGCAAATCTCGACTACAAATTGCGTGAAGAATTGCGCGAACAGTTACCAACTATTTTTGCCAGTAGAGGGGCGGTGGTAATTTATGCAACCTCTGACCCGAACGAAGCGTTGATTTTACAAGGTAGGACTGCGGCGATATACGACGGGCGCGCCATTCAGTTTGGGGCAACATCGTCTGTATACCATCGTCCAAATAATTTAGCAGCTGCGCAGGTATTTTCTGATCCGCCCCTGAACACCCACCGAGTTGTCAAAAAAAACCAGACGATGCATTTTAATGAGAAAGTTTCATGGCAGCTCCAAGGTGACGAACTAGCGCTGCCAGATGGTGAATATACCCTAGGCATTCGCGCGCATGACGTGTATACCGAGCAGACGATGCCGCGGATGTTTGCGCTAGATGGCACGGTGATGGTGAGTGAAATAAGCGGTTCTGCAAGCACCGCGCGCATCGATATTGCTGATTCATTCTGGGTGACGCAGTCATCTGGTGTGCACGAGTACCCGCTGGGTGAGTCAAAAACATTCTATGCGGATTTACAGAAGTGCTATTATTTTAACGCAGACGGAAGCATCGGTCATGGCTAATATTTCGTTACAAAATATCCGCCATAGCTACATAGATAATCCACAGCAGGATAGTGACTATGCATTGCGCAACATTGATATTGAATGGCAGGACGGTGGGGCATATGCATTGCTCGGACCATCTGGATGCGGCAAATCGACTGTATTAAATCTAATTTCAGGGTTAATTCAACCAAGCAACGGCAAGATTTTATTTAACGGTGAGGACGTAACCAATACAACACCAGAACTGCGGAACATTGCCCAAGTATTTCAGTTCCCTGTTATTTACGACACCATGACGGTTGCTGAAAATTTAGCTTTTCCGTTAAAAAATCAAGGTCTCTCAAAAGCGCATATTGATGATCGGGTGGCATTGATTGCGCAGCTACTCGACATTGAGGATATTCTATTAAATACAGCAAATAATGTATCTGCAGATAACAAACAGAAAATTTCTATGGGGCGCGGTTTGGTGCGTAAAGATGTCAATGTAATCATGTTTGATGAACCGCTTACAGTGATTGACCCGCATAAAAAATGGCAGTTGCGCTCGAAGCTGAAAGAACTCCATAAAAAAGTAAATATCACGATGATTTACGTCACCCATGACCAGACAGAAGCATTGACATTTGCTGAGCAAGTCGTGGTAATGCAAACTGGTAAAATTATCCAGCAAGGCAGTCCTGATGAGTTATTCGAACAACCAAAACACACGTTTGTTGGGCATTTTATTGGCTCACCAGGCATGAATTTTTTGCGTTGTCACGTGCGCCAAGGCAGCGCATTCCTGAATGGTTTTCCCATTGATATAGCACCTGTCGAGCAGGGTATTCGCGATGGCGAATATCAACTCGGCATCCGCCCAGAGTTTGTGCAGGTTGTCGCCAATGGCATACCTGCACGGGTTGTCAAATCAGTCGATATGGGGCGATACACCTTGGTTACAGCAATGATTGCTGAGCAAACCATCCACGCGGTGATTGCCGCTGGGGTTGCAATTACTGCAACCGCTATTCAGCTAGCATTTGATGTTGAGAAAACCTTCATTTATAAAGACGACTGGATGGTGGCAACACAATGAAAGCAATCAACCATACAGCGTGGTGGTTGGTTACCCCAGTCGTAGTCCTTGTTGCGTTTAACGCGTTAATTCCGCTGATGACAGTTGTGAATTACTCGTTGCAAGAAACATTTGGCAACAACGTGTTCTTTTGGCAGGGCTCTGATTGGTTTGAGCAAATTCTTCATTCACAACGCTTTCATGCTGCACTCGGGCGTCAGTTTTTATTTACCGGGTTAATTTTGGCTATAGAGGTGCCGCTTGGTGTGGCGATTGCATTGTCGATGCCGCGCTCAGGGTGGGGTGTTTCAGTATGCTTGGTACTGATGGCGTTGCCGTTATTGATTCCTTGGAATGTTGTCGGGGCTATGTGGAATATTTTTACTCTACCAGATATTGGGCTATTGGGGTATACCCTGAACTCAATAGGGATTAACTATAACATGACCCAAAGTGTATTCGCCGCTTGGGCAACGTTGATTATCATGGACGTCTGGCATTGGACTTCATTGGTAGTGCTGTTGACGTATGCGGGGTTGGTATCGATTCCAGAAGTATATTACCAGGCAGCAAAAATAGATGGCGCGAGCAGTTGGGCGGTATTTAGCTATATTCAATTGCCAAAAGTCAAGCATGTGTTGGTTATTGCGGTGCTGCTGCGTTTTATGGATTCGTTCATGATTTATACCGAACCATTTGTGCTAACTGGTGGTGGACCTGGAAATTCAACAACATTACTTTCAATAGATTTAGTAAAAATAGCGCTTGGTCAGTTTGACCTTGGACCAGCGGCGGCGATGTCGCTAGTATATTTCTTGATCACACTCCTTGTATCGTGGGTATTTTATACTGTAATGACTAAAAATGATTAAATTCTTTTCAATTCCAACAGCATGATACGGATGCGTAAACGGCAGTTAGTTACTATTTGTTACATCGTGTTTTTGCTGTTGCCAATCTATTGGTTGATTGCGATGAGTTTTAAATCGACTAATGAGATTTTAGGCGGATTTTCATTGTTTCCACAAGAATGGACTCTAGCCAACTACAAGGTTATTTTCACAGATCCGACATGGTATGTTGGCTATTTTAACTCTATGAGTTATGTGGCTATCAACACGGTCATATCTGTGAGCGTTGCATTACCCGCAGCGTATGCGTTTTCGCGGTATCAATTCCTTGGTGATAAGCATTTATTCTTTTGGTTGTTGACCAACAGAATGGCGCCACCGGCGGTGTTTGCACTGCCGTTTTTTCAATTGTATTCATCGGTTGGATTATTTGACACCCACTTAGCTGTAGCGCTCGCGCATTGCTTGTTTAACATCCCTTTAGCAGTGTGGATTTTGGAGGGGTTTATGTCTTCCGTTCCCAAAGAACTCGATGAAATTGCCTACGTAGATGGGTATTCATTCCCGCGGTTTTTCTTTAAAATATTGTTGCCAAATGTCAAAGCAGGGGTTGGGGTTACAGCATTTTTTTGTTTTATGTTTTCGTGGGTAGAACTACTACTTGCCAAAACATTGACATCAGTCGACGCCAAGCCAATCGCAGCTATTATGACCAAAACAGCCTCTAGTGCTGGCTATGAACTTGGATTGTTGGCCGCAGCTGGCTGCTTAACTCTTATCCCAGGAGTAATTGTGATTTATTTTGTGCGGAATTATATCGCCCGTGGTTTTGCATTAGGAAGGGTGTAATGTTGACATGGATGGCATGGACGTGGCCAGCAGCGTTGTTTTTTATATTCATCGGACTAGGTATCGTTATCATTGGTGTTAGCCATGTACTGTGGCCGAGTACAGGACCACGCAAAGGCGTGTTTTTTATCAAGACAACCCGCGGCGATAGATTGTTTATTTCGTTGTTAGGCGGGTGTTGTATTATGCTCGGGTGGCTCGGCTGGTACGGTACGCCGCTGTGGGGAGGGTTGCTAATTGCAGTCGCGTGGCTGGTATTCGTATTTGTTAAGGTCTGACTGCATCCAGTATTTTGTTCCCTGCCACAAAATTCTCAAGGTGAATTGCTAGACTTCCATTTAATGCTGCACCCTATCGATGGAATTTGCGGCTGTGGTGGCGGCTTACCTGCTAACAGCGCATCGACTGCACCGCGGATGTCTGTACCGCTAACTTTGACTCCATTCCCTGGGCGCGAGCCATCAAACTGACCACGGTAGAACAGTGTATGCTGCGCATCGAAAACAAAAAAATCTGGGGTGCACGCGGCTGAATATGCTTTGGCAACGCTTTGTTGTTCATCAAACAAGTACTGATACACCAGTTGGTGCTCGTTGACTTCATCGATCATTTTTTCTGGGCTATCGGCTGGGTAGTTGGCAACATCGTTGGAGTTTATCCCAATGACGACCACTCCTTTTTGCTGCACATCAGCAGCAAATATGTTGATTTCACTACGCAGGTGTTTGACAAACGGGCAGTGATTGCTCAAAAACATCACCACTAACGGACTGCCGCTATGCTCAATGAGGCTGACCTGCTTGCCAGAATGAGGGTTTGGTAACACAAAATTAGCTGCACGGCTGTGCAGCGCAACCATTGTCGACTCAACTGCTGCCATGATGACCTCCGCGTGTTATAGTATCCGCAGCGGAAAACCATGGGTTTTTACCTAACTCTGCGGATGTCATTTAAAATATGCAGTGTACAACTTACCGAGCAACTATGGCTGCAAATTCGCTGGAAAACTGTCCCATTCACCGCTCAATAACTGATTGGTTTGGAGCATATCCAAGCCAACAACCGCTGCTAGTTGCTGTATCTGGCGGGATAGACTCGATGGTGCTGCTCGATGCTTTGCTACACCAAGCAAATGTAAAAATCCAAGCGCTGCACTTTCACCACGGCAATGTATTCTCAAATAGCAATGACGCGATGCGTGCTTGCTGTGTGGCGCAATGTGCCCAGCGCGGCATTGAATGTAGTGTGGTCGATTTGGATGTTACCACGCTAGGCAGCAAAGAAACTGCCGCCAGAAACGCACGCCGTCAGGCGCTTGCAACCTTGCTTGCAGCACAGCAATACGCGCTGTTGGCGCACCACAGCGACGACCAACTAGAAACATTGTTGTTGCGGCTCGGCCGCGGCACTGGAACCTTTGGAATGCAGGGCATACAGCCACGCAGTGCGATTGGTCGCGGTTGGATTGGCAGACCACTATTAGCAGTGACGAAGCAACACATCCACCAGTATGCAAGGGAACACGGCATCGAACACTATGAAGACCCCAGCAACGCCGATGATGGTTTCGACCGTAATTATATACGCAAGCATATTGGACAACCTTTGCTGCAACGTTGGCCCAAGAGCAACCTAGCCGCACAGCAATGTGCCGCGCAAACACAGCAGTGGTTTGCCATCATCGATACCGTGATTGATAAGATGATGATGCCAGGCGCAGCCGCGATTAGCAGTGCTGCACTCGCGGCGTTTAGCAAAGTACAACAAGGGATGCTGTTGGCACAATGGTTTGCTAATACTGTTGCCCAGCAAGGGTTGTACCATCATATTCAGCGGCAGCAACGCCACAGCATGATGGCAAGATATTCGAGCGTAGGCAGTGGTTTTAAAGAGCTATATGCATGGGATAATTGGCGACTATATCGCTATCAAGCTGCCGTGTATTGTGTTGTGTTGCCAGAGGTGCAACCAATCGAACATGGCAGGCATCGCCAGCAATTGGGGTGGGGAACCTTGCAAGTATCCACCAGCGCGTGGCAAATAATTACTGACTCTAATTATAGCATTCGCTATCGACAACACGGCGACTGCTGGGCGGATTCGCGTAAGCCAATCAACAAGAGGATGCAACAACATGTATTGCCGTGGATGCGCGCAGGCTGGCCAATTATCTGTAATCATCACCATGTCGTAGCAATTATTGGGCTGCCGACCAAGCTGCAATCAAACACTCTACACCTAAGCAACAAACTTGAGAAAGTGCTTGCTGATATCAGCTGGGACACCAATACTAACATTGCCAATGCCTAAGGAAGCTCTGATTAAGTCCATGACGGGCGAGACGGAGAAAAAACGCTGATGATAACGCTATGATTTTAGTAACTGGTGCAACTGGATTTGTTGGTACAGCACTCATACAAACGCTGATACAGCTTGAATACGGGCAGTTGAAGGCGGCAGTGCGCCAACATTGCCCCACGTTGCCTGCAACTGTGACACAAATAGCTGTTGCAGATATTGGCGCAGCAACCAACTGGTCGGCAGCATTAACAAACGTTGATGTGGTTATCCATGTAGCCGGTCGAGCGCATCTTGTGCATGACCCAGCAACGAATCCTCTTGATGAGTTTTTGCGTGTTAATACAGATGCAACCACCCATCTTGCTCAGCAAGCTGCGCTACGAAACATCACTAGATTTATATTTGTTAGCTCTGCAAAAGTGAATGGTGAAAATTCAAAGTTCGACCAACCATTTAGGCACGATGATAAATTTACTCCTGTGGACCCATATGCCTATTCAAAGTATAAAGCCGAGCATGAATTGCTGCAACTTGCACAAGAAACTCCTATGGAAGTAGTGATTATTCGCCCGCCTTTGGTATACGGACCAAACGCGTTAGGAAACTTTGCAACACTAGTATCAGTAGTAAATAAAGGAATACCGTTGCCATTGGGTGCAATCCACAATAAACGATCACTCATTGCTCTTGACAACTTAGTAAGTTTTATCATTCATTGTATTGACCACACCAAAGCCACCAATCAAGTGTTTATGGTGGCTGACGGTGAAGACGTTTCGACAACTGAGTTATTAAAAAAAGTGGCAAAAGCATTTAATCGCAGCATATATTTGCTGCCTATCCCCGTCGCTGTGATGCGATTGTTTGCCAAGGTTATCGGCAAGCAAGACGCAGGCAATCGCTTATTCGGTTCATTTCAAGTCGACAGCGATAGGGCAACTGTGCTCTTGGATTGGCAGCCAGTAATCACCATGGATAAGCAGCTAAAAAAACTTGCTGATGCCAGCAGCCAGACATAATCGCTGCATCAAGACAACCAGAGCTTAACTCCGTATGGCTGTAAGTGGCACAATACGCTCATACAACAACCCATCCACTTGGCGATAATGGCGGTTTTTTATAAACAGCAATATGATTGCATGTTTTGTGGAAAGTGCTTGTTGTCAGTGCACCATCTGGATGAAGTAACCTAGAATGATGTGCTGACCAATTTGGCGAATTGGATTAAAACTTACAGCGTCCGTATCATTGATACATGATAATCAAATGTGCATCATGTATACAACGCATCTTGTTATAGTAAAGTTGTGTTTACGTAAAAGATTATGAATAATTAAATACGCAAACTAGATGTAGCTACGGCGAGATACACTCCTTTACCTCACTCTATTAACGACTAAATAAGAGGATCATTATGGTAATGATTACACAAAAATATCCATCTATGCAGGCATTCCTGTTCACGACAATATTTAGCATATGCACGGCTTTAGCAAGTTGCTCGACTATCACGCAATCCACGCAATCGCAGCAGTCACTCAACATTAAAGAAAAAGCTATCGCTGTGCTCGATAGCCTAACCACGACCGATAGATCAGCGCTGCAATATATTGATGACGATAAATATATCCAGCACAACCCGAATGTTGCCACAGGAAAACAAGGCTTAATTGATTTTTTAAATGCAATACCCCAGCATCCCAAACAAGAAACAAGCGATATAGTGCGTGTGTATGTGGATGGTAGCTACGTTTTTGCACATTCTAAATCAGATCAGCTTGGTGTAGTAGCGTTTGATATTTTTCGCTTTGAAAAAGGAAAAATTGTTGAACACTGGGACAATATTCAGCCACTCCAATCGGTCGATAACCCTAGCGGTCATACCCAAACAGATGGTGCAACTACAATTTCAGAGACTGGGCTGACCAAAAAAAACAAAGCGTTAGTGCATGACTTGATACAAGAGGTATTTATTCAAGGGAAAATATACAGAATCACTCGCTATCTCAGCAAGCGACAACTCATTCAACATAGCCCGAACATTAAAGATGGTATTGCTGGTCTTGCAAAGTTTTTGAATACCATAAAAACACGAGAAATAGGCTTGCAATACAAGAAATTTCATGCTGTGTTGGGTGAGCAAAATTTTGTACTTGCAGTCCTTGAAGGAACGTTGTACCAAACCCCAACAGCTTTTTATAATCTGTTTCGTGTTCAAAAAGGAAAAATCGTCGAGCACTGGAGCACGTTACAAGCGATTCCTCCAATACATCAACAAAAGAACACTAATGGTCTATTTGGTTTTCCGTCTTCGGCTATGTCTATTCAATAAGCCACTTTTAGCTAAAAGCGGCTACATA
The DNA here is from genome assembly GCA_965277405.1 of Gammaproteobacteria bacterium. Classification (GTDB taxonomy): domain Bacteria; phylum Pseudomonadota; class Gammaproteobacteria. The sequence continues at coordinate 489,009 of OZ255726.1, forward strand.
CCATATGTTGCGTGTTTGCCACATGGAGTTGTTACACCACGACATTATTTTTTATATTTTGAACGGATAATATGGCTGATATACGTACATATATAGAACTCACTGTGTGCGCAGCTGCACAACTCACAGCAAACATGCGAAGGATAACATTGCATGGTACAGAGCTTGCCGATTTTCCAAACAATACAGTTGGGGCATATTGCAAGTTGGTCTTTTATCCCAACGGGACTCACCAACCAGTGCTGCGTACCTACACAATCGCACAATTTCGCCGCCAGCAATGCGAAATAGACATTGATTTTATGCTGCATGCCCATACAAATTCTACCTGCACAGGAATTGCTGCCCCTTGGTCGATGCAGGCAAGTGTTGGCGATACTATTTCGATTTCTAGGCCTAGGTCAGCAACGTTTATTCATATGGCAGCAGATTGGTTTTTGCTTGCCGCAGATATGACAGCACTGCCTGCATTAACGGCAAATATATCGCGATTACCAACACATGCCACAGGCAATATTGTGATAGAAATATTATCTGCGCAAGATAAACAGCAATTAGTTATACCTGATAATATCAACTTAAACTGGGTTGTGAACCCGCATCCAGGATCAAATAAATCCCCGTTGTACCATGCAATTCAACAGCTGCAATGGCGGCATGGACAACCCGCTATCTGGGTAGCATGTGAGTTTTCGACAATGAGAAAAATTCGCCAATTCCTCAAACAACAACAAAACATCAACAAGCAATGTGTATATATTTCAAGTTATTGGAAGCAAGGGCTAGCTGAAGAGGAACATAAAGTAATCAAACGCGCAGATGCACGCTAGATAATGCGTCATTTAGCAAATTCTGACGGCTGCAAGGCAACAGCGGGGTAGTCGCTAAACTTAATAGTGGTTGTGGTTATACTAACATCGTCTTTCTCTAGTACATTCTCACCAAATGCATAGCGGATTGACATGTTACCTTGACGAAACTGCTTAGTATACGCTGCAATGTTGCTTTCTGTGGTCTCAACTTGACGCTGGTAATGACTCGGCTTTATACAACTTTTACCTAATATTTTATGCGTTTGTTCAGGAGATAACAGCACTGCGGTTGCGTTGTTGCCCCCGAAACCTTTGGCATTAATCAATGATGCCAAAAACGCGTTTTGCAGGTGTTGTTGATGTTGTAGTACAAACTCAAGATTGCTAGAGTGGACATCTTCCGCCAGCTTTGGTGTGCTGGTAATTCCTGGTAAGACATTGCCTTCCCAAATACCCAGCGCATTGGAAACCTGATCACCACCTGCTGCTGCTTGTGAGTGACCTAGCTGACTTTTTATTGCTACGACTGGCCACTGTACCGCAAATGATTTGGCAACGCTATTGAGAATATGCGATTCGGTTTCGCGGTTTTGTGGCGTACCAGTACCATGTGAGTGGATAAACGTCCTAGCTATTTGATCTTTGCCAACGATGCTCAACAAAGCGGCAGATGCCTGCGCAACCGTTAGGTAATTGCCAGCGCCAGGAGAAGTAATTGATTTTTTTCCACCATCTGCTGCGCAATATACATGCGGAACTGAGCCATAAATTTTTGCGCCGCACGCAATTGCAATATCATCACGACACAACACCACACACTGTGCTGCTTCTCCAATCGTAAAGCCGCAATTATTGCCAAACGGCCGCAACGTATTGCGCAAATCAACTTCCTTGGCATTGTCCATCACTCTCAGCCGTTCAGGGTCAGCCAGCGCGCCCATCACATCAAAACCACCAAGCAGTTCAGGGGTAATTGGTGCTTCGCTGGTGGCAACAACTGCAACGTCGAGTTGACCATGTTTAATTTTTTCAACAGCGCGTTCAAGGTTATATAAGAATGTTGCACACGCACCTTGACTGCTGCCGGTGGGACCAATCGAGCCTAATATATATGCATTTATAAAGTCTGCTGCCATTTGCGGATAGCTCATGGGGAGTAATTTTGGTTTAATGCGCAGCCCGTTTGCATGTGCTGTTAATAGCCCCGTCAGACTAAGCTCATCAAGCTGGCCAAGCCCGCTGCCAGCGTAGACTCCAATACGATTTGGCTGTAATGAATTTTTGAAATGCTTCCACTCAATACCCATCGCATTTAAGGCATCATTCGCGGCAAATATTGCCAATTGTAATCCACGCGGATGGTTGCGGGCGTTGTACAATGTTTGCGGATCAAAGCCAGTTGGCAATTGTCCCGCAGACAATATTGTTGATGGTATAGACGTAGGAATGAGTGATTCAAGCACCCCTGTTATGGTCACTTCAGCTTGATTACCAAGCGTGTCCACCTGCCAACCTTGCGGAATTGTATGTGGCAAATCTTTGGCCAAACAAGTAAAAGTCAACGGTTGCGCAAGCGGGATGCGCATGCGCTGATTAAACGCAACATGATGCGCATCAAATGTCTCTGGTATAATTTCACGAATCAAACTACCCGCGAGTAGCGCTTGCACGCCAGCCTCAGTAGTTGGAACACTGTGGTTAGTAAGCGCTGCTAAATCTGCAATCGTATCCAGCTGTTGCTGCGCTGAAAGCGCACTATATACTGTACGGTAATACGATGCATGTGCGGAAATTCGTCCGCCTGGATTAACGCCGCCAAGGCCAATAATTACTGGTAAATGCATCAACTGAGGATAGCCGCAATAATCAGCTTGTTGCTTGCGTCCTGCAAAATTACCGTTGTTTTATGCAGCTGCCCTCCTCTATCAATTACCCTCAGCATAATTTTTTGCTAGAGCTAGACTAATAACATTATATTATGTAACCTATGAATAAAACTGCGCTAAGAGTTATGCTTGCAGCATAAATTTGTAACAAGCCCATTTGATTTATCTTTTCTTCGTTTTTCACTTGGATGTTGTACGCTGATTTTTCTAAGGGAAGCTCTGATTAAGAATATGTATCTGTTCGAATCGAGCCTACAACTCTATGATTACTAGCTGTACTTGGCTATAAATGTTATTATCATACTCAGACCAACTGTATGTCACCCCAAATGTCACCCCAAAATGTCACCCCAAATAAACAGCAGCTGTGAATGCTGTCACAACATGAGATTGTTAAAATTTTATCAGCTTACTAACTGCAACAAACGCTATGCAACGATGGGTCAACTAACAAACTCTAAGGAAGCTCTGATTAACTAGCGAATGAATATACCTATAACATCCCTCAGCAACAAAAAAACATGCGCAACAAGAATCCCAATGGCTACGTTTATCAATGAGCAAATTCTTTAGGATAGATAGATGCAAGATTGCAAAAATATTAGCAAAAAATGTAGCCTACCGCAGAGCAGCAAGGTGGGTATTATTCTTCAATAGCTTGTTGCATGGCGACTGCATCCCACCACACATGTCATTATTGTATACGATTCAAATAACCAGCCCATAACCATGATGATTATTATATGAGCCCAGTAACAATTGTTAGTGGCAATTCAGTTGCTATATTAGCAAAGACACTCGCCAATCAACTTGAGCTTCCGTTACTCAATACCCGTGTTGCTAAGTTTAAAGATGGCGAGATTGATGTTGAGCTGTTAGAGAACGTCCGCGGTGCTGATTTATTTATCGTCCAATCAATATGCCGACCCCATACTGATAACCTGATGGAGTTGATATTGATTGCTGATGCTGCCTTGCGGGCTTCTGCAAAATCTATTACTGCAGTGATTCCATATTTTGGCTATGCACGGCAAGATCGTCGCGTCCGCTCAGCGCGAGTTCCGATTAGTGCGCGGGTTGTTGCCGATATGCTTTCTACCTGTGGCATAACTCGGGTATTGACTATGGACTTGCATTCTGAACAAATTCAAGGTTTTTTTAGCATTCCTGTTGACAATGTGTATGGCACCAGCTTATTGCTAGCTCATATTAACCAACAACAATATGAAAAACCAGTCGTTGTTTCACCAGATATAGGCGGCGTTGTGCGCGCACGCGCTGTTGCCAAAAGGCTGGGTAATGCTGGACTTGCCATCATTGATAAACGCCGCAGCGTAACCAACCAAAGCGAAGCAATGCATTTGATTGGTGATGTAAAAGGACGCACTTGTTTATTGGTTGATGATATTATTGATACTGCAGGGACGTTGTGTAATGCGGCACAATCACTCAAGGAATTTGGTGCGGTAAATGTGTATGCATATGCGACACATCCAGTGCTTTCTGACCCAGCAATTGAAAATATTGCTAAGTCTACGCTTGATGCTGTCGTTGTTGCCGATACTATTCCACTCAATGAAAAAGCTAAAGAGTGTGAGAAAATCCATGTGTTTTCTATCGCTACTCTACTTGCAAATTCGATTCATCGCATCAGCAGAGGAGAATCTGTGCGTGCGCTTTTTAATTAAATAATTCTGCTTGCTGGTCGCGGCACTTAGAAACATAGGAAAAATCAATGTCTGATAATACAATTACCTTGCACGCGCAAGCAAGAGACGCTACTAAAGGTACGGGTGCGAGCCGCCGTCTGCGTCGCATACAAGGAAAAATACCTGCAATAGTCTACGGTATTGGCAAGCCTGCACAGCCAATCGTAATGTTCCATAAAGACATTATGAAAGCAACAGAGCAAGAAACATTTTATTCACAGGTATTAACTTTACAAATTGGTTCAAACAAGCAAGACGTGATTGTGAAGGCATTGCAACGCCACCCATACAAGCCGCTTATTATTCATGCTGACTTTCAGCGTGTTGCCAGTGATGTCGCCATCACGGTTGCTGTTCCACTCCACTTTTTGAACGCAGAAAGCTGTATTGGTGTCAAGCAAGAGGGAGGAGCGGTAATGCACATCGAAAATACTGTAGAAGTAACCGCGCTGCCAAAAGATTTGCCTGAATATATTGAAGTTGATGTTGCTCAAATGCATTTAAATGACGTGCTCCATTTGCAGGACCTCACCCCACCAACAGGTATTGAATTTACTGCGCTACAGCAAGATAGCGACCATGATTTATCGCTGGTACGTGTCGCTAAATATGCTGGTAGCACTGAGCCTGAAGGGGGAGATGAGATCATCGAAGCCAGCACAGATACCCCCACAGAAGAATAATTTATGCTCCCAATTTCAGCAGTCATTGGGCTGGGAAATATAGGGAAGATATATACCAAAACACGGCATAATGCCGGTTTTTGGTTTATAGAAAAAGCGGTTGCTGGAATACACTTCTCAACAAATAAGTACCTGTCGGCTAACCACGCAGTAGTGGCAGGAGTGCATTATCTGCTGCCGAATACTTTGATGAACCGCAGTGGCACTGTTGCAGCAGCATGTCTTAAACTATACGGCATTGCTCCAGAACAAATGCTAGTAGCGCATGATGATATTGATTTGCCAGCTGGGGTAGCGCGGATTAAGGTAGGCGGTGGTCATGGTGGTCACAACGGGTTAAGAGATATTATACACAAGCTCGGCAGCGCAAACTTTATTCGCGTGCGCATTGGTGTTGGTCGCCCAACAACAATGGCTGTTGAATCGTATGTATTACAACAGCCAACTCAAGCCGAGTGCCAACACATTCAGCAGTCGATTGCAGATGTGGTCTGGGAACTCGACACCTTGCTGCAAGGGAATATCCAACAAGCGCAACTCCGCATTCATACTTCCAGTACCTCCTTAGGAAAATAATCATGACATTAAATTGCGGCATTATTGGCTTGCCGAATGTTGGTAAATCTACATTGTTTAATGCGTTGACCCATGCGGGAATTGAAGCTGCAAACTTTCCATTTTGTACTATTGAACCAAATGAGGGAGTTGTGGCCGTGCCAGATATTAGGCTAGATGCGCTGGCAACAATTGTATCTCCTGAGAAAGTGCTCCCTGCGCAAATGCAATTTACCGATATTGCCGGTCTGGTGGCTGGGGCTGCCACAGGCGAAGGGCTGGGGAATAAATTCCTTGCACATATTCGTGAGGCGACGGCAATTATTCATGTTGTGCGTTGCTTTGAAGATGAGAATATTATTCATGTTGCCAACACGATTAACCCGAAAAGTGATGTGGCAACAATTCACACTGAGCTTGGATTGGCGGATATAGAAACTGTTGAAAAAGCACTCAATAAAAATCACAAATTGGCTAAAACTGGTGATAAAGATGCGCAGCGTGTTATAGCCGTGTGTCAAAACATCCAACAACACTTGAATGCTGGAGAAATGGCGCGTTCAATGATTCTCGATGAAGATGAAACTGCAATTGCTCAGCAACTGCATTTGCTGACGCTCAAACCAACATTATACGTGGCAAATGTCGCTGAAGATGATATCTGTGGTCAGGCTTCATCAGTGCAACAACTCCGTGAAATTGCTGAATCTGAACAAGCAGAGATAATTGTGCTTTCGAGTAAAATTGAAGCCGAAATTGCTGTCTTACAAGGTAACGAGCAAACTGAATATTTGCAAATGTTTGGACTTACTGAGCCTGGGATGTTGCGGTTGATTCGTAGTAGCTATGCATTACTGGACTTGCACAGTTATTTTACGGCAGGCAAACAAGAAGTCCGTTCATGGACAATCCCCGTCGGCGCCAATGCGTGTGCAGCAGCTGGCGCGATTCATACAGATTTTGCCAAAGGTTTTATCCGTGCAGAGGTCATCGGCTATGACGATTTTATTAACCACAATGGTGAGCAAGGGGCAAAAGATGCTGGGCTTTGGCGTTTAGAAGGTAAAACCTATCAAGTGCAAAACGGTGACGTTATGCATTTTCGCTTTAATGTGTAGCGCAGCTCAACACGCTGCATTACATACCAAGCGTGAGGTAGTACTGGGTATCACCGCCAATAGCATCTGCGCCGCGGATATACCCTAGGCGCAGTGGCAGCGGCAGGATATAGCCAAGATCTAATTGCAGTTCCAGTTCGCCACCGACGGCGGTACGGACTAAGTTATCAGTAGCTTGTTCGTCATAAAATCGTGCCGATTCAATATAAAAATTTGCCGATAATTCATGAAAACCTATTGGCGGCATAAAAAAACCATTGGCGATATCATACACAAAAATCGACAATTGAGACTTTCCTTGCAACAGCACACGACCGCTAGCTACGCCATCTACATATCCACGCAACAAGGCATTGGATCTAAAAAATTGCTGAGGGTCAAATTTGCTTTGGCGCAATGTGATTGGTGTTTCGTCGCTGTTACGCCAGTTTGCTTCACCTTGCATAGCGATAGAACCGAGTCTGCCAAAGCTAAAAATATATTTATACTGCATATACGCACCGCTGCCGTCCATTTTAGTTTTTTTTACGGCGTTGGCAGACTCCACAAAAAACTCAAAGGCAGCACCATCACTCATATATGGCAGGAATAACTGCTGGTTGAGGTCTGCATATTTTAGCCCGATGCCAATGGCGCGGTTATCTACCATGCCTGGTGCGAAACCATCTTCACTCAAATTATGCAGACGCTCGGCGCCATAGCCGAAGATTACTTGCCAATTGTATGCTGGGGTAAGTGGTGGTGTGTACAACGTGTCTAGATATTCTGAACGGGAAAAACCATGGGTAACTATGTTTTGGTTATTGGTATAACTCACGATTTTAGGTGCGCTGGCAGCGTGGACTTGTAACAACCGCGCATATGAATATGTTAAATTTACTCCCAAGGCATGCTGCGCAGTTGCTTGATATGCTTGATTTGCAAGATACGCTGATATTTTTCCAGTGTACTTATGTCGACGCAGTGCATCAAAACCAGATAAATTGATGGAATATATGTTGTACGCACCATTATTAACAGCAATGGACGGCACAAAATATTGTGGTGTTAGCGTTGACCAAGGTGAATACGGCGAGGACTTTACCCGGTCAAAATAGGCCTCAAGTTTAAGCTGCTGCTGCTCAGCAACTTGCAACAACGCAGGGGTTGTTGTCGATTGTGTTACTAGTTGCCGTCTGAACATTGGTTGTAGAGTTTTTTTGTGGATCTCATAACCTTGTGCAGTATTTATTTGAAAGACAAGCGTGTTTGTTTCGTCAAAGACAATTGGGAACATTGCTGCGCTAATCTCATTACTTATTGTTTGTTCTACCCCAGTTGCGATATTGAGCATGCGAATATTAAACACCCCGCCATAATTAGAGCTGTAGACAATATTTTTACCAGTACTGCTGAAGCGTGCTTGGATTTGTAAATCTGCATCATTGGTAATACGGCTGAGTTTTTTTTCATCAATCAAGTACGCATACAGGTCCCAACTATGATTGTTAGTTTTTATTGACAGCAACAGTTTATTCTCTGTAGGATGCCAATCGAGCGAGGTAATTTGCTGCTCTGGGTCAACCCGTAATACTGTTTCGCTAGTTTTTGAATACACAGCAACGCCATCTTCATCAAACGCTTGGTGTAATGTGTGGAGCGCGAGTACACTCTGATGATCCTCTATACGAATGCTGGCAAAGGCGTCGCTATTTTGCTTCCAAGCAATTTTTTGATGGCGCTCACAAGAGCTGATTTGGAATTGGTCTGGATTGTTAGGAAACTGAACAAATATTTCAAAGTATTTTGGAATGGCCTCAAGATACATGGCATTATCTGTAATGATTTTGCTGCAAACAGTTGGTTTGATGAGCAACAGGCGCTGTTGCCCACCGATATCAAAATCAATAACATCTTTTGCATGGGCAATCATGTCGATATTCGAAGTATCTGCAAATGGGATAGGGTTACGGATAATAACTGGATCATCAAAACCATTATAGATTATACTATATATAGCCTGACCCCTGCCTTTGGGGTTGATTGGACTGACGCTTTGTTGTAGTTCATCCGTTGATTGTAGGTTAGATAGTTGGGTAATAGCGTCGGATGTAATATCGGTTAAACGCCCATATCTATTGAGTGTGAAGATTTGTGCACTAAATTTTTCTTGCAAATATTCCGTATATTCACGCCAAATCGTATCGAGATCTTTACCAAAAACAAACTCAGTATTACGGTCGAGCATAAACGGAACTTGCTTGGAATAATTACTCAAAAACTTGCGCAACCTACGCTTGCCGTACTTGCTTTCAATAAATTCAAAAAAATAATAGCCATAATACAACGAGCGCCCAAGGGGGAATTGTTTGCTATCATAGGTAACACGCGAGACAGAAAGAAATCCATTTTCTAACTCAAGGCGCATAAATCCATCATAGATACCAGTTGATCCGCGACCAATACGCTTGGCAGTATCGGTGGTCAAGTATGTCGCAATGCCTTCGATAATCCACTTTGGTTGGACTAGGTTTGGAAACAATAAAGGATGACGTCCCAATATGCTACGCAATGTTGAGTAGCCAATACCACTTGCCTTATCAAGATGGTATAGATGCACTGCCGCATGCTTAACCATAAGTGCGACCCAATTTTCACGAGCTATGAGCTGGTCTGTATCGGCATTGCTGATGTTGATAATATTATGGTTAAACGGTAACGGCGAGGAAAAATTAATGGGATTATCAACATCCTGGATAACCACGTGGTAGTCTGCTGACTGCCACTCAAAAAAAACAAGATATTCATCTTGAATGGCTTGGTTGATACTGGCAATTTTGCGTGCCTGTAACTCATGTCGTTGTTGAAAGTGAACACTAAAGTATGCCCCAGAAATCGTGCGCCATTCATCAATTGGTTGTGGTTCTGGGTTTTCTGCACTCAACACGCCGCACGTTAACAGCGCACATATCAGCCCTAAACACAGCTGTTGGTAACGGCTACTTTGCCAACAACTAGGTATATTTTTTGCCAAACCAAACACAGCCTGCCACTAAAAACGCACATAAAATAGTTGAAAAGCCAATGGGTTCATCAAGCAGTACGGCGCTTACGAAAATGGTAAAAAATATTTGTAATAATTGAATTTGGCTTACTGTGGTTATACCCCCCAATGCTAACCCTTTATTCCACAAGAAAAAACCTATCAATTGACTAAACAGCGCTAAATATAGAAAACTCAACCAACTCTGCCAAGAAATTTCCATAAAAGCACTTGGTGCGGCATATATGGCAATAGGTATTGTGACTGGAGTGGCTACGATAATGGACCAGCTTATCACCCACCAACCTGGCATTATTGTAGAGAGCTGTCCGCCTTTTACATAGCCAATTGCTGTGAGTATAATTGCAACAAACAAATACCCGTCTGCAATGCTTAGAGAACCTAGACCTTGGCTTGCCGCGTATAAAGTAACTACCGCCGCACCAATCACTGCAAACATCCAAAACCCTTGGCTGGGTTTTTTTTCGCCAAACAATACAGCAATTGCGGCTGTTGCCAGCGGCAAGATGCCAAGCACGACCCCGCCATAGCTAGCACTGACAGTTTGCATGGCAAATGCAGTAAGCAGCGGGAAACCAATAACCGTTCCTAAACAGATAATCGCAAGTTGCTTAAACTGCCTAAATGTCGGCAATTGTGCCCGCGTAACAAGCAAAATTACTGCTGCTACGATGCATGCAACACTCGATCGGCCAATGCCACTAAATAACGGGCCAAATGCAGGGATCGCAATTCGCAGCATCGGTAATGTGAGTGAAAACATCATAACGCCGATTGTTCCCAAAAAAATTCCTAAATATTGTTGCTGCAATGCTGGATTATTCATATGTTTTATGAGTTAGAATGGCGAACATTCTTGCATCGTCTTGATTGGCACATACTATCAACCTCCTTTTTTGAATAATTGAGTTAAACATGAATTACGCAGTCATTAAAACTGGTGGCAAACAATACAGAGTAAATTCTGGAAGTAAGCTAGAAATAGAAAAAATTGAAGCTAGTGTTGGTGAAAACATTACATTTGATACAGTGATTATGGTAAAAAAGGATGAAGAAGATGCGGTATTTGGCACACCATATGTTGCATCGGCAACAGTCAGTGCAGCCGTAATTGGACAGATTCGCGACCCAAAAGTGAAAATTTTAAAGTTTAAGCGCAGGAAACACCACATGAAACAAATGGGACATCGTCAATATAAAACCCAAATTCAAATTACCGCAATATCTGCATAGGAGCATAGCATGGCACATAAAAAGGCTGGGGGTAGTACCCGTAATGGACGTGATTCGCAATCGAAAAGGCTCGGGGTAAAACGCTTTGGTGGCGAGCTGGTTAAAGCCGGTGCAATTATCATTCGTCAGCGTGGCACAAAAGTGCATGCAGGCACCAATGTTGGGATTGGCCGTGATCACACACTTTTTGCAAAAGCTGCAGGTAACGTAACTTTTAGCAAAGGTGGTGCCCATAACCGCATGTTTGTCAGCATTCAATAAATAATCACTTTTATTCATGGTATTTATAAAATCAATAGTATGTATTCGCCTTGCATGTAGGAGTGCCTGTCAATGCTTTTTGTTGATGAAGCAACAATAGAGGTCACCGCTGGCAACGGAGGTAATGGTTGTGTGAGTTTCTTACGCCAACGCAATCGACCAAAAGGTGGTCCTGATGGTGGCAATGGTGGTAAAGGAGGCAGCGTGTATTTACAAGCAACGAATGACCTGAATACCCTCGTTGATTTTCGCTACCAGCCAAAATATACCGCAAAAAACGGCATCCACGGCAGTGGTGCCAATAAAAACGGCGCACAAGGTGTGGATATCTATATCAAAATTCCCGTTGGCACATGTGTTTACAGTGCCGAATCTGGGGTGGTACTAGACGATTTTCGCGATCATAATCACGTTGTATGCATTGCTGCTGGTGGCAAAGGCGGCATCGGCAATATTCACTTTAAATCGAGCATCAACCGCAGTCCGCGCCAGTCAACAACTGGGGTTAAAGGTGAATATTTAAAACTTTTTATGCAGTTGCGCTTGATTGCAGATGTTGGCTTACTCGGGCTGCCGAATGCCGGAAAGTCTACGCTTATCCGCGCGGTTTCGGCCGCAACACCAAAAGTTGCTGACTACCCGTTCACTACGCTGATTCCCAATCTGGGCACAGTCCGCATTGCGGCAGGCAATTCATTTTTGATTGCAGATATTCCTGGAATAATTGCTGGCGCAAGCGTGGGGAAAGGACTTGGTCTCGAGTTTCTCCGCCATATTGCCCGCACAAATTTGTTGTTGCATTTGCTCGATGTCTGCGGCGAACAAGCGGTCGAAGAACAATATTTTGTGATAGAGAACGAACTAAAAAAAAGCAGCGCGGTGTTTCTTGATAAGCAGCGCTGGGTTGTCCTCAATAAATCTGATACCGTCAGTGCAGCAGAGATCGAATTACTCCAAACACGGATTACCAAGATTACCGACATTCCAATTTGGGTAACTTCAGCTGCTACCAAAGACGGCTGCCAAGCATTGATGCACGCGGTGTCATTGTGGTTGCAAGCTGAAGATGAACGCCGGCGCAATAATGCAGAATACAACCGCGCCCAAAACACCCAAATCGACCAAATTGCCAAAGATATTCAAACGAAGTTTAGCGATAATGCACTCGACAGCTGAGCTAATTAGTGACTTTGCCGCAGGCAAAATGATTGTGTTGCTCGACGATGAGCAACGCGAAAATGAAGGCGATATCATCGTTGCGGCGGAAAAAGTAACCCCAGCGATAATAAATTTTATGGCGAAACACGCGCGCGGCTTGATTTGTTTTCCAATCGAAGCAACACGCTGCCAGCAACTTGGGCTGCAGTTGATGTCGCACCATAACCGCTCGCGCAACCACACCAATTTCACCGTTTCAATCGAAGCGGTTGAGGGCATTACCACTGGTATTTCTGTATATGACCGCGCCCACACTATCAAAACTGCAATTCGCCACGATGCCAGCAACAACGATATTGTGTCACCAGGCCACGTGTTCCCGATTCAAGCTGTCGCGGGAGGGGTGTTGGTGCGCCCTGGACACACCGAGGCTGCGGTTGACTTTGCCAAACTCAGCGGCTGCATCCCAGCAGCTGTCATAGTAGAGGTAATGAACGAAGACGGGACTATGGCTCGACTACCTGAACTTACCCAGTTTGCACAACAGCATGGTTTAAAAATTGGCACGATTGCCAACTTGATTGAATATCGATTAGAACATGAGCAAACGGTTGAGCGCATTCACGTGACCGAGAATTACCAATATCTTGGTCAAACATGGAAATTACACAGATACCAAGACCATATCCATGGCTCTATACACTCAGCACTGGTTAAAGGCGATATTAATACAGCAATACCGTTGGTGCGGGTGCAGCAATACACCCCAGTTGATGACTTGCTTGGAGTGAGTAACACTGGCTCATGGACATGGCTTGAGGCAATCAAAACTATGGACAGTGCAGAATCAGCAGTAGCTGTATTGCTGAATTTTCCGCATCACTATCAAAAAACCGATGCAACAGCTCATGCGTCGACAAATTTTCAAACATACGGTACTGGTGCGCAAATCCTTGCCGACCTCTGCGTGCATAAAATGCGTTTACTGAGCTCACCGATTCGGTTGTCGGCACTCTCAGGATTCTCGCTAGAAATTGTCGAGATGGTCGCTCCCAGGTCAACTAATATCTGATACCACCGCAAATGTTAGAGTTGTATATCATTGCGACAACCACGATGATAGCCACCGTTGGTCCGCAAGATGTTGCGGTGCTTTTTGCCGTGCTGAGCAAAGATTTTAGCCAACAAAAAGCCAGAAGAATTGCCTTGCGTGGGGTGTTGATTGCCAGCGGAATTATTTTTTTATTTGCTTTTTTTGGTGAAGCCTTGCTCAACAGCTTTGGTATCAGCCTAGCAGCACTCCAAGTTGCTGGCGGAATTTTATTGTTGTTGATGAGCATCGACATGGTGTTTGCCCGTCCATCGGGTGCGACAGCACCAACCAGCGACGAACAACGCGAAGCAAAATCTCGAGAGGATATTTCAGTATTCCCGCTGGCGATGCCATTGATTGCAGGACCAGGAACCATGGGGTCAGCAATCTTACTAATGACAAAAACACAAGGTGTTGTAGAGCAGCAAATAATGGTGTTGCTTGGGATTAGCTCAGTATTACTGCTAACGTATGTGCTGTTACTGCTTGCAGGGCAAGTCAAAAAAATCCTCGGAGTCACCGGGATGCACGTCATCGGCAGAGTGTTTGGGATTCTCCTCGCTGGATTAGCCGTGCAATTTATCTTCGACGGGATGTCATCAAGCGGGTTGATATAGCTGCAAGGCGTAAATAAGCTGTATAAAGCCCTACAAACGCCACAAGTTGTGTCATGGCATCATCTTTAATATTCGTGCCACTGCCAACGTCAGCAACCTTTTTTGAGCAGTTATACCGATGCTGTCTGGCTGCAACTTTACTCAGGATGTATGCAATTACATGGTGTAACAATGCTGTATTGCTATAATTATAATAAATGCTTCTGGGGCATTACTACATTTTTTTACACAAAACTCAACAACCAATACACCCACAAAATATGCAAAATAAAATGGGTATAAGGTATATTAAATTTGGGTGTAATCAACAAGAGTAACATTGCCGCACGCCCACACTCCATCTCCTAACTTCAGGATTACTATGAAAAATTTACTAACAATATTGGTCTTGTTAAGCGCAACATTCACCTTGTTTGGATGTAACAACTCCAAACGTATGGTAGAAGAGTAACACACGGAGAAGTCGCAGAAATTAAAATTACTGGAAACGCCGCAACATTATTATCAGTATTTGCAGATCCACGTCTAGACGTGTGGGATGCTACAGCCGTAGTGGTTAGTGGTCAAGCGCTGAGTGTGCGAACAACAATAATTGAATACGTCGAAGATCAATATATTCGCGTGTCGCATGATCCATCTGCTAATGTTTTAAGCTATTCCCTTACAGATGACCTCGTATCTACAACACAACCTGGAGCGTCTACACCGCAACATCCTGAGGGATATATTTATAATGTAAATGATGTAAAAACGTATCCCCTTACAGTAGCAAGCGACAATGGCACACATGTTACCAGTGATGATGATATTTACGTTATTGGTAACGGTTTTCAAACATTAGAAAATGATGACTAGTACCAGTATTAGCAGAGGAAGACAGATAACCTTATTCGACGCTCCACCCTTACATCGACCGACGGGCTACGCGTCGACCAAGTATTAAATACGCAGGTATAGTATTTAAATACCTATAAACTATAATTTTATAAAATGGTTGTTGAGAATAGCAACGACCGTTTTGTATGGCGGCGCTGGCTTAGCTGGAAACAACAAGTGCTGGGGGTATTGCAGTGGTCTTGTGACGTCGATTTCAACATTATTGTGGATCATTATTTTGGATAAAGTGCGGCAACAAACAATATATATGGGTGTACGTATGTACCGCAATTTGCGCAAAGTTTTGCCCACATTTTTCTCACAAGGCGGGAGTGCAAACGCGCGAACACTGTATGGTGATTGCCGCGGTCAAGAGTTTCAGAGCGCTGCATTTTTTCAACAATTCGCAGCGCAGGTCTAAAAATTTGTGTAAAACAAATAATCTGCAGCACATTTGTGCAAAATTGCCCAAATCACCTAGCTATAAAATATTTTTAATAATTGTCCGTATACTTTGCCAATGTATCTGCAAGACACCATCGGCAATACCCCACTCGTTGCACTGCAACGGCTAGCAATTGCCAACAACAATCAAATTTTTTGTAAGCTCGAAGGGAATAATCCCGCTGGTTCAGTCAAAGACCGGCCAGCGTATAACATGATAGTCCAAGCACTTGCCCGCGGCGATATTCAAAGCGGTGATACCTTGATTGAAGCTACCAGCGGCAACACTGGCATTGCCTTGGCAATGGTCGCAGCTATGCTGGGGATGAAAATGGTGTTGTTAATGCCTGCAAATTCTACCCAAGAGCGCAAAGACGCAATGCTTGCTTACAATGCCGAGCTTATTGAAATCGACCCAGCAGGCGGGATGGAATTAGCACGCGATACCGCATTAACCATGGCAAGCCAAGGAAAAGGAAAAGTACTAAATCAATTTGCCAACCCTGATAATTGGCGGGCACACTTCAGCGGCACTGGTCCTGAAATTTGGCAACAGACGAATCAGCAAGTCAGCCACTTTGTCTCGGCAATGGGTACAACAGGTACAATAATGGGTGTGTCTAAATACCTTAAACAACAAGATGCATCAATACAAATTATTGGATTACAGCCAACTGATGGCAGCAAAATACCAGGTATTCGCCGCTGGCCAGCTGAATACATGCCAGCTATTTTTGATGCGTCAGCAGTAGATACCATTATTGATGTAAACAGCACTGACGCCCAAACAACCATGCGCGACCTTGCACAACAAGAAGGAATTTTTGCTGGGGTTTCGTCAGGTGGAGCTGTATGGGGAGCGATGGAAGTTGCCAAGACGTGTGAAAACGCAACGATTGTCGCCATTATCTGCGACCGCGGCGACCGCTATCTCTCATCTGGCGTGTATACGCAATAGCTCGTGCTGCGACAACAACCGCGCAACCGCAACAGCATATTATTATTTACATTGTTCCAATATATACATTGTGCCGATGTTTGCAAATAACGTTTTGCCAACTCTAAAAGTGTAAATCATCTGCGGCGACGAATATCACTGCATGATATTTGCTAAAAATTGTATTGTATTCAAGATTATCATTATTTTAGAAAACTTTATTTTCAGGCAGTAATACCCACGGCATTGCCAACAAGCTATTCATCAATGGCAACCATCCTTAAGGAATCTCTGATTAAGTCGCTGATGGGGCGAGTTTGCCTGCAATTGCTGATGATTGCAAGGCGCAAACCGCTAAGAGCATGCCGTAGCATATACGCCAAGGGATGCAACACAGCAAGTACCGCTTGTAGGCAAACCATCATATATTCAATAGAAGGTCGGGAAAAAACGCTGCGCTAACGTCGTTGCAGCACTTGGCAGCACCCACAAGACCACCAGTATTATCTGCGCACTGCGTCTAGTTATCATCAGCGTTTTTTCTCCGTCTCGCCCGTCATGGACTTAATCAGAGCTTCCCTAAATAGGAGTGATGATTGTGACCAGATGATTGCGATGGGCTTTGTTAGCAGTACAAAACCACATGGCACACCAATGCTACATTAGCTATGAAGCTAATATAGTAAGCAAGTTTTACCAATATACCCAACTGACAATGGAGTGATAATAGGAGGATATTCACAGTACAAAACCACATGGCGCGCCAATGCTATATTAGCTATAAAGCTAATATAGTCTATAGTTGGCAAGTTTTACCAATATACCCAACTGAAAAGGGTGTAATAATAAAGGGAAATCCACAATGAAAAATTTTATAACAACAAGAGTACTGGCGCTAGCCACCATACTCATTGCTAGCACATCTTTTGCAGACACCAAGATCGGAGCAATCTTTGATTTGACTGGTGGTCTGAATATCTATGGTATTCAACAAAACAATGCCTTAAATTTGGCTGTTGCCAACATTAACGCAAATGGAGGTGTTCTTGGAGAACCAGTAAGCGTTGTCGGTTACGATGGACAATCGGAATTGAGCAAATACACCCAATACGCAAAGACATCTGTTCTTCGTGATGGCATCTCAGCGATGTTTGCTGGTCTGACCAGTTCTTCACGTGAAGCCATTCGCCCAATCTTCCGTAAAGCAAATATCCCATACTTTTATTCTTCACTGTATGAAGGCGGTGCCTGCGATAAGCAAACATTTGTGACTGGATCAAGCGCATCACAACAGTTGAATGTTTTGATCAAATGGGCTGTCGAGCATTATGGCAAAAGAATCTACATCATGGCGCCAGACTATAACTTCGGTACGATTTCAGGTCACTGGATTCACGAATATGCCAAACAAAATGGCGCAGAAGTTGTCGGTGAAGATTATCTGGCGTTGTCTGTCACAGATTACGCTCCAACAATCCAAAAAATTCAAGCGGCAAAGCCAGACTTTGTAGCGGCTCTTCCAGTTGGTGCTAACCAAACTGGATTTCTTGAGCAATTTGCTGCGGCGGGACTAAAAGATAATATAGGCCTTGTTTCAACAAACTATGGCTCTGGTAACCAACAAGTTGTTGTCTCTCCTGAGGCAGGCGCAGGTCTGATTTCAAGCATGAGTTATTTCCCAGCTGTAGACAGCAAGGAAAACGCCAGCTTCCTCAAAATGTGGCGCGCTAAATATGGTAATAAAACCCCAGTTGTTTCTGGTGCGGTTGACACATGGAACGCGGTGCATCTTTGGGCTTTGGCAGTGAACAAAGCAGGTAAAACCGAATCAGACGCGGTAATTGCGGCACTTGAAAGCGGTATTTATTTTGATGCTCCAAATGGTAAAGTCACACTAGAAGCTGGTTCTCACCACCTCCGTCAAGATATTTACATCGCAGCAGGTGATAAGAAACATGGTTTTAAAATACTCCAAACTTTTGCCGATTCGCCACCAACCTACGAGAACGAAAAATGTGATCTTGTCGCCAACCCAGCAACTGTTGAACATTATTCTCCCGAAGATAATCTCTGATTAACTAGCTGATGGTGCGAGTTTGCCTGCAATTGCTGATGATTGCAAGGCGCATCCCTGTAGAGAGGAAAATATGGAAGTTGATTATCTGCTAACGGTATTGCTGTCATCACTTTCGAGTGCTGCTATTTTGCTAATCACGACAATCGGACTCGCTGTAGTTTACGGGCTTATGGGCGTTATCAATCTCGCTCATGGGGAATTTTTAATGGTCGGCGCTTATGCAGCGCTGACAGCCACTCAAATCGGTGTTCCTTATCCATTAGCAATCATCATAGCCGTCTGCGTGACTATGGTGATTGGAGCTATTGTTGAATTGCTCATCATCAGGCGACTGTATGGTCGCTTGTTTGACACCATGTTGGCAACTTGGGGATTGGGTATGGTGTTTAACCAAGGGGCAGTTCTGTTATTTGGTACGGTTTCTCCAGGTATTGGTATGCCGCAAATCAATTTTAAAATCGGTTACTATAGCCTCGCAGCATATCCGATTGCGATGATATTCGTCGCCGCTATCATGCTAGCATTCGTGTATTTGTTGATGACTAAAACACTGTATGGCATGCAAGCACGTGCTGCTATTCAAGAACCACAGATGGCTCAGACTATCGGTATTGATGCCTCACGAGTCAACACCCTCACATTCGCTATTGGTTGTGGTCTGGCTGGATTTGCTGGGGCAATTCTTCTTCCTATTATTCCAGCAACACCATCCATGGGTCTCTTCTTCGCCGTGAAAGCCTTCCTGACGGTTGTGGTGGCTGGATCTGTCGCCCTAACGGGTAGCGCCGTTACCGCATTGGCACTTGGTGGCGGTGCATCTGTAACGGCGAGCTTCTTGACATCTGTGATGGGCGACGTCTTCTTTTTCTTAATGACTGCATTGCTTCTTTGGCTATATCCAACTGGTATTTCGCCCAACTGGCGCCGCAAACTGTAGCTGCGTAAATCAATGTTTGAAAAACTCTACCATACGGCGGGGCTGGTTTTTCCAATCATCGCAACGATCATTGCGCTCGCTATTTCTAGCAGTCTTGACCCTTATCTAGCTTTTGTTGCTACTTCATGGATTATTTTTGGTCTGCTCGCGCTAAGTCTTGATGTAATTTGGGGTCGTGGTGGCTTGCTCAGTCTGGCGCAGACTGCCTTTTATGGTTTGGGGGGTTATTGCGGCAGTATCATCGCTGTCAACATGGCTCCATCGGCAGGGATGACACTGTTGTTTGCCTTGCCAGCTGGTGCGGTATTTGGGGCTATGATGGCATTTGCCCTCGGTTATATCATTTTCTTTGCAAGAATGGGTGAGCTACAAAGTGCCATTCTATCCTACACCTTCACGCTGCTGCTGTGGTCAGTCACACAGACTTTCAAAATTAAGATCGGCGCTGCCATCATTGGTGGCGACAATGGGTTCTCCAATATCCCAGGCATCATTCTTGGGTTTGAAGCAGACGCTGAATCACTAGCACCGAATGCAGCGTTTGCTGCCGTGGTGATTATCGCCGCAATCATCTATTTTTTCACAAGATGGTTGATGCATAGCAATTTTGGACGCATCGTTGCTTGCATTCGCGTCGATGTCGAAAAAACTGAATTACTCGGTTATGATATCCGCAAATACCAGCTTGCCAACTTCGCCTATTCTGGGGCCATTGCTGGCATTGCGGGTTCACTTTTTGCGCTTTGGGCCAACTATTTAAATCCATCCATTTTCTCGGTTCAAGAAGCATTGCTCGTTCCTATTTACGTTCTTGTTGGAGGTCTTGGTACGCTGGCTGGACCGTTTCTAGGCGCCCTTGCCATCGGTGCTTTGTCATTTTGGCTTGGCAGTGGCGCGGCAAGTGGTCAGACAACGTTGATTCTAGGTGCAGTATTGATCTTGCTGGTGCTGTTCCTACAAAACGGCATCTTGGGTGCTATCGGAGGATACTGGAAACGTTTCCTCCCCGATCCAAATGCTGCTGTCAGAAATGCAGGCGCCGTAAAAATTGATACCGAAGTGCTGGAAAACATTCTAAAAGATGCGGCTGAGCAAGCAGGCCCTGCCAAGAAACTTGATAGTGTAGAATTATTCAAACAATTTGGCGGCATTACCGCAGTCAACAAGGTCAGTCTAAGTTTTTCTTCTGGTAGGCCTTATGCGTTGATTGGTCCCAATGGCGCTGGCAAAAGCTCATATTTGAAGACCTGCGTGGGTATCTATCGGTCCGCAGGAGGAATGATCAAATTAGGCGATGAGGACATCACCAAGGCTGCTATTTTTAAACGAGTGCGCCAGGGCATGGGTGTTAAAAACCAAAATCCGCAAGTCTTTGGTGAAATTACAGTCCTAGATAATCTCTGGACAGCTGCCTTTGCTCGAACACGCAACACAGATCAAGCCATGGCAGTAAGCCAGAAAATTCTAAGCATGCTGGGGATGAAAAATCAGGCTGATGTTGCCGCATCAGCCCTCTCTCATGGCCAACAACAATGGCTTGATATTGGCATGGTGCTGTGTTTGGCTCCGCGGGTGGTTCTTCTTGATGAACCGGCGGCGGGCATGACCAATGAAGAAACGCGCGAACTTTCATTATTGGTCAGAACCTTAGCAAAACATACTACCGTTGTGGTGGTGGAACACGACATGGAGTTTGTGCGCACACTCAAAGGCCACGTTACAGTGCTTCATCAAGGCAAGCTTTTTGCTGAAGGAGATATTGAAACGCTGCGCTGCAACGACGCTGTTCTCGATATTTACCTCGGCAGACGCACCCATGCTTAAAATTATCAATGCCACCGGTGGATATGGTAAAACAACTATCATTCGAGATGTCTCGTTACAAGTTAAAACTGGAGAAGTGGTAGCACTGCTAGGTCGTAACGGTGTAGGTAAATCTACGTTGCTGCGCTTTGCTACGGCCCTGATTCAAGCAACATCTGGCGAAGTTGAAATTTGCGGGGTAACAGCTCCAGCCTCGCCAGTTAAACGAGCCCGCCTCGGGCTGGGCTATGTACCACAAGGTCGGTTTGTATTTCCACGCATGACAGTCACAGAGAACATCGCGGTTGCCGCCGCTACGAACGGATTTGACGCCAATCAAACCGTCGCAGCGATGATGGCTGATTTTCCGCTGCTCGCCCCAAAGGCATCCGACTTGGCAGGTGGGCTATCTGGCGGACAACAACAGATTCTTGCCTTGGCCAGAGCACTGGCCATCCGTCCAAAGATATTGCTGTTGGATGAACCTACAGAAGGTGTGCAACCATCGATTATTGATGAAATGGCAACGATCTTAACAAGAATCAATCAAGAACGAAAAATCGCAATTTTGATAGCTGAGCAAAATCTTGACTTCTGTCTTGCGATTGCGCAACACGCTTACATCATGGAAAAAGGTTCGATTCGTATGGAAACAAACCGAGATAGCCTGCGCAAAGATAAAGCACTCCAACAACAATTGCTTGGGGTTTGATATCAATATTGAGGTAAAACTGATACGGGACCAAGAACCTGCTCACCATTTTATACCCGAGGCATTTGATGCTGAAAAAAATGAAAGCTTAACCGAACAAATCACCGCTTTAGCCAATGAGACGAGCACGCCAACCTCACTGTCTGAACGTGCGCTTGAACGTGCCATCCACTTTAAAAGCTTGAATGCTTTTGTCTCGCTTGAGGAGTCGGTTGTTCTTGCTCAGGCTGAAAAGGCAACCATGAGACGAAAAAAGGGTAGACCCCTCAGCTTAATTGACGGCATTCCAATTGCCGTCAAGGACAACTACCTCACCAGAGACTATCCAACGACCGCATGTTCTAATGCGGCACCTTTAGAATATACAGGAGTCGATGCAACAATTGTTGCAAATCTGCGCGCTGCAGGCGCAGTCATCTTTGCCAAAACCAACATGCATGAATGGGCATACGGCGCCACCAACAATACGTCGAACATTGGTATCACGCGCAATCCCCATAATCCTGAGCACATCACAGGAGGAAGCAGCGGCGGTTCTGGTGCAGCTGTCGGTGCGGGTATTGTTGCTGCGGCATTGGGAAGTGATACTGGCGGCTCTGTGCGCATTCCGTCTGCAGCGTGTGGTATCTACGGATTCAAACCCAGCTACGGGCGGGCATCGCGCCACGGCGTGCTCCCGCTCAGTTGCTCGCTTGATGCTCCTGGACCGATGACTACGGCCTTGGCTGACATCATCCACCTCCTTCCATATTTTTTTGGTGTTGATCCAAACGATGCATCGACGGCTCACACCCTTGATTTTAACCCTGTTGCCGCGATCAAAAAACCCAAACTGGTGAATTTGGTTGGTCCAGGATTGGAGCGATGTTGCGAAGTCGATCGAGCCATCGCAGCGGCTTTGTCTGGGTGTGATGTTGCTGTCGAGAATAGCGAACTGGCAAATATTGGTCATTATTTTGCAGCGTGGGACGTAATCCTGCACTGCGAGGCGTCTGCTTATCACAGCATTCTTATGAAGAAAAACCCCGCTGGTTTTTCTCCTGTAACTTTTGCTCATCTTGAGGCTGGGCTTAGATTGACAGCTGTTGAATTGCTAGCAGCCCAGAAACTGAGCGGTCATATGCTCAACGCACTGATCTCATCTCTGCCGACTTGGGACGCACTTATCCTCCCTACCCTGCCTGTGCCAGCCCCGCGTCATGGCGATGATTGGCAGGAATTTAGCGGTCGGAAAGTTACAACACAAAATGCCATGACTTGGTTCTGTTGGCTTGGGAATCTGGCCGGGCTACCATGTCTGACAATTCCTGTAGCTAAATCCAAATCTGGATTACCGATCGGTATGATGCTAATGGGCAGACTTGGACGTGACGAGGAATTATTAGCGCTCGTGAAAAAGATTGATGAAGATATAAATGGCAAAAGTGATGGGGAATAAAACGGTAAAGATAGGCTGATACTGAAAAATTACACAGGAAACCTCTGATTAAGCCCATGACGGACGAGACGGAGCAAAAACGCTGATGATAACTATACGCAGTACTTGATAATACTGGTGGTCTTGTGGGTGTTGCCAAGTGCTGCAACGACGTTAGCGCAGCGTTTTTCCCCGTCCTTCTGTTGAATATACAATGGTTTGCTGCAATTGCTACGCTTGCTGTGTTGCATCCCTTGGCGTATATGCTACGGCATGCGCTTTGCGGTTTGCGCGCGGTCTGCGCCTTGCAATCATCAACAATTGCCATCAAACTCGCTCCATCAGCGTCTTAATCAGAGCTTCCTTAGGGAAGCTCTGATTAAGACTCGCATATACTCCAATAACTCGCATATACTCCAAAAAAATAATAGCAATAATTTCAATGGTCAATATTTGACCATTTCGCAGATCTTCTGTTGCTGTTTTACTGTTTTTTACTGTTTTTTATTGTTTTTCTTGAATTTTGGGCGGTTGTATCCTGTTAGTCGTCCGCGCAGCATGTATAAGTTCGTCAATGCCAGCAAAGAAAATACTTGTACTCGATTCTTTTCTAGTCCTTTGTAGCGAGCTTTCTGATAACCAAACTGACATTTGATTACCCGAAAACAGTGCTCAATCCGGGCGCGCACCTTAGAGTTCTGTGTATTGCGTTGGCGCTGCGAGCCGCTCATTTGCTGCTTTGGTTTACGTTTATCATTCACGCGCCAATCTATCCCAAGATGACGCGAGCCGCGTTTATAACTGTCGCGCGTATATCCTGCATCGGCAAAGATAACCTTATCTGTTTCACGCAGCAATTTGGGGAGTTCATTGATGTCAGCTTCATTCGCGGCTGTGGTGGTAGGCCGCGGCTGTGGTGGTAGGCATTGCCGCGCTATGAATCATATTGCTATTAGCGTCAGTTCCTATATGAATCTTCATGCCAAAATACCACTGATTGCCTTTCCTTGTTTGATGCATTTCAGGATCCCGTTTTTTCTCTTTATTCTTCGTAGATGATGGCGCATTGATGGTCGTGGCATCAACCATTGTCCCTTGTGAGATTATTATATTATTTTCCATACAATACTCATTCACGACAGCAAGTATCTTTACGCTGAGTTGATGTTTTTCTATGATCCTGCGGGCAAGTTCAAGATGGTAGTTTCATCAGGGATGGCATCGTCTATCAGCTCTATATGGGCAAAACGCCGCATGCTTTCCATGTCATATAGTGCTTCTGCTACCCCTGGGTCTGATAAGTTGTACCATTGCTGTAAAAAATAAATGCGTAACATGGTCTGCATATTAATCGGTGGGCGACCATTCCCTTTCTTGGGATAATGCGGTTCTATTAACTCTAACAACCGTTGCCATGGAGCTAATTTGTCCATTAACTGCAAGAATTTTTCACGTTTTGTTGTTACTTTCTTGTGGTCGTATGCAGCACTGGCAAAAGTTGTTTGTTTCATAAGATTATCCGCTTATTCAAATATTCAAATAGATTCACCATTGTATATCTTTGTAGCTGATATTGCTGTTGTTTGGGACTTAATCAGAGATTCCCTAAAGAAGCTCTGATTAAGTCGCTGATGAAGCGAGTTTGCCTGCAATTGCTGATGATTGCAAGGCGCATTCCGCAGGCGCATGCCGTAGCATATACGCCAAGGGATGCAACACAGCAAGTACCGCTTGTAGGCAAACCATCATCTATTCAATAGAAGGCCGGGAAAAAACGCTGCGCTAACGTCGTTGCAGCACTTGATAATACCACCAGTATTATCTGCGCACTGCGTCTAGTTATCATCAGCGTTTTTTCTCCGTCTCGCCCATCATGGACTTAATCAGAGCTTCCTTAGTATACAAGCATAAAATTGAAGTAATAAAACACTATATTGTGCATGTGCTAAGTGATACTCTGCCGCGTTTTTTATTTTGGATACACCATGCAAACCGCAATGCTCACCCGCCTCTATAAACGTTCACAAAGTATGAAGGCTGATGTGCTTTCTGGCTTTACTGTGGCATTGGCGCTGGTGCCAGAGGCGGTTGCTTTTGCGTTTATCGTTGGTGTAGAACCACTTATTGGCTTATATGCTGCGTTTATAGTTGGCATCATTACCGCGGTAATCGGTGGCAGGCCTGGAATGATTTCTGGTGCGACAGGTGCATTAGCAGTCGTCATGGTCAGCCTCGTTGCCCTGCATGGCGTGGAATATTTATTTGCAACCGTTGTGTTGATGGGGGTTTTTCAAATACTGGCTGGTGTTTTCCGCCTTGGCAAGTTCATCCGCATGGTGCCGTATCCTGTTATGCTAGGTTTCGTCAATGGCTTGGCAATTGTGATTTTTATTGCACAATTAGGGCAGTTCAAAGTTGCAGATACAAATGGGGTGCTGCAATGGTTGCAAGGCGAAGCGTTATACACAATGCTCGGGTTGGTAGTGCTGACGATGGCTATTATTCATTGGCTACCTAAGTTGACGCAAGTCATACCATCAACTCTCGCTGCAATTCTTGTTGTGACTGCAATCGTGGTTTTTGCAGATATCGATGTGGCTAGAAACGTTAAAGATGTGCTCGTCGATATGTCGAATAACCCAAATGCATCAATTGCAGGTGGGCTGCCTGCGTTTCACATTCCAATGGTTGCATTGAATGTCGACACTTTGCGCATTATCGTGCCGTATGCATTGATCCTCGCAGCAATTGGTTTAATTGAATCTCTGCTGACCTTGACGCTTATTGACGAAATTACAGAAACACGAGGGCGTGGCAATAAAGAATGCGTTGGACAAGGCGTTGCAAATGTGGTGACTGGATTTTTTGGTGGTATGGGTGGTTGTGCGATGATCGGCCAAAGCATAATAAATATTACCTCTGGAGGAGTGGGGCGTACCTCTGGTATTGCTGCTGCGTTATTTTTGTTGCTGTTTATTATTGTCGGCTCGAGTTGGATTGAAATCATTCCAATTGCAGCACTTGTCGGGGTAATGTTGATTGTTGTTATTAGAACGTTCGAGTGGGCAAGTTTAAAAATGATACGAAAAATTCCACGCTCGGATTCAATCGTTGTCATCACGGTAACTGTTGTTACGGTGATAAGCGATTTAGCGATTGCTGTTGTTGTCGGCGTTATTGTATCTGCATTAGTATTTGCTTGGAAGCAAGCGAAGCAAACGCGGGTTGACTCAGTATTAGAAAATAGTGGTAACCGTAAAATCTACCGCCCCAATGGGCCATTGTTTTTTGGTTCTATCCAAGCCTTTAGAGATAATTTCACCCCGAAGCAAGACCCGCAAGAGGTCATTATTGATTTTCAAAATTGCCGGGTCATGGACCACTCAGGTATTGAAGTCATTGGTTCTTTAGTTAAGCGCTATCAAAAACGCAAAATTGATATTCATCTGCGCCATCTCAGTATGGACTGCATTAAATTGCTTGACAAATCTGGTAATGTCGCAGAAATTAACCGATCTGAAGATCCTGACTATAAAGTTGCTCACGATGTGTTCGGTTAATGTATTTAATCAGCACTTGCCAAGTTAAATACAACAACTACGAAAGATAGCTACGCGCTTGTGCTAACACTGACGTTATCACTTTAACACCACGTTGTTGCGACACTTCGCGATTTTTGAAGCGGCGGGCACTTGGTAGCCTTGTGCCAGGTTGGCTGAGTAGTTCTGCGAATAGTTTTTCTGCGCGAGCAGCAGAATCTGTGCTAAATGCACTTGGTTTGATGGCGATAACCAACTCACCGCCAAACGGAACACCAACAGCTGCGCTAGGTTGTTTTGTTGATTCAAAACTCAGCAAATCGCCAAGCAATGCACCTGCAAGCAATTCTACCATTAAGGCGATTGATGAGCCTTTATAACCACCAAAAGGCAGTTGCGCACCTTGCAATGCTTGATCAGGGTCTGTGGTTGGATTACCTGCTTTGTCTATGGCCCAGCCCTTAGGCAATGGCTTTCCTTCAATCTTGTGAAGCTGTATTGCACCTCTTGCCGCAACGCTTGATGCTTGGTCAAACACCAAAGGATGGGTATGAGCGCGCGGCCATGCAAAAGCCATGGGGTTGGTCCCATACAAAGGGCGCGTGCCACCTGCTGGGGCGACAAATGCATTGGCACATGTCCATGCTAACGCAACAAGTCCTTGTTCTGCTAACCACTCCACCTCTGGCCATAACGCAGCAATATTAAAGGCATTATTGATTGCCAGCGCAGCAATACCCTGGCTTTGTGCTTTTTTAACAAGAACAGGCAATCCTATTGCTAGTGCATGTGGGCAGAAACCATTATTGGCATTGACTTGGATAACTGCAGGAGATGGCTGGTTGAGCGTCGCTTGCGCAGTAAGGTTGGCGAACTGCGCTGCTTTAATATAAAACGCAAGACGGAATAACCCGTGAGCAGCGCAGCCATCACGTTCGGCTTTGGTGATAGTCGTGGCAATTGGCTTGGCTTGCTGCGTTGCAAAGCCATGTGCAAGTAGGGCAGAGTTGGCAATGTCTTCGATATCTTTGAGTGCGATTGAGGTGTACTCAGTTGTCGTACTTTTCATATAACGCACCTTGAGTTTTCATTAAATTGGCTGAGGGAAGCTCTTATTAACTTCATGATGGGCGAGACGGAATTAATCAGAGCATCCCTAATCACCGCCAAGGCGGCGATAGCGCTGTGGGTTCATTCCTGTCCAATTTCTAAACGCGCGCGAGAACGACGAGAGTTCCGAATAGCCTAGACTATACGCAACTTCCGTCAACGGCAGATTTGCGTCGTTCATATAGTGTAAAGCTAATTCGTGACGAGCAGCTTTTACAATGTCAGTAAAATTGAGTCCGTGACTGCGTAGTTTCTTTTGCAGTGCGTGGTCAGAAATTCCCAGAACATTTGAAATTTCTTGCATCGTTGGTAGACGCGTTCCTAAATGCATCTTTATTTCGTTGCGTACAATTTGGGAGAAATCAACAGGGTTACTTTGTAACTTCAGCCGCCCTTGCAAAAATGCAGTAACAACCGCAAACAAATAAGGGTCTTGCTTAGGCATAATTGCATCTAAATCACGGTGACGAAACCCAACTGCATTGGTGCGCCGACCGAAAACGATTGGCGCACCAAACAGCCGTTCGTGATCATTTATATTGTCTGGTTTTTCATGTTCGAACCGCACTTCTAAAGGACGCCAATTGTTGCCTAAGGCGGACTTAAATATATTACAAAACATCCCAAGAGAAAGTTCGGCGTCTTGTCTGCGGTCGACTATACGCGGGTCGAATATTTTATAGCTTAGCCAAATAATCCCATCATCTGGTATCAGACCAAAGCTCGTCTGATTTTGATGGGCGGAAAAATACAACTCCATATTCCGCAGTGCCGCAGCAAGCGTTGGTGAGCTGATAGCAGTGTATCCCAACATCCCCAACTGTTTAGGTTGAAAGGAATTGCCGAAGTGCAGCCCAATGTTGTGGTTATGTGTGCTGTGTGATGCCAACTCAAACAAAGCGCAATACTGCGCCAAATTAACTTCTGCAACTGGTCCTGCTAAATCATTGACTCTAACACCAGCTGCTGCAAATATTTTTTCAACATCGCCGCCATTGCGCGCAAACAGACCCACCGCACCATCTGCAGCTGCAGATAATATTTTTGAGGGAACCATATTATTGTTTGTGTTCATATATGTATTCCTGTTATCTACAACAAAATACAGCTGCAAGTATGGTCTATTCTTTGCATTTTAGCAAATATTTTAGCGACTCTGGAAGATTTGCGCCGTGTTTACCATGCGCTGGAATTGGCAAACTGATTGACTCAAACCCCTACTCAAATCTCTGGAGTTATTGTAGGGAACCTCTGATTAACTCGCTGATGGAGCGAGGTTGCCTGCAATTGCTGATGATTGCAAGGCGCATTCCGCAGGCGTATGCCGTAGCATATACGCCAAGGGATGCAACACAGCAAGCGTAGCAATTGCCGCAAACCGTTATATATTCCAGAAGGACGGGAAAAAACGCTGCACTACTACAGCTAACATCGTTGCAGCACTTGATAATACCACCAGTATTATCTGCGCACTGCGTCTAGTTATCATCAGCGTTTTTTCTCCGTCTCGCCCATCATGGACTTAATCAGAGGTTCCGTAGGGGTTATTCTGTTGTTAAACACACCAGTCCTGCGGTCAAGCAGACGCCTGTAGACGGCAGTATAATTTTCAAATAAAACTAGAATTGCAGCGAGAAATCGCGCGTTGAAGACACAACATAAGGGGGAAATTATGAAACTATCACGCCGTCAGTTTTCCAGAAGCCTAGCCGCAGGAGCAGGCTTGGTAACGCTAGGGATGCCGTCAATCGGAGTTGCTAGCCGCAACGATCAACTAAACATTTTATGTTGGGAAGGTTATAATACCGACAGTTTACTTGACCCATTTAGGAAGGCCAACCCTGGCGCAACCGTCCGCGCTGAAAGCGGTACTTCTGATCCAGACATGATCAACAAACTTCGAGCTGGTGAAGTCAACGTCTGGGATTTGATCAATATCAACCAGCCTTGGGCCAGGGAGCAACTGTATCCAGCGCAGCTGATTAAGCCGCTTAATAAAGAACGTTTCATGCCGCATTTCGAAAAAATGCTGCCAGAATTTTCAGCGCCCTACCCGCTCTCTTTCGCCGACGATGGCAATTTAATTGGCATGCCGCAGCGCTACGGTCCATTTAGCTTTGTTGTGAACACCAACAAAATTAGTCGCAAGATGGCAGAAGACCAAGGCTGGAATTTATTCTTAGACCCCAAGATGAGTAACCGCTACGGCATACTGACTTATGACAACTGGAATGTCATACATATGTGCCTGACGGCGGGTATTAACCCATTCAAGCCAGTCGATGCAGATGGTGAGGCAAAATTCAAAACCACAGCAGAGAAAATATTTGCAGGAGCCCAACTTCTGACAGACGACCTGGTAACCATGAACACGGCGCTTATCAATGGTGAAATTGACGCGTATTTTACTGG
This sequence comes from Gammaproteobacteria bacterium, assembly GCA_965277405.1. Lineage (GTDB taxonomy): Bacteria > Pseudomonadota > Gammaproteobacteria. The sequence goes on from OZ255726.1 coordinate 519,441, forward strand.
CGGCACATATACAGCATCGCCTGCCCGTCTCGACGGTGCAAAAAATATTCGCGCTATTACTCCAAAATCGGGTCCAGTTAATGGTAAGGGCGGCGTTGTTTGGGTTGAATTGACTTCACTGGTAAATAACCCCGATGCAACTAGCCTTGCAGAAGACTTTTTGGATTTCGTGCAGACGCCAGATAATTCAAAACTAGTCGCCTTTACCGAGGGCACTTATAACCCCGTTGCGCAAATGGGCAACCCCGAGGTTGTTGCTAAGTTTAGCGCGGATGAACTCGATGCTATCCAGATGGATAGCCTGAGCGATGACTTGAGTAGATCGCTGCAATATGACTCTGTGTCATCGTATGATGCACTGATCGACATTTATACCAAGGCGCGCCGCTCATAGGTTGCTGTCGTCGTCCATGAATAAGTCTGGTCTTTTTGGTTGGGGCTTGCAGAATTTTAGTGTCAGGGGGTCATAAATGCCAGCGCAACCAATCTTGCGGTTAAAAAACGTCAGCAAAATTTTCGGAAGTTTCACCGCCATCAATAACGTCAGCCTTGATATTAATGAAGGTGAATTCTTTACTATTGTTGGTCCTTCTGGCAGTGGTAAATCAACCCTGATACGTCTGCTTGTCGGGATAGACAGTCTCAGCTCGGGCGAGATTTGGCTAAGAGACAAACGGATAGATACAACGCCTGCCAACGAACGTCCGACATGTATGGTCTGTCAATCGCTGGCACTGTTTCCGCATATGAGCGTCGGTCAGAATATAGAGTTTTCACTCAAGATACGTAAGATCAACCCAGCAAAGCGCAAGCAACGAGCTATGGAACTGCTAGATTTGCTGCGGCTTCCACAAAACTACTACTGGAAAGGCGTCACCGAATGCTCTGGTGGAGAACGCCAACGCGTAGCTCTTGCACGGGCACTGGCATTTGAACCAGAGATTCTGTTCTTTGACGAACCCCTCTCATCACTCGATTATCGCTTGAGAAAAATCCTCGAGAAAGAACTTAAACAACTCCATGCTCGGACAGGAACAACTTTCGTGTACATCACCCATTCGCTTGAAGAAGCCATGATAATGTCTGACCGCATCGCCATCATGAAACAAGGCGAGTTCGTGCAGATTGCGCTTGCGGATGATATTTATAGCAAACCAGTTAGCAGGTTCGTTGCCCAATTCATGGGTGAAGTTAATTTGTTTGAAATCCAAGGTTGCAAAACCGGTGGTATTCATGGCAACGGCATCGAATTACCCATGAATGACCAAGCCGCTGCGCTAGGTATTACGCTGTGTGCAGGCGAGACCGCCACGCTCATGGTTAGGCCAGAAAGCGTGCGTTTTCTTGCAAGATCCGACGCTAATTGTTTCACTATACGCGGCAAGTTGCAAGCCGAATATGCGCTTGGGTCAAGGGTCCAATACGAAGTGGAGACAAACTCTGGAGAAATTATTACTGTCGAAAAGCTGCGTGAACATCGATTTGCAGGCAAACATGGCACTCAAGTAAGCCTTGGATTCGACTTTGAAAATGTCCACGTGATTCGGGGCTAGTCATGAAAAAAGCGGAAAACAGACTCGGAATAATATGTGCCATTCCGTTAGTGGTTGTTTTGCTTCTGAGCTTTTTAGCGCCGCTAATAGTTGTCGCTATGTTTTCGATAATGCCACAAAAAGTTTTTAGTTTGTTTCATCTGCCAGATTTTTCAGCGTATGCGGTTTTCGTTGATCAGGGGTATTATCGATCGTTGTTTTGGTCTTTGTTGATGGCATTGGTTGCGACGCTAGTTCTGCTGTTGATTTGTTGGCCGCTGGCCTACGGTATGGCGAAAGTCTTTGGAAAGTTTACGTTTGTGGTGACGGTTGCCGTCGTCATGAGTCTTTTCGTTTCAGAAAACATCAGGCTGTTGGGATGGGTGCTAACCTTAATGAAAGGGGGACTGGTTGAAGGCTACTTTAGATACTGGACTGGTTTTGGCTACTCAGGCCCACTCTATAATGTAGGAATCATCATATTTGGTCTGGTGTATGTCTACCTGCCTTTCATGTTGTTTCCGCTTGTCCAGGGCATTGCTATGGTGCCTGATGATGCCAGGCAGGCTGCCGTAGATTTGGGTGCCAGCCGCTGGCAGGTACTGAAAAACATTGATATTCCTCTGGCAGCGCCAGGGATTGCTGTTGGGTCATTACTAAGTTTTGTGCTGACAGCTGGCGCGGTTGCAGAGTCAAAACTCCTCGGTGGTCAGGCGGTCATCGTTATGGCGGATGATATCGAGACAGCGTTCACATTTGGGCAGAATTGGCCCCTTGGCGCAGCTCTTTCCATGATTCTGATCTTAATCATTGGCAGCCTTGCTGTCGTCGGTATCAGGAAAATAGACCTTGACGCCATCTTGGGGAGAAAACAATAATGCAACACAGCAAAACAACCAAAATCGTTCTGCTAAGCTACGGGTTGTTGATTATTTTTTTTCTCTACCTGCCGCTTTTTTCTGTTGGGTTCGCATCGATCTCAAATACGCGCTACCTCACCTTCCCAATCAAAGAATACTCAACCGCATGGTACACAAATGCGTTACAGAGCGGCACAGTTCGCGAGCTTATCTATACGTCGTTTATAATCGCAATAATTGTGACAATTGTCTCAGTAGTTGTCGCTTTTTTTGGCGCGCTCGCATTCGCTCGATATCAATGGCGGTTGCGCGGCGCATTCCAGAAATTCATCTTGCTGCCGATATTCTTTCCCCAAACAGTTTTAGGTTTGGCGTTGCTTATTTGGTTCAACTCAGTTGGCATAATCCCAAGCTGGAAAACAGCGGTGGTTGCCCACCTTGTTTGGATCGCGCCGATCGCAACACTTATTGTAGCGATCAGAGCTTATAGCTTTGACCCTGCCCTAGAAGAAGCAGCCTGTGACATGGGTGCTTCCACTATAACCATCATGAAAGAGATAACACTGCCACTGTTGATGCCAGGGCTTGTTGCAGCTGGGTTGTTTGCGTTTCTGTTGAGTTGGGGAAACTTTCCCCTTTCTCTATTCACCACAGGTGCCGATTCGACCTTGCCCGAATGGCTGTATGCAAAAATGGTATCGGGTTATTCCCCGCTTATTCCAACGCTTGGGGTCATGTCCGTATGCGGGTCATTCCTGTTATTACTCGTAGCTTGCGCTTTACATTGGCTATTTAAGTCAATCAAAACTAGCCGAGCGAAAAAAAATAGCTGACAAAAATAGGAGAATACAATGCTTACATCACTGAAGAATACCAGCGTCATTGTAACTGGCGGTGCAAAAGGTATCGGGCGCGGCATCGCGTCGGTTTTTGCCAAGCAAGGGGCGCAGGTGACGCTGGCTGCGCGCGGCGAAGAATCGCTCGAGCAGACAACAGCCGCACTCAATGCCATCGGCGGCAAGGTGAGGTATGTTGTCTGCGATGTGTCTGATTGGCAGAGTGTGAAAGCTGCCTTTGCTGACACCGCAGCAGCACAAGGAGAATTAAATATTGTCTGTGCCAACGCTGGGGTTTATCCGCAAACAAAAATCATCGATATGAACCCGCAAGAATGGGACAGCGTCATGGCTACCAATCTGAGGTCAGCATTTCTTTGCGTGAAAGCAGCTATTCCATATTTTGAAAAAGTTGGCAAAGGACGCGTTGTCCTTACTTCTTCAATTACTGGACCGATTACAGGTTATCCAGGATGGTCACACTATGGCGCGTCCAAAGCTGGTCAGCTCGGGTTTCTCAAGACAGCTGCGCTCGAGTTAGCTCGTTACAATACCACCATAAATGCTGTCATGCCTGGCAACATCTATACAGAGGGTCTGCAAGATTTGGGTGAGGATTATCTCGCTGGTATGGCAGCATCTATCCCTCTTAAGCTCTTAGGGGATGTTGCAGATATCGGCAACGCTGCTTTGTTCTTTGCCTCTGATGAAGCAGGATACATCACCGGCCAACAAATTATCGTTGATGGTGGGCAGACTATCCCAGAGTCCCTTGCAGCCATCAACGAGGTTTAAAAAAATTGTGGTTATTATGGCTGAATCCGCACAACCGCTGCAACAGACGCTAAAGCGTATTCAGTGTCTTGTCGACAAATCGCTGGGTTTTTGGGACATCCCCGCGGGAGCAAAGGCCAGACTAATAAATGTGTCTGAAAACGCGACATTTTTGGTTGAAGCAGCTGGTGGTTATCGGTCAGTGCTGCGCGTCCACCGCGATAACTATCACTCCGAACGCGCGATTGAGTGTGAGCTGCAGTGGACTAAGGCGCTCAACACCAACGGCGGGGTTATCAGTCCAGATGTGTATGTCGGCCGCAACGGTAAAGCCATTCAATCGGCAACGATAGCAGGTTTAACTGGACCGCGTTTTATGGTTCTCTTTCATTTTGTCGCAGGTATGAACCCGGGTGAAGACGGTGATTTGGTCAGCGCCTTTGCGGAGTTAGGCGAGATTGCAGCGCGCACCCACTTACATTCAATCCAGTGGACGAAGCCTGCCTTATTTGAACGACTGACTTGGGATGCAGATGCTATATTTGGAGCAAATGCTATCTGGGGCAACTGGCGAGATGGTCCGCAAGTTGATCGGCACATTAAGAATACGCTCGATGTGGTAGAAACAGTCGTCTGCAATCGATTGGCTGCTTTTGGCAAAGGCGAGAACGATTTTGGACTGATTCATGCTGACATGCGTCTTGCAAACTTGCTTGTTGACGGTAACCGCACCAGGTTGATCGACTTTGATGACTGTGGTTTTGGCTGGTTTCTCTACGATTTTGCGACTGGGATTAGTTTTATGGAAGACGACACCCGTGTCCCCGAGCTAAAACACGCATGGGTAACAGGCTATCGTAAGCAACGGGGGTTGACGTTGGCAGCCGAAGCTGAAATTGAGACATTCATTATGCTGCGTCGTTTGGCGCTCTTAGCTTGGATCGGCAGTCACCTTGAGGCACCAGAGCCACAGGCCTTGGCACCTAGATTTGCCCAAATAACAGCGGATCTTGGTAGAAAATACCTCTCAAAATGCAAATAAATGCGAAGAATATGTCAACTGCTAGCTGCAGCATGTCAAGCAAGGCGGAGCAAAAGTCTACATTATCAAAACTACGCGTAGCAATGATGATCAATGAGGGTGGTGAATGAGCCAAGCAAAAGAAGAGTTTCTAGAGAGGTCTAAGTCATTCTGGAATCCAGGTAAAACCCAAGATTGGATCAATATGGGTGTCGATCTGGTGATTGATCGGCGTGAAGGTTATTACTTGTACGATATGGATGGTCGCCGCTTACTCGACCTCCATCTGAATGGCGGCACTTATAATTTAGGGCATCGTCACCCAGAACTTATTGAAGTGCTAAAAGCTGGCACAGAACGCTTCGACATGGGTAATCATCACTTTCCCGCTTTGGCGAGAACAGCTCTTGCAGAAGTGTTGCAAGCATGTGCGCCTGCGGCTGATATGAAATACACAACCTACGGGTCAGGTGGTGGTGAGGCGATTGATATTGCGATCAAAACTGCGCGGCATGCTGCGCAGAAAAAAAAGATTGTCTCAATCATCAAAGCCTACCACGGTCACACTGGTCTTGCGCTTAAGACTGGTGATGATCGGTTTTCGAAGCTGTTTCTTTCAGAAGACACTCAAGACGAGTTCATCCAAGTCGCGTTTAATGACCTAAACGCGATGGAAGATGCGCTGCGGAAAAAAGACGTGGCGGCGGTGATTATGGAGACTATCCCTGCCACATACGGTTTTCCAATGCCTGATGTTGGTTATTTAGCAGGCGTAAAAGCGCTGTGTGAAAAGTACGACGCATTGTATATCGCTGATGAAGTGCAAACAGGTCTGATGCGCACTGGTTCGATGTGGGGCTGCAGCAAATACGGTGTTGAACCAGACATTATGGTCACGGGCAAAGGGATATCAGGCGGGATGTACCCAATCGCGTGTGTGCTTATTTCTGAAAAATGTGGTGGGTGGCTCAAGGAAGATGGCTTCGGTCATATTTCCACGATGGGTGGAGCAGAGCTTGGCTGTATTGTCGCAATGAAAACTATTGAGATTGTCCAACGTCCAGAAGTTGGGTCAATGGTTCAGTTCATTGGTGATTATTTGCGAGCTGGGCTGGACGAAATCAGGGTTGCATTCGCTGACTTCTTTGTTGGCATTAGGCAGCATGGTCTCATCATGGGGCTCGAGTTTAACCATGCACAAGGCGCCAAGCCTGTTATGAGAAATCTCTATGAAAACGGCGTCTGGGCAATTTTCTCGACACTTGACCCAAGCGTGCTCCAGTTCAAACCTGGGCTGTTGCTCAATCAACGCGACGCTGAAGAAGTGCTGCGGCGTGTCGCCATCGCTGTTGAACTTGCCCGTGATGAGGTGATGGGCAACAGACGGCGAGGATGCTGATGGAACAAAATATTTATAACTCGCTGATTGATATTTCAGCAACTCCCGCTGCGCGGACTGGCAAAGCAACCATAATGTTGGAGCGCGCGCGGTGGGCAGCCGCCATATTTGATCGATATGATTATCCTGCGACTATGCGGATTGTGCAAGCTGTGGCTGCAGCTGCGCACGCTATGGCAGGTGAATGTGCTGAGCGTGCAGTTAGAGAAACTGGGTTTGGGGTAGCCAAGCATAAGAAGCTGAAAAACGAGATGACAGCACACCCACTAGTTGACTATTACCAGGATCAAGACTTTGTCAATCCTCGGGTGGATGAGGCGCGCAAGATCGTTGAAATACCAAGGCCTGCAGGGGTTGTTTTTGCGCTGACCCCGTCAACCAACCCGATTGCAACGTTGAACTACAAAATAATTTTGTCGATGATGACCCGCAACGCGATTGTTTTTTCGCCGCATCCTGCTGCGTGGGAATGTTCAGTCGACGCTGCTCATCGGCTCGCTGCAGCCGCGGTAGCAGCTGGTGCGCCGGATGGAGTCATTCAAATTCTAGCAATGCCGACTATCCCAATGGTCGAAGCATGTATGACATCACCTATAACAAACGTTATTTTGGCAACTGGCGGGATACCCATGGTGCGATCGGCGTACTCGTCATCCAATCCAGCAATTGGCGTTGGTCCTGGCAACGCGCCGGTATTCGTCGATAGCACGGCTGACCTCAACCAAGCGGCACAGCGAATTGTAGAGTCTAAGTCTTTTGACAACTCGGTGTTGTGTACCAATGAAAGCGTATTGATTACCTTGCCGGACATTGAAAACCAGCTCAAATCAGCCTTAAAATCAGCAAGTGCATATATTTGTTCCGCAGCAGAAGTTGACTTGATACGCAACTTCCTGTTCCATTCAATGGGGTTCAATATTGCAGCAATCGGTCGCGATGCTACTTGGATTGCCCATGAGTGCGGTATTCGGGTTCCCAAAAAAACCAAAATTCTCGTTGCTCCAATTACCAAAATTGGGGTGGAAGAGAGTCTTGCAAAAGAAAAGCTTTGTCCCGTACTTGCAATGTATGTCGCCAAGAACCGCGCACAAGCAACGCAGCAGGCGCGGGCAATTTTACGGCTGACAGGGGCTGGCCATTCAGCTGCAATTCATGCAAGCGATGAAAATCTTATCATGGAATTTGCCGCTCAAATTGAAGCGTATCGGGTGGTCGTAAACGCGCCGTGTTCTCAAGGTGCGGCCGGTTTTGGCACTGGACTTGCCCCCACATTTACAATTGGTACTGGCTTCTTCGGACGCTCATCAATTGGTGAGAATGTCGGTCCTCAACATTTAGTGCATTGGACTAGAATTGCCTACAATGAAAGCAAAAATGTGCCATTTGGCAGTTTTCATGGAAAAAGCCGTGGGTTTAAGGGAGCGCTTGAGTCTGCGCCTGCAGACGGCATTCCTGCAACACCACGCAGCTGCGCAACTGCTGCAGATACGTCCGCGTATTCCTCGATGGACACGGTTAGCAAAAGCGAACTGCGCCGCATCATTGTGGAAGAACTTCGTGACATCATAAAAAAATAATCATGGCAGAGCTCCGATCCTTCATTTTTATCGACCAATTACAGCCGCAAACTTTGGCGTATCTGGCAACGTGGATGCGTGGTAGCCTGCCCCGCGCCAGAATGTCAGCGCAAATCATCGAAATCGCTCCAGGGCTCGATATCGAAGTGCTAACTGATGTGGCGCTGAAAAGTGCAGCCGTGCAAGCCGGTATGCTGGTAGTGGAGCGCCAATTTGGAACACTTGAATTTCATGCAAAGTCCACGGCGGCAGTTCAAGCCGCAGCGCAAGCCGTTCTTGACGCCTTTGGTGCACGCCGGCAAGACGCAGCTCCAGCTAAAATTTTGGCTTCGAAAATTATCACCCGCATCGACCATCAGCATGCGTTTTTGATAAATAGAAATCGCATGGGGTCGATGATACTCGGTGGAGAAAGCCTATATCTGCTAGAGTGTCAGCCAGCATCGTATGCAATGCTCGCCTGCAACGAAGCTGAAAAAGCAGCCAATATCAAATTGATTGACTCGCGCATGATTGGCGCGAACGGTCGACTGTATTTGGCGGGTGATGAAGCAGAAGTTCGCACGGCAAGAAACGCAGCCGAAGCAGCCCTTAGAGTTGTAGGCGCCGCATAGTGTCAGACCTAACAGCCGTCATCCGCGCAATCATTGCCGAAGAATTGCGTAACCTCCGCGCTGGCAGTTCAGCGCCAACCACACCGCCAACAGAAGAGGTTGTGTCGATCACCTCGAGCGCAGATTTGAACGCGTTTGCTCGTCGCGTATTGGAGATGGAACAGGACGGACGCTTACGCAGCGAGGTGATGTCTGGGGACTACGTTTTTACACTTTCATTGAATGGAGCACGTCCGCTCCAAGCACATGTTCCGTTAGCTCCAGTTGCGTTACCGCCTGCAGTTGTCAAATTTACCAAGAGGCTAATTTCTGAACGCGACTTAACCGGGATACCAAACGGAACAAAAAAACTAATGATTAGCAAACAAGTCCGCTTTACCCCATTGGCACGGGATGAAATTAGCAGACGAGGAATACAAATCGAAAGGTCAGCAACATGATTCGTGGCAAAGTTATAGGACAAGTTTGGTCCTCAAAACGGATAGCAACCGTTCCCAATGGCGCACTCGTTGAAGTGGAGACCTATGACAGCAAAATAATCGCACTCGACCCGCTGGGTTGTGCGCTGGGTGAAGAAGTTTTGATCACAACAGGGTCTGTTGCGGCGAGCTATTTCACAACAGCAAAAGCACCAATAGATGCCCTGATTATCGGCTCAATTGATGAAACATAATTGGGCATGTCGCCTATCCAATCTTTAATTTAAAAGGAGAACAAAAGTGTCAAATCAAGCAATCGGAATGATCGAAACTCGCGGGTATGTCGCGGCAATGACAGCGGCTGATGCCATGGTCAAAGCTGCTAATGTTGAAATTGTTGCGCGCAATGAAGTCGGAGGCGGTCTCGTATCAGTCGTCGTCAAAGGTGACGTTGGCGCAGTAAAAGCAGCAACTGAGGCAGGGTCAGAAGCTGCCAACAACATTGGTGAAGTGGTATCAGTGCACGTGATCCCACGTCCACATGCTGATCTAGGTAAACACTTTGAAGCTGCGAAACTCAAGTAAGATAGCAGCATCCGTACGCGAAGAGCAAACATATGACCGAACTTAGGGTTTATCTGCCCATTCATGACCTGCAGCCACAATTTGCCGCCTATCTTGCCACACCTACGCGCGCACGCGGATACCCACCTTTTGCCGGACAGCACAGTCTCATCATTGAAGTAGCACCGGCGCTAGCTATTCATAGAATTGCCGATTTGGCGCTCAAGGAATCGCCAGATATCCAGCCAGGAATTCTATTCACTGAGCGACAATTTGGTCTGTTAGAACTTCATTCAGACAATATGGACGATTTGGATAAGGTCGGAAAAGCCATCTTGCGGGGGATTGGGGCGCAGCCAACAGACCAATTACTGCCGAAAATTCTGTTCCATGACATCATTGAAGATCTTGCGGATCAGCATGCAATCATTCTCAATAGGTCTAGGGATGCGTCTATCCTAGTTCCGGGCGTGTCTTTGCTGATCTATGAAATGGCCCCTGCCCTGTTTGCATGCGTAGCGAGCAATGAAGCGGAACGAGCAGCACCGCACGCAACCATCAACGATGTGCAAATGATGGGGGCGACGGGGCGTATTTTCATGTCTGGCTCTACAGCAGAGATGGAGCAAGCTCGCGATGCAATCAACAAAACATTGCAAACAGTCACAGGTCGCTCGGACTAGGTTTGTTGGCTCTTGCCAGCAATCAACCAAGTAAGGTTGGCTGGTATTGCTTGATTATCTAAGGAAGCTCTGATTAAGACTCGCATATACTCCAATAACTCGCATATACTCCAAAAAAGTAATAGAAATAATTTTCAATGGTCAATATTTGACCATTTCGCTGATCTTCTGTTGCTGTTTTACTGTTTTTTATTGTTTCTTATTGTTTCTTATTGTTTTTCTTGAATTTTGGGCGGTTCTATCCTGTTAGTCGTCCTCGCAGCATGTATAAGTTCGTCAATGCCAGCAAAGAAAATACTTGTACTCGGTTCTTTTCTAGTCCTTTGTAGCGAGCTTTCTTATAACCAAACTGACATTTGATTAGCCGAAAACAGTGCTCAATCCGGGCGCGCATTAGAGTTCTGTCTATTGGGACTGTTGCAAATAGAAGACAAATAATCTTATTGATTAGGTATATTGCTTATAGTCTGGTGTAAAATCATTAAACTCAACTACAACCTTATATTTTAAATATCATGTATAAACAAGTAGAAATGATTACCCTAGCAGATCTAGTAGCCGCTGATCATATATACCGAAAGTTTGTTCAATTAATAGATATTCGCCGCTTAGATAATAAATATTTAAAAACAGCACAAGGCTCTAGCAACTATAAAGGTTATGGTATAGAACTGTTATTTAAAGCACTACTGCTGCAACACTTAGAAGATTTAAGTGATAGAGAGCTTGAAAGTTACTTAACAGAAAACACCGCTGCTAAATAGTTTTGTAATGGTTTTGTAATGTAGCGTTAACCGCGCCTACGCCAGATCATACAGTATTTACAAGAGCTAGAGCGCGTATAGGTACGCACCAATTATCTAAGATATTTGCAGATGTTCGCGCTCAATTGCAACAACATGGGTACATGAATGAGGTATTTACTTGTATAGATGCCTCTCATTTAATAGCTAAAGCTAATTTGTGGGAAGAGAGAGATAGAGTAATCCAGCAAAAGTACGCCAAACTTAATAATGAGGTTTTACCTAAGGAATCTCTGATTAAGTCCCAAACAACAGCAATATCAGCTGCAAAGATATACAATGGTGAATCTATTTGAATATTTGAATATTTGAATAAGCGGATAATCTTATGAAACAAACAACTTTTGCCAGTGCTGCATACGACCACAAGAAAGTAACAATGAAACCAAAAAAAATTCTTGCAGTTAATGGACAAATTAGCTCCATGGCAACAGTTGTTAGAGTTAATAGAACCGCATTATCCCAAGAAAGGGAATGGCCGCCCACCGATTAATATGCAGACCATGTTACGCATTTATTTTTTACAGCAATGGTACAACTTATCAGACCCAGGGGTAGAAGAAGCACTATATGACATGGAAAGCATGCGGCGTTTTGCCCATATAGAGCTGATAGACGATGCCATCCCTGATGAAACCACCATCTTGAACTTTGCCCGCAGGATCATAGAAAAACATCAACTCAGCGTCAAGATACTTGCTGTGGTGAATGAGTATTGTATGGAACAATAATATAATAATCTCACCAGGGACAATGGTTGCTGCCACGACCATCAATGCGCCATCATCTACGCAGAATTAAAGAGAAAGCCCGTGATCCTGAAATGCAGCAAACAAGGAAAGGCAAGCAGTGGTATTTTGGCATGAAAATGCATATAGCAACTCGACGCTAATAGCAATATGATTCATAGCGCGGCAATGCCTACCACCACAGCCGCGGCCTACCACCACAGCCGCGAATGCAGCGGACATCAATGACCCCCCCAAATTGCTGCGTAAAACAGGCAAGGTTATCTTTGCCGATGCAGGATATACAAGCGACAGTTATAAACGCGGTTCGCGTCACCTTGGGATAGATTGGCGGGTGAATGATAAACGTAAACCAAAGCAGCAAATGAGCACCTCGCAGCGCAAACGCAATAGACAGAACTCTAAGGTGCGCGCCCAGATTGAGCACTGTTTTCGGGTAATCAAATGTCAGTTTGGTTATAAGAAAGCTCGCTACAAAGGACTAGAAAAGAATCGAGTACAAGTATTTTCTTTGCTGGCATTGACGAACTTGTACATGCTGCGCGGACGACTAACAGGATAGAACCGCCCAAAATTCAAGAAAAACAGTAAAACAGCAACAAAAGATCAGCGAAATGGTCAAATATTGACCATTGAAAATTATTGCTATTACTTTTTTGGAGTATATGCGAGTTCTTGGAGTATATGCGAGTCTTAATCAGAGATTCCTTAGGTTTGAAAGATTTTATAAATTACTGACAAAATGCAGAAAACATCCATTAAAAAATAGTATTTACCCTAATATTCGTCGGTTTAGTGTCCGTCTGTTACTGTAGTAGTAGGTAATGTAAGATCTTGCGATTATAATGTACGATTTTGTGATTGTAGTGTTTACTTATGCGATTGTAAGTGTAACAGTTTAATGCAACTGGATGCTTGATTGCGATACTAAATACAGGATGTGAATTTAATCTACACTTTTTATTATACTTTATTACACTAGGGATACCAAAAATGAAGCATAAACACACAATATTCGCACTCATAGTCACTATTTTTTCTATGCCAGTCTTCGCTGCAACAGAACTATTTGTTGGAGTAGGTTATGCGTTGCCTGTAAGGAAAAGCAGTGCAGAATTTTTAGGCCGTGGAGAAAATACAATAAAACATAGTGGACTGAATTTTACTGTTGGAGCTATTTTTGCTAAGAAACATCGACTTAGTATAATGAGGCAAAAGCTTTCTAAAAAAAAATTAGAGAACGGGTTTTACATAAAAGGAGAAATGGTTGCATTAAGCTATGACTATCACTTTGCTTCAGGTTTGTATCTTGGTGCGAGTTTGCACCAAAACACATTAGAAATACAGACTGAAAGACCAGGCTCGTATCTTTTTTCGATAGCACAGCAAACTGAAACACTGAATAGTAACCCGTCTAGTGGGTTACGAGCGGGGTATATGTTGAAAATTACTGAAGAATCAGCAGTTTTATTCTTGCTTGCCTTATACGGAACAAGCTATGGAGAAAGCTATTATGAGTTTGACAATTACTATGTGGATGTGGATGGAAACTATTATGAGTTTGACAATTACTATGTGAATGTGAGTAAGAATGCTGAATATAATATGTCCCTGTTTAGTCTTGTGTATACGTACACTCTACCCTCGTCAGGTAGGTGATGAAAACTGATTAGTTGTTGGTTTGTTGTTTTATGTAAATTTTGTCGGTTTTCTCTGGATTTTTCTATTTTCACTCCACAGTTCATTTTTTTTGATTTCTGGACAGTTTGGGATGATAAATTGATATTTAATCCGGAATTACTAATGAATTAACTCACCAATAAGCGGCTATTAATCTCCTCTTAGTTTAATCAAAGCAACCTTGCAGCCTCCAATGTGCTCGGTAAATCTTGATGCTGGTAGTTGATAATAATCAGCGCGTTACTATTTGTGTTTAATATTTGTGTGTTGTTGCCCAGCGGCTGTCTTGGTGTTTAAGATGATGATGCGCTTATCGTGCTGATAGCGGCTGTTGATATTTGCGCATCAAAGTTACCTGTCTTGTTGTTTAAGTTAAATTAGCCAATATTGAGCGTGCGTTTAATATCTTGTAAATATCGTCTGCGCTGATACCGAGCAACTCCAGTGCAGGCAAGACATTGCGGGTACCGTCGTGGTGTCAGAGTGCTTTTTCATCAGTAAGGCCAACCGTAACTTGCTTTGTGCTTGTCGGATAGTTCAATGATTCGAGCATGTTCCCTGTGGTATTCAGAATATCGTTTGGCATGGGCATGCTTTTGCGTTTTTTCCTGTATCGTTGCAGCTTTGAGATGCTGCCACGCCGCACTGTCAGCATCCCACGCGTTGGGTATAAATGCTACGGAGGTGTGTTTTTCAACAGCATGCTAAATTATCATCAGCGTTTTTTCACCGTCTCGACCATCAGCGAGTTTGTGGGTAATTGCTGATGATTGCAATCAGACCTGCTAGTTTACAAGCGGACTATCGCGCAATTGAAAACTGGGCTGATGCTGTTGTTGATGCCCGCACCATCACGAACACTTCTTTATGGTAATTGTGCGCGTGGAGTTTTGCAGCGATAGCGTGTGAAATTTGCAGTATTCATCGATATAATTCCTAGCAAACAGGTGTTGTTCTTGCTGGTAACATGTATTATTCACAATATTTTACATTTAAATTGGAGTTATGGGCATTATGTATACTAATAGAATTGCTTCACAGGTATTGATTGTCGGTAGTGTTTTGCTGGCGGGCTGTTCATCTTCCCCTGCCGTTCCCACGCAGGAAAAATGCTTGTTTCCAGACGCTGTGGGTGGTGATGCTCCACTGTGGGTGTGTCATGAGCGTCTTGATGGCGGTCCAAAATTTCAAGCAATGGGAAGTGCACGACTAGGCGGCAACCGTTCACTAGCTGAGTCAAAAGCAACGGCTGTTGCACAGGTTAAATTGGCGGGGCGGATGAACATCTCCATAAAAAACATGATTGAAAGCTATGCCGCTGAAGTGGCATCAACCGATGGCGATGTTATCAACACAGATAGCTTTGAAGAAACAACTCGTAGAACAGTGAAGCAAAATATTATCGGCAGCCACATTATTCGAAAAGTGGTTAGTTCTAGCGGAGACGAACTGTATGTACTGATGGTAATGAATCCTGCTGATGTTAAGGAGGTGGTAGGCGAAGTTATCGATGTACTGGAACAGGAAAATAATCTGTTAAAGGGTAAGATGAACCTAGGCAATGCAATGAAACGCCTCGATGAGAAGGTGCAATAGGTCGTTAGTGCCTGCATAGTCGTTAGCGTCCGCATAGTTAGCGTCCACATATAAATGCCTCCATGCGCCATTGTTTGTTGTTTGCTTTGGTATTGCTTCTTCCATCTTGCACACTATTTCAACCGCATCCTCCTGAATGGATGAACAATCCACCAGCAAACAGCGGAGTTGGCATTGCTGGACCGAACATAGACGGCATTCCCGCACAAATCAGCTTAGCAACCCACCGAGCCAGTATTGATTATGCAAAAAGGAAAGGGTATCTGGTTGAATCATCAACTCTGGTTCGCGCTGGTGCTGATGGGAGGATTGAATGGGAAGAGCTAGAGGAGAATAGCAGCGGGACTATGGAGGCAACTAAAGTGCAGGTAGAAGTGCGAGAACGTTGGTACGATGGGCATACCAACTACTATGTTCTGGTTACGGCAGTGGATGAGTGATGGAGCTTTAGTTGGTATTCTAACCATTCATCCAATATTGATTGTTAGCAGGTTTGATTCATCATTCTAGCAACGTGTGTTGCAACGAAAAATGCAAGTGATGAGTGATATTCACCAGTTTAAACGCCCAGCTAATAAGGAATCGCTGATTAAGCAGATGATTGGCATATGTCGTGTAAACCACTGCCAACGTTGTCAAACTATTGAAATATACTGAATGTTTTCGTACACTTGTCTGTGATTTTTGCTGTCTTTGCTCTAGCATAGTCTCTATAGCGTAACAATTGTGCAGATTGATCAATACAACGCCACAGGAGGGGGACGTTCATGCGAAACACCACACTCAGTACAACAGTAACTAGATTTACCGTTTTCGTCAGTTGTATCCTGTTAGCCGTAGGCTGCGCTACACAGCAGGCTAGTCAACAACACCAGCGACAGCAGGCTAAACAGCAGGCTATAATAAAACAGCACCAGCTACAGCAAGCTCAACAGCACCAGCCCAACGCAGAGTTGAGGAACGCCACCAGAGTGGCGTTCAAGGAGCGAATCTATGGTTGGAAGCTGTTGCGCACCTACCATGAGCATAAAAATTCGGTAACGTTAATCGCCTTCAGTCCAGATGGTAAGACCCTCGCCAGCGGATCTAGGGATAAGACTATCAAACTCTGGAATCCGCGCAGCGGCAAGTTGTTGCGCACCCTGAAGGGGCATAGTGATGATGTAAATTCAGTCGCCTTCAGTCCAGATGGTAAGACGCTTGCCAGCGGATCTAGGGATAAGACTATCAAACTATGGAATCCGCGCAGCGGCAAGTTTTTGCGCACCCTGAAGGGGCATAGTGATGATGTAAATTCAGTCGCCTTCAGTCCAGATGGTAAGACGCTTGCCAGCGGATCTGGGGATAAGACTATCAAACTCTGGAATACTCGCAGCGGCAAGTTGTTGCGCACCCTAATCGGGCATACTGGTACCGTATTTACAGTCGCCTTCAGTCCAGATGGTAAGACCCTCGCCAGCGGATCTCTGGACAGGACTATCAAACGCTGGAATACGCGCAGCGGCAAGTTGTTGCGCACCATTAATGGGCATAGTAACGCGGTATGGTCAGTCGCCTTCAGTCCAGATGGTAAGACGCTTGCCAGTGGATCTAATGATCAGACTATCAAACTCTGGAATCCGCGCAGCGACAAGTTGTTGCGCACCCTAATCGGGCATACTGATACCGTATTCTCAGTCGCCTTCAGTCCAGATGGTAAGACCCTCGCCAGCGGATCTCTGGATAGGACTGTCAAACGCTGGAATCCGCGCAGCGGCACGTCGGTGGGCACCCTTGATGGGCGTGGGAGTAATTGCAAGGGATGCGAGGCATACTCAGTCGCCTTCAGCCCAGCTGGCCTTCTTGCCATCGGATTTCGGCATAGTAGCATCCAACTCTGGCAATTACCGAGGTCAGACGACTATGTCTGGAATAAGTTTGTCGCCAGCTGGAATCGTGGCGACGCAGGTCTGGAGGAGCTGTACCAGCTACAACACAAATATCCAACGAATACCAGCATAGCCGCTGCCTATGCTAGGGCGAGCTCCAAAAGCCCCTACGGCAGTGGCCGAGTTGCTGTTTATTTGCGCAGGTGGCAGCTTGACAGCACTAGCTGGCGGACAACTACCGCCTTTATCCAACAACTGGCTTCTGACTGGCTCAACCTTAAGGAAATAATCAAACCAGCGAAAATCATAATGCCTACGTTACCGCCAGCTGTAGAGTTGATACAGGAAAATTGGGAAGGGGATAGTGAATTCGAAACTCGAGTTGCTCAGCTGAACAAGGCGCGTCAAGCGCGGATAAACCAACTTCAAGCAGACTACAGACACAAGGTCGAAGTGCGCAACAGCAAAGTTACCAAGCTTGAACGCCTACAACAGCAACGCCATAATCAACTAGCAAGCTATGTACAAGGCATACTTGATTATAGCCTTGAAACGCAGCCGCCAGCACTAGACAAAGTAATAATCAACCAACAAACACTTGATCTTTATGCTGATCTGGTGTTCAAAGGAACCCTTGTTGGTCGCTATAAACTGGCGCAGGCGCCACTGAAGCTGCGCAAACAGGTTATGACTAACAGCAAAAGTGTGAAAGTGCTACCGAATATTGAGTTAAGCGACACCAATGATTTTCGTGTAACTTCAATCACTATCTTGCATGATGATCAAAGATGGCTAGCGCAGGCAAGCGAGCAACAGCTACAACACACGAATACCCCTTTGGTTGCTACCATCGGCAACGCCAGCGAAACGCGTGAACTGAGTAGCATCTCCCTACTGCAAAAGCAAAACCCTAACCTAGTCGATGTCAACTCAGTGGGGACGGTTCAGTACAAAGACGGCACCACAGCACTCACCCGCTATCAAGACGACCTCACTCCGCTGGTGCAACAATTAGCCCAGGCACCAATAGACCAAAGCAAATGGCTGTTCGTCATCGGTGCAGAACGCTACCAGGAGACAGATAACATCCTTTTTGCCAGAAGAAGTGCCGAGAACTTTGCCCTCGCCGCCAAAAAATCACTTGGCATCGACGCTGGTCACACCATCACCCTCTACGACGAGCAGGCGACCAGCGGACAGATAAAAACCAAGCTCAAAAAGCTGCTGCGTGAGGGCATCAGCCCCGGTGACAGCATTATCCTTTACTACAATGGTCACGGCTTGCCGGTCAGAGAACAAGACGATACCCCTTATATGCTGCCGACCGATATGATTCCCGACTTTGTCAGCGATGAGCCTTTTTTTAAACTTGAAAATATGTATGCTTTACTCGCTAAATCGAAAGCAGGCAACGCAATAGTGATAATGGACAGTTGCTTTACTGGCGGCGCGGACGGCAGGTCAGTCATCAAAGGTGTGGCAGCAGCGAGCCTATCACCAAAAAAACTTTTGATAGACAAGAGCAAACTCATCGTTATGACAGCAGGGACAGACAAGCAATACTCCACCGCCTTCAAAGACAAAGGCTACCGACTTTTTAGCTACTACCTGATTAAAAGGCTGGTAGCAAACAAACCGCAAACGGTTGAAGATTGGTTTGAATCGGTACAAAGTCAGGTCAAAACAACTTCGCGCCAAATAGGAGGCTCGCTCAGCTATCAGGATCCGCAGTTGCTGGGGAGCAATCAGCAGCTATAGCACAAGCCAGACAAAGCATGCAATCTCCTTGGCAGTTTGTCTGTATGGCAATACTCCTAATTTCTTGCGCCACAAACACACCAACCCTAGAATATCCGCAGTGGTACAAAAGATTACCGCAGCAGCAAGGGATAGTGATTGGCTATGGCTATGGTTTGACAAAACAAGAAGCTCGGTACAAGTCTTTTGATCATCTTCGTAACCAGCTGGGCGTCAGCGTACATTCCACTCAGGTTTTTTCTGAGTTTGAACGAATTACTAACATTGGCATTGATGAGTTCAGCGATACAAGGGCAGCAGAAGTAATTATTAATGCGGATATACACGGAGCCGTCCTGCGTAAGGCTGAGCAACGAGGCAGTTATTATTTCATCGCTTACAGCACTGATATCAGGTCGGTTCGGTCGCGTATTCTCGAAACCCCCAGTCTTTGTCAAGGAGCAAAGGCTGTCGGAATACACAGGCAGCAAAGCCTAACAGGTTTCAAGCCATTCGCACCAATCACCCGAGATTTACAAGCAGATGGTTGCCCAGACAACTGGACTCTACAACGGCTGAATAATTCATGGTCTATTGAATTGGCGGGACACAGTTTCCAGCTACCGAATGAGCAACTATGGCGTCTTACCCTTGCTATAGACAAGACAGATGAACTTACACTGCTTGACGATAAACATCATGAACAGGAGAGTTTTCGTGCTGGTGAGCGTTATTTCGTTTCCTATAACAAACCAGTTAATAGCAACATGTACCTTTTTCTCGTTAACGAACTTGGTCAGGTTAATCTACTTGATCAATCCGAGGCCAAACAGCTACGGCGTGAGCGCTGGTTGTACCCCAATCCCGATAAATACGCTGGTGGTTTGATCGCAGCACCGAACTCAAGTGGATCAATACATAATGACTTAATAGTGGCAGCCGCTTGTCCTGAGACTATCCACTATCATTTTTCCTCCCTGACAAGTGCAAAACCTGACCTTGCCGATGAAAGACTGTATGTTCTGGACCGATTGATCAAGGAAGTTGAGCATTGTTTGGTACATATGAGAAGCCTCAGGATAGTATTATAATGTTCAGGTGAAGCACTGAGTGTTGCGGTCGGATGTTATATGCAGATATGCTATGCTGGTCAACCCTGACCATTAGCCACATAACCATGAGAAAAATATGCGCATTTACCTAGCACCTGTATTTGTGACAATCCTTTGGATTACTTCTTCTTCAATAACAACAACTTACGCTGCTAGCGATATTGAGCAGCGTAAGCTGCAGATGCAGCAGAGCATAAATAAGCAAAAAAAAATCTTTGCAGCTTACAAGCGCAATAGTAAAAACGAGTTTGAAGCCTATCGTGCCCAGCAACAGGAAACTTTAAAAAAAGCAATTAAAGAAAACTGGCGCCAATTTCAAATTTACAAAGCAGACTTCAGCTTGCTTGGCAACAAGCCGCAAAACCAACCAGCCTACGGCAACCAGGTTAAACATCAACTAGCAGCCAAATCACCAAATCTCAAAACATCAATTGTAAAACCTAGGGATGGTCATCTTTCACAGCAAAAAACAGCAAACACGCAGCCACTTAATCTGTATGGAATGACGTTATCTATGCCTGTGGTCACGCAGCCAGTCATGTCAGCAGGAGCAGACAAACAGGCAATTACTGACT
Organism: Gammaproteobacteria bacterium; assembly: GCA_965277405.1. GTDB lineage: Bacteria > Pseudomonadota > Gammaproteobacteria. The sequence continues at coordinate 539,840 of OZ255726.1, forward strand.
ATCTACAAGCAAACCCAGATTACGAAAAAAAGTTAGTTGTGTTTGCCCGTGATACTGCAGAGCGACTCCACCTTGACGATTGGGGTACATACTTGCTGATGCGTGAGATAGCACGGCAGCTCTACCCAGATAGCTGGCAAACCAGACGCCTTGCCCAATGGAAATGGATGAATCAGCTTGGCTACGATCTGCGCATAGCCGAAACAAGCAACGAATTACGTTTACTACTACCAGTCACCCAGACAATATATGGTCACTCATACATATTTATAGAAGGCAATAAATACTATCTTGATACCCCAGCTGGTAGCGACTTGCACACCTATCCACAACAATTTGATAAACTTGCAGCCATAGAGAATATCAACCCAACACAAGTGCGGTGGTCTGATGACAAGCAGAATATTCATGTTCGCCAGCTTGATTATTCCAACGATGGCGAACACTACCAAATTACGCTTAAGTTCGATATACGTACACTGCGGATGATGCAGGATTATCCGCAAATGATTTTTTCTCGATATTTTAAAACACCTCTTTCGCCAAAACTTGAACAATCACTCAAAGATCAGCTCATGCCTGTGCTTGCAGGCAAGAGCAAATATCAGCAGGCAAGTCTGCTGCTTAAGTTGGTACAGAAATCTCTCGCCTACCAGACTGATCAACAACAGTTTGGCAAGGAAAACTACCTATTTGCCGAAGAATCTATAGGGTTTCCATATGCCGACTGTGAAGACAGAGCTATTCTGTATGCTTGGCTGGTGCATGAGCTGCTCGACCTTCCCTATCTGGTACTGCTATACCCTAACCACCTGACTACGGCCATAGCTCTGAACGGAACAGGTGACACAATTCATTATGGCAATACCATCTATCTGATAGCTGACCCAACATACATAGGGGCACCAATCGGTAAAGCCATGCATCCGCAGATAGAGCCAAAGATTATTTATGCTTCACAATAGGGCGTTGTTTTGGTGTTATACATGCGCTGTTGCGGTACTTGCTGTGTTGCAACCTTTGGTGTATATGCTCCGGCATGCACCTGCGGAATGCGCCTTGCAATCATCAGCAATTGCAGGTAAACTCGCTCCATCAGCGACTTAATCAGAGCTTCCTTAGGCAAAACCTCATTATTAAGTTTGGCGTACTTTTGCTGGATTGCTCTATCTCTCTCTTCCCACAAATTAGCTTTAGCTATTAAATGAGAGGCATCTATACAAGTAAATACCTCATTCATGTACCCATGTTGTTGCAATTGAGCGCTAACATCTGCAAATATCTTAGATAATTGGTGCGTACCTATACGCGCTCTAGCTCTTGTAAATACTGTATGATCTGGCGTAGGCGCGATTAACGCTACATTACAAAACCATTTAGACAAAACCATTTAGCGGCGGTGTTTTTTGTTAAGTATCTTTCTAGCTCTCTATCACTTAAATCTTCTAAGTGTTGCAGCAGTAGTGCTTTAAATAACAGCTCTATACCATATCCTTTATAGTTGCTAGAGCCTTGTGCTGTTTTTAAATATTTACTAACTAAGCGGCGAATATCTATTAATTGAGCGAAATTGCGGTATATATGATCAGCGGCTACTAGATCTGCTAGAGTAATCATTTTGTTTATACATGATATTTAAAATATAAGGTTATAGTTGAGTTGAATAATTTTACACTAGGCTATAAGGCTATGTTCTGAGAGTTTGTTGAAATGGCGTATACAGCATATCCCTCATGAAACTGGCAGGTGATATATCTCCCCGTTTATTAAGCTCAAACCAACGCAACCATCCACAATATTTATGAAGATTTTTAGTTGCAACACCATGAAAAGGAGCTAACCATTGCTTGAGCCTCATGTGGTAGGCGTTCACCGTTTGCATATGAACAACTTTGTCTTTAACCCGCTCACCAAGGCTTTGATTTAACACGACATGATTGATATTTTTCTGTTTGGCTAGATGCTCATAATTGATATGACCGTCGCTACAGAGAACCAGATCGTCGGCGAGTTTAGGTACAAAGGCTGGCTGTAATTGATCCAGCGTAAAGTTCTCTACAACCTGATCGACAATGTTGCCACTGCGATCGATCCAATCACGGCTTTCACTGTAGATGCATTGCTATTACCGCGTTTTCGCGGCTTGCCCGTGGTTAAATAGCGACTGCCTTTTTCAGAATATTTAAAACAAGTTTCATCCATTGCGACAATGCCTGCAAGCTGCTTGCTCATAAGTAAATCAGCCAATTTAAGAAATTTATGCCTCCATGTGAATGCCGTGGTGAGGTTGATGACGCATTCCTTGGCAGCAATGCGCAGCGATTTTGAATCAACCATCGTTTGTCCAGTATTGTTCCCACAGTTCAGGCTTATGCAGAGCCTTCAATTCTGAACCCGTTATGCATTATAGGTTTTTAAGCATGACCGACAACGATACCGCTGACGTCCTGGCGAAGTGCCCCACTTCTAGGTACTTTTAGCTACTTTCATGTTGGCAATGAGGTCCATCCATGTACCGCTTGTGCAAGTAATTTCAGTACTTGAGGTTGCGATTGCGGATTGAGTAAATGCTTTTCTAAGTCAGCCTTTTGCTTTGGAGAAAGCCCATTAACTGATTGTTTTAGCAGATTAAATGCAGAGGTCTGCATTATTTAGAGCATTGTGGATGTGATTGATACTTGTAGCATATCTTATTTCAACAATTTGTTCAACCAATAGATAAAATTACGATTACTATCATCATTTTATATAGAAAATCAACCATCATACCAACAAATAAATCAACCAAAGTAGGACTATCAGGAATCTTATTGCTTTCAGGAATCTTATTGCTTTCAGGAATCTTATTGCTTTTACGAATCTTATTGCTTTTACGAATCTTATTGCTTTCATCCTGCTCTTTCCATCCTTTTTTTTCCACAGTTTCAATTTGAATCTGATTATCAGCCAACACAATAATTTCATGATTGGTTTGTGTTTCTTCAACCAGTATTGGCTGCGCAGTTGATGCAACTGAATTGCCAGCGGCAAACATCATCAACATAGCTATTACTGCAAATATTCGTTTCATATCATTAATCCAGTGATTTAAAAATAATTGTTTCCATCCTAGATGCCCCAACAAATGTAGAGACATCCTTATTTACTCTTTTATTTTGCCATCCTATGTTTTTTACTAAAACTATACTGATTTAGACCTCGTATTGCTGAAATTAACTTTTCTTTCCCTTCTTCCGTAAAACTTACGCGACCTGTAAGATACTCACCATCAATTTTAGTTTTTTGAACAATTACTCCATACGGACAATATTTGCGCTGATTTAAACCAAAAGCATATGTCTTTTGCTCATAATGTTCTTTTTTTGATCCTGCTGGGTCGATCATACAACCGTCTATGTAAAATTTATTACAATTCGTAATACAAAAATTAGATATTTTCCTTAACATATCATTTTCCGATGATTCTTTTGCTTTAGAAAGTTGCTTTAAGGCTATGTTCTGAGAGTTTGTTGAAATGGCGTATACAGCATATCCCTCATGAAGCTGGCAGGTGATATATCTCCCCGTTTATTAAGTTCAAACCAACGCAACTATCCACAATATTTCCACAATATTTATGAAGATTTTTAATTGCAACACCATGAAAAGGGGCTAGCCATTGCTTGAGCCTCATGTGGTAGGCGTTCACCGTTTGCATATGAAAAACTTTGTCTTTGACCCGCTCACCAAGGCTTTGATTTAACACGACATGATTGATATTTTTCTGCTTGGCTAGATGCTCATAATTGATATGACCGTCGGTACAGAGAACCAGATCGTCGGCGAGTTTAGGTACAAAGGTTGCCTGTAATTGATCCAGCGTCAAGTGCTCTACAACCTGATCGACAATGTTGCCACTTCGATCGATGCCAATAACAGCTTTCACTGTAGATGCTTTGCTATTACCGCGTTTTCGCGGCTTGCCAGTGGATAAATAGCGACTGCCTTTTTCAGAATATTTAAACCAAGTTTCATCTATTTCGACAATGCCTTCAAGCTGCTTGCTCATAGGGAACCTCTGATTAACTCGCTGATGGAGCGAGTTTGCCTGCAATTGCTGATGATTGCAAGGCGCATTCCGCAGGTGCATGCCGTAGCATATACGCCAAGGGATGCAACACAGCAAGTACCGCTGCCGCAAACCCAAAGTATATGCAACACAACGACGAAAAAAAGCGGTACTAACGTCGTTGCAGCACTTGGCAATACCCACAACACCCACCAGTGTTAGCTGCGCACTGCGCCTTGCTATCCATCAGCCATCAGCGTTGTTGCTCCGTCTCGTCCATCATGGACTTAATCAGAGCTTCCATAGGGGAAGAGGGGAAATGTATTCTTTTTTTGTGTAATTTGCCGCAAAGATGATTTGTATAGTTTGAGTGAAAAACATATATTCTTAAAAGATATGATATTTAAGAATTTTTTTATTTCGGGTGGGATAATGAACAAACAGATATTATTTTTAGCGCTAGGACTATTAGCTATAGCAGGCTGTAACAATGGAAGTAGCATCGATCTGCTCACGCTGCGACCATGTGCACCGCACGCTATAGCAGGCTGTAACAATGGAAGTAGCAGCGATGAGTCTAGTACCAGTAACGAAGTTGTGGCAGGTCAAAATGATACTAAGATTAAAACAATCTATGCAACCGACTCTGCTTTTGCCGCGCTGACCAACGCTGGAGGCGTCGTTACTTGGGGGAGTACGTCTTGGGGCGGCGATAGTTCAGGCGTGCAGGATCAACTGACTGACGTTACAGCAATCTATGCGGCCCACTACGGGGCTTTTGCCGCGCTTAAAAACGATGGGACTGTCGTTACTTGGGGGAGTACGTCTTCGGGCGGCGATAGTGCAGCGGTGCAGCAGCTACTGAATAACGTTACAGCAATCTATGCAACCGACTTTGCTTTTGCCGCGCTTAAAAACGATGGGACTGTCGTTACTTGGGGGAGTACGTATTGGGGCGGCGATAGTTCAGGCGTGCAGCAGCTACTGAATAACGTTACAGCAATCTATGCAAACCGCTATGCTTTTGCCGCGCTTAAAAACGATGGGACTGTCGTTACTTGGGGTGAGGAGGATGACGGCGGCGATAGTGCAGCGGTGCAGCATCAACTGACTAACGTTACAGCAATCTATGCAGCCCGCACTGCTTTTGCCGCGCTTAAAAACGATGGGACTGTCGTTACTTGGGGTGAGGAGGATGACGGCGGCGATAGTGCAGCGGTGCAGCAGCTACTGACTAACGTTACAGCAATCTATGCAACCGACATTGCTTTTGCCGCGCTTAAAAACGATGGGACTGTCGTTACTTGGGGGGGTACGTATTGGGGCGGCGATAGTTCAGGCGTGCAGCAGCTACTGAATAACGTGACAGCAATCTATGCAAACCGCTATGCTTTTGCCGCGCTTAAAAACGATGGGACTGTCGTTACTTGGGGTGAGGAGGATGACGGCGGCGATAGTGCAGCGGTGCAGCATCAACTGACTAACGTTACAGCAATCTATGCAGCCCGCACTGCTTTTGCCGCGCTTAAAAACGATGGGGGCGTCGTTACTTGGGGGAGTACGTCTAACGGCGGCGATAGTGCAGCGGTGCAGCAGCAACTGACTAACGTTACAGCAATCTATGCAACCAAGTATGCTTTTGCCGCGCTTAAAAACGATGGGACTGTCGTTACTTGGGGTGAGGAGGATGACGGCGGCGATAGTGCAGGCGTGCAGCAGCAACTGACTGACGTTACTGCAATCTATGCAACCGATAGGGCTTTTGCCGCGCTGACCAACGCTGGGCGCGTCGTTACTTGGGGGAATGAGGATTACGGCGGCGGTGAGTCTAGCTTGAATAGTGAAGCTGACGGTGGCTACCCACACATCATAACTCCCCCAGCTGCACCAAGCAATGTAAGCGCAGCAGCAGGTGATGGGGAAGGAGAAATAATTATTAGTTGGGATAGTGTCGCTGGTGTAGCTGTATATAATCTGTATTGGGCAACAACAGCTGGTGCTGGTAAAGATGGCAGCAAAATATCCGCAGTAGCCAGCCCATACCTGCATACAGAGCGTGCCAATACAGAGACATATTATTACACAATAACCGCAAACAATGACGACGGTGAGTCGAGCTCCAGTAACGAAACATCTGCATCACCAATCCCAGCTGCACCAACCAATGTAAGCGCAGCAGCAGGTGATGGGGAAGGAGAAATAATTATTAGTTGGGATAGTGTCGCTGGTGTAGCTGCATATAATCTGTATTGGGCAACAACAGCTGGTGCTGGTAAACTTGCCAGCAAAATATCCGCAGTAGCCAGCCCATACCTGCATGCAGAGCTTGCCAATACAGAGACATATTATTACACAATAACCGCAAACAATGCCAGCGGTGAGTCTAGCTTGAGTAGCGAAGTTGCGGCAACACTAATTGCATCCAATGACGGCGGTGAGTCTAGCTCCAGTAGCGAATATATGGCAGGTCAAAATGATTCTAAGATTAAAACAATCTATGCAACCGACTCTGCTTTTGCCGCGCTGACCAACGCTGGGGGCGTCGTTACTTGGGGTGATTATAGTTACGGCGGCGATAGTTCAGGCGTGCAGGATCAACTGACTGACGTTACAGCAATCTATGCGGCCCACTACGGGGCTTTTGCCGCGCTTAAAAACGATGGGACTGTCGTTACTTGGGGGAGTACGTCTTGGGGCGGCGATAGTGCAGCGGTGCAGCATCTACTGACTAACGTTACAGCAATCTATGCAACCTGGGAAGCTTTTGCCGCGCTTAAAAACGATGGGGGCGTCGTTACTTGGGGGAGTACGTCTAACGGCGGCGATAGTGCAGCGGTGCAGCATCTACTGAATAACGTTACAGCAATCTATGCAAACCGCTATGCTTTTGCCGCGCTTACAAACGATGGGGGCGTCGTTACTTGGGGGAGTACGTCTAACGGCGGCGATAGTGCAGCGGTGCAGCATCTACTGAATAACGTTACAGCAATCTATGCAACCAAGTATGCTTTTGCCGCGCTTAAAAACGATGGGACTGTCGTTACTTGGGGTGAGGAGGATGACGGCGGCGATAGTGCAGCGGTGCAGCAGCTACTGAATAACGTTACAGCAATCTATGCAACCGATACTGCTTTTGCCGCGCTTACCAACGCTGCGCGCGTCGTTACTTGGGGTGATGGGTATGACGGCGGCGATAGTGCAGCGGTGCAGCAGCTACTGAATAACGTTACAGCAATCTATGCAACCGATAGGGCTTTTGCCGCGCTTAAAAACGATGGGACTGTCGTTACTTGGGGGAGTACGTCTAACGGCGGCGATAGTGCAGCGGTGCAGCATCTACTGAATAACGTTACAGCAATCTATGCAACCAAGTATGCTTTTGCCGCGCTTAAAAACGATGGGACTGTCGTTACTTGGGGTGAGGAGGATGACGGCGGCGATAGTGCAGCGGTGCAGCAGCAACTGACTGACGTTACAGCAATCTATGCAGCCAAGTATGCTTTTGCCGCGCTTAAAAACGATGGGACTGTCGTTACTTGGGGTTCTGAGGATAACGGCGGCGATAGTGCAGGCGTGCAGCAGCAACTGACTGACGTTACTGCAATCTATGCAACCGATAGGGCTTTTGCCGCGCTGACCAACGCTGGGCGCGTCGTTACTTGGGGGAATGAGGATTACGGCGGCGGTGAGTCTAGCTTGAATAGTGAAGCTGACGGTGGCTACCCACACATCATAACTCCCCCAGCTGCACCAAGCAATGTAAGCGCAGCAGCAGGTGATGGGGAAGGAGAAATAATTATTAGTTGGGATAGTGTCGCTGGTGTAGCTGCATATAATCTGTATTGGGCAACAACAGCTGGTGCTGGTAAAGATGGCAGCAAAATATCCGCAGTAGCCAGCCCATACCTGCATACAGAGCGTGTCAATACAGAGACATATTATTACACAATAACCGCAAACAATGACGACGGTGAGTCGAGCTCCAGTAACGAAACATCTGCATCACCAATCCCAGCTGCACCAACCAATGTAAGCGCAGCAGCAGGTGATGGGGAAGGAGAAATAATTATTAGTTGGGATAGTGTCGCTGGTGTAGCTGCATATAATCTGTATTGGGCAACAACAGCTGGTGCTGGTAAAGATGGCAGCAAAATATCCGCAGTAGCCAGCCCATACCTGCATACAGAGCGTGCCAATACAGAGACATATTATTACACAATAACCGCAAACAATGACGACGGTGAGTCGAGCTCCAGTAACGAAACATCTGCATCACCAATCCCAGCTGCACCAACCAATGTAAGCGCAGCAGCAGGTGATGGGAGAGGAGAAATAACCATTAGTTGGAATCAGGTAAATAATGCCGATTCATACAATCTATATTGGGCGACAAGCGCTGGATATGGTAAATCTGGCAGCAAAATATCCGCAGTAGCCAGCCCATACCTGCATACAGAGCGTGCCAATACAGAGACATATTATTACACAATAACCGCAAACAATGACGACGGTGAGTCGAGCTCCAGTAACGAAACATCTGCATCACCAATCCCAGCTGCACCAAGCAATGTAAGCGCAGCAGCAGGTGATGGGAGAGGAGAAATAACCATTAGTTGGAATCAGGTAAATAATGCCGATTCATACAATCTATATTGGGCGACAAGCGCTGGATATGGTAAATCTGGCAGCAAAATATCGCGAGTAACCAGCCCATACACGCATACAGGGCGTTATGACGAATCATACTATTACACAATAACCGCAAACAATGACGACGGTGAGTCGAGCTCCAGTAACGAAACATCTGCATCACCAATCCCAGCTGCACCAACCAATGTAAGCGCAGCAGCAGGTGATGGGGAAGGAGAAATAACCATTAGTTGGAATCAGGTAAATAATGCAGATTCATACAATCTATATTGGGCGACAAGCGCTGGATATGGTAAATCTGGCAGCAAAATATCGCGAGTAACCAGCCCATACACGCATACAGATCGTTATAATGAATCCACATACTATTACACAATAACCGCAAACAATGCCGGCGGTGAGTCTAGCTTGAGTAGCGAAGTTGCGGCAACAGCAACTGTATCCAATGACGGCGATAGTTCAGCGGTGCAGCAGCTATTGAATAACGTTACAGCAATCTATGCAACCGATAGGGCTTTTGCCGCGCTTACCAACGATGGGCGTGTCGTTACTTGGGGGAGTGATAATGGCGGCGGCGATAGTTCAGCAGTGCAGCAGCAACTGACTAACGTTACAGCAATCTATTCAAACTACTTTGCTTTTGCAGCGCTTACCAACGCCAGGACTGTCGTTACTTGGGGGAGTACGTCTAACGGCGGCGATAGTGCAGCGGTGCAGCAGCTACTGACTAACGTTACAGCAATCTATGCAAACCGCTATGCTTTTGCCGCGCTTAAAAACGATGGGGGCGTCGTTACTTGGGGGAGTACGTCTAACGGCGGCGATAGTTCAGGCGTGCAGGATCAACTGACTGACGTTACAGCAATCTATGCAACCGACTTTGCTTTTGCCGCGCTTAAAAACGATGGGACTGTCGTTACTTGGGGGGGTACGTATTGGGGCGGCGATAGTTCAGGCGTGCAGCAGCTACTGAATAACGTTAAAGAAATCTATACAAACGACCACGCTTTTGCCGCGCTGACCAACGCTGAGCGCGTCGTTACTTGGGGTGATGAGGATTGGGGCGGTGATAGTTCAGGCGTGCAGCAGCAACTGAATAACGTGACAGCAATCTATGCAGCCAAGTATGCTTTTGCCGCGCTTAAACACGATGGGACTGTCGTTACTTGGGGGAGTACGTCTAACGGCGGCGATAGTGCAGCGGTGCAGCAGCAACTGACTAACGTTACAGCAATCTATGCAACCGATTGGGCTTTTGCCGCGCTGACCAACGCTGGGGGCGTCGTTACTTGGGGGAGTGAGTATTCTGGCGGTGATAGTGCAGCGGTGCAGCATCTACTGAATAACGTTACAGCAATCTATGCAACCCGCTATGCTTTTGCCGCGCTGAAAAACGATGGGACTGTCGTTACTTGGGGGAGTGAGTATTCTGGCGGCAATAGTTCAGGCGTGCAGCAGCAACTGACTAACGTTACAGCAATTTATGCAACCTATAGGGCTTTTGCCGCGCTTACAAACGCTGGGGGCGTCGTTACTTGGGGGGACATTAGTTACGGCGGCGATAGTTCAAGGGTGCAGCAGCAACTGACTAACGTTACAGCAATCTATGCAACCGAAAGGGCTTTTGCCGCGCTTACCAACGCTGGGGGCGTCGTTACTTGGGGTGATGAGGGTTACGGTGGTGGTGATCTAGTTTTCAGTAGCGAAGTTCCTTCCACACCAACTGTATCTAGTGAGTCGTATACGGCTACTGCGTCTTCGACTGGCTGGTATAGCGACTATGTAACCTCGCCTGATCAAGCTATTGATTCTCGAGGCGACACTTTTTGGTGTGCTAATTCAATTCCAGCGTGGTATCAAGTTGAGTTGCCTTCCATTCAGCCAATTTCTCAAATAAGTTTATACATTTATTACCATAATGTTTCAGGAAATATACAGTTTTCTAGTGATGGCAACAGATGGCAAGAATTCACAAACTTTGATACAAATACAAACATAGATACAACTAATTACGCATATACAATATCTAACATAGATACAGTAGAATTAAAAACTTATAACCTAACAAATACTAGTGCGAAATTTGTCAGGATAAATTTTTTGACTACTGATGCCCCTGATTCTCATATCTATAAGGCATGCTTGACTGAAGTTGAGATAATAAGTCCATAAATCTGGCGTTCACCATATGCAGACATTTCATGATTTTAATTTTTATACAGAGATTGAAGTGCAGTTATATACTTATCGTAGCAATCATTAATTATTAGCTAATAGTTGTTAAGTGGGGGCTAAAGCGGCTAGCATGCCCATGATGTAGTCAAAGTTTGATGGGTTGTTGCAGTTGACAATTCTCATATATGGTGATTTGCTCAGGTGCTATCAGCAATGGGCTAATTCTACCGATGATTGTTTGGCGTTGCGGATGACATTCCCATTGCAACCAGTTTTCAAGGCTGATAAACCGCATAATCGTTATTCTACAACACGGGTTATTGCGTTGTTGTAGTATTTCGATATCTACATACCCATCAACACGGTTAGCCATGCCCACACACTTTGCCATTGCTTCATCAAATTGTTCTTCGTAAAAATGGTTGATTTTTCTGCTGATAACAATGGTAATCATCTGGAATTACGTAGTTTAAAAGTCTTAAAATATTCCCGTGTGTAGGTAAATGATAGTACATTGAACGCAATTACAATCAACCTGCAATAATTTTTCTGATTATGTCTGAAACTGTATACGATAAACTGTGGCGGACGCATGTTGTTGATACCTTAGATGATGGCTCAACTTTGCTGTATATCGATCGACACATTATCCACGAAGTGACATCGCCGCAAGCATTTGCCGGTCTTGATGCTGCACAGCGAGACATGTGGCGACAGTCTAGCGTCATCGCCACGGTTGACCATATTATTCCAACAGAAAAACACGCATTGGGCATTGCTGGTATTGAAGATGAAATTGCGCGAGAAATGGCTGGAACACTCGATGCAAATTGTGCCAAACACCAATTACGCTATTTCGATATTCATGATAAACGCCAGGGTATTGTGCATATTGTTGCTCCTGAACAAGGTGGAATACTCCCAGGTATGACTGTTGTTTGTGGCGACTCACATACATCAACAAATGGTGCCTTTGCGGCTTTGGCGCAAGGAATCGGCACCAGTGATATTGAACATGTTCTAGCTACACAATGTTTATTACAGCCAAAGAGTAAGAGCATGCAGGTGGTTTTTGATGGAAAACTTGCCGCCGGTGTCGGCCCTAAAGATATGATCTTATACCTAATCGGGGTGATTGGCACTGCGGGGGGCACTGGCTATGCAATGGAATACTGTGGTGATGCTATCCGTAGTATGAGCATGGAAGGACGGATGACCATCTGCAATATGAGCATTGAGGCGGGCGCACGCGCGGGCATGGTCGCAGTAGACGAGACCACAATTCAATATTTACAAGACAAGCCACTAGCACCAAAGGGCAGGTTATGGCAACAAGCTTGTGTGTATTGGCGGACTCTGGTGAGCGACGCTGACGCGCAGTTTGACAAAGTGGTGCATATTGATTGCGCCACAATTACGCCGCAAGTTAGTTGGGGGACCTCGCCTGAAATGGTTACTGGCATTGATACACCCACACCAATATTATCTTGCTTTCCTGAAGATCAACAAAGTTATTATCAAAGCGCATATACGTATATGGGGCTTAAGCCAGGACAGGCGTTGACAGATATCGCGATTGATGTGGTGTTTATTGGCTCATGTACCAACGCGCGGATAGAAGATTTACGCGCAGCTGCGAGCGTTGCCAAAGGCAAACATGTCAATAAATCGGTGACCGCATATGTGGTGCCAGGCTCTAAGCAAGTGCGCCAACAAGCAGAAGACGAAGGACTTGATGAAGTGTTTATTGATGCGGGTTTTATGTGGCGTGAGCCAGGATGTTCCATGTGTTTAGCGATGAACCCAGATAAACTTATGCCAGGGCAGCGCTGTGCTTCGACCAGCAATAGAAACTTTGAAGGTCGGCAAGGCTACGGCGGGCGTACGCATTTAGTAAGCCCAATGATGGCCGCTGCCGCTGCCGTTGAAGGTCATTTTATTGATGTGAGAAAATGGATATAGCTACTGGAATGCTCAATCAAGCATATTTTGTCACTGGCGTGAGTATCAGTTGTATATTTATATTTCTAGGCGCTTTGATTTTAGCCACCAAGCTGCTTGCTGCATTGACCCATTCACAGCTAAACGCGGACGATGGGAAAAATCATAGTCCTGTGTTATCTACAACAGATATTGAACAACATGCGGTAATAACCGCAGCACTCCACCACCATTTAAAAAAATGAAAAAAATTGGAGTGACTGAGCTGGTACTCCGCGATGGGCATCAGTCATTGTTAGCAACGCGCCTTAAACTTGAAGATATGCTGCCGATTGCAGCACAACTTGATGAGGTAGGATATTGGTCAATTGAATCATGGGGAGGCGCAACATTTGATGCGTGCATTCGCTTTTTACATGAAGATCCGTGGGAACGTTTGCGCTTGTTAAAGCAAGCAATGCCTAAAACACCACAGCAAATGCTGTTGCGTGGTCAGAACTTATTGGGGTATCGCCATTATGCCGATGATGTCGTCGATGCATTTGTAGCGCGCGCTGCTGAAGTTGGCGTCGACGTGTTTAGAATTTTTGATGCGTTGAATGACCCCAGAAATTTACAGCAGGCAATTACCGCAGTAAAACGCTGTAATAAGCATGCGCAGGCAACCTTAAGCTATACCACTAGTCCCAACCATACTGAGCAGACATGGGTCGATTTCGCGCAACAATGTGCCGAGCTAGGGGCTGATTCCTTGGCAATTAAAGATATGTCTGGTCTATTGCTACCAAACCAAACATATACATTAGTCAAGGCGCTCAAAGCGGCCACAGCGCTACCCATTCATATCCACAGCCATGCCACCACAGGATTGTCTACAGCAGCGATATTAAAGGCGATTGAAGCAGGAGCGGATGTTGTCGATGCGGCGATTTCTCCATTTAGCCAGACGTATTCACATAGCGCTACAGAAACAATCGTGGCAATGCTTGAAGGCAGTGAGTTCACCACAGATATTGATTTGCAACAACTAGAACCAATTGCTGCATATTTTCGAGCTGTACGCCATAAATACAGCGAGTTTGAAGGGTCATTACAGGGGATTGACGCACGTATTCTAACGGCACAAGTGCCTGGTGGAATGTTGACAAACTTAGAAAGTCAACTCAAAGAACAGCAGGCGAGCGACAAGTTTGACCAAATACTTGCCGAAATACCATTGGTGCGTGCCGACCTTGGGTATATTCCATTGGTAACACCAACCTCGCAAATTGTCGGTACCCAAGCGCTATTAAATGTATTGTCAGAAAAACGCTATGAACGCATTTCCCGCGAAACAGAAGCGTTAGTGCGTGGAGAATATGGCCTGCTGCCTGCACCTGTAGCTGCAGAATTACAACAAACAGTGCTTGGTGATGCACAACCAATCACCCATAGACCAGCTGATGACCTAGCAAGTGAATTTCACATATTACAAGATACTTTGGCAGCGTTAGCAGTAGCACAAGGTTTTGCTATTGAAAATATCGCCGCAGACACATTGACATATGCGCTGTTTCCACAAGTAGCTACGCAGTTTTTTAAACAACGTGGCCTGCCGCTTGCAGCTCAAGCCCTGCAACTGCAACGAGTTGCCGTACCCGATGCGCTCACACCTGCGGATGCTGGTCATTATCGGGTAACTGTTGCAGGCAAAGCGTTTAACGTTGTTGTCGAGTCGCAAAACCAGCAGGTAACCTCAGTAACTAATGTGGCGGCAATTCAAGCGGCAATGCCAACAGTGGTCGCGGCTGGCAACGTTATCCAAGCCCCGCTTACAGGGCAGGTATTTAAGGTATTGGTTCGCCCAGGGCAGCGAGTTGAAAATGAAGAATCGCTGTTGATTTTAGAGGCGATGAAAATGGAAACGCCGATAAAAAGTACGCAGGCAGGGATGGTCCAGTCAGTATTTGTGCAAGCAGGCGATGCGGTACAAGTTGGCGATGCACTCGTCGAGATAGCGTAGTTATGGATGTCGCATTGCTACAACAACTTTGGTATAACACAGGTTTAGCCCACTTAACGCTCAATCAGTTGATTATGCTGATCTGTTGTTGCGGATTATTATACTTGGCTGTTGCGAAAGGCTTTGAACCATTGTTATTAGTACCAATTGCATTTTCTGGCTTGTTGAGCAACATCCCCAATACTGGTCTTGTTGATGAAGGAGGATTATTATATGTGCTGTATGATTTCGGCATTCACTCAGGCGTCTACCCGTTGTTAATTTTTATGGGAATAGGGGCAATGACAGATTTTGGGCCGCTGCTAGCTAGACCAACAACGCTGTTGCTTGGAGCAGCAGCACAAGTTGGTATATTTGCTACATTGATTGGTGCGATAGTATTGAGTCAATTTGGTTGGTTTGATTTTTCTATCCAACAAGCAGCGGCGATAGGCATTATTGGTGGTGCGGATGGGCCAACCGCGATATATTTAGCCAGTAAACTAGCGCCAGAATTGCTCGGTGCCATAGCAGTTGCTGCATATTCATATATGGCGTTGGTGCCGATGATCCAGCCGCCAATAATGATGTTGCTAACTACAGCAAAAGAACGTAGCATCACCATGCAGCAGTTGCGTGAAGTGGGCAAGTTAGAGCGGATGCTGTTTCCATTAGTGCTATTATTGTTGGTCGCTGCACTATTACCAGCAGCAGCTCCATTATTAGGAATGTTTTGTTTTGGTAATTTTATGCGTGAATGTGGGGTGGTGCATCGCTTGTCTGATACCGTACAAAACGCATTCATTAATATTGTCACGGTGCTACTGGGGTTGTCGATTGGCACAAAACTACAAGCAGAGTTGTTTTTGAATGCAGAGACTTTAGCAATACTTGGACTAGGCGCGGTAGCGTTTTCAATTGGCACCGCTAGCGGGATTATAATGGCAAAAATTATAAATATTTTTAGCAAAGTCCCCGTGAATCCATTGATAGGTGCTGCTGGGGTTTCTGCGGTACCCATGGCAGCACGCGTTGTGAATACTGTTGGCATGAAGTCTAATCCGCATAATTTTTTACTGATGCACGCGATGGGTCCGAATGTTGCTGGGGTGATTGGCTCTGCGGTTGCTGCTGGACTTATGTTTGAGTTATTGGGTCGGATATAACCGATCATCGCCGCTATTTTTTATTTCATCAATTGCACAACACGCCAATGATCAATATCAAAAAATATGCAACGTTATATTTGCATAAAGAAATTATATGGATATTTGTTAACGGCATAGCAAGTGGTTTTCCGTGGGTAGTTATTGGTTCTGTAATGACTTTATGGTTAAGAGAATCCGGGTATTCACGATCAGCAATTGGCTATTTCGGCTCAATATTTGCCGTATACGCGATAAATTTTATATGGGCGCCATTTGTCGATGCATTAAAAATCCCATGGTTGCATAATTTAGGGCAGCGCCGCTCGTGGATTATTGTCACCCAGCTGGTGATGTGTCTTGGTATTATTGGCTTGACGCAAGTCAACTTAGACCAGCAACTTATGTTTGCCAGCATATTTGCATTGGGTATTGCTATTGCCAGCGCTACGCAAGATATTGCAATTGACGCATATCGCATCGATATTTTAGCAATACGTGGCGCAGAGCTGCAAGCAGCTGGTGCGGCTGCTGCAACATCTGGTTGGTGGACCGGCTATACGTTGCTCGGCGCATTCGCGTTATTTGTTGCTGATATTGATGGGGTATCTTGGCAGCATACATTATTGCTGCTGGCAGGGTTTGTGGTGATATTGATGTTTTTTACAATATATATTATACGTGAACCAGTTGTTGATCGCACGTTGACAACAATGCTCCAGCACCCCGACCAAGCAACAGTGCTGCAACGCTTTAGCGCATATATTTTAGCCGTTGTTGTTGCGCCCATCCGTGATTTTTTTCTACGTTACAAAACCCTAGCACTCGCGATTTTTGCATACATTCTGTTGTTTAAAATTGGCGAGGCATTTTTGGGGCGAATGTCATTAGTGTTCTATAGTGATATCGGCTTTAGCAAAACAGAAATTGGCGCGTATTCAAAATTGATGACATGGTGGGTGACAATTATTGTTTCAATTGCTGCAGGAGGGCTGGTGGCGCACTTTGGTTTAGCCAGGGGGCTGCTTATTAGCGGGATAGCAATGGCTGCAACCAACCTGCTATTCGCGCTGATGGCAGTCGTAGGACCTGAAGCATGGGTGTTTATACTTACAGTGCTGCTCGATGGCATCACCTCTGCTTGTTCAACAGTGGCGTTTGTGGCGTTTATATCGTATTTAACCAGCACCAAGTTTTCAGCGACACAATATGCGTTAATGGCATCGCTTGGCAATCTGAGTAGAACGTTGCTTTCATCTACCAGTGGAGAATTAATTGACAGTTATTTGGGAGGCAGTTGGGTAATATTCTTTGTATTAACAACAGTCATGGCGATACCTGGTTTAGTATTATTGGCGTATATCGCCAGTAAGCTTGGATTATGGGATAAACGGCAGCAACCACAGCAATGAATGGCAAATAATTGGTGGCAGACACACAAAAATGACCAGTATGTAAAAAAAGCGCAGTCAACAAAAGTGCGTTCGCGGGCTTGGTTCAAACTTGCAGCAATCGATAAAAAATACCAAGTTTTTACTCGGGGCTGCCGTGTTGTCGATCTCGGCGCAGCACCTGGGAGTTGGAGTGAATACGCCCGCAAGGCTATTGGTCACAATGGCAAAATATTTGCTGTTGACTTGTTGCCGATTCAGCCAATTGATGGTGTACATATTATCCAAGGTGACGTTAAGGATGTTGCGATACACAGTCAGTTGCGACAATATATTGGGGGCGACAGCGATGTCATCATGAGTGATATTGCTCCGAATTTGACAGGGATTCAGGTAGGCGATCAACAGGCAATGCTCGAATTACTCGAAAACATGCTGCTGATTACAGCAATCAACTTAGCGCCAAATGGTGTGTTTATTTGTAAACTATTGTATGGACATAGCTATGATGAATGCATCAAACTGCTGCATCCACACTTTACCATGATACGGACGTTTAAGCCTGATGCCTCACGCGCGAAGTCTCGCGAAATTTATGTAGTGAGCAGCAAACCAAAACGCAGATGATACGTTGGCTACGCTGGTGCCTAGTTATGCCATTGTTGGTGATGGGAACAACAGCGGTTGCAGCACCAAAAGCAAAATTAATACAGTATTGGCAGACGCACAGTAATCAGACATTCGTCATTGATCATGTCCTGTGGCAAACATTTTTGCGCAAGTTTGTGGTTGATTCAGCCGACGGAGTGAACCGCGTTGCCTATGCCAGAGTAGAGCAAAGCGATAAATCGGCGCTGGCACGGTATATCAGGCTGTTGGCAGATACGGATCCGCATGATTTAAGGCGCCCAGAGCAATTGGCGTATTGGCTTAATTTTTATAATGCGTTGACGGTGGATTTGATTTTGGATAACTATCCAGTTGATTCGATTCGTGACATCGGTGGTGGCGTGTTCAGTCGTGGACCTTGGGATGATGATATTATTACCGTCAATGGCAGAATCTTAACATTGAATGATATAGAACATGGCATTCTGCGCCCAATTTGGCAGGACCCCAGAATTCATTATGCCATAAACTGCGCGTCAATCGGCTGTCCAAATTTATTGCAACAAGCGTATACCGCCGATAATACAGAGCAATTGATGGACGCGGCGGCGCGACAATTTATTAACCACCGCCGCGCGGTCAGTTTCATTAACAATCAATTGCAGCTATCGTCAATTTATGCTTGGTATGCAGTAGATTTTGGCAGCAGTATTGACAAGGTATTGCAACACATCGATCAATACGCCGCGCCTAAACTCCATTGGCAATTGCAGCAATTGCAAATAGCGGATATTGATGCCGACTATGGCTACGATTGGTCGTTAAATGACCTTGATACACCGTATTAACTGGATAATCTATGCAACAAATTACTCCACAATGGTTCGTTGCTGGGCAAATGAGCGCGGCAGATTTGGTAACCGTCGCGGCACAAGGGTTTAGCACAGTAATAAACAACCGACCAGACGGTGAAATTGAAAATCAGCCCCTGAGTGCTGCATTAGCAAATATTGCAGCAGAGCTGGGCATGGATTATCACGCAATACCTGTTGTCGGTGGAGATTTTCCTCAACAAGCCATTCAGGCAACGCAAGCTGTGCTGGCGAAAAATCCAAAAAAAGTAATTGCATTTTGCCGCTCAGGAACCCGTTCTACGACGTTGTGGGCATTGAGCCAAAGCGCTGTAGATACAGACACCGCAATTAAACTTGCAGGGCAAGCTGGCTATGATTTGGCGCATTTGCGCGGCGTGTTGTAGATCTGTTGTATATTCCGCAGTATTAACGCCACGGCTGGCTCAAGTTTTTTGCATTGAGGAAACTCTGCTTATTTAAAAATATCTTCAGGCTGGTCAAATACTTCTAAAATCTTTGCTGAGTTGTGCGCTGATGCGTCGCCATTTGTTGGTGCGCTAATAATAATTTGCGTAGAAACTGGGGGCAGGTTATCGTCTCTAAAGATTTCGCTTACGGCATTTGGAAAGTTTTTTTGAACTTGTTCGCCTGTTTGCGGGTTGATAAAAACGCTGGTAATGTTGTGCGGTTGTTGTAAATACGCTGTTGGCAGATTATCGAGTTGCTTGATAAATTCAATCCACATTGGCATTGCCGCAGCAGCACCATATTCTGATCGTCCCAGCGGTGTCGGCTGGTCGTAGCCAATCCAAGCAGACGTTACTATGAATGGATGGAGACCAGTAAACCATGCGTCTACTTGTTTATTCGTCGTTCCTGTTTTGCCGCCTAGATCATCACGCTTTAAGATGGCTTTAGCTTGACGCGCCGTACCTTGCTGATAAATACCTTTGAGGATATCGTACATAATATAACTGATGTCTTTTTTAATGATACGCTCGTTATCAGTAAAACAATCTGGCGCAACGTCTGCCGTTAAATAATCAGGTAATGGCAGCGCTAATTCAGGCGAATAATCGATATCACAGACAGTCTTTGGCTGGGCTTGATAAATAGTGTTACCGTCTTTATCGTTGATTTTAGCAATAATGAAGGGCTTGACTAAAAAGCCGGTATTGACAAAACTTGAAAAACTGCGTGCAATAGTCAGCGGTGTTGCTGATGCAGTACCAAGTGCTAAAGAAAGATCGGGCGGAATGTATTTTTTTTGTAAGCCAAAGCGCATTAAATAGCGTTGTGTTTGCTTGATATTTAGCTGTTGCAATAAACGTATCGACACAAGGTTGCGCGATTTATACAACGCTTTGCGCAGCATCGTCGGACCTAAAAAAGTAAGCGAGCTATTTTGTGGGCGCCACTGCGCATCTGCCTGGCTAAAATTATCGTTGAATAAAGGGGCGTCATCAATAATTGAACCTGCAGAATAGCCACGGGTAAACGCGTATGAATACAACAACGGTTTGATGGTTGATCCAATTGTTCGCACTGATTGCTCGGCGCGATTAAACGGGCTTTGCAAATAGTGAAAGCCACCAGTTTCAGCAAGGATTGCCCCGTTATTCGGGTTGAGTGCTACAAACGCTCCCTGCACTGCGGGAATTTGGCTGAGCTCCCATGTTCGTTGTTGTGTTGCAGTATCGATGACATAGCGAATGCGCACAAGATCGCCAATTTTAACGATTTCGTTGGCTGTTTTGAGTTTGGGTCCTCTGCTGTTGACAGTAATAAATTTTCGCGCCCATTTAAGTTGTGGCCATGCAATTGTCACAGTCGAGCGGTCGCGTAGCCGCAGCTCAATTGATTGATTGTGAACGGCAACGACTAATGCAGGCGGTAATTGGTTGCTGTAACTCAGCATATCTTCCATTTCTTCTAACACCGACTGAAGGACGTCTTCACTTACATCTGCGGTGATTTGAGGATAGTGTTTTTCTGCGCCGCGGTAGCCATGGCGGTTTTCATAATCGAGCAACCCTTTGATAATCGCAACTTGTGCAGCATTTTGAACCGTGCTATTGACCGTGGTATATACGTGGTAGCCATTATTATATAGCTCTTCCTTACTAACACCGCCGGGTTGAATAAGATCACTATTCAACAATTCTAGCCGTGCTTTTTCAGAAACATATCCAGCAATTGTCTCGCGTTTAAACGCATATGGCTTGGCAGTAATTGGCTGAGAAACTGCCTCAGCATACGTAGTATCATTGATGTGTTTGAGCGTTAACATGCGCTGTAAAATCCAGTCGCGCCGCTCTTTTGCGCGTTGCGGACGGGACTCTGGATTATATTTAGATGGGGCCTTAGGCAGCCCTGCAATCATTGCCATTTGGGCTATTGTAAGCTCGTTTAATGACCTGCCATAATATGTATCAGCTGCAGCAACGATTCCGTAGGAACGAAAGCCGAAAAATATTTTATTAATATAGAGTTCAAAAATTTGTTGTTTTGGTAGCTCCTGTTCAATTTTAAATGCGAGCAAAATTTCATTGAACTTGCGCGCAAGCGTGCGTTCACGGCTTAGATAGAAGTTGCGCGCAACTTGCATCGTAATAGTACTAGCACCAGTTTTTTTTTCGGCGTTGGTAATGTATTGATAGCCAGCTCGTAACAAACTAGGGAATGAAACACCCCAATGGTTAAAAAAATTGCGATCCTCAGCAGCAGTAAATGCAGCAACCATTAGTGGTGGAACATTCTCAAAAGTAACTGGGCTACGCTTTTGCTCTCCAATTTCAGCGATAAGCACTTCATCAGCAGTATAAATTTTAAGTGGTTGTCTCAACTCAATATCTGCCAACTCTGCGACTGCTGGCAGTTGAATATACAAGTAGGTCACAAACGCAGGTACCACCAACACAGCTGCCAAAGTAAGCGCGATTGTGAACAAAATAAGTTGGAGCAATGTTTTTTGTTTAATAGTTCGTATTATTCCCATGTGGGTTTTTATTGTTGGTAATAAAATAAGTTGTTGACAGCGATGTGAATACTGCAACCACAAAACAGCCATTAGACTTTTGTCTCTGTTGTCGTAGCAAGGCAATAGTTTTTAAGAAAGTACCACAAATAACCATAACGAAGAAACCTTCGCTCACAAAAACAAAAAGATACTTGGATATTAGCTGTATTGATATATGCCATGTTGCCGCACAAGATCACCCTAGCCGTCAATATATTATCAATGATGACTGTGTGTTTGCTGCTTGGTATCAGCTTGATAGCCCAAAACACAACAGACAATCGATAGGACGTATCCAACAGCGAGCAGCAGAACAGATTCATTCCTTAATACCAACAAAGGAGCCGTGTCTACAATGGCAGGCGCATGTATCTGGTACAAAAATTTTAATTGCAGGTGTTACTGAACCATGGGTGGAGCAATTGCTTGGCAACACAGCTATTGCCAAAAGAAGCGTGTGGCTGCCGCAATGGTACGCGATGCATCTCACAAATATTGACGGGATTGCATGGGGGCAGAGTGTGTTCTTATCTAAGCAACATCGCTGGGCTATTTATCATGCATCTACTTTGCATGAAAACAATAACATGCTGAAAATTGCTAGCAAGCACCCAATGCGTAATGGCTCTGTTGGCAATTATGAAAATGTCGAATATGTGTATACACGCTTGAACATCCAGCAATGCCTGCTCTCGATTTGAGAAGGCAGTAGATTTAAGCAGCCTCTGCTTAAGTCCATGATTGGCGAGACGGCGCAAAAACGCTGATGATAACTAGACGCAGTGCGCAGCTAACCCTGGTGGGTATTGTGGGTATTGTGGGTATTGCCAATGCTGCAAAGCCGTTAGCACCGTTTTTTCCCGTCCTTCTATTGAATATATGATGGTTTGCGGCAGCGGTACTTGCTGTGTTGCATCCTTTGGCGTATATGCTAGCTCATGAGCTCAGCGGTTTGCGTGCGGTTTGCACCTTGCAATCAGCAACAATTGCCAGCAAACTTGCTCCACCAGCGACTTCATCAAAGCTTCCTTAACAATCACCTATAAAATTGACACGACGTAGAAAATTATTGTAAAACGAAATGAAATAATGATGGTTTTATGCTTTCCTTGGTGATTGCTTGGCAAATTCATAATTATCTGCTCTACTATAATTTTTATTGTTGGAATAAATAATGAAACCAGAAACTATTGCCATTCATGGGGCGTTCAAAGGAGATCCGAGCACGCATGCAGTTGCCGTACCGTTATACCAAACTACATCATACTTTTTCGATGATGCTCAACACGGTGCTGATTTATTTGATTTGAAAGTGCCAGGCAATATTTATACCAGAATCATGAACCCTACTACGGATGTTCTTGAACAGCGTATCGCTGCTTTGGAGGGAGGTATTGCAGCTTTGGCATTTGCCTCTGGGATGGCGGCAATCACCGCGACGGTTGCGACACTTGCAGAAGCAGGAGATAACATTATAAGTGTCAACCAGCTGTATGGCGGCACACAGAATTTTTTTGCGCATTCTTTAAGAAAAACTGGTGTTGAAACACGGTTTTTTGATGCTGATGCTCCAGAACAAATACATGCTTTAATTGATGAAAACACCAAGCTATTGTTTTGTGAGTCGATTGGAAACCCAGCCGGCAACGTTGCTGATCTTGAGGCATTAGCGGCAATAGCACATACACACGGGATTCCTTTGGTTGTTGATAACACCGTGCCAACACCAGCGCTGTGCCAGCCTATTGCATTTGGTGCCGATATTGTCGTCCATTCACTCACCAAATACATTGGCGGTCATGGGACTTCTATTGGTGGGATGGTTGTGGATAGCGGTAAATTTGAGTGGGCAGGTAATCCACGGTTTGCAGCATTTAATGAGCCTGACCAATCGTATCATGGGGTAGTGTTTGTCGATGTCCTAGGTCCTGCGGCGTTTATTGGTAAAGCACGTGTTGGCGCATTACGCAGTAATGGGGGTGTTATTTCACCATTTAATTCATTCCTTATTCTGCAAGGGCTGGAAACGCTTACCTTGCGGATGGAACGCCACGTCAGCAATGCACTACAGGTAGCTGAATATCTGAACACTCATCCACAAGTGAGTAAAGTAATATATGCTGGTTTGCAGCAAAGTCGCTATTATCAACTCGCCGAAAAATATACTGGTGGCAATCCATCTGCCCTTGTAAGTTTTGAAGTAGCAGCTGGTGAAGATGCTGCCAAAGCGTTTATTGATAGACTTGAGCTGATTACCAGACTCGTCAATATTGGTGATGCAAAATCATTGGCATGTCATCCTGCCAGTACGACACATCGACAATTACAGCAAGATGAATTAGCGGCTGCAAACGTGAGCCACAATATGGTGCGGCTGTCGGTTGGCATTGAGCATATTGACGATATTATTAGTGATATTGAGCAAGCATTACAATAATCAAATTATGCACCTTGCCGTAGCGACTAGCGGTATTTTTCAACCAATTTAGCAACCGTGCTCACAACGTGTACTCGATTGATTGCTAGGTCATGGTAGGAAAAATCGGTTATGGCAAGGTGATGACTTAGACGTTGTGTAAGTTACTGAAATTATGTTGTAACCCATCTGCGGATAAATATGCAGGTATATGCAACATATGTGCCAACAAACCAGCCGTTGTCGTTGGCGTTATGCCTGAACGCACCGCAACGAATATTCACACAACATGCTGATGTTTAGGGAAGCTCTGATAAAGTCCATGACGGGCGAGACGGAGAAAAAACGCTGATGATAACTAGACGCAGTGCGCAGATAATACTGGTGGTATTATCAAGTGCTGCAACGACGTTAGCGCAGCGTTTTTTCCCGTCCTTCTATTGAATATATGATGGTTTGCCTACAAGCGGTACTTGCTGTGTTGCATCCCTTGGCGTATATGCTACGGCATGCGCTTAGCGGTTTGCGCCTTGCAATCATCAGCAATTGCAGGCAAACTCGCTCCATCAGCTACTTAATCAGAGCTTCCTAAGGCGTCTGGGTATGCAACAACAGCGAACCAGTTGATTGTTTTGTTGTTCGACTCTATTAGATGTTTTATACTACGGTTATATGCGTTATGATAATAATGCATGTTGCTAACAAACAGTATTGTTGATTGCTTACTAAATTAAAACCATCAGCATGTAGAGATAGAACAATGAATGTATATTTACTGACTAATTAAACAGATTATGTCCTCAGAACGACCAAATAATCGCGAGCAGAATCAACAAGATATCAGCGCTCAATCTCCTAAATTCTATCAAGTTATTTTGCTAAATGATGACTTCACCCCCATGGCTTTCGTGGTGCAGTTACTCTGTGAAGTCTTTCATATGTCAGAAGATAGAGCGCATTCATTGATGTGGAATATCCATAACGATGGCAGAGGTGTATGTGGTATTTATACCCGAGAGGTAGCAGAAACCTATGTGACGTTATCTAACCGTGCGGCAACAAAAAATGGTCATCCACTGTTGACACAAATGGAGCCAATAGACGAAGATGTTTAACGGTGATTTTGAGCGGACACTCAACAAAGCATTTGAATATGCCCATAAAAGCCGGCATGTATTTGTCACTGTAGAGCATTTACTTATTGCGTTATTGGGTAATCCAGATGCGCGTGAAGTCCTTGAAGTGCTTGGTGTCGAAATAGACACATTGCGTGAAGAACTCGCTAAACTCATAGAGCAAACCCCAACATTAGCAGATGATAGTGGCGGCAAATCCATGCCAACGGTTGCGTTTCAGCGCGTTGTGCAACGATCGATTTATCAAGTGCAGGCGGCAGAGCGACGCAATAACCCAAGCACAGTGAAAGGTGGCAATGTACTCGTTGCGATTTTTAGTGAACAAGAGTCAAACGCGGTATATTTGTTGCAGTCATTTGGGGTTAGCCGCAGTCAAATAGAAGATTTTCTTGCTCATGGAATAACCAATTTAGAGGAACGGTTATCGAAACAAAACGACGAAAACGACGATGATGATGGCGACTCTGTTTCACAAATATTTGCCACTAGTAGCCAAGAAAGACGCCACTCAACGCTTGAGCAATATACAGTGCATTATAACGAAATAGCGAAAAAGAACGGGTTTGACCCAATGATTGGCCGCAATTGTGAACTTGATCGAGTGTTGCAGGTATTATTACGCCGCAGAAAGAATAACCCTATTTTGGTTGGCGATGCAGGTGTTGGTAAAACAGCCATTATAGAAGGTCTTGCCCAACGGATTGTAGCTGGGAAAGTGCCTAAGTTATTACAAGAAACAGAGATTTTTTCTCTTGATGTCAGTGGATTGATTGCGGGAACTAAATATCGTGGCGACTTTGAAATACGCTTAAAAAAAATTATCAAAGAATTGAATGAGTATAAATATTCAATTTTGTTTATCGATGAAATTCATATCATTGTTGGTGCTGGGTCTACATCTGGTAGCAGTATCGACATGTCGAATATGATAAAGCCGCTATTATCTTCAGGAAAAATTCGTTGTGTTGGATCGACGACATTTAATGAGTACCGTAGTATTTTTTCACGTGATCATGCATTATCAAGAAGATTTCAAAAAATTGATGTCGTAGAGCCAACACCAGACGAAGCCATCAAGATATTGCGCGGGATAAAATCGCAATTTGAAGAGCATCATCAGGTGCGTTTTAGCGACAGTGCGTTAGTGAGTGCGGTGACATTGTCTGTGCGCTATATCAATGATCGGCTGTTGCCCGATAAAGCGATTGACATAATAGATGAAGCAGGCGCTGCGCAGCAAATGCTACCAGCGTCAAAACGTAAAAAACTGCTATCAACAAAAGATATTGCACAAGTTGTTACTAGTATTACCAATATTCCAGTTGAAAATATTCAACACGATAATGACGCGAAAATTGCCCATCTACACCGTAATTTGCAAATGTTAGTGTATGGTCAAAATCCAGCAATTCAAGTGCTATGCAACTCGATAAAAATTTCCCGTGCAGGGCTTGGACAGCCGAAAAAACCAACAGGCTCGTTTTTATTTGCTGGACCAACAGGTGTCGGTAAAACAGAAGTCACACGGCAGTTGGCAGAATTGCTTGGCGTTAAATTGCTGCGTTTTGATATGACTGAATATATGGAAAAACACAGCGTATCACGTTTGGTTGGTGCACCACCTGGGTATGTAGGGTATGAACAAGGTGGCTTGTTGACTGATCAAGTGCACAAAAACCCATATGCTGTATTGCTATTTGATGAAATAGAAAAGGCCCATCCAGACGTGTACAGCATTCTCCTGCAAGTAATGGACTATGGAAAACTCACTGATAGCAATGGACGAACTTCAGATTTCACCAACTTGATTATTGTGCTAACGACCAATACTGGCTCACATCAAATTAGCAAAAACGCTATGGGATTTGGAGAGAATAAAAGTGATAGCGATGTCTTGAATGAAATCAACAGTACTTTTACTCCAGAGTTTCGTAACCGCTTAGACTCAGTTGTCGTCTTCCAACCATTATCGCAGGACATCATTTTAAATGTAGTCGATAAATTTGTTGGCCAATTACAAGTGCAATTACAAAAACGCAAAGTTGAGTTACGCTTAACCCCAGCAGCAAAACAATGGCTTGCCGACCATGGCTATGATAAAAAAATGGGTGCGCGCCCTATGGCAAGATTGATTCATGAAAAAATCAAACGACCTCTCGCTGATGATATTTTATTTGGTTCTTTAAAGAGCGGCGGAAAAGTGCGTGTTAGCGCCAATAAAGATGGCTTGAAATTAACCATCACCTCGCAACAATCGATTATACAAAAGTCATAGGCAGACCACAAAGCTGATATTGTATGGTGTTGCGCTAAGGAAGCTCTGATTAAGTCGCTGATGGAGCGAGTTTGATGGTAATTGCTGATGATTGCAAGGCGCAAACCGCAGGCGCATGACCTAGCTATACGCCAAGGATGCAACACAGAAAGAGTAAGCAATTGCCGCAAACCAAAAGTATATTCAACTAGAGGGACGGGAAAAAACGCTGCGCTAACGTCGTTGCAGGACTTGATACAACCAACAAAAATCACATAAAAACAACAACTGTCCAGTTTTCATCACCTCCCTACATCTAGGGTTTTGGTCACTATGTGCCACTTTGCACCGTGGCGTCACTCACTTATACAAGCCACTTGGCAACATTACAACGTATAGTTAATCAGTAAGTTGCGGAAGTAGATATCAAAGGTGCGTCTATCGCTTGGCACTTTATAGCGTTTTACTTTTTTTACCGCAATCAATGCCGAGCGGTCAAATGGGTCGTTACCGCTTGAACGTTCCACTGTAGCTTGTAATAAATTCCCTTCATGGTCTAGTTTTAGTCGAATCAACACTTCCAAACTCGCTATATCTTGCAACTGGACATTCAATGGTTTGCGCCAATTCTGTTCAATTTGCTTTTGAATGCGCTTTTGAAAAACACGTGCGAGTTTCTCTTCTCGTGGTGTTGGTTCGCCAGTTAGCGTTGTTGTTACCTGTGTTGTTAACAAGTTATTTTGCGACTCTGGCTTTGTAACCAATTTTTTGATAGGAATTGTTGGTTTTTTCTTAATTTTTTTGACAGTTGTGGTTTTTACTTCTGTAGCTATGACATCTTTTTTCTTTTTTGCTTTGGCTATTGGTTTTTTTTTCAATGGCACTACTTGCTTTTTAACAATCTTGATATTCTTAATTTTTTTTTTAGTTTTTTTAGGTTTATCTGCAACTTTTTTTGCTCTGATTGGCGCCTCAACAAGCAACTTAGCGCGCACAGGCTCAATCGGTTTATATTGCAAATCTACCAACATTGTTGAGAGTGACCGTGGCGATTGCGCTGTGTCTATCAGGCTAATATTGTCATCTTTAAGATACCACAAGCCGTAAACAACGAGCGCATGGACGGCTATCGCCAGACAGCCAGAAAACGCATACGTTAATTTGCTATTCAGACGCATGATTTGTTGCTATGGCGTTGCCTCTGGTGCTGCGGTGATCAGGCCAATATTTGGCACGCCTATTGCCTGCAAAGCAGCCATCAACGTCACAACTTGCCCATACAGAACGCTGGCATCGCCTTTCACATACACTCCAGTTTGCTCATTCTTTTTTAATTGTGTGGCAACTTGTTGTTGCACTGTATGTATTGGCAATGCAGCTGATGTTAGCCCATTTAGTGAAAAATAATATTGTCCCTGTTTATCAATTGAAACCACAATGCGTTCTTCATTGGTATCTGTTTCAACTATATCGCCGCCAGCTTTTGGCAGGTCGACATATATCCCTTCTGTGAGCAACGGTGCGGTTGCCATAAAAACAACTAATAACACTAACATTACATCAATATATGGCACAACATTAATTGCTGATACTAATGGCAGTTTTGCGCGTTTTCTACTCATGTTACGCTACCTGCTAGCCTGTTTTTTGCTGCGCAAATACGCGTCTGTGTAAGATACTTGAAAACTCATCAGCAACTGCTTCGTATTGTGATAACAGTCTATCGCTGCGCGCACTAAATGAGTTAAATGCGAGAGTTGCAGGAATAGCTGCAAACAAGCCAATTGCCGTCGCAATTAGTGCTTCTGCAATCCCTGGGGCTACGATATTAATTGTTGCCGCCTGTGTTGCATTCGCAAGGGCAAGAAATGAACTCATAATCCCCCATACGGTACCGAACAAACCAATATATGGGCTGATTGAACCGACAGAGGCGAGAAAAGGCAGGTGGGAACCAAGGGCATCTTGTTCGCGGAGGATTGCCACATCCATGACGCGCTTTACCCCTTGCAGCACTGCTTCACCATGCAGATTTTGTTGCCGCAAGCGTAAATACTCTTTATAGCCGTCGACAAACACATTTTCGACGCCAGTGTCTTCACCTTGATAATCGCGAATTTCTTGAAAATAAATATTCAAATCCATCCCAGACCAAAAATGCTCTTCAAAGCTTTTCAATATTTTTTTAGCATGCTGGATCACAATATACCTTTGAAAAATTATTAACCAAGACGCAACAGAAGCCAATACCAGCACGCCGATTACTATTTGCACAACAAGTGATGCGTTAATAATCAGTTGATAAATATTAATATTCTCTTTCATTGATACCTCTAAATCTAAAAATTTATCGTTGGCGGATAATGTAAATCAACAATGAACACTGCGCCGCTGTTGGACTTATGTAACCTCTGATTAACTCGCTGCTGGAGCGAGTTTGCCTGCAATTGCTGATGATTGCAAGGCGCATTCCGCAGGCGCATGCGTTGCATATACGCCAAGGGATGCAACACAGCAAGCGCAGCAATTGCCGCAAACCTTCGTGTATTCTCCAACAGAAGGACGGGAAACAACGCTGCGCTGCGTCGTTGCAACTCTTGGCAATACCCACAAGAGCCACCAGTGTTAGCTGCCCACTGCGCTTAAGTTTCATCAGCGTTTTTTCTCCGTCCCGCCCAGCATGGCGTTAATCAGAGCTTCCATATGTATTGTCCCCTAGCGACATGATTTTGTCGTGCATTGTTTGCGGAATGGCTCGAATTGTATGATGTACTGCATCGACACATACCAGTTGAATTACACTATCGCATAATAATTGTTGTTGTCTATGCACAGTTTGACGGAATGATACAGAGGCGTTCTTACACGTTATCAGCGAGGTAGCAAGGGTAATAATATCATCAAGATGTGCTGGAGATTGATAACTGACATCGATATGCTTCACGACAAAAACACGTTGGAAATCTGAGACAAAGACTTTATTGTATCCCAATTCACGGAATAATTCCGTACGTGCTCGTTCATAGAATTTCAGATAATTGGCATAATACACAATGCCATACGCGTCTGTATCTTCTATATAAACACGAAAATCTATGCGGTGTTGTTTATTCAATCGTTTGTTGTACTTCCACTTCTATATATGTTTCTATGCGGTCTCCCACCTGAACATTATTATAGTTTTTCACGCCAATCCCACATTCGGTGCCGACGCGCACTTCATTTACATCATCTTTAACACGTCGCAATGACTCAAGGTCACCTGCAAAAATCACCACATTGTCACGAACAACACGCATTTTTGCGTTGCGTTTAACTGTGCCTTCTGTGACGATACACCCTGCAATCTGACCGAGTTTACGCGAGCCAAACACTTCTTTCACTGCTGCTGTCCCAGTAATATCCTCACGCAGCGTTGGGTCAAGCAGACCACTCATGGCTTGTTTTACGTCATTGATCAAGTCATAAATAACATTGTAATAGCGAATCTCAATCCCTTCACGTTCTGCATATTGCTTTGCCGAGTTTTCTGCACGGGTATTAAAGCCAAGCACAATTGCGTTGGTTGTATGCGCAATAGTAACATCAGACTCGTTAATACCGCCCACGCCTAATTGGATGATTGTCAATTTAATTTTATCACTGGGGATTTCAGCTAATGCCCCATTGATCGCCTCTGCAGAGCCTTGTACGTCAGTTTTAATCACTAAGTTAAATGCTTTTATCGCACCGCTTTGCAGTTGATCAAACATAGTGTCTAAACTGAATGCTTTTTGGCTTGCCGAGTATCGTTGCTGCTTACGGTCATCAAGCCGAGTTGCTGCTATTTCGCGTGCTGATTTTTCGTTTTTTACAACTAGTAATGTATCCCCTGCTTTAGGAACAGATGATATTCCAGTGATTTCAATTGGAGCAGACGGGCCAGCTTGTTGAATTTGTTGCCGCTGGTCATTATGCATTGAGCGCACTCTACCTGTCTCAGTGCCGAGCAGAAACATGTTGCCTATTGCTAAGGTGCCGCTTTTAATCAATATAGTTGCGACAGCACCGCGGCCTTTATCTAAATGCGCTTCAAGCACCGTCGCCTGCGCATAACCATCATTAGGCGCTGTAAGCTCGAGCAGTTCTCCTTGCAGTGCTACCGCATCAAGCAAGGCGTCAACATGTGTTCCTTTCAATGCTGATATTTCGACAAACTGGGTATCGCCACCCCATGCTTCTGGATTTACACCAAGCGACGCCATTTCATGCATAATCCGCGCTGGATCAGCGTTCTGATGGTCTATTTTATTCACTGCAACCACTAAAGGAACGCCTGCTGCATTGGCGTGAGCAATTGCTTCTTCCGTTTGTGGCATAACTTTATCATCAGCAGCAATAACTAAAATGACGATATCTGTAACTTGGGCTCCGCGTGCACGCATTGCAGAAAAAGCCGCATGTCCTGGAGTATCTAGAAAAGTCACCGTACCGTGTTTCGTTGCAACGCTATATGCGCCGATGTGCTGGGTTATCCCTCCAGACTCACCATCTACAACCTTGGTGTTCCTAATGTAATCGAGTAGAGTTGTTTTGCCATGATCAACATGCCCCATAACCGTTACAACTGCAGGGCGTGGCTTAACAGTTTTTTCGTCATTCGTGATTTCAAGCCGTTCTTCTATTGCAACGTGTTTTTTGGCTACAACTTCATAGCCAAATTCACCAGCAACAAGCATTGCAGTGTCAGTATCAATTGTTGTATTCACAGTAGTCATTACGCCTAAGCGCATCAATTTACCAATCAATTCCTCTGATTTTACCGACATTTCTTGAGAAAATTCAGCAATAGTGATTTCGCCATCAATTTCAAATATTGCTTTTTTTCCTGTTGCTTTGCGATTGAATACTTGCTTGAGAAAACTTGATTTCAATGGTTTGGCAGCTATTTTATGGTTGGAGGCATTTGCTTTACGCAAATGGGCAAAACGGTCATTAATTTTTACCTCATTTTCTTCTAATGTTTTAGAGACAACATTTTTGTTGATTTTTACTACTTCTCCCGTGATTTCTTTTTTCGTATCACGCGCAGACCTCGTGCCTGTCACCACTACTTTTTTTTCTTTAATAGGCGATTTGGCTGCAGAGTTTATAGTTGATATCGGCTGCTTGCTTCCCTTAGTTTTCGGTGATATTGATTGCGCGGGTTGCGGTGATTTTGATTCCGCAGGGGTTTGCAGCTTTACAGCTGTTGGTTGTATTGCAGACAGCTTGGTTTTTTCTTTTTCTAACAGCTGTTTTTCCTCTACTGCTGTCTGCGCAAGTGCTGATTGTTGCAGTACCTGCTCAGATTTTCTACGCTGGTTTTCTGCTAATACAGTTGTTCGATTATCTAACTCCTGCTTGAGTTCATCATGCGACTTCGTTTGTATAGCACGTGTTTTTTTGCGTACAATTGCTGTCCCAGCAGGCTGGGCTGTACGCATTGTTAGAGTGCCGCCACTATGCAGGGATGGTTTAGTCTTCTCTTTTTTATCAACTGCCATGACTACCTCAAATAGTATAAATTTATTTTGCAATATTTTTTGGCTTACGCTTTATCTTCTTCAGCAAACCAAAACGCTCGTGCATCCATAATGAGCGTTGCTGCCTGATCCTTATCAATCGCCACTATATCTGTTAATTCATCCGTTGCTAATTCAGCTAAGTCATCACGGGTCACAATACCTTTAGCTACGAGCTTAGCTGCAAGTTCATTCGTCATTAACTCCAAATCTAGCAACTCTTGCGCTGGCTGAACAATACTTTGTTGATCTTCCTCATGGTCAAGCAAATACTCTTTGGCGCGATTCTGCAGAGCATCTGCTAACTCACGGTCAAAACCATCTATGTGCTCAAGTTCTGATATATCCACGTATGCAACTTCTGCAACATTGTTAAAGCCCTCTGCAACCAGAACTTGTGCCATTCCTTCGTCTATATCCAGCTTATCAACAAATAGTTTAACATGCGTTGATGCCTCTTGCTCATATTTTTTATTTGCATCAGTTTCTGTCATCACGTTGATTTTCCACCCAAGCAACTCGCTGGTTAAGCGAACATTTAAGCCATTTCGTCCAATCGCTTGCGCTTGATTTTCTTGGCTAACCGCAACATCAATTGTGTGTACATCTTCATCAATAACAACAGATAGCACGGTGATGGGCGCGAGAATATTGATGACTAATTGAGCCGGGTCATCGCTCCATTCAACCACATCAATTTTTTCTCCATGAACTGCATCAATCACCCGCTGAATCCGCGAGCCCCGCAAACCAATGCAAGCACCAATCGGATCAATGCGCCGATCATTGGTTTTCACAGCAACTTTTGCACGGATGCCTGCCTCACGAGCCACAGCACGCACTTCAACAACCTGCTCTTCAATTTCAACAATTTCTTGACGGAACAATGCGTTCAACATTAACGGATGCGTTCGGCTTAATCGCAACAAATAACCACGAGGTTGCGAACCCACTTCAAATAACACTGCTCGAACACTATCACCAACGCGATACATATCTCGCGCTAGCATTTGGTCACGTTGCAAAATCCCTTCAAGATTATCTGCAGGGTTAATATCAATCACCAAATAGTCACGTGTTACTTTCTTGACTTGTCCTGAAAAAATTTCGCCAATGCGTGCCGTATATTCATCTGCTAATTGTTGCCGACTAGCTTCACGAACTTTTTGGACAATAACTTGCTTGGCCGTTTGTACTGCAATACGCCCGAGCTCTATTTCTTCAACGAGTGTCTGCTGATGGTATTCCTCAGGAATATCATTAAGCGACAAAGGCTCGCCATCCTCTGTATATCGGTGTTCTGCTGCTACTTTAATTTGGTAGACTTTAAACTCACCTGTTTCATGATCCAAATTAATTACAACAAAATCATCACCAAAACGTTTGCTGTAGCGACGCTGCACCGCACTTTGCAGTGCATCTTCCAGTGCAGCAAACACCGAACCTGCGGCAATGTTTTTTTCATTCGCTAATGTCTCAATACCTGAAATGAAGTCTTTATTCATTACACAACCTGTTGATGGACGAGATGAGCTGATTCAATTTCACGTATAAATATAGACACTTCTTCCTGTTGTGGCTGTTGAATTATGACACGACCTTGCGCATCAACATTCTTTAACGTTCCAGTAACATTGCGCCTTCTGGCCCCAGCACTGCGCACGCGAATTTTACAAATGCAACCTATATAACGGCGGAAATGTTCTTCATCGAACAACATTCTGTCTAGACCTGGGGATGAAACTTCTAGAGAATACTCTTTTTCAGCAGGAAGAATCACATCAAGCAAAGGGCTAATTTGCTGACTAACTGTTGTGCAGTTATCAACTCCAATGCCGCTTTCATGGTCAATAAACACCTGCAAGCAGTCTCCTGAACGATTTTTAGTCCAGCGAAGCCCCCATAGCACGAAGCCCAGCTCTTCTATAGAAGGCTGTATATGTGCAGCTATTGCGTTACGTGTAATCATATCTCTATAATTAAAAAAACCCCACATGGGGGCTCGACGAAAAATCAATATTTAGACAAACATTTTGGTAGATGTCGATATTCCTATCCTGCACTATACTGTTGAAATAACATTATTATTTTTCAGAATCGCAACGTTTTCAGCAACATGTATCTACCAAAGCGCATGGCACATATCAACAAGATTCCGAGTATAGCGTTTGATTTATCAATAAAGTGAAATCTCATTAATGATTAATGATAATTTATCACTTTGTTTTTTGATAAATTTTTTCGATCGTGGCTGCAAGCCGCTGGACTCGGTATTGATGTTCAAAACCACAATACCCCAAAACAATGGTCATCGTTCACTTCGGGAAGCTCTAATCAGGGCCTGCTAAACGCTGCATACGCCAGCCCAACGCATACATACAGCCGGCGTAGACGGTGCAACCAAGCATAATTTGTGCAGCCATCATCCACAGTCGTTCCAGCATCTCCATTTGCACCCATTGATATACAGGACCTTGGAACCACCACAGCGCTGCGGCCATTGCGAGCAAAGCAGCACAGATGCGCAGCGTCTTGAGCAATAATGGGGTTTTGGGTAGCCAGCCACGTCGATACATCCCAATAATTAATAATCCTCCATTGATCGATGCGGTTATGCTCGCGGCTAAGGCAAGACCATAATGGCCCATTTTCCAAGATAAAACGGCGCTGAGAACAATGCCGACGGATGTTGCAATTAATGCATATTGCACAGGGGGCTTTGGCATGTTCTGGGACAAAAAAGCACTCACAAATATTTTTATCAGCATGAACATTGGCAGGCCAATTGCAAATAATCGTAATGCGCCTGCTGTTGCGATAGCATCTGCATAGCTAAAGTTAGCATACATAAACACGGTAATTACAATCGATTCAGCGGTGACGAAAAGAGCAACCATTGCTGGCAAAGCAATGCAGGTGCTTAAGCCAATACCCCAACTTAGTGTTTGGGTAAATGCTGTATCAGTGGATTTGCAGCGCGCCAGACTAGGGAGCAAAACTGTGGCGATGCTTATTCCAAAAACGCCAAGAGGTAGTTCAACGATGCGGTTGGCAAAATACAGCCATGTGACACTGCCTTCTTGGAGTAATGTGGCAATTGCGGTGTCGATGGCAATTGAAATTTGCACCGCTGAAACACTAAAGATAATCGGTACCATGGTTTTAATAACCCTAACCGTTGGCGGATGCGAGAAAGAAAGTCGTGGTGTTGGCACTAGGCGCAACCTGTGCAGTGTGGGTAGGAATACGGTAATTTGCAGTATTCCTGCACAGAGTACCCCCCAAGCTAATGCCTGAATCGGTACATCAAGATGTGGCGCAAGCCATACGGCAGCAGTAATAATGCAGATATTAAGCAGAATCGGGGTTATCGCTGGTAAAGCAAAGCGTTGATGCACTTGTAATATTGCTGCAGCCAGTGCCGTGAGTGAAATACACAGCAAATACCAAAATGAAATGCGAATCATTGCCGCAGTGAGTGCCAGATATTCTGGCTGCGCAACAAAACCCCAAGCAAAAGCACTGGCAACCAAAGGTGCCACTATCATCACCACTAGTGTTAGCAACCCCAACACGAATATCAACATCCCTGTGATATTATCAATGAGTTGTTGCTTGCTGTTGCTGTTGCTAAGCGCAGGGACAAACGCTTGGGTGAATGCTCCTTCGGCAAAAAAACGTCGAAACAGATTTGGAATACGAAACGCAATTAAAAAAGCATCAGTTTGTACACCAGCGCCAAAAAACATGGCAATGATAACGTCGCGTATCAACCCAGAGATACGGCAAATAAACGTTAATCCAGCAATAATGAGCGTGTTTTTGCCTGCTGAATGTCTGCTATTCAATTGTTTTGCTGTTGAGTATTCGAAACAGCGCACCCGCGGCTAGCAACATTATACTGAGCACCAATATTGGCGTATCACCGAATCTGTTATACACCGTTGTACCAGTATATGGCATGACAGTTTGTGTTAGGACTCCTTGCTTAAATTGGGGCAGCTTAGCAACAATATTGCCTTGGTGATCAATCACACCAGTAATGCCAGTATTGCCAACTCGGAGTAACGGCTTGTTGTTTTCAATTGCCCGCGCTCTGGCAATTTGAAAATGTTGCTGTGGTCCTATCGATGCCCCAAACCAGCCATCATCGCTGATATTCAGTAGCAGCTGGCTATTACGAGCACCATCTGCAATCTGTCGGGCAAACACAGCTTCGTAACAAATGCTCGGGGCAATGCCCACTGATTTGTATTGAAACGGTTGTTGCGGTGTTATCGCAGCATGCAACTGTGACATTGGTATTTGAAAGAGACGAAAGTATGGCGCTAGGGTATCTGCCAGCGGCACAAATTCCCCAAGTGGAACTAATCGTTGCTTGTCATAAAATTGTGTGGCTGTATTCACTTGCTCAAACGCAATGGAATTGAATACAGTTTTTTGGCTGCTGCCACGCCGCAAAGTGCCAAATATCAAGCCATTGCTACTATTAAGAAGCTGGTGTTTGAATACATTTACATAGCGTGAATAGCGTCGATACAGCCCAGCAATTGCCGATTCACCCCAAATAATCAATGCGTCGCGTGGGGCTGATACTGACAATTTGGCATAGCGTAACAGGTGTTCGTGTTGCTGATTACTCAGCCATTTTTCTTGTATAGACACATTGCCTTGGACCAAGCTAACGCTGATCGGTGTATTTGTAGCTGCTGTTTGCTGTTTTGGTAACAACAATGCGAGTGCAACGATAATAGCTAACGCAAATACTAGGCTGGAACTTTCTGCTAGCCAATGCTTAGCTGTGCGTATTTGCAGCAATTGTCCGACCAGTATCAAGCATGCAGCAACGGTAAAAGGCACAATAAAACTAAGCCCAATAGAGCCAATATATGGGATAAACGCCTTGAGTGGCGTGTCAAGAAAGCCATAGCCAATTTGCGACCATGGAAACCCATACATCCCCAGCGTGCGCAACAGGTCAAAACAAAACCAAAGCCCTGCATGACAACCTGCCAATAATAATAGTGGTGTCTTGACGTAGCCAAATATTCCAGATGGACCTGCTGTGGCATACAATATACGGAGTTGTAGCATTAAAAACATAGAGTATATGATAGCAGGAATGGTCATTACCAAGATGGATATGGGTAATGGCACGTTGCCAAAGTCTCTTAGGCTATACACAATCCAATGGGTGCTAGCAACCCAATACCCCATCCCATAAAAAAAGGCTGATGAATATGCAAAGCTCGGTTGTAACATCAACGCAATCAGCAAAAAACCAGCATGCGACAGTATCGCGGCATACCAATATCCGAACGGGGCGAAAGCCAGCGTTGTTACGGCACCAAATGCGGCGAATATAAGCCAACGCAGCAGCAAACTTCGTTCAAGAAAATTACGTGGTAATACAGTATTAAAAAAGCCTGCGCGAATGCGTTCTTGTTTATATCTTGGTTCTTGTTTATATCTTGACACGGAGTTTCCTCATCCTGTTGCTAGGTTAGTATATGCTCACTTAAGTCACTGGTGAAACGTGTAATAACTGGCTGGTTGGGCGAGCGGATCAGCGGCTGTTAAGGAACCTCTGATTAAGTCGCTGATGGAGCGAGTTTGCCTGCAATTGCTGATGATTGCAAGGCGCAAACCGCTAAGCGCATGCCGTAGCATATACGCCAAGGGATGCAACACAGCAAGTACCTCTTGTAGGCAAACCATCATATATTCAATTGAAGGCCGGGAAAAAACGCTGCGCTAACGTCGTTGCAGCACTTGATAATACCACCAGTATTATCAAGTGCTGCGTCTAGTTATCATCAGCGTTTTTTCTCCGTCTCGCCCATCATGGCCTTAATCAGAGCTTCCGCAATACAGTCACTGCCGTTTCGCTATTTGGACGGTTTGTATTTTTCGTGGATCTGCCTTGATGATGCGACAGCTAATTGAATCAATAGTAATGGTTTCGTCTACTTGCGGAATATGACCAAAATGGTGCAACAATACCCCATTGAGCGTGCCAAATTGGTCGCCATTAAAATTTGTTGTAAAAAAATTGTTGAATTCGTCAATTTCGATCGTTCCTTCAACCAACCAAGTGTTGGTGTTAATTGTGGTGATTTGCGGATTTTTTTGTAGGTCATGTTCATCTTCTATATCGCCCACTATTTCTTCGAGCACATCTTCGATAGTCACCAGCCCTATTGGTTTACCATATTCGTCAATGACCACAGCCATATGTTGTCGTTGCTCACGAAATTCTTTAAGCAGCACATGGAGACGCTTGCTCTCTGGAATACGAGCAGGAATACGAATATCTTTGAGGAGTAAATGTGGTGGTTCTCCTTCAGGTAAATTGCGCAGCACGTCTTTAGCGTGCAAAATGCCAATGATGTCTTCTTGGTCTTTGCTAAACACTGGAAAGCGCGAATGGCTGGAATGTCTGAGTGTGTGGAGGACTTCCTGTTGGCTATCGGTTAGCGAAACACTGACCATTTGACCACGCGGAATCATTATGTCGCGCACCTGTTTATCTTCAACCATGATGGCTGCTTTGACGATGTCCAAGACATCGCGTGCCACAATACCAGCTTTACTGTATGAATCTAATTGCGCTAATAAGGTGGTTCGCGAGAGTTTTTTTCTGAATAAGACCATCGTTATTCAGACCTTCAGTAAGGGTGGGCGACATCAAAATGTTTCAAGATTTGGATTTCACAGGATTCCATGATTTCAGTATGGCGTTCATCTTCATGGTCAAAGCCGCATAAATGGAGGATGCTGTGAACAAATAAGTGCATCCAGTGGCTTTTAATGTTTTTCTTTTGCTCACTGGCTTCTTGGGCGACTATCTCACCGCACAGCACGATGTCACCAATCAGGTTGACAGGTTCTTCATCTGGAAATTTGATTGGAAAACTCAACACATTTGTTGGTCGGTTGACATCACGGAATGTATTGTTGATTTTTGCACTTTCGTCAGCATCTACAATGCGCACGCAAATTTCTACTGGAGTGCGTGGAGCATTATCTGGATAGAGCGCATGGAGTTGCTCAATAGTATATTCTGACCAGCGTTTGAATTCTGACTTATGCGGACGATCGTATTTATCACTTGATACTTTTTGTAAATCAATGCGTACTTGGGTCATTAGTGTTTCCTTTGCAATTGCTGAACAATGGCTACATTCTATCAAAGTAGCAGCGCAATAGTGAGCAACCTCTGCATTACTCACTGCAATAGTGATTTGATTAGAATTTCTGCTACTTCCTTCGGGAAGCTCTGATTAAGTCCATGTGTTGCACTAGCGGTTGTAATCTGCTAACTCATTGCTACTTGCTGTAGAAACTCACCATTTCGCTGAGTTGCTGCTGCTTAATTTTGTCGGCATTCCCGGCGCTACCAAATGCCTCAAAACGGTCTTGGCAAATATCTTGCATGGCTTGTGTGGTTTCTTTGAGGTAGCCACGCGGGTCAAATTTATCAGGGCGGTCATGAAAGTATTTACGCAATGTGCCTGTCACCGCCAAGCGCAAGTCGGTGTCAACATTTACTTTACGGACGCCATGTTGAATACCTTTTTGGATTTCAGCTACAGGCACGCCAAATGTCTGACCTAAATCCCCACCATACTTATTAATAGTTTGCAACCACTGCTGTGGTACTGATGATGATCCGTGCATTACCAAATGGGTGTTTGGTATGCGTTGGTGAATTTCTTTAATTCTGTCGATACGCAAAATATCCCCTGCTGGCTCACGGGTAAATTTATACGCCCCATGTGAAGTGCCGATGGCAATTGCTAATGCGTCGACATTGGTGGTATTGACAAAGTTTTCTGCTTCGGCTGGGTCGGTGAGCAGGCTTGCCGTATCAAGTTTTTCATCTGCACCATGACCGTCTTCTTCGCCCATCATGCCAGTTTCTAATGAGCCTAGGCAGCCGAGCTCACCTTCAACAGATACACCGACTGCATGTGCCATTTTCACAACTTCTTGGGTAATCCCTACATTATATTCATATGATGATGGCGTTTTCATATCTGCCATTAACGAACCATCCATCATTACTGAACTAAACCCAGATTGAATCGAACGCAAACATACAGCAGGATTTGAGCCGTGATCTTGGTGCATTACGACTGGAATATGCGGATACATTTCAATTGCTGCGGCAATAAGATGGCGCAAAAAAGGCTCGCCTGCATACGCGCGAGCACCAGCAGATGCCTGCATCACAACCGGGCTATTCACAGCATCAGCTGCGCGCATAATTGCTTGGACTTGCTCCATGTTATTCACATTAAAAGCCGCCATTCCATAATTATTTTCAGCTGCATGGTCTAGCAATTGGCGCAGGCTAATAAGCATAATACTACTCCTGTTAGTTATTTTCTATATCGTCAAGGTTTTCAGATATTTCATTTATCCAATCAATCAGCACCTGCCATTCCTCCATGTCTTTAAAGGAATCCACTACTGGCAGTTCATTCACGCCGCAGCCTCGTTCGGCAGAGACTAAGTAAAAAGGATGGTCAGAAAACGCAGCAAGAAATGGTATCTTTAAAGTCAGTAAAAAACGTTGTAATTTTTCATACGCTGGCGAATTATGGCGAACTCTGTTGGCGACAACACCTATCGTCCGTCGCAACCGCACGTAGGTTGGGTTTAAAAACAACTCCCCAACAAACGTAGACGTCGCGCGAATGTCCATAGCCGATGGTAACACTGGAATAATAATAACATCTGATCGTTCAATAAATGTCGATAATTCTAGATCACGAACACCTGCGGGAGTGTCGATAACCACGTGCGTTAGTTCGCTTGAAAGCATCAAATGCCAAGAACGACGAAACCGTGATGCCATATTACAACCAGGCTGCAATAAATGAATTTTTCTTAGTTGCTTTGATCTCTTTTTTACCCAACGACTACTTGAACCTTGCACATCAAAATCAATCAGCGCAACATTGTTTTTGGAACTTTGCGCCGCAAGAATTGCAGCCAAGTTGACACTCACAGTACTTTTTCCGCTACCACCTTTACCATTGATAACAATAATGCGCAATGCTCGCGAGCGTCGTCGTGTTCGTATCATATCTGTCGGCATCTAAGTAAGTGTTATCATTCAATTGAATTATATTTTGTGACCTTGGTTAGGAAACCTCTGATTAAGTCGCTGATGGAGCGAGTTTGCCTGCAATTGCTGATGATTGCAAGGCGCAAACCGCTAAGCGCATGCCGTAGCATATACGCCAAGGGATGCTACACAGCAAGCACAGCAAACCGTTATATATTCAACACAACGACGGGAAAAAACGCTGCGTTAACGTCGTTGCAGCACTTGGCAGCACCCACAAGACCACCAGTATTATCTGCGCACTACGCCTAGTTATCATCAGCGTTTTTTCTCCGTCTCGCCCATCATGGAATTAATCAGAGCTTCCTTAGACAGCTATCATTAATTACATTTTGTTATTCATAATAGTCGAAAAATCTAATTGTATAGGTATGGTGACATCAGATTTTATATTATTTCACACCACAATCATTCGGTAAGCAATTTTTTAACTGTATGGCTCGACTCTGTATGGAATTACTGATTCAAGTGCTGATGAAGCGAGTTAATCAGTGCTTCCTTAAATATCGGTATTATCTTATTGCGTTTGTTGCAGTGCTGGCTGGCGTCTTTACGTGGGTCTCTTGGCAACCACAGTTAACGCACAACAGCATTACCGTGCTCCAAGCTAAAGATTTTAATATTCGCGATTATACTGGCGAAGTATTATATCTTGATTTTTGGGCGAGTT
The DNA here is from genome assembly GCA_965277405.1 of Gammaproteobacteria bacterium. Taxonomy (GTDB): domain Bacteria; phylum Pseudomonadota; class Gammaproteobacteria. Next base: position 582,808 of record OZ255726.1, read on the forward strand.
GGTGCGCACCGTGTTTAGATTCATTTCCTTGGATGATTGCCCAACACAACAAAAACTACGAAAAAGGATTGAGAATTGTCGCTGTTACTGTCGATGCTGACTTTAACGATGCCGCACAATTTTTACACCAATTCGCAGTACCATTCACAATTGTGTATGACCCAACCATGCAATTGTTTAATGCATATTCAATCACGGGCTTACCGACCTCAATTCTCTTTGATCGAGACGGCAGACTCTCCCAACGCATCCTCAGTTTTTATCCAGAGCAAATTCCTATATACACCCAGCATATTGATACGGTTTTATAATGCAGCCATTCTCACTTACAATCCCGGCAACAGCCGCAAACTTGGGCCCTGGCTTCGACTCGCTCGGTCTTGCTTTGACAATGCACAACACCTTCATTTTGCGTCCAGCTACAGCATTTCACATAGATGTTACAGGGTATGGCAAGGACATTCTCGCTGATATACATAGCAATTCTGTTATCAGCACATATAGCAACACGTGCAAGCAACATGATTGGGAGCCGCTACCGTTTGCTTTAGAAAACTGTAATGCCATCCCGCTCGAAAGCGGGCTCGGCTCTAGTGCTACGGCGATTGTTGCAGGAGTTGCTGCTGCCCATTTTATCCACCAAGGTCATTGTGATAAAGATGCCGTGTTGCGCAGTGCAGTATTTTTTGAGAATCATCCAGACAATATTGTCCCCGCAATATTTGGCGGATTTAATGCAAGCTGCCTTGATGAGCATGATCCAACGACTGTATATAACTTAGCAACTGCGATACCATCTTCACTTGGGTGTTTAGCAGTCTATCCACATGTACGCGTTGCAACTGCAGCGTCACGCCAACAGCTGCCCACCCATTTAGCGCTTGGTGATGCAGTATATTCGCTCGCCCGCGCCGCATTGCTCACCAACGCCTTTGTCCAGCATAAATGGGAAGCAATCGCGCCATTGATGCAAGATAAAATTCACGAACCGTATCGCGATTTATTCGGTTTAAGGGCGCTGCGGAGTATTGTGCAACAAGCAGGCGGTTATGCGGCGTGCATCTCTGGCAGCGGTCCTACGGTTATTTGCTTCCACCCAACAAGCGTCAATCTAAGTATTCCAGTTACAGAGTTTTTTTTAGGACTTGGTTATGCATCATCCGCGTTTCCACTCATCGTCGATAACGCTGGGCTTATTGTGCAAACACTATAATATTTTTTGCGACTACTGTTGATACGCATCACATTCATATAATGCGAACCGCTGCTGCAACAGCGTTGACAGATCAGTCTGCAGTGGTATGCAACCCCCACTGAATTGCGCGGCAATAGCTGGCTGTAAAGCTGGATCATGTGGCGCATACACCACCAGCAAACCGCTGCTGTTACCAACAGGGCTACCAAACCAAGCATCGTATTGGTCAATCACATCGTCAATAACCACAATATTTATGTTGCTATACCACGCTAATCGCGCTGCGTCTTGCCATCTTGCGGTAAAGATTATTTGCTGAGGATGCTCTGCTGCATATGATTGCAGCTGCGTTGCAATAGTCTTCCAGCCCACCACATCTGCAAACATATTTCTGCCCAATGATACCGTTGGCTGCACGATAATCAGGTATTTACATAGCAGCGCAATACTAATTGACAATACCAAAGCCAGCCACCATAGCGTTTTTGAAAATCTATAGCGCAGTACATTTGCCAATGCTGCAGTACAAATGCTGGTAGTAGCCCAACCTAATAGTGGCAACAACATCAGTTGGTTGCCAAACGCAGCAACGACAATTGTCAAGCCAATGCCGACCACGCTGACATACAATATGCAGCGCAATCGTGCATGTCGGCGCAGCGCAAAAACTCCATACATCCCACCAAAAAACAATGCTGGACCAATCACTAATAACTGTACTGTCAGCGCAATTGCAGTGGCTGCTCCGATTCCAGCAACAACAGCTTGCTGATACCAATATTCAAAATATTGTGCGTCAACATACCAAGCCATACTCGGCACCAGCACGGCAACAGCAACCAGCACCCCCACCCCAAATGCAGCGCTGTTGTATTGTTTCCGATCAGCCACAACCATCGCCAGCAAAGGTGGCAGGAGCATAATCGCGGCAAAATGGCTGAGGAATGCAGCAGTCCAGACTATTGGCACGGCAACGCTGGCAACTATTGATCTGTGGCTTTGTTGGAGATGCAACAACACCAACAATAACATTGCCAGCGGTAGCATCAATCCTTCGCTGGATACAGTAATGCTTGCGAGTTGATTAAGCGGCACACTCCACCAAATCAACAATACCGTCCACGCAATTTTTACAGCTTTAAAAATATGCAGCGTTAGTATGAATAAAAGAAAACTTGTCAACGCAAAACCTGCAACAGGAAAAAAACGCAGCGCAATATCTGCCGTTGAGAGCTGCTGAACCCCCCACTGCAACCAGCCGCTGAGTGGGGCGTGATTAACATAGCCCCAAGCGACAAAGCGACCTGCTAAAGCAATTTGAGCTTCATGTATGCCAAGGTGAATACGGCTGGCAATCCATATATCGAGCAAGCCCCAAACACAACACACAATTCCTGCGAGTATCCATGGGCGCGTGCGCAACATTACCAAACACGCTGAACATTTTGACCATCCTCTGCAAACACTTGACACGTCATCGGGTTAAAGCCAACTTGAATGGAGTCACCTACTGTATATATCGTTCTTGGGCTATCGCGCACCCGTGCAGACAATGTCAGTTTTGCATCAATTTGTACTGTGATAAATTGATAATAGCCTATATCTTCAAACACCAACACCACTCCAGCAAACCAAACATTTGCATCGGTGTGTTTACTAGATTTAGCAGCAATACAAGTTTGTTCAAAAGGAATGGTCAAGACCACCCGCTCGTCAATGTTGTGACCGTTGTATACACTGGCTTTTAAGACGGTATCGTTATAACGGGTGTGGATTAACTTTTTTAACCGTCGTGTCACCACCACAGGAATGCGGTTCAACTCACTATTCGCAACATAATTTGCAACAAAAAAATTGTTTGGCTGTTGTTGCAACTGTGAAATAGTACCAACCTGCTCAATGCCGCGTTGGTTGACAATAATTATCCGTTGTGCCAGCCCCAACACATCATCAATATGGCGTGCGGCGTAGACAACGGTCGTTTGTAGCAGCTTGTGCACTGTGCTGATGACTTGGCGCAATGTAGCCTTATATACAGCTTCAAGCTGTTGCATCACATCGTCAATCAACAATACCTCAGGGCGCAGTATCAGCATCCTAGCAATGGCGACACGAATCACTTGCAGGTCAGTGAGCATTTCTGTACATGTATCACGTAAATTTTCAATGCCTATAGCTAATAGCACGGCATCAGCATCATCAGATAATCGTTGGTTTTTGCCTATTTTGCCTAAACCCCATACAACATTTTCTACAACACTGCGTTCAGGCAATAATGGGTAATTTTGTTCTATCAAACCTACGTTGCGATGCTGCGGCAACCAATGGGTAACGGCTTCGTCGCCAATAAATATATCACCGCTATCTGGCTGTTGTATTCCCGCTATTAGATGAAGTAGCGTAGTTTTGCCAGAATTTCTTGGGCCAACAATAGCAACACATTCGCCAGCTTTAATTTCGATATTGATGTTCCGTAACGCATGTATACGCGCCAGGTTTTTATTGAGATCAATGCAAACGAGTTGTTTCATAAGGAATCTCTAAGGAACCTCTGATTAAGTCGCTGATGGAGCGAGTTTGCCTGTAATTGCTGATGATTGCAAGGCGCAAACCGCATGCCGTAGCATATACGCCAAGGGATGCAACACAGCAAGTACCGCTTGTAGGCAAACCATCATATATTCAATAGAAGGCCGGGAAAAAACGCTGCGCTAACGTCGTTGCAGCACTTGATAATACCACCAGTATTATCTGCGCACTGCGTCTAGTTATCATCAGCGTTTTTTCTCCGTCTCGCCCATCATGGACTTAATCAGAGCTTCCATAATCAAGTCCGTAAAGAGCGATACGTAACAATACTACAAGTAGCGCGCTTGCGACAAGTTATTCAGAGCGTCCGTGCTAACATCAACTGGTCGGGGCAGCAGGATTCGAACCTACGACCCCCTGCTCCCAAAGCAGGTGCGCTACCAAGCTGCGCTATACCCCGAAATGCCGTTTGATAGTAAATTGATGATGGTATCTGTCAAGCCATATTATTAATGATAGCTTTACCAAACGCAGCAGTAGAAACTTCAGTTGCATTATCCATTAACCGCGCAAAGTCATACGTCACTATTTTTGCAGAGATAGTCGTTTCGACTGCATTGATAACCAACTGCGCCGCTGCGTGCCAACCAATATGGCGCAACATCATTTCAGCTGACAAAATTAACGAGCAAGGATTTACTTTATCAAGACCTGCATATTTTGGCGCAGTCCCGTGCGTTGCTTCAAACAAACCAACTTCATTGCCGATGTTTGCTCCAGGGGCAATCCCAATGCCACCAACTTGGGCTGCGAGCGCATCTGAAATATAATCACCATTGAGGTTCATACAAGCAATAACTGAATATTCTTTTGGGCGTAATAAAATTTGTTGTAAAAAAGCGTCGGCAATAACATCGTTGACAATGATTTCTTTCCCGGTTTTTGGATTGTTAAACGACAACCATGGGCCACCATCTATTTGTTGCGCTGCGTATTCATCACGAATGAGTTGATAGCCCCACGCGGCAAACGCACCTTCAGTAAACTTCATAATATTGCCTTTGTGGACAAGCGTTAAAGTCGGTAAGTCTTGGTCTATAGTGTATTCAACCGCTGCACGCACCAACCGATATGTGCCTTGTTTGGACGTCGTCTTGATGCCAATCCCAACATCGCTGGTAAAGCGAATATTCTGCACACCCATTGTTCCTGTCAAAAAATCGACAACTTGCTGGGCTTCTTTACTGCCTGCTTCCCATTCTACACCAGCATAAATGTCCTCAGAATTTTCGCGGAAAATGCACATGTCCACATTGTTTGGCTCGCGCACTGGACTTGGGACCCCTTGAAACCAACGCACGGGTCGCTGACAAACATACAAATCAAGCTGCTGGCGCAAGGCAACATTTAATGAACGAATTCCGCCACCGATTGGCGTGGTCAACGGACCTTTAATACCAACCTTATATTGCTGCAATGCTGTGAGTGTTTCTGCTGGCAGCCATTCGTCGCTACCATACAACCGTGTTGATTTTTCGCCTGCATAAATTTCTAACCAATGAATTTTCTTACACCCATTATAGGATTTTTCAACCGCAGCATTGACAACATCCAGCATGACTGGGGTAATGTCTACACCAATACCGTCGCCCTCAATATACGTGATAATCGGCTCATCTGGCGTCTGCACCAATCCATTTTGACCAATGGTAATTGGAGTACCGCTTGTTGGCGTTTTGATGTGTTGATATGGCATTTAGGATCCTGGGTGGATAATCAAATTATAGCTGCTGCGCATACTATAAAACTGATTGAGAGGATGCAAACAATGCGTGGGAGTTTTATGCACATTCTAGCCAAAACAATTTAGCTAGCCAAAACAATTTAGCCACTAATGTTTTCCGCATGCATTGCAATTACGTTGGAGAACGACGTCAATACACATTCGCGGCAAAACACACATTCCCTATTTGCAGCTAGTCAATCAATTGGATGCTTGAGATGTATTGTTGTAGATTACAGTGACAACTTGGCTTGCTGATATCGCTTGTAAATCATCACCATGACTATTGATTACGATACTTGCCCGACCAAGCGGTCGCCAGCGCCCTGGATGAATTGGTCGGCGCGCTGCAAATAAACCAAACGTTTTGGTATTACAGGCGCCGGCAATATGCAAAGGTCCAGTACTGGCGGCAAGCACACCATCGACTTGCTGAATAGCCAAGTGCAATTGTGCGAGGCTCATGCTGCCCATGGCGTTGTATATTCGTTGTGGAAATTGTTGGCATAAATTATCGACAACACCTTTAACTTGATGGTATTCGTTGCTTTTGCCTGTAAACATAAACGCTATCTTGGTTGCCTGCTCGCAGACGCTAGCAAAACGTTTGATTGGCCATTCGCTACCACTGCCAGCGGACTTTGGGTGAATAATGTACACAGGCAAGCGCGTCGCTTGCAAGAACAACACCAGCGACTTTGGCAACTGCACAGTTGCTGGCAGCCATTGAATATTATCAGCCGCTATAGTTAAGTCTGGAGGCACAAAGATATTGTTGGCAATGTTTAGCTTTTGGAGTAATCCATAACCGAGTTGGCAATTGAGTTGCGCTTCATGCAGGTCTGACTTCACCCGTGACATCGCTACTTGCACATTACAATGCCACCAGTGAAATATGCGCCGATTGACACCAACTCGGTATTTGATGCCTGCCTGACGCGCCCACTGAGCTATTTGTTTGTTTGGGAACACATGAATAATCGCATCAAATTTGCTCAACCATGCGCTACGCTGTGGTGGAGGATATGCGCTCAACGTTTCTAATGTAATCAACCCTGCCACATTCGCTACACGCGCAACGATTGGTTTGGTGTATGCGCGGATTAAAAAATAAATCGCTGCGTCTGGTAGCGCGTTATGCAGATACGCAACCATTGGCAGGGTCAACACGACATCGCCAATGGCATCTGTTCTGCTGAGGAGAATCTTCATACAGATGTCATCCGCTTACTACAGCACTGGAGTCAACTGCTGCGCCACAGACAATCAATATCAATTTGATCGACTGCTGTCTTGCCGCAAAACCCCATCGTGACATCGAGTTCGTTACGAATTAGTGCAAGCGCGATGTCTACACCAGCCTCACCCATCGCACCAAGACCATACAACATAGCTCTGCCGATATAGGTTGCATGCGCACCAAGCGCCAACGCCTTGCAAACGTTTTGCCCAGAGATAATTCCGCTATCTATATGGACTTCTACTTTACTGCCAACTGCCGCAACTATTGCTGCTAATACGTCAATCGTCGCTGGCGCACCATCGAGTTGTCTACCACCATGGTTGGAGACGACTATCGCATCAGCACCTACATCAACGGCTAGTTGAGCATCGCGGGGGTCGAGGATGCCTTTGAGAATAAGCTTACCGCCCCATTTTTTTTTAATCCACGCAATATGGTCCCAACTTAGCGATGGGTCAAATTGCTGCGCAGTCCATTTGCTGAGAGACGATACATTGTCAACACCAGTAACGTGACCAACAATGTTGCCAAAACTACGGTTGTTTGTTTGCAGCATATTCCAGCACCAACGCGGTTTACTTGCTAGGTTGACCATGTTAGTAATCGTCAGTTTTGGTGGGGTTGATAAACCATTTTTGATATCTTTATGGCGTTGCCCTAGCACCTGCAAATCTAGCGTAACCATCAGCACAGAACAATGTTGCTGGGCACGAGCGATCAAGCGTTCGTTAAAATCACGGTCGCGCATCATGTACAACTGAAACCAAAACGGATGGTTGTCTGTTGCTGCTGCCACAGCTTCTAGCGAACAAATACTCATCGTTGATAATGTAAAGGGCACTCCAAAGCGTTTGGCGGCACGTGCTGCATGAATCTCGCCATCTGCGTGTTGCATCCCTGTCAACCCGGTCGGGGCGATTGCCACTGGCATTGTCACAGGTTCACCGAGCATCGTTGCTGCAGTCGAGCGCTGTGCAATATCAACACCAACCCGTTGGCAGAATTTGATGTTGCGATATGCCTGATAATTATCGGCATAGGTTATTTCATCCCAACTACCAGCATCGGCATAGTCATAAAACATTCGTGGGACGCGGCGTTTTGCCATCAGGCGCAGATCTTCTATGTTGGTAATGATTGGCTTCATAACAGGGAAAGTTTAATGACAACACCGCAATACTACTGCATGAGTAATTGATGTGCTGGTGTTTAGGCAACCTCTGCTTAAGGAAGTTCTAATTAATTCCATGATGGGCGAGACGGACTTAATCAGAGTGTCCCTAAACTGTGAATATTTCCAGCCTTAGCAATGCATTCAGTAAATTCTGCATTGGCTTGCGAGTCAATAATAATCCCTGAGCCAATATGGTAGCGTAGTTGTTGTTGTCGAGCAATCAGTGTGCGGATGGCAACGTTAAACTGCATTTGCCGGTTTGGTGCAATATAGCCAATACTGCCAGTATACACCCCACGGGGTTGTTGCTCGTGTTCGTGGATAATCTCCATCGCCTTGTTTTTTGGTGCGCCGGTAATTGATGCGGCAGGGAATAACGCGGTAAAAATATCGACGACGCCAGCATCAGTCAATGTAGAAACAGTAGAAGTGAGTTGCCAGAGGCTTGGGTATTTTTCAAGCGTAAAGAGCGCGTCAACAACAACTCGATCTTGGCTGATCTTGCTGAGGTCGTTGCGTACCATGTCGACAATCATCACATTTTCCGCACGGTTTTTTATTGAGTGTTGCAGTTTATCTGCCAGATCCATGTCTTCTGCGTGGCAGCGGCCTCGTTTGCTGGTGCCTTTCATCGGTTGAGAATAAATATGTCTACCGTTGAGGCTGAAAAATAGTTCTGGCGAATTGCAACAAATTTGCATTGCTCCTGTGTCAATATAGGCGCTAAAATTTGCGGGGTGCTGGACTGCCAATTCCAAAAATATTTGCCATATATCATGTTGCCGTTGGTGTTGCTGGGCCAGTAGGAAGGTGTAATTGATTTGATAACAGTCGCCTTGGAGGATTCGCTGCTGAATAGATGCAATCTGCTTGCAGTATTGTTGCTCAGTTACCGACGCACAGAATTCTGCTAATGCTGGGCGCTGTTGTATCGGCGGCAGTGCGTCCAGAATGATTGGTGGCGGATACAGTGAAAACCAAAGTTTGGGGAAATCACTATCATGAACAACCAGGCGCGAGTCGAATGCTGGCGCCGCTTCATAACTGACCCAACCAACTGCATAGGCATTGTGGCAGTTTACATAGTCCTCCACTGCAGTTAATGCTTTGGGTATATCTTTGCAATCGTCGCTGCTGACAATGTGCAATGCTGCGGTAAAAGCCCACCATTTCTGTGTCGAATGATGATACAACACTGCACTATATGGCGCACTACTCTTCATATTGCATGAACACAATTACAGCACTCTCTCAACACCTGACCGCCACACAAGCCATGTTGTGCACGGCAGAATCTTGCACTGGGGGGATGGTTGCCGCAGCTTGTACTGATGTTCCTGGCAGTTCTGCATGGTTTTGGGGTGGGTTTGTTGTGTATAACAACGCAGCAAAAATTCATTTAGGAATTGATCCAAATATTCTTTTAGAACATGGCGCTGTGAGTGATGCTTGCGTGCAGGCCCTTGCTGATGCTGCACAAATTAGCAGCAATGCGCATGTCTGTGTTGCAATTAGCGGCATTGCTGGTCCTGATGGAGGCTCTGTGATCAAGCCGGTGGGCACTGTCTATTTCGGTTGGACGATTGGCACGCAAATACATAGTGAGCATCAGCGTTTTTCAGGCAACAGGTATCAGGTGCGTCAACAAGCAACACATTTTGCAATCGCAAAGACCCTAGCATTATTGCTAGAGCATTGACCCAGCACTGCTAATTTGCTGAAGCTGCGACTGAATCAGAATTTTTCTAATGTTCTTCGAGCTCACCGCCGTAACCGATTGGCTCATACATCAAAAAGCTCACTTCAATATTGTTTAGCTGATCAATTGTTAATAACTCTAATGTTACAGAAAGCGGCAATGTGCTATTGCCAGCGACGACTTTTTCTGGCAATGACTCCGCATATTGCTGTGGAACAATCAGTTTTGGGGTTTCGTCTGCTGCTATTTTTAAGAACAATAACGGTAGCGTTTGTGCAAACGCAGCATCGTTGCGCAACTGCCACTGTATCGTTAATAAATTCCCGTCTTGGCTGGTTATGAATTCATCGATATGCAGGGTTTCCTTATCTATAAATAATGGCAATTCACATTGAATAATCGTGCAGAGAATTTCATAACTATGCCGATACGCAGCGACGCTTGCATATGTCACCCGCGTTGCCAGCATTCCTTGAATAAGGAGTAACACGACTAATGCAACTCCACTAATAATAAATGGAATTTTTGAAAATTTTTTATGTGTGTTGATAGGGGAAGATGGCGTTGAGTTTTTCTTGCTTGATCTAAAGTCAAACCTGCTGCGCCCTTTGAGATTTTTTGCAGTAGTTTGCGCAAGATCAGCAACTACTTGTTCGTCATCTGTATATTCCTGTGCGGGGTTGTTTGCTACTATAGGTGACTCACCCATATGGAGCGATTGATGTTGTTGGCGGTCCTGTGGATCGATAGTAAATGTGCTGGTTGGCTTTGGATGGCGTGAGGAGCTGGTTGGTGTTGGCGAATTCTCAAACTCTGTAGCGTTATCAATGCTACCTTTTGGTTGCGCTGCAGCTGGTTGTAAGTTTAGCAGCGGTTCTTCAGGTTTTTGTTCATTAGCCGCTGCATAACTAAATTGCAACTTATCATCAAAACGTTGCCCAGCGTATTCGGCGCTTTCCACAGGTGCATCTTGCTGCTTTTTACTCTTCCAGAATCCTTTGAGTAAATGTGACGGCGCGTAGAATACTTCTTGGCAATTGCCGCATTGAATATAACCATCAGCCGCTTCTAAGTGCTGTTGTTGTAATGGCAGTTTTGCCGAGCACTTTGGGCATAATGCGACAAAAGATTTAGGCTGTTCCATACAGTAGTTGCTATAGTAGTTAATAGATGGGTTGAGTTGTATTCAGCCAATCATACCCTTGTTGCAATATTTGTGGTTGTGTTTTTGTGATTCCTATTATCGCAACACGACTGCTACTATAACTCAATACTTAACTCAATACTTTGATGGTTGGCGCGAGTTGTGCTAAGGAATCTCTGATTAAGTCCCAAACAACAGCAATATCAGCTACAAAGATATACAATGGTGAATCTATTTGAATATTTGAATAAGCGGATAATCTTATGAAACAAACAACTTTTGCCAGTGCTGCATACGACCACAAGAAAGTAACAACGAAACCAAAAAAAATTCTTGCAGTCGATGGACAAATTAGCTCCATGGCAACGGTTGTTAGCGTTAATAGAACCGCATTATCCCAAGAAAGGGAATGGCCCGCCCACCAATTAATATGCAGACCATGTTACGCGTTTATTGTTTACAGCAATGGTACAACTTATCAGACCCAGGGGTAGAAGAAGCACTATATGACATGGAAAGCATGCGGCGTTTTGCCCATATAGAGCTGATAGACGATGCCATCCCTGATGAAACTACCATCTTGAACTTCCGCAGGATCATAGAAAAGCATCAACTCAGCGTCAAGATACTTGCTGTGGTGAATGAGTATTGTATGGAAAATAATATAACAATCTCACAAGGGTCGATGGTTGATGCCACGATCATCCATGCACCATCATCTACGAAGAATAAAGAGAAAGCCCGTGATCCTGAAATGCATCAAACAAGGAAAGGCAATCAGTGGTATTTTGGCATGAAGATTCATATAGGAACTGACGCTAATAGCAATATGATTCATAGCGCGACAGTGACAGCCGCGAATGAAGCGGACATCAATGAACTCCCCAAATTGCTGCGTGAAACAGATAAGGTTATCTTTGCCGATGCAGGATATACGAGCGACAGTTATAAACGCGGCTCGCGTCACCTTGGGATAGATTGGCGCGTGAATGATAAACGTAAACCAAAGCAGCAAATGAGCACCTCGCAGCGCCAACGCAATACACAGAACTCTAAGGTGCGCGCCCGGATTGAGCACTGTTTTCGGGTAATCAAATGTCAGTTTGGTTATAAGAAAGCTCGCTACAAAGGACTAGAAAAGAATCGAGTACAAGTATTTTCTTTGCTGGCATTGACGAACTTATACATGCTGCGCGGACGACTAACAGGATAGAACCGCCCAAAATTCAAGAAAAACAGTAAAAAACAATAAAAACAATAAAAACAGTAAAAAACAGTAAAACAGCAACACGAAGATCAGCGAAATGATCAAATATTGACCATTGAAAATTATTGCTATTATTTTTTTGGAGTATATGCGAGTTATTGGAGTATATGAGCGTCTTAATCAGAGCTTCCCTAAGGAACTATTGCTGCAACTCCAATAGCTTTTCAAGGTAGTGAATATCGACACCTCCTTTAACAAACTCCGTATCACGAAATAACCGCTGATGCAATTCTATGTTGGTATGAATGCCTTCGATTAAAATCTCATCGAGGGCGTTGCGCATTCTAATAACAGCTTCGGCGCGGTTTTCTCCATGTACAATCAACTTGGCAATTAACGAATCATACTGCGGCGGTACCGCGTAGCCATCGTACAAATGGGTGTCAACACGAACACCAGGTCCACCTGGCATATGCACATGGTTGACAACACCTGGGGATGGGATAAATGTCTGTGGATGCTCGGCGTTAATGCGGCATTCTATAGCATGGCCGACAAAATTGATTTGCTGTTGTTTGAATTGCAGCGGTTCACCTGTGGCGACTAAAATTTGGTGCTTGACTATATCAATCCCTGCAACCATCTCACTTACTGGGTGTTCAACCTGAATGCGTGTATTCATTTCAATGAAAAAAAAGCAATCATCTTCGTATAAAAACTCAAACGTCCCTACACCGCTGTAGCCAAGCTTGATACAGGCTGCAACACATAGACTGGTAATGTTGTCTATAATAGCTTGATCAATATCTGGTGCTTGCGCTTCTTCGATGACTTTTTGATGGCGGCGTTGTATTGAGCAATCACGCACCCCGATATGTATTGCTTCACCTTGGCCATCTGCGAGCACTTGTACTTCTATGTGTCGTGGCTTTTGTAAAAACTTCTCCATATACACGCGACCGTCACCAAAGGCACTCAATGCTTCGCTCTTGGTAATTTGCAATGATTCTGCTAATTGTTCTGAGCGTTCAACAACTCGCATCCCGCGTCCCCCCCCACCTGCTGCTGCTTTTAATATAACTGGATAACCAATTTCGTTGGCGATGTTGTTGTTTTCCGCTGTGTCATTTGTTAATGGTTTTCCTGAACCTGGAACTGTGGGAACGCCAACTTTTTTCATCTCAGCAATGGCACTGACTTTGTCACCCATTACTGTAATGTGTGCAGCAGACGGTCCGACAAAATGAAAGCCACAACGTTGTACTTGTTCGGCAAAGGTAGCATTCTCAGCTAGAAATCCGTAGCCTGGGTGAATCGCATCTGATCGGGTTAATTCTGCCGCTGCAATAATCGCAGGAATGCTAAGATAACTATCGGCTGCGCTTGGCGGACCAATACATACAGATTGATCAGCAAGGCGAACGTGCTTAAGGTCTGTATCTGCACTAGAATGCACCGCAACAGTTTCGATGCCCAACACTTTGCATGCACGTAAAATTCGCAGCGCTATCTCGCCACGGTTTGCAATGAGAAGACGTTTAAACATTATGCAATAATCGCTAATACTTGACCAAACTCTACTGGGTCACCGTCCTTGAGGGGAAGTTGTTTAATTGTGCCGCTTACGTCTGCTTTGATGTGATTCATCATTTTCATCGCTTCAATAATACACAGTGTGTCGCCAGCATTGACTTGACTACCAACTATTACAAACGCAGCTGCACCTGGTGCAGGGCTTGAATAATATGTACCAACCATTGGAGAACTGACTGTTGCACCTGTCTCTTCATCTGCTGCTGTAGTTGGGGGTGCAACAATTGTTTCTGGGTCAGTTGTGCTAACAGGAGTTGCTGCAATTGGTGCGACAACTGCTTTGCCAACTTTTTCTTTTGATAGTGAAACAGTCGTTGTTCCGTCGCTAATGTGTAATTTGCCGACGCTTGATTCTTCTAGGACATTCACCAACTGGCGAATGTATCGAATGTCAGTAAGGGATTTTTCAGTCATATATGGTATCCTAAATATTGCATAGCTTATATTAGCAAGTGTATGTAGTTTATGAAAGGTCTGATTAAGTCCTTAGGGAAGCTCTGATTAATTCCATGATGGGCGAGACGTAGTTAATCAGAGCTTCCTAAACAAGCTAATCTTGATGATATTTAATTACTAATTGCCATTGACTAAAGGTGTCATCGTGACTGTCTGCATAGTCAGTATTGTCATCTGCTACAAAATCACCTGCTGCAAACAAATCCTTCACTGTTATTCTCCAATGACCTTGTATGCTTTCACCAAGAAATGCATGCACAGCTATGGGTTGCTGATAACCTAGGTTAGCTTGAGTGTGTCCATTTCCTGCAGGATACGCCGGATACGATGTTCCTGCAGGCGATGTTAAAGATATTTCTATGTCTTGCAGCGCTGTTGTCGTTAGTTTAACAAATAGGTTGAGGTGGTCGATTTTGCCAGTTGCTGCAACGTATAGTTCCTTGCTAACACCATCGCTATTTTTATTCGGTACAAGCATGGGTACAAAAGTATGATTTTTGGTAATTGCCTCAATTCTGTCATGGGTAATCAACTGCGAATAGCTCTTCGCCATCGCTAATGCTGCATCTACATTGACCAAACCAAAGCCATACCAATCGCTGTAATTAAGACCTGCCGCATTAGTAATCCAACCCCGACTAAATTGATAAGCGCCGCTACCTGGAATATCTGTAGTCACTGTGTAGTCGGCATCAATTATCGTTGCTGTTTTCGCCAATATATACCGCACATCCCAAATAGTTAATGCTGGATGTTGCGAAAGTAACAACGCAACCGCGCCACTGACAATTGCAGCCGCTGCGCGCGTACCGTGGAAAGTATTGGTGTAATTGCATGTTGGATCGTCATGGTGGAATTGGTTTGCTAAAACGTTACTTGCTGCATTATCTGCTAACTCATGGTTACTATAACCCCTGCTACAGGAAGTTACATCTGTGGTGAACATTCCAGGTTCTCCAGCTAACATTCCAGGTTCTCCAGCTGATGGACTACCTTGCTCGCCACCAAAACCACTCACCCAAATAGCCCCGGCTGCAGCATAGCTCGCGCGTTTCCCGAAGGCGTTGACTGCGCCAACAGTGATGATCGGTAAGATGTCTTCCTTATCAAAACCAGCCAAGCCACAGCTCGTACCTATTACATTCGCTTGGCTGCATGCGTCACCATCACCAATATATGAATCGCCTGCAGGTTTAATAAAAATGACTCCTTTGCCGTTTCTGCCATCTTGAATCCTGCGCATGATTATTGCGTTGCTGCCAATTGCTGCGGTAGCTGGCGTGCCGATGTGATCAAGGCGACTAGCTAGCTGGTCGCCTAAATACACAATATCGGCTTCAACTGCTGGGGAATCAGTGGCACTGGGGTCGCCATCACCAACACTATATTGTAAATACGTGGCATTGCTATTGACACCAGCAGCCATATTGTTAAAGCCAAGCAATTTGGCTTTGGGTGCGACACCCAAGCCACCCATACCATTATCTGCCATGGCAATCAAGCCAGCTATTGCTGTACCATGGTCGCCGTCACTACCCCTTGGGCTGGGATCGGTTGTTCCTGTCGCGGCATTAGGTTGCATAAATGACCCCGTTGCAAAAGCATATCCTTGCCGAGGATCAATATTGTCAGCTAAATCAGGGTGGGTTATTTGCAAGCCAGTATCAACCACGCTCACCAACGTTCCTTGACCGAGGCAGCCATCAGTGCGCCATGCACGTTGTAAGTTTAAATGGATGCTACTATCCATTTTGCTAGCATCCATGCCGGTGGCAATTTGACCTTGTTGCCTACCATCTAAGTACCATTGATATTTTTCTAATGGATTGCTATCTGGTAACGATACAAGCGTGTCTGTATCACAATTTGAATTAACCGCTGTCATAAAAATAGTTGCTGTACTAACGGGGAAGTCCACCACATTAGATACATAACCCGAAACCACATATTCTGCTTTGCTTGCTACTATTGTTGGTGACCCTTGGATTGCACAGCTGTCGTTTGCCACAACTAGTGTCAAGCCAGCAGGTAGCGGCGGTGCTATGCTGCAACGAACAATTTCAACAGTGTTGACAAATTGCCATTGCTGCTGATTTTGGTATGTCAACATCGTCTGGGCAATTTTATCATCCATTTGCGGTAGCGCATAGATGGCGGTGATGAGGACGTCTGCACTGCTATCACCAGCGGAATTTGACCCAGTAATAACGTAGTTGCTAGTTTGTGTTGCACTAACATTGTTGGGACTGCCATCAATTTGGCAGGTGCTGCGTCCATTGCCACCTACAGCTATATTCAGGGCTAAACCTGGCGGCAGCGGTGGTGTGGGGGTACAACTGGTCACATCACCACCATTGTTCTCAATTATTATATGCTGAGGAATTCGATCACTGACTACAAACACCATTGCGGTATTGTTATATAATAATGCTGGTGCTTGATCATTGGCTGTTTGATCGTTGGGTGTTTGATCATTGACAGTGATGCTATCGCGTAATGCTATAGACCTTCGCGACCTTGACCTTCGTTGCGGCTCTATTCGTGCACTTCTAGCACTTCGAGCACTCCGTTGAGGATTTGAAGCATAAGAACGTCCAGAAAACGGATTCTCATATATTTCGATGAGTACCGTTGCGCGACTTTCGCCGCCGCTATTGGACCCTTTTATTGTATACATTATCTCGTATTCTTGAGGTACCGTTGGAGTTCCTGTTATCTGACACGTTGCTTTACCTAAGAAGGTTGCAACTGCAAGCTGCAAACCACCAGCTAGCTGTGGTGCAATATCACAACTTATTACATCCCCACCAAAGTTTAAAAAGTTCACAGCTTGTATGGGTATACCTATTATGTAATACTGATCTGCTAATCTGCCCAAAATTGGAGGGATATCATAGTTCACCGTGATGCTGATATCTGCGCTGCTAGTGCCGCCGCTATTCGACGCTGTGATTGTATACGTTATCGGGTCTTCTTGCAGGGTGGTTGGGGTTCCTGTTATCTGGCAACTAGCTCCATCTGGCGTTTTCTTAAGTGTTAAACCATCAGGCCATGCTGCGCTATTATCCCCGCCTACTTCGCAACTTGTCACCGCACCGCCTGTGTTGCCAAAATCAACAGCTGCTATCGCTGTGTCTATTGTGTAATGCTGCGGGCTTGGGCTGGCTAGCTCTGGGATATTATCGTTCACCGTGATGCTGATAGCTGCGCTGCTAGTGCCGCCGCTATTCGTCGCGGTGATGGTATACGTTATCGGTTCTTCTTGCAGGGTGGTTGGTATTCCTGTTAGCTGACAAGTTGCTGGATCTGCGATGGTGGCAAGCTGCAAACCACCAATTAGCTGTGGCGCAACATCACAGCTGGTTACCGCACCGCCTGTGTTGCCAAAATCAACAGCTGCTATCGGCGTGTTGATGGTGTATATCCGCGGGCTTGGATTTACTAGCTCTGGGATATTATCGTTCACCGTGATGCTGATATCGGCGCTGCTATCGCCACCGCTGTTCGTCGCTGTGATGGTATACGTTATAGCGTCTTCTTGCAGGGTGGTTGGTATTCCTGTTAGCTGACAAGTTGCTGGATCTGCTATGGTGGCAAGCTGCAAACCACCAACTAGCGGCGGTACAACACCACAACTTGTTACCGCACCGCCTGTGTTGCCAAAATCAACAGCTGCTATCGCTGTGTCTATTGTGTAATGCTGCGGACTGGGACTTACTAACGCTGGGATATTATCGTTCACCGTGATGCTGATAGCTGCGCTGCTAGTGCCGCCGCTATTCGTCGCGGTGATGGTATACGTTATCGGTTCTTCTTGCAGTACGGTTGGAGTGCCTGTTAGCTGACAAGTTGCTGGATCTGCTATGGTGGCAAGCTGCAAACCACCAACTAGCGGCGGTACAACGCCACAGCTGGTTACCGCTCCGCCTGTGTTGCCAAAATCAACAGCTGCTATCGCTGTGTCTATTGTGTAATGCTGCGGACTGGGACTTACTAACGCTGGGATATTATCATTCACCGTGATGCTGATAGCTGCGCTGCTAGTGCCGCCGCTATTCGACGCTGTGATTGTATACGTTGCCTCTTCTTCATGCAGTGCGGTTGGGGTTCCTGTTATTTGGCAACTAGCTCCGTCTGGCGTTTTCTTAAGTGTTAAACCATCAGGCCATGCTGCGCTATTATCCCCGCCTACTTCGCAACTTGTCACCGCACCACCTGTGTTGCCAAAATCAACAGCTGCTATCGCTGTGTTGATGGTGTATATCCGCGGGCTGGGGGTTGCTAGCGCTGGGATATTATCGTTCACCGTGATGCTGATATCTGCGCTGCTAGTGCCGCCGCTATTCGACGCTGTTATTGTATACGTTGCCTCTTCTTCATGCAGTGCGGTTGGGGTTCCTGTTATCTGGCAACTAGCTCCGTCTGGCGTTTTCTTAAGTGTTAAACCATCAGGCCATGCTGCGCTATTATCCCCGCCTACTTCGCAACTTGTCACCGCACCGCCTGTGTTGCTAAAGTTCACAGTTGGTATCGCTGTGTCTATTGTGTAATGCTGCGGGCTGGGGGTTGCTAGCGCTGGGATATTATCGTTCACCGTGATGCTGATATCTGCGCTGCTAGTGCCGCCGCTATTCGTCGCGGTGATGGTATACGTTATAGCGTCTTCTTGCAGTGTGGTTGGTATTCCTGTTAGCTGACAAGTTGCTGGATCTGCTATGGTGGCAAGCTGCAAACCACTAGGTAGCGGTGTTGAAACATCACAGCTTGTTACCGCACCGCCTGTGTTGCCAAAATCAACAGCTGCTATCGGCGTGTTGATGGTGTATATCCGCGGGCTTGGATTTACTAGCGCTGGGATATTATCATTCACCGTGATGCTGATATCTGCGCTGCTAGTGCCGCCGCTATTCGTCGCTGTTATTGTATACGTTGCCTCTTCTTCATGCAGTGCGGTTGGGGTTCCTGTTATCTGGCAACTAGCTCCGTCTGTCGTTTTCTTAAGTGTTAAACCATCAGGCCATGCTGCGCTATTATCCCCGCCTACTTCGCAGCTTGTCACCGCACCGCCTGTGTTGCCAAAATCAACAGCTGCTATCGCTGTGTCTATTGTGTAATGCTGCGGACTGGGACTTACTAACGCTGGGATATTATCATTCACCGTGATGCTGATATCGGCGCTGCTAGTGCCGCCGCTATTCGTCGCTGTTATTGTATACGTTGCCTCTTCTTCATGCAGTGCGGTTGGGGTTCCTGTTATCTGGCAACTAGCTCCGTCTGGCGTTTTCTTAAGTGTTAAACCATCAGGCCATGCTGCGCTATTATCCCCGCCTACTTCGCAACTTGTCACCGCACCGCCTGTGTTGCTAAAGTTCACAGTTGGTATCGCTGTGTCTATTGTGTAATGCTGCGGACTGGGACTTACTAACGCTGGGATATTATCGTTCACCGTGATGCTGATATCTGCGCTGCTAGTGCCGCCGCTATTCGTCGCGGTGATGGTATACGTTATAGCGTCTTCTTGCAGTGTGGTTGGTATTCCTGTTAGCTGACAAGTTGCTGGATCTGCTATGGTGGCAAGCTGCAAACCACTAGGTAGCGGTGCTGAAACATTACAGCTTGTCACCGCACCGCCTGTGTTGCTAAAATCAACAGCTGCTATCGCTGTGTTGATGGTGTATATCCGCGGGCTTGGATTTACTAGCGCTGGGATATTATCATTCACCGTGATGCTGATATCGGCGCTGCTAGTGCCGCCGCTATTCGTCGCGGTGATGGTATACGTTATCGGATCTTCTTGCAGTACGATTGGAGTGCCTGTTAGCTGACAAGTTGCTGGATCTGCTATGGTGGCAAGCTGCAAACCACCAACTAGCGGCGGTACAACGCCACAGCTTGTCACCGCACCGCCTGTGTTGCCAAAATCAACAGCTGCTATCGGCGTGTTGATGGTGTATATCCGCGGGCTTGGGGTTGCTAGCTCTGGGATATTATCGTTCACCGTGATGCTGATATCGGCGCTGCTATCGCCGCCGCTATTCGTCGCTGTTATTGTATACGTTATCGAGTCTTCTTGCAGGGTGGTTGGCATACCTGTTAGCTGACAAGTTGCTGGATCTGCTATGGTGGCAAGCTGCAAACCACCAATTAGCTGTGGCGCAACATCACAGCTTGTCACCGCACCGCCTGTGTTGCCAAAATCAACAGCTGCTATCGGTGTGTTGATGGTGTATATCCGCGGGCTTGGATTTACTAGCTCTGGGATATTATCGTTCACCGTGATGCTGATATCTGCGCTGCTATCGCCACCGCTATTCGTCGCTGTGATGGTATACGTTATAGCGTCTTCTTGCAGGGTGGTTGGTATTCCTGTTAGCTGACAAGTTGCTGGATCTGCTATGGTGGCAAGCTGCAAGTCACCAACTAGCTGCGGTGAAACGTCACAACTTGTTACATCCCCACCAAAGTTGACAAAGTTCACAGTTGGTATCGCTGTGTTGATGGTGAATAGCTGCGGGGGTGGGCTTATTAAATTTGGCTGAGCATCGTTCACCGTGATGCTTATCGCTGCGATGTCAGTACCGCCGCTATTCGTCGCTGTTATTGTATACGTTATCGGGTCTTCTTGCAGGGTGATTGGTATTCCTGTTATCTGGCAACTAGCTCCGTCTGGCGTTTTCTTAAGTGTTAAACCATCAGGCCATGCTGCGCTATTATCCCCGCCTACTTCGCAGCTTGTCACCGCACCACCTGTGTTGCTAAAGTTCACAGTTGGTATCGCTGTGTCTATTGTGTAATGCTGCGGACTGGGACTTACTAACTCTGGGATATTATCGTTCACCGTGATGCTGATATCTGCGCTGCTAGTGCCGCCGCTATTCGTCGCTGTTATTGTATACGTTGTCGCGTCTTCATGCAGTGCGGTTGGGGTTCCTGTTATCTGGCAACTAGCTCCGTCTGGCGTTTTCTTAAGTGTTAAACCATCAGGCCATGCTGCGCTATTATCCCCGCCTACTTCGCAGCTTGTCACCGCACCACCTGTGTTGCTAAAGTTCACAGCTGGTATCGCTGTGTCTATTGTGTAATGCTGCGGACTGGGACTTACTAACTCTGGGATATTATCGTTCACCGTTATGCTGATATCGGCGCTGCTAGTGCCGCCGCTATTCGACGCTGTGATTGTATACGTTGCCTCTTCTTCATGCAGTGCGGTTGGGGTTCCTGTTAGCTGGCAACTAGCTCCGTCTGTCGTTTTCTTAAGTGTTAAACCATCAGGCCATGCTGCGCTATTATCCCCGCCTACTTCGCAGCTTGTCACCGCACCACCTGTGTTGCCAAAATCAACAGCTGCTATCGCTGTGTCTATTGTGTAATGCTGCGGACTGGGACTTACTAACGCTGGGATATTATCATTCACCGTGATGGTTATCGCTGCGCTGCTAGTGCCGCCGCTATTCGTCGCTGTGATTGTATACGTTGCCTCTTCTTCATGCAGTGCGGTTGGGGTTCCTGTTATCTGGCAACTAGCTCCGTCTGTCGTTTTCTTAAGTGTTAAACCATCAGGCCATGCTGCGCTATTATCCCCGCCTACTTCGCAGCTTGTCACCGCACCACCTGTGTTGCCAAAATCAACAGCTGCTATCGCTGTGTCTATTGTGTAATGCTGCGGGCTGGGGGTTGCTAGCTCTGGGATATTATCGTTCACCGTGATGCTGATATCTGCGCTGCTAGTGCCGCCGCTATTCGTCGCGGTGATGGTATACGTTATAGCGTCTTCTTGCAGTGTGGTTGGTATTCCTGTTAGCTGACAAGTTGCTGGATCTGCTATGGTGGCAAGCTGCAAACCACCAATTAGCTGTGGCGCAACATCACAGCTGGTTACCGCACCGCCTGCGTTGTCAAAATCAACAGCTGCTATCGGCGTGTTGATGGTGTATATCCGCGGGTTTGGGTTTACTAGCTCTGGGATATTATCGTTCACCGTGATGCTGATAGCTGCGCGGCTAGTGCCGCCGCTATTCGTCGCGGTGATGGTATACGTTATCGGTTCTTCTTGCAGTGCGGTTGGTATTCCTGTTAGCTGACAAGTTGCTGGATCTGCTATGGTGGCAAGCTGCAAACCACCAACTAGCGGTGGTGCAACACCACAGCTTGTTACCGCACCGCCTGTGTTGCCAAAATCAACAGCTGCTATCGGCGTGTTGATGGTGTATATCCGCGGGTTTGGGTTTACTAGCTCTGGGATATTATCGTTCACCGTGATGCTGATAGCTGCGCGGCTAGTGCCGCCGCTATTCGTCGCGGTGATGGTATACGTTATCGGTTCTTCTTGCAGTGCGGTTGGTATTCCTGTTAGCTGACAAGTTGCTGGATCTGCTATGGTGGCAAGCTGCAAACCACCAACTAGCGGTGGTGCAACACCACAGCTTGTTACCGCACCGCCTGTGTTGCCAAAATCAACAGCTGCTATCGCTGTGTTGATGGTGTATATCCGCGGGCTTGGATTTACTAGCGCAGGGATATTATCGTTCACCGTGATGCTGATATCTGCGCTGCTATCGCCACCGCTGTTCGTCGCTGTGATGGTATACGTTATCGGGTCTTCTTGCAGCGTGGTTGGTATTCCTGTTAGCTGACAAGTTGCTGGATCTGCTATGGTGGCAAGCTGCAAACCACCAATTAGCTGTGGAGCAACATCACAGCTTGTCACCGCACCGCCTGCGTTGCCAAAATCAACAGCTGCTATCGGCGTGTTGATGGTGTATATCCGCGGGCTTGGATTTACTAGCGCTGGGATATTATCGTTCACCGTGATGCTGATAGCTGCGCGGCTAGTGCCGCCGCTATTCGTCGCGGTGATGGTATACGTTATCGGTTCTTCTTGCAGTGCGGTTGGGGTTCCTGTTAGCTGGCAACTAGCTCCGTCTGGCGTTTTCTTAAGTGTTAAACCATCAGGCCATGCTGCGCTATTATCCCCGCCTACTTCGCAACTTGTCACCGCACCACCTGTGTTGCCAAAATCAACAGCTGCTATCGCTGTGTCTATTGTGTAATGCTGCGGACTGGGACTTACTAACGCTGGGATATTATCATTCACCGTGATGCTGATATCTGCGCTGCTAGTGCCGCCGCTATTCGTCGCTGTTATTGTATACGTTGCCTCTTCTTCATGCAGTGCGGTTGGGGTTCCTGTTATCTGGCAACTAGCTCCGTCTGTCGTTTTCTTAAGTGTTAAACCATCAGGCCATGCTGCGCTATTATCCCCGCCTACTTCGCAGCTTGTCACCGCACCGCCTGTGTTGCCAAAATCAACAGCTGCTATCGCTGTGTCTATTGTGTAATGCTGCGGACTGGGACTTACTAACGCTGGGATATTATCATTCACAGTGATGCTGATATCTGCGCTGCTATCGCCACCGCTATTAGACGCTGTGATGGTATACGTTGCCTCTTCTTCATGCAGTGCGGTTGGGGTTCCTGTTATCTGGCAACTAGCTCCGTCTGGCGTTTTCTTAAGTGTTAAACCATCAGGCCATGCTGCGCTATTATCCCCGCCTACTTCGCAACTTGTCACCGCACCACCTGTGTTGCCAAAATCAACAGCTGCTATCGCTGTGTCTATTGTGTAATGCTGCGGACTGGGACTTACTAACGCTGGGATATTATCGTTCACCGTGATGCTGATATCTGCGTTGCTAGTGCCGCCGCTATTCGACGCTGTTATTGTATACGTTGCCTCTTCTTCATGCAGTGCGGTTGGCGTTCCTGTTATTTGGCAACTAGCTCCGTCTGGCGTTTTCTTAAGTGTTAAACCATCAGGCCATGCTGCGCTATTATCCCCGCCTACTTCGCAACTTGTCACCGCACCGCCTGTGTTGCCAAAATCAACAGCTGCTATCGCTGTGTTGATGGTGTATATCCGCGGGCTGGGGGTTGCTAGCTCTGGGATATTATCATTCACCGTGATGCTGATATCTGCGCTGCTAGTGCCGCCGCTATTCGACGCTGTTATTGTATACGTTGCCTCTTCTTCATGCAGTGCGGTTGGGGTTCCTGTTATCTGGCAACTAGCTCCGTCTGGCGTTTTCTTAAGTGTTAAACCATCAGGCCATGCTGCGCTATTATCCCCGCCTACTTCGCAACTTGTCACCGCACCGCCTGTGTTGCCAAAATCAACAGCTGCTATCGGCGTGTTGATGGTGTATATCCGCGGGCTGGGGGTTGCTAGCGCTGGGATATTATCGTTCACCGTGATGCTGATATCTGCGCTGCTAGTGCCGCCGCTATTCGTCGCGGTGATGGTATACGTTATCGGATCTTCTTGCAGTACGGTTGGGGTTCCTGTTATCTGGCAACTAGCTCCGTCTGGCGTTTTCTTAAGTGTTAAACCATCAGGCCATGCTGCGCTATTATCCCCGCCTACTTCGCAACTTGTCACCGCACCGCCTGTGTTGCCAAAATCAACAGCTGCTATCGCTGTGTCTATTGTGTAATGCTGCGGACTGGGACTTACTAACGCTGGGATATTATCGTTCACCGTGATGCTGATATCTGCGCTGCTAGTGCCGCCGCTATTCGTCGCGGTGATGGTATACGTTATCGGTTCTTCTTGCAGGGTGGTTGGTATTCCTGTTAGCTGACAAGTTGCTGGATCTGCTATGGTGGCAAGCTGCAAACCACTAGGTAGCGGTGCTGAAACATCACAGCTTGTTACCGCACCGCCTGTGTTGCCAAAATCAACAGCTGCTATCGGCGTGTTGATGGTGTATATCAGCGGGCTGGGGGTTGTTGCTAGCTCTGGGATATTATCGTTCACCGTGATGCTGATATCTGCGCTGCTAGTGCCGCCGCTATTCGTCGCGGTGATGGTATACGTTATAGCGTCTTCTTGCAGCGTGGTTGGTATTCCTGTTAGCTGACAAGTTGCTGGATCTGCTATGGTGGCAAGCTGCAAACCACCAACTAGCGGCGGTACAACGCCACAGCTTGTTACCGCACCGCCTGTGTTGCCAAAATCAACAGCTGCTATCGGCGTGTTGATGGTGTATATCCGCGGGCTGGGGGTTGCTAGCGCTGGGATATTATCGTTCACCGTGATGCTGATATCTGCGCTGCTAGTGCCGCCGCTATTCGTCGCTGTTATTGTATACGTTATCGCGTCTTCTTGCAGTGCCGTTGGCATACCTGTTAGCTGACAAGTTGCTGTATCATCTACTATGGTGGCAACTGCCAGCTGCAAACCACCAATTAGCTGTGGAGCAACATCACAGCTTGTCACCGCACCGCCTGCGTTGCCAAAATCAACAGCTGCTATCGCTGTGTTGATGGTGTATATCCGCGGGCTTGGGGTTGCTAGCGCTGGGATATTATCGTTCACCGTGATGCTGATAGCTGCGCTGCTAGTGCCGCCGCTATTCGTCGCTGTTATTGTATACGTTATCGCGTCTTCTTGCAGTGCCGTTGGCATACCTGTTAGCTGACAAGTTGCTGTATCATCTACTATGGTGGCAACTGCCAGCTGCAAACCACCAATTAGCTGTGGAGCAACATCACAGCTTGTCACCGCACCGCCTGCGTTGCCAAAATCAACAGCTGCTATCGCTGTGTTGATGGTGTATATCCGCGGGCTTGGGGTTGCTAGCGCTGGGATATTATCGTTCACCGTGATGCTGATAGCTGCGCTGCTAGCACCGCCGCTATTCGTCGCTGTTATTGTATACGTTATCGGTTCTTCTTGCAGTACGGTTGGAGTGCCTGTTAGCTGACAAGTTGCTGGATCTGCTATGGTGGCAAGCTGCAAGTCACTAGGTAGCGGTGTTGAAACATCACAGCTTGTTACCGCACCGCCTGTGTTGCCAAAATCAACAGCTGCTATCGGCGTGTTGATGGTGTATATCCGCGGGCTTGGGGTTGCTAGCTCTGGGATATTATCGTTCACCGTGATGCTGATAGCTGCGCTGCTAGTGCCGCCGCTATTCGTCGCGGTGATGGTATACGTTATCGGTTCTTCTTGCAGGGTGGTTGGCGTACCTGTTAGCTGGCAACTAGCTCCGTCTGGCGTTTTCTTAAGTGTTAAACCATCAGGCCATGCTGCGCTATTATCCCCGCCTACTTCGCAACTTGTCACCGCACCGCCTGTGTTGCCAAAATCAACAGCTGCTATCGCTGTGTCTATTGTGTAATGCTGCGGACTGGGACTTACTAACGCTGGGATATTATCATTCACCGTGATGGTTATCGCTGCGTTGCTAGTGCCGCCGCTATTCGTCGCGGTGATGGTATACGTTATCGGTTCTTCTTGCAGTACGGTTGGAGTGCCTGTTAGCTGACAAGTTGCTGGATCTGCTATGGTGGCAAGCTGCAAACCACCAACTAGCGGCGGTACAACGCCACAGCTTGTCACCGCACCGCCTGTGTTGCCAAAATCAACAGCTGCTATCGCTGTGTTGATGGTGTATATCCGCGGGCTTGGATTTACTAGCTCTGGGATATTATCGTTCACCGTGATGCTGATATCTGCGCTGCTAGTGCCGCCGCTATTCGTCGCGGTGATGGTATACGTTATCGGTTCTTCTTGCAGTGTGGTTGGTATTCCTGTTAGCTGACAAGTTGCTGGATCTGCTATGGTGGCAAGCTGCAAACCACCAACTAGCGGCGGTACAACGCCACAGCTTGTTACCGCACCGCCTGTGTTGCCAAAATCAACAGCTGCTATCGGCGTGTTGATGGTGTATATCCGCGGGCTTGGATTTACTAGCTCTGGAATATTATCGTTCACCGTGATGGTTATCGCTGCGTTGCTAGTGCCGCCGCTATTCGTCGCTGTTATTGTATGTGTTATCGGATCTTCTTGCAGTACGGTTGGAGTGCCTGTTAGCTGACAAGTTGCTGGATCTGCTATGGTGGCAAGCTGCAAACCACTAGGTAGCGGTGTTGAAACATCACAGCTTGTCACGCCACCGCCTGTGTTGCCAAAATCAACAGTTGGTATCACTGTGTTGATGGTGAATGACTGCGGGCTGGGGCTGACTAGCTCTGGGATATTATCGTTCACCGTGATGCTGATAGCTGCGCTGCTAGTGCCGCCGCTATTCGTCGCGGTGATGGTATACGTTATAGCGTCTTCTTGCAGCGTGGTTGGTATTCCTGTTAGCTGACAAGTTGCTGGATCTGCTATGTTGACAAGCTGCAAACCACCAATTAGCTGTGGAGCAACATCACAGCTTGTCACCGCACCGCCTGCGTTGCCAAAATCAACAGCTGCTATCGGCGTGTTGATGGTGTATATCCGCGGGCTTGGATTTACTAGCTCTGGAATATTATCGTTCACCGTGATGGTTATCACTGCGTTGCTAGTGCCGCCGCTATTCGTCGCTGTTATTGTATACGTTATCGGTTCTTCTTGCAGTGCGGTTGGCGTACCTGTTAGCTGACAAGTTGCTGGATCTGCTATGGTGGCAAGCTGCAAACCACTAGGTAGCGGTGCTGAAACATCACAGCTTGTTACCGCACCGCCTGCGTTGCCAAAATCAACAGCTGCTATCGGTGTGTTGATGGTGTATATCCGCGGGCTGGGGCTGACTAGCTCTGGGATATTATCGTTCACCGTGATGCTGATATCTGCGCGGCTAGTGCCGCCGCTATTCGTCGCGGTGATGGTATACGTTATAGCGTCTTCTTGCAGTGTGGTTGGAGTTCCTGTTAGTTGACAAGTTGCTGGATCTGCTATGGTGGCAAGCTGCAAACCACTAGGTAGCGGTGTTGAAACATCACAGCTTGTTACCGCACCGCCTGTGTTGCCAAAATCAACAGCTGCTATCGGCGTGTTGATGGTGTATATCCGCGGGCTTGGGGTTGCTAGCGCTGGGATATTATCGTTCACCGTGATGCTGATATCGGCGCTGCTAGTGCCGCCGCTATTCGACGCTGTTATTGTATACGTTGCCTCTTCTTCATGCAGTGCGGTTGGGGTTCCTGTTATCTGGCAACTAGCTCCGTCTGTCGTTTTCTTAAGTGTTAAACCATCAGGCCATGCTGCGCTATTATCCCCGCCTACTTCGCAACTTGTCACCGCACCACCTGTGTTGCCAAAATCAACAGCTGCTATCGCTGTGTTGATGGTGTATATCCGCGGGCTTGGATTTACTAGCTCTGGGATATTATCGTTCACCGTGATGCTGATATCTGCGCTGCTAGTGCCGCCGCTATTCGTCGCGGTGATGGTATACGTTATCGGTTCTTCTTGCAGTGCGGTTGGTATTCCTGTTAGCTGACAAGTTGCTGGATCTGCTACGGTGGCAAGCTGCAAACCACCAACTAGCTGTGGCGCAACATCACAGCTTGTTACCGCTCCGCCTGTGTTGCCAAAATCAACAGCTGCTATCGGCGTGTTGATGGTGTATATCCGCGGGCTGGGGGTTGCTAGCGCTGGGATATTATCGTTCACCGTGATGCTGATATCGGCGCTGCTAGTGCCGCCGCTATTCGTCGCTGTTATTGTATACGTTGCCTCTTCTTCATGCAGTGCGGTTGGGGTTCCTGTTAGCTGGCAACTAGCTCCGTCTGGCGTTTTCTTAAGTGTTAAACCATCAGGCCATGCTGCGCTATTATCCCCGCCTACTTCGCAACTTGTCACCGCACCGCCTGTGTTGCCAAAATCAACAGCTGCTATCGCTGTGTCTATTGTGTAATGCTGCGGACTGGGACTTACTAACGCTGGGATATTATCATTCACCGTGATGCTGATAGCTGCGCTGCTAGTGCCGCCGCTATTCGACGCTGTGATTGTATACGTTGCCTCTTCTTCATGCAGTGCGGTTGGGGTTCCTGTTATTTGGCAACTAGCTCCGTCTGGCGTTTTCTTAAGTGTTAAACCATCAGGCCATGCTGCGCTATTATCCCCGCCTACTTCGCAGCTTGTCACCGCACCACCTGTGTTGCCAAAATCAACAGCTGCTATCGCTGTGTTGATGGTGTATATCCGCGGGCTTGGATTTACTAGCTCTGGGATATTATCGTTCACCGTGATGCTGATATC
This sequence comes from Gammaproteobacteria bacterium, assembly GCA_965277405.1. GTDB lineage: Bacteria > Pseudomonadota > Gammaproteobacteria. Next base: position 611,865 of record OZ255726.1, read on the forward strand.
TGCGCTGCTAGTGCCGCCGCTATTCGTCGCGGTGATGGTATACGTTATCGGTTCTTCTTGCAGTGCGGTTGGTATTCCTGTTAGCTGACAAGTTGCTGGATCTGCTACGGTGGCAAGCTGCAAACCACCAACTAGCTGTGGCGCAACATCACAGCTTGTTACCGCTCCGCCTGTGTTGCCAAAATCAACAGCTGCTATCGGCGTGTTGATGGTGTATATCCGCGGGCTTGGATTTACTAGCTCTGGAATATTATCGTTCACCGTGATGGTTATCGCTGCGTTGCTAGTGCCGCCGCTATTCGTCGCTGTTATTGTATACGTTATCGGTTCTTCTTGCAGTGTGGTTGGTATTCCTGTTAGCTGACAAGTTGCTGGATCTGCTATGTTGACAAGCTGCAAACCACCAACTAGCGGCGGTACAACACCACAACTTGTTACCGCACCGCCTGTGTTGCCAAAATCAACAGCTGCTATCGGCGTGTTGATGGTGTATATCCGCGGGCTTGGATTTACTAGCGCTGGGATATTATCGTTCACCGTGATGCTGATAGCTGCGCGGCTAGTGCCGCCGCTATTCGTCGCGGTGATGGTATACGTTATAGCGTCTTCTTGCAGGGTGGTTGGTATTCCTGTTAGCTGACAAGTTGCTGGATCTGCTATGGTGGCAAGCTGCAAACCACCAATTAGCTGTGGCGCAACATCACAGCTTGTCACCGCACCGCCTGTGTTGCCAAAATCAACAGCTGCTATCGGCGTGTTGATGGTGTATATCCGCGGGCTTGGATTTACTAGCGCTGGGATATTATCGTTCACCGTGATGCTGATAGCTGCGCGGCTAGTGCCGCCGCTATTCGTCGCGGTGATGGTATACGTTATAGCGTCTTCTTGCAGGGTGGTTGGTATTCCTGTTAGCTGACAAGTTGCTGGATCTGCTATGGTGGCAAGCTGCAAACCACCAATTAGCTGTGGCGCAACATCACAGCTTGTCACCGCACCGCCTGTGTTGCCAAAATCAACAGCTGCTATCGGCGTGTTGATGGTGTATATCCGCGGGCTGGGGGTTGCTAGCTCTGGGATATTATCGTTCACCGTGATGCTGATATCGGCGCTGCTAGTGCCGCCGCTATTCGTCGCTGTGATGGTATACGTTGCCTCTTCTTCATGCAGTGCGGTTGGGGTTCCTGTTAGCTGGCAACTAGCTCCGTCTGGCGTTTTCTTAAGTGTTAAACCATCAGGCCATGCTGCGCTATTATCCCCGCCTACTTCGCAACTTGTCACCGCACCGCCTGCGTTGCCAAAATCAACAGCTGCTATCGGCGTGTTGATGGTGTATATCCGCGGGCTGGGGCTGACTAGCTCTGGGATATTATCGTTCACCGTGATGCTGATAGCTGCGCGGCTAGTGCCGCCGCTATTCGTCGCGGTGATGGTATACGTTATAGCGTCTTCTTGCAGGGTGGTTGGTATTCCTGTTAGCTGACAAGTTGCTGGATCTGCTATGTTGACAAGCTGCAAACCACCAACTAGCGGCGGTACAACACCACAACTTGTTACCGCACCGCCTGCGTTGCCAAAATCAACAGCTGCTATCGGCGTGTTGATGGTGTATATCCGCGGGCTTGGGGTTGCTAGCGCTGGGATATTATCGTTCACCGTGATGCTGATATCTGCGCTGCTATCGCCGCCGCTATTCGTCGCGGTGATGGTATACGTTATCGGTTCTTCTTGCAGTACGGTTGGAGTACCTGTTAGCTGACAAGTTGCTGGATCTGCTATGGTGGCAAGCTGCAAGTCACTAGGTAGCGGTGCTGAAACGCCACAGCTTGTTACCGCACCGCCTGCGTTGCCAAAATCAACAGCTGCTATCGGCGTGTTGATGGTGTATATCCGCGGGCTTGGGGTTGCTAGCGCTGGGATATTATCGTTCACCGTGATGCTGATATCTGCGCTGCTAGTGCCGCCGCTATTCGTCGCGGTGATGGTATACGTTATAGCGTCTTCTTGCAGCGTGGTTGGTATTCCTGTTAGCTGACAAGTTGCTGGATCTGCTATGGTGGCAAGCTGCAAACCACCAACTAGCGGCGGTACAACGCCACAGCTTGTTACCGCACCGCCTGTGTTGCCAAAATCAACAGCTGCTATCGGCGTGTTGATGGTGTATATCCGCGGGCTTGGATTTACTAGCGCTGGGATATTATCGTTCACCGTGATGCTGATATCTGCGCTGCTAGTGCCGCCGCTATTCGACGCTGTGATTGTATACGTTGCCTCTTCTTCATGCAGTGCGGTTGGGGTTCCTGTTATCTGGCAACTAGCTCCGTCTGTCGTTTTCTTAAGTGTTAAACCATCAGGCCATGCTGCGCTATTATCCCCGCCTACTTCGCAACTTGTCACCGCACCACCTGTGTTGCCAAAATCAACAGCTGCTATCGCTGTGTCTATTGTGTAATGCTGCGGACTGGGACTTACTAACGCTGGGATATTATCATTCACCGTGATGCTGATAGCTGCGCTGCTAGTGCCGCCGCTATTCGACGCTGTGATTGTATACGTTGCCTCTTCTTCATGCAGTGCGGTTGGGGTTCCTGTTATTTGGCAACTAGCTCCGTCTGGCGTTTTCTTAAGTGTTAAACCATCAGGCCATGCTGCGCTATTATCCCCGCCTACTTCGCAACTTGTCACCGCACCACCTGTGTTGCTAAAGTTCACAGTTGGTATCGCTGTGTCTATTGTGTAATGCTGCGGACTGGGACTTACTAACGCTGGGATATTATCGTTCACCGTGATGCTGATATCTGCGCTGCTAGTGCCGCCGCTATTCGTCGCGGTGATGGTATACGTTGCCTCTTCTTCATGCAGTGCGGTTGGCGTTCCTGTTATTTGGCAACTAGCTCCGTCTGGCGTTTTCTTAAGTGTTAAACCATCAGGCCATGCTGCGCTATTATCCCCGCCTACTTCGCAGCTTGTCACCGCACCGCCTGTGTTGCTAAAGTTCACAGTTGGTATCGCTGTGTCTATTGTGTAATGCTGCGGGCTGGGGGTTGCTAGCTCTGGGATATTATCGTTCACCGTGATGCTGATATCGGCGCTGCTAGTGCCGCCGCTATTCGACGCTGTTATTGTATACGTTGCCTCTTCTTCATGCAGTGCGGTTGGGGTTCCTGTTATCTGGCAACTAGCTCCGTCTGGCGTTTTCTTAAGTGTTAAACCATCAGGCCATGCTGCGCTATTATCCCCGCCTACTTCGCAACTTGTCACCGCACCGCCTGTGTTGCTAAAGTTCACAGTTGGTATCGCTGTGTCTATTGTGTAATGCTGCGGACTGGGACTTACTAACGCTGGGATATTATCGTTCACCGTGATGCTGATAGCTGCGCGGCTAGTGCCGCCGCTATTCGACGCTGTGATTGTATACGTTGCCTCTTCTTCATGCAGTGCGGTTGGGGTTCCTGTTATCTGGCAGCTAGCTCCGGCTGTCGTTTTCTTAAGTGTTAAACCATCAGGCCATGCTGCGCTATTATCCCCGCCTACTTCGCAGCTTGTCACCGCACCACCTGTGTTGCCAAAATCAACAGCTGCTATCGGCGTGTTGATGGTGTATATCCGCGGGCTTGGATTTACTAGCGCTGGGATATTATCGTTCACCGTGATGCTGATATCTGCGCTGCTAGTGCCGCCGCTATTCGACGCTGTGATTGTATACGTTGCCTCTTCTTCATGCAGTGCGGTTGGGGTTCCTGTTATTTGGCAACTAGCTCCGTCTGGCGTTTTCTTAAGTGTTAAACCATCAGGCCATGCTGCGCTATTATCCCCGACTACTTCGCAACTTGTCACCGCACCGCCTGTGTTGCCAAAATCAACAGCTGCTATCGGCGTGTTGATGGTGTATATCCGCGGGCTTGGATTTACTAGCGCTGGGATATTATCGTTCACCGTGATGCTGATATCTGCGCTGCTAGTGCCGCCGCTATTCGTCGCGGTGATGGTATACGTTATCGGTTCTTCTTGCAGTACGGTTGGAGTGCCTGTTAGCTGACAAGTTGCTGGATCTGCTATGGTGGCAAGCTGCAAGTCACTAGGTAGCGGTGTTGAAACATCACAGCTGGTTACCGCTCCGCCTGTGTTGCCAAAATCAACAGCTGCTATCGGCGTGTTGATGGTGTATATCCGCGGGCTTGGGGTTGCTAGCGCTGGGATATTATCGTTCACCGTGATGCTGATAGCTGCGCGGCTAGTGCCGCCGCTATTCGTCGCGGTGATGGTATACGTTATCGGATCTTCTTGCAGTACGGTTGGCGTACCAGTTAGCTGACAAGTTGCTGGATCTGCTATGGTGGCAAGCTGCAAACCACTAGGTAGCGGTGCTGAAACATCACAGCTTGTTACCGCACCGCCTGTGTTGCCAAAATCAACAGCTGCTATCGGTGTGTTGATGGTGTATATCCGCGGGCTTGGGGTTGCTAGCTCTGGGATATTATCGTTCACCGTGATGCTGATATCTGCGCTGCTAGTGCCGCCGCTATTCGTCGCGGTGATGGTATACGTTATAGCGTCTTCTTGCAGTACGGTTGGAGTGCCTGTTAGCTGACAAGTTGCTGGATCTGCTATGGTGGCAAGCTGCAAACCACCAACTAGCGGCGGTACAACGCCACAGCTGGTTACCGCACCGCCTGCGTTGCCAAAATCAACAGCTGCTATCGCTGTGTCTATTGTGTAATGCTGCGGGCTTGGGCTGACTAGCTCTGGGATATTATCGTTCACCGTGATGCTGATATCTGCGCTGCTAGTGCCGCCGCTATTGAATCCAGTCACCGTATAGGTGGTTGCAACTTGCAGTGCCGTTGGCATACCTGTTAGCTGACAAGTTGCTGTATCATCTACTATGGTGGCAACTGCCAGCTGCAAACCACCAATTAGCTGTGGAGCAACATCACAGCTTGTCACCGCACCGCCTGCGTTGCCAAAATCAACAGCTGCTATCGGCGTGTTGATGGTGTATATCCGCGGGCTTGGATTTACTAGCTCTGGAATATTATCGTTCACCGTGATGGTTATCGCTGCGTTGCTAGTGCCGCCGCTATTCGTCGCTGTTATTGTATACGTTATCGGTTCTTCTTGCAGTGCGGTTGGCGTACCTGTTAGCTGACAAGTTGCTGGATCTGCTATGGTGGCAAGCTGCAAACCACTAGGTAGCGGTGCTGAAACATCACAGCTTGTTACCGCACCGCCTGCGTTGCCAAAATCAACAGCTGCTATCGGTGTGTTGATGGTGTATATCCGCGGGCTGGGGCTGACTAGCTCTGGGATATTATCGTTCACCGTGATGCTGATAGCTGCGCTGCTAGTGCCGCCGCTATTCGACGCTGTGATTGTATACGTTGCCTCTTCTTCATGCAGTGCGGTTGGGGTTCCTGTTATTTGGCAACTAGCTCCGTCTGGCGTTTTCTTAAGTGTTAAACCATCAGGCCATGCTGCGCTATTATCCCCGCCTACTTCGCAACTTGTCACCGCACCACCTGTGTTGCTAAAGTTCACAGTTGGTATCGCTGTGTCTATTGTGTAATGCTGCGGACTGGGACTTACTAACGCTGGGATATTATCGTTCACCGTGATGCTGATATCTGCGCTGCTAGTGCCGCCGCTATTCGTCGCGGTGATGGTATACGTTGCCTCTTCTTCATGCAGTACGGTTGGCGTTCCTGTTATTTGGCAACTAGCTCCGTCTGGCGTTTTCTTAAGTGTTAAACCATCAGGCCATGCTGCGCTATTATCCCCGCCTACTTCGCAGCTTGTCACCGCACCGCCTGTGTTGCTAAAGTTCACAGTTGGTATCGCTGTGTCTATTGTGTAATGCTGCGGGCTGGGGGTTGCTAGCTCTGGGATATTATCGTTCACCGTGATGCTGATATCGGCGCTGCTAGTGCCGCCGCTATTCGACGCTGTTATTGTATACGTTGCCTCTTCTTCATGCAGTGCGGTTGGGGTTCCTGTTATCTGGCAACTAGCTCCGTCTGGCGTTTTCTTAAGTGTTAAACCATCAGGCCATGCTGCGCTATTATCCCCGCCTACTTCGCAACTTGTCACCGCACCGCCTGTGTTGCTAAAGTTCACAGTTGGTATCGCTGTGTCTATTGTGTAATGCTGCGGACTGGGACTTACTAACGCTGGGATATTATCGTTCACCGTGATGCTGATAGCTGCGCGGCTAGTGCCGCCGCTATTCGACGCTGTGATTGTATACGTTGCCTCTTCTTCATGCAGTGCGGTTGGGGTTCCTGTTATCTGGCAGCTAGCTCCGGCTGTCGTTTTCTTAAGTGTTAAACCATCAGGCCATGCTGCGCTATTATCCCCGCCTACTTCGCAGCTTGTCACCGCACCACCTGTGTTGCCAAAATCAACAGCTGCTATCGGCGTGTTGATGGTGTATATCCGCGGGCTTGGATTTACTAGCGCTGGGATATTATCGTTCACCGTGATGCTGATATCTGCGCTGCTAGTGCCGCCGCTATTCGACGCTGTGATTGTATACGTTGCCTCTTCTTCATGCAGTGCGGTTGGGGTTCCTGTTATTTGGCAACTAGCTCCGTCTGGCGTTTTCTTAAGTGTTAAACCATCAGGCCATGCTGCGCTATTATCCCCGACTACTTCGCAACTTGTCACCGCACCGCCTGCGTTGCCAAAATCAACAGCTGCTATCGGCGTGTTGATGGTGTATATCCGCGGGCTTGGATTTACTAGCTCTGGGATATTATCGTTCACCGTGATGCTGATATCTGCGCTGCTAGTGCCGCCGCTATTCGTCGCGGTGATGGTATACGTTATCGGATCTTCTTGCAGTACGATTGGAGTGCCTGTTAGCTGACAAGTTGCTGGATCTGCTATGGTGGCAAGCTGCAAACCACCAACTAGCGGCGGTACAACACCACAGCTTGTTACCGCACCGCCTGCGTTGCCAAAATCAACAGCTGCTATCGGCGTGTTGATGGTGTATATACGCGGGCTTGGATTTGCTAGCGCTGGGATATTATCGTTCACCGTGATGCTGATATCTGCGCTGCTATCGCCGCCGCTATTCGTCGCGGTGATGGTATACGTTATCGGTTCATCTTGCAGGGCGGTTGGGGTTCCTGTTATCTGGCAACTAGCTCCGTCTGGCGTTTTTTTAAGTGTTAAACCATCAGGCCATGCTGCGCTATTATCCCCGCCTACTTCGCAACTTGTCACCGCACCGCCTGTGTTGCCAAAATCAACAGCTGCTATCGCTGTGTCTATTGTGTAATGCTGCGGACTGGGACTTACTAACGCTGGGATATTATCGTTCACCGTGATGCTGATATCTGCGCTGCTAGTGCCGCCGCTATTCGTCGCTGTTATTGTATACGTTGTCGCGTCTTCATGCAGTGCGGTTGGGGTTCCTGTTATCTGGCAACTAGCTCCGTCTGGCGTTTTCTTAAGTGTTAAACCATCAGGCCATGCTGCGCTATTATCCCCGCCTACTTCGCAACTTGTCACCGCACCGCCTGTGTTGCTAAAGTTCACAGTTGCTATCGCTGTGTCTATTGTGTAATGCTGCGGACTGGGACTTACTAACGCTGGGATATTATCATTCACCGTGATGCTGATATCGGCGCTGCTAGTGCCGCCGCTATTCGACGCGGTGATTGTATACGTTGCCTCTTCTTCATGCAGTGCGGTTGGGGTTCCTGTTATTTGGCAACTAGCTCCGTCTGGCGTTTTTTTAAGTGTTAAACCATCAGGCCATGCTGCGCTATTATCCCCGCCTACTTCGCAACTTGTCACCGCACCGCCTGTGTTGCCAAAATCAACAGCTGCTATCGCTGTGTCTATTGTGTAATGCTGCGGACTGGGACTTACTAACGCTGGGATATTATCGTTCACCGTGATGCTGATATCTGCGCTGCTAGTGCCGCCGCTATTCGTCGCTGTTATTGTATACGTTGTCGCGTCTTCATGCAGTGCGGTTGGGGTTCCTGTTATCTGGCAACTAGCTCCGTCTGGCGTTTTCTTAAGTGTTAAACCATCAGGCCATGCTGCGCTATTATCCCCGCCTACTTCGCAACTTGTCACCGCACCGCCTGTGTTGCTAAAGTTCACAGTTGCTATCGCTGTGTCTATTGTGTAATGCTGCGGGCTGGGGGTTGCTAGCGCTGGGATATTATCGTTCACCGTGATGCTGATATCTGCGCTGCTAGTGCCGCCGCTATTCGACGCTGTGATTGTATACGTTGCCTCTTCTTCATGCAGTGCGGTTGGGGTTCCTGTTATTTGGCAACTAGCTCCGTCTGGCGTTTTCTTAAGTGTTAAACCATCAGGCCATGCTGCGCTATTATCCCCGACTACTTCGCAACTTGTCACCGCACCGCCTGTGTTGCCAAAATCAACAGCTGCTATCGGCGTGTTGATGGTGTATATCCGCGGGCTGGGGGTTGCTAGCGCTGGGATATTATCGTTCACCGTGATGCTGATAGCTGCGCTGCTAGTGCCGCCGCTATTCGTCGCTGTTATTGTATACGTTATCGGGTCTTCTTGCAGGGTGGTTGGCGTACCTGTTAGCTGACAAGTTGCTGGATCTGCTATGGTGGCAAGCTGCAAACCACCAACTAGCGGCGGTACAACGCCACAGCTTGTTACCGCACCGCCTGCGTTGCCAAAATCAACAGCTGCTATCGGCGTGTTGATGGTGTATATCCGCGGGCTTGGATTTACTAGCGCTGGGATATTATCGTTCACCGTGATGCTGATAGCTGCGCGGCTAGTGCCGCCGCTATTCGTCGCGGTGATGGTATACGTTATCGGATCTTCTTGCAGTACGGTTGGCGTACCTGTTAGCTGACAAGTTGCTGGATCTGCTATGGTGGCAAGCTGCAAACCACTAGGTAGCGGTGCTGAAACATCACAGCTTGTTACCGCACCGCCTGTGTTGCCAAAATCAACAGCTGCTATCGCTGTGTTGATGGTGTATATCCGCGGGCTTGGGGTTGCTAGCTCTGGGATATTATCGTTCACCGTGATGCTGATAGCTGCGCGGCTAGTGCCGCCGCTATTCGTCGCGGTGATGGTATACGTTATAGCGTCTTCTTGCAGTGTGGTTGGTATTCCTGTTAGCTGACAAGTTGCTGGATCTGCTATGGTGGCAAGCTGCAAACCACCAACTAGCGGCGGTACAACGCCACAGCTTGTTACATCCCCACCAAGATTGCCAAAATCAACAGCTGCTATCGGCGTGTTGATGGTGTATATCCGCGGGCTGGGGGTTGCTAGCGCTGGGATATTATCGTTCACCGTGATGCTGATAGCTGCGCTGCTAGTGCCGCCGCTATTCGTCGCGGTGATGGTATACGTTATAGCGTCTTCTTGCAGTGTGGTTGGTATTCCTGTTAGCTGACAAGTTGCTGGATCTGCTATGGTGGCAAGCTGCAAACCACCAACTAGCGGTGGTGCAACACCACAGCTTGTTACCGCACCGCCTGTGTTGCCAAAATCAACAGCTGCTATCGGCGTGTTGATGGTGTATATCCGCGGGTTTGGGGTTGCTAGCTCTGGGATATTATCGTTCACCGTGATGCTGATAGCTGCGCTGCTAGTGCCGCCGCTATTCGACGCTGTTATTGTATACGTTGCCTCTTCTTCATGCAGTGCGGTTGGGGTTCCTGTTATCTGGCAACTAGCTCCGTCTGGCGTTTTCTTAAGTGTTAAACCATCAGGCCATGCTGCGCTATTATCCCCGCCTACTTCGCAGCTTGTCACCGCACCGCCTGTGTTGCCAAAATCAACAGCTGCTATCGGCGTGTTGATGGTGTATATCCGCGGGCTGGAGGTTGCTAGCTCTGGGATATTATCGTTCACCGTGATGCTGATATCTGCGCTGCTAGTGCCGCCGCTATTCGACGCTGTGATTGTATACGTTATCGGTTCTTCTTGCAGGGCGGTTGGCGTACCTGTTAGCTGACAAGTTGCTGGATCTGCTATGGTGGCAAGCTGCAAACCACTAGGTAGCGGTGCTGAAACATCACAGCTTGTTACCGCACCGCCTGCGTTGCCAAAATCAACAGCTGCTATCGGCGTGTTGATGGTGTATATCCGCGGGCTTGGATTTACTAACTCTGGGATATTATCGTTCACCGTGATGCTGATATCTGCGCTGCTAGTGCCGCCGCTATTAGACGCTGTTATTGTATACGTTATAGCGTCTTCTTGCAGGGTGGTTGGTATTCCTGTTAGCTGACAAGTTGCTGGATCTGCTATGGTGGCAAGCTGCAAACCACCAACTAGCGGCGGTACAACGCCACAGCTTGTTACCGCACCACCTGTGTTGCCAAAATTCACAGCTGCTATCGCTGTGTTGATGGTGAATGGCTCCAAGATTGGGCTTGCTAACTCAGGGATATTAGCGGTCAATTCTGGACTACCACCGCTCAACTCTGGAATATCAGTATTCAATTCTGGAGTATCATAATTCAACTCTGGGATATCAGTATTCAATTCTGGGGTATCACTGTTTAATTCTGGGATATCAGCGATCAGTTCTGGGCTACCACCGCTCAACTCAGGGACATCACCGTTTAATTCTGGGATATCACCGTTCAACTCTGTGATATCACCGTTTAATTCAAGGATATCACCGGTCAATTCTGGAATATCACCATTCAACTCTGGGGTATCATCATTCACAGTGATACTTATCGCTGCGCTACTAGCACCGCCGCTGTTGGATGCTGTCACCGTATGCGTAGTTGTAGCTTGCAACTGCGCTGCTGTTCCTATCATCAAACACGTTGCTGTATCAGCTATGATTGCAACAACAATCTGTAAACCTTCAGGTAGCTGTGGAGAAACTTCGCAGGTAACCACATCTCCGCCAATATTGCTAAAGTTCACAGCTGGTATCGCTGTGTTTATGGTGAATAGCTGATGGCTGGGACTTACTAATTCTGGGGTATCATCATTCAATTCTGGAATATGGCCGTTCAACTCTGGGGTATCATCATTCACAGTGATACTTATCTCTGCGTTACTAGTGCCGCCGCTGTTGGATGCTGTCACCGTATGCGTAGTTGTAGCTTGCAACTGCGCTGCTGTTCCTATCATCAAACACGTTGCTGTATCAGCTATGATTGCAACAACAATCTGTAAACCTTCAGGTAGCTGTGGAGAAACTTCGCAGGTAACCACATCCCCGCCAATATTGCTAAACTTCACAGCTGGTATCGCTGTGTTTATGGTGAATATCTGACGGCTGGGACTTACTGATTCTGTGGCATCACCATTCAACTCTGGAATATCACTGTTCAAATCTTGGGTATCATCATTCACCGTGATACTTATCTCTGCGCTGCTAGTGCCGCCGCTATTCGTCGCGGTGATGGTATACGTTATCCCATCTTCTTGCAGGGTGGTTGGCGTACCTGTTATCTGACAAGTTGCTGTATCATCTACTATGGTGGCAACTGCCAGCTGCAAACCACCAATTAGCTGTGGAGCAACATCACAGCTTGTCACCGCACCGCCTGCGTTGCCAAAATCAACAGCTGCTATCGCTGTGTTGATGGTGTATATCCGCGGGCTTGGATTTACTAACTCTGGGATATTATCGTTCACCGTGATGCTGATATCTGCGCTGCTAGTGCCGCCGCTATTAGACGCTGTTATTGTATACGTTATAGCGTCTTCTTGCAGGGTGGTTGGTATTCCTGTTAGCTGACAAGTTGCTGGATCTGCTATGGTGGCAAGCTGCAAACCACCAACTAGCGGCGGTACAACGCCACAGCTTGTTACCGCACCGCCTGTGTTGCCAAAATTCACAGCTGCTATCGCTGTGTTGATGGTGAATGGCTCCAAGATTGGGCTTGCTAACTCAGGGATATTAGCGGTCAATTCTGGACTACCACCGCTCAACTCTGGAATATCAGTATTCAATTCTGGGGTATCATAATTCAACTCTGGGATATCAGTATTCAATTCTGGGGTATCACTGTTTAATTCCGGGATATCAGCGATCAGTTCTGGGCTACCACCGCTCAACTCAGGGACATCACCGTTTAATTCTGGGATATCACCGTTCAACTCTGTGATATCACCGTTTAATTCAAGGATATCACCGGTCAATTCTGGAATATCACCATTCAACTCTGGGGTATCATCATTCACAGTGATACTTATCGCTGCGCTACTAGCACCGCCGCTGTTGGATGCTGTCACCGTATGCGTAGTTGTAGCTTGCAACTGCGCTGCTGTTCCTATCATCAAACACGTTGCTGTATCAGCTATGATTGCAACAACAATCTGTAAACCTTCAGGTAGCTGTGGAGAAACTTCGCAGGTAACCACATCCCCGCCAATATTGCTAAACTTCACAGCTGGTATCGCTGTGTTTATGGTGAATAGCTGATGGCTGGGACTTACTAATTCTGGGGTATCATCATTCAATTCTGGAATATGGCCGTTCAACTCTGGGGTATCATCATTCACAGTGATACTTATCTCTGCGTTACTAGTGCCGCCGCTATTGGATGCTGTCACCGTATGCGTAGTTGTAGCTTGCAACTGCGCTGCTGTTCCTATCATCAAACACGTTGCTGTATCAGCTATGATTGCAACAACAATCTGTAAACCTTCAGGTAGCTGTGGAGAAACTTCGCAGGTATCCACATCCCCGCCAATATTGCTAAAGTTCACAGCTGGTATCGCTGTGTTTATGGTGAATATCTGACGGCTGGGACTTACTAATTCTGTGGCATCACCATTCAACTCTGGAATATCACTGTTCAAATCTTGGGTATCATCATTCACAGTGATACTTATCGCTGCGCTACTAGCACCGCCGCTATTGGACGCTGTCACCGTATGCGTAGTTGTAGCTTGCAACTGCGCTGCTGTTCCTATCATCAAACACGTTGCTGTATCAGCTATGATTGCAACAACAATCTGTAAACCTTCAGGTAGCTGTGGAGAAACTTCGCAGCTAACCACATCCCCGCCAGTATTGCTAAACTTCACAACTGGTATTATTACACCTTTTATGAAAACTTGCGCTGCAGGACTACTAAGATTTGCTGGCTCTGTTGGAGTAATAACGTCGCTTGATGAGTTATCTTGCTGCCACTCATCTGAATGTATTGTTTGTAAAACAGTCGCAGTATTAGAGCCTGTAGCATTTGTCGCAGTTATTGTATAGTTCTTGGCAATTAGTTGTTCTACAGTTGGTGTCCCAATTATTTGGCATGAATTGCCGTCATCTGTAACTGCTATCTCAAGCCCGCTCGGCATATCTGGGCTGACGTCACAGCCTGTTAAAAATACTCCACCATCGTTATCAAATACGGTGTTCTGTACAGGTGAATTTACCTTAAACACTTGCTTTGGTAAATTTTTGAGGTTGGGCTTTAACTGAACATTGATTCTGATCGTTACATCGGCAACAGAAATACCTAGAGCATTAAACGCAACGATTGTAACTATTTGACCACTGCTATCTGTTGTGGCATCAGGAGTTCCTGATATTTGGCATGTATCATTTGCTGCTCTTACTTGTAAATTAGCAGGCATATTTGTAGCAGTGCAGAATACAGCTGCGCCACCAATATTAGCAATTTCTAAGGAGGTATCAATGGTAATACCCTTTGTATATACGACTTCGCCCGCGTTTGTTAATGCAGGTTTTTCTGTAACAGGATTTATTGAATCATCATTACTACAAGATGTAAGTAGTAACAAAAAACAAACTGCTATGTGTTTCCACATTTGTATTTCACGTAAGTTGCTGTTAACGAATCAATCAACTGGCATAAGCACACCGCTGCATTGGCGTTGGCATAATTCAAAATTATTAATTTTGACTCTGTTGCAACAGATTAAAATTTTATATATCTATATGTTTTATACAGATATTTTCTATAGATTAAAAGTTTAAATATTAGTTTAAAGTTGTTTGTTCAGTCAAACAGCTATTCTGACGCGACTATCCTACGAAATGCCCGCCATACCCTACTAACACCACCTACCTTTTTGATTGCACGCTATTGCTGCCATACATATCACCAACTAATTATTTGCTACTCCTACTCGATGTTGCGTTGTGGAAAACACCATTGCATACGACATTCATTGCCATTCTCTGCGCATGATATAAAAAATTCATTTGGTGTAATTACAAGTTTCTTCACCAAGTTATTCGCAATCGCTGCTGATTGCCAGGCGCATTGGACTGACGCATGCCGAAGCATATACGCCAAGGAATGCAATACAGCAAGTACCACAACTGCAGTAAACCAAACGTATATTGAACAGAGTGTGGAGAAAACCGCTGCGTTAACTGCGTGTTTTTGCGATGCGGGTTATGTAGCTGTGCAGCAACGGGCAATGGATGGTGAGTCAACGTTATTGGCAAGCAGCGTCAATTGAAAACAAGGAGTGGAGAGCAGCAACTTGAGAAATTGCAAGTTAGTGTTCGCTGAGCAAGCGGAAAAGCAATTGATAGACTATTACAAGAAAATAAAATAGAGATTTGAAATATATAATGAATTATGAGAACCCATTTAAGTATCACTTTGAAAAAGATTTGATTTTAGTTGTTGAAACTAAACTGGCATGGCGAATAATTGGCATTACGATAAGTTTAATATGCAGCTTGGCGATACACTCATCAATCCACATTTTGGTGATGACAAACCATTTGATGCTATTGTTGCCAACCCGCCTTATTCGGTGAAGTGGCTTGGCTATATCCCGCTGCAAGGCAAAAAATTCTCAATAACAATCGGCATGGTATGAAAAAAATCATCGCCAAAAGTGTGTTGATATCACGGTTATTGGGGCTTGTGGATGCACTGTATACATAATAGGCTATATTGATTATACAAGCACTGATTTGCTTGATGGTATAAACAATTTTTGCTTTTGTGTGGGGTTATTGTTTATGCGCCATGTCCTCCCGCCTTATTTTAACTAGGTGTATAGCCGCTTTGCAAACCCTGCAGCTGCGGGAATGGTTTGTTCGGTGTTGGACGCGGTTCTGTCGTCAATTAGCATCTAAGCGGGATATTGTGGGAGTTTGGCGGCAGTTTTCTCAATGCTGCTGCAACGTTTAAGATACGAGAAAATTCTCCTTTTGAAAACGATTAAATTCTAGGAGATAACGTTGGCTACGGCAATAGATAAACAAGCCATTGGTCATGTCATTCATAGCAACAAAAGATCAAGCCAGTGCAGCGGACTAAACAACGGCGACATTTGGCAGCTATAAAAAAATAGTACGCAAGATACGGACACAGACCCATTGATTAGCAAGCTGCGCTGTACGTATGCAAGCGTGTTTGCAAAACCAGTATCGGGTTAGATATGCGGGGAATAGCAACATCAATTGGCTGATATGGTGGCGTAGTGGCGGATACTGCGCCAAACAATAGGTTGTTTGACTGAAAAGACCAGCACAAATTGATTTGTAACCGTTGGATTGATAGAAAATTCTGTGTTTGTAGCAAATTTAACTCTGATGGTTACGGAGCCATGGTAGCATATTTCCTGTTTAATATTAGGTTTATGGTAGCGCCAGTGCTGATAACTAAAACAAAAAAATATAACATCGCAGTCGACATTGACAATGTAACCAAGCTCTTTGGTAACTTTGTAGCGCTGGACAATGTTTCACTTTGCGTCCGCGACAACGAATTTTTCACCCTTCTTGGTCCATCTGGGTGCGGAAAGACCACGCTTTTGCGCGTGATTGCTGGATTTGAGGACGTTACAAGAGGAGCAATCCGTCTCTATAACGAAGATATCGCGGACCTCCCACCAAACAAACGTCCAGTTAATACAGTATTTCAACAATATGCTTTGTTTCCGCACATGGATGTAACAAACAATGTGATGTTCGGGTTACTGTGTCTCGGGATGGCTAAAAATGCAGCCAGAAAACGAGTGGATGAAGTTCTTGAATTAGTGCAATTAACTCCGTTCGCTGCTCGCATGCCTGCACAAATGTCAGGTGGTCAGCAACAACGAGTGGCTCTGGCCAGAGCTCTGGCTCCAGCCCCAAAAGTGTTACTTTTGGATGAACCGTTTTCCGCTCTAGATCTTAAACTACGACAGACCGTTCGCTTAGAACTGCAACAAATCCAGCAGAAAACTGGCATCACTTTTATTTTTGTCACGCATGACCAAGAAGAAGCTCTAACCATGTCGGATAGAATCGCGGTTATGAGCCATGGCAAAATCCAGCAAGTTGGTTCGCCTCAAGAGATTTATGAATCACCAGAAAATAAATTTGTTGCTTATTTTATCGGTGAGATCAACCTCATTAACGTCAGTGTTACAAAAGTTAGCAGCAACACGGCAATTTGCAAACTTCCTGGATCAAAACCCTTTTCCTGCCCAGCACCAGATGGCGCGGCGGTAGGCGCAGGGCAACTTTCTGTACGCCCAGAACGTGTTGCAATCGTCAGCCCGTCAACGGGTTTGTTGCAGGGTGTCGTTACTCGGCAGGTTTATTTGGGCACCGACATGCATGTCGAGGTTAGGCTCGATGACGGAGCAGTCGTCACCGCGCGAATACAGAATTTAGCAAAGACAACCATACCGCCGATTGGTAAATCTGTTGGTTTGAATTTCGACGTTGCTGTCGCGCGCCTATTGGTGAATTAATGGCTGCGCTAATTTCCAAAAAAACTAATTCTAACGGGAGTGTTTATACGGGTCTCGGCAATTTGTTGATGTTGCCTTCTTGGTTGATAATCGGCTTTTTTCTTGTTCTACCGCTTGGACTAATGCTTATCTATTCATTTCTGACGAAAGAATTTCGTGGGGGTGTTATCTGGGAGTTTTCACTCGGTGCTTACGATCAGTTCTTCGTCTACAGAGGACTATTTGGTGATGAGCCAGCACAGATTGAGTGGACCTATATAACAATTTTCTGGCGTTCCATCTGGCAGGCCACTGTCTCCACTTTCTTCTGCCTCATCATTGGCTTCCCGACGGCGTGGTTCATAGCAACACGGACAGGGAGTAACAAGTCTATCTGGTTATTTATGATCACAATTCCCTACTGGGTGAACCTGCTGATTAGAACGATTTCGATGAAGTTTCTAATACGAGATGCAGGTCCATTCAATGAATGGCTGATGTCATTGGGAGTTATAAGCGAACCAATCCACATCATCAACACTAATTTTGCTGTGCAACTTGGACTTTTCTATTCGTATCTGCCATTCATGGTGTTGCCAATTTACGCCAGCGTGGAACGGTATAATTTTGTTCTTTCAGAAGCAGCCGCGGATCTGTATGCATCGCGTTGGATTACATTAAGGCACATCATTTTGCCAGCGATCAAGCCTGGAATCATTGCTGGTGCTATCCTCGTTTTTGTCCCAAGCCTCGGCACATTTTTGGCTCCTGATCTTCTTGGAGGAGCTAAGACATTTATGATCGGCTCTCTCATTGAAGAACAGTTCAAAGGCAATGCTGGCAATTGGCCATTTGGTGCCGCCGCCGCAATGCTGTTGCTCACAATGATTCTAATTGTGCTGGGGTTGTATGCTCGAGAACAGGGCAAAGGTATGGCGCAATGAAGAGCGCGCAAATCAATTTAAGGTTCTTCCCTGGATTTATGCCGCTGACGTATCTTTGCCTGTTCCTACTGTATGCCCCCTTGATTATCATCATGGTCTATTCATTCAATGATAGCAATTCCATTACGATCTGGGGCGGGTTTTCACTGCGTTGGTATGAAGAAGTTTTCTTTGGTGTGGAAGCTGCAAAATTACGCTCAGCAGCTTTCAACTCACTGACTATCGCGGTTATTGCTGCTACTGTATCTACAGTCATCGCCACGTTAGCGGCGACTGCAATGGCCAGGAGCGGTCAATTCCGCGGCAAATCGTTTGGCTTCTTGCTGATTAATCTTCCTATCATGGTGCCAGAAATTGTAACGGCTGTGGCTACCTTAATTTTCTTTTCGACAATTGGGTTCACGACCAGTTACCTAACAATAGTGCTTGTCCATATCGTATTCTGCATACCTTTCGCGTATCTGCCGATAGCGGCACGGATGCTGAGCATCGATAACAATTATGAGCAAGCAGCACTTGATCTTTATGCAACGCGTTTTCAGGCATTCAGATTGATACTGCTGCCGCTGATGTCCCCTGGCATCATCTCGGGATACCTGCTGGCATTCATCATTTCACTTGATGACTTCATCATAACAAATTTTGTAAAAGGTGCTGGTATCGAGACATTGCCTACGGCAATTTACGGATCCGTAAAACTAGGGATAAAACCCAATATAATGTCTATATCTACACTGCTTCTGCTAGTATCGGCAATTTTCGTCACCCTATCTTATCTGGTCGGTAGGTCGGGTGGGCAGAAGCAATAACGACCAATAACCATAGGGGAAATATCATGCATAAATCATTTTTAAGCAGCATTACTGCCGTAGTCTTGGTCCTGTCAGCGTCTACTGCGCATGCCAAAGGCGAACTGTTAATCTACCACTGGTTTGACTACATCCCTCAAAAACTGGTCGACGAATTTTCACAGGAAAACGATATCAAGGTAATAATTGATACCTTCGACTCTAACGAGTCGATGCTTGCGGCGCTGAAAGCTGGAAAGCTAGGCAGTTATGATGTCGCCGTACCTGGTGACTACATGGTTAAAATCCTTGGTAATGAAGGCATGCTCGATACTTTTGATTCTGCGCGATTGAGCAATTTTGGCAACATCCCGGCAAAATGGATCGACGTTGAATTCGACCAGGGTCGTAAGAGTTCGGTTCCCTATCAGTGGGGTTCTACCAGCTTCTCAGTAAACCGCGACATGTACAAGGGCGATATAAACACGCTTGCCATTCTATTCGACCCACCAGCGGAACTTAAAGGGAAGATCAACGTATTGGACAGCCAAGGTGATGTGTTAACGATGGCATCGATGTATCTTGGGATTCCCCAATGTACCGCTGACCGTGGTCAACTGAAAAAACTGAATGATCTCGTTCAGTCTGCTAAAGTTAATTGGGCGTCTTTTGGATCCGACACGGCAAAAGACGTTCTGGTCTCAGGGGACGCAGCGGTGGGAATGATTTACAACGGGTTTTCGGTGAAAGCGCGAGAAGAGAATCCGAACATCGAATACGCATATCCGCAAGAAGGCTATATCATCACAATGGAAAATATTGTTCTTTTGAAAGACGCTCCTAACCGCGAAAACGCGCTGATATTCATGAACTTCATGCTTGAACCAGAACATGCGGCTGCCGTATCCAACTACGCAAAATATGCCTCTGCCGTGAGCGGCGCGGAAAACTTTTATGATGCTTCTCTTAAAAATCTCCCTGAAGCAACCCCGCCAGCTGATCAAATTGGACAGTTTGTACAGGTGTGCACCCAAGAAGTACAGGCCGTGTACGACACTATCTGGACCAACTTGAAAAAATAGCAGGCGAAGAGTACAGGATAAATGACTGCTGCATACTCTGCGTCAATCTAGAAGATGAAAAAACGTTGTTCAACTCTATGCAAGAGCTTAACAAAGCTGCGCTAACGTCGTTGCAGCACTTGGATACCCACAAGACTGCACCAGTGTTAGCTGCGCACTGCGCTTAAGTTTTATCAGCGTTTTTTCTCCGTCTCGCCGATCATGGACTTAATCAGTGGCCCGTAAAGCGATAATTGGGCAAATTGCGCGGCAGCATTGTATCGCGCAATGTAGCGTAATATCTGCCATTTACCGTGTAAATATGTGAAATAGCTAAGCCAACGTAGCTGACAATTCTTCTTTTATGGAGAGATGTTTATGAATACGTTAAAAAACATAGTCCCGCTGTTAGTGTTGCTGGCTTGTGTGCTCGGCAGCTCCGCAGCTTTTGCCGAAGAACAACAACACAGGATAGGGGTCAATCTCAATAGCGCCGATGCCCAAACGATTGCGGCGTCAATTAAAGGTGTTGGACAGCAGAAAGCGCAGGCCATCGTTGCATATCGCCAGCAATATGGCGAATTTACTGATTTCTCACAACTTGAAAATGTCAAAGGCATCGGCGCGAAGCTCGCACAGAAAATCAGTATGCAAGCCCACCTGATGCCAGTCTCTGCCAAACAACACGATACTAATGCGACTAATTGATGTGCAACTCAAAGCGTCACTCAAAGCTAGCATCAGCATAACAACACTGCTCATACTTGCGCAGACATTAGTAGTATTCCAACCTTGGCCAACCAGCGTAGTAATTGTGGCAAGTGGCTGCGTTTGGCTGTATTGCATCGAACTACTGCGCCTCCATGCTTGGCTATTAGATGCAGAATCAGTGGTGCGAGTAGAGCATGACCCGACCGGACATAGCGTACAATGCAGCCTACGCAATGGTGGAGTGCAAACATACAGCAAGGTACGGTTTCAATCGCTTGGTTGGTGTGTGCTGATACATTGCAGCGATGGTCAAAACAACAATGCCCCGCAGCGAAAATACGCCGCAACACCAAAGAAGCGCACACTGACGGTGTTTACTGACCAATGTATTGATCATTACCAATTGCGGATAATGGCACAATGGGGGAGCAGCTGATTCTGGGTCTGTTATGAATATGTGCAACATATTCTTATTGATTGGGTCTATTATCAGAGGATCTCAATCGCTAGGGCGACACCTGATGATTATGCAGCAAAGTGATTAGTGTTGTATAGTAACCAACCTAGCCATGATGTTGGTGAATACTTGCTCTATCAAGAGGCTTCGATGCAAGCGATAACAGTACATCCGGTTAGGGAAGCTCTGATTAAGTCGCTGGATGGAGCGAGTTTGCCTGCAATTGAGATGATTGCAAGGCGCAAACCGCTAAGCGCATGCCGTAGCATATACGCCAAGGGATGCAACACAGCAAGTACCGCTGCAGCAAACCCAAAGTATATTCAACAGATGGACGGGAAAAAACGCTGCGCTAACGTCGTTGCAGCACTTGGCAGCACCCACAAGACCACCAGTATTATCTGCGCACTGCGCTTAAGTTTCATCAGCGTTTTTTCTCCGCCTCGCCCATGATGGAATTAATCAGAGCTTCCTTATATCTGTTTTGACGACATGGTATTCCCTCCTTGTCTTGCAGTGTGGGAGTCTTTTGTATAAATTTATTGACTGTGGATATATTCAAGGCATCATTACCAATCATTAAAGGAACTTGGTTTTTTACTCTGGTTTTATTCTAAGGAGAAAACAATGCAAAAATCTATCCCACTGAGCGTATTAGGCGTTCTTGCCTTGAATATTTGTGCCATCGCTCCAGCAACAGCTGCAAACATATCCGCGTGTTTGATAACGAAAACAGATACCAACCCTTATTTTGTGAAAATGAAAGAAGGCGCACAAAAAGGAGCGCAACAACATGGTATCGATTTGCAAACATTTGCTGGTAAAATTGATGGAGATGTAGAAACGCAAATTGCCGCTGTTGAAAGTTGTATTGCATCTGATGTACAGGGGATTTTGATTACGCCAACGAATTCAGCGGCGCTTATTCCAATCGTTACCCAAGCCCGCGCCGCTGGGATTCTGGTGATTGCACTCGACACTAAGTTTGACCCTCCCAGCACTGTAGATTCGACATTCACAACCGATAACTTTCAAGCTGGCATGTTAATTGGACAATGGGCAAAAGCCAAAATGGGGGCTGCTGCCGCCAATGCTAAAATTGCGCTGCTTAACCTCAGCGTTAGCCAAGTACCTGTGGACTACAACCGCAATAATGGTTTTTTGCAAGGGTTTGGTATCGATATAAAAAATCCTAAAAAAATAGGAGATGAAGTCGACCCACGCATTGTTGGCAATGATGTTACTAGAGGGAACGAAGAAGGGGGCCGTAAAGCAATGGAAAATCTGTTGCAAAAAGATCCTGAAATCAATCTTGTCTACACAATCAATGAACCTGCTGCTGCTGGAGCATATGAAGCGTTAAAAGCTATAGGTCGCGCGGACGATGTACTGTTGGTCTCAATAGACGGTGGCTGCCCTGGGGTGGACAATGTTCAAGATGGCATTATTGGTGCAACGTCAATGCAGTTTCCGTTGCTTATGGCAACAATGGGCATTGCAGCGATAAAAAATTGGGCAGAGGATGGTACCAAGCCAAAAAACACTGCTGGTCTCGACTTCTTTGATACAGGGGTTGAGTTGATTACCAACGAACCTGTGCCAGGCATTCCAAGTATCAATGCCAAACAAGGCTTGGCCAAATGCTGGGGATAAATGCTACTAGCCCATTGCACGGGTTTTGTGAAATATAGATCAGCCAATTCATAGTATGACGGCAATACCATACAATGCGGATGGTATTGCTCATTATGGGTGCCAGTTACGCTCCGCTGTAAGTCAACGACTGCTGCAGCACTACGCAAACTTACCACTGCTGTTCTTTCCTCACTTCGCTATATGATTGAATGGTCGTTCACCGATATTCTGGATTAGATCGCGCGCCTTAGCCATACTCAGCAATTCAATACACGTTTACTTTTTTCCGAGGCTGCCATGGCTAAACAAAAATTACAGAGGGTGCTCGACCAAAGCAATACCTCAGCCGCAAGTTTTGTGGCTAATATAAAAAGTTTGCTTTATAAGTTGCAGCTCAAGCTTCATGCCAATCCAACTATTGTGCCTTTGGTGGTTTTGATTGTTTCAATTATTGTGTTTACAATCATCTCAAATGGCAAATTTCTGTCGCTGTACAATGCCAATGTGATTTTACAACGCGTTTCGATTATCGGCATGTTGGCGATGGCGCAAACCCTGATCATATTGACCGCAGGCATCGATCTTTCGATTGGCGCAATTATGATTTTTTCAACTATGTTGATGGGTCACTTTGCTGTCCATATGGGTGTCCCAGCCCCAATTGCAATAATTTTGGCGATCGTGGTTGCTGGCGCCATAGGCTTGCTCAACGGAGTATTAATCGCAAAAATTAAACTGCCTCCATTTATTGCGACACTTGGCACGTGGCGCATTTTTTATGCAGTTACTTTTATAATTTTTGGTTCACAGTCTATTCGCGGCTCAGATATTGACGTTGCGGCACCCCTGCTTAAATATTGGGGCAACACCTTGTTGCTAGGACCGATGACAATCAGTTTTGGATCTATTGTATTCATCATATTCGCGGTTAGTGGTTGGTATGTGTTACGCCATACAGCTTGGGGTCGTCATGTATATGCAGTTGGCGACGATGAAGAGTCTGCAAAGCTTTCAGGAATTCGCACAGGAAGAACTCTTATTTCTGTATACGTCGTCGCTGGGGCACTAGCTGGATTTACTGGATGGATGGTCATCGGCCGTTTAGGCTCTGCATCACCAATTACCTATGTTGAGGCTAATTTACAATCAATCACCGCAGTTGTGATAGGTGGCATTTCTCTTTTTGGCGGGCGCGGGTCAATTCTTGGGGTTATTTTTGGCGCGTTTATCGTGCAAGTTTTTGATTCTGGCTTAAATTTCACTGCACTTGACACCCAAGTAAAATATCTTGCCTTAGGGCTGTTAATCATTATCGCCGTAGCAATTGATCAATGGATCAGAAAGGTATCATAATGGTAGAACCAATTTTAAAAGCACGCGGACTTGTTAAGCGCTATGGCAAAGTAACCGCACTTGACCATGCCGATTTCGACCTCTACCCAGGTGAAATCCTTGCGGTAATTGGTGATAATGGTGCAGGTAAGTCATCCTTAATCAAAGCACTCTCGGGCGCCGTGCAAGTAGATACTGGCAAGATGTGGCTTGAAGGAAAAACTTTCAGTTTTCGCTCGCCGATGTATGCACGCAAAGCAGGTATTGAAACCGTGTATCAAAACCTCGCACTAAGCCCAGCGCTTTCTATAGCTGATAATATGTTTATGGGTCGCGAAATCCAAAAGGCTGGGTTGTTAGGAAAGGTATTGCGGATGCTTGACCATGCCCAGATGCAGCAAATTGCTCGAGATAAACTCAATGAGCTTGGACTGATGACTATTCAGAATATTAACCAAGCAGTTGAAACTCTTTCTGGAGGCCAGCGTCAAGGAATTGCAGTGGCGCGCGCCGCTGCTTTTGGTTCAAAAGTTATCATCATGGACGAACCGACCGCAGCACTTGGCGTTAAAGAAAGCCAGCGGGTGTTGGATTTAATTTTAGATGTGCGCTCACGCGGGCTAACAATTGTATTGATTTCACACAACATGCCGCATGTGTTTGAAGTTGCTGACCGTATTCATGTACACCGCCTTGGAAAACGCCTGTGTGTAATTGATGCAAAACAATGTTCAATGTCAGATGCGGTTGCATTAATGACTGGAGCGATGCCGCCTGCGCAAACATCACGCGATGAATCCTGATAACCTTGCGCCCGTTATCGCAGCAATCGATGCTGCATGCAAAACCAATCATCGGCTACTCGTTGCAGTGGTTGGGCCGCCTGCTTCAGGAAAATCGACATGCAGCGCAGCACTGCAAGCACGTTATGGAAAACGCGCCGCTATTGTGCCAATGGATGGATTTCATTTTGATAATACCACGCTCATTGAACGCAATATATTCGAAAAAAAAGGCGCTCCAGAGACCTTTGATGTTGTGAGTTTTTTGCAACTTGTTAGTCAAATTGCTGATGGGTTGCAACCCAAGTATCCAATATTTGACCGAGAAAATGATTGTGTAATAACAGATGCGGCAACAATTGCGGCTGACGCAGCAATACTTATTTTTGAAGGTAACTACTTATTGCTCAACGCAGCAATTTGGCATGAATTATCTGCATTTTGGGGTCTGTCAATTTGGATTGATGCGCCAGTTGACTTGCTCGAACGGCGACTTATTCAGCGCTGGATAAATTATGGGTTATCGCTGGAAGATGCCACAGCGCGCGCACACACCAATGACTTGGTCAATGTAACAACAACGCTGGATAAATCAATTTTGCAACCTGCAACCATTATCCTCAAGGTTGAATAGTTGAATAGTTGAATAGTTGAATAGTTGAATAGTTGAATAGTTGAATAGTTGAATATATTCCCGTGCTTGAGGCATATTAGCAATCTGCAAATTATCGCTACTCTATCAATGTTATTCTCCCCAAGGAACCTCTGATTAAGTCGCTGATGTAGCGAGTTTGATGGCAATTGCTGATGATTGCAAGGCGCATTCCGCAGGTGCATGCCCAGCTATACGCCAAGGGATGCAACACAGCAAGCGTAAGCAATTGCCGCAAACCCAAAGTATATTCAACAGATGGACGGGAAAAAACGCTGCGCTAACGTCGTTGCAGCACTTGATAATACCACCAGTATTATCTGCCCACTGCGTCTAGTTATCATCAGCGTTTTTTCTCCGTCTCGCCCATCATGGACTTAATCAGAGCTTCCCCAAGTGTCATGGATAAATTGCTTGCGACCTGAGTGGTAGCTATAAAACTTATAGCGTAATGGATTTTTTAGATAATAATCTTGATGGTATTTTTCGGCTGTATAAAATGGTCTAATGCCAAGAATCTTGGTCACTATAGCGTCGTCAAACTTGCCGCTCCTTGCAAGTTGTTGCTTTGATGCTGCGGCAATGCTCCGTTGTTGCGTTGTTGGAAAAATAGCTGTGGCGTATTGGCTCCCCCTATCAACAAATTGTCCCCCTACTTGCGTTGGGTCAATATTTCGCCAAAAAATGTCGAGTATTTGTGCATAACTAATGATAGCTGGATTGTATATTACTGCTACTGCTTCCACGTGGCCTGTATTACCACTCGAGGTTGATTGGTATGTTGGGTCTAATGTGGTCCCGCCTGTATAGCCAACAATCGTATCTACTACGCCATCAATACTATCAAATGGCGGTTGCATACACCAAAAACAGCCACCAGCTAACACCGCAACTTGCAGATTATTTTTTAAATAGTTTGAAAAATCAAGTGGTGCTGCAACTGCAAACGCTGCATACAACATCAATCCAGATGCAGCAGTTTGGACAATATATTTTCTCATTGATGCTCACAATATAGCCTATAATGACGGTGCGACAATATGCAGATCTGCAAATTACCCTAGTTCATCCACCACGGATGTATATAGGCTGTTGCCCCTCAATCAATACTGGAATTCCTGTATTGCCCTGCGACGAACATTGACGATGTATGACAGATGCTGCACTGATTAGCAAAGTTTGCGCTTTGAGCAACTACGTGCACACGCAGTACAAAGCTCACCCAATTGATACTGCAGCCTCGATCAACAGCGCCGCACACACAGCCATTACAGCAAAATATTTAGCGCAACAGTTTCCGCAATATAGCCAACAGTACCATTCTTTGGCGACAGCTGTAGCAAACATCAAGCCTGCCCTGCGCAGATTTCGCCATACAATTATGGTGCAAATCATCACCCGCCTATATTTACAGACCACACCGTTTACCCAACATCTTGCTGAGATCACGGCATTAGCGGATTGCTGCCTACAACAGACGCTTACGTTATTACAACAAGCGTATAATCGGCAAGTAGGCATCTCATGCGCTACTGCAGGTGATCAGCAGCAGCTATTGGTGATTGGTATGGGAAAACTTGGTGCGCAACAACTCAACATTTCGTCTGATATTGATTTGATTTTCTGCCATCCAGCAAGTGGCGCAACACGCCCAGGACTCGATAGCCACACGTATTGTATCCGTCTCGGTCAAGCATTGATTCAATGCCTTGATGACCATACAGCTGAAGGCATTGTATTTCGGGTTGATATGCGGTTGCGTCCATATGGGCAAAGCGGCGCTTTAGTGGTGAGTTTTGCCCAGCTTCAACGCTATTATCAAGAGCAAGCGCGACCGTGGGAGCGGCTGGCAATGACCCGTGCCCGTGTTATAACAGGTAGTCGTACCCATACTGTTGCGCTTGAATCAATCATTCAAAAATTTGTATATCGAAAATATATTGATTACAGCGTTATCGCCAGCTTGCGTGCTATCAAGCAGTCCATCCGCCAGCAAAATAATGAACAAGATAACAATATTAAGCTTGGCACTGGCGGTATTCGTGAAGTTGAATTTTTGGTGCAGACTTATCAATTGATGTACGGTGGTCAACACATCAAATTACAAAAAACCAGCACAACACAGTTGCTGGATGACTTGCAGTCGTTAGGGTTGATTGACAGCAAACTTACCACTGCGCTCAAGCATGACTATTTATATCTGCGGCAAATTGAACACGTGCTGCAAGCACAAAACGACGCACAAACGCATCAAATTCCCTTGGTTACGGACACCGAGCAATGGCGACTTATTGCAGCTACTATCGGCTGTGCTGCAGCGGATGTGCAGCAACACATTGCGCATGTGCGCAAGCAAATATCACAGGCGTTTGATAATTTGGTGCTTGGTGAAGATGCGCATTCACAACGCAAATTACCTGCACTACCACCTGTGTTACACAGTACTTGGCGGCACGGTCTAACTGCTGAATTGTTGCAGTTACATACAGGTTGGAAAAACAACCGTTTGCTCCACCAATGCACGTTATATGGGCTCAATTTTATTAACAAAATCGTTCCTGCAGCACATATAGCCGTCGCCCAGACGCGGTTATTTAATTTGTTGCATGCAATTAGGAATCGCAGCGTATATGCCTCGATGTTGATTGAAAATCAGCATATGTATGAGCTGTATTGCAAGTTGATTGCATCCAGTAATTGGTTGAGTCAAATTACCATTCGCGCCCCAAGTATTCTGGATGTTCTCATTCGTCAAACTGCATTGTATACAACGCTATCCAGCAGCGAGCTAACAGCGCGGCTACGGGAAATGACAACTTCATTTCCTGACGGTGATGACGAGCAAGCGATGGAGTTAATGCGTTTATTCGTGTTGCGCTATCAATTGCAGTTTGGTGTTGCACAAATTCTCGGTACACTACCATTGATAAAAATTAGTGATGCCTTAACAGCATTGGCTGAATCAACAATTGACTTAGCCTTGCAACTTGCGTGGCAGTACACCATACGAAAATATGGCAACCTGCCAAATTGTAGCGATCAAGTTGCGGCTAATTTTGCCGTGATTGCCTATGGTAAATTAGCAGGGAAAGAATTGAGTTTCACCTCCGACCTTGACATAGTATTCGTCTACGATGTCAACTCAAACGCCATGACAGACGGCAAGCGCCCGCTTGCTGCAGATCAATTTTACACCCGTCTTGCTCAACGTTTGTTGCACCTTGTGTCAACCCCATGCCTGCATGGTAGCGCCTATGATGTGGACACTCGACTGCGCCCACAAGGGAGCAAAGGCATGTTAGTGTACGCTCTTTCTCACCTAGAACGATATTTCAATGAACAAGCGTGGACATGGGAAATTCAAGCACTGATTCGTGCGCGACCTATTTGTGGTGATCCTGCTATCATGCAAGACTTTGCAGATATTCGCAGTCGCGTGCTGCAACAACACCGCGAACAATCACAGCTACGTCAAGATATCGGCTGGATGCGCGGGCGTATCCGCGCGGCCAAAGGCAACACATCCGCTAAATTGCTGGCAGGAGGGATAGTTGATATTGAGTTTTTGAGCCAATATTTGCTGTTATTGCACAGCCATATATTACCAACAATTACCCAAGCTGATAACACAATTGATGTCTGTAAAGCGCTATATAGGCACGGGGTGATTGATGCCGACACCCTGACGTTGCTGGTCGATTCGTATTGCGAGCAACGCGATGCAATTCATCTACAAACGTTATTAGATACACCACCTGATGTGCGTACTCACCCACAGATTATTGCGCAATGGAATAAACATATTGGTAACATTGAGCAGTTTACTCGCCCAGCAAAATCACAAAAATAATTTAACAAACACTGCTATGATACTGCAGCAATTCAAGCGCTAGTACTAGCCATTATTTTTTTATGGTCAATGAGCGACGGCTACGGTCATCCCCCCATTCTTAACAGCACACAGCAGCACAAGTTTGTAGGTAAGCCACATTTCACTTAAGCCACCTCCGTAGCATTTACATTAGGGAACCTCTGATTAAGTCGCTGATGGAGCGAGTTTGATGGCAATTGCTGATGATTGCAAGGCGCATTCCGCAGGCGCATGCTGTAGCATATACGCCAAGGGATGCAACACAGCAAGTACCGCTACCATCAAACCGTTGTATATTCAACAGAAGGACGGGAAAAAACGCTGCGCTAACGTCGTTGCAGCACTTAATAATACCACCAGTATTATCTGCGCACTGCGTCTAGTTATCATCAGCGTTTTTTCTCCGTCTCGCCCATCATGGACTTAATCAGAGATTCCTTAGGGAAGCTCTGATTAAGACTCGCATATATTCCAATAACTCGCATATACTCCAAAAAAATAATAGCAATAATTTTCAATGGTCAATATTTGACCATTTCGCTGATCTTCGTGTTGCTGTTTTACTGTTTTTTACTGTTTTTTATTGTTTTTCTTGAATTTTGGGCGGTTCTATCCTGTTAGTCGTCCTCGCAGCATGTATAAGTTCGTCAATGCAAGCAAAGAAAATACTTGTACTCGATTCTTTTCTAGTCCTTTGTAGCGAGCTTTCTTATAACCAAACTGACATTTGATTACCCGAAAACAGTGCTCAATCCGGGCGCGCACCTTAGAGTTCTGTGTATTGCGTTGGCGCTGCGAGGTGCTCATTTGCTGCTTTGGCTTGCGTTTATCATTCACACGCCAATCTATCCCAAGGTGACGCGAGCCGCGTTTATAACTGTCGCTCGTATATCCTGCATCGGCAAAGATGACCTTATCTGTTTCAAGCAGCAATTTGGGGAGTTCATTGATGTCCTCTTCATTCGCGGCTGTCGTGGTGGACCGCGGCTGTGGTGGTAGGCATTGCCGCGCTATGAATCATATTGCTATTAGCGTCAGTTCCTATATGAATCTTCATGCCAAAATACCACTGCTTGTCTTTCCTTGTTTGCTGCATTTCAGGATCCCGTTTTTTCTCTTTATTCTTCGTAGATGATGGCGCATTGATGGTCGTGGCATCAACCATTGTCCCTTGTGAGATTATTATATTATTTTCCATACAATACTCATTCACGACAGCAAGTATCTTGACGCTGAGTTGATGTTTTTCTATGATCCTGCGGGCAAGTTCAAGATGGTAGTTTCATCAGGGATGGCATCGTCTATCAGCTCTATATGGGCAAAACGCCGCATGCTTTCCATGTCATATAGTGCTTCTTCTACCCCTGGGTCTGATAAGTTGTACCATTGCTGTAAAAAATAAATGCGTAACATGGTCTGCATATTAATCGGTGGGCGGCCATTCCCTTTCTTGGGATAATGCGGTTCTATTAACTCTAACAACTGTTGCCATGGAGCTAATTTGTCCATTAACTGCAAGAATTTTTCACGTTTTGTTGTTACTTTCTTGTGGTCGTATGCAGCACTGGCAAAAGTTGTTTGTTGCATAAGATTATCCGCTTATTCAAATATTCAAATAGATTCACCATTGTATATCTTTGTAGCTGATATTGCTGTTGTTTGGGACTTAATCAGAGCTTCCTTAGGAGACTAAATGCTTCTCATCCGTTAAATAAGCACGATTGCAGTTTCTCCATGGGTGGAATGCAGGGCGATATTTGCATTGCGGGTTTCAAGCGCTGGCGCGACATATTGAATTTTGACGGACAGCAAGCTGATATTATTAAGTTACCACAACGGAGACTATCGTGAAATATACCAAATTTGAGGCCAAAGAATATGCGAGAGAAAATATGCGCGGTATTTGGGCTGCCGCGTTAAACCCTTTTCATCAAGATGGATCATTTAACGCGGCTGGTCTGCGTGCCAATATTCGGCATTGGATTGATGATTTGGATATTCAGGGTCTTTTCATCGCAGGTAAGCAAGGAGAATTTTTTTCTATGTCAGTCACTGAACGCAAACACAATTTCGAAATTGCGGTTGATGAATGCGGTGATAAGGCTGCGACAATTATGTCTGCATCCGACCAAAATGTGAACACAGTTTTAGAGCTTGCCTTGCACGCGCAGAATTGCGGGGCTGATTACGTCGTTGTCCATGCACCTGTATTGAGTTTCTGCCACGACCGTGCTGCCCTGTTGCTTAATTATTACCAACATCTTTGCGATCACCTTGAAATTGGCATTGCCATGTGGAGCCATCCTGACAGCGGCTATCTTATGGAACCAGAAATCTGCGCGCGCATTGCCAAGTTACCAAATATTGTGGCTATAAAATATTCGGTACCGCGTGAAATGTATGTGCGCCTCTCGCATCTGGTTGGTAATAGTATCCATGTTTCTACCTCAACAGAAGATGACTGGTTAGACAATATCGAGGAATTGGGTTGGAAACTGTATCTTTGTTCATCTCCTCCTTATCAATTACAAAGCAAGAATGATCGACGCATGCACGACTATACGCAACTGGCGTTTGCAGGGAAATTCAAAGAAGCGCGGCTAGTAAGAGACAGTTTAAACCCAGTTCGTGATGCGATTAAGAATACCAAACCAGGCGGTAAACCTACCGCCCATGGAAAATATTGGCAAGAACTATTAGGACAAGTTGGTGGGTGTGTCCGCCACCCTATGTTAGAACTAACAGACGAGGAAAAAGAACGGATACGCAAGGCGTTTAATTGCTGCGGTTTACGATTGTAACTGTGGCATCGTCGCTGTGCAGATAGCTGTGATTTTTTTGTTAAAAATTCGGATAGTCGCTGCGTCGATAACTAAACAGCAGCGATGAACCGATACAGATTAAAAACTTGAGCAGCTAAACCTGTCGCAGTTGGGCGGTTAATGATATGTCCAGCGCTAAATACCTGTGGAACCTCTGATTAATTCCATGATGGGCGAGATGGAGAAAAAACGTTGATGAAACTTAAGCGCAGTGAGCAGATAATACTGGTGGTCTTGTGGGTGCTGCCAAGTGCTGCAACGACGTTAGCGCAGCGTTTTTTCCCGTCCTTTTGTTGAATATACTTTGGGTTTGCTGCAGCGGTACTTGCTGTGTTGCATCCCTTGGCATATATGCTACGGCATGCGCCTGCGGAATGCGCCTTGGAATCATCAGCAATTGCAGGCAAACTCGCTCCATCAGCGAGTTAATCAGAGGTTCCTTAAGTCCATGATGGGCGTGACGGCGCAACAACGCTGCTGATAACTTAAGTGCAGTGCCAAGCTAACACTGCTGGGTCTTGTGGGTATTGTGGGTATTGTGGGTATTGCCAAGTACTACAACGACGCAGCGCAGCGTTTTTTTCCGTCCCTCTGTTGCATATATATACTTTTGGTATGCGGCAGTTGTTTATGCTTATTAAGACCATTGCATTAACAGATATTTTCATAATAAATATCTGTATTCCTCATCACTCAAAAAATCATCTTATGCGGAGTATCAACAGGTTAAAATCTTAGTTTTAGTGATGCTTTGGTGGAAATTCCCTCTAGTAAACTTGATTGTTTGAAGACCTCATAGATTGGAAAGATCTTCGCCAACACCTGCGCATTGTGCGTGGAGACTATGACAATATCAGTATGTTTCAAATACTCTTATTACCAACATGGTACGACTTAGCGGATGAAGCAGTGAGCCATGCAGTTGCTCGCGCTTTAGTTTTCTTAAACTTTTGTAATTTTACTCTTGCAGGCAGCTAATGCGGCAATGTGTGTCGTTTTCGGAAAAAGGTAACCACATAATCTTTTCAAAGCCCTCCTTGATAGCAGCAACGCTGCCATTGAACGTCACGGCTTAAAACTTAGCAATGCCAATATGTATCGGCGGATGCTACGTTGATACAAAGTGCTCGTCGTCCACGCCAGAAGCTATCGAGTACGAATTAGCGGATGGAACATATGAATTAGGAGAAGTTTAATATGCCGATGATGTTGCTGCGTCATGGATGAGCAAAGGTGATAAGTTGCTGTATGGATATAACTCTACTGTTGTAACAGATGAACATGGTATAGCGTAATCTATTGATACGCATGCGGCGAATACCAGCGAGATGGGTAGATTTTCAGATTGATATAGCACAAAGTAGGGCAAACGCTTATGTATGGATATGGATAGGATAAGGGAGCTGCCAGCAAAGCAAATCTAGGTGATAAGCTAATTCATGATGGAATTATGCGGAAAAAGCCACGCGGTAAAGCAATGCCACACTGGCAAAAGGTTGGTAACAAGTTGATATCATCAAAACGTTTTGTGGTCGAGAGAACTTCCGCACAATGAAAAGGGTGTATGGTCTTCACCGCGCACGATATCTTGGAATAGCCAAAGTCCATGCTGAGGTTATAACTAAGGCGATGGCGTATAACTTGAAAAGGGCTATCAACTTATATCAAGAACAGCAGAAGTATTGCTCTTAAATGTTGGGAAATAGGACCAAAAAAGACCAGACAAATGGGCATATATGCACCATTTTCGGCACATTCTATGTTTTTTTAGTAAAAATCTCCAATTTGCAATGTTTTACTCTTCAAAGCAAAAAGTGATGGGGTATTGCAGTGGTCTTGCTATGTGTTGCAATCACCGGGTTTGCAGAGATGCCTGGTTATAGTGCCAAGGCTGCGTGTGCTTTGCTGAGAATAAAATTCACAATATCGCGACTTAATTAAGCATACCTTTAGTATATTGCGCGTAATACCACCACTCATAAGGAATACATGCCTTACAAAAAATTGATTGACGGGTTCAGGGTTTTTCAGGCAGATTATCTGACAGCAAACAACAAAGATGAATTTCAGAAACTCGTTCTAGAAGGGCAAAAACCTACAACATTAGTGATTGCTTGTTCTGATTCACGCATTGATCCAGCCATTATCACCAATAGCAAACCAGGGGATTTCTTTGCAGTACGCAATGTTGCCGCACTCGTTCCACCATATGACAACAGCGATTCCCTCCACGGCACAAGTTCCGCCATTGAATACGCTGTGCGGTTTTTGCAAGTTAAACATATTGTCATTCTCGGGCATGCAAATTGTGGAGGAATTCAGGCATTGGCAACTAACAATTATGCGATCGACACCGATAGCAGTTTCCACTTTATTGAGCAGTGGTTGAACATTGCCAAAGATGCTAAGGAATTAGTGTCTAAGCAGTTTGCCACATATGATCAAACGACACAAACACGTATCTTGGAGCGTGCCGCGATATTAGTCTCTTTGCATAATTTACTCACGTTTCCGTGGATTGCCGATAAATGTCAGGCGAACGAACTCAACATCCATGGCTGGTTTTTTGATATAAACGCTTCTGAATTACTAGAATATGACTGTGAGTCTGCCAGTTTTATCGATGTGCTTAAACATGAAATTACCCCGTTAACTACGCATCCTGATATGACTGCATTTCTGAGCAATTGTGATTGCCATAATTTAGCTCAGTAATATTGAAATCGATGTTTTCTGAACACATCAATACCCATTGTGGCGGTCGAATATTTCACTTTGACAGCATCGCCTCGACGAATTCGTTTCTGATTAACCACGCTGCACCAGCTATTTGTACCGCAAATCATCAAACAGCTGGCCGTGGTCGCCATGGCAAAATATGGCAAAGTACAGCAGGCCATGGCATTGCTCTGTCAATATCATGGCCTGTTGATACGCTTGAACATTCAACTGGATTGAGCTTGGTAATTGGTATTGCTGTGTTGCGTGTATTGCAACAATACGGCATTGCCGCAAAAGTAAAATGGCCAAATGATTTACTGATATACAATGGCAATGGTCAATTACAAAAAGTGGCAGGAATATTGATAGAAGTTCACCAAGATGCTGGTGGGCATAAACTTATCATCGGCTGTGGAGTGAATGTGTTTTCTGCACCTGATGGTGCAACATTTCTACAACATCATACTAACATTCAGCTAGATATAGCGCTGCTCATCCGCCAGTGTGTTGATGAAATATGCGTGGCTTGTCAACAATTCTTTCAATATGGATTGCTGACGTTTCGACCACAATGGCTGCAACATGCAGCGTTTATCCACAAGCCAGTCACGCTACAACAAACTGATATTATCCACTCTGGCTTGTTTATCGATATAGATACTATTGGGGCTTTAGTCCTTGAGCAGCATGGCATTCATCATGCTTTTAGCAGCGGTACATTGCGGTTGGCTACACCTTGATGAGCAGCCTATATATTGACCACGGTAATTCATCGTGCAAGTGGTGCTCTGATGGCGCAAATAATGTGCACAGTGGCAATTTGGGTGATTTGCGTAAATGGCTGGCTATGTACCCGCAGCAGTCTGTGTATATTGCCTCCGTTAGCGCCAATGCTGCTGCACTTGCTGCACTATTTGGCTGCGACACTGTGGTTACTTGGCTGCAAAGCAATGCACAATGGCATGAGTT
This sequence comes from Gammaproteobacteria bacterium, assembly GCA_965277405.1. GTDB lineage: Bacteria > Pseudomonadota > Gammaproteobacteria. The sequence goes on from OZ255726.1 coordinate 647,248, forward strand.
AACCAATGCCTATTCGCCGCCAAATGGTTTAGGTGTTGATCGTTGGTGTGCGATGATTGCGGCGTGGGCTAGTCTGCGGCATCAGTCGTTATGCGTTATTAGCTGTGGCAGTGCGACTACAATAGATTTTGTCAATGCTGATGGGCGACATCTAGGGGGGTTAATTACACTTGGCGTTACGGGGGCATTTCACGCGCTTGCTGGTGCAACCAATCTACCGATAGTTACTGTGCGTGAGCGCATCCAACCATATGCGAACAATACCCAAGATGCAATCAATAGTGGTATATTAGGTATGATTGTTAATTGGCTGAACGCGCAAATACAGCAGCAGTTACCATCAAAAATAGTAGTCTATGGTGGTAATAGCGGCATAATTGCAAAACACTTACAATACCCTTATGTCATTCAAGATCATTTGGCACTTACAGGAATACAACTACAATGCGAATACTCATAATAGTTCTAGCGGTCATCAACGTCGGTGTATTTATCATTTTCTTCCCCGACATCATGAACTCGTGGCAATCACCTGCTATGCAGGATCAGCTGTCGCAGACCATATTAGCAAAATTCAATAGTAATGATACGCCGCTGCAAAACACTGCTGCGCAGCAATCTACAGCAGTTACTACAGCGCTTAGCGATGCAGTTAGCCCTACCAGTGCACTCAAACAAAACACTGCAGCTAATAAACAAAATGTCAACAACGCCTCGGTTGCAAGTGATGCCAATGCAGCGACTGTGCCTGTAGTGACTGAAATACAGGCAATGTGTATCCAAATTCAGCGGTTTAAAACAAAAAAAGCAGCGGAGTCAGTGAAGGTGTGGTTGAAAGCGCGCGGTGTGGTAAGTTTACTCAAAACCAATGTGCTGTTGGTAGACCAAATGTACCGAGTGTATATTGGCAATACAGTCAGCAAGTCAAATGCCAAGCGCTTACAAGATTGGGTGGCTGATAAAAGTGTAGATGGTTTTGTATACCGCAGTGGTACTGGGACTTGGAGAGTATCTGTTGGGTCATTTAGTAGTGAAGAACTTGCAAAAAAACAAGCAGAACAACTCAAACCAAGATTAGAAAACACTGCAATTAAAATCGAACAGTTGGCGCAAACAAAGTCATATTTCACTTTACGCATTGAAGGTGTGTCACTCAGTCGCTACGACAGCATTGACGCCATCATTCGCCAACAACAATTAAGCAAATACAAGGTTAGCACGCTTATATGTGGGCAATAAATAATAATGTGGGTTGATATCACCACAATTCTTGGACTTACAGCACTCGAGCTCGTCCTTGGCATTGATAATATTTTAATGATATCACTGCTGGTTGCGCATATTCCTCAGGAGCAGCGCCAAAACGTTCGCCTGCTTGGATTGACGTTTGCTTTGGTTGCGCGCATTTTAATGGTAATAGGTGCTGTATATCTTGCACAAATGGTAGACCCCATTGTTTTGATTTTTTCATTGCGTGACTTGTTGTTTTTATTTGGTGGGGCATTCCTGCTGTATAAGTCCACAGAAGAAATCCTGTATATCTTTCGACCCAAAGATATAGCAGTCAAAACAGTGTCCCCAAAAAAAAGCATCCTAGTGCTGCAGATTATTGCCATGGATATGGTGTTTGCATTAGATTCTGTGCTCACCGCAATCGCTGTAACGGAAAACACATGGATCATTATTGTGGCAGTCATTTTATCATTTATCATTGTGATGATTTTCGCAGGAGCAATTAGCGATTTCATCTGGCGCAACAAGTATATAAAAGTGATTGCTCTGGGCTTTTTATTTGCCATCGGTATTGCGCTTGTGACCGCGGCGTTTCATTTTACCTTCAATAAAAGTATTCTGTATGCACTGGTTGGAATTGCCTTGGTTATCGAATTTGGGCGTTTAGCATGGTTGCGCTGGAAGCGTCATGCCACGTAAAAAAATCACCATTGCCACACGCAAAAGTCCATTGGCAATGTGGCAAACAGAATTTGTTCGCGACCAGCTGCAACAGCTCTACCCAGATATTGAGATTGTCTTACTCCCTATGCTCAGCAGCGGTGATCTGCGCTTGGATGCCCCATTATATGAAATCGGCGGTAAGGGTTTATTTATGAAAGAACTTGAGCTTGCATTACTCAATGGCTCCGCAGACATCGCAGTGCACTCGCTCAAGGATGTTCCGGCACGCCTTGAAGAACCATTTTCATTAGCTGCAATTTTGCAGCGCGGCAATGTCCATGATGCTTTAGTTGGCAGCAGTGGCGGTATCGCGCAGCTGCCAGAAAACGCAATAGTTGGCACATCAAGCAAACGCAGAAAACTACAATTACTTGCGATAAGACCAGACCTACAAATTATCCCTGTACGCGGCAACGTGCAGACGCGTTTAGCTACAATACAACCGTCTGTTATTGATGCAGTCGTGTTAGCACAAGCAGGTCTTGAGCGCTTAGGTATTGACAGCTATCCTTCTTCACTTTTGTCGACTGATGTCATGCTCCCAGCAGCAGGTCAAGGAGCATTAACAATTGAATGTGTCGCAACAAGAACAGATATTATCGAACAGCTTGCTCCATTCCACCACCAACACACGGCAATATGCTGTACCACTGAACGTGATTTTGTTGCTGCCTTGGGTTTGGGATGTACTTCGCCTGTTGCCGCCTATGCAACGCTTGCAGATGGTATACTGTCGCTACAGACCTATTTTGTTGGTAGCAAGACCTACCGTCAACAACTGTCTGCGGCTGTAGCAGACTATCGAACCCTAGGTCAAAAACTCGCTGCGCATATTACCGACGATGAAGTTACGCTTTCCCAGCAACACTAAGCAACCGCTGCATAAAGACCCATTGTGGCAGCAGCTGCGTAGGCATCTGGTATACCTGCCAAAACGTCAAATTAGCCAAGTTCTTCAAGCATTCATGGTTGCCAAAACAGCCCATGAGGATCAAGACCGCAGAAGCGGCGAGCCGTATATTTCACACCCTGTCAATGTGTGTGTTTTACTCGCGCAGCAAAAACTTGACGTTGCCTCGCTACAAGCTGGCTTATTGCATGATGTTATCGAAGATACCGCAGTCAGCAAACAAGATTTAACCGAAGAATTTTCACTGGACGTTGCAGAAATTGTTGATGGCGTCAGTAAATTAAAATCTTTAAAAGACCTTCCCGCAGAGCAGCAGCAGGCCGAGAATTTTCAAAAAATGGCGTTCGCCATGTCACAGGATATTCGAGTTATTATTATCAAGCTAGCTGATCGACTGCACAATATGCGGACATTGCACCATTTACCTGAGCACAAACAGCGCAAAATTGCATTAGAGACACAAGCTATTTTTGCCCCAATTGCAGATAGATTGTCGATGGAAAAAGTCAGAATTGAACTAGAAGATTTGAGCTTCAAAGTACTGTATCCACTGCGCTATCGGATGATCGAAAAAGCATTGCTCAAAGCGCGACGAACGCATAGCGACTATGTTGCAGAATTGATTAAGTTTTTTACCGAAACGTTAAAAAAATCAGGTTTTAAAGTACAGGTAGAAGGAAGGCGCAAACACATTGCAGGTATTTATAAAAAAATGTCGCGAGGGCGTGCAGATAGCTTAGACCCGCTGCAAGAAAGCGACCAATTGCCCTCACGTACCTCATTTAAAGAAATGATGGATGTGCATGGCTTTCGCATTATTACTGACAGTGTCGATAATTGTTATCGCATCCTTGGACAAGTACATCAACGGTTTCGACCTTTTCCTGGTCGATTCAAAGACTACATTGCTGTGCCTAAATCGAATGGCTATCAATCGCTCCATACCTCGATTTTCGACCCAAGACGCTATCCTATTGAAGTGCAAATACGCACCCAAGAAATGCATGTTAATTCTCAGTTGGGCATTGCATCGCATTGGAGTTATAAATCACATCAAGCACACACTGCCAACCATGCAAGTTCATGGCTGAATAATTTAACAGGTTTACACGCTACATCAAACAGCCCCATTGAATTCATTAATTATGTAAAAACCGACCTGTACCCAAATGAAGTGTTAGTTTTTAGTCCTAATGGTCGTGTTTTTGCCTTGCCATCCGGTGCCACTGCCATCGATTTTGCCTATGCGGTGCACACAGATGTTGGCAACACCGCGATTAGTTGTGAGATTGACAAAATTCCAACCACACTATCTGCCAAACTTGTATCTGGTCAATGGGTGAAAATTATCACAAATCCAAATGCTAAGCCAAGTATTCATTGGCGCCGCTTTGCGGTGACTGCCAAAGCACTTTCAAGTATTGGCTATCATTTGCGCAGACTTGAACACAGCGATGCAAGCCGGCTTGGGCGCAGGTTATTGAACGACGCGCTGGCGCGGTATGACGTTCATTTCGACAGTCTTGATGATAGAGATCTGCAAAAATTCTTAACGCTACGTGGTTTCACCTCTCCTGAACATTTATTAGAATCGATTGGCAAAGGAAAAGCGTATCCTGCTGGAGTAGCTTCTAGTTTGGCAACAATGTCAGACCACGATGAAAATACGCCCATCGCCCCGGTGAGTATCGGTGAAGATGATACGTCACTTATTCAAATCCAATCTTGTTGTTATCCTATCAAAGGTGACGAAATAACAGCGGTGTTTACCGGCGGTCAAGGGCTAGTAATCCACCGTAGAAAATGCAAATTATTGCGTAAATCACTCAACAAGCCAGACACATATAGCCCTGCAGTCTGGTCGCACCGTTATAATACTGCAAATACTGTGCAGGTGCGCGTTGATATTCCCAACCATAAGAACTTAATTGCTCATATTGTCAACACAGTCACAGCGACCAACTCCAGCATCCTGAAAATTGAAACCAATAAACAAGATCTGCACGTTCACTCGGTAATACTCGATTTGCAAATAGCCGACCGTGTCCACCTTGCTAAAGTCATCCGCAAACTCTACCGAACACAAAGTGTTATCGCCGTCCGTCGTCTGTGATGCAGCTGCAACATACGCTACAACTGATTTGTACTTGTTGTGTATTTGCCAGTGTCACGGTGTATGCGACCGATCACAGTATGGCTAGTTCACTTGTTATCGATCGCAGCATTGCCCCACTATTGACTAATGGCTACGTAGCCTTGTGGAATAGTGACGGCTCGACGCGGTATCAATACGGCAGTCTCAGCGTATTCACCCCTGCCTCAATAACAAAAATAGTAACAGCATGGGCGGCTATTCAAACGCTCGGACTGGATGCGGTCTTCAACAGTGACGTATATAGGCGCGGCAATACGCTTATTGTCAAAGGATTGGGAGACCCAATGTTATTATCTGAACACCTTGCCGTGCTGGCTAATGCACCGCAGTTGCGTCGTGCTAATTGTTGGGATGGCTTAGCAATTGATGACAGTTGGCAAGGAGATAGTCGTGTTGATGGCATTAGTATTTCGGCAAACCCATACGATAGCCAGCTTAACGCATTGACTGTTAATTTTAATAGTGGCTATCTTCGTAAGAATGCTGACGGCAGCATTGCTTCCGCCGAATCGCAAACACCACTCACCAACATTGCCAAACGTTTTGGTGAACGGTTTTTTTCCACCCACCCACAGCAACACACGGTACGACTAAATATTGGTATTGATCAAATAAGCATCCGCAACAATACGCACCAACTATTGCTACGCTTCTTCCACAACGCTGGGGCTTGCTTCACCAATAACAGACTACAAATCGCCACAGTAACTCGCAACGATGTATTCCTCTATCAATTCAAAAACCCAGCAACGCTGCGGACTATACTGACTGCAATGCTGCAATTTTCTAATAACACAATTGCCAATCAGCTGGCTATACACATCGGCGCTCAACTCCATCCAAACAACCAATCACATACACTGGCAACAGGAATCCAGCGCATATCCGCAATGCTTGCGCAACACCATATAGGTCAAATGACGTTGATTGAAGCATCAGGAATATCGCGGAACAACCGCATGGATATTCAATTTCTAAAATCATTATTGTTTGCCTTCCGACCGTGGCATACCATGCTCCCTGCAGCAAAAAACAAAGGTATTACTGGCGTTAATGCTAAATCAGGCACATTGACAAGTGTCTACCACTATGCAGGATACATCCAAAAGCAACAACAATCACTGCCTTTTGTCATCATCAGCGAGCAACCAACAAACAACCGCGACGAAATTTTGTCTATACTCACCACGGCTGCTTTCGACAATACGGACAAAAGCAATTGATTTGCAATATTTTGTTGCTTAATACAAAATTGGAGAGATGCCTGAGTGGTTGAAAGGGCTCGCCTGGAAAGCGTGTAAGGGGGTAACTCCTTCGAGGGTTCGAATCCCTCTCTCTCCGCCATTGCTGTGTGTAAAATGCTATATATAATCAAGGTTATTTGAATAAATGATGGCAATATTCTTTATTTGTGTACCACATTTTGTAGCAACGTAATCCGCTGACACATATTGCCATTGCTAAGTTTTAACCCTTGACGTTCAATGGAATGCTGCTATCAAGGAAGGCTTTCCAAGATTATCTGTTTACCTTTTTCGCAAGCGGACACCCATTGCCGTGTCAGCTGCCTGCAAGAGTAAAATTACAAAACTTTAAGAAAACTAAACCGCGAGCAACTGCATGGCTCAAGCTTCGTCCGCTAAGTTGTACCATGTTGGTAATAACAGTATTTTAAACATACTGATATTGTCTCAAGGCACAATGCGCAGGTGTTGGCGCAGATCTTGCAATGTATGATGTCTGCCAAACAATCGAGTTCACTAGCGGGAATTTCCACCAAAGCATCACTAAAACTCAGATTTTGATCTGTTGATACCCCGCAGACGCTGATTTTCTGAGTAATGAGGGATACAGATATTTTCTATGCAAATATATGTTAATGCAATGACCTTATATGTTGCAGTATGTGTGCTAACGTGTCGCGTTGGCGATTGAATGCGCGATTTATTCATCAATTCACGGGTGATTGCAGCATATGAGTCAAATTGCAAAAGTATTTGTTGGCGCTGATATCCACGATGGCACTGAACTCTACAACGATTCAGCTCTGCTGTGTTTTACCAACAATAGCGCTGAGATTGTTAAAGTTGCCAGCCTTGCTGCCAACATCCCAATACATATGCTGGCAGGCGGTATTATAATGCCAGGTTTTGTTGACCTGCAAGTAAACGGTGGTGGTGGGGTAATGTTTAACGAGCACCCATCTGTGGCAACATTGCGCTGCATGGCTAATGCGCATGCCAACTGCGGCACTATGGCGCTGCTACCGACGTTGATTACTGACAGCCGTGCACGAACTATTGCGGCAATAAATGCTGTTGCGCAGGCGATAGCGGAGAAAGTGCCCACCATTATTGGCCTGCATCTTGAAGGTCCACATCTATCATCGGTGCGTAAGGGAGCGCATACGGAGGAATTGATTCGACCGATGTTAGCAGCAGATATGCAGGTGTTGCTAGATGCAGCCGCTCGGCTAGCAAATGTTATGCTGACTGTTGCGCCAGAGTCGACAACCAATACGCAAATTACCACACTTGCTGATGCTGGCGTCATTGTGTCTCTTGGACATACCGATGCAAGTTACGATTGTTGTATGGCCGCATTTGATGCGGGTGCAACGTGTGTGACGCATTTGTTTAATGCGATGAGCCAGCTTGGCAACCGCCAGCCAGGTTTGGTTGGCGCTGCGCTGGCACATGGTGAGGTGTATGCGGGCATCATTGCTGATGGAATCCATGTGCACCCAGCAACGATGCGGGTAGCGTTTGCTGCAAAACCTGATGGTGGGCGTATATTCTTAGTGACTGATGCAATGGCAACGGCGGGGTCTGCAATAAATACATTCATGTTGAATAACCGTGAAGTTGTGCGCCGAGACGGGCGCCTTGAACTGCTAGACGGCACATTGGCAGGAGCTGACATCAATATGGTGAGAGGAATATCGGTGTTGGTCAATCAAGTTGGGCTGTCTGTTAACCGCGCCATTAACAGCGCAACATCGTTACCTGCACAGCTGCTTTGCCACGACTTTGGATTTGGTAGATTTACTCAGTGTGCAGATGGGCTTATCTATCTTGACGAGGGAATGACCAAGGCGACGAGATTGGATGAGATGATATAGGATTGGTTGGTGCAGCCTTGAGTAAGCTAGCGGCTCTGATGAAGCGAATGTAGCCAGCGCAACAGTAGGCTATTGCTGGTTAGCAATCGCAACGCCATCGTTGTAAAATATATTTGACGACAGCAAATATATTTGCTAGCATTAACAAAGCATGCGTTGAACATGAAAATATTCATTAAAACTAAACATTAAATGCAAAAACCAGAATTTGATCCTTACAACAATAGAGGCTTGTTTTATAACGGAACGTGGCAGCCTGCCAACGGATCTGGTAATTTGCCAGTGTACAACCCTTGTAATGAAGAAATTGTAGGGCGAATACAACCAGCGAATGCAGACGATACCCGCAAGGCAATATCATCCGCAGCGAATGCGTTAGCAAAATGGCGCGCAGTAGTACCTTGGGAGCGCGCAATGTTGTTGCACAAGGTTGCCGCAGTCATGAGACAGCACACACAAGACGCAGCGTATTTTCTTGCAACAGAGCTTGGTAAGCCAGTTGCTCAAGGTGAGCGTGAATGGGGCATGGCTATCGACCAATTTGAGTGGTACGGAGATGAAGCGCGAAGATTACATGGCGATATAATTGCCAGCCGTTTACCAGATGCGCATTATGAAGTAACAATTGAGCCAGTTGGTGTTGTCGCGGCATTTACTGCATGGAATTTTCCGCCTTTATTAGCAAGTCGTAAAATTGCCCCGGCACTTGCCGCAGGGTGTTCGATTGTATTAAGACCTTCTGTTGAGGCTCCTGCTGCGGTATTGCTGTTAGTAGATTGCTGTCGTCATGCTGGCATTCCTGCTGGTGTGGTGAATGTTGTGGTCGGCCCTATTGATGCTACATATCAGCCATTAGTTGCCGACAAACGCGTTAAGAAAATTAGCTTAACTGGTTCAACAGCCGTTGGTAAGCAAATGATTCGTGATTGCGCTGATACTGTAAAAAAAATGAGTATGGAGCTTGGCGGTAATGCGCCAACCATCATATTTGACGACGTTGATATTCCGTCTGTTGTCGCCCAAGCTGTGGCCTCGAAGCATGCCAATGCGGGCCAAGTGTGCGCAGCTCCAGATCGGTTTTTTGTGCACGCGGCAATTTACAAAAAATTTGTTGCTGAATATGTCAAACAGGTTAAAAAAATTGTCGTGGGGGATAGCTTTGACGCAGCGACGAATATGGGTCCATTGGTGAATCAAAAGCGTGTTATTGCTGTTGATAAGGTCGTTCGTGACAGCATTGAAAAAGGTGCACAGCTACTTATTGGCGGCAAGCAACTTGATACAAAAGGTTTTTTTTATGCCCCGACGGTGCTGGCAGATGTTACGGATGACATGCTGTGTAGCTGTGAAGAAAACTTTGGTCCAATTACAGCATTTACTAGCTTTGATAATGAAGAGGAAGTTGTGCAGAGGGCGAATGCTGCGGAGCTTGGTTTAGCTGCATATGTCTTTAGCAAGCATCATAATAGACTGCGGAGGGTGGTGAGCCAGATACAAACGGGAATGGTCGCGGCAAATACATTCGCATTGGCCAGCGCGCAGATGCCATTTGGCGGAATAAAGCAAAGCGGCTATGGCCGCGAAGGCGGGTCAAATTCTATGCGTGATTATTGTAATATTAAAGTAGCTCATTTTTTTACAGGTGGTGAGTAATGAGTAATATTTGGCAGAAAGACAAAGTACTACTGAATGGTTGGCTATCAATAGCTAATAGTTTTAGTGCCGAAATTATGGCTAAGCAAGGTTGGGATTGCGTTTGTATTGATGCCCAACATGGCATGCTGGATTTTTCTGATGCTTTTGGTATGTTGCAGGCAATCAAGACTACTGATGCAATTCCGTTGGTGCGGATACCGTGGTTGCGACCAGAACAGATATCAAAATATTTAGATGCTGGTTGTATGGGGCTGATTTGCCCGATGATTAACAGCGTCGATGACGTTAAGAATTTTGTGAAGTGGAGCAGCTACCCAAAACAGGGTGAGCGCAGTTTTGGTCCTTCACGCGTGATTTTTGAGAATCCTAATTATTTTCATGAGGCAAATGAGGCAATTACTCGTTTAGCGATGATAGAAACACAGCAGGCGGTGGAAAACCTCGAACAAATTTGTTGTGTGGAAGGTTTGGATGGACTGTATATTGGGCCTGCTGACTTGTCTTGTGCGTTTGGGTATGCGCCAGCTTTAGATAGGGAGGAAGATGAAATGATTGGCTTGATTAAAACAATCATTGCTACTGCTCATAAACAAGACAAAAAAGTTGGTATACACACGGCTTCTGCAGCATATGCAAAAAAGGCTATCGCATGGGGTGTTGACATGGTCACCATTTCAAACGATGTGCGACTGCTGGCATCTGCGGCACAAGATATTCTCAGTGAAATGAGGATAAGTAGTTAGGGGGGATTCTAGATAACACAATGATTGTTGAGTTCTTTAGAGTTCCTTATTTTATTATTATGAAGGAGAGAAAATGAAAAAAATCTTACTGGTTATATTAACTATCTGTATGGCAGCACCGCTGCTGGCAGCCGATAGATATACATTTATATCGCATGCTCCAGACTCTGATTCTTGGTGGAACACTATTAAGAATTCATTGAAGGATGCTGAAAAAGCATTTACTGTGACTGTCGATTATCGTAATCCAGCTAATGGTGATTTAGCTGAAATGAGCCGCTTAATTGAGCAAGCAGTTGCGAGAAACAGTGATGGTATTATCACTACTATTGCCGACTATGATGTATTGAAAGGACCAATCCAAAAAGCTGTGAATAAAGGAATTCCAGTAATCACGGTGAACTCAGGTACACCTGAGCAAAGCAAATCCTTAGGTGCCATCATGCATATTGGTCAGCCAGAATATGCGGCCGGCTTTGGTGCTGGTGATAAAGCAAAAAGAGATGCTGGGGTGAAAACATTCCTGTGTGTCAACCACTATGCTACCAATCCAGTCTCGTGGGAACGTTGCCGTGGTTTTGCCAATGCCATTGGAATATCAGATGATGACTTTAGAAAATACGCTGTAGATAGTGGTACTGACCCAAGCACTATTACCGGTCGTGTTTCTGCGTATCTGCGCAAAAATCCAAAAACCGATGCGGTGTTGGCGCTTGGTCCTACTTCTGCGCATCCTCTGATCAGGTTATTGAAGAAAATGGGCTTGAGTGATAAAACATATTTTGCTACTTTTGATTTAAGTGGTGAAATTGCAGCTGCGATAAAGAGTGGTGAGATTGCATTTGGTATTGATCAACAACCATACATTCAAGGCTTTTTTGCTGTTGCTGTAATGAAAAAATTCAACCAGTACGGCGTGTTACCAGGCAATAACATTAACTCAGGACCTGGGTTTGTTACCAAAGATAATATTGCTTTAGTTGAGAAATATGCAGGCGAGTATAGATAACAGGAGTATCTGATAAATGGGGCCCTTAGGGCCCCATTTTTATGGGGAATATCATCTCCATGGTGACGATTTGCATCGCTAGATGATTTCTCTGGCTAAATCCGTTGCGTTGCTAGGGTTCTTTTTATGGGTTTTGTGCAGGCAGCAATACTATTGGTTTACAACTTCAGGGGAGTGTATGTATGGCTCATGATGAGCGAGTAAAGAAAATACCCATTATTAAAAGTTTATTACGCAGACCTGAATCGGCGTCAATTGTTGGTTTTATTTTTGTCACCTTCTTTTTTTTACTAACAGGCGATATTGCCATGTTCAGTGTCGAAGGGATATTAAACTGGACCACCGTCGCTGCATACCTTGGCGTTCTTGCAGTAGGGGCATGTTTACTCATGATTGCTGGTGAATTTGACCTATCTATTGGCTCAATGATTGGTTTTGCTGGCGTTGCTATTTCTATACCCACGGTGTATTGGGGGCTGCCTATCAGCGTAAGTTTGCTGTTGAGTCTACTGATATGCCTATTCTTTGGTTATTTGAATGGCTACCTAGTTGTACGCACGGGACTGCCATCTTTTATTATTACGCTGGCACTGTTATTTATATTGCGCGGTTTAACGTTGGCGCTATCAATTTTATTTACCAACCAAACCATTGTCAGCGGTTTGGATGGCCCAGTGAGTGAGGATGCATTCGTATCATTTTTATTCAAAGGGTATGCGTTTGAAGGTCTTTTTGCGTGGCTTGCTAGCGCAGGCGTGTTGGACACCTTCAAAGATGGCGTTACTCCGGTTGTTCAAGGTGTGCCAAAAGTCATTATTTGGTGTTTGATAATCACCGCAATTGGCACATTTGTATTGAACAAAACACGGCTTGGCAACTGGATTTTTGCATCTGGTGGCGATGCACATGCAGCGAGAAATGTTGGTGTCCCTGCTGATAATGTAAAAATTGTAATGTTTATGACAACTGCCTTTTGTGCTTGGTTATTTGCTGTGCTACAAGTGGTAGAAATAGGCTCTGCATCTGCAGATAGAGGGCTGCTCAAGGAGTTTGAAGCAATTATTGCAGTGGTGATCGGTGGAGCATTATTGACAGGAGGCTACGGTTCAATAATTGGAGCATTTTTTGGTGCGATTATTTTTGGTATGGTGCAAATGGGCATCACATATACCGACATTACCTCTGACTGGTTCAGGGTATTCCTTGGCTTGGTGTTGTTAGCTGCTGTACTGTTTAATAATTATGTTAGACAGCAGGTTATGAAATCTCAGTAAGGGGCAATATGAGCAATACAGTGTTAGCGTTACAAGGAGTCAGCAAGTTTTTTGGTACAGTTATTGCGCTTCAGGATGTTTCGTTTAGTTTGGAAAAAGCCGAAGTGCATTGTTTGCTTGGTGATAATGGCGCTGGTAAATCTACCCTAATCAAAATCTTGTCTGGCGTACACACACCGAGCACAGGTAAATACATATACGAAGGTAAGGAAATGCAGATGGATTCGCCACGGAATGCGCTGAAGATGGGTGTGGCAACGGTGTATCAAGATTTAGCGCTAGTACCACTGATGAGTATTACGCGTAATTTCTTTATGGGACGTGAAATATATTCATCTGTCGTCGGAATAAAAGTTTTAGATATGCCGACGATGAATGAAATCACCCATACGCAGCTTAAAAAAATAGGCATCGCCATTCGCTCGCCAGCACAGGCTGTTGGGACCATGAGCGGTGGCGAACGCCAATCATTAGCCATCGCTAGGGCGGTGTATTTTGGTGCAAAAGTATTGATTTTAGATGAACCAACTGCCGCATTAGGTGTCGTGCAAACAGTCAATGTATTGAAGACTGTTCACCAAACAAAACTGGCTGGGGTATCTGTTATCTTTATAACTCATAATGTACGGCATGCAATGGCGGTTGGCGACCGTTTCACAGTGTTAAACAGAGGCAAAACGCTAGAGGTATGCAAGAGGAGCGGCACACACGTGACATTAGATTATTTACAAAACTTGATGGCGGGTGACAAGGATTTGGAAGATATTACAGCAGAGCTTGGGGACACCGTCGCCAATGTATAAATATTTCAGTAGTTAGGCTCCAAAACTATAATGCAAAAATTAACCGTAGCGCAGGGCTTAGTAAAGTATCTTTGTCACCAATATATAATTATTGATGGCAAAAAAAAACAACTTTTCCCTGGGATTTTTGGCATTTTTGGACATGGCAATGTCACCTGTTTAGCGAGTGCGCTGTATCAAGTTAAAGAAGTATTGCCAACATGGCGAGGGCAGAATGAACAGTCGATGGCGCATGCGGCAATAGCGTATAGTAAGGCAGTCCTCAGACAGCAAATTATGGTTACTACCTCATCAGTTGGTCCTGGGGCATTGAACATGGTCACAGCCGCTGGAGTTGCGCATACCAATCACCTACCGCTGCTAATTTTGTCTGGTGACTATTTTGCCAATCGACGCCCAGATCCTGTGCTGCAACAAGTCGAGCATCCACATGATCCAACATTGAGTGTGAATGATGCGTTTAAGCCTGTTACTCGCTATTGGGATCGGATAACCCATCCTGAACAAATTTTGCAAAGTCTGCCGCATGCCGTGGCAACGCTGGTTGACCCTGGTAGCTGCGGCCCTGCTTTTATCGGTCTTTGTCAAGATATTCAAGGAGTTGCGTATGATTATCCTGAAGAGTTTTTTGCCGATTGCGTATGGCATATTCCGCGGCCAGAATCTGATAAACAAGAATTAAACAATGCGCTGGCGTTACTCAAATCAGCACAAAAACCTTTGATTATTGCCGGCGGTGGGGTGCGCTATTCAAGAGCGAATGCAACGTTGTCGCAGTTTGCACAAAAATATCAAATACCTGTCGTAGAGACGGTCGCTGGTCGAGCAACATTAATTCATTCTGACCCATCTTTTGCAGGACCGATTGGGGTGACAGGGAGTGATAGTGCGAATTATATGAGCAAAAATGCTGATGTTATTTTGGTGCTTGGAACCAAGCTGCAAGACTTCACAACAGGCTCGTGGACTAACTTTTCACCTAGCGCCCAATTCATTGCAGTGAATACTCGGCGGTTTGATACAACCAAGCACCGAGCACTTGCTGTTGTAGCTGATGTTAAAGTAACACTCGAACAGTTTGACGCGCGTTTTACTGATTTTGCTGGATTCGATGCTGGCTGGTATGCAACGGCAAGAAGCCAATTACAACAATGGGATGGCGCAATCGATACGTATAACGCCCAAACAGGTACTTTAATGCACTATGGGCATATTATCGCCGCGGTAAATAAACAGTGCCAAGACAATAGCTATGTGCTTACCGCCGCGGGGGGCTTCCCTGGTGAATTGAATAAGATGTGGCGGACTAGCACACCAGATACTGTTGATTGTGAGTATGGGTTTTCTTGCATGGGGTATGAAATTGCAGGTGGTTGGGGCGCAAAAATGGCTTGTCCGCACAATGATGTGTATGTGCTCGTCGGTGATGGCTCGTATATGATGATGAACAGTGATATATATTCATCAGTGCTCACTGGGCATAAACTCATCGTTATCGTTTGTGATAATTTTGGTTTCGCTGTTATCAATCGGCTGCAAAACGCTACAGGCGGTGCGTCGTTTAATAATCAAATTGCAGATTGCAAAATAACCGAACCTTTTTCTGTTAATTTTGCGCAACATGCTGCGTCTATGGGCGCGTATAGCAAAAAAGTTGAGACGCAAGAGCAGTTTATAGCAGCGCTTAAATGGGCGAAAACTACAGATAAAACGACAGTTATTTGTGTCGAGATTGACCCTTTTACTTGGTCCAAAGGTGGGTGCTGGTGGGATGTTGGCATGCCAGAGGTGAGCGATAGCACCGCAATTCAACAAGCAAGTGTAGAGCATCAACACGGGAGATTGCAGCAAAGGCGCGGCATCTAAGGCTATTTTTTACCAACTAATTTTTTCAATGCAACAATTAAACACAAAAATTGGTGTGTCAGCTATTGCCTGGCTGAACGACGATACACCAGAACTAACAAACCATGTCACCCTTGAGCAGGCGCTTGCTGATATGGAAAAAATCGGGTTTAAAGGAACAGAAAATGGCACTGCATTTCCAAAAGATGCTGCTGCTTTATCGAGTGTGCTGTGTCGCTATAACCTAGAGCTGGTTTCAGGCTGGTACACCGGCAAATTAGCAGAGAGAAGTTATCAAGACGAATTGCAGGCAATCAAAGCGCAGCTTAAGTTGTTCAAAGAGCTTGGTGCAGCGGTTATCGTCTATGGTGAAACCAGCAGAGCCATGAATCTAAGACAGCCATTGCTGCAAAAGCCAACCATTGCTAAAGATGAGTTTCCTGCATACGCGAGGAAAGTAGACGACCTTGCCAAGTATTGTAATGACTTTGGTGTGCCATTGGCGTTGCATCAACATATGGGGACCTGTATTCAACATATGGATGAATTACACCGATTGATGGATCTGACCACAGAGTTACATATCACTTTTGATACAGGGCATTGTCTGCTGGCAGGTGGTGATCCATTAGAAATATGTCAAATGTATGCGCAGCGCATCAATCACTTACATTTGAAAGATGTCCGTAAGCCAATGCTTGATGCTCTTGATGTCGCGCAAGATTCATTTACTGATGTGCTCAGCAAAGGAGTGTTTACAGTTCCAGGGGATGGTTGCATCGACTATGACCCTATTATTGATACGTTACGACAGCATGGCTACCAAGGCTGGTTTGTTATTGAGGCTGAACAAGACCCGCGCAAGGCTGACCCATATGCATTTTCAAAACAAGGCTATGAATATACGCAGCAGCTTGCCTTAAGACATAATTACCAACTCAATTAAGCTAACGCAGCATGAAAAAAATTAAACTAGCGATCAGTGGCTTAGGTCGATTGGGAGCAATGCAGGCTGAAAATTTAGCGTATAGAATACCAGGCTGCAAACTAATTGCGGCGTGTGATCCTGATACAGCAAAATTACAATGGGCAAAGGAGCATTTAGGCGTTGATCACACCTATACAAATTTTACAACACTTTGCAAGCAAGAGGATATAGACGGTATTTTCATTGTATCGCCGACGGCATTGCATGGTGAGCATATTATTGGGGCATTACAGTCTGGTAAGCATGTTTTTTGTGAAAAACCGTTAGCAATGACCATTAGGGAATGTGTTCAGATTGAGCAAGAACGCGAAAAATTTAAAAAATGCATCGCTATGATTGGCTTTTCACGCCGCTATGACGCTGCATATATGCGCGCCAAGGCAAAAGTTGATGCGGGACAAATAGGCAGACCGTTCTTTATTCGCAGTACTTCAAGCGACATGCACGCAACCGCAGCGTTTCAAATTGAGTTTTCCAAAAAAAGCGGAGGTATTTTTGTCGATATGGCAATCCACGATGTAGACATGGTGCATTGGATGAGTGGTCAGCAACTCAAGCGGGTATTTGGTGTAGGCGGCGCATATTGCAACCCTAGTTTTGCAGAATTTAACGATGCCGATAATGCAGCAGTTTTAGGGGAGCAACAAGACGGAACGATGGCGATGATACAAGTCACCAGAGATTCATTTTATGGCGACTCAACTGATTTAACGATTCAGGGGACAAAAGGAGCATTGCATGTCAACAATCATTCTCGACGCGACCAGCTCGATGAATATATTGACGGGGCAATGAAAATTGAATGCACCGATGGTTTTTCACAACGATTTAGGCAGGCATTTATTACGGAAGCTGAATGTTTTGTAGACCACATTCGCTCAAATACCCAACCACAGAACACGCTTACAGAGGCAACGTATGCTACAAAAGCAGCGATTGCCTGCCGTCAGGCATTACAAACGAAATCAATTATCGAACTGGACGAAGTAACAGATTGATACGCTAACGAGGCAATTGACACATGATAAACGTAGCCGTTTTTGGCACAGGTAGAATTGGCAAAATTCATATTAATAATATAGCACAACATGCTGATGTGCGGCTGGTTGGGATTTGTGACCCATACGCTATAGATATCCACGTGATTGCGGATCGCTATCAAACCAAGGTGATGTTAGCAGTAGATATTTTTGCAGATACCTCAATCGAGATAGTGGTTATTGCCAGCAGCACCAGTACCCACTTTGAGCTGATACAACAATCCTTGTTACACGGCAAACATATTTTTTGTGAAAAACCAATAGATCTGGCGATTGATAAGGTTCGCAGCATTCAAGCATTAGCGGAGCAAAGCCAAAGTAAATTTGGCTTTGGGTTGAATAGGCGTCACGATACCAACTTTACCCATTTAAAGCAGGCAATCGATGCTGGTGAAATTGGGCAATTAGAAAGTTTGAGCATTATTTCGCGCGATCCTGCGCCACCACCTTTGGAATATATTAAAAATTCTGGTGGGCTAATTAGAGATATGATGATTCATGATCTAGATATGGCAAACTTTTTGCTAGGTAGCGACACCATTGTCGACGTGTATGCCAGAGGCTCAAACTTTGTTGACCCTGCGATTGGCGCAGCAGGAGACATTGACGGCGCTAGCGTTCACTTTACCACCAACAACGGAGTGCTAGGCAACATCATTAATTCCAGAAGGTGCGCATATGGCTATGATCAAAGAATCGAAGCGTTTGGCGCCAAAGGACATTTGCTCGTCCACAATGTACCGCAGAACTTTGTCGAGAAGGCCACCGCAGATGCTGTGCAACACCCACTACCCCAGTTGTTTTTTTTGCAACGCTATGCAGCAGCATACCAAATTGAATTAGACGCATTTTTCAACTGGATACAAGGAGGCAAACCGTTTCGAGCCAATCTTATGGATGCTGTGTATGCCTCAGAGTTAGCAGAAATAATCATGACATCACTTGCAAGAAAAGAAAAAATGCAGGTTGATTTATGATCAAATACAAGGTTGAGAAACCCTTACACATTGGGGTGATTGGTGCTGGATATATGGGGAAAAGCCATGCCCATGCGTATAGAAATCTTGCTGGTCATCCGTTACACCCGCGATTATACGCGGTTGCTACAAGCAATATTGCCTCGGCAAAACACGCGGCAGAAGCATATAATTTCCCGCGCTACACCGATTGTTGGCGGTTACTGTGTGAAGATGAGCAAGTAGATGTCGTCTGTGTTACTAGCCCGAATCAATTTCATCTTGAGCAGGCACAATACGCCCTTGAATGCGGTAAAAAATTATCGCTTGAAAAACCGTTGGTTATTAGCATCGCCGAGCTGGCAGTACTCAATACCACAGCAAAAGCGGCGAACACTACGATTAACATTGGGTATAATTATTTGCATAACCCAATGCTGTATTACGCTAAGCAACTCATCCAAACGGGAAAAATAGGAGCATTAGTCAGTTTCCGTGTTATTCACAGTGAGGATTTTTTAGCCCAGCAAGCGAGTACTTTTAAATCATGGCATATTGACAAAAGCGTCGGCGGTGGTGTTGTCAGAGACATCGGCTCACACCCATTGTCAATGGTAAATTACTTGATTGGTGATGTTCAGCGTGTTTGCGCAATTGGTAAACGCCAGTTTGCGACAAGAGGTCCTAAGCACACCCCAGTAACCGTGGAAGACCATATTGATGTGCTTATCGCCATGGATGATAACCTGCAAGGTACGCTAACGGCATCGTGGATAGGTTCTGGTCGGGGGATGAATCTGGGCTTCGAAATCTACGGCAGCCAAGGTGCATTATGTTTTAACCAAGAACGCCTCAACGAATTGCAACTGTATGTGGTCGATCAACATAATTTAGCCGATAAAGGCGCACTGACATTACGCGCTGGTCAGCATCACCCCGAATTCGATGTGGTTTGTCCAGGCAATGAGCACGGGATAGGGTTCATGGATTTAAAAATATTAGAGGCTAAAAATTATTTAGACAGCATTTTGCAGAACAAACAGCCGATTACCAGTTTGGCAATGGGGTTGAAAGTAGAGCAACAAATTGCAGCTATATATCAATCAATTGCGGCAAAAAATTGGATTGACGTGTGTTACGAAATTGCGTAATAGCAGAGTATCACCATGGAACTTGATAAAGTTAACACAACAATTGCTGAGATATATTCGAGCCTGAGTCCTGTTAATAAAAAAATTGCAAATTATTTCTTAACCAATCCAGACGAGATTGTTTTTTATAACATCGTCAGTTTGAGTCAGATTTTACAAATTAGTCCTTCAAGCATTTTCAAGTTTGCCAAACTATTAGGGTTAACCGGCTTTAAGGAATTACAGAATATCTACAGAATGCATCTGGTTCAAACTTCTGTAGAAGGTGGTTTTTCTGAAAAGCACAGCGCGCTCAAGCAGAGCGTAGCATTGACCACAAAATACGACCTACAGCGAGTTATTGATGATATTGTAAAACAAGATTTACTGGCGCTTGAGCAAATGAGAAAGCATATAGACGTTGCTGATGTCGAACGTGCCATCAGTAAAATGCTTGCTGCAGATACTATTTATATTGCAGGACAACTGCGTTCCGAATCGATTGCCAACTGGTTGTGCTATACCTTAACAATGCTTGGGAAAAAAAATCGCCTACTCAATGCCAGCGCAGCTGCTATGCATGGAGCACAAGGAAAATTCATTGGTTGCAATGATGTCCTGATGAGTATTTCGTTCCAGTTTTATTCAGAATTGGTTATTCAAACAACCAACACTGCTAGGCAAAACAAATGCAATATTATTGCCATTACAGATGGAGATGCCTCGCCCTTGCAGCCGTTGGCTGACGTGTGTTTTTCATTGCCCTATAAAGAGTATTTGTTTTCTAAATCACTGACAGCGGCAATGAGTTTAGCTCTCATTCTGACAACTGGCTTGGCGCAAAAATTTAAAAGTTATGAAAAAACGAATATCTAAGGAACAGCTGCGCAGTTTTCGCTGGTATGGCAAAGATGATCTGCGCTCGTTTGGACACAGATCACGCAGCAAGCAAATGGGGCTGTGGGATGAAGAATATATAGGAAAACCAATCATTGGGATAATCAACCCGTGGAATGAACTCAATACCTGCCATACGCATTTCCCCGATCGAGTTATAGATATTAAAAGGGGGGTGACTGCCAGTGGAGGGTTCCCCGTTGAAATTCCTGTCATGTCTTTAGGCGAGCAATTGATGAAACCAACGGCGATGTTGTTCCGTAATTTTTTGGCAATGGAAGTTGAAGAGATTATCCGCGCGTATCCCATCGATGGTGTCGTGCTGCTTGGTGGTTGCGACAAGACAACGCCTGGCGTAATAATGGGTGGCATCAGCGTTGGCTTACCGATGCTATATGTGCCTGGAGGAGCAATGCGCAAGGCTGCTTGGCGTGGCGAAGTATTGGGCAGTGGCAGTGATGTTTGGAAGTATTGGGAAGAAAAAAGAATTGGCACATTGCCTGCTGCAGATTGGGAAGATTTAGAAAATAGTATTGCCGCGACTCCAGGTACCTGCATGTCTATGGGCACCGCCGCGACCATGATGAGCGTTGCCGACGCCCTGGGATTGTGCATTACTGGCGCGTCTTCGATTCCTGCCGTCGATGCCAACCATAGGCGCATGGGGTCACAGTCTGGGCGTCTCATTGTGGAAATGGTTTGGCAGGATGTACGACCAACTGATATTATTAGTCGGCAAAGCGTTGAAAATGCTGTCAAAGTCTGCTGCGCTATTGGCGGCTCTACTAACGCCATCATCCATATTGTTGCAATCGCCAAGCGCGCGAAAATACCATTTTCTCTTGAAGAGTTTGATACGCTTGCAAAAGATGTGCCATTACTCGCCAATATTAAGCCAACAGGTAAATATGTAATGGAGGATTTTTATTTTGCAGGTGGGTTAAAGGCGCTGATGTGGCAACTAAGAAGGCACTTAAATTTGCAGCTACCAACAGTTAATTTTCGCACGCTCCATCAAAACGTGGCTGAGAGTAAAGTGTGGAATGAAACAGTCATTACCAGTGTCGATAACCCGCTCTCTCCTGGAGGCTCATTAGTCATCTTGAAAGGCAATATCGCACCAAATGGCTGCGTACTAAAACCGCATGCCATGGAAAAGCGGTTTTTGAAGCATACTGGCAAAGCGCTAGTGTATGACCACATTAAAACCATGAAAATAGCAATGGAAGATATGGCGCTTGATGTCAGCAAAGATGATGTATTGGTGCTGCGTAATGCAGGTTCAGTTGGTGCAATGGGGATGCCAGAATGGGGGCAGTTACCGTTACCAAAAAAACTCGTGAAACAAGGTGTTCGCGATATGCTGCGTATTTCTGATGCACGGATGAGCGGCACAAGTTATGGCGCGTGTATTTTGCACGTCAGCCCAGAAGCTGCGCTGCATGGGCCGCTGGCGCTGATCCAAAATGGCGATGAAATTTGTTTAGATGTGGAAAAACGTAGCCTCCACGTTTTAGTCGATGAGGTAACGTTAGCTGCGAGAAGAAAAAAACTACCGCCAATAACAAGCTATGACTCTGGCTACGCTGCATTATTCAGCAAACACATCCAACAAGCAGATCAAGGCTGTGACTTCGATTTTCTTGCGCATGGCGATAGAACAAGTGATGAACCGTTTATTGACTAGCTAAAATCGATACAACAAGAAATTAATGAGCACTTTTACAATACAATACAATTACAAAACAACACAAAACCACACAATACAACAAGCCGTGTTAAGCAAGACAGGCATCCTGCAAGACGGTAGAATGCACGCAGACTTTAATAGCCACAATCAACCTGTATACCTGTACAGTAGATAATGAATTCGGAGGAAATATGAAATTTACTAAATTAACCCTCGCAGCAATGCTGCTTGCTACCAGTATTGTTGCTCCTAGTTGGGGCTTTGAACCTGAAAATCCAGAATGTATTGCCCCAGCTGATGCTGGTGGCGGGTGGGACTTTACCTGCCGTCAAGTAGGAAAAACGTTGTATGACCTTGGTTTAATACCTACTGTAATGCAAGTGACCAATCGCTCTGGTGGCGGTGGTGGTGTGGCGTATGCAGAAGTAGCCAATAAAAGAAATGATGACGACAACCTGATCGTTGCTGCAAGTGCCGCCACTGCTACTCGTTTAGCGCAGGGAGCATACCCTGGCAACACTATGGCTGACATGCGCTGGATTGGCGCGATCGGCGCAGATTACGGCGTAATCGCAGTTGCGGCGAATAGCGAGATTACTTCACTTACCGCGCTGTTTGCTGCGATTAAAGCCGACCCTGCGTCGATCAGTTTCGCCGGTGGGTCCGCAGTTGGTGGCTGGGATCACCTCAAGGTATTATTACTCGCGCAGAAAATTGGTGTCAACAACGTCCGCAAGATTAAATACGTTGCCTTTGATGGTGGCGGTGAAGCAGTAGCACAAATTCTGGCTGGATCAGTGCAAGCATTCACCGGTGATGTATCTGAAGTGCTTGGCTTTATGGAGTCTGGTGACTTAAGGGCAATTGCGGTTATGAGCCCAGTAAGATTGAGCGGGGCATTGGCGGCAGTGGCAACAGCCAAAGAGCAAGGAATAGATGTTATTGGGGCGAATTGGCGTGGGTTTTATGCGCCAGGAAAAATGTCAGCCGCGGCGTATACGTATTGGAGTAAACAGATTCACGCTATGTATGCAACTCCACAGTGGCAAACGGTGATGAGTAATAATTCTCTGGCACCGCTTGATCTAACAGGAGCAGAGTTTGAGGCATTTGTGGCGGAGAGTATTGTAAGTATTGCGCAGCTTTCAAAAGATATTGGTTTGATTCGTTAAGGCGACATGTATATCTGGTTGAAATTTGCATTGACAGCAGCTGTGGATCAGGTGTGGAGCAGGTATGACTGACCGCATTTTTGGAGTCATTATTATAGTGGTTTCATTGCTGTTTGCCTGGGGTGCGTCACTGACGCATGAAAGCTTTATTCAAGACCCTGTTGGACCAAAACTATTTCCATACATTTTGGCAGGGCTCGGAACATTGTTTGGCGCATTTATCGTCTTGCGACCAGATGAAAACCCACGTTGGCCAAACCGTGCTGGTGGCTTTGAGATTGGCGCAGCAGTATTGGCAATGTGTATGTATACTGCATCGCTGGAGATGATAGGGTTTGTCATAGCCACGATACTTACCGCAATGTATTTTGCATGGCGGTTTGGTGCAACTGCAAAGGGCGCATTGCTATCAGGGCTGCTGATTTCATTTGGCTTGTACGCAGTGTTTCACTTATTGCTAGGACTATCGTTGGCTAAAGGTCCATTTGGGTTTTAAACAAGGTTAGGATTATGGATTCGCTTGCATTACTTGTTGATGGGTTTGCCGTCGCGCTGACATTTCAAAATATTTTGCTTGCCCTCGTAGGCTGCGTCCTCGGCACAGTTATTGGAGCATTACCAGGGCTTGGACCAGCGAATGGCGTAGCGATACTGATTCCATTAGTCTTTTCGCTGGGGCTTGATGCTGCGGCTGCGATGATTTTGTTGTCCTCGGTGTATTATGGTGCGATGTACGGCGGGCGTATATCTTCAATTTTATTGAATATTCCTGGTGACGAGCCGGCGATGATGACAACGCTGGATGGATATCCAATGACCCAACAGGGCAGGGCTGGCGAAGCCTTGTTTATTTCTGGTGTTGCAAGTTTCTTTGGGGCGTTTTTTGCTACATGGGGCTTGGTGTTGTTTGCGCCACTATTGGTAAAACTTGCCTTGCTGTTTGGACCAGCCGAATATCTAGCATTGTTCGTGTTAGCGTTCGCAACCTTGGGGGGAATATCTTCAAAAAACCAAGCAAAAGCAGGTCTGGCTGCGATTATAGGGCTGGGTATCGCCATAGTTGGTGTCGATGGGCAAACTGGTGTACCCCGGCTCTCGTTTGGTAATGTGTATTTTTATGATGGCATTGATTTCTTAGTTGCAATCGTCGGGATGTTCGCGTTGAGCGAAGTATTTATGTTTCTTGAAGACAGAACCGCGGCGATCAAAAGCAAGCCTGTCCCAACGATTGGCAAGATATTACCGAGCAGAAAAACCATTTTTCGAACGCTACGTACCATGTCTAGAGGGACAGTCCTTGGATTTATTGCAGGAGTACTGCCTGGCGCGGGGGCATCGCTTGGGTCATTTATTGCCTACTCAATTGAGAAGCGGTTTTTCGATAAAAAGCACACTTTTGGAACAGGTGATCCACGCGGTGTTGCCGCACCAGAGGCAGGTAATAATGCCGCCGCAGGTGGCGCATTAGTGCCAATGCTGGCACTCGGCGTCCCAGGTTCAGGGACAACAGCAGTATTACTTGCAATGCTACTCACCCTCAACATCACCCCCGGACCATTGCTTTTTCAAAAAAATCCAGATGTCGTTTGGGGCTTGATTGCCGCATTATTTATTGCCAATGCGATGCTGCTGGCACTCAACTTACCATTGATTCGCCTGTTTGCGAATGTACTCAGACTACCGAATCGAATTTTGATGCCAACGGTAACGATGATTTGTTTTATCGGTATCTATGCTGTTTCAGGGTCAACGTTTGATTTATATATAATGATTGCCTTCGGTATACTTGGCTGGGTGTTACGCAAGCTTAAAGTGTCGTTGGTTCCTGTAATCATGGGTATTTTACTCGGCAACTATATGGAAGACAACCTGCGCCGGGCGATGTCCATCTCTGATGGCGACCCGTCAATTTTATTAGGGTCAGGCCTAGCAATAGGGCTATGGGTTGTAGCAATATTTGGTTTTTTCCTGCCAATACTTGTGTCCAATTTCTTGCGGGTAAAAAACAATTAAGGTATAGGCATTTTATGCGCAATATAAAAGTTATGTGCAAATAGCTATTTAGTGAGGTAAATCTCTTAGGGAAGCTCTGATTAAGTCCATGATGGGCGAGACGGAGAAAAAACGCTGATGATAACTAGACGCAGTGCGCAGATAATACTGGTGGTATTATTAAGTGCTGCAACGACGTTAGCGCAGCGTTTTTTCCGTCCTTCTGTTGAATATACTTTGGGTTTGATGGTAGCGGTACTTGCTGTGTTGCATCCCTTGGCGTATATGCTACAGCATGCGCCTGCGGAATGCGCCTTGCAATCATCAGCAATTGCCATCAAACTCGCTCCATCAGCGACTTAATCAGAGGTTCCTTAGCAGCCGCAAGCCGATAGACACGGTTTAATGTGCAAGGGACTTGTTCGGCACGGGCGATACAATACCATTGTATTTGACAATGTGATGTGATTAGCAGTGTTGCCATTTACTGCATGCCACCGTTAAAATTTCATACAATGTACCATTGATATCTGCTGCTAAATTGCGCAACTATCCAGCTATTGCAATAGTTAAATGCGACCTTGACATCAGCTAAGCTATTACTACATTTATATTTTATGTATGCCCAAGTAGCTCAGTCGGTAGAGCAGAAGACTGAAAATCTTTGTGTCGGTGGTTCGATTCCGCCCTTGGGCACCAGTTGGTGTAATAGAACCAATGGATACAGCGCGGCTGCGGATAGTTTATGTTTGTCCTATTTATAGAACCAATTTACCCGCCTTTTTTAATTCATTTATAGCCGCTTTCCTAATGGCTGTTGGGTGGTCTGTGCTGTATTTAGCACGATTCTGTCGTCCGCCATCAGCAATATGGAATAAAGTTCTGCCACTGTGCTGTTACATCAATCGCCCTACGCTATTTATATGGGGAAGTTTATTGAGGAGGTGCTGAATACCGAGGAAGCTGGTGAATAAAAATCAAGAAAATCTCACTTAAATGGTCCTCATCGTGGCAATGGGTGGCAACAGCCGAGGATGTAGATATTCAGGACAACAGTATTTGCTTGGTGAAGGCAGTCTAAATACGCTTGTACTCAACTCTCAACAGCAGTCGCAACACTTTCTTGTGTGAATTATCCCAAGAGACGGTTGGCACGGCAGCAAAACAAAAACATTTAAGGAAACTCTGAACAATTCACCAAATTTGATTTTCTCAACTTAACCATACAGTACAAGTTGTTGATTAGATTAACACTGTACGACCACCTTGAAAGGAGAGAAATGGCAGAGTTTAGGCGGGATTACAGTCGATGCAGCACTGATAAATGGGTTGTCTGTGCCAGCAAGAACAAAGGGAATCTATGATTATTCCATCATGGACGAGACGGAGAAAAAACGCTGATGATAACCAGACACAGTGCGCAGATAATACTGGTGGTCTTGTGGGTGTTGCCAAGTGCTGCAACGCCGTTTGCGCAGCGTTTTTTCCCGTCCTTCTGTTGCATATTCTGTTGCATATATTACGGCAGTTTGCGGCAATTGCAGGCAAACTCGCTACAAAACCGAGTTAATCAGCGCTTCCACAGGCAATTATCGACTTTAGCCGTAAACTAAGAACATCAGCATGGGTTGACTTTTATAAAAAGCGTTGCAAAAAACAAGATAGCCCACTGTGAAGTTGTCTGTATTTAATCCATGTATGTTATGCACAACTAATCAGAACTGCCCGAGCAGTTAATAATTTGTAAACGCCTCCCCCATTTGAAACAGCGGCATATACAGCGCGAGTGCTAAAACTCCAACACAGGCGCCAGTGCACAGCATCACCAACGGCTCAAGCCATACAAACACAGTGCTAAGACTATTGCGCATTGTTTGCCAATTAATCGCTGCGATATCTGAGAGCACGGTGGCAAGCGACCCACTGTGTTCAGCGCAGGCGAGCATTTGCAAGTCGACAGGATGAAAAAAAGGACATAGTGCAAAAGCAGTGGTCACTGGTGTGCCTTGGAGTAGCTGTTGGCTGGTATTATGGAGTTGTGAATGCCAAATTGGCATGCTATTGCTGAGTAAGATTGTCGCGTCGGCAATCGGCACATTTGACTTGAGCAAAATATGGAGCAGTGAGGCGCTGCGATAACTGTAGTACTGCCGCACCACTGGGAACAGCCGCGTTGCAGTTCGCAAGCACGGCTGCGGAAATAGCAAAAAGATAGCAAATATTACTGCAATAATTGCAGGTGGCCACCACAAGGTATTTGACTCAAAAATATCAAATAATAATTGGGTGCTTGCAGGCAGCGGTTTGTCGCCGTACAACGTCTGCATTTGCGGAATCATAAACCGCAATAAGCCAATACTTAGACCAATCCCAGCGCAAAGCACAAAACATGGATAACTTAGCTTATTCAATAGCTGCTGGCGCCACTTGCTATGCGTGCGCATAGTTGTGAGGAGCATTTGCAAGACTTGTGCGAGCTGCCCAGATTCTACTCCAATACCAATAATGCTAATGCACTCCTTTCCAAACGCTTGCGTTGCTTTTGCAAAGGCATCAGCTATTCCAGCACCTGAATATAACGCGTATAATACTCGTTTGACTGCTGCACGCTGGCTGCGGCTGGGTTCACGCAGCAATAACAACTCTAGCGCATCGGTGAGCGGCAAATGGTTTTTGAGCAGCAATTGTAGGTTGGTTACGGTATGGAGTTGTTTGGTTGTTATCGCCATTTCTTTGCTATAGCTGCTAAGGAAGCTCTGATTAAGTCGCTGATGGAGCGAGTTTGATGGCAATTGCTGATGATTGCCAGGCGCATTCCGCAGGCGCATGCCGTAGCATATACGCCAAGGGATGCAACACAGCAAGCACAGCAATTGCCGCAAACCATCATATTTTCAACAGAAGGACGGGAAAAAACGCTGCGCTAACGTCGTTGCAGCACTTGATAATACCACCAGTATTATCTGCGCACTGCGTCTAGTTATCATCAGCGTTTTTTTTCCGTCTCGCCCATCATGGACTTAATCAGAGGTTCCCTAACATGCAGATACATATAAAATCCTGTATTATCATCATCAACCAATAGCTGATTCATCGAATCCATATGCAATACGACACGATACACCTCCCAAAACAACGCAGCTATGCGCTGATGAGTGACCCAATGTTTGAGTGTTTGTTCGCTAAACACGCAGAGATGATTGCGCCACAAATAACGGTGCGCAAACATGAATGGGGAATGCTCGCTGCATTGTTCGATGACAACGAGGTGTATGGCATGCGCTGTGGAAAAACCGTCGCAGATGCGGTTGGAAATTGGGATAAACAACACAATCTAGCGGTTAATACACAGCAAGCAGCACACCCGTTTTGGCTGGCATTAACTGGGCAATTAGCAACAAATGCCCCGCCAGTGCGGTTGGTATTCATCGGCACCATATTTCAATTATCTGTGTGGCGACAACTCGCACATCTGCCACCGCATCATTGCACCAGTTATCAACAACTGGCAATTGCAATCAATAATCCAAGAGCTGTTCGTGCGGTTGGCAAGACCATTGGTTTGAATCCTTTTTTTTATTTGAATCCCTGCCACCGCGTGCTATACGCCAATACTACCATCAGCGGTTTTGCCTACGGCACACTGCTGAAAAAAACCATGCTGCGTCACGAACAAATCACGTGGAAAGAATAACAACAAACGCATTCCCCAAAGCCTGCAAAATTGTTATAGAAATCACCCAAGCGGTGGTGATTGGCTTGGTAATGGCGTTGGCTACCTATGGATTTATCAGCGGGCTTGCATGGCTGCGCAGCCATCAGTATTCATCCGCTATGTTGCATATCGATATTGTTGATGCTTCGTTGCATGTACTTCGTTGCATGTAGCTGCATTCCTGTATATCAGTGTCGCTGCAAACCAAAAGTATATTGAACAGAGGGACGGAAAAAAAACGGTACTAACGTCGTTGCAGCACTTGGCAACACCCACAAGACCACCAGTATTATCTGCGCACTGCGTCTAGTTAACGTCAGCGTTTTTTCTCCGTCTCGCCCATCATGGATTTAATCAGAGGTTTCATAACACTATCCATTGTTGCAAATCAATCGGGACGCTATACATGTTTCGCTATCCATGTATAATTTAGTAACCCGCACCCTAACAACTACACAACAATACCTATTGTGGGTGATGTGTTTTTTATAATGGGTGTATATCATGCGTTTTACTATTATTTTTATCACGGCATTATTGTTTGTCGTTTCTTTTGCTGCTAATGCGCGCACATTAGCAGAAATCCGCAAAGCGCAAAATCTACGCTGTGGTGTTTCCACAGGTCAAGCAGGCTTCTCTGAGCCAGACTCTCATGGCGTTTGGTATGGTTTTGATGTAACTCTTTGTAAAGCTATTTCTATAGCACTTTTTGGTAATGATACAAAAGATGATATTGATAACCTTAATCTATTATCACTACCTGGAGGGAGTCATGAGTCTATAAGGTATGTGCCTTTACTACCTTCTGAACGTGTTCCAGCGGTTATTGATGATACAGTCGATCTGTTATTCGCCAAGATACCTGTAACATTTTACAGCGAAATAAAACTCGGTATTAGTTTTCCCGCCATTAGCTATTATGACGGACAGACGTTTCTGGTACGCAAGTCTACAAACATTAAAAATGCGTGGAGAATTCCTGCCAACAGTTCAGTTTGTGTGCGTAACAACTCTGTTCGACAAGCACGGATGGATCATTTTTTCTCTCGATTTAACATCAGCATTCGCAAGGTTATTGCAAATGACATTGGTGGTCTAGTTGAAGCATTCAACGCAGGCGAATGCGATGTTATTACAGGTTATCAAACCAATCTTGCTGAATTGCGCCTTAGCTTAAATAAACCAGACCAAGCAGAAGTTTTGACGCAATTGATATCACGCCGCCCATTAGGACCAGCTGTGAAGGCAAAGTATACCGAGCTAAGCAACTTTGTTCGCTTTGTTATCAGCGTGTTAATTGAAGCCGAATACATTGGCATAGATTCAAACAATGTTGCCTCTGTGGCTGTTGCTGGCTCATCAGTTCAAAAAAACTTCTTGCAAATTTCTGCAAGACCTCCGTTATCCTTTGGTTTTCTTGAACCAAATCGGATTGAAACGCTGATTAGTGCTACTGGTAATTATGGTGAAATTTTCAATCGCAACCTTGGTGAAGGTTCTCCTTTAGCAATGTCACGCGGCATTAACCGCTCATGGTTCTATGGTGGCTTGTTATTAACGCCGCCTATTGCTAATTATGAAGCCGAAGACCTTGATCCATTTATTGATTTAGAGGAATACCAATATATGTTTGAAGATATTACGGAGATACAAAAGCTATTATCAGCAAAATATCAAGACCCTGAATAAATTGAACTTGACATATTATGGCGTGTAATTTTATTTTTATAACAGGTGGTGTTGTTTCATCATTAGGGAAGGGAATTGCTGCTGCAGGAATTGCCGCCACCCTCGAGTCAAAGCAAGGCTGTGTTACCATGCTAAAAATGGACCCGTATATTAATGTTGACCCTGGCACCATGAATCCCAACCAACATGGCGAGGTTTTTGTTACTGATGATGGCACTGAAACTGACCTTGATTTAGGGTATTACGAACGTTTTATCTCTGCACAAATGTCTGAAAAGAATAATTTTACAGCAGGAAAAGTGTATGAAACGGTCATAGAAAAGGAACGCGCTGGCGGCTTTGATGGTGAAACCATTCAAGTAATTCCGCATATTACTGATGAAATTATTAAACGTATTCGTGCCGCTGGCAAAGGTTTTGAGTATTGTATTGTCGAGGTTGGTGGCACAGTTGGGGATATTGAGTCATTACCATTTATGGAAGCAATTCGCCAGTTACAGGTAAAGCTTTCTCGGCGCAGAACGTTCCATATCCACGTTACTCTCGTTCCATATCTACACAAAGCTGGCGAGATTAAAACCAAGCCAACGCAACATAGTGTCAAAGAGCTACTTGCACTCGGCTTACAGCCAAACATGCTTCTTTGTCGCTGTAACGAGCCATTACCTGACAGCATCCGTCAAAAAATAGCACTGTTTACCCAAGTTCCGTTCAAAAACGTGGTGTCATTCGAAGACATTGACACCGTGTACCGTGTGCCATTATTACTTTACGAGCGGTCGGTCGCTAAAATTATTCTTAAGCATTTTGATAAGGGTAATTCACACGCAGACATGCGGCCGTGGCGCGTATTTTCTAAACTGATAGATCAAGCATCTAACTCTGTTTCTATTGCCATAATTGGAAAATACCTAGGTCAAAAAGACACGTATAAATCTATAGTTGAAGCGCTGACTATTTGTGGCTACCACGTTGGGATAACAACCAAAATTCATCACATTGATGCCGAAACAATCAACACTGCTACTGCACCAACAATATTGTCGAAATTCCAAGGAGTACTTGTTCCTGGTGGGTTTGGTGATCGTGGCATTGAAGGTAAAATAGCTACTATCCACTATGCGCGCACCAATAACATACCTTTCTTTGGCATCTGTTTAGGTTTGCAAACAGCCGTAATTGAGTTTTCACGGAATGTACTCGGCTTGGTAGATGCCAATAGCACTGAACAAAACCCTAACACCAATCATCCAGTAATTGTGACAGTCGAAGAGTGGCAAGATAACACAGGTCTGCGCAAGTTAAAAAGCACAAAACGCGGCGGAACAATGCGCAAAGGTGGGATTGACATGCTGGTGAAGCGCAATACAACAGCATATTCGTGCTACAAAAAAATTAATGTCCGCGAGCGTCATCGACATCGTTGGGAAGTCAATGCAGCATACATTGCGCAGTTGGCAGAAGCTGGGATGATTATCAGCTGCACGTCTACAGACGATAGTCTTGTTGAAATGATTGAAGTGCCAGAACACCCATGGTTTGTTGCGAGTCAATTCCATCCAGAATTTACCGCACGCCCAATGCAAGGTCATCCACTCTTTCAAGCATTTATTAGCGCATGTACACACAACCAATCAAATTAGCATCAATATCTATAGCCAACAACTTACCACTTAGCGTAATTGGCGGGATTAATGTTCTTGAGAATTTTGATATTGCAGTATCAATAGCTAATTCATTCCAGACTGCATGCGCAAATCATGGGCTTCCATATGTGTTTAAAGCTTCTTTTGATAAAGCAAACCGCTCTTCAATTCACTCATATCGCGGCATCGGCATCGATGCGGGTCTCCAACTGCTTGAACGAATTCGTAAAGAAATCGATGCCCCAATACTGACAGATGTTCATGAAGTTGATCAAGCCAAGCCAGTAGCTGAGGTAGCAGATATTTTACAAATCCCAGCTTTTTTGAGCAGACAGACAGATTTAGTCATTGCCATGGCACAAACTGACAAAGTTATTAACATCAAAAAAGCACAATACCTTAGTCCACATGAAATGCAGCATATCGTGGAAAAATGCAAGCAAGCCGGCAATCAACACGTCATGGTATGCGAACGAGGCACATGTTTTGGCTATAATAATTTAATCGTCGATATGCTCGGAATCGACACATTGCGTAATTCGTTTACCACAATTTTTGATGTTACCCACGCGCTACAAATTCCAGGCGGTAAAGCTGACGCTGCTGGAGGGCGCTCTAAGCAAACGTTTGCGCTGGCACGCAGTGCTGTAGCGATTGGCATTGCAGGTATTTTTATCGAATCTCACCCAGACCCGGCTAACGCAAAATGCGACGGACCATCTGCACTTGCGCAACAAGACATTCCTGCGTTAATTCACCAACTTGCGCAAATCGACACAGTTGTGAAGCAATTATAGATTTTTTCTAAAAAAATATAGTTTTACTCCGCTGTAAAACTCAATCGAGTTGGCAAAGTTGTATCAAGAAGTCATAGCAGAGACAAACGTGGACTGCTAGCTAAACAGCAAAGTGGTTGCTGTTTAGGGAAGCTCTGATTAAGTCCATGATAGGCGAGACGGAAAAATAACGCTGATGATAACTAGACGCAGTGCGCAGATAATACTGGTGGTCTTGTGGGTGCTGCCAAGTGCTGCAACGACGTTAGCGCAGCGTTTTTTCCCGTCCTTCTGTTGAATATACAACGGTTTGATGGTAGCGGTACTTGCTGTGTTGCATCCCTTGGCGTATATGCTACGGCATGCGCTTAGCGGTTTGCGCCTTGCAATCATCAGCAATTGCCATCAAACTCGCTCCATCAGCGAGTTAGTCAGAACTTCCTTAGCAGACGCGGCTAAAATAGTTGGCTGACCAAATATTAAATAGCATCCGCTCGCAACAATTCATCCACCAGTGCAAGCCCACGGTACACAAACCCTGTATACAATTGCACAGCTGATGCGCTGGCTGTAATAAAGTCTTGCATATCATCTGGGTTGGTGATGCCGCCAACCCCAATAATTGGTTGGGTGCAGCCGTGGGCACGCAGTTGCGCGATGGCGTGTAAGGCTTTGTTATGAACTGGCGGGCCGCTGAGTCCGCCTGCTACTTGTGGCACGGTTGTTGGGATAACCGCGCTGTGGTCAATTGTAGTATTGGCAACTATCAATGCTGCGAGGGGAAATTGGTTGAGCACTGTGACGATTTGCGCAACCGCTGCATCATCTAGATCTGGTGCAATTTTTATGCACACCGGTGCCCCACTGTGTTGGGATTGGATGGCAAACACTGGTTCTAGCAGCTTGATAAGGTGTTGTTGCTGTTGTAATTCTCGTAGTTTAGGCGTGTTTGGCGAGGAGATGTTCAGCGTTGTATAATCAGCAATATTGCGCAGCTGTTGGTAGCATTCGATGTAGTCCTTTGCTGCATCAGCAATATCAGTCGTTGTGTTCTTGCCGATGTTGACGCCGATACAACAATCAGGGTTTTGTTGTTTGAACGCAGCGACTTTGTTGGCAGTATAGCGCACACCGTGGTTGTTAAACCCCATGCGGTTGATAATTGCCTGATGGTGAGGATAGCGAAATAGCCTTGGTTTTGGGTTACCTAGCTGCGGTTTTGGGGTCACAGTGCCGACCTCGATAAACCCAAAGCCGCAGGCGGCGAGTGCATGCAAGTAGTCGCCATTTTTATCAAACCCCGCAGCAATGCCAACGCGATTGCTGATTGCAATGTCAGCAAGCTGCCAAGGGTGTTTTTTTGGCTTATTGCGCCGCATGCGCAACAATGGCGCAACACTGTTGAGGAGTGCTCCCCCAATCGTGTGGGCTTTTTCAGGCGGCAGTAGGTGGAGTAGTCGAATCATGCGCAGCATTGAGTGTAGCAATAAGTAGGCGGCGGAGCTGCTGTTGCTGGTCTGGGTCTAACGGCTGCCCATTATTTTTTATGTCGAAAGAATCTTCAATGTTTTCTCCAAGTGTTGAAACCCGCGCACGTTGAATTGAAAAATTAAGGTCAAAAATAATTTGGGTGACCGCAGCGAGCAATCCGCTGATATTACTGCAGATAAGTTGCAGCGTCGTGCCACCGTGGGCATTCTCATTAAATTGGATTTTTGGTGTTTTCCAAAATTGTTGTTTTGAACGTTGCACCCAACGCTCGCTAGGACTGCTGCCGTATAGGATTGCGTTGATGAGTTCCTTGGCAATATCTGGATAGCGTTCTGGGGCAACGGGTCTGTTTGTTTCGTCTAGGACGATGAAAGTGTCATATACTAATCCAGTTGTGCTGGTAATAATCCGCGCATCTTGGATGTTGAAAGACTGTTTATCGATTGCATAAAAAATATCTCGCAATAATCCGCTGCGATCTTGATGGTGAATGAATATTCTGGTGGCCCCCAAATTATTATCATGGGTGGCTGAGAATTCTACCAAGGGATACGCGGTCGAGTGAAGAATTTTATCAGTCTGCCAGTGCAAGTTAGAGATGGTGTGGTTCAAAAAATACTCTGTAGGTAAGGTATCCCACATTTTCTTAACGGTGCTGTGATGCTGTTTTGGAGTTTTTTCTAATATCGATTTTTTGCGCGCGATGATTTGCTGGTTGCGGGTATTGGGGATCTCTGTATGTAGATATTTGAGGGTGCTGCGGTATAAATAGTCAAATAACGTCGCACGCCAGCTTGTCCATAATGTCGGATTGGTGGCGTTGACATCAGCAACCGTAAGAATGTACAAATAATCAAGGTGTTCTTTGGTGCGGACTATTTTGCAAAATTGTTCAATAACCCAAGGATCACTGATATCACTGTGTTGTGCCGTATATGAAAACGTCAAATGTTGGCGAACCAGCCACATCATAGTTGCGGATTGTTTTTTAGAATAACCATGTTGTTTGGTGAATTTGGCAACATCAACCGCTCCTAGGACACTGTGATCGCCGCCTCTACCTTTGGCGATGTCGTGAAACAGCGCAGCAATTACCAGCATATCATAGCGTTCAATATTCCGCATTACCGCGCTTACTAGTGACAATGAATCTTCAAGTTTTTTATCTATTTGTATTTTTTGCAGCATCGCCACAACCTGTAAGGTGTGGGCGTCTACAGTATAAACATGGAATAAATCATGCTGCATTTGCCCAGAAACTCTGCCAAATGCAGGAATGTAGCGGCTAAGAATACCGTACCTGCTCATCAACTCTAAATGATGACTGATGTCTTCTGAGTACAATAAAATTTCAACAAACAATTGGTTGACACGGTTGTTGTTGCGCACAGTGTGGTTGATAAGATGCCGCGAGGTAAATAAATGTTGCGCTAGTTGACTATGAATGGCGGTGACTGCTGGGGTTGTTGCCAGATGCCAAAACGCTAACATCAAATTTGCTGGATCCATTTCTAATAAACGGACGTGGCGAATATTCAGGGTGTTGCCGATGCAATAAAAAATTGCATCAAGATTTTTACGTTGCTGGGGCAATGTTTTGCGATGTTTATATTCCTCGCACGCCTGAAAGGTATTGGCGTTAATCGCAACGCAGGCGCGTGCGTCTCGATAATACTTTTTCATCATTTGCTCTACCGCAAGTTGTCGGCCGTCCTGAAAGCCAAACATTGTTGACATTTGCCGTTGGTATTCAAACGAAAGTCTATCATTGCCGCGCGGGTTTTCTGCCAATAAGTGAAGCCCAAGCCGCAGCATATTGATATTATCCGCAGCAGTATTCAGCCGCTGTAATGCTGCGGGACGAATGATGTTAGCAGTATCAACGTTGTGGAATGTATTGTGTTGTAACAGCCACAACACTGTTTGCATATCGCGCATTCCACCAGGCGCGTGTTTAATGTTAGGTTCAAGGCTATAGCTGCTGTGAGCAAACTTGGTGTGGCGCTGGTATTGTTCTGACTGTTTTGCTTGGATGAACTCATCCCAAGACCATGCGCCAATATGAATTTGTTGCCAGTCGATAGTATGCCTGGTTAATGTTCTAGCGTCGAGCAGCGCAGTTGCAAAGGTGCAATCTGCTGCTGCAGTTTGTTGCAGAGCGGCTGCGTTGATAACGCGCTGGCCAATTTTCCAACCGCCATCCCATAATGTTGCGTTGAATGTTTCTACGTGCTTAGCATATCCAGCATCGGCAATAATCAATATATCAATATCAGAACAAGGAAACATCATTCGTTGACCATAACCACCTAGGGCGAAAAGTTGGCAAGGGGTATCATGAAGTTGTGCGCGTTGCCACGCAGCACAGACGAATGCGTCTATATGTGCAGCAATAAGATATAGCAGACGTTGGGCGCGTGCGGCAGATGGGCTGCGCCAAAATATTGGCGCTATCCGCTCACGAAGTTGGGATGCAAGACTCATTGGGTAAATTCTGAGTACGTAAGGATGTTCTGCTGAAGTCGCTGGTGCAACGTTGCATAGCTGCACCACTTTTTATATATAATTGCTAATGAGGGTTTAAGGTGGCATAGCTCATCAGCGGCTAACACAGGCTTTATCATAACACCTTTAATAATCGATTGATATTTCTATAGCATTGGTGCGTGTAGCAAATTCAATAGTAGTGAATTATGCGCAGATGCCTTCGAGGAAAAGACAAGGTAGACGACAGTGGTGCTGGTATCCGCACATCACAAACCGATCTTGATTTCGGGGTAGGCTATGCTGCTAGTCAAACACTGACGCTGAATTTTAACATACGCGCCGATATTAGTAGTGATAATGGTGCTCAAGCTGGGGTTAACATGCTGTATAAACTGGGAGATTAACCCTTACAACAAGGAGGTGACACTATGGATTTTTTAATGAAAAATATTCTAATTTCTTTATTTTAAGCAAACTATTGAGGAGTTAACAATGTTACGAAAAACTAAACACCTAGTTGCTGTACTGCTTGTAGCAGGTTTTGCAGCACAACCTGCATTAGCGCAAAGCTTTAACCAAGACGATATGGACTTTGCTTTTGGTCATTCTGCTGTTAGCGCTGGTGTGAGCAATATCGCCCTGCTTTCCAGTGGGGCAATGCTGGAAACTGAGGGAGAGTTTGGACCATGGGGCGCTGTTGCTGGTGCAGGTGTTATGGCCGTTATGCAGGCAATGCCGTAGGTAGTGGTCATTTATCATGGCCTGCTCTGGCTGCTCGAATAACTGGCTTAACTGGAATTGCATATGGTGCCGCATCTACAAAGAATGGTGGTGGGACTAACTAACCGCAATAACAACCCTTCTCGACAAAATTGTACGGGAAGGGTTGTTACTGATAATAAATTTTATAATAAATATTATTTTTTAACGTCAGTGTTGATTATTACAGTCTATCTTTTTGTTTATTTTTTGGACAATTATCCAGATTGGTTGATAATAACGCATGTTGTTATTAATACAATATTAGTTATTTTTGGCACAATAGCATATAAAAATCCTACATATAATGAGTTCTGCAGGATGTGCGTAAAACCAAGCAATATATATCAAAAGATATTTAGAATATTCGGATTTACATGGATGTTTATTGCCTGTTTATCGTTGAATATTTTTGAATCAAACACATAAAATTATGATTATAATGGATATTGTTAATGTTATTATCTTCAAACCTGAAGATATATCATATTATAACAAATACACTTTTATTCAAATATTTCTAATGGTTATTATTATATTTCTAGTGGTTATTATTATATCATCAGTTATTTCATTGTCGCCGACTGTGCCATCAACCCATATGGTTGTCTCTTATAGTTATTCGTTAATTATTAATTTTATGTCGATAATTATCGCGGCACTATTCATACATTTTTGGGTTAAGATAAAGAAGATAGAAACTTCGTTTAAATCAATTTTATGTCTGACAAGTTTCGTCTCTATCATTGATATTTTATTGGGGCCAATTGGATTATTAATAATATTATTTGAGTCAAAATTTTTATATAGTTTTGTAGTTATTGCTGCAATTTTATCTATTGCAATTGCTGTTGTGGCTTTTTCTAAAAGCACTGGACTAAGTAAACGTTTTATCTTTTTAGGTGTGATACTAGGCACTGTTTTTATTAAATTTTTGGCTAGTTTAGTAATGACTTTGTTCTTTACAACCGAGATAATCCCTGTTGTATAGCCCAAAAAAACGATGCTAAAAGCTTGTCTGATTGTTATTTTAGTAATTGCTAACTTTAAGGTCTTTGCTGCTGCTGTCCACCTTAATTACTACAACAACTAGCGCAGATGTTATAAACTCAACATGGAAAGAAATGCGTGATAAAGGCGTAGAAAAACAAGACTTGGATTACCTTGTGGCTTAGCAGCAGCAGCAGCTATACTACGTTCTTTTTATTGCAAAGATGGATATGAAAAAGAAATTCTTGATGAGGTGATAAGGGTAGGAGACGATGGCAGTGCTTCGTTTGCAGACCTTGAGCAGGCAGTTAAGAAATTTGGTTTTAAAGCCGTTGGTTTAACCCTCAGTTTTACAAAGCTTACAAGTATTCAAATCCCCGCGCTTGTTTATCTGCGTTACCGCGATACAGACCATTTTTCAGTGATTCGTGGGGTTAATGAGCAGGGTCTAGTTTGGTTGGGTGATCCAGCTTGGGGGAATCGTAAGTTTTCAGTGAGCAGATTTAAGTCGATGTGGGACACCCGAGACGACGACACCTTAACAGGGAAAATACTTTTGATTATTCCAGAAAATAAAGCGTTAGCACCCATGCATCCAGAATTTTTTAAGTCACCACAAACCAATTCAACAGCTTACGATACGAAAATAGTATTTGTTGCATAAGGAACCTCTGATTTGCTGTTAGAAATGCAATACTATGGTGATTCAGTTGGTGCGGCTGCGCTTGCTAATAGCGGTTGCAGCTCTCCAGATTGGTGCATTTCATATACAATGTCGCTACCGCCAAGCAACTCACCATTTGCCCACAGTTGTGGAAACGTCGGCCAGTTGGCAATTGATGGTAATGTTTTCCGTATTTCAGGTTGTTCTAGAATATTTACATAGGCGAATTTGCAACCACATTCGCTGAGAATTTCTACAGTTCGAGCAGAAAAGCCACACTGTGGCGCGTTCGGCGTACCCTTCATATATAGCAGAATTGGGTTTTCTTGTATTTGTTGCCGAATTGATTGTTCAATGTTCATTGTTACTCCAAGATAATATGTTGATTGCACTAAAATGTATCGCTTGCTATGTTCTATGCATATAACTTACTATAGTACTACGATGCCAAAAATTCAAATTCTTCCACATCCAACTGTCTGCCCAGCTGGGGCGAGCATCGAAGTGGCAACTGGAACTACTGTTCTTGACGCAGCGCTTTCACAGGGGATTTTTATTGAACATGCGTGCGAGAAATCGTGTGCGTGCACCACATGCCATGTGATTGTTCGTGCAGGCTATGAATCGTTGGATGAAGCATGTGAAATTGAAGAAGATATGCTGGATAAGGCATGGGGGCTAGAAGGGAATTCGCGGCTGAGTTGTCAGTGTCAAATAATACACGAAGACCTGATCATTGAGATCCCAAAATATACGCTGAACCAAGTCAGCGAAAAAAGATGAATTGGACAGATATAATAGATATTGCGATTGAGCTTGAAACATTGCACCCAGATATCGACCCGCAATGGATTAACTTTGTTGATTTACGCGACAAAGTTGTAGCTATACCTGGGTTTGTCGGCACGACCGATGGATGCAATGAACGAGTACTTGAAGCGATACAAACGGCATGGATTGACGAGCGGGAATAAAGCGACTATAAACAAGCGAGTTTGCCTGCAATGGCTGATAGTTGTAAGGTGCAAACCGCTGGGCAAACCGTTGCGGATACGCCAAGGGATGCTACACAGTAAGACAGCAAGTGTGGTTGCCGCAAGCCAAGAGTGTCTGCAATAGGGGTAGAGGAAAACGCTGCTAAATCGTTGCAGCACTTGATAATAGCCACCAAGACCCACTAGTGTTATCTGCAGAAAACGTTTAAGTTTCATCAGCGTAGTTGCTGCGTATCGCCTATCATGGCATTAATCTTAGCTTCCCTAACTCCCGCTCAGTGAGTTTTTTTAATGCGACAAACATATTAGGAATGGAGCCAGATATTTTATGATTGACGGCAAATTGACCATTTACTACAAACATTTGTCCAGATATTTTCCCCATATCTATAATATTTTTTGCATGCGTCATTAAATGGGTTACTTGCTCCGATTCAAACATCTTCCTGTATTCAAACGTATTGACACCATACACTCTAGAAAAGTGGTTGATAATGATGTTAGCATCATTTAGTTGCACGTTGCGTTGATGAATATCATGAAATGTTTCAACATGCGCGGTTGGTAATAGTCCCAAAACTTGATTGGTATAAAATGCGCGCGCTTGCAGATCCCATATTTGATTGTTTTGTAGAGGAATAAGCTGCACGTTGACTGGTTTATCGTAAAATTCATTTTTAAACAGATTGAAATAATGCTGCGCTGCGTTTGATGTCGGGCTGCCGTACCAAAAAAACTCTATAATGTCGACCATGCCGAGTTTACTCGGTGTTGTGATTGGTTTGCTATACCTGATAAATGGAATGTTTGCTCCAATCGTGTCAACAGATATTGTGGCCAGGATACTTGGGTCAACCTTTTCATGGTCATAATAGCTGCTGGCGTTACGATTGAAAACGAATACAGCTGTGATAGCAGCCGCTGCAATGAAAGCAAGTATTGAAACAATAGCAATTCGATTCTTAATGAGCATATCTTGGCTAGTTGGTAGTATTTTTGTACTAATATATGCCCTTTTACAGCTAAAAGGGATATGTTTCAATTTTTCCAGAACATATTTTTTAGATAATCAGAGGGTTGCATGAGTTTTAATTGGTCGGCGGAATACGGAGGAGCAGCGTTCACTTTAGCGCAATTACCGCCAGATTTTGGTAAAGAAATAGCCTGTGCAGGTCGGTCAAATTCTGGTAAGTCCAGTATTGTGAATGCGGTGTGCAATAACAAAAAACTGATGCGCATCAGTCAGACACCTGGATGCACTAAAGCTTTTCACTTTGTCGATATCCATTTACCCAATGTTGAGTTTGTAGCAGGGCGGATTGCAGACATGCCAGGACTTGGCTATGCCAAGGCTTCTAAAAAGCAGCGTAGGCAGTGGAAGATTGATATCTTCAATTATCTTGAATATAGGCAGTCATTGGTTGCGCTTTGGTATGTGCTCGACTGTAGACACGGTGCCCAGCGCGTTGATGAACAAATGCTAGAATGGCTACAAGAGAGCAATTGGCCGGTTTCAATGCTATTATCGAAGTCCGACAAGGTTTCTAAGAACCACCAAGCTGCAATGCGCGATTCTATCACACGTCAATTTGGTTTTCCAACATTCTGCATTTCCGCAAGAAAATTATTAGGAATTGCAACGTTGCAAGCGCAGGTGAGTGATGTTATGAATAGCGCCGTTGAAAGCAAAAATCTTTAGCATTTGATTTAATAACAGGTCCATGCAAAATAAAGTGGAATAGTGCTTGAGTTGTAGCAAGTTGCCGATAGTATCCGCAGTCTCGCATCGTCGTAGTATGTTTTATTTCTTAAAAAGCAACAAAACGACTAGATATCGCGAGAAGTTATTGAAAAATTTAGAATGAATGCGTGTGGGTGTCGGTGCACAAGATAAGCATCTTGAAGATGCACTGAACCCTTGAATATAACAATTCATTGGGTCAGATAAGAATTTCACTGTTTACAGTGAAATAAACAAACTGAAGAGTTTGATCATGGCTCAGATTAAACGCTGGCGGCAAGCCTTACACATGCAAGTCGAGCGAGAAAGTACCTTCGGGTGCAAGTACAGCGGCGGACGGGTGAGTAACGCGTAGGAATCTACTCAAAAGCGGGGGATAGCCCGGAGAAATTCGGATTAATACCGCATATACCTTACGAGGGAAAGGGGGCCTCTTCTTGAAAGCTCTCACTTTTGAATGAGCCTGCGTTAGATTAGCTAGTTGGTGAGGTAACTGCTCACCAAGGCTACGATCTATAGCTGGTCTGAGAGGATGATCAGCCACACTGGGACTGAGACACGGCCCAGACTCCTACGGGAGGCAGCAGTGGGGAATATTGGACAATGGGGGAAACCCTGATCCAGCTATGCCGCGTGTTTGAAGAAGGCCTTAGGGTCGTAAAGAACTTTCAGTGATGAAGAAAACCCGAGGCTAATACCCTCGGACTTAGACGTTAATCACAGAAGAAGCACCGGCTAACTCCGTGCCAGCAGCCGCGGTAATACGGGGGGTGCAAGCGTTAATCGGAATTATTGGGCGTAAAGCGCGCGTAGGTGGTTTGTTAAGCTTGATGTGAAAGCCCTGGGCTCAACCTGGGAACTGCATTGAGAACTGGCAAACTAGAGTTCAGCAGAGGGTGTCGGAATTTCTAGTGTAGCGGTGGAATGCGTAGATATTAGAAGGAACATCAATGGCGAAGGCAGATGCCTGGGCTGAAACTGACACTGAGGTGCGAAAGCGTGGGTAGCAAACAGGATTAGATACCCTGGTAGTCCACGCCGTAAACGATGTCTACTAGCTGTTTGAAGACTTGTTCTTTGAGTAGCGGAGCTAACGCGTTAAGTAGACCGCCTGGGGAGTACGACCGCAAGGTTAAAACTCAAATGAATTGACGGGGACCCGCACAAGCGGTGGAGCATGTGGTTTAATTCGATGCAACGCGAAGAACCTTACCTACCCTTGACATCCTGCTAATCTCTTGTAATGAGAGAGTGCTTTTGCAAGCAGTGACAGGTGTTGCATGGCTGTCGTCAGCTCGTGTTGTGAAATGTTGGGTTAAGTCCCGTAACGAGCGCAACCCCTATTCTCAGTTGCTAACATTAAGTTGAGGACTCTGAGAAGACTGCCGGTGACAAACCGGAGGAAGGTGGGGATGACGTCAAGTCATCATGGCCCTTACGGGTAGGGCTACACACGTGCTACAATGGTCAGTACAGAGGGTCGCCAAAGCGCGAGCTGGAGCTAATCCCAGAAAGCTGATCGTAGTCCGGATTGGAGTCTGCAACTCGACTCCATGAAGTCGGAATCGCTAGTAATCGCGAATCAGAATGTCGCGGTGAATACGTTCTCGGGTCTTGTACACACCGCCCGTCACACCATGGAAGTGGGTTGCACCAGAAGTAGCTAGTCTAACCTTCGGGAGGACGGTTACCACGGTGTGGTTCATGACTGGGGTGAAGTCGTAACAAGGTAGCGGTAGGGGAACCTGCCGCTGGATCACCTCCTACAACAAAGAGATATTCTACGGAGTATCTCCAGCGCCGACACTCACAACGCATTCATTCTAAATAAGTTTTATTACACGACATTAGATCGTACAATTTAAGCATAAATATCAACTCGCGTTCGCTATGAATTATTCAGTCCAACCAAAATATAGCTACGTTGTTTTTGAAGATACGTCGTGCGAAAAAAAATTCCTTATTCGCTCAACAGTGCAAAGTGAAAAAATCATCCAATGGGAAGATGGGAAAGAATACCCTCATGTACTCATAGATGTTTCTTCAGCATCGCATCCATTTTATACGGGTGAGCGGCGTACAACAGCATCAGAAGGACGTGTTGCCAAGTTTCAAAAGCGATTTACAGCAAAGATTTCAG
Organism: Gammaproteobacteria bacterium; assembly: GCA_965277405.1. Classification (GTDB taxonomy): domain Bacteria; phylum Pseudomonadota; class Gammaproteobacteria. The sequence continues at coordinate 691,678 of OZ255726.1, forward strand.
CACAAAAATAAATAACTGCTGTATTTCGCAGCAATATTTCGCTGTGGCTAATCCACTCAAATACAATATTTTAATAGATTAGCTTTCAAACGTAGTTAGTAGCATACTATTGAGGATATGCTGTTAATGCTATGTGTTGGTTTGTCCATAGGAATAGATGAAATCTAACTGAGCTGCAAGTAGCACCGCACTGATTGAACTGGTAGAGAATAGCTGATAAATAATGACTAGCAAGGCGCAGCTCTTCTTGTAGCTGGAATTGTGATTACAGCACATCAACGGCTATGACCGCTCAACGTCTTTAATTACTGCGTGCTGGAGGTTCTTTTTTAAAAAACAACTACCAGTCCAGTGTTGTTTTTACGGCTTGCAATTCTTGCGAATACATCATTTCAAGCATTTGATAGCCGCACGTAACTATAATTACGTTGCAATAATTATCCAATACTTGTTGCCAAATTTCAGCGTCAAGTTTTTTAGCAATCAGGTTTTTAAAGCTATTCATTTCCTGTCTTTCCATCATTCGCAGCATTGTAGGGCTGTTCAAACCAATCGCACCCGCGTCGTTTGCCGTTTGTTGTTTGATATAAGCAATCACATTTTTTTTCATATTATCAGAGCCGTCAAAATTGACTGGGTCAACAAAACCTTTAGGTGCAGCGTATGCAACGCTTGCTAGCAACACGCTCAACATTACTATGTATTTCACCGAGCTATCCATCTGTTTTTAGATTTCTTTTTTTAAAGAAAAAGTGTAACAGCAGCAATATTATGAATGCTAGAGCGTTGATTGTGGCAAAACCCACGCCTTCCATAAGCCCAGCTGTTACCAATAATGACGGCGATAAAAAAACAACGTTTATCATATTTATTGCCAATGCCGCAATACCAAACGCTAATCCTTTGCCTGTGGCAAAAATTGCAGATAAAGACGCAACTAACGTTAAATATGCGCCGAGTACTGGCACGAAGATAGAAACAATAGCCACCACTAACGCAACAATTCCTAAAGCTAAACCCATGCTGTTCTCCCGTTTGTTATATAACTTAATTAAAAATTTTAATTTATCACATAAAATCACAATGCAGCAATAAAGAGGCGGTGTATTGCACTGTTGACAATACTAGGTCAAACAGTAAATATCTCCCACTGCCGCAAGATCGGTGGTCGGGATTAGAGACCTGTATCTAGCGAGTGCACAGGCAATAAATATTTAGCAAGTGGATTTTTTACATGCTTTTGATGCGCTAGGCTCTTACTGAGCATGTTGGTTTGATACTACGTCGTGGACTATCGTTGCAAAAGTATTTTTACTTGCATGAACACCTGCGAGCTTATCATTTTGATTATTAACGTTTTGGTCAATATTTTGTTGCAATAGCTGACGTGCGCTATATGCCGAATCTCTTGCATCTTTTAAAGGAAACGGCAGGATAGACCACGCTTGCAAGCACTGTTGCCTGTTTAAAAGGTCGATATTTTAAGTGCCAATATTTAGAGACGTTAGGGAAGCTCTGATTATTCCATGATGGGCGAGGCGGAGAAAAAACGCTGATGAAACTTAAGCGCAGTGCGCAGATAATACTGGTGGTCTTGTGGGTGCTGCCAAGTGCTGCAACGACGTTAGTTCCGCTTTTTTCCCCGTCGTTGTGTTGAATATACTTTGGGTTTGTCGCAATTGCTGACGCTTGTGTGTTGCATCCCTTGGCGTATCTGCTATGGCATGCGCCTTGCAATCATCAGCAATTGCAGGCAAACTCGCTCCATCAGCGAGTTAATCAGAGGTTCCTTAGGTTTGGCTTTGTTGACAAACAGCGCGGTTAATGTATTCACCACAAACTTGCAATTACGGGGGGGTATAAATATTTTGCGCACCAAATATACCCCAAAATAATCATTTATCATAGGACATATCATAAAAGGAGAATATACAAATAAGCTCGTTATCCCTGATAAAACCTAGGTTTTAAACGCTCACAATACTACAGCATACAAATAACTAGTGGCTATGGGTGGACTTGAACCACCGACCCCAGCATTATGAATGCTGTGCTCTAACCAGCTGAGCTACATAGCCAAAATGGCTCCTCGGGCAGGGCTCGAACCTGCGACAAATTGATTAACAGTCAACTGCTCTACCAACTGAGCTACCGAGGAATAACAGCGGCAAGAATAGTATGCATTCCGCTGCATTCCGTCAATCTCTCTACGGTGTCAAATAGCGTTTATTGTTTATTTCTATGACTTTCTTAGGTTTGTACTAAACTGCAACAAGGTTATTTGTTGGTGGTTTTTTGATATAATGCGCGTAGTGGGGCAAGGTCTTGCCACGTTTGCTTGCGTGTTGTTTCATCGTGTAGCAGTGTTGTCGCATCAAGACTGACAATCGTCGGTATACCCATAAATTCGTGCAATGCTTCTTGTTGTAACGCGTTAAAGGGCTTGTCTATAAATATATATTTGCTCACAAGTTCCCCGAGGCATATTAAAAAATCAAAGGAATTTCTGCTGCGTGAGCCATTGAGTGATGCGCGCAACGAGGCACAGGCAACATCAAAGCCTTGATCAAATTTTTGGATTGGTAATTGTGGCCAATTAAAGCGATGTTGTAGCTGTTGTTGACCTGCGGCAACGACTTTGCAGTTGACGAGCATCCGCGCAATCAGGGCAACATGTTGCGAGGTATCGTTGAGCAATTGGTCGACAGAAAACACCACCATCACGGCTCCAAGTTGCACCAGCATTAAGGAAAATGGTGCCACGGGCTTAGCGGTTGCAGGCGGTGCTGTTATGGGTGTTGTGGCAACTTTTTTGACTGGTTGCTGTGGATTTGCTTGTCGCATTAAATGACTTGGCAGCGGCACACTTGGCGCAACAACTTGCTGCATATTTGCTGCCGCTACAGCAGGTTGCGGTGTTATTTCATTTGCTTGTTGACGCAGTTGCCAGATAGTAATACCGAGCGTCCGTAACATGTCATATTTTCTTGCGGTTATACCCATAAATGACCCATAAATGATATTAGACGGTTGGTGGGCAGAGGATTTTCGGCACCGCTAAAGCGTTTAACGCGCTAATATATGCTTTACCAGCAGCTATGACGATATCTGTATCCGCAGCAACGCCATTAACAATTCTACCAGCGTTTTCTAAGCGCACACTTGCCTCGCCTTGGGACTCACTTTCGTCGGTTGTGGCGTTGATTGAAAACAATTTAAGTTCTGCACCAGAATTCATTATTTTTTCTATAGCCTTAAATAATGCATCAACTGGTCCATTCCCTGTTGCTTGCTGTTGGTACAGTTCGTCTTCCCAAAATATTGCAACATTGGCGGTGGCGACCCCATTAAGTTTTGATGTTATTGCAACATCCTTCAAGGTAATCTGGTCTTGGTATGGCTCGTTATCAGATAACAATGCAAATAAGTCTTCATCATAAATGTCATGCTTTTTATCAGCTAATGCTTTAAACCGTACAAATAATTCTCCCATTTGTTCGGCATTGACTTGGACACCCAGCCGCTGCAACCGATCTAATAATGCACGGCGACCAGAATGCTTACCAAGTACCAATTTATTGGCATTCCAACCAACATCTTTGGCTTCCATAATTTCATACGTCTCGCGGTGTTTTAATACACCATCTTGATGAATACCAGCCTCATGTGCGAAAGCATTTGCACCAACAATGGCTTTGTTGGGCTGCACTGCATAGCCCGTTATTTGCGATATCAATTTTGAGGTGCTGACAATTTGTGTTGTATCAATATTTGTCGTTAAGCCAAAATGGTCTTTGCGGGTGCGCAACGCCATAACTACCTCTTCTAACGCGGCATTCCCCGCTCGTTCGCCAATACCGTTTATGGTTGCTTCTATCTGTCTGGCTCCAGCATCTATAGCTGCCAATGTGTTGGCAACGGCCAATCCCAGATCATTGTGGCAATGGGTAGAAAACACCACTTTGTCGGCGTTTGGTATCGCTGCAATCAACTTTCTGACGGTTTCGCCAAATTGGTGTGGTAATGCATATCCGACAGTGTCGGGAATATTAACGGTTCCTGCCCCTGCTTGTATTGCTGCGGTGAGCAAACGCACGAGAAAGTCAAAGTCGCTGCGACCAGCGTCTTCTGCTGAAAACTCAACATCATCGCACATATTACGCGCACGTTTCACTGCAAACACGGCCTGATCTACAACTTGATCTGCTGTCATTTTCAGCTTGTACTGCATGTGGATAGGGGAGGATGCAATAAAAACATGGATTCTTGCTGCCTCTGCTTGGCGTAATGCCTCGCCAGCACGGTCTATATCTGTGCCTATCGCTCGGGCAAGCGAGCAGATACGTGCGTTTTTTACTTGTTGGGCTACGCTGCGCACCGCTTCAAAGTCGCCGACACTGGCGTTTGCAAAACCCGCCTCAATAACATCTACACCAAGTGCTGATAATTTATGGGCAATACGGATTTTTTGTTCCTTGGTCATGGATGCGCCAGGACTTTGTTCGCCGTCGCGCAATGTGGTATCAAATATTGTTACATTATTATTCGTTTGCATATGACTTCCTGCTAGAAAGTGTGTGAAAAAATTATACGATAGGGTTTACTGGGAGGGGGGTATATCTGCCTTACGGCAGCAGCAGGAATCCTCTGAGCAATACAGCACTGCGTAAATGCAATTGTTGAATGGATGTCATATTGATGGGGAATGACCTTGAATAATCGAATAACTCGTAAAGGTTACACAGCAACAAGTCAAATGCAATATCATAATTGTTTACCTTGCGTACAATTAGTGTCAATATGACTTTTTGACAATTTATATGATTATGAAAAGCGCACCCGCAGTCATAGATCAACTACAAGCACAGCTTTGCAATGAGTTGACCGCCATAAATCAATATTTCCTGCATAGTAAAATGCTGTCAAACTGGGGGTTTACCCAGCTGGCAAAAAAAGAATACGAAGAGTCTATAGGTGAAATGAAACACGCCGATATGTTGGTAGATCGTATTTTAATGCTCGACGGCGCTCCCAACATGGAAAGTATAGGCAATCTTGGCATTGGTATGACTGTTGAAGAAATGTTGCAAAGTGATTTACGCTTAGAAACTGCGGCACAACAAACCGTGAAGAATGGCATAGCAGCCGCAGAACAACACAATGACTTTGTTTCACGCGGTATACTGGAAACTATTCTCTCCGATACTGAAGAACATATTGATTATTTAGAAACTCAACATGAAGTCATTAGCAAAGTTGGATTGCAAAACTACTTGCAATCAATTTTATAGCTAAAAACGTCCGTTGGCGCGAGCAGTTCAAGCCATTTTAGGGTAATCCCAAGCTACTAAGCAACAGCATCTAAACGCTCTACACCGCCAATACTGTGACAGTATTGGCGGTATGCATGGTAGATACGTGCTAAACGTAACATATGCTGTTGATTATCACTTTGCAAATGAGCTTTGTTAAATTCCTCAACGGTGGACTGTATTCAGATTGATTACCGTGTCTGTATGGGATGCAGCAAACGCACGGTTGGTTGTATTGATGATTGATATTTGCATTCAAGTTCTTTTTGCTTGGCATAATTCGTGCCGACACGTTGATACAATGGTTGCTGCTGCAGTTACGCAAAATTCTTGGAGCCATATTGGAGCCATAATAGTAGTGCAACTGAAACAACATTTGTTTAAATTATTTTGGCTGGTGCTGGTATGTTGTGTCTTGTTCGTTGGTATCACCATGCTATTTTAGGATTGATACAACTAGCCTACAATTATTGCAGCCTGTGCATAGCTGGTATCATCTCACTGCATACACTGTGAGTATGTTAGCGGGGATATGTATGGCTGCTGTGGTACTTGTCAGCGAGATTTTCCAATAGCCAAAAGCAATTTCTCCAAAAAAACCTTGATGCACAATACGCTGTTGCTTGTTAGCATCGACAACAAGTTGATAACTTGTGCCGCTGGGTGAAGTGATTTTTACCTCCACTGCTCCGACGATTTCTGCAGCCAACTCTACAGAGATTGATGCAACTGTTGCCCCTACTGCATCAATCAACACATTAGCGGCGTTGGCTTGTTTTGATGTGATTTTTTTTGATGATTTGACTACCACAGGCTGCTTCGAAGCAGCCACATAGCTCTGCGCATATTGTATGGCAGCATTGACGTTGATTGTGCCAAAACCATCGATTTGGCTATATGTATATCCCGCGGCATTAGTGTTATTCTGCCCGTTGACGGGGTCAGCCGTTACCGCCAATATTTTTTTCAGATCATACAATGTCAATGTTGTTTGCTGGACAACCATAGTCAATGCTGCTGCTGCGACAGCTCCGATAACATCAGCGCTGCAACTATGCTGTTGACAATTCAATGTTTTTGCTGCTGGTAACGACACCCACACCTGCGGTGCCTGCGCAACACCACCGACCATTCGAAAATATATTGGTTGCACAGCAACTGGCTGAAATGCGCACAAATCACAATCTGTATTGACCACTGCAGCCACAATACTCATAGAGTTTGTAAGCCATGCATCATCTACGGCGCTGGCGACACCTGCTACAGTGGTGTTGAGTTGCACTACTGTATTTGCCTGCGCAGCTAGTTTTTGCAACTTGTTATCTTGCAGAATCAATTTGGAGCTTTGATACTCTACTGTGGCTGCTGGTATCAGTCCTTGTTGCGTAGTATTCCAGTTTTGCAGTATCCGCTGATACCAATAGCGTGGCACGGTTGTCATATCGACGTTATTCGAGACAAATACAATTGACACACCTTTACCAATATCTTTACCAAGAATGACGCCTTGCTGCGCGCGCAATGCTTGCATAAGTGTCGGTACTAATTTGCCTGTATTGATACCATCATAAATCACCTGAATTTTTGCACTGCTGTTTGATGAAATTTTGCCGCTTGCATCTTTTACTGATAAATACAAAAGTAGCTGCTCAGTGCCATCGGCAATTACGCCATATAATGGCAATTGAACCACTTCTATTTGTGTGTTTTTTTGTTGGGGAAAATCAATCCAGTTAACATTTTCTTGTAGGGAAACATGGTGGGTTGTTACGCTCCATTGCAAAACAGGCACGGCACTGCTCGCAACAATTCGGACGTCGACAAAGGCTTGATCGTTATCGACGACATCCTTGATAAATGAAATGGATGACTGCAACTTTTCGCGATTATTTACAACGATAACTTGGATATATGTATTGGCAACAAAGCCATCCAGTTCAGCTTGAACATTGATATAACCTGAGCCCTGTGCATGCAAAACCCCTTGCGGTGTAATTTGCGCTAAGTCAGAATTCAGCACAGACCAATTTACAGTATTACTAACATCGCTGCGTTTGCCATTACTTAAATATCCATTCGCTATCAATTGATAACTGCTGTCTGTTTGCATGGTAATTGTATGCTGTACAGGAATTGCTATGCGCGTTAATGCCGCAGGAAAAACTTGAATAAACTGCAGTTGAGTGATGTCGCCATAGCTGACGTTGACATTGGCACTGCCTACCGCTAATGCTTCTATTAAACCATCAGCTTGAATACTAATAATGCTGGTATTGTCACTTGACCATGTTACTTGCGCTGAAATATTGTCGCGCAGCGCTCCGTCACCAAAAAACGCATACAGTTGGAGTAACTGACCGACATGCATCGACTTTTGTGCAGGGACGATGTCAATGGCTAAGGCAGAAAACGCCTGCGACGACGTTGTGCCAATTCCTAGGCAAATACCAAATACAATAAATTGGACAATACGATTCATGACAACAACGTTGAGATAAAGGCTGTTGTTATATTTGTTAATGATTATATATGAGAGAAATTTAAAAAAGATAATAGCACGGTTGTCAACCAAAGTTCATGTAGTTTTCTGCCTCTTATATATTGCTGATGAAGCCCTTCGACAAAGCCTCTATAGTTATTAAGCAATACAAAACAAGTTGCATAGCAAAGTATATAATGCAATACCAATATTATCTGTCACAGACAGGTATCCATAATTTTACCGTGTAGTATAACAGGTATTCCTTTACTCCTACCAAACACCTTGCTTAGCCCATCTCGTAGTGCCATTCTCCATATTCGCAGCTCCATTCAAAAAATTATTTCTTTCGATGCTTCAAGTGGGATATTCCTGTTAATCGCAGCTGCAGTTGCCCTTGGAATAGCCAACTCCCCATTGAGTGAATGGTATCAACATTGGTTACACACACCAATGGCGCTGAGTGTTGGTGGTTTTTCATTATCAATGAGCCTCGCCCATTTTATCAACGATGCGTTAATGGCAATATTTTTCTTGCTCATTGGCATAGAAATTAAACGAGAAGTACTGATTGGGCAATTGTCTAAAACATCCCAAATAACCTTTCCCGCTGTTGCTGCAGTTGGCGGTATGGCCGCCCCTGCTTTGATTTTTCTTATCTTTAACATCAACACTGCAGCAGCACGCGGCTGGGCCATACCATCGGCAACAGATATTGCTTTTGCTGTTGGAGTTTTAGCATTGCTAGGTGATCGTGTTCCCCGCGGGGCGACATTATTTTTGCTGGCTGTTGCAATCATTGATGACTTTGGTGCCATCATAATTATTGCTTTTTTTTATACCAGTGAACTGAATATAGATGCAATGATTGCTGCTGGATGCTGTGCATTTTTGTTGCTACTGCTTAATATTTTACTTATCCGCCATGCAATTGCATATTTAATCATTGGCGCGATAATGTGGTATTTCGTGTTGCTCTCAGGCATTCACGCGACACTTGCTGGGGTATTGTTGGCATTGGCAATTCCACTGCGTTACCCCGAAACCAATGAAAAAATGCCAAAAGTACTGTTGAATGAAATTGAGGGCTATCAGCGTAGTCAGACCCATCCTATGGCTATTCGCTTTGAACATGCGTTCACGTTCACGGTAAGTTTTGTTATTTTGCCACTGTTTGCGTTCGTCAATATGGGTATCCCGCTGGCCGGCATTGGACTGTCTACGCTATTTGAACCAGTTGCGCTTGGTGTTTTTCTTGGTTTGCTGATTGGTAAGCCAGTTGGTATTATATTATTTTGTAAACTCATCTGTAAACTTGGTGTTTGTACCTTGCCTGCAGGCGTTAATAACAGAGTATTGTGGGGGTTAGCGGTATTGTGTGGGATAGGCTTTACTATGAGTTTATTTATTGGAGGATTATCGTTTGCTGAAGGGAGTGATGTATTGAATCAAGCAAAAATTGGTATACTGTCAGGTTCTATTTGCTCGGCTATTATTGGTCTAACTTTGCTCCATTTTGCCCTCAACAAAACAGCTGATTCTGCAACAAATTAACCCTGTATACATACGCAATAATTCATGTTCAATGCAATCGCCAGCAGTGTTTTTGGCTCAAAAAATGATCGCGAACTCAAACGCATGTCACGTTACATCACGGCGATCTCTCAATTCGAAGCAACAATCACAGACCTTGAAGATGCACAATTGGCACAACGACTGCAAGCACTACGCGATAAACACCGCAACGCAGGAGCAGCGTTAGACACACTATTACCAGAGTGCTTTGCTTTGGTGCGTGAAGCCGGGAAAAGAGCGCTCTCAATGCGCCACTTTGATGTGCAAATGCTCGGAGGTATTGCTCTCCATCAAGGCAATATTGCTGAAATGCCAACTGGTGAAGGAAAAACCTTAGCCGCCACGCTGCCTGCTGTACTGAATGCCCTCACTGGGAATGGTGTGCACATTGTTACAGTCAACGACTATCTTGCTAAGCGTGACGCCAAATGGATGGAACCTGCGTATGCGATGTTGGGCTTGACAGTTGGCTCAATCGTTTCTGGGCAAGATCACGATAGTAAAAAAGCCGCGTATAGCTGTGATATTACCTATGCAACAAACAACGAACTTGGCTTTGATTATTTGCGCGATAATATGGCGTTAGAGTCAGCTCAACTGGTGCAACGCGGATTAAATTTTGCAATAATTGATGAAGTCGATTCAATTTTAATAGATGAGGCGCGAACTCCGCTGGTTATTTCTGGATCGACTGTCGATAACACCGATATTTATGTCGCAATCGACACCATGATTCCCAAGCTCACCCCAGCGGTAGCCGATGAAAACGGTGTCGCGATTGATGATGGCGATTTTATTGTCAACGAAAAAGACCGTAATGTTGAACTCACTGAGCATGGCTATGTCAATGCCGAACAACAGCTAGAAAAATTGCGGCTAATGGCTAAGGGCAGCAGCTTATATGACATGCAAAATTTAACATTATTGCACCATATTACTGCAGGACTGCGCGCCCATTCTGTTTTCAGCAAGGACATAGACTACATCGTCGATAACAATGAAATCGTCATCATCGATGAACACACTGGTAGGGCAATGCCTGGTAGACGTTGGTCAGAAGGGCTGCATCAGGCGATTGAAGCCAAGGAGCGTGTTACTATTCAAAATGAATCGCAAACGCTGGCATCAACTTCGTTTCAAAACTATTTTCGTCAATACACCAAGCTATCAGGAATGACAGGCACGGCTGATACTGAAGCGTTTGAGTTTCGTGAAATTTATAATTTAGATGTGCGCGTTATTCCGCCCAATCAACCTTCTACACGAGTTGATCACAATGATCATATATATCTCACTGAGCAAGAAAAATTTGCTGCGGTAGTCATTGATATTCAAGATTGCTTGTCCCGCCACCAGCCAGTACTTGTTGGGACACCGACGATTGAGCAATCTGAATTGCTAGCCACCTACCTTAGCAAAGCCAAGATTTCACACACCATCTTAAACGCAAAACAACACCAACACGAAGCAGAAGTTATCGCCAATGCTGGTAAGTCAGATACTGTTACGATTGCGACCAACATGGCAGGACGTGGCACCGACATTGTGCTTGGAGGTAACTTGCAAAAGGCTCTTGAACAAAACGACTTAAGCCAACATCCAGCTCTTAAAACACAGTGGAAGGGGAATCATCAAGCGGTTATGGCAGCTGGTGGCTTGCATATTATTGGGACAGAGCGTCATGAATCACGCCGCATCGACAACCAGCTGCGTGGTCGGTCTGGTCGGCAAGGCGACCCTGGATCATCACGATTCTACCTTTCTGTTGACGATAGTTTGATGCGGTTGTTTGCATCAGAAAGAATCAAAAACATGATGCGTTCACTTGGCATGCCATCAGGCGAACCAATCGAGCATCGGATGGTAAGCAATGCGATTGAACGTGCGCAACGCAAGGTGGAGAGTCGCAACTTTGATATGCGCAAGCAATTACTCGAATATGATGATATCGCCAACGAACAACGGATAGCAATATACCAGCAACGCAATGAAATCATGCATAGCAATATCATGATTTCAATTATTGACGGTCTTGCTGAGGATGTGATTCGCAATCAAGCAATAAAAATTCTCCCGCCACATACCCCGCCGCAACAATGGCCACACCAAGCTATTCAAGAACGGTTGCATACTGACTATGCTATTGATATCGATGTGGTCGCCATGATTGGCGACTCAGACGACATCAATATCATGATTGATACCCTCGTTGCCAGTTCACAACAACAGTGCCAACGCCAAGCCGACACAATTGATGAAGTAACACGAAATAGTTTTTTTAGGCAGGTGTTTTTACAAGTTATCGATAATCATTGGAAAACCCATTTACAGCAAATGGATTATCTACGCCAAGGCATTCAACTGCGTGGCTATGCACAAAAAAATCCAAAACAGGAATACAAGCGTGAATCGTTTGAATTATTCCAACACATGTTAGAAACCATTAAATTCGATACGCTGCGGTTAGTCAGCCATATGAACATTCCTTCTGCAGCAGAGGTTATCCAAATGCAACAACAACGGCGGCGAGAGGCAGAACGTGCCCAGCAACAGCGAGAGCAGCAGACTGGGCAACCAATTACGCGTTCTGGAGAAAAAATTGGCAGAAATGCGCTGTGTCCGTGCGGGTCTGGAAAAAAATATAAATATTGTCACGGAAAATTGTGACACAACAACACAGCTGTATACCTCATGGAAGACAAATATCGTAATATTCGACCTTGGAATGATAGCGAAGTTGCTGAAACCCTGCAACGCATCACCGCTTCCAACACACTATTAAGCGGTATCGCGCGCAGGCGCTACCCATTCCTCGCATCACATTTATTAACACCCTTGATGTTGTTTATCCGCCTGTATTTGCGCTGGCAATGTCGTGGGGTAACCACAGTACGTCAAGTGCAAAAACGTTTTGTGTTACCACATGTTAAAACAGTGCTGGACAAATATACCGATGGACTGAGTTACGATGGCATTGCCAACCTATTAGATGGACCAGTAATGCTGCTGTCAAATCACCGCGACATCGTGTTTGACCCTACCATTATTAGCTATGTGCTATATCGATATAAAAACGACTCAACGCGAATTGCCATTGGTGACAACTTGTTGCACATTCCATTTGCCAGCGATTTAATGCGCCTAAATAAAAGCTTTATTGTCAATCGCAGTGAAACAAGTATCCGCAAAAAATATCAAGCACTCACATTGCTTTCTGAATACATCCATCACTCAATAGATGTCGATAAGCAAAGTATTTGGGTGGCACATAGAGAAGGACGCGCAAAAGATGGCATTGATAAAACAGATGAAGCAGTGATAAAGATGCTTTGCCTGGCTGATCGCAAGCAACCTTTTTCACAACAAATCGACAACCTCAAATTGCACATTGTCACTATCAGTTACGAATATGACCCAACTGCAACACTCAAAGCAGAAGAACTATTGCAACGCGATACTCAGCTAAATTACTGCAAAGCTAATAACGAAGATATGCACAATGCATTAACAGGAATGTATGGGTATCGCGGCAAAGTACATCTATCTTTTAGCAAACAAATTCATTGTGAAGATACGGCATCTCACACAGACATTGCCAATTTAATCGACCGCACTATACTTGACCAATACCATTTTTTTGCAAGCAACCTGACTGCTTTGCATTATCTCAAAAACGATAAAAAATATCGGCCAGTATACGATTGGCTACAACCACAATATCCCCAACAGATGTGGACTGATGAAAAAATGCTATCGATACTTGATCAAGCGCATGCCAATATACGTTCAATCATTGCGCAAATGTATGCAAACCCATGTTGGTTTAAGTGGACATTAAGCAACATCTGCTGAATACCACCACTTTAGATATTTTTCTTTGCCGCAGCCCATGATGTTGGTGTGCCAATGTCAAACCATTTGCCAGTATGTTCCACCATCCCTAATGTATTATTCGTGGCAGCATGGTGAAAACAATCTGCAAGATACACGCTAGAATTTAAGGAAAACAACTGCTGCTGCACCAAGCTTATCCCCGTATATATATAGCCAGCACTGCTATTGGCTGAAAATTCAATTTGCTGCAGGTCATCTATCTGAAAATCTGCTCGGCGCGCATCTTGGTAGCCGACAATAGTCGCAAGATGCGCTACTGTATGCTGGCGCATCAGTATGCGTACATCAAAATCATGCCAAATATCGACGTTAACGACCACCGCCTGCGCACTTTGCGTAAACAGTTGTGCCGCGGCATTGCGAATGCCACCTGCGGTTTCCAAAGGGTGATCTTCGACAACTATTTGTATTGGAATAGGCCACGACTTGCTTGCGATATAATCAATAATGCGTTGACCGAGCCAACTGCAATTGACAATAACCGCGTCGATACCACAGCTGGCCAGCTGCTCAATATGCCGAGCAATCATTGGTTGATTGTTGACCGTTAATAATGCCTTCGGTGTGTGGAACGATATTGGGCGCATGCGTTTACCATAGCCTGCCGCCAGGATGATTGCCTTCATGATTTATTTATTACCACGCCACTGCGATACCCCAATAGTTCATCAAGGTAACGCGTTGCAAGTGTGCTTAGCATTACCATTGGCAATTACAGTTGTCATCGACGCGATTTAGCCCTATGCAGAAAATTATTGGTTGATTTAATTGGTTTTTGCGGCGGCGGTTGCTGGGGCGGCGGTTGCATTAATTTCGTCTGGCAAAAATTTCTTGCGGATAGATGCTTCAATTTCTGCCGCCATTTGCGGATGTTCTTCTAAATATTTTGCGGCATTATTGCGCCCTTGCCCAACACGTTCGCCATTATAGCTATACCACGTACCTGCTTTTTCAACAAAGCCGTTGGCTACACCTAGGTCGATAATTTCCGCATGATGATAAATCCCTTTGTTATACATAATCTGAAATTCACATTGGCGAAATGGTGGTGCTACTTTGTTTTTTACCACTTTCACCCGGGTTTCATTGCCAACAATTTCATCACCATTTTTAACTGCGCCAATACGGCGGATATCTAAGCGAACCGAAGCATAGAATTTGAGCGCATTGCCGCCAGTCGTTGTTTCTGGTGAGCCAAACACCACTCCAATTTTCATCCGCAGTTGATTAATAAAAAGTACCATGGTATTGGTGCGTTTAATGTTACCGGTGATTTTCCGTAGTGCTTGAGACATCAGCCGCGCCTGCAAGCCAACATGGTGATCCCCCATATTTCCTTCGATTTCTGATTTTGGCGTTAATGCCGCAACTGAATCGATAACAACCACATCAACGCCGCCTGAGCGCACCAGCATATCGCAAATCTCAAGTGCTTGCTCGCCAGTATCTGGCTGAGAAACCAGCAGTTGATCAGTATTCACCCCAAGACGCTGCGCATAGTTTGGATCAAGCGCATGCTCTGCATCAATAAAAGCGGCAGTTCCGCCGTTGCGTTGAGATTCAGCAATTGTTTGCAATGCAAGAGTAGTTTTCCCTGAAGATTCTGGACCATACACCTCTACGACGCGACCGACAGGCAGTCCGCCGATACCCAAGGCAATATCGAGCGCTAATGAACCAGTTGAGATTGCAGCAATTGCTACATGCTCTTGTTCACCAAGGCGCATAACAGAGCCCTTGCCAAATTGTCGCTCAATCTGTGCCAATGCTGCTGCTAATGCCTTTTGTTTTTTCTCATCCATTCTCATCTCTGCTAATACACCGCATATAAATTGCTAATACTGCCACAGGTAGTGCAGCCTCTGTTTTCCCGCCATGTTGTCAACCACTTTTATCTAACAATGGTGATATATTTGCTGTAACTGCAATATAATAACCAGCTGATGCGGCAACATTGAGGATTGAAATCACCACTAGTTTTTTGGTTTGTTCACGCAACTGGTGATACATGATATCACTTGGCATCAATGTTTTATACACAACTAGTTATAACCATGCAGAGCAATACCGCAATATAGACGCGCATCACCCCTTGCTCCATTGCACAATTTTACCGCGGTCAAATACATAGCCAGATTGCACAGACCGATAGCTTATAAACACTTGTGACACTGGAATTGATGTCACTGCATGAATCACTCCAGCCAACTGTTGCAATAATTGTTGTACCCGCTCATCAGCAATCACATCGGCAGCAAACAGTTCGACATTAAGTGGATGTTGTTGTGGGTCGCACCATTCATACACCACACCGGCATGAGATAAATGACCAGGGTCAATAAAACGCCAATAGACAGAAATAGCAGCGAGTGCTAAACCGCTTATTTCAGAAAACTGTTTAGAAATTTGCTCAAGCGCACTGCCAATATCTTGCTCTTCAGCAAACGGCAGCGAAGTAATAGAAATCTGTGGCATGGTTTAAACTTGGTGCTGCAGCTTGGGGTTTTTTGGGTCAATACGCTGGATGATACTGCGGCGAAATGACCCCAGTGAATCCAGCATGATGTGATGCGCCTTGGTGCCGTTCGCAATGGAACGGACACGTTCAACAACGTGTTTCTTACCAAGCGGTCCATTATAAACTGTTTTGAATACATGGAGCATATCTTGGGTATCGTCAGCATCAAACCCTCTGCGTAGCATGCCGATTGTATTGATTCCATACGCTCGAGCACGATTACCAGAGGCTAAGAAAAACGCTGGAACATCTCTGGATACCGCCGATGACTGGCCAATCATTGCATACGCGCCAATCGTAGAGAATTGATGTACAGTTGTATACCCACCTATAATCGCGTAGCTGCCGATCACAACATGACCGGCTATTGCTGCGTTATTTGCCATTACCAAATGGTTACCAAGGATACAATCGTGGGCAATATGCGCGCCCACCATAATAAAATTATTATTACCTATTTCAGTAATGCCGCGATGATGTGAAGAACCACGATGAATAGTTACGTGCTCACGAATTATATTATTATCCCCAATACGCAATTCAACTGCTACTGATCTATCGCAATTTAGGTCTTGACAATCAACCCCAATCGCTGCAAACGGGTACAGTTGATTATTCTCACCAATTGTTGTTGTACCTTCAATCACCACATGGGAATGCACTACGGTGTTTTGTCCAATATGAACGTTAGCGCCGATGCGACAAAATGCGCCAATTACTACAGACTCATCAATCTGTGCGGATGCATCTATTAAGGCTGTGCTATCAATCATCTTGATCGATTTGTTGATGCGCACACAAAATTTCTGCAGAACAGATCATTGTATCGCCAACTGATGCTCGGCAAAAAAAACGCCACATATTGCGTTTATTTTTGATGATTTCGGAATACAAATCAAGCCGATCTCCTGGCTCGACAGGATGACGAAACCGTAGCTTATCCACCCCAACGAATATATAAATCGAAGACTCTTTTGGCTCAATATTCATCGTGCGAAAACCCAGCAGACCAGAGGATTGCGCCATTGCTTCAAGCGTCAATACTCCTGGAAAAATGGGCTTGTTAGGAAAGTGCCCTGGAAAATACCATTCATTAAAGCTGATATTTTTATAACAATGAATATGCCTACCAGGTTGCAGATCAGTAACTCGGTCGATTAACAGAAAAGGATATCTGTGGGGTAAATAGCGCTGGATGTCATCAATTTTCATTTCCATGAGTTTTGCTCTCTAAAATTTTTTTTAATCGAATGTGCATTTTCTGCCACTGCCTATGCTCAAACAACTGGATAAAACCACTTGAATACCTGCCAGCCTTCATTATGTTTTTTATCACTGTTGTAAAGCCAGAAATAGTGACATCGTCGGCAATGCGCATGTGATCGCTTATCACCACACTACCACCAATGGTACAACGCGCACCAACTACCGTACTGCCACCTATTAAACATCCTGCAGAAATAACAGTATCATCACCAACTGTTACATTATGTGCCAGCTGGCATAAATTATCGATTTTCACTCTATTGCCAACAGTAGTTGTAATATTTGGAAATGTAGCCCTATCAATACAAGTGTTAGCTCCAATTTCCACATCGCTCCCTATGACAACACCACCTAACTGGGCAATTTTTGTATTGACAGCACCATCGCGTACATAGCCAAACCCATCAGCACCAATCCTGCAGCCACTATGTAAAATAACTCGCTCACCAATCTTGGATTCGTGGTAGATACAACTCTGCGGATGGAATATGCAAGCTGCTGCAATCTGAGAATTCCTGCCGATAAACACTCCTGCACCAATAACGCAGCCATCACCAATCACAACGTCTTCCTCAATCACCACATGCGGGGCAATCGAAACATTACTACCAATTTGGGCGGTAGCAGCAATCCACGCAGCAGCATGTGCTGCGCCATAGCGCGTTGGCAATGGTGCAAAGCGCTGCCCTAGGATTGCTAATGCAAGCTGTGGACGTTTCACAATCAGCTGTGTTGTGTTAGTGGCGTCAATTCGCGCATTGACCACCAGCAACCCAGCGCGGCATGCCTGCGCCAGTTCACTGTGTTTGCTATCAAATACAAATGCTATGTCGGTTGCTCCTGCGTGTGCTAACGACGCTAACGCAAATAACTGCTGGTTGCCATCATTGCAATTGTGCAATATACCATGTGTTAGTAAAGCGCATTCGTCATACGTAAGCACATACTTACTCCATCATCGTATTTAGTTTTTCGCGCAATTCATCGGTAATATCCAAACTCGTTGAATAATATACAACGCCTACTTTGTCTAACACAGCGCTAACTTTGTATTTTGTACTAAGCTCCTTGATTGCGCTATCAATAAGGTCGCGATTTGCGCTTACGAAGGCATTCTCCCGCTGCATCCTCTTCCGTTCCATTGCAGACAGTATTTCATTATACTGCTGCGTTTTTGTATTTAGTTCAAACGTCATTTTTTGTATTTCTGCATCGGTTAAAATATCTTTATCTTTTAGTATCGCTGTTCTATCAGCGGTAATCTCGCTTTGCATGCTCTTAACCTTGGCGATCTCTGCTGTGTTTTCTTCGGCCATTTCTTCATTAATTTGCAATGCCTTGTTGGTAGTAAACAACGCTTGCCTCCAATCAACAATCACAAAGTCTGCAGCAAATACATACGACGACAGACATGCTAATACACATACAAACAGGTGTTTCATAATTTTCCTAGTTAAAATAAAGACCGCAATACTATCTCGCATTACTAGTTTTGTAGCAACCGAGCATAAATAAACCCTCGGAACTATCAGTACACAGCGCCTAAACTGAATTCAAAAGCACTCACTGCGTCTCCTTCACCAGGGTTAATCGCTCGGTTAAAGTGAAACCCAAGTGGTGCGAGTGGTGTCATCCAAATTATAGATAGTCCAACTGTACGCTTCAATTCTTGTAAACGCACTCCTGGGTTACAAGATGGCTTGACAACATAGCAGCGGTCAACAAACACGTTCGCCATATCGTGGTACAACGAAAAACGTGCGGACTTTGTTTCAACCCATAATGGAAATATCAACTCTGTAGTTTGTTGAATCAAAATATTGCCGCCAAGTGTTCCTGCGTCGCTGCCGTTTGCATTTGTTGCTTTTACACCCTGTGATGTTGCCGAATAGCCACGCAATGTACCATAGCCACCCACATACGAGTTCGCGGTGAATGGCACTACTTTACGCGAGCCATATGAGCCACTGTACGTTAATTTTGTTGAAAATTTTGTCGTCCAACTCTCATTCTTACTTATTGGGACATAGTATGTGCCTGTATAATGCAGCGTTGCATATTGCGGTGTAGTTCTATCGCCAACTTTCAATTTTAAACCAAAAGATTGCATGCCTCCAGAGGTGGGAAACACACCACGATTTAAAGCATTCTGCGCAACCCCAACGTACACATTTAACTCAGTAATAGTGTTACCGTATACATTTGTCAGCGCCGTTATTTCTTGAATTGGAGCTGACCCCAACACAAAATCTTTATTATCGATACCAAATCCATAGTTGACAAACACCGTATTCGCAACTGGATAGCCAAGCCCGAGACTCCCGCCATAGCTGTTGAATGCATAATTCGCAATCGTCGAAGAATCGGTATAATCAGTGTTGTTGATATAGCCGCTAGTACTTAAGCTGACACGATCCTCGCCAAAATTGGGCTGATCATACGAAAAGCTAAGTTGCTTGGTGGTACTCGCAGTATTCATGTTTGCGGACACTGCATTGCCTGTTCCAAGATAATTACTATCTTGGTATTGCAATATCAGCCCAGCCCCACCCATTGTTGAATATTGTACACCGCCTGAAATCGAGCCAGACGGCGCTTCGACAATATTGATTTTAATATCAATCTGGCTCGGCACTCCTGGAATGTGATGAATTTCATGAGACACTTGCTCGATATAAGGCTTACGCCGAATACGCTTAATCGATGCGTTTAAGCGTGAGCGTGAAAACCAACTTGCCTCAAGCTGTAACAGCTCTACGCGCAAGGTAGTGTCTGCTGTCGTCGTATTTCCCGTAAAGATAATCCTGCGTACGTACACACGCTCTCTTGGATTGATAAAAATCTCAAGTGTCATGTGGCGGTTCTCTGTTTTAATTTCATTGGTGCGAACTTGCGCATTACCGTAGCCGCGGTCGCCTAATTTTTCAGTGATATTGGCCTCAAGCTGCGAAATGCTCTGTGCAGAATAATCATCGCCAACTGCAATAAATTCCTGTTGTTGATATTCCTCAAGCGGATAAATTAAGCTGCCGCGATAATCAATGACATCGATGGTATAGTGCTCGCCTTCATCGACTACAATAGTGATATAAATACTTTTTTTGTCAGTGCTCACCGACACGGTCGTGTCGATAATAGTGAAATCAGCATAGCCACGGTTGCGGTAGAATAGTTGCAATCGCTCTAAATCACCACTTAGTTTTGCCCGCTGATAGTCATTGCTATGGAATATATTGCTCAGTACACCGCGTTGCTCCAACTCAAACTGTGCTAATAACTCATTGCTTGAAAACGCATGATTGCCAATAAATAAAATTTCGGCAACAATACTGGTCGGCACTTCTTGAATATCAATCATAACCTTCACCTGCGTGTCGCTAAGGTTTTCAACTTTGGTGGTAATGACAGTCCCATAACGACCATTTTGACTGTAAAAATAATCGATATTGTTGATAGTTGTATCAAGAAAGTTTCGTTGCAAAATCTCGCCTTCCACTACGCCAATTTTCTTGAGTTCTTTGCGAATATCATCTTCTTGAATAAGGGTGTTTCCTTTGAAGGTGATTTCTTGAATGGTTGGTCGTTCAACTAAATCAACGACTAAAACATCACCTTCACGGCTAAAGATAATGTCGTCGAAATAGCCGCTAGCAAATAAGGCTTCGAAGGCATTATCTAATAATTGTTGATCAAACTCATCACCAATCCGCACCGTCATATTCGCAAACACAACATCAGCACTTATCACTTTGAGACCTTTCACCGTAATGTCGCTAATACTCCCAGCCGCAGCTACAGCTGTACTCAACACCAACAGCGCTGCGCAACCAATGCATAGTATTTTATTCATAACGCAACAAAGTCATTAAAAACAGCAATTCCCATAAATAACGCCAAAAAAACCATACCAAATCGCATCGCATACTGTTGCGCATATGCACTAAGGGGCACACCTCGGACCGCCTCAATGCAATAAAAAAATAAGTGTCCACCATCAAGCATTGGAATTGGCAGCATATTCAATACCCCCAACGACACGCTCAGCAAAGCGCAAAAGATAATAAACTGCTGCAAACCATATTCAGCACTTTGTCCCGCATATTTGGCGATACGTAGCGGTCCACTAAGCGTTTGAATTGACATTTTGCCAGTAATCAATTTATACAGTCCGACCAAGGTTAGCTTAACCATTTGCAAAGTAGACGCACCACCTTGCCAAACCGCTTGCAATACATTCGGCTGCGCAGTTGTATATAATTCCGCTGGCAGTGCTGGCATAACAACTTGTACACCAACGCTATAGCGCTTGTTTGTTTGGTTCATTATTGGAGTAACTTGCAGCGTAAACGGCTGCCCATCCCGCAATATTCCAACAGCAAGCGTGGCACCATTTGAGGCAATAACCCGCGCAACAAAATCAGACCAGTTGACAATTGCCAGCTGATTCACCGCAGTAATTTTATCATTTGTAAGAATCCCAGCTGCAGCCGCTGGAGAATTCTCCACTACTCGTTGAATACGTGCAGGGACGTCCAGTCGTAACGGCGCAATGCCAAGCGCAGCCAATGTATCTGGCTCTGCTGCAGTTGACAACCAGTCTGCAATGGGCAATTGATACTGTGCAGCAGCAGCGGTATTGAATACAAGTTTTGGCAACTCCACTCCAGCGTTCCAACTCTGCTGTATTTGCTCAATCACTGCTTGTTGCTGGGTAACATCGACAACAATCGCACCACTATCACCAATACGCTGCAACAAGGCAAAATGTGCATCCTGCCAATTATGTATCGGTTGACCATCGATAGCGGTAATCATATCGCCCCGCTGCATTCCTGCAGTTGCTGCAAGTTTGCTTGGCGCATCAACATATGCCGCCATCGTTGTGACCCCCATCAATGCAGCCATGCTATACAACACCAATGCCAACACCAGGTTTGCCAACGGTCCGGCAACAACGATTGCTATCCGCTTTGTTAGCGATTGCATATCAAAACATTGGCGGTGATTGGCTGCGGTTGTGGCATGTGACTCTAGCATTTGCACATACCCTCCAAGTGGAATCATACATACGACATATGCCGTACCTTTGCTGTCATGAAAACGCAATATTGGTTTCCCAAACCCGATTGAAAACTTAAGCACAGTAACGCCACATGCTCTGGCAACAGCAAAGTGACCATATTCATGGAATGCAATCAGTAAGGTAAATGCAGCCAGAGCAGAGAGAATTGTCAGCATATAATCAGCCTTTGGTAAGTATATAAAAGTTTATGAAGCACTAGCGATCCAACGATCAACAGTCCTGCGTGTATATTGATCAACATACAATACTTCATCAATAGTTGTTGGTCTGGAATACGATAATTCATTCACCGCGCGCAGCACAATTTCATCAATTGCATCAAAGCGTATGGTGTTGTTCAAAAAAGCGGCAACAGCTACTTCATTGGCGGCATTAAGAATATTCCCCTGTGTTGCATCATAGCGAATAATTTCACGAGCAATAGCCACAATAGGAAAGCGCCGTTCATCGATTGGCATGAATTCCAGCGTGCCTAGCTGCGTTACATCAACAGGAGCAATACCCGTCTTGATTTTATTTGGGCTACCAAGTGAGTTGCCAATCGCCACAGCCATATCTGGCGGACCAAGGTGAGCAATCAGCGAACCATCAATAAAGCCAACCAGACCATGTACTATACTTTTTGGATGCAACACCACGCGTATCTGCTTTGCTTGCAGCGCAAATAACCAATGTGCTTCAAGCATCTCCAGGGACTTGTTAATCATCGTTGCCGAATCAACAGATACTTTTTTGCCCATCGACCAATTTGGATGAGCGCATGCCTGTGCCACGGTAACTTGTGGCAGTTGCTCACGAGTGAGCATGCGCAGCGGCCCACCAGATGCCGTGATGACCACATGGTCAACACCAGCAACAGCCTGACCACAACGTGGATAACCCAAACATTGCCACAAGGCATTGTGCTCGCTATCAATAGGCACTAACTCCGCTTGGTGTTGATCTATAACATCCATCAGAATATTGCCTGCGCTTACCAATGACTCTTTATTTGCTAATACAATTCTTTTGCCTTGTTGTGCCGCGTGCACAGTCGCCTCCAATCCAGCCACACCAACAATGCCGTTAACCAACACGTCGTATTCAACGCTATCGAGTAATTGGGTGTTGCTCTGCGAGCCTTGAAATACTTCGATGCCTGCCAGACACGAAACATCTACCTGCGTATCAATGACTGCAGCCGCGCTACATGCATGTGCATGGCATATACTAGCTAAATCATGCACGGCACTATGGGCGCTCACAGCAACAATACGCAACACATCGCTATTGCGCTGAATGACTTGACGGGTTGTTGTGCCAATAGAGCCCGTGGCGCCTAAAATAATGACACGCTGTTGCATAGACATATCGCTATTGGTACAAACCGAACATCTGCATCAGCAACATCCATAATGCAAAAACCGGCATACACACAATATAGCTATCGATTCTGTCAAGAATGCCACCGTGCCCTGGCAATAATGCACCAGTATCTTTTAAATTGGCGATACGTTTAAAAATACTAATATACAAATCGCCAAACACAGAGAGCAGACCTAACAACCACAGCCCCAGCCAAACGATAAAATGTTGTGGTATAAAGAATGCGCATATTCCCGCAAACACTGCTGAGAGCAACGTGCCGCCCCAGAAACCTTGCCATGTTTTATTTGGACTATACCGCGCAAAAAAAGGTGTTGAACCAAAGTAGCGTCCGAGCATATAACCGCCGATATCAAAACTCACTGCCAGCCCAATTGCCACCAATATCCATACCCTGTCTACCACAAATAATTGTATTATTCCCGCTATGCAGCCAGCAAGCATCAGTATTGACAACATCCTAAATCGCACCAGCTGCCGCTCAAATGGGGCTAAATGCAACCGCGCCACCATCACGCTTATCACCCATATCCATACAATACTGACGCTTATCAAGGTGTATGTAATGATTGGCGCCCACATAAACTGGATGCAGACACAGAGCATCATCAATAAAATTACCCCGCGTTGGGTGTTGATATTCCTGCGCGACAACAACCGTGCATACTCAATGGCTGCAATCAAGCTCAGTGCAAACAATAATGTGCCAAGCAGCATGCTCGGCAATAACAAAATAGCAAAGATAAAGACAATCGCCAATATGGCTGCTGTGATTGCTCGTAATGCCATTACATGCCTAGACTGGGTTGTTGACTATCCAGCAAATGCACCATTTGCCAACTTAAGTTATATACCACAGCACCGAGTTTGCCTGAGCTTGGCTTACCGTAGAGATTTATCAATTGATACACCGCCATCACCCACCAAATCTGCGTTGGCGTTCTTTGAATTCCGTTATCACAGCATCCAAATGCCCTGTCGAAAAATCAGGCCACAATATTTGAGTGAAATACAGCTCGGCATACGCTAACTGCCACAGTAAAAAATTGCTCAGCCGCTGCTCACCACCTGTGCGCACACACATATCAACTGGGGGTAAATCGGCGATTGCCATTTCTTTAGCAACAGCTACGTCAGTAACAGCATCAATGTGGAGTGTGTTGTTGTTGACTTGTAATGCTATATTTTTACACGCATTAATGATATCCCAATGCCCGCCATAATTCATAGCCAACACCAGGGTAACTCCTGTATTTTCAGCAGTAATATTGACAGCACTGGCAATTTTTTTTTGCAATGTTTTTGAAAATTGCTGTGTCTCACCAATAAAGCGAATCCGTACATTTTTATTGTTCAAGTCGGTGTAGGCACGATCGAGCGCCTCTTCAAATAAACGCATTAGCCCAGCAACATCGTGTGTTGGACGCTTCCAATTTTCACTGCTAAAGGCATACACCGTTAAAAATCGCACCGATGTCTTACCAGCATATTCCACCAATGTTTGCAATGCCTCCATGCCTTGGCGATGCCCTTTGGCATGTGTCACTTTGTGTTGTTGCGCCCAACGCTGGTTACCATCCATAATAATTGCAAGATGACGTAAGGTATTTTCTGTCGACACAGTTTATATACACACAGCTTAAGCTAAAGAGACCGCTGATTAAACAAGTCAGATGGTCAGCAGTTCTTCTTCTTTGTCTTTCAATAATGCGTCAATCTGGGCGATATGTTCGTCAGTGATTTTTTGGATGTCATTTTTTAACCGTCGCTCGTCATCCTCACCATTCGCCTCTTCCTTGACTTTATCATTGCCGGTATGGCGAATATTGCGCACAACAATCCGTGCTGATTCAGCTGCGGCACGCGCCTGCTTAATATAATCCTGTCGAGTTTCTTCTGTCAACATTGGTAGCGGCACCCGAATGGTTATACCTTGTGTTGACGGGTTGAGACCGAGCCTTGAAGCTAGGATTGCTTTTTCAATCTCGGGAATGAGGTTTTTCTCCCAAGGGGTTACAGAAAGTGTTCTGCTATCTTCAACTTTTACAGTAGCAACTTGGTTCAACGACGTTGCATTGCCATAATATTGCACTTGAACGTTATCCAATAATGATGCGCTGGCTCTGCCAGCACGTATTTTTTTTATATTTACATGAAAAGCATCAGTTGCTTTATCCATACTTTGTGTTGTTTCTTGGCTTGCAGTCATGAATATTCCCTATGTATTTGAAATCAACGTTCCTTTGTGGTGATCTTGGATTGCAGCAACTAATCCGCCCGCTTCAAGGAGGCTAATTACACGAATTGATAATTGATTATCACGAGCAAGGCTAATAGCAGTCATGTCCATAACTTTTAAACCTTGTTGCAATACATCAGCGTATGTCAAATTCTTATACTTGCTAGCATCAGGGTATAGTAGAGGGTCTTTGTCATACACACCATCAACCTTGGTCGCTTTAAAAACAACCTCTACTTGGACTTCAATGCCGCGCAAACAAGCTGATGTATCGGTGGTAAAAAACGGGTTTCCAGTTCCAGCCGTAAATATCACTACATCGCCTTCTGCCATATAGCGAATAGCTTTCCTGCGATCGTAGTCCTCAACTATACCATTCATTGAAATTGCAGACATGATTCGTGTTGCTACGCTGATTCGTTCTAGCGCGTCACGCATCGCCAGACCATTCATGATTGTTGCCAACATTCCCATATGATCGCCAGCAACACGATCCATTCCTGCGGCCGTTAACTCCGTGCCACGAAACAAGTTACCGCCGCCAATAACCAATGCTATTTCAATGCCCATCTGTTGCACATTGGCAATATCAACGGCAAACCTGTCAAGCTGTTTTGGGTCAATACCACAGCTTTGATCACCAGAAAGTGCTTCTCCGCTTAATTTAAACAATACCCGCCTATAGCTTTTGTTTGCCATGGTTATCTTAGGAACCTTAGAAAGTTTGTGATTGGTATGTGCTTAGCCCCCAGCTTGTTGTCGTACTTCTGCGGCAAAATCAGTGGTCACTTTTTCAATACCTTCACCAACAGCAAAATATACAAATTTCTGAATTACCGCATTATTTCGCTTAGCAAGTTCAGCAATGCTGATGCTGGGGTCTTTGACAAACCCTTGCTCAGTTAAGCTAATTTCTTGTAGATATTTCTTGACGCGACCAGCAACTATTTTTTTAACAATATCAGCTGGTTTTCCAGAGCTACTTGCTTGTGCAACAAATATCGCGCGTTCCTGCTCCACTACTGCAGCTGGGGTATCTTCTGGACGAACAACTTGCGGATTTGTTGCGGCGACATGCATGGCAACGTCTTTGCCAAACGACTCATCGCCGCCAGTTCTACTCACAAGTACCGCAATTTTTGCATTGGTATGGACGTAGCTTGAGATACAACCTGGCAACCAGGCAATACGGCGAATGGAAATATTTTCGCCAAGTTTTTGCACCAATGCTTCACGCGCTGCCAATAGCTGAGGATAGTCTTCGATATTTTCGCTTTTTTTAGCAAACGCAGCAGCTGCCACAGTCGCAACAAATGTGATGAAGTTCTCATCACGAGCAACAAAATCTGTCTCACAATTCACTTCAACAATGACACCATGACTAGCGCCAAGCTGCGTAATAACCCGCCCTTCTGCCGCTACACGACCAGATTTTTTTGCAGCTTTTAAGGCGCTAGACTTGCGTAGATTGTCAATGGCAACATCAATGTTACCAGCAGACTCAACCAGTGCTTGCTTGCAATCCATCATCCCCAGCCCAGTGCGCTCGCGCAGTTCTTTTACTTGCGCGGCAGTTATTGTGCTCATGCTTTTCCCTCTGTTGGTGGCGGTGTTGCATCAACTGCTGACTCAACCACAGCGACAGGTGCGGCTGCGGCTATTACAACATCAGCTGTGGCTGCAGGTGCTACTACTGGCTGTTTGACCGCTCTCTCAACTTCTTTTGTGCGTGCAGTATCAATTGTTTTCTGCCGTGCTGAAGAAATCTGTGGCTCATGTTTTTTTGCAACTGGGTGCATCTCATTGGATTCTGCATGACCAGTGGCATATGCATCTGCAATTGCTGATACAAATAACTCAATCGAACGTCCTGCGTCATCATTACCAGGAATCACATAATCAATGCCATCAGGGTCTGAGTTGGTATCAACAATCGCAACGATAGGAATGCCCAAATTCCTTGCTTCTTTAACGGCAATGTGTTCATGGTCGATGTCAACAATAAACAAGGCATCAGGCAGGCCGCCCATTTCTTTAATACCGCCAATGCTTTTTTCAAGCTTGGCTTTTTCATTGTCTAAATTCAAACGCTCTTTTTTTGTTAGCTTTTCAACACGACCATCTTCAAACCAATGTTCAATATCTTGATAGCGCTTAATACTGGCACGAATCGTTTTATAGTTTGTCAACATACCGCCTAGCCAGCGTTGATTGACGTATGGCTGACCAGTACGAATCGCCGCTGCAGCAATATGACCTTTGGCAGATCGCTTCGTGCCGACAAACAATAATTTATTGCGGTTTTTCGCCAAATTACGTATAAAGTCTTGGGCTTGACGAACCGCAGGCAGGGTGTGTTCGAGGTTAATAATATGAATTTTATTTCTGGCTCCAAAAATATATGGTGCCATTTTTGGATTCCAAAACTTCGTTCGGTGTCCAAAGTGCGCGCCTGCCTTGAGCAGGTCGATCATTACTATTTCTTGCATTATACTTTCCGTATGGGTTAATCCTCCACACATCCCTAGCTTTACACTCGTACTGAGCACCCAAAAGTAGTGTCGATGTGTGTGTGGTTTACATGAAGTCTCTGAATCATACAACACTGCATCAAAGCTTCAAGCGGGCGTAAATATTACGGGTATCAACATGTTTGTCAATTCGCAAACGCGAATTATCACAAGATGCCACAGACTTCATTCTTCAGCATTTCATCAAGTGTATCGCGTTGTCGAATACAGCGAACACTGCTGCCGCTCACCAATACCTCCGCTGGACGCGCTCGCGTATTATAGTTGCTTGCCATGACTGACGCATACGCGCCAACATCACGCACGGCAAGCAAGTCGCCAACCGCAACATCAAGTAAGCGATCTTTACCTAAAAAATCTGTACTTTCACAAATTGGGCCAACAACGTCATACTGCTGACTAGGCTGTTGTGGCTGCTTTACTTCTTGAATATGATGGTAGGCGTTGTATAAAGATGGGCGAATAAGATGATGCATGCCGCTATCCACAATCACAAAATTCTTGTTTTTATTGGTTTTTTTTAATTCAACTGCTGTCAGCAATATTCCTGCCGCACCAATAATCGAGCGGCCTGGTTCGACCCATAATGGCAAATTTAAAGCATCAAATTGCTCACGCAACGCAGCAAATATTTGTTGCGGTTGCAGCGCAACTTCATCGTTATAACGGATACCAAAGCCGCCACCAATATCAATATGCTGTAACGCAATACCAATCCTGTTGAGTTGGCAGATAATGTTGCTGATCGAGGCAACTGCTTGTTGGTATGGCGCGGCAGTTAGAATTTGTGAGCCAATATGAAAATCGATACCAACGGCCTGCAGTGATCGACACTGGGAAATTATAGTGTATGCAGCAACGACATCCTCAATACCAATGCCAAATTTGTTTACTGCTAATCCAGTAGAGATATATGGATGCGTTTTTGCATCAACGTTTGGATTAACCCGCACAGATACGCGTGCTGTGGTATTGCATGCAGCTGCGAGTTCTGCCAAACGATGAATTTCGCCGATGCTTTCTATATTAAAACAGCCAATACCAACCCGTAATGCCGCCACTAATTCCTCTTTATTTTTGCCAACACCAGATAAAATCATCGATTCAGGCGGGACACCAATTCTGAGACAACGTTGCATTTCACCAGCAGAAACCAAATCAAATCCACAGCCAAGTGTGTGCAAATGTTGCAGTATTGCCAAGTTACTATTTGCTTTAACCGCATAAAAAACCTTGCCGTTCCAAGGATATATTGCCTGAAAAAACGCGGCCACATTCTCGTCAATTATTTGTTGTGAATAAGCAAACAACGGAGTACCAAACTCATCAGCTAATGCGCTGCAAGCGACATCCTCAAGATATAACTCACGATTTTTATACTGCAGGCTCATCGGACCTCCACTTGCTTTGCACGCAAATATGTTTTGGCTTGTTGAATTGAATATTCGCCAAAATGGAAAATACTCGCGGCTAAGACCGCGTGCGCCTTCCCTACGATGAAACCATCATACAAATCCGCCAAACTGCCGACACCACCAGATGCAATAACAGGAATATTCACCGCGGCGACAACCTGGCTGGTCAGCGCCAGATCAAACCCTGTTTTTTGCCCATCTTGGTCCATGCTGGTTAATAGAATTTCGCCACACCCTAGCCCTGCCATTTTTTTTGCCCAGGCGACTGCATCAATGCCAGTCGGGTTTCTACCGCCATGGGTAAATATTTCCCAGTTGTTTTCAGTTGTTTGTTTGGCATCAATCGCCACCACGATGCACTGGTTGCCAAAGCGTTGTGCTGCTTGTTTGACAAGATCTGGATTATGAATTGCCGCTGTATTCACACTAACTTTATCAGCCCCGGCTCGCAATAACTGTTGCACATCATCCACTTGGCGTACCCCACCACCCACCGTGAGTGGAATAAATACCTGGCTTGCAACCTGCTCCACTAAGCCCAATATTGTTGGCTTGTTTTGATGGCTTGCTTGAATGTCTAACAACATGAGCTCGTCAGCACCGCCGCGATTATAGCGTCGCGCGCATTCGAGGGGGTCGCCGGCATCATGCAAATCAACAAAGCTGGTTCCTTTCACCACTCTGCCATCTGCAATATCAAGGCAGGGAATGATGCGCTTGCACAACATATTACGCAGCCAACGTCATTGTTATCACTTGCGCTAAATCAAGTGTGCCTTGATACAATGCCTTGCCAATAATTGCCCCAGCAAGTGCGCCACGCGCAGCAATAATTTGTTGAATGTCATGGTACGTACTCACGCCGCCAGCAACGTATACTGGCGCCGTTGTATGCTGTGATAAGTCAAGCGATGCCGCCACGTTTGCGCCTTGCATCATCCCGTCGCGATCAATATCTGTATGGATGATACCGCCAAGCAGGCAATCATCTATTTGTGCTAAAAAATCATGCGCAGAGATATTGAGTTGATGTTGCCATCCTTTGGTTGCTAACAGCCCAGCGCGGGTATCCAGACCTGCGATAATTTGCTGTGGATACGCCGTACTCACTTGGTGTAAAAAATCTGGTTGTTCAATGGCATGCGTACCCAAAATAACCATACGTATGCCAAGCTGTAGATAGTATTCAATCGTGGCAACATCACGAATCCCGCCACCGACTTGGATGATTAAATCTGGAAACTGCCGCGCGATTGACCCAATCAATCGATCGTTCACTTTTGTGCCATCACGCGCACCGTCCAAATCGACAATGTGGAGTCGCTGCGCTCCTTGTTCAACCCAAGCTGTAACTTGTTGAAATGGATTTGCAACAACCACAGTGGCTGCTGCATAATCGCCTTGCGCTAGGCGGACACATTGGCCGCCTAGCAAATCGATTGCTGGAATAAAAGTTATTTGGTTAGTCATCATCGCTGCGCATAAAATTACGTAATAGTTGTAAACCAGCTGCTCCGCTTTTTTCAGGGTGGAACTGTACTGCACACAAGTTAGGTTGTGCGTATGCACAACCAAATAATTCAGTGTACTGGGTGGTGCCGATACAATCTTTCATCCCAACAGCAGCATAACTATGGACAAAATAAAAGTGTTCATTATCAGCAATATTATGAAACAACGGATGCTGTTGCACTATTGCAACAGTATTCCAGCCCATGTGCGGCACAGGCATATCAGTTTGTGGTTGCAACGCGCACACGCACCCTTCCAGCCAACCAAATCCTGCAACGCCAGCGCTTTCTTCATTCCAGTCGAACAACGCTTGCATCCCAACACAGATTGCTAGTATTGGGATTTTTTGATACACCGCAGCCAACCCAGCATCTAACTGCATGGCATGAATCGCAGCCATGCAATGACCAATCGCACCGACACCTGGGAACACAATTTTGTCTGCATGCTGCATACGTGCAGGGTCATTGGTGATATCCACAGCAAAGTCTGCGGCAACATGCTCAAGCGCTTTAGCAACTGAATGTAAATTTCCCATGCCATAATCAAGCACAACAACATTTTTTTTATTCACGTTACTATTCCTGTTTTGCGCAATACCGTAATGGACTCCATATGGCTTGTATGTGGAAACATATCAGCAATATGGCTTTGTAGCATGCTATATCCTTGCTCTACCAGCAGCGCACAATCGCGCATCAACGTTGCCGCATTGCACGATATATAAACAATATACTCAACATTCAGTACTGCAATGCGCTGTGAAATCTGCATTGCCCCGACCCTAGGAGGGTCAATAATCACCAAGTCATATTGTTGTTGCGCCCATGGCTGTGCTGTAAAATCTGTAAATAAATCAAACGTATGGAACGTAACATTTTTCAATTGATTACGGTTGGCATTGCGCTGTGCATTGCTTTGAATATTTTCGCTGCCATCCACCCCTACAACAGATGTATGGGTGCGTGCAAGCGGCAAGCTAAAATTGCCAATACCAGCGAACAAATCTAAAATGCGTGCCTGCGGGGTCAGTCGTTGCGCAATGGCTAATACATGTTCAACCACTTTTCTGTTGACCTCTGCATTAATTTGTACGAAGCCAAATGGGCGAAACTCAATCGTGCATCCTGCGACTTGATACTCTACATAATCGACATCCTCTGCTGTGCCACCGGCAATATGGCGGACGGTGTCCATCCCTTGGCGTTGACCAAATACCCGAATGGTATTGGCTTGCGCAAAATCTGCCAGTAGTTGATAATCAGCTTTGGTTAAGTCGTACAAGTGGCGAACGATAATAGCAGCGTCGTCATCCCCGCACGCAACTTCTATTTGTGGCACTTGTTTGTTCTGACTCATAGCATACACCATCTCCTTGAGCTGCCCCAACACAGCTGCAATCCGTTGATCCATAACGTGGCAGGTATCAACAGCTGCAACAAAGTTACTCGCGACCTCACTAAAACCCAGCAAACAAGTATCGTATTTAACATCTATTTTGGCACGCAACCGCGCTTTTCTACGGTAGTTCCATGGATGACCTTGAATCACTGTTTCACTCAAAATATCTGCAGCTTGCAGATGGCGTTCCAGCAACCTTGCAAAAATATCTCGCTTCACATTGAGTTGCTCAGCATAACTTAGAATTTGCAATTGACAACCGCCGCAAATTGAGCGGCGATCATTGCCTAGCGAATACGGACAATGCGGCTTAATCCGCAACTTTGATGGGTTTTCCACGTGCGCAGCAACGCCATGCCACACTTTGCGATTGCGCTTATGAAAGCGTGCCTGAACTAATTCCCCAGGAAGTGCGCCTGCAATAAAAAACACTTTTTCTGGTGCTTGTCGGTGATAGGAAATGCCGCGAGCCTCATCACTTAACGCGCTGATTTCAAACTTTTGCTCAAATAATTTCACGGTTGCTGTTACCCTGTGTTGCTGTGATGAAAATGACGGAACACCTAATTAAATCGCTGTGTTTGCTTAGTCTCGCCCATCATGGACTTAATCAAAGGTTCTTTAACAATATTCATGCGGCAAATTGCAGTGCAGTACATACATTTTTGCTGACATCAGTACAATTGCCCAACGCTAACCGCATCTATACTTATGAACGAAACATCCTCCAACAATATAATCAAAGTTAGCATCGAAGAGGAGTTCAAAACTGCGTATCTTGAATACGCAATGAGCGTCATTGTTGGTCGAGCATTACCAGATGTACGCGATGGTTTTAAACCCGTGCACAAGCGGGTGTTATTCGCCATGCATGAACTTAAAAACACCGCAAATTCACCATATAAAAAATCGGCGCGCATCGTAGGCGATGTTATTGGTAAATACCATCCCCATGGCGACAGTGCTGTCTACGATACTATCGTGCGCATGGCTCAAGAATTTTCCTTGCGCTACCCGCTGGTCGATGGGCAAGGGAACTTTGGATCGATTGACGGTGATGCGCCTGCGGCGATGCGGTATACCGAAATTCGACTTACCAAGCTCGCACAAGAGATATTAGAAGATTTGGATAAAGACACAGTCGACTTTGTTGATAACTACGATAACTCTGAAAAACTACCAACAGTATTGCCAAGTAAAGTACCAAACCTATTAATTAATGGGTCTGCAGGAATTGCTGTTGGGATGGCGACCAATATTCCACCCCACAATTTAACAGAAGTTATCAACGGCGCGTTGGCGTTGATTGACAACCCAGACATTGAAATTGATGGCTTAATCGCACATATATCCGGGCCTGATTTTCCGACCTATGCAATTATAAATGGCCGCGCTGGGATTATCAGCGCATACCGCACAGGTCGCGGCAAAATATATGTGCGCTCACGTTATCACATCGAACCGTTTTCAAAAGATCGTGAAGCGCTGATCATCACTGAAATTCCCTATCAAATCAATAAAGCACGGCTGATCGAGAAAATTGCCAACCTTGTCCGCGCAAAAGAAATCACCGCAATCAGCGATTTACGTGATGAGTCAAACAAAAAAGGCTTGCGAATTGTTATAGAACTTAAACGCAATGAAAACGCAGAAGTCGTGATGAACAACTTATTCAAGTCGACTGAATTACAAACAACGTTTGGTATCAACATAGTTGTGCTCGACGGCGGCAAACCAATTGTAGCAAACTTAAAAATGCTGCTCGAGTCATTTATCCGCCATCGACGAGAAATCGTCACCAGACGCACAGAATTTGAATTGCGCAAGGCACGCGACCGCGGTCATATTCTCGAAGGGTTGACAATTGCGCTGCATAACATCGACAAAATGATTGAGTATATTCGTACGGCTGCCAATACGCAGGACGCCAGAATCGCATTGATGTCGCAGCCATGGCCAGCAGGGCTCGTGGCGCAAATGTTAGAAAAAAGCGACGCATCAGTCACAAAGCCGCTGCAAATAGAAAAACATTTTGGGCTACAAGCCGATGGCTACCACTTATCAGACAAGCAGTCCCAAGCGATTCTTGATATGCGCTTGCAAAAACTTACGGGATTAGAACAACAAAAACTCGTAGACGAATATCACAAAATAGTAGCCACCATCCATGAACTACTCGAAATTCTCAACTCACCACAACGCGTGATGGAAGTTATTCGTGAAGAGCTTGAATCCATACAAGAACGTTTTGGCGATGAACGCCGCACAGAAATAATTGAATCGAAACAAGACCTTGAAGTGCTAGATTTGATTACTGATGAAACAATGATGATTACCCTCACGCGCACCGGCTATGTCAAAGCACAAGTGCTGAGTGAGTACCGCGCCCAAAACCGCGGCGGCAAAGGCAAAAGCGCAACTGGTATTAAAGACGAAGATCAAATACTCCACGTGTTAAGCGCCAGCACCCACGACGTCGTCCTGTGTTTTAGTAATTTTGGCAAAGTATATTGGCTAGCAGTGTATGCAATACCACGCGGCAGCCGCAGTGCGCGTGGTCGCCCGCTCATCAACATGATTGATCTATCAGAACATGAACAAATAACATCAATCATCCCACTCGAAAAGCGCCACCTCGCCAAAGATGAAGATAAATACGCCAACGCCTATTTACTCATGGTTACCAAACAAGGCACCATTAAACGCACTGAAATGGGGCTGTTTTCCCGCCCACGTAATAGCGGCTTGATTGCCATTGCCCTCGACGAAGGCGATCAACTTGCCAATGTGGCGATTACCAATGGCGATAATGGCGTAATGTTGTTTTCTGACGCAGGCAAAGCGATTCGCTTTCATGAGACACAGCTGCGACCACTGAGCAGAATTGCCCGTGGTGTCCGTGGTATTCGGCTAAAAAAACGAGCTGCGATGATTGCCATGATTATTGCTGATGCCAATGCAACAATTATTACCGCCAGCGAAAATGGCTATGGTAAACGCACCAAAATTAGCGAATTTCAACTACAAAAACGCGGCGGACAAGGTGTCAAAGCAATCGGCAGCAGTAGCAGAAACGGCAGTTTAATCGCCGTACGTCAAGTTACCGATGAAAATGACATCGTACTGATCAGCAACCAAGGTACACTCGTGCGTATCCGTGCAGATGAAATCCGCTTACTCAGTCGCGCAGCACTCGGCGTTAAACTCATTAACCTCGCCAAACAAGAAACATTGATAGGAATAGACATTGTCGACCGCGAGACGGAAGCTGCAGCAGTCCTCACCGCAACAATGCCAGCAGACACCACAACACCGCCAAGCGCATCTTACTAAGGAATCTCTGATTAAGTCGCTGATGAAGCGAGTTTACCTGCAATTGCTGATGATTGCAAGGCGCAAACCGCTAAGCGCATGCCGTAGCATATACGCCAAGGGATGCAACACAGCAAGTACCGCTTGTAGGCAAACCATCATATATTCAATAGAAGGCCGGGAAAAAACGCTGCGCTAACGTCGTTGCAGCACTTGGCAACACCCACAAGACCACCAGTATTATAAAGAGCTGCGTCTAGTTATCATCAGCGTTTTTTCTCCGTCTCGCCCATCATGGACTTAATCAGAGCTTCCTCAATTGAAAACAGGTGAAATACCTGACCAATAACCTATTAATGCCTAACCACGCCCTGTGCCAACAAAGTAGTCGCTAGTTGATTTAAGCTCACACCTTCAGTTTCAGCACGTTTGGCCAGTTGCCGATGCAAACTTTTGGGAATACGTTGAACAAACTGGCCGCTGTAGGTTTTGGGTACAGGCAGTTCTCCTTTGTCTTCCTGCTCCGCCATAACCCACGCATCAAAAGCATCGTGTGCCTCGGCAAGCGCATCATCAATAGTATCACCATCAGCGATGCAGCCAGGTAAATCAGGAATAAAAACCATATGGCCACCACCTTCATCGCTAGGGATGGGGGATACATGGATCGGATAATCTTCAAATTTCATTGTGTCACCTCAATCAGTTCAACCAAGCGCTTGATATATAAAGGCTTGATGGGTTTATGCATGGGTACCGTGAGATGCTCGCCATTGGCATTAGTGACGACAGCGTGACTGGTACCTCGCTGGCGCAAAGTGAGATTAAACGCTTTGCATAGCGTTTTTACATTAGCTGGTGTCCAATCGGCTTGGGGATTGGACTTCATCTGTTGTAGTAGCTTCTCGGCTTTGCCCATGCTGTAATGATACTAAATATAGTATCAATGTCCAGCCGTTGTAGCCGTTTCCAGCAGCAGTTGGCTGGTGAAGCCTGAGTCGTTGATGGTGTGCTTGATTTCAGTCATTAACCAATTCGTGGTGCTGATGGGTGTTTTCCAGCCACTCAGGCGTATCGGTGACTCAGGTATTATATCGGCGCGGCCGGCGGCTAGGGTGAGTTCCATGGATTGCTGTCCTCGCTGGAGCCGCTGCCATTGTGCCGTAGCTGCAGCTTTGGCCTCTGCTGGGTTTGCATAGGTTTTACGCAGGGTCTGCAAGTAGCCTGCAGCACCGATAATAACCGATTCTTGGTTGGCATTGGTTGTATCGTTCCAGTGTGCTTTGGTACCGGTATACCGCCCTTGTCGATCAGCTGCGGCATAACGGTGGCTGTCGCCATCGGCTCTGGTGAGCGTGATGGTTGGCAAATGTAACCCCGAGACCGTTTTAGAATGACCCATAGGCAGCATGAGTAATGAGCCATTTTTTACCGTAACAATGGCATCGTGCAGATTAGCTAGTCGAGCAAGCAGGTTGGCGTCAGATTCGTTGGTTTGGTCGAGATGGGGGATGACAATGTCTTGTAGCGATTCGGTAACTATCGGCTTAAGTGTATGCTCTACGGCAATGGTTTTTACAATCTCTGCTAGTGTTTTCTCATGCCACGAGCGTTCTTTTTGTTGTTTAAACCCTGCGCGAAAATCAGCACTACGTGCGCGAATAATCAACTTATCTGGACTACCGCTGTGCTCTACTTCATCAACTATAAAGCTACCTTTATCAACCAGTGGGGTATCCATCCAGCCTAAATAGCAACGGATGGCTACGCCACGTTTGGGGAAGTTGACTTGTCCGTCATGGTCGCTAATGGTCAGGTCAAGTTGATCGGCTTCCAAGCCGCGTTTGTCGCTGAGTGTTAATGATATGAGTCGATCTGCTAAACGTGCGCTGATGTCTTCGCTGTTAATGGTTATTTGATACGCGGGTTGCATGCCAACAACTGGT
This sequence comes from Gammaproteobacteria bacterium, assembly GCA_965277405.1. Taxonomy (GTDB): domain Bacteria; phylum Pseudomonadota; class Gammaproteobacteria. The sequence continues at coordinate 729,526 of OZ255726.1, forward strand.
GTTATTGGTGGATACTTTGTTGGACAAGGCTATTAACCTGAGCCGCTAAATTGCCCAACAGGTAGATACTGTCATTATCAATACGGGTGAGCTTGAGGCTAAAGTCGATCTTGCGCGACTGGCCGTTTTTAAACAGTAATTGGTGGGTTTCTTCGATGCTGTTGATAATGTATTGACCGAGTGTGGCGCCTGTGCCGAGCATAAACAGCCACGATTTGCCACTGGCTTTCATTTCCCGCAGGATATCAAGCGAGACTTTGCCGCCGGTGATTTCTGGGTAGAGCGTACCTGAGAGAGTGATGGTATCCTCGCCCGGGCCAAGGTGCTGCCAACTGGCGCGAGAACCAACCCGTGCATGACTTGCCCAACGTTCGCTGTCGCTGCGTTGTAGCTGTTGATAAGAAGCACTGTGCAACGCAAACACAAATAAGCCAAGTGTTGAAAGCATAATAGTATTGCCTATGTTATTTCGTTATTACAAAATACTTGTTTTTTTAACAAACTGTTACCACAATATAAGCTGTGAACTACACATGGAATAATAGCAAAAGGATTAGCAATCTGCGTAAACATCAGCTTGATTTTGTGTATGTTGCTTGCTGTGCTTGGCATCAGGCCATTATCATTGCGGATAATCGTAAGGATTACGGTGAGATAAGAGACATTGCTTATATTCCGTTTTTTCAGCGTCTTACTGTGGTTGTTTTTGTCGAGAACCAAAATAGTAGACGTATTATTTCTTGGCGAAAAGCCAATACACGAGAGGTAATGGCTTATGAACAAGCAAAATAATGACATCGATGCGCAATTAAAGATTTTAGATAGCATTACGGATAAAGACATCACTGCTGCTGTTGCTCGTGATGCTGATGCGGCACCGTTACTGTGCGAGACTGATGCGTTAAAGAAAACGCGCGGTACACAAAAAGCACCGACCAAGGTCGCAACAACCATTCGTTTGAGTAACGAGGTGGTTGAATTTTTTAAATCGAGTGGATCTGGTTGGCAGACACAAATAGATAAGGTGCTAAAAGAATACATTCGTTCACAATGATGCATTTTAATCAATCCCGTCATACAGTTGGGCGTTTTGCCGCGACGCTTGTTGGTGCTGTTGGTTTGCCAGTTCCTGTGTAACGGCTTTTGCCAGCGCTTGTTCATCCATGCCTGGTGTGGCGTGGATGGTGATATTGGGGGTGCTGGTATTAGTAACGTGTTGCACGATAGCCGGTTTTGGCTGAATGGGTGTGTACGGTTGCATCTGCCCTCTGCCTGCTAGGGCTGGGCCGCCTAAACCTATACCCATACTAAGGGCTGCTGCTGTGTTATTGCTGGCAGCAAGGATAGCTTGTAGCTGTGCGTCTGCTGGGGATGGACCGCCTACCCCTATACCCATGCTACGAGCTGCTGCTGTGTTGTTGCTGGCAGCAAGGATAGCTTGTAGCTGTGCGTCTGCTGGGGATGGACCACCTACCCCTATACCCATGCTACGAGCTGCTGCTGTGTTGTTGCTGGCAGCAAGGATAGCTTGTAGCTGTGCGTCTGCTGGGGATGGACCACCTGCCCCTATACCCATGCTACGAGCTGCTGCTGTGTTGTTGCTGGCAGCAAGGATAGCTTGTAGCTGTGCGTCTGCTGGGGATGGACCACCTACCCCTATACCCATGCTACGAGCTGCTGCTATTTTTTTCGCGGTCGCGGGAATGGGTTTTGCTGGAGTTGCTTTTTCCGTTATTTTAACGGTTTTTTCAACATCACTATCGTCACCAAATACCGCATCCCATACACTGCCGACTGCTTTTGTTGCTGTGCTAATCCAGTCAAACTTGCTTTTTAGCCAGTCGAATATTTCGCCAAACCAGGCGATAATATCATCCCAGTTTTTGTAGAGGAGGACTCCTATCGCAATTAACCCAGCAACAGCCGCTATCACCAAACCAATAGGGTTGGCATTCATGGCGATATTCAGCAGCCATTGCGTTGCTGTGACTATTTTTGCGACAATTCCCATTTTTGTTAGTACCCAGATCAATCCGCCGAATAGTTTGCTGACCAAGGCTATTATGTCTAATGAGCTGAGTCCGTAACGGATCATGGCCAACGGTCCCAATATACTGGCCATGGTGAGCGCTATAGCGCCCATGGCCGTAATAAACACGCCGCCGACAGCAACGACTTTTAATAGTTGACCCGCCAGCTGTGGGTTTGCTGTTACCCACGCATTTAATTTGCGTGTCAGCGTGGTAATGTGCTGGATCAAGTCGCGTATTGGTCCACTGTTGGTGCTGAAAATTGATATCTTGACGGCTTCCCAGGCAGATTCTAAAGATTTCAGGTCGCCACTGGCATTATCGCCCATTTGCGCGGCGATACGTTTGGCTTCTCCGCGTGCATTTTCTAGCACCTCAATAAACTTAGTAATGCCACCGGCACCGGCATCGCCTACCAGTGAGGCGAAGGCTGCACCTGCTTGCTTACCTGCTATATCTTTGAAAATGGACAAGCGGTCACCAGCCCCCAATTTTTCGGTTTTTTTGGCGACTTCGCCGAGTATTTCAGGCATGGCAATCATGTTGCCTTTGGCGTCTCGTGTGGCAATCCCCAATTCTTTAAGTGCATCCATCGCCGGGCCGTGTGTGGCGATATTGTTATACATGGTACGCATCGCTGTACCCGCCATGCTCCCTTGAATGCCTTTGCTGCCGAGCAGCCGCGTGGGGCGCATCAGCAAGCTCAAACTCGATAATAGCTTGGCGCTGATCAAACCCAACCCAGCGCTGGATGCACTCAGCGACGCGCAACTAAAAACCCGCTTTTACCAGCAACTCAATATTAACAAAGGTGATTTGTATATTGATAAAGTCGGCGACCCCATGTGGGTTGGCGATGAGTTGTTTACCTCAGCCAGTGGACACAGCAAGCTCAAGAAACGCGATCGTCACTTGTATATGGACGAGTTGGCAAAAACCATCAGTGACCCCGATGAAATATATTTAGAAGTTGAACAATTAGACGAAAAGCGTAGCCGCATTGTCAAAAAAATGTTCCGTTATTTCACGAGCGAAGACGGCAAGCAAAAAGCACTGATGGCATTGTTTGAATATCAGCAAGACAAAACCATCGGGGTGAGCGTACACGTTATTGATAATCAGGGCGGGGTAGAAAAGCGGCGCATACAACGCCTTGTCTATCAAAAAGTGAGTGAGGCAGTAGGCAGCTAGTGACTCGACCATTTACCCGGGTGGTAGCTGCTCACACACGTTAGACCGACATTCTGAACCTCACTATTAGCAAGTATACACCCAAACACGACAAAAGCAAACCATGCAGATAAACGCCCACACCAATATCGATACCGTCCTTAAGGAACTGGCAGTCATCCAGACCAAAGGCCAGCAGCTGGCGCCACTGTTTGCTGAATTGGCCAACCACCTGTATAACCTAGCCGATGAAACTTTTGAAAATGAAACCAGCCCAGACGGCAGCCCTTGGCAGCCATTATCACCACAGACCATTGCCCGCAAGGGGCATAGTCGCAAGCTACACGCCAGCGGCCACCTGCGCGAAACCCTGAGCTTTGCCAGCGATACCCGCTCCGCCACCGTCGGCACCAATGCGGTATCCGTTACAGGCTATCCATACCCCGCCGTCCAGCAATTCGGCACCACAGCCGGCAAAGTCCCAGCCCGGCCTTTTTTACCCTTCAGCGCTGAAGGGGATTTAATGGCCGAAGCTAGCGACAGCATCCTCACCTTAGTGCATGAGTATTTTGAGGAGGCTTGAGCAAAGGCAGCCAGCAAGTCCATTGTTAAATAAGCGGCTGTTGTTCGCTGCCTGCAATAAATTCCAACACTTCGAGAATTTTGTAGTCTTCATCATACCCTCGTACTGTTTTCTTCTGGGTAATTTGCAACCGGACTTTATAAGTGTCACCAACAACGACCTTGCCACGTTGCATAATATCTACCGCAATTGATGTTGCGCTTATATCAAAATACTTAATTTCCTCCTTATATTTAAAGCGCCATTTCTTACTCTTACCATCTAAAATAGGCGCATGAATAACTATGTGGGCAATAATTTCTTGCTCTTCTGCCAATTCATCTTCCCCCACTGGCAGTCCAGCATCATAAATTTCTTGTGCTTGTGCTGTGTCAATACTGTATGCCTGCTGAGTATTGCTATTAACTATAGTAATGCTGTCAAGATCATCTTCTGTACGTATGCATTGGCTAAAACGTTGCGCTTGCCGAACAACTTCTTCATTTTCTGCCGCTTTAAAAAGTTTGTTTGCAATAATATCACAAGTACCGTCTTTATATGTGATTTCAACATTCTCGCCTTTTTTATTTACACCACAACGTTGCTTACGTTTTTGCAATATGTTCCATATACATATAGGACCAACTGAACCAATGCCAAGCCACTCTATTATCTCTTTGGCAGCGATAACTTCTTCTTTTGCAGTAAATAGCTTGGCTGTCTTCCAAACATACATACTAAACTCAAGCAACAACGTAACGCAATTTGCTTGTATATCTGCTTTTAAGTTGAGTTTAACGCGAGCATGTTCTTCATTAACAGTCGCATTGATAGTGCGCAGCATTTCATTAAATGCTAATAGTGACGGTGCAAGGATCGACATGTCAATCGAATGCCCAGATACTGCAGCACCATCAAAGCGCAGTAATATGTTATGCCGTTCCGCCATAATGTAACCGATTTGAAATTTGAGATAATATCTTAAGGTCTTAGGCTTAGGAACTCCAAGTAACAACATTCCCACCATCAATAAAAATAGTATACTTGGCAATCCTACCTTTAAAAAGAACTTAATTTGTTAAAAAAACTACTGATTTATCTAAATACAAGGCTTAATCTTGGATGGAAACCTTATCAATCATTCAGCAAATCGCAGCACCAAAGCACGTAAACTAGCTGATAAGTTGCAGCAGCGTTATTGCTCCGTCTCGCCCACCATGGGCTTAATCAGAGCTTCCTTAAGCTGCCGTTTGTGTTGAATGCGCGCGGCTTCTGCTTGGGAATAGCCCGCATTCTTCGCCCAATCAGGGTCGAAACACTGGGTTTCTAAGGTGTTAAAGCTATAACCGCAGTCATCGCAGCGGCGAAAACGTTCCACCACATACGATTTATCGGTACCAATAACGCGGGTCTTCTCCCGATGACAATTCGGACACCACATGCATCACATCCGCTTAATTGCGGCCAGCAAACCACCGGCCTGCTGGCGCGTTAGCGCATGCAAATTAAGCAACAGCAGCCCAGTATTGTTGCGCGCAAAATTCAGCAGGCTGCTTTCATCCGGGCAGCGAGCGCGTTGCTGCCACAATGCCCGCATATAATTCACCTGGTTATCACTTACATACTCTGCCGCGCTCTGCGTTTTGCCGTTGAGAAAATCCAACAGCTTAATCAATTGGTCAATCCGTAAATCAGCAGAGGAACGTTTACCAAAACCGCGCTGCAACAGCTCCTGCCAACTTGAGCGGTCATGTTGATACATATCCACATACACCGCTGATATGTGGATTTGACCAAGCAGCGCCTTGCGGTAGTGCTGTTGCTTGGCTGATAATGCTTTCGCCATAATAAATTAAATCAATGTGTTGGTATAGCCAGACTGCAATCAGGCTATAGCAACACACTTATAACCCCGCCGGCGGCGGGGTTAAGTGCTACGCGGCTACAAATGCCCCGCGCGCATAATCTCCGCTAATCGAGTTGCCCGCGCTCCCACCTGTGCCGCCCAGCGGCTATCGAGCATCTGCTTGGCTGTCTCAACATAATCCTGTGTTGCCAGCGCGCCGATCATCCGCTTAAATTTCAACAGTCGCGACAACCCTAAGTTAAAACACATGTCCATCATTACCGCTTTCCGGGCGTCGTTTAACCCGCTAAACCATGCACAATTACCCAGTTGCTGATCAACCAACTCGATGTCTGCTGCCAACATATACTCAGCCTCATTCTGGCTAATGCCGTTATCGTCTAAATTGCGGCCGTAGCCAATCGTGGTTTTGCCCGCACTACATTCATACAACCTTAGGCGTAGCCCTTCATGGCGTTTAATCATTGCTGCTGCTGTTTCTAAATACATCATCTTCTCCTAGCGTTTATCTTCAATTTCAAGTTCATATGGCGAAATAGCAAAGTCTTCGCCGGCGGAGGAAATGCTGACGCCCTGGATTTGGGTGGCAACGTTTTTTTCCTTCAATAGTGCCTCCCGGTCAATTTCTTCAGAGATACGGACAAAACGCGTTAACCCCAGCCCCTTTAACGCGGCAATAACCTTGTCCTTGCCACGCACCCCCACTTTTGGGGGTCGCGTCCGCCAGTTAAACTCGCCGGTGGTCAGCTTCACGGTTTTTATTTTGCCCCGCTGGGTCAATTCTTCCCGATTGGTCTCAGCCCATGCTTGCACCGCCGCGATAATTTCAGACACCTCGCCTTTGAGCGGCAGTGCTCGCTCCTCAAAGGCCTGCTTGAGCTCAGCCACTTTGTCATTCATGGCGTGTTCAATCCGTAAAATAGCGCGGCGCTTCTCGCCTAATGCTTTGATAAAATCAGCCGCATCTTCGGCATGTTGTGCGGCTTGGTAGTTGTGCTGGCGCAGTGCGCCTTTTACTCGGGTATTCATATACTTGGTCCTTGGTTGCTGGTGGTGATTGATGTTGATTTCATGTTGTAAAATAGTTTTTCATGCTGCTTGGCAGAATGATAGATTGCACTACGCAATGCTTTGTCTCGCCGGAATTGATGTATGCGAGCAAGCCGCTGCGCTGCTGTCATTCCTGGAGCAACACGAATATCAGTTGCGCCCTGGTGGTTCTTATCGCGCGATGGCGAACACGGCAGGTAATCTTTTTGAAGACCTTTGCCATGTGCAGATTCCACCTTGGCCAGAGGCATTTGCGGCCGTTTGTCCGTCTCCATTTCATGAATAATTGCACTCATTGCGTCGCTCCTCGGTTTAAACAGGCTTGGATGCGCTCGTGCTTGGCATCCGCGCTCAAAGCCATAAATTGAAAAAAGGTGATTTGCAGCCGTTTATGCAGGTGGTATTGGCAAAAAATATTGCCCCAGGCTTTCAGCTCAATATCGTGGTACGTGGTGTTACTAGTCATAGCTATCTCCTAATCCAAAATTACAGTGTTCGAGGCCATCGCGATGTGCTGTGCAGATACATCCACACCATCATTGGCGGCAAAGCGCAGTGCTTTGCGAAACATGCTCACCGAGCGGCGAATATCGTCGGTAAAGCGCTTAATTTCGTTGCCGAATCCACCGAATAACGCCTTGCGGTCAGCGGCCGTTAACCCAATCATTTCGTGCTTGTTGCAAATCCGTGAATACATGGAATAATAATTGCTCTGGTCATACAGCCCATACACCACGGCGTTGCTATAATTATCGGCAATCCCCACAATCTTCATCCGTACCAGCTGGTAATCCTCACTCGCCGCGCGGGTAAAATAATCACGATAGCCTTCATTCTTACTGGTCTTGATGATTGGCACCTTCACCATCACATCAGCAACTGTCGCGTCCATTTCCCATTGCTGATTCGGATATTCCCACTCTCTGCCAATACTCGGCTCAGCATACGTAAAGGCATCCATGCCAATCGCCAAAAACTTAGCAATATGCGGGTCATCGCGTTTTAACCGCTCCACCGCCCGTACAAAAGTAACATAATGAATATCAGCGCTGGGGTTGCGTAAATCCAGCGCCAGCCCATTATCCTGCGCATACAGATAACAGTAATTAAAAAATAGCGAGGTGTAATGCAGCGTACCACCAGCAAACACCACCCGCTTCAGCAACTCAATATCCACCTTGGCATCCTTGCCGCCGCGTTTATCCTCCAGCGCCGCAATCCCACCATCCCGATACGCCTTATCCCACCGTCGCATCTTCGTTTCCAAGCTCGATTCTTTTTCAGCAAATACCTGATGCTTACAAATCAAACCCTTGGCAATATGCCCATACGCCAACTTAGAGGTTTTGCAAAAAGTTATCACCGCCAATTTTTCCGCAGCACTCGGCCGCTTAAAATCAGCAATCAGCGGCAGCTGCGCCGGGTTCAGCACTACCGCTGCCGGCACCCGCCGCCGCGGCTTCGCTCCCGCCTTGGGCAAATCGATAGCGCTGTAGACATAAGACTTGCCACACGTTGCGCGGGTTGAAATAAGCTCAAATCGAAACCGCTTACCGTGGTAGGACATTACTTTCAATCCTTTAATGTTTGCATCTTTAGTAATGCGGCGGACATGACGTTCACTCAGCCTTAAATGCTCACACAGTTGTAGGCTGCTCAACATCATGCATTGTGCTAACCAACAAAGGCTTATACGCTAAAGACCTTTCACTAATTCGCGTCCACGGCGATTCTATGGTACCCATGCTGCAAGACAAAGACCTGATTATGCTCGATACCAGCAAAACCATCCCCACCGCCGCCATGCCGTTTGTGGTGCGGGTGGACGACGTGCTCTACGTCAAGCTGCTGGCTAAAATGAACAAAAAATGCGTTCGCCTCATGAGCGCCAATAAATTCTATAGTGATATCGAAATCGACCTCAGCGACCCAGCAAGCGGCTTTGCAGTAATCGGCGCCGTCGTCTGGCACGCCCATTCATATATTTAACAACACACAACATCAGCCAACCAAGCAATCCGCAGTATTGAGCAATACTGTCAACGCAATCACCTCCACAGCTTAAGCACGCGCCAACCAAAGCGTTTAATTCGTTTAATAGCCGTTTAATTAGCCAAGTTGACCTTGCAAACTTAATTTTGCCATCAACTCAAAACAACCCTGCAATGTCTTTAATATGTCGTTGGTCGCTCCTTGTATGCCCCGATAATATATAACTCGTTGTTTTATCAAGATAAATACATGTCCTTGGTATGTCCTTAGGTCTGTTTTAGCTCCAATTTCACCCAAAAACAACAAAAAACTATCGATAAATCAACGAGTTACATATCGAAAAAATAAGGGGCATTTCAAACGCAAATATTCCGTACATTTCAAACGCAGATTAACAAATCTTGTATATAAAACGCATGTTTAGATATAGCAAAGTACGCTACATTCTGTATACAAACTTAGCAAATAATACCAACCGACTATACATGCTTGCAGGACTTACAAATCTTGTGCGCAGTCACAAGTATTTGCCGCAACCACACGGTTAGTGCGTCCAAAGCATAGTAAATTCAGCAAAAACGGATAAAAAACAAGAAAAAATGAACAAAAATAGCTTTTCGGCTTTTGAGTTTAATGTTTTTGAGCATTGCTGCGTCGAGAAAATCAAATGTGGTGAATTGTTCAGGGCTTCTCTAAGCCGTTGTAAGTTACTCATTCTCGCCCATCATGGGCTTATTCCAAGCTTCATAACACCTGATACCAGCCGCTTGGGAGGAAAGACACAGCGAAAAGTGCTGCCTTCTCCAACAGTACTGGTAATTTCCAGCGTAGCAGAATGATTGTGTAATACGTGCTTAACAATTGAAAGTCCAAGACCTGTGCCATGATGCGCATGCGTTGCATCTCCGCGAAAAAAACGCTCGGTTAAGCGAGGAATAATGTGTGCAGGTATCCCATTGCCGTTATCTGCAACATCAAAATAGCCATGTTGATGTTGCAGATACCAACGTACAGTAATCGTTGCAGTTGTGGGAGTATGGGAAATGGCGTTATTGATCAAATTCGTAGCCATGCTAATAATGTGAGATACATTGCCTTGTAGGTCGATGTTATTGTCGCAAAAAAAGTGCAAATCACGACTTGGAAACGCAGTCCTCATATCATCTATAATGCTGCGCAACACATTGCACATGTTGATTTTTTTGCGCTCCTGTGCTGACTGGTGTTCGATACTTACTAGGGACAGCATGTCTTTCACCAGCCGTTCCATCCGCAAGGTCTGGGTGTGAATACGCTGAATTGGCATGCTATGCGGGGCATCTTGTTGGATGCTTTGGCTAATCAGCTCAACGTATCCTTTGATAATAGTAAGCGGAGTGTTGAGTTCATGCGAAATATTAGCAATAAAACGTCTGCGTAGCATGTCAGTGTTGCGTTGCTGAGACATATTTTGAAACAAAAAAATTTGCTGATCACCTTGCAAAAACAGCCTACGCACTAAAAAAAAGGTGTTGCTCCGATTCAGGTGGAGTGTCCTTTTTTTCTGGTTGCTTTCTATAAATGCAATAAAGTTGGGCGCGCGCAGCAGATGGTTAAGTCGATAGCCAATAACTTTTTTATGTAACTGGGTATACCGTTTGGCGGTGTTATTCAACAGCTCGATGGTTAAATCGCGGCGAGTAACGATCAAACCATCAGGGAGTGCGTTAATAATCGCACGATAATTGTGCGCAATTGTTGATACGCGCTGTCGATGACGATTAAATTTCTCTCCCTTTTTCACTTGGCGCTGCCAAATTAAATAAAATACACCAGACACATTGTCAGGTGATTTTGCTGTATTAGTCGCTGTAGCAAGGATAGCTGCTTGATAGATATACCAACAAATTATTCCAATTAAGCACAACAGTATTGCGAGGACTACCGCATTAAAAATCAGCCCGGCAGTTACTGCTACTGCAACGATTATCAAGCAACGATAGGCTTCGTTTAAACAGAGTAGATGGTGTTTTTTTAAACTAAATGAATATTTCACAGCATAGGGTTTTACCAATTGTCGAGTTTTATGAGCGGCACTTGTATTTGTTTTGCCTAATGATAGGTATAATTTTGCTTTTTACGTTCATGGAGAAGAGTAATGGGTGAATATTGGAAAGCTAACCTGCGGCTGATAAGGCTCTGCCTGATCATTTGGTTCGTCGTATCGTATTTATTTGGGATCATATTAGTTGATCAATTAAATGCTATCACAATCGGCGGGTATAAATTAGGGTTTTGGTTTGCCCAGCAAGGGTCAATTTATGTGTTTGTTGCGTTGATTTTTTTCTATTCGTCAAGAATGAGCAGCCTTGACATCGAACATGGCGTTGAGGACTAAACAGGAAACATTATGGATTTAAAGACATATACATATATTTTTGTAGGTGGCTCGTTTGCCTTGTATATTGCAATTGCATGGGTGGCGCGCGCATCAAATACTAGTGAATTTTACGTTGCTGGTAAAAGCATCCATCCTATTGCTAATGGAATGGCAACAGCAGCTGACTGGATGTCGGCTGCATCATTTATCAGCATGGCTGGGTTGATTGCATTTCTGGGGTACGGTGGCTCTGTATTTTTGATGGGGTGGACTGGTGGGTATGTGCTGTTGGCGTGTATGCTTGCACCATATTTAAGAAAGTTTGGCAAGTTCACTGTCCCTGAGTTTGTTGGTGAACGCTATTATTCAAAGACAGCTAGAATTGTTGCGGTAATTTGCTTGCTAGTGGCTTCTATTACCTACGTGATTGGGCAGATGAAAGGTATTGGTGTTGCATTTTCAAGATTTCTTGAAGTTGACTTTTCTATAGGTCTGTTTGTTGGCATGGTTGTTGTATGGTTTTATGTGGTAGTTGGTGGCATGAAAGGAATTACCTATACACAAATTGCCCAATATTGTGTGTTGATATTTGCTTACACTGTACCTGCTGTGTTTATCTCACTCCAGCTAACAGGTAACCCCATACCACAACTTGGCTTAGGCAGCACAATGGCAGACGGTAGCGGTATGTATCTATTGGATAAGCTAGATATGGTGGTAACCGACCTTGGCTTTAAAGAATATACAACAGCCGACTTCGGCAGTCGGGTAAATATGTTCTTTTATACTTTGTCATTGATGATTGGTACTGCTGGTTTGCCACATGTTATTGTTCGGTTTTTTACTGTTCCTCGTGTCCGTGATGCCCGCACATCAGCTGGCTGGGCGTTGGTGTTTATCGCGTTGTTGTATACAACAGCTCCTGCAGTTGGAGCAATGGCACGATTAAACTTGATCAACACGATCCAACCTGGGGAAATCGGCTCGCCGACAGGTAACCTTGTTATTAGCGAGCGTCCAAGTTGGTTTATAAACTGGCACAAAACTGGCTTGTTGCAGTTTGAAGATAAAAATGGTGATGGTCGCATCCAATATTATGGTGATGCAGACCCTACGTTTGCTGCAAAAGCAGAGTCCTACGGTTGGAAAGGTAACGAAATGACCAAAGTTGACCGAGACATTATGGTGCTGGCAAATCCAGAAATTGCGCAGTTACCGTTTTGGGTGATTGCCTTGGTTGCAGCTGGTGGCATAGCTGCTGCGCTGTCGACAGCGGCGGGTTTGTTGTTGGCAATTTCATCTGCTATCTCACATGATTTGGTAAAAGGTATTTTCATGCCGAATATTTCAGACCGTGCTGAGCTTCGAGCAGGGCGAATTGCGATGACGGGTGCGGTGTTACTTGCTGGCTATCTTGGGCTAAATCCGCCAGGATTTGCTGCGGGGACTGTGGCAATAGCGTTTGGTCTTGCCGCTTCATCGTTGTTTCCTGCCATCATGATGGGAATATTTTTCAAGCGCATCAATCGTCAAGGTGCTATCGCAGGGATGATTGCAGGTCTTGGGATTACCATGATGTATACATTCCAACATCATGGGATTATGTATATCAAGGGTACAGAGTTCTTATTTGGTTTAGACAAGCACTGGTTTTTTGGGATTTCAACCGCAGCATTTGGGTCTATTGGGGCAATTGTTAATTTTGCCGTGGCATTTGCAGTTTCAGCAGTTACAGAAGAAACACCGCAAGAAATCCAACAGTTGGTTGATAACATTCGCATGCCAAATGGATAGCAGCAATCACCAAAAAAATCCCCGTGGATGCGGGGGTTTTTATGGGAAATGTTAAAAAACATAATACCAGCAATACGCATTCGATGGGGTCAACTTGGCAGCCACAAGTGGATTGCCATCGTGTTATTCCCGTTCTTCCTCGCCTGTGGTTATTTATTTGCTGGAATGTATTTAGTAGACAAACCAACTACAGCGGTAACGTTTGAATTGCAGCAGGAGTCTGACTGTGATTTGGTTACAACACCATGCTTTATGATTGCCAATACCCTGCGGGTCAAAATTGGCTTTGAACCAAATATTGGCATATATGCGGTTGCAGCCACCCCAATGCAGCTAGTTGTTTTGAACATTGACGGGACGCCAGTGGTATTGCAACAAGCAGACACTACAGGTAATCGTTGGGGATATCCGCGTCATTCAGCGATTGGCATAACCCACATCCAGGTGGCAATGCTGCGTACATCAGCGGAGTTTTTTGGTGGATTGATTATCAGCCCGCAATAACCCAGCTCTCGGACACTGCTATTGGGGTTGGTAAATGTGCATACACGCATTCGCCAAGTCGGTATTGCTGTGTTTGCGGCGCTACTGTAAAAAAATGATCGATCGAGCATTGATGGTTGCGGCTTTGCGACTGTAATCGCAAATAATTATTGTTGATTTGCATAATTTTACACGGGAGCACTTGCCAATACAGCGTCGTATCCTGCGGGGAATGTTTAATTATGATCGCGGCTGCAGGGATGAGCAACCGAACTTTGGCTAGGCTATTTTCTTGAATTATACCTGTATCTATTGTGGGGTATGCGGATCTGGCAGCGCAAATAATAATATTATGCTGTTCGTGGTGTAATGCTTGGTATAAAAAAATATTTTCCTCCATAGCAACAATGCTAGGATGCTGCTGCTCGAGCTCAATTCTATGCGATGCAAAACTATATACATCAAAGCAACTGTGTGCAGAAAACACACAAGTCTTATCCCATTTTTGCAGCAAATATTTGAGTTGGCGAATAATGAACGGTGTATGCCAGCTATCGACAGCATGAAATGGCTCATCGAGCAGCACTAAGTCGGCATTGGTGACTAGACTCCGTGCGATACAAACCCGTTGTTGTTCACCACCAGAGAGTTGATAGGGGAAATGGCCGCAAATATTACCAAGATTAAAGGCATCAATGACGATACCCAAGCGTTGTGCTTGATTACAAGCAATAGCAATGTTGTCTTTAACAGATAAATGCGGAAAAAGCGTTGGAGCTTGCGGCGAATATACAATACTGCGTAGTCGCGGGGGTAGCTTGTGGACATTGGCATTGTTCGCAGTAGCTATAGTATCACCATGACGCTCTAAACCGGCGATAGTGCGCATCAGCACGGTTTTTCCAGTTGCATTGCCTCCCCATACACAGGTGATACTGTTGCCAGGCAGCCTGATATCGAGTGCACCGATAGCTGGGAGTTCCTTACAGCGAATGGTGTACATGCTTATTGCGCAAACAAAAATACACTACCGATAAGATCAGCGCTGAGATGCAAACCAACAGCAATGCTAGTTGATGGGCGTGTTGGTAATCGAGCAATTCAACATATTCAAATAATACAATAGAAACCATTTTGGTTTGATTAGGGATACTGCCACCAATCATCAGCACGACACCGAACTCGCCAACGGTGTGGGCAAAGCTTAATAATACCGCCGCATTGATCCCAGGTCGCATCAATGGTAGCCAAATTCGGGTGCACGTCTGCCACTTTGAAACGCTTAATGACGCTGCCAGCTCAAGGTATTGCGTACCAAGATGCTGTTGCGCCGCCATTAACGGCTGCAGCGCAAAAGGCAGGGAATACAGCACAGATGCAATAATCAAACCAGTTTTAGTAAACAGTAATTGCACTCCAAATTGTTGCAACGTTGTGCCAATAATTCCCGTAGGACTAAAAAAAATCAATAGATAAAAACCTAATACTGTTGGTGGCAAAACAGCTGGCAAGGTTGCAATTGCTTGGAGTATTGCGACATACCAACCAGAGTGCGTATACAGCCACCACGCCAAGGGTAAGCAAATAACACATAAAATAACAGTGCTGATCCCTGCAATTTCAAACGACAACAGCAATGCCTGCCAGTCCGATACGCTTAATAAATTCATTGGGAATATCCTGCATTGTGCAAGACATCGATTGCTGTTGCTGACTGCAAAAACAACAGAAAGCGCGCAACGGTTGTTGATGGTGTTATTACCGCAAGGCATTGCTGGATTGGATCATGCCAAGATTGAGGAATGGCAATATCCACAGCCTTGGCTATTGCAGTGGTGGGTAATCGAGCTTGACTCGCTGCAATAAAGGCCATTGGCACAGCTCCTTGCACAAACAATGCATACGTTTGGGCAATATTCATTGCGTGTATTGGCTGGGCGATAATGTTGCTAAACTGGGGCAGAACTTGAGTGCTAGCCTGCCCATATGGCGCCAATTGCGGGTTAGCTTGGGCAAAATATCGTGTTGATGACAACAGCTGCTGGATGCATGCGTGTGCCTGTTTGTCGAGGCATTGTTGCGGTGCATTTTCTCGTTGCACAATGACATACAAGCTACCAGTCGCATACACCAAGCTGCGCTGGGCGCGACCAAGTGCAACAAGTTTGCTTGGTTTGGCACAATCGGCGCTAAAAAACACATCGTATGGTGCACCTTGGCGAATTTGGTTAAACAACAACCCGCTTGAACCGATAGAGGTAGCAATTTTTGTTGCTTGATAGTGTTGCGCCAGAGTCTTGAGCGTTGTGGCAAAGTTTGCAGCCACTGCAACGCGAATGTTTTCAGTATGGCCGCTTGGTGAGAACCCCAATAAATTGCTCAAAATGAGCAATACAACAACACAAAACCGCTTGAAAAACTTATTTTCCTTATTTAAGTGTCGCGTAAATAACCGTGCATTCATGTTTACCAATATAGTATAAAATTTAACGCAACATACTATGACTTCCTCACCTAAGAAAATAGCCGTCACAGGCGCCGCAGGTCAAATTAACTATTCCTTGCTGTTCCGATTAGCCTCGGGTTCATTGTTAGGACCAGACCAGCCAATACAGTTACAGTTGCTTGAAATACCGCAAGCGCTGGCAGCTGTTCAAGGCGTGATTATGGAGCTTGAAGATTGCGCATTCCCACTGTTGCATACAATCAGCGTAACTGATGCAGCAGCAACAGCATTTGCTGACATTGACTATGCGTTTTTAGTAGGCGCAACACCGCGTGGTCCAGGCATGGAGCGCAATGATTTATTGCAAGCCAACGCAAAAATCTTTGTTGGTCAGGGGAAGGCATTAAACAGCACAGCAAAATCAAGCGCCAAAATATTAGTAATAGGTAATCCTGCCAACACCAACGCTTTGATTGCACAACATCATGCGCCAAAATTAGACCCAGCAAATTTTTCGGCAATGACGCGGCTTGATCATAATCGCACTTTGTCGCAGCTTGCAACTCAGCAAGGCTGTAACATAACTGAGGTTGTCAACCCAATTATTTGGGGCAATCACTCATCAACACAGTTTCCTGATATTCACCACTGCACGATTCAAGGCAGGCCTGCATTAGAGAGCATTGATGAAAACTGGTATAGAAATACTATGGTGGGTGCTGTACAAACCAGAGGTGCAGCAGTGATAGCAGCTCGTGGTGCATCGAGTGCGGCATCGGCAGCTGCAGCGGCAATTGATCATATGCGCACGTGGGTGTTTGGCACGGATGAGCAGCAATGGACAAGCATGGCGGTCAAAGGAAACGGCGCGTATGGTGTTGATGATGATTTATTTTATTCGTATCCAGTACACTGTAGCAATAGTCAATGGTCAATCGCCACTGGTTTAGCAATATCAGATTGGAGTAGAGCACAAATGAAAATATCTGAGCAAGAATTGATCGAAGAGCGCGATACTTTGCGTAACATACTATAGAATATTTTGTTATTACCACTCATATTTGGGAGACGACATTCATGAATAATTGGCAACAAGCAATTGTGCTTATAAGCACTATAGTTGTATCAAGCTTGAGTATTGCGCAGCAAGATAGCGTACGCGGTTCGCAAATAACATTGGGGCAATCCTACCATACAGCAACAACGTTTGGGCTAACAGGCAACCCAGCAACCTCATTATCGCAACAAAAGTCATGGTTTCACGCTGATAGTGACACGGTGACAACAGACACATGGCGGTATGCGGGCAATATAACAAATTATGGACTTGGTTATGAAGTACCCGATATAGTCAAAGCAAATGATAAACTTGATGATATCATCGAAAATATTGAGGGGAGTAAATCACTGAGCAGAGCACAAGTTGTTGTCAAAGCTGCAAATGATGCATACACTGAATTTAAAAATGAACATATCAACTTGTATGTTGACGGCGTATTGAGCCAAGGTTTAAGCAATGTAGGTCTACCGGTGTTGTCCTCTGCAATGGTATATCTACCTTTGTTACGCGGCACTGTTGGTCTGCAATGGGATTCAGTTAGCAGCGTTGATTTGAGTTTCAGTGGCTATGGCAAATTTGATACAAGTCCATTAAAATCTGACTCAGACTGTTATCGTCATGCAAAAAGTCAAGCATGTTTAGCTCAGATACAGGCCCTTGATCTGGCGACAAGGCACGAATATTTCGGGGCAAGTTGTAATACAGGTAAAGAGCCAAGTTGCCACTTAACCGTTACCGTCGATTCATCAAATTATCAGGTGATCCGCGCTGGAACGTTGTCACAACTTGCACTATCATATGGCAGATTTATCCACTATTTCGATCATAAATCTCAGTGGCTGGCTGGTAATGTATTTGTTGGGGGCAGGATAAAGTTATATACTGCCGACGTATTGGTTGTCAAGCATCAGCTAACCTCTGAGAATGCAACTGATAACGACGATCGTATCGAAAATGACTTAAAAGACGCTGTTAGCAAAAAATCAACTAGGGCGAGCCTTGATCTTGGTGTGCAGATGCAAACAACTACCTCAGTATATGGTTTGGTCATCGAAGACCTGCTCATCCCCAGGTTTGCATATACTGATGGCTCTACGGTCACCTTGAAACCAAAATTGATTGCCAGCGGCACGGTGTTTTTTAACGATAGCAAGAGCCTACACGCAAATTTGCAATGGGACCTTAACAGCGGTAGAAATATAGCGAACAATCAAACCCAATGGACTGTAGTCGGGCTTGGCTATACTCCAGACAGCTATTTGATTCCAGCAATACGCATCGGTAAACGCTGGCAGAATGCTGGCGACAATGCCTTAAGCTATAATGCCTTTGGCTTTACACTATTCAAAACAGTGAACTTTGATGCGGCAATCAGTAACAAGTCAACTGGGGATTCGCCTCAAGGAATATTATTCAATCTAGGATTTTATCTCGATATTTAATTGCGATACTTCACATTACAATAATTTCACAAATGTATGGACTCCATCGAGAAACATGCATAAACAGCACCCAAAATTACCCTATTACAACTTATGCAGAACTTCTATAAATAAATGAAATTATATGCTTGTCCTTCTTTGGTGGTTTTGCTATAACCCGCAACGCTTATAAATATTTAAAAAAATTATGTCAAAAGTTTGCCAAGTAACAGGAAAGTCACCACAAGTCGGGAATAATGTGTCACATGCCAATAACAAGACTAAGCGTAGGTTTATGCCTAATTTACGCTATAAGCGCTGTTGGGTGGCATCAGAAAATAGGTTTATTCGCCTGCGCGTTTCATCAAAAGGGCTGCGTATTATTGATAAGAAAGGAATCGACGCGGTATTGCTAGCAATACGCGCCAAATAGGGAAATACATGAGAGATAAAATAAAAATGGTTTCGTCAGCTAAAACAGGACACTATTATACAACAGACAAAAACAAAAAAAACTCAACAGAAAAGCTCACCATGAAAAAATATGACCCAGTTGTCCGCCAACATGTCGAATACAAAGAAGCAAAGATTAAGTAGTTTAATTATTGTTGTTACTAGGGGAGCCTATATTGGCTCCCTTTTTTTGTCCAAAATTCAAATGAGGTATTGAATGACACAAGCTGTTGTATTGTTGCGCGATGGGCTAACCATTGTAGGTAGGCATTGCGGCGCAGACATTGCTACTGTGGGTGAAGTTGTATTCAATACAAGTATGACAGGGTATCAAGAAATTGTCACGGATCCATCGTATAGCCAGCAAATCATTACGTTTACAACAGCACACATTGGTAATACAGGGGTAAATACAGAAGATACCGAGTCAAATACAGTCCATGCTCGAGGGGTTATTATCCGCGACTTAAGCCAGCAATACAGTAATTGGCGCGGTCAAATGACATTCGCTGCGTATTTACAACAACATCAAATTACAGGTATTTACGCTATAGATACTAGAATGTTGGTTCGCCATCTCCGTGAGCACGGTAGTCAAGATGGTGCAATCGTGCCAGTAGCGACGACGGTGGCGACGGCACTTGGCGTTGCTAAGCAGTTATTAGCAGGTTTTGCTGGCATAGAGCACGCTGATTTGGCAACTACGGTAACAACAACACAAAAATACATTCATACGCAACATGTTTGGGCATTCAATAGCCCGATGCAAACTCAAGTAACTGGTAGCAAAACCATTGCAGTCATCGATTATGGGGTGAAGACAAATATTCTGCGGTTGATCCGTTCAGCAGGGGTCAAGGTTATTGTATTACCAGCAACAACCACAGCAGAACAAATATCAGCGGTGAAGGCTGATGGAGTGGTGTTGACAAACGGTCCTGGTGATCCGCATGCAATTAGCTATACAGTCAAACAAGTGCGTAGCGTTCTAGCCCTTAATATCCCAGTTTTAGGTATTTGCTTGGGCTGCCAAATTCTGGCTCTTGCCCTTGGGGCAACTACGAAAAAGATGAAGTTTGGCCATCATGGGGCTAACCATCCAATTATCGATGTGGAAACAAAGGCCGTGAGCATAACCAGCCAGAATCATGGGTTTTATATTGACGAAGTCACCCTGCCAAACACTATACACGTTACCCATCGCTCGCTATTTGACGGATCTATTCAAGGGATACGCGCCAAACAAGGGAATGTGATTGGCTTGCAAGGGCACCCTGAAGCCAGCCCAGGACCCAAAGACATCCAGCACATCTTCGCAAGTTTTATTGATGCAATACCAACTCCCCATGCCGCAGCGAACTGATATACAGACCGTCCTTATTCTAGGTGCAGGCCCAATCATCATTGGCCAAGGCTGCGAGTTTGACTATTCAGGGACTCAAGCATGCCGAGCGCTGCAGGAGCTTGGGTATCGGGTGGTATTGATAAACTCAAATCCAGCAACAGTGATGACCGATCCGGCAATTGCAGATGCAACCTATGTTGAGCCGTTAACATGGCAAACTGTTGAACGGGTGATACAACGAGAGAAACCTGATGCAATATTACCGACAATGGGTGGACAAACTGCACTCAATATTGCATTACAGCTGCATGAAAAGCGCGTCCTTGAACAACATAATGTCCAACTGATTGGTGCGCAACCAGAGGCCATTGAAAAAGCTGAGAATAGACAATTGTTTAGTGAGGCGATGCAGGAAATTGGTCTGCAGACCCCAAACTCTGGGATTGCCACCACGATGGCGCAATGCTATGAATTACTTGAACGTTTTGGTACACCGTGTGTCATTCGCCCATCATTTACACTTGGTGGTAGTGGCGGCGGCATTGCGTATAACGTTGAAGATTTTGACAAAATTTGCCATGGTGGGTTAGAGCTTTCGCCAATCCAGCAATTGCAAATTGACGAGTCGCTGTTGGGTTGGAAAGAGTTTGAGATGGAAGTCATTCGTGATAGCAATGACAACGCAATTGTTATTTGTTCGATTGAGAATTTCGACCCGATGGGGGTGCATACAGGCGATTCTATTACTGTCGCACCCGCACAAACTCTCACCGATAAAGAATTGCAAATAATGCGTGATGCGGCGCTGGCGATCATTCGAAAAATAGGTGTTGAAACCGGCGGCTCAAATGTCCAATTCGCCATACATCCACAAACAGGCGTTATGGTGGTAATTGAAATGAACCCGCGCGTTTCTCGCTCATCAGCACTTGCCTCCAAAGCAACTGGCTACCCAATTGCAAAAGTTGCTGCGCAGCTTGCGGTTGGATTGACGTTGGAGGAAATTGATAATGCGATTACCTCTGGGCGAATACCTGCTTCGTTTGAGCCAACGCTTGACTATGTTGTTACTAAGATTCCACGGTTTGCATTTGAAAAATTTCCACATTCAAGTGGCATTCTTTCTACGCATATGCAATCCGTCGGCGAAGTGATGGCGATTGGTAGTACGTTTGCAGAGTCTTTACAAAAAGCGTTGCGTTCGTTAGAAAATGGCAAACTTGGACTGTTGCCAATCGGTGACGGCATTGCTGAAAATGGCGCAGTGGCTGATGATGTAGATAGAAAAAAAATCATCACAGCGCTTGCTGTACCAACCGAACATCGTATTCGCTATATTGGTGACGCTTTACGGATTGGATTGAGTGTCAAAGAAATATACAAAGAGTCCCATGTAGATCCATGGTTTTTGTACGCGCTACAACACATTATCAATTTGGAAACCCAGCTGCGAACGGCAAAAAAAATCGACATGCAGTTATTACTAGAGGCAAAAAAACTAGGTTTTGCTGACCAGCGTATTGCTGCAATACGCAACATGGAAGAGCAGCAAGTGCGCAGTTTGCGGCAGCAGTTTGCACTCCACCCTGTATATAAACGCATCGACACATGCGCTGGAGAGTTTGACGTTGACACGGCATATATGTATTCAACCTATCAGCAACAATGTGAGGCACGGCCAAGCGATGTAAAAAAAATTATCGTACTTGGAGGTGGTCCGAACCGCATTGGTCAAGGTTTGGAATTTGATTATTGCTGTGTTCACGCTGCGTTGACATTGCGCGAATGCGGCTATCAAACCATTATGGTGAACTGCAACCCAGAGACTGTTTCTACTGACTTTGATATTTCAGATAGATTGTATTTTGACCCAGTGACTTTAGAAGATGTGTTGGAAATCATTCGTATTGAGCAGCCAACAGGGGTGATTGTGCAATTTGGCGGGCAGACACCGTTAAATATTGCGCAAGCTCTTGAGGCGGCTGGCGTGCCAATTTTGGGGGTACAGCCCCGCGATATTGCTTTGGCTGAGGATCGCGAAGCCTTTCAAAACATTATTCAAGAATTGCAATTACTGCAGCCTATAAATGCCATTGCCCGTACAGTGGAGCAAGCACAACAGCGTGCCGATGCCATTGGATATCCGTTGGTGGTGCGACCATCTTTTGTCCTAGGTGGCCGGGCGATGGAAGTGGTGTATAACGCCGCTGACCTTGCGCATTACATGCATACTGCAGTGCAAGTCACGCCAGGTTCTCCAATTTTACTCGATAAGTTTTTACACAATGCCATTGAAGTCGACGTCGACGCCATTAGTGACGGTGTCGCCGTGACTGTTTGCGCGGTAATGGAACACATCGAGCCTGCGGGGGTGCATTCTGGTGATTCATCGTGCAGTATACCTGTGCGTACGTTGTCAGCCGCAACAGTTGCATCAATCGTCGCACAAACATCCAAACTAGCACTGCGTTTGCATATTGTTGGTGTGCTGAATATTCAGTTTGCAGTACAAGGTGACGACGTGTATGTGCTCGAGGTAAACCCACGAGCATCACGAACAATCCCATATGTTTCTAAGGCGACTGGGGTGTCTGTAATTAACATCGCTACCCGCGTAATGCTGGGTAGCACATTGCAACAACTTAATTTTATCGAAACGCCCAAACCACTACTGTGGTTTGTGAAAGAAGTTACGTTACCATTTCGTAAATTTTACAATGTTGATCCAGTACTTGGACCAGAAATGCGTTCAACGGGGGAGGTCATGGGAGTCGGCAGTACATATGCCGAAGCCTTTGGCAAGGCATTGCTTGCAGTTTCACCAGATACACAACGGATATTTAAGCAAAGCCCTGGAGTACTATTGAGTGTTCGCAATGCCGACAAAGCAGCAGGGATGGCAGTAGCAAAAGAGCTGATTGCGCTTGGCTGCGTAATGTATGCCACTAGAGGGACGCAGGAATATTTACAACGACATGATGTAGCTGTTGAATTAGTACATAAAATATTTGAAGGCACGCGGCCTAACACACTAGATGCGATTAAAAATAGAGACGTGTGGTTATTGATAAATACAACATCAGACCGGGCTTCCTTGTTAGACTCTGAAAATCTACGCAAAGCAGCGCTGCGGCATAATATTCAAATAGCTACTACGATTGAAGGAGCGCGCGCCATTGCGTCCGCGTTGGCTAATATTGAACAAGGAGCCGTGCGTAGTTTGCAAGAGATTCATCGTGGCGCGTTGTAGTGATACTTGCTCGATATATCTTGCGCGAAGTGCTATCGAGCATCATCGTTGTATTTTTGGTGCTGTTTTGCATTACCCTTGCAACCCAACTCAATGTTTTATTACGGTGGAACTTAGACCAGCCAGCGTACGCAAAATATATATTGCCAATTTTACTCCACAGCGTGCCGCATTACCTCAGCGTGGTTGTGCCGATAGCATTTTATTTTGGCTGTGTTTTTGCGCTTGGGCGGCTGCATAGCAACTATGAAATAATCACGATGTATTCATGCGGAATGTCGCAAAAAACATTCCATGGAGCATTATTGTTGTTAACGATGGCATTTACCGCAATAGCGGTGTATATCAATATGTATGCTGCACCAGCAAATGCTCGGCAATTAAATGCCATCGTGCAAGTCCAACGGCAACATGATTTATTTGATGTCTTAACGAGTGAAAATTTCTATACAGTTACGGGAGCACAACCAGCAACAATATACATTGAGAAAAAGGACAAAAACTCATTTAGCAATGTATATATCGCTCAACTTGGTATAGCAACACAACAGGATACATTTACGTTTGCACAACACGGCAGTGTGAATACAAAAAAAGGACAACGATATTTTGATTTGCATGCTGGGTATCAGGTGCGCACGAATAATAATACCCAGACAAGCGCAACAACAACGTTTGATGTAATGAGTTTAAAACTACCTAATCATCAGCAGCTAGCCAATGTTGAAAAAAAAGAAATGCTCAGCAACACCGCGTTATTGCGTTCAGAAAAACATGAATACCGTGAACACTGGTATTGGCGTGTTGCGTTGGTTTTAACAATTCCTACATTATATTTATTAAGTATATTGATAGGAAAAGTTGCGCCAAGGCAGGGGAGTTTTCGCAACTCATTACCGGCATTTATTATATTAGTCGGTTATTTTGCTGCACTTATTGGCGCATCGCAACTGGCTAAACAGCCACAGAATCCTGCATTTCTCTCGATTATTGCTGCTCCATTAACCGTCATTATCGTATACGTCGGCGTTTATACTAGGCTGAGATTATCGCGATGATGTTGTTAGAACGATATATTGCGACGCGCGGATTACAAGCATCACTCAATATTTGGTTAGGGTTGACGACGTTATTGGCTGTTTTTGGTTGTATTGATGAGCTTGATGAGTTAAAGCAAGCATACGATGGCATTCATATGTTGCTGTATATTGGACAAAAATTGCCAATCCTGGCATTTAATATTTTCCCAACGGCCTGCTTGATTGGCACAATGATTGCAGTTGGCGCCATGATGGCACAATCCGAATTTGCAATAATACGTTGTAATGGAATCGGTCTTTGCAGCATCGTCATCTGGTCAATATTGCCGTTAGTGCTCGTAGCTGGTGTATTGGTCGTGTTATATGACAGCTACTTTATTGGCTGGCATCAACAAGCCGAAACCACTCGAGATAAATTGCGCAAGAATATTCCAGCACCTGATTATGCAAGTATTAGTAAAACAACATGGCTTAAAGAGAACAACGCGATTATATCGGTAGGCTCAGTAGCTAGTAATGGCACAGTGCGCAATATACACGTTTGGTATCTTGACCCAGCAACTCAAAACCTTACCAAGTTTGTGACGGCAGAGCGCGGCACATTAGCAAATGGAGAAATTATACTTGACCATGGTAGGGAAGTTAGTCTGAGCTCACACTCAATGCGCTGGGCTAAGATTAACAAAATACCGCTAACAACAGACCAGCAGACAATGCAATGGCTGAGTGTGCGCACACCTGAGTATTTAACAATGCAAAATCTCTATCGAATAACTGAATATCTCAATACGCAACAACTCAACAGTAATACATTTGGCTATGCATTGTGGCAAAGAGCATTGTTTCCTATTTCGATTGTGGTGCTGGTAGTGTTTGCTGTCGGCTTGGTTGCTGGTCCACTGCGCGGCACACCAGTGTCGACACGGATATTTGTTAGCGTATTAGTAGGAATATTAATTCAGTTTGTGCTCCAGCTCCTCGGATCGATTAGCGTTGTTTTTAGTTTTGACCCGTTATTGTTTGTATCTGTTCCTATGGCTGTGATATTTGCTGTTGGCTGTTGGTTTTTTATGCGACACAATACGGGGTAAATGCACATTTTAAGTCTCCATTACTTGTTGCAACCTCCCAAGTAACGCAATGTTGGCAGGAAGCAACGACCATGCCGATAGGTTTGTGGTATGCACCCAAGCAAGTTCTTGACCTTCCATTCCGTGTGGCTGACCATCCCACGCGGTAACAATAAAAAATTCCCTCGCTATATCTCCGTGCAGATACGCAGCACTGCTGCGGGAAAAAAAACTGGATAGGGAAATACTAATCCCGAGTTCTTCGTGTAATTCTCGATGCAACGCCTGCTGGTAACTTTCATCGGCTTCACATTTTCCACCAGGAAACTCCCATAGCCCTGCAAGTAGCGTTTCCTTGCGGCGCCTGCCGAGCAGCACGCAGTTATTATCAACTATAATGCCTATCGCAACACGCAGGTTTACCATCAATAACTCACAGGTTATTTGATGGTGACTTGTGTTTAGTGATTGCGTCTATGGTGTTTTTAAACTCGCTCACGTCATTGTAATCAAGATACACAGAAGAAAAGCGCACATAAGCAACTTCATCAAGTTCAAGGAGGGCGTCCATCACATATTGTCCAATCAGCTTAGTGGTAATTTCATCACCACGAAAATCATGGATGCGGGTTATAATTTGATTGATGCAAATATCAATCTTTTCATTACTAATACGATTGCATGCGCGGTTGAGACCCGTACGAATTTTATCTTGGTCGAAACTTTCTTTGCGACCAGAGTTTTTTAGCACGCGTGGCATAATCAACTCAAACCGCTCGTATGTAGTAAACCGTTTGTTACAAACATCACAGCCACGCCTGCGACGCACACTACTGTTATCTGGACTCAAACGGCTGTCAATAACGCGAGTATCAGCTGCGGCACAATAAATACACTTCATAGTTATGGAACCTCTGATTAAGTCGCTGACGGAGCGAGTTTGATGGCAATTGCTGATGATTGCAAGGCGCTAAGCGCATGACCTAGCTATACGCCAAGAGATGCAACACAGCAAGTACCGCTGCCGCAAACCATCATATATTCAACACAACGACGGGAAAAAAGCTGCACTGTGTCGATGCAGCACTTGGCAATACCCACACAATACCCACAAGACCCACCAATGTTATCTGCGCACTGCGCTTAACAGGCTGTTAAAAATTTATCATATAAATAAGCCTCAAGACTGCCAAAATTGATTTTTTAGCGCACATCAGCATGATACAACACCAAGATTGCGCACGCGTACCAAGTTATACGCGGCCATGGTGAATACAAATTGATGGTTCACTTTGCTATTACCACATACTTTCCTTTGTGAAGTCCGCCAATAGTCTTAGCCCAGCCAAAGACTTCTTGTATGCGTTTGCGTACTTTTTGGCTGGTTTGCTACCCGGGGTGTCTCGTCGTTCGTTGATCTATTGATGAACTTCGTTTTGCTGTGTTTTGCGCAACGTGGGGCGTCACGCTCAATTCACGGCATTGCTTGGCATTGCTTGGCATTGCTTGACAAGGCCTTTGGTGTCGTATTTCTTGTCCGCTGCCAATGTCACTTGGCGATTTCCTGGAATATTGGCAAGCATTTCTATCGCAGCATCGGTTGCAGCGGTGCCGCTGAACTGTTTGCTATGTGCGTCTACCACCAAACCATTGCGGTTCTCAATCATAGTATTGCCCACGTAACACGGTATTGCCGCTTGGGCTTGGCTTTTCTTGACAAAGCGCGCTTCGGGATCTGTGGTAGATTGGTGGGTAGCGCGGTGGCGTTTCTTGCCTTTAACATCAATCCGTTTGTTGCTGCTGCCATAATTGTGGTCATCGTCGTCTTTCATGTGGAAGCTTTTCACTGATGCCAGCGCATGAAGCAATGTTCCATCCACACTGAAATGTTCGTCTGCAAGAAGGCCTGCTGTTTCAGCCTGTTGTTTGATGCGAATGAAAAACTCAACAGCAGTATTTCCCGCAAGAAGACGATCGCGGTTTTTGGTGACGGTTGAGTGATTCCAAATACCATCATCCATACAAAAACCGACAAACCAACGGAACATCAGGTTATAGCCAATTTGCTCCATCAACGCACGTTCGCTGCGGATCGTGAAAAGCGCCATCAACAACTGGGCACGCAATAATTTCTCTGGTGGTATACCTGCTCGTCAGCTTGGGGCATACAAAGTATTGAAGTGGCCGTTCATCTCCTACAACGCCACATCGACCATTTTCTTGATATGGAGAATTGGCTGATTTTGGGGTACTGCGCTTGCAGGCGACAGGGTGCTGAACATTCTAGCTTGGGTGAAATCAGTTCCTCGTATCGAATTATCTCAGGAAAATAAACATTATACCTTATTAAGGAATCTCTGATTAAGACTCTCATATACTCCAAGAACTCGCATATACTCCAAAAAAGTAATAGCAATAATTTTTAATGGTCAATATTTGACCATTTCGCTGATCTTCTGTTGCTGTGTTACTGTTTTTTATTGTTTCTTATTGTTTTTCTTGAATTTTGGGCGGTTCTATCCTGTTAGTCGTCCGCGCAGCATGTATAAGTTCGTCAATGCAAGCAAAGAAAATACTTGTACTCGATTCTTTTCTAGTCCTTTGTAGCGAGCTTTCTTATAACCAAACTGACATTTGATTACCCGAAAACAGTGCTCAATCCGGGCGCGCACCTTAGAGTTCTGTGTATTGCGTTGGCGCTGCGAGGTGCTCATTTGCTGCTTTGGCTTGCGTTTATCATTCACACGCCAATCTATCCCAAGGTGACGCGAGCCGCGTTTATAACTGTCGCTCGTATATCCTGCATCGGCAAAGATGACCTTATCTGTTTCAAGCAGCAATTTGGGGAGTTCATTGATGTCCTCTTCATTCGC
Organism: Gammaproteobacteria bacterium; assembly: GCA_965277405.1. Lineage (GTDB taxonomy): Bacteria > Pseudomonadota > Gammaproteobacteria. The sequence continues at coordinate 757,791 of OZ255726.1, forward strand.
GGCTGTCGTGGTGGACCGCGGCTGTGGTGGTAGGCATTGCCGCGCTATGAATCATATTGCTATTAGCGTCAGTTCCTATATGAATCTTCATGCCAAAATACCACTGCTTGTCTTTCCTTGTTTGCTGCATTTCAGGATCCCGTTTTTTCTCTTTATTCTTCGTAGATGATGGCGCATTGATGGTCGTGGCATCAACCATTGTCCCTTGTGAGATTATTATATTATTTTCCATACAATACTCATTCACGACAGCAAGTATCTTGACGCTGAGTTGATGTTTTTCTATGATCCTGCGGGCAAGTTCAAGATGGTAGTTTCATCAGGGATGGCATCGTCTATCAGCTCTATATGGGCAAAACGCCGCATGCTTTCCATGTCATATAGTGCTTCTTCTACCCCTGGGTCTGATAAGTTGTACCATTGCTGTAAAAAATAAATGCGTAACATGGTCTGCATATTAATCGGTGGGCGGCCATTCCCTTTCTTGGGATAATGCGGTTCTATTAACTCTAACAACTGTTGCCATGGAGCTAATTTGTCCATTAACTGCAAGAATTTTTTTTGGTTTCATTGTTACTTTCTTGTGGTCGTATGCAGCACTGGCAAAAGTTGTTTGTTTCATAAGATTATTCGCTTATTCAAATATTCAAATAGATTCACCATTGTATATCTTTCTAGCTGATATTGCTGTTGTTTGGGACTTAATCAGAGTTTCCCTAGGTTCAATGAGTATGACAATTAGTGGAGTTCGATGGGAGACGATAGGTCAATCAGAGTTTACTAAAAAACGTCTATACTTATTTGCGTCTTTAGACCAGTTTGCAAGTACAACAGGTATTCCAGCTGGTATGTTGCTGTTTGGTTTTGCGGGTCTGATAGATAAAGCGGCGTTTATGTATGACAACATTGCTTGTATGACAACATTGCTTGGGGGAATCGCTTTTTTATTTACGATGCCTTGTCTTATCCACTTTTTATTGAAAGATGATAAATTGAAAGATGATAAGACGAAAAAAACTCAACTGGATCTGACAATGCGCCTTCCAAGTTTTCATTAACGATCTCTTACATACCTCAAAATTGAACCACTTTCTTTGACTAGAGTGATGTAAGGATTTTATTTTCTTATAATGACTCTGGTCTACTGTGATAAAATCGCAGTCGTTGACCACGCAAGAAGCTATCGAGTACGAATTAGCGGATGGAACATATGCAACAGGAGAAGTTGAATATGCCGATGATGTTGATGCGTCATGGATGAGCAAAGGTGATAAATTGCCGTATGGTTATAGTGCTACTGTGGTAACAGATGAACATGGTGATATCTGTTGCTACGCATGCGGCGCATACCAGCGCGATGGGCAGATTTGCAGATGGTATGGCGTGTAGCTCCTAATCAAAGTCGGACAAACGCTGGTGTATGATAAGGGAGCTGCCAGCAAAGCAAATCAAGCAAATCTAGGTGATAAGCAAATTGATGATGGAATTATGCGGAAAAAGCCACGCGGTAAACAAATGCCACACTGGCAAAAGGCTGACATCATCAAATTTGTAGTCGAGCGAACTTTCGCCACAATGAAAAGGGTGTATGGTCTCCAGCGCACGATATCTTGGCATAGCCAAAGTCGATGCTGAGGTTGAAGGCAATGGCGTATAACTTGAAAAGGGATCGCAACTTATATCAACAACAGCAGCAGTATTGCTCTTAAATGGTGGGAAATAGGACCAAAAAAGACCGGATAAATGGGCATATATGCACCATTTTCGGCGCATTCTGTGTTTTTTAGTAGAAACACCCAATTTACGATTGCCCACGCTTCAAAGCAAAAAATAAGAGGGTATTGCAGTTGTCTTCATTCATGCAGCGCTTGCAAGCCAACAAAACGCATCTGCATCAGCAACGTAATCTGAACTTGCCGATGCAGAGCTACAATTGAGTTATCAGTCAAGAAACAAATCATCAAAATTTTTGTCTTGATGCTGTGCCAAATGTTTAACCATCGTGGTGCTGATAACCGCATGAATATCTATGTGATTTTCATGGTGAATAAGGTTTTTGACAAGAAAGTCACGAACACGGTTAATCTGTTCGATTTCATCAACTTGGACATGCAACAACACATCAAAAAATCCACTGACATGATAAATTGCATACACTTCGCTTATATCAAGCAATTTGCGCTTAAATGTATCAAACTCTAATCCACCGAGCTTAATGGTAATGAAGGCATCGATGGTACGAGCAACATTGGTATTGCCAAAAATTGTGTGATAGCCACGGATAACCCTTAAATCTTCTAGCTTACTTAACCGTTGATTGACAGCACTTCTTGAAAGCCCAATGCTGCGTGAAATATGCGCAATAGGGATTCTGGCGTTGTCTTTAAGGTGGGCGAGAATTCTACGATCATAGCGATCTAATACTAATTTATTACTCATGATTTACTCCATTCTCCTCGCATATACAGCGAAGTTTGTAAAGCAACAATATCAATGATAGTCACATTCTTGTTGCTATAATTACTAGGAATACCCAGTATTTGAATAAATGAATAACTACAACACATCACATAGTGAGTTTTGTATTGTTATTACACACTATCAGAACATCATATACAAAAACATTATTTTGTATGCATAATTAGCGATATATTATATCATCGCAATGCGCATCATACCTAGCAGCAACTTAGGTAAGCTCTGATTAAGCCGCTGGTGGAGCGAGTTAATCAGAGCTTACCTAAAGGATTTTTTCTCCTGAGAAACCTTCTCACAGCCAAAGACATGAAGTTTTTCATTTTGCAGATCAATGGTTTATACTTGATGAGGACACACGGAGATATCCAATTTTCATGAGATGACTGGGTTAGAAGTTTCAAAATTATCTTATGGTTTTGGACTGTGTTTTGTCACGAATTTTGAGACGCATGGCATGGGCTTTTGCTCTTTTCCCAGACTGTATAGATATTGAGACGGTGTATGACCCCAGCAACCCAAGCGCTCAGGAATAGTGCTGTCTAAGTTTCTGGTATACCTTGTCACGCTTCTCAACAATGGTGACAAGCAGTGTATCATCATCAAATTCATAGATGATACGGTAACTGCCCACACGAGCGCGGTGACAAGGATAGCCAACAATTTTGGTGGAATTCCGTGGTGTTGCATCTTTACGCAGCTTTTCAATTTGCGCAGCGATTACTCTGGCAATTTCCGGTGTACGTTTGATGAGTTGGTCGAGAGATTTTCCCGACTGGCTGGTGAATTGCAGTTTACGCATTTTTCATACGTGTTAGCAGGCTTTCAGAGGATTCAGAATCCAAAATGCCTTCCTGCTTGGCTTCTTCGGACATTTCTCCCCACACCTTATCTTCTGCAACAGAATCGTGTTGAATACGCTCCATAAGCGCATCAATCACATAATTCTTCAGGGTTTTCCCGTGAGCGATGGCCTGAATTTTCAGCTCATCACGAAAATCAGGTGAAACATTGATGGTCAGCCTTGTGGGAGTCTTGGTGGTCATATAGTTTTCCAGTTAATGCAATAATACAGTTAAGAGTATATATGAAAATGCACTGTTGTCATAACTTTTGACATCGCGGCATTTCTGGATAGCTTTTCACAATCCCTCACACGCCGCGCCAAAGACGGCTTGTGGGACCGGCCGCGAGAAAACCTCCTTTTAAGCCTGCTCTGTACACCTGTCAGCACAAAAAAGGCAGCATCCGCCATCCGTAACCATTGGGAAGCTCTGATTAAGTCCCAAACAACAGCAATATCAGCTAGCAAGATATACAAAGAGAGAATCTATTTGCATAAGCGGATGTTCTTATGCAACAAACAACTTTTGCCAGTGCTGCATACGACCACAAGAAAGTAACAACAAAACGTGAAAAATTCTTGCAGTTAATGGACAAATTAGCTCCATGGCAACAGTTGTTGGAGTTAATAGAACCGCATTATCCCAAGAAAGGGAATGGCCGCCCACCGATTAATATGCAGACCATGTTACGCATTTATTGTTTACAGCAATGGTACAACTTATCAGACCCAGGGGTAGAAGAAGCACTATATGACATGGAAAGCATGCGGCGTTTTGCCCATATAGAGCTGATAGACGATGCCATCCCTGATGAAACCACCATCTTGAACTTGCCCGCAGGATCATAGAAAAACATCAACTCAGCGTCAAGATACTTGCTGTCGTGAATGAGTATTGTATGGAAAATAATATAATAATCTCACAAGGGACAATGGTTGATGCCACGACCATCAATGCGCCATCATCTACGAAGAATAAAGAGAAAAAACGGGATCCTGAAATGCATCAAACCCGCAAAGGCAAGCAGTGGTATTTTGGCATGAAAATGCATATAGCAACTCGACGCTAATAGCAATATGATTCATAGCGCGGCAATGCCTACCACCACAGCCGCGAATGAAGCTGACATCAATGAACTCCCAAAATTGCTGCGTGAAACAGATAAGGTTATCTTTGCCGATGCAGGATATACGAGCGACAGTTATAAACGCGGCTCGCGTCATCTTGGGATAGATTGGCGTGTGAATGATAAACGCAAGCCAAAGCAGCAAATGAGCACCTCGCAGCGCAAACGCAATAGACAGAACTCTAAGGTGCGCGCCCGGATTGAGCACTGTTTTCGGGTAATCAAATGTCAGTTTGGTTATAAGAAAGCTCGCTACAAAGGACTAGAAAAGAATCGAGTACAAGTATTTTCTTTGCTGGCATTGACGAACTTATACATGCTGCGCGGACAACTAACAGGATAGAACCGCCCAAAATTCAAGAAAAACAGTAAAAAACAGTAAAACAGCAACAGAAAATCAGCGAAATGATCAAATATTGACCATTGAAAATTATTGCTATTATTTTTTTGGAGTATATGCGAGTTATTGGAGTGTATGAGAGTCTTAATCAGAGATTCCTTAGCAAATAATAGTGAACAGTTGTTGCGTATTGCATCACTGTGTGGTGATATTCGAAATGAACGGCGTTGCAATCTGATCAGCGCGACCAATAGTATTTATACAAAAACAATCCATATACAACGCAACCATGCCAATTTATCTTTATAAATGTTCATCGTGTGAAAGCACTCAAGAAAAGCTGCAAAAATTGAGTGACGCACCACTCTATCAATGCCAAAACTGCCTTACAGATACTTTGGTAAAACAACTCACTGCACCAGTATTTCGTTTGAAAGGCGGCGGTTGGTATGAAACAGATTTCAAAACTGACAAAAAGCGCAATCTTGCATCTGCTAGCTCAACCGATGCAACGAACACTCCTGCAACTACGACTGATAGCAAGACAAAGGATGACAAACCTGCAAATACAAACAGTAGTTTAAGCACTACACCCGCGCCATCTCCTGCTGCATAACTTTATATTTTTTATTTTGAGCAACCCAGTGGGCATTATGCTATTGGCTAGGTCATTTCATTAAACACGATACCAATGCGAACACATTACTGCGGTGAACTCACCGCTCAACATATTGATTCAGACATAATAATCTGCGGTTGGGTGCATAATAGGCGCGACCACGGTGGTGTCGTTTTTTTGGATATGCGCGACGTACGTGGCATTGCACAAGTTGTCTGTAACCCAAACAATCAGGCAGCATTTGCCATTGCCGATAAAGCGCGCTGCGAATTTGTGTTGCAAATCAGCGGCCGCGTTCGCCAACGACCAGCAGGCACGGTCAATGCTGCGATGCACACTGGTGAAATAGAAGTCGAAGCCAGCACTGTGACAGTATTGGCAGGCTCAAAACCACTGCCATTCCCGCTTGATGAACACTACAACATTGGTGAAGAAATCCGCTTGCAATATCGATTTTTAGATTTGCGCCGCCCTGAAATGCAGAAAAATTTTTTCATGCGGCATCAAGTGATGAAAATTGTACGGTCGTATCTTGATGAAAACGCCTTCATTGATTTAGAAACACCTATGTTAACACGGGCGACCCCAGAAGGTGCGCGCGACTATTTAGTGCCAAGCCGTACCCACCCACACCACTTTTTTGCCTTGCCACAATCGCCACAATTATTCAAACAGTTACTCATGGCCGGCGGATTTGATCGCTACTATCAAATCGTTAAATGTTTTCGTGACGAAGATCTCCGCGCAGACCGTCAACCTGAATTTACCCAAATCGATATTGAGGCAAGTTTCGTTGATGAAGCAACGATTATGGACTTGACCGAACGCATGCTTAAACTACTGTTTTCCCAAGTTCTCAAGATTGATCTGCCAGATTTCCCCCGCATCTCATACCAGCAGGCGCTGGAGCTGTATGGCTCGGACAAACCAGATTTACGGATTTCGCTCCAGCTCGTTGACGTTGCTGATGACATGAAAAATGTCGCATTCAAAGTGTTTTCTGGTCCTGCCAACGACCCAAACTCACGTGTTGCTGCGCTCAAAGTGCCTGGTGGAGCCAAGCTCAGTCGCAGCGCTATCGATGAATATACAAAATTCGTTAGCCGCTATCGCGCCAAAGGTTTGGCATATATCAAGGTCGAAGACGATGGGCTGCATTCGCCAATTTTAAAATTTCTGCCAGAAAATGTCATCGAGCATCTGCGCAGCAAACTTGCGCTTGAGCCAGGGGACATTGTGTTTTTTGGCGCAGATAAAACCCAAATCGTCAACGACGCACTCGGCGCACTGCGGACAAAAATTGGCATGGATCTCGGCTTGATACAACCCGGTTGGCAACCACTTTGGGTGACTGATTTCCCAATGTTTGACCACGATGTCCACACAGGTAAACGTACCGCGCTCCACCATCCGTTTACCGCACCAATTGACGTGAATGCTGCGCCCGACACCATGCTCTCGCGCGCCTACGATATCGTTATAAATGGCGTAGAAATTGGCGGAGGCTCGATGCGCATTCATACCGCAGATATACAGGAAACAGTGTTAGGTTTACTCGGCATCAACCAGCAGCAGGCACAACAGCAATTTGGTTTTTTGCTTACAGCACTCGAGTACGGCTGTCCCCCGCATGGTGGTATCGCGCTTGGACTAGACCGGCTTATCATGATGATGTGCGGCAGCGACAGTATTCGCGATGTCATTACTTTTCCAAAAACCCAAAGTGCTGCATGCTTACTCACCAAAGCTCCCGGCAGCGCATCAAAGCAACAATTGCAAGAGCTCCACTTACGCCTGGCAAAATTTGACTAACACCTATGGAACCTCTGATTAAGCCCATGACGGGCGAGACGGAGCAACAACGCTCGATGAAAGTTAAGCGCAGTGCGCAGGTCACACTGGTGCAGTCTTTGTGGGTGTTGCCAAGTGCCGCAACGACGCAGCGCAGTGTTTTTTCCCGACCCTGTTTCGTGAATTTACTTTTGATTTGCGCCAATTGCTTAACGTTTGCTGTGTTGCATCCCTTGGCGTATATGCTACGGCATGCGCTCAGTGGAATGCGCCTTGCAATCATCAGCAATTGCAGGCAAACTCGCTCCATCAGCGGGTTAATCAGGGCTCTGTATGGCAGGACATAGCAAATGGGCGAACATTCGCCACAGAAAAGGCAGACAAGACGTGAAGCGTGGCAAGGTTTTTACCAAACTGATTCGCGAACTGACTATCGCAGCTAAAGGTAGTCCATCACCAGAAGATAATCCACGGCTGCGCTTGGCGATTGACAAAGCACTCTCGGCAAACATGACCCGCGATACGATAGATCGCGCAATTGCCCGCGGATCTGGGACGGCTGACACGGGTCATATGGATGAAATCACCTACGAAGGGTATGCGAACGGAGGTGTCGCAATTCTGGTTGCAGCAGTGAGCGATAACCGCAACAGAACAGTTGCTGAAATTCGCCATGCCTTCAGCAAAAACGGCGGCAACCTCGGGACAGATGGGTCGGTGGCGTATTTATTTGAGCGGCGCGGCATGTTGATGTTCGCTGCCAGCGTTGACGAAGACCAGCTGATACAAATAGCACTTGAATCTGGTGCTGATGATGTAATCAACGAAGAAGAATGCTTTGTGGTATATACTCAACCAGATAGTCTGCTGACAGTTCTTCAAGCCTGCCAAGCCGCCAACATTCAGCCGCAAAATCATGAAATCGCCATGGTCGCCCAAACCACTGTTGCCTTAGATGACGCAGCCAGCGAATCATTAGCGCAACTGATTGACGCACTCGAAGACCTTGACGATGTACAAAATGTGTATTCAAACGCGCAGTAACCGTGCGCATTTTTGGGATTGACCCTGGATCTCGCATCACCGGGTTTGGCTGTATTGATATCGTCGACCGCAACATCAGCTACGTCGCTTCGGGGACAATTAAAGTCAGCCACCATCGATTCCCACTGAACCTCAAATTTTTATTTTTACACACCCGCGAATTGATGGAAAAATACCACCCAGATGAATGTGCTATTGAACAAGTATTTGTTGCCAAAAATCCATCGAGCGCCATCAAGCTCGGTCAAGCACGCGGCGCATTATTGTGCGCGATGATGATGCAATCAACCCAAGTTGCCGAATATGCCGCGCGCTCGATCAAACAAGCAGTTGTTGGCAACGGTGGCGCCAGCAAACAACAAGTACAATTTATGGTACAAGCAATCCTCAATTTGCCAAAACAATCGCAGCCAGACGCGGCAGATGCGTTGGCTATTGCTATTTGTCACGCCCATGTACGCAACGCAGCAACTGCAAAATAGCGACCAGCCTCAATAACAAATTAACAGCATTAGCTACAAACTTCTGTTGCTGAGCGCTAATAAGAATGGGGAGGTTACACTCAAATAATGAAGTTTTCTTAAATACAGCTACAGGGAAGCACGCATAGGGTGCAAAGGTAAATGCAAAGGTAAAAGTAAATACTGCCTGCACGAAATCCAACAACATGTTGGTTTGCAATTTTTTACTAATGTAAAAAATCTTGGGTCAACTATAAAAGTGCGGTGTATTTATTATATATTTGTTTAAAATTAAGCTAAAATTAAAATTATGGATGCAAGTCAAGTAAAAGCATATATTCAAGTTTATCACAGTCTAACCAGGAGCATTTATTAAAATCCTTAAGCAGGATACAAATTGAATCGGATTACACAGAATTATTGCAATTACGTGGAGATGCCGTTGATGACAAGCGATCAGAATGCCCTCATTGTCAAAGTACTAATTATTACAAGAATGGAAATGACAAAGGGAGTAGCAGCTATAAATGTAAGGATTGTCAGCGTGGTTTTACAGAATATACAGGGACGTGGATCAGTGGGCTTCATAACAAGCACTTAGTCATTAAGTTTTTAAAAACGCTGGAATCTACTTTAAATTTGATTAAAATTTCTCAGGAGACAGGACTTGACCCAGTTACTATTTTTAATTGGCGGCACAAATTTTTATCCTCCCAAGAATCTGTTGAGAATCAAAAACCATGTAAGGGATAATCGCAGTGGATGAAACTTTTTACTTACAAAGTCAGAAAGCAAAGAAGTGTACCGATAGAACTCCAATAAATAGAGGTGGGAGACCCACAAGAGGAATAACAAATAACGGACCTCTGTACTAACAATTATGGATAAATCAGGAAATCCAGCATATAGGTTCATCAATATGGGTAGAATTTCAACTGACGATATACAAAAAGCCATAGGAAATAGAACCTCCAAAAGAACCATTCATTGCAGTGATGGACACAACAGCTATAAATCTTTTACCAACAAGAAGAAAATAGAACATCATATTCTAAATGCCACTATCTAAATACCACTAAAGGAATAATGGTAAATGGAGATTATCACATACAACATATTAATATGTTTGCATACTGGAATTAAAATATCTTTAACTATAATATACAAGGCGTGTCAACAAAATACTTGCAAAAGTATTAAAATTGGCAAGGAATAAAAGACCTATTTAAAGACACTACAAAATGGATAAAACGGTACTTGCATTATCCTTACAAAAGCAGCTGCAATCACCATTTATAATAAAATAGAAAAAGATTATTTGAAAATTGATAAGTCATCGCAACTTTCAAGTTGAGTCAACCCATACAACTATTTAATGGAGATACGCCTAAGCAATTATTAGCTAGAAGCAGATATATTATAGCTAAAAAATAAAATGAGTGGACAGAGAGTCACAAACAAAGAGCTACATTGTTATTTAAACCATAACCACATTTAGAAACAGTTTATAACCACACTCATGAACTTAGAAATATCTATGAAAACACAGATAAAGTAATCGCTCAAGAGCGTTTTGACAAATCGATTGAAGATACATTTGAAGCAAAATTAGAAATTTTTTATACAACAGCGCATACTGTAAAAGCTCATTGTGATAATATACTCAACTTTTTTGACAACAAAATACCAATGCCAAATCTTTTAATGCTAACATAAAACTCTTTATGGCTAACTTAACGGGGTAGTAGCTACTACTTTTTTCCTCATTAGATTACATAAATTATTCGCCTAATCTCCGAAATTGAATGTGCCCCGAAAAGACAACACAAAGATTACTGCGTGAATTTAGTTTTCTTTTTCAATTTCCCAACTCACCATTCTCATCTCGTTATACGTAAACTTATTCTCGATTTTTCTTTTTAGGTCAGTAATGTTCTCATACTTGGTTTCTTTCATTATTTTTTTAAGGGCTATATATTTTTCTTTGGGAATCAAATCCGTAATGTTCAACTCTCCTGAGGCTACAAATTTCATAAGATGGGTTTCTATAGTGCCAGTAACTAAGCCTCGCTCTCTAGAAATTTCAGCGACACTCAGTCCATTTTTAAATAATTTATAAGATTCTTTGTCCGATTCCCCCTTTTTTGGAAGCAACTTTTTTTCAGGAGTATCTTCTTTTAGGGCAATCGCATTTTTTTCGCAATAGTCTTGTATAAGCTCAGTGATTTTAGCACCGTATTTTTGAACCCTCACTTTCCCCATACCATTTATAGCAGCTAGTTGCTTTGTTGTTGTAGGAAGTGTTTCGCACATTTCACAAAGCGATTTTTGAGTAAAAACCTGATATAATTCCACATCATAATTAAGTGCGAATACAGCACGTAAGGCTCGTAATGCCTTAAATAATACAGGCTGTTCTGAAGTTACCGCATATTCTTTTTTAACCTTTGTAAGGGTAGGCTTTTGTAGAATTGCCTTTGCTCGCAATTCTAAATACTTCTTAATGGTAAATCCGCTTTTTAACCCGTTAAAACAGTATAATTTGTTTCCCAATTGCTCGTCTAGGATTTTAAATTGCTTATGCATATCCTTGTCAACTGCCTTGTTTTCAGTAGAGAAATTAAATGCTTCTAAAGGGGTCTTAATATAATTTTCTGTATGTGTTATAAAATAATTTAGGGCTTTTAGTATACGTTCTTGAACAGCAGTATCTCTTTCAGGCTCTAAAATATCTGTACTTAGTTCTTTTAATTGATTGCTAAAATTATTGGAGATTTTTAGTAGTTTAATAATGCCCTCATCTTTTATAGTGGTCAGTGGGTCAATAGCATTGCCTTGGATACTTGTTTTATTAGTGTAATAAATATCAATTAACCGTTTTACAGGGTAAAGAAAGCTATAATAATCAAATAATTCTTTGATAAGACTCAATTGGTAACTCTTCTGCGATTCGTTTAATATTTCTGTATTTGGAGGATTGTCCTCAACATTTTTATTAAAAGAAGTAACCCTAATATCATTAATAATACTTTGTTCGCTAAGGGGACTTTTTAATACAATGCCTTCCAGTGTTCTACATCTGCTCAATGCAACATAGGTCTGCCCATGGGCAAAGGATTCTTTGGTATCGATAATGGCCTTTTCAAAAGTTAACCCTTGACTTTTATGAATGGTTATCGCCCAAGCTAGTCGTAGCGGAATTTGGGAAAAAGAGCCCGTAATATTTTCAGAAATTTCTTTGGTTTCAGGGTTTATGGAATAACTTACATTTTCCCAAACCTCTGCCGTGCTTACAATATCTTCTTCATCACTAGGGCAACGAACCGTTATCTCTTCATTATCTATATATACTATTTTACCGATTTTTCCGTTGAAATACCTTTTGTCAACAGAGCTATCGTTTTTAATAAACATTACTTGAGCCCCCTTTTTTAACTCTAATTTTTTATGAGTAGGAAAAGAATATTCAGGAAATTTCCCATTTACATCGGCTGTATAAAAGAAACTTTTTGTCTTAATTTTTTCAAGCTCTATACAATTCATTTCATCAGCCCTATGGTTATGTGTCGTTAGGGTAATATAGCCATCGTCCTCTTTTGGTGAAAAATTGGGTAAGTAACGCTTATTTAAGTCGGTTATCGATTTTTTTGTGAGGCTATTGTTCCGTATTTCGTTTAGGATGACAATAAATTTTTCGTTGTCCTGTCTGTAAATATGTTTTAATTCAATACTAATGGCTAGGCATTGTTGAAAGGCAGTACTGCTAAAGAAATAAGGCGTTTTATAATAGGGTTGTAACAATTCCCATTCGTTATCTTTTACAACAGGAGAAAGTTGTTGCAGATCGCCTATCATAAGTACTTGTACCCCACCAAAAACTTTGTTCCTGTCTTTATAACGCCTTAGAACTTGGTCTATTCCGTCTAATAAATCGGCACGAACCATACTAATCTCATCGATGATCAATAAATCTAAAGAGCGGATAATATCGATTTTGGTTTTGTTAAATTTATTTTTAAATGATGTTTTTGTATTCTGGGCTTGCACTCCATTTGGAAGTATTGGTCCAAAAGGCATTTGAAAAAAGGAATGTATAGTAACTCCTTTGGCATTAATTGCAGCGACACCAGTAGGAGCAACCACTACCAAACGCTTTAATGAATTGATTTTGATATTATGTAAAAATGTGGTTTTTCCGGTACCGGCCTTTCCTGTCAGAAAAATGGAGCGATCTGTTTTTTCAACAAAATTTGTGGCTAATTCTATCTCTGTATTTATATGCATTGTTTTTTTGTAAATTACTGATGTTTACCTTTCTCCCATCTGGAGCTACTAAGGGCATATCAGTTTTTTTAAGGTTGCCACCAAATTTACCAAATACTAGATTTAATTGCAAGTGCAAGAAATTGATGTATTTTTGATAAAATTAAAAGAATTATTATGACAGATAACATTAGTACGAAATGGTTAGAAAATATGACTTTCAAACGCAATAACCCTGCCGAATTGGATTTAACAATGAATATTTCTCCTGAAGATGGGGAGACGGAAATGGATACCGGCCTAAGTCATTAATGCTTGCAGCTCTTGCGGGTTGCTCTGCATTGGATATTGCTGCGCTGATAAAAAAATGAAATTGGACATTTGTGACTTCCAGATAGAAACCATTGCGAACCTTACCGACGAACACCCTGAGGAAGTTCTGAAAACCCCCAAAAATCATACTAATCTGCCATACTGCCCTAACTTTTTTTTGAGAATTGATATAAAGCAAATGACGTTTACAGATTTGGCATACGCACATAAGCAATGCAAAACTCGTAGAGAAATATTTCTTGAGAAATCAGCAGCTGTTATTCCATGGCAGCAGTTAGATGAATTAGATGAAGTTGTCGCCAAACACTATACTAAAACTACGCAAAACAGGCGCTCGTCCATAATATCCGCTGCAAACGCTACTGCGTCTACACGTTATGCAAGTAGTGTATGACTTCAGCGATGTAACGATGGAGGATATATATTGTACGAAGTCGATTGAATGCGGCTGTTTGCTCGTTTAAACCTCGACAAAATACCCGACGAGACCACCATCTTGAATTTCAGCAGATTGCTGGAACAGTACCGCCTCTGTGAAAAAATATTCAGGCGAATCAGTCAACAACTCAATAACCATGGATTATTACTCCGCGCAGGCAAGCGTTGACGCATCAATCATCGACACCCCAACAACAACCTAAGAATAAACAGCAAGCCAGTGATCCGCAAATGCAGCAAACAAGGAAAGGTAACCAATGGTACTTTGGCATGAAAGTTCTTGTTGGTGTAGATGAAAGCTCTGGGATGATTGAAGCCCGCAACCACGGCGGGTAATGTCAACGATGTGACCCTGATAAACTCTGGCATGGCGATGAACGACGTGTTTTGGCGATGCGGGTTTATGTAGCTGTGCAGCAACGATTTAAACATCAGCAACGGGCAATGTGGATGGTGAGTCAGCGTATCGGCAAGCAGCGTCAATTGAAAGCAGGGAGTGTCCAGCAGCAGCTTGAGAAATTGCCAGCCAGTGTCCGCGCCAAAGTTGAGCATGTATTCTTTTATATGAAACGCATGTTTGGATATAGCAAAGTATGCTATACTATATATACAAGTTTAGCAAAGAATACCAACCGAACTATACATGCTTGCTGGACTTACAAATCTTGTGCCCAGTTACAAGTATTTGCCGCAACCACATGGTTAGTGCGTCCAAAACATTGGAAATTCAGCAAAAACGCATGAAAAACAATAAAAATTGAACAAAAATAGCTTTTTCATCTTTTCATCTTTTCACTTTATCGTTTTTGAGCATTACTGCGTCGAGAAAATCAAATGTAGTGAATTGTGCAGAGGTTTCCTAAAACATGAACTAATCAAAGTTTTCCATAATAAAGAACTCATAGAATTAGGAAAAAATCATCCCATTTTTTTCCAAAAACATTCCTTTCCTAAAGGCTTGCCCAAAATTCATGAGTATAATGACAAGCGCCACCAAGCCTTTGGTGTTTTTGATAAAACAGATTAGTTTTACTTTTCACCTACGAGAGCGATTTAAGTGATGGATGGCAAGACAAAAAAGTAAATAAGGACTTCGCTGAAATTAGATTAAAAGCATTGCGTATGGCTGCGAATATTATATCTTACGTATTTAAAAATTAAGAATATGACCTCAAAGACTATAGCAAATGGTATTTTAAAAGCAATAGGTATTTTAATAAGTGTCTTTTTAGGGTTATTTTTTTTATTTAAGATACAATCCGTCCTTATTTATTTGGCAATCGCTGTGGTTATAGCTCTCATAGGACGTCCTATAGTACTGTTTTTAAGAAGAAAATTAAAATTACCAAATATCTTGGCTGTAATAATAACAATGATTCTGCTAATCGGGATATTAGTTGGCGTCATTGCTCTTTTTATACCTCTGTTGGTGCAACAAGGACATAATTTGTCATTGTTAAATATTGATGAGTTACAAAATAATATAGAAAACATATACCGTCAGTTTATTAATTATTTCAAAATAAATTCCACGGATATTGAACAGAGAATTAAATATCCTAATTTTTTAAAATCCATAGATTTTGGATTTATCCCTAATTTCTTAAATTCGATTGTTAGTATTCTGGGTAGTTTAAGCATAGGTATTTTTTCTGTTCTCTTCATTACTTTTTTCTTCTTAAAAGACAGTAGCTTATTTGAAAGGGGCGTATTCGTTTTTATCCCTTCGGATAAAGAGGTTAGATTAAAAAAATCTATAGAAACGATTAAAAATTTACTTTCTAGATATTTTGTGGGGCTTGTATTTCAAATCCTTATATTGTTTGTAATATATACTGTTGCCCTATCTATTTTCGGAATAGAAAACTCGGTGGTAATAGCCTTCCTTTGCGCCTTGCTGAACCTAATCCCATATATTGGTCCCATCATTGGCGGAATCTTAATGTTAATCTTATCTATGACAAGTAATTTAGGAGCCGATTTCAGTACGGTAATACTACCTAAAACGTCTTATGTAATGATTGGTTTTGGTTTTGGGCAATTGGTCGATAATTTTTTCTCACAACCCTATATTTTTTCGAATAGTGTCAAATCTCACCCCCTCGAAATATTCCTTATTATAATTATCGGAGGACTTTTATTCGGTGTTACCGGACTGATTTTGGCCGTACCAGGATATACCGCCATAAAAGTAATTTTAAAAGGCTTTTTTGCTGAGAATGAAATAGTAAAATCTTTGACCAAAAACTTATAACCAATACTCTAAACAAGGAAATTTTGTTGTCTAAAACCTCATTCCACTTATATAAAAGCCGAGTGTCCTGTAATATCCATTCCGGTTATTAGCAAATGAATATCGTGTGTACCTTCGTAGGTAATAACACTTTCAAGATTCATTATATGACGCATAATACTATATTCTCCAGAAATTCCAATAGCCCCCAATACTTGCCTAGCTTCACGGGCAATATTCAAGGCCATTTCTACATTGTTTCGTTTCGCCATAGAAATTTGGGTAGTAGTTGCTTTTCCTTCTTTTTTTAATTGTCCCAAACGTAGTGCCAATAGTTGTGCTTTTGGGACTGTTGCAAATAGAAGACAAATAATCTTATTGATTAGGTATATTGCTTATAGCCTGGTGTAAAATCATTAAACTCAACTACAACCTTATATGGCTCTATTTGAATAAATTGTTGAAATATGATATGCTCCAAGTATCAATCACATCCACAATGCTCTAAATCATGAAGACCTCTGAATTTAATCAGTTAAAACAAGCAGTTAATGGGCTTTCTCCAAAGCAAAAGGCTGACTTAGAACAGCATTTAATCAATCCAGAATCGCAACCTCAAGTGCTGAAATTACTTGAACAAGCGGTACATGGATGCCCTCATTGCCAACATGACAGTACCTATAAGTGGGGCACGTCAAAAGGACGTCAGCGGTATCGTTGTCGATCATGCTTAAAAACCTATAATGCACTAACGGGTTCAGAATTGAATGGTCTGCATAAGCCTGAACTGTGGGAACAATACTGCCAAACGATGGTTGATTCAAAATCGCTGCGCATTGCTGCAAAGGAATGCGGCATCAACCTCACCACGGCATTCACATGGCGTCATAAATTTCTTAAATTGGCTGATTTACTTATGAGCAAGCAGCTTGAAGGCATTGTCGAAATAGATGAAACTTGGTTTAAATATTCTGAAAAAGGCAGTCGCTATTTAACCACTGGCAAGCCGCGAAAACGCGGTAATAGCAAAGCATCTACAGTGAAAGCTGTTATTGGCATCGATCGAAGTGGCAACATTGTCGATCAGGTTGTAGAGCACTTTACGCTGGATCAATTACAGGCAACCTTTGTACCTAAACTCGCCGACGATCTGGTTCTCTGTACCGACGGTCATATCAATTATGAGCATCTAGCCAAGCAGAAAAATATCAATCATGTCGTGTTAAATCAAAGCCTTGGTGAGCGGGTCAAAGACAAAGTTTTTCATATTCAAACGGTGAACGCTTACCACATGAGGCTCAAGCAATGGCTAGCCCCTTTTCATGGTGTTGCAACTAAAAATCTTCATAAATATTGTGGATGGTTTCGTTGGTTTGAGCTTAATAAACGGGGAGATATATCCCCTGCCAGCTTCATGAGGGATATGCTGTATACAGCATTTCAACAAACTATCAGAACATAGCCACCTTATATTTTAAATATCATGTATAAACAAGTAGAAATGATTACCCTAGCAGATCTAGTAGCCGCTGATCATATATACCGCAAGTTCGCTCAATTAATAGATATTCGCCGCTTAGATAATAAATATTTAAAAACAGCACAAGGCTCTAGCAACTATAAAGGTTATGGTATAGAACTGTTATTTAAAGCACTACTGCTGCAACACTTAGAAAATTTAAGTGATAGAGAGCTTGAAAGTTACTTAACAGAAAATAACGCCGCTAAATGGTTTTGTAATGTAGCGTTAACCGCGCCTACGCCAGATCATACAGTATTTACAAGAGCTAGGGCGCGTATAGGTACGCACCAATTATCTAAGATATTTGCAGATGTTCGCGCTCAATTGCAACAACATGGGTACATGAATGAGGTATTTACTTGTATAGATGCCTCTCATTTAATAGCTAAAGCTAATTTGTGGGAAGAGAGAGATAGAGTAATCCAGCAAAAGTACGCCAAACTTAATAATGAGGTTTTACCTAAAGTAGCTACAGACAAACAAGCCCGCATTGGCTGCAAAGGTAACGGTAAATTTTGGTATGGCTATAAGAAACATATTAGTGTTGATATGCAGTCAGGCTTGATTAATAATAAAGTAGCGATAACACCAGCTAACGTAACAGACGGACAAGGTATTGGTCATGTTATTCCAACACAAGGAGCTATGTATGCAGATAAAGGTTATTGCAGCAAAGGAGCAAGACATGCAGCCGCTAAAAAGCGTTGCCATTTGGCAGCTATAAAAAAGAACAATATGAAAGATAAAAACAAAGACCAAGATACATTCTTTAGCAAGCTGCGTTCTCCGTATGAAAGAGTATTTTCAAAAACCAATCATCGGGTTAGATATGTGGGAGTAGCAAAGAATCAGTTTGCGATATTTCTGGAGTCGCTAGCATTTAACCTGAAAAGACAGGTGGTGTTAGACGTAAAGTATGGTGGCGTTTTGTAGGATAACTGCACCAAAAAACAGCTATTTGACTGAAAATACCAGTAAATATTGATTGTTAAACCTTGGATTGATAGAAAATTCTGTGTTTGTACAAAATTTTTAATTTTTATCAAGTTTTAACCTATTTGCAACAGACCCACTTAAATTTTCTAAGTGTTGCAGTAGCAGTGCTTTAAATAACAGTTCTATACCATATCCTTTATAGTTGCTAGAGCCTTGTGCTGTTTTTAAATATTTACTAACTAAGCGGCTAATATCTATTAATTGAGCGAACTTGCGGTATATATGATCAGCGGCTACTAGATCTCCTAGGGCAATCATTTCTACTTGTCTATGCATGATATTTAAAATATAAGGTTGTAGTTGAGTTGAATGATTTTACACCAGGCTATAAGCAATATACCTAATCAATAAGATTATTTGCCTTCTATTTGCAACAGTCCCATTATGGCAGATTAACCAGTTTTTTGGGGGTTTTCAGAAATGCCCTAGACCATGACCATTTCATGACCATTTGCTAGGCTGCCTTGCGGACCAGGTTCCGCCAACTTTTGCCAGTATGACCAATTGATTGCGCCTGCAATCTAACATCGTCCGTCAAGCAACAAGTGTTATGTTTGTGTGTTTCCCCAGCGTTACAACACCATCTTTTGATCCGTAAACCTCAATATCCCGACTTGATAGGTCTAGTAGAAGCGTTAGCCCTAACTGGTCAAGTAGTTTGTTTAAATATTTGATTATTTTTTTCGCATTTTATGCAACAATAATTTAATTTGTTCATATTCTTCTAGGCTCGTCCAAAGTGACCGCTTATTTCGAAGAAGCGACCGTTGTTTTATCGCAAATTTACGTTGTCTTTCTGCGGCACTTTGGGGTTGAGTATCGGGCGGGTTATCTGTCATTTTGAATATTTAGTTATAAATACAGGTGAGCATAACAAAACCGCCGAGGATTTATCTAGGCGGTTGAATTAATCTTGACTTTATTCAAAAGCTCTATATGTTTCTTTTAAATTACAGCTAACTGCTTTAACTTAGACTACTTCGTTGTGATTTGCTAAATCATAAAATTATAGTCGGTTAAACTACCCTGATAATGTTTGTTATGATTGATGTGCTGATACAGCACCTACAAAATATAATACTCTCTGTCAGCATGCGACAACCCTTATTATTACCAAAACACAAGAATTGACACAGGATTTTGCATAGTGTAGAAGAGTTAGATAGCGTAGAAAAATTAGCTTGCGTATTGGGACCTTAGTATTCTCTACACATTATTATCCTGCAATGTTATGTTGCGCTTATCCATAGGGAAGCTCTGATTAACTCGCTGATGGAGCGAGTTTACCTGTAATTGCTGATGATTGCAAGGCGCAAACCGCTAAGCGCATGCCGTAGCATATACGCCAAGGGATGCAACACAGCAAGTACCGCTGCAGCAAACCCAAAGTATATTCAACACAACGACGGGAAAAAACGCTGCGCTAACGTCGTTGCAGCACTTGGCAGCACCCACAGGACCACCAGTATTATCTGCGCACTGCGCTTAAGTTTCATCAGCATTTTTTCTCCGTCTCGCCGATCATGGAATTAATCAGAGGTTCCATAGGCTGCTTTCAGACCTTCAATTGAAGAATATCAACAAATTATAGAGCTATGCAGTTGAAATGCGACTATACAACCCTATCGAAGTGACAAGTTTTGTTGTGGAGCGCGGTGATTCATTTGCCTTTAGCTCCATTTTTATCTAACATTTTTTACCAAAGGAGTAAAAAATATGAAAATACGCCCCCTACAGGATCGTGTTGTGGTTCGACGCAGTGAGGAAGAAACCACAACGGCATCCGGTATTGTTTTGCCTGATTCTGCAAAAGAAAAACCACAGCGCGGAGAAGTTATTGCTGTTGGTAATGGTAAAAAGCTGGATAATGGTTCAGTCCAAACAATTGATGTGAAAGTCGGTGACACTATTGTTTTTGGTCCATATGCAGGAGACAAGCTCAAGAATGGCGATGAAGAATTGCTCATTCTGAAAGAAAACGAAATTTTTGGTATTATTGAATAAGGGTAAAAACATGTCATCAAAACAAATTATTTTCGGAACAGATGCCCGCGCAAAAATGCAGAAAGGTGTTAATTTATTGTCCGATGCAGTCAAAGTAACGCTTGGTCCACGTGGACGAAACGTCGTTATAGATAAATCATTTGGTGCACCAACGGTCACGAAAGATGGCGTATCTGTGGCGAAGGAAATCACCCTCAAAGATAAGTTTGAAAACATGGGTGCGCAAATGGTAAAAGAAGTTGCATCACAAACTTCAGATGTTGCTGGCGACGGGACAACAACAGCAACGGTTTTGGCGCAATCTATTATTAATGAAGGCATGAAGGCAGTTGCCGCAGGCGTAAACCCAATGGACATCAAACGCGGTATTGATAAAACTGTTATTGCTGCAGTGAAAGAGCTGCAAGCTGTGTCTAAGCCATGTCAAGACAGCGAATCTATTGCACAGGTCGGTACAATTTCAGCAAATGGCGATAGCCGTATTGGCGGGTTGATTGCCGAAGCAATGGAAAAGGTTGGTAAAGAAGGTGTTATCACAGTTGAAGAAGGCAATGGACTTGAAGACGAATTGACTGTTGTTGAAGGTATGCAATTTGACCGTGGATATTTATCCCCGTATTTTGTCAACAATCAAGACAACATGTCTGCAGAAATCGAAAGCCCTGCCATTTTGCTTGTTGATAAAAAAATATCAAATATCCGCGATATGCTTCCTTTATTAGAGGAAGTAACAAAAGCAGGACGTTCGTTGTTGATTATTGCTGAGGATATTGAAGGCGAAGCATTAGCAACATTAGTTGTGAATAGTATGCGCGGAATTATTAAAGTCGTTGGTGTGAAAGCGCCAGGTTTTGGTGACCGCAGAAAAGCCATGTTACAAGACATCGCAGTATTAACAGGTGGTCAGGTTGTTTCAGAAGAAGTTGGCTTGTCACTTGAATCAACAAAACTCGAACATCTTGGTACAGCTAAACGCATTGTAGTCAGTAAAGAAGAAACAACTGTAATAGACGGAAACGGTGAAGGAGCTGATATCGAAGGTCGTATCAAGCAAATTCGTAACGAAATTGAACAGTCTTCTTCAGACTACGATAAAGAAAAACTACAGGAACGCCTTGCAAAACTTTCTGGTGGTGTAGCAATCATAAAAGTTGGCGCAGCAACAGAAATAGAAATGAAAGAGAAGAAGGCACGTGTAGAAGATGCGTTGCATTCAACCCGTGCGGCTGTTGAAGAAGGTGTTGTCGCTGGTGGTGGAGTCGCATTACTTCGCGCACAAGACAAAGTCAAAAACACGAAGGGCGAGAATAGAGACCAAGACCATGGTGTTGCTATTGCACTTCGCGCAATGGAAGAGCCCCTTCGACAAATCGTCGCAAACGCAGGCGGTGAAGCCTCAGTTGTTGTCAATAAAGTAAAGTCAGCAAAAGACCATGAAGGTTTTAATGCAAGCACTGAAGAGTATGGTGATATGCTTAAAATGGGTATTTTAGATCCAACAAAAGTGACGCGAGCAGCATTACAACACGCGGCATCTGTTGCATCTTTAATGTTGACTACAGAAGTTATGATTGCTGAATCACCAGAAGATAAGCCAGCGATGCCTGCGCCAGATATGGGCGGCATGGGCGGCATGGGCGGCATGGGCGGCATGATGTAGTAGAATATTGTAGTTCAAATTATCTATAAAAGCCCGAAAGTTTACTTTCGGGCTTTTTTTATCTAACCTGCTCTGTCAAGTGCTATATTATTGGTTCAGCAATATATTCTCCTAAGGATAGGAAGCTCTGATTAATTCCATGATGGGCGAAACGGAGAAAAAACGCTGATGAAAATTAAGCGAAGTGCGCAGATAATATAGGTGGTCTTGTGGGTGTTGCCAAGTACTGCAACGTCGTTAGCACAGCGTTTTTCCGTCCTTCTGTTGGAATATACTTTGGGTTTGCGGCAATTGCATACGCTTGCTGTGTTGCATCCCTTGTCGTATTGCTAGGTCATGCGCCAGCGGTTTGAGCCTTGCAATCATCAGCAATTGCAGGCAAACTCGCTTGCAGCCAAACTCACTCCATCATGGAGTTAATCAGAGTTTTCATAGGGCACTTCATCAATCAATTTTACAATCAATTCGTGCTGTGCAGCCTTGCTCCCTAAAATAGGTATCTCACAATACATGTTTTATTTTAATCAATGCTAGATAAGTTCACAGGATAATTGCGTATTGCGCAATGACATCACGGTCAATCTCGATACCCAGCCCTGGTCCATTAGGGATATTGACAATACCGTTAATATGTTCAATCGGTTGTTTTATAATCGTTTGACGAAATGGATTATGAGTCCGATCAAATTCGAATATCGGTGCAATAGGGTTTTGTCGTGGTGGGTCAGGTAATAATGAAGCAATAAATTGTAAACTCGCAGCAATTTGCACCGCGGTCCCCCATACATGAGGCACTAATCGAATACCGTGTAACGTTGCTATATCAGCAATACGCCGCATTTCAGTAAAGCCACCTGATCCACATAAATCAGGTTGTGCGATATCGACACAGCCAGTTTTCAATGCTTCATGAAAGGCAAATCTCCCTTGCCATGTTTCACCCCCAGCTACTGGGATGGGCTGACCTGCACGTACTGCACGATAGGCTGTTAACAATTCTGGTACTACTGGTTCCTCCAACCAATCTATATCATATTGAGCGGCAGCATTGCCTAATGTGATGGCTTCGCGAACCGTATAGCCATGATTAGCATCTACCATTAATCGTGCATCACAACCAATAACTTCTCGAACAGCGCAAATCACGTCTAAATCTTCCAAAACTCCAAAGCCAATTTTAATTTTAACCGCGTGAAAACCAGCGTTGATATGTGCTGCACATTCCTGTGCGCAATCGCGGACACGGTCAACCCCATCTCGGCGAAATGACCCTGTGGCGTACGCGCGTACGCTTTCACGGACGCGCCCACCTAATAAAGTAGAAATAGGTACATTAAAATGCTTGCCTTTAATATCCCATAATGCTACATCAATCCCAGAGAGTGCGGTGATGGTTAGGCCGCGTTGCCCTTGGTCGCGTAATGTATTGTAAAGATCTAGCCATATCACTTCATTATCTAGAGGGTTTCTCCCTATTAAATGTTGAGAATATACCTTTACTACCGCAGCATTTGGACCGGCTGGCCCAAGACATTCGCCCCATCCAATAGTTCCATCATCGCAAGTAATTTCAACTAACATATGTTGACGACTGCTAAATCGCGTAGCAGCACTTTCAAAAGGGGTGCTTAATTTGTATTCAAGTATATGGGTGTTAACTTTACAAATTTTCATTATCTAAAGTTTCTCTACTGAGGAAAATTGCTACATTCATCTGCGCGTAGTTTCTACTATTTTGCAGTATTCGTTTTGTTTTTTTGATAAATACGTAATAATTTTCGATAGCGATTTTGCCCGCCTTTTAAATGTGTTCGCATGGTCTTACGCGCGAGCAGCGGATTTTTTGCTGCTAGTGCATCGGCAATCTGTCGATGCTCTGTACTGAGTTGTTTGGTATAATCTATGACTACTTGTTCACTAAAATTAACTAATAACCGTGCTCTTGGTATAGCATCAGCCCCCATCATTGCAAGGATTTTCCTAAACCATGGGTTGTTTGTGGCTTCTGCAATTAACGTGTGAAAGCGAAAATCTAGTACGCTTGAGGATTTATCCGTAATGTTTGCTTGTTCCATTGCATACAAACATTCAAAAATAGCTTCTTCTTGCGCTGGTGACCGTCGTACAGCTGCTATGGCAACGGCTTCAATTTCAATCGCTGCACGGAACTCTAACATTTCCAATGTGCTGGATAAATTTTCTGGGTGACCTATACTAATTGATGTAGCGGTAACACGCTCTTTAGTATTAATAACATACGTTCCTGAACCTTTTTTGGTGTCGATTAATCCCTCGGTTCGTAACGCAGCAATGGTTTCTCTAATAACGGTGCGCGACACATTGTATGTTTTGCATAACTTCGCCTCGCTAGGTAATTTATGCCCGACCGTTAAGCTGCCACCAGATATAACAGTTCTTAGTTCGTTGGCAACTGATTGGACTAAATTACCCTGATTACTAAATCCTGTTTTTTGATTTGTCATGCCGTTTTACTTTGCAGAGTTTCACAAATCTTGTGAAAACATAGTGTGTATTACCATAGCACAAACTGTACTAATAACTACTGAATAACAATAATCTATCATATAGCTTGACAAGCTGTCATACAACTCCTTAGCATTGTTACTAATCAAGTATTGTATTCAGTCATCAGAGAACTATTGCTTGATTTATTTTTATTAACCAAGGAGAGATTGACAATGCTTAAAGTTAAACTAAAAAAATCAGTTGCCTTAGCGGTTATGATTGCATTTGTAGTATCACCAGTAGTAGCAAAAGAATTAAAAGGTTGGAACATTCATCCACCAGGATACCCGGTCACTGTTGCAATGGAGTCATTTAGCGCAGCAATAACTAAGGCGACAAATGGTAAATTAAAAGCGAAGACGTATAATTCAGGGTTACTAGGAAACCAGAACCAAGCTATCCAGCAAATTCAACTTGGCGGTATTGATTTTGCCGTATTTAACCTAGTACCACTGAACAATATTGTTGCTGAAACGCAACTTGCAACCCTACCTTATGTGTTTAGATCGATGGATCATATGCACAGAGTAATGGATGGGAAAATTGGTGATGAAATTGGTGATGCTTTAGCAAAGCATAATATGATTGCACTCGCCTGGTATGATAGTGGGGCGCGCTCTTTGTATTCAAAATACAAGTTGAACTCAATCACAGACTTGAAAGGACTAAAATTCCGCGTCCAAAATTCAGATATGAATGCAGCAATGATTGAGGCGCTTGGAGCAAGTGCGACAACTATTCCATATGGTGAAGTATATACGTCCATCCAATCTGGCTTGATCGATGGTGCTGAAAACAATTGGCCGTCGTATCAAAGTAGCGGTCATTACGAAGTTGCAAAAAATTACTTGCTTGACGGGCATGCGATTGTCCCAGAGGTTTTTGCAATGAATAAATCAGTCTGGGATTCTCTCAGTATTGCTGATAAAAAAACTGTTCGTAGCGCCGCTAGAGACAGTGCCGTATTACAGCGCAAACTATGGAAGGAACAAGTGGAAAAGTCAGAAAAAATTGTTCGTGCCAGTGGTGTAAAAGTTGTCGAAGTCAAAGATAAAACCCAGTTCATTAATGCAATGAAACCAGTCTACGATAAGTTTGTTACCACAACTAACATGAGAGACATGCTCCAGCGAATCCAAGACACTAAGTAATCTCGACAGCTAAAATCAAGGAAGTTCTGACTCATTAATGAGGGATAAGCAGTGCGATAATGGTTGAATGCAAACGATATAATTTTTAAGCAACGTCACACAATTAACTGGGTAATAAGACTTCTTAAGGGCGCGTTCTTGATGAATTCGTAACGTGCTCTTACATTATGGCTCTTACATTATGGAAGGTTGCTTAAAATGAGATTTAGATTATTGGATTACTTGAGTAAATTATTTTTTATTCTAGGAGGAATCGCTTTGGTGGTACTCATCGCCATAATCAACTGGTCTGTTTGGTGGCGTTATGTATTAAATAATCCGCGAACATGGACAGAGCAGCTTGCATTATTATTAGTTTTAGTCGTCGTATTACCGATTAGTGCAATTGGTTTACGAGAAAATACACACCTTAACATTGAATTGATTACTAATAAACTACCTCACAAGGCTCAAAAAGTTGTTGATATTATTAATAGTATTGTCTTATTATTTTTTGGAATAGCTATGATATTATATTCTCTTCCTCTCGTTAAACTAACCCTGTCCCAAAAAATACCATTACTTGGCGTTTCTCAAAGTTGGCAATATGTACCATTAATGGTTACTGGTGCATTAATTTCTATTTTTATGATTGAGAAATTGTGGTTTTCAATCATTGCTACAACTCAAATAACTCGAGCGCAGAAAAGTCGATGGAAATAGGACTCATTATTTTATTTGCCACCTTTACTATAACGATGGCACTTGGCATGCCAATCGCTTTTGCGTTAGGAGTAGCTGCACTTATTACAGCATTTGTAGCGGGCGTTCCCCCACCTATTGTTTTTCAGCAAATGGTTGGTGGAATAAATGTCTTTTCTTTACTAGCCATTCCATTCTTTATTTTTGCTGGTGAATTAATGATGCGCGGGGGGATTGCCATGCGTTTAGTTCGATTTGCTGAATCAATCGTCGGTCAAATGCGTGGGGGATTAGGTGTCGTCAGTGTATTATCTTCAATGTTGTTTGGTGGTATTTCAGGTTCGGCAGTTGCCGATACTTCAGCGATCGGCTCTACGATGATTCCAATGATGAAGAAGAAGAATTATGATGCGGACTACGCAGTCAACGTCACCGTGACCGCTTCGATAGCAGGCGTCATGATCCCACCAAGTCACAATATGATTTTGTATGCATTAGCTGCTGGTGGTGGAATTTCCATATCATCATTATTTATGGCAGGAATTATTCCAGGAATAATCATGTGTTTATGCTTGGCAGTTTCTGCGTATGCTGTAGCTATAAAACGTGGCTATCCATCATCGCGATTCGCTGGTTATAAAACTATTCTAAAAACTGCGGTGTCTGCTATTCCTGGACTATTAACAGGAGTAGTAATCATTGGTGGTGCCCTATCTGGGGTTTTTACAGTTACTGAATCCGCAGCCATTGGTGTCATGTATGCCTTATTTGTCACGACCTACATTTATCGTTCACTTTCAATTATAGATTTTGTGTTATGTGTAAGAGAATCTATTCGAACAACTGCAATGGTGATGGTATTAATTGGTACAGCATCAGCATTTGCTTATTTTTTATCATTATACGAAGTACCAAGCATTATATTAAGATTGCTACTGAGCATTAGCGAAAACAAAATTATTTTGTTATTACTCATTAATGTCTCCTTATTAATCCTTGGTACTTTTATGGACATGGGTCCGCTGATCCTAATTTGCACACCTATCTTCTTACCTGTTGTAGAAAAAATTGGTATGGACCCGGTCCAGTTTGGCATGGTACTCATGATGAATCTGGGATTAGGCTTGACCACCCCTCCTGTCGGTGGCTGTTTATTCATTGGCTGTTCTATCGGCAAAACGCGCATTGAAGATGTTGTTAAAACCATTTTTCCATTTTACCTTGCGATTGTTGTTGCACTCATGTTAACAACATTTATTCCATTTATTTCTTTAGCATTACCTAATATATTTAAATAAATATTTAAATATACTATATACATATGAAGTCTTATTATGCTTAAAAAATTATTAGTAACTGGTGCTGCTGGTGGAATAGGTCAGATGCTGATTGAACAATTGGGTAGCGTCGCTGACAGCATTCGTTACAGTGACATCGTGATTCCTGCAAAAATGCCTTCAGCCATTGAGTTTGTACAATGTGATTTATGTGACCAGGAGTCACTCAATAATATAATCAATGGCTGTGATGGTATTTTACACCTTGGTGGCATATCAGTTGAAAATACTTTTAATGCTATTCTCCAGGCTAATATTATTGGTATACACAATTTATATGAATCAGCACGAAAAAATGGATATCCGCGTATTTTTTTAGCAAGTTCAAATCATGTTGTCGGGTTCTATCATCAAAATGAGAAATTAGACCACCATTCGTCACATCTCCCTGATTCATGGTACGGTGTTTCTAAATCATTTGCAGAAGCTGTTGCCTTGATGTATTTCCACAAATATGGTCAAGAAACTGCAATAGTGCGCATAGGATCTTGCTTGCAAGAACCCAAAGATCACCGCATGTTGTCAACGTGGTTATCGGTCGCTGATTTTATCTCGCTAGTTGGCTGCGTGTTTAACGTATCTCGATTAGGTTGTCCAATTATTTACGGCATGTCTAACAACCACAGCACATGGTGGGACAATTCTGGCGTCGCCTACCTCGGTTGGCGACCAAAAGACAACTCTGAGCAGTTTAGAAAAAGAATCAACGCTACCGTACAATTACCCGATAAAGATGACCCGGCTGCATTGTATCAAGGAGGCATGTTTGCGACCAATCCCATTATTGTGGACAAACCTTAAGGAATCTCTGAACAATTCACTACATTTGATTTTCTCGACGCATCAATGTTCAAAACAATAAATTCACAAGCTGAGAAGCAGTTTTTGTGCACTTTGTATTGTTTTTCATGAGTTGTTGCTGAAGTTCCTATGTTTTGGACGCACTAACCCTGTGTTTGCGACAAATACTTGTGAGCCCAGCTACCATGAATCTGGAAAATTTGTCTCGCAGATCATGGGCTTAATCAGTGGTCCGTAAAGCGATAATTGGACAAATTGCGCGGCAGCATTGTATCGCGCAATGTAGCGTAATATCTGCCATTTACCGTGTAAATATGTGAAATAGCTAAGCCAACGTTGCTGACAATTCTTCTTTTATGGAGAGATGTTTATGAATACGTTAAAAAACGATAGTCCCGCTGTTAGTGTTGCTGGCTTGTGTGCTCGGCAGCTCCGCAGCTTTTGCCGAAGAACAACAACACAGGATAGGTGTCAATCTCAATAGCGCCGATGCCCAAACGATTGCGGTGTCAATTAAAGGTGTTGGACAGCAGAAAGCGCAGGCCATCGTTGCATATCGCCAGCAATATGGCGAATTTACTGATTTCTCACAACTTGAAAATATCAAAGGCATCGGCGCGAAGCTCGCACAGAAAATCAGTATGCAAGCCCACCTGATGCCAGTCTCTGCCAAACAACACGATACTAATGCGACTAATTGATGTGCAACTCAAAGCGTCACTCAAAGCTAGCATCAGTATAACAACACTGCTCATACTTGCGCAGACATTAGTAGTATTCCAACCTTGGCCAACCAGCGTAGTAATTGTGGCAAGTGGCTGCGTTTGGCTGTATTGCATCGAACTACTGCGCCTCCATGCTTGGCTATTAGATGCAGAATCAGTGGTGCGAGTAGAACATGACCCGACCGGACATAGCGTACAATGCAGCCTACGCAATGGTGGAGTGCAAACATACAGCAAGGTACGGTTTCAATCGCTTGGTTGGTGTGTGCTGATACATTGCAGCGATGGTCAAAACAACAATGCCCCGCAGCGCAAATACGCCGCAACACCAAAGAAGCGCACACTGACGGTGTTTACTGACCAATGTATTGATCATTACCAATTGCGGATAATGGCACAATGGGGGAGCAGCTGATTCTGGGTCTGTTATGGAACCTCTGATTAAGTCCATGATGGGCGAGACGGAGAAAAAACGCTGATGGCTGATGATTGCAAGGCGCAGTGCGCAGATAATACTGGTGGTCTTGTGGGTGTTTCCAAGTGCTGCAACGAAGTTAGCGCAGTCTTTTTCCCGTCGTTGTGTTGAATATACTTTGGGTTTGCGGCAGCGGTACTTGCTGTGTTGCATCCCTTGGCGTATATGCTACGGCATGCACCTGCGGTTTGCGCCTGGCAATCATCAGCAATTGCAGGCAAACTCGCTCCATCAGCGACTTAATCAGCGCTTCCTTAGCGCAGTAGCTGCTGCACCGCTGCACTATCGCCTCCACTCCAATAGTCCCCCCAAGTAACGACAGTCCCAGCGTTGGTAAGCGCCGCAAAAGCAGAGTGATTTGCATAGATTGCTTTAACGTCAGTCAGTAGCTGCTGCACGCTTGAACTATTGGCGCCAGACCAGTGCGCCCCCAAGTAACGACGCCCCCAGCGTTGGTCAGCGCGGCAAAAGCAGAGTCGGTTGCATAGATTGTTTTAATCTTAGTATCATTTTGACCTGCCACAACTTCGCTACTGGAGCTAGACTCACCGCCGTCATTGTTTGCGGTTATTGTGTAATAGTATGATTAATCATAACGCCCTGTATGGGTGTACGGGCTGGTTACTGGCGATATTTTGCTGCCAGATTTACCATATCCAGCGGTTGTCGCCCAATATAGATTGTATGAATCGGCATTATATACTGGATTACAACTAATGGTTATTTCTCCTCCCCTATCACCTGCTGCTGCGCTTACATTGGTTGGTGCATCTGGGGGAGTTATGATGTGTGGCTAGCCACCGTCAGCATGTGCTAGTGGAGTTTTATAATTTATTATGTCAGGAAAATTTGCAGCGAGACTTATCTTTTTTACAAGCAGGTTTAAATTTAATTCTGCTCCTATACCTGCTTTTATTCCTCCATACAACGCCCACCACGGATTAACGCGTCTATCTGTTTCAATGGCAATGTAACCGTTCAAATATACTTCTGGTCCAGCAATATTATAAAAAAGAAATGCTAACTCTGGACCAGCAAATACTTCTACTCTTTTAGCGCTAATATGAATATCAGGAGGCACATAACTAAATTTGTTTTCGGTTTCTTTAAAGCTTTTCCACCCTGATCCATCTGTGTATTCCACGCCTATTTTGACTGAAGAACTTGCTGTTCCAGACATACTTAAGTTTGTAGATACCTCTCCACTTGCTTCAAATCCTACTCCTAATCCCACTACAACTTGCAATTCAACTACTATTGTGACTGGCATAACACCAATGAAAAGGGTTATGACCCCCAATTTTTGGGTAAAAATTGTTTTTTCTAAAGAGATAGATCCAAGTTTTAGATAATTTAATGCGTTGAAAGATATTTGTATGCTTTGTGTTGGTGTGATAGCGGCATAGTATTTTTGTAACTTCCAATCATCAATTTCTACTTTTATATCATAGTCAACAGATAACCCGATACATCCTGTTATAGCCACTCCATCAGGTAAGTTTAAGTTACCTATGTCTATTACGAAGGCAGGGTTGTGCTCTTGACAGCTGTTTCCGTTGACGACACGACTCTCGTTTTGCGAGAGGATTCTAACTCCACTACTGGCAGGTCTATAATTTAATGTGTTCTGTTGTGGGTTAGCTGAGGGAGGAGTAGATAGGCTGCCAGATACAGACCCTTGTCCTTTCTGGATCACGTCTGTTAGCTCTGCTTACTCTGTTTTTAACACAACCTCCCCGTCAGCGTTGGTTGTTTTGGCTACTATCTTCCTGAGTAAGCCATATTCAGCTTTACTGTTGCTCCCCATAACGATGTAGTCATTCTCAACCACAGAAGCAAGGGTTAAACTCTGGCTCGAAAGAACAATATCACCACTCTCGACATCAATTTCTTTAATTTCTTGCTCAGCTGTATGTGCTGCAATGACTGTCGCATTATCGGATATTTGCACTTCTGCTGATGCAGATGTTGCGCTACTGCTAGTTTCGTTACTGTTGGTTTCACTATCGCTGCTACTTCCATTGTTACAGCCTGCTATAGCTAATAGTCCTAGCGCTAAAAAAAAAATCTTTTTGTTCATTTACCCCCCATGAAATAAAATGTTTTCATTCTATAATAGTTGATAAAACTATATGCATTATACTCAAACACTACAATCATATTTGCAACAAATTACACAAAACAAAGGAATACATTTTCCTTCTTCGGAACCTCTGATCAATTCCATGATGGGCGAGACGGAGAAAAAACGCTGATGATACTTAAGCGCAGTGCGCAGATAATACTGGTGGTCTTGTGGGTGTTGCCAAGTGCTGCAACGACGTTAGCGCAGCGTTTTTCCCCGTCCTTCTGTTGAATATACAATGGTTTGCTGCAATTGCTACGCTTGCTGTGTTGCATCCCTTGGCGTATATGCTATGGCATGCCCTTAGCGCCTTGCAATCATCAGCAATTGCCATCAAACTCGCTCCATCAGCGAGTTAATCAGAGCTTCCTTATGGATATGTGCAACATATTCTTATTGATTGGGTCTATTACCAGAGCATCTCAATCGCTAGCGCGACACCTGATGATTATGCAGCGAAGTGCATAGTGATTAGTGTCGTAGTGTCGTAGTGTCGTAGTGTCGTATATAGTAACCAATCTAGCCATGATGTTGGCGAATACTTGCTCTATCAAGAAGCTTCGATGCAAGCGATAACAGTACAGCCAGTTAGTAATGTAGCTGGTGTGCGTGCTGGTATGCCCATGAGCTATGCCTTGAACATCAAGATTAGTCATGCTGTTGCAGAAAACCCCTCCATTATTACCTAAGGCATCTTTGAAAAACCCCCAAAAACCCTGCTAATCTGTCATAATGTTTTAACTATTGTTTTTGAGATACGTCATTTGCTGCAGATAATATCTCAACAACAATAGTCTGCAAATGATGGTAAATCAGCTAGCTTTTGGTGGTTTTTCAGAGATGCCTGAATAAGTAGTTGCGTTGCAGCGGACTATTTTAAGGATGTGGCAGATTTATACAACATATACAGTGATATGTGGCATTCTTATGACTTAATCAGAACTTTTAAAGTAAGTTATTGTTTTTCTGTAGGTCATTATACTGAATAATTCAAGCCCAACAGCACAGTCGTTGCGACTGCTGCTTCATTTTATTCGTCCATACCGCATGCGGTGTTTAACTGCTGCTGCGATGCTATTGTGTGCTGCGGCAATTGTGCTGGTATTTCCCATTACCATTAAAGGATTAATTGATAATAGTATCGTCAGTGCGACTGCTGATAGCCAACTACTCAATGATTATGTTGTTATGGTCTTGTTGGTAGCTGTGTTGCTCGCCATATTTTCTGCAGCAAGGTATTATACGGTTACTTGGCTGGGTGAACGTGTCATTACCGATATTCGCCAGCAAGTTTTTAATCATGTAATACAACAGAGTCCTGAGTTTTTTGAATCGACAAAAGTCGGGGATATATTATCGCGACTATCGGCAGATACAACGCTGATTCAGTCAGTACTGACATCGACAATTTCCTTTGGGCTGCGCAATACATTGTTGATCATCGGTTCGATGCTGATGTTAATAATTACTAATCCTGTGGTGATTATTCCAATATTGATTGGGGTTGTTGTGTTGGTGACGCCGATTGCATTTATTGGTCGCTCGGTCAGGCGGCTGGCACGCACCAATCAAGACGATTTAGCGCATGCCAACTCCATTGCCAATGAAGGTATATCAGCAACACAGTTGGTACAAAGTTATACCGCAGAAAACTTTGAAACTCTGCGATACGCTAAGGCAACCAATACTGCGTTTGCTACTGCTATTCGCCGCGTGACGACACGGTCTTGGTTAATTGTGTATGTGTTTATTGCCGTAGCCTTGACTCTACTTGCTGGGGTATATTTTGGCATGCAAATGGTGTTGCATGGTGAAATGAGTATTGGTGTGATGGGGCAGACGATTATGTATATTTTAATGTTGGGCAGTGCTCTTACCACGATGGGTGAAGTATACGGCGAATTGATGCGCGCTGTTGGTGCCAGTGAACGCTTGTATGAGTTGTTGCAATTGCAGTCAAAAATTAATGACCCGCAGCAACCAATAGCTTTGCAAATTTCAGTAGATGGAGCAGATATTACATTTGCCAACGTGACATTTTCCTATCCATCTCGGTTGCATACTAATGCCGTTAATGCAGTTACTTTTCATGTAAGCGCGGGGCAGACAGTTGCTTTTGTTGGGCCAAGTGGCTCGGGCAAATCAACTATTTTTTCCTTGTTGCAACGCTTCTATGACCCAGGTGAAGGTTCAATTAGCATAGCTGGTAATACAATACAGCACTATACGCTTGAGCAGTTGCGAAAATCGATTGCGGTGGTTGCACAAGAAACGATTATATTTTCAGACTCGGCGATGGAAAACATCCGTTACGGAAATTTACACGCGGATGATAAACAAGTTATTCAAGCAGCTAAATTGGCCAATGCAGATGGTTTTATTCAACGGTTACCAGATGGTTACAGGACGTTTTTAGGCGAGCGCGGCACTCGGTTATCAGGCGGACAAAAACAACGAATAGCAATTGCGCGCGCCATCCTCAAAGATGCTCCAATTTTGCTGCTCGACGAAGCGACAAGCGCGCTAGATAGCGAAAGTGAACAGCAAGTACAGCAAGCGCTAGCAGCATTAATGATGAATCGAACAACGTTAGTGATTGCTCACCGACTGGCAACTATTCGTTCTGCTGACACAATTCTAGTGTTAGATGAAGGAAAAATTGTTGAACAAGGCAGCCATGAAGTATTATTACAAGATGATAAGCTGTATGCCTCTCTTGCAAAGTTACAATGGAAAAATATATGAAATGGCTAGCCCCGCACACATTGATTTTTGTGACGATTGTGATTTTAGCCGCGACACAGGTAGCAACGTGGATATTCACCTTGGTAGTCTATTTCTTTACTGAGTTCTGGACATCAATAATTGTTGGCGTATCGGCAATAGTTGTCATGGTTGTGTCGTTTGTTTGTACCCGTTTTGCTCGGGCAAACGCTGTTGGAACAGTATGGTTTTTACTGCCACCGTTGTTGTTTACCGTGGCACCAATCGTCTATACTGTGTTTTTTAGCACCCCAGTTACAGAACCAGAACAACCTGTGAGTGTGGTACAAACGCTTATAGAAATAATACCGATGATAGCGCGTTTCGTGATACCCGTTGTACTGCTGAGTTTGGCATATTGGCAAGTTAGCAAGAGAATGCGCGTTGACGTATAGTGTGTTGAGTGATTTTGAATTGTTACGGCCATGGTGGCTTTGCGGTATCCCCATATCTTTTGTGTTGGTATGGCTGTACACGCGGTATTTTGACCCGAATGAAATGATGAAACGTGTGGTTGACCCAGCACTGCACGATGATGTTTTGCACATCCCCAATGCATACTCGCCACTCAAAAAAAAAATATTACTGATCTCGATTTTAGTATTATCTTTCATCGCCTTGTCAGGGCCAAGTTTTCAAAAGGTTGAGCAACCACTAGTCAGTAAAAAATCAGGCTTAATTCTTGTATTAGACATGTCGTTTTCGATGGCAGCAACAGATATTAGCCCAAGCCGCTATCAAATTGCAAAATTTAAAATACGCGATATTTTAGCGACAAGAGACGAGGGGCAAACTGCGTTGATTGCGTATGCTGGAGATGCGCACGTTGTCGTGCCGTTGACGACTGATACAGCAACAATCGAGCACTTTTTAGACGGATTATCGCCGCAAACAATGCCTGTATACGGCAGCAAGCCACAACGTGGCATCGAAGCGGCTGCAGCTATGATTACGCGGAATAATCTTAACAATGCGCAGGTGTTAATTTTTACTGATGGCTTTCCAGCAAATGCAATAGCGCCGATGGCTGCATTGGCAAAAAACATGGGTATGCAGATTGGGGTGTTAGCAATTGGTACCAAGCAAAAAGTTCCAATTGCATTATCAGGCGGCGCATTGCTACGCGACAATAACGATAATATAGTCGTAGCAACGTATGAGCCTGAGACCTTGCAAAAATTTGCGCAACAAGCGAATGCCGCGATTATAGCAGTGGATAGCGACTCAAACGATATTGAATATTTACTGCGAACCACACAGCCTGATGTCACGGTTTCCAAGACAAAGCAATCAAAAATTTTAGCGCTTGACCAAGGGTATTGGCTTATTATTCCGCTACTGCTTTGCTTTGTATTGGGGGTTCGGCAAGGGTATATTTTTTGTATACTGCTGGTCGTTGTTCCGCTGCCAGGACACGCTATGGAGATTGACTGGAGCGATATCCTTGGTAGACAACACCGCCAGGCGCAACAAGCAATTATGCAAGATGATTTTGCTGCGGCCGTCGCTACATTTCATGACCCGCGCTGGCAAGGATATGCCGCGTATAAAAATGGCGATTTCCAGCAAGCGATTGATATATTACAAAACACCAGCGACCCAACATCTCGATTTAATCTAGGGAATGCCTATTTACAGCTACAGCAGTTTAAACCGGCAATCAGCGCATATGAAAAAGTCCTTGCTAGCGCAGGAATATCGCAGCAGTTGCAACAAGATGCGCAGGCGAATATAGCATTTGCAACAGCTAGCCAACAGGAGCAACAGGCAGGCCAGCAACAAGACCAACAAGGACAACAAGGACAGCAAGGTAAACAGGGTCAGCAAGACCAGCAAGGTCAGCAAGGCCAGCAAGGTAAACAGGGTCAGCAAGGTCAGCAAGGTCAACAGGACCAGCAAGACCAGCAAGGTACACAAGACCAGCAAGGTCAGCAAGGTCAGCAAGGCCAGCAAGGTAAACAGGGTCAGCAAGGTCAACAGGACCAGCAAGGTACACAAGACCAGCAAGGTACTCAAGGTCAGCAAGGACAACAAGACCAGCAAGGTCAACAAGGACAGCAGTCAGCATCCCAGTCCCAAAGCGTTGCTGCTGCGCATAGTCAGCAGGCACAGTCAGACCATCAAGAAGGCATGCAGCAAGCAAACGGCAACCAACAACAGCTCGGACAACACCATGACGCTGAAAATACTGGCAATCAAAATGGCGCAGACAATAATGAAGAAGCTCAGAATACAACTATGCAACAGCAACATGCAGCTGCAAACCAATATCCAGCAACAAGTGTTTTTTCGATGGACAGTCCAACGAGCACACCCACAAATCAAATTGACATGTTACTTGATAAAATTGAGGATAATCCAAGTGAACTATTGCAAAGAAAATTTTACAATGAGCAACAAAGACGCAATCAAGGACAGTCATTAACCAGTGATGAGGTATTGTAAATCGCTATGAAGCAACTAGGCATTGTAGCTGTATTATTTTGTTTTATCAGTCAGGCGCATGCCTTTATTACTGTAGAGACGGACCGAACCAGCATCGGCATTGGTGAGGGCTTGACGCTGACGATCACGACTGATACCAATCTAGACAATATTGACTTAGCGCCGATTGCAGTAAACTTCACCATTAGTGGCAAACAAACCAGCAATAGTATCTCTATTGTGAATGGCAAACGCTCAGATAAACATACTCTTACATTGCAGCTTTTGCCAAAACGCCAAGGGATTTTGGTAATTCCTGCGTTGCAGCAGGGTTCATCAATATCAAAACCATTACAAATAACCGTTACCAAAACGCGACCAACTACTACTGGCGACGTGGCAAGTATACAATTAGAAATCATTAGCCCTCAACAGAAAATCTGGGTGAATCAACAAGTCATTGTTGCAGTGAAGCTATATTATTTAACCAATAAACTTCGCGAAGGAACTTTGACCGAGTTGACTGTTGCCAATGCACATGTCGAATTTCTTGGGCAACAAAAAAGCCAAGTCTCGCGTGATGGCTATGTATATCAGCTACTAGACAGACGCTATGCGGTATTCCCCACAATATCTGGGAACATTGATATTCAACCCGTTCGCTTGCAAGGCAGCGAGGTCGTGCAAGGTTCAAGTAGCCAGTTTTTTGGCTTATCGCAAGGACGCGCATTACAACGCATTTCAAATTCACTAACGATACAAGCCCTGCCACCAGAATACACGGATGCGCCGTGGATAGTCGCAGGCGACGTACGCTTGCAGCAAACGTTTGATACCAATACGTGGCGTGCAGGTGAGCCGATTGGACGCAAATTATCGATAATAGTGAACGGAATGCCGTATCAGTTATTGCCAAAACTACAGCCAGTTGAATTGCCGGGCAGTAGAGTGTATCAAGACAAAAGTGACACAGACAACCAAGTTAATCTCAATGGTGTGATTGCTAAAGTTACAGATAAGCAAGTATATATCCCAACGAATGCTGGGCAGCTGACTTTGCCTGCTATGGAGTTGAAATGGTGGAACCCCAACACCCAGAGCGTTGCGGTTGCTAGGCTTGGCAAAAAAGTCTTGCAGGTTGAGGCTGCGACGCAACAACAGGTTACGGCAACTATCGCTGCACCTATAGATAATACCATGGCAAAAAAAATTGATACTCCCCTACCAACAACGCCGCAGCGTTCACCACAATTGTGGTGGCTGGCGCTGCTCAGTTTAGGATTCAATGCCTTATTGATTATTGGCGGTGTTATGTATTGGTGGTCGAATACCCGCAGCGTTGTTATTAAGCGCGGTATGGTCGACGATAGTCAACAGTTCACCGAGTTGCAATTGGTTATGCAACAACAAGACGTTCATCAGTTGCGTTTTGTATTAAATCGCTGGTTCGCTGTCCACCAGCTCCCGCATATTAAGCGTATCAGTGAATTGACAAGTGTATTGGAAAAATATGTAGCGGATGGTGATGCGCTGGCAAAGCAGGTACATGCTCTTGACCGGTGGATGTTTCATAACGGCCCATTTATGCCATTGGATTGGCTCGATAGTATTATTAAAACCATCCGTTCTGGCAAGGTTGACCAGCGCGAGTTGCAAGCCAAAGAACACGATAGAGTGCTGTATACACTATTGGCGCAACGCTAACAAAAACGCTATATGCGCTTGCTAGCCAATGATATTGATGTTGCTTAATTCGTTTGACCTTAAAAGAATATAAGCAAATGTTGGACAATACGTTGATGCTTACATTATATGTCTACAAGTGCTTGAACGATATCTTCAGCAATATCTTGCCAGTGTTCAAGTCCAACAGATATACGGATCAATCCATCACAAATACCTTGGTCGCAGCGTTGTTGTGGGGTGAGTTTTGCGTGGGTGGTGGTGGTTGGGTGGGTGGCGATGGTGCGGCTGTCTCCAAGATTTGCAGAAATGGTGAGAAGTTGCAGCCGGTTGAGAAGCCGTTGGCAGGCTGGAGTGCCGCCATCAATGGTAAATGTTACTAAGCTACCGCCAAACTTCATTTGTCGTTGCGCAATGTCATGTTGCGGGTGTGTTGCTAGCATCGGGTAGCTGACTGAAGTTATTGTTGGTTGTTGTTGTAAATGTTTGGCAAGGCGTAGCGCGCTTTTAGATTGCTGGCGGACACGAATTGCCAGCGTTTCTATACTGCGCGAGAGCAGCCACGCATTCATTGCTGACATCGTTGGCCCGGTGAGGCGGAGGATTTGCATGAGTGGGTCGATGTATTGCTCGCTAGTGACCACAACCCCGCCAATGCATCTGCCGTGCCCATCGAGCAGTTTAGTTGCTGAGTGGATGATGATATCCGCACCGTACTTTGCTGGGTTTTGGATAATTGGTGAGGCGAAGCAGTTATCTACGCAGTAGGCAATATTGTGTTGTTTGGCAATGACGCCAATCTCGGCTAAATCTGTGAGGATTAGCCCAGGGTTGCTGGGCGTTTCAACCAATACCATTTTGGTGTTGTCTTGAATCGCATGTTGCCAAGCTACGTTGTCCGTTGGGTTGACAAATGTGGTGCTGATGCCCCAACGCGGCAGCAGAGTATTGAGCAATTGATACGTTGAACCAAACAATGAGTTGCCACTGACGATGTGGTCGCCTTGGTTGCAAACGGCCATAATCGTGGCAAATATTGCTGCCATCCCGCTTGCTGTGGCGATTCCGTGCGGCAGGTCTTCGAGCACGCAGATTCGGTCAATAAATTCATCGGTGTTGGGGTTCTGATAGCGTGAATAGGCATGGCTGTTTGTTTCGCCAGCAAAGCAGGCCTGAATATCTTCTGCGCTATCAAAGGCGTAACCAGAGGTAAGAAAGATCGGTGGTGTATTTTCGTTGATTGCCGATTTAGCAATGCGGGTGTGGATGACTTGGGTTTCAGGTTTTTTTGCAGGAGTCATGGTGTGACGTGGAGCGCATGGGTAATGAGTATGGTAGCAAGCAAATGTTGCGCAACTGAGCAATATTTATCAATTGCTAGTTACAACGCCTTGGTTGCTTTGACTTGATCAATTTCACCGCTGATATAAAAATCAGCGTGGATGTTGGTGAATGTTGCAGGTGTTGCGTTGGTATCGCGTTGCGCATCGATTACAATAGCCAACGAGCTAACGCGCTGTTGTTGTTTTTGTAAAATTAGCAAAAAATCAATACTAGCACACGTGGCAAATGCCGTAGGCAATAATTCCATCGGCCGAAATCCAGCAGCATCACCACTGAGCGCAGGCGTTGCAACTATAGCGCAGCCATGCCCTTGCTCATTGCGTGCCGTAAAAGTGTAATCAGCAGTTAAGTCGATCGTTATTTTCATTACTGCATCTCTATATATTCATGCAAGCATGGCAACCTTTGCTTAAGTCCAAGATGGGCAAGACGGAGCAAAGCCACGTTCAAGTAGCGTTTGCCGTCGCTATATGCAATATACTCGTGTTTGCGGCAATTACTGAATTTTATCAGCGTCTTCATGGGCATATTGGGGAAGCTCTGATTAACTCGCTGATGGAGCGAGTTTGCCTGCAATGACTGTTGATTGCAAGGCGCAGAGCGCGCGCATGCCGCTGGCGCATGACCTAGCTATACGCCAAGGGATGCAACACAGCAAGTACCGCTGCTACAAACCCAAAGTATATTCAACACAACGACGGGGTAAAACGCTGTGCGCCGTCGTTGCAGCACTTGGCAATGCACCACAAGACCCACCAGTATTATCTGCGTGCTTCGGCTTAAGGAAGCTCTGATTAAGCCTCGCATATACTCCAAAAAAGTAATAGCAATAATTTTCAATGGTCAATATTTGACCATTTCGCTGATCTTCTGTTGCTTTTTTACTGTTTTTATTGTTTTTTACTGTTTTTCTTGAATTTTGGGCGGTTCTATCCTGTTAGTCGTCCTCGCAGCATGTATAAGTTCGTCAATGCCAGCAAAGAAAATACTTGTACTCGATTCTTTTCTAGTCCTTTGTAGCGAGCTTTCTTATAACCAAACTGACATTTGATTACCCGAAAACAGTGCTCAATCCGGGCGCGCACCTTAGAGTTCTGTGTATTGCGTTTGCGCTGCGAGCCGCTCATTTGCTGCTTTGGTTTACGTTTATCATTCACGCGCCAATCTATCCCAAGGTGACGCGAGCCGCGTTTATAACTGTCGCTCGTATATCCTGCATCGGCAAAGATAACCTTATCTGTTTCACGCAGCAATTTTGGGAGTTCATTGATGTCAGCTGCATTCGCGGCTGTCACTGTCGCGCTATGAACCATATAAGACCATTGTATTAACATGTACACGGAGCAGCGTTTGCAGCGGATATTGTGGTCGACCGCCTGTTGTGCGCAGTTTTAGTATAGTGTTTAGCGATAACTTCATCTAACTGCTGCCATGGAATAACAACTGCTAATTTCTCAAGAAGTATTTCTGTACGGGTTTTAGTTGCTGATGTGCGTATTCCAACTCAGCAAACGTCATTTGCTGTATATCAATTCTCAAAAACAATAGTTAGAGCATTATGGTAAATTAGTTGGGTTTTTTTGGTTTTTCAGAGATGCCCTAGTAGAGTTTAGCTGTACTTGTATATTATTGCTTGAATCTTTTTCGTATTTTAAAATATTGTCGGCATCCTTTTTCAGCCTGAATCGCAACATTTAATTTATAAAAAATTCATTTTTAATTCATTTATTTTGTGTTTGCGCATATTTTTATAATAGTAAATATTTGACAATATTTTGTATTTTACCTGAATTTATACACAATATAGTGTAATATATTATTTTATCACTTATGGAGTTTATAATGTTTATCATACAAAATAAATTTAGTCTGGCGACAATAATTGCTGTTGCATTGTTGCTTACTGGGACCGCTTCTTTAGCCGCCAACGACGCAATTACACTGGGCCCCCGCCCTGCTTTTCTTATTGACCAAATGAGAACAAGCCCGCTCAAGGAAAAACTCCTCGCCTGCGCCAGTAGCCCAGTCAAGCGTACATTATTCTCGATTGGGCACCGCGGCGCATCACTGATGTTTCCAGAACATACAGAACAGTCCTACCGGGCAGCAGCTTCCATGGGCGCGGGGATAATTGAGTGCGATGTTGCATTCACTGCCGATAAAGAGCTTGTATGTCGCCATTCACATAGCGACCTGCAGACAACGACAAACATTCTGCTAACTCCACTCGCAGATACTTGCGTAAAGCCGTTCGTTGCTGCATCAGCCACGACAAAAGCCTCTGCAGAATGCCGTACCAACGATATTACTTTAGCTGAGTTCAGTTCGCTTAAGGGTAAGATGGACTCTGCGAATGTCGCTGCAACAACTGCAGCAGACTACATGAATGGCACAGCGGGTTGGCGGACAAACCTCTACGCCACCAGTGCTGGCAAGTTGATGACCCATGCAGAGTCAATCGAACTTTTCAAATCACTCGGCGTAAAGTTCACTCCAGAACTTAAAACACCAACTGTCAATATGCCAATGGATGGTTTCAGTCAGCAAGATTTTGCACAAAAAATGATCGATGAGTACAAAGCTGCTGGAGTTCCACCCGCCGATGTCTGGGCACAGTCTTTCCGTCTTGAAGATGTTCTCTACTGGATCAAGAACGAACCGGAGTTTGGTAAGCAAGCTGTTTATCTTGACGGCCGCTATGACATTGAGGGTTTTGACCCAATGAAGCCTGAAACTTTTGAGCCTTCGATGGGCGAACTTAAAAACATGGGCGTCAACTACATTGCACCACCAATCTGGGTATTGATCACTACTGCTGATGGCAAAATTATACCATCAACCTATGCCAAAGAAGCGCATGCAGCTGGTCTCAAAATCATTAGCTGGTCGCTTGAGCGCTCGGGTCCAATGGGCAGCGGTGGCGGCTGGTACTACCAGTCAGTCAACGATGAGATCAATTCAGACGGAATGATTTTTGAGGTACTTGATGTTCTAGCACAAGGCGCCAAAATCGACGGTATGTTCTCTGATTGGCCGGCAACAGTTAGCTATTACGCA
Organism: Gammaproteobacteria bacterium; assembly: GCA_965277405.1. Lineage (GTDB taxonomy): Bacteria > Pseudomonadota > Gammaproteobacteria. Next base: position 801,033 of record OZ255726.1, read on the forward strand.
AGCTGCATGGGGCTAAAATAACGACAAAAAGTCTCCACAATAGGAGTGACTAGAGTCTGGACTCATTGTTTGATACTAATACAATGAGCGTATCAGTCATAGCGTATTGCGAATGTATGCTTGATCAGAGTTTCACGATAGTTGGTTGTCATAAGCAGACGAACTAGTCGCTCCTAATCGTCACGGACCACGTGCACATTGCGTTTAACCCTCTGCCCTTTTGCCAGCAGTTCACCTTGCCTAGCATCGGCATTTTGATCGACTGTGTGGGTTCAACTCGATAATTAGGGAAGCTCTGATTAAGACGCTCATATACTCCAATAACTCGCATATACTCCAAAAAAATAATAGCAATAATTTTCAATGGTCAATATTTGATCATTTCGCTGATCTTCGTGTTGCTGTTTTACTGTTTTTTACTGTTTTTTACTGTTTTTACTGTTTTTTACTGTTTTTCTTGAATTTTGGGCGGTTCTATCCTGTTAGTCGTCCGCGCAGCATGTATAAGTTCGTCAATGCAAGCAAAGAAAATACTTGTACTCGGTTCTTTTCTAGTCCTTTGTAGCGAGCTTTCTTATAACCAAACTGACATTTGATTACCCGAAAACAGTGCTCAATCCGGGCGCGCACCTTAGAGTTCTGTCTATTGCGTTTGCGCTGCGAGCCGCTCATTTGCTGCTTTGGTTTACGTTTATCATTCACGCGCCAATCTATCCCAAGGTGACGCGAGCCGCGTTTATAACTGTCGCTCGTATATCCTGCATCGGCAAAGATAACCTTATCTGTTTCACGCAGCAATTTGGGGAGTTCATTGATGTCAGCTTCATTCGCGGCTGTGGTGGTGGGCATTGTCGCGCTATGAATCATATTGCTATTAGCGTCAGTTCCTATATGAATCTTCATGCCAAAATACCACTAATTGCCTTTCCTTGTTTGCTGCATTTCAGGATCACGGGCTTTCTCTTTAATTCTGCGTAGATGATGGCGCATTGATGGTCGTGGCAGCAACCATTGTCCCTGGTGAGATTATTATATTATTTTCCATACAATACTCATTCACGACAGCAAGTATCTTGACGCTGAGTTGATGTTTTTCTATGATCCTGCGGGCAAGTTCAAGATGGTGGTTTCATCAGGGATGGCATCGTCTATCAGCTCTATATGGGCAAAACGCCGCATGCTTTCCATGTCATATAGTGCTTCTTCTACCCCTGGGTCTGATAAGTTGTACCATTGCTGTAAAAAATAAATGCGTAACATGGTCTGCATATTAATCGGTGGGCGGCCATTCCCTTTCTTGGGATAATGCGGTTCTATTAACTCTAACAACTGTTGCCATGGAGCTAATTTGTCCATTAACTGCAAGAATTTTTTTTGGTTTTGTTGTTACTTTCTTGTGGTCGTATGCAGCACTGGCAAAAGTTGTTTGTTTCATAAGATTATCCGCTTATTCAAATATTCAAATAGATTCACCATTGTATATCTTTCTAGCTGATATTGCTGTTGTTTGGGACTTAATCAGAGGTTCCTTAGCTAAGCCCTTTTTAAATAAACAATCAATACGGGAAAACTTCCATAACTCGCTTGACAAATCCGAGGGGGGGGGTGATATTAACCTATGGTTAATAAATTAAGGGTTGGTCAACTACAACTATCAAAGAGCGTAGCCGCCTGAACAAAATGCTATGAGGGCTTAGCGTGCGTTTCAATTTAGTTGTTGCAATAATTATTGTATTTGCAATTTCAAATGCAAGTCATGCGCAGAAGAAAAAGCTCCCGCAGGAGCAGGATGGTATCGACTTGGCTCTGGAAGAGCTGTAGACAGATAAAGGCAAAATCAAGCTTGAAGCTGGTTTTACCTATAATGCCAGCACATCCGATAGAATCACTGGAGCGTTTGAAACGATTCAAACAGGAACTGGGGCATTCGTCTCTGTTCCAACTGACCTTGGGGCATCTCGTCGTGAAGCCGATACGCTGATTGGGTCAGCAACGCTACGCTATGGCTTAACCACAAAGTCAGAAGTGTTTTTTAGAGGATCAGCCATTTACTCTAATAGTCGTATTACAGATGGTATTATAGGACTAACCGCAACATCTGATAGTGCTCGTTTGTTAAATGCGGTCGCAGGGGTTAATTATCGCTTCCTTGAAGACGGAGAATACCCCAGTCTCATAGGTTTTGCCGATATAACACTCGCTGAAAATGTGGCCTCTAGCGGTTCAGAGTTTGTTTTTGCAAGATCAGGTACAATTGGATTTACTGCCTATAAAGTTATTGATCCTGTTGTCTTATCTTTGACAGCTGGTTTTCGCCCAGCTTTATCGCGTGATGTTAATGGAACAAAAATTGATCCAGGTGATTCAATTTTTCTAAATCCTTCCCTTGCTTTTGCTGTTAACAATGAACTGACGCTGACAGGTGGTCTTTCCATGCGTTTTCAAGGTGCTGATGAGGTCGGAGGTGTTCGTCAAGGGTCAAGACAGACTCGCGCGGATATGGAATTTGGGGTGGCCTATGCGTGGGATCACACAACAACTCTACGCATGGACACACGCGCGGATGTTATTGGTGAGGGTGGCCTCACCATTGGCATAAACCTCACCAAGAAATTTGGTGGCAACTGACATCAACCTTAAGAAAGGAGCATTTTTATGAAAATTTTATCAAGATCTGTCTTGTGTTTGACCTTATTTTCATTCGCAGCACAGCCTGTCATGGCTGATTCACTAACAAGCCATGATTTAAATTTTGCCTTTGGGGGAGGAACTGCTGTTTCCAAAACCATCAATCAGCATACATCGTCTCTAACCAAAGCAAAACGACCATCCCAACAATTGGCTTCACTTCAACCACTTTTAGCTAAAGAAATGAAAGAAACTGAAGGGGCTTGGCTGAATTTTGCCATTGGTGGTGCAATAGGTCTTGGATCATATCTTTACACAACTCCTCGTAGTAGTTGGAGTTGGGGTGGTGCGGCTAGAAATACTGCATACGTCTTAGTAGGTGGCGGTGCATTTAAAGCAGCCAGATATGTAGCGAGACCTTGGGTGCGTGTTGGTAGTAGCTACAGCAGAAGCGGTGGTTTTAGAACTTATTCAATAAGAACAGGTTCAAACAGATATTATCAAAATAACTCATACCTTCGCCATAGTTCAACACTACGGAGCTGGAACTCACGAGCACGCAACGATTCTTTCGTAAGCAGAAGCTGGAGAACACGCGATCGTGGCCACTATCATTTATGGAGACGCTAATAGTATCCACTTTCTTTAAATTATGAATATCCCTCTGGTTGTATTTAATGCAATATTCATAGGCATATTTGTCTATTGAGATGAAATCTATCAAAATGAATAATTTACAAATATTCCAAGAATGCGGACAACCAATAGAAGCCGCTCGATTTTTTAAAATCATTGAATACATTGAGAATTATGATTTAATCCCTGAAAAAGATCAGTCACTTTATGTATACGGACATACATTTAAATCACGCAGCTGCTTAAAAAAGCTATCTCATAATCTACAAATAAAGCATTTTAAAAAGCAATACGGATTAAAGGCTATCCTAATTCCTATATCTAGTCCTAATTCCTTTATCTTAAAACTGTTATCATCAAAAATATTACTTGATACTTTCAATGCTCTCGATGAGTATGTATTTTTTAATGTTGCTTTATTCAAAAATTCCTTCGAAAAATATTTTTTAGAAAAATTTGATGTTTCTGATGTTTGCGCAAGTAGCTCTTATATAAAACAGGATCCTGCTTATTTCATATATGGAGCTGATTTTGATCATAATGAAAGTGATACAGGTATAATGGAATTTTTCTCTTATGGGGAAAACGCTCCCAATAGTCTAACAGCTTTTTTATAAGAAAAAATACTCTATGCCAAAAGAACAAATCATCTGGAAAAATTATGTGGTAGTAATAACCAAAGCCATGATGAATTTCAGGGACAAATGCGGTTTAAGTATGGAAGAGGCGATAAAAATCGTAGCGAATTATCGTGAAGACATATGTAAAATATTACAGAATTTCTAGTTGACACGATTTCGGAAGTTGATGCGGATAGGAGTTCTTTTGATGAAACCATAAAAAGGCTGGAGATGTGTAATAGAGCTGATGATTTCGTCATATATATGAACGAGTGTTAATGCAGGGGAAAATTATTCTTCTTATCTTGTAAATAATGTCATGCTTGAACTTTTAACCAAATTTATTATCCGCTCTGTCTTTGTAGTTTTAGTTACACTTTCTTGTGTGCTTTGGGGAAAAACTGATGCAGCAGAATTATCAACAACAAATTTGATTGGATCAATTCGTGTTACTTCATGGAAGGCCTTAAGGGATTTTAGGGTTGTCAAACAGGCACTGGATTATTCCTGTGGCGCCGCCTCTGTGGCAACGATCCTGAATGAATTCTACGGGTTTTCATTAACTGAAAAAGATATTCTGGACGCTATGGAGCAGGATGGTGTCGCCTCCTTTGAGGATTTAGCTAATGTTGTTCTGCAATATGGCTTTAAGGGAGGTGGTATTGCCCTTTCATTTAAGGATTTAACACAACTTAAAATTCCAGCCATTGCTTATCTAAAATATCGGGGTGAAGATCATTTTTCTGTCATTCGGGGTATTCGTTCAGATGGAGTGGTTCATTTGGGTGATCCATCTTGGGGCAATCGTCAATTTACACAACACCAGTTTCGTAAAATGTGGGAGACAAGAGAAGAGAGTGACGCAAAGGGTAAAGTTTTACTTATAATTCCCCGCGAACTTGCCAACGCAAAAATAGATGAAACTTTTTTTAACACACCAAGAGGATGGCGGTTGAGTCTGGAAACCATAAATCTTTCCCGTCCTTAATCTCACCTTTGGCAGTTAGCTAAACCCTTTTTAAATAAAGCTATCTGTTCATCCACCTGCTTGATGCCAGCCAGAGTAAAAATCTCGCTCCAGCTCATGGCCTGATTTAAACAAAAAATAGCTATCAAAGTTTGCTAGCGAGCTATCATCCCTGAACCTAGTCGGATCTGTTGCAAATAGATTAAAACTTGATAAAAATTAAAAATTTTGTACAAACACAGAATTTTCTATCAATCCAAGGTTTAACAATCAATATTTGCTGGTATTTTCAGTCAAATAGCTGTTTTTTGGCGCAGTTATCCTACAAAACGCCACCATACTTTACGTCTAACACCACCTGCCTTTTCAGGTTAAATGCTAGACACTCCAGAAATATCGCAAACTGATTCTTTGCTACTCCCACATATCTAACCCGATGATTGGTTTTTGAAAATACTCTTTCATACGGAGAACGCAGCTTGCTAAAGAATGTATCTTGGTCTTTGTTTTTATCTTTCATATTATTCTTTTTTATAGCTGCCAAATGGCAACGCTTTTTAGCGGCTGCATGTCTTGCTCCTTTGCTGCAATAACCTTTATCTGCATATATAGCACCTTGTGTTGGAATAACATGACCAATACCTTGTCCGTCTGTTACGTTAGCTGGTGTTATCGCTACTTTATTAATCAAGCCTGACTGCATATCAACACTAATATGTTTCTTATAGCCATACCAAAATGTACCGTTACCTTTGCAGCCAATGCGGGCTTGTTTGTCTGTAGCTACTTTAGGTAAAACCTCATTATTAAGTTTGGCGTACTTTTGCTGGATTACTCTATCTCTCTCTTCCCACAAATTAGCTTTAGCTATTAAATGAGAGGCATCTATACAAGTAAATACCTCATTCATGTACCCATGTTGTTGCAATTGAGCGCGAACATCTGCAAATATCTTAGATAATTGGTGCGTACCTATACGCGCTCTAGCTCTTGTAAATACTGTATGATCTGGCGTAGGCGCGGTTAACGCTACATTACAAAACCATTACAAAACTATTTAGCAGCGGTGTTTTCTGTTAAGTAACTTTCTAGCTCTCTATCACTTAAATCTTCTAAGTGTTGCAGCAGTAGTGCTTTAAATAACAGTTCTATACCATAACCTTTATAGTTGCTAGAGCCTTGTGCTGTTTTTAAATATTTATTATCTAAGCGGCGAATATCTATTAATTGAACAAACTTTCGGTATATATGATCAGCGGCTACTAGATCTGCTAGGGTAATCATTTCTACTTGTTTATACATGATATTTAAAATATAAGGTTGTAGTTGAGTTGAATGATTTTACACCAGGCTATAAGCAATATACCTAATCAATAAGATTATTTGTCTTCTATTTGCAACAGTCCCAACTATTAAAGGTGCAATTCTGCTGTTCGTTGTTGCCCTGCAATCGCGCAAAAAAATGGGATTATAAAATGTCAAGCATTCTCAACAGCCCAATCATCAATAAAATAGCGCGCGTCCCACCGTCGTATTTTGTTTTTTTTGGACTGACACTGCTGTTGTGGATCACCCGTCCCCACATGATGAACATCAACACCATGGGCATTTTCATCCGCCAAGTTGTACCGCTTGGGATATTAGTCCTCGGCCAGTTGCTCGTAATTCGCGTGAATTCCATCGATCTGTCTGGATTTGGAGTAATTTTAATTGTGAATTATTTTATCTCATCAAATCTTTTTGCTGGAGCTTCGATTCCTTTCTATATCAGCATATCTTTGGCGACTGGTTTGTTTGTTGGTCTGTTCAACGGCTACATGGTTGGCAAACGGCGTGTGTCTGCTGTGGTTGTGACACTCGCAGTTAACATTATTATCGTTGGGATTGTGCAGTTTATGGCCAGCGGTAAACCTCCTGGCGGCGTGCCGACGGTGTTAAATGATATCTACAATAGCAAAATATGGCTGATTCCAACCCCGATTGTGTTCTGGGTAGCACTGACGGTGTCGATGTCGCTTTTCCTTTCGCGCTTTGTTTTCGGGCGTGACGTAATGTCAGTTGGCGAGAATCCAACTGCTGCCCATTTCTCAGGAGTTCCTGTCGAGCGCACAGTGATCATCGCCCACACAATTGCTGGTCTGATGGCCGGGATTGCAGCCTTCGTCCAGACTACTTCAATTGTCATGGGTTCCGCTCGGCTAGGGGCAGAATTGCCGATTCTTGCGGTCTCGGCAACCATTCTTGGCGGGGTTGTGTTTGGTAAAGGCGAGGGAGGCGTGTGGGGACCGTACTTTGGCGTTTTGGCCTTTGCTCTGCTGTTTGTAGTAATGACCACTTTCAATATTGGTGAACCTGGAAAACTCATTGCGCAAGGGCTGATCATTTTGCTCGCGGTGATTGTATACGGGGTAAGATCCAAACAATCCTGATAAAAAAATAACATATTTTGGAGGTATAATGTCTAAACAAGTATCAATTCTTTGCTATGGCGACTCGCTCACTTGGGGCTGGATTCCTATCCTCGCAGGTGCGCCGACGTATCGATATTCGTTGCAGAAACGCTGGACTGGTGTCATGGCTGCGCATCTTGGAGACGGTTATCATATTATTGAGGAGGGGCTGAGCGCGCGCACGACATCCCTAGACGATCCAAACGATCCACGCTTGAACGGCAGTGCTTATTTGCCAGCTGCGCTTGCCAGTCATCTGCCTTTGGATATTGTGATTGTCATGCTAGGAACGAATGATACCAAGTCATTTTATCATCGCACCCCCTATGAAATTGCCAACGGTATGGCAAAACTAGTCGGGCAGATTGCGACAAGCGCCGGCGGAGTTGGAACCTCTTACCCTGCACCTCAAACGCTAGTTGTGGCTCCTCCGCCACTACAGCCAATGCCACATCCGTTCTTTCAAGGTATGTTCGGCAGTGGTCACGAAAAATCTGCAGAACTTGGCAAGCAATATCAGGATATGGCAGATTTTATGAAATGCGAGTTTCTCAATGCAGCTGATTTTGTTACTACGGATGGCTGCGACGGCATCCATTTTACAGAACAGAACAACGCTGATCTTGGTAAAGCGATTGCCAAAAAGGTTAAAGATATTTTGTAACGTTGCCATTTTCAAGGAATGCGACGAAGCGGACGCTATCTTGCAAACAGTTGGATATCCGCGCAAATAATTTTTATTGGAGGTTACTTTGCGTATGAGGTTGCTTTGCGTATAATGTGTAAGTTTTCATTCTGTCTTGTGTTCTGTCTTGTGTTCTGTCTTGTATCGTAGCGTTGATGCTAGTTGTTAGCTTGGCAACAGCACTTGGAACATACTTAGGCGGATTTCAATCAAGCGAATAGAGTTGTAGTTATGTTGTGGAGGAATCAACCAACACATTGGGGGCTTGCTGCTGTATTGATGCATTGGGTCGTGGCAATTGCTGTGTTTGGCTTGTTTGGCAGCGGGTTGTGGATGACTGATTTGCATCTATATCATGCGTGGTATACACAGGCGCCTTTTCTTCACAAAAGTTTTGGCTTGGTGTTGTTTGCGGTTGTACTTATCAGGATCCTTTGGCGCTGGCTTGATCGAGCACCCAAGCATCATCCAAACCATGCGCTGTGGGAGCAACGGCTATCGATGCTTGTCCACACGTTGTTATATGGGTTGTTGTTATTGATGTGTATCAGTGGCTACCTGATATCAACAGCAGCTGGTAGGTCTATCAGTGTGTTTGGCTGGGTTGAAGCGCCCGCATTAATATCTCATATGGATGGTCAGGCAGACATTGCCGGCGTTATTCATTGGTATGCAGCTTGTACGTTGATATCATGTGTAGGGTTGCATGCGGTTGCTGCCATCAAACATCAATTGATTGATAAAGACGGAACGTTGACGCGGATGTTGGGGAGCCAGCATCTCAACAAATAATTTTTAGGTAAAGGAGAAAAATATATGAAAAAAATAATTGTAGCACTCGCTAGTTTAATAACTGTGATCCTAGCAATGTCAGCTGAGGCTGCCCAGTACAAGATTGATACAAGTAATGCCCATGCATCAATACATTTTAAAATCAAACACCTTGGTTATAGCTGGGTAGTAGGCAGGTTTAATACATTTGCAGGGACATTTAATTACGATAAAGACAATATTGCCGCCTTTAAAGTGAATGTAACTATCGACACGGCAAGTGTTGATAGCAATCAAGCTACTCGTGATAAGCATTTGCGTAGCGATGATTTTCTCGCGGTGCAAGCGCAACCAAAATCAACATTTGCGAGTACCTCAATCAACAGTTTGGGTGGTGGTAAATACCAACTAACAGGAATGTTGCTGTTGCGCGGTGTTACCAAAGAAATCAGCATAGACATGAATATTGTAGGTGAAGGTAAGGACCCATGGGGTAAATACCGTGTTGGTTTTCTCGGTACAACTACGTTGACGTTACAAGATTTTGGAATTGACTACAACCTCGGTCCAGCATCCACACAGGTTGATCTAGAGTTGAATATTGAAGGTATTGCCCAGTAATATTTTCATCATTACACCCGCATCTCCTATACATAGGTATGCGGCTTGTTCGTGGATGTCGTAACCACGCATTACTAGTCTGCTTATCCAGAAATTCAGATTTTACATGGGTATCATGGATGAACATAAACAACAATTATTGGTCATAAAGTAGATACGAGGATGTGGCAGGAACGACGACGAGCAGAAGCAGGATATATCCCAAAAACATTTAGCTCTAAGGCGATTGATTGCGGGGCGCAACGCGATCGCGCCAGAATTGTGCATTCAGCCTCGTTTCGCAGACTCCAAGCAAAAACCCAAGTGTTGGACGTTGGTGAACACGATTTTTATCGTACCAGACTAACACATTCATTAGAAGTGGCGCAGATTGGCTCTGGAGTGTGTGAACACCTCCTCGCAAGAAAATGCCAAACAAATGAAGAATACGCTCAGTGGATTCCTTCACTGTGCCAAATAGAAGCAATTTGTCTCTGTCACGATATTGGTCATCCGCCATTCGGCCATGGTGGCGAGATTGCACTTAATTATTATATGAAAGACTACGGTGGATTTGAGGGAAATGGACAAACGATACGCATTGCAGCAAAACTGGGGGAATATTCGCCAGCGCATGGCCTTGATCTAACCAGACGCAGCATGTTAGGCCTATTAAAATATCCCACCATGCACGCAACAGTTGCCCAGTATACAAACATCTCAAAAAACAATTTAAGTGACGCGAAACCCCCAAAGTGTATTCATGATGATGAACATGAAGTACTGGAATGGATATTACGACCGCTGCACATTCAGGAGCGGCAACTATTCAGCACAGTCAACACGCAGAGCAACGGTCATAGTAAGTCGCAATACAAGTCGTTCGACTGCTCTATTATGGAATTAGCCGATGATATAGCTTACGGGGTGCATGATTTTGAAGACGCTGTAGCGATGCAATTGGTCACCTACCGGCAATGGACACAAGAAGTCGTGGCACGGTTGAATACCAATAATTTGCTGTATAAAAACATTGATTTTTTTAACGATGCGTTGTTTTCAGAAAATGACAAGATTCGCAAGCACGCAATCAGTCGTTTAGTTGGTTATTTTATCACCAATATTGATATTGCAGTTCAACAGCAGTTCACCACACCATTGTTACGCTTGCAAGCGGCGATGGACGCTGATGCGTATGCAACATTATGTTTGTTGAAAAACTTTATTGTCGCGCATGTCATCAACACACCTGCAGTCCAAGCACAGGAATACAAAGGTCAGCACATGACATTGCGCTTGTTCGAGGTGTTTGCTGAAAACACAGAATTATTGCCAACATTGATGCTGGAACAATACCGATCAAGCGAGAATGCACCTCGGGTGATTTGTGATTTTATATCAAGTATGACGAACTCCAATGCAATTCGTCAATATAAAAAATTGTTCACCCCTGATGTTGGCTCAATTTTCGATAGATTCTAGCTGCAAAGTGCTGTTCTCACCGCAGCGCACAGACGGGAAATCATCGGTTATGGATCAACACGCAGCAGTGGCTCGATCGCGTTACTGGCGGCTTACTGGAACCTCTGATTAACTCGCCTGATGGCACGATTTTGCCGGCAATTGCTGATGATTGCAAAGAGCAAACCGCGCACATTCCGCTGGCGCATGCCTTAGCATATACGCCAAGGGATGCAACACAGCAAGCGTATGCAATTGCCGCAAACCATCATATATTCCCAACAAAAGGACAGAAAAAAAGCGCTACTAACGTAGCTGCAGCACTTGGCAATCCCCACAAGAGTATTATCTGCGCACTTCGCTTAAGTTTCATCGAGCGTGTTTTCTCCGTCTCGCCCATCGTGGACTTAATCAGAGGTTCCCTAACTGGTTCCATGGAATAACAGCCGCTAATTTCTCAAGAAATATTTCTCTACGGCTTTTGCGTGGCTTATCTGCGTATGCCAACGCTGCAAACGTCATTTGCTGCATATCAATTTTCAAAAACAATAGTTAAAACATTCTGACAGATTAGTCGGATTTTTTGGGGGGGGTCAGAGATGCCTTAAGGTATTGATGCCTTGATTATATTAGCTGTCGACACTCAATCGGTGATACCTGCAGTTGCAAGCAACAGTTGATGAAGTAATCCCAGTTACTGGTTATGCCAGATTGATTGAAGATATCAAAGTATTTTATTTGACTTTCGACAATGAAGAAGGTATAATATTATCTGAGTAAGTTATTATTTAAAAAATATTTACTAGGGGAGTATTATGACGAAAATGATGAAAGCGGCGGTCGTACACAAGTTCGGTGATCCTTTGCGGATTGAGGACGCACCTATACCAGAGCCAGGCGAAGGTTTTATTCAGGTTAAAATTGAGGCTTGCGGCGTCTGCCATACCGATCTTCACGCGGTGGAAGGCGATTGGCCGGTCAGGCCCAGCCCACCCTTCATTCCAGGACACGAAGGGGTCGGCTATGTCTCCGGCATAGGTAAGGGCGTAACCCATGTCAAGGAAGGTGACCGGGTCGGCGTGCCGTGGCTTCACTCTGCCTGCGGTCGTTGCGAACACTGCATGGACGGCTGGGAGACCCTTTGTGAGTCGCAACAGAACACTGGATATTCCGTTAACGGAGGCTTTGCCGAATACGCCATCGCCGACCCAGACTATGTTGGCCATCTGCCGGATAATGTGAGTTTTACCGAAATAGCGCCGATCGTGTGCGCGGGAGTCACCGTCTACAAGGGGCTGAAGGCAACGGACACCAAGCCCGGCGACTGGGTCGTCATTTCTGGAATCGGCGGTCTCGGCCACATGGCAGTGCAATATGCAAAGGCCATGGGACTGCATGTCGCTGCGGTTGATATAGACGACAGTAAGCTGACGCTGGCCAAACGGCTCGGCGCGACCGTCACCGTCAACGCGACCAAGACCGATCCGGTCGAATACCTGCAGCAGAAAATCACCGGTGGCGCCCATGCAGCGCTCGTCACCGCCGTCTCACCCAAGGCCTTCGAGCAGGCGCTGGGCACTGTCCGGCGCGGCGGCACGGTGACTCTCAACGGCCTGCCGCCAGGGGATTTCCCCCTACCGATTTTCGACATGGTGCTGCGCGGCATCACCGTGCGCGGCTCGATCGTCGGCACACGGCTCGACCTCGCCAATGCGCTAGCCTTTGCGGGTGAAGGACTGGTCAAGGCGACAAGATCGACGGTGTCGCTCGACGACATTAACGGTGTCTTCACGCGAATGCGTGAAGGCGACATCGAAGGACGAGTCGTGCTCGATTTCGCCAATTAAAGGACCGGCTGAAAAAGCATTTCCGCCGAGCGCGCCGAGTGTCGGGTTTGGCGGCGTTCATCCCAGAACGGAAGGCTTGTACCCATGACCGAAACCAACGCCTGCTGTGAGTGGATTGATTACCATTGTCCGTGCCGATCATCCTGTTCACTGGTCGGGCGGCTGCAGATGCAACATTATGTTTGTTGAAAAACTTTATTGTGGCGCATGTCATCAACACACCTGCAGTCCAAGCACAGGAATACAAAGGTCAGCACATGACATTGCGCTTGTTCGAGGTGTTTGCTGAAAACACAGAATTATTGCCAACATTGATGCTGGAACAATACCGAGCAAGCGAGAATGCATCTCGGGTGATTTGTGATTTTATATCAAGTATGACGAACTCCAATGCAATTCGTCAATATAAAAAATTGTTCACCCCTGATGTTGGCTCAATTTTCGATAGATTCTAGCTGCAAAGTGCTACTCTCACCGCAGCGTACAGGACGGCAAATCATCGGTTATGATCACCACGCAGCAGTGGCTCAATCGTGTTACTAGGCGGCTTATGTATTGTTGTGGGCGGTAATTTATTGCAATAACAATTACTTCAATATAGTTCATTGCAATCGTAACCGCAATAACCGATAATAATACAACTAAACACATAGTTTAAACTCATAGTTGCATAATAATAACTATGTTTTGTTATTTAAATTATAGTCGTCAAAATTAGGGGGAATACGCATGTTACATAATCTTAAGAAGGAACATATCGTCGCCAGTGATGATTACAACCGCTGGAAAGTACCACCAGCATCTATCGCCATCCATCTGTGTATTGGATCTGTATATGCTTGGTCGATTTTTAATCCAGCGCTTATTAAAGAATTTGGTGTTGTCGCAGCAAGCTCTGGCGATTGGGGTTTGCAGTCCGTTGTCTGGATTTTCTCAGTAGCAATTGTATTTCTTGGTCTCGCCGCGGCATTTGGCGGCAAATGGCTTGAAGAAGTAGGTCCACGGATGGTTGGTGTTGTAGCCGCATGCTGCTGGGGCGGTGGTTTTATTATTGGTGGAATTGGAATAGCTAGCCATCAATTATGGCTGGTGTATCTTGGCTATGGTGTGCTTGGTGGAGCTGGTCTTGGGCTTGGCTATGTGTCCCCAGTATCAACACTGATTCGCTGGTTTCCTGACCGTCGCGGCATGGCCACGGGCATGGCAATTATGGGGTTTGGTGGTGGCGCTATGATCGCAACACCCATTAAAGAGTCACTACTTGCGCTGTTTTATACGGTACCTAAGTATTTAGGACCTGAAAGCGCATTAAACCTTGTAACTGAAGGTGGCAAACGCATGGCTGAAGTTGGCGGTCAAATGGTTGAGGTAGTTGTAGCGGGAGCAGCACAAGTTGCCGCAGCACCTGCACCAATTGAAGCTGGCGTATATGTTGCTGGGACGGGTAATACAGGTGCCGCAGCAACATTTTTTACCCTTGGTGGTATTTATTTTGTCGTGATGATGATTGCCGCTTTTTCGTATCGTGTCCCACGTGATGGCTGGATTCCAGCAGGTTGGACACCACCTACTGCTGATGATGCCAGCAAACGGATGATTACCCATAAGAATATTCACATTGACCAAGCCCTTAAAACACCCCAGTTCTACTTATTGTGGATTGTTTTGTGTTTCAATGTAACGGCAGGTATCGGGGTGATTGGTGTTGCTAAAACGATGATGACTGAGATTTTCGGTAGCACATTACCATTGATCGTTAACTCGGGATTTGCAGCTACATATGTGTTTATGATTTCAGTGTTTAATATGTGTGGTCGTTTTTTTTGGGCGTCTATTTCTGATTTCATTGGCAGAAAAAACACCTATCACTGTTTTTTCATCTTGGGTATTGTTCTATATTTATCTATTCCATATGCGGCAGGACAAGTCAGTGCCAATCCAGTGGTAGCATGGCTCGTTATGTTCTATGCCGCAACAATGATTATCTTCACTATGTATGGCGGTGGTTTTGCGACTATTCCTGCATATCTGGCAGACATCTTTGGTACGAAATTTGTTGGTGGAATTCATGGACGGCTGTTGACGGCATGGAGCACCGCAGGAGTGCTTGGTCCGCTGGCGATTACCCAATTAAGACAAACATCAGTTGCTCAATCAATACAAGCATTGGCAGAAAAAATTGACCCAGCACGATTTCAAGTGAAGTTTGGTGCTGGCCTAGACCAGCTTGATCAGTTGGTTGCGGCTAAAACTGTTACCATCGGCCGTTTGTTGGAGATTGCTCCAGCAGGAACCGTTGACCCAACACCAAGCCTGTACAATACAACCATGTACGCAATGGCAGGATTACTGGTGATAGCACTAATCGCAAACTTTATGGTGAAATCAGCCCATGAGAAGCACTATATGGAAAGCCGTTCATAGCAAATAAGCTGCGATCAGCACCGGCTAAGTGTCAAAACTACACACGTTGTTTACAAAAACCATCAATTCTAGCAGCTGGTGGTAGTTTCCCTAAAGCGGAATGTGTGCGTCTGAGGTTATAGTGGTTAAGATATTTTGGAAGAACTTTGTTGCGCTCATCACTTGTTTGATATGGCTGCGAAAATGCCCATTCCTTGCTAAGGAATCTTTGATTAACTCGCTGATGCAGCGAGTTTGATGGCAATTGCTGATGATTGCAAGGCGCATTCCGCTAAGCGCATGCCATAGCATATACGCCAAGGGATGCAACACAGCAAGCTCAACAATTACCGCAAACCCAAAGTATATTCAAGACAACGAAGGGAAAAACGCTGCGCTGCGGCGTGGCAGCACTTGGTTAATACCCACCAGACCCACAAGACCCACCAGTGTGATCTGCGCACTGCGCTTAAGTTTCATCAGCGTTTTTTCTCGGTCTCGCCCATCGTGACATTAATCAGAGCTTTCCTAACACATAATTATAGGACAATTTGCTGAATTTTTAGCGCGCTTATTTTTACTCAATGTCTTTTTGCTGATGATCTTTGATAGTTTGCAAGACTGTTGCCGCGTGTTCTTTCACTTTAACAGTCCGCCATTCTTTAATCAGTGCTCCATTTGTATCAAATACAAAAGTTGACCGATCAACACCAATATATTCACGGCCGTAGTTTTTCTTAACCTTTAAGACATCAAATGCTTTACACATTGTTTCGTCCGTATCCGCAAGCAATGAATACGGCAGATTTTCTTTTTCTTTGAATTTAATATGTGACGCAACACTATCGCGAGACACTCCTAGAATATCTGTGTTCAAGCCTTGAAAGGATGTATATAGATTACGAAAATCTTGGCTTTCTTGGGTGCAGCCAGGTGTCATATCTTTTGGGTAAAAATAGATGACCAGATAGCGACCAGCAAAATCGGCCAAGTTCACTAGAACATTTTTTTCTGATAATACTGAAAAATTCATATTATTTACGATGTCCTCCGCGCGGTTTTGGATAATTTAGACTGCGATAACTAAAATCAACAGATGATTGATTGTGCGCAGGTGGTTCATCAATGCTGTTGCCTGGGTTTGGGCCTTCGTCAAGTTCATCGTACTGAGCCATTGGTGTGGTCCCATCACTTAGCATAGGTTGTGGTTGTTCCTTGGTGGCTGCTTTATTTTTTGCAGTATTTTTATTCGTGGTTTTTCGCGGCTTATTGTTAGCACGAGGCTGGCCGCTGCCTTGTTTATCGGTCTTCTCTTCAGCATCATTGCTTTTACCAGCAGTATCGCTTAGCTCTTTTGCTTCTTTCTTCTTGGATACTGGTTTACTACTTGTTACTAATACATTGTACGCTTGTTCGCCACGTTTTCCTGTCCCAAGTACAAATGAAACTGTATCGTTTTCGCGTGGGCGGACGCTTTCTTTTTCTACTCCATGGGAGTGAAAGAAAATTTCACGACCCTCATGCATCACAAATCCATAGCGTTTACGCCCATCATACCATTTAATGGTTCCTGCTACGTTGGCGCCAGTAATTTTTGGTTGAGGAGTAACATCTTTGTTTACTCGTCGCGGATGGATACGTTTATTCCCTCGCAGGGAAAAGAAAACGTATAGTGCAATGAAAACCACAAGTGTATTTAAAACACCTGCAGCAAAGGGATTTGTCTGTAATGCAGCTATAAATAAACTTGAAACCCCAACAACAACGCCGCTACTGATTGATATTACTATGCTCTGTACGAGCTTTTTGCCATAAAACATAACTGTCTTTCCTAAAAAATGAATGAATATTTAACGAACCAATCATCAACAGATCTGCTAGCTGGGTTAAACCCTCAACAAGCTCACGCTGTATCGTATGAATTTGCTGATTTATTAGTATTAGCAGGAGCAGGAAGCGGTAAAACACGGGTGTTAACACACAGGATTGCACACTTACTCCAAAAATATAATGGTAGTGCTTGGAATGTGCTCGCAGTTACCTTCACCAATAAAGCAGCTAGCGAAATGAGAACTCGAATTGCGCAGCTTCTTGCCCAGCCAGTAAATCAAATGTGGATTGGAACTTTCCATAGTATAAGCAATAAATTGCTGCGAATACACCATGCGGCAGCAGATTTACCAAAAGATTTTCGCATTATTGACCCACAAGACCAATTAGTTATTGTAAAGCGCCTCCTGCGTGAGCGTTGTTTCGATGAAAAAGAATTCGAGCCGCGCAAAGTTCAAGGATATATAAATTCTCGCAAGGACGAAGGATTACGCGCAGTAGCAGTTGCCACAAGTGACAACTATTATTTTAAAAACGTTCAATCAATCTATGTTGAGTACGAACGTGTATGTCGTAACAACAATATTGTCGATTTCGCAGAGCTGTTGCTGCGCAGTTACGAATTGCTCAATGAAAACCTTGGTTTACAAGAGCAATTTCACCAGCGGTTTTTAATGGTTTTGGTTGATGAATTTCAAGATACCAACGACATCCAATATCGCTGGGTACAAAAATTTGTTGGCAGCTCATCATGTTTAACCGTTGTTGGTGACGACGATCAATCTATTTATGGCTGGCGTGGTGCACAGGTGGAAAACCTCAACCGCTTGATTACAGACTATCCAAAAATAGCGACTATTCGTCTTGAGCAAAACTACCGTTCGACAAATAGAATCCTGAAAGCTGCCAACTCATTGATTCAACGCAACAGTAATCGTCAAGGCAAACAACTCTGGACAGCAAGCGGTGAGGGCGAGCACATTTCACTGTACGCTGGCTTTAATGATTTTGATGAAGCACGATTCATCGTTGACAGAGTGAAACATCATCGAGCAGCAGGTGATCAACTCAAGCAATGTTCGATTTTATATCGTGCCAACGCCCAATCTCGCGTCATTGAAGAAACGCTGTTACGCGCTGATATTCCATATCGAATTTTCGGTGGACTGCGTTTTTACGAACGCGCAGAAATTAAAAATGCAGTCGCCTATCTGCGCTGTATCTCAGCAACAATAGACAGCACAGCACTCGATCGAATTATCAATGTTCCGCCACGCGGCATCGGGGTGAAAACTCTGCAGGAAATTCGCGATATAATGCGCAATCAAGATATTAGCATGATTGCTGCTATCGAAACATTTATTGCTGATGCCAATAAAGGTCAACGCGGTAAAGCAGCATTGCAAGGTTTCTTGGTATTGCTGCAACGGCTAACAACCAAAACAGCAGGCCAGCAACCAGGTCATGTGGTGGACACAGTCATCAATGAAAGTGGCTTGCTTGAATATTATAAAAACGAAAAGAAAGACGTTGCCGAACAACGCCTTGATAACCTGAATGAGCTGATTGCAGCTGCAGATAACTTTGTTGGCGACGATCCAGATATCGACTGGCTTACCCAATTCCTTGACCAAGCCGCACTCGAAGCAGGAGACCATCAAGCAAGCGGAGAAAGCGATGCCATTAATTTGATGACAATGCACTTGTCCAAAGGACTTGAGTTTACCAACGTCTTTATCACTGGTATGGAAGAAGGGCTATTCCCGCATAGAATGTGCAGCGATGATTTGAGCAAACTCGAAGAAGAACGCCGACTGTGTTATGTCGGCATTACCAGAGCAATGCGTAAACTGTATTTAACGTATGCCGAGTTACGGCGTTTACACGGCAGCGAAATAACCGCAAGACCTTCACGGTTTATTAAAGAAATTGACCCTGAAATGATCGAAGAAGTGCGCATCCGCACCCAAGTACGGCGCCCGTATCTAGCGCGATCTCAGCCGCAAACTCCAAGAAAACAGTATAATCTCCC
This sequence comes from Gammaproteobacteria bacterium, assembly GCA_965277405.1. Taxonomy (GTDB): domain Bacteria; phylum Pseudomonadota; class Gammaproteobacteria. The sequence goes on from OZ255726.1 coordinate 819,963, forward strand.
GCCGCGTGCTGATGGATTCGTCCCTGGCGCTAATGTACGGCATCCTAAATTTGGCTCTGGGGTAATTGTTCATCGTGAAGGCGACAGCAACGACGCGCGCTTGCAAGTAAACTTTGATGACTGTGGCAGCAAACGCCTCATCTTAGAATACGCAAATTTACAGCTTGTTTAGGGAAGCTCTGATTAAGTCCATGATGGGCGAGACGGAGAAAAAACGCTGATGATAACTAGACGCAGTGCGCAGATAATACTGGTGGTCTTGTGGGTGTTGCCAAGTGCTGCAACGACGCAGCGCAGCGTTTTTTCCCGGCCTTCTATTGAATATATGATGGTTTGCCTACAAGCGGTACTTGCTGTGTTGCATCCCTTGGCGTATATGCTACGGCATGCGCTTAGCGGTTTGCGCCTTGCAATCATCAGCAATTGCAGGCAAACTCGCTCCATCAGCGACTTAATCAGAGCTTCCTTAGTTGACAAACCGCATTACATTCGCTGCGATACTATGGGTGGTAGCAACAACAAGACAGGCGCATCAGTACCACGGTTACCATCAATTTCGATCGGTTTCGACAATAAAATGCTTGGCGCTGCTCCATGCCGCCGCCATCGTAATAACAATAATTGATGTAAATAATTCAAATATTTGCAATATAGAAAAACCAGAAATTTTAAAATTGCTATTATACGAAGCATTCAATACATCAACAGGTACTTGCAGCAAGGCGATGACCAGTTCAATAAATAGCAAAGAGATAATCGTACTGATAATCGACAGCCAAAATCCTGCATACATATACGGATACACCAGCCATTCATCATCGCCGCCAAGCAGTTGAATAATACGAATCTCGTCACGTTGTTGATACACCATCACACCAATAACATTGCCAATCAGGGCAATCAACCCTACTGCAAATAATGCCACCAAGACAATTGACAAGCTGTTGATGAGGGCAACAAACTTAATAACACGCGACACCCACACTCGGTCAAACTGAATTCTTTCAATTTGTTTGATTGACTGGAAAGTCCGTATCAACTCTTGAGTTTCAGCCTGCCCTGTCTGTTGTGGATAGACAATAAGTAAATGAGGCAGGGGGTTTGTTTTCAGCACTTTTAGTGTTTGTTTTAATTCGCTAATAGTCAAAAAATCATCAAACGCCTGGCTTGCAAGAATCACTGCAACCTGAGCTACCTTGTCATAAGCCGCAATTTTGTTTTTGAGAGCAATGGCTTCTTCTTCTTCAACATCTCGGTGTAAATACAGGTTGATACTGATTTCATTATTCCAACGCAAACTTACTTTGCTGATGTTCTCAGCTGTCAAAAACAGGATGGAAGAAAATGCCACAGCGATACTCACTGTAAGAGTCATCGCAACAGAGCTGATGGGACGTTGGAGTAACGTGGTATTACTGCGAATACAAATACGCAAGTGATTACCGACGCGTCTCTTTAACGAATGGAGTAAATTCTGAGTAGTCATGCCAGCAAACTACCATTATCCAAGCGGATGACATTGGCCGCTGTATTCTGTTGCAACATATATTCGTCATGGGTAGCGACCATCACCGTAGTCCCTTGGATCGCGCGGTCGACAAAGATTTTCATAATATCGATGGAAAGCTTGTCGTCTAAGTTTCCCGTTGGTTCGTCAGCTATGAGGTATTTCGGGTTATTGACCAGTGCGCGCGCAATACACACGCGTTGTTGTTCACCTACAGATAAATGTGCTGGTTGCTCGTTAGCCAAATTTTCTAAATGCACGTGTTGTAACGCCTTGGTAACCTTGTTGGCGATGAACTTTTTATCGGTGTTGACAATTTGCAAAGGTAGGCTGACGTTTTCAAATACAGTGCGGTTGTGGAGTAATTGATGGTCTTGAAATACTAAGCCGATGCTGCGCCGCAATTGTGATACCTGCCTTGCTTGCAATTGTGCAATATTAAAATTCCCCACGGTGATGTTGCCTCTTGTAGGAGTAAGCATTGCCATGATTAGGCGAATCATGGTGGATTTACCAGCGCCAGAAGGACCTGTAATAAAACTGAACGAACTTGACTGAACGGTCAAGTTGATATTGTGTAATGCTGTATGCTCGTTTGGATAGCGTAACGTTACATTCTCAAAGCGTATCATGTGTACCTACCATCCGTTGTGCATATTCATGGGCACTGAATACTGCCAAGTCATCGGGTTTTTCGCCAATTCCGATAAATCGAATCGGTACCGCATATTTACTCAAGGCAACTGCTATACCACCTTTAGAGCTGCCATCAAGTTTGTTGATCTGAATACCAGTAACGCCAATAGCCGCATGAAACTGTTCAAATTGTTGCAATGAATTATTGCCATTGTTGCCATCGAGCATCAGCAATACTTCATGCGGAGCTGCAGTGTCAATTTTTTTTAGCACCCGTGCAATTTTCTTTAATTCATCCATCAGTCCTTGCTTTGTATGCATTCTTCCTGCTGTATCGGCAATTAACACATTGATATTTTTTGCCTTGGCGGACTGGAACGCATCAAAAATTACTGATGCGCTGTCGCCATTTAGGTGTTGCGCAACAACGGGTATTGATAGTTTTTCTCCCCAATATTGCAATTGAGAAATCGCCGCAGCGCGAAATGTATCGCCTGCAGCGAGCATTACTTTGTGGCCATTATCTGCGTAATATTTCGCAAGTTTGGCAATCGACGTTGTTTTTCCTACACCATTCACACCAACAACCAATATTACTGTAGGTTGTTGCTGTATTGCAAGATGTTGTTCCAACGAACACAATTGTGCAGTAAGGGTGTCGACGAGCACCTCCATTGGGTCTGTATCTGCATGGCGATTAAGTTGTTGTAAAATATGCGTTGTTCCTGCAACCCCAGTGTCTGCGCTAATAAGCACATCTTCGAGTTGTTGCAGCATTTCAGCGTCGATGCTCCGCGCACTGAACATGCCACGCAAGGTATCTTTTAAACCACTGGTTACTGTTTTACGATGAAATAATCCAAGCATAACTACACCATAATCCGTAAATTGGTTAATCTAAATAAAGTACGACACTAGCGCAAAACGTATTGAGCAAGGCAAAATCGGTGGAGTATTCATGGTGTATGCTCTGGGCATCATCATTCAGTAATCAGCCGTTCGTCAATTAATTGAGTGATCATTACTATGGATTGGATAGTAGCTAGTCATAATGCACACAAAGCAGCTGAAATATCGCAGATTTTACAGCCTGCTGGTATTTCTTTATCTGTAACACAAGCAACAGAGCCAAAAGAGACTGCTACGACGTTTATCGAAAACGCAATGCTTAAAGCACACCATAGCGCATTACAAGCTAATCGACCAGTAATAGCAGATGATTCTGGTATTTGTGTTGCAGCACTCGGAGGCTTGCCAGGAGTGCGCTCAGCACGATTTGCTCCTAATGGTATCACAAATACTGACTATTTATTACAGCAACTTGCAGGAGAACACAATCGCGCCGCAATGTTTGTTTGTGTGGTGGTGGTATTACAACATGCAGCTGACCCGTGCCCATTGATTGCCCAAGGATATTGGCATGGAACAATCGCACATCAGCCTCAAGGTGACAATGGTTTTGGCTATGATCCAATATTTATTCCAAGCGAATTAAGCTGTAGTGCTGCAGAATTATCTGCAACTAACAAAAATGCAATAAGCCACCGTGGCAAAGCATTATCCACATTACTCACCTTGCTTGACCCGCATGTTGTATAGGTTGCTGTGTTGTATTGGCAGCATGCCGATGCCTGTTTTTCGCGTGCTGGCAATGGTATGTGTGCCGTTGTTTTTACTTGTTGATTGGAAGCATAACCGCGTTGCCACAACAAATTTCCGTTTGTGTTATCCCAATTCCACCAGCTCACGGCGAATGCTGTGGCTCATTGCAAATTACTACAACACAATTTGGGCAATATTTGGGACTATATATAACTCGGTGCATGAGAATACAGCCACCCAGCCAGCAGTCAACATCCAAGGCCTTGCGCCAATCCACCGCTTGATTGCGGCGGGTGAGACTGTGGTATTGATTGGGTATCATCATGTATGGTTGGAAACTTTTTTGGTGGCACTTTCTGCGCAAGTACCGCTAACTGTCAGCTATCGAAAAAATCGAAATACGGCATTAGAGCGACTGTGTGCACGGCGGAGCCGCGGCGCCACACTGGTCTCAAGCAAAGAGCCAAGGGCGATGGTTCGCGCCATTAAAAAACCTTGTTTGTTTTGGCATACGGTTGATCAAGACATCGGCGCAAAAAGCTCCTATTTCGTCCCGTTTTTTGGCATACTCGCTGCGACGCATCATTCATTACCGAGACTCGCCAGAATAGCGAATGCCAAACTTGTCCACTTTTCGTTGCATCGCGATGGCAATCTGCTCCATGCAAAACTTGATGCGCCATTTGCACCAGCTACAGACCCCCGCCGTGTCATGGCAGATATTAACCAAACTATTATGGAAAAAATTAAACCGCAGCCCAGCCAATATTTGTGGACGCATAAACGCTTTAAAACCCAGCCAGATACACAACTGAATCCATATAAATAACTTATTCCTTACTGTTGCTAACTCGCAGGATGCCGTCTTTAACAACACAGGCAATATTTCCTATCAACGGTTTTTCTTGAACAAACCAAGGACTGCTTTTTCCATTACTTTGCCATGGATAGCCGCGCGGCATATTTGGTTTAAAGACAAACCAATCGTTGTTACATTGGTGTTCAATGCCTAAAATCTGCGCGGGTCGAAACGACGTTGCTTGAGCAATGTGTTGCCAATGTAACTGTTGGGTTGCTACCAACGTATTCAATCCATGTATCATCCCGTCAAACGCCGAACAACCAAACGCCGCCATGTCAAAAGGCAGGTGCTTATATTGAGCATTATATGGACGATGTTGCGAGACGATTGCATCTATTGTTCCATTGCGTACCCCTTCAAGTAAGGCATTGCGATCCTTAACAACGCGCAATGGCGGTAAAACTTTAAAGGTTGGGTCAAATGGTCCAATATGGTTATCTTCAAAAAGGAGCTGCATGATCGAAACATCACAGGTAACATGCACTCCTCTGTGTTTAGCCTTAGCAATAAGTGCGACTGAGTCTTTGGTCGACACGCAGGAAATATGGATGCGTGCTCGTGTATGTTCAGCAAGTGTCAGTACTGCGCGTAGCTGTATAGTTTCTGCAATGCGCGGGATGCCAACCAAACCGCGGCGCAACGCAAAGTGGCCATTATGCGCAACACCTTGCGCACTCAAGCTGGCATCACTTGGTTGCATCATCACTAACACGTCATCATTTTTGGCAATTTTGAGTGAGTTCATCAATGCATTATGGTTTTTCATTGGATAATGCATTTGGCTAAATGCCGCCGCACCGCTATCGTATAATGAGCGCATTGAAGTCGGCTTTTCGCCTTTGAGTTGTTGCGTGAATGCGGCAATAGGAATAATTTTTGCGGCGTTTGCATCTGCACCTTTTCTGGTAACAAGTTCTACTACACTGCTGTTGTCGATTACTGGACTGGTATCTGGTTGGCAGGCAATACTGGTAATGCCGTTGGCCAGAGCAGCTTTTGACTCACTGTTAATGGTCGCATGCTGTGTATAACCTGGCTCGCAAAGCCACGCATTCAAGTCGATAATACCTGGCAAAATAATCGTGTCCGTTGGCTTGTCGCTACTTGGTTGCCAAATGGCGGTATTATTTGCAGCAAAATTCAACTGACAATTGCTGTGCTGCGCCAATGCGTAATTTTCTCCAATAATAAAATTATTGGTCATTTACTTCTCTCGCTGCACAGATCATAGCAATGATAGCCATGCGTATCGCCACCCCATACTTAACTTGGTGTAAAATCATGGAACGTGGCCCATCTGCAACATCGCTATCTATTTCTAAATTACGGTTAATTGGTCCAGGATGCATGACGATACACTCTGGGGCAGCACGCTGCAATATTGCTTCGGTAAGACCGTATTGCTCAAAATACCATTGTGGCGAAGCAAACAATCCTTGCTGCATGCGTTCTTGTTGAATACGCAATGAAATAACGATGTCGGCACCGTCGATTCCCTCTACCAGCCGTGTGGTTGTAGGTAGGCTGAATGAGCTGACTGGATCTGGCAATAATGTTAGTGGACCAACTAACCGAATGTCACTTACGCTGAAAATTTTTAAGACTTGAATGAGCGAACGAGCGACGCGTGAATGTAAAATATCCCCAACAATAGCAACTTTTAAATCTTCAAATGGTTTATTTGCAGGACGTACTTTGTGGCGCAACACTGTTAAAATATCCAGCATAGCCTGCGTTGGGTGCGAATGCTGGCCGTCACCGGCGTTGACAACACCAACTTTTGACTGCACTTGCCGAGCAATAAAGTGCGCGGCACCATTTGCATGATGGCGAATCACAAACACATTGGCTCCCATGGCCCCAAGGGTGTGGAATGTGTCAGCAAGGCTTTCACCTTTTGCAGTAGAAGAAGACTCGATATCGAGAGTGATTGAGTGCGCCCCAAGCTGTTTTGTGGCAATTTCAAACGATGTGCGGGTACGGGTCGAGTTTTCAAAAAATAAATTGACGACTGTCTTGCCTTTTAACAGTGATAGTCGCGTTAACTCCGCAGGTTTCTTTGCAAGTAAATCTTCAGTTGTATCAAGAATGGCTTGTAATGAGGGCTGGTCAAAATCACCAATAGACAAAAAATTCTTCAGCGCACCGTTTGAAAATTGCTGCAATGGATTATTAACACTGTAGTTCATACAGAGTTCGTGCCAATTGATGCATCGCCATAACAATCATGGGGCTTAGTGTCTAGCAATAACAGGGATTCCAATACGTTCTAGGTGTTGGTATTCTCAATACACATGTGCACTAAAACCATGTTGGATAGAGCACAGGTGAATTCTGTTTAGATTGCGGTTGAGGATTATATTGTGTTGCTGTGTTTGCGTTGCATTTTTGTAGTTGGGAAGCATACATATCCGCACGTGTTGCCACTTTATTGGCAACATTGAGTAACCACGGTTTTGATAAATACGAACCACGCCGATAATTGGTTTGCCCTTCGTGATAATTCAAGTAATGCGAGCGCACGTTATTTTTGGCTATGCCATTCACCTTATTGGTAACAGTGATATACCAGCCAATGAAATTCATAGAGTTTTGAAAATTATTACGGCGGTGTGAAAAGTTTTTTGTTTGTTGCTTATAACTGTTCCATGTGGCGTTGATTGCTTGTGGATATCCGTAAGCACTTGAACGTTGCCTGCCGTATTTATCAAGTGGTCGTGCTTCAGCTTGAAACTTACTTTCTTGATACACGAAGGCCATCATCAGCGCCACAGGCACTTGCCAACGCTTACTGCTATTAAAGGTCGACGTCTTCCAGCTTGGGTATATGGCAAACATATAACAAATATTATCTAGCCCTGCAGGTTGCTTCACTCTTGAGTATAACGTTGCCGCTGTGGTTGCGCAACCACTTAATAAACCAATGAAAATGATGGCAACCACAATGTTATGCATCAGTCATGCAGGCGTGTAATTGACGCAGTGCGTCAGCGACAGATGTAGTATGGATAATAGCAACGTCAAGTTGTTGTGCTTTGGCGAGTTTACCCCCAGGTTTATCGCCGACGATGAGATAATCTATCTTACTACTAATAGTGGACACAATACTTGCTCCAACTGCGCGCAAAGCCGCTTGCAGTTGTTGCCGTGGTTCATCAAACACTCCAGTAACGACAATTTTTATCCCAGTAAGGGTTGGTGATACAGGTGAATGTTGTAATGATTGGATGCAAACCCCATGCGCCAGTAAGCGACTAATACGCATTTGATTGGATGGATCGTTACAGAATGTCGTAATATTGTTGGCAATGATAGGACCAATGTCTGCAACAGCATTGAGTTTTTCAACTGGTGCCTGCTGTATTTCTGCAATACTGCGAAACGTTTCAGCAAGTTTTTCTGCTGTAGTGACCCCGATACCGAGGATGCCGAGCGCGTATATAAAGCGAGCAAAAGAGATATCTTTGCTGCGCTCAATCGCCTTAAATAATTTTTCAAGCGATTTTTCACCAAAACCATTATATGACAATAACTCTTGTGTATGGGAGCTGAGTAGGAAAATATCACTGGTATCATTGAGGAATCCGTGGGCATAAAAAAACTGTATTTGTTTCCCTCCCAAGCCTTCTATATCAAAAGCAGCTTTCGAGACAAAGTGAGTGAGCGCCTGCAATAGTTGCGCAGAACATTGCCAGCCTCCAGTGCATTTTGCAACTCCACTTTTTTCTACAATCACCAGACTATTGCATGTTGGGCAGTGTGTAGGCGCAGTAATAAGTGGTGGTAGATTTGCTGAACGCTGCTCAGTTACAACCTCAACAATCTGCGGGATGACATCACCAGCACGTCGCAAAGTAACGGTGTCGCCGACGCGAATGTCTAGACGTTGTATTTCACTGAAATTATGCAAAGTGCAGTTTTTTACTGTTACACCACCCACAAATACCGCTTGCAGCCGTGCGACAGGGGTAATAGCACCAGTTCTACCAATGTGCAAGGTAATCGCCTCGACGATGGTGTTGCGTTGTTCGGCGGGAAATTTATACGCAATTGCCCAACGCGGCGCGCGGGCAACCGCGCCAATTTGTTGTTGTTGTGAAAAAGCATCAACTTTATACACCAAACCGTCAATTTCATATGCTAGTGCTTGGCGTTGCTGCAACATGGTGTCAAAGTATTGATGCGCGGCTGCGCGCGTTGGCACGCGCTGGACCAACGGGCTCATTGCAAACCCCCAATTTTTGAGTAACTGCAAACTGTCAAATTGTGTTGGCGCAAATGATGTGTGGCTATGACCAAAACCATAGGTAAAAAAACACAATGGATATTTAGACGTTACCGATGGGTCTAATTGGCGAAGTGCACCAGATGCCGTATTGCGCGGGTTGATAAATTCTGCTTTTCCGCTTGCTCGTTGGCGTTGGTTTAATGCAGCAAAACCCTGTTTTGGTATGAAGACCTCGCCGCGAATTTCAAATCTTCCAGAAACTTTCTCAGCGAGGCTAAGAGGCACAGTGCGAATGGTGCGCGCATTCATAGAAATATCCTCACCGACCTTACCATTGCCTCTAGTTGCCGCGTGGACAAACACACCATCTTGATAAGTAAGTGACACGGCAACGCCATCGAGCTTTGGTTCGCAACATAACACCAATGAGTCGCCATCAATGCGTTGTTGCATGCGGGTGTAAAAAGCATCAAGATCACTTGCTTGATAACCATTACTCAATGACAGCATTGGGGCTTCGTGGGCTAGCTGATTAAAACGTTGCTGTGGTGTGGCACCAACACGTTGCGTTGGTGAATCCGCCACAAGCAGATACGGGTGCTGTGATTCTAGGTCGTTGAGTTCAGCGAATAGTGCGTCGAAGGCGTAGTCGTCAATCGACGGGTTTTGTTCTGCATAATACAGAACATTATGCTGTTGTATTTGCGCACGCAGGTATTGTATCCGCTGTTTAACCTGCTCTAACATATTATTGGCGCTGTTCGCGTAATCGTTGGTTCTCAATGATTGACTCTTGCAGATGTTCAACCGACTGCTTGGTTAAAGAGTTATGGTCTTCATCTTGCACAATGCCTATAAATGTTTTGGCAATTGTATCCGCAGTGTCAAGCATTTCATGAAATGCCTTTAATGGATTATAAGACGCGTCCGCATTAAAAAACAATGCCAGGCATGTCGTAGTTTGTGAACAGAAGTCATTGTTTAACAGCCCAGGTTCAAGCGCATTCGTTAAACTATATACCTGCCGCAATGTGCCATTCACGGTTACATGGCGATGGTAGAAATCATAATTACCTAATTTTAATCCTCTTTGGTTCAATAGTGCTAACACTTGATCACCTGCAAATGGGGCTGCTGCTGCGCTGACATATAGCATGACTAGGTCGTGGCGATTAGTATTGGCTAAACCATCATCTATTGGAATGGGTTCCTGACGGATGGCGGTCTGCGAGTTTATAGAGCGCAAGGGTACACGACCGGATTGAGAAGCGTTTACTTCATTGCCAATCACTGTGTCCGCAGTATGCAGCTCATCCTGATCCCTAGGACTGAGGTGATAATCTAATGCCTCTCCATCAGTTGCGACTTCGCCATGTCTTGCCGATGGAGCCGCACGGGTGTTTTTCACTCCACGCTTAGTGACTAAATAGTACAAACCAAGCCAAATAGTAATAGACAATAAACCAAATATAATGAGGAGTATTCTAAAAACTTCAGCATTCATGATAAAAACTGTCAAAGGTGTTGCAATAGGTAGAATTACGCTTCAGCCATTTCAAGGGCTTGATGTATATCAACACCCACGATTCTTGAAACACCTGACTCATACATTGTCACTCCTAACAGCGACTGCATGTTTTCCATTGTTGTTTTGTTGTGCGTAATAAGAATACATTGTACCTGTTTCGTTATCTCTTTGAGTAAATCACAAAAACGAATTACATTTACATCATCAAGTGGGGCGTCAACTTCGTCTAATAAGCAAAATGGTGCTGGGTTTAGTTTAAATAACGCAAAAATAAGGGCAATCGCAACCATGGTTTTTTCACCACCTGATAATTGAGTGATTTGTACAGCTCGTTTTCCTGGTGGTTGCGCGATGACTTGCACACCTGCTGTCAGTAAATCACTATCTGTGAGCGCTAACCGTGCTTCACCGCCACCAAAAATAGTGGGAAATAGCGTGTTAAGCGATGCGTTTACTTGTGCAAAAATATTGGCAAATGTCTCTCGGGTTTCTTTGTTTATTTTTATAATTGCACTTTCAAGTTTGTCGATTGACTGTGTTAGATCATCATATTGGCAATCAAGATATACCTTACGTTCAAACTCGGTTTGGTATTCAGTGTCAGCAACGAGATTAACATTCCCCATTTTTTGCAGTTTTGCATCGACACGTTCTGACTGCTGCTGGTATGTCTCGATGGGTTTTGAGGAATCTATATCTTTTAATGCAGCGTGGAGATCGACATTGACAAATTGTTGTTGAATATTTTTTTGCTCGGTTGCGAATACAGCCTGCTGGACTTCTAACTGACTAATACGCTGGACGCATGTGGCGATTGCAGCGGTTGCTGTAGCGATATTCTTTGAATTTTCCTGCAATTCCGCTTTACATTGTTGTAAATCATGTTGGCAATTTTTCACATGTTCCTCTGCAAGAACATGTTCACTCAACAACTGTTGGATAGCTGCGTTAATACTTTCTGGCTGATTGCGAACAGCAACTAACTGCGTATTGATATCTTCGATATGTTGTTGATGGCGCTGTTGCTGCTCACGCGCGCGTGCCACAGACTGTGCGACATTAGTGATGGTTTGTGTTGATGTTGATAGTTGCTTATCTACAGCATGAAACTCAGTTTGATGTTGTTGTAGCAACTTGTTACTGCTTGCAAACTCACGTTCATATTGTTGATGGAGAGCAACGAGTTGCTGATAATCGGCATCATGCGCTGTTGCCTGTTGCAGGGCAGCGTTCCATGCGAGTTTTTTTTCATTTATATCGCTGACAATGCTTTGGAGTTGCCCATCGATACGCTCACGTTCTGTGGCGATGCGTTGTTGCTCTGATTCAGCTTTTTCGATTTGGCTGCGTAATTGCGAAACCTGTATTTGAATATCACGGTTGGCATTTTGTACCGTATTGAGGTGCAGCCGTTGCTGGCTTGTCGTATCTTTTGCTGATGTGATGCGATTGCGATAATGGGTTATTAACTGCAGTTGCTCTTCTATGCGTCCTGTCAAGGTATCCGCACGCGTCGTTAATTGTTGCAGCTGGGCTTGTTGGGCGATTGCCGTGCTTGCGGCGTTCATCTGCTGTGGCTTGTAGATCCAGTTATTGCCAAGCAAGGTGCCATCTTTGACCACAATCACTTGTTGCGGAGTAATATTTGCTTGGAGTTGCCATGCATCAGCTAGCGATTGTGCCACCAGGTAATCACCCATGTGTGCAGGAAGTGGCCCAGCAACTACATCACTGAGCAAAGGCGTAGCAGATGTTGTTGGCTGGTGCGTAGCCAAAACGATGGCTGCAAGCGGGGTATTTGGTAACGACTTAAATTGCTCATTGGTAGTGAGGGCATAGCTTTGCAAAAACATGGCAGCAACTGATTCAAAGGCAATTTCCCAACCAGCGGTGACTTGAATTATTGTCAGCCAAGCTGGATGCTCCAAGGCAACATGCTTAGTATCGCGCGCGAGCAGTACTTGTATTGAAGCTCGTTTGCCATTGGTAATCTGCAATTCCTCATAAAATGTGCGCTGCTCTTTTTCAAGCGTTGCTACTTTGTGTTCACTTGTGCGCATACGCATATCGTTTTCGCGTATTTGCATTTCAATCGTATTGATTTGCTTGTTGTTATTAGCGTGTTGTTGTTCGTTTTTTTTAACCTGCTGGTGTAATGGTTGGGTATCGACAAATTGCTTGCTGGTCAATGCAGTATGCTTTTCTGTCAGCTCAGTTTGTGTGTTGATGAGTTGTTCTAATTGAATACGTGCAATTTCTGCTTGGTTTTTTTGTTGATGCACTTGTGCATGCGCTGCATCAAAACGCCTGCGAGTTGTCAAAAATGTTTGTTGCTTTACCTCAGTATCAACCCGTTGTTGTTGCAGTGTTTGTTGTTGTGTATCTCGCTGTTGTTGCAATGTATTTGCATTGTTTTGTAAGTCTAGCAGCTGCGCTTCATCAACTGTAATTGTCTGCTGAACACGTTCATATTCGTTGGAATGTTGTTGCAACTGCTGTTCGAGTTGTTGCTTTTGGGTAACGCTAGCATTGCGCTGTTCTTGCGCACGGGTGAGCTGAATACTTATTTTCTGGCGATTGGCAATCCCACTATCAAGCCGCTGTTGCAATTTTGCATGCGTTTGGTCGTGGGTAATTTTTTTGTTTTCTAATTGACGCAATGCGCTGGTATGTTTTTCTTTTTCCGCAACGGACTCAGCATGCTTGAGCTGGTTGTTTGTCAAATTGCTCGTGTGCACAGCTAACGCCAGCGCGGCTATTGTTTGCTTAAGTTGACGATGCTGGTGTTTGAGCGTTCTATATTGCAAAGCTTCAGCACTTTGCCGTTTGAGTGCGCGCATGCGGGTATCAACTTCGTTACGAATGTCGTTGAGTCGTTCTAAGTTTTCTTGGGTATGGCGAATACTAATTTCTGTTTCACGGCGGCGCTCTTTATAAATAGATATGCCTGCGGCCTCTTCTAAAAACCCACGCAATTCGTCTGGTTTTGCATCAAGCAAACGTGTAATCATCCCTTGCTCAATTATGGCATAACTGCGCGGACCTAACCCCGTCCCCAGAAAAAGACTAATCACGTCTTTGCGGCGGCAGCGTTGCCCGTTTAGCACGTAGCTATTGTTGCCTTCGCTGTTGATTTCTCGTTTGACTGCAATCTCAGCAAAATTAGCAAACTCGCCACCTATCCGTCCTTCACTGTTATCAAACAATAATTCAACAGAAGCCATGCTAATTGCTTTGCGGCTGGCAGATCCATGAAAAATAACCGCCGTGCTGTCTTTGCCGCGTAATTGTCTTGCAGAGCTTTCACCAAGCACCCAACGTACTGCATCAATTATATTAGATTTGCCACAGCCATTTGGCCCAACAATGCCTGAAAGATCATTGGGTACATCAATCAGGGTTGGCTCAGCAAAGGATTTGAAACCCGCTATTCGAATAGATTGAAGACGCATAGAAATGAATGGAAAAATTAAAAGGTAAATTTAAACTAAGGAACATATGCATATCTTACTTATTAAAACATCTTCGCTAGGAGACATAGTTCATACTTTGCCAGCAATCTCTGATATTGCCAAGCACGTTGAACATGTCTGTATAGATTGGGTAGTAGAGCCAAATTTTTTGCCGCTGGCGCAATTACATCCTGCTGTACGCCATTGCTATGGACTACCCTTGCGAAAATATCGCCAGACCCCATGGAAATTGTGGCAACACATCCTACCTATTCGCGCCATACACTATGATTTTATAATTGATGCGCAAGGCATTATATGTAAAAGCGCGGTGCTGGGAACGCTATTGCACGGACCTGTGCATGGATATGACAGGCATAGTATCCGTGAACCGCTCGCAACATTATTGTACCAGCACCGACACAGCGTTGATAAGTCCCAACATGCTGTTGAACGTACTAGAGCATTGTGCGCACAAACGTGTATGTATACTGGTGCTGACGATGCAAGTAATTTCTCTTGGGGAATACCAAACACCCGACAGCGTCAAGCGTATGGAGTTTTTATTCACGCCAGCAGTTGGCCTGAAAAAAGCTGGCAACAGCAAGCATGGGTCGACCTAGCGCAGCAGCTTAGCCCAACTCCAATTTTCCTCCCTTGGGGTAATGAGAGAGAACAGCAACAAGCGATAAATATTGCCAAGCATGCCAACAATGTTACCGTGCTTGCTAACATGGATATCGCAGCAATCATCGACTTGCTGGCAACAGCAAAATTCTGCGTTAGCCTCGATACTGGATTAAGCCATATTGCCGCCATGCTCAACACCCCGCAAGTTAGCCTATATCCTGCAACCAGCCCAAAACTTACTGGGGTGCTGGGGGGACAACAAATAGCTATTTCTCCACGCAAGCCACAATATAAAAAATCAATCGCCGTGCTTGATGCCAGTGTGAAAACCACACACCGGCAATTGCACATTACTCAAGTAGACGAAATTAGTGTTGCTGCAGTGCTCAACCAATTACAGCTACTCCTCAAATACTCAAAGAGTTAAAATACATGAACCCCCAAGAGTGGCACAGAACCGCAGTCCTTCATGGCAAAGTACGGTCAATTATTGAGCTACCACACCACTATAAAGCACTCGTTGTTAGCGACCGTATTTCAGCATTCGACCAAGTGTTCGGTGAGATTAAAGGCAAGGGGCAAATACTCAACCAATTAGCTGTCTGGTGGTTCAAACGCATGCCAGCAGATATCCCGCATCATTTTGTTGCCAGCCCACACCCGCAGATAACAATTGTCAAAGCGGCAGATGTTATTCCGTTAGAAATAATTGTGCGCGGCTATCTTACTGGCACAACGCCGACCTCAGCGTGGCATCATTATCAACATAACCATCGCCAAATATGCGGTCTGACGATGCCTGCAGGGATGCAAAAAAACCAACCGTTCGCTACGCCAATCATCACGCCAACGACGAAACCCGCGCTTGGAAGTAATGCCCATGACCTACCAATCTCCGCAGCACAAATTGTGGCGCAGGGCATCGTTGCTGCACCACAATGGCAGCGGCTAGCAGAATATGCCATGCAGCTATTCAATTGGGGGCAGCAACTCGCAGCACGGCGGGGGTTGATTTTGGCGGATACAAAATATGAAATGGGCGTAGACGTCGATGGCAAGCTGATGTTCATCGATGAAATACATACGCCTGATAGCTCGCGGTATTGGTTAGCGAGTAGTTACTCAGCTTTGTTGACGCAAGGGAAAGACCCAGAAAATTTGGACAAAGACTTTTTCCGCAAGATGGTCATTGCGCAAGGGGGCAGCCCTGAGCAATTACAACAAAATCTAGCAGCATGGATGACCCCGGAACTGCAACAACAATGTTATCAAAAATACTCAAAGCTATATGAAATTATAACAGGAGATAAATTTTTTTATGACCCAGCGCCGCTGGATTTAGCAACAGCACTCGCTGAATATTTGTGATATTGCACACTAAGGAAGCTCTGATTAAGTCGCTGATGGAGCGAGTTTGCCTGCAATTGCTGATGATTGCAAGGCGCATTCCGCAGGCGCATGCCGTAGCATATACGCCAAGGGATGCAACACAGCAAGTACCGCTTGTAGGCAAACCATCATATATTCAATAGAAGGCCGGGAAAAAACGCTGCGCTAACGTCGTTGCAGCACTTGATAATACCACCAGTATTATCTGCGCACTGCGCCTAGTTATCATCAGCGTTTTTTCTCCGTCTCGCCCATCATGGACTTAATCAGAGCTTCCCTAACAAGCCACGCACTGCGGTTTATTTACACAGCAGTATACCTTGCTGCAACGCGTCTAAACAAATATCCACAGCCAAATTTATGCTGTTCCGCCAACGACAACCTTGTCGATTTTAATAGTCGGCAGACCAACGCCAACAGGCACACTTTGGCCGTTCTTGCCACATGTGCCAATGCCAGGGTCGAATGCTAAATCGTTGGCAACCATGCTGACGTGTTGCATCACATTTGGGCCATTGCCAGTTAAGGTTGCGCCTTTCACAGGCTTGGTTAATTTGCCGTTCTCTATTAACCACGCTTGGCTTGCTGAAAAAGTGAAGTTGCCAGAAGTGATATCTACTTGACCGCCGAGAAAATTGACAGCGTATAAACCTTTGTCAATCGAGGCAATAATTTCATCTTTATGGTGGGGGCCACCCAGCATATAGGTATTGGTCATTCTTGGCATTGGCAAGTGGGAAAAACTTTCACGTCTGCCATTTCCTGTCGGCGCTTGTTTCATCAGCCGCGCACTCAATTTGTCTTGCATATAGCCGCGCAGTACGCCATTTTCAATCAATATGGTTTCTTGACTTGGGACACCTTCATCGTCTACTTGCAACGACCCGCGTCGGTTTGCTAGCGTACCATTATCAATAACCGTGCATAGCTTAGAGGCAACCTGCTCACCAACGCGGTTACTAAATACCGAAGATTGCTTGCGGTTAAAATCTGCTTCTAGTCCATGACCAACAGCCTCGTGCAATAAAATACCCGGCCAGCCGCTGCCGAGGACTACGGGCATCGAGCCTGCTGGTGCTGGATGTGCTTCAAGATTTATCCGTGCTTCACCTATAGCATCATCAACCATAGCTGTCAGTGACTGTTTCTGTATATGTGAAAATGGTGAGCGGCCGCCAATCCCAGCGTGACCGCTTTCTCTGCGACCATGATGTGCTACGATGACATTAATCCCAATACGCAATAGTGGGCGCGCATCCGTAGCAAAATTTCCGTGGGTATCTAGTACACAAATATCTTCGTGAGAATCAACAATCTGCACGGTGCAATCAATAATCCTTGGCTCACGCGCACGCGCATACGCATCTAACTCATGGAGTAACGCTGCTCGTGCTGCTGCATCAGCAGGCTCTTGTTGGGCAGGGTATAAATCCAGTCGAGCACTATCTGAATATACAGGCTGGCGCAGGTTATCTGCTTGGATATGTTTGCGTATTTCACCAGCTTTTTTTGCAGCTTGCAGCATGTTTTTTACATCAAAATTGTGGGTGTAGGCAAACCCAGTTTTATCTTGGCAAACTGCACGAATACCACAGCCGCTCGATGATGAATACGCTGAATGTTTGACCGCCTGTTCTTCAAGTGACAAACTCGATGAAGTCGCACGTTGTAAATAAATATCACCAAAGTCAATTTTTTGTGCGCTCAGCGCGTCGGCTACGTGATCTAAGTCTGTTCGATTGATACCAGCAAAAGAATTGTTCAAATCTATTTGGCTTTGCATAATACAACACTCAATATAATAAACTATAGGGTTCCTCAGAGCGTCGGATTGCGACGCTCCAAATCCGCAATACTATCGAAACATAATCAATATGACAGATATACCGCAATGGCTTGCAGATATTCTACGCACGCGCCACATCAGCAGCGCCGATATTGACTATAAATTAGCAAACTTGCTGCCACCGCAAATGCTCGGCATCGATGCTGCCTGCACACTATTGATCGACGCGCTGCGCGGCCATAAACGCATAGTCATCGTCGGTGACTACGATGTTGACGGGGCAACGGCTACTGTGGTGTTATTAGAAGCAATGGTCGCACTTGGCTTTGAGCATGTAGAATTTTTAGTGCCAAATAGATTTACAGATGGCTATGGTCTCACCCCAAATATTGTCAGCAAAGCCAAGCAGCAATTTCAAGCAGACATCATTATCACTGTTGACAACGGGATTGCCTCGCACCACGGAGTGGACCATGCGCAATCGCTTGGCTGCAAAGTTATTATTACTGACCATCATTTACCTGGATTATCGCTGCCAGCAGCTGATGCCATTGTTAATCCAAATCAGCCAAATTGTCCTTTCGCCAGCAAGAATTTAGCTGGCGTAGGCGTCGCATTTTATCTGATGCTGGCGTTACGCAAAAAACTTCGTGAACAACAATGGTTTATGTTGCAGTCAATCCGTGAACCAAATCTTGCAGAGCAACTTGATTTAGTGGCATTGGGTACGGTTGCAGATATGGTGCCGCTGGATTATAACAACCGAGTTTTAGTCGCTGCTGGTTTGCGCCGTATCCAAAAGCAGACATCACGACCGGGTATCCTGCATTTATTGCGCAAATCTCAATGTGTCATTGCAGAAGTAGATGCCGAGACGATTAGTTTTCAAGTCGCCCCAAAAATAAATGCTGTTGGTCGTATGGCTGATATGACTATCGGCATCCGCTGCCTTGCGAGTAAACGCAGCAGTGAAGCACACTTACTCGCAGACGATTTGGTTAGATGTAACCACGAACGCCGCGCAACGCAAAAAAAAATGATGGGTGAAGCTCAACAGATTGTGTTGCAACTCAAACTTCCTGCAGACAATAGCCACCCAGCCATGTGTTTGTTTCAAGCAGATTGGCACCAAGGATTAACAGGATTGGTTGCCGGGCGGATTAAAGATATAGCCAACTGCCCAGTCGTAGTATTCGCCCAAGGAGATGACGGATGTATAAAAGGCTCAGCGCGATCAATAAGCAGCGTGCACATTCGTGACACCCTCGAGGATATATTTGTTAATCACGCCAACTTAATCGAGCAATTCGGCGGCCATGCCATGGCAGCAGGGTTAACAATTCGTCAACAACATTTTGCTAAGTTCTCTCAATTATTTTGTGACTACGTTGCCAAGCGTCGAGCAACCGCCAACGCCGTTGCTGTGCAACAACCAGATGCACGCTTGCCAGCACAAGCGTTGACGATTGAAAACGCTAGACTCATCAAACGATTAACCCCATGGGGAGTTGGTTTTGCGCCACCGTTGTTTGAAGGCGTGTTTATCGTACAATATCAAAACATTTGCGGTGGGCAGCATTTGCAATTGGTATTAACTACAGATACGGGGCCTGTCAGCGCGATTGCTTTTTTTATCGATGTCGCGCAATGGCACAACCGCGTTGCACAAGTCGCGGTAACCTATCGCTTGGGGATTAACCACTACAACGGTAGCAGCAAACTGCAGTTAATGTTGCAAACTGTCGAGCCGGTCGCGCCAGCCGAATAATCCTTACAGTGCTGCGTATACTATAAGTTACTCGCCACTATCCCCCATCGCTGTGGTGCAAAACCCACCATCAACATACACGATTTGTCCAGTAATCCCGCTAGCAAGGTCTGAAGTTAAAAATGCCGCCGTATTCCCGATTTCTTCTGTAGTCACATTGCGACCAAGCGGCGCCCGTTGGGCGTTGTACCGCAACATCGATTTAAAATTATTAATACCAGCAGCTGCCAGTGTGCGCACCGGCCCCGCCGATATTCCATTCACACGAATATTTTCACGCCCCAAATCGCGTGCTAAATAACGAACGCTTGCCTCAAGACTGGCTTTGGCAAGCCCCATCACGTTATAATTTGGCATCGTCAACACTGCGCCTAAATATGTCAAAGTTAAAATCGAGCCATTGGTGTTAGCCATCATTGGGCGCGCTGCCTGGGTGAGTGCAGTTAAACTATACGCGCTAATATCATGGGCGATTTTAAACCCTTCCCGTGTCGTGACATCGGTATAATTACCATTGAGCTGTTCGCGTGGGGCAAAGCCAACCGCGTGCACAAGTATGTCCACACCATCCCAATGTTTACCAAGTTGATTAAAAACGCTGGCAATATCTGCATCCTGTCCTACATCGCAGCGGAAACACAGCTGCGTCGAGCTGTGGCATTGTGCTGCTACTGCTTCAACCCGACTTTGCAGTTTTTCATTTTGATAGGTGAATGCGATTTTTGCGCCTTGCGCTGCCATTGCGTGGGCAATCCCTGTTGCAATCGATAGTTTGCTAGCAACACCAACGATGAGCGCGCGTTTCCCTGTTAAGAAGGTCATATATACTCCTGTGAATGATATGATTTGTGCGCATACTACAATCTTTTTTAATCCGCCATCGTTATTGCGTTATTAGATGTGCGGTACTAAATTATTTTACATACATTGTTTGCATGTGATCAAGTTGCGTAGCTATATTCTAGCGTATACGCCGCGTAGAATGGTGGCGACCAGCATACTTATTATACCCGTGGTCATTGTCCAAGCTGCTATCCAACAACAGCTATGGCAGCAAGGCGTATTGCTGGCAATAATTACTACGATTTGTGCTGTGACAGGATGGCTCGCTGAACGTCGCGGCAAATCGCTACAGCAATATTTTGTTGCCAGCGATAACGGCTGGCTGGTAACCGCGCTCATCCTCGCCGCTTGCCTACCACCGTTTATACCATGGTGGCTTGCAGCGATTGCAGCTGTGATAGCAATGACGATTGGTAAACATTTATACCCCCTTGGGCGTAATATTTTTAACCCTGCTTTAGTCGGCTACGCCGCAGTACTGGTGTCGTTTCCTCAACTATTTATAGCAACCACTGCCGATGCTATTTCTGCACCAACACCATTGGATAGAGGGTTTGCAACCACAGTGACGCTAGCGCACCTGGCAGTAGCTGCCACTGCATTGCTATCTGGTTTACTGCTGCTGTGGCTGCGAATTATCACGTGGGTCATCCCGTTTGCCGTGATAGTCAGCTGTGCGGTTGTGCTCGGCATCGAGCAGCAAATATCGACAATAATTTTGCAAGATATTTGGCTAGGAGGGTTAATTTTCGCAGCATTTTTTGTTGCTACTGACCCGATAACTGCCCCTATTCACCCATGGGGCAAGGTAATTTTTGCTGCTGCCATTGGCGCACTCACGGCTATCGTGCGCTTGTATGGGGTATACCCAGAAGGGATAGCGTTTGCGATATTGATAATGAACTTTATCGCGCCAGCATTAGACGACGCACTATATAGCGGCAAAGAAAAACGCCTGCGTAAATATTTTGACAACTTTAGCAGGGATAACAATAATCGCCGCAACAAGTAAACAATTTCTACGCATAATAGCTGACATCAGTATAGCTGGCATCAGTCAAGTATCCGCGCTTTACTATAATCAATATATCATAATTAGACGCTATCACGTCCATAGCTTGGTGGACATAATTTACTTATGTTTCGCGTTTGGAGGTGATGGTTCTAATACAAATTATGATAGGACAAAGGCGGTTACACATATAAAAGGTTTTGAAGCTGTTTTCAGTACTTCTATGGCAAACGCATTGAGTAATTCGGAAAAATCTTCACTTAGTGAAATTGCGACTCATACAACAGCTTATAATACAAGTGCGCAAAATTTTTTAAATGAGTATAGTGCACAAGCAAAAACATGGAAGATTGGGGATGGTGGTTCTCATACAGAAGGTACAACTGAAACAGAGCAATTTGCAAAAACTGTTTCGAGTTTAAAGAGTGATATTAGTAAATATCTGGATTCTAAGGGAATTAGTATAGATCAAAGCGCAATAGCTAAATTAGCAACTCAGGTAGCTATTGGTTGGAAATTACCTACAGCAGTCACAGCACTTACAGGTGCGAGTGCTGGTGTAGAAGCGTCTCTGCATGGTGATACTGCATTAGCAGCTAAACAAAGTGAAATACAATCATTGCTAAGCAGTAAAGAGTTTTCCAATACAGTTGCAGAATCATTAAATAATTCTTTATCTAACTTAACTAGTGATAATTTGGTTAAGACTTTTGGAATGACTGAGGAAAATGCTAATTCCTTAGTTGAATCAAATATACAAATGGATAGTGCATCAGAACAACTACTACGCTCAACCCAAGCGTTAAGTGCTTTGGAAACAGTAAAAAGCAATACCTTTAAAGACGATGGACAAGTAACAATCGGTCAAACAGATGCGTTCTTAGATTATTTGAATAATAGTCAGCAGCATCCAGATATAACATCAAGGGGCGATGCAGCAAGTTACGTTAATAATTTAATAAGAAGTGGACAATCTCAACAATTACAAGCGGATGCGCAGAGCTTCATTGAAGCGCGAATGAAATTTCAGATGGGAACAAATGTTGAGAAGGCGGCTAGTGAACAAATAACAAAAACACAAGAAGAGTTGAGCGATCAGAGTAAATCAGTAGTTAAAATAGTGGGGGATGGTGTGGCAGAGACACAGAAGTCAGTAAGTGGTTTAGATAATCTAGGACAAAGGGTGGCGGCTGATAATGCGGATACTAAGGTTCTATTAGAGACAAATCGTGTAACTACAAGTCAGAGTGGTGTAAATATTGTACCTCGTAGTGAAGCAAATCAAGCAGCACTAGAAGCTGCTAACAGTGATCATGTTACAGGAAACCCAACAGATCTTGTTGAAGAAATAATAGGGGACAATGTAAATGCATTTTTTAATCCACCTAAAGTAGACAAAAATACAACACAAACCCCAGCCGTAAACTCTAATAATTTAGAAGGTAAGTATTTACGAGGTTATAAGTCTAAAGGTAATGATGATAGTGCTGCGACGGTTGTACCTGATAGTGAAGAAAATCTACCAGCACAAACAGCAGTTGACCTAAACACCGATGATTCGCGAAACACAAATTACCATAAAAATGATAAAGACAATCCTTTGAATAAACCAAGGTGATAGGAACATAAATAATGTTATATAATATTTGTCAAGATATTAAAAGGTGTTATACTGTTGGGTTAGGTTGCTGTTAGTGACCCATAGGTTTTAATCCTAGGTATAGGGTTGATTGTTAGGAGGTTATTATGAAAAAATTGAAAATTATAATTATATTGTCTATGTTGTTTCCTTTAACTGTTGATGGTCGTGAAACTGTTGCTGAGCTTATAAAAAAACATGAGTTAATGCGTGGAGCAACACCAGCAGAAACATTTAAGAACTATCACGGCTTCACTGTGCCAACAAAAGATTTTGTTAATAAAATTGATAAATATTGTGACAGTAAAATACCTGAATGTCTTGTAAATGCTAAAAAAAAATTAGCAAAGTATAAATTAGAATTTCACGTTGTTAAAAGAACTGATGATGATTATATAGACTTTTTAAAAAACCGTGAAAAGTTTTGTAAAGTAACGGCAAGGGAAATGTGCGTGGAATCTAGCAACAAAAGATATAATAGTATATTGAGTTCGCAGCGTGTAAAGGCGTCCTTTAAATCATTGCGTGCGGCGTTTAAGCGTCATAAGGAAGCTATTAAGAAATTGGGTAGGGCGTCAATCAAGCGGCATTTAACCAATGCTAACGCACGGATGAAACAAAGAATTTCAGAAAATACACCAGCTATGGTACAACGTGGTATTGCGTTAAACAATAAACTAAATGCTGATGCTCAAAGCGCAGGTATCAATGGTGCGGATATTAGCCAACCAGAAAAATCACAGCAAATGAATGATCGTATAACTGCTATGGGGCAAAATTTTGTTACTGAATCACATCAGAGGTTGGATAAAGGTCTTGCTGAAAAATTAGAAGCTGTTGATCGTGCTACAGAGTAATTGTTTTCGCTGTATTGGTTTTTAGAACTATATAGTGAGTTTAAGCTGCTTCATGTGAAAAAACGCTTAAAAACAGGAGCGCAGCGACTGCATTTTAGCAATGCTGCTTCTTTTTGCAAAGATTGGAGTATCTTGAGTTGGATAACAAAAATTCCTGCCAAAGAGGCCATTTAGTTAAGGGCTGGCTGGCAGCAATCCCTCCCGAACGTAAAGATCACTACGGTAAGCATATTCGTCTTGAACCGTTGCGATCCAAGCATTTAGGTTCGCTGTATGCCGCTTTTAATGAGACCCCTGCACACGACTGGTATTATATGCCATTCGGTCCTTTTAGGGAATTTCAGGATTTACAGGAGTGGAATTATCCTTATCTATCCAAAAACGACCCTTTATTTTTTGTTATTTTAAAACAAGGCACTGATGAAATGTTGGGTTTCCTTAGTTATTTAAATATAAGCCCTATGTGCGGCAGCATCGAAATTGGTTTCATACAGTTGTCTACAAAAATTCAACGTACAACGGCTGCAACAGAGGCTATTTGGCTTCTTATAAAACAGGCTTTTGCACTTGGTTATAGGCGTGTCGCATGGAAATGTGATTCTTTAAACGGGCGCTCACGAAAGGCCGCAGTGCGCCTTGGGTTCACATTTGAAGGTGTTTTCAGGCAAGCTTTGGTGGTTAAAGGTCGAAATAGAGATACTGCATGGTACTCAATCATTGATATAGAATGGGAAGAATTAAATAATATATTTAACTATTGGTTTGAAAATTCAACTTGTTAGGAGAAATATATACCACTCTCTAAGTTAATAAAAAATAGCAACGAGTTGATCGCATAATAATTAAAACTCTACCAGCACCAGCACCAGCACCAGCATCGTGCGGCATGCATCGTCTGATTCATCCATGGAGCAAAAATGGCTGTGTTCGAACTGCGAATAAGGCGCTTTCCACTCTCTCACTCTGGCGGGATATTTTGCATGATATTGGTTCTGATAGTTTTGCACAAACCGGTGTTTTTGCTCTGGATAATGCGGATGTCAGTTACCAATCTGTCCAAGGTATTGATAACAGATTGTTATCTGCAACAACTGTTGGAGAATTGATGCCTTTGCTAGCAGGTGTTAATTGCGGTTATGCACACCATTTTCCCCAGTTTGGTGTTTTATTTGCGGATAAAATATTGACTGACCTTGTTCAATATCTTCGCAACAATGGCGTACAGTTGTACGAAGGGAGTGCTGTAGTGTCGATTGACGCGCAAAGGGCTGAAGTCTACTTTTCTGATGGAAAAATTGTAGCTGGGGACAACATTATCATTGCAGCGGGATACGGAGCGGATGCTATCGTTAGGGGAGATCTGATTAAGTCCCAAACAACAGCAATATCAGCTAGGAAGATATACAATGGTGAATCTATTTGAATATTTGAATAAGCGGATAATCTTATGCAACAAACAACTTCTGCCGGTGCTGCATACGACCACAAGAAAGTAACAACGAAACGTGAGAAATTCTTGCAGTTGATGGACAAATTAGCTCCATGGCAACAGTTGTTAGAGTTAATAGAACCGCATTATCCCAAGAAAGGGAATGGCCGCCCACCGATTAATATGCAGACCATGTTACGCATGTATTTTTTAAAGCAATGGTACAACTTATCAAACCCAGGGGTAGCAGAAGCACTATATGACATGGAAAGCATGCGGCGTTTTGCCCATATAGAGCTGATAGACGATGCCATCCCTGATGAAACTACCATCTTGAACTGGCCCGCAGGATCATACAAAAACATCAACTCAGCGTCAAGATACTTGCTGTGGTGAATGAGTATTGTATGGAAAATAATATAACAATCTCACCAGGGACGATGGTTGATGCCACGATCATCCATGCACCATCATCTACGAAGAATAAAGAGAAAGCCCGTGATCCTGAAATGCAGCAAACAAGGAAAGGCAAGCAGTGGTATTTTGGCATGAAGATTCATATAGGAACTGACGCTAATAGCAATATGATTCATAGCGCGGCAATGCCTACCACCACAGCCGCGGCCCACCACCACAGCCGCGAATGAAGCTGACATCAATGAACTCCCCAAATTGCTGCGTGAAACAGATAAGGTTATCTTTGCCGATGCAGGATATACGAGCGACAGTTATAAACGCGGCTCGCGTCACCTTGGGATAGATTGGCGCATGAATGATAAACGTAAACCAAAGCAGCAAATGAGCGGCTCGCAGCGCCAACGCAATACACAGAATTCTAAGGTGCGCGCCCGGATTGAGCACTGTTTTCGGGTAATCAAATGTCAGTTTGGTTATAAGAAAGCTCGCTACAAAGGACTAGAAAAGAACCGAGTACAAGTATTTTCTTTGCTTGCATTGACGAACTTATACATGCTGCGCGGACGACTAACAGGATAGAACCGCCCAAAATTCAAGAAAAACAGTAAAAAACAATAAAAACAGTAAAAAACAGTAAAACAGCAACACGAAGATCAGCGAAATGATCAAATATTGACCATTGAAAATTATTGCTATTACTTTTTTGGAGTATATACGAGTTATTGGAGTATATGCGAGTCTTAATCAGAGCTTCCCTAGGCAATACGACAACATGATTCATGCGCCGTCGAACATCTTGATGATGGCCGAGAAATCCTTGCCGCCATTGCCTCCGCCTGCGTACAGAGCATACAGACTTTCGGCCAATGCCCCCATTGGAGTGGCAGCCCCAGCTGCGGCTGCAGCCTGTTGGGCGAGCTTTAGATCCTTCAGCATCATGTCTACGGCAAACCCTGGTTGATAGTCGTGATTGGCAGGTGACGTCGGTACTGGACCTGGAACTGGGCAATAGCTAGTCAACGACCAGCATTGTCCAGATGCCTGCGACGAGATGTCAAACAGCTTCTGCGCATCCAGCCCAAGGCGCTTTGCCAGCATGAAGGACTCAGCAACAGCAATCATGTTAATACCCAGCACCATATTGTTGCAAATCTTCGCTGCCTGCCCAGCACCATTGTCGCCGGCATGGATGATGTTACTCCCCATTTTCTTAAGGATCGGTTGGGCATGGGCAAAATTAACTGCGCTACCGCCGACCATAAAGGTCAGCGTAGCAGCTACTGCCCCGGCTACGCCGCCGGAGACAGGAGCATCTACAGCGTCAATACCTTTTGCACGTGCAAGATCGGCGACTTTCCGCGCAGTGTCGACCTCAATGGTGGAGCTGTCGATCAAAAGGGTGCCGGCTGCGACATGTTCCAAGACCCCATCTGTGCCATTATACACCGACAGCACATGCTTGCCTGCAGGCAATACGGTAACAACGAATTCGACATCCTGTGCCGCATCGCCAACAGATTCTGCAGCCTTTGCACCTGCTTTGACCGCCGTATCGACAGCAGTCGTAGACAGATCGAATACTTTCAGCTCATGCTTGGCTTGTAACAGATTGTTAGCCATTGGCCCGCCCATATTCCCAAGACCGATAAAACCTATTTTTGCCATGGTGACTCCTCCTTTAATTATTTGCTTGCCGAATTTACTGTCTGTAGGTGTTGTTTCCAGCATATTACTGTTTCATTGTAGTCCTGCAACGTAAGTTGGCAACATGCTAGCTTTCATGCCCTTGCTGAGGGAAGCTCCGATTAAGTCCATGACAGGCGAGACGGAGCAAAAACGCTGATGGCTGATGATTGCAAGACGCAGTGCGCAGATAATACTGGTGGTCTTGTGGGTATTGCCAAGTGCTGCAACGACGTAGTACCGCTTTTTTCCCGTCATCTATTGAATATATGATGGTTTGCGGCAGCGGTACTTGCTGTGTTGCATCCCTTGGCGTATAGCTGAGCATGCGCTCAGCAGTTTGCGCCTTGCAATCATCAGCAATTACAGGCAAACTCGCTCCATCAGCGAGTTAATCAGAGTTTCCTTAGCATTTACACTTAGCGCTTATTTTTCCCATCATGGATTTTATGATTTTTATCGAGGATCAGCACGTAAATCATACTTTCATCAAAAAAACCATGAACGCGTAGAGTATCATTAAGTTGAAAGCTATAAAAACCTTCATCCTCTGAGGCAAGCGTTTCGCCATCCATGGGTGGTCTTTGCTTTATCAATACACCTGGGACTTTTCCCTGATGCTTATGGCAATTACCAGAGTTTCGATATCCAGTTACTTCTTGGTTAGATGCTGTTCTTAACCACTTTACAAAGCACTTAGTTGATTTTTTATCCCATGCAGAAAGACACTCATGTTTTTCATCAAAATATCTAAAGGAGAATTCGCATTTTTTTTGCTTAACTTGAACTTGCTTCGTATCAAGATGATGCGTTGCTATGCTTTGTTCTGGGACACTAAACTGTTTGATTTCTTTGGAGTTCTTTTCCATAAAACATTTGCATAGATTCTTTAGAAATAACTTCGTTACACCTATCGTGCGGTAATAAATTTCCGCGAGCTGTTTGCCATGGATGTTCTATATGAGTTTTTTTTTCAAGGGCTTTAGCAGAAAATTGCCCGTACTCTTTATCAACCAAAGACAAAAAGCCCTTAATCTCTCCAGAGTTTATAGCTGGTGCATTATCAATTTTGGCAAGATGTTGCGACCAGTTTATACCTTTAAAGTGATGATACGCAGCTGTGCATACTGGACCATGAGCCCACGCCTCAAATTCTTCATCAATGAGCGGCTCATCAGTATTTGCCAAATGCCATGCTTGCGCATAATACATGAGCTTATGCAGCTTTAAGTGCGTAACGACATCGCCTGAATCTACATCACAACTCTCAATAAACCAATTTGCTAAGGATTGCCAAGTTATATATTTGCACATAATTACTCTCCGATTTTATCCCAATGTGCATAGGGCATGCCTATGCTTTTTTGCAGAATATCCATAATTTCATACAAAAGCAAAACAAAATGTAAGGAACATCCGATTAAGTCGTTGATGAGCGAGACGGAGAAAAAACGCTGATGGCTGATGATTCCAAGACGCAGTGCGTAGATAATACTGGTGGTCGTGGGTATTGCCAAGTGCTGCAACGACGTAGTATCGCTTTTTCCCAGTCCTCTATTGAAGATATGATGGTTTGCTGCAGCTCAGCTTGCTGTGTTGCACCCCTTGGCGTATAGCTAGGTCATGCGCGCAGCGGTTTGCGCCTTGAAATTATCAGCAATTGCCAGCAAACTCGCTCCATCAGCGAGTTAATCAGAGCTACCCTTTGTGTTGGTTTAACCAAATGCAAAGATATAATTTACTAAAACCGTTTTTTTGTTTACCTTATGCAAAAGTTTAAATTGACAACCTAAACAATGACCAAAATCGACAAATACATAATGCCCGCAGAATTTGAACAGCAAGCGGCGGTTTGGATGGGGTGGCCAACCTTCCAATGGTATTCAGGATCAGATATGGACACAAGAATACCACTGGCCAATATTATTCAAATCCTTGCGGATGCTGGCGTAGTCGTGCGGATCATGTGCACAGACAAAGCAGGTGAAGACGCCGTGAGGAACTGGTTCTCCGTGCATGGATACCTGATGTCAGCTCATATTGAGTTCGTTCATATCCCGCAAATTGATATTTGGCAAAGGGACTTCGGTCCCATATTCCTGCGCAATGGCAGTGGTGAGTTGGGAATGGCTAGTTTTTTGCAAAACCAATGGGGATACTCGCAGACGACTAATCCAACATCAGCAGCTATGGCAAAAGTTCCGCAGCTAGTGGCGCAACATCTCAAGATTAACCTCAATATCAATGCTGCCATCGTCAGTGAGGGAGGCAACCGTATTATCAATGGACGCGGTGTGCTGCTTGTCGGTCGTGCTGTTGAGTTGCAACGCAATCCCACAGCTACCCACAGCCAAATGGAAACAGCGTACCAACAAGCGCTGGGAGTAACCAAGATCATATGGTTGGATCATGGCGTTTACGAAGATCTACATTCGGACTGGGGTCCGATACCTTATAGCAGCAAAGATGGAAACTGTATTTTTCTATATGGCCCGCAAACAACTGGAGGACACTTGGATGAATTTGTGCGTTTCGCTGGACCAAATACAATTATATTAGCTGGTGTCACCGAGGAGGAAGCAGCAACAAATCCGCTAGCAGCAGTCAATTACGCCAGGCTCGAAGGTGCATACCGCATTCTTGCCACTGCCAAGGACCAAAGTGGCAAGCCGTTTGAAATTATCCGCCTGCCAGTCCCAGATATCGAATATCAGCAAATCGAGCCAGGCGAACGGATGTATGATTGGCTAGCCGCACTGAGATATCCGCCAAACGTGCCTCCCTTCCCCAAGGGACATTCGATTTACGTCGTCAAACCCTCCAGTTATGCCAACTATTTTGTTGCCAATACAGTTGTTGTTGCGCCAGCGTATAATAATCCGCAGAAGGACGAAGAGGCGGCTGGCGTACTCGCTGCGGCCTACAACGGCCGTAAGGTAAGGCAGATAGACCCAACTGCCCTCAACTACGCTGGAGGCGGGATACATTGCTGCACCCAGCAGCAACCCGCTGGCAATCCATGAAGATGCCTAGTTATATTTACACTCTTGGAACTCTAAGGAAGCTCTGATTAAGTCGCTGATGGAGCGAGTTTGCCTGCAATTGCTGATGATTACACGCAGCATTCCTTGGCGCAAGGCATAGCATATGCACCACGGAATGCAACACAGCGAGTACCGCAGCCGCAGACCATCATATAATATTGAACAGAGGTCGGGGAACAGATGTCGGGCAAAACGCTGCGCTAACGCTGTTGCCGCACTTATAATAGCCACTATAAATACCCACCAGTGTTATCATCGCACTGCGCATAAGTTATCATCAGCATTATTGCTCCGTCTCGCCCATCATGGAATTATTTAGAAATTCCTTGACAATTGATTTACCATTTTTATTTAAGCATAGGATGATACAATGACAAACGAAAACATTAAGGTTCAAACTAACGCTGGTGTTATCGACACAGGTGTTGTCGGCACTCGTTATCCCGTAACTGGATTTTTTACGTCTGGCGCCGGAGCAAGTGATAAAGGATGGGCGCCACAGCCTTACGAAACATTTTCCTACGATCTGGCCTTAAAAGCCGCGATGATTGAAAACTTCAACATCGTGCCGTATACGTCTGTGCTTCCTCCAGAGTTGGAGATAATACCTGTCGCAGCGGCGAAGAAATATTTTCACCACGGGGCGGTGCTTGAGATCATCTATGCGATGATCGGTATCACCTATTCAACCAGTCCCAAAAAAAGCAATATTGGCATCCATACCCATGGTCACAACTATGATTTAGATTCCAACGAAACCGTTATGGCCGCAGCGACCTGCATAGGTATATTGCAAAATGTCCTCGATCCAGCTGGTCAGAATGTTGGCGGCTACGTTGCGGAATATACAGGAGTCTTCGACAAGCACGTTGGACTTGCTGCAGCCCAGCAGCAAGCAGACGATCAGTTGAATCAGTCACTGGACCACATCCTGCAAATTCGCGGATTTCAAGGTGGAATTCGCAGCATTCGACCAGTCAGCTACGTTGAAGTCTCAGAACAGCAACGTTTTGGCTCGACATTGAACGGAATGGGTTTTATCAATTTTAAGCACGCGACACCATATCCGTCTATAGCTACCGCCAGCAGCAGCCTTAGCTAACGCGGTATTGCAGCAGGGTATGGCGCAGTCTGCTCCATACCCTCACTGGCTTTTTTTCAATCGGTCTAGATAGCGCCGTCCCCGCCCTGTCCATCTTGAGTGCACACCTGTGCAACTTACCAACTTGATCTTGCTGGCGGATTAGCTGCAACAATGCTCTTGCGCTAAGGAAGTTCTGATTAAGTCGCTCATATACTCCAATAACTCTCATATACTCTAAGAAAGTAATAGCAATAATTTTCAATGGTCAATATTTGATCATTTCGCTGATCTTCGTGTTGCTGTTTTACTGTTTTTTACTGTTTTTATTGTTTTTTACTGTTTTTCTTGAATTTTGGGCGGTTCTATCCTGTTAGTCGTCCTCGCAGCATGTATAAGTTCGTCAATGCCAGCAAAGAAAATACTTGTACTCGGTTCTTTTCTAGTCCTTTGTAGCGAGCTTTCTTATAACCAAACTGACATTTGATTACCCGAAAACAGTGCTCAATCCGGGCGCGCACCTTAGAGTTCTGTCTATTGCGTTTGCGCTGCGAGGTGCTCATTTGCTGCTTTGGTTTACGTTTATCGTTCACGCGCCAATGTATCCCAAGGTGACGCGAGCCGCGTTTATAACTGTCGCTCGTATATCCTGCATCGGCAAAGATAACCTTATCTGTTTCACGCAGCAATTTGGGGAGTTCATTGATGTCCGCTTCATTCGCGGCTATCGTGGTGGTGGGCCGCGGCTGTGGTGGTAGGCATTGCCGCGCTATGAATCATATTGCTATTAGCGTCAGTTCCTATATGAATCTTCATGCCAAAATACCACTGATTGCCTTTGCGGGTTTGATGCATTTCAGGATCCCGTTTTTTCTCTTTATTCTTCGTAGATGATGGTGCATGGGTGATCGTGGCAGCAACCATTGTCCCTGGTGAGATTATTATATTATTTTCCATACAATACTCATTCACCACAGCAAGTATCTTGACGCTGAGTTGATGCTTTTCTATGATCCTGCGGGACCAGTTCAAGATGGTGGTTGCAGCAGGGATGGCATCGTCTATCAGCTCTATATGGGCAAAACGCCGCATGCTTTCCATGTCATATAGTGCTTCTGCTACGCCTGGGTCTGATAAGTTGTACCATTGCTGTAAAAAATAAATGCGTAACATGGTCTGCATATTAATCGGTGGGCGGCCATTCCCTTTCTTGGGATAATGCGGTTCTATTAACTCTAACAACTGTTGCCATGGAGCTAATTTGTCCATTAACTGCAAGAATTTTTTTTGGTTTCGTTGTTACTTTCTTGTGGTCGTATGCAGCACTGGCAAAAGTTGTTTGTTTCATAAGATTATCCGCTTATTCAAATATTCAAATATTCAAATAGATTCACCATTGTATATCTTTGTAGCTGATATTGCTGTTGTTTGGGACTTAATCAGAGATTCCCTAAACAACCTCCGTAGCATTTACACCTAGTGATCTGCCATAAATGCGGTTCTTCCGCAATCCGCATTTATGGAACTCGACCAAATGAAGCATTTGTGGAGCGGTGGCGCAAATGCTTAAGCTGTGATCATCGCTGGAAAACAGCGGAAGAAACCCATGGTGATGTAAAACGTTATACGTGTAAATCTCAATCCACGCGGCCAACGCAGCAAGGATTATTTGATGCCAAGTGAAAGTGTTAATCTGTATATAGAAAAAACCATCCGTAGGGCGATAGTACGTCGTAGTGTCACCATTTTCTTGTTAAAATACGATGCTGCTTTTGAGCGATTAACGACTGACTTAAAAGATATGTATACGCGGGCGTGGAGTGATACTGCCAAGAGTGGGATTGCCAGAGCTCTTGATGTAAGTCGTGATTTGGGGACGACAATCGCCAAGGAGGATATTGATGTTATCTATAAGGTATTGGCCAATGATTTAGGTGGCGATGCAATGGTTGCGGCATTGCGCAAACCAATTATCAATCTGGGTGGTGCGTTGTATAAAAATAGGCGCCAAAGAAGTAGCGGTTGATATTGGTTTTCAAACTGTCGATTTTGATGCGCTAGAGCAAATCCATACTAGCAATCTGTTTTGGGTTGGGCAGCATTGGGACAGTCATACCAGCAAAATTATTAACAGCAAGTTAGATGCTTTATTTACCGACGGCATGACTCAACCGCAATTGGCCAAGGCTCTAGCGCACGGCTTAGCTGATGTCGTTGATAAAAGCAGTGCGTATTGGCATATGCTGGCAGATCATACTGCGACAAAAACCCGTGAGATGGGTCGAGTGACAGGCTATTAACGCGCTGGGATTCAATATGTAAAAGTACAGGCGTATCTAGACGATAAAACGTCTGCGGTGTGCCGTGAATTGCACGGTACCATTATCCCAGTCACCCAATTAACACAACAACGCCATAGATATTTAGCTGCTACTAATAACAAAGATGCCGATGCTGCAAAATCAGCTTGGAAAATGTTTAGTACCACAACTCCTGTCGATCACAGCGCAGGTTCACCACCGTATCATTTTAATTGCCGCACCATCACGGTTGCGTATCAGCCAACAGGTGGTGGGCATTGGCAGCCAGAACAGACGACAACAGCGGCTACAAACCCTGTTGCGAGCTTTACAAACAGCAGTGATCCAAAGCTCTACGAGCGTGAAGGTACAAAGGTGCGCGAGGGCATTTTCAACAGCAAAATGCGCAACGGTAAAACGTTCCTTGATGGGCTTGTCGATGTGCAAAACTCACAGGATTTTGCTAAATCAGGACAGCTATATATCGGCGAATTTCAAGAGCAGTTGTTGGCGCGATTAGCGGCAGTGCGTGGCATTAACAACGTGGCACTGGTGAAAGGTAACGGCAAAGGCGCGAAATTGGTGCGAGAAGCCTCGCAACGTTATCCAGATGACTGGACGGATAAGACCAATGAGCTGGGGGAGTTGAGTGCGAAAGCACTTAGTACTAGAGGGTACTATAGTAGATATCAGAATCTGATCGTAGCTAATAATCATCATACCGCAACGCACGAATATGCACATCACCTGCAACGCGGTGTTCCAGAACTCGATAAAGTATTTCAATCAGTACATAAGCAACGCACGCGAGGAGATAAATTGGAAGCATTACGTACTGTGACTAGCATTACAAAATACGCGTGGTCTGAGGTTGCTCGCAAAGATGGATATTATGACCCGTATGTTGGACGAGAATATAGTAATGATCCTGATGCGCCTGCTCAAGAAGTGCTTACAATGTCTTTTGATAAACTTCTTGGTAAAGTCGACAAAGGTTCTACGCGGCAATCTGTACGACGCGCAGAGCATGATACTAAACTTTTTTTTGATTTTATCCGCATCGACCAGCCACTATTCGACACCGCACTCGGACTACTGTTTACATACAAACCATGAAGAAATTATATAAGCTCAAGTCTATAGACAAAGTCTATTTAGACGTTGAATTCACCTTTGATTATAAAATCCAACTCTTTTCTGGCAAAGATGCGTCCATGTTGCAAGATATGCTTGATGAGTCCAAAAAAAAAGGCTGGTACGAAGTACCACCGCCCACCTCTTTCATTAGATTGCCAGCTAAAGTAAATGAAGAAGACCTAGGGTATTTTTTAAGTTACCATTGGGATGTTTTTGGTCAACTCTTACCAGACGATGAACACGCAGCTGCGGTACGCAGCAATGACATTGTCTACTAAATCACAATCACATCATGGTTGCAAATCACACCTAAAAAATACCATTTTTAAACAAGCTTTATCGTGCTGCAATAGCACGTTAAAATATCGCCTTTTCATCACGTTTTTTAACGTAAAAATATCGTTTTTTAAACACGCTTTTTTACGTTAAATTTTACGTTTTTGCAAAGCAGTAATCCCCGTAAAACCTCGATAAACGCTACAATTATTGCCGAAGAGTGCACAAAACGGAAGCAAACGGTAATAATTCCCCTACCATCCTACAACCTAAGCGCCATAAGGGATTCACGCTACAACCCGCATAAAATCAACAAATTTGCTCAACTGTAGAGTCTCATTTATTGACAACTTACAGTCTCATTTATTCCCATCCCCCCTATTAGTGCGTCCAAAACATAGAAAATTCAGCAAAAATGCATGAAAGACAATAAAAAATGAATAAAAACAGCTTCTCAATCCTGGTCAAGAGCAAAAACAGGATGAAGAGCTGCAGCTACAAATGTGGTGTTTGTGTGATGTTACGACAGAAACCGCGACTGTGTATCCATCTCTTCTATACAGTATTAATGTCCCGTATAAAAAAAACAGGGAATACAGGGGCACAACGTTCAGAGCAAAGACGCAAATTAAATGCGGCACTGATGAAGCGCTAAAGAGCGTATGATGAATACTAAATGTCTCAATTTGCAAGCAAAACTACATAACAGTCAGTCAAATTTCCTGCCATTGCGGGCTGCAAACGGGTTGCTATTAACTACAAGGAGTTGAAAACACTCAGAAAATAGCGGTACCTATACGTAGTGTTTGCTCTAAATCGCAACAAGTATACCAGACCAGCAGGCAGGTATGGCACCCTTGGCGACGATATAACACAACACCGATTGTATATACAAAATAGTTTTGTTGTATATAATATACGGATAGTGTGTAACAACAATACAAACTCACTATGTGATGTGTTGTAGTTATTCATTTATTCAAATACTGGGTATTCCTAGTAATTATAGCAACAAGAATGTGACTATCATTGATATTGTTGCTTTACAAACTTCGCTGTATATGCGAGGAGAATGGAGTAAATCATGAGTAATAAATTAGTATTAGATCGCTATGATCGTAGAATTCTCGCCCACCTTAAAGACAACGCCAGAATCCCTATTGCGCATATTTCACGCAGCATTGGGCTTTCAAGAAGTGCTGTCAATCAACGGTTAAGTAAGCTAGAAGATTTAAGGGTTATCCGTGGCTATCACACAATTTTTGGCAATACCAATGTTGCTCGTACCATCGATGCCTTCATTACCATTAAGCTCGGTGGATTAGAGTTTGATACATTTAAGCGCAAATTGCTTGATATAAGCGAAGTGTATGCAATTTATCATGTCAGTGGATTTTTTGATGTGTTGTTGCATGTCCAAGTTGATGAAATCGAACAGATTAACCGTGTTCGTGACTTTCTTGTCAAAAACCTTATCCACCATGAAAATCACATAGATATTCATGCGGTTATCAGCACCACGATGGTCAAGCATTTGGCACAGCATCAAGACAAAAATTTTGATGATTTGTTTCTTGACTGATAACTCAATTGTAGCTCTGCATCGGCAAGTTCAGATTACGTTGCTGATGCAGATGCGTTTTGTTGGCTTGCAAGCGCTGCATGAATGAAGACAACTGCAATACCCTCTCATTTTTTGCTTTGAAGCGTGGGAAATCGTAAATTGGGTGTTTCTACTAAAAAAACACAGAATGCGCCGAAAATGGTGCATATATGCCCATTTATCCGGTCTTTTTTGGTCCTATTTCCCACCATTTAAGAGCAATACTGCTGCTGTTGTTGATATAAGTTGCGATCCCTTTTCAAGTTATACGCCATTGCCTTCAACCTCAGCATCGACTTTGGCTATGCCAAGATATCGTGCGCTGGAGACCATACACCCTTGTCATTGTGGCGAAAGTTCGCTCGACTACAAATTTGATGATGTCAGCCTTTTGCCAGTGTGGCATTTGTTTACCGCGTGGCTTTTTCCGCATAATTCCATCATCAATGTGCTTATCATGTAGCAGCGCATTTGGTTTACGAACTTTCTGTACTGGTTTGCGGAAACGGTTTTAACGTGTCCGACGCACCATGGCGACGTTTTTTCCGTTTTTACTACCAATTCCAGATCAGTAGCCCTTTGGCTTGGCTGCCCTTGCGCCCACCCATTGTGTATCTAATGCCAAGAGAACGCATGGACAGACCCTCGCAAGCAGCTCTCATCTCTGGAATATCGTTGACCGATATAATCATTCTGCCTTGAACAATTCGGGCCAGCTCTGCCATCAGTTTGTATTGTTCCAGCCCAAAGTCCATGCCATAACTGGCTGTGCCCCAGTAAGGGGGATCAAGGTGAAACAGTGTACCCTCCCGATCATATTTCTTCACACAATCGGGCCAGTCAAGATGCTCGATATAGACTCTGTCCACCCGCAGGTGCGCGGTGAACAGATCTTCCTCAATCCGCAGCAGGTTGAGCT
The DNA here is from genome assembly GCA_965277405.1 of Gammaproteobacteria bacterium. Lineage (GTDB taxonomy): Bacteria > Pseudomonadota > Gammaproteobacteria. The sequence goes on from OZ255726.1 coordinate 857,591, forward strand.
TGGGAGGACTGACTGCCGAGGTGCCGAAAGTCTGACTGGATACTTTACCACCAAACGCCATCTTCTGGTGGTAGTAGAAGCGGCTAGCGCGTTGGATATCGGTCAGGGTTTCCAGGGTTGGATGTCTTCTGCCAGAGGTACTCCCAACGGCTGACCAGAGCCCATTTGCAAGGCCTTAAAAACTCCTCTAAATGGTGTTTAACGACCCTATAAAGGTTCACCAGTCCGCCGTTGCAGTCGTTCAGAACCGCGACGGATGATTCCAGTTTGTAAAAGAATATGGCAGCTCCGCCACAGAACGGTTCCACATTGGTTTTGTGCACCTTAAATAGAGGTAGTATTTCCTTGGCTAGGCGTCTTTTGCCGCCCATCAAGGGGATAATTGGTTGTGGTCTCAACGTGAACATCCTTAATATTTTTGATAAGCTCACCCATGCCGTGTTCACGGTGGGGAATACTTGGTTGGTTCACGGTACTTTTGCTACCGTGGCTTGACGACCACTTTAGGTGCTGCTGTACCTTTGGTGGTCGCTTTCTTTTTTTTCTCTTAGCGTTTCGGTGTTTCTGCCTCCACGCTGGTGCTGTACCCGCTGTCGCTGAATTCGTGATTGACTTGAGTCACTACCCAGTCACCCGCCACGCCGGTTCTGAATCCTGATAATGTCACCTTGGCTTCTGCTGCTAAGAGTGGGTTTCCCTGTTTCAATGTCACACTGGCGGTGGCCAGACCACGGTTGAGAGCATCCAGCTTGCCTTGCGCGGCAGCTCTGGCAGTTTCAGCATCCTAGTAGTTATGGCGCAGGGTATAAACTGGTTTGCTGTCTCCCACTCGCACTGGTGTACGGGTACCTGTTGCTGTGTTGTGCCAGTGAGCCAGCACGGTTGCATATTTACCTCGATCAGCCATGGTTATTCGATGGTCGCTGGTTTGGTTGCGGCTGATGACCACTGCTGGAATTGTCTTGCCAGTAGCGCTTTTAGCTTCACCTTTCTGGACAAACAGCAAAAAGCCTCCGACAGGCTTAGCTACGGCGTCATATTGCTTGGCTAGCCGTGTCAACAGATGCAGATCGGACTCTTCGGTTTGATCCAGATGGGGAAGGTTGGTCGCACTATCAATTTTCCGACACTTGATTCCAGTTGATGTTCAGCCGCGATGGTACTGACCAGATTGTTAATGGTGATGTCATCCCAGGAGCGGGTTTTGTGCTCCTTTAACAGGCTGTTGAAAAACACACCCCTTCCTTAAGGAAGCTCTGATTAAGACTCGCATATATTCCAATAACTCGCATATACTCCAAAAAAGTAATAGCAATAATTTTCAATGGTCAATATTTGATCATTTCGCTGATCTTCGTGTTGCTGTTTTACTGTTTTTTACTGTTTTTATTGTTTTTTACTGTTTTTCTTGAATTTTGGGCGGTTCTATCCTGTTAGTCGTCCTCGCAGCATGTATAAGTTCGTCAATGCCAGCAAAGAAAATACTTGTACTCGATTCTTTTCTAGTCCTTTGTAGCGAGCTTTCTTATAACCAAACTGACATTTGATTACCCGAAAACAGTGCTCAATCCGGGCGCGCACCTTAGAGTTCTGTGTATTGCGTTGGCGCTGCGAGGTGCTCATTTGCTGCTTTGGCTTGCGTTTATCATTCACACGCCAATCTATCCCAAGATGACGCGAGCCGCGTTTATAACTGTCGCTCGTATATCCTGCATCGGCAAAGATAACCTTATCTGTTTCACGCAGCAATTTGGGGAGTTCATTGATGTCAGCTTCATTCGCGGCTGTGGTGGTAGGCATTGCCGCGCTATGAATCATATTGCTATTAGCGTCAGTTCCTATATGAATCTTCATGCCAAAATACCACTGATTGCCTTTCCTTGTTTGATGCATTTCAGGATCACGGGCTTTCTCTTTATTCTTCGTAGATGATGGTGCGTGGATGATCGTGGCATCAACCATCGACCCTTGTGAGATTGTTATATTATTTTCCATACAATACTCATTCACCACAGCAAGTATCTTGACGCTGAGTTGATGTTTTTCTATGATCCTGCGGGCAAGTTCAAGATGGTAGTTTCAGCAGGGATGGCATCGTCTATCAGCTCTATCTGGGCAAAACGCCTCATGCTTTCCATGTCATATAGTGCTTCTTCTACCCCTGGGTCTGTTAAGTTGTACCATAGCTGTAAAAAATAAATGCGTAACATGGTCTGCATATTAATCGGTGGGCGGCCATTCCCTTTCTTGGGATAATGCGGTTCTATTAACTCTAACAACTGTTGCCATGGAGCTAATTTGTCCATTAACTGCAAGAATTTTTCACGTTTTGTTGTTACTTTCTTGTGGTCGTATGCAGCACTGGCAAAAGTTGTTTGTTTCATAAGATTATCCGCTTATTCAAATATTCAAATAGATTCACCATTGTATATCTTTGTAGCTGATATTGCTGTTGTTTGGGACTTAATCAGAGATTCCCTAAGGAAGCTCTGATTAAGACTCGCATATACTCCAAGAACTCGCATATACTCCAAAAAAGTAATAGCAATAATTTTCAATGGTCAATATTTGACGATTTCGCTGATCTTCTGTTGCTGTTTTACTGTTTTTTACTGTTTTTTACTGTTTTTCTTGAATTTTTGGCGGTTCTATCCTGTTAGCCGTCCTCGAAGCATGTACAAGTTCGTCAATGCAAGCAAAGAAAATACTTGTACTCGGTTCTTTTCTAGTCCTTTGTAGCGAGCTTTCTTATAACCAAACTGACATTTGATTACCCGAAAACAGTGCTCAATCCGTGCGCGCACCTTAGAGTTCTGTGTATTGCGTTGGCGCTGCGAGCCGCTCATTTGCTGCTGTGGCTTGCGTTTATCATTCACACGCCAATCTATCCCAAGGTGACGCGAGCCGCGTTTATAACTGTCGCTCGTATATCCTGCATCGGCAAAGATAACCTTGTCTGTTTTACGCAGCAATTTGTGGAGTTCATTGATGTCCGCTTCATTCGCGGCTGTGGTGGTAGGCATTGCCGCGCTATGAATCATATTGCTATTAGCGTCAGTTCCTATATGAATCTTCATGCCAAAATACCACTGATTGCCTTTGCGGGTTTGATGCATTTCAGGATCCCGTTTTTTCTCTTTATTCTTCGTAGATGATGGCGCATTGATGGTCGTGGCATCAACCATTGTCCCTTGTGAGATTATTATATTATTTTCCATACAATACTCATTCACCACAGCAAGTATCTTTACGCTGAGTTGATGTTTTTCTATGATCCTGCGGGCCAGTTCAAGATGGTGGTTTCATCAGGGATGGCATCGTCTATCAGCTCTATCTGGGCAAAACGCCGCATGCTTCCCATGTCTACAGTGCTTCTGCTACGCCTGGGTCTGATAAGTTGTACCATTGCTGTAAAAAATAAATGCGTAACATGGTCTGCATATTAATCGGTGGGCGGCCATTCCCTTTCTTGGGATAATGCGGTTCTATTAACTCTAACAACTGTTGCCATGGAGCTAATTTGTCCATTAACTGCAAGAATTTTTTTTTGTTTCATTGTTACTTTCTTGTGGAAAGTATGCAGCACTGGCAAAAGTTGTTTGTTTCATAAGATTATCCGCTTATTCAAATATTCAAATAGATTCACCATTGTATATCTTTGTAGCTGATATTGCTGTTGTTTGGGACTTAATCAGAGATTCCTTAATAAGGTATAATGTTTCTTTTCCTGAGATAATTCGATACGAGGAACTGATTTCACCCAAGCTAGAATGTTCAGCACCCTATCGCTGCAAGCGCAGTACCCCAAAATCACCCAATTCTCCATATCAAGAAAATGGTCGATGTGGCGTTGTAGGAGATGAAGGGCCACTTCAATACTTTGTATGCCCCAAGCTGACGAGCAGGCATACCACTAGAAAAATTATTGCGTGCCCAGTTGTTGATAGTGCTTATCACGATCCGCAGCGAACGTGCGTTGATGGAGCAAATTGGCTATAACCTGATGTTCCGTTGGTTTGTCGGTTTTTGTATGGATGATGGTATTTGGAATCACTCAACCGTCACCAAAAACCGCGATCGTCTTCTTGCGGGAAATACTGCTGTTAAGTTTTTCATTCGCATCAAACAACAGGCTGAAACAGCAGGTCTTCTTGCAGACGAACATTTCAGTGTGGATGGAACATTGCTTCATGCGCTGGCATCAGTGAAAAGCTTCCACAAGCAAGACGACGATGACCACAATTATGGCAGCAGCAACAAACGGATTGATTTCAAAGGCAAGAAACGCCACCGCGCTACCCACCAATCTACCACAGATCCCGAAGCGCGCTTTGGCAAGAAAAGCCAAGCCCAAGCGGCAATACCATGTTAGGTGGGCAATATTATGATTGAGAACCGCAATGGTTTGGTGGTAGACGCACATAGCAAACAGTTCAGCGGCACCGCTGCAACCGATGCTGCGATACCGATGCTGCGATAAAAATGCTTGCCAATATTCCAAGAAATCCCCAAGTGACATTGGCAGCGGACAAGAAATACGACACCAAAGGCCTTGTCAAGCAATGCCAAGCAATGGCAAGCAATGCCGTGAATTGAGCGTAACGCCCCACGTTGCGCAAAACACAGCAAAACGAAGTTCATCAATAGATCAACGAACGACGAGACACCGCGGGTAGCAAACCAGCCAAAAAGTACGCAAACGCATACAAGAAGTCTTTGGCTGGGCTAAGACTATTGGTGGACTTTGCAAAGGAAAGTATGCGGCTAATAGCAAAGTGAACCATCAATTTGTATTCACCATGGCCGCGTATCACTTGCTACGCATGCGCAATCTTGGTGCTGTATCATGCTGATTTGCAACGTCGGCGGACAGCCCACGCCCAACAATTGGAAACGTGGTAGTTTCACACGGAATACCACCAAAATCCGCCCTAATAACAGCTGCTGTGCGCTAAAAAATCAATTTTGGCAGTCTTGAGGCTTATATTATACGATAAATTTTCAACAGCCTGTTAATACGCGTAGCGCATGCATAAAAATGGCGGGATTAAACAAATACTATGGCGATAATCTTATGTCCTTATCGTAAAGGCAACTGGGACGACAAACTGTATCGTCTCACCTTTTAATTCAGCTGGTGGAGCGGGTAGCGGGTCTGCCCTTTTAATCAATGCTAATGTTTCTTGATTTAAGGTCTGATATTTACTAGGGCGATTTAAACTATAATTAAGCACTGCACCACTGCGGTTAATCACTACCAGAACATACACAATGCCTTGTTGTTTTCTCCGCCTAGCTTTACGTGGGTAGCGCTTATAATGTTCAAGGTGTCCTAATACATCCGAGCGCCAATTAGCTGGTGCGGGTGAAGCGGTTAAAGAAACCGCCGCGTCTCTTGGCGCAGCAATTTTTGCTGCTGGAGGCGCCTTAACCGTAGGCGGAGCCATTTCTTGTTGTGCCTGCTCTTGTTGGCGTTCACGTACCACAGGTTTTGGCTGCGGTTTAGCCGTTGCTGGTAACACGGCAACCGCTGTTTTAATTTCTGGTAATTCTTCTATTTTTTCCTCAGGCTCAGGCTTGGGCTTGGGCTTGGGCTTGGGTTTGGGTTTGGGTTTGGGCTGTATTTTAGGTTCTGGTTCAATTGGCTCTGGTGGGGTTTGTTGTTGCCGCGGCCCTGGTAACACTGCAATAGGAGGTTGGGGGGGTGCTGTGGGCGTCGGTGCGAGTTCCAGCATAAACGCAGCCATTGGTTGAGCTGCAATCGCTGTGTTACTAAATGGGTTGTAGCAAAGATATAATACCAGCGCGACATGCACCCCGATGACCGCCGCGAATGAACCAGTCCACCGCGATGGGGAGGAATTGTAAAATGACCTTGTTAGCTTGCCTGTATTGATCATGGGGTAACGGCACCAGCTACTCGCGCAGATTCTAAGGCTACGAGGGCTATTTTTAAGTAGCCTGCGTCGCGCAAGTCATTCATGATTAACATTAGGTCACCGTAGGCAACGGTTTTATCAGCTCGTAAAAACAGGCGTTTATCTGTGTTATTTTTGGTGGCTTGATCTAATTCCTGCCTAAGGTTCTCATGTAAAATAATTTTGTTTTTTAATGCAATAGTAAGGTTTTTTTTAACCGTTAAGTAAACTGGTGTATCAGGGGTTTGGTGTTTTTCGCTATTCGAAGCAGGTAGGTCAACTTTGATATCAACAGTTGCAAGTGGCGCCGCTATCATAAAAATAATCAGTAACACCAACATTACATCGATAAAAGGCGTAACATTTATTTCATGGCTTTCAGCCAGTTCCTCATCGTGATTTTGGGAATGCATTACCATCTATTTACTCCGTTTCTGCGCGGTGATTAGCCAACGTACACGGTCTAAGCCACGCGAGATAATGCGGATGATAGCTGCACTAATAGCTGACACTAACGCTTTAGTTGCAGTGATTTTACCGCTGAAATGTTTATAAATAATTACTGCAGGAATAGCGAAGCCAACCCCCATTGTGGCTAGCAAGGCTTCAGCAATACTTAGTGTGACCACCGCAAGATTAGTGGTCTTAGATTGAGCAATACCAATACAGCTATTCATAATTTCCAAACGCTACCGAACAAGCCGACGCCCTACCAGTAGTTGCGTCAATCAACGTAGTCGCTGCGTCACTGCGACTAATCATTCGCCACATGGCTGAGATATTGCCGAGCATATTCTTGTTGGTATCTTGTTACTAGTTAGCTTCTTTAGGGAAGCTCTGATTAAGTCCATGATGGGCGAGACGCAAAAAAAACGATGATGAAACTTAAGCGCAGCACTTGATAATACTGGTGGTATTATCAAGTGCTGCAACGACGTTAGCGCTGCGTTTTTTCCCGTCCTTCTATTGAATATACTTTGGGTTTGCGGCAGCGGCACTTGCTGTGTTGCATCCCTTGGCGTATATGCTACGGCATGCGGCTTGCATTCATCAGCAATTGGCATCAAACTCGCTCCATCAGCGACTTAATCAGAGCTTCCTTGGATAGGTGTGCTGTACTAGCTAGGGGGGATAGTTGCCAACAGTTCATGGGTTTATGCAGCAAGTTAAATAAACAATTTTGCAGTTGTTGATCAAGTTGTGCTGCATCGGTATGGATACGGTGCGTGTTTTGATTCTTCATCCTTCTTGCTTCTCCTCTACTCGTTATTATGATTGTTAATAGGAATTATTCTTATTCAGTATACTAGCAGATTAAAAAAAAGTGGGTTATTTTTAATACAATTCCCGCGGTGCAATCGTCAGGTTAATCCATAAAATTTTTACACACAGCGCACGCACTTTCCGCTATACACCAAGTAAGACAATTGCATTAACATATATTTGCTTAGAAAACATTTGTATTCCTCATTACTCAGAAAATCATCGTATGCGGAGGATTAACAGGTCAAAATCTTAGTTTTATGATGCTTTGGGAGGAAATTCCCTGTTGTGAACTTGATTGTTTGGCAGACCACATACATTGGCAAGGCCTGCGCCAACACCTGCGTATTGTGGCTGGAGACAATAGTCAGTATGTTTACAATACTGTTATTACTAACTCTTATTACCAAAATGGTACAACTTAGCGGATGAAGCAGTGAGCCATGCAGTTGCTCACGGTTTAGTTTGAATGCAGTTTGGTAATTTTACTCTTGCAGGCAGCTGACGCGACAATGTGTGTCCGCTTGCGGAAAAAGGCAAACACATAATCTTTTCAAAGCCCTCCTTGATAGCAGCATGCCATTGAACAGCAAGGCTTACAACTTAGCAATGGTAATATGTATCGGCGGCTTACGTTGCTACAAAGTGCTAGTCGGCCACGCCAGATGCTAGCGAGTACGCATTAGCGAATGGAATATATGCAACAGGAAAGGTTAAATATACCGATGATGTTGCTGCGTCATCGATGAGCAAAGGTGATAAGTTGCCGTATGGTTATAGCACTACTGTTGTCACAGATGAACATGGCGTTATCTGTTGCTACGCATGCGGCGCATCCCAGCGCGATGGGTAGATTTGCAGATGATATAGCAGGTAGCTCCTAATCAAAGCCGGACAAACGCTTGTGTATGACCAGGGAGCTACCAGCAAAACCAAGCAAGCAAATCTAGGTGATAAGCAAATTGATGATGGCATTATGCGGAAAAAACCACGCGGTAAAGCAATGCCACACTGGCAACAGGCTGGTAACAAGTTGAAATCATCAAAACGCTTTGTGGTCGAGAGAACTTTCGCCACCATGACAAGGGTGTATGGTCTCCACCGCGCGCGCTATCTTGGCATAGCCAAACCATGCTGAGGTTGAAGGCAATGGCGTATAACTTGAAAAGGGCTAGCAATTATAGCAACAACAGCAGCAGTATTGCTCTTAAATGCTGGGAAATAGGACTAAACAAGCCCTGATAAATGGGCATATACGCGCCATTTTCAGCACTTTCTGCGTTTTTTTAGTAAAAATCTCCAATTTTTACTCATCAAAGCAAAAAATAATGGGGGGACTGCAGTGGTCTTCAAGTGACAACAAATGACCCCGAGTGATCAAAGGACAACGCTACGGGGCTGCCAAGCATGACCAATAAACCCTCATAGCGTCAAATAGCTGCGCTAATCCGCCATCCCGTATCAATTACTCGGCTGCAGTAACGTTGATAGGTGGTATTTTGTTCAGCGCATGGTGAATTTCACGGTCTAAGTCACGTGAGATAAGCCTCATAACAGCTGCACTAATATCTGAGACTAAGGCTTTAGTTGTAGATATTTTACGGGTGAAATGATTGTAAATTACTACCGCTGGAATAGCGGCGACAAGCCCCATTGCTGTGGCGAGCAAGGCTTCAGCAATACCTGGTGCTACCACCGCAAGATTAGTGGTATTAGATTCAGCAATACCAATAAAGCTATTCATAATTCCCCAAACGGTACCGAACAAGCCGACAAATGGCGAGACAGAACCAATGGTGGCGAGCAGCCCTGTTCCTATGATGATTTTACGAGCAGTTGCGACTTCAATTCTTGAGAGACTAGAAGCAACGCGTACTTTGATGCCTTCTGTGCTGACATCTGTATTAGCAAGGTCGGCAGATAGACGAAGTTCATCATTAGCGGCATCGACTAAACCTCGGGCAATACCATTGATAGCGTGGTTGTTTTCAGCATCAGTTAATGCTCTGGTTTGCAGCAGTTGAGTTAAATTATTGCGTAAGTGACGTTGCAAACTGGTGAATTCGATAGATTTAGACAGTAATACCGTCCAAGTTAATAGTGACGCAACAGCTAAGGCAATCATCACCGTTTTGACAACCCAGTCTGCCGCGAGAAACATCCCCCAAGGAGATAGATTATGCGGGATGGTCGGGTCTAGTTCTGCTGCAAGATGCTCGTCTAATCCAGTTGTTTCGCTAGGATGTAATTCTGCTCGTTCATTATCGTTAGTCGCATCATCACTTGCATTTTCAGCGGCGCTGTCCGTGGTGTTATCACTGAGTGATGGTGTAGCTGGCGCAGTCTCTGCTGCAGTATTGACTGGAGCATCAGCATGGCTTGGTTGATCCGATTGGTTGTCAGCATGAATATCTGCGGAAAACAACACGCTTACAGCCAATATTATTAATAACAAACAATAATTAACTTTAGACAACAAAAGATATGGGTGAAGATTCATGATATTTAAGATCCTATAGTTGGGGTGAGTAGCGGTTGTGGATAAAGTTAGATACGGCAACCAGATAGGGAAGATCTGATTAATTCCATGCTGAGCGAGACGGAGAAACAACACTGATGATAACTTAAGTGATCTCTGAATAATTCTCTACTATTTAATTTTCTACACGCAGCAATGCTCAATAACAATAAACCCAGCGGCTGAGCATCGATGCTTGTTCACGTTTATTGTTGTTGCTGTGCTGTTGCTGAATTTCCCGTTGTTTGGACGCACTAACCCTGTGGTTGCGGTAAATATTTATGACTGCGCACTAGGTTAGTAAGCCAAGCTAGCATGTATAGTCGGTTGGTATTCTTCGCTTAGGAAGCTCTGCTTAAGTCGCTGATGAAGCGAGTTTGCCTGCAGTTGCTGATGATTGCAAGGAGCAAACCGCAGGCGCATGCCATAGCATATTCGCCAAGGGATGCAACACAGCAAACGTAATCAATTGCCGCAAATCATCATATATTCAACACAACGGCGGGAAAAAAGCGGTGCTAACTTCATTGCAGTACTTGGCAATACACACAAAGTCACACCAATTTTAACTGCGCACTGCGCTTAAGTTTCATCAGCGTTGTTGCTTAGTCTCGCCCATTAAGGAATTAATCAGAGGCTCTTTAATAGCAGCATTCCATTGAACGTCAAGGCTTCAAACTTAGCAATGCCAATATGTATCAGCGGATTACGTTGCTACAAAGTGCTCGTCGTCCACGCTAGATGCAATCGAGTATGAATTAGCGAATGGAACATATGCAACAGGAGAAGTTGCATATACCGATGCTGTTGCTGCGTCATCGTTGAGCAAAGGTGATAAGTTGCCGTATGGTTATAGTGCTACTGTGGTAACAGATGAACATGGTGATATCTGTTGCTACGCATGCGGCGCATCCCAGCGCGATGGGCAGGTTTGCAGATGATATAGCAGGTAGCTCCTAATCAAAGTCGGACAAACGCTTCTGTATGACAAGGGATCTGCCAGCAAAGCCAAGCAAGCAAATCTAGGTGATAAGCACATTGATGATGGAATTATGCGGACAAAGCCACGCGGTAAAGCACACACTGGCAAAAGATTCGTAACAAGCTGATATCATCAACACGCTTTGTGGTCGAGAGAACTTTCGCCACAATGAAAAGCGTGTACGGTCTCCAGCGCACGATATCTTGGCATAGCCAAAGTCGATGCTGAGGTTGAAGGCAATGGCGTATAACTTGAAAAGGGCTCGCAATTATATCAACAACAGCAGCAGTATTGCTCTTAAATGGTGGGAAATATGACCAAAAAAGACCAGATAAATGGGCATATATGCGCTATTTTCGGAGCATTCTATGTTTTTTTAGTAGAAACACCCAATTTACGATTGCCCACGCTTCAAAGCAAAAAATGAGAGGGTATTGCAGTTGTCTTCATTCATGCAGCGCTTGCAAGCCAACAAAACGCATCTGCATCAGCAACGTAATCTGAACTTGCCGATGCAGAGCTACAATTGAGTTATCAGTCAAGAAACAAATCATCAAAATTTTTGTCTTGATGCTGTGCCAAATGCTTGACCATCGTGGTGCTGATAACCGCATGAATATCTATGTGATTTTCATGGTGGATAAGGTTTTTGACAAGAAAGTCACGAACACGGTTAATCTGTTCGATTTCATCAACTTGGACATGCAACAACACATCAAAAAATCCACTGACATGATAAATCGCATACACTTCGCTTATATCAAGCAATTTGCGCTTAAATGTATCAAACTCTAATCCACCGAGCTTAAAGGTAATGAAGGCATCGATGGTACGAACAACATTGGTATTGCCAAAAATTGTATGATAGCCACGGATAACCCTTAAATCTTCTAGCTTACTTAACCGTTGATTGACAGCACTTCTTGAAAGCCCAATGCTGCGTGAAATATGCGCAATAGGGATTCTGGCGTTGTCTTTAAGGTGGGCGAGAATTCTGCGATCATAACGATCTAATACTAATTTATTACTCATGATTTACTCCATTCTCCTCGCATATACAGCGAAGTTTGTAAAGCAACAATATCAATGATAGTCACATTCTTGTTGCTATAATTACTAGGAATACCCAGTATTTGAATAAATGAATAACTACAACACATCACATAGTGAGTTTTGTATTGTTGTTACACACTATCCGTATATTATATACAACAAAACTATTTTGTATATACAATCGGTGTTGTGTTATATCGTCGCCAAGGGTGCCATACCTGCCTGCTGGTCTGGTATACTTGTTGCGATTTAGAGCAACCACTACGTATAGGTACCGCTATTTTATGAGTGTTTTCAACTCCTTGTAGTTAATAGCAACCCGTTTGCAGCCCGCAATGGCAGGAAATTTGACCGACTGTTATGTAGTTTTGCTTGCAAATTGAGACATTTAGTATTCATCATACGCTCTTTAGCGCTTCATCAGTGCCGCATTTGATTTGCGTCTTAGCTCTGAACGTTGTGCCCCTGTATTCCCTGTTTTTTTTATACGGGACATTAATACTGTATAGAGGAGATGGATACAGTCGCGGTTTCTGTCGTAACATCACACAAAACACCACATTTGTAGCTGCAGCTCTTCATCATGTTTTTGCTCTTGACCAAGATTGAAAAGCTGTTTTTATTCATTTTTTATTGTCTTTCATGCGTTTTTGCTAAATTTCCTATGTTTTGGACGCACTAATAGGGGGGATGGGAATAAATGAGACTGTAAGTTGTCAATAAATGAGACTCTACAGTTGAGCAAATTTGTTGATTTTATGCGGGTTGTAGCGTAAATCCCTTATGACATATAGGATGTAGCGTGTTGCGTGAATTATTGCCGTTTGCTTCCGTTTTGTGCACTCTTCGGCAATAATTGTAGCGTTTATCTAGGTTTTACGGGGATTGTTGTTTTTCAAAAACGTGAAATTTAACGTAAAAAAGCGTGTTTAAAAAACGATATTTTAACGTTAAAAAACGTGTTTAAAAAGTGATATTTTTACGTGCTATTGCAGCACGATATGGAGGGGTAATTGCAGGGTTATGTTTTAGTAAACAAGATTTTCAGCATCAAGGTCATTGAAGGTATCTGGTGGAACCATTATGCCATCTACGAACCAGTGAAAACTTAACAGAAGAGCCAAGTCTTTTCTGCCTATGTTTTTTTTGCCAAGGTATATACAACCACCTGGTGGTATACAAATACCACCTTTCTTTTTTAAGTCATCAAGAAGGACTTGAAGTAACTTTGCGTGCTCACCTGAGAATAATTGCGTTTTAAAATCAAAGGTAAACTCAACGTTTGGATAGCCTTCGTCGATAGACTTTAGTGTGTATGATTTTTTCATGGTTTGTATGTAAATAGTAGTCCTAGTGCGGTGTCGAATAGTGGTTGATCAATGCGGATAAAATCAAAAAACAATTTTGTGTCATAGCGAGCTACAAATTTTTCTCTTAATGTGCTGCCAGCGCCTATTCTACCAAGAAGTTTATCAAAAGACATTGTCATAACCTCTTGTGCTCCGCCGTATGGATATACTCGTCCAACATATGGATCATAATAATTGTCTCTGCGAGTTACTTCGTGCAATTTGTATTCTAGGTTACCCGTTACACCACGCAATCGCTCTAATGAGTCGCCTTTGGTTCGTTGCCTATGAACGTTTTGAAATACAGCATCAAGTTCTGGAACGCCGCGTTGTAAATGATGTCCGTATTCATGCACGCCAGAATGATGATTGCGTAATTTTATTCTTTTAAGTCCAGGATTATAACTAGCTCTACGAGAGCTATACACCGCACTCAACTCCCCCAGCTTATTCGCCTTATCCGTCCAGTCATCTGGATAGCGTTGCGAGGCTTCTCGCACCAACTTTGCCCCTTTGCCGTTGCCCTTCATCAGTGCCACGTTGTTAACGCTACGCACTGCCGCTAAGCGCGTCAACAACTGCTCTTGAAACTCCCCTATATATACCTGTCCTGCTGTGGCGAAGTCTTGCGAATTTTGCACATCGGCAAGCCCATCAAGGAACGTTTTACCGTTGCGCATTTTGCTGTTGAAAATGCCCTCGCGCACCTTTGTACCTTCACGCTCGTAGAGCTTTGGGTCACTGCTGTTTGTAAAGCTCGCAACAGGGTTTGTAGCCGCTGTTGTCGTCTGTTCTGGCTGCCAATGCCCACCACCTGTTGGCTGATACGCAACCGTGATGGTGCGGCAATTAAAATGATACGGTGGTGAACCTGCGCTGTGATCGACAGGAGTTGTGGTACTAAACATTTTCCAAGCTGATTTTGCAGCATCGGCATCTTTGTTATTAGTAGCAGCTAAATATCTATGGCGTTGTTGTGTTAATTGGGTGACTGGGATAATGGTACCGTGCAATTCACGGCACACCGCAGACGTTTTATCGTCTAGATACGCCTGTACTTTTACATATTGAATCCCAGCGCGTTGATAGCCTGTCACTCGACCCATCTCACGGGTTTTTGTCGCAGTATGATCTGCCAGCATATGCCAATACGCACTGCTTTTATCAACGACATCAGCTAAGCCGTGCGCTAGAGCCTTGGCCAATTGCGGTTGAGTCATGCCGTCGGTAAATAAAGCATCTAACTTGCTGTTAATAATTTTGCTGATATGACTGTCCCAATGCTGCCCAACCCAAAACAGATTGCTAGTATGGATTTGCTCTAGCGCATCAAAATCGACAGTTTGAAAACCAATATCAACCGCTACTTCTTTGGCGCCTATTTTTATACAACGCACCACCCAGATTGATAATTGGTTTGCGCAATGCCGCAACCATTGCATCGCCACCTAAATCATTGGCCAATACCTTATAGATAACATCAATATCCTCCTTGGCGATTGTCGTCCCCAAATCACGACTTACATCAAGAGCTCTGGCAATCCCACTCTTGGCAGTATCACTCCACGCCCGCGTATACATATCTTTTAAGTCAGTCGTTAATCGCTCAAAAGCAGCATCGTATTTTAACAAGAAAATGGTGACACTACGACGTACTATCGCCCTACGGATGGTTTTTTCTATATACAGATTAACACTTTCACTTGGCATCAAATAATCCTTGCTGCGTTGGCCGCGTGGATTGAGATTTACACGTATAACGTTTTACATCACCATGGGTTTCTTCCGCTGTTTTCCAGCGATGATCACAGCTTAAGCATTTGCGCCACCGCTCCACAAATGCTTCATTTGGTCGAGTTCCATAAATGCGGATTGCGGAAGAACCGCATTTATGGCAGATCATTAGGGAAGCTCTGATTAAGACGCTCATATACTCCAATAACTCGCATATACTCCAATACTCCAATACTCCAATACTCCAATACTCCAATACTCCAATACTCCAATACTCCAATACTCCAATACTCCAATACTCCAATACTCCAATACTCCAATACTCCAATACTCCAATACTCCAATACTCCAATACTCCAATACTCCAATACTCCAATACTCCAATACTCCAATACTCCAATAAAATAATAGCAATAATTTTCAATGGTCAATATTTGACCATTTCGCTGATCTTCTGTTGCTGTTTTACTGTTTTTTATTGTTTCTTATTGTTTCTTATTGTTTTTCTTGAATTTTGGGCGGTTCTATCCTGTTAGTCGTCCTCGCAGCATGTATAAGTTCGTCAATGCAAGCAAAGAAAATACTTGTACTCGATTCTTTTCTAGTCCTTTGTAGCGAGCTTTCTTATAACCAAACTGACATTTGATTACCCGAAAACAGTGCTCAATCCGGGCGCGCATTAGAGTTCTGTGTATTGCGTTTGCGCTGCGAGCCGCTCATTTGCTGCTTTGGTTTACGTTTATCATTCACGCGCCAATCTATCCCAAGGTGACGCGAGCCGCGTTTATAACTGTCGCTCGTATATCCTGCATCGGCAAAGATAACCTTATCTGTTTCACGCAGCAATTTGGGGAGTTCATTGATGTCAGCTTCATTCGCGGCTGTGGTGGTGGGCATTGCCGCGCTATGCATCATATTGCTATTAGCGTCGAGTTGCTATATGCATTTTCATGCCAAAATACCACTGCTTGCCTTTGCGGGTTTGATGCATTTCAGGATCCCGTTTTTTCTCTTTATTTCTGCGTAGATGATGGCGCATTGATGGTCGTGGCATCAACCATTGTCCCTGGTGAGATTATTATATTATTTTCCATACAATACTCATTCACGACAGCAAGTATCTTGACGCTGAGTTGATGTTTTTCTATGATCCTGCGGAAGTTCAAGATGGTGGTTTCATCAGGGATGGCATCGTCTATCAGCTCTATATGGGCAAAACGCCGCATGCTTTCCATGTCATATAGTGCTTCTGCTACGCCTGGGTCTGATAAGTTGTGCCATTGCTGTAAAAAATAAATGCGTAACATGGTCTGCATATTAATTGGTGGTCCGGGCCATTCCCTTTCTTGGGATAATGCGGTTGTATTAAGCCTAACAACCGTTATTAACGCTAACATGGAGCTAATTTGTCCATCAACTGCAAGAATTTCTCACGTTTCGTTGTTACTTTCTTGTGGTCGTATGCAGCACTGGCAAAAGTTGTTTGTTGCATAAGATTATCCGCTTATTCAAATATTCAAATAGATTATCTCTTTGTATATCTTGCTAGCTGATATTGCTGTTGTTTGGGATTTAATCTGAGCTTCCTTATGCTTCAATGCGCAAATGGGTGCAAAAAGAAACATCGTCAAGACTAGAGATTGATTGTTTGGCGTTGAGAAAAGCTTGTTCGCTGCACTGCGCAGTCAACACTAAAATTGGCACAATTTTGTTTTGGCAGGCTTGGTCTTGATGGATGGCCATGGTGTTGATTGCATGCTCAGCGAGCACCTTGGTGATGCTTGCGAGCACGCCTAATTGATTGCTGGTGTGTAAGCGTAGATAAAACGCAGATTCAGCAGTTTTATCTGGCAATGCTGGGATGTTCTCAATCATCGATGACGGAAACCCCAGCGGATGGTGCAAATTTGAGTTCATTGCGATGGATAACACATCGTTTATTACTGCTGATGCGGTTGCTGGTCCTCCCGCACCTTGGCCAATGGCTATTGATTCGCCCAATGGGTAAGAGTGCAACAGCACGGCGTTGGTCGCACCATCGATGCTAGCTAATGGATTGGTGATGGGAATCAATACTGGCTCAACCCGCATATCAATATAATTGGTGTCGTTGATACGGATTTGTTTGGCGATGCCAAGGTGTTTGATGGTATAGCCAAATTTTGTGGCATGAATAAAATCGATTGGCTGAATATTGGTAATGCCTTTGGTATGCACATGCGCAAAGTTTAAGTGTGTGCCAAATGCCATGCTAGCAAGAATAGTCAGTTTATGCGCTGCATCAATCCCTTCAATATCAAATGTTGGGTCTGCCTCGGCATAACCTGCTTGTTTGGCAAGCTCAAGCGTATCGTCAAACGGTGCGTGTGTCGCGGCAATTGAAGAAAGAATATAATTGCAGGTTCCGTTAATGATAGCGGTGACAGACTCAATTTTATTGCTACGCAAGGCGTCACGGATGTTCTGTAAAATAGGAATGCCGCCGGCAACCGCTGCTTCAAATAATAGTGCTAGCCCTTTGCTTTGCGCCAGTTCTATCAAGCCATTGCCGTGTTGGGCAATCAATGCTTTGTTGGCAGTCACAACATGTTTGCCGTGATGTAATGCGGTTTCAATCACTTCTTTGGCAATGGTTGTGCCACCAATTAGTTCGATAACTACATCAACATCATCGCTTGTGGCAACGTGTAAAACATCTGTTGCGATCGGGATGTCGCCTGTATCACAATTTGGATTATTGCGGCGTGCGCCAATGAGCTCGATAGCAACAGGTCGTGTTACTTTGCGCGCGATAATTTCAGCATTTTGCTGGAATACATTGACGACGGCACTGCCAACAGTGCCGAGCCCACAGATGCCTATTCGTAATTCTTTCATGAATTGATGTGTATGGTTTATAAAAATATTATTTAGGGACTGTCTACTTAACTCGCTGCATCATGGACTTAATCAGAGGTTTCTTAGTATTTGTTTGGAACGCCACCACGCAAATCCAATGGATTGATGCTTGCTGGTATCATGCGTGAAGTCAAGCAAATGCTGTTGCGGTTTTGCAGGAATTTTTACGCAAATGTGGTTGCCGCGTTGCTTGGCGGTGTTGAGTTGCTGCGCTAAAGACGCTGGGGTTTCACCCGCGTTGACGATACGCAGCATTTGGGTGTATTTTTGGACTTGTGCCTTGCCATGGTGGGAAAACATCGGGTCGATGTAGGCAACATCAATATCTGCTTTACTGGTTTGCCAGTCTTCACAGCGGAAGTGAATCCTTGCACGCACTTGTTGCGGGGCGTTGTTGAGGGCATCTGTCAACAAAATTGCGCAGATTGGGTTGTGGTCGAAGGCGTGCACTGTATATCCTGCACAGGCGAGTAATCAGCTGTCACGCTCAAAACCTGCAGTACAATCGGTAATAATGCGGGTGCGGGTGCGCACATGTTGTAATATCGTGGCTAGCAATGGATAACTTTTTAACTGGCGTTGAACAAGTTTTGGCTGCGGCATGGTTTGTTGGAACACTAGCTTTTTTTCTATATCAACCAAGACAAGTCGTTCGTTGACAACGTCAATGTATATTGGGCATGTGTGGCTGGCAGGGACACAGGATTGTTGCAATGATTGGGGTAGGTTTTTCCAACACACACAGAGGCAACAGCAGCAGGTGCGACAAAACAAGGTGCAAGACTTTTGGTATTTTGATTGGTGTTATCTGTTTTATTCATATAATGCGCGACTTTTGAACGAAGACACTATGGCTAAAGACGATGTAATTGAAATGCAGGGCACAGTAGTTGAGACCTTGCCAAACACCATCTTTCGGGTGGAATTAGAAAATGGTCACCGTATCCAGGCGACTATTTCTGGCCGATTGCGTAAAAACTATATCCGCATTTTAACGGGTGATACCGTGCGTGTAGAGCTCAGTCCTTATGATTTATCAAAAGGAAGAATCTCATACCGTGAACGCTAATCGCGGTTTGACATCTTTGCCCGCGCCAGTTCCACAATTCCGAGTGTAGATGTGACAACAACTGCAAAAATGCGTAATTTTTCGATTATTGCGCATATTGACCATGGCAAATCAACGCTATCTGACAGAATTATCCAATATTGCGATGGCTTGAGTGAACGTGAAATGCGCGCCCAGGTACTCGATACTATGGATTTGGAACGCGAGCGTGGTATCACTATTAAAGCCCAGAGTGTGCGGCTGTATTACACTGCAACAGATGGTGAGGAATATCAATTTAATTTAATCGACACCCCAGGACACGTGGATTTTTCGTATGAAGTTTCACGGTCATTAGCCGCGTGTGAAGGGGCGCTGTTGGTAACAGACGCAGGTCAAGGAGTCGAAGCACAAACTGTTGCTAACACCTATACGGCTCTTGAACAAGACTTGGTTATTATTCCTGTCATCAATAAAATTGACTTGCCGCACGCAGACGTTGATCGGGTAAAAATGGAAATTGAGGAGATTATTGGCATCGACGCGAGTGACGCAATGCTGTGCAGCGCGAAAGATGGCATTGGTATTGAAGAGTTAATCGAGCGCATTATTGCAGATATTCCTCCACCTCAGCCGCTGCAAGATGCCCCATTACAAGCATTGATAATCGATTCTTGGTTTGATAATTATCTCGGTGTCGTGTCATTGCTGCGCGTGTTCGCAGGTGGATTGAAGCTTGGTGATCGGATTACGATCCATTCGACAAAAAACAAATACATCGTTGATAGCATCCGTGTTGCCCAGCCCAAGCATACGCTTATTGATACGCTTAACGCGGGTGAAGTCGGCATGCTTACCGCGTCAATAAAAGAAATTCAAGGTGCGCCGATTGGTGATACTGTTGTGCATACTGCGCGCGATAGTAGTGTGGCTGCATTGGCTGATTTTAAAAAGGTCAAACCACAGGTATACGCCGCGATGTTCCCGATTGATTCGAATGATTTTGAGGGTTTTCGTGAGGCTTTGGCAAAACTTGCATTGAATGATGCCGCACTTGAATATCAGCCAGAAAGCTCAGAGGCGCTCGGCTTTGGTTTTCGCATTGGCTTTCTAGGTATGCTGCATATGGAAATCATCCAAGAACGACTGGAACGTGAATACGACTTGGATTTAATTACCACAGCGCCAACGGTGAAATATCAACTGACGTTAGCGAATGGTAACACAGTATGCGTTACCAATCCTGCCGATTTACCGTCATCAAACTTGATTGCTGATTTTGCTGAACCCATCGCCGATGTTGATATTTTAGTGCCACAAGATTATCTCGGTGGTGTGATTGGGCTGTGTATTGAAAAGCGTGGGGTGCAACAAAACATGCAATTTGTTGGCAAGCAGGTGGCGCTGCAGTTTTCAATACCGATGTCTGAAGTTGTATTGGATTTTTTCGATAAATTAAAATCTATTAGTCGGGGCTATGCATCGCTTGACTATCAATTTTTAAAGCTTCAAAGTGCTAACTTAACCAAGCTAGATATTCTGATAAACGGTGAGCGTGTTGATGCACTATCACTGATCGTCCATACGTTGCATACCGCTAGTAAAGGTCGATCAATGGTCGAAAAAATGAAAACAATCATTCCACGGCAAATGTTTGATGTTGCGATTCAGGCAGCTATTGGAGGTCATATAATTGCGCGCTCAACGGTGAAGGCATTACGAAAAAATGTGACAGCAAAATGCTATGGTGGGGATATAACTCGAAAAAAGAAGCTGTTAGAAAAACAAAAGGCAGGGAAAAAACGCATGAAACAAATTGGGAAAGTAACGATTCCTCAAGAAGCGTTTTTAGCTGTTTTACGTACTGATTAATATGGGATTGTATATGGATTATTCGCTAATATTATTGATATTAATCTTGGTAACTGGGGTTATATATTGTATCGATAAGCGGCGCTGGGAGCCGCAACGCCAGGCAATGGTGCTGCAAGAATATAAAAAAATGTTGGGGCGCAACGTCGCTAAACAGCAAGTTGCAAAGGAATTGACCATACCGTGGTATATCGATTGGTCGCGGTCGTTGTTCCCAGTGTTGCTGGTGGTGTTATTGGTGAGATCGTGTGTGGTTGAGCCGTTTCAAATCCCTTCTGGGTCGATGCGTCCTGGACTTGTAGAAGGTGATTTTTTGGTGGTCAAGCGTTTTATATATGGGTTGCGGGTGCCAGTATGGAATCAAACAGTGCTGCCAATTAGTGAACCAAAGCGTGGCGATGTTGTGGTGTTTAAATTCCCGCCGAATCCGTCAATAGATTATATCAAGCGGGTGATTGGGTTGCCTGGCGATCAAATTTCTATTCGTAATTCAATCGTGTATGTGAATAATAAACCATTGCCGCAAGGTCAGCTTGAGCGTTCTAAGCAGCCTGCTGATTTCCCTAACACGACTTTGTATGAAGAATCGATTGGCAGTAAAACGTATGTCATTCAAAAAATACTAACCAATTACGCCCCTCCTGAACGCACATGGAATGTCCCAGCAGGGCATTATTTTATGATGGGAGATAACCGCAATAATTCCCGTGATAGCCGTTTTTGGGGGTTTGTTCCCGAACAGAATTTGCTTGGCGAAGCGTCATTTATTTGGCTCAACTGGCTTGACTGGAGTAGCTTGCCGTCGCTTTCGCGTAATTCTTTTATCGACTAATTGTTGTATGTGCGCGCAGCCATCTTGCAACATTGACACTCTGCAACGGACGATTGGGTATAGCTTTACCAATACAGCGGTGTTGATGCAAGCACTTACCCATCGAAGTTATGGGAAGAATCACTATGAGCGGCTTGAGTTTCTTGGTGATTCTTTGGTGAATTGTATTGCTGCTGATATGCTGTACAAAAAATTCAGCAATGTACCAGAAGGTCAGTTAAGCAGATTGCGCTCGAGTATCGTTAAGGGAACGACATTGGCGCAGGTGGCGCAGGAGCTTAAGCTAGCTGAGTATATTCACATGGGTGTTGGTGAGCAAAAAAGCGGTGGGCGGAGCCGGCAGTCAATTTTAGCTGATGTTGTCGAGTCTGTTATTGCAGCAATATATATTGATAGCGATTTTCCAACTGTTTACCGAGTTGTGTCGCGATGGATGGAACTGCGGATTAGCAATATTGATGTCTCTAAAACCATGAAAGATCCAAAGTCGATTTTACAAGAAAAACTGCAGGCTGACGGACGTCAATTGCCGCATTATGAGGTGATTGACACGGCTGGTGCTGCACATGCAATGCAATTTGTGGTGCGTTGCACAGTGCGGGTTACTGGTACTCCAATGTATGCAGAAGGCACTGGGAGCAGCAGGAGATTTGCCGAGCAACAAGCTGCTGAGCACATGCTGCAAACGTATAGCTCATGAATGCAACACAGAAATGTGGCTATATCGGTATTATTGGCCGCACCAATGTTGGTAAGTCAACACTGTTGAACACTCTGGTTGGCGCGAAGGCGAGTATCACCTCTGATAAGCCGCAGACAACGCGGGTGCAAATTCAAGGGATACGCACCGATGGTAATAATCAACTGGTATTTATTGATACACCAGGACGGTTTCGCAAAGGCACGAGTCGGCTTGATAAAATGATGCTGCAGGATGCAATTAACATTATCCCTTCATGCGACGTGGTTGTGTGGATGGTGCGACCTCGGTGGCATAGAGAAGATGATCTAGTGCTTAAGTCTTTGCTGGAGACGATTGAGAGTCAACCATTGATTGTGGTGATCAACGCCTGTGAGCGGTTAAAGCCAAAAACAGCAGTATTACACGTGCTTGATGAATATCGGCAACGGCTTGCAGCATTAACAGTTGCCCAATGGCTGCCGATTTCTGCATTGCATGGTCATAACTGTGATGCGTTATTACAGACCATCGATCAATATTTGCCAGAAAACACCCATGTGTTTGCTAAGAATCACCAGTCACAACATCCAACAGAGTTTGCTAGCGAGTTGATTCGTGAAAAAATATACCGCTATACTGGGGATGAAATTCCATATCAAGTGTTTGTTGATATTGAAAATGATGAGATTAAAAATACAATCCACCACATTGATGCAACGATCAATGTTGGTCATATAAACCACAAAGGAATCGTTATTGGTACTGGTGGCGAACGGCTTAAAAAAATAGCTTCGTTGGCGAGGATAGATATTGAAAAAAACAGAAATGCCAAGGTTATGTTGCGGCTGTGGGTGAAGGTGAATAGTAACTGGTGGAATGACCCGCGTGTATTACGCCCAGGAAAACCCTGATTAACTCGAATAAAGTAACGACTGATGCTTGCGCCATATAATAACAGCAGGCAATCCAAGTGTGGCTGCTATCAATCAAGCATGAATCACAACACAACGAACAGTAAATAGAGGGATACCATGAATACAGCGCGTAGTTATTCTCCGCATAACGTCGAAGCCGCAGCACAGCAATATTGGCAGACGCATGAATCGTTTACGACTACAGAAGACCCACAGCAGCGCAGCTATTATGCATTAGCAATGTTGCCATATCCCAGCGGTAAACTGCATATGGGTCATGTACGCAATTATACGATTGTTGATGCGATTGCCAGAATACAGCGGATGCGTGGCTTGAATGTGCTCCAACCGATGGGGTGGGATGCGTTTGGACTTCCTGCTGAAAACGCTGCGATCCAAAATGCTACCGCGCCCTCGACGTGGACATACGCCAACATTGACCATATGCGAGCACAATTACAACGCCTCGGTTTTGCGATTGATTGGCAACGCGAAATTGCTACGTGTCACCCTGAATATTATCGTTGGGAACAATGGTTCTTTTTAAAAATGTACGAAAAAGGACTGGTGTACCGCAAGAATGCTTGGGTGAATTGGGACCCAGTTGACCAGACAGTTTTGGCAAATGAACAGGTTATTGATGGCAGGGGTTGGCGCAGTCATGCGTTAGTTGAACGCAAACAATTACCGCATTGGTTCATAAAAATTACCGCTTATGCAGACGAATTGCTCGATGATTTGGCAACGATTGACTGGCCAAAGCAAGTGGTTGATATGCAAACTCATTGGATAGGTCGATCCAAGGGGGCAACCATTCGCTTTGCTTGCGGGGATACGCCGATAGAAGTATTCACAACACGCCCAGATACCTTGATGGGGGCGACATACATTGCGATTGCCGCAGAGCATTGTATTGCCCAGTCGCTGCTTGCTACGCCTGCTATCGCCGCCTGCATAGCTCGCTGCCAAACTGGTGCAGCTGATAGAGATGAAAGATTTGGAATTGATACGGGCGTGCGTGCTATTCATCCAATCAGCGGGGAGCAATTACCAGTGTGGATAGCAAACTTTGTGTTGGCAGAATATGGCAGCGGCGCTGTTATGGCTGTGCCTGCCCATGATGCGCGTGATTGGGATTTTGCCCGCCAATACGGCTTACCAATGGTGCAAGTGATTGCTCCAGCTAATGGCAGCAGCGTTGATATTAACCAAGCAGCGTATGTGAGCTACGATATTGTTACGATCAACTCGGGGCAGTTTGATGGACTAGGGTTTGCTGCTGCATGCGCAGCTATTGTTGCCGTATTAACCGAACATCAGCAAGGTAAAGAAAAAGTAGACTACCGCTTGCGTGATTGGGGAGTATCGAGACAACGCTATTGGGGCGCACCGATACCGTTTATTCATTGCAAGCAGTGTGGAGTAGTGCCTGTTCCTGAAGCACAATTGCCAGTGCTGTTGCCTGAAGGAATACAGCCAGACGGGCGAGGAAACCCATTGGAACAATTAGCAAGTTTTTATCAGTGTGTATGCCCACTATGCAATGGCTCTGCGCGCCGTGAGACAGATACTTTTGATACGTTTTTTGAATCGAGTTGGTATTATGCGCGCTATACATGCCCACGTGAATCGCAGCGAATGCTTGCTGGTGCCAATGCGTATTGGAGTCCAGTTGATCAATACGTTGGTGGTATCGAACATGCAATTTTACATTTATTGTATGCGCGATTTTTTTATAAGGCGATGCGTGATATTTTGAATGATGAATACGACGAAGAGGTTATTCGCGGTAACGAACCATTCAAAAACTTATTGACCCAAGGGATGGTATTGTCGCAAAGCTATTTTCGTAAAACAGCAGATGGAGCTACTACATGGTATCGCAGCGAAGATATCGAGACTGATTTTGACGATGTAGGCAAGCCTATTCAACCACGACTGAAAGCCACACAGGAAGCCGTTGAGGATGGAGGTATTATTAAAATGTCAAAGTCTAAAAATAATGGTATTGATCCAGACACCATGATTCAGCAATATGGTGCCGATATTGTGCGCCTGTATGTGTTATTTACCGCTCCGCCAGCATTGTCATTGATTTGGAGCTCTACCGCTATAGCTGGTGCTGAGCGGTTTTTGCATAAAATATGGCGCATAGCGCATAAATATACGGACACAAGTGCTTTACCGATAGACTTTCAAACACTCACAGCCGCGCAAGCTGACTTATGGCGCAAGGCCAACCAGACAATCGTCAAAGTTGATGAGGACATGCGGCTGCGCTTTAAATTTAACACGGCGATTGCTGCGGTGATGGAGCTGTATAATGAATTAGCAAAACACACTGATGAATCTGTGGTAGCTCACAGTTTGCAAAAGCAAGTCGTGGAAGTTATATTGTTATTGCTTGCGCCCATTGCCCCGCATATTTGTCATGTTCTTTGGCAGAAACTCGGGAATTCCACCCCAATAATTGATGAGTTATTACCGCGTGTAGATACCAGCGCGCTACAGGTAAATACCGTGACTATTGCCTTACAGGTAAACGGCAAGCTCCGTGATACTTGTGATGTTGCAGTAGGAATTGACTCAGGTGAACTAGAAAAAATTGCTCTTGCAAACCATAAAATTCAATTACACGTCAGCGATAAGAAAATTGTGCGGGTGGTTGTGGTTGCTAAACGGCTGGTGAACGTCGTGGTTCGGTGAATAATACGCTGTGACTAACAAGCAAACGTAACAACTAAGAATATACCAATTGTATGAATATACCAATTGCAAAATTGCAGCTGCATTGCTTGGTACTACTGTGGCTACTGTTGTTGACTAGTTGTGGCTTTCAGTTGCGCGGCTATAACCACAGCGCGGTTATCCATCAACCAGTGATACTCAGGAGTTATGATACATTTTCTCCTGCAACGACTACTGTAAAAAAGTATGCTGAGCGGCGCGGCATCGAACTCACAGCGGATTTACGCAGAGCAAGGGGGTATATATCTATCAAAAGTGAGCGGCTGGAACGTGACGATATGACAATGCGGCAGAACTCTGGCAGCCCTACAGAGTTGTTGCGTTTGACATGGGAGATTGAGGTGCAAAAGCGCGCAACAATACAGCTTGAATGGGGTAATATGGTGCAGAGGAAAATCACTGCCGATGCAATTTTAGCCGCCAATTTAAACCAAATTACAGTGCAAGCCACAGCAGAGCAAGCAGCCATGAATACAATGCGTGCTGATTTAAACCGTCGTCTATTTATGTATTTAGTCGACCAATAATATGTATCGTCCACACGATATTACCACAGTATTGCAACGGCAGCCTATCGCCTGGAATTTGCTTGTCGGTGATGATGCCTTTCGCATTCAGCAGGTAAAATTGCAACTCCGTCAACAGTTACAAAAGCATGGATATACCGAGCGGGTGGTGTTGTTTCATGGTGAAGAAAAGTTTATCGAAAAGTTTGTGGCTGCGCTGCAGATGGGGTCATTATTTGCAAGTAAAAAGATTGTTGAAGTGCATTTCAACGGCGATAAGGTAGATCAAAAATTTGTAAAAGTGTTCATGAAGCTCAGCCAACGCCAAGCCGCGCTAGCGCACGCTACAGTGGTGATTTTCAGCGCAGCTGCGTTTAGCAAAAAGACGACCCAGCAAGCGTGGGTTCGCTGGATTGATACCCAAGCAATGTGCATGCAATTTTACCCAATGAAGGGTCCTGAATATTTTCGCTGGGTGCAACAACGCAGCAGTAGTTACGGGGTAACGTTGCAAAACGCTGCGTTGCAGACGCTCGTTGAATACACCCAAGGTAACCCGTTGTCTGCTGATCAGCAGTTGCATGCGTTATCTCTGTCGACACAAGGTGTGGTAGATATTCAGCAATTACTTGGCTCAATTGAGGAAAACACGCGGTTTAATCAATTCAGTTTTAGTGATGCAATTTTTGTTGGCAATGCCAAAGAATGTTTGCGAATATTGCGCTACTTGCAGCAAGCGCATGTATCTGAGGGACAAATACTCTCCAGTGTCCTTAGAATTGTTGCGGTATTGGCGGTTGCACGCCGCTCAAATAGCACCAATATACGGAAGGTATTGACCAACGAAGGAGTGTTTTCAATGCAAATAGATAAATACCTGCGTCTATTGCAACGCTTCTCCCCCAAGCAAATAGACAGTTTGGTGGTTATGATGACCCGCTTAGACCAAACTATGCGCGGTTGGCACGCAAAAACCGTCAGATTGCCATCGCCATCGTTTAATAAACCAACAGTAGATTTTTGGCAGAGCCTAGAGGCAATAGTATTAGCATTGTGCCTGCAGCGCTCACCTGCATTGCAAAGTTTATTATAACTGACGCTTCCCTAGATCGGCCATCATGGACTTAATCATAGCTTCCTAAAGTTATCAGCCAATTTATGTGTTAAATTCAGGGATGATGTGTCGACCATAGTTAGCGATGATTTTTTCTTCATCGCCGCTGTCTAAGTAGATATTAAACTGGGTTATTCCTGCGGTTTCTAGGTCTTTAATTTTGGCGATATGGTCAGCTACGCTACCGAGTACGCAGAAACTGGTAACGATATCATCGGTGATGAAGTCCAAAAAGGGTTGTCACTTTGTCCGTGTTTAGAGTAGTCATACCCTTTACGATTGTCGATGTAGTCCGTTAGGCTTTTAGGTACAATTCCTGAATCGCTGCCGTATTTTTCAACGATATCAGCGACGTGATTCCCCACCATCGCCGGGAACCATTTGGTGTGTTGTATACAGTAATCCATATCACCAAAATAAGCTGGTGCAGCGGCTAGTACTTTAAAAGCAGACATATCGCGCCCCGCCTCTTCCCCAGCGCTAATGGCTTGGTTTTTAAACCATGTAATTAGATTTGGGTCGGCAATTTGTAACACCAAGCCATCCCCAACTTGCCCTGCGGTTGCCAGCGCCTTTGGACCATACGCAGCAATCCATACTGGCAATTCATACCCCGTCGACCAGGGGAATTGCACACTAGCAGGGCATGCGTCATATTCCACTTGTTCGCCGCGCACCATGGCTTTAACCTTAGTGGTAAATTCAGCAAGACGCGCCAAGGTGGCGGGCTTTTTCCCCATAACCCGCATAGAAGAATCGCCGCGACCTAGGGCAATGTCGAAGCGTCCATTGCTTTGATGCGCCAAACTAGCGTACAAGCTGGCAGCCAATGACCAATCGCGAATATTGGGGTTGGTCACACAGGGACCGAACCTCATAGTTGTGGTGTGTTCCATACACATTGCCATCGCGACAAACGACTCACGCCATAGAATATGCGAATCATAAAACCAACAGTAATCAAAGCCTGCCACTTCTGCTTGACGCACCAATTTACGGGCACGATCTGGGCTAACGAACCCTTTAAACGTAATACCAAATTCCATAATATTATCCTCTGTGTGTTGTTTAAGTCGGTTTGCAATCACCTTGTTTTGGGGTGAATTCTGCTGGTGGACAGACCCGAATGCCTGCATGGGTGAAGGGTACGTCTTTTGAGATATTCAACCGAATCAAGATAGGTGTCAGCGCTTCGATGCAGCGCGCGCTTTCTGCCAAGCCTGCGTTGTAGGCCTTTGTCCCGATTTTTTCGATTAAAGCCATGACTCGTTTTTTCGCCGCTAGGTTATTGCCGCACACCAAAATGTCGCAATTGATCGAGCGGGTCAGGTCGTTTAAAGTGTCCGCCGCAACATTATGCAACGCGCCTACAACCGCAACGCTTTCTCCTAGCAACGCTTGGGCTGATTCCGTAATTGAGCCAGCCGCTGGCATAATTACCGCTTTGGGGTTGCCTGGCACGAGCGGTACCACTATGTCTACTAAGGTTTTCCCAAGCAGAAAAGGTGCTAATGTTGCAAGTGTGGTATCGTGAGCGCTGTGAGGAACAGCAAGAATGACAATATCATCAGCCGCCTGCGCAGCCTCCTCCATACTCAAGCCAATGATGTCTGCATTATTATTGTCTGGCTGTTCGGTTAAGATTTTTAGCAATTTTTGCGCGCTGGCTTGGGATCTTTTTGGATCGCGCGAGCCGAGGACCACGCTGACGCCGGCCATCGCAAAACGCAGTGCCAAACCACTACCTTGTGGCCCCGTGCCACCAATAATAGCGACTTTTGGCGTTGCTTCTTTCTCCAGTTGTTGTTTCATTGCTGCTTTCATCGAAATAAATCCTCAGTCTGGGGACGGATAAGATCGCGACTTGAGTTGTCGGTTGTTGTCCAAGATAGGCCGCGGAAAATAATCACAGGAGTTTTAGCATTTTTTTTCATCAACAACCCCGACGCGGCAGCCAATTCGTCGCTAAAGGCAGGTGCGGTAACACTTAAATGCCGTCCAAAAGCATCAACCTCTCCTGCCATGTACATTACAGCTGGCACATTAGCTAGACCAATAGCCACATTTGTTTGTCCCAAGCGCCACGGCCTGCCAAAGGTATCGCTGATCACTATTCCCAAGCGACAAGCGAAGTGCTCCTCTAATTTTTGGCAGAGATTTCGTGCGCTTTTATCAGGGTCTTTAGGTAATACAATCAGTTGACCAGGATGATTAGCGTTCGACTCATCGACCGCCGCATTGGCACAAATATAGCCATTTTTATGCTCGGTAATCAGCACTCCTTCCTGTTGATCTTGGCGTTTAATTGCGCGAATAATCCGGGTTGATTGAGATAAAATAACGGCAACTTTACGCGGATCTTTGTTAATCGTTTTCGCCAGCTCAATCGCCTCTTGGCTCGGTGTTACTCGGTCTAAATAAATACATGCCCCTTCGGTTTTAGAGACCACCTTATGGGCGACAACCAAGATATCGCCTGCCAATAAGCGTTGCTGATTGACCGTCAGCGCTGCGATAATACTGCAGGCTAGGTCGTCACCTTGGTTAAAATCGGGCAGCCCAGCCACCTGAAATATAGAAATGCAGTTGCTGGTGGACAACGAATCAGCCATACAAAAACTCCGACACTGTATGTTGTTGATTATGTTGTTGATTATGTTGTTGATTTTTCTCTACCAGTTTTTTTTCACAGTAACAGCGCCATTCTTGAAAGCGTTCTGGTGCTTGTTGTAGCGCTTTGATCAGATCGTCGCTGTGGTCAATGTCCAGCGCAAGGTGGGTAAAATGCAAATAACTACAAGAAAAGCGATGCGCCAAAGCATTGGCATGATGCGCCAGCGCTGACTGATCCCCGTACTCAAATTCAATGGCGTCTGGCGGAGAAGTCAGCAAGGCATTTGTCCCGCCGTCTGTTGCCGCCGCAATCACGACTTGGGCATCCTCAGCTGTGTAGATCAGTTCTTCGATTTCCTGATGGTCGAGTACCGCAATATCCGCTGGAACAATTAGTTGGCGCGCGTAGCCTGCTTGCTTTACCCAATTACAGGCAAAGCCCAATGCGCCATTCAAACCAGTTGAGCTATCATTGAATAAGGCATTTGCCCCATAATCTCTGGCAAGGCTTAGTATCTGCGGGGATTCAGTCACTACCACAACATCTGCGGTGGGGAAGTGGTGCTGGAAAAATAATAGCGTGTTTTTAAATAAACTTAATGCCAGGCTTGCGCGCGCGGCATCTGACAAGATAGCGGCTAATCTGCGCTTGGAGCGTTGCGGCGCTTTCATCGGCACAACTACACAGAGATTATTCATTAAGCAGCCCTGTATTGCTGGCGCGACATGGCAAACTCGACCACTTGGGTTAACAGACGACTTTTATCTTGTGTGGAATTCATCAAGGTCGGGGTCACCAAGGTATCTAAACCTTGTTGGTTGAGCCAAGTTGCTTCTCCGCTGTCTTCACGGTCAATTACCATGCCGTCTAACAACGTCGAATAACACTGGTAAATTCCTTTAGAGTCGACGCTTTTCCCTGTATTTTTGAGCATTTTATCCGCCGGACCTTTAACAGTTTTCCCTCCAATCAAAGGAGATACAGCTATCACATACGCCTTACTTTCTTCAATTGATGTTTGAATATCTGCGATGGCAAGAATGGCGCCAATACTGACAATAGGGTTACTTGGAGCAATGATAATAATGTCACTTTTTGCTATCTGCTCGATGGCGCTCGATGTGGCTGTTGCGGTTTCGACACCTGCATACTGGATTGCCAGCACATCAGGTCGGCAATGCTCGCGTACAAAATATTGTTGGAAAGATAGCCAGCCAGCAGCAGTTTTTATTCGGGTTTTCACCACATCATCAGTGGGTAATAAGATAGTCAACGCGACACCATGGCGTTGGGACAAACGCTGGGTGATATCACTGGCGCTAACCCCCTGCTTTTTTAATTCTGTCCGAAAAATATGCGTGGCAAAATCTAAATCACCCAAGGTCATCCACGTATCCTGCCCTAAGGCGTTGAGCTCGGTTAGTACGCGGTGGGTTTCATGCGCCCGACCCCACCCTTGCTCGCGGTCAACCTGATTTCCTAGGGAATAAATCAGCGTGTCTACATCAGGCGACACCCATAGACCATGGAATTCATCATCGTCGCCAATGTTGGCAATGATTTTGGTCGCGTCGGCGTATTTGCTCGCGGCTAACCCTTCTGCGGCTTTTGCCCCACCAATGCCACCGGCTAATAAGGTAATAGTTACACCTAGCATGCGCTAACTCCTTGAGTCGTAATTCGATGCGTTACCGGCGTCTTGCCATATGCCTTTACTACTGCGTATAGGGTATTACGCTGGATGGGGTCGAGGCCTGCGGCTTGAATATTTGTGACCATGTCTTGAGGAAAGACTTCTTGCCCATGAGTTGCCCCCGCCGCGCGGGATATACTTTCATTCATCAAAGTACCGCCTAAGTCATTCGCCCCAGAACGCAACATTTTGCTGGCGACATCTGCCCCCATTTTTACCCAAGAGGCTTGAATATTGTCGATATATCCTTGCAACATTAAACGCGCAATGGCGTGCATTTTAAAATGTTCATCGCGGGTTGGACCAGGGCGAACTTTGTCTGGATTATCCAGATACAGGCGTGTTTTATAATGAATAAACCCCAACGGAACGAATTCAGTAAAACCGCCTGTTGCACGCTGGATATCACGGAGTAGCTCAAGGTGTTTTGCCCAATGAATCGGCTGATCTACATGGCCGTACATGATGGTTGACGTTGTCGGCAAACCAACAGAGTGTGCCGCCTTAATAATGCGCACCCATTGTTGCGCCGTTAGTTTGTTCTTGGTTAATTGCTTGCGTACTTCAGTGTCTAGAATCTCCGCTGCGGTTCCTGGCATTGACCCCAAACCAAGGGACTGCAATTCGGAGATAAAAACTTCTGGCTCTAGGCGTGCTTTTTTGCAGCCATACCAAATTTCAAACGGTGAAAAGGCATGGATGTGAATATCAGCAACCCGCTTTTTTACGGCAATCACTAGGTTACGATAATAGTCTGCATCGATGGCAGGATGCAGCCCCCCTTGGATGCAGACTTCAGTGGCGTCTCGATACCACGCCTCTTCGGCACGGTCCGCCACCTGTTCAACGGTTAAAAACTCGGCGTCTTTATCGCCTTTCTGTTTGGCAAAATTGCAGAAACGGCAACCCATATAGCAGACATTGGTAAAGTTGATATTTCTGGTGATAACGAAGGTTCCCGTATTGCCAACACGTTGTTCGCGTATTGTATCCGCCGTGGCTAACACAGCCTGCGCCTCAGCGCCTTGGGTGGCAAATAAAACGCAGGCGTCCTTAACACTCAGTTCTTCCCCACATAACGTTTTTTCTAAAATATCACGCACACGCGAACTAATCACACGCGCACTAATCAGACGCGAACGAATATTGTCGCCAATTAGCACAGAGGTTCCATAGCTAACGGTAATAGGTTACTCGAGCGAGCCGCGCCACTGAGAAGAGACGCGACCCGTGGTAATAACGCTGGGGTTAAATATTTGTGTTGTTGGCGCTGGAAACGCGGGTAAATAGTCAGGCGTTCTGCCAGGGAGTAACCCAACCCTGCACAGGTCTGTGCCACGCTGCTAATTTGTGGCCAAGCGCGTTCTGGGTTAATAAAGTCCTTGGTAAGCGGAGAAATACCACCAAAATCATTGATGCCAGCGCTGATATAACTGCCGTATTCTTCTTCCAAATTAGGTGGTGCCTGTATGCTGATTTCATCGGGTAGGATTAGACGAGCCACCGCAATGGTGCGTTTCATGTCATCGAGCGTCGGCTCACGGCAGCCTGCCATCGCGGTTCGTGCTTTGGCGCGAAAATTTTGAATAATAACTTCTTGAATATGTCCGTAGGCCAGATGCCGATCGCGGATCGCTATGAGACTATGGATACGCTCTTCCCAAGATTCGCCAATACCAATCAGAATTCCCGTAGTAAAAGCAATATCCAAACGCCCAGCTTGTTCGATAGTATTGAGCCTGCGTTTTGGTGTTTTATCTGGACAAGCGTGGTGAGCTTGTCCTTTTTTGAACAAATTCATCGAGAGATTTTCCACCATCATCCCCATGCTCGCAGCAACTGGCTTTAGCCGTTTAAGTTCGTCATAGGAAAGCGCGCCAGCGTTGACATGGGGCAATAGACTCGTTGCGGTTAACACGCTGGCGCATTGATCGTGCAGATAATCCAAGGTGTTGCTGTACCCGAGGGACGCGAGTAAGTCCCTGGCTTTTTGGTGGCGTTGTTCAGGGCGCTCGCCCAAACTAAACAAAGCTTCTTTACACGCTAACGCGGCGCCTTCCCGTGCTGTTTTAAGCACTTGCTCTGGCGTCATGTAATTGGCGTTTGCTGAATCCGCTGCCTGCACAAAGGTGCAATAACCGCAGCTATCACGGCACATATTGGTTAAGGGAATAAATACTTTCTTGGAATAAGTTAGTTGTTTACCCCAATAATTATCTCGGAGCTTAGCTGCCTGCTGACAGAGTGCGTATAAGTCTGGACCAGTGGCAAACTGATACGCTGCTGCCTCTGCAAAAGAAACCATACCCCTCCCCACGCGTGAATATAAATTTGATGCTAATGTGTTTCGCAAGGTTAACATAAACCTGATAATGTTGGTCGACTTATTTTTGGCGGCCAACAACCCTACAATATGTTGCAAGCAAATAATCATGATGTTGCAAGCAAATAATCATGGCTTGAATTGCTGAAAATCGATTATACTGCTAGTGTTTAAGGCAGTAATGACTGGTGTTTTTTTGTATTTTTTAAAAAAACAAAATATTAGGTGCTATACTTTATGTCTTACGTTACAACCGATAAATCGATACAGTTGCCATTTAGGCATATTAGGCATAAGGGGGGAATAATGCAAAATCTTCGTATTAACGCACAGCGCCTTTGGGACACTTTAATGGAAATGGGCGAGATTGGTGGCACACAAAAAGGCGGTTGCAATCGACTGGTTGGCACAGATCTAGATAAACAAGCTCGTGATCTTTTTGTTTCTTGGTGTAAAGACGCTAATTGTGAAATTGAAGTTGATAAAATCGGTAACATCTTTGCACGTCGCCCTGGTAAATATAATGACCTCCCTGCCGTTGTAACTGGCAGCCATCTAGATACGCAGCCGACTGGAGGCAAATACGACGGCGTATTTGGCGTTTTATCTGGGGTTGAGGTGTTACGCATTCTCCACGAAAACAGCATACAAACGCCAACACCCATGGAGTTCACGGTATGGACCAACGAAGAAGGTTCGCGTTTCCAACCTGCCATGCAAGGCTCTGGTACGTATGTGGGGCGTTTTGACCTAGCAGATGAGTTGAACAAAACCGATGTTGACGGCATCCGCCTTGGCGATGAGTTGCAACGCATCGGCTACCTAGGTGAGATGGAGTTAGGCAGCCGCAATATGGGCGCGTTTTTCGAGGTTCACATTGAACAAGGTCCAATTTTAGAAGATGAAAAAAAATCGATCGGTGTAGTGAGACTCGGACAAGGTATTCGCTGGTATAACATTGAGGTAACTGGTCGCCCGTCGCATTCTGGTACTACGCCAATGCATTTACGCAAAGATGCGATGCTGACGGCAGCATTGGTAGTATCCGAAACACAAGCGATTGCCAATCGCCATCCAAGTGGGCTTGGCACAGTCGGTTTTATGCAGGTTTGGCCGAACTCCCGCAATACGATTCCAGGTAGTGTGACATTTAGTGTTGATTTGCGTAATCCGCTGCCAGAAGTATTATTAGCAATGCATGAAGAGTTGCTAGCTTTCTGTGACGCAACAGCAAGCAACCAAGGTTTAGATATCAAAGTAGACCCCTTTTGGTATTTTGCCCCAGTGGAGTTTAAAGCCTCTGACGATGTAAAAGTTGCCGCTGCGAAACTGGGTTACACCCACATGGATATTTTCGCAGGTGCTGGCCACGACGCCTGCTATATGGCGGATATAGTGCCGACAGGGATGATATTTACTCCTTGTTTAAACGGTATTAGTCACAACGAGGCAGAATATACCTCCCCTGAAGAATGCGCCGCAGGAGCAAACGTACTCCTGCATACCATGTTAGAGGCGAGTGAACGGATTGCCAGAGAACAACAAACTAAAGTCTAGTTTTGAATGATAATTAAACATTAAACAAAGTGGAGAAGCAATATGACCAGTAAAGCTGTAAACGTAGGTGATTTTTATGAATTAGAGGTTGGTAACGATCTTAAGCAAAGTACAGCATACAACGACGACTTGGCGCCGACAAAAATAAAACAACGGACTTGGAATAAATGGAATATCGGCGCGTTATGGGTCGGGATGTCGATTTGTGTACCTACCTATACATTAGGTGGGGTGTTGACCGCCTATTTTGGGCTATCAGTGATGGAGGCCTTGTTGGCAATCCTTATCGCCAACATCGTAGTGCTCGTTCCACTCACGTTAAATGCTTACCCAGGCACTAAGTTTGGCATTCCTTTTCCTGTGTTATTGCGGTCGTCATTCGGCGTGGTTGGCTCTAACATTCCTTGTTTAATCCGCGCTCTCGTCGCTTGTGGCTGGTTTGGCATTCAAACCATGTTCGGCGGTTTAGCGATCCATTTATTCTTATCTGCGCTTTCAGATGGCTGGGCAAGTCTCGGCGGTTTTGGTGAGGTAATCGGTTTCTTCATTTTTTGGCTACTCAACTTGTACGTGGTCATCCGCGGTGCAGAGTCGATCAAGTGGATGGAAACCTTGTCCGCGCCGCTGTTGTTAATCGTCGCGATTGGTTTAATGTTCTGGGCAAGCGGGAAAGTATCTTTAATCGAAGTCATAACATCACCTGCTAATCGCCCTGCTGACGCTGGCTTTTGGGGTTACTTTTTTAGTGGTATAACGGCTATGGTAGGGTTCTGGGCAACATTATCATTGAATATTCCTGATTTCAGTCGTTACGCAAAATCACAAAAAGATCAGGTTATTGGTCAAATTATCGGGCTACCGCTGACGATGTTCTTTTTCTCAGCTTTAGGCGTGGTACTAACCGCCGCTTCAATGAGTTTAGTCGGCGAAACAATTGCTGATCCAATTACTTTGATTGGTAAAATAGACAGCCCTTTTTGGGTCGCAACGGCGATGGTGTTGATCGTTATCGCAACACTTTCAACCAATACGGCAGCCAACATCGTCTCTCCCACCAACGACTTCCAAAACATTGCCCCTAAACACATCAATCACTTTCGTGGCGCTGTATTGACAGGCTTAGTCGGTATCGTGCTAATGGGCTGGGAACTGCTGAAAAAAATAGGTTGGTTGACGACTGAGGTAAGTTTAGAAAGTATGTACTCAAACTGGCTGTTAGGGTATTCCAGTCTACTAGGTCCTATCGCTGGGATCATGATTGTCGACTACTTCCTAATCAAACGTCAGCAATTGGATTTGGTCGGGTTGTATACCCCAAATAGCGTATACCCTGCTTTTAATAGCTCTGGATTGATCGCTTTTGCCGTACCGGTGGTAATGACATTGATCGCTTTAAGTTATCCTGCCGTTAATTGGTTCTACAGCTATGGTTGGTTCACGGGAGCATTCACAGGCGCTATCGTGTACTACGTGCTTGCTAAAATGCAAACGTCTACCTTGAGCCAAGCCACTGCGTTGCCATCTTAATTAATTTTACTTGTTAGCGTTCTTTTGATAGCTAATGTTTGTATCAAATCATCGCTGATGCAGATGTTGTTGCGAAGTGGTTCACTGTTGATTTTAATTTAAAAGAAGGACGGAGCTATGACCCTGTTTATTAAAGGGGGGACTATTGTCACCCACGAAGTAACGTATCAAGCCGACATTGCATGTGATGGCAATAAAATCACCGAGATAGCTCAGCAAATCACGCCACCGCATGCTGCTGAAGTGATAGACGCAACGGGGAAATATATCATGCCTGGAGGCATCGACCCGCATACCCATATGCAGCTTCCATTCATGGGAACAGTTGCCAAAGATGACTTTGCCTCAGGAACTATTGCAGCATTGGCTGGTGGCACCACCAGCATTATCGATTTTGTCATTCCAAACCCGCAGCAATCTTTGTTGGAGGCCTACCATAAATGGCGCGGATGGGCAGAAAAATCCCATGCAAACTATGGCTTTCATGTTGCTATTACTTGGTGGGATGACAGCGTCGCCGCAGAAATGGAAGAACTCGTGAACGACTACGGAGTGAACAGCTTCAAACACTTCATGGCTTACAAAAATGCTATCATGGCGACCGATGACATTTTGATTCCAAGTTTTGCTAAATGCTTAGACCTTGGCGCGATACCAACCGTTCATGCAGAGAATGGCGAGTTGGTGTATTACTTGCAAAATAAGCTCATTGCCGATGGTCTGACTGGTCCAGAGGGTCACGCATTGTCGCGCCCGGCTGCTGTAGAAGGGGAAGCTGCGAATAGGGCTATCAGCATCGCCAATACTCTAGGCGCACCGATTTATCTTGTCCACGTTTCTACGGAAGAAGCTGTAGCTGCGATTCGCTACGCAAGAAACAACGGCCAAACCGTATTTGGCGAAGTATTGGCAGGCCACTTAACAGTCGATGACAGCGTCTATCAAAACCCAGATTGGGGCACTGCTGCGGCACACGTGATGAGTCCGCCGTTTAGACCTAAACACCACCAAGATGCTCTTTGGAAAGCCATACAAGCAGGAACATTACAAACCACTGCTACCGACCACTGCGCCTTTTGTACAGAACAAAAAGCAATGGGTAGAGATAATTTTACCCAAATTCCAAACGGTACTGCTGGGGTAGAAGAACGGATGATGGTATTGTGGGAAAAAGGCGTGAATGCGGGCAAAATTACCCCCAATGAATTTGTGGCGCTCACTTCAACCAATACCGCGAGAATATTCAATATATACCCAGACAAAGGTACAGTTGCGGTCGATGCTGATGCAGATTTGGTCATTTGGAATCCAACGGCGAGCAAAACCCTCTCCGCCAAAACGCAGCAATCCAGCATAGAATTCAGTATCTTTGAAGGCATGGAAATTCATGGTATTCCAGAAACCACCATCTGTAACGGCAAGCTAGCGTGGCACGATGGCAGGCTCGCCGCCCAATCTGGAGACGGACAATACATCAACAGACCACCGTATGCACCCTTCTACTCAGCCCTAAAAAAACGCCAACAAATGTGTAAACCAAAGGCTGTATTACGCTGAATAGCTGATATGAAAATGCCTAGGGAAGCTCTGATTAACTCGCTAGTGGAGCGAGGTTGCCTGCAATTGCCGCGTATGTTGTGCTATACCTTGCTTGAATACTACAATACTGCATTTTTGGGATATTCTTTGTCGGGTTGTAGTGGTTTGCATAAATTGCTTTATAAGCAACTGATTCAGAACTTCTTTAGATGGAAAAATCAAGTTCGTCTACTGTTGGCATTGCTTTGATTACTTCATATGATTGTACAATTCCTTGTTGAAAATATACAATTATATGCCCGTTTTTTTCTGTCGTTGCAGAATTACGCGCATCAAAAGTAAAAACATAGTCCCAACGGTTTGGTGAGAACGTATCAATCAGCAGTGGATTACCCAATACAAACCGTACTTGGTCTTGCGTCATCCCTACTTGTAAACGATCTAGCGCGGTTGTCTCAACAATAATGCCTTGCTGGACGGCCGTACGTTGTATGTATGGGTAGCAGCTAGTTAGAAAAAATCCTATGAAAACAAACAAGAATGAGTAAATTAGAATGATTCGCATAAACAGTAGTGTAGGATAAAGATTATGAATGTCGATAAAATTTTACGCGCAGCAGCTCTCAAAGTCACTAAAGCAAGAAAAGATATATATGGTTTACTTGCACGTAGTAAATCACCGTTGCGTGCCGATGATATATACCATCAATTTAAAATAGATGGCAACCCTACAAGTTTAGCAACAATTTATCGTGTCCTCCTCCAATTAGAACAGGTAGGCCTGTTAAGTAAACATCATTTTGACTCAACTACCGCTTGGTATGAACTGGTAAGTATCAAACACCACGATCATCTGCGCTGCCTTGATTGTGGACAATTCGTTGAGTTTTATAACGAAACAATCGAACAAAAGCAAAAAGAAGTAGCGAGGCAACTTGGTTTTACCATGGTTGACCATACCCTGAATATTCAAGGTCATTGCCAACAAACAAATTGCGATCATAAACAGCAACAAACAGATACGTAACTATGATACAGCAGCGCACACTCAGAACATCCATCAATGCAAAAGGCATTGGTTTGCATTCTGGTGTTCCAGTTATGATGAAGTTACGCCCTGCACCAGTCAACACTGGGATTATCATCATTCGCACAGATCTGCAAGATAAACCACACATTCATGCAACGGCTACGAATGTCTGCGAAACAGTAATGTGTACTAAACTCGGCGCTAGCGGTGATACTGGCGTTACAGTTGCAACTGTAGAGCATCTCCTCTCGGCTTTTGCAGGACTTGGAATTGACAATGCGTATGTCGATGTAAATGCTGGAGAAATCCCTATAATGGACGGCAGTTCTAGCCAGTTTGTTTTTTTAATTCAATCAGCAGGAATACAGGAACAGCAAGAAAATCGTACTTTTGTACGCATCTTGAAAGAGATCAAGATTGACCAAGGCGATCGTTGGGTCAGTCTTAAGCCATTTGAAGGGTTTCTCTTAAAGTTTTCTATTGGCTTTGATCACCCTTTTTTTGCGAACAAAACATTATCCCAAGTATTCAATTTTTCTAGCACTTCGTACCTGCGTGAATGTATGCGTTCCAGAACATTTGGCTTTCAAAAAGATATTGACTATTTAAAATCAAAAAAACTTGCAATGGGTGGCAGTGAAAAAAATGCCATCGTTATCGGTGATAAAGGTGTAATAAACCCAAAAGGGCTGCGCCGTAACAACGAACTGATAATGCATAAAATTCTAGATGCTATTGGTGACTTATATCTGCTTGGCCACTTTATCATTGGCAAATTTGAAGGGTTTAAATCAGGTCATGCCTTAAACAATTTATTACTACGAAAACTACTTGAATCTCCTGACAGTTGGGAGTTTTATCAACCTCCGCCAAACACTGCAATGCCAAGTTACTTTGCTAAAACAGAAGAAACCGAATAATTAACCAATTGCTTTTCATATTGTAACAACTCCTTGTATAACGCCCCATCAGCATCAAGCTCCTCTAATTCTGTACGAAACGTGTGTAACCGCGTATGAATTGATTGTTTTTGCCATGTATCAAAGCGTACTCGCTCAATTTCGCTCATTGTTGCTGGTGCGTATCTGCATTTCAGCCGATTAAATAACTCTGGTAATCGTGAATCACGAAACTCGCATTGCTGCCATTGTGCAATAGGCTGTTGATGTAACGCTGCAGCTTTGAGCATATCCTGTTTGTTAAAAAACCCATTGTATAATTGTTCTTCAACATCATCAAGCCCTGTTGACCCAACACTAATTTCAGTACGTGACATCACTTGAAGAATTTTTTCATGCAATCGATGTCGTTTTAACACCTCGTAATGTGCAAAGCATTCCTTTACATCTATTCCTAGCTGTATGGCGCGATCCTCGCCCAACAACTTTGCAGGCATCACCATCGGACTGCGGTTCAAATGCATACCCTTAATGCGAATGGCAGGGGCGCCATCTTGCTGGCGCGACAGCAACGCACGTAATTCCTCAATTGTCGATTGAATAATTAATTGTGGATCACAACTTAAATCAATAACATAGCAACAATTTTGATTATCAGGATCAAACACTATTGGCAGCACAATTGCAGCGCATCCATGCGCTGCTGGAAACATTCCTGATATATGCAGCACTGGCTTGCCGATAACTATCTGCATTGCAACTGCATGCTTATTCCGCAATTGTAGCGCAAAAGAAAATAGCTTAGGTTGGCGGGTTTGTACTATTTTCATTAGGGCAATCGTCGCATGAACATCCGCCAAAGCATCATGGGCATTGTGTGAAATATCATTGGCAGCTGTCAAATGCTCTAGGCGAAATGTTGGTATTCCATCAATAAGCTGCCATTGTAATGTTTTTGGACGAATTGCATACACCAACCGCAACACATCAAGCACGTCCCAGCGGCTATTTCCATTTTGATAATGCCACGTATATGGTTCATATAAATTTCGATAACAGGCATACCGAATAAACTGATCATCAAAG
Organism: Gammaproteobacteria bacterium; assembly: GCA_965277405.1. Taxonomy (GTDB): domain Bacteria; phylum Pseudomonadota; class Gammaproteobacteria. The sequence goes on from OZ255726.1 coordinate 899,290, forward strand.
CGTGCAGAATTAAAACCAACAATGCACGTAGGGGTTTTGGTAAAACACGCATGGATATCTGTAATAAACTGATACTCATTAACCCCATGTTCGCTTGCTAGTTGCGGGGTAATATGCGTGACCATCACAGCTTGTGGATGGATTACTTTTTCTAATGGAGGCTTACAATACCAAGGTCCATACGTTTCTATAAGCTGCAACTCGTCATCGGTACGGACACCTGCAAACTGTGCAATTGCATCTTGCGCAGGATTCAGTCCAAATGTTTCAAGGTCATACCAAACGAACTCCATACTTGCCCAATTTCCTCTAATATTAAAATGGTATTAGATTAAACTGTAAAAGATAAATAATGTCAAATTGACACCGTGGAATTGCTGCCTATTATGCCAGTATTGGAGGGATGGCAGAGCGGTTGAATGCACTGGTCTTGAAAACCAGCAAGGGTTAACACCCTTCCAGGGTTCGAATCCCTGTCCCTCCGCCATTGCTGTCAAACTCCACCACTTTTTTGGGTTGATGAAGCAGTTATTTCATGAAACTCTGATTCAATGTGGCGTAACAACAAAGAATTGTAATATGGCTCAAAAAATTATAATTGATACAGATCCAGGGCAGGATGACGCCGTTGCTTTGCTGCTGGCACTCGCTTCACCAGAAAATGTTGATGTTTTGGGGGTTGTTGCTGTAGCTGGCAATGTCGGTTTGGCACAAAACGCGCAAAACGCCTTAAAAATTGTCGAGTTGAGCGGGAGAGTGGATGTGCCTGTATTTGCTGGTTCCTCTGCCCCGCTACAACGCCGGCCGGTGACTGCCGAGCATGTGCATGGTGATACGGGTTTGAACGGTGCTGATCTGCCAGCTCCTCAAATCAAGCTGCAGGAACAAGACGGTGTGGATTTTATTATCGGCACCATCTTAGCCAATGCAGCCAACAGTGTTACTTTGTGTGCTCTGGGGCCGCTGACCAACATCGCTGTGGCGCTAACGCGGCAACCTAAAATTGCCAACCGTATTCAAAAAATCGTGTTGATGGGTGGCGCCTATTTCCAAGTCGGCAACATTACCCCGGCTGCGGAATTTAATATCTATGTGGACCCTGAAGCTGCGGATATTGTGTTCCGTTCTGGCGTGCCGATTGTCGTAGCTTCACTCGATGTTACCCACAAAGTTTTGACTAGTAAAAGGCGGCTGCTGAGGATTGCGAACATTGGTAACGCATGCAGTGATGCCGTCGTAAAAATGCTCAAATTTTCCGCTCAGTTTGACTTGAAAAAATACGGCTGGGACGGCGCGCCGTTGCACGACCCGTGTGTGATTGCCTATTTGATCAAGCCCGAACTGTTTGTGGGACGGATGATCAATGTCTCCATTGAAACGCAAAGCGAATTAACGCGTGGGATGAGTGTTGCCGATTTTTGGAGCGTTATGGACCAAGCTGACTATCCAGCGAATGCCAAGTTTTTATCTGATGTCGATGCCAACGGGTTGTATGACCTGTTGTGCGCACGACTGGCGCGGCTACCGTAAATTTTTACCAGACATAATTTTTACTAGACATATATGCTGATAAGAATTATTAAGGGATAACATATAGCTGTTTTCTTTGTTGTGACAAAGGATTATTGCTGTCATCCCTTACTTAAATTTTCACAATAACAAGTGATTGTAATGCTGTCCTGCTGGTTGCTGTAGGCATCAAGAACTAATTGACAGTAGTTGTGATTTCAATATTTCCTCGCGTTGCATTTGAATATGGGCAGACTTGGTGCGCGTCTTCCACAAGTTTTTCAGCAATATTTTGTTCCATGTCGGGCACACTGACCAATAATTCTACAGCAATAGCAAAGCCAACCCCTGTAACGTTTTCACCAATACCTACATGCGCAGTAGCGCTTACATTGTCACTGATAGCGAGTTTTTGTTCCTTTGCTACATGTTGCATTGCTCCGATAAAACAAGCAGAATATCCTGCGGCAAAAAGCTGTTCTGGGTTAGTGCCGTTTCCTCCAGTGCCGCCAAGCTCCTTTGGCACACTCAATGAAACAGCTAATTTGTTATCATCACTGGCTGATGTTCCTTCTCGCCCGCCAGTTGATGTGGCTCGTGCTGTATATATATTTTGCATGTAATTTCCTTTTCCTTAGGTTGTAACAGATAGTATTCAGTCAATGATATGTTTGACTGAATGATTCGGCTTAGTGAAGCTCTGATTAATTCCATGATGGGCGAGACGGAGAAAAAACGCTGATGATAACTAGACGCAGCACTTGATAATACTGGTGGTATTATCAAGTGCTGCAACGACGTTAGCGCAGCGTTTTTTCCCGTCCTTCTGTTGAATATACAACGGTTTGATGGTAGCGGTACTTGCTGTGTTGCATCCCTTGGCGTATATGCTATGGCATGCGCCTGCGGAATGCGCCTTGCAATCATCAGCAATTGCCATCAAACTCGCCCCATCAGCGACTTAATCAGAGCTTCCTTAGGCTATGATACTAGTAACTAGGAGCATTATTTCAAGTAATCAGAACTGCTTTGGCGAGGAATTGCTAATTATGATACTGATGTGTTGCTATTGCTATAAAAGTGTTAGCATGCTGTATTGTGAGAGTGGGCACAGTAACATTCACAATCCATCAATAAATAAGACGAAAGTTTTTTGATGAACTGTGATAGATTGCTCACTGTTAGTCGTCGTAGATAATATAAGTATGGGCTATGCGCAGGCTTGTGGGTGTTTCTACCTGAGTTATTCCCACAAACAGTTTTAGAAAATTTTACGATTCATTATATTTATGTACCAAAGAAAACCAATGTCCTTTGCCAATAATATGCGTATCAACAAGCTGTGTATTCAAACGATTATTGCGTTGACGGTGATGGTGTTTGGGCATGGAGTTTATGCGGAAGATAATGCCATCACAATTCAAATTTCTAAAGGCATTGTCGCACCAGTTACTATGGCAATTTCTCCATTTTTTCGTGCTGCAGGCATTGATGCGAATATTAATGTGGTTGATGTCATCAGGCAAGATATGCGCTTAAGTGGCGAGATTGTGGTATTGCCAGCGAATAAGTATTTAAGTTTGCCAAGCCGCGCTGATGAAGTGTTTTGGAGCGATTGGGAGAATATTGATGCAGAGTATTTATTGATTGGTCGTGTCCGCAAAGACGGAGCCAACCATCGCGTAGAATATGAATTATTCGATGTTTTTGGTCGGCGTACAATCGGCGACGAGTATTTAATTTTTACCAAAAAAAATGTTCGGTCGGTCGGTCATTTGATTTCTGATTATATCTATAAAGAAATCACTGGGCTACCAGGAGTGTATTCAACAAAATTGGCATATGTGCTAATTGATGGGAAACGAGAGACTCACCCAACATTCCTTTTGCAGATTTCCGACTATGACGGCAAACGTGCCCAGACTATTTTAAAATCAAAACAGCCAATTATTTCGCCAACGTGGGCTCCCAATGGCTATGACATTGCGTATGTGTCGTATGAGCGCGGTCAGTCAAATATTTTTAGCCAAAACGTGCGCACAGGAAAGCGGCAGATCATTACTTGGTTTAAAGGCTTGAATAGTTCTCCAGCATGGTCGCCAGATGGCAAAAAACTTGCAATTGTGCTGTCCCGTGGTGCCAATGCAGATATTTATTTATATACCTTTGCCAACAAAAAATTTACCCGATTGACGAAGCATCTGGGGATTGATACGGAGCCTAGTTGGTCGGCAGATAGCAACACCTTGTTGTTTACCTCAGAACGTGCTGGCGGATCACCGCAGATTTTTAAATTGAATTTAACGAATAAAACTATTCACCAAATAACAAGCGAGGGTCAGTATGCAACCCATGCGCGCTACAGCAATGGCGGTCGTGCCATTGTATATATTAAGAAGATTGGCAATGTGTATAAATTAGTCCACCATAATTTAGCTACACGAGAAATAAAGCCGCTTGGCAATAGCCGCGATTATGATGAATCACCAAGCGTTTCTCCAAATGGCAATAGAGTAATATTCTCAACAAAAATAAACGGGCGTAGTGTGTTAAAGATAGTCTCAGTAGACGGCACTGTTGAACATACACTGCCGTTTAAGAAAGGCGAAGTGCTTGACCCAGCTTGGTCTGGTTATCGATAATAACTAGCGTGCAATACGCAAATAATAATGACCGCAACACTGCGCCCAGTCCGCTTTATCACCATTGGTTCTGCGATGATAGATATCATTGCGTTGATTGGTAAAGATGACATAGAAAAAGTATCGTTTACTAACGCAATAACAGCTTTTCTATTGGTTGAACCAGGCCGAAAAATAGAAGCAAAAAAAATATTTACCAATGTCGGGGGTGGTGCAATCAATACCGCTGTGTCAATGAAACGCCTCGGTGGTGATGGTGCGGCAATGGTGCGGATTGGTGATGATTTTGATGGCAAAAAAATAACGCAATTCCTAGAAAAACATGACATTGCTACACGGCTCATAATCACTGACGCAGCGCAGCAAACAGGCAGCGCTGTGTTGATTACAGCGCATGATTATAATAATGCTATCTATACCTATCGCGGTGCCAACACTGCATTTATTGCAGCAGAATTTGCCGCTAAAATTTTTTTAGATGTTGATGTGCTACATATTTGTCCGTTGAGTGGTCGATCTGCAAACCACCTACCAAGAATCATTCAGCAAGCGCGAGCGCAGCCAAATGTTTTTATTTCAGTGAATCCTGGAATTCGCCAAATGACAGCGCATGCTACTAAACTTTTTTCTCTTGTCGCTCAAATCAATCTGCTCGCGTGTAACGCGGTAGAGGCTGGAGTTTTAGCGCAGGCCATTGCTCATTTTCTGCATGAAGATATTAGCGAACACAGCATAAAAAAACGCCATGTTGATATCAATACAGCATGCAAACTTTTGCATACAGGCGCCCCAGTCGGCACAACTGGCCAGACTATTGATGTGCTATGGTTGATGCAAGTGCTCCTCAAGCAAGGACTTGAATATGGCTTGATAACCGATGGCAGCAACGGCGCGTATTTATACAGCAAAAGCGGTATTTGGTATCAACCATCGCTGCTGAGTAAGGGGATTCGCGGCACAGCAGGGGCGGGGGATGCGTATATATCCACAGTAGTATATTTATTGAACACAGGGCTAGCACCTGAGTTAGTTGTTGCGTATGCTGCCATGAATGCGGTCAATGTTATCGAACATTTAGACACTCACTCTGGATTATCGTCGCTAGCAAACTTGCAATTACAACGTGATGAAAACACTCCATCGCCGCAGTTTATTTGTTTTACGCATACACCGGGTTAACGCTATGACTACTGAATTGTTGTCGCCTGCAGGCACCCTCAAGCATTTGCAATATGCCATAGCATATGGCGCAGATGCAGTATATGCTGGGCAGCCACGATATAGTTTACGCGTACGCAATAACTCATTTAATAAAATTGAACATATCAAAACAGGTATAGCAACCGCGCATGCCCAAGGAAAGTTATTTTTTTTAGCGAGCAATATTGCCGCGCATAATGACAAAGTTAAAACCTATATTCGCGACTTAGAGCCAATCATTGCCTGTCGTCCAGATGCGCTGATTATGTCTGATCCAGGGCTTATTATGCTGGTTCGTGAACGCTGGCCAGAGCAAGTCATCCATCTGTCAGTACAAAGCAATGTTGTCAATTACCAAGCGGTGACGTTCTGGCAGAACATCGGCGTGCAGCGCATTATTTTATCCCGTGAGTTATCGCTAGATGAGATTCGTGAAATCCGCCAACTATGCCCAGATATTGAATTAGAAGTATTTGTCCACGGTGCGCTGTGCATGGCGTATTCTGGTCGCTGCTTGTTGTCTGGATATTTTAATCATCGCGATGCAAATCAAGGCGCGTGCACCAATGCATGCCGTTGGAAATACGATACCTTTGCGACAAATAAAACAGCAAGTGGCGATTACGTGAAACAGCACGACCCCGTCGCTATCGAAGAAAAAACGCGTCCTGGTGAATACATGATTGCTGACGAAGATGAACACGGCACGTATATTATGAATTCAAAAGACCTGCGTGCCATCGAGCATGTCCACCAACTATGCCGCATTGGTATAAATTCACTCAAAATTGAAGGGCGGACAAAGTCGTATTATTATGTAGCAAGAACCGCACAATTATACCGACGAGCAATCCACGCCGCTGAACAAGGTATCCCGTTCGACCCACAATGGCTATTCGAATTAGACAAACTGGCGAATCGTGGTTATACAGAAGGTTTTTACCGCAGGCACACCCCAGCAGATGAGTTGCAAAACTACGAACAGGGTAGTTCGCAAAACTTTAACCAGCAATTTGTTGGTGAAATTACTGATGTCATGGAAAAAGAATTGACGATTGAAGTCAAAAATAAGTTTGTTGTCGGCGACACATTAGAAGTCATCTCACCTACAGGCAATCATCAATTTGTGCTGGATTCAATGCGCGATAAAAACGGCATCGCCACAACTGCAGCGCTCGGCTCTGGGCATTTGGTGACTATTCCAAATCCAACAGGAATTGCTGATATACAATATGGCTTATTAGCGTGTAATCGTAACAAAATGGAACAGGCAGCATGAGCAACAGACAACAACCAACTCCGCGCAGTGAGCGCCGCGAAAAAATCGCCAGTTTGATACAAAAAACACTCGCTCCATTGCTGCAACAATCGCATATTATTGGCATTGAATTGTTGAGTATTCATTATGTGCGGATGAATAAAGATTTAAGCATTGCAACTGTATATGTCGATAGTTTTGATCTCGATAAAGATATGGCAGTGGTATGTAAGCAATTGAACGCACACAGTTATGTGTTGCGCCGACAATTAGCGACTCGCGTGGCGCTAAGACGCATACCTGAACTACGCTTTGCTATTGACGCATCGCTGACGCGTGGTAATCGAATTGAGAGTATTATCGACAACTACCAAGCGTTGCAAGAGTGAATGGCTTTATTTGTGTAGACAAACCACAAGGATGCACCTCAAGCCAAGTAGTCGTCAAAATTAAGCGCTTGTTACGCAATTTTGACCCCATCCAACACCGAAAAATAAAAGTCGGCCACACTGGGACGCTTGACCCCATGGCAACTGGCGTGTTACTAGTGGCAATTGGCAAAGCCACCGTGCTCAGTGATTTTTTTTTGCATGGCGAGAAAACCTATCGAGCGATACTGCAGCTAGGTTGCGCAACAACGACTGGAGACAGCGAGGGCGCAGTCATGCAGCGACAAATAATACCGCCGTACGATCTGCAAATACTCCAAAATATCGCGCAACAACTGCAAGGGACACAACAGCAAATTCCGCCGATGTATTCGGCCTTAAAACATAATGGCAAGCCGCTGTATGTATACGCACGAGCAGGTGAAACTATTCCTCGCAAACCTAGACAAATCACTGTACACCATCTTGAGATACAGCCAGGGGTGAATACACACACCATAGCCATTACCGTGCATTGTTCAGGGGGAACCTATGTGCGGGCATTGGCAGAAACCATTGCGCATAATATTGGCACATGTGGTCATTTAACGGCATTGCGGCGTATTAAAAGCGGTAATATTAGTATCAAGCAAGCATATTCAATTGATTATGTCGCCAAGCAAATTGCAGCGGGAATGGTGGATGACTTGCTGATGCCGATGAATATAATTACACAATACATCCCTTGTATTAAAGCGGATAAACACCAGTTAGCACCAATTGCAAAAGGGCAGGCGATTACCATTCCAAATAAAATATCGCATGGTAGAGTAGCGCTGATTTTGCAACCAGAGAACGAAGTGGTTGCGTTATGTGACAACAAGGCGGATGGGATTTTTCCCAAACGCCTACTTCAACCGGAATTGCTGTAAATATGCATGGTAATGATGGTTTTTTTGGAAAGCATATTTAGGAGATAACAATGGCACTTTCGTTTGAAGAAAAACGCGAAATTGTTGAACAATACGGTAAAACCGCAACAGATACTGGCTCGTCCAAAGTGCAAATAGCTTTGCTAACTGCAGACATTAATAAACTGCAGGACCATTTTAAAAGACAAGGCAAAGATCACCATTCTCGTCGTGGACTGATTCGCAAAGTAAATCAAAGACGAAAACTACTGCAATACCTGAAAAACTCAAGCATCCAAGCGTATGGCGAAATTATCCGCGCACTTGGACTACGCCGCTAGGACATACAACATGACTCAAAATTCAATTAATTTTAATACCCAAACTGTCTCTTTTGCATTTGGTGACCAAACAATTTCTCTTGAAACCGGCAGAATTGCACGTCAAGCAAGCGGGGCCGTGCTGGCAACAATGGGTGGAACTGCAATATTGGCAACAACAGTTGTTTCCAAACGCGAAAGCCGTTTTGACTTTTTCCCGTTGACGGTGAATTATCAAGAAAAAATCTATTCTGCTGGAAAAATTCCAGGTGGTTTTTTCAAACGCGAAGGACGTCCAAGCGAAAAAGAAACGTTGACATCACGGTTGATTGACCGCCCAATTCGTCCATTGTTTCCAAGCGGATACATGCAAGAAGTGCAAGTCGTTTGTACAGTGATGTCTGCGGACAAAAACACCAATCCTGATATATTAGCGATGATTGCCGCCTCTGCGAGTTTGTGTATTTCAGGCGCTCCTTTTCAAGGCCCGATCGGCGCTGCGCGGGTCGGTGTTGGTGGTGATGGTTCGTATATTCTGAACCCATCATATGATGACATGGGTAAGTCATCGTTGGATATGGTCGTGGCAGGCAGCCAAGATGCAATTTTAATGGTCGAATCTGAAGCCAGCGAACTTGGCGAAGAACATATGCTTGAGGCAGTGATGTTTGCCCATGAACAAATGCAAACTGCAATAGCCGCAATACAGGAATTGGTTGTCAAAGTTGGTAACCCCTCAAGTAAATGGGAAGCGCCAGCAACAGACGCAGCATTGGTTGATGGCGTAACTGCCAAGTTTGCAGAAAAAATTGCAGCTGCATATACCACCAGCGACAAACAGCAACGTAGCGAGCAACTCGATACAATTCGCCAACAAATTCATAGCGAATTTGACACAGAAGACAGCAGCAACGCTGGTGAAATTGACTTGATTATAAAGTCAATTGAAAAGTCATCAGTGCGCCAGCGTTTGATTCGAGGCGAGCCACGGATTGACGGACGAGATTTAAAAACAGTTCGACCGATTGCCATTGAAATTGGTGTGCTACCGAATACACACGGCAGCGCATTGTTTACCCGTGGTGAAACACAGGCAATTGTTGTCAGTACGCTCGGTCCTGTAAAAAGCGCACAAATTATTGATGCGCTTGAAGGTGAATACCGTGATGGATTTATGTTGCATTATAATTTTCCGCCATTTTGCGTTGGTGAAACAGGAATGATGGTTGGACCCAAGCGCCGTGAGATTGGTCATGGACGGTTAGCAAGAAGAGGTATTGCTGCGGTGTTGCCACCACAAGAGCAATTTCCATATACGATTCGTGTGGTTTCTGAAATTACTGAATCGAATGGTTCAAGTTCTATGGCAAGTATTTGCGGCACCAGTCTTTCATTAATGGATGCTGGTGTGCCAATTAAAGCCGCAGTTGCTGGGGTGGCGATGGGATTAGTAAAAGAGGCTGAAGGACATGCAATTATTACCGACATCCTCGGTGATGAAGATCACTTAGGCGATATGGACTTTAAAGTTGCCGGAACTGAAAAAGGTGTGACTGCGCTGCAAATGGATATTAAAATTAGCGGAATTACTCGAGAAATTATGGAAGAAGCGTTGACACAGGCGCGTGAAGGACGCTTACATATTCTTGGTGAAATGAACAAAGTCATTACCAAATCACGGGATCAGCTTGCTGCGTCTGCGCCAACATTGCTGACATTAAAAATCAAGCAAGATAAAATTCGTGATGTTATTGGTAAAGGTGGTGCAGTAATCAGACAAATGATAGAAGATAGCGGTGCGACAATTGATATAGCTGATGACGGTATGGTGCAAGTGTATGGAGAAGGTCGTGATTCAGCAGAAGCTGCGATTCAAATGGTCAAAGACATAGTTGCAGAAGCTGAAGTAGGGCAACAAATTACAGGTACAGTCCGCTCGATTGTTGATTTTGGCGCATTCGTTAACATTCTGCCAAACACTGATGGCTTGCTGCATATTTCTGAAGTATCAAAACGACGTATCCAAAATGTCAATGAATTCTTAAAAGAAGGACAGAAAATTGAGGTAATTGTCAAAGAAGTTGACCCGCGCGGGCGTATTAAGCTCAGTTTAGTGAATATTTTTGACTAAGGAACCTCTGATTAATTCCATGATGGGCGAGACGGAGAAAAAACGCTGATGAAACTTAAGCGCAGTGCGCAGATAATACTGGTGGTATTATCAAGTGCTGCAACGACGTTAGCGCAGCGTTTTTTTTCCGTCCTTCTATTGAATATATGATGGTTTGCCTACAAGCGGTACTTGCTGTGTTGCATCCCTTGGCGTATATGCTACGGCATGCGCCTACGGAATGCGCCTTGCAATCATCAGCAATTGCAGGCAAACTCGCTCCATCAGCAAGTTAATCAGAGGTTCCCGAAGCATTGCTATGGTTCACATTGACAGGATGGAATAAACTAGCAGTCATACATAAACTCACTTATCAAAGGGCTGTAATGTTGGGGGTAGTCACTTTTTTTATGAAGGAAAAACAAAAAAACAAACAATTAATTCAGCCGTTTCTGCAGCAACGGTTTGAAGAATTTTTCGCAGCACTTGGTGATGAGAAAATGCCGAGTCTGTATACAACAGTCATGCGCCAATGTGAAATTCCTCTGATTCGCGCCGCACTCAAACATTGTAATGATAATAAATCAAAAACTGCTTGTTTGCTTTCTGTCAGCCGAGTAACGCTGCGCAATAAAATGCATAAATACAGTATTGAAAGCAGCGCAAATAGCTCATAGGCATGGAAACTCTGATTAAGTCGCTCCATGATGGGAAAATCAGAGTTTGCGTATGAATACCAACCAATTTGACATCATAGTTATTGGCGCAGGATCAGCAGGCGTACGCGCTGCGCGTGTTGCCGCAGCACTAGGGCGGTCTGTTGCTATTGTAGAAGCAGATAAAGTTGGTGGCACCTGCGTCAACGTTGGCTGTATTCCCAAAAAATTCTACGCATACGCTGGTGCTTTTCGGCACGACCTCGCCGTTATGCAAGGATATGGCTGGGATACAACTGCGTCATTTAGTTGGGATAGGCTGCGCGAGAATAAGACCAATGAAATCACGCGGTTGAATGGCATCTATAACAACATGCTCAAAGATGTAACGTTGCTGCATGGCTTGGCAACATGTGTTGATGCGCACACCATTAGTGTCGCTGGCAACCAATATTCCGCGAAATATATTATTATTGCAACTGGTGGAACACCATTCGTCCCGCAATTTCCAGGCAACGGCCTAGTTGAAACCTCAGACACTATTTTTGATATTGGCGCATTACCCAAAAAAATCATTGTTGTCGGCGGCGGGTATATTGCCGCAGAATTTGCCAGTATTTTTAATGGTTTAGGCTGTGAAACCACATTGTTATACCGTGGTAAGCAAATATTTAGGGGCTTCGATAGCCAAATAGCACGGTTCACTCAACAACAAATGATAGAACACGGAATCGACATCCGCTTACACAGCGTTGTTGCTGCCATCAAGCAAAATGATGCCAGCTTACAGGTAGTCGTAGCTGATAAAACCATCAACGCTGATATCGTGTTACATGCCACAGGTCGCTCAGCAAATACGGCAAAACTTGCATTGGAGAATGCCGGGGTGCTGCTGAACGACAATGGCAGTATTCCTGTCGATGAGCATTACCGCACCAATCAAAGCCATATCTACGCTATTGGCGATATTCTTTCCCATTTGCAGCTTACACCAGTTGCAATTAAACAGGCGATGCACGTTATCAGCCATATAACTAACCAAACAACGCATCCGCTTGACTATGCAACTATACCTACAGCCGTGTTCTGTACGCCGAATATTGGCACTGTTGGTCTCGGTGAAGAAGATGCAATCAAGCGGTATGGCAGTGCAGACATTGAGATTTTTTTCAGTAATTTTCGCGCGCTAAAAATCACCATGTCCGCTGCGACTGACAAAACAATGACTAAATTGGTTGTGCAAAAATCCACACAGAAAATACTGGGAATTCATATGGCTGGTGACCATGCTGGTGAGGTTATTCAAGGGTTTGCGGTGGCGGTGCAAATGGGAGTTAGCAAACAACAGCTCGACGCAACAGTGGGCATCCACCCGACCACTGCAGAAGAATTTGTTACAATGCGCAACTAATGCGTGGTTTGTATTTACTGGCACCTGCAAAATTAAATTTATTTCTCCATGTGTTTGCACCACGTAGTGATGGCTATCATCCGTTACATACGTATTTTCAATATATTGGGTTATTCGATGAACTGTATTTTGCTATACTACCAACCACACGTTTGCAGCCACAAATAACGATAACTATGCAAGGATGTGGTACGGCAATACAAAATAATATCATCAACCAAGCTGCGCAATTGTTGTATGCCTACATTACAACACCCAAGCCAAATATTCACGTTGCCGTTTGCAAACATATCCCAATTGGCGCAGGGCTAGGCGGTGGTAGTAGTAACGCGGCAACGACACTCCATGCGTTAAATATGTTGTGGAAATTGCAATTGCCGCAACAACAAATACAAGAATTATCACTCGAACTTGGCGCAGACCTGCCGTTTTTTGTCAAAGGAGAAAGTGGCTTTGCTAGCGGAATTGGTGAAGTCATGACAGCGTATGCATATCCAGATTTGTATTGTGTAGTGGTTTTGAGTGGAATTCATTGCGTTACAAGTGCAGTGTTTTTGCATAAACAATTGACAACCAAAAAGCAGATGACAACAATACCGCCCGCCTATCAAGAGCTAACTATCAATGAGGTGGTTGGACTGGGAAACGATTGTATTGACGCAGCGTTTGCTGAATATCCAAAGCTCAAACAGGTATACAGTATAATCAGCAACTATGGTCAGTTTGCAATGACTGGAACAGGCTCCACGTTTTTTGCAGTATACCAAAGCAAACAACAAGCGATGCAGCTGGCAAAGCGAATATGCGATGAGCGTGCACTCAACGCAATAGTAGTACCAAGTATTGCACGATGGCACACGTATTGGGGTGTAGCCAAGTGGTAAGGCAGCGGGTTTTGATCCCGCCATGCGGAGGTTCGAATCCTCCCACCCCAGCCAATTTAATAATGACTGCTTCACACTGAACTCTGTATCAAAAAGGACGCGCATTGACATTGATCAAGCGCAACTCAAACTTAATAATGGCTGCTGCGCTCACTGCATAAGTTCCCTAGGGAAGCTCTGATTAACTCGCTGATGGAGCGAGTTTGCCTGCAATTGCTGATGATTGCAAGGCGCATTTCGCAGGCGTATGCCGTAGCATATACGCCAAGGGATGCAACACAGCAAGTACCGCTTGTAGGCAAACCATCATATATTCAATAGAAGGACGGGAAAAAACGCTGCGCTAACGTCGTTACAGCACTTGATAATACCACCAGTGTTATCTGCGCACTGCGTCTAGTTATCATCAGCGTTTTTTCTCCGTCTCGCCCATCATGGACTTAATCAGAGCTTCCTTTGTTAAGGCGCGAGCAGTTTACTGGCGACCACTGACTTGCATAGATTGTAAAGTTTTTTATCATATCTTCCAGTCTGTCGCCTGCATTGCTGCTGCTTTTAATTGATCTCTATGTTTTGCGTGATTTACCTCTGTATTCGATCTTTTTTTTATACTGAACATGGATACACTTGCGTATCTGTCCCAGCTGGGGCATGTTATACACCCTGATTTTGGTCTCGGCCTGCATCAAGGTCACAGATGTGAGCGTTGATTGTAACGCCTGCATAAATTTGGTATCGTTGCGCTGCAGTCAGTCTGCTAGATGTCTTTGGCATGGTGATTTCACATTGGCTGAATGACCGTGAGATCCACTCACTGACCGTCAACATTCAATGTGTCGCGCTAGCGATTGAAGTCTACGTTTGCATGAAATAATCTAATTGCGTTGTTAATACTGTCAACACATCAGCTATTTCGTGAGAATGTAAGTATAACTACTTTGTCTAAGGAGGGATAATGAGTAAAAAAGCAATTCCTAATGCTACAAAAGAGCGAGCATTAATCAACCCAGCGCAATATCAACAAATGTATGATGAATCTATTCAGGATCCTGAAGCATTTTGGCATAAACAAGGTAGGCGCATAGATTGGATAACACCATATACGCAAACCAAAACAACATCATTTGCACAAGATAATGTGTCGATTGAATGGTACCGCGATGGTGGATTAAACGTTGCAGCGAATTGCCTAGATAGGCATTTAGAGCAACGCGGTGATCAAGTTGCAATTATATGGGAAGGCGATAACTCCCAAGAAAAACGCACAATAACATACACTGAATTACACCATCTTGTCTGCCAATGTGGCAATGCACTGCAGCGGATGGGGGTCGCTAAAGGTGACGTTGTAACAATATATATGCCAATGATCCCAGAGGCAGCAATAGCCATGCTTGCATGTGCCAGAATTGGCGCGGTGCATTCTGTCATCTTTGCTGGGTTTTCTCCAGAAGCGATTGCCGGAAGAGTGGAAAATAGCGCGTCTACACTCATTATCACCGCGGATAGCGGCCCACGAGCTGGTAAGCAAACACCACTCAAAGCAAATGTTGATACAGCTATAGCAAAACTCGGGTTTGCTGTGCAAACCCTGGTGGTTAAGCGCTCAGGAGAACCCGTTGCTTGGGATGATACGCGTGATCATTGGTGGCACGACATGCTGGACTCTGCCGACTGCCCGCCTGTAGAAATGAACGCAGAAGACCCTTTATTTATTTTGTATACTTCTGGATCTACTGGAGCACCCAAAGGACTAACGCATACATCGGGCGGTTATTTGGTCTACGCATCGATTACATATGAATATATTTTTGACTACCACCCGGGTGACATTTTTTGGTGCAGCGCCGATGTTGGATGGATAACTGGGCATTCATATATAGTGTATGGACCGCTTGCCAATGGTGCGACGACAGTGATGTTTGAAGGTGTACCGACATATCCTGACACCAGTCGTTGGGGGCAAATTATTGAACAATACGGCGTAACAGTTTTTTATACGGCGCCGACAGCCATTCGCGCGTTAATGGCAGATGGAGATAATGTATTAGGCAACAGCGATTTATCTTCATTAAAATTATTAGGCACCGTTGGTGAACCAATAAACCCAGAAGCATGGGAATGGTATAGCCGAGTTTTTGGCAATGGCAAGTTAGCAATTGTAGACACTTGGTGGCAAACAGAAACTGGCGCCGCGCTAATATCACCTCTTCCTGGGGCAATCGAAGCCAAACCTGGGTCGGCAACGAAGCCGTTTTTTGGCATTCAACCTGCATTAGTCGACGCAGATGGGGTGATTTTGGAGGGTGCTGCGGCTGGAAATTTAGTGCTGCTCGATTCTTGGCCAGGTCAAGCCCGCAGCATTTGGGGAGACCACCCACGCTTTGTGGCCACATATTTTTCAACATATGCGGGTAAATATTTTACCAGCGATGGCGCGCGTCGCGACGAAGACGGGTATTATTGGATTACTGGTCGCGTCGACGATGTTATGAATATATCTGGTCATCGGCTTGGCACAGCAGAAGTCGAGAGTGCGCTGGTGGCGCACCCGCTCGTTGTCGAGGCGGCGGTTGTTGGTTTTCACCACGATATTAAGGGTCAAGCAATTTATGCATACGTTACGCTCAAGCACGGAGTAGCAGATACGGACGCCCTCAATGCCGAGTTGAAGCAGTGGGTGCGCCAAGAGATTGGTGCTATCGCCACACCAGAGACTATTCAATGGGCACCAGGGCTGCCCAAAACCCGCTCTGGAAAAATTATGCGCAGGATATTGCGTCAAATTGCTAAAAATGAATATGAGCAACTTGGAGATATCAGCACACTCGCAGATACAAGTGTTGTCAGCAGCTTAATTGCAGAACATAAATACATCAGCGGCTAACAGCAATCTTAGCAATTGCCCTAAGCGTTTGTATAAACCTTGCTGCTTTTCCGTTTGTCTGCGGCCTGTATGGTTTGGTAAAAACGTGCTTGATTTGACAAGCATCAAGATATCGATTTACGAACTTTGGTCGATATGCAGGACCGTTGCCTGTCATCAGCCGTTGCACCGCTATTCCCAAAGATGAAAAATGCTCCAATGATCGGTGCATAAACCCCTGAGTCGTTGCCTTTTTCTCATTAGGAAGCACCGCCACAAACGCCCATCGACTATGGTCATCAATACCAACATGGACGCACTCAATACCATGGCCTGTATTTGCTGTTGCAGGAGCACCAAATTTATGCCCAGGTGGAGTAAAACGTTGCAGTTTCTTGATGTCCAGATGCAGCATGTCGCCAGGGTGCTCATATCAATGCGCTTTTTCTCTTGTTAAGGTCTTTTTTGTAAGGCACAGCCGTCTCAAAATTTTGGTGACAGTGGCGTATGCCAATTGCAAATACTTGGCAATGCTCCGTGCATTCATTTGTGACTCTAAATAGAGTTTTTGGATGCGTTGAGCCAAGATCTCAGCGAGTTTAGCTGGGTTTGAAATTGGCCTGCTGGAAAGATATTGTACAGTGCAGATGTTCCACCTGATGTATAGCGTCTGCGCCACTTGTAAACAGTTAGTAGCGTAATAGTAGCGAAATGGCAAAATCGTTGGCTACGCGATTCACAGGGTGCTTGTCGACAAGCACCCTGTGAACCATAACTTCTCGACTATGAAACGTTGTTTTGGCACAATGATGTGGGTTGTTCATGCTGTACTCCTTTGTTTAGTAACTAATACAGTACCAGCTTGTTAGTTAGCTGATGTGTGAACACACCTCCGTAGCATTTACACTTAATAAGGTATAATGTTTCTTTTCCTGAGATAATTCGATACGAGGAACTGATTTCACCCAAGCTAGAATGTTCAGCACCCTGTCGCCTGTAAGCGCAGTACCCCAAAATCAGCCAATTCGCCATATCAAGAAAATGGTCGATGTGGCGTTGTAGGAAGTGAAAAGCTTCCACATGAAAGACGACGATGACCACAATTATGGCAGCAGCAACAAACGGATTGATGTTAAAGGCAAGAAACGCCACCGCGCTACCCACCAATCTACCACAGATCCCGAAGCGCGCTTTGGCAAGAAAAGCCAAGCCCAAGCGGCAATACCGTGTTACGTGGGCAATATTATGATTGAGAACCGCAATGGTTTGGTGGTAGATGCACATAGCAAACAGTTCAGCGGCACCGCTGCAACCGATGCTGCGATACCGATGCTGCGATAGAAATGCTTGCCAATATTCCAAGAAATCGCCAAGTGACATTGGCAGCGGACAAGAAATACGACACCAAAGTCCTTGTCAAGCAATGCCAAGCAATGCCAAGCAATGCCGTGAATTGAGCGTAACGCCCCACGTTGCGCAAAACACAGCAAAACGAAGTTCATCAATAGATCAACGAACGACGAGACACCCCGGGTATCAAACCAGCCAAAAAGTACGCAAACGCATACAAGAAGTCTTTGGCTGGGCTAAGACTATTGGCGGACTTCACAAAGGAAAGTATGTGGTAATAGCAAAGTGAACCATCAATTTGTATTCACCATGGCCGCGTATCACTTGGTACGCATGCGCAATCTTGGTGCTGTATCATGCTGATTTGCAACGACAGCGGACAGCCACGCCCAACAATTGGAAACGTGGTAGTTTCACACGGAATACCACCAAAATCCTCCCTAATAACAGCTGCTGTGCGCAAAAAAATCAATTTTGGCAGTCTTGAGGCTTATTTTATATGATAAATTTTTAACAGCCTGTTAAGATCAACCAAACAGACAGATATTTTATTCTTCTGCATCAATAGTGATGCAAACTGAAAGTACCCCAAAGACATATTGGCACCACTTCCATGAAAAAAAACTAGTGTTTTACCATTGTCGCTATTCGCTGCATAATAGCGAATATGAATATATTCCTTATCGTATTTTGATTGAACAAACAGGGGTTGGCTTGAAACTAGCTTTATGGCTTCTAATTTGTTAATAAAGTTATAAAATTTAACATATGACAACTAGTCTTCTGTAGCTATTTTCTTAACTACGTCAAGCATTGACTGTATTCTTAATTTATTAGAATTATCTGTAGTCCTTAGCAAATCCTCAAGTTTTTCAATAATATAATTAAAATCTGATTTTGCTAATCCTCCTTGCCCAAGGAAATCGGGAATGTTTTTGTTGATTATCGCCCGTTCGAATCTTGCTGCCAAGTTGTTAGGATTTTGAGAAACAGCTTTAGCCATCATTCTAGTTGCACTCCTTAAATACGAGTAGGCAGTACCTAAATTTTTCTCTTGCCCAGCTCGTAAAACTAGTAATCCACCATTTACGACTTGTATTAATGGATCTTTATACAATTCATGTAATTTTTCGATTAACTTCGCCCCTTGTTCAAACTCGAGTATCTGGTTCTCTTTTTGTTGACCGATAAAAATAAATATTAACATTGATAGCTCTTGAGCCTCTAGCAGCGTGAGCTTATTGATATCTTTTTTATTCAATTAGTGAAATAGGTCATGCCTTTGATCCATTTCTACTGGTATTTTAATTAGTAAAACTAAGTTATCATTAGACTGTACCTTTTGTATAGAAATAAAACACGTCAAACAAACGAAAATCAGTAAACTAGTCAATTTTTTCATTGTTAATCTCTCCATTGTTAATACATATACAAATGGTTGCTGCGTGTACTATAGAGGCATATAGTATGCCGCATGATACGCCGACACACCTAAAACATATACCATGAAAGAAGATTTAAATATGGCAGTTGCGATCCTAACTACAGGAGGGACAATTGCAAAAATATACGAAAATGGCGACATGATAGATTGTGCTAACGAGAATGTCTCGAATACTATTGGTAATTTACGTTTAGAAGGAACGGAAGTTTTGATAAATGATATTTTGCACAAAGACTCATTGGACTTTGACGATAACGATAGGCAAATCATGTATACCGCAATACAAGCACAGTTGGCTAATGACAAGATAGATGCAATCTTGGTTACGCACGGCACAGATACAATGGTTGTAACGATCAAAAACTACGTTAAACTATTCAGCCATACAGTAGCAAAACCAGTGATTTTCACAGGGGCAATGCGCCCACTAGAAGTGCAAAACTCTGATGGTGTGCAAAATATAACAGAAGCATTGTTAGCATGTCGTTTAGTAGCTGCGGGAATATATATATCCTTCCACGGCAGGGTGTTGTCATGGCCTGGAATTATTAAGGACTATGAACGCGGAACATTTAAAAAGGCCATTTCTGACTAAATCGCAGCCATATGCAACCCGCAACAGCCATATTCAAATGACGCTACTGCAGATCAAATGGGTCGACATTAATATGCCAGCGGGTGCGATTCATTGTTGTTGTTGCTGTAATAGCAATGCATAATTGGCGTAAAATTGCATTGCGCTCACTGTGACTTGGCGCGTTGATAATAATCTGCCAGCGGTAAAATAATTTTATTTTATTGCGTTCTGGCTGCGACGGAGCAAAAACATAGTGGTGTAGTTGCTGGGGTAGTGCCGCGTGTAGGTTGGTAAAAACATCATGTATACCATCTTGAGCGCGCTTGATATTTTGGCTTTCAACGCGAAACAATGCCAACTGGCTATACGGGGGTAAGCGTTGTTGCTGGCGAATTGGCAACAATTCTTTGCAAATATTGGCGTAATTATTCGTGATGATCTGGCTGATGAGGCGGTGGTGAGCCAACGCTGTTTGCAGAATTGCTGTCCCTTGTTTATCGCCACGCCCGACTCTGCCAATGACTTGTAACAGTTGTTGGCAGGTATGCTCTGGCGCTTTAAAATCCGCAGAAAATAACCCGCCATCAGCCTGCACGATTACAACTAAAGTAATATTATGAAAATCATGCCCTTTTGACAACATTTGCGTACCAACTAGAATCATCGGTTGTTGTTGATGGACGCGCTTGTATAATTTTCTAAACGCATCTTTACCGCGCATGGTATTGCTATCAACACGGACAATATCAACGTCGGCAAAGTAGCGCTGCAGATTATCTTCGATGCGCTGCGAGCCGCTACCAACACTCAATAATGACTTTTGTAAGCAGTTTGGACATTCCACTGGCATCTGGGTATTATGCCCGCACAGGTGGCAGTGCAGACGTATTGGCAAAGGTTGCTGATGGATGGTTAAATTGGCGTCGCAGTTCTCACATGTAGCCTGCCAACCGCAGTTCCAGCAATGGAGTGTTGGAGCATACCCTCTGCGGTTAATGTAGATCATGACTTGATTACCCGCAGCGATATGGGTGCGGATTGCCTGAATTGATGCGGCGTGTAATCCAGCAGAATTTACGCCGTGTTGCGTACTGGTATCCACGCATTGAATAATGGGGGCAAACTTCGCACTAGGTCGATTGCGTAGCACAACATGTTTAAATCGCTTCGCTGCAATGTTGCGGATAGTTTCTAGGGAAAGTGTTGCGCTACCTAAGACAACAGGAATATTAAGCAGCTGTGCCCGCTTAATTGCAAGATCGCGGGCATGATAGCGAAAACCATCGTTTTGTTTGAACGACCCATCATGCTCTTCATCGATAATAATGATTCCTAGATTAGGCAACGGTGTAAACAATGCAGAGCGCGTACCAATGACGAGCCCAGCTTCCGCCAATTGCGCCAATTGCCATTGCTGCAAACGTTGTTGTGGCTTCATCCCAGAATGCATTTCAATGACGTGTGTATTTAAGCAGGCTTGAAAGCGCGAGACCGTTTGTGGGGTTAGGCCAATTTCAGGGACCAACACCAGTGCTGTTTTTTGGCGTGCGAGTATTGCGGTTATAGCATGAATATACACATCGGTTTTGCCACTACCGGTGACACCATCAACAGCAACTACGGCAAAGCTTGCGAACGACTGCTGAATCACTTGCAAGGCATGCTGCTGTTCTGCAGATAATTGTTGGAGTGGCTTGCTAGCTGTTGGTCTAGCTGGCAAAGCAAGAGTTTTTGTGCTGATATCGAGCAGCCCTCTTGCTGTAAGTGCATTGACCGTGCTGATTGAAATTTTTTGCGCAAGAACGATATGTTCATCAAAAAAGTTAAATTGTTGGAAGCGTTTAAAAGCTCGCTGCTGCGGCTGAGTGAGCTGTAGTTTGTCGATATTGCTAGCGCTACCTTTGGTAGAAATTGACCAATGTCGCTGGCGTAAGTCAGGAACCACAGCACTGCGCAAAATGCTTGGTAACGCGCTTGTCAGTACATGCCCAATTGGGCAGAAATAATATGCTGCCGCCCAGCGTAATAACGCAAACAACTCTTCGCTAATGAGTGGCTGGATATCGAGTAATTGTTTAATTTTCTTGAGTAATGGTGGAGCCAGTGAGCTGCTACTGGCAGCAATGACAATACCAACAATCAATTTATTGCTTTTGCCAAAAGGAACGAGCACGCGTGCCCCTGGTAAATATTGGGCTATAGTTGTTGCTGGCGCAGGCAGATAATCGAACGTTTGAAACAACGCGCTGTCAATTGCAACGGCTATCGTGCGCATCTATGAAGATAAAATGGAATCATACAAATATGACAAACATGCAAATACCGAGCCACCAGTTGCTGTCATGGGTGCAACGTTTATTATTGGTGTGGCTGATGGTCACGGCAATTATTGTATACAACATTCCTCAGCATATTCTATGGAATAACGAACTCCTACCCCAAACAGTGATACAAACTGATGTGTTGTTACCACCACAGCAATTTGTCATGCCGCCACCGCCAACAGTCCACGTTCATGCTGCAACTATGGCTATTGTCGGCAAACAAATTCTAGCGGCGTGGTTTGGCGGTAGTAGCGAGGGTGGTACAGACGTATCAATTTATGGGTCATGGTTTGATCAACAGGCATTGCAATGGTCGCCAGTGCAATTACTAGTAAGCAGAGATGATATTGCCGAGCGTGTTGGTCGATACGTAAAAAAACTCGGCAACCCTGTATTGTTTACCGATGCGCAACATGTGTATCTTGGAGTAGTAGCCGTGTCGTTAGGTGGCTGGTCTGGAAGTTCGATTACCGTGCTAAAAGGAGCTGCCCAACAGCAGCGAATTATCTGGCAAGAGGGTGGTACGCGTCTGACATTATCACCATTTATCAATGTCAGTACTTTGGTTCGCAACCCTCCTATTGCGCTTACAAGCGGGTGGATATTTCCTGTTTATCATGAGTTGATAACAACAAGCAGCCAAGCTGTACACCTTAGCGCTGATTTTCATGTCAAAGATAAACAACGCATGGCAACAACAACTTCAGCATTACAGCCAGCGTTGACTCAGCATGGCAATAATCAGCTATACGCCTGGTCAAGAAATGGCAGTGATCAGCGACAACGCCATGTTTTAACCAGCCACTATCAGCACGGTCGTTGGCAGGCAGGAGCGTCTACAACTATGCGTAACCCGAATTCTGCAGTTGCAGGATTACCGCTCAATGATACCACGGTGTTGCTGGCAGGAAACGACCAATATGCAACACGAACATCGATAGATTTAGTTGTTATTGATGTATTGAGTGGTGATATGCTTGGAAAACACACTATCGCAACTGGCAAGCGGTTGGGGTATCCTGCGTTATTGCGTGGTAGTGAAGGAATTATTCATATATTGTATAGCGATAACCGCAGCAAAATTGTTCATCAGCTCTTCAGCACAGCTTGGGTGGCAACATGGACATCGTAATTGCGCACATCTGGTTTTTTATTGTGGTTTTGGCATTTGTCTGGCGGATTATTCGATTGCTGCAGCTGCCGCGTTGGTTGGTGTTATGTGGAGTTATATTGCTGCCAATACCCGGGTTTCTCGGCTGGTATATCTACGCTGTGATTGGCGATTTGAGCGTATTATCGTTGCTGACGCTGGTATTCTGGCAGCGACGAACACCCACTGTCAACTTAAGTGTTGCTGTTGCTGTTGCTGTTGCTGGTATAGTGTTGTATGCGAGTACATTAAGCAGCAGCAATATTGACATATATCGTTGGGGTTTTGTTGCTGCTGAAGTGGCAGGAATCCATCTATTCGCCGGCACGCTGGTATTGATAGCAGCCTATTTACTCTACTGCAAGCAACTTGTTGGGGTAGTCAGCCTACTGGTAGCTGTGAATGCGTGGTATTTTAAGATTTTACCAAGCGATAATCTTTGGGACTATGTGGTGGATGTTTGGCTGGTGTTGGGGATTATCGCATGGTTACTATACAAAGCAGCAAAAACACTCGCAACACGGCGTTGCTTGATGATTTCAAAGCGCGGTGTTGGTAGTAATTCAACGGGAGATTCAGCGTAAATTAACATTGGGGTAGCTAGCATGCGCTGATCGATAGTCGCTATGACTGTTGCGGTGTTGATGCGTTGAAACGGTGGGTCGATAAACATAATGTCAAACTGCAGCGGTTGGGTTCTGATGTAGGCAAACGCGTCGCGTTGTTCGACTGTTATTTTGCCACCATCCACATGGCGCATGCACAACTGCGCATTTTTACGCAGATAGCCTGCTTGTAGCTGGCTGGTTTCCATGAATGTGATTTGTTGCACACCCCGCGAATACGCCTCAAAACCCAGCACTCCAGAGCCTGCAAAGGCATCGAGTGCCGAAACAAGGGTGTATGGTTGCAACCAATTAAACAACATCTCACGGCAGCGCGATGTTGTCGGTCGCAATTCTTGGTGTGAGGCGAAGGTTATTTTGCGTCTGCGCAGCTGTCCTGCGATAATTTGAACGGTATTCACGCGTTACGAACAAGTGCTTTTAGGCTGTTGATGTCGTCTTGGCTAAGCTCAAAAAACTGCTTTGGTTTGACGCTTGGCAACAACATGATTGTACCAAAACGGACGCGAATAAGCCTACTTACTTGGGCGTCGACTGCCTGCCATAGCCGCCGTACTTGGCGATGCCCTCCGCTTTGTAACACGACATGGAACCAGTGATTCATATTTTCACCTTTGCCTACAGCAATATCGGTAAACCTGGCGACGCCGTCTTCCAGTTCAATGCCAGTACGCAGTGCTGCTAGCATTGTGTCAGTAATATTTCCGTAAACCCGTACCGCATATTCCCGGTCAATCTTGTTGGCACGTTTGGTAAGCTGATGGAGTAACATCCCGTCGTTGGTGCAGAGCAATAGTCCTGAAGTATTGACATCCAGTCTGCCGATATATTGCCAGTGACCATCGTTTATATTAGGCAGGCTACTAAAAATAGACGGCGTATCAGTTCGGCTGCAAAACTCACCAACAGGTTTGTGGTATGCAATAACCCTGGTGTTAAATCCAGCAGATTTGAGCGCCCCCTTATTGACGATAATCGTATCGTGATGGGTGACAGGTTGACCAATAATTGCTTGTTTCCCATTCACAAAAACTAAGCCATTACGGATAAGTTCTTCTGCTTGACGCAGCGAATACTGGCTATTTTTTGCAATGAGTTTATGAATGCGGGTTGCCATTATTGTTGTGGTGTTTGTTCATACAGCAGTTCGCGTTGTGGCGGCTTAAGTGGCGGTAGATCGTTGACGGACTGCAAGCCAAAATGATCGAGAAATTCTTTAGTTGTGGCTAATAAGCTAGGCTTGCCTGGTACATCGCGTTGACCGATAACCCGAATCCAGTTATGTTCAAACAGCGTTCTGATAATTGACGAACTTGCCTGAACTCCACGAATATATTCAATTTCACTGCGGGTAATAGGCTGTTTATATGCAATGAGTGCGAGTGTTTCAAGCAATGCTGGTGAATACTTGCTCGGTTTTTCTTGCCACAATGTGTGAATCAGTGGTGCAAATTGCTGTTTAATTTGTAATCGCCATCCAGTTGCAACTTCGACAAGATCAAGCGACTGCTGCGCCGTATATGTTTGCTGTATGTGTTGCAGCGCAGCAATAATGTCTTCTGCAGTGATACTGGTTGGTAGACAATGTTGAATTGTTGCTATATCCAACGGCTTATCTGCTGCGAACAGCAATGCGCTGATCATGTGTGGTAATGCGAGCTTTGCCATATTTATTGGGTGCGGATGTGCAGTTCATCATATAATTGCGGCTGTATCGCCACAATCGTATTATCACGGAGCATTTCGAGTATTGCGACAAAACTTACCACAACACCTGCTAGCCCTTCTTGATGCTCAAAGCATTGTGAGAACGAACAAAATTCCTGTGTAATCGCCAGCAATGATTTAATATAACTAATCCTGGTGGTAACTGATAGGACTTGTTGATCAATGACAAATGTCTTACTAAATTGTGCGCGTCTGCTAATAGCTGCCAGCGCTGCGGTTAATTGCTCGAGTGTCACTGTAGCAATCGCCTTTGGTATTTCTGTATTTATATGAACATTCGCTGGCATGACGTCGCGGTGGTATTGTGGTATTTCTGCAATTAATGTGGCTGCTTCTTTTATTTGTGAATACGTTTGCAGTCGTTGTAACAACGCTGCGCGCGGGTCTTGTTCCTCGTCATCATCAAATATTGTTGTTGGCAATAGATAGCGTGATTTTAATTCGGTTAACCACGCAGCCATTGCTAAATAATCAGCAGCTAGCTCTAAATCGAATGCATTCATTTTGTCAATATACGCAATATATTGATCCGTTATCAATGCCACATTAATGGTGACAATATCGATGTTTTGTTTTTTTGTGAGGTATAGCAGTAAATCAAGAGGTCCTTCAAATTGTTCTAACAACACCCGCAGTGCATCAGGTGGTATATACAGATCTTTGGGAAATGTATGGATATAGTCATCACCTATTTTAGCAACTGCTGGCTGAGTCAAAATAGCTTCCATTATAGCGATTTATTCAAAGTGCTGCGAGATATTCACGGCTGTATGTGCTGTGCATCATCTTGTGTATTCTGTGTGTCCTTTCCCGCAACGTTATCCAAAGGCTGTATACCTTTTCCTTCAGTTGCAATAACCTCAGCTGATGGAGTATCAGTTGCTATGTCTACACGCGTTGGCACTGGCGTATCGTTACTATCATCTTCACCACCTATAGTTTCTAAGATATCCAGCTTAAATTGGACAAATTCGAGGAATTGCTGCCGGCGAATTTTAATATCCTCATTGCGTTTTGTTTGCATTAAACGGAAGTTATCCAAAGCTGTCACAGTCAGCCGCGCATCCTTGCCATTTCTGGTGCGGACTATGTCGACTTTTACTTGATCTATCGTCTCCCAGCGGTAGTCACGATCATAATCAAAAAGATTGCCTGCAAGCAATTGTTGGTTGTCAATTGTTTGCCCCAGTTGTTCTGCAATATTGGTATACAGTCCGCGGTATTGCAGATTTTGTATGTTTCTAAATGTTAATTCGAATTGACTAAATTGATTGTTGTAGGTATACAAAATATTTAGTTCATTTGAACCTGGCCAAAATGAGAATGAATAATACATATCGCCCCAATTATTCATGTCTTGTGAGCGAACTTTAACGTCAAGAAACCCCAGGTATATTTGCATTGTCTCCCTATCGATACATTTGATCTTGTGATCAAAAAAAATAGTTAGACCTTTACGAGCACAATAACTATAGCGTTGAATTCTATCTATATCTGTTAACGCCTGTTCTAATTGTGACTGCTTATATAATTCAAGTGCCATTACTTTGTTGACTGCAATGCCAATCCCAAATTCATAGGCAACACCGAGTTGGTATGCTGCTGGTTTTGAATGCAACATCGCAGCGCTTTCCAACAACTTGGTAGATTTTTCATAATCTTTGGACAGCCATCTTCCTTCACGGTAATACATGGCCAAACGAAACATAGCTGCTGCTGACTGCTGTTCAAGCGCACGTCGATACCAACGAATAGCAAGCTCATGGTCGACTGCAACGTCACGACCTGTGCGGTAACGGTATGCCAAGTCAAGCTGTGCTGCTAAGCTACCTTGGCGAGCTGAGCGCGTTAACCATATCATACCTTTTTCTATATCGCGAAGATTGTATGCAGCAGATTTTTCGCTGAGATACACCTTAGCTAGCAATGTGGTTACTGTTTTATTTCCAAGAGCTGCTGCGTAATTGTAATATTCTAATGCTTTGTTTATATCAGTGGCAACAGTGATGCCAATCTCATAAAACCGGCCTAAATGCTCCAACGCTTTTGCGTCTTTTCGATTGGCAGCTTTGGTATAATACCAGCGTGCCAGTTCGTTGTTGCTTGCACCAAACTGACCGTTTTCGTACAGTTCTCCAATTCGGCGCAACGCAGGTGCGTAGTTTTGTGCAGCAGCGGCACGATACAACGCAATAGCCTTAGCCGCATCCTGTGAAACAATATCGTTACCATAATCATATCCCTCAGCAACTGTGAACTGGGCATCGGCATCACCTGCTGCGGCGCGCTCAACCGCTTGCTCAAATATAACAGCCGAGTTAAGTGTTGGGGTTTGCGCATCTTCTATTTGCGCAATCTTCGGGGAAAAAGTACAGCTGGATAGCAGTATGCCCACAACAACCAGTCCATAAAATTGGTTGCGCGTCTGCCGTTGCAATACTATTCGTGCTACCATGTTTTAATGATAAAAATGGCGGCGGTGGGTCGAAATCATTGTTATATTGTTGTTTTTAGCATGTTCAACCACAGCATCGTGTTGTCCGCCACCACCAGGTTGGATAATACACCAAACACCAATAGCTATAGAGGCATCAACACTATCACAAAATGGTAAAAATGCATCTGATGCAAGTACTGGATTTTGATAGAGTTTAGCAAACTTTTTTGCTTGTCGTATAGCGTTGTCTATTGCGTTAATACGGCTTACTTGTCCAGCGCCAAGACCGATTAAACGCCCATCTTTTACCAACACAATCGCATTTGACTTGACGTGGGCGACGAGTGCCCATGCTAGTAATATATCCGTTTTTTGAACATCAGAAAATTGTGCAAAACTGGTGTTCTTTCCTGTTTCAATCCTCCAGTTTTCCGTATCGAATGCTACGACATCTATTGATTGTGCTATTGACAGCGCAGGGTCTAAATTGACTATTTGAAAATCAGGCTGTCGCTGGCTAGGTAGACTCACTAGCCGGACATTCGGCTTGTATGCGGCAGCGGCCACAGCACAGTCACTGATTGCTGGAGCAATAATCACTTCAATAAATTGGTTTGCTAGCATGTGAGACACCAACGCGGCGTTGATGGGCTGGTAAAAGGCAATGATGCCACCAAATGCCGCTTGTGGCTCAGCAGCAAACGCGTGGTCATATGCTTGTTGGGGCGTTGCTGCCAGTGCTGCGCCACATGGATTTGCATGTTTGACAATGACGCATGCGGCTTGACAAGCGTTTGGTATCGCAGCAATCGAGGCGCAGATGCGCATTGCTGCATACATGTCGATGATGTTATTATACGATAATGGCTTACCACAGTGCTGAGTGTAGGGTAAAACATCGTTGGTAGAATATAGCTGTGCCTGTTGTTGTGGGTTTTCTCCATAGCGCAATACTTGCTGGTTGTGTTTGCTGATATGCAGCAGTTGCGGCAACATTCTAGGCGCTGCTCTCTCGTTGAAATATGCTGCAATGTTACTGTCGTACACCGCTACATGGTTAAAGGCTTTAGCCGCGCAACAACAGCGGGTTTTTTCTGTTACGTCTGCGTCAATCAATTGATAGTCGCTGGGGTCGCACAGCACTAATACATCAGCATAGTTTTTGGCAGCAGCACGTAATAAAGTTGGTCCGCCAATATCAATATTTTCAATATGGACATTGTGATCGCAACTATTGGCAACTGCTTGGGCAAATGGATATAAATTGACAGCAACAATATCAATAGCAGGTAGAGAAAACTTAGTAATTTGCGCTGCATCAATGTTGCGACGTGCCAGGATGCCGCCATGGATGATTGGGTGGAGTGTTTTTACCCTGCCTCCGAGCATTGGCGCAACGCCGGTGAGTGTGGCGACATCAACGTGGTCGATGTTGTGTTCAGTCAATACGGCGCTGGTACCGCCTGTAGCTACAAGCGTGTAGTGTTGCGCTGTCAACGCTTGTGCAAAAGAGATAATTCCTGTTTTATCGAATACCGATAACAGGGCAAAGCGTTGTTTTGGTTTATCCATCAATATATAGTTTATGTTGGTAGACATGGGCAGTTGCTGCAGCATAACCATGGACTTGACCACAGTCAAAACGCAGGCCACGGTGGCGCACGGCTATGACTTTGCCTTGTGCCGCGAGTATCGCTAAAGCATCAGTTATTTGAATCTCTCCATGCTGTGTTGTTTTAATTTGCTTAGCTAACACTGCAAAAACTTCAGGTATAAGAATGTATCTACCAATGATCGCTAAATTTGATGGCGGGTTGTTGCTCGGTTTTTCAATCATGCTGTCGACGCGCAGTATGTCCTCATCAATGGCTGTTGCGGTGACGATGCCATAATTATGCGTAGTTTGTATTGGCACTTCTTCAACGGCAATTACACAACATTGATGCGCAATATACGCAGCAATCATTTGCTGTAAAATTGAACTTGCAGCAACGCCTGTTGCCGTCAAGCATAAATCGTCAGCTAGAATAACTGCAAAAGGGTTGTCACCGATCAGTGAGGCACCAGTATATATAGCATGGCCGAGCCCAGCTATTATGCGTTGCCGAGTAAAGGAAAACGTACACGACTCCATCAGTTGCCGAATTGAAATCATGCTATTTTCTTTGCTGCTACCAGCGATTTGCTGATCTAGCTCAAAGTTACTATCAAAATAATTCATTACAGGTTCTTTATTGCGACCAAGCACAAAATGAATATTATGCACACCTGCGTTTACCGCTTCTTCTACGGCAAAATGAATAAGCGGCTTATTGACGATTGGCAACATTTCTTTAGGCAGCGATTTCGTCGCAGGAAGAAACCGCGTGCCATATCCCGCAGCAGGGTATAAACAATGTTGAATTGCAGCCATTACGCAGTTGGTGTAGTTGATAGCAAAGACCAGTGTATTGGCACGGACACCTCAATTGTTGCTGCTTTGCCGATCGGTTTAAAGCCGATGGTCTCTGCGTGTAAATGTAACCTACTGGCTGGAGTATTGCTGTATACAGAATCACCAATGACAGGATGTTGTGCGCTGGCACAATGACTGCGAATTTGATGGTTGCGACCTGTTATTGGGAATGCATGCAGCACACTGACAATCCCAAGCTCTGGGTCATGAACAGTCTTTTGCTTGGTAAAGCGTGTAAGTGATTGCTTCCCCATGGGTTGAGATATACTCAAAGTTTGTCCAGATATAAATTGCTTGGTTAAGGGAATATCGATTTCTCGCAAGTCATCAGGCCAGTCTCCGGCAACGACACAATTATATTGCTTGTAGACAGCGCGATGCTTAAGCTGCTGTTGCAATGCCAATAGTGCCGCACGGTTTTTTGAGATAAGCAGGCAACCTGAGGTGTCTTTATCGATTCTATGCACAAGTTCGTATTCGTTGTTCCATACTGTCCGCACCAGATTTATCAAGCCAAATTGATGACCAGAGCCACCATGCACAGGAATTCCAGCAGGCTTATTGACAACAATACACGCTTCATCTTCATACACAATTGCATCAATAACCCAACTGCTGCGCTCAAAACTTGGTTGCATTGGGATATGCTGTTCAAGCCACGGAGGTAGGCGAATAATGTCTCCTGTAGCAACGCGTTGCATCGGTTTACAGCGCGACTTATTGCAACGCACTTGACCAGATCTGATTAGTTTGTAGATATTTGAGCGAGCCAGCGACCGCACTTTGCCTAATAAAAAATTATCCAGCCGTTGACCATGATGCTGCGTATCAACAATCATGGTGTTACTCATCAGCTAGTCCGGCCATGAGTCGCGCTTGATGTTCTTGTTGCAAAGCAGTGATGGTTTCGTCTAAATCACCTTCGACAATAGTATCGAGTTTATACAGCGTTAAACCAATACGATGGTCTGTCATCCGTCCTTGGGGAAAGTTATAAGTACGGATTCGTTGCGACCGGTCACCACTACCGATTAAATTTCTACGTGTTTCTGCTTGTTGCTGATGCGCTTGCTGACGCTGCTGATCTTCGAGTCTTGCCCCAAGCAATGATAGCGCACGCGCTTTGTTTTTATGCTGTGAGCGCTCATCTTGACATTCAACGACAACGCCTGTTGGAACATGGGTGATGCGTATCGCAGAATCAGTGGTATTAACATGTTGCCCGCCAGCACCAGAAGAGCGAAAGGTATCAATGCGCAAGTCACTTTTGTCAATTTGTATTGCTAACTCTTCTGGTTCGACTAGTACAGCCACTGTGCACGCCGATGTATGAATACGCCCTTGCGACTCAGTCGCTGGCACCCGTTGGACACGGTGTGCGCCTGATTCAAATTTCAAATGCCGATAAACATCTTTTCCTTCAACCCGGGTGATAATTTCACGATAGCCTCCTTGTTCACTTTCGCTAATCGATACAACTTGCGTCGTCCAACGGTGTTGCTCAGCAAAACGCAGATACATCCGCTGCAGGTCAGCACAAAAAAGTGCAGCTTCGCTGCCACCAGTCCCTGCGCGGATTTCGACGAATACATTGGCGCCATCATCTTTATCTTTTGGTAACAATAGTGTTTTGATAGTCATTAATGTGTCGTCAATTCCATGTTGCAGGTCTTGCAGTTCCGTTACCGCAAGATTATGCATTTCTGCATCCGCTAATAATACAGATGTTGATTGGTGCTGCGCTTCAAAGCCTATATATGTCAACCATGCATTGTGGATTGGCTCTAAGTCGGCAATTTCTTGCATCAACGCCTTGTATACATCAATATCGTTAGTAATGTCTGGCTGTGCCAGCTGATTCGCAACAATGGTATGACGCTCTTCAAGAGCTTGGAGCCGATTGCGCAGTTGATTATTCATGGTGTTGGTGTTTGCTGTTTGCTGTTTACGCTGGTAGCGGGTGGATGGATTGCAAAGAGGGTATGCGCTGCTTGCAAGAGTTGGGTATCGCCTTTCTTTCCGGCTTCACGCATTGCTACGGTTGGATGGTGGGCAATTTTTTGGATGAGCGCAGACGCCATCCGCTCGATGACGTATTTTGGATCATCTCCTCTGTTGAGCATAGTATATGCTTTGCGTATTTCTACATCTCGAACTGATTGTATATGTGCGCGAAATGGCCGCAACAATGCGTTATGATTGGTTTGATTGATGCGCTGTTGCAGCTCATACATGGCTGTATTGATGATCAAGTGTGCGTGTTGAGCTGCTTGTTTGCGTAACTTACTGTTGCCTTCGATAATGGCTCCTAAGTCGTCAACACAATATAAAAATACATGGTCTATTGCAGCCACTTCATATTCAATATCACGCGGTACCGCTAAGTCAAAATACAGTTGAGTTGCATATTTTCGTTGTTTGCCTGCCTGCTCTACTTGCCCTTTTCCTACCAGCGGTAATGTGCTAGATGTTGCGCTGACTATAATATCTGCTTGGTGAAGTAGTTCAGGAATTTCATACAGCGGGTAGGTGCTTCCCCCAGTTTTTTGCGCCAACCGCGTGCCACGAACACTACTGCGGTTGCATATCCAAGGAGGTGGACAGCCCAAATCTGACAGATATTGGGCGACCAAAACGATGGTATCGCCAGCACCAATAAGTAACACGCGTTTATTGTCAAATCTAGAGAATATATTTTTTGCCAATGAAACCGCTATATGGGCGACCGACATTGGTGATTGGCCAATTGCGGTGTTGTGACGAATGCGTTTAACAATATGGAATACAAACGGGATGACTGTAGCAAAAAAATCCCCACAGTAATCAAGCTGCTTGGCGTGGTCGTACGCTGCTTTCATTTGCCCAAATATTTGCGGCTCACCGAGCGCCATCGATTCAAGACCGCAGGCAACTATAATTAAGTGCCTAATTGCCTCGTCGCCAGTATAGCAATAATGGTCAGCAATTTTTTCGGCGACAACAAAGCGCAGCCACGTGTCAAGGATGCGTTGCAAGCAAACCTCAGTTGCCAACGTCTTGGCAACGATATACCACTCTATTCTATTGCAGGTTGATAGCACAAAACACTCATCAACGCCATGCTGTTGTAGTTCGGCGTATATCAACTCTATCGCAGCGGCATTTGGCAATAATCGCTCGCGCTGAGCAATATCTGTTTTGCGGTGATCTATGCCAACGATAAGGCATTGCATACTGTTGAGTTTCATACGTATGCTAAGGAACCTCTGATTAAGTCCATGATGGGCGAGACGGAGAAAAAACGCTGATGATAACTAGACGCAGTGCGCAGATAATACTGGTGGTATTATTAAGTGCTGCAACGACGTTAGCGCAGCGTTTTTTCCCGTCCTTCTGTTGAATATACAACAGTTTGATGGTAGCGGTACTTGCTGTGTTGCATCCTTTGGCGTATATGCTACGGCATACGCCTGCGGAATGCGCCTTGCAATCATCAGCAATTACCATCAAACTCGCTCCATCAGCGACTTAATCAGAGGTCCCCTAATGAATGGAGCTACAAGTAGCTTCGATCCAGGTTCTTAGTTGTTGTGTTGCTAACTTACTATCTGGCATTGGTTGTATATGCGGACCAAAAATCACGCGGATAGTTCCAGGGTATTTAGTTATTTGATGCGCGGGCCAACGCGACCCAGCATTGTGTGCAAATGGAATAATTGGGCATTTGTTTTCATGCGCCAGTTTTGTCGCGGTGCGGGTAAATGGTCCAAGTTCAGGTGCATAACGTCTGGTTCCTTCAGGGAAAATGAGTAAATTATGACCTTGAGATAAGTGGACACTTCCTTGCGCAATAACTTGGCGAAGTGCCTGTGTCTTATTTTTTCTAATCAGTGTTACTGGTTTGAGCAATGCTAATGCCCAACCAAATATTGGAATCCAAATCAGCTCATACTTTAATACACTGACCATTGGCATTGCAAATGATTGAATAACCAGTGTTTCCCATGGGCTTTGGTGGTTACCGGCAAACACACAGGCACGATGCGCTTGCAATGCGGTGCGGATATGTTCTAAGCCATCGATTTGCATGGAAATATTGCAGCTGAGTTTTAGCCAAAATAACACAAACCGCGTGAGTACAGCAGGCACTATAAAGCGTTTTTTGAACGGCAGCATCCAACCAAATAGCAGCGATGCCACGCACACTATAGTGACCGCTACCACGTAGCCGATATAAAAAATTATTGAACGGAAAATCAACATTTAGAGAATCTCTGATGTAATTGCTAGTGAAACACTGTATGTGTCGCCAATTAGTTGCGGTAACATCGCCGCTACAACAGCAGGGCAAGATTTACTGTGAACGGCTGGTGTGCATGGGCTTGCCAAGGCAGCACCATTTACAGCAAACCGCCGTGCTTTTCAACCTGTAAAGTTGCCTCACACCCATCATGGGCTTAATCAGCGCTTCTCTCTATACAGTAACAGGATGCCTGCGTAAAAACACCCAAGTATTGGCGGTGCTACGCTCACATGAAAAGCTATAGCTATCCATTGCGAATAACTGTAATTCTTCAATACTTGTAATATTATTTTCAGCCACAAAACGCACAAACCTGCCGCGTGCATGCTTTGCATACACGCCGATAGTTTTTACCACAGCGTTTTTTTCTTCTACAAATGAAATATTGATAACGTGGCGTTGTTGGCTTATTGCCTGCAAGTCGAGCGCTTTGGCGTATTCAATCGATGCTAAGTTGATAATTGCAGCGGTTGCTGCTGTTTGCTCAAGCAGCGTCTCGGTGAGTTGTTTCTTCCAGAAAGCGTATAAATTACCACCTGCTGGATTTGGCATTTTAGCACCCATTTCTAGACGATACGGCATAATTCCATCGCTGGGACGCAGCAGCCCGTACAGCCCTGAAAGAATGCGCACATGGCTGTTGATGTACTCACGTCCAGCGGCATCGATTGTAGCAATATCAAGACCGCGGTATACATCTCCTTGGAACATCCAAATCGACTGGAAGCCAGCGCCAGCATCAACCGACCAGTTATTATGGTAGGACAGCGTGCGTTGCGCTACGGCAGGCGAAATCCCCAGCAACTGTTGTAAGTCATGCTGCGAATATTGACGCAATATTCCATGGAGCTGTTGTGCTTGTTGGCTAAATTCAGGAACCGTGGCTGCAGGAAGACCTGCGTGGAATTCCGTTCGCAGTTTTTTCGCTGGAGAAATCAGGAATTTCATTTGCTATACCATCGAGCAGTCTTCAAAATGAACAAACAAGCATTGCGCTTCGCTACGAATGCGTCGGGGGGCTATGTTGCCACATTTGCTTAGGCTGTCATCGCTTTGACGCCAATTGTGTTGGATATTTACCAAGATATATTTGCTCGATAGATGTATTTGCTCGATAGCTGCCGCTAAAATTCGAAAAACACCTGATATTTGTCCGTTATTCAGTACTCCAATGAGCTAATGCTGGCTGTAAAACTCCTTGCCAAGTTATTTTTTTAACAAAAAAAATAATTTTTAGCAAATTTGTGCATTTTTGGTATCATGAACACGCTCAATATTGGTTTGCAACATTGCTGCGTCAAGAACATCAAATGTGGTCAGTTTTTCGAGATTTGTTAGGGTATATTTAAAATGAATGGAAAGTTTTTATATTACCAAGGTGTTTACGCAGAGGCAGAAAAATACCCATTTTTGCTGGCTCATGCGCTGCATTATGCAACGTCCGTTTTCGAAGGGATACGAGTTTACAATGGCGCACCATTTTTGCTCGAAGAGCATCTCTCACGGCTGATAACCTCTTGCGAACTCATCGGCATTGATTGTCCGGCAACGGTCCAAGAACTATCCAAGATCTGCTACAACCTTATCGACAAGACTGGGGTGCAAAATGCCTACCTAAGACCGGTGGTATTCAAAGGCGGTCCCGATCTTGGCGTGTATGCACCCAAAAACACGATTGAGTTAAGTGTCATCATCTGGGAATGGCCATCAGTCTTCGGCGCAGCTGCGGTTTCTAAGGGAATATCGCTAACTTCAGATATCCCTTATAGACGACCGCCACCAACGTGTTTTCCAACTCAAGCAAAGAGTTCAGCAGCGTATCTCATAGGCGCAATTAACCGGCAAAAAGCGGAAAACGACGGCTTCAATGACGCCCTACTTTTCACCCACGCAGGGATGGTTGCGGAAGCAACTGGCGCCAATATTTTTTTAGTCAATGGCAACACTGTTACTACACCACCTGCAAATGATTTCCTCAATGGCCTTACCCGCCAGACGGTGATTGGATTGCTGGCAAGCGGTCAAGTTGAGGAAAGAGAAATCACGTTGGATGATGTTAAATCGGCAGATGAGGTCTTTCTCACTGGCACTGCCTACGAAGTAATTGGCGTCTCAAAAATTGACGATTGTGAAAAATCCGTTGGTCAATTTACCAGCAACATTCGCAATGCCTACCTCAAACTTACCAAAACAACCAACCTTAAAGGCGCGGCCTGAACACGACAGAATGTATGATGGCTGCTAACACCAAAATTCGCAAAATTTACACGCTTGGCCCTGGAGGCACAAACTGCGCAGCAGCGGCTGCTGAACTCTGTCGATCTGGTGGAGTAGCAGCCTGTATACCAACATTACCTGCAGCCAAAGCCAAATGAAAAAGCACTTTCTGCACGACGCAAACCTGCGGGGCTGCTGATGATAGGTATTAGTCACCCTTTTTCAAAACACATGCGGCTGTTGGCGCTGACGATCAGTATTCTTGCCTGCTTCACAGCAAGCTGGGTGTTGGCTAAAAACATCATCGAAAGTGCCCCTGCGTATGCTTCGGCTACCGGCCGGGTGTTGGCGACTAGTCTGTTCCTTTGGGCTTTTCTCCTACTCCGTCCTGGCGAACGCGTAAAGTCGATGGTAGTGTTGCGCCGCTGGCCAGCTATCATCGTATTAGCTTTGCTGGGTTTTGTCCTGTATTCGCTACTGACATTTCTCGCCTTGACGGTGCTAAATCCATCGGATCTGGGAATGACGCTGGCGCTTATACCTGGGTTTACCTACGTGCTTGGGTTGGCTTTTTTTAGCGACCAAATTCACCATCTCAAATTGCTCGGTGTTTCTTTGGCCAGCGGGGCGGCGCTATACTACACCACCAACGGCTTCCTAAGTTTGACAACAGCAGATGCTTTTGGAATCACAATGGCAGCGGGGGCGGCACTTAGCTATGCCCTGTATGGTTTAACGTATAAAAAGCTCATGGCAGACTTGCCCACAACAAGCGTGTTACCGTTTATCACTGCCGTTGCTTTCCTCATGTTGCTACCCTGGTTGCTGTTTGTCAGCCCAGCAGAAAGGTCAATTGACCTTTGGACAGCTGCTAAATTGCTGATGCTCGGTGCTGGGCTGTCTGCGCCAGTATTCTTAATGTATCATGCCGTGCTTGATTTAGGCGGGGTGCTGTATGCAAATTCAATCGGAATTCTTGCGCCTTTTGCGATCTTACTCACCGAATGGGGCTGCGGCTATCGCAGTAGCGTCAGCCTAGGAGAACTAAGCGCGATGGCGATCTGTGCAGTCGGCGTCGCTTTAATTTTTAAAGACGCCGCCAGACCAAATCGCGTATCTGCGAACATCGCCGTATCTAACCGCCCCACTGATTAGGATAATTTAGGAGGAATACTATGGAAGCTATGATTAAGTCCATGACGGGCGAGACGGAGAAAAAACGCTGATGATAACTAGACGCAGTGCGCAGATAATACTGGTGGTATTATCAAGTGCTGCAACGACGTTAGCGCAGCGTTTTTTTCCGTCCTTCTGTTGAATATATGATGGTTTGCTGCAGCGGTACTTGCTGTGTTGCATCCCTTGGCGTATATGCTACGGCATGCGCCTGCGGAATGCGCCTTGCAATCATCAGCAATTGCAGGCAAACTCGCTCCATCAGCGACTTAATCAGAGCTTCCCTATGGGCCTTACATTAGGGTTGGTCTGTCAGCGCAATAACAACGTGCCGTTCCTATTTGAAGCAGCGGCAGCCAATCGATGTGGTTTAGTACTTATTCACGCACCCGGTGAATCTCCCCCGACGCATATGCCAGCTGTTGTCCACACGTTGGAGCTCGACGTATTTGCTCATCCACAAGCCGCGCTCTCACAGCTTGAGGCTGAAAAAATCGGACTAGATGGCATATTAACCTGCCGTGAAGAGGCTGTGCCCTGGACTGCCTTAGCAGCCCAACGCCTCAAACTACCTGGACTCAACCCCGATGCGGCACTCATCACCCGCGATAAAGCACAGATGAGAAAAGCTTTTGCAGTGGCGGGGTTAAATGTTCCAAGCTATACCTCCCTGTCAGCAGACGCCCCAGTAACACTATCCGCTAGCATGTCATACCCGCTAGTCGTCAAACCCACAGGTGGCTACGCAAGCCAAGGTGTCATTCGCGTTGATAAAGCGAGTGATCTGAAAAATACAGTAGCTAAAGTGCGAGCAATCAATGCCAATGACCTCGACGCTTTCGCCACCACTACCAGCGGAATCAATTGGGGCGCTGTTATCGTTGAAGAGTATATCGACGGCCCCGAATATGCAGTAGAGGTGTTTG
This sequence comes from Gammaproteobacteria bacterium, assembly GCA_965277405.1. Classification (GTDB taxonomy): domain Bacteria; phylum Pseudomonadota; class Gammaproteobacteria. Next base: position 938,117 of record OZ255726.1, read on the forward strand.
CAACCGAAGGGCGGGTACATGTACTCTCCATTGGTTACAAAGGCGAGCCCAAGGGTCCTTACTTTGAGGAGACAGTTTACCTCGCGCCACCACACCTCGCGCCAGCTACACATAAGGCAATTGTGGAGCAAGCAATTGGCGGCATGGAATCTTTAGGCCTTACTGACGGCCCAGGCCACTGCGAGTTAAGACTGCAAAATAGCACGAAACCCTATCTGCTTGAGATTGGAGCAAGGATCGGCGGGTCTGGGGTAAGCCAATTTATAGTACAGGAAAGTTCAGGAATTGATTATGCTGGCCTACAGTTCCGCCAGTCCGCCAAGTCCTCCCTTCCCGAACTTCCTGACATAGCGACGCCAATCGCGACTGCAGGAAACTGGATTATCCCACTCGGTGGTCATGGAAAATTGGTTGATATTGCAGGTCTACAAGTGGTTCATGAGCATCCAGAAACCAAGCGCGTGCTAACCTTCCTCGAACCTGGCACCGCTGTGCAACCCTATCCAATTTTCAGTGGGTATCCAGGTTTCGTGTTATCACGCCACACCGACTGGCAGTCTGGTATAGACTATCATCGCTGGCTCAGCCAAAAACTCCGTACACATTGGGTGGAGGTAGAAACTTAAATCGCCTGTTAATCCTATGTTATCGCTATGCAGTTAGCAGATTATGCCGCTCTTATTACATACTAATACATACTAATACATACTATAAAATTTTCGGAACTGTATAAAAATGGTCAGTAACATAGGGATTATCCCTTTGCAGCTCTGCTCTGCTATGGTGTTTGGCAACAATATCTGCGCGCAATGGCTGTGCTTGTTCCAATGGGGTGTGGAGGGGTTCTAACCCTGTCACGTCGATTGTTTTCATTGTTTCAATCATTTGTAAAACATTTTCAAGATCAGCGCTGAATGCGGCAGCTTGCTCATCACTCAGTTGAAGTTTTGCCAGTGTGCAGAGTTTTTGTATGTCGATATGTAACGGCGTCATATTTAATGAACCTCTGATTTAAAATGTTTACATGAATATCGCTGTGCTTGGACAGCTGTCATTGCGCTGGTCGCTATAATATCGTCAATACTGCAACCACGCGAGAGCTCATTCACTGGTTTGTTTGACCCTTGTAAAAAGGTCCAATCGCAGTCCCTCCGCCCATTCGCCCATTCGCCCATTAGTTGCGCAATTGTATCGCCACTATTCGCAACCTCTAGCGCTGGAAATATTAAAACATTGGCGCTGCATTGGCTGATTATTAACCAACCACAACCAATCACCATCAACAACCGCGTGCTATTGTGCCACGCTGGTATGAATATGCAGTATATTTTTGCTTGTAAACTGTCGCAGCCATGAGTTTTGTGATCCCCAGCAATGGCACATATGCATGCGTCGCCGGGTAATTGCATGCTGCATGCAACAGATATTGTTCTTGTGTATCAATATAATCTTCTATAAACGGCGGATACCACAGCGGTAGTGGGTCGTAGCACGTAGTAAGCTGTTCAAGGTATGCGCTGCACCAATGCTGCCGTACATTTGTTTGCTTCCTTTTTACAGCACTTTGATAAACGCTTCTTGTATTGTCATTTGTATCATATACCGCTCCTGCTAAATAATTTCTCAGTAACGACCTATGGTCAATCAAGATAATGCGAGATTGAATAGCAACCGCGCAGCAACTGTACTGAATTTTGCACCATGCAGACACATCCAACAATAATTGCTGCGTAACTATCACGCTTGTCCAAACTCCCCCCAGCTACGAAAGCACCACCGCCCCATTAAAAAATCTATGCTGCATACCAACTATCAACGCCTAAACTATAAATTCTAAATAGTTATGTCTCGCTTCACAATTGGTGCGGGCAAATACAATCCCAAAGCATCTAGGGAACCTCTGATTAAGTCCATAATGGGCGAAACGGAGCAAAAACGACGTGAGCACAGCGTTTTTCCTGTTCCTCTGTTGCATATACTGTTCAATATACAACGGTTTGGAGCAATTGCTGCATCAGCGCCTTAATTAGGACTTCCTTAAGTCAAAAAATCTAAAAATGATTCATATGGGGTATACGGCATACGTTTATCATATTATCATATTATCATTAGTCATATTACAACACTTGCTATTTACAAGCTTTGCCTAAGGAGAAATACATGACTGCTTCTATGCCTAATCGTCTATTCAACACCCCGATAGATACGCAAGACGATATAACAGCACTTATTCCTGATTTCCCGTTTGATTACGCAGTTTTCTTGGACACCGCTAAGATCAATCGCAAACCGTTGTTCAATATTCCTTCAGCCAATTATGGACAAGAAGTCTGTATTGTTGGAGGTGGCATGGCCGGCTTGACGGCAGCATACGAACTTATGAGAAGCGGACTCAAACCGATCATTTTTGAAGCTGATCGGATTGGCGGGCGTATGGACGCTAAGCCGATGAGTAACTCCGGCACATTGGCTGAAATGGGTTCGATGAGGTTTCCGCTAAGTGGGAAAGCATTGTTCCACTATATCAATAAGGTTGGAGCCTATACTGCGCCATTTCCAAACCCAGGTACAGCTGCATCTTTTGGGAATCTGGTCAATTACCGCGGCGAAAACTTCTATTACGAACGTGATAGTAAAAATTTCCCGATACCATCACACTTCGTTGCGCTTGAGCAAGATTGGCAGGACATGCTGGACGGTTCACCGACCAATTTTCAGCAGATGCGCCAGGCGCTAATTCGCAAGGATATAACTACGATCAAGAGAATATGGAATAATCTTATCACGGGGACGGAGAGCATAGACAGTTTTGATAACATCAGTTTTTACAACTATCTAAAGATGTACGGCAACTGGTCAATGGATGAAATTGACCTGTTTGGTCAAGTGGGCTTTGGCACAGGTGGATGGAATACAGATTTTCCAAACTGTATACTTGAGGTCCTTAGGGTCGCGATGACCTACCTTGATTCCGACCACCAGTTGATTTATGAAGGCTCCACTTTTGTACCTAGCTCACTTCTACAGCAGACCCCTAGTGTATTGGGTGACGTCATGGTGCATTGGTCTGAAAATACAACTGTTCAGTCTCTAACAGAATCGGTCTTGAATAGTGTATCTGGCAACAAAGTTAATGCTTTTCAACCTTCTAACAGCGACACTAACAAAATCAAAGTTGAATACTCAGGTCCGAATGGCGAAAAGAAATCCCGAGATTTCAGTGCTGTAATTTACACTCCTCAAGTGCGCTGCCTACAGCAAATGGGTCATAATTACGCTGAACAAAATTCCTATAGCATTCTTACCCAGGATATTATCGAAGCAGTTCAATACACTCACTACATGCAATCAGCAAAAACATTCATTGAGCTTAAAACACCATTCTGGAAGGAACGCGATTCAACTACCGGAAAGTATAAGATGAGTATCACTCTTACAGACCGTAAGACACGTGGGACCTATCTTCTTGACTATACCCGCGATGATGAAACACCGCGTCCTGTTGTATGCATCTCATACACTTGGAACGATGATGCGCTGAAATATCTTCCGCTTAAATCCGCCGACCGTCTATATGGAGGAATTACGACCCTGTACGACATTGATCCAAATTTAATGGGGCATCTGGGGCATGAGGTGACCGGCGACCCCATTACTATCTCCTGGGAAAACGAACTGTTCTACCTTGGTGCCTTCAAAAATAACCTTCCTGGCCAATACAGAATGCAAAGACGCCTGTTCACTCAGTTCATGCAAAATACAAGCTCGGTCAAAGATCGTTTTATCTTGGCAGGTGACGACATTTCTTGGACGGCTGGATGGGCAGAAGGAGCAGTATCAACTGCCATAAATGCAGCAAATGCCGTCGCGGGCTTGTTCGAAGGCTCAACTTATCAAAATAACTCTGATCCTGTAAGCCGTTTTAATGACTTAAAGCCGGTCGAACTGAATGCTGTTTGACAGGAAATTTGGCAGCGGTGTCTAAACTAGCGCTGAACAGCGTTGTAGCCTAGGGGATCTCTGATGAACTAGCTGACGGAATGAGTTTGCCTGCAATTGCTGATGATTACAAGGCGTAGAGCGCATGACCTAGCTATACGCCAAGGGATGCAATACAGCAAGCGTAAGCAATTGCCGCAAACCAAAAGTGTATTCAACACAACGACGGAGAAAAAACGCTGTGCTACCGTCGTTGCAGCACTTGGCAATACCCACAGGACCCACCAATATTATCTGCGCACTGCGCTTAAGTTTCATCAAGCGTTTTTCTCCGTCTCGTCCAGCATGGACTGAATCAGAGCTTCCTTTATGGGACAGCCGCTGAGTTCACTTGTCAACCAGACCGCGTGGAGTGTAGTAACTAATACGTTGAAATCTTCAAGCCTAGTGCCCGATAGTCGAAAAATAATGCAGGTTGCGCGCTTAGAACCTTACAGAAGCTTAATAATATGACACTCCAACTATTCAGACCTAACATCGTATAAAAACAGCCTATTTGTGCAGCACGTCTGTTTAATCTAGGTAATTTCTAAGCTATAATTCGTTTTCGCAGTATATTTTGGGGGAATGGAATATGGTGCCAAAAGAATATTTTCAACCGTTAAGTGGCAACGAAATGCCCCGTTTTGCTGGGCTGTCTACTATGATGCGTCTGCCTGCTAAGCACACTGCACTTGACCTTGATGCCTGTTTTATCGGTATCCCGTTAGATATTGGCACATCGAACCGATCAGGAACACGCTTTGGACCGCGACAAATACGTGCTGAGTCTAGCATGCTGCGCCCCTATAATATGGCGACTGGTGCGGCACCCTTTGATGCCATGCGGGTTGCCGATATCGGTGATGTGCCAATTAATACATTTAATTTAAAAGACAGTATACAGCTAATTTCAAAGTATTATTGCGATCTGCTAAAACATGATGTTATTCCTCTAACGATGGGCGGGGATCATACGATTAGCTTCCCTATTTTGCAGGCAATCGCGGCCAAACATGGACCAGTAGCTTTAATCCACATTGACGCTCACGCCGACATTAATGACGAGATGTTTGGTGAAAAAATTGCCCATGGCACACCCTTTAGACGGGCCTTTGATGATGGTTTACTGAACAACGACAAGGTTTTCCAGATAGGATTGCGCGGCACAGGATATTCACCAGAAGACTTTAACTGGTCCCGTCAACAAGGGTGGACGGTTGTTCAAGCCGAAGAGTGCTGGGGCAAATCTCTTGCACCATTAATAAAGAATATCAGCAAAAAAATCGGCAACACCCCAACGTATATCACCTACGATATTGACAGCCTTGACCCGGCATTTGCACCTGGCACTGGTACGGTAGAGATAGGTGGGTTGACCACATGGCAGGCTTTGGAACTCGTGCGGGGATGTGCTGGTCTTAATATCGTAGGAGGTGATCTGGTTGAGGTGTCACCACCGTATGACCCCAGCGGCAATACCGCTTTAATTGCAGCAAATCTGCTGTATGAAATGCTCTGCGTGCTACCAAAAAACTATCAAGACTGACTAAATCTAAACAGGGAGAAAATAATATGTCGAAACGCAAACAAACAATCAAATTGAGCCGCCGCGCCTTTGTCGGCACTGCGATTACAGCAGGAGTTGTGGCGGCCTCAATAGGCGCGCCTTCAATCTTACGGGGAGCAGCAGATCGAACCCTCAAAGTGGGGGTATACGGCGGTTACTTTCAGGAATCTTTCGACAAGCATATTTTTCCTGATTTTACAACTGCAACGGGTATCAAGCTTGAATCAATTGGAGAGCCGACAGGTGAAGCATGGTTGGTACAGCTGATGGCGGCTGCGCGGGCAAACCAAGCGCCTGCTGATGTCTCGATGATGGCACAAGTTGCACGTTTGAAAGGTGAGAAAGCAAAACTTTGGGGAGCGTTGGATGATAGCGCATTAACGAATGCTGCTAACTTACCTGATCACTTCGTGCACCGGTATGAAGATGGCAAAATCAATAGCTTAGGCGCTGTGGCTTGGTATGTCACATTGGTTACAAACACTGATGTTTACAAAGATGCGCCAACATCATGGAAATCTTTATGGGATTCGGCAAATGCTGATAGTCTTGGCCTTATGGCACTCGTAACCAACTCTTTTCTTTTAGAAATCACAGCTAAGACATGGTTCGGTGGCACCGGAATCTTGGACACAAAAGATGGCATTTTGCAGACCATGCACAAGCTGGAAGAAGTAAAACCAAACGTGCGACTGTGGTATCGCGACGAAGGTCAATTCCAGCAAGCCTTGGAAACTGGCGAGATCCCTATGGGCGAGTATTATCACGATGTTACTGGACTGGCTGCGTCTGCAGGAAAGCCTGTAAGATCAACGTTCCCAGTAGAAGGTGGGGTGCTTGACTCAGGGTCTTGGTGTGTTTCCAAAGCATCCAAAAAAGTGACAGAAGCACAAGAATTCATCAACTATATGTGCCAACCTGAAATTCAAGCTAAACTGTCGCGTTTCGTCGGTACGGCACCAACTGTACGGCGTGATCTGACGGATTTGACCGATGAAGAATATGCCGCAGTTGCAAGCCCCATTGATCCAATCATCCCACGTTATGATTTATATAGCGAACGTGAAGATTGGCTGACTCAAAAATGGTCTGAATTGGTAACTGGATAAACCAATACTGGCTCGCCAAAAAATTTTGACGGGGACCATACACATCAACTATTGCGAGAATATTCATTAGCCAGGTTAAAATTGAAAATTTCACAAAGAAATTTGGTCATTTTACCGCCGTTGATAACGTCTCTCTTGATGTTGCTGATGGTAGTTTAGTCTGCTTGCTTGGTCCTTCTGGTTGCGGCAAGACGACTTTGCTGCGCTTGATTGCTGGTTTAGAAGACCTGACAGCAGGAAAATTAACGGTTGGCGGCGAAGATTATGGCGAGGTTCCAGCGCATAAACGTAATTTTGGGATGGTATTTCAATCTCTAGCTCTTTTCCCGCATCTGACAGTCGGCGAAAATATTGCATATCCGCTTAAGATCAGGGGAGCTTCTGCCACCAAGCAGCGAACTCGTGCAACCGAATTGCTCGAATTGGTAAAACTGGCAGGTCTGGAAGATCGCAAAATTTATCAACTATCTGGTGGTCAGCGGCAACGCGTGGCAATCGCACGTGGTCTAGCAATTGACCCCAACGTATTTTTGTTAGATGAACCGCTTTCGGCACTTGATGCCAATTTACGGGAACATATGCAGATTGAACTCAGACAATTGCAACAAGATTTGGGCGTAACAACAATTGTAGTGACCCATGACCAGCGTGAGGCCATGTCGATGGCTGATATAGTTATTGTTATGGAAGCAGGAAAAGTACAACAAGTTGGATCGCCCATCGACATTTATCGTAACCCAGAAAACACCTTTGTCGCCAATTTTATCGGCGTCAACAATTTACTAACAGGACAGATGCTCGACGCAACAACCTTTGATTTTGACGGCAATCATATCGACCTTACGGACGATGATAGCGTACATTACGAAATTGGCAGGCCAGCCATATTATCATTTCGGCCTGAGGATGTCGTTGTATCTACTAAAAAAGGTAGCGCACAACTTAACGGTGAAGTTCTTTTTATTCGCGATCTGGGGGCAAGCGTAGAGATTTTGACCCGTGTTGGCGATATTGAGATCACTGCGGTTTGTGCGCCCAAACATCGACCAGATGTGAATATTGGTGATGTCGTCTGGCTTGAGATCCACACTGGTCGCACAACGGTACTGGCATCATAAGCACGCGCATGTCTTTGTTTAAGGATAATAAAGGGGTTAGCTATGCACTGCTAATGTTGGTCGTATTTTTCTTTATTCCCTTTTTGATTATGTTTGCGGTCAGCTTCTTCAATCGAGACGAAGGTGCATTTTTTCATACCGCCTTTGAGTTGAATAACTATGTGCGTTTCCTAACGCCGTTCTTCGGAAAAGTACTGTTAACATCGCTTGGCCTGTCCATAGCGACGGCTGTCATTTCTGTATCAGTTGCCCTGCCATTCACCTATTTCGTGACCCGTATGTCAGCGGTTCGGCAATCGATTATTCTGGTTTTTCTATTGTCAGTGTTATCGCTATCAGAAGTCATAATCGGTTTTGCATGGTCCATCTTGTTGTCAAAGACAGCAGGCGTGGGCAACCTGCTAGCTGCGCTCGGAATTCTTGAAGCATCAAAGAGTTTTACGCCCAGTCTGGGTGCATTACTGCTCGGCGTGACTTATCTTGGGTTTCCCTACGCGGTTTTGGTGATCTACCCCGCCTTGTCGCGGCTTGACCCTGAGATTCCCGAAGCGGCGCGGATGTTTGGCGCATCTCCAATCAAAAGCTTCCTAAATGTCACTGTCCCTTTGATGAAAAACACCATTATAGGAACGCTCATTCTGGTGTTCGCCTTCACCTTGGGTGCATATCTGTTGCCACAGGTGCTGGGTCGCCCCCAGCATTGGACATTATCCGTACATATTACTGACCAGGCAATTTTTCAATCTAATCTTCCATTTGCGGCAGCAATGGCTATCTTCTTGATGCTTGTCTCATTGGCATTGGTTGGGCTGTCGGCACTGGTCATCAAAAAAACGGCATAACTCATGTCCAAGCTGATAAAAAACACTTTTATCCTGCTGGTCTTGGTATTCCTTGCCGCGCCACTTGTTGTTGTTCTTGGTGTCTCCTTAAATAAATCCAAGCAGATGTTGTTCCCGCCTGAAGACTTTTCGCTACATTGGTATGCTGATTTTTTTCAGGCAAAGGATTGGCTAAATGCGTTGAGCAATTCTCTGGTTATTGCGCTTGGGGCAAGCACGCTTGCAGTCTCAATTGCCTTGCCGTTGGCACTCTACATTTGGCGAAAACAGAACAGCCTCGCCAAAGCACTTTTTGGGCTTGGCGTCGCGCCGTTCATGCTGCCACCAGTCATTTCTGCACTCGGCTTTATGATATTCTGGATAACCATCGGATTTTACGGGCAAATCTCTGCAACGATAATTTCTCATGGAGTATTTCTGGTGACACTACCACTTGTCACGATTTCACTGGGTCTTGATTCCATCGACAAACAGTTGATTGAAGTCTCGCGCACCATGGGAGCCGACAAGAGAACAGTCTTGCGAACAATTATCTGGCCGTTGGTAAGGCCCTACATGGTTTCAGGTTTTGCCTTTGCGTTCGTCCTCAGCCTGAACGAGTATATTATCGCATATATGGTGTCAGGCTTTACAGCGGAAACACTGCCAATCAAAATATTCAATTCGCTTAGATATGGCTATACACCAGTCATGGCTGTTGTTGCGGTGTTTTTCGTGATGACTGCGGTTGTGGTATTCGGAACCTTTGCTCTGTTTGGGGATTTGCCTAAACTTTTGGGCGCAGAGAGAGCGGACAAATGAGTGGAACTGATAAAGAAATGATCTTAGGTCTTTGGCAAGGCGTCGGTATCCGCGGTGAGGTGACGTCGAACATCGAAGACATTCAGCGAATAGCAATACAGGCAGCTGCTGAGGGTGTCGAACTTCTGGTTTTTCCCGAATGTTTTTTGACGGGATACTTAGCGTCGGCAGATGTAGCAGAGATCGCAGCGCAAGTAGATGGTCTTGTCTTTGATAAATTGGAGAGCATCGCGGATGAATACAACATCGCCTTGGTTGTTGGCTCCTATGAAGTCTCCACGCGAGGGGTCTATAATGCGGCCTTTGTCGTGCATCCTGGAATAGGATTAGTCGGAATTTATCGAAAACGCATGCTCTATGGCGCTTGGGAAAAGCGGACATTCCAGCAAGGCACCGAACCGCTGACCTTCAAATGGAAGGGACTAACAGTCGGGGTGTTGATCTGCTTTGATATTGAGTTTCCAGAGCGCACCAGAGAATTGGCAAACTTAGGAGTCGATTTGATTGTTACACCAACCGCACTGATGGAGCCGTTTGCTAAAATTTCATCGCTTGTTGTCCCAACGCGGGCGCTGGAAAACGGTATATATGTAGGCTACGCAAACCGGATAGATCGTGAAGAAGAATTTGAATATGTCGGTGGTAGTTGTATTATTGCCCCAGATGGGACGGATATGGCGCGGGCGGAAAAAGCAACAGCAACGCTGCTGACTGCTAGTATATCAACACAATACCGCGATTTGATAACATCAAAAATCAACTACCTTGTTGAAGTTTCTCGCGAAAATACGCATGTCATTGATTGAGTATCCCCGCACAATGAAAAATGCAACATCAGGAATGGTTGCTTATCTTTAACAACGAGGATATGCGCTAACAACGAGGATATGCGCTAAGCATAAAATTCCACATTCTCCAGCAAGGACTCCTACTGCGGCTGTAGCCCTTAAGATCTGCACCAGTTGAGAACACCTATCCGGCAACAATAACAACCTTTAATTAGAGGTTGTCAAGCAACAATTATTGCGAGTTTTCTTCTTGTAACTCCTCTAATTTTAGAGGGGATATCATGATGCCGAAAAAATAAAACATCTATGTAAATTGTGATATAATGTAAACTAAGTGTGTTGGATGTACTGGATGCATAGATGCATCCAAACGAACAACAAGGAGAAAAATATGACCAAAATGCTTAAGCAATCTCTGATTACGTCGATAATTAGCAAGACGGGGCAACAAGATGATAATAATAGCCGCAGTACGCAGACAATACTGCTGGGTATTATCGAGTACTTTAACGACCTTCGCGCAGCGCTGTTTGCCGCCGATGTGTTGAAGATACTGTTGGTTTACGGTACATGTTGTGTTACTCGCTTGGCGGATATGCTCAGGTCTGCGGTTTGCGCCTTGCAATCATCAGCAATTGCCATCAAGCTCGCCAATCAGCGCCTTAATCAGAGCTTCCTTAGAATACTAGCTATTTCTGCCACAGTATTTGTCACATTGCCGGTTTTGGCAAAGGACACTCCTGTTACTTGGTGGTATGAACGCGCCACCCCTGAGCAACAAGCTGCACTGTCGGAACTGATGATTGATAAATTCAATGCTGCTGACAATGGCAACACTCTCACAATCGACTACCGTGGCAACGAATTGGATAAGCAGCTGCGGATTGCACTTTTATCAGGAACTGGTCCGGATGTAGTCAATACACCTGGTCCGTCTTTCGTGGCAACAATGGCACGCGCTGGGCAATTGCTGGCACTCGATGATATCGCTGTTAAAAAAGGCTGGAACGACCGAATCCTGCCATTCTTCATGGATTTGGGTCGGTTCGATGGCCATCTGTATGCGCTGCCAAAAACCTATGAAACACTTGGATTGTTCTACAACAAAAAGGTCATGGCAGAGAATGGCTGGGCGGTACCTACAACTCTTGCAGAACTGACGACAGTTGCCGATGCAATGCTGTCTAAAAACATTATCCCATTTGGGTCTGGCAACTCGGACTGGCGTCCAGCCAACGAATTTCAGGTATCAATTGCTCTCAACTCCATCGCTGGTCCAGACAACATGCAAAAAGCGCTAACAGGTGAGTTGCCGTGGACGGCAGAACCTTTTGCCAAAGCCATCAATACACTAGATAGCTGGTGGAAAAAAGGCTATTTTGGACCTGACTACTTCTCACTCACCGGTGATCAGGTCATGGCTAACCTGGCTAATGGTTCTGCTGCGATGGTGCCAACCGGCACATGGAACTTCCAACTAGTCCCAGAATATTTTGGCGATCAACTTGACAACATTGGTTTTGTAGGTTTTCCCAGCGGCGAAGGAGTGGCATACCCAATATACGCACTTGGCATTGGCTCCACACTCTCTATCGCGGCAAAAGCCAACAACCCTGAAGGTGCTGCCAACGTCATTGATTTTATCTTTAGTAAAGGTTTCTATCAGGACATGAACAGTGTTTGGCAAGGTGAGTGGAACATGCCGCTGCGTGACCTCAGCAACGTAAAACTGAGCGAAGATATCATCCCGCTGTATACGGAATCTATGGCTGCCTTGGCTGAATCCGTGAATCAAAGTCAATACGGTTACACTACTTGGACGTTCTTCCCTCCTGCAAGCAACTCTTACATTGTGAGTGGCATCGAGCAAGTTTGGCTGGATGATATTACTACCGAAGAATTCCTCGCAGAACTTGATGATATTTTCAAGCAGGAATTGGCTGAAGGCAAAGTCGCGGATATCCCTGCGCGTTAAATCCTGACTAACAACAATGGTGTGCCAGGCTAGATTATGCCGCAACTATGTTAAAAAATAGTTGAAAAATAGTTAAAAAATACTGAAATTGCCGATGCACCGTTTGTTTGTTATACCGACATTGCTCATCAGCGTTTCTATCATCATGTTACCAGCAATATTAACCATATTGCTTGCATTCTTAAGATGGGATGGGGTTTCTGTCCCGCAGTTTATTGGCCTAGAAAATTTTGAGAAACTTTGGAATGATCGTATTTTTTGGCGCTCACTCGCAAATAACTTAAAATGGACAGTTCTGTTTATGACGTTTCCCATCATAATCGGCCTTGTCGCTGCCTCTTTGTTGTTGATTGTGAAACGAGGTAAGACATTCTTTCAGGTTATCTACTTTTTGCCAGTCATCATTGCGTCCGTGATTACGGCGCGTATTTGGCAAGGTATGATCTACAACCCGCAAACGGGCATTGTGGCATTGCTGAATCGATATGGGTTTGAGTTGAACGATCCGCTCGCCCGCATGTCTTCCGCGCTCTACGGCGTGGCTGTGGTTGATCTTTGGCACTGGTGGGGGTTCATTGCGATGATTTTCTTTGCGTCCCTGCGGCAGGTTCCGACCGAACAGATCGAAGCTGCGCGGATTGATGGGGCTAGCTACTTGCAACAAATGCGCTGGGTGCTGATCCCCGCAATCAAACCAACGATCACACTGATGATGATCATGACCGTGATCTGGTCGTTCCTTGTCTTCGATTTCATCTACGTTATGACCCAAGGCGGTCCTGCGTTTTCTAGCGAAGTTCTTTCAACAATGTCCTATCGCGAGGCGTTTTACGAACTCAAGGTCGGGCGTGCTGCTGCGACTGCGCTAGTAATCAGCCTGTGCGGGGTCGCAGCATCGTTTTTCTATATCAGACTTCAAGCCAAAGAGGTCGAAGAATGAATCCCATCGAAAGCCGCTTAACGATGATAATTACCTACATGATATTAAGCATCGCGGCGTTTACAGCATTGTTCCCGATAGCATTGATGGTGCTGAACTCACTAAAAACTAACCCAGAAATCACGCTTAATCCGTTGTCATTTCCGGTCACCGCCGCATGGGAAAACTTCACACGCGCTTGGAAAGGAGCGAATTTCTCGCAAACGTTCTTTAACTCGGCATTACTCGTGTTCATTACGATTGTTTTGGTGATCTCAACGGGGTCGCTGACAGCATATGTTCTGGCACGCAAAAAAATCAAATCATGGAAAATTCTGAGCGCCTACCTGCTGGCCACGACAACGGCTCCTATTCAGCTATTTATGTTCCCGCTGTATTTTGGGTTCGCTAAGCTGGGTATAATCAACAACGTGTTCGCGGTTGCGGTAATTTATTGCGCACTGTATAGCCCGTTTTCAATCATGCTTTTGCGGACGTATTTTCTGGCTGTGCCGGTAGAGCTAGAAGATGCAGCTCTCATTGACGGAGCAACTCCATGGCAGGTTTTCTACCGGGTTTATTTGCCGCTTGTCTGGCCAGGGATACTGACTGTGACGCTGATCATCGGGCTATACACATGGAATGAATTCCTGATCGCAACAACGTTCCTACAAGCATTAGAATCAAGAACTGCGGTTGTGTCTTACTTCATGCTCTCCGGGCAATTCCTAAGCGATTGGGGTGAATTAATGGCTGGTGCTCTTTTGGTCGTACTGCCAATCGTCGTTTTGTTTATCATTCTGCAAAAACGCTTTATCGAAGGCATCACTAGCGGATCCGTTAAGGGCTAAAGTTTTAAGAGCTTACAATGATTATGAAATTGCAAGACGACTATCTTGAACGAGTTTATGCGGGGGTGCTAGGCAAGCTTATCGGGGTCTATCTCGGGCGTCCGTTTGAGGGCTGGAGCTATGAGCGCATCATGAAAGAGCTCGGAACGATTAAATACTACGTTCATGAACAACTCGGTGACCCGTTGGTCATTACCGATGATGATATCTCGGGTACATTTACGTTTTTGCGGGCGCTGGAGGATTATGATCTCTCTGAAAACCTCAAATCAGCAGATATCGGTAAGGCTTGGATGAATTATATTGTTGAAAAACGGTCTATCCTCTGGTGGGGTGGCAATGGCAATTCAACCGAGCACACCGCTTGGCTGAACCTGCGTAAAGGCATCCTGGCGCCACAAAGTGGTTGTATTGCAACCAACGGTCTGACCGTGGCTGAACAAATCGGCGCGCAGATTTTTATCGATGGTTGGGCTTTGGTTGCGCCAGGGCAACCAGCATTGGCGGCCAAGTTTGCCAAAGAAGCTGGCAGCGTGAGTCACGGTGGGGAATCCGTCTTCGCCGCTATGCTGTGGGCTGCGATGGAGAGTGAAGCCTTCCACTCTAAAGATATTGATCACTTGTTGGATACAGGCCTTTCTTTCATTCCAACCAACAGCGAACTTGCCACGATGATCAGAGATGTTCGCAAATGGAACAGCAAAATCGTCGACTGGCGAGATTGTCGTCAGAAGATTGCCGATAACTACGGTTACGACAAATACCTTGGTAATTGTCATATTATCCCAAATCATGCGATCATGGTGATGACGATGCTGTATGCGAGAGGGGATTTTTCTTTCGCCCAACAGATTATAAACACCTCTGGCTGGGACACAGATTGCAACGCAGGTAACGTTGGCTGCCTCCACGGGATTATGTTGGGTCTCGATGGTTTGAGTAAGGGTCAAGATTGGCGAGGACCAATTGCTGACCGCATGCTGATCTCGTCTGCTGATGGTGGAAACTCCATTAACGACGCAGTCAAGATGGCTTACTACATTGCCAACCTCGGCAAGACCCTTGCTGGCGAGACACTGATTGAGTCGCCAAAAGGCGGTGCCCAATATCATTTCTCGCTTCCAGGCGCACAGCAGGGGTTTCAACTAACCGAACAAACTGGTGGTGATTTTGCTGCGCGCGTACAGGGAACATCGCATCACGGAACTGGGATGCTGGAAATTCGCTTCAATGGATTATCACTGGGAGGTGAAGTAGTGACAACCACACCAACCTTTGCTCCATTGGATGTTTTGCGGATGAGAACATATGATCTGATGGCAACACCGTTGATCTATTCTGGTCAAACTCTTGTCGCTCGTGTCATTTCAGACGAAAACACAAGCGGCAAAATTGTCGTCAAATTGCGCATCCGCCATTACGGCGCAGCGGACCAATTGGTTAATGTTGATAGCGACCCAATACACATTATCGCTGGGAACACGGGCGAAGTCAGGTGGCAGCTTCCAGAGTGTGGGTCTCAACCAATCGCAGCAATTGGTCTTGTTGTATCTAGTGCAGATGGTCGGGTGACGGGTCGAGTATATCTTGACTGGATGGGGTGGACAGGCCCCCCTGAACTCACTCTACGCCGCCCAAGTGAGCCAAGCGATTTCTGGCATCGTGCGTGGGTGAACGGCGTAGATATTTTCTCCAAACATTTCCCTGAAAGTTTTCACATTTCACAAGATCGTGGCGCAGGTTTGATCATTCATGGCACACGCCAGTGGACTGACTACAAAGTAACAGCGGATGTCGTCGTACATTTGGGGCGATACGCTGGATTGACCGCACGTACACAAGGTTTGCGTAGATTTTACGCAGCACGGATATCCGCAAAAGGACTATTTGAAATAACCCGTAGTTACGATGACGAAATCGAAGTTCTTGCGTCAGCAGCTTTTGAGTTTAGATTGGATAACTGGGTTTCCATGTTCATGATAGTTCTGGGAACGACAGTCACCGCAGGTGCAGACAAAATAACCCTTACTGTGGATGACACATCAAATAAAGTTTTGAAGGATGGTGGTATCGGTCTGATGGTGGCTGAAGGAGCAGCGTCAGCAAATATTTTCTATGTAACATCAGAAACTTAACGCATGACGCGAAAATCATGCATAGAGAATTATTACAAGACGGAGAAAAATGGCAAGCGTTGAAATTAAAAACGTCTTCAAGTATTTTGATGATACACAAGTTTTGGAAGACATCTCGGTCAAAATTGAGGATGGAGAATTTCTGGTTCTCGTTGGCCCTTCCGGATGTGGAAAATCGACATTGTTGCGCATGGTTGCAGGTTTGGAAGACATTACTAGCGGTGAGATTTTGATAAACGCTACGTTGGTAAACAAGCTCCCCCCCAAAGCACGTGATGTGGCTATGGTTTTTCAGAATTACGCGTTATATCCGCATTTAACTGTAGCCGAAAATATGGGGTTTTCTTTGATGCTGGCGGGGGCACCAAAATTAGAAAAAGTAAAACGTGTCAACGACGTCGCAACAATGTTGGGTCTTGCAGATCTGTTGGATCGCAAACCAAAAAATCTGTCAGGCGGGCAAAGACAGCGGGTCGCGATGGGGCGAGCGATCGTTCGAAAACCGCAGCTGTTTCTGTTTGATGAGCCATTGAGTAACCTCGACGCGAAATTGCGGGTTGCTATGCGCAGCGAGATCAAATCTCTGCACCAAAAAATGAAGAGCACAGCAATCTACGTGACACATGATCAAGTCGAAGCGATGACGATGGCTGACCGGATTGTTGTAATGAACGAAGGGCGTATTGAGCAAATTGGACGCCCTTTGGAACTATACGATAACCCAGTCAACGTTTTCGTTGCTGGTTTTATTGGAACTCCATCGATGAATTTCCTCGCCGCTCGTGTGGATTTGACTGGCTCAATGCCCAAAGCGACTCTTCCTACAGGGGATGAACTACCGCTGCCAGAATTGAACGGTCTTAGACAAAGCGAAAACATTATCTATGGAATGCGTCCGGAACATTGTAGCATTGCTGATGCAGGCACAGCTGTTGTAGTCGATGTCATTGAACCTATGGGTGCTGAAACGCAACTCATTCTGAAATTAGGCTATGCGTCAATCGTAGTTACTATTCGCGATCGTGTTTCCTTACACCATGGAGAAAAAATTAAAATTTTGCCAGATGTGTCGAAAGTAGTGATTTTTAAAGTGGATACTGGAACTCGAGTTTAGCAGTGGCTTGGACCTAGTTGACTGAATGACAAATGAGGTAGCGGGTGAATTCAGACAATAATTCGATTTTTACTGCAACATTCGCAAGCTAATCGACCTCACCCGTTTAACCCCGCCGCCGTCGCTCTTACACAGCGTGTAAGGAACAATACAGCAACTATCGCAATTACGGCAAACCATCATATATTCAACAGATGAACGGAAAAACCGCTGCGCTGCGTCATTGCAGCACTTGGTAATACCCACAAGACCCACAAGACCCACAAGACCCCCAAGACCCACCAGTGCTATCTGCGCACTTCGCTTAAGTTTCATCAGTGTTTTTGCTCGGTCTCGCCCATCATCGACTTCATCAGAGCTTCCTTAGATGATGCGCGGATGAATCATCTCCGCGCGGAGATTGTGCTCAATTTTGCGCCATGCAGCTACATCTAGCAATAATTACTACGTAACTATCACACTTGCCTAGATTCTCTCCATCGCCGCTACCATCACCGCCCCGAGGAAAAAATTTATGCCGCACCCTAACTATCATAACCAAATACTGAATAGTCATGTCTCGCATCACTATTTGTGTAGACAAATACAATAACCAGGGGTTTAACAAACAATGTAAGAAAACGAGCGCACCTTAAATCCTCAACTGTATATTATAATACGTTACAATGCCGCATTCTTACATGGGTGCTTACATGGGTGCTATTCACCAATTTTATAATTAAGAATTGCACAAGATCACATTTGCCTGCTACCATGCACTCGCAGTTCTGCTGGTTTCATCGCGACGGAACCCATGAACCCCGTCAGATCAGGAATGAAGCAGCGGTAGTGGTCGTACGTGCGCCGATGGGTTGCTGACAGGGCTGCACATCAATGTCACTGCAACAATAACCAAGCAATAACCATACGCGAGATATACATCTATGCGACAACTCGCGCTGCCGCTCACACACACTTATATCCAAACATTTGAGAACCTTATCATTTCTCAAAATATCACGACAATAAGTATTGTTCAGGATCGCATACAAAAAATAATTCAAAGGCAACAGCAACACATTTACATTTGGGGCGTTGCTAACAGTGGTTGTACCCATGTATTGAAAGCCTGCTGCCAAGTCCTCCTTGGCGAAAATATACACTGTGGCTTCTTTTCGGCTAAAGAAACACTCCATCCACAGCTTATCGCCACACATGATTATGATTGCCTAGTAATCGATGATGTCGAGGCAACACTGACGCAGCCAGACGCCCAAGAACAATTAATGCATATTTTTAATGCTGCTCAAGACAGTGGTTGTAGCTTGTTACTCAGCAGCGCCGCACCACCCAAAAAAATGTCAATTCTACTAGATTTACAAACACGGTTATCGTCGATGCTCATAGTGCGCATGCACCCGCTGAACCAAGCTGATTTACAACAATTTATTGAACACTCTAGCCAAGCTCGAGGATTTACCATAGACCACAAAGTAATTAGCTATATACTGAAGCACTGTGACCGCTCTGTTGCAGCACTCCTAGACATCGTAGAGCAACTCGATGTTGCATCACTGCAGCAACAACGAAACATAACCATCCAACTAACGAAAGAGGTACTCGATATTGGAACAACCTGAGCATATCCCCAGCCGAGAGAAGATTCTTGCTGCCATTCGCAACGCCGCCACTCCGCTCACCCAAATTGCGCTGCAGCAACATACTGGCTATGGCGATAATTCCATTGAAACCGTCCAAAAACGCTTGTGCGCCATGGAACGCGATGGGCAAATCTCCATCAACACCGACCTCCTATTAGCTATTACCACAACTGAGTTCATTGGCGCGGTTGTCAAATGCCAACGCGACGGTCGGATGACATGTATCAATACGCAAACTGATGAGCGTATATTTCTCGGTAGACGTCAAGCTGCCAAAGTTTTTGATGGAGATGAGGTGCGGGTTATCACGCACACTTCATACCAAAAATTGATGGGGAAAATTGTTGAAGTCACCCAGCGCAATACCACATCGGTTGTCGGGACGCTGTCCCGAGTTAATACACAGTGGCTGCTGCATCCACAAAACCCACGTAATACCCATACAATTTATATTGACGGCAAACATCACGGTAAAGTTAATGACTTAGTCACCTGCACCATCACCGCACAGCCAACATCACACCTGCCACCGCGCGGCACGGTTACCCAAGTCCTTGGCAAAACCGTAGACGAGCACACTATCATCGCCATGATGATTCATGAGTTTCACCTTGAAACAACGTTTTCTCAAGGCAGCCTGCGCCAATGCAAAAAACTCCCAGCCAATGTTGGTAATGACGATTTACACTGCCGCTTTGATCTACGCGACACACCATTTGTTACCATCGATGGCGAAGACGCCAAAGACTTTGACGATGCGGTGTACTGCCAAACAGTTGCCGACGGGTGGAAATTATCCGTAGCAATTGCCGATGTTGCTGAATACGTGCCGCTCGACAGTCCGCTCGATGCAGACGCAAAAATACGCGGCACCTCGGTGTATTTTCCAAATACGGTTATGCCGATGCTCCCAGAGCAGCTTGCAAATAACTTATGTTCATTGTTGCCGCAGCAAGACCGCTTAGTGGTTACCTGCGCGATGAAAATATCAGCAACAGGCGAGCTTACAGAATTTGAATTATTTGAAGGAGTCATCCATTCACAGGCCCGCTTAACATACACAGAAGTAGCAGCTTTCATCGCCACACAATCGAGCACTGTATCCCCAGCAGTACAGCACAGTCTGTTAGCATTGCATGGCTTATTTAAACACTTGCACGCAATGCGGCAAGAGCGCGGCGCGATTGAGTTTACCAGCATACAGTCTACACCACGTTTCTCAAAAGATGGCAATATTGAAAGCTTTCAAGCCACACCAAGAAACTGCGCACACTTGATGATTGAAGAGGCAATGCTGCTGACGAATGTCTGCGTTGCCAAGTTCATGCTAACGCATAAATCACCAGGATTATACCGTGTCCATAGCAATCCTACCGTAACCGACGTTGCCGCGTTGCGCGACACGTTACTCGCGCTTGGCATCAAACCAACATGGCAAGGGACAACTGTAACACCCAAGCAAATGCAACAATTACTAGGGTTAGTCAAACAACGTCAACCAAACTATTTTTCTCTGGTTGAATACGCGCTGCTGCGCAGCTTACCTCAAGCCAATTATCAAGAGTCTAACGCCGGCCATTTTGGCTTAGGGTATCAACAGTATTGCCACTTTACTTCGCCGATTCGCCGCTATCCAGATTTAGTGACCCATCGTGCAGTAAAGGCGGCAATTCATTCTAAACTCCGCACATATATTCGTAAACACCAGGCAGCAACAGCACGGCCTCGTCCAGTTCACCAACATTTACCCAGCATTGCCGCAGCATGTTCGCGAACAGAGCGCGTGGCAGAAAAAGCCTCGCGCATGGCCAATAGGTATTTTCAATGTTTGTTAGCGCAACAGCACTTAAACAATGTAATGACTGGGGTCATCCGCAATGTGACCGCGTTTGGATTATTCGTCAACCTGCCAATCGAAATCGAAGGTCTGCTGCATATACGCAACCTTGACAATGAATATTATGTATACGCAAGTGAACAACAAGCGCTGATTGGGCAACGCAGCCAGCGTCGTTTTGCCATGGGCGACAGTATCAAAGTCAAAATTGCTGCTGTAGATATCCAGCAACAAGAGGTCGACTTGCGGCTGGTTGACGACACCGCGGCAGCAAAAAAATTGCGCAAATCTAGCAAACATAAGCGCAACAAAAAATAAGGATGATATGGCAAAGACAGCGCATAAAATCCCTATCCCTGGCTTTCATGCAATCGAGGCATTGTGTGAAGACTACCCTCATATGCTGCTAGAAATTTGGCACAAACCTCTATCCGCAAGTGCACGTCTCAAACATATTCAAACCATTGCAACCGCCAATGGGATTGCGGTGCACGAAGTCCGTCCGGATACCTTAGAGCAAATAACCCAAAGCCACCAAGGCATCATTGCTTGGGCACGACCGCCACAGGTGATGGATATTAAACTCCTTCCGCAGCATATTACCGCTAAACCTTCAGTAATAATTTTAGTCCTTGCTGCAATTCTCGACCCGCATAATGTTGGCGCATGTTTACGCAGTGCGGAAGCCTGCGGTACTGATGCGGTAGTACTGGTAGGGTCTACCACCCCTAAAACAGCAACCGTCGTCAAAACATCTACAGGTGCGGTATATCGGCTACCATTGTTCTCTGCTGGGATGGAGCAAGCATTAGCCGTATTTAAATCTAACGCCATCGAGACAATTGCAACAACAATGACGGCGCAAACCACGCTTTGGGATGGGGAGTTTTCTAGCCGGGTCGCTGTCATTATGGGGGGTGAGCAACAAGGCATTCACGAGTCCATTATCCGCAAGTGCGACCAACAGGTGTCAATCCCCATGGCTGGTAAAACAGCGAGCCTCAACGTTTCGGTTGCATCTGGTGTCATGCTCTACGAATTACGCCGTAGACAACAACAGACTTTGTCAGATTAACGCTGACCCAGCAAGTTTTAAACTTGATCACCTACCTGCAAAGTTATAAGATGAATGAAACTATGTAACTTATGTGGTCTGTTGCAAATAGGTCAAAACTTGCTATAAATTGAAAATTTTGTACAAACACAGAATTTTCTATCAATCCAAGGTTTAACAATCAATATTTACTGGTATTTTCAGTCAAATAGCTGTTTTTTGGCGCAGTTATCCTACAAAACGCCACCATACTTTACGTCTAACACCACCTGTCTTTTCAGGTTAAATGCAAGACACTCCAGAAATATCGCAAACTGATTCTTTGCTTCTCCCACATATCTAACCCGATGATTGGTTTTTGAAAATACTCTTTCATACGGAGAACGCAGCTTGCTAAAGAATGTATCTTGGTCTTTGTTTTTATCTTTCATATTATTCTTTTTTATAGCTGCCAAATGGCAACGCTTTTTAGCGGCTGCATGTCTTGCTCCTTTGCTGCAATAACCTTTATCTGCATATATAGCTCCTTGTGTTGGAATAACATGACCAATACCTTGTCCGTCTGTTACGTTAGCTGGAGTTATCGCTACTTTATTAATCAAGCCTGACTGCATATCAACACTAATATGTTTCTTATAGCCATACCAAAATTTACCGTTATCTTTGCAGCCAATGCTGGCTTGTTTGTCTGTAGCTACTTTAGGCAAAACCTCATTATTAAGTTTGGCGTACTTTTGCTGGATTGCTCTATCTCCCTCTTCCCACAAATTAGCTTTAGCTATTAAATGAGAGGCATCTATACAAGTAAATACCTCATTCATGTACCCATGTTGTTGCAATTGAGCGCGAACATCTGCAAATATCTTAGATAATTGGTGCGTACCTATACGCGCTCTAGCTCTTGTAAATACTGTATGATCTGGCGTAGGCGCGGTTAACGCTACATTAAAAAACCATTACAAAACTATTTAACAGCGGTGTTTTCTGTTAAGTAACTTTCAAGCTCTCTATCACTTAAATCTTCTAAGTGTTGCAGCAGTAGTGCTTTAAATAACAGTTCTATACCATATCCTTTATAGTTGCTAGAGCCTTGTGCTGTTTTTAAATATTTATTATCTAAGCGGCGAATATCTATTAATTGAACAAACTTTCGGTATATATGATCAGCGGCTACTAGATCTTCTAGGCAATCATTTCTACTTGTCTATGCATGATATTTAAAATATAAGGTATGTAGTTGAGTTGAATGATTTTACACTAGGCTATAAGCAATATACCTAATCAACAAGATTATTTGCCTTCTATTTGCAACAGTCCCGATACAGAAGATTACGACCAATTGGCAGCAACGCTGCCAAAGTTATTGGAGAATGCCGACCTAGTAAAGCTAACCAAAGCATTAGCAACAGCGGGGCTAATTAGCTACGGAATAGGTGTAGCAGCTAGCGAATGATACAGCCAGCTACGCCGCCACCCCCCAAGGAAGCGTTGGCGTATTTACGCGCTAAAGGATACAAAATAGGCTGGGATTATTGGGACGTGTGGCGCGAAGAACACGTTCACGCTTTCACCGTTGCCAAAGCCATGACCCAAGACCTGCTTATCGATATCCGCAAAGCTCTTGATGAAGCTTTGGCGCAAGGCCAAACATTTCGTCAATTCAAAAAGGAAATAGAACCTATTCTTGGCAAACGCGGCTGGCTTGGCAAAGTCACTATGCCTGACGGCGCAACCGTAGAACTTGGCACGCCACGGCGGCTAAAGATAATCTACGATACTAATATGAGAACCGCCCGCACAGCGGGACAATGGCAGCGAATCGAACGCAACAAAGACGCACTACCTTACTTGATGTATAGCTTGGGACCGTCGCGAGAACATCGGCTGCAACATACTGCTTGGGATGGTTTGGTTCTTGCTGTTGACGATACTTTTTGGAACACCCACATGCCGCCGAATGGCTGGGGGTGTCGCTGTCGGGTCCGTCAGCTGACGAAACGCGATGCTGATAGGCGCGGCGGTATCGCCAAAACTCCAAAAATAGAAACAACGCCGTGGCAAAACAAGCGTACAGGACAGCTTCAGGAGGTGCCTACAGGCATCGACCCCGGTTGGGATTATAACCCAGGCAAAGTGCGTTCAGGGAAAGCCCAACAATTCAGCCAAGATAAAGATGCGGAATTTAAACGTATTGTTGGTACGGCGGCAGCGGCAGTAAAAGTAGAGCGGCGCGCTATCCCGAGTGCTATGTCTACATTAAAAAACATATCCGCAGAAAATATAGACGATGTGTTGCAGCAATTACCGGCTGCTGAAGATCGTTTGAAAAAGGTAATTGCTTTCACCAACGCCAAAGGAACAAAGACATTAATCATTCGTCAAGCTGAAATGGGTCGGCTAAATAGTGCTGCCATGAAAATAAGGGAGCAGGTCTTAGCTTATCTAGATAAAAACCAACACAAGTATGGCACCCGTAACTATACAATAAACGGACATGGTAGCACTGATGGCTTTAGTGGTATATCATTCAACCATGTGGTGATCAAAGGCAACAGCAAAGTTAATTTTAATACAGCGGATAACAAGGGGCTTGCTGTAGAATTAAACCAAGCGGTTGCTCATGCTGCTGCAACGAGGAAGAAGATACCCCGTAACTTGTTAGAAAAAAAACCAGAATTGGCACAAAAACCAGAAGTTTGGACATTGGGTTACAGTGGTAGCAAAGAAGCTAAAATAATCGCCACATGGGTTCATGAATTGGGTCATCAAGTACATTATTGGGCTGGTGCGCCCGATGCCCCTACTGGGTCAAAGTATCTGACAAAATATAGTCAAGCCAACAAGTACGAATACCACGCTGAACATTTCAGCGCATGGTTATTTAACCGAGATGGTTTGGCGAAGTTTGATCCAGCAGCAGCCAAGCATTTTGATGAATTGATAGAAAAAGCCATTCAAGGCAAACACAGGACACGCTAATGACAGAAGAAGAGGCAATTCAAACATCACTAAAGCTGCTAAAACAAGATGCAACTGTTGCAACGGGCAAAGCCCTTGAAGCGTTGGAACCGCATATACCGGCTGATAAATTTGGTAATCTATGGGAAGCCTTCCTTGCTTCAGCACCTATTGAAGTACTCATAGAACTAGATAATCAATAAACCCTCGCCACAGGTATAGTTTTTTACCTGAACCCCCGCCGTGTTTAACGCTACGGTGGTGGGCATGACGGCAACAACTTTTGCATTAAATACTGAACTTCGGCCGCTTTTGGAAGCAATAGCTGCACAAAAAGCTGCGCCGTTGTGGGTGGAACTTATACCTGCGGGCAAGGCTGTCGCCGGTAGGGATGGTCGTGAGTGGCTCAACGCCAACCCCAAGCAAATTGTTGATGCTTTTGCAAAAAATGCCGCTTACCTCCCTATCGATTTAGAACATTCTACGGAGCATAAAGCCCCAAAAGGTGAACCCGCCCCAGCTGTAGGATGGCTAAAAGCACTGCAAGCACGTGAAGGTGGCGCAATTTGGGGACTTGTCGAATGGACCGATGAAGGACGGGCGTTGCTTGAAGCAAAAGCATACAAATATTTATCGCCTGTATTCTCCTTCAACACAGCAAACAAACAGATCACACAACTGTATTCGGCTGGTTTAACCAATCAGCCCAACCTGCATTTAACCGCGCTGAACCAGCGCATCAACAACTTTATTGGAGAAGAAGCTATGAGCGTATCACCAGCTATCTGTACCGCGCTGGGTCTGCCAGCGCAAGCTACTGAAGAGCAAACCGTATCTGCCATTAACCAGCTGCAAACAGACAAAGACAAGGCTCTTAATACTGCTGCCAATAATCCGTCTTTACCGTCTTTACCGTCTTTAGAAAAGTTTGTGCCACGCGCCGATCATGATGCCGCGTTGAATCGCGCTCAAAATGCCGAAACCAAGCTGCAGGAAATCCAAGACACCACATTAAATCTGCAAATTGAAGACGAATTGGATAAAGCACAACAAGCAGGAACGATTACCCCCGCGACATTGGCTTATCACCGCGCTTGCTGCAAACAAGCAGGGGGGCTGCAACGTTTTCAAGAATTTGTTAAGTCAGCCCCAAAGTTTGGTGCAGACACCGACTTGGACAACAAGGCGGCAAACAAACACCGCAAAGGTTTGAGTGAAGAAGACAAGGCAGCGTGTCGCTTACTCGGGGTAGCTGAAGACGAATTTACTACAACCAAGGAGGCCGCGTAATGGCTATCGTAACCCCACAATTGTTGACGAGTTTATTTACAGGTTATCAAACTAGTTTTCAAAACGGGCTAGGAATGGCGCAGCCGCAATATACAAAAATTGCGAGTGTTATTAAATCATCAAGTGCCAGTAACACTTATGGTTGGCTGGGGCAATGGCCGGGCTTTCGCGAATGGATTGGCGATCGCAGCATTAAAGATATGGAAGCACAAGGCTACCAAATTTTTAACAAACAATTTGAAAGCACTGTTGGCGTGAAACGTACTGATATCGAAGATGACAATCTAGGCATTTACACGCCGATGATGCAAGAAATGGGTCGTGCTACTAATATATTCCCCGATGAGTTAATTTTTCCGCTATTAAAGGCTGGTTTTGATTCTGAATGTTATGACGGTCAATACTTTTTTGACAATGACCACCCACTCAACGACCAAGTAGACGGACAAGGGACAGATGCCAGCGCATCAAATATACTTGTCGATGCTAATTACACCGGTGAAGCGTGGTACTTGCTCGATACTTCCCGTGCATTAAAACCTTTAATATACCAACAGCGGAAAACTCCTAAGCTAGTTAGCATGACTAAAGACGATGATGAGTCTGTTTTTATGCGCGGCGAATACAGATATGGTGTTGACCTACGTTGTAACGCTGGTTTCGGCTTTTGGCAAATGGCTCACGGGGTACAAGCCGACCTTACTTTAAATAACTTATGGGCGGTATACAGCGCCATGCGTCAGCGTAAAGCTGACGGCGGCCGCCCTTTGGGGATT
The DNA here is from genome assembly GCA_965277405.1 of Gammaproteobacteria bacterium. Taxonomy (GTDB): domain Bacteria; phylum Pseudomonadota; class Gammaproteobacteria. The sequence continues at coordinate 964,872 of OZ255726.1, forward strand.
AAACCAAATATGCTGGTTATTCCCGCGTCGTTAGAAAAACAGGCTACACAATTGCTAGAACGCGAGTTGTTTGTAGACGGTACTGACCATGTTTCTAATGAGATGAAAGGTAAATTTGCAATAGTTATAGCTGATTATTTGTAACACCAGTAGCAGCATCGCCACTGGCTTTTGTATTGGAGAGCATACCCATGAGTGAGTTACTTTTTATTCGTGCCAACAACAAGTTAGGGTTTCGTCGTGCTGGTGAGTTTTTTTCGTCACAAGGCAAAACCATTGACCCTGCAGACTTCACTAACAGCCAATTGCAACAATTCAAGGCTGAACCCATGTTGCTTGTTACCGCTAAGGCAGCCGCCGGCGACCCGCCCGACGGGATTATTGAAGGCATTGTCGCAGCAATGGGCGTGATTGACCCAAACAAAAAACCAAACGTAAAAGACCTGGTAAAAGTAATAGGTAAAGACATTACCGCCACGCAACGCGACACAGCTTGGGCGGTATATCAACAACGCTTCGCAGCAGGCTGATTGATAATGCCGTATGCAACCGTTGCAGCTATTACCAACAGATACGGTGATGATTTTTTGTATCCAATAGCTGACCGTGACAACGACGACACTTTAGACACTACCACTGTCGAAAATGCGTTGGCCGACGCCAGTAGTTTGATTGATTCGTATTTATCGACCCGTTACCCACTCCCCCTTGTGGCTTTTCCCGACCTGCTGCAGCGTTTGTGTGTAGATATCGCCGTGTATTGGTTGGCTAAAGACGGTGAAACAACCGAAGAAAAACGCCAACGGTATGCAGACGCGCTGGCATGGTTAGAACGCATAGCTACCGGTAAAGTTGCATTAAATATCACCGATTCTGAGCGCACTACGCCAATGCCAGCTATATCAGCTACCCGCGTGCGGTTATTTAGCCGCGCTACCTTGCAGGCGTTCTGATGGCAGGCGTCGGTGCTTCACTCGAATTGCGCGGCATTAAACACCTGAATAACGTGCTCGACCGCCTTGGCGGTGTTGACCCGCAGCGGCTGATGAGCGTATTGGGTAATATTGTTGAAAAGCAAACAGTAGCTAGAATAATCGACGGCAAAGCAAGTCCTGCTGGTGCACCGTGGCAGCCATGGTCACCAAGCTACGCCAAATCAAGGCACGGTAATCAAAACTTACTGCAAAGTAGCGGTGATTTAGTTGACTCTATTCAATCGATTTGCAGCGTTAGCGGTGCTGAAATTGGCAGCAATCTAGTGTATGCGGCAAGCCACCAATTTGGTGATGCCAAGCGGGGAATCCCGCAACGTGAATTTCTTGGCGTGAGTAATGACAACATAGTTGACTTGCACAATACCCTTGAAGATTGGGCGGATAATATGATTCAGGGGGCTGTATGAAATTTAAAGAACTACGCCGCGCGATTATTAACAAAGTCAGCGCTGCATTACCAGAATTAAAAGTGGTTAGCCAGCACCCTGGCAGATTTAACCTCGATGAATTACAACGTATTGCCACCCAGCTACCAGCAGTGCGGGTAGCTTTGCTGGGTATGCCAACGGTTAATATTATAGCAACGGGTGAAAACGAAGCACAGCTGCGACTTGCGGCTTTTGTGGTGACGGGAGACCGCCGCCAACTACCCAAAGATGAAGCGGCGTTGGCAATTGTTGAACGTTTACTAGTTTTAATCCCTGGCCAACGCTGGGGGGTGAAAGGCACGCTGGCGGCAACGGGCGTTACAGCTGACAACTTGTTCAGCGGTAAAGTTCAACGCCAAGGCGTGGCTATGTGGGCGGTGAGTTGGGAGCAAGCCATCCGTATTGGATCAGATGTTTGGGGCGGGGGGGTTATTCCTGCAGAAGTATATGTGTCCAACGACCCTGATAATGCCATCGATGACTATGAACGAGTGGTGTGATGCTGGATAACGTATTGCAACGTTTGGCAGAAGTAGAACGCAGTCTAGCCAACATCTTCTTAATCGGCACTATTATCGATGCCGACTACGCCAACGCCCTGCTAAAAGTCGCAGCGGGGCAACTTGAAACAGGCTGGCTGGCTTGGATAACCCCCCGCGCTAACCAAGATATAGCTTGGTGGGCACCAGAAGTCGGGGAACAGGTTGTGGTGATGTGCCCAGGCGGTGACCCAGAATTGGGGGTGGTACTGCCAGCCATTTATCAAAACAAGTATCCAGCACCCGCCAATAAGCATACTGTTAGCAAAGTCATTTTTGCAGACGGAACTAGCGTTCAATATGACCGGGAGAGCCACTTGTTGACCCTTGATGTGAAAGGCAGTGTGAGCGTGAAGACCACAGGGAATACAGAATTCAATTGTCAAGGCAAATTTAAAGTAACAGCAGCAAGGGTGGATTTAAACTGATGCCAGCAATAACGAGAAAAGGCGACAACTGTAGCGGGCATGGGTGTTTTCCCCCGCGCGCCAGCAGCCAAGGTAGCCCCAATGTTTTTATAAATGGCAGCGCCGCGCATCGGCAAGGTGATGGATGGTCTGCGCACAGCTGCGCAACTTGCCCACCGCATGGCGGGGCGTTGGCTAGTGGTTCTGCGTCGGTATACGCCAATGGCAAGCAGATAGGTCGCATTGGTGACCCTGTTGCCTGCGGTAGCAGGGTGGCCGCTGGTTCGAGCAACGTGTTTGCAGGTGGCTAGATGAAAGGCATACACAACAACAGCGGTAAATTGCTCAAAGGTCACGCCCACCTGCGCCAAAGTATTACTGATATTTTGACCACGCCGCTTGGTAGCCGGGTAATGCGCCGCGAATATGGCAGCCGCCTGTTTGAATTGGTGGACGCGCCATTGAACGCAGCCACCTTCGCCGAAATATACGCGGCAACTGCAGCAGCACTAGCACGCTGGGAACCCCGGTTAAAGCTGTTGCATGTAGCTGTAACCTGCGTGAAGGACGGACAGCTAACCCTTGATCTTGTCGGTGAGTATTTACCAGACGGCAAGAAAATAAAATTGGCAGGGCTGGTGGTATGACCAACGCTATCAATTTGGCAGAACTACCAGCACCAGCAGTTGTTCAGTCATTGGACTATGAAACTATTTTGGCAGCAATGCTGGCTGATTTGCGCGGCCGGGCACCTGCATTTACGGCATTAGTCGAATCAGACCCCGCCTATAAAATTTTAGAAGTGGCGGCGTATCGGGAATTGTTGCTACGCCAGCGCGTCAACGATGCTGCCCATGCGGTGATGCTTGCGTATTCCAAAGGCGCCGATTTAGATAATTTAGCCGCCTTGTTTGGAGTCCCCCGCCAAGTCATAGACCCCGGCAACCCTGCTGCGCTGCCACCTGTTGCACCTGTGTATGAGGATGACGAACGCTTGCGCCAGCGTATACCGTTGTCGTTGGAAGGCTACAGCACCGCAGGACCAATAGGTGCGTATGTTTATCACTCGCTTGCAGCTTCGGCTGATGTAAAAGACGTAGCGGTAGCAAGCCCGACACCGGGCGCAGTGGTAGTGTCCGTGTTAAGTGTTGCCGGCAATGGCAGCGCGACCACTGCGCTGTTGAATACAGTTGCACGACACTTAAACCATGATGATATACGCCCGTTGACTGACCACGTGACAGTATTGGGGGCGTCTGTTCTCGAATACCAAGTAAATGCCACACTAATCTTTTACCGTGGTCCTGGTAAATCAAAGATAGCTGCACATGCTCGTCAGCAAGCGGGCGCATACGTTACGCAACAACACAAACTTGGTCGTGATATACCTGTATCAGGGCTGTATGCGGCTTTGCATCAATCAGGTGTTCAGAACGTTATTATCGCCAGCCCTGCCGCTGATATCGTAGTGCAGCCCCATCAAGCCGCATTTTGTACCAATATGACGATTATTGCAGGTGGTTGGCATGAATAGCCTGTTACCACCGAACGCCACTACAGCCGAAATTGCCGTCGAGCAAACTACAGCGCGGTTGGGCAAAATTCCTGTAGAAATCGGCAAATTGTGGAACCCTGCCACCTGCCCTGTTGAATTGCTGCCCTGGCTAGCGTGGGCGTTGTCAGTGGATGAATGGGAAAGCCAGTGGAGTGAACAAACCCGACGAGAAGTTATTAAGCAATCCGCCAAAGTTCACCGCAACAAAGGCACCCGCGGCGCGGTAGAGCGGGCTTTGCGCGCTGTTGGAGTGCGTATCGAATTGCAAGAATGGTTCGAGAACAGCAGCGCACAAACCCCACATACCTTTAACCTGACTACATTTGCCAATGAAGCCCAGGCACCAGCTAGCGCTGCTGTTCTTGACCCAGCATTTTTCAATATGGTACGCGCTAGCGTGGCTGCCACCAAGCCCGTGCGCAGCCATTATACAATCCGTGTTGCTGCTGCTTTTGACGATGGCATTGGTATTTACAACATTTTCAAGGCAGGGCAGTCAGTCCGGTGCGCGGCAGAGACACAACAACAACCAATCAAAGCCAGCTGTGGGATAAATAACGATGGCATTGGTATTTACAACATTTTCAAGGCAGGGCAGTCAGTCCGGTGCGCGGCAGAGACACAACAACAACCAATCAAAGCCAACTGTGGGATAACTTCGGCTGTGCTGCTACAAACAGTTGCCTTGGCTAATTTTACGATGGAGGCTGCAGCATGAGCGCAACTTTAACCCCTGTTATCACTTTGGCTGGCTTGAACGCGGTCTTTAACAGCCACAACAACGGGCTGGATGCCACCATAGCCGAAATCGCCTTAGGCGATGCGGCGTGGACGCCAGATAACACCGCAACTGCGCTACACAACGAAAAACGCCGCATACCCGTCAGCGGTGAACGCGTCAATAACGCGCAGATTCACCTGACGGGGGTAGAAGATGGCAACGATTTGGAATATTGGGTGCGTGAACTCGGTTTCTACCTAGCCGACGGCACGTTGTTAGCCATTTGGAGTAATGATAACCAAGCACTGGCATATAAATCTGCTGGGGTTGATTTACTATTAGCTTTTGATTTGGCATTAACGGCACTACCGGCTGACAGCGTCACGGTAGATGGTAGTGGCGGTTTTAACTTGCCACCTGCAACCAGCAGCAAGCGCGGCTTGATTCGCATCGCCACAGCTGCAGAAATAACCACAGGCAGCGCCACAGATGTCGCGGTTAATCCAGCCCAGTTAAATGCTATCTGGACAAAACACCGTGATGTATTGGGTGAGTTGAATGTCCACGGATCAATTAGAACGATTTTTCAAGGAAGGCTAATTCATTCAGGACCTCCTTATGAAGACGCCCCTTCGGGGTCAGGTGATTTTTCAAAAGGAGATAATAATGCAGGGGCGAGCACTAACATATTTTTGCATTTGCGCACCCCAATGGAGGTGCCGCAACGTACCGGCATGTTTCGTTTTCATCTGTATGGTTATGCGTATGGTGCTGATAAAATCATCGACGAACGTATAGCTGGATACTGCTATCCATCGGGGGTAAGGCATACCCATAGTGGAGGAGATTTATCACCTGCCGCTTACCAAGGATCTGACAATAAAATTTATCTACGCATCTCGTTGACCAGTTCATATTACCTGACGCTCGCTGTGGATTCGCAAAAGGTAGCCATTGGGGCTGCATTTCAAAAAGGCAGCCTGCATCCGATTATTTCAAAAGAGGAGACACTGTAATGAGCATTGCCGTTTTAATTAATAAATCAATGGCTGCTGTGGTTGCTAATCCAAGTGATTTTATTGGGTTAAAAGAAACCATGATTAATGACGGAATACCCGCCGAAAATATCGAACTATCACTGGATGGCTTACGTGATTGGACAAAACAACAAGTTGTGCAGTTCACCACAGCTACCCGCGCCAAAGCCGCAGGCCATGTCGACCCATACCAACTGGCAGGGTGGAACGATAAGGCACAACGCGCCGGGCGGCTACTTGCCAATGCCACCACTGACGCCGATACCGCCATCATCCAAGCAGAATGTGACAAGCGCGGCCAAGGCGAAACACCGCAACAACTCGCCCAAAAGCAAGCCGCCAAAGCGCAAGTACTAGCCACAGCGGTTGCCATTATTGACGGCATGGAATCGCAAGCATTGGCAGCCGTTCAAGGCAAACGTAGTGAAAACACCTTGGCGGCGTTGTTGGTAGCATTGGAAACTGCGGCAACGGTTGCCTTAGAACAAGTATTGCAACAGTAACCACAGGTATAGTTTTTTACCTGATAATATTTTTAAGTGGCAGGCAAACTGTTGGACAAAGCAAATTGCTAATCCTAGCTTCCCTAACAGTGAGAAAATAGTATGCCAGGACAATTCCTACACGGCGTTGAGGTTGTCGAGTTAAATGGCGGTGCCCGTCCTATCAGTACCGTTAAGAGTTCCGTAATAGGAATTATCGGCACAGCTCCAACCGCAGCTGCGGATAAATTCCCAATCAATACCCCTGTACTTGTTGCCGGTAGCCGTACCGCAGCAGCAGCATTAGGCACAAGTGGCACATTGCCGGCGGCAACCGACGCTATCTTTGACCAAGCAGGTGCAATGATTGTAGTGATTCGTGTAGAGCAAGATGCAGACCCGGCGCAACAACTAGCTAATGTTATCGGCGGTGTTGATGCTGCCACCGGTCAATACCAAGGTGTGCAAGCCCTGCTTAGCTGCGAATCAGTGCTTGGTGTTGCCCCAAAGATGCTGATTGTTCCAGGTTTCACCGACCAGCAAGCAGTTGTAGCTGAAATGCTCGGCATTGCAGACCGCCTCCGCGCTATCATTATCGCCGATGGCCCCAGCACTAACGATGCAGACGTGATTGCCTACCGGCAAAACTTTGGTTCTGGTCGTGTTTACATCGTAGACCCCGCCGCGCGTGTCTTCGACACAGTGTCGGCTACCGAAGTTAACCAACCTATGAGTCCCCGCGTCGCCGGACTGATTGCCCGTTCTGATAATGACCGTGGGTTTTGGTGGTCGCCATCGAATCAAGAAATTTATGGCATTGTCGGCACAGAACGCGCTATCGATTTTACCTTGGGTGATAGTAACGCCCGCGCCAACCATTTGAATGAAAACGCAGTGGCTACGGTTATCCAAAAAACTGGTTTTCGACTTTGGGGCAACCGCACTTGTGCTAGCGACCCTAAATGGGCGTTTCTTTCAGTGCGCCGCACCGCAGACCTGATCAACGAAAGCTTGTTAAAAGCACACTTATGGGCAGTCGATCAAAACATTACTAAGACCTATCTTGAAGACGTTAGCGAAGGTGTCAACGCCTATCTGCGCGACCTGCAGGCTATCGGTGCCATTATCGGCGGTCAGTGCTGGGCAGACCCAGAACTAAACACACCTGCAAACATTTCACAGGGTAAAGTCTTTTTTGATTTTGACTTCACCCCGCCGTATCCAGCTGAACACATTACCTTCCGCTCCAGCCTAGTTAATGACTACCTTGAGGAGATTCTCTGATGTTCCCAACCACCTTAAAAAACATGAACCTGTATATCGACGGTAAAGGATATGCTGGGGTCATCGAAGAAATAACCCTGCCAAAATTAACTATTAAGGCGGAAGAGTTTCGCGCTGGTGGCATGGACGCGCCGATTAAAATAGATATGGGCATGGAACACCTCGAAACAGTTTTTACCCTAAAAGCATTCGACAAACAAACCCTAAAGCATTTTGGTTTAGGTAATGGTAATCGCGTTGCTATGAATATCCGCGGCGGGATGTGCTCAGATGAAGATGGCGCTGAATTTGCTGTTGTTATTAAACTGCAAGGCATGATCACGGAAATGGACTTTGGCACTTGGAAAGCTGGTGAAAGTGCCAGTGTCAAAGCTACCGTTGCGTTACGCTATTACAATTTAAATGTCGCTGGTGACGAAGTCCACGAAATAGACATTAACAACATGGTGCGCAAAATCGACGGCGTAGACCAATTAGCACTTACCCGCAAAAACATTGGTTTATAACGGGGTTAGTGATGCCGACCAACAACAAAGATTATTTTATAATTAAACCGCTGGTCCACAACAACCAGCCGTATCCAAGCGGTGCGCGGCTATCGCTAAGCCAGATTGAAGCACAGTTTTTAGTATTAGCTGGAAAGATCAGCTTGAACAACCCACAACCAAAGCAAGGAAAAACCCATGTCAAACATAATCAAACTTAGATTTCCAATTGAATCTGAAGGCCAAACAGTTGCAGAGGTTACCCTGCGCCGACCAACAGTTGGCGATATGCTCCACGCAGACAGAGCCAAAGGCAGCGATGCAGACAAAGAGATTAAGATGTTCTCAAACCTGACGGAATTGTCGTTGACCGCTATCGAATCGCTAGATTTGGCAGATTACCAGCAGCTACAAAAGGAATATCAAGATTTTTTGTCCTAAGCGCCAAAGACATTAGAAAAGCATGTTTTTTGCTGGCAACACACACAGGTTGGGCGCTTTGCGCAATGCTATCTTGGACAGCCGAAGAGTTAATGCTTTGGCTTGAGGAGATACCTAAAAAGTGAAAATAGTGGTTGCAGCAATGGGCTGCATATTAGCACCGCAGGGAGGAGCAGTATGGCCCAAAAGATGAAAGCGGCGCCCACCATACCCAAGCAGCTACCGACACCTGCAACGTGATACTCACTAGCGTGTAAAACTAATACCAGGCACGCTATATAAAAAAATACGGCGAATATTGTTGAATCGTCTATATTGTTCAGGAACTTTTTCATAATGGGAAAAAAATTAGCAGTCAGCGTTGTCATCGGTGCCGTCCTTGGGAAGAAGTATTTTAGCACATTTGATAGTGCTCAACAAAAAGTATTAAAATTAGGCAAGGCATTTAATGATACCGATAAAAAGCTGCGCTCGGCTAATGGTGTTATTAAATATCGAGACTTATTACAACAACTCAAGAATAAACAAGACGCAGCAGGTGGTAGCAATACAAAATTAGCCGCTGGCATACGAGAGGTAGCAGCAAGATACAACAAGGCAAAAAAAGAAGCCAAAGGATACGGACTATCGATCGGCAGTATCGTTAGAGAACAACAAAAATTGGGCAGGGAAACAACCCAACTCACGGCAAAAATCAACCGTTTAAACAAAGCCCAAGCAGCAAAACAACGGCTTGGCGGCATGAAAACTCGTGCGCTAGGGGCACTCGGCCTTGCCTATGGCGCGGGAAGGATTATTGGTAAATCTTTCGATCTAGAAGATAAAAAACATCAATTAGGGGACGTTATCACGGGTGAAAATAGAGAGGAAAGGTTAAATAAATCACTGCAACATGCCAAGGCATTTGCAAGAAAATCATTGGCGAGTGAAACAGATATATTAGAGATAGATTACTCGCTACGCTCTTCTGGCCTGGATGATCAAGCCGCCCAATTTGGTTCTGAAATAGTAGCTAAGGTTGCCTCTGTTACCAAAGGTTCCGCTGCTGATGTTGGTTTTATTATTGGCGATATTTTTACCAATATGGGGGATAAACTAGAGGGTTCTACAGAAGAAAGACTAACGCGTATCGGCGATATTTTAACAAAAACTAAAAACCTTTTTTCTATCAAAGATTTTAACCAATTAGGTGGAGGCTTAAAAGAAGGCTTATCTGCGGCGCTTGCCAACAACATTTCTTTAGAGCAAACCGCCGCCCTTATTGGTCAGATCAACAACGGGATGTTAAAAGGTTCACAAGCCGGCACTGGTTTAAATGCGCTGCTGCGCCAGCTACCCAAAGCTGCAGAAGATATAGATTTCAGTATTGTTCGGGATGAAACCGGCGCGCTAGATACCATTGCCACGTTAGAAAATTTGCAAGATGCTACGGAATTTATCACAGACCCTGATGAAAAAGCGGTGTTGTTACAACAGGCATTTGGAGATGAAGGCAAAAAAGCAGTGATTCCATTACTGGCTAATTTAGCTGCGTTGAAGAAAAATTTTATTGCTGTCCGCGATACGGCTACGGGTACTTTTGAAGAGGGGTATCAACGGCGGGTAAATTCAGCATCAGGGCAATGGACAATGTTCAACCAGAACCTATCTACCGTTGGTACAACACTCACTAACACTTTGCTCCCCGCCATAAATTGGCTGCTAACCCCAATTGCTAAAGTGATGGGCTGGGTGGGGAGTATGATCGAGAAATTCCCCATTGTTGGCTGGGTGCTTGGTTCTCTTGCTGCGGGTTTTATAGTTTCTGCAACAGCAATGGGTATATTTACGGCGGCGCAATGGCTGTGGAATAGCTCAATGGTAACAGGGTACGGCAACCTATTAAAAACAGTTGGGGGCTTGCTTTGGGCAGGAACAATTTACGCCGCATCAGCGGTGAAGGTGGGGGTTTTAACGGCGGCGCAATGGTTGTGGAATATCGCCTTAAACGCCAACCCAATAGGCTTAATCGTAGCCGGCATAGCCCTTGTTGTCGGCGGAGCGTATGCACTTTATAAAAACTGGGACACAGTTACCGCTTGGTTTAACACCGTACTCGAGGGTATTGGTGAGAAATTCGCGTGGGTTGGTGAGTTATGGAACAGCGTATTTGGTGATGGTGACGCCGAAAAAAAAGTTACTATCACCAAGAATACCACAGAAAATACTAGGCGTAATCCTAGTAATCCAAGGCAAGGGCGTAATCCAAGGCAAGGGCGTAATCCAAGGCAAGGGATTATTCCAAAGCAAGGGATTATTCCAAAGCAAGGGATTATTCCAAGGCAAGGGCTTAATTCAAAGCAAGGGCGTAACCCAAGGCAAGGGCTTATCCCAAAGCAAGGGCTTATTCCAAGGCAAGGGATTATTCCAAGGCAAGGGATTATTCCAAAGCAAGGGCTTATTCCAAAGCAAGGGATTATTCCAAAGCAAGGGCTTATCCCAAAGCAAGGGCGTAATCCAAGGCAAGGGATTATTCCAAGGCAAGGGATTATTCCAAAGCAAGGGATTATTCCAAAGCAAGGGATTATTCCAAAGCAAGGGATTATTCCAAAGCAAGGGCTTAATTCAAAGCAAGGGCTTAATTCAAAGCAAGGGCTTAATTCAAAGCAAGGGCTTAATTCAAAGCAAGGGCTTAATTCAAAGCAAGGGCTTATCCCAAAGCAAGGGCTTATCCCAAAGCAAGGGCGTAATTCAAAGCTAAAACACAGTATCGGCCATGTCGTTGCCAAACCGAAAGCATCGCTCGCAGATCATCCAGCTATTAAAAATAAAATTACCCCATACGAAAAAAGAAATGTTACTAACAACAATAGCGTTCATGCGCCGATAACTATTAATGTCCCAAAAGGTACCGACCCTATCGAAGTTGGCAAAGAAGTTGATAGACAGCTGCAAGAACGCGAATACCAAGCCAAAGTGCAACAACGGTCAGCTTTGTACGATTACCAAGAATACGCAATCCCATGATGCTGCTATTGGGGGATTATCGTTTTAGCGTCGACACAGCCGCATACCAGTCTAAATCAAGATCAACGTCTTTTCGCTGGGGCAAACAACAGCGGTTAACCACGCAACCCGCGTTGCAGTTTATTGGCCCAGGTGACGACACCATCAGTATCCAAGGGGTTATCTTGCCACACTATAAGGGGAGCTTGGGACAAGTTGAATCGATGCGGAATACAGCTGAAAAGGGCGAAGCATTGCTGTTAATTGAAGGCAGTGGCAAAGTGCTGGGTCACTGGGTGATTGAAACTATTACCGAAAACCAAGATACTTTTTTTAAAGACGGAACCCCTCGACGCATCAATTTTACTTTGGAACTTCGCAAAGATGAAGACCCCAAAAAAGACAGTGTCAATGACCTTGCAACGGCCGCACCAGCATGAAATACCGCACAGTAAGCGGGCAAAGCCTTGATGAAATCGTGTGGCAGCATTACGGCAACATACCCGGCGCAGTTGAAGTTGTTTTAGCAGCCAACCGCGGACTAGCTGACCACGGCGCCATTCTTCCCAGCGGTCTGCTTATTGATTTGCCAAACTACCAACCACCAAAGCCAAGCCGAGGAATCCGCTTGTGGGACTAACACCGGCGTTTAAAGTTGTTGCTGAATCCCATGATATTACCAGCAAAATCAGCGACAGATTATTAAGCCTAACAATTACCGATAATGCTGGTATCAAGTCGGATACGGTTGAAATCAGCTTAGATGACAAAGACCATCAACTTATGTTACCACGTACCGGTGCAGAATTGGCAGTGTATTTAGGTTACAAAGAAACCAGCGTTGCCCAAATGGGGCTGTATCTAGTCGATGAAATCGAAATTCAAGGACCAGCCAACGTCTTATGTATACGTGGCAAAGCCGCCAACACCAACAAAGGCTTGCAACAACCCAAAACCCGAACATGGCAAAAGCCCGGCAAAACACCCACGCGAATATTGCTACAAGAAATTTTAGCAAGTATCGCAGCTGAGCACAGCTTAACGCCCAAACTTGGAGAAGATTTTGCAACGCTAGCGTATGACGTAGTCAACCAGACCAACGAAAGCGACTTAAACCTATTGACCCGATTGAGCGGCAAAGAAGGAGCAATTGCCAAACCCGCCAGCGGCTTCCTGCTATTCGTCAAAAAAGGCGAAGCCAAAACCGCCAGCGGTGCAGTTATTCCAGCAATTTCTTTAACCCCCAAGGAAGTAACTGACTGGCGAGTGTCCCTTGTTGAGCGCGGGGCGTATGCCAGCGTAACAGCAAAATACCGCGATAAAGCCCAGTCGCAACAAATCGAAGTGCGCACAGGCAACGAAGAACCAACGTATACTATCCGCAAATTGTTCAAAGATAAGACAGAGGCAAGCAAAGCGGCAACTGCCCAACTTGAAAACTTTCAACGCGGCAAGTCTACAGTCAGCCTGCAATTACCCGGCAACCCGGTAATCATGGCCGAAGCAGCACTAAAGCTATCTAGTTTCCGCGACGGCGTGAACGGAACATGGATTGTCGAGACAGCAACACATACATTTAATAACAGTGGCTATTCTGTCATACTAACAGGTACCGCCAAAAAAGCATCAAAGTAATTTAAAATACCACGGTACAAAATGTGGTACACAAATAAAGAATATTGCCATCATTTATTCAAATAACCTTGATTATATATAGCATTTCGCACATAGCAATGGCGGAGAGGGAGGGATTCGAACCCTCGAAGGAGTTACCCCCTTACTCCCTTAGCAGGGGAGCGCTTTCGACCACTCAGCCACCTCTCCTAATAATCGAGATACTAGCAAAGTATTGTGTATTTCCCATATACAATTTGGTTATATTAGCGCACCGATGCTATCACGTTGTATTCGATAGTGAAATTATGTTTTTTATGAGTAGTAGGTATGGAGTTTTTATTTGATATAGGGTTATTTGCTGCAAAATTAATTGTAGTGTTGGTGTTCATTGCAGCGGTGTTGATGATTGTGATAGGAATGATATCGTGCGCAACTAGTCAAGGTGGCGGTAAAAACGAGTTTAAAATTACGATTACAGAGCTGAATAAACGCTGGCAAGCAACGCATGATTTAATGACTGGTGCTTTGTTGGACAAAGCACAATTAAAATTATTTCATAAACAAGAAAAGTCTCACAATAAGAAAATTGCGAAGCAGCAAAAAAAAGAAGCAAAATTGACTAAAAAAATTGCAAAGACGCAAGCCGAGGATAAGCCAACTACAGCGGCAGTTTTGCACCATGGTAAAAGTTTGTTTGTGATTGACTTTAAAGGCGATATTCACGCGAGCCAAGTCAAGGAAATGCGCGAAGCGGTGACAGCGGTGCTGTCATGTGCTACCTCAGAAGATGAAATTCTGTTGCGGTTAGAAAGTCCAGGAGGGATGGTGCCTGGATATGGACTTGCGGCGGCACAATTACAGCGGATTAAAAGCGCAGGCATTCCTTTAACGTGCAGTATTGATAAAGTTGCTGCCAGTGGCGGGTATTTAATGGCGTGTTTGGGCGATACAATCATTTCGTCGCCATTTGCGATTGTTGGTTCGATTGGGGTTGTTGCGCAAATGCCTAACTTTTATCGCCTTCTTAAAAAAATGAATGTCGATATAGAGTTACATACAGCTGGTAGATTTAAAAGAACATTGACCGTTATAGGAAAAAATACTGCAGAAGGTAGGGAAAAGTTCAAACAAGATTTAGAAGAAATGCATGTGTTGTTTAAAGAATTCGTCCAGAGCGCGCGACCGACACTGGACATCGAAACTGTTGCAACTGGTGAGTATTGGTATGGCAAGGCTGCACTAGATTTGCATTTAGTCGATACAATTCAAACCAGCGACGAATATATTTTAACGGCAATACAAGAGCGAAAAGTTTTGCATATAGATGTACACACAAAAAAATCACTCAGCCAAAAATTAGGCAGAGCTGCTGAGCAATTATTTTCTCGGGTGGCGCTTAAGTTATGGCAATACACCTATGAACGCCAATTACTCAATAAGGAGTAACTGTGCAAATTGCAGATACCCATTGCCATTATTATTTTCAACAATTCGATGGTGATTGTGCTGCTGTTGTTGCTGCAGATACAGCGTCTGGTGTCCAGTTACAAGTCCAAATTGGCTGTGATAAACAATCAAGCATGGCGGCGATACGCTTGGCAAAGCAGCACCACCATATGCGGGCAACAATCGGCGTGCATCCAACTGCAGTTGCGCCCTTGTTTAATATTGAACATCGACAACTTACCAATAATCGAATATCTTTTCCTGCTGATACTCATCAGTCATTGGATGAAATGATGACATGGATGGCTGACACGGTTGCCATGGAGCCAAATCTCGTTGTTGGTATTGGTGAAACAGGACTAGACCGTTATCATGATGACAGTCAACATCTACTAGAGTGGCAAACTGACTCTTTTATACGACATGTTGCGTTAGCCCGCGATACTGACCTTGCATTAGTTGTCCATACTAGAAATGCCAGAGTTGAAACACTTGATTTTTTAGGTGCCCACATACGCGGCAAAAATATTCGTGGTGTGATTCATAGCTTTGCTGATGATACAGAATTTGCCCAATTTTGCTGGCAGGAGTGTGACATGTTCTTGGGTATTGGAGGTATTGCCAGTTATGCCTCATCCCAAGCAACACGAGATGCTATTGCTGCAACTCCCATAGAATATTTAGTGTGTGAAACAGACGCGCCGTTTCTTGTCCCGCGTGGCTTTCGTAAGCAGGGTTGTAAACGCGCTGAATCGAAACACATTATAGAAATTATTGAACTGATTGCCCAATTACACCGTCAATCAGTTGCATATGTTGCCGATGCAATGTGGCAGAATTCTCAGAGGCTTTTTAACACCTGATGAGCAAGTACATATTCTTATTTGATTTAGACGGTACGTTAATCGATAGCGCTGCTGATTTGATTGACTCGATTCGCTTGGTTTTCATTGCAGAAAACATTCCTTTTTATCCGCCAAATGATTTTGCGCAATATGTGTCTGATGGATTAAAAGGCATGCTTGCAGTAATTTTAGGTGATGATTCTGGGCATGATTTTGACAAACTCTTTGAATTAATTATTGCAAAATACCAACACCATCCAATTTGCAACACCAAGTTATATCCAGGTATTGCCGCGACAATCGATTGGCTGAATGCGAGCCAGCATCGTTGGGGCATTGTTACCAACAAACAACGCAACTTAACAGCAAATATTTGCAGAGAAATACCACTGCTTGCAACTGCGGAAGTGTTGGTCTGTGGCGATGACGGTCATGAGCGGAAGCCGAGCCCTGCTGGGATTCAAGTTGCCCAAGATCAACTCAAAGTTACTATATCGAATTACCAGACTATATATGTAGGTGATCACAATAAAGATGTGGCTGCTGCCAAGGCTATAGATGCAGTGGCAATTGCTTGCGGATTTGGCTATTGCTCGCGTTGGGAGCTAAACACCTATGATTATTGGCTCGATGATTCTGAGCAGATGTTAGCAGTTTGTCAACAAATCACGAAAAAATAATGTATGTGGTGCAGGATTATATGGTTATCTCAGAGTGTGTATGGGTGTATGTAAGCAACTGCTGATTAAGTCCATACAGGGCGAGACAGAGAAAAAACGCTGATGAAACTTAAGCGCATGCGCAGATAATACTGGTGGTATTATCAAGTGCTGCAATACGTTAACGCAGCGTTTTTTCCCGTCCTTCTGTTGAATATACAACCGTTTGTGACAATTGCTGAGTTTGCTGTGTCGCATTCCTTAGCGTATATGCTACGGCATGTTCCTTGCAATCATCAGCAATTGCCAACAAATTGGCTTTATCAGCGACTTAATCAGAGACCACTTAAGCAACTGTTAAAACTAGTTGTAACTTGATTTAATAATTTGATATAAAGTTGCGGCCCTGCTTGCAGCGTTGTCCCAAGGGGGTTGATTGTTTGGGTGTGTTTGATGCCTTTAGTTCGTAATGCATCAATAAGCCGAGGGTCAGACTCTGGTTCATTGAGCATGCAGAATACCGACTGTTGCTCGATCGTATCAATAATATTCTTAAGATGTTTTGCACTGACACCAACATGTGAGTGACCAATGTTGACTACACCTTTTTTACCTTCTAAACCAAAATAACGTTCAAAATAGGTATAACCGTCGTGGAAAACGATGAATGGCTCTTTGGTGACTAGTTGCAGCTGTTGCGCCATTTTGTTGATACTCTGTTGAATATTTGCTTGCCAACGGGCGGTATTCTCAGTTATTTTATTTGCATGCAGGGGATATTCTGTAGTGAGTACCGCTGCAATTGTATCCAGCATCTTTAGTGCATTATGCGGATCAAGCCAGATATGTGCGTCGATCGTATGCTCCGCATCATGATGTTCACCTTCTTCATGCTCGTCTTCATCATGATGTTCATCTTCTTCATGCTCATGTTCTTCATGCTCGTCTTCTTCATGATGTTCGTCTTCTTCATGCTCGTCTTCATCATGATGTTCGTCTTCTTCATGCTCGTCTTCATCATGATGTTCGTCGTCGTCATCACCTGCAACCTTGATGAGGGTAATGCCAGGTGTTTTGAGTAGTTCAACACTTTTCGTAGTTTTTTGTAGGCGAATTGCGCGTGTGATATTGCTTTCTAGCGTTGGTCCAACCCAAAAAACCACATCTCCTTCGTTGATTTTTTTAATATCAGACGGTTTAAGTATATAATCATGCGGTGACTCACTGGTAATCAACAACTCTGGAGACCCCCAGCCGTCCATAACCATGGAGACAAGCGAATGGATGGGTTTTAGCGTTACAACAACAGCAACAGTATCTGCATGCGCAGTATTCAGCGAAAACACAAGAATCCAGCAAATGGAAATTGATTTGATTAAATTTTTCATACCTTTAATTTAGCGTAATGTTATAAAACTTTAATGTAGCGTTATGTTATAACATGTCAATATGGATGACACAATAATATCTTTACAAGCAGTTTCGTTTTCAACCGAGAATACCAAGGTTGTATATGATATTGACTTAACAGTATTCAGGCAACAAATTATTACCCTGATTGGACCAAATGGCTCTGGTAAATCAACATTAGCAAAGTTGCTCGTTGGCATTTATGCGCCGACAACAGGAAAAATTATCCGCGATGAGCGGTTACGTGTTGGTTATGTTCCGCAACATTTTATGATTGAACGTGTCCTGCCGATTCGGGTCATTGAGTTTTTGCATTTGTTCGCAAAAACCAGTGCGACAGTGTTTAATAAGATAATTGCATGGACTAAAACTGAACATTTATTGGATGCACAGTTAGCACAACTTTCTGGAGGACAACTGCGTCGCGTTATTCTGGCGCGTTCTTTGTTAAAGAAACCAGATTTGTTGGTATTAGATGAGCCGTTGCAGGGCGTTGATTTTCATGGTGAATTGGAATTATATGAATTAATCAACCAAATTCATGACCATTTAAGCTGTGGCGTTGTCTTAATTTCGCACGATTTGCATGTGGTGATGTCATCAACCAGTCAGGTTGTATGTTTAAACCGTCATATTTGTTGCCAAGGATCGCCGCAGCTAGTCAGTACCGATGCCCAATATAAGAAACTGTTTGGCAACCAGCCGTTGGCAGTATATACCCATCATCACGACCACCAGCATCCACAATGAATACATTATTATTAAATGCTGCATTATCAGGAATTGCAATTGCCTTAGTCAGCGGTCCTATCGGTTGTTGCGTGGTATGGCGACAGATGGCTTTTGTTGGAGAAACAATGGCGCATGCTGCATTGCTTGCTGTTTCGCTCGCCTTGTTATTTGAACTGGGTGTAGACTGGGTGGTGTTTGTGGTTTCTATAACTGCAGGGACATTATTGTTATTGCTCCAACGAAGCAAACAACTGACTACGGATTCATCTTTATCGCTTATTGCTCATAGCATGCTCAGCCTTGGATTATTGCTGTTGGCTTTGCGACCAAGTGCACAAATTAATTGGTATGGTATTCTTTTTGGTGATATTTTGACTGTTTCCACAGTCAATGTATATTTAATTGCCGCTGCAAGCCTGATAATTTTGACCATACTGTATTGTATCTGGCAACCTTTGCTATTGTATATTATTAATAAAGAAATGGCTACAGCTGAACAAGTTCCACGCTATATAGAAGTAGTCTTTTTCTTGTTGCTTGCAGCTATTGTCTCGATGGCTATTAAAGTTGTCGGCACCCTACTGCTTACAGGATTATTGGTTATTCCTGCATTAGCAGCAAGGTTTGCTGCACAATCCCCAAGTGGCATGGCAATCATGGCCTCAATCATCGGCAGTATCGCTGTCATCTCAGGACTTGGTGCTTCATATTTCTTTGATACGCCAACTGGGCCAAGCATTGTATTATGTGCGTTAAGCGTCTTCATTATGTTACGGTTAGCCAATGTGGTGAGGTCGCACAATGGATAATGTAGCGTTAACCAAAAACCAACAATTGGTGTTGCAAGTCCTTACTCAAGCGCAAAAACCTTTAAGCGCATACGAGATTCTGTATGCATTGCACGGTGATGGTCTACATGCTCCCACACAAGTCTATAGGGCGTTACAAGCACTACAAACACTGCATATGATTCATAAAATTGATTCACGCAACGCTTTTGTCATTTGTAAGCAAGACCACCACCAATCAACGATAGCTTTCAAGAATTGTATACAATGCGGAACTTATACAGAAATTACATTAGATCTGGCGCATATTGCAGCTTTGAAAGATTTCACCGTTCAAGAAACGTCGATTGAAATCAAAGGAACATGCAGTGTTTGCGCAAAATTGCCTAAGAAATAACTTAAAGAATTCCTGACAACCTGACAACTGCAACACATAGCTCTAAATAAGAGAAAACACATCCGTCGTAATTTAAGTTAGGGAAGCTCTGAACAATTCACCACATTTGATTTTTTCGACACGGCAATGCTCAAAACGATAAACTTAACAGCTGAATAGCTATTTTTGTTCACTTTTTCTTGTTTTTATCCGTTTTTGCTGAATTTCCTATGTTTTGGACGCACTAACCCTATGGTTGCGGCAAATACTTGTGACTGCGCACAAGATTTGTAAGTCCAGCAAGCATGTATAGTTGGTTGGTTGGTATTCTTTGCTAAGGGAAGCTCTGATTAAGTCCATAATGGGCGAGACGGAGAAAAAACGCTGATGATAACTAGACGCAGTGCGCAGATAATACTGGTGGTATTATCAAGTAATGCAACGCCGTTAGCGCAGCGTTTTTTCCCGTCCTTCTGTTGAATATACTTTGGGTTTGCTGCAGCGGTACTTGCTGTGTTGCATCCCTTGGCGTATATGCTACGGCATGCGCTTAGCGGTTTGCGCCTTGCAATCATCAGCAATTGCCATCAAACTCGCTCCATCGGCGACTTAATCATAGCTGCCTTAGCTCTCATTGCTGTCATTGTTGCCGATGATTATTGGAAGTTGCGCGTCTGCAGCCCGCTGATGTCTGTTGTTTAGAGCAGCTGTGTGACGATGTGAACGTTTATTTGTCAATCCTGCATAAATCTGGTATCGTTGCGCTGCTGTCAGTCTGGTATTAGACTTTGGTATAGTGTTCTCACATTGGTTGAGTGACCGTGAACGTTGCTTACTTGCCGTAAAATTCAATCTGTCGGGCTAGCGATTCAAACCCGCATCCAAAAAATAATGAAAAATTTAGTTTTATTACGCCATGGCGAGAGCCAATGGAATTTATCAAACCGCTTCACGGGCTGGCGTGATATTGATTTAACCGAGCAAGGCCGCCAAGAAGCCCAACAAGCTGGAATTGCCCTAAAAGAAGCTGGCTTAGTATTTGATATTGCGTATACATCTGTGCTCAAACGCGCTATCCGTACGTTGTGGATCTCCCTCGACGAACTTGATCAAATGTGGCTACCGGTCCAACGACATTGGCAATTAAATGAACGTCACTACGGCGGTCTTGAGGGGCTGAACAAACAACAAACTGCACAACAACACGGTGACGAACAAGTCAAAATCTGGCGCCGATCTTTTGATAAACGTCCACCAGAACTACCGATAGATGACCCACACCACCCAACAAACCAAAGCCGCTATGCGACTATTTCCCGCGATGCGCTACCAAGTTGCGAAAGCCTTAAAGATGTAATGGAACGCTGTATGCCATTATGGCAGTCCGTCATCCAAGCGCAGTTGCAACGCGGGAGTAATGTCCTGATTGTCGCACATGGTAATACCCTGCGTGCATTGGTGATGCACTTAGATAGCTTAAGTCCGCAAGATATTATGGAGATCAATATTCCAACAGGTATTCCATTGTGGTATCAACTAGACGATACTCTCAAACCTATTTCATCAATGTATATTGGTGATCAGCAGCGCATTCAAGCAAAACAACAACAAGTCGCAGCACAAGGTAAGTCTACGTAATCTTTTTTGATGCATTGTATAAAATGGCTGCAAGTAATTGCATTCAATACCAATTGGGTTGCTGTAATCAGCACTGTTCACCCGCACATAAGAAAATATGCGCAACATCTTCATGTTTACAGGTGCCGTCCCGCATCTAAAACCTAATCCACACGACAATGGCGCTACACCCCAATACTGAGAAACAGCAGGAAATTGCGAGAGCAGTTGTCCGCAAACTTAGCAGATCACCACGCGAAAAAATAACCATCGCCACGATTGCCAAAGAAGTGGGTGTGACAGAATCCGCGTTATATCGTCACTTTCCTAGTAAAATGAAAATGATGACACATTTGCTGGTTTTTGCCAAAGACAGCATTCTCCGTATTATCAACACTGTTTCTCACAATGAATCAGACCCTGTTATCAAGCTCCGCCACATTTTTAATTTATTGTTGGTATTTGCTAAAAAAAACCCTGGCATTTCTCGGTTACTGGTCGAAGGTAATGCTGACGACGTAACTGAACTTGGCGCTTTAATCAACCAACTGTTTAATCAATTAGAAACCCAAATAAAAATAATCGTTCGAATGACGCCGTCGAGCTCATATGCCAACAAGCACACCACTTCGTTTTCCAAGTTGTTTGTACAAATCTATCAAGGTAAGCTGTTCCAATTCGTCAACTCAGGTTTTCAAACACAGCCAGATGAACAGTGGGAAGTTTCATGGAATATTCTTGCTTCATCACTGCAAATAACCACTGAGTAATTTCACTCAAGTTATACATAGCATTGCATACTATTCATCCAACATAGCTAATAAGACGCCGCATATATGTTTTCCTCCCTGAGTGAAAAGCTTAATCAAACCTTAAAAATTATTGGACGTAGCGCCAAACTGAGCGAAAATAACATTCAGTCGGGTCTCCGTGAAATACGCATAGCATTGCTTGAGGCTGATGTTGCGTTACCAGTTGTAAAAAAGTTTATTGATGAAGTAAAACACGATGCGCTCGGCAGCGTCGTTGGGAATAAGCTCAACCCCGGGCAGGCGTTTGTAAAAATATTCCACTCCCGTCTCACTGAAATTCTTGGCAGCGCCAATGTTCCGTTGAATAGCAGCAGCAAAAAACCAATGGTTATTTTATTGGCAGGTTTACAAGGTGCTGGAAAAACCACAACAGCAGCCAAACTCGCAATCACCTTCCTGCAACAACGCAAAGATGTACTCATGGTGAGCACCGACGTCTATCGTCCAGCAGCGATTGAACAATTACAAACACTTGCCACCCAACATGGCATTGGCTGGATTGCCAGTAGCGCCGAGCAAACGCCGCAGAATATTGCAAAGTATGCTATTGACTATGCCCAACGAACTGTAGCAGACGTGCTGATTATTGATACCGCTGGTCGCTCACATCTTGATGCTCCTTTAATGGATGAACTGCGCCAACTTGCAGAAATTGTTGACCCCGTAGAAACATTATTTGTTATCGACGCAATGGCCGGTCAAAGCGCAGTAGCGACTGCCAAAACATTTAATGATACTGTTGATATTACTGGAATCATTCTTACCAAGGCTGACAGCGACACCCGTGGCGGCGCTGCATTATCTGTGCGTTCTGTGACAGGAAAACCCATCAAATACCTTGGTGTTGGCGAAAACATAGATGCTCTTGAAGCGTTCCACCCCGAGCGGATGGCATCCAGAATTCTTGGCATGGGGGACATGTTGAGTTTCATCGAAGAAGCCCAACGCAGCGCCGATTCTGCGGCAACAGCAAAACTACAGCATAAACTAAAAACAGGAAAACCATTTAACCTTGCCGATTTTAAAAACCAACTGCAACAAATGCAAAACATGGGTGGGATCGATTCCATGATCGGAAAAATTCCAGGGATGGGCGGTATGGCTGCGCTGGCACAGTCACAAATGGGAGATGCGCAAACAAACAAATTTATTGCGTTAATCAATTCAATGACGCCGCGTGAGCGGATACGCCCTGATGTAATTAACCCGTCCCGCAAGCGCCGCATCACTATAGGTTCTGGTTTAAATGTTGTAGAGATCAACAAACTATTGAAACAATTTAAGCAAATGCAAAAAATGATGCGCAAATCTGCAAGCAAAGGCGGTATGCAGAAAATGATGCGCCAATTTCAGCAAATGAGTGGAAACAATACCTTTATTTCATAATGCGTTTACAGCTAATTTAATGATGCATGCATTTGTCTTACACACTTTACGTTTTCGCGAGACCAGTGCCATCATTCGCATGTTTAGTGCGCAGGAAGGGCTGGTTTCAACAATCAAAAAAGGAGCGTATCGCAGTACAAAAACTCCAGTACCAACAACATTTCAGCAATACGATATTGCATATGTTGGTCGGGGCAACTTAAAAACACTAACCCGTTGCGAGGCAGCCACAAAGCCGTATTTGCTGCGTGGCCCATTGAGTGTGCATGGCCTGTATATCAATGAACTGATGCTGCGCGTGCTACCAGAACATGATGCGCAACCATCCATTTGGCATGCATATTGTCAAACAATTGCAGCACTTGCGTGCGGTAGTGACCCCGCTATTTGCCTGCGTACATTCGAGTGGCAAGTCATTGCTGGTCTTGGCTATCAAATAGACTTTGCCCATGATAGCTATGGCCAGCCGATTGACCCTAATGGATACTATGTTTTAAACGACGATCACACGCTGACCCCAACACTACGAACCAACTACGCGCTGTCAGGAACAGTGTTGGCACAGCTCTTTGATAATAATTATAGTAACCTAGACACTCAGCGCATTGCCTACAATCTCGCACAGCGTATTTTGCAACATATACTTGGTCGCCAGCTACGCTTTCATCATATTTTCAACTCAAAAAAACAATATGCTACTTGGGGTTAATGTCGACCATATCGCCACGATTCGGCAACAACGCTATACACCGTACCCGTCTCCGCTTAAATTAGCTTTACTTGCTGAACAAGCAGGCGCTGATTTAATCACCATGCATTTACGCGAGGATAGAAGACATATCCAAGAAATTGACGTGCGTGAATTTATGCAACACAAGCAAACATTACTCAATCTTGAAATGGCTGCTACCAAAGAAATGCTCGATTTTGCTTGTAGCGTGCAACCAGAACATTGCTGTCTTGTCCCTGAAAAGCGCACTGAGCTTACTACTGAAGGTGGGCTTGATGTTGCCTGCAATTTGTCAGCCATCAGCGACGCTGTCAAACTCTTATCAGCCCAAGGCATTGAAGTTTCATTGTTTATCGACCCATGCACAACGCAAATCGACGCCACGATTGCCTGCCATGCTCCAGTCGTTGAATTACATACAGGAACGTATGCGCAATATCCTAATGATCCACAGCATATTCAGGCAATAATAGATGCCGCGCAATACGCCGTTAGCAACGGGCTTGTAGTTAATGCTGGTCATGGTTTGCATTATCACAATATGCAGCCAATTTTAGCCATTGCTGCAATTCGTGAAGTAAATATTGGTCATGCAATTATTGCTCATGCACTTGCAGTGGGCATCCACAATGCTGTTATAGACATGCTAAAAATACTGCGTAGTTCGTAAGCAAGAATATGGAAGAACTGGCTTTATAATGCTATTTTATCCGTATTGACATTACATTTAATAACTGGATAAAAACATGCGAATAATAATTCTTAGCCTACTCACAAGCTTGGTGCTGCTGGTAGGCTGTAACTCAGATGAAGTTGAAAGCCAACAAGCAGCAGCTACGCCTGCTGCGCCTGCAACAATTGAATGGAAAATGGTCACCACTTGGCCAAAAAACTTCCCAGGACTTGGAACAAGCGCTCAACACCTTGCAGATACCATAACTGCAATGAGCGGCGGCAGGCTAAACATAAAATTATTTGCAGCTGGCGAACTCGTTGGTGCATTTGAAGTCTTTGACGCAGTATCGCAAGGCACCGCACAAATGGGGCACGGTGCGGCATATTACTGGAAGAATAAAGCGCCAGCAGCACAGTTTTTTACAGCCGTTCCGTTTGGCATGAATGCGCAGGAAATGAATGCATGGCTGTACCATGGTGGTGGGTTAGAGTTGTGGGAAAAAGTATACGACCGCTTCAATTTAATTAGCTTCCCAACTGGCAATACTGGCGTGCAAATGGGAGGTTGGTTTAAAAAAGAAATCAATTCTGTTGCCGATTTGAAAGTTCTTAAAATGCGCACTCCTGGCATGGGGGGCGAAATTCTCAAACGCTTAGGCGGCACCCCTGTCTCTTTACCAGGTGGTGAAATTTTCACTAGTTTGCAAACAGGAACAATTGATGCAAGTGAATGGGTTGGTCCATTTAATGACTTTGCAATGGGGTTTTATAAAGTCGCACAATACTACTACTACCCAGGTTGGCAGGAACCAAATGCAGCGATGGAAGCCATGATCAACAAAGATGCTTTCAACGCGTTGCCTGCTGACTTGCAAGCTATTCTCAAAGGAGCAATTCAAGCAGAAAACATGGATATGTTGAGTGAATTCACCGCTAAAAATAACATATTCTTGGAAAAGCTGATAAATGAGCATAAAGTTGAATTACGTGAATTTCCAGCAGATATGATGCAGGCGCTCTACCAAGAAACACAGCTTTATTTAGACGAACAAGCAGCGAGCGACCCTGAGTTTAAAGAGGTGCTAACTGCATACCGCAAATTTCATGCTCGGGTAAGAAAATGGCATAATATCAGTGAATCGGCGTACGACAAAACGCTGACTGCCGTACAAAACAAATAATTCCTTTTCTTATGGAAGCTCTGATTAATGCCATGATGGGCGTGACGGAGAAAAAACGAGGTTAGCGCATCGTTTTTATCTGTCCGTCTGTTCAATATACAACGGTTTGCGATACTTACTGTGTTGCATCCCTTGGCGTATATGCTATGGCATGCGCTCAGCGGTTTGCACCTTGCAATCATCTGCAATTGCAGGCAACCTCGCTCCGTGTGCGAGTTAATCAGACCTTCCTTATATATACCACTATGATACAAGCCGAGCTGTAACGCAGTTCGGCTTTTTTGTTGTGGCTTTGGGTCTAACCAACAACAATCAATCCCGCGTATTGCCAGCTGCAATAACGCAGCAACATGTACTCTCTCTTTGCTTACACTATGCACAATCATTTTCGCGTTTTCACTTCTGAATCAGTATCGAATGGTCATCCAGATAAAATGTGCGACCAGATTTCTGATGCCATCCTCGATGCGCTCCTCCAGCAAGACCCGCGTTCGCGCGGCGCTATCGAAACTCTAGCAAAAACCGGCATGATTCTTGTCGCTGGAGAAATTCGTAGCGCTGCCACCATTGAAATAGAACAGATTATCCGCAATACCATCGCCAATATTGGCTACACCCATTCAGCACATGGTTTTGATGCAGCCACATGCGCGGTGATCAACGCGATTGGTCAGCAGTCGCGTGACGTTGCTCTTGGCGTAGACGAGAACTACGACACAAAAAAACTGCTTGGTGCTGGAGATCAAGGGCTGATGTTTGGCTTCGCCACCAATGAAACTGAGCAATATATGCCTGCGCCAATTTTTTATGCGCATGCATTAATGGCACAGCAAGCTAACATTCGTAAATCTAACCCAATGTTGTTACCTGATGCAAAAAGTCAATTGAGCTTTCGTTACGATGACGCGGGGAAACCGGTTGCAATCGATGCAATCGTCCTCTCTACCCAACATGTTGAGTCAGCGACACTTGCACAAATAACTGAACTCGTCCGCGAAGAAATCATCAAACCGGTGATACCAGCAAATTTTTTGCATGCCGACACAAAATACTACATTAACCCGACTGGTCGCTTTGTGATAGGCGGACCTATGGGTGATTGCGGGCTAACGGGTCGAAAAATAATCGTTGATACCTATGGCGGCTATGCGCGCCATGGCGGTGGTGCATTTTCAGGAAAGGATCCGTCTAAAGTGGACAGGTCTGCGGCATATGCCGCGCGCTATGTAGCCAAAAATATTGTCGCGGCGCAGGCAGCCAGTGCCTGTGAAATTCAGGTCTCGTATGCAATCGGCATTGCCCAGCCGACTTCTCTGAGTA
Source organism: Gammaproteobacteria bacterium (assembly GCA_965277405.1). Taxonomy (GTDB): domain Bacteria; phylum Pseudomonadota; class Gammaproteobacteria. The sequence continues at coordinate 991,825 of OZ255726.1, forward strand.
TAGACACGTTTGCAACGGGGGTTGTCAGCGATGCCCGCCTAACCGAAATCGTCGAAAATATTTTTGACCTTAGCCCTGCTGGAATAATCGATATGCTGGCATTACGCGAGCAACTATACCAACCAACCGCAGCCTACGGACATTTTGGCAGACAACCTACGCATCAATCATTTTCTTGGGAACGCACAGACAAAATTGCTGCGATCCAATCTCAATTATAGTCCAGCAGATAATAGCCGTGAATAGCCAAGTATTACAAAACGCCGCCTTTACTGATTACCGCGTCGCCGATATCAGCCTTGCCGAATATGGTCGCAAGGAAATACGCATTGCTGAAACCCAAATGCCTGGGCTGATGGCATTACGCCAAGAATATGCAGGGATGCGCCCATTACACGGCGCACGCATAGTCGGCTGCTTGCACATGACGATTCAAACAGCTGTATTGATAGAAACACTGATAGACCTTGGCGCGCAAGTGCGTTGGGCATCGTGTAATATATTTTCTACGCAGGATCACGCAGCTGCGGCAATAGCCCAAATAGGTGTTGCCGTGTTCGCATGGAAAGGTGAGAGCGAAGATGAGTATTGGTGGTGTATTGAAAAGGCGGTATGCGGTCAAAGCGAGTGGCAGCCAAATTTACTCCTTGACGATGGCGGTGATCTAACCGCGCATGTTCATCAACAACACCCAACATTATTAGCTGCTATCCGCGGCGTATCAGAAGAAACAACAACTGGGGTCAAACAACTCGAACGTCTGGTAAAAAACGGCTCGTTACAAATACCAGCAATAAATGTCAACGGCTCGGTTACCAAGTCGAAATTTGATAATTTATACGGCTGCCGTGAGTCTTTGATCGATGGCATCAAACGCGCAACTGATGTTATGATTGCAGGAAAAATTGCCGTGGTCTGCGGGTATGGCGACGTTGGCAAAGGCTGCGCCCAATCGCTACGTGCGCTTGGCGCAACAGTTTATATTACAGAAATTGATCCAATTTGCGCATTGCAAGCTGCTATGGAAGGTTATCGCGTCGTGCTGTTAGCCGCTGTAGTTGCTGATGCAGATATTTTTGTTACCGCCACAGGCAATGACGGCATTATCAGCCACGACGATGTGCTGCAAATGAAGGACCAGGCAATCGTTGGCAACATCGGTCATTTTGATGCTGAAATTGATGTCGCGCAACTGCGCCAATACCCTTGGGATTCAATTAAACCACAGGTTGACCAAATCATCTTGCCAAATGGTAAACGCATCACCTTACTTGCTGAAGGTCGCTTGCTCAATCTTGCCTGTGCAACTGGGCATCCAAGTTTTGTTATGTCAAACTCGTTTACCAACCAAGTATTAGCTCAAATTGAGCTGTGGCAACATCCGCATCAGTATGAAAATAAAGTCTATGTTTTGCCAAAATTGCTTGATGAAAAAGTAGCACGGCTACACTTAGATAGAATTGGTGCAAAGCTCACGGTACTCACGCCAGCTCAAGCAAAATACCTCGACGTCGCTGTTGACGGTCCGTACAAACCTGACCACTATCGCTACTAACAACCTCTAATTAAGTCGCTGGTGATTACCAGGCGGATTAGCACCGCAAATCGCGCAGCGTATACGTTAACGGACGAACACAGCAACCACACCAATTTCCGCAAACCATTAAATATTTAACCTAAGTTCCTATCATGGCATTTAGTAAAGCAATCCTTGCACAAACAATTCGTACTGTTCCTAACTTCCCAAAACCTGGCATACTGTTTCGCGATATCGCCCCAATTTTTTTGCATGCTGATGTATTTGCAATGGTAGTAGACGAACTCTGCGCACGCATACACCCAAGCGTAGATGTTATTGCTACCATTGACGCGAGAGGGTTTTTATGTAGCTCGGCTGTGGCGTATGCTTTGAGAAAACCATTGGCGATTATCCGCAAACAAGGCAAGTTACCAGGGGAGACCATCAGCACGAGCTACGCGCTAGAATACGGGACGAATACCCTGGAAATTCAACGTGGTGCCATTTCCACAGGAACTAAGACGGTCGTCATGGATGACTTGATAGCCACTGGGGGCACGTTGCTTGCAGCGATTCATCTGATTCAAAGCTGCGGCGGAATTCCAACCCATGTCTTAGCGATGATTGACTTGCCCGCACTCGGTGGCAGCACCACTATTGCCAGCAAGCATATCAATGTTGACGCGCTGCTAAGCTATTAGCGAGTTAATCAGCGCGACAACATTTTCGTGCTGCCCAGATGTTGCAGTATTATTGCGGATTATTCTACTCGTAAACAGGGTGCACTAGACTTATAGATATAGCTGCTTTGGCTATGGCATATTACGTTGGAACGCTGCGCGCGGCGTTGCTACTGTAACTGCTCACTTATTTTAAGCCATTGTGCTTCGTGCGCGTTAATGAGTTTTTTCGTAGCTCCTTGTTGGTTGAGGACTGTATGCAGTTGCTCTTTTTGCGCGGCTGCGTATAACCGGCTATCTGCCAATTGCTCAGTATAGATTGCCAGTTTTTTTTCAAGTTGACTAATTTGTTTTTCAAGTATGCCGCGTTGTTTGCGCCTTGCTGCTGAGTGGTTGCGTTGTTGCGCTGCGGCTTGGCGTTGTTGTTTTTTGTTTTTATGCGTAGCTGTTGCTGCGCGTTGTGTCGCAGCAGCTGGTGTTGCAGCTGCCGTGATTTGATTGTGTTGAAATGCAATTTTTTGGTAGTCAGATAAATCACCAGTAAAGTCGGTAACATCACCATTGGCTACCAGCCAAAAATAATCAACACTGTGGCGGAGCAAATATCGGTCGTGCGATACCAACAACACCGCCCCAGCAAACGACTGCATCGCCATCAATAATGCGTCACGCATGTCCATATCCAAGTGGTTGGCTGGCTCATCTAGAATGAGCAGGTTCGGCTTTTGCCAGGCAATCAATGCCAACGCCAGCCTGGCTTTTTCACCGCCAGAAAAATGGTGAATCGAGCTGGCTGTAGCCTCTTCTCTAAAATTAAACGAACCGAGGAAATTGCGAATTAATTGCTCGGTGGCCTTTGGTTGTAGTTTTTGCAGTTGCATAACTGGGCTGGTATCAAGTGCCAACGCTTCCACTTGATGTTGGGCAAAATAACCTATTTTCAGATGCTCGCCGATTTCAGCCTTGCCAGATAAAATATGCAACTCGCCTGCAAGTGTTTTCAGCAAAGTTGATTTACCCGCACCATTCACACCTAACACCCCAATTCTGTCTCCACTGCGAATACTGATATCGATGTTTTGTAATATAGGAGTTTCACCATAACCAAGGTTAGCTTGGCGTAAATTCAGCAATGGATCTGATGTTTTTTCTGAGGAATGGAGTCGAAATGTAAACGGACTTTCGGCACGCACTGCAGCCATGACTTCTAGTCTACCAAGGGCTTTCAAACGGCTTTGTGCTTGTTTAGCTTTGCTGGCTTTGGCACGAAAGCGGCGCACAAAATCTTGCATATGGGCAATTTCAATTTGTTGCTTTTGTTGCATGCTGTGTTGCTGAGCAAGTCTCTCGATGCGTTGGCGTTGCGCTTGTTCATAATTGCCAGAATACAATTGTAGTTTTTGGCGTTCAAACCATAAGATTTTTTTGCTAATTGAATCTAAAAAATCTCTATCGTGCGAAATGAGCAACAACGTTCCAGCATATTCTTTGAGCCAGCGTTCTAGCCATTCAATTGCATCAATGTCTAAATGGTTTGTTGGTTCATCAAGCAGCAGGCAGTCTGCTGGTTGCATTAGCACTTTGGCTAAATTTAGGCGAATCTGCCAACCACCAGAAAACGAACTCACTACATTGTGGTGGGATGTGACTGCAAAACCAAGACCGCTGAGCAAGCGCTGTGCTCGCGACTGCGCCGTCCATGCATCACAGCTATCTAGCTCGCTATAACATTTGGTTATTGTGCCGGTGTCGTTGTTGTGCTCAGCTGCTGCTAATTTTCCAAGCCAATGGCTACGGACATTGTCACCACTCAGTACATATTCGAGCGCACTGCTTTGCCGTTGCACTATTTCTTGTTCCATAATGCCGATTTTCCATTTATTCGGCCAGGTGATGCTGCCAGTACTGGTTGTCAACCCACCGTTAAAAACTCGAAACAAACTTGATTTACCGCAGCCGTTTCTACCAACTACGCCAACTTTATCGCCAGGATAAATGTTGAGATCTGCCTCATCAAACAATAATTTTGTTGCTTGAAATAAACAAGCATTGTCAAAACGGATCATAAGCTTAGTGGAGTAATAGTTGCGGAGCAGCATCATAGCGGGCTAGCAACTGTCGTGCGCAGTATTCACCCACAATTACTGAAATCTGATAGCTAACATATGCTGCAAAACAGCGGCGCGGTCATTGCGGTTTTGCAATATAGTTGTCTGGTGTTTTTACTTAGGGAAGCTCTGGTTAACTCGCTAATGGCGCGAGTTTGCCTGCAATTGCTGATGACTGCAAGGCGCAAACCGCTGAGCGCATCCCGTAGCATATACGCCAAGGGATGCAACACAGCAAGCGTAAGCAATTGCAACAACCCATTTATACTTCAACAGAAACACGGGAAAAAAGCGCTACTAACGTCGTTGCAGCACTTGGCAACACCCACAAGTCCCCACCAGTATTATCTGCGCACCGCGCTTAAGGAATCTCTGATTAAGTCGCTGATGAAGCGAGTTTGCCTGCAATTGCTGATGATTGCAAGGCGCAAACCGCTGAGCGCATCCCGTAGCATATACGCCAAGGGATGCAACACAGCAAGTACCGCTTGTAGGCAAACCATCATATATTCAATAGAAGGCTGGGAAAAAACGCTGCGCTAACGTCGTTGTAGCACTTGATAATACCACCAGTATTATCTGCGCACTGCGTCTAGTTATCATCAGCGTTTTTTCTCTGGCTCGCCCATCATGGACTTAATCAGAGCTTCCCTAATTGCGCCAGATCGAAATCGACATCTTCCAGGCGACATCTACAAGGTGACATTTCAAATATCTTACAATTACGATGGTTGCGTAGCAGCTGTTAGTTGGGAAGGAGCATTACGCCAGTCGCTAGCAGTTTATCCGAAAATTGGAATTGTTGATGTCGTGGTTAATGTTTGCTTGAGGTATGGCGTTGCGGACGAATATAGTGGCAGTGTGGGGCTTATGTTAAGGTAGACTATACTGTGGATATTATTTACCAAGTGAGGTTACAAAATGCTTGCGAACTCTAGATCGAGTACAATCGTTATCTTTTTCGCAGCAATTTTAGCCACGTTTTCCATGGCTTGGACTGTTACGGCCAATGCCGCTGGTTTCAGGGTTGTGTTGCATGATGGTGTTGAAATCGGTGTCTGGTATCCAAGTGACACAGCGACAATATCCCAAAGTCTCGGCCCATTCGCAGTCGATGTTGCGCAAGATGCACCGATCAGCACAGGCACTTATCAGGTTATCCTGTTTTCCCACGGGCGCGGCGGACGCTATCGAAATCATTACCTGACATCGCAAACCCTCGCAGACGCTGGGTTCATCGTTGCGGCCCCACAGCACGAGGCCGATTATTTGGTCGGCGGGAGCAAGACCGCCAGTGCGCTTAATCACCGCTATCTCGAACTTGATGCAGCGTTAAGTGCTGTTTTGGCGGAAGCGGATTTTGCCGATCATGTGAATCGTGATGCAATTCACGGGGTCGGGTATTCACTCGGAGGGGCAACAATTCTCCTAGCTGCTGGTGCCGAATATTCGACCAAGCGTGTGGATCAACATTGCCAACTAAACATGGACGCTGATGTCGAGTTTTGTGAGGACCCAGGACGGGTCTATCGGGCCATTCAGTCATTCCATCATGATGTTTCACTGCCGCAAACAACCGATCCATTCCGCAATAAGCCCTTGATTCATGGTCAAATAGTACTTATCGCACCAGTCTTTCAGGGTTTTGGAGTAAAAAAATTGTCGGCAACTAGCCTGACTGTTTTCGCAATTGCAGGCGATAGGATCGCACAACCAAAATTTCATGCATACCCACTAATCCGTGCTGTCTCCCCTGATTTACCTACTGATCTGCAAATGATTGCTGGACATCACTTTGCCTTTATTGCGCCGTTTCCCAAATGGCTGACAGATATGGAAAATATTCCCGTTGCGGTCGACCCTGAAGGGTTTGATCGAAAGTCTTTTTTAACTGATCTGAACGCTCGCATCCTAGCGGTTTTCCTTGCCCAATAGGTTATGTTCTTCAACGTGCGCAAAATCTTTAGTTTTGACTGTTAAATATGGGCATCAACAGATTACACGTTCACATATGGAAATAAATTTGCCCGACAGCGACGTACTGACACTATACTGACAGATAGTGACAGATAGTGACTATTTTGACAATACAGATAAGCCAGCGGTTAAGATAAGCAATCATAGCTTGCACATTTTGACGCGCGCAACAAAAGGAATTTTATAATGGATACAAGAGATATCGTATTAATCGCCCTATTCGCTGCAATTGTAGCCGTTTTGGGTGTTTTCCCCCCGCTAACACTGCCCGTAGTTGCTGTGCCTATTACGGCACAATCGTTAGGTGTAATGCTTGCAGGCGGGATTTTAGGCGCTAGGCGTGGTGCCTTGGCACTTGTCCTGTTCCTCACATTAGTCGCTATAGGTTTGCCGTTGCTTCCTGGCGGTCGTGGCGGGTTTGCAGTATTTGCAGGACCAAGCGGCGGGTTTCTAGTTGGTTGGATATTTGCTGCATATGCAATTGGCTATATGATCGAACGTGTTTGGGAGAAATTGAATTATGCATATGCTTTTTTTGCCTGTGTCGCCGGCGGTATTGTCTTGCTCTACGTTATAGGTATTGCCTGGGTTGCCGTGGTCGCAAACATCCCACTCGAGAAGGCGTTGTTGGGTTCACTTGCGTTCATCCCAGGCGGTCTGATTAAAGCAGTGCTTGCTGCGGTAGTGATTGTCACCGTTGCCAAATCCTACCCTATAATCAAAGGCAAGAAGACCGCATAGATTGAATACTGGGGCATGCGGATGAAAGTTCTGGCTTGGTGACGAAAAAATTTTAACTGGCAGCAATAATTGCAATGAGGATGGCGCAGATATCAGCGTGTTGAGTCCGCTGCTGCGGCATTCGCGGAGGTGTAAGCTGTGATTTTCATGAATAATATCAGCGTGATAAAGGGTGACAGCACGATATTAAGCGATATATCGCTCACTCTTAGTGAAAAACGCATCGGCATTATTGGCGACAACGGGTCTGGAAAGAGCACGTTTGCAAAACTGCTAAATGGTTTGCAGCCGTGTTCCACGGGGCATATTGGCTGCGGTGATACCTCCTCTGTTGCAGATAAACAAATGAGGAGTTTTGTCGGTTTCGTATTTCAAAACCCTGATAATCAAATCGTTTATCCGCTCGTCGAGGAAGATATTGCTTTTGGCCTGAAAAAATCAGGGCTGACGAAAACCGAAGTCGGCGCACGTGTTGACGAATATCTGGTGAAGTTCAGCCTTACCCATCTCAGGGGCAGGTTCACTCACGAATTGAGCGGTGGCGAAAAGCAACTGATTGCCTTGGTCGGCGTGCTGATCATGAACCCTAAATACATCGTGCTCGATGAGCCAACAACACTCTTGGACCTGCGCAATCGTGCTATGTTGCTAAAGATCCTGAGCGAGCTGGAGCAATCTCTGCTGATCGTAAGTCACGATTTAGAATGGATGATGAAGATGGAGCGTGTTATTTTGATCCACTATGGGCAAATCCATCTAGACGGTCATCCTGAGTCTGTTATACCTCAATATAAAAGGCTCTCAGAATGCTGACCGACCTGTATTGCGACACCAATACCATCTTGCATCGGGCAACTCCAAGCGTGAAAATCCTCACTCTGTTTGTGGTGTGCACATTGCTCTTTCTATTTGGAACTTGGTGGTTTCTTGCCGGATTATGCTGCTTAATTTTGCTTGGTTACGTGGTCGCAACAATACCTATTAAGGCCATCAAGCAGTCCGTTTCACCAGTCATCTGGCTACTGTTAATCATATTTATTGTGCAGTTGTATCTGACTGGGTTGGAGTTGGCGGCATTTGTCGTGTTACGCTTCATCGCCATGATTATGCTGGCTTCATTGCTCACGCTAACGACTAGATCAAGTGAAATAGTAGCAGGCATTGAATCTGGATTGCGGTTTCTGCCGAATCAAAAGTTGGCCGAACAGATAAGTCTGTCGATTTCGCTGTGCCTAAGGTTTATTCCCAAAGTTCGTGGCATATTCTCAGAAGTCAGAGCAGCCCAGTCCGCAAGAGGGCTGGCAAACGATTGGCGCGCGTTAACGACACCAACGATCGTGCGTACACTTAAGTCAGCTACCGAGATAGCTGAGGCAATTACAGCCCGATCACCTGGTGAATTTAGCCCACCAGCCAGAAAAAGCGGGAGCAATGATGGGCATCAATGAGCGTCAGCACCCGACATCTAAAGCGCGGAGCTTTCTGTATTGACCCATCCGCGAAGATCAATAGCGCCTATCGAGATACCGATTTACGCGAGTAGATATTGCTTGTATCCTGCAACATGCCAGCTTGTGCCCAAGTGGCGGCAATATGCAGCCATGGCAAGTTTACGCACTGAACAGGCTGTTAAAAATTTATCATATATAATAAGCCTCAACACTTCCAAAATTGATTTGTTAGCGCACAGCAGCTGTTATTAGGGCGGATTTTGGTGGTTTTCCGTGTGCAACTACCACGTTTCCAATTTGTTGGCGTGGCAATCCGCTGACGTTGCAAATCAGCATGATACAGCACCAAGATTGCGCATACGTACAAAATTATATGCAGCCATGGTAAATACGAACTGATAATTCACTTTGGGAACCTCTGATTAACTCGCTGATAGAGAGAGTTTGTTGGCAATTGCTGATGATTACACGGCGCGGCTTGCATCCGTATGCAGTAGCAACACAGCAAGTACCGCTGCCGCAAACCAAAAGTATATTCAATACAAGGACTGGAAAAAACACTTGATTTCCGCCATACTAGTGAAAATCTGTTCCATAGATGACTACTTTATTTATTTGTAATAAGGCTTCATTCTCTTTTCTTAATGGGACTTCCTTTTCTTTTAAAATAAATTATCCTGGTTTTCACATACGCTGTATCTCATTGTTGTTAATATTTTTCTATACTAGCTGTGTAGTTACCCTAAAAAAGTCATCTAGTGTTATAATCTTGCCGTTAGGGCTTTCTTTTAACCATTGCTTTGCAGTCGTATCACTCGCAAAAAATAAAACGTGATTACAGAATGAGTTTCGTATATCACAGGTATGTATGCTTTTGACCCACGAAACAAATAAAGGAAAAGGATTAGACGAAATCAATTGATCCACATTCATTTTTAATTCAATGGGTGTGTTATCGATAGGGTCGTTCGAGTAAACATCAGCAGAGACAGCCAACCATTCTGTAAATAAAATAGCATCAATTGCACACCAAGTATAAAATGTTTTATTTTCAATAATTACTTTGTGTCTAGTCGGCATTAATGATAATCCTAAAAAACCAACAATATTCCCTTCTGCATCGAATTCAGCAACTTTTTCTAACAAATTGCCAGACTTGGCATTTGCAAGGTTTAAAATTGAAAGGCATTTTTCCTTTGTTATAGGTTTCCCTTTAAGCAGTTCTTTATGAACTTTTATAGTATAATCCCTATTTTCCAATCCTAGTTCTGAAAACTTTAAATCTAATTCTACACTAAAGTATTGTCTAAAATTTTCCATTTTATTCTCTTGAAATAACAGATTCTAATTTCTCATGAAATATTTCTCTACGCGTTTTGCGTTTCTTATGTGTGTATTCTAACTCTGGAAACGTCATTTGCTGCATATCAATTCTCAAAAACAATAGTTAAAACATTATGACAGTGTTAGTAGGATTTTTGGGGGTTTTTCAGAGATGCCCTAGATAAGCTGGCGAACAGTTACGAGATAGAGAATGTAAATACTGATTTTTGACAATAGCTAGTGATAAACAGTAATTGGAGTTCCTATTTCTACTACTGATACAATTTCCTCTATTTCTACGTTAGATACTGCTATACAACCATTTGTCCAATCTTTTCCTTTAAATAAAGGGTAAAGCCATCCTAGATAATTTGGCATACCATGAAGCATAATATCTCCACCAGGATTAGTCTCTTTTTTTATTGCTAGCTCTCTTTCATTTTTATTTGGATACGAGATGTGAAGTGCTTGATGGTATGAGCTATTTGGGTGCTTCCAGTCTATATAGTAAGCCCCTTCAGGTGTTTTATGATCCCCCTCTTTTTCTTTCTTACCAAGTGGCACTCTTCCTAAAGAAATAGTATAGGTTTTAATATGCATATCGTTATTAAATAAAATTAGTTTTTTGCTCTTTTTGTATACAACAATGTTGTTAACAGCACCTATCTCCTCATACACAATTTTTGGATATATTTTATCAAAAAAATATATAGTTCCAGAAATTACGGATATTGACAGAACTACATACTTCCACATTATTTTAACTTTGCTGGCTCCATTGCCCCAGTCATTGTATTGTCATCAGATGTGTCATAATTGTAATAATTCTGGTTTTCCCCTTCCTCCGAAAAAATATTTTGTGTTGTCTCTTTACGTCCATCATGGACAATATTCATATTTTCATCAAACCGCATTGTTCCGTCTCTAATATATTTATTAGTTAATTCAATGTCGGACTTTAGTTTTTCTAGCTCTTCATTTGAAAGATTAGCAGCTATTTACATATCAACCGCAATTAAGCCATTTTCATCAAGCTTCACTGGTAATTTTTCCTGATGTGCTTCGTTAAGTAATTTAGAATCTTTAGTGATGATATTTTTATCATACGCACTTACTAGAAAGCATTTTTTTTCAGAGTCTTCATTATTTTTAAATAAATAATATGGCGTCTCGCCATCTTCAATAAAGTAATATCCTGATATAATTTTATAATACAGAGATGGGTTTGATGAAAGAAATTTATGCTCTGCTTCTTGAAAAGACACCGGAGGATAAGAATACCATTCAGCAGTTATCTCTGACATTCTTCCTAATTCTCTCTGGTCTGCTGTATATTCTCTAAATATTGACACACCAACAACTTTATTATTTGAGAACAAAGGAACAAACTGTGATGGCGTCTCTGTTTCCGAATAAAAGTTATTAACACTTATTGAATCGCCTGAATACACGTCCAAAATATAACCATCTTCTTCTGTAACAACAGAGAACATATCTTTATAAAAATCTTTTGCCAATTTTTCAGCTTCTTCAGGTGAAGAAGCAATAACTTTTATATCGCTAGTCTCTTCATCTGAAGGAGAAGTTCGTATCGGCAAACTTACACTACCAATATTGTGAGCTACAACAACAGGACTATCAGTTATTTCTGTTGTTGTGCTTGTTTTCTGCTCAATGGGCTTAGTTATGTCAAACCATACAAACAGAACAACCAAAACAATGACGAATATTATAAGTATTGAGATTGTTTTTTTATTCATAGCAACTAAACAATAACCATGGAGCCTACAAAGAAGCCCCATGGTATTTACCCTTACACTCGTGGGCTTGCATTATACAAATACATATAACCACGTAACCAAGGAAGTCTACTTCCTGTTGGCTTCCAGTAAGAAGCTAACTCATTTTGACTTAGGTATTTTCTTGGACTTACAGCAAGACGCCTTACCAGATGAGAAGAACTATACGCTGGCGAGTTATAAGCACTGTCATTAATGAATAGCCCAACTACATCACTAGAGCATGTTCCTTGAGGACAATAAATCATTCCCGTTGCTAAAAGATAATGACCACCTGCTGAGGCATATTTTACATTCCCATGAGGCATATTTTACATTCCCATAAAGAATAGCAGGACTAAAATTTCTACATATCGTTGTAGCAAGTGTAGATACTGCATTTTTTATTGAACTATCTTTTCTTTCAGCCATAGAAACTGTTAACCCAAGACCTTGGGTACGGTTAATATGGTCAACTATTTTCTTTTGTCCTGCCTTCAATTCGTCTGATGTCAAGCCACTAGTAGAACCACCAGAGGTATTGATATAGCTATGTATACCAGTTGGACTGTATTTAAGCGTTTTATTTCTCTTATGAGTTTCCCAAGCCATCTGCATTGAAGTAGTTGTCGCACCGCATGTGTAAGTGGTAGGCTGACCGTATTGCGGGACACCAAACCAACGTGCGACAAGTTTCCCATTAATTTTTTGGTCATAAGTACTGGAAAGATAAGGGTATCGCTCCCACCCAGCATTTGCTGATGTCGTAAAAATAACGGACGCGACCATTCCTACAACAAATAAAGATTTCTTCAACATATTAATCTCCAAACCTGAATTTAAAGAATTAAGCAAGGCAATATCTGGTGTTGAGCACCCTGCTCAAAGTTGAAAACGCCAGGGGGGTAGATTTATTCTTGACTACAACTCCCTTGCATCTTTAGAAAAGCCAAAAATAAATTTGACCAAACAGAGAATACCACAAATTTTACATTATCAATAGGTTTAGTCTTTTCCAATAAAAGACTTTTCCATTTAATCCCACATACCCTGAAACTGCTTATCATCAACCCTAGTGTAAATGGCTGTATTTCTAATGTCTTTATGCCCTAGATAGTCTTGAACTACACGTACATCATACCCCTTATTATTCAGAGCATAACCGTAACCATGCCCTCTTGTAGCTGGCAGTCACGATTTAGTTGATGCTGTCACGGTAAAAGCTAGTCCCTTGCTCAGATACAAACAGCTACGGCAAGCCCTGCCCCTGCTTTTCCTCTCTAGATGACAGACAACGGACCTGCATATTGATCAAAGTTCGTAAATAGATATCTTGATGCATGTCAAATCAAGCACGTTTTTACCAAACCATACAGGCCTCAGACCAACGGAAAAGCAGCAAGGATTATACAAACGCTTAGCAAGGAATGGGCGTTTTCGCAGCCATCGCAAACAAGTGATGAACGCAACAAAGCTCTTCCAAAATATCTTAACAACTATAACCTCAGTCGCACACATTCCGCTTTATGGAATCTACCACCAGCTGCTAGAATTGTTGGTTTTGTAAACAACGTGTGTAGTTTTGACATTTAGGGCAATAATTGTAAAAAGCAGCAACCGAGACCACCATCTTGAATTTCAGAAGATTGCTGGAACAGTACAACCTCTGTGAAAAAATATTCAGGAGAATCAGTCAACAACTCAATAATCATGGATTGTTACGCTACGAAGGCAGTCGTTGAAGCCTCAATTATCGACGCCCCAACAACAACCTAAGAATAAACAGCAAGCCCGTGATCCGCAAATGCATCAAACAAGGAAGGGTAACCAATGCTACTTTGGTATGAAAGTTCATGTTGGTGTTGATGAAAGCTCTGGAATGATTCAAGCCCGCAACCACGGCGGGCAATATCAAGGAATCTCTGCTTAAATTGGTAAACAACTCGGTCCAATTGGCTCAAAGCTTTTATATGTCAGGATAAATTCGGTATGTCCGAGTAACTCAGATTTTGTTTTTTTCCCATTGGCAACACCAATCACTAAAGCGTAAATTTCGTCGCCTACTTCATGCAACGACGCCTCACCGCTGATTATTCGACCAGCATTCACATCCATATCACCGCTCAAACGTTGATACATTTGCGGGTTGGCGGCAATCTTGATAACCGGTGCCAGCGCAGACCCAACTACTGATCCTCGCCCTGTGACAAATAATGTCAGATGCGCACCCGACGCCATCATTTCAACTATTTCTGCGTTATCTGAAATATTTGGAAACCCAAAGCGAACTTCGCCATCTGGCACAACATCCATTAAATACAACCCCCCTTGTTGCGGAATATCGCCAGGTTTAATCATCCCTGAAATTTTAGACTGCCCTGATTTTGCGTAGGCACCCATTGATTTTTCTTCGATCGTCGTTAGTCCACCATCAGCATTTCCCGCAGCAAAGCTGCCAAACCCAAGCGTTGCATAGTATTGCGCTGCTTTAGCGATAGATGCGCGCAACTCGACCGCAAGCTGCGGTGTTGCCGCGCGTTCTGCCATCACTTCTTCACAGCCAATCAGCTCGCCAGTTTCTTCAAAAATGCAAACAGCACCTTGGTCTACCAAACGGTCGAAAGCTTTGCCAACGGCAGGATTGCCAGATATTCCACTAGTTCCATCGGAACCGCCACAAATAGTGCCAATCACTAATTCAGAGATTGCCATCTTAGTCTTTTTATCTCCTTTGAGCTGTGCAATTGCCTGCCTTACCCATTGCTGTCCTTTGTTAATTGTTGCGGCTGTACCGCCTTCGTGTTGAATTACTAAAGTAGTAACTGGTCGCTCGCTATCACGAATTATTTTTTCCAGTTGATAGCGGTTGAAGCTTTCGCAGCCCAATGAAATAAGTAGTACCGCCCCTGCATTTGGATGGGTGCACAATTGCTCCATAATTTTTTGTGCATATTCATTTGGGAAACAACCAGGAAAGCCAATCAGATGTGCCTGATTACGATTTATACTAGTTATTTCACGAGCAATATGGTGAGCACACTCTACCAAATAAGCCACAATAACTAAGTTTCTGATGCCTTTGCGTCCATCTGCACGTTGATACCCAAACAACTGACTCAATGCGTTTCTCCACTTGTTTGCGCGTCTGTGCACGTTGCTTCAGGCAGTGAATAGGTTGGTGTATAGTCGCTTTTCAGGTTGCAAAGATGTACATGTTCGCCAACAGCAATATTTTGTATTGCTGAACCAATGGCGACACCGTATTTAATAATTTTTTCACCAGCTTTGATTTCCCTGCAGGCAATCTTATGCCCCATCTTGGCCTTTGATGAAAGTTTTATTTCCTCATTAAAAATTAATACGTTATCTCCACTTTGAATTTCAGCACGTAATACCAAGACATTGTCGTTAGCGTGCAGCAGTAACAGACGAGCGTCGGTATGAGACATATTCCGTGAGCTACAACTGCTGCCTAACAAATAACTCTATATCAAGATTAAGACGATGCTGTCGACTTGCAACAAAGACCATCGTTGTTGCTGTCATTTGCATATGCTTAAAATTTTCCATATTTAAGGTAGGCGTCCTGCGGGTCTGTGCCCGCAAGAATTGCATTACGCACCTTACTTTCAGTTTTCATGGCTATCAGTGATTCGTCCAGAACTTGGTCAACAACTTCAAGTGGTATGCACACCATGCCATCCCGATCGCCGTGCAGCCAATCGCCAGGACGGATTAGTACTTCACCAAGCATTATATCCTCATCAGTTGCCGTTGGCAGCCAGAACCCGACTATATCTCGCGGGGTATGGTGGGTTCGCCAACAAGGAAATCCGAGCCGCATGATAAAATTAGCATCTCTAAGAGCGCCATCCAACACGCAGCCAAGTACACCCTTATGATGGAGTGTTTCGGCGGAAAGCTCACCCATTTGAGCTAGTTGCTGGGTATGCGGTTGCGCGGTCCAAATATGCTCCGCCGGTGCTTTTGACAATAACCATGTCCAAGCTAGCAGTGTTTCGTGAACATCTGCGGTTTCATCTACTCGACCGTTAACTGTCCAGACAGGACCACACAGAGTAAGTTCAGGTTGCAAAGGCATAATTCTGCTTGGTAAAGTTAAGTTTTTCTTACCCATTGCGCGCATAACATCATGAATAACGCCAGTATAGCAGGATTGATACAGTTCGATGCGCGGATCATTCATGGTGGAACACCTCTGCCATGGCTGCCCACCATTCCCCGTCTGCACGTGTCGCTAATGGTTGTTGACATGGTGTGCAAACATCCCACCATTCCTGTATACGCGGGTTAGCAGCCATCTTAGCTACATCGGTCTTAAATTCGTCGCCAGTGTATTCCCAATAACCAAACAGTAGGTTTTCTGGCTCTTTCAGGAAAATTGAGTAATTGGTGATATTACAGGCAGAAATTATATGCAGTATGTCAGGCCAAACTACTGCGTGCAGCAATTTATAATTTTTTATCTGATCTGGCTTGATACCGATCACCATTCCCATCCGTTGCATTGCATTACTCTCCATAACCAAATTTATTATATGTGCCAATAACTATGAGATTTAGCATATTGCCAAGTGCCAGCGTCTGCCAATCCCACCCGTTTTCATCGTTGTTGCTGCGTCTCGCCCATCATGGAATTAATCAGCGGTTCCGCAGCCTGTATCACTTGTTTAGTGGTAGCGTTAAACAAATGTGCGTTATCCATTGAGAAACAAAAATCAAAGTTTTCTTTGGTTGCAACAGCGCGCGGATTTAACATTTTTCCTTGTATCTCATGCCCTGCAAGTTGGGTATAAATTATCGTTTCTGTTCCAAGCGGTTCAGAAAGAATGACCTCTAGATTTACAGTTGCTTGTTGCTCGCTTGAGATGTTAATTCCATGCCCTACTGGGTTGATATCATCGGCACGAATTCCCAAAATAACATCTTCACCTGCTGCGATATGATTGACTAGGCGGTTGGGTACTGGCAGGTTAGTCCCGTCTGCAAATACTAATGATTTTTTATCAATTTTAGCAGGGATAAGATTCATCGGCGGGGAGCCAATGAAACCAGCAACAAACGTGTTTACTGGATTATTAAAAACGTCTAAAGGGGTACCAACTTGCTCAATATAGCCGTCTTTCATAACCACAATGCGGTCTGCTAGCGTCATTGCTTCTACCTGATCATGGGTGACATACACGATAGTGGTTTTAACTTTTTGGTGCAGTTTTTTAATTTCGGTACGCATTTGCACGCGTAATTTGGCATCCAGGTTGGACAGGGGTTCATCAAACAGAAAGACCTTTGGGTGACGGACAATAGCTCTACCCATTGCCACCCGCTGCCGCTGTCCCCCAGAAAGTTCAGCTGGAGTGCGATCCATTAACTCTGTAATACCGAGTATCTCTGCTGCTTCGTTTACTTGCTGTATAATATTTTGTTTGGATATGTTGGCAATTTTTAGAGCAAACCCAAGGTTATCGCGCACAGTCATGTGTGGGTAAAGAGCATAGTTCTGAAATACCATTGATATATTCCTTTGTCGGGGCGCAAGATGATTGACTAAAACATCTTCTATAAAAATTTCTCCGCCTGATATTTCTTCAAGACCTGCAATCATGCGCAAGGTGGTTGACTTGCCACAACCTGATGGACCAACCAATACCACAAACTCATTATGTTCAATTGCTAGGTTGATGCCGTGTACAACTTCGAGCTTGCCATATTTTTTAATTACTTCTTTAAATACAATACTTGCCATCGATTTATCCTTTTACGCCACCAAATGTCAGTCCAGCGATCAGGTGTTTTTGCACCACATAAGTTAGTAAAAGAGCTGGAACGATAATGATCACCGCCATAGCACACATACCTGCCCAGTCAATCGTAAATTGTGAAGTAAAGTCCATCAGCCCCACTGGCAAAGTCTTACTGTCGGTTGATCGCGTTAATTGACTCGCCAATGCGTATTCGTTCCAACTAGTTAAAAATGCGAATACCCCTGCTGATGTAATCCCCGAGCGCGCCAATGGAAACTCTATTTTCCAAAAAGCTTGCCAGCGTGTACAACCATCTACCTGGCCTGCTTCGCTCATTTCTTTAGGAATTTGTCGAAAAAACCCGTCTATTAACCAGATAGTAAAAGGTACATTCAGGGCAACATAAATAATAATTAGCCCCAACGTAGAGTCAATAAGCCCGAGTTTGCTCCAGATCATAAAAATTGGTAGTGATAGAGCTATACCTGGAACAGCACGTGACAACATTAGTCCAAGAAATAAGCTGTTTTTTCCAGCAAACCTGAATCTAGCAAAAGAATAGCCACCAGACATGCCAATCAGAATTGCGATCGCAGTTGAGGTCAGTGCGATGATCATGGAATTAGTAAAATAGCTAACTACTGGTATGGCGATTTGCTCGTCACCTAGTCCAAAAATAACAGCAAAATTTTGCATGGTTATGTGTTGCGGAATCCAAACCGCTGGCTTGGCGGTTATTTCGCGATTATGACGAAACCCCGATAACACAACCCAAAGACCTGGGACACACATTACCAGCATTAGTATAAAAGCGCACAGCCAAGTAAACGTCATGGCCAAGCGTTTCTTTATCTTGTGTATCATCCTATTTCACCCATATAACGGCGTGCAGCGATTAATTTTGTGAAAAAATAATAGGTAAATAATATTGATAACAGCGTTGAGATATAAGCCATCGCGTTAGCCTGTCCCATGTTAGCATTGTCATAGCCAACTCGGGCAATCAGCGTCCACAGTAATTCTGTTCGGCCTGCAGGGCCTCCTCCTGTCATTACATCGACAATGTCATACGCCCGCGCAATATCAAGCGACCTGATTGTCATAGCTATAAATGCAAAGGGCATGATAAAAGGCAGGGTTATATGGCGAAACACTTGCCATGGGTTGCACCCATCTACTTTAGCGGCTTCTAAAGGGTCGCGTGGCATGGCAAACAGCCCTGCAAGCAGGAGAATGGCAAAAACAGACGTGCTCATCCACACCTCTGCAAAAATAATTGAGAACATTACTAAATACTTATCAATCAACCAGGGAATAGCTCCATCGGATACCCCAAGTGAGAGCAATGCATTATTGAGAATGCCGATGTTGTCGTTGAAGATAAACTTAAATTGAAAACCGACTAAAATTGGAGAAAACATCATCGGAAACATCATGATGGTACGCAAAGTGCGCTGCCCCCAAGTGATGCGGTTAACCAGCAAGGCAATGCCCAACCCTAGGATCAATTCGACATTCAAGGCGATAGTTAAATATACAATTGTTCTGCCAAAAGCCCACCAAAAATCTGTGTTTTCAACAAGGCGGATGTAATTCCTCAAACCAATAAAAGTATTGATCGTCTCTGGTCTGGTAAGTTTGTATGGCGTCAGGCTAGTATAAAATGAAAACACCAATGGAATTGCGACAACAAAAATAATTAGCAAAATTGCTGGCGATAACAGCAAATAAGGAGTGTGTTTTTCTACACGCCAGCGCATGTGTTTCACTTATATATTAATCAACAGAACTCACGCTAACGACTCGCGCCATCGTCAGCGCTAGTGTCGATCAATCATAATATCCAGCATCTGCCATTATTTGTTTTGCCGCTGTTGCTGCCTCATCCAGCGCAACTTGGATCGGCTTTTCACCTAGAATTGCTACCTGTAGGCGCGGCCATATTTCATTTGAAACTTCAATCCATTCAGGAATTAAAGGCGGGGTGAACGCATCTTCTACCATTGATTGAGCAAACACATTAAAAACTTCAACAAGAAAGTCGTTACCTGCTGCTGCGAATTCTTTTTTAACGTCTATCCAGACTTGCTCACGCGTTGGTAATAAACCTTTACGCGCCTCAACCATTTGCCGATCATGGTCTGTTAAAAAGGTTATAAAGGATACCGCTGCTGCAGTATTGTCACAAGTGGCGGTGATTGAGAAAGTATGGCTGCCAGACCAACCAGAGCGTTTGCCACCAACGCCTTTTGGCGCCCGTATCAAACCAATATTGCCAGCAACTTTAGAGTTTTCTGGGTCATTAAAAAATGATGCCCAGCCGGCCCAATCTAGGTTAAGCGCAACTGAACCAGAGGCGAAACCAAGTCCCGTATCATCCCAAAGATAATTCAATACCCCAGCAGGTACGGCTTTAGCATCATACAGTTCTTTAAACCATTCAACCGATATTACTCCAGCTTTAGAATTAAACGTGGGATTCCAATCTTCATCGAACAACGCACCGCCATTTGCTACTAGCATTTCATAAAAACGTCCTGTAATCGCTTCATCTTTTCCAACATATTGTGTGCCATAAAAAGTCGGGGCATCTGCAAAGAAAATTGCTTGATCTTTGAACATATTCCACGTTTTAGGTGGAGTAAGTGCATAGCCATATTTTGCTTTGAATGCAGCTTGCTTGTTAGCATCTTGGTACAATGATTTTTGATAGTACAGATTGGATACATCTGAATGACGCGGTAACTGCACCAGCTTGCCGTTTAGAGTTGAGTTTTTCAGTGCGAGTGGCTGAAACTCAGCAAGGACATCTGCTGCAATTAACTTGTTTAAATCTACGTAAATATCACCATATTGTGCTGCAAAATTTGTGTGGCTTGATCCAACACACCAATCTAAGGTTCCTGCGGCAATATCTTGTTTAATTTCCCGATCAAATTCAAAATGACTTTTTCGCGTCAAGATGTCGACCGTTGCGCCTGTCTGCTTTTCCCATTTAGGTATTTCAGCATACAGTGGCTCATATTGCGCCCCTCCTATTAACTTCACGCGTAACGTGTAGCCGTCAAATTCACCAGCAAGTATAGGATTGCTCATACTGGCCAATAGTAGCGCCGCCAAAGCGGCTGCCGTTATAGCCTTCAAGTTTGACTGTTTCATAGTTCCTCCTCATAATGTGTGTTGACCATCGTGACCAGTTCAGCATCCTGAATTCATCAGATGCCATTGTTTAATTGCTTGCCACTTACTGTTGTTAGCAAGCAATTTAAAGAATGCTTACATTTGCGTTGCACCTAACTTAGACGCAACTCAATCTGACTGTAAGACTCGACCGTTAATATTGGTGGCCCTCCCGTAATGGATTGAGTAACAAGCGTTGTTACGTTGAATGAATATTCAAAACCCAGTAAGCGATATTCCCTGCTTACAGGGACTGAGTACCAATGCAGGACTTTTGCACAGCAGCTTTCAGCCCATGGTAACACACACGCCATTGCTTAGCATTTTTTAAATTACAGCGACCATAACTTTTTTTCACTACGGTGTTTTTGCTTAATTTAGCAGTGTCGCGCTAACGGCTGAAACCTACATTTTTACCGTAAATAATATACACATTTTTTTCAAGAGTCAAATATTTATGTGTATTTAAAACGCCGCTTTGCAACTAATATTTTGCAACTCATGTAAAGTGTGAAACTAGCATGAGTATGACCACGCATGCTAGCAACAACTATCAAGATCTCTTAAACAGGACTGGCGGCAACTTTTGTTATTGCCTGCCATTCGCTTGATTATCAGAGTTTCCTGTAGTTATTCGTACAGCATTTGCCCCCAAGGCGCCGCTAATTTCATTAGCGGTTTTAACCAATATGTCTACACAGCTTGCAAAGCTGATGTGTTCATTCTTATACACAACATACGGGACTGTCAAAGCTGCAACCGCATTACCAGAATGATTCAGCACGGGGGCAGATATATTGTTAATTCCTTGCACTACAAAACTTTCTCGCACTTCAAATGTTTTTTTTCTGATGTTTGCCAGATCTTGCATAAATTCAGACTTGGTTATATCACCAGTAAATTTAACTGCGGATAACAGAGTCTCAAGTTCCTCTTCTGGAAGATATGCCATTATGACCCTGCCACTTGATGCTTGCAACATTTCTATCTTTGCCCCTATCCGCACGCTCATCACACTGTTGGCAGGATTATCAACTTGCCCAATAATCAGAACTTCATTGTTGGTGATAATTCCAAGATGTACAGACTGATTTATTTTCCTGACAAGCCTGCGCATACGCGGCTCAGCAACAGATGTTAACCTGCGTACATTTGGTAATTTATGTGCAATCTCGAATAAGAAAGTTGTTAACACATAACGACCAGAAACAATGTCTTGGGTAACATAGCCGCGCTGTTCTAGCACCGCGAGCATACGGAATATTTCACCTACCGAACGCGTTAATGCACGGGCAATGTCTGTAAGACTCAAGCCAAGCTCTTCGCCTGCAAGTAGTTCAATAATGCTCAGACCTTTATCCAAGGCAGGTGCCGTATATATTTTTTTTGTTTGATTCATTGTGGTGGTTTGATTTTTGAAAATGACATTAAACGTTTTGTAAATTTGTTTTATAATACGAATTTTAATCGTTAACTCAAGACGTTGAGTTGATATGAATAGTAAGCGAACCAACACTCACCCAACCAAGGCATGATTGCGATACTAAATGAAGCTCTGGTTAAGTCCATGGAAAAGAATGTTGCATACCACGCTCAAATTAAAGATGCGCTTGAGGATGGGCAATATGTTGCACAGCAATATCGTTGTCTCAGTACGAGGAATAAATAAAAACCATACTGACCTTATTCGCCAGTATCTACCACATGCAACGGTTTGGATACAATGTTAGCAGACCACGTAATTTTGATGAAACAGTTAAACAATTATCATACGATTTACTTATACTATACAATAGCCCATGAAGTGTACGGTGCTATGGTTGTAGCTATATAATTATTGAGTGTCGTGTTACCGATTGAAATCAGCCTCATTATCACATTAGGTAGATATAATTATGACTAAGATTGGAACTCCACATCTCACCGTCAAGAAAACCTCATTCCTTACTACTGTTACCAGCCGTACTTTCTTTACACTCATCACGGTGCTTGCTGTTAGCATGATGAGTGCCGCTGTTAACGCCGCAACCACCTTAAAGTGGGCTCATGTGTATGAAGCAGGCTCCCCTTATCATCAGGCTGTGCTCTGGGCCGCTGCTGAAATAAAAAAACAAACAGCTGGTAGCGTCATCATTAACGCCTATCCCGCCGCTTCTTTGGGTAAAGAAGCCGAACTCAGTGAATCCTTAGACTTTGGCACGCTCGATATTATTTACACAGGCGCTTCCTTCGCGGCACAGGCCTACCCTCCAATGAAGCTCTCGGAGTTGCCTTTTGTTATTCGTGATTACAACCATTGGAAAGCCTACCGTGATAGCGCTCTTGGCGATGAAATATCAACTGGTTATGAAAAACAAACTGGTCATGATGTCACAGCTTATACCTATTACGGTGCCCGTCATGTGACTTCCAACATCCCCATTCATGCGCCTAAAGATATGGTGGGAATGAAAATACGTGTGCCAAACGCCCCGCTGTATTTGATGTTTCCCAAAGCGGTAAAAGCCAACCCGACCCCATTAGCCTTCTCAGAAGTGTATTTGGCACTGCAGCAAGGGCTAGTGGATGCGCAAGAAAACCCATTGCCCACCATTAAGTTCAAAAAGTTCTACGAAGTACAAAAATACATAACCCTGACAGGTCACATGACGAATTCGATTGTCACTGTTATTTCCAGCTATGCCAAACAAAAAATCAGTGGCAGCGATTATGACAAATTGGTGACTATCACCAGCCAAGCGGCAGCTAGAGCCTCAGAGGAAATCAATGACACAGAGCAAAACCTGGCACAATGGTTTGCCGACCAAGGCATTATCGTCAACAAGGTTGACCGCGAACCATTTAAAAAAGCGATCAAACCTTTCTTAAAACCTGAAGATAACGGCGTTACAGCAGCGCAGTTGGCGCGCTTGCAAGCCCTGTAATTATTATGTGAAAAGGCAGTCATAGAGATGTGATGCATAACCAGCCAACAGGGCAAGTGGATAGCCCCCATGCACCTACCATTGCTAACGTCTGTGCAGATCAAACCAAGGAAAGATTTACCTTTAAGATGGTAGACATTCCAGTGATGGTGGTTTTTTGGGTATTAGTGGCGATTGTTTTTTTACAATTTTTTACTCGCTACGTGCTCAACGATTCGCTGGGGTGGACCGAAGAAATAGCCCGCTTTCTCTTGATTTTATTGGGGTTTATTGGGTCAGTGACAGTTGTTAGAAACGGCGGCCATATTGCTTTAGAGTTCTCTTATCGTTTTATTCCTAGTCAATGCAGTAAAGCCTTGATGGTTTTTTCTCAAATCGCCTGCAGCTGTTTTTATGGCTACTGTGCCTATTTATCGTGGCAAGTAGCCATGCGCATCAACCAAACATTGGTTTCTATTCCTTTGCCTAAAAGCGTTATATATTGGGTTATATGTGTTTGTTGCGCCGCAATGGCGCTGCATTCTTTAATGTGGCTGTATACGCGTATTACACAACACCATATCACCTTGGCAAACAACCTTAATAATTAAATTATCAGAGGTTTATTGTGTCTATCTTAAGTATGTTCCTCATCCTGTTTACCCTAATGATAATTGGTGTGCCTGTTGCCGTTTCATTAGGGCTGGCTTCGTTGTTTTTTATTGTTATAGAAGGCATGCCCAATATTGTACTGCTGCATACCATGGTCAATGGTATTAATAGCTTCCCTTTGATTGCCATTCCGTTTTTTATTCTAGCGGGACACTTAATGAATATAGGGGGTATTACCAAGCGGATTTTTGCTTTTGCGCGCGCGTTAGTCGGCTGGATGCCAGGTGGTTTAGGGCATGTTAATGTCGGCGCCAGTGTGATATTTGCAGGGATGTCTGGTGCGGCGGTTGCTGATGCTGGCGGGCTTGGAAATATAGAAATTAAATCCATGAAAGAAGCTGGATATGATGCCGACTTTTCGGTTGGCATTACCGCAGCCTCCTCAACCATTGGCCCTATTATTCCCCCCTCATTGCCGCTGGTGATTTATGGAGTGATGGCCGACACCTCTATTGGTCAGCTGTTTGTCGCAGGAATAATTCCAGGGTTATTGATGGCATTTGCGTTGATGATCATGGTATCTTGGTACGCCATAATTCGTAAATACCCAATAGATGATCATTTTAGATTCAGCGTATTATGGTCAACCTTTAAACGCGCTTGCCTGCCTTTGCTGACCCCAGTCATTATTGTTGGCGGCATATTAACAGGAGTCTTTACACCAACAGAAGCCGCCATTGCCGCCGTTACTTACTCCATGTTGTTAGGGCTGTGCGTCTATCGTTCCTTATCCTTCAATAACATACTTAAAGTGTCGCAAGAAACCATCGAAACAACCGCGTCTATTTTACTTATAGTCGCCTCTTCGACTATCTTTGCTTGGATTCTTACCGCCAATCAGTTTGCCAATGTCTTTGCTGAACAGTTACTGTCTTTTACCAATAATAAAACACTGATTTTATTGATGATTACCCTGTTGGTTTTGGTTGTTGGCTGCTTTATGGAGACAATTGCTGCTATCACTATTTTAGTCTCAGTGCTGTTACCTGTTGCCGTGCAAATTGGCGTTGATCCAGTCCATTTTGGCATTATTTTAATATTGAATTTGATGCTGGGATTACTCACGCCGCCAGTAGGGATGGTGTTATACGTACTTGCCAAAGTATCAGACACCCCCTTTGAACGATGTGTTATGGCAACAGCACCATTTTTAATCCCGTTAGTGGCTGTGCTGATGCTGCTTACCTTTATTCCAGCTATTTCGATGTGGCTGCCCACGCTTATTTATCGATAGTTGACTTGTTACAAATAGGTTAATATTTGCGGAAAACAAAAATTTCACGATAAACGCATATTGTTTTAACAGATTTTAATCGCCGCGAGATACATGACGCGATTATAGTTAGTAAGCCAACCACCACTCACACCGTCAATATTCGATCACATTAATACATGAACCTATAGTTAAGTCGATAATGAGCGAGACGCAGCAAACACGTTAATGATAACCAAGCAACGATATCGAAGAGGTAGGGGTTTGACGGTCAGTGCGGCGACAAGCGAGGGTTGTATGCTGTAGTTATGTGTTAACAAACAAGTTCCGATAAATCTGTGTTTCTGCGATGGATTCTCTGGTATCAGATAATGCTGTATGCGTCCCAGACTTGGTCATCGAAACATCTTTATCGCTCCATAGTTGCGCAGCAATTTTTAAACTTGTGGCATCAAGATTACGGTAATGAAAAAAAGCACACAACGTAGGCATATAATGCGCAAGAAAACGCCTGTCTTGACAGATTGTATTCCCACACATTGGTGAGTGGCGTGGTTTGCAATGTTCGCGTAAAAACTCAAGCGTCATCAATTCGGCCTGTTGTGTTGTAATATTGCTGCTGCGCACCCGGTCGAGTAATCCCGACTTTCCGTGTGTAGTAACGTTCCATTCATCCATGCGGTTCAGCGTTGCTTCATCATGAGCAATGGCAATCTCTGGTCCTTCTGCAATTATGTTCAAATCTCTGTCTGTCACAATTGTGGCAATTTCGATAATGGTGTCGTTTTGAGGATCAAGCCCGGTCATTTCGCAGTCAAGCCAAATAAGTTTTTTAATATCTGCCATTATGTGTGGTCTTGGTTGTAATAAAGATATGCTCGCTAATTTCGTTATCAAAGAGAGATGTATCCAACTTTGACGAACCATACACTGATAGCAGCATATTTGTCGTACACTCTCTGTGTATTTAAGGAAGATTGTTATACACAATAATAGCGACTGCAAAAACAAAGTTTTGACAAAACATGCTGAAATTATACGTTGTAAATATCACATGCTATAGTAAATAAAACTCGCTTTTTATAAGGAAAACAATATATATGGTCGCAACACAGCAAATCATCATTTTAGGCGCACCTGGAGCAGGAAAAGGCACGCAGTCTGTCTATATAGCACGGCGCCTACATGTCGCTCATATCTCAACAGGTAATATGTTGCGCAGTGCTGTTGCCGCAGAAACAAAAATTGGTAAATCTGCAAAAAAAATAATGGACACCGGGCATTTGATTTCTGACGAAATTATCCTCGATTTAATCCAAGAACGGATTACAGCAGCTGATTGTGCCAATGGCTTTTTATTCGACGGCTTCCCGCGAACAGTAGGGCAGGCGGAAGCGATTGAACGGCATAATATTAGTATTAGCCATGTAATTGAAATTGATGTGGACGATAGCGAAATCATTCGAAGATTGTCTGGTAGACGCGTCCATTTATCCTCTGGACGCAGCTACCACGTGTTATTTAACCCTCCAAAACAAATAGGAATTGATGATGAAACAGGTGAGCCGCTGGTGCATCGCCCAGATGATCACGAAACAACGATTAAAGACCGCTTATCGGTGTATCATCAACAAACCAAACCACTCATCAGCTTTTACAAGCAACGACAGCAGCAAGAAAAAATAAACTTTCACCGTGTGGATGGTGGCGCGCCGATCAATGCTGTGACAAAAGCAATCGATGCTATTTTCATTTAATATCCAGCAATGGTAGACGCGCTCGCAACAGGATTTTGTCAGTTTGTTTGGCAAAATGGCGCATTACAGTTTGGCGATTTCACGTTAAAGTCTGGCAGAAAAAGCCCCTATTTTCTCAACGTTGGTAAATTCTGTGATGGCGAATCAATCTTGAGTCTTGGCAGTTTTTACGCCCAACGTATTGCGGATAAATTACAAAAAGGGCTGCAGGCGGATATGTTGTTTGGGCCTGCGTATAAAGGCATTCCGTTAGTGGCTGTAACCGCTGCAATGCTGGCTCAGAATCATCAAATATCATTACCGTTTGCATATAACCGCAAAGTGGTAAAGGATCATGGCGAAGGTGGATTAGTGGTTGGAGCGCAGCCGCGTGGCTTGGTGATTGCTATTGATGATGTTATCACTGCTGGAACGGCAATAAGCCAAGTTAGTGATATTCTTGATACATATGAAAATTGCGCATTAACGGCGGTTTGCATTGCGTTTGATAGAAAAGAAATCAACCAAGCAGGAATAGACACCACCTGGGCACTGCAGCAAGATTATGGAATAGATATTTTTTCTATTGCAGATTTTCACATACTGCTCGAATGGCTCGGTCAGCAACATACAGTGGACGCAGCCCAACACCAGCTGCTGCACGAATATCGTCGCCACTACGGCAGCACAATCTAATCAAGATGTATTACTCAATAGCTCATATGTGCTTTGCTGCTGTTTCAGTATGGCAGGGAATGGAATAGCTACACTGAAACGCTGAAACTAAAATTTTTACATCCAACAGCTAATACAGGATTACTGCATGACTGGAGTTGTCTGCACCAATATTCGTTTTGATAAAACCTTGCCGTTCTTCAATTAACAGTGTATGTCGTTCGTTTTTTAACACACTTTATATATTCCTAGCTTAAATATTAACGCTTGGAAAGTCTAAATATCAGCTTATTCCACTGTTACTGATTTTGCTAAATTCCTAGGTTGATCAAGGTCGGTTCCTTTATGCGTTGCCACAAAATATGCAAGCAGTTGTAACGGTATAGTAAATAAAATTGGTGACAGCACATTATCAGCAGATTCGATTTTAATGACTTGGGTATTTCTTCCCGACGGTATCTTCAGTGACTTGTCAGCAAACACATACATTTCTCCTCCGCGTGCTTGTACCATTTCTATATTGGATTGTAACTTTTTATATAAATGATTTGATGGTGCAACAACGATAATTGGCGTATCTGCACCAACTAATGCCAATGGTCCATGTTTTAATTCTCCCGCAGGAAAAGCTTCTGCATGAATGTACGAAATTTCTTTGAGCTTGAGCGCGCCTTCTAGAGCTATTGGGTACATGCTGCCACGCCCCAGAAATAAGCAATTATATTTAGACACAAATGCTCCAGCTAACTCGGCGATATCCGCCGCTTTATGCAACACTGTTGATATATCTTCTGGAACTTTTTTCAAAATCTGTATATAATTTTTTTCTTGTTTTGCCGTTAGTAAACCACGAATTTTTGCGATATATAGCGTCAAAATAAATAGCAGGGTAAGCTGTGTCGTAAAGGCTTTCGTTGCAGCCACACTGACCTCCGTCCCCGCTTTTGTGAGCAATGCGCTCGCAGAATCTCGCACTAATGCGCTTGAGGCTACATTTGACATTGCTACTGTTGTTACATAATTTTTTTTTTGTGCCAATTGTAATGAAGCCAAGGTGTCTGCTGTTTCTCCTGATTGCGACAAAGTTAGGAATATTGTGTTCGCAAGCACAACAGGGTCTCTGTACCTATATTCACTAGCAACTTCTACCGATACCGCTATTCCAGCCAATGCTTCCAACCAATATTTTGCCACCATTCCCGCGTGATAACTGGTGCCGCATGCAACAATATGAATACTGTCAATATCCTTTAATTGCTCAATCAGTCCAGCAGGTAAAGCACCATCTATTAGCGCAACGCCTGCAATATATTGTTGATATGTTGCTGCAATAACTTTGGGTTGATCATGAATTTCTTTTTCCATGAAGTGGCTAAAATCACCTTTTGTATTCTGAGTTTCATTCAACGCATATATATGCGTTTTGCGGTGAACAGGAGTAACACCTTGTTGGTAGATTGTGTGGTTATTATGGCTAAGAGCTACAATGTCGCCTTCTTCAAGAAATATATATTCTGCTGTGAGTCCTTGCAGCGCCAGTACGTCAGAGGCAAAATAATTTTCATCAATACCCAGACCCAATACCATTGGGCTACCTTGACGCGCACCAATTAAATAATTTTGGCAAGCTGCAAACACAAACACCAATGCATATGATCCTTCAAGTTTGCTAAGCACATGTTGTACCGCTTGCAGTGGTTCAGCGCCTTGGCATAGTTGCTGATCAACCATTAATAACACCAATTCTGTATCTGTTTGCGAGACGTAACTAAAGTCGTGTTGCTGCTTTAATTCAGCATAGTTCTCTATCACCCCATTATGCACAACCGCAACATTTTTAGTGGCGTGTGGGTGTGCGTTCACTTTAGTCGCAGCGCCGTGCGTTGCCCAACGTGTATGACCAATTCCAAGCATGCCATGTTCTGGTTGATCGGTATAACTTTTCGTTAATGTTTGTAACTTACCAGCAAACTTGCGTGTTGCTATTCCTTGTTGGGTTATAATTGCAAGTCCAGCTGAATCATAGCCACGATATTCAAGTTTCT
The DNA here is from genome assembly GCA_965277405.1 of Gammaproteobacteria bacterium. Classification (GTDB taxonomy): domain Bacteria; phylum Pseudomonadota; class Gammaproteobacteria. Next base: position 1,021,591 of record OZ255726.1, read on the forward strand.
CTAATCCGCGTAATAAAATAGCTTGAACATTGCGTCTTGCTACTACACCCACAATTCCACACATTGTTATGGTGCGATAATCGCATCCATTTCAATTTGTACACCCTGCGGTAGCCCTGTTATTTCAACTGCGGCACGAGCAGGATATGGCAAACAAAAATATTCTGACATGATTGTATTTACCATACCAAAATGGTTAAGATCCACCATAAAGACGGTGATCTTGGCAATGTCATCAATTGTAGCCGTTGCTGCAATACACATTGCTTGCAGATTTTCTAATACTTGCCGAATTTGTGCATCAATTGCGTCTGGAATTGAGCCGTCTTTAGGGTTAATTGGTATCTGTCCAGATATAAAAATTAAGCCGCCTGCTTTAATGCCTTGTGAGTAAGTGCCTATTGCAGCAGGTGCATCTGTTGTTTGGATAATTGTTTTCATCTATATAAATTTAAATTCTAAGTAAATCATTGATGCTGGTTTTGGATCGTGTTTTTTCATCAACATGTTTCACAATAATTGCTGCGTATAATTGCGTGTCATCTTGTGATGATGGTAGTGTGCCGGCAACGACAACCGAGCCTGCTGGCACTCTACCATAATGAGTCTCGCCTGTTATTCTGTCATATACCCGTGTACTTTGTCCAATAAAAACACCCATAGAAATAACACTATTGCTCTCAACAATGACACCTTCCACTATCTCTGAACGCGCGCCAATAAAGCAATTATCTTCAATAATTGTCGGATTCGATTGTAACGGTTCTAATACTCCACCGATTCCAGCCCCGCCACTCAAATGAACGTTCTTGCCAATCTGTGCGCATGAACCAACCGTTGCCCAAGTATCTACCATCGAACCAGTGTCTACATAGGCGCCAATGTTTACATATGACGGCATTAATACCACGTTATTGGCAATGAACGAACCGTATCGAACCATTGCAGGCGGGACAACTCGGATGCCGCTGTCCACAAAACGGGACGTATCCCAGTTATTAAATTTTGCTGCGACTTTGTCAAAGTAGCGCGTTGCACCACCTTCGATGACTTTGTTTTGATGCAGCCGAAAGCTCAATAAAATAGCTTGTTTAAGCCACTGATTTGTCTGCCACCCTGATGCTGTTTTTTCAGCAACGCGAAGTGATCCAGCATCAAGCAGTGCCAATGTCTTATTCACGGCGTCAACTACGCCAATTGGTGGGTCGTTGGCAGCAATTGTTTGAATTATTGCATACGCTTGTTGAATCTGTTGTTGAAGTTCTTTCATGGCGCTAATTGTTTAATATTACAAGGCATTGATATGTCGACTGTGCCAGTATACACGGTTGCAGTTGGACCAATAAGATAAATTCTGTCTTCGGTCACCTCAACCTCTAACGTACCACCCTTAACAACAACACTAATTGCTGCTACCTGGTTGTTAGTATGGTGCTGTAAATACACCCAAGCACAAGCGACTGCATTTGTCCCACATGCTCGTGTTTCACCAACCCCGCGTTCATGGGTTCTTAAGGCAATGCCGTGTTGTAGCTTGGTGAATATGCCAAGATTAATGTCTTCACCAATACTGTCTGCATAGTGTTTTTGCAGATGTGTTTTTAATGCGTTTAATGGAAAATTATCGATGGCTGTGCCGATATATATTATTGCATGCGGATTATTTGTTGTGAGAACACACATACTAAAGTCACCCCACGGTGTTGTAACTTTTATTGCCTTGTTCTGCAATTTAGGCAGTGTAAACTGTACGGATAACCGCGTATCTTTGCGTGAAACATATAATAGCTCGTCTGCTAAATCAAAGGTCAGTTTTGGCTTATTGCTCAGTGCAAATTGATACACAAAATCCGCAATACAGCGGGCGCCATTGCCGCAGTTTTTTGCTTGACTGCCATCATGGTTATATATCGTATACAAAAAATCTGCATCAAGACGATTCGGCGGTGATATAATTAACCATTGATCAAAACCAATGCCAGTATACCGATCAGCTAATTCAACTATTACCCTTGCATCTAAATCCAATGTGTTGGTAAACGCTGTAACAATAAAATCGTTACCTGCTCCATGCATTTTGCAAAATTTCACTATCGCCTTTGCTGCGTCTTGCCCATCATGGCCATACGCTGCGGCTGCTTAGATTCGTTGCTGTTTGTTGGTCCAAACTGCTGCAAATGCTATCAACAGAAACAGCACATACTGTATGGTCACCATTTCCGGAATATTTAAACCTAGCAACTCCCATGTAACAATCGAACAATCTGCTGTTCCTAGCCAAGCACTTTGCAAAAAACCAAAAACGCTTGAATTGTCAAAAAACACACAACTTCCGCTCATTGGTGCCCAGATCATCCAAAGATGGCGTATGGCAAAAAAGCTCCCCACTAAGATTGGTATTAAAGGCAGGTATACGAGTTTTGTTGAGGATGGAAATGTTGCGGCAACAAGACTAAACAAAGCAATCATTGCATACAATACGCGTGCGATTTGGCAGAGTGGGCACGGTTTAAGATGAAGATAATGCTGAAAATATCCATATGAAACACCAAGTGAGACGACAGCAAAAACCGCAGAACCAAGCAGAAGTTTTTGCGAATAAGTTATATTAAACATCAAGTTCATCTACCTCTAGAGCGTGTTTTTCAATAAATTCACGGCGCGAAGACACTTCTTCTCCCATCAATATTCCAAATATTTTATCTGCTTGGATAGCGTCAGGGATGGTTACTTGTCGCAACACGCGCGCCTGGGGATCCATTGTGGTTTCCCAGAGTTGCTCTGCATTCATTTCACCTAGTCCTTTATACCGTTGCATGGTACTTCTTTTCTTTCCATGAACTAACAAGCATGCAAAAACCTGATCAAATGAATCAACTGGCATATTGTCGTCACCAATTTGCAGGGTTGCTGTATCACCAGAAAAAAACACCATATTCAACTGCTGTACTCTAGCTATGGCTTGATATTCATATGATGTAAAAAACTCCTTATCAAACGCGTATTCAAACTCCAAGCCATGGCGGCGCATTTGCACAAAAGGAGTTGAGTAGCTGAGTTTATCTTGTATGGAAATGACGCCGTTAAAATTACCAGCTTGACCTGTTTTGACGGTAACAGCAGCAATCCACGCTGCTAGTATTTTCCTGTCTTCAAGGCATGAAAAACTAAGCAGAGGAACAGTTGTTAGCACGCGAATAATTTCGGGCGGATATACCTTACTTATTTTCTGCATCGCCATCTCCGCAGCAATCATTGCCGTCATTGCTGCGGACAGCTGTACTTGGGCCGTTTCACCATTACAGCCAAGTAACTTGGCTTCGTTGACCACATTTTGCACAACAAATGTTTGTAGCTCTTGATCATTACGGAAATAATGTTCTGCTTTTCCTCGATTAAATTTATACAAAGGAGGTTGGGCAATATATATATATCCTTCTTCTATTAAGCGCGGTAGTTGGCGGAAGAAAAACGTTAATATCAACGTCATGATGTGAGAGCCATCAACGTCAGCATCGGTCATAATAATAATTTTATGATACCGCAGCTTTGCTGATGTAAACTTGCGATCTTGAAACTCTATGCCGAGGGCGGTTAATAACGACGCTATTTCTGTTGAGGCCAGCAAGCGATCAACCCTCGTCTTTTCGACGTTTAGTATTTTTCCCCGTAATGGCAGTACAGCTTGTGTTTTACGATCACGCCCTTGTTTTGCAGACCCACCCGCTGAGTCGCCCTCAACTAAAAAAAGCTCAGAAAGCGCTGGGCTTTTTTCTTGGCAGTCAGCTAACTTACCAGGAAGACCACTTAGTTCTAGTGCGCCTTTTCTCCTTGTTAATTCTCGTGCTTTTCTTGCTGCATCACGTGCTTTTGCTGCCTGTAAGAATTTTTCTGCTATGTGTCGAAACGCTTTGGGGTTTTCTTCTATAAACTCTACAAACTTATTATAAAACACTTGGTCAACTATACCTTTGACCTCTGAAGACACTAGTTTATCTTTTGTTTGAGAGGAAAATTTAGGATCTGGCATTTTAACTGAGATAATTGCCGCTAGTCCTTCTCTTATATCTTCTCCAGAAATTTCGATTTTCTCACGAGCTAATATTTTTTCTTTTTCTAAATAACGTTTCACCGCCCGCGTCAGCGACATTCTAAACCCTAACAAATGTGCTCCTCCATCACGTTGATGAATATTGTTAGTATAACAAAACACTTGTTCTTGATATTCATCATTCCATTGTAGTGCGATTTCTACAGTGAATTGATTAACGTGCACCGGTTGCAGGTGCAGAACTTCACTCGTTGTGGTTTTCTTCTCATTGATATAATCAATATAGGCAAACAAGCCACCGTCAGCATTAAATTCAAAAGACTGTTGCGCGCGATGATCGTGTAAGTGAATTTTCACACCCGCATTTAAAAAACTTAACTCTCTAAACCTTTTTTGCAATATCTGCACATCAAAATCAACGGTTTGAAAAACCTGTGTTGATGGCGTAAACCGAATCATTGTGCCTTGCTTATCTGTAGACGTAACCTTGGCAAGTGGTGCGTCTGGCGTGCCGTCGCTATATTGCTGCCTGTATAATGTGCCGTCTTTATATACTTCAAGAATTAACAGCTGAGACAAGGCGTTGACAACAGATACCCCAACGCCATGCAGCCCCCCTGAAACCTTATATGAATTTTGGTTAAACTTCCCGCCCGCATGCAGAATCGTTAAAATTACCTGCGCTGCTGAAACACCTTCCTCATCATGCACATCTATAGGTATCCCTCTACCGTTGTCTTCAACAGCAACAGAACCATCAACAAAAACATCTATTTTTACTTCATCACAATATCCTGCTAACGCTTCGTCTATTGAGTTATCTACAACCTCGTACAACATTTGATGGAGACCAGTGCCGTCATCGGTGTCACCGATATACATTCCTGGACGCTTGCGCACAGCGTCTAAACCACGCAACACCTGAATGCTTGACGAATCGTATGGGGTATTATCCATGTTTCACGTGAAACGAAAAAAGCGGAGGGTAAAAGGTATATATGGCATAGTTTTTTTGTTTTTTTCCTGTTTATATTAGTAACGGCATAATCACAAACCTGCTGTTTTGATTATCAGCTTCTTCAAGCAGCACTCTATCATGTCCGCCACCCATCTTAACTATACATTGTTTGCTGTCCATGGCGTTCAGAACATCTATAACATAGTCAACACTAAAGCTTGGCTCAATCGTTGCCCCTTGATATTCTCCATCCATCGATGAATAAGCTGATTCGCCAAACACATTTGCTGCACGCACTGTAATAGGTTGGTTGGCATCTAAACTGATGGTTATTCCCCTTGGCTTGTCGTTTGAAAGAACAGATGTTATTTTAAGTTTTTGTTTGAGCAAAGCCACGTCAACAATCAATTCGTTTGAATTATCGGTTGGAATAACGTCATTATAGTTTGGATATTCGCCTTCTAATGTTTTACAAACAAAAAAGAGGGAAGGGGTTGTAATCGCCACGGAGTTTTCAAACACCTGTAATTCGATCAATTCCTCTGTATCTTGTAATTGTTTATACAGCTCAATAATGCCTTTTCTTGGAACAATCGCGTTAATCGGCGTATTGTCAGCCCGATCAACATCTGTACTACAATACGATAAGCGATGGCCGTCGGTTGATATGGCGCGGAGCGATCCATTCCTACATTCAAACAGCAGTCCGTTCAAATAATGACGAACATCTTGATACCCCATCGAGAAACTTGTTTTTCTGATTAAATACCACAGCTTGGATTGACTAATACTGATTTTTGTCTGTTCTTGCTCTTCCAAAACAAACAAGGGGAACTCAGATGGTGGCAGGCAAACCAAAGAGTAATGAGAGTCAATTGTTGTAAGTTCAACATTTTTTTCTTTGAATGAAAACGTAATATCTCCATCTTGCGGTATTCCTCGTACTATTTCTAATAATTTTCTTGCAGAAACGGTTATTTGCAAATCATCTGTATCGACATCCAATAATATGCTTGCTTGCAGCTGTACTTCTATATTTGTTGCCGTAATAATTAAACGATTGTTTTTTACTTCTATGTGTGCATTTGCCAAAATTGGCATGGTTTGGCTCTTTTCTACTACACCAACGACAGTCTGCAGCGGTTGAAGTAATGCGTTTTGAGCAATGGTCAGCTGCATTTTGGTTCCACGGTGTTTGGGTTAATAGAGAAGTGTGTGGTTATTTAATTGTAATTGTTATTGTGGTTGTTTTGATTTAAAAAAAGGCTTGCGCTATCTTACATATAATACTGTTTTTTGAAAACTATGTGGATATCATTTTTTCAAGAATTTGATAATCTTTTGCTAAGCCTTGATCTGTCTTAAGTAAGTCTTTAATTTTCTTTGTTGCATGAATAACCGTCGTATGGTCTCTGTTGCCAAAATTTTTACCAATTTCGGGAAAACTCATAGAAGTATATTGTTTTGTTAATGACATCGCAAGTTGCCGTGGTCGAACAATTGTTCTTGTTCGTCCACCACCTAATAAATCAATAATTCTAACCTTAAAATACTCTGCCACGAGCTTTTGAATTTCTTCAACTGTAATAATAATGGTGTGGTATGAAAACAACTCGTCTAAAGCATGTTGTGCTATATCCGCTGAAATATGCTTTGTTCCCACCAGTTCAACAGCAATTGATCGCAAGGTAATCAACGCGCCCTCCAATTCACGCACGTTAGATTTAATTTTATGTGCGATAAGATATGCAACATCATCATCCATTGACAGTTGTAAATCTTTAGCTTTTCTTAATAGTATTTCAACGCGTGTTTCATATTCAGGCGGCTGTATTCTAATAGATACGCCCATTCCAAGTCGCGATTTTATTCTATCTTCTAAGTTGTTTATTTTTTTTGGATACTGATCTGAAGTAAATACAAGTATTTTGTTGTTATCGAGCAACGTGTTGAATGTATAGAAAAACTCTTCCTGTGTTTTTTCCTTGGATGATAAAAAATGAACATCATCTAACAATAGCACATCTGTTTTACGATAATACGCATCAAATCTATCCATACATTTATTTTGTAAAGAAAAAATCATGTCGCGCATGAATTTTTCAGCCCGCGTGAATGCTACTTTTTTTTGGGGTGACTCGTGCAAAATTTGATTATAGATAGCGCTTAATAAATGGGTTTTTCCCAGCCCACTTGCGCCGTAAATAAGCAGAGGATTTGCTGCCATTTTATTTTGTAAAGCTGTGTTTTCTGCGGCAATGTATGCAACTTGGTTAGAATTTCCTTTTACAAAAGAACCAAAAGTGTTTTCTGCTTTTACATTTTCTTCAATACCATATAAATTACTGAGTAATTGTTGTTGTTTGTTCGGGGTTCTTGCTTGAATTTTCCAGGATGTCTGTGTTTTCATCTCATTTGATAAAGCAACACAGACAGCATCCAATATAGTTCCAATATTAGACCTATCGCCAGCAACGCGCGTTAAAACAAAAACTATCGATGATTTAGTGTGTGAAAAAGAAATATTCGCGTGTTCTAGTTGAGATGGTATTTTTCCATTTATTTCAATAATTTTGTGCAAGAATCTCTCAATATTTAGCTGTTTTTCGGTTTCTTGTAGATCCATAATTTTAGGATAAATGTAATATATTAAACGGGTGATTTATAAAAAAACATAAAAACGATCATAGGTATAAATAGCTTTGATTTTTAAAAGTTATGCATCACCAATATCATCAAGGCCATTTTTACATTACTTAGAAAAACAGATGAAAATTGTTTAAATAAAAAAACATTACTGACAAAGTGTTAAAGGTTATTTTCATCAAGTTTGCGACTATATCTGATTTTTTAAACATATCTTTCCGTTTTAGTGTTAAGAATAACCATAGAAATCCTTTGATTAATTCCATGCTGGTCGAGACCGTAAAAAACCGATGATAGAACTTAAACATAATGTGCAGCGACTAGTGGCGATATTATCCAATGCTACAACAACATTAGCGCATAGCGTTTTTTCGTATATCTGTTGAATATACTTGCTGTTAGTGACAACTGCTTAAACTTGCTGTGTTGCAACCTTTTATGTATATGCTACGGCATGCGCCTTGCAATTCTCAACAATTCTCAACAAAATCACTCCATCAACGAGTTAATCTGCGGTTTCATAGTAATCTATGGTACAGCATAGCCACTTAACAGCAGATTAGTAGCTTAAATCTAATTTTCTGTGGATAGTTTATAGTTATCAACAGGAAAACCGTTACACTAAACTAGATTTATCCAGTATTTGACTTCTATTCGGTACTTATCCACAAGTAATACACAACATAATTATTTTATAACATTATAAAATGCTAATATTCAACAGGACTTTTTTTAGATATCCACAAAAATCCAGTCAACTACTACAACTATAATTATGTATCAAGAATATATAATATTTATTGTAGTATTGACATTATTGTTGATATCTGCTTTTTTTTCAGGAAGTGAAACAGCATTTTTTGCAATAAGACAACATGATATTAATAAACTTAATTCTGTTAATCAATCAAAGCTAAAAAATTTATTGGCAAAGCCTGATCAATTTCTAACTGGTATTTTACTTGGAAACAATGTTGTTAACATTGGGCTAGCATCAATTGTTACATTATGGATAAGTAATAATTTTGGTAATGAATATATCCCAATTGGTTCAATTTTATTAACAACACTACTGTTAATTTTTTGTGAAATAACACCAAAAACATATGCTGCTTATCAGCCATTTTGTTTTGTAAAAAATATATCATTACCAATATTACCTACTATTCTTCGTTTTATGTTGCCGTTGTCCTGGTTGATTAACTTTGCCAGCACTAAAATATTACTACGCTCTTTAATTAATAGTAATTTACAACGACACTTAACAATGTTAGATATACGCGGTTTTGTTGCTGACTCTGGCTCTATTTTAACAAAACAACACAGCCAAATGTTGACAGCTTTATTAGATATGCAAAGTATTCTGGTAGAAGATGTAATGCAGCCATTACCAGCACTCGAAAGTCTTGATTTTTCGTTGGATATTCAACAAATACATTCAATATTAATTAACTGCAAACACCAGCAAATTGTTGTTTGGGATCAAACAGTACAAAATGTAATTGGTGTTTTAAGTATGCGGAAAATTCGTCATTTATACAATAAAACGTTCATTCATGATGATTTGTTAAAGTTGTTTTCTGACCCGGTTTTTGTACCAAATAATGTAGCGCTGTTTGTTCAGTTCCAAAAGTTTCAACAAGATATTTATGATATAGGGTTGGTGGTAAATGAATTTGGAAACATTGTTGGATTTTTAACTTTAAAAGATATCATCGATGAAATTGTCCAAGACTTAGATAGTTTGCAAGAATTTAAAAAAAAAGTCCAGTTACGTTATGATGGTACTTTTGTTGTAAATGGAAATATTACTATTCGTGAACTGAATCGTGAGCTTGAATGGAAATTACCAACTAATGGACCAAAAACAATTGGTGGTTTAATTATAGAAGCCCTAGAAGATATACCGCAAGCTAATGCATCAATTCAAATTGATAACTATAGATTTGAAACAATTCGCGTCGATAAAAAAGGTATTCGTCGTGTAAAAATTTGGCAGATATAAACTTCGGATGACATACAATATTGAAGCGTTTTTTTCAGCAATAACTGTGAGTAACCTTGTTTTATATATGTGTTTAGGACTGTGTCCTATTACCGTTGGACCTGCGAAAAGCAAAGGTTTGTTAGCCCTAGGTTGTGCTAGTTTTGTGGTTATTGTAGTAACGGTACCAATTGCACAAATATTGTATAATTATGTTTTGCTATCGAATCAACTCCATTTTATGCGCGGATTATTTGCTATGATGTTAATAGCGACCGTTGTGCAAGTAATAGATTTTTTTTTACGGACGTTTTTGCCATCAATCCATTTAAAATTAGGAATATATATAACCCTAGTTGCTTCAAATTGTGGTGTTCTTGCAACGGCTTTATTGCTGCAACAAAAGTCGTTTTTACAAGCAATATATCAAGCTGCCGCTATAGCAATTGGGTTTTATTGTGTTGTATGGGTGGTTCAAAGCCATAGCAAAAAACTTTGTTTAGAAAACAAAACAGCAAATATAGTTTGTACTTTATTGTCGCTAGGAACAGCAGCTTTGGCGTTAATGGGGTTTGCGGCCGTAATATGATTGTTGTTTTTGCTGCCATTGTTGGAATAATCATCGCTGCCATTGCTTGGTTAGTTGATGATAAAAGCCATTCAGCGCCCAATACTGTTGTAGCACTAATCAATATTGAGTTACCACAACTTCAATGCGGTCTGTGCAACCACGCTAGTTGCCTATTATACGCAAAGGCAATAGTAAACAATAAAGAAACAATGAACAAGTGCACACCTGGTGGTACGGCATTGGTTGCTAGACTTGCAAATATAATAGGTGAAACAAACCAATCAACAGATAACGGGTTACCTTTGCCACTACTACCTGTCGCCATACAAGAAAACAGCTGTATTGGTTGTACTGTGTGTTTAGAACATTGTCCGGTTGATGCTATTGTTGGTGCCCAAGGGCTATTACACACAATAATACAAGAGAAATGTACTGCTTGCGGCCTATGTGTTAAACCATGTCCTGTCGACTGCATTGTTTCATTGCAATGAATATTGATCCGTTTCATGCGCTGCAGCAGTCGAGAGAATCAGCCTGGAAGAGTTTATACCTAGCTATAACACCTTCTGCAGAACAACAAGCAGCTTACTATCAGTTAGACTCGGTCGCAACCGCTCCATATTCTCTCGAATACGGTCAAAACATATTGTTGCAACACGGTTCCATGAACAAAAGCCCTGCAAGCGGGGTTGCAAAATGTACGCAAGGAGAACAACAGTCAACAATAATTAACATCCAACAAGCAGAATACCCAACAATAAAACATGTTCCATGTGAAACATTCGAGTGGTGGCGGCGGCTGAATCAGTCTGGCGTTGCAGGCCGTGGGGGAGCCGGTTTTTCTTTACAAAAAAAACTACATTGGTTTGCTGACCAAGCGCCGCGGCACGTGGTTGTGAACGCAATAGAATGTGATGAAAACATTAAGAATGACGACTGGTTGATTAACAACCATTTACCAGCAATACAGGCGGCAACGCAACAGTGGCAAAGACATTTGAGTGAAAAATATCAACACCCAGTCCCAATAACAATTATTAGTAAAAACAAGCATCAAAGAATAAGACTGATTCAAACAGCTGGGGTGGCTGTTGTTCTTGGGGATTATGTTTATCCACAAGGCGCAGAGCGAGCGGTGCTTGCAACCTTACAACTGGTTGCTGCCCAGGCGTTTGTTGGCAATGCTGCTGAACACAATATTTTGAGTATTAATTTACAAACATTCGTTTGGGCGGCTTTTGCTGGCTGCCACGAACAACCTTTGCTAAGCCGTGTTATAACCCTGAACGCTAAGCACCAACAAACAGTGCGTCACTTACCGCTAGGTGTGCCATTGCGGGCATTGTCAATAGTTGGGGTGGCTGGGCGTGTTGGTTTACAGCAAGCTGATATATCGTTTACAACAGCTATACCGTTGCCGCCGCAACAACATAAACAACAGCAGCCGTGTGTTGGCTGCGGTGCTTGTGATGAGGTTTGTCCAGCAAAACCGTTTTCACCGCAACACGCGCTACGCCGTATATCTGCTGCTGTGTTAGAGCAGTGCTGGCAATGTGGTCTTTGTGATGATGTCTGCCCTTCGCAAATACCCCTTACTGAAATATTTAAACAGGCATTACAACGGCAACGCAAGCAACACCAAGACAGCCAACAGGCAGAACGTTATTTATTGCAGCACCAACTGCATCAACAACGAACAATAGGTGCGGCAACACGGGGTCAACAACCCATACAGCAACAACCGCATGTCGTGGAAAAAACCGCACAGCAAATAACCCTACAACGCGCATTACGCAACGCAAAAAAATCTAACAACAGCAGCGCAATAGCCAGAATTAATCAACAGCTGCAACAATATAATGCCTGAACTACCAGAGGTTGAGACCAGTAAAAAAGCCATGGTTTCCTACTTGTTGCAACAGCCAATCATACAAGTAAACGCTTACAGACCAACCTTGCGTTACCCAATAGCAGTAAAAATTCAAAAACTAGCTAACAGTGTTTTGGTTGACGTAACCCGGCGGGCGAAATATCTGATTGTAACCTTCGTTAAAAAAAAACAACAACAACAGTTGATTATTCATTTAGGTATGTCTGGTAGCCTACGGGTAGATGCGAGGGCAACAGCGCGACGTAAACACGATCATGTTGAATTTATATTTGCCAATAATATCTTGCGCTACCATGACCCAAGAAGATTTGGCTGCATTTGTTGGTTTGATACAGCTTGGCAGCAACGGCTACAACGTCTTGGAGTAGAGCCGTTGTCTGATGCCTGTAGTCCTAAATATATGTTTTCAAAAACACAGGTTTCGCAGCGATTGATAAAACCATTGCTAATGGATCAAAGTATAGTTGTTGGGATAGGCAATATTTATGCGAACGAGGCTTTATTTCGTGCTGGTGTATTACCGCAAACACCAGCAAAGCTACTTTCTTACCAGCAATGTGTTGCTATTATCCAAGAGATAAAATATATACTTGATGCAGCAATATCTGTAGGAGGAACAACGTTAAAAGACTTTGTGTCTGGAAACGGAAAACCAGGGTATTTTGCTCAGCAGTTATTTGTATATGGGCGTGCTAACCAGCCGTGCTATCGGTGTGGTACTAGTCTGCAAACTATCAAACAATCCCAACGGGCGTCATTTTTTTGTAGCGTTTGTCAAATCTAACAAATCGGAACAATAAGCAATAGTGAATAATAAAACATTTAGCAAAACATCAATGTGGGGCGGGCGTTTTGATCAACATGCGGAAAAATCTATTGTAGAATTCAACGCGTCGATTCATTTTGACAAGCGACTGTATCAAGAAGACGTTGCAGGCTCTATAGCACATACGACAATGTTGGCTGAAGTTGGAATTCTCACAACAGCAGAATCAGAACAAATTATAACTGGGTTGCAACAGGCAAAGCAAAAAATACAAAAAGGTGAAGTTGTTTGGAGCAGCGCTGATGAAGATATTCATATGGCAGTAGAGCGGATAGTAACAGAGTCGGTTGGTGAGGTTGGCAAAAAAATGCATACGGCTCGCTCCCGTAATGATCAGGTGGCAACCGATATTCGACTCCATCTTAAAACACATATTCATGTTATTGCTAAACATTTATTACAGATGATGCAGGTACTAACGGAAACAGCAACTAAGTATGCGACAGTGGCAATGCCTGGGTTTACCCACTTACAACCAGCTCAACCAATTACATTTGGCCATCACCTATTGGCATGGTATTCGATGGTTGAACGTGATTATCAAAGGTTATGTGAGGTATACCAACGAGTAGATGTTTCTCCTTTAGGCAGCGGAGCTTTAGCAGGAACGCCGCATCCAATTAATAGAAAATTAAGCGCAGACCTACTAAATTTTTCAACCATATCAAATAACTCACTAGACGCGGTTAGTGATAGAGATTTTGCAATAGATTTTTGTTATTTTGTGGCGATGACCTTGATGCATTTATCAAGATGGTGTGAGGAAATGATTATATGGTCGTCACCATTGTTTGGATTTATTGATCTTCCAGACAGTCACTGCACCGGCTCATCGATGATGCCGCAGAAAAAAAATCCTGATGTGGCGGAACTTGTCCGCGGTAAAACAGCACGCACATATGGGAGCGTCATGGCGTTATTGACCTTGATGAAAGGGCAGCCATTAGCGTATAACAAAGATAATCAGGAAGATAAGGAGCCCTTGTTTGATTCAATTGATACCGTTGAGTCAGTGCTACCAGCCATGATAAGCATGGTTGCTGTGATGACACCAAACGCTAAAAAAATGCGAGCGGCATTGCATCACGGCCACGTCGCAGCGACTGATTTGGCGGACTATTTAGTAGGTAAAGGAGTAGCGTTTCGCGATGCGCATCACAGTGTTGGGGTGCTGGTTACTTTGGCGATCAAACAACATAAAAGTCTTGAAGAGCTATCAATTACTGAATTTCAATCAGTGAATAAAAACATTGATGAAGACGTGTACCAACACATCACGGTGGAGGCGATGCTTGCAGCTCGCAACCATACTGGAGGTACTGCACCGCAACAGGTTTTGTTACAATGTAATCTTGCAACAGAGCACATAGCATCACAGCAGGAACGTTGGCAGTGAAGCAAAGGTTGGTATATGCTCTGTTTTTAGGGTGGAGATACACACGCTCAAAAAGGCGCAATCAGTTCGTTTCGTTTATAGCAATGGTGTCGATGCTAGGGATTATGCTTGGGGTAAGCGTGTTAATCGTGGTGTTGTCAGTAATGAACGGCTTTGAAAAAGAGCTGAAGAATCGCATTTTAGGTGCTATTCCTCATGTTAAGATAAGTGCACAGCAACCGTTATCTGCTTGGCGGCTAAAACAACAGAAATTAATAGCAAACAATCATGTATTAGCCGCGGCACCGCTTACGGAAATTCAAGCGATGTTGGCACATAACGGGCATGTGGCTCCTGCTGTTATCAATGGTATTGCGCCAGCACTTGAAGCACAATTGAATGTTGTCAGTGGTTTTTTTTTGAAGGGAGCGCTTGCAGATTTAGTGGCTGGGGAATATTCAATAATTCTTGGAGATTTGCTTGCAGCCAAAATTCGCGCCCGTGTCGGCGACGCAATAACCATGATCTTACCAGAAGCTACGTTGAGTGCGGTCGGTGTTGTGCCGCGGTTAAAACGTTTTCGAGTAACTGGTGTTTTTTCTTTAGGAGCTGAACTTGACGAGGTGGTCGGGTATATCCATATAGCTGATGCGGCAAAGTTAAAACGCTATAGAGAAGGACAGGTACAGTCGTTGCGTTTACAAGTTGATGATATATTTCAGGCAAAAAAAATAAGTATAGAAGCCGTGAATCAGCTACAAGGTAGCTACCGTATTCAAGATTGGACACAGCAATATGGTAATTTATTCAAATCGATTCAGATGGAAAAGCGTTTGGTTGGCTTATTGCTGTTTTTAATTATTACTGTTGCTGCTTTTAATATGTTATCGACGCTGGTTATGACCGTCAATGATAAAAAAAGTGACATTGCCATATTACGAACCTACGGCGCACCAATCAGTTTTGTTATTGCGGTATTTGTTGTTCAAGGTACTTTAGTGGGGTTGTTTGGGGTCGGTGTCGGCGTGGGTTTGGGGCTGGTTGTTGCCAATAATATTAGTGAAGTTGTTGCAGTGATCGAGCAAATATTGCAAATGCAGTTTTTAAGCACGGAAACATATTTTATTAGTTATTTCCCAAGTGATGTACAAAGCGAAGATGTAATTTATATTGCCGCAGTTTCAATGACGTTATGTGTGTTATCGACAATTTATCCCGCAATTCGTGCGGCAAAAGTACAGCCGGTCGAAGCACTGCGTTACGCATAATGACTATACAAGCTAATAATGTGTGCAAATCATTTATCGTTGGTGGTGAACAAATACGGGTATTAACAAACACTTGTTTTGTTTTGGAGCGAGGAAAACGCGCCGCAATTATTGGTCGATCTGGTTCAGGAAAATCAACATTACTATCATTGTTGGGAGGTTTAGACACATGCGACCAAGGAGAAATTTGGTTAGATGGTCAGCCTCTTCATACGATGGGTCAACGCGCGTTGACGGAGATCCGTAATAATAAACTTGGGTTTGTGTATCAAATGCACTATTTATTATCAGATCTGACTGCAGTAGAAAACGTCGCGTTACCGCTATACTTAGCGAAGGACACTGTTAAGAATATTGCATCACGGGCGAGTACGATGCTTAAAAAAGTTGGACTATCTCGACGGCTGCAGCATACGCCAGCGCAATTATCTGGCGGTGAGCGCCAGCGTGTGGCGATTGCGCGGGCATTAGTGAATAATCCAAGTTGTGTGCTACTTGATGAACCAACGGGTAATTTAGACGCACAAGCGGCTGCGGACATTGAAGAATTACTTGTTGAATTGACGTTCAGTCAAAACACATCTTTTGTTTTGGTAACACACGATCTACAAATAGCAAAAAGAATGGATGAAGTCCACGAACTAAAGCAAGGCGTGTTGACGCAAGTTGCTGTTGATAAAATGAGCAAATAAAGGGCGAGTATTCTCGCAATACCAATATTGTCATTCGTCATACAGTCGCTATGATAGTGGTTGTTTGTATGGGGTCGTTAGCTCAGTTGGTAGAGCAGTTGGCTTTTAACCAATTGGTCGCAGGTTCGAATCCTGCACGACCCACCACTTAAATTTCACCGATATAACTCCATGGAATTGCGCGCAGATATTATTTCTCGGCGCATTGAACAGCAACTGCAGTATATTTCTCAGGCACCAGTGCGAGGATCACTGGCATACCAACAGCAGTTAGAGCAGGAAATTACGACGTTGCTTAAGCAACGAGATGCTGTACTAATAGCGCACTATTATGTTCATGAGAGTCTCCAAGCACTTGCTGATAAAACGGGTGGGTTTGTTGGTGATTCACTACAAATGGCAAGATTTGGCGCGCAGCATACCGCGTCAACTGTCGTTGTTATAGGGGTGCGTTTTATGGGAGAAAGCGCAAAAATAATATCTCCAGAGAAGAGTGTTGTAATGCCAACGCTTGCAGCAGAATGTTCGCTTGACATCGGTTGCCAGCCCGATGAGTTTCGCCAGTGGCGAGCACAATATCCCCAACACAAAGTTGTTGTGTATGCAAACACCTCTGCCGCCGTAAAGGCACAAGCAGACTGGGTTGTTACCTCAAGCAATGCGGTGAAAATTATTGAACACCTAGACAGCCTAGGAGAAAAAATAGCATGGGCACCAGACGTAAATTTGGGTAAATACGTCGCCAAGCAAACAGGAGCAGAAATGGTGCTATGGCCAGGAACATGCGTTGTTCATGATGAGTTTCGCTATCAAGGACTACTACAATTACGTGCTGTTTATCCCGATGCGGCAATACTTGCACACCCAGAGTCACCTGAAAGCATATTAGAAATTGCAGATTTTGTTGGCTCAACGGCACAAATGATTCAAGCGGCAGTTAGTTTAAAACAAACAAAATGTATTGTTGCCACAGATAAAGGAATTTTTTATAAAATGCAGCAACAAGTACCAGATAAACAATTAATAATTGCCCCAACAGCAGGCGAAGGAGCCACATGTAAAAGCTGTGCGAGTTGCTTGTGGATGCAACTTAATTCACTAGAAAATTTGCAAGCGGTTTTGTGCAGCGATTATGATAATAACAGAATAGAGGTTGATGAAGCTATTCGCATTAAAGCATTACTACCACTTACCCGCATGCTGAATTTTGTCGAATAAACAACGGTATATTTACAACCGACATTGCCACATATATAGCTATGGTCGCATCATTAACTAGTCGTCAGAGTTGTTGTTTGTTTATATTAGTTGCGGTGTGCATCCCGTCGCCACATGCCATCGAAGTTGCGCTAGGATTTGGGGTGTCAGAGAAAAGCAGCAGCGGCTCGGTTTTTTCTGCTATTAGTTCGACAGTTAATTATTCGGTTACGAGTGAAAAATCAGCGGCCCCTTCAATATCGTTGACTGCAAGTGAGCATTATATTTATCGACGCTTCGGGATGCTTGCAGAGGCGTTTCTTACTAGTTATGATGTAAGCATTCAATCCGCTAGTGTAACAATAGACGGAGTACCGTTTGCAAGTAACATACAAGGGAGCAATGTGGATACTATTCCAATATTTTATTATCGACTTGGAGATAAGTTTGACAAAGGTGCGCGTGGTTGGAAGTTTACCTTGGGTTATGGCTACGGTATCGGCTGGTTAAGTGCCAAAGGACAATGTTTAATCCCTAGCTCCAAAAGACCAAGCAAAGTACAACCCATATATGTTGCTGGAAATAATGCAAATGTTGCGGTTGGTTATCTTGTTAGGTTAGATATTAGCAGGGTTTTTTTCATATATCTAACATAAGCGCCGAGAAAATATTTATTAAAAGCGCAGCAGATCAAAACAATATTAGCATAGTCACTGCGTCGACAGGACACAAAGTAAAATTTAATGTTTTCTAATATACACATTGCTCAAAACATTGAGCAGAATTCTTTGTTGTTTATATACATATATGAAGGAATACAGCACCAGCAATTATTAACGTTGCTCGGCGCACAACCAATTCAAGTTAAGCAAATTATTGGAGCGGTGATCGTACCGCGACAAGGTTGGCAAACCCCATGGCGCAGTAAAGTAATGGATATTTGCAACGGGTGTAACATTACTGGCTTACGGGCAATTGAACAGGCGACTGTGGTACAGAATTACCAAAGCGCAACACAGCAATATGATCGAATGAGTCAAGTGGTGCTAACTTCGATTGAGGAGCTAGACGATTATTTTGCAACACCAACTGTAACGCCAACAGCAAGTATTGCAGATATAGCCGTGTTCAACAACAACAAACGGATTAGGCTTAACAGCTAAAGAGGTTGAGTATTTGCAATTACAATATGGAAAACGCCTGCCGACAGCAATTATACCAATTATAGTAACGGCACAGAATCAGCCTACTACGATAATGCTGCTGTATTTACAGGCGCAGAGGGTAGGCACTTGCATAGCAATAATTACCATGAATATGTGTTGTCACAGCAAAAAGCACACTTTATTGCCAAGGTTGAAACCCATAATCATCCAACCGCAATTTCTCCGTTTGCAGGAGCTGCAACTGGAGTTGGAGGAGAACTCCGTGATGAAGGTGCCACAGGCGTTGGTGGCACACCTGTGATGGGGCTAGCTGGTTTTAATGTGTCACATTTATTACTCGATAATCTGCCAGAGTCATGGGAACAAGACATTGGCAAGCCTGCTACAATATGTAGTGCGCAGCGCATCATGCTAGAAGGTCCAATAGGCGCAGCAAATTATAATAATGAGTTTGGCCGCGCCAACACATTGGGCTACTTCCGTGTGTTGTTATCCAGACACCGTGATCAGTGGTACGGCTATCATAAACCAATTATGCTTGTCGGTGGTATTGGTCACATTCAGGCAAGGCATGTTCATAAATCTGCAGTTAAGGCAGGTCATGGCTTATTCGTTTTAGGTGGACCAGCGTTACTTATTGGGCTTGGTGGTGGTTCGGCATCATCACGGCTACAACACGAAGCAACAGCAGCATTAGATTTTGCCTCTGTGCAACGAGATAATCCAGAAATGCAGCGGCGCTGCCAACAGGTGCTCGCTAGCTGCAGCAGCGCAGCACACAATCCAATTACGTTTATTCATGATGTCGGCGCTGGCGGCTTATCAAACGCCTTACCTGAATTACTCGCCGATAATAACCTTGGCGGGATTATTAATATTGATGCTATTCCTCGTGCTGATGAATCATTATCACTAATGGAGCTGTGGTGTAACGAAGCGCAAGAACGCTATGTGCTATCTATGGCACCAGCACACGAAGAGTTGTTTTTGCATATTTGTCAACGGGAACGCTGCCCCGTTGCACGCGTTGGCTTTACTACAGCAGATCAGCAGATACGTTTTCAGTCAGCAGCAAAGGATATTGTAACTACGCCGCTTAATACCTTGTTTGGTTATACAGGCAATGAGCCAATTCAGATGCAGGCTATTTGTAGGCACAATAATCACGAACCGGTGCTAGCTGACTTTAATTCGCTAGCAATTAAAGTGCTGCGTCATCCAAGTGTTGCGAGCAAACAATTCTTGATAACCATAGCAGACAGAACAATTGGTGGGCAGATTGTGTGTGAACAAATGGTTGGTGCATATCAAACACCAATCAACAATGCTGCCGTCTGTCGTGCAGATTGGCAAAGCGATCAAGGTCAAGCTATGGCGATTGGCGAACGTCCAGCACTGGCGTTGATCGATGTTGCGGCAGCGATGAGAATGACACTCGCCGAAGTAATTACAAATTTTTCTGGCTGTGATATTGAAAAACTTTCAGATATTAAACTATCCGCAAACTGGATGGCGGCTATTGGAGTTGATGAAGAAAACACACCGTTATATGAAGGAGTAACAGCAGTTACTGCAGCGTGTAAAGAACTCAATATTACAATTGCTGTAGGGAAAGACTCGCTGGCAATGAAAAGCCAATGGAAAAAAAACAAAACGCTGCATCAAGTGACATCACCATTGACATTGGTATTGAGTGGATTTGTACAAATAGCCAATATATATAAATGTGTGCAACCTGTTATAACTGCAGGCCTACCATTGCTGCTGTTGCATTTTGGTCAACAACGCCTCGGCGGTAGTATTGCTTTACAGTGCCAAAATGCGCTAGGCAACACGCCACCCGATATACAGGCATTGCAAATCAAGCAATTATTTGCTGTGTGCAAATTTGCCCGACCGTTTACGCTAGCGTGTCATGACCGCAGCGATGGTGGGGTATGGGCAACACTCTGTGAAATGGCATTTGCTGCCCGACTGGGTATAACGATTAGCTGTGCTGGTGATGTTTGCAGATTTTTGTTGAATGAAGAAGTTGGTGTTGTGATACAAATTCAAGCTGACAAACAGGCAGCGTTGCAAAAATTTGCTGTGGCACAAAATGTATCCGTTACCCAACTAGGGCTGCCAACAACGGCCCATGCTAATATTGTGGTGCGGGCAGATGATGAAGAACACGTGTTTGATGCTGGTGAATTATTTGCAGATTGGCGCGCAGTTAGTCAGGCAATGGTCAGCAAGAGAGATGATGCAGACATTGCCAAACAAGAACAGCAGCAATTGAATAACTGGCAACAAGCTCTTGTTATACAACATGTTGGTTATTCAGCTGCTGCAATTCAAAACAAAATACACAGCACATCATCCAAGCCGCGGGTTGCCATCTTACGCGAACAAGGGACGAACGGACATAGAGAAATGGCACTAGCATTTATCCAAGCTGGCTGTATTGCGGTTGATGTGCATATGACTGATTTACAATCTGGCAGACAAACCCTCGATGCGTTTCAGGGATTGGTTGCCTGTGGTGGGTTTTCGTATGGTGATGTGCTCGGTGCAGGGCGTGGGTGGGCGGCGTCGATTTTGCATGATGTACAACTGCGCGAAATGTTCAAAAGCTTTTTTCATCGACCAACAACCTTAACTCTTGGCGTTTGCAACGGGTGTCAAATGTTGGCACAGTTACGCTCATGTATTCCAGGCGCCGGTCATTTTCCTGTTTTTAAGCGCAATGCGTCGCAGCAATATGAAGGAAGAACTGCAAATGTACGTATAGCGCATAGCCCATCGATTTTACTGCAAGATATGCAAGATACTATTTTACCAGTGCCGGTGGCACACGGCGAAGGGCGGATTACTGTTGCAATACCCAACGCGGTAACCAGCATGGTTTGGGCAGATCATAACAGCAAGCAAACGCAGCTATACCCGTATAATCCAAATGGATCAATCCACGGCGTTGCTGGGCTGTGTTCAGAGGATGGACGCACCACAATTATGATGCCGCACCCGGAAAGAATGTTTTTAGCGAGTCAGCAAACGTGGTTGGCTCCCCAACAGCGCCAGGAATTTGATAAAAAATTTGCACCATGGCTGATGATGTTCGCAAATGCAAAACATTGGTTACAGCAACGATGACCATCTCACCCCATGATGCTGTATTTGCACGAGTGGCTAAGCTAAGTAAAGTCGCGCGTAAACAATTTTCTATGAGCTTCCCTACCCCCCATGTTGTTTTTAATTTACGCGGAAAGACAGCAGGACTTGCGTATCCAGACAGGCATGAAATTCGTGTCAACCATGAAATGATGGAACTCAATGGCAAAGATTTTGTTAAGACAGTGATAGCACATGAGTTAGCGCACCTCGTTGCATTTCGTAAATATGGTAGAAACATTCGCCCACACGGAATTCAATGGCAACAAGTAATGCATGTTTTTGGTTGTTCTGCAGATCGCACCCATCACTATGCTATTGCCAGCCAGCGACAACAGCGGCGGTATTATTACAAGTGTGGTTGTAAGGGAATGCATACATTATCATGCGTTCGCCATAACAGATCAACAAACGGAGCCAAGTATAGCTGTAGGAAGTGTAAACAGCTGCTGACGTTTGTCAGCCCCATTGTTGCAAAACCCACAGCGCAGCCAAAAAGTATATCTACATGCTATCAGTGCGGAGCACAGCAAGAAATGCTGACAACGAAAAGCACTAAGGGCATATCAGAGATATTGTGTGAGCAATGCGCGGCTAAATTGCCAGAGCAGCCAAGCGTAAGCGATGACACAAATGACGATAGTCCACCCGGTCAGTTGTCATTATTTTGAATCATTCGCAACAATCGATTGCACAGCAATCAATTATGAACTTAACAGGAATTGGTGAAAAAACAGCAGCTGTATTGGCGGTAATGGGGATTGAGCAAATTCAAGATTTATGGTTTCACTTGCCAATACGTTATCAAAATAAAACGGCAGCCATACCAATAGCAACTTTAACAATGGATGATGAGTATTTGATACAAGGGGAAGTTGTTAGCAGTAACGCACAGACGAACCGGCGCGTCCAACATGTGCTAGTAATCAAAGACACAAGCGCTAGTGCACAGGTTCAGTTTTTTCATATTTCAAGTGCGCAGCGTACGCTGTTTGCAGTCGGTAGGACAATTCGTTGTTTTGGCAAGGTTGGATATTTTATACATAGCCAGCCAGTGTTGGTGCATCCAGAGATTGAGATAAGTGAATACACGCCATTACCAGCTAAATTGACGCCAGTATATCCATTAACCAAAGGCATTACTCAATTTAAAATGCGTAGATATGTGGCACAAGCACTGGCATGGGTCGACGCACACGCACTTGAAGATGTCGTTGGTAAATTCAACCGTAGCGCAGATACAGACCCCCCTTTGCACCAACATTTACAACAGCTGCATTTTCCTAATGTCATCGATGATATTGATTCAATTGATGCGAAAATACATCCAAGTGTATTACGCTTGGCATTAGATGAATTGACAGCTCATCAAATTAGAACGAATAGGTTGCGGTGCCAGCAACGCAATAACCAAGCTGTGGCATTTCGTCAACATGCAAATATTAAGGAGTGTATCGCAGCACTGCCGTTTTCATTAACTACAGACCAATTGCGAGCATGGCAAAGTATTGCTGCAGATTTATCAAAAACAAAGCCAATGTGGCGGTTGCTACAAGGTGACGTTGGCAGTGGTAAAACAATAGTAGCAACGTTGGCGTGTATATTGGCTGCGGCAAATACGGCGCAAGCAGTTATCATGGTGCCAACAGAGATATTAGCCGAGCAGCATTATTTGCGGATACAGCCGCTGTTATGTAAAATGGGGTTTGCTACGGTATTGTTGACTGCGAATATTCCTCGACGTGAGCGGACTATTAAAGCAATAGCCAGCGGGGCGGCGCAATGCGTGATAGGAACGCAGGCATTATTACAACCGCGAGTCAGCTATCATAAATTGTGTTTGGTGATTATTGATGAACTCCATCGATTTGGTGTTGAGCAGCGCCAACAACTGCTTACCAAAGGCAAGGACGTCACCCCGCATCAACTGATTATGAGCGCAACACCGATCCCGCGGACGTTGGCAATGGCACAATTTGGCGATATTACCGTAAGTGAAATTCATCAATTACCACCTGGACGCAAAACAATACAAACTGCATTAGTACACCAAAATAAACGCAGGCAAGTGATTGAGCGTAGTCACAAGCTGTGTCAAGGCGGGCAGCAAGTGTTTTGGGTTTGTCCATTGATTAGCGAGAATGAAGACCTTAACTGTCAAGCAGCTGAAAAAGTATTTCAAGAATTGTGCGTCAAACTGCGACCATTGCGCGTTGGTTTGCTGCATGGTCAAATGCAAGCGGCAGCGAAGCAGGCACAAATGACCGCGTTCGTCCAGCATTCAATCGATGTGCTCGTTGCCACCACAGTGATTGAAGTTGGCGTTGATGTGGCAAATGCGACATTGATGATTATAGAGAACCCTGAGCGACTCGGCTTGTCGCAATTGCATCAGTTGCGCGGGCGGGTTGGTCGTGGAGGTACTGCCAGCAATTGTGTATTATTATATGGCAATAGTATCGGAAAAAACGCGAGTGAACGATTACAAATCATGCGAAAAAATTCAGATGGCTTTGCTGTTGCCCGCCATGATTTACGCATGCGGGGATTAGGAGACATAGTTGGACGACAACAATCAGGGGTTATTCAAGGTAAAGTAGCAGACTTGCAAATACATAGTCTGCTGATTCGAAAAGCGGCAACGCTAGCGGTAGCTATGGAACGACAATCACCGTTGAGCGCTGATACATTACTACAACGCTGGTACCACCATAGCGGTTTGCAGCAAAGCTAGAGATAACAAGAGGAAATACCATGATAATAGTTGATGGTGCACACATGATGTTTCGCGCATATTACGCACTACCACCGCTTAATAATAGTAAAGGACAACCAACTGGAGCTATTCATGGCATGGTGATGATGCTTGATTCACTACGGAGGACGCATCCAAAGCATCGAATTATCGTAGCGTTTGATTCGCCTGGAGGCAGTTTTCGTAATGAGATATATCCAGAATATAAAGCCAATCGCGGTCAGATGCCTGACGAACTCGGGGTGCAAATACCCATTATCTTTCAAATTATTGAGTTATTAGGGCTGCCGCTGATACGCCAAGCAGGACTTGAGGCTGATGACATTATTGCAACTCTGGCAACAACGTTTGCTGAAAAAGGCGAAGAGGTTATCATTGCCAGCAGTGATAAAGACCTAGCGCAATTAGTCAGCGATAGCATAGTGATGTACGATGCGATGAAAAAAATTACAATTGATCGAACGGGTGTGATAAAAAAATTTGGAGTGACACCAGCACAAATCGTCGGTTATTTATCATTAATTGGCGACACAGTAGACAACATTCCTGGTGTGCCAAAAGTTGGTCCAAAAACCGCAGCAAAATGGTTGAACAAATACAGCACGCTAGAAAATGTACTGCAACATAGTAATTGTATTCAAGGAGTTGTTGGGCAATCACTGCGGGAGAATATCGATAATGTCAGAGCAAATGTAGGATTGGTTTTGCTCAAAAAAGATGCTGATCTTGGCACTGTAGAAAATTGGCAACAACAGCCATGTGATGCTGCTGGGATTCACACGCTGTTTGCCGAATTAGAGTTTAACAACGTCCCGCAGGATTTATTAGGTGGCTCAGCTGAGCAAGTGATAGCCCGACAACAAACAGTTAAGTACGAAACTATATTGACAACAGCAGCGTTACAATCTTGGTGCAATAAAATACAGCAACATGGTGTGTTTGCTTTCGATACTGAAACAACATCGCTGCAAACCCAGCGGGCTAGCATCGTTGGTTTTTCATTAGCGGTTGCAGCCGGTGATGCCTGCTATGTGCCGCTTAATCAAAACCAAGGCAATACTAACGAGCATTCTGGTAACGTACAGAATGGGCTGGATGCTGCGCAGGCATTTTCTGTATTTAAAGAAACGTTTGCAAACCCAGCGTTAACATGCGTTGGGCAGAACATAAAATATGACCTGCATATTTTAGCAAACTCTGGAATTTTTCCATCATGGCAGATTGAAGATACGATGGTGCTGTCATACATCATCAATTCAACCAAGCCACACGGTTTGGATGCGTTAGCGCAACGCTATCTGAATCACACCATGATTTCATATAAAGATGTTGTCGCCAAAGACCAAACTTTTGCAGACGTGCCGATTGCTGTGGCGACACAATATGCCAGCGAAGACGCTGATATCACCTTACAAGTCTGGCATGCGCTGCAACAAGAGGCAGACGATAAGATTACCCAGGTCTACCAACAGCTTGAGCGACCGCTGATTCAGGTGCTATTCAAAATGGAGCGTATTGGTGTGCTGATAGATTCTGCAAATTTACACCATCAAACACAACAACTAACAGCACGCTGTGCCTTGTTACAACAACATGGGTATACATTGGCTGGTGAAACATTCAATATAGATTCTCCAAAACAACTGCAACATATCCTGTTTGATAAACTTGGGATTAAGGTTGTCAAGAAAACCAGTAAGGGGCAGCCGTCTACGAATGAGGCGGTGCTCCATCAACTTGCTAGCGAACACGCGTTGCCACAAATAATTCTTGAATACCGTAGCCTGGCAAAATTGGTTTCTACGTATACGAATAAACTTACAGATATGGCAGATGCGGATACAGGGCGGGTGCATACAAGTTTTCAACAAACAGTTGCTAGCACGGGCAGGTTATCATCGGTTGAGCCGAACTTACAAAACATTCCAATTAAAACGCCAGAAGGGCGAAGGGTGCGTACCGCATTTATTGCCCCAGAAGATAACCTTATTATAAGTGCGGATTATTCGCAAATTGAATTGCGTTTAATGGCTCATGTGTCACAAGACGCAGGTCTTATTGCTGCGTTGCAAAACGGCGGTGATGTGCATAAGTCAACAGCGGCTGAAGTGTTCAATGTTATGATTAGCGAAGTCGACGAACAGCAACGTCGTGCCGCAAAGGCAATAAACTTTGGATTGATGTATGGAATGTCAGCTTGGGGTTTGGCTAGACAGTTGGGCGTTGATCCTGCCAAAGCCCAAATATATATTGATAGCTATTTTGAGAAATACCCAGCAGTCCATGAATTTATGCAACAAACGCGAGATAGTGCGCACGCCAACGGCTATGTCGAAACAATATTTGGACGGCGGTTATATGTCCCAAATATTCATAGCAGTAACGCGCAAATTCGCATGGGTGCAGAACGTGCCGCGATCAATGGTCCCTTACAAGGGAGTGCTGCGGATATCATTAAAAAAGCTATGATTACAATTGATAATGAATTAGTAACCGCCTTTGCTGATACCAAAATGGTGTTACAAGTCCATGATGAATTGGTTTTTGAAACACCAACTATACACAGTGAAGCATTCCAGCATTGGCTGCGCAACAAAATGGAGCATGTTACTGTATTAGCGGTACCGTTAGTGGTTGAATGCGGTGCTGGCACACATTGGGGCAGTGCACATTAAGGCGTGTCAATCTGTATGCGCAACCAGTTTTCGACATCATTTAATTGTTGCTGGCTTACTGTATGTTGGTGTTGATATTGTTGAAACGTTACATCGTTGCCGTGCGCTTGTAACGTGTCTCGTGCCGCTAAGCCAAGTTCAAAAGGGACGACATCATCAGCAGTCCCATGACCAATAAACACAGGAGTTGTCGTTTGAATATGCGTGGACTGAATGCAGTAGCAGGCAAGGGCAATGATGGCAGCGAAAGATCGACTACCATTTAAACCGCAATGCAGCGCCAGCGCACCGCCCTGAGAAAATCCAGCAATAATAATATTTTTATCCGCAATTCCTTGCGCATTTTGTTGATCAGCAAGAGAATAGATATATGCAGCAGAAGCTGCTACGCCTGGTTGATCGACACGCCGATTGATAGCCGTTTCGTAAATATCATACCAAGACGGCATCACCATGCCGTTATTTATACTCACAGCTTGTTTTGCTGCATGTGGAAAGACATAGCGAACATGGGTATCAAAAACAAACATATTGGCAACACCAGCAAAATCATCTCCGGTTGCGCCGAGTCCATGTAACCAGATAATACAATATTGCGGTAATGTAAATTGTTGAATAACAATTGGTTGGGGGTAGCGTAAATTAGTTGCCATGGCTAAACTTATAAAATTATTAAATTATACTGAAATTATGAATATATCGCGTAAATACATTGTGGTACTGCTTTCTTTGTTTTCTCTTGTATTAGTCGCATGTCAGTCTGATACACAAAGTGAGTTGGCGAACAGCAACACAGCTGCGCCTGCAACAGTAACACCGCTAGCATCAACATCAAAAACATTAACAAATATTGGTGATTACTTAGAGTTAGCCCAACCGCTTGATATTGGTAGAAAAGATGGCAAGCCATTTGTCATTGAGTTTTTTTGGTTTGGCTGCTCACATTGTAATGCAACACTCGGCCATATTATAAATTGGAAAAAACGCAATGCGGCTGCGAATATAGATGTTGATCTTATTACAATGCCTGCAGCTTTTGGTGGTTTATGGGATGTGCATGCCAAAGCTTATTATGCCAATGAGCAATTAAATTTAGCAAAAGAAGCGTATGTCGCAACATATGATGCGCTCCACAAACAACGCCTAAGCTTGCAAAACGCAGAAGAGTTAGCAGATTTTTATAGCAGCAAATATCAGATAGACCGCCAGGACTATATTGATGCCTTCAATTCATTTGCGGTACAAAGCAAAGTTCGCAAGGTAGGCGTATTGATGAGTCGCGCTGGTGTGAACAGCGTACCAACGTTTATTGTCAATGGTAAATATATTGTTGATGCACAGTTGGCTGGCGGAACAGAGAATTTATTTAATGCGATTGACGTGTTATTGACGATGAAATAACAGCCAAAGAGTAATGCACGAATCAGCACAACACAACGAACTTCGCTACCGTAGACAGGTTGCTGAAATTGGTGAAAGTGGGCAAAAGCAAATCAATGCAGCTCGTGTGCTGATTGTTGGCGCAGGTGGTCTTGGCTGTACAGTTGGATTATATTTAGCAGGGGCAGGCATAGGTATAATCGGTATAAGTGACGATGACATAGTCACATTGGATAACCTGCATAGACAAATAATTTATCGCGAAATCGATGTTGGTAAAGAGAAAACAAAGGTAGTCGTAACGCAACTGCAGCAGCGTAATGCCAGTATTGTAGTTCGTTGCCACCGTGCGTTTACTAGTACCACTCAAGAGATGCTTGAGCAATATTCGCTGGTGATTGATTGTAGTGATAACGCGGCAACAAGATATGCGTTGTATGACAGTTGCATTGAGAGCAACAAGCCTCTCGTGTATGCAAGTGTCAGCAAGCGTAGCGGCTATGTTGCCCTGTTTGGAAAATCTCACGGCTGCCTACGGTGTTTATTTCCAGATGAAAGTGAGGGGTATAGTTGTAGCAGCGACGGTATATTAGGCCCAGTGGTTGGGGTGGCGGCAAGTTTGCAAGCCAATATGGCAATACGTTGGCTTATTGGTGAACCACAGCCGTGTAATACTTTGCTGCGTTTTGATCTAGCTACACAGCAGTTTATCTCAGCCAGTTATCAACGGCGGCTGAGTTGTATATGCCAGCAAACACCAACAACAGCAGTCGTGACAACCCCATTGCTGCCAAGCATTACGGCGATGGAATTAACTCAATATCTCGCAGCAGCTAGCGATATACAAGTTATTGATATTCGTCAGCGTGGTGATTTTGATGTGCAACATATTGCTGGTGCTAACCATGTGCCAATCCAGCAGGTTGCAGCTATTGTTGGGCAGCGATGTACTGAGAAAGTAGTCGTTGTCTGTGAAACAGGTGCGCGGGCACGCAGTGTCGTACGCTCTTTGCAGGCGCAGAATGTAGTAAAAAGTATGGTGCTTACAGGTGGTATGGCAGCATGGCAGCAATTTAGCAAATGTTGATGATCTCGTTATTGATAACGATGCATTTGTCTGCATTCAATGCAAGGATAGTGACAAATCTACTGCAGCAATATTCTTGGTTATTTCGCCAATAGACAAATAGTCAATGCCTGTTTGTAGGTAGTCATCAAGAGTTGTCAGTGAAATATTTCCAGAACCTTCTAAGCATACTTTTGGATTATCTGGATTTTGTTGATGGTATGCGCTGCTATGTGCGACCGCTGTGTGGATATCAGCTAGGGTAAAATTATCTAATAAAATCCTTTCAGGATGAGCCGCAAGGGCTTCTGGTAATTGAGATATAGATTCTATTTCTATTTCTAAAAATTTATGTGGGGCGGATTCACGCGCCATAGCAACGGCTTGGCTAATTGAACCAATTCCCGCAATATGGTTTTCTTTTATCAAAAAAGCATCGTACAAGCCAATGCGGTGATTGGTACAACCACCAACCATGACTGCATATTTTTGCGCTAAACGCAAACCAGGAATGGTTTTACGAGTATCCAGAATGGTGGTATGAAATGGGGCTGCTTTATCCGCGTATAGCCTTGCCAGCGTCGCAGTTGCAGAAAGCGTTTGTACAAAATTAATGGCCGTACGTTCAGCAGTGAGAATCATCCGAGTTTGTCCACGAATAGTGCATAATATTTGCTGCGGCTTGATAACGTCACCATCAGCAACATTCCAGGCAATCGAAATAAATTTATCAAGTTTTCTAAAAACTGTTTCGAACCATTCCTTACCACAGAAAACGGCTTGTTCGCGCGTTGTCAAAGTAGCGCTGGATATTTGCTCGCTGCTAATCAGCGCAGACGTGATGTCACCCGTACCGATATCTTCTTTTAAAGCATGTTGAATTTGTGCAGATATAGCCGCAGCGTTGACAGGCTGAATTATAAGGTGGGCATGGTTTGACATTTATACGGCAACAGCGGCTGGAATTCTAGGATGGGGTGAGTAGCCATGAATAAAAATATCCGCGAAACAAAAATCATCAATATTAGTAATGCCTGGGTTTAAAGAAATTGTTGGAAGTGACCGCGGTGTTCGTGACAATTGGAGTTGGGCTTTGTCTACATGGTTTTCATACAAGTGTGTGTCGCCGAGTGTGTGGGTAAAGGTGCCAACATTCAAGTTGCAAACATGTGCAATCATGTGGGTGAGTAACGCGTAACTGGCGATGTTAAACGGTACTCCTAAAAACATATCCGCGCTACGTTGGGTGAGTTGGCTGTGCAAGGTTGGCTTGCCACCGTCAGGGCTCATTGCAATAAAAAATTGACAAAGGATGTGGCATGGCTGCAGTTTCATCTGCGCTAAATCCCCAACATTCCAAGCACTAATAATCAAGCGTCGTGAAGTTGGGTCAGTTTTAATTGTTTTAATAAGGGTATCAATTTGGTCGATAGTATTACCAGCAGTGGTCTTCCAGTTGCGCCATTGTACCCCGTATACAGGTCCAAGGTCATTGTTGCAGTCTGCCCATTCATCCCAAATCTTTACATTGTGTTGGTGTAAATAGTCAATACAACTTTTGCCACTAAGAAACCACAGCAATTCATGGACAACTGCTTTGAAGTGAACCGCTTTTGTGGTGACCAGCGGAAACCCTGAGCTAAGATCAAATTGCATGCGTTGGGCAAACAGCCGGTACGCTGCTATATCCGTGCGGTTGGAATCAGGGTCGCGCTGCGCGCTAAGATCGACAAGTTGCTGTAAAATATTAAGATATGTCTTCATGCTTTTCTGCTCTTCCATGCTGGTGCATACGTGGAGGTTTTTTTGGAATACCAAAGCAACCAAGCTCCAACAATGCCCATGGGGATAGTCAGGAGTTGCCCCATAGTCAGCCAGTTAAATGCCAGATAGCCGAGGTGGGCATCAGGTGTACGGATAAACTCAATGGCGAAGCGTGCAGCAGCGTAGCCAATTAAAAATATTGCTGTTAAAAAAAATCTAGGACGTTTATTTCGTCCCAGCCAAAATAATAGAATAAATAACAACAGCCCTTCAAATAGTGCTTCATACAACATACTCGGATGGCGTGGCATAGGCCCGCCGCCTGTTTTATCAAAAACCACAGCCCAAGGCAGCGTGGTTGGCGCGCCCCAAAGCTCACCGTTAATAAAGTTGCCAATACGTCCAAAAAATAAACCAATGGGTGAGACGATCGCTATTTGATCACCAATATCAAACGGGTGAAAGTGATGTTTTTTACAATATAGTAAAGTTGTAACGACAACACCAAGAAACCCACCATGAAACGACATCCCGCCTTTGTTAATAGCAAATAACATTAGTGGATTCTGGATAAATGCAGCAAAGTCATAAAACAGCACATAGCCAATTCGCCCTCCTAGAATAATCCCAATCATGATCCACACAATAAATCCTTGGATATGTTCATATGTCCAAATAGCTTGTTTTCCTTGAAGAGCAATCAGTTTTTTCAAAACCCGCATACACATAAGGAAAGACACCACATACATGATGCCGTACCAATGAACCTGAACCGGACCCAAGGCAACAACAACGGGATTAATGTTATGGTGATAAAACATGGTTTAATCCTGTTGTAACGCAGCCATTAAAGAGACAAGAAACTGTTGACGTAAAATTTTATCGATTGTGGAATTAAGACGATGAGACATCAAGTTTGCTAATTGGCTGGCAATTTTAATATCCCAGACCAAGCTACCGCGTGGATTTTTTTGACCACCATGTATTGCACTAATATCAAAATAAATTCTGGCGCGTTGCCAATATGTATCATCTGCAAAAAAAACTGGCTGTGCCTTAACAGAAAAAGCAAACTCATATTTTGGATTTGTAGCAACAGCAATAAAGCCGTGGTGGACAGGTATGCGCTGGAACATCTTCGGGTTGTCAATCTGTTCGTCGACTACCACTCGGTACGGCAAGGTTTGAATATTGTCGATCATTTTTTGCCGAAACTTGCTGATATCAGCAAAAGGATTTACCCGACCTATAGAATGAGAAACAATGCGGAGTTTTCGATTGAGCTCTTCACGCTTTAATAATAATTGAGTGATTGACGCCAGCACGCTAATTTTACCTAATTGGTCGGCGTCCTCAAGCAGCCTCATTTTTACTGAAATATGCAAATCTATATCCTGGATATCTAAGGACATAGAACGGCTGGCAATGCCGCGATTTAATGCAATAAATGCAGTGTATATTAACGTTTCGTCATCAAAATGCGTCCCCAAAATCTGACTGCCCTCAATTACTTGATCAGTCCGCGAAGTTGTGTTTTCAACATAGCTTTTATTGCCCCGACTCGACGCTACTGAACCAGTAAAATCGGTTTGCAAATTTTGGTATAGAGATATTTGGCTGCTAATTTTAGTAGAGAACACTTGAGCCAAGTTTGACCTGGCTCTTATTTTGGCAATTTCTGGGGTGCTACCAGCGCCTGTTTGGCTAAGATAAGCACTTGAATTGTAGAGGGTTTGTTGTTGTGTTATCCACGCTTCTCGTTCAGCAATTGATATTTTCGGACCACCAGCGCAGCCCGTAATAGCAAGGCAACAGATAATGTGTACTAAATGTCTCATAATAACCAGTGGGTTAAGAATATTGGTTGGTCACTGCTGACGTTGATTGTTGATTGATGCTGGGTGCCGCTTGTCGATTTTATCTGAACAAGGTGGTCACCAGTGGTTAATTGTATACGAAAAACCTGTATGGATTGTGGTAGTAGCGACCAACTGCGTAAGTCTGCGTCTTCAGTTATACCAAAAAACAAGGAAGACAGAATACCTAAATTTTGATTTTCTTGTTGGATTGCCGTCTGCAATGCCGACTTTACCAGCAGACGGGCGATAGTTTTTGCAATAATCACTGCATTATTGTTGTTTAATTCTGTGCGTGCCAGCGCATCAACATCAAAAATTGTAGTGCTGAAAATAACAGAGGAGTCTGCGGTTAGCGCAACCTGGACAGGCGGAGGATATGTCGAGTAACTAGGAATTTGATACGGGAAATAAACGCCATTGCTGTTGCCGTAATATACAAGTGTTTCAGGAGTTTTTTTACTGACTAAGCCCTGCAGGACAACCATGGTTATATTTGGATGCGGTAGTGGCGTAGCCAACCGCCAAAGAGCAAGATAGGTATTATATTCTTGAATAAGACCAATATTATGCAACGCGTGTAAGAAATCGACTTGCAAAACCTTAGGTACGGCCAGTTTTCCATACGCGATAACTGCCTTGCGGTATGCTATTGCTGTGTTATCGAGTTCACCTATGGCATTAAAAAGTAAACCACGGAATGCATGCGCTCCTGCTAACAGTATTGGGTCTATAGTTCCAGGCGTGCCTTGGATAAAAGTTTGTAGTTGCAGAATTTCTACTCTAGCTGCTGCAAAGTTGCCTTCATTGATATAGTTCAGCGCAGCAAATACATATAGCAAAATATTTTCATACAACGCACCGATATATGCAGTACTGGTATCGTTGGTGATAAAGCTGGAACCTTGTTCGCTAATACTAGTTGGTCGGTACAGGGTATAATGGGTTTTTGCTTGTTCAAAAAACGCTGAGCTTGCAGGATAATCATGACTTAAATACGCCAATATAGCACGGCTTCTATACCAGAGACCAAAGTTACGCTCAGCATCTTCACTCCAGGTAGACTCAGCAATGCGTTGGGCTTGAAGGAAATCACCATGGAGCGTCAGCGAGCGAATTGAACTCATTGCACTAGTGTTGAGTGCACAACCGTTCATACAGAGTATGAGACCACTCACATACAACAATCTTTTCGAAAAAAACAAACGTATTATTCCTCTTAAAAAACCGAAATATTGTGAACGTTAACTTACAGCTGCTATAACCTTGTTGCGGGGTTAGATACAGCTTTCTTGATTTTCTTTTGACCGATCCATAACTTTCTATTATTGCTGATATCAATCAAGGTTAAATCGATCTGGTAGAACTTTACTTGGTCGGTAAAACTTGTATCAATAATAGTGTTAATCTCACCAAGCAGCATAACATCAGCACCTATTTCCTGACCAAGTTGTTTGCGGGTTGCTGCGCTTGCGTGCACATCTTGATCCAAGCGCTCTTTGCGAATTTGATCGCGAAAGTCATTCGCTGCGATAAAGTCAACTTGTCCAGAATTAAGCAATTCACGCTCAATATCATTAATAAATGTAGCGGTATTAATATGCTCGTGGCTGAGGTTACGCATTTCACCGACAACGATACTTGGGATACTGTTTTGGCGTTGCTTTAGTTTGCCATACCATGGCCGTTTGAGTAAATCTGTGACCATTTGTTCAGCTACAAGGCGTGAATCGGTGTCATTCCATCGACCACTTAAATCAATAACTTTGTTGCTATCAATCCGTTCAACGGTTGGGTTGCCAGCACAACTGACGAGCAATGTGGCAATACTAAGGATAAACCAAGGTTTGTTCGTCATAGGCTTTCAAATACGTATAGATCAGCAACATAATATAACGCAACTAGAAAGCTATAAGTAAAATACTTCTAAGGAAGCTCTGATTAATTCCATGATGGGCGAGACGGAGAAAAAACGCTGATGAAAACTTAAGCGAAGTGTGCAGATAATACTAGTGGTCTTGTGGGTTGGGTGTTGCCAAGTGCTGCAACGACGCTAGCGCAGCGTTTTTTCCCGTCCTTTCTGTTGAATATACTTTGGGTTTGCGGCAATTGCGGTGCTTGCCGTGTTGCATCCCTTGGCGTATATGCTACGGCATGCGCGCTGCGCCTTGCAATCATCAGCAATTGCAGGCAAACTCGCTCCATCAGCGAGTTAATCAGATCTTCCCTAACAAATACACGAATGAGATTGATATTAAAAACACATGAAAACACATGAAAAAGAATGATATGAATATCCTGGTGCTTGGGGCTGGCGGTCGTGAACATGCGATAGCATGGAAGTTGCGCCAAAGCAAACATCAACCAAAAGTGTTCGTGATGCCTGGAAATGCTGGCACCGCTAAGGAAGATGCGCAGGTAGTAAATGTCGCTACGGTTCCCAATGAAGATTTGGTCAAATGGTGCGCACGACAACACATCGACTTGGTGGTGATTGGACCAGAGCAACCTTTGGTCGATGGCGTAGCAGATATATTGCGCCAAGCCGATATAGCAACAATTGGTCCAAGTCAGCTTGCCGCTAAGTTAGAAGGGTCGAAGGTCTATTCAAAAGATTTCATGGAACGTTATAAGATACCGACAGCAGCAGCAGCAACATTTATTGACTACGCAACGGCAATTGACTGGGCACAGCAACAAACGTTGCCATTGGTGGTTAAGATAGACCGCCTAGCTGCAGGAAAGGGGGTGATAATTGCCAATGATATGGCGGCCCTTGAGCGGGCCTTAGATACATTTTTACGCAAAAATATATTTAATCATCGCTGCCCGACTGTTTTACTAGAGACCTGCTTACAAGGAGAAGAAGTCAGTTTTATATGTCTTACCGATGGAAAAACCGTCATTCCATTTGCAAGTTCGCAAGATCATAAAGCAGCATTTGATGGTGACCTAGGTCCAAATACAGGTGGCATGGGTGCATTATCACCAGCACCATTAGTCACGCCTGCATTAGCAGCCAAGATTATGGAAACAATAATTGGTCCAACATTCGCTGGTTTAGCAGCTGAGGGCATTGACTACCAAGGTTTTTTATACTTTGGGCTGATGGTGGGTGCAAATGATAGTTTGCACCT
Source organism: Gammaproteobacteria bacterium (assembly GCA_965277405.1). Lineage (GTDB taxonomy): Bacteria > Pseudomonadota > Gammaproteobacteria. The sequence goes on from OZ255726.1 coordinate 1,058,002, forward strand.
ATTAGAATATAATTGTCGACTCGGTGACCCTGAAGCACAACCACTGCTGTATAGATTAGAGACTGATTTTGCCGAGTTGCTTGTTGCGGTCACAGCACAAAAGTTGTCCGAATTTACCGACCTAGCATGGTCTAATTCTCCTGCGCTATGTGTTGTTATGGCAAATGGCGGATATCCTGATACGTATCAAAACGGCCAGAGTATTGTTGGTTTAGATACAGTAGTCGGGGCAAAAGTGTTTCATGCGGGCACACAGATAAATGCAGATGGTTTGACTGTCACTAATGGAGGCAGAGTGCTTGGGGTAACAACAACAGCGCCATCGTTGCTTCACGCACAGCAACTGGCATATACGGCATGTCAGTCGATAAACTGGAAAGATGCAAGGTATCGCAATGATATCGGTGATAAGGCGATACAACAGATTGCGGCGCAGCTGGAGACACAGAGAATTAAGACACAGCGAATTAAGGCACGACCACTAGCGGCAGATACAGGACAACAGTCGATAAAATTGGCAAGTGGAATGTACCCCAACGACAGCGGTTATACAGCGAAACAGCAGGCGTGATGAATTTCACTAAGAGCCGCATGCTTATATATTCTGAAACATGTTCGTAGTTAATTTTTACAATTAGTTATTCGTATGAGTCAAGATTTTCTTTCATTTGAAAAGCCAATTGAAGAGCTGCGCGAAAAGCTTGAAGGTTTGCGTATGCTTAGTGATCAATCTGATGTTGATTTGGTTGAAGAGGTTCAAAAAATTGAAGTAAAACTGAGCAAGATGACAACCCGCATTTTTGCTGATTTGGATGACTGGCAAATTGCTCAGTTAGCGCGACACCCACAGCGTCCATATACGCGTGATTACATCCACAAGATTATTCATGATTTCTATGAGCTTCACGGCGACCGTCAATTTGGCGATGACCCGGCTTTAATCTGTGGACTTGGTAGATTAGATGGCATGCCAATTGCAATTATTGGACATCAAAAAGGGCGTGATACAGCAGAAAAAATTCGCCATAATTTCGGCATGCCGCATCCAGAAGGTTATCGCAAAGCAATACGAGTTATGCGCCTCGCTGAAAAATTTAACATACCAATAGTAACATTTATTGATACTCCAGGAGCATATCCAGGCATCCAAGCAGAAGAGCGCGGCCAAAGCGAAGCGATTGCGGTGAACTTACAAGAAATGTCAGTATTGAAAACCCCCATTATTACAGTAGTTATTGGTGAGGGCGGATCAGGCGGTGCGTTAGCCATTGGTGTTTGTGATCATTTATGCATGTTGCAATATGCCACGTATTCCGTTATCTCACCAGAAGGATGCGCGTCAATATTATGGCGAGATGCCGAAAAAGCAGCAGACGCAGCCAAAGCAATGAAAATAACGGCAAGCCACTTACAGACAATTGGCATTGTTGATGAAATTATAGCAGAGCCGCAAGGTGGAGCACACCGAGACCATGAGGTAACCGCGCAAACGGTGAGGAGGTCAGTCATTGATCAATTAAAACAATTAAACGCATTGGACCCCCAGACGTTGGTAAATCGACGCTTTGATCGCTGGATGCAACTAGGAATCAATCTACCATGAATGATAGTGTTGCGATAATTAGCTGGAATGTTAATGGATTTCGCGCAGTTGAGCGCAAGGGAGCGTGGCAAGAACTGTTAGACACATATCACCCGCAAATTGTTTGTGTTCAAGAAATTAAAGGAACGCCAGATAAGTTCCCTAACACGTTAACACAACCAGAAAATTACATGGTGTATTTTCATCCTGCGCAGCAGCCTGGATATTCAGGGACATCTATTTGGATACACAAAGACTTGCGCACAGGCATGACGAATGTTGTGTATACAACATCAATGAAGAATGACCCAGTTGCAAATGAAGGCAGAATTAGCGAGTTATGTTTTACCTATAAAGAACAGCAATATGCCGTGCTCGGAGTGTATTTTCCTAATGGCGGAAAATCAGCACAGGCTTGGGAGCAGAAGTTGGTTTTTTATGCTTCTTTTTTAAAACACGTAAACGCCCGTAGAAGTGCCGGTAAAACTGTTATTTTCTGTGGTGATGTGAATTGTGCACACAACCCAATTGACCTGGCACGACCAAATGAAAATGACGGCGCTATTGGCTTTCACCCAGATGAGCGCGCATGGATTGACGCAGTAATAGCAGCCGATTGGGTCGATGTTTTTCGCCACTTACATCCAACTACTAAAGAGGTGTATTCATGGTGGCATATGGTAACGCGCGCACGTTCTCGCAATATAGGCTGGAGAATCGACTATTTTTTCTGCCCCAAACAACTGGTCGAACATGTGACTGAAATCAGTTATTTAGTCGATCATCAAGGTTCTGACCACTGCCCAGTACTACTGCGCTACCGTATATAAAGAGTATGATATTAGCTAATTACATAACAATTCGTTTGAATATTTATAAGTTGCGGCTCCGTTTACGATATCAGTCGTTATACTGCTGCATAGGAGGAGTGCATGAAACCGATTAGTTTTAAAAGCATTAAAAAAAGTTATGATGGTAATAACTACGTTGTAAAAGATTTAAATTTAGACATAAAATCTGGCGAGTTTGTAACGATGCTTGGGCCTTCGGGTTCAGGAAAAACCACCTGCTTGATGATGCTTGCAGGTTTTGAAAGTGTGACCGATGGGCAAATACTTGTTAGTGGTCAGCCGATACAAGACATTGTGCCAAATAAGCGCAATATCGGCATGGTCTTTCAAAGCTATGCATTATTCCCGCATATGACGGTTGCCCAAAATTTAGCGTATCCGCTAAAAATCAGAAAAAAATCAACCGCAGAGCAGACCAAGCGCGTTGACGAATATTTAAGCCTTGTTGAAATGACCGAATTTGGCAGCCGCTACCCAGGCCAGCTATCAGGAGGGCAAAAGCAACGCGTGGCTTTGGCTCGCGCCCTTATTTTTAATCCAGATATTGTATTGATGGACGAGCCGCTGGGCGCGCTTGATAAAAATCTGCGTGAACAAATGCAGTATGAAATTGTCCGCCTCCACAAAAAATTTGGCTTTACCGTTGTATACGTAACCCATGACCAACAAGAAGCGCTGACGATGTCTGATAGAATTGCTGTATTTGATGATGGGGTTATTCAACAATACGACCCCGCCGAAACCGTATATAACTCGCCAAAAAACGCATTTGTTGCCAACTTCATTGGTGAGAATAATAACATGGATGCGGTGCTGACAGGCGAACCAGATGCAGTGGGTAAATGTATAGATGTTGCTTTATGCAATGGTGTGCAAATACAAGCACGATTAACAAACACTCAGCTTAATGCAGAGGTGCGGGTATCTGTGCGTCCAGAAAGTCTTTTTATTCTGAAAAACAAAGTCGGCGCTGATGTTTCGAGCTTAGCTGGAGTGATAAGAGAAAAAATTTATTTGGGTTCATATTGTCGCTGTATCGTCAGGACAGATGTGGGCGATATTGTCATGAAGCTTTCTACAGAAGATGGAGCGAAATATTTTACCACAAATTCTGTTGAAATTGCGTGGCAAAACAGCAACGGAGTTATTACCAACCGCGAGTAGGATATGACGCTGATATGACGCTAGTGACTGGCTAGAACCAAGTCGCATGGCGATGAGCAATAGCCTAAACAGAGGATTAAAAAAGAGAGGAAGTAAGAAGTGAAGTAAGAAGTGAAGTAAGAAGTGAAGTAAGAAGTAAAGTAAAAAGTGAAGTAAAAAGTGAGGAGCGAAGATGTAGTAACCCAATGCCATTGAGTTGTATGCGGTGGCAATGTAAAAAATGGCTGTATGTGTTTACAGCTTTTAGTAATTTATGGAGAAAAAAATGATGAAAACAATATTTTTGTACGCTGTAAGTGTGTTGTTGGCGAGTCTCAGTTTGACTGTATCAGCAGCAGAAAGTATTACCGCAGTATCGTTTGGAGGATCATACGGTGGGGCGCAGAAGAAGCATATGATTGACCCGTATATGAAAGCAACAGGGAAGAAAGTTTTGTTTGCTGATTATAATGGCGGTATTGCTGAGCTCAAAACCCAAGTTGAAGCAGGTAAAGTGACGTGGGATGTGCTTGATTTAGAGTACATCGATATGGAGCGAGCATGTGATGAAGGATTGCTAGAAGACTTACCATTAAACACGTTGCCAGCAGGCGACGACAATGTTGCAGCAGCAGACGACTTTTATGAAGGAGCCTTGAATAGATGTGCTGTTGGCAATATATTTTTTAGTGTAGCCTTCGCGTATAATACCAAACTGGTAAAGGGAAACCCGCAAACGATTCAAGACTTTTTTGACTTAGACAAATTTCCAGGCAAGCGAGGACTGCGTAAACGACCACAAGTTAATTTAGCTTGGGCATTAATTGCTGATGGTGTTGCTACGGCAAAAGTGTACGATGTGCTAGAAACATCAGCAGGTCTGGCGCGGGCATTTAAAAAACTCGACACCATTAAAGACGATCTTGTCTGGTATGATTCATGGTCACAAGCACCACAAATGTTGAATGATGGTTCTGTAGTGATGGTGCAAGCTGCACATGGTCGGCTATATAGCGCAATCGTTAAAGACAAAAGCCCTTTTAAAATTGTTTGGGATGCACACGCGTATGACCTTGACGGTTGGACAATTCCTAAAGGTAGTGAAAACTTTGATGCTGCGTGGGACTTTATTAAATTCGCAACGCAGAGTGTACCGCTAGCAGGAATGCAAGACCTTGCGTATGGTCCTACACGAAAATCATCAACCCCATATTTAGCAGAAAGTGTTAAGGAGCACCTGCCGTCTGCACATATAGAAGAGGGTTACAAAATTAGTGCGTCGTTTTGGTCTGATAACGACGCTAGTATGAGTGAAAGTTTCAATGCTTGGTTATTGAAATAAACTGTTGTATTGTATGTCCTTCCTCGTCTTGGGGAAGGGCATATGTTGTGGATACCGCTGTGTTAATGACGCTTTGATTAAGCTTAGGTGTTGGAGACGCGGGGCAGGCACTGGTCGGGATTTCATCAGCAAGGCTTGTGTGTTGACTGGCAGTCTCTGGCAGCGAGCGAACTTAAAGCTAAGTCAATTATTACAATCGAGCGCTGTAGAGTCTTAAACTGCAGTAATATAGGGGGTTATAAAAAACAATTTGTATGAATTTCTCACTTACTCAACTACGTTCATCGCCACATAGTATTGGTGCGTATTTGCGCAGTGACCCTTGTGATAATCAAGGTTTGTCAAAAATTTGCTTACCTACGAGTTCCTTCAATGAATCAACTCACACAAGAATTTAACAAGCAACGTTATAAACAACGTGCCAAAGCATTGTTGTTGGTAGCGCCATTGTTGGTGTTTATAGTAGTTTTTTTTGTCATGCCAATCGGCAATATGTTGCTGCGTAGTTTTTATAATGACACCGTGGTACAAATGATACCACAGACTACAAAAAACTTGCAACAATGGCTGCCGGGTGATGGTATTCCAGATAAACAAACCCTGCGTGTGCTGATGCAGGAACTGCAACATCTTGCACAACAGCGCCTTTCTGGCAAGCTCGCCGAAAACGTAAACCGCGTATTGCCAAGCCTGGGTAGTGTGATAAAAAAAACGGCGAGAAAGCTAAATACTCCAGCAATTGATACATACGAAAATCCACATGATACGTTGCTGGCAATCAATAAGCGCTGGGGAAAAATAGACGTATACGCAGCAATTAAACAAGCTAGCGATACATATACGATTGACTATTATGCGAATGCACTCGATATGCGCTTGGATATGCATGGAGACATTGTCGCCCAACCAGAAGGCAGGCAGATATATGTAAAAGTGCTGTTACGCACAATGTTCATATCGTTGTTGATTACACTGCTTACTATTATGCTTGGATACCCGCTAGCGTACTATTTAAGTTCGCTTACGGATGCAACAGCAAACGTATTATTTATCTGTGTGTTATTGCCATTTTGGACCTCATTGCTAGTTCGAACAACCGCGTGGATCGCTATTTTGCAAGGACAAGGAGTATTGAATGGGCTGTTACAAAGCATTGGGGTGATTGGGATGCCGTTGGAGCTGCTGAACACTCAATATGCTGTGATTATCGGTATGGTGCATATTCTCCTACCGTTTATGATTCTACCTATATATAGCGTGATGAAGAACATTGACCTTAATTATGTGATGGCCTCACAATCACTTGGTGCCAACGGCATAACAACGTTTTTAAAAGTGTACTTACCGATGACATTACCTGGGTTAAGCGCAGGTTCTGTTTTAGTGTTTATCATTGCGATTGGCTACTACATCACCCCTGCATTATTGGGTGGTGTTGACGGCATTATGATTAGTAATCTTATTGCTGACAATATGGCTCGCTTTAATAATTGGGATTTGGCATCAGCACTCGGCGCTATGTTATTGGCGATAATATTACTGCTGTACTGGTTGTATGACAGATTAGTTGGTGTTAGCCGTATCAGTCTCGGCTAATGCGTTATTATACTATTCCACAAATGTTGCTGCATCGCAGCACGCGCGTATTCTCATGGCTGATATTATTTTTTTTAATAAGTCCTATTCTGATAATTATACCGCTATCTTTTAATGCCGACCCTTTTTTTACATTCACTGAAGGAATGTTATCGCTGGACCCAGACGCCTACTCACTGCGTTGGTATACGGAATTTATCACAAGTCCTAATTGGCAGGCATCGATTGTTAACAGCCTGATAGTCGGTGTTGCTGCGATGATAATGGCAACGATATTAGGGACGATTGCATCAGTTGGTTTGACATCACAACACATGCCAGCAAAAGGATTGATTACAGCTATTTTGATTTCGCCGATGATTGTGCCGCTGATCATTACAGCCGCAGGAATGTTTTTTTTCTACGCAAAAATCAATTTAGTCAATTCACTGGTTGGTTTGAGTTTGGCGCACACAGTGTTAGGGATACCATTTGTGATTATTACAGTTTCTGCAACATTAGCAGGATTTGACCAATCGCTATTTAATGCAGCTAAAAGTCTTGGCGCATCATCGCTGCGAGCTTTTTTAGATATAACTTTTCCAATTATACGTCCAGGTATTATTTCAGGCGCATTGTTTGCATTGGTTACATCATTTGATGAAGTGATTTTGGTATTATTCTTAGCAGGTCCAGAACAAGTCACTATCCCTAGGCAAATGTTCTCTGGCCTGCGTGAGCAAATCAACCCAACAATTCTTGCCGTCGCCAGCGTGTTAGTAGCAATGTCTGCGTTGTTATTGCTGGTATTAGAATTGATGCGTAGAAAGGCGGCAAAACTACAAGTAAACATGTTGAATACAAAAACATAGCCGAGCGTGCCGATGCATGGTTGTTACCCATGTACCCATGCTATGGTATTCGGTCTACCGTGGCGTTAAACGGCTAACGGCTACTAAACGGCTACTAGCCCCGTAAATGCTACGGAGATTATGGCGGTTACGCATTGGTAGAACAAGCGTAACTAACAAACTTTATACAGTAAAGCTTTCTCCGCAGCCACAGCGTGATTTTTCATTTGGATTGGCAAACTGAAAGCCTTCGCCAAATTTTTCATGTATATAGTCGATTTCCAGCCCGCTCAAATACACTGCACTTTTTGCGTCAATAAAAACTCGTATATTTTGCTTCTCAATTACAGTATCTTCAACGCCAGCTCGATCGCTATATTCTAAAACATACGCCAGACCCGAACACCCAGTTGTTTTCACACCAAGGCGTATGCCTTCTCCAGAACCGCGCTGCTGCAATGCTGCTTGCATTTTGCTCGCAGCTTTAGCGGTGATTTGAATATCTATAGTCATCAGCGGTTCTCTAAGCGAGCGCTACTTCCTCAACTGTTGGTTGCTGTTTACTTTTAAAATCGTTAATTGCTGATTTAATTGCATCTTCAGCCAGCACCGAGCAGTGAATTTTTACGGGTGGCAATGCTAACTCTGCAACAATATCAATATTGCGAATTTTATCTGCTTCTTCTAAGGTTTTACCCCGCATCCACTCTGTTGCTAGTGAGCTTGAGGCAATCGCGGAACCGCAGCCATATGTTTTAAACCGCGCATCTTTAATAATGCCGTCATCACTGACTTCAATTTGCAAGCGCATAACATCGCCACATGCTGGTGCGCCGACCATGCCAGTGCCAACATTTTTGCTTGATGCGTCTAACGTTCCAACATTGCGCGGATTGTTATAGTGATCCAATACTTTTTTGCTATATGTCATGTGTATTCTCCTATGGTTTTAATGTTCTGCCCATTGTACTGTGCTAAGGTCAATGCCTTGTTTATGCATATCCCATAGCGGCGATAATTCTCTTAATTTTTCTACAGCATGCCGTACTGTTTGAATTGCTTCATCAATATCGCTTTCGGTTGTGTAACGTCCTATTGAAAACCGTAATGAGCTATGTGCAAGTTCGTCGCTTCGACCTAATGCACGCAACACATATGAAGGTTCCAAACTTGCTGAAGTACAAGCAGATCCAGAAGACAATGCCAGTGTAGTTAATGACATCAACAATGATTCACCTTCAACAAAGTTAAAGCTTACATTGACATTTCCTGGAAAGCGCTGTGTGGTTGATCCGTTATAATATACTTCCTCAACATCCTGTATCCCAGCACCAAAGCGTTTTGCTAATTTTGCAATGCGCACAGCTTCTGCCGCCATTTCTTGTCGAGCAATAGCGAATGCTGCGCCCATACCAACAATTTGATGGGTTGCCAGTGTCCCTGAGCGCATCCCGCGTTCGTGACCACCGCCATGAATTTGCGCAGTCAAGCGCACGCGTGGCTTGCGGCGTACAAACAAGGCACCAATACCTTTTGGTCCATATATTTTATGCGCACACATCGACATTAAATCGACTTTCATTGTTGTTAAATCTATGTTGATTTTGCCTGCGCTTTGCGCGGCATCAACGTGGAATAGTACGCCATTATTACGGGTGATTTCGCCAATCGCAGCGATATCATTAAGAACACCTATTTCATTATTCATATGCATTAACGATACAAGTATTGTATCTGGACGAATGCTTTGTGCTACTTGCTCTGGAGCAATCACTCCCTCTTTGTTTGGCTCTAGGTAGGTAACGTCATATCCTTTGCTTTCTAAATAACGGCATGGATCAAGGACGGCCTTGTGCTCAATTTTGCTGGTAATAATATGCCTACCTTTATTTTGGTAAAAATCACACACACCTTTTATTGCTAAATTATCTGCCTCAGTTGCACCAGAGGTCCAAACTATTTCACGAGGATCACACTGTACTAATTCAGCCACATCATTCCGTGCTTTTTCAACAAGCTCTTCTGCCTGCCAACCATAGGCATGGGAGCGGGATGCGGGATTGCCGAATACGCCATCTATTGTTAAACAGTCCATCATTTTTGTTACAACACGCGGATCTACGGGCGTGGTTGCAGCATAGTCAAAATAAATAACGGGATTCTTCATATTCCTTCACTGTAGTTTGTGCAATGATTGGTGTGACGCGTCCATTTGCAGCCCATCCATCAAATTTTGTAAAGAGACCTCCTCCAGAAAGCTATTTATTCTCCAATTCAAGTTTTCCCAAAGGTCGTGAGTAATACATTTTGCATTTCCATGGCAATTTCCTTCCCCTCGACACTTTCTGGTGTCGATCTTCCCATGCACAGCCTCAACAATATCGGCAATCGTTATCGATTTAGGTTGTCTTGCTAACTTATACCCACCACCACGACCACGTTGACTCACAACAATTTTGCGTTGTTTCAACTGGGCTAATATTTGCTCTAAATATCCTAGAGAAATACACTGCCTTTGCGCAACTGTTGCTAATTGAACCGTTTCACTTGCATCACCAACGCCCTGCATAGCTATATCAAGTGCTGCAGTGACGGCATATCGAGTGGTTGTGTTGAGTCGCATTTTAAAACCAAGTGTTTTACTAGGTTATTAGTATATGTACATTCTGTAATAATACAAGGGCTCTCTGTACAAACTAACTGCATACAACTATACAATAGCTATGATCTATATTACGTTCTAGGAGTGAATGTATGCGTGGGTTGACACGGCAATTGTCTATTTTGGGTGGTATTGTGCATCTTCCAGGGTTATCTAGAAAACTGCAAAACTGCGGTTACAACTTGCTCAAGTTGTTCTTCAGTAATAAACGCGCTCATCGGCAAGCTTAGCACTGTTGCAGCTAAAGCATCTGTATTGGGTAATGATTTTGAGCGTGAAATAGGCAGATATGCGCTTTGTGTATGGAGTGGTTGCGGATAATAAATTGCCGTTGGAATACCAAGGTGTTGTAAGTGCTGTTGCAGCTGATTTCGCTGTGGATACGTCACGGTAAACTGAGCAAAAACATGCTCATCATTTGGTAAATAACCAAGCGGTTTGAGCCATTTTGGCAAATATTCCACATACAGTCCTGCGCGTTGACGACGCACAGCTAGCTCAGTTTCAAAATATTGTAGTTTTACACCCAAAATTGCGGCTTGTAACGCGTCAATGCGACCGTTAATTCCTATTTTAGCATAGCTGTATTGTGCGTCTTGACCATGGTTGAGCAGTTGACGTAAAGCAACTGTGATTGCGTCATCGTTGGTAAAAACAGCGCCGCCGTCACCATAGCAACCAAGCGGTTTTGCTGGAAAAAAACTAGTACAGCCAATATCAGCTAATGTGCCAGACATGTGTTGTATTCCGCAACTATCGGTCTGTCTAGCACCAAAACTCTGGGCGGCGTCTTCAATAAGCACGATATCCCTCGCAGCAGCCTTTGTTACTGCGCGAATCGCAGCATAGTCAGGGCAGCGGCCAAACAAGTTGACACATATAATTGCTTTGGTTTTCTCAGTGATTTCAGTTGCGATATGCTCTGCTTCACTGCATGCGCTTTGACTATCGACATCTACAAATATTGGCGTTGCGCCAAGCAGCGCAACGACTTCTGCACTGGCAACGAAGGTAAATGATGGAATAATCACTTCATCACCTCGACCGACTTTTGCTACCATCAATGCCAATAACAACGCATCTGTGCCACTAGAGCAGCCGATTGCATGTTTGACACCAACATATTTTTGCAACTGTTGTTCAAAATTTGCGACTTCTTTGCCGAGAATAAATTGCCCATGTTCAAATACCCGTGCAATTGCCGCATCTATGGCGGTTCGATATTGTTGGTACTGGGTGGCTAAATCAATAAACGGAAACTTTGGTTTCATACGTTATCTCAACACTACAACGCAACGACCTTAGAACGGCACTTCGTCATCTAAGTCATCAAATGAAGCTGGTTCTTTATTAGCTGTCGCTGGTTTGGCTGTGGCATTAGCTGGTTGAGCAGCAGCTGCTGGCTGACGTGCAAAACCGCCGTTACTCGCATTAGCATCAGGCATGCCGCCACCACCTTGGCGTTGCCCAACGCCACCTTGGCGTTGCCCAAGCATTTGCATCTCTTGGCATATGATTTCTGTGGTATAGCGTTTTACCCCGTCTTTTTCCCACTCATTAGTACGTAACCGACCCTCAACATAGATTTGCGCACCTTTTTGCAAATATTGTTTTGCTATGTCCGCAAGTTTATCGAACATCACAACGCGATGCCACTCAGTTTGTTCTTGACGCACTCCTTGTTGATCAGTCCATGACCGATTCGTTGCTATAGAAAAATTGCATACACTCGTTCCAGTAGGCGTATACCGTACTTCTGGCGCTTGCCCAACATGTCCGACCAATATGACTTTATTAACTCCGCGTGACATAAGTTCTCCACAATTAATACTCTTAATACTCTTAATACTCTGATAATATTCTGAGTTTTATTTGATAATTAAAATAATGCATTCTGTTGATAGGCTATAGTATGACAAAATTCGGGAGGATTATGTCATTTATCACCGTCAATAACATTAGTAAAGCATTTGCTGGCACGCAAATCTTACGCGAAATAAGTTTGTCTGTCGAGAAAGGTCAGGTTGTTTCAATTATTGGTTCGAGCGGTTCTGGGAAAAGCACATTGCTTCGTTGCCTCAATTTTTTAACGACACCAGACAGCGGTAGCGTACAGATGGATCAAACAATTGTCGAAGTGTGCTACGACAAAAAAAAACAACCATATGTCGACGAGGAACAAGTACGCAAACTACGTTCGATTACCGCAATGGTCTTCCAACAGTGGAACCTCTGGTCGCATATGACTATTCTGGACAATATCATTGAAGTACCTGTCCATATTTACAAAAAACCCAAACAACAGGCCGTGGCATATGCTCAAGAATTACTCGACAAAGTAGGGATTCTTGAGCAGCAAGATAAATTTCCATTGCAATTATCTGGCGGGCAACAACAACGTGCAGCTATTGCTCGTGCATTGGCTATTGATCCTGAAGTGCTATTATTTGATGAGCCAACTTCGGCACTTGATCCAGAGCTTGTTCAAGAAGTACTACAAGTTATTAAGCAACTGGCATCAGAGCACAGAACAATGCTGGTTGTTACCCACGAAATGAACTTCGCCATGGATGTAGCTGATCAATTGCTATTCCTTCACCAAGGAATTATCGAAGAGCAAGGGGATCCAGCGACGGTACTTAACAACCCAAAAAGCCAACGACTACAGCAATTTTTATTGCACACACAAGTTTTATAACGTTCTTGGTAGTTATATTAACGTCATATGTGCGATTTTTTAGATGAAATGCTCTGTTGCATAGTCGTTCATATTCGTGGCAAAGGAGGTTTCTTAAGCCATAATACTGTTTAGTTATGCGTGTATCAGACCACTTTAACGCGTCCATGCTTGCATCGCATATGTATTCTAGGACTACCGTATCCTGCATCTTGCAATCACTTCCAATTCACCGCAAACTTGCTCCATCAGTGACTCAATCAAGAAATTCCTTACATGAATAGCTCAGAAATCCGCTCAGCCTTTTTGAATTATTTCAAAAGCAAGCAGCACACTATTATTGCAAGTTCATCGCTCATTCCAGCAGATGACCCAACATTATTATTTGTTAATGCTGGCATGGTGCAGTTTAAAGATATTTTTCTCGGTAAGGAGTCGCGCACATATCAACGCGCAACGACAGCACAGCGCTGTATTCGTGCTGGCGGCAAGCATAATGATTTAGAAAATGTTGGCTATACTGCGCGCCACCACACGTTTTTTGAAATGCTTGGCAACTTTAGTTTTGGAGATTATTTTAAAGAGCAGGCGATTGTATATGCGTGGGAGTTTCTAACTCAAGTACTTAAACTGCCCAAAGAAAGACTGTGGGTGACCGTGCATAGCAGCGACACCGATGCAGAAAAAATATGGCTTGAAAAAATTGGTGTGTGTAGCAGTAGATTTTCACGTTTAGATGAAGACAACTTTTGGTCAATGGGCGATACAGGCCCATGTGGACCATGTTCAGAAGTTTTTTATGACCACGGACCGAATATCGCTGGTGGTCCTCCAGGGTCTGCTAATGATGATGGTGACCGTTATATCGAAATTTGGAATTTAGTGTTCATGCAATATAACCGCCACCCAGACGGCAGCATGACCCCATTACCCAAACCCTCTGTTGATACTGGTATGGGGCTGGAACGCATAGCAGCGGTGTTACAAAACGTACATAACAACTACGATACCGACGTCTTCAAAACATTGATTATCCAAGCGGCAAAACTGATAGGAACGGTTGATACTCAATCACAGTCATTGCAAGTCATTGCTGACCATATCCGCTCGTGTGCATTTTTAATCATAGATGGTGTAACACCTGGGAATGAAGGTAGAGGGTATGTGCTGCGTCGTATTATTCGCAGAGCAATTCGCCACGGCTACAAACTGAATGCAAAGCATATTTTTTTTAGTAAATTAATTACAACGTTAGCAGATTTAATGGGCGCTGCTTATCCTGACTTGATCAAAAAAAAGTCATATATTATTGAAGTGTTGTTCAATGAAGAGCAACAGTTTTCCACAACTATCAAGCAAGGCATGCGCTTAATTAGTGAGCAAAGCCGTCTTGCCACTGATGGCATTATTGCAGCTGAGACCATTTTTAAACTATATGATACCTACGGATTTCCTGTGGATTTAACCAATGACTACGCACGCGAACATGGCTTTACTCTTGACTTAGATGGCTATGAAAAACTGATGGCACAACAACGCGTCCGTGCGCGCAGCGCCAGTAAATTCAAACAAATGCAAATCAATTTTCCAATTGACGCAACAACCAATTTTGTCGGGTATCAGTCGAATACAGCAGCCGCAAAAATAATTGGTATTGTCGTTGACGGTTTATCAGTAGACCAATTACATAATCATAAGACAGACGCGGTTATCGTGTTAGACAGCTCACCATTTTATGGTGAAAGAGGCGGGCAAACTGGTGATATTGGTACAATATTTAACACCGCGGCTGTGTTTCATGTTCACGATACCCAGCAGCGCGATGGCATGTTGCTACACTTTGGAATAATTGACGATGGCACCTTGCGGATTGGAGAAACAATCAAGGCAAAAATCAATACTGAACAACGAGACGAAAGCCGCAAACACCATAGCGCCACACATTTGCTCCACGCGGCACTACGGCAAGTTCTTGGCGAAGGAGTCGTTCAAAAAGGTTCACACGTTAGCCCAGTTCGGCTGCGGTTTGACTTTTCCCACCCAAAGCCGGTGACGCCAACACAGCTGCGCGAAATTGTAAATATCACCAACGCATCCATTCAGCAAAATTCGCTGGTAGCTAGTACAGAAATGCCAATTGACAACGCCAAACAATTAGGAGCTATCGCCATGTTTGGAGAGAAATATGGCGCACAAGTGCGCGTGGTCACTATGGGGGTGTATAACGACAAACCGTGGTCGATTGAATTATGTGGGGGCACGCATGTCGAGCGCACAGGTGATATTGGGGCAGTTGTTTTGTTGAAAGAAAGCGGTATTTCTGCTGGTGTACGCCGTATAGAAGCGTTTGCAGGCAAGGCTGCCATCTCCCATATTCACAGCGTACAGCAGCAAGTTTTTGACGTTGAACAACATACGCAGACAAAGCTGATTGACTTAGCTGAGCGCATGAGTCAATTACAAAAAACTATTCTCCTGAATAAAAAGAAAAGCACCCAGCCTGTGTCCAAGCGCGAACTCACGCAAACAACATGTGGAGCATATACGTTGCGCCACATCGTGCTTGACGATGCACCAGCAGCCGAGCTACGATCATTATATGACCAATATAAACACGAATATACCTCATCAGTGCTAGCATTATTCAGCACCTCTACAGCAGGTGTGCGGGCTATCATCGCCGTGAGCAATGATATTGATCAACGGATTGCTGCCAATAAAATACTTCAGTTTATCGCCCCATTCATCGATGGGCGTGGCGGCGGTAAACCGCAAATGGCGCAAGGCGGTGGCAAAAATCCTGCGGGGGTAACAGCGGCAATTCACGCTATGGTTATTGAACTGGAACACCCAAATGCCATACTCTGCTCATGTCTCTAATAGTACAAAAATATGGAGGCACATCGCTCGGGTCGATTGAGCGTATTCAAGCAGTCGCAGCGAACATTGCCCACTGGCGCGATCAAGGACACTCAATCGTTGCGGTTGTATCGGCAATGTCTGGTGAAACTAAGCGTTTGCTCGCACTCGCATCAGCACTCACTGCCAACCCAAGTCGCCGTGAACTTGACGTGGCTGTTTCGACAGGTGAACAGGTTGCTGCAGCATTACTCTGTATGGCTTTGCACACACGCCATTGCCCAGCGCGCTCATTTGCTGGTTGGCAAATCCCAATTTATACAGATAATGTGTTTAACAAAGCGCGGATTCATTCGATTGAAACAAACAATATTACCGCAGCCTTGGATGAAAAATTTGTCGCGGTAATTACTGGCTTTCAAGGTGTCACTGCCAATCATGAAATCACCACGCTGGGGCGCGGTGGCTCAGATACTTCTGCCGTAGCAATAGCAGCTGCGCTCAAAGCAGATGAATGCCATATTTATACTGATGTTGACGGTGTCTATACAACCGATCCGCGAATTTATAACGCTGCGGTAAAATTAGACACATTATCATTTGAAGAAATGCTCGAACTTGCCAGCATGGGTTCAAAGGTTTTGCAAATTCGCGCAGTAGAATTTGCGAGCAAGTATAATATTCCCTTGCGGGTGCTATCGTCGTTTACACTAGGAATTGGAACACTTATCTCATCAGCAGGCTCAGACACTATGGAAAAACCACTCATTTCCGGCATTACTTGCCAACGCAACGAAGCCAAACTCACGCTATTTGGCGTTCCTGATGTTCCTGGTGTGGCTGCGCAAATACTTGGGTCAGTGGCGCAGTTGCATATTGATGTCGATATGATTATTCAAAACACTGCTGAAGACGGCACGACCAGCTTCACCTTTACGGTTGCCCGTGCTGATGCAGATCAAGCCGAAGCAGCGCTTGGCATATTGAAAACGCAATTGAACGCACGCAATGTAGAATGTGATAGAAAAATTGCCAAAGTGTCCGTGGTCGGTATTGGCATGAAGTCGCATCCTGGAGTCGCGGCAACTGCATTCGCTTCTCTTGCAAAAGAAGGCATCAACATTATTTTAATTTCCACATCTGAAATTAAAATTACTGCAGCAATAGATGAACGATATTTAGAACTTGCCGTACATACTTTACACGATGCATTTGAACTTGAGAAACTTGCACAAAATGACACCTTGGCTGGCTGATGCCACGCACAGCCATGTTGTCATTACCGCCACTGAACGCCAAACTCGCTATCTTCGCAATCACTGGCATGCCTTTGTTGCCGCCCAAGGCGGCAGTGTTTCAGCACCCACAATCACCAGCTATACCACTTTTTGTCAAAGCGTTTGGCAGCAGGCGATAGCTGCTGGTGAGCAGCTCCCAGCGGTGCTACCTCGTCACGTTGAGCGTAGCCTTTGGTTGCAAACGTTCAACCAACGTTGGCTGGCAAACACAACAGAGATTGTTGAGATTCGCGGCAAGGAAATCAGCAGAATGTTGCTCGATACTATTGTTATTGCCAATCGGATGTTTCATGTATGGCAATTGCGCCATCACCACTATTCTACCGAATACGAGGTGTTTTATAACTGGCAACGAGCCTTCCAAAATGCAGCAACGTCGCTTGATGTGATTGACGCTGCAGCCATGCAAAGCAAACTTGCAAAACTTTGCCAATATTGCCCAGATGTTGACCAAGTTATTTGGTACGGTTTTAACGAATTGACCACAGTGCAACAACAGCTTAAGCAGCGTTGGGATGGCGTAACCCACCAATCATGCCCATTTTGGCCAGCCCATACCCCACTAGCAAGCATTGCGTTGCAGCCTTGTGAAAACAACAGCGTGGAGCTAGAAAACGCAGCGCACTGGGCACAGCGTATGGTGCAGCAATACCCGTCTGCTAGTGTTGCGGTGATTTGCGATAGCCTCACCCAGCAATGGGATGCTTTGCATTATCAGTTTAGCAAGTGCTTTGATGCTGAATGCAATGCGTATGAACAATGGAGTGCAGCCAAGCATGTGTTTGCGTTTTCTGCTGGAAAGCCACTAGCTCAACAGCCGCCAATCAGTATTGCGATAAGTTTGTTGCAACTCAATACTTCCAGCCGTTGCAGCGATATTACGCCACTATGGACGAGTCCGTACCTGCAACATTACTCCAGTTGGCAACGCCAGCGCCATCACGCAGTTAAGGAACTCAACGCGCATGCGTGGGAAAATGCAGCGCAATGGTTGCGCAACAACAACAATAGTGATCCGTTGCTAGCAGCATTTTCTCAAGGAATATCGCAGACTAGCTTGGCAACGGCGCAACAAAACGCTGATGGGTGGATGCACTATATTAGCAAGACCCTAGCAATATTTGGATGGATGGATGGCGTGGTGGCAACAAGCCATGAATACCAACAACTCGAACAATGGCACACAATGCTGGCGCAGCTGCGCGCGCTGAATGTGCTTGGTGATATTTCATGGGATGATTTTTTCCATCAATTTCTCGATACCTGCAACACAACGATGTATCAACCAGAACGCCACGATGCGCAAATTTCTATTCTAGGGATGCGGGAGGCGCTCGGGTTGCAGTTTGATCACATGCTGATATTGACGATGCAAGACCATACATTCCCGCCACAGCCGGTCAGCAACCCATTTATTCCTGCCCATGAATTGCAGCGTGCTGTGGTAACCAATGGCAGTGTTGCTTCCTGTGTCCAAACAGCTGAGCAAATTCTTATTTCTCTGCGCAGCCAATGCCAACATATTGTTGCTAGCTATGTGACGAAAATTGATGAAATTCCGAGTAAACCAAGTCGCTTAATTGCTGAATACAACACAATAGCTGCAATCAAAGCTGCTGCGTATACACCAACAGAACACCCCCAACTATACACGAGCATTGCTGATGATGTGCCGCCGCCGCAATCCAAACAACTTACGGGTGGAATTACCACAATTGAACTACAGGCCGCGTGCCATTTCAAAGGTTTTGCGCGTGGAAGATTGCGTTTGCAGCCACTGCGCCAACCGCAGGCAAGTATTGACGCCATGCATTTTGGGTCTTGGCTGCATGAGCTGATGCGGCAGATATGGCAGCAGTTGCAAACGAGTGCTGCATTAAAAATATGGAAAATTGACAAATTACAAGGGTTGGTTGCCAGCCATGCGCACGCCATTGTCGATAATAATACCATGGCACAGGTGCTGCTGACTCCCCCATTGCAACACGCTTTGATCAATTTATTGACTACAGCAGCCATGCAGGCGCTTACTATTGATCGACAACGCGTTGATTTTTCTGTTTTGCATAGTGAACACGTACAAGAAATAACGATTGCAGGTTTTACGTTTACCGTACGTATTGACCGTATCGATACCAATCAACAGCTGGATGACGGGCTGTACATCATTGATTACAAAACTGGCAACGCCAATATAGCAGAGTTGCTTGGACCGCGCATAGCCAAGCCGCAGCTGGCTGTATATTCATTCGTTGTTGCGAACCCCATTGCCTTGCTGTATTTTCGCGTCAATGCGGAAAGTGATCCGCGGTTTTCTAGCAAATATATCGGCTATGCCGCAGCAGAGGCGGCGCTACCACTTAAGTCGCGTGGATTTGAAGTCAAAACATTCGACAAACATATAGCAGTGTCCACGATGCAACACGATATAATTTCTACAATTGAACACTTTCGTGCGGGCATGACAACTCGTAATCCGCGCACTGTACAACTGTGCACAACTTGTGACTATAGACTGGTGTGCCGGCTGCCGCAATGATTCGTGATAGTTGACGTTACTTTAGGGAAGCTCTGATTAAGTCGCTATTGTTTTATCTGTAAATGCTCGATACTTTCACTGCTGCGAAATTGCGTTGCTAACAGTAATAGCATCTGTGAGGGCGTGGGGGTCGTGGGTGCGGATAACGCGTGCGCCGTGCTGGACGGCATATAGCTCTGCCGCAAGTGTTGCGGCTTGGCGTTGATGTATCGGTCGGTTGGTGAGTGCGGCGAGGAGTGATTTTCGGGAAACACCAATCATAACTCCAGCTATTTCTGGATGGAGGGTCGCCAGCTTTGTTATCTGTTGCAGTAGCTTGATGTTGTGATTTGGGCGTTTACCAAAACCGATGCCAGGATCAATCGTTATCCGTTGTGCTTCGATGCCCACGGCAATGCAGCGGATTATTGTCTGTTGCAAAAATGCGCAGACCTCGTTGACAACGTCGGTATATTGTGGCTCGTTTTGCATGGTTGGCGGGCTGCCTTGCATGTGCATCAAGCAAAGACCTGCTTTGTTGTTATGTCTGGCTATAATCTGTAGTGCGCTGTGTTTGGCAAGCGCACGGACATCATTAATGGCAATAACACCGGCATCAAGCGCGAGCTGGATGAGTTGTGGATTACTGGTATCTACTGACACGGGAATTGATTCTGCCAGCAATGCTTCGACAACTGGCATGACTCTGTCTATTTCTGCTGCACTGGCAACAGGCGAGGCGTTGGGTCGGGTGGATTCGCCGCCAACATCAATTATATCTGCACCGTGTAACGGTTGCACAGCATACATTGCACAGGCGTGATCGACGGCTTGGTTGAGCGAATTATATTTGCCGCCATCAGAAAATGAATCTGGTGTAACGTTGCAAATAGCTAGAATAGTTGGTGATGTTTTGAAGCGAATATCGCCACAATGCCATGTGTTCATGTGCGCGTGCTGGTGTGTTAGTCAGAGCTTCCTTAGTAACCTCTGATTAAGTCGCTGATGGAGCGAGTTTGCCTGCAATTGCTGATGATTGCAAGGCGCATCCCGCAGGCGCATGCCGTAGCATATACGCCAAGGGATGCAACACAGCAAGCGCAGCAATTGCAGCAAACCGTTATATATTCAACAGAAGGACGGGAAAAAACGCTGCGCTAACGTCGTTGCAGCACTTGATAATACTACCAGTATTATCTGCGCACTGCGTCTAGTTATCATCAGCGTTTTTTCTCCGTCTCGCCCATCATGGACTTAATCAGAGCTTCCTTAGGCGGATGCGTGGGTATGTTGTGCTAAAAATTGTTGCAAGCTAGCTGGTTCATCAATGGTTACAACTTGGGCATCACCAATTTGTTTGAGGAGAATCAACCGAATGCTGCCAGATCGGCTTTTCTTATCGCGATACATTGCATGCAACATTGTCGGCGCATCAATGCCAATAGGCAGCACTGTAGGAATATCAAACAGCTCGAGGGTGGCAATGACGCGGGCAACATCATGCGCTCCAATATATCCAAGCATTTGTGAATACTTTGCCGCGAGCACCATGCCAATGCCAATAGCATGGCCATGGAGTAATTTGTATTCGCTCCACAGTTCAATTGCATGCCCAAATGTGTGACCAAAATTTAGCAGGGCGCGCACGCCTGTTTCTGTTTCATCTTTAGCAACAATGTCGGCTTTCATGCTACAGCACGTGGCAATCATCTGCGCCAATATATCTGGTTGCTTAGCAGTAATTGCGGCGCAGTTATCGGTCAGCCATTGCAAAAAATCGCTGCTGCCGAGTAAGGCATATTTTACAACTTCTGCCATTCCTGAAATCCACTGATTGTCAGGAAGCGTTGCGAGGGTGTTGGTGTTAATGGTAACAAGTTTTGGTTGGTTAAACACCCCGAACATATTCTTGCCGAAAGCACTGTTTACCGCTGTTTTACCGCCGACAGCAGAGTCAACCTGTGCGAGTAACGACGTAGGCATTTGGATATAATCGATGCCACGTTGATATACTGCGGCACAAAAGCCTGCAATATCGCCGACGACTCCACCACCTAGCGCAATGACAATCGCGCTGCGATCAACCGTGTGCTGCAACATGAAATCACCAATATTTTCGAGGTATTGGAATGACTTTGTGGTCTCGCCAGATGGCAGCGTGTATTGCAGCGCGTGAGGGCATCTAGCGATGATGTCTTGTGCGTATAAAGGAGCAACGTTAGTATCGCTAACAAGCACGACTTGTCGGTCTTGGGTGAGTTGTGCCAGCGCAGGGGCATCCCAAGCATGCTCGCCTATGTGGATTGGATAGCAGCGCGTGCCTAAATCAACCGTTACTGTGCGCATGCAAGGTGGAGTTGCTGGATGATACGAGATGCTGCATGCAGAGGCGTTACGTTCGTTTGCACGAGTTGCCGCGCGAGTGAGCGATACAGCGGGTCACGCTCGGCATACATTTGTTGATATGTTTGCCGCGGATTACTGTTTTGCAGCAGTGGGCGGTTTTGGCAATGTTGAATCCGTGCGAACAATACCTGGCAATAATCCCAAACATACACCACACGCGGTTGGTTTTGCAGCAGCAATTGGTTGGCGTGAAGTAACGGGGCACCCCCGCCTGTTGCAATAACACAATGCTCAATTGTGAGGAGTTCTTGTAAGTACATGTGTTCATATTTTCGAAAACATTGCTCACCTGCTTGGGAAAAAATCGAAGAAACATCGAT
Source organism: Gammaproteobacteria bacterium (assembly GCA_965277405.1). Classification (GTDB taxonomy): domain Bacteria; phylum Pseudomonadota; class Gammaproteobacteria. Next base: position 1,080,086 of record OZ255726.1, read on the forward strand.
GCCAAGTTGCTGTTCAATATAGGCGTCGCAATCATAAAAATCAACGTCAAGCTGTTCGGCAAGTAGTTTGCCAATTGTGGTTTTCCCTGCCCCCATCATCCCGATGAGAACAATCGGGATGACGCAGGTATCTGCTGTCATGAACTAGTTGTCTTGGTGCGTATTTCGCGCAGTCGCTGTGTTAAATATTCGCCCGCAGTCATGTTAGAAAATTGCTTGGGCCTTGTAGCTGTGATGAAGGCATCAAGGCTGCGCAAGTCCATCGACGCAATTGGGTGGAAAAAAAATGGTAATGAATATCTTGAAGTATGCCAGAGACGACGCGGTGGGTTGATGACGCGGTGAGTCGTAGAAGGCAAATACCCATTGGTCAAGCGTTGCAGCATATCGCCAACATTGACGATGAGATATCCACTTGGTGTGTCGATGTCATACCAAGCACCTGTAGTATCACATACTTGCAGCCCAGTTGCTGATGCTCCTACGAGCAACGTGATGAGATTTATATCTTCATGCGCAGCAGCGCGAATAGCATCTTGTGGCTCGCTGGTAATCGGTGGGTAGTGGATGGCGCGCAGCAGGCTTAGCCCTGCGGTAATAAATTGAGAAAAATACTGCTGCGGCAGTTTTAAAAACAGCGCTGTTGCCTCCATGAGTGCAATAGCCGTCTGTTCCAAAGCTACAAATGTTCGTTGTAAAGTTGAGGTAAATGCAGGAAGTTCTGCAACGTTTATATTGGATAAAGTGCTGGTGTCGGTTGCACGACCATGATGCCAAAATTCTTTAATATCTGCTACCGTGCCGCCTTTTGCTTGTTCTGACCATAGGCGGTTATAGCCGCGTTGACCGGCAATATCTGGAATCGCATACTGTTCTTTGATATCATCTGCCAATGCAAAAAACTGTTGTATTTGTGCATGTACCTCGTGCTGTAGCTGCTCGCTTAGGCTGCCGCCTTTAATTGCAGCAAAGCCGATATTGACAAATGAGTCACCGATTTCCTGCACAAATTCAGCGCGTTTTGTAGCATTGCCGCAGATAAAGTCATCAAGATTGACTGCAGCAATAGGTAATGTAGATTCAGACATGCGGTGCAGTATAAAACACAATATGAATTAGATAAGCTTAAAACCGAATAAATAAAGCTATTGCGCTTGATTGCAACCTTGCTGTGGTAAATGTGCTATGCGTGTCTTGTATGTTTTCGCATTACGGTAATGCGCGGGCTGCTTTAACAAAATATTTGCAGCAACTTGGCGTTGCGAATATCGTCAAAAAATAAAAAACGCTGCGTTAGCAGTTGAAACCCGTGGCATGTTAGTCTACGGTTATTTGCTTATTCAGCACATTAACTCAAACGCTGGCGCGTGTTCATCCACCCATTTGTGAATCCATCGCCGCGCTATCTACAACAAAATTTTCGCCAGAATGGCGTATATAAAAACAATGTGGACGCCCAGTATGGCAGGCCCCACCCGTTTGTAAAACTAAGCAAAGGATGGTATCGCCATCGCAGTCAATGCGCAATTCCTTGAGATGTTGATGGTGACCGCTGGTTTCTCCCTTACACCAGAGTTTGTTGCGCGAGCGTGAGAAATAGGTGATTCTTCCCGTATCGATCGTGGTCGTTAACGCATGTTTGTTCATCCATGCCAGCATTAAAACTTGCATGGTGGAAGCATCTTGGGCAATGACAGGAATCAAGCCAGCGCTATTCCATTTGATTGCGGATATAACATCTGCTTGCGCCAATGCTGTGTATTCTGCCGCTTGCTCAAATTCCAAGAATGTAGCCATTATTGTAGAAACAAGGTGTATGCAGCATTGCGGGTTTCTTCGATGTATTTGTACCCAGTTGTGTTGAGTATGGTGCTAAATTCTTGTTTGCTGATATTACTGGTATCAAAACCCATCAAAATCTGACTAAAAGCGGCACCGTGGTTGCGGTAGTGAAACATGGTGATGTTGACCTTGCTGGTGCTAATTACTGATAAAAAATTAACAAGTGCGCTCGGGCGTTCAGGAAATTCAAAATGGTAGACTGATTCTTGTTGAATATACTCAGGCTTGCGACCACCAATCATGTAACGCAAATGGGTTTTTGCCAAGTCATTATCGGTTAGATTGGTGACGGCATATCCTTGTTGCTGTAATGCATCAATCAACTCGTCTATGCTTTCTGTAACGCGAACCCCAATAAAAATTTCTGCTTGTGTGTTGGATTGGTAGCGATAGTTGAACTCGGTGATATTGCGGTTATGCAAGGTTTTGCAAAATCTATTTAAGCTCCCCGCACTTTCTGGCAGTTGCACCGCCAACAATGCTTCTGATTTTTCACCGACTTCAGCGCGCTCGGCGATATAGCGCAACCGCAAGAAATTGGTATTTGCGCCGCTACTTATGCCAAATAACTGTTCGCCTGTTACTCCACGCTGGGTAATATATTTTTTAATCCCCGCAACTGCTAATGCACCTGAAGGCTCACTAGTGATGCGTAAATCGTCGAACATATCGTTCACGGCAGCGCATATTTCATCAACAGACACGGTAATGACTTCATCGACAAATTTTTTGCAAAGCGCAAATGGATGTTTGCCAACTTGTTTTACCGCCACACCATCAGCGAATAGACCTACTTGCTTGAGGGTGACACGGCGACCTGCAGCAAGTGCTTGTTGCATACTGTTGGCATCTTCTGGTTCTACGCCGATCACTCGAATATTTGGATTGATTTGTTTGACGACGACTGCGATTCCTGCCAACAACCCGCCGCCACCCACAGGCACAAAAATGGCATCAATTGTATTCCCGTGTGAGCGCAGTAGTTCCAGACCAACGGTGGCTTGACCTGCAATAACATCAGGATCGTCGAATGGCGGGATATATACATTATTATTCTTTTTGACAATCGACTGCGCGTAAGTAAACGCTTGGTCAAAGTCATCACCATGCTGCACGATATGTCCGCCAAGTGCGCGTACAGAACGCACCTTGGTGTCTGGAGTTGTTTTTGGCATCACTATTGTTGCTTTAATACCAAAATGTTTGGCTGCATATGCGACACCTTGGGCGTGGTTGCCTGCTGATGCGGTTACAATACCGCGGGCATGTTCTGCAGCAGAGAGTTGCGCTATTTTGTTATACGCGCCGCGAATTTTGAAGCAGAAAATAGGCTGCATGTCTTCGCGTTTTAAATAAATAGCATTCTCAAATTTTTTTGAGAGGTGGGGCATTGGGTGGACAGGTGTTTCGTGCGCGACATCATATACTCGAGAAAGAAGCGCTTTTTTTACGTAATCGTACGACATGTAAATGCAGATATGTAAGAGTATGGAAAATACTGAACGAATGAAATATGAATGAGCAACATAAGCAAAAAATGCTAGCCGCACAAGTAGCGATTGCATATCTTCAAAATCAACTTGCAGCCAAGCCGCTTGTCATAGGAGTTGGCACTGGGTCAACAGTTGGGTGTTTTATCGAACAACTCCAACCATTTGCAGCATCAATTGAGAGTATTGTTGCAAGCTCTGAACATAGTAAACAGCAATTACGCAAATACGGATTTGCTCCTGTTTCGCTGAACCAAGTCAGTAACATTGACTGTTATATTGATGGCGCGGATGAGATAAATACTCATGGGCAGATGATAAAAGGCGGTGGTGGTGCATTGACGGGAGAAAAGCTATTGGCAAGCATGTGCCAGCAGTTTATTTGTATGGTTGATCAGTCAAAAGTTGTGCAAAACTTAGGGCAGTTTCCTGTTGCTGTTGAAGTGCTACAAGAGGCCAGAAGCATGGTTGCACGCAAATTAGTAGCTGAATTCAATGCCGACCCTATATACCGTCAAGGATTTATTAGTGATAATAACAATGTGATACTTGACGTCCATCATCTTGATTTAACTGATCCTAGCAACATAGAAATGCGTTTAAAAGCGATGACTGGTGTTGTAGAAAGCGGGATATTTTCTATATATCGTGCTGATACCACTTTTATCGCAACGCGTACTGGGATAGAGCAGAAAACTTATACTGAAACACACAATGCAGATTGAATATCAAATTCTTGACCCGCGCATTGGCAATGAATTTCCAATCCCAACATACGCAACTGCTGGCGCTGCTGGTTTGGATTTAGTTGCCTGTATTGATACCCAGTTAATATTGCAACCCAATAGTAAGGCGGAGCTGGTGTCAAGCGGGATTGCCATTCATATTAATAATGTGGCATATGCGGCAGTTATATTACCACGCTCAGGTCAAGGGCATACACGTGGTTTGGTATTAGGAAATGGTGTTGGTTTGATAGATTCTGACTACCAAGGCACATTATTTATTTCGTGTTGGAACAGAGGTCAGTCTATAGTAGCTATTCAACCAGGAGAACGCATTGCGCAATTAGTATTTATTGCGGTATGTCAAGCTGAACTCAGTAACGTCAACAGATTTACCCCAAGCATGCGAGCAGGTGGTGGGTTTGGTCATACAGGGGAGTAACATGCAGACGCAAGCAATAATTATTAACAGGTATGGTTCTGTTGTTGAAATCACCCTGAATCGCCCACGAGTTCATAATGTCCTCAATATGGACATGGTCGAAACATTGATCGAAGTCCTTAAACAATGCCGCGATGATTCGACCATACATTGCCTGTTGATTCGCGGCAAAGGTGCTAAGGCATTTTGTGCAGGTGGTGATGTTCGTAGCGCGTATGATGCTTGGGAAGCACAAGAGTATGCGAAAACCTTAGCGCTTTTTGAGGCGGAATACCGGCTCAATAAAATAATTTATGAATACCACAAGCTAATTATCGTATGGGCGAATGGGATAACAATGGGCGGTGGTCTGGGTATATTACAAAGCGCACGCATTCGCATCATTACGCCTGAAACATTGATTGCAATGCCAGAAATTCATATTGGTTTGATACCAGATGTTGGTGCTGCCCAGTTTTTAAATGCAACGCGTAAACGGCTCGGGCGCTATTTGGCGTTGACAGGCGATACCATCAGTGCTGCTGATGCAATTTATCTGGGCTTGGCGAATTGGTGTGTAGAGCATAATAAATATGCTGGCTTTCGTACCGCATTGAGCAAATTTGATTGGATGGCGCATAAGCGTGACGAAGCGTTGAGCTTAGATGCGATGCTCGAGCGTCGCATGGTAAAACTTCCGCTTAGTCAAATTGAAAAACACAGTAGTATATTAGTAGAAATAATGAACAACACCGATATTGCTATTGTGATTGAAGCATTCAAGCAAGCAGCTGAAGCGTCGCCATTCTTACAAAAAGGGCTACGAAAAATGCGCTATGGTTCACCACTTGCCTTGTCGCTGACATGGGAGCATTTACGCATGAAGCACAAGCATTGTTTTAATAAAGTTGCAGCACTAGCCGCAGATTATACCGTGATAAAAAGCTTGTTAGAATGTGGTGAGTTTTCAGAAGGGGTGCGTGCATTATTAGTGGATAAAGATCGTAACCCCCAGTGGTCAATGGTAGCGAATGAGCTGGCGTCATTTAGTAATAGTCGTAGAGAAAAATGAACCATGCGCAGTTACAAGCTGATAAAAGTACCGCTGTGCATCACAAACTGAGGAGTGCGCTTAGTACCTTTGCAACTGGTGTTTGTGTTGTCACATGCAGTGATGGCAACAGTGATTATGGCATGACATGCAACAGCTTTACTTCGGTGTCATTAAACCCAGCAAAAGTATTATGGTGTATTGATAATACAACATTGTATTATGAATCTTTTCATCATGCCCTTGGATATTGCGTGAATGTATTATCGCTTGAGCAGCATCACCTTGTAGAAAAATTCGCCCACGGTGATCACGCCCAACGCTTTGCTGGAGTGCCGGTAACTAGGCTTGCTTCAGGACGGTTGCAAATAGATGGTGCAGTTGCTTGGTTTGACTGCACGCTTGAGCGTGCAATTCCTGCTGGTGACCACCATGTTCTACTTGCCAATATCGACGCATTCTCACAAAAAGCCGGCGAGTTGTTAGTGTTTGGTCATAGTAAATTAGGCTGTTTGCGCAATCTCTGAAACCGCTGATGACGTTATTAATCAGTGCGTGTATTATATATCCTGTCATCCTGCAAAAACACGTTGCTACGCTACTGATATTGCAACTGTAAAAATCATATAAACAATCCTCGCCGTCTGTTGTTGTTGGCGATAGAATATTGAGTAATTATTTGTTTTGTTAATTGTCTGAATTCTAAATAGAGGGTGTAATATGAACACAGAGCAGCAACGTGATTTAGCAATGCATTTGACACCATTTAGCAACTGGCATCAAGATCAACAGCGTGGTGGGCGCCGCGTCATTGTTCGCGGTGAAGGCGTGTATGTATATGATGCTGCAGGCAATCAATTCATTGATGGGATGTCAGGGCTATGGACGAATATGCTTGGTCACTCCAATACACAGGTCATCAATGCCGCCATTCAACAATTGCAACAATTACCGTTTTACAACACTTTTTTTAACACAACCAACCCGCCAATTGCTGAGCTTTCACGCCTGCTTAGCGAAGTAACACCACCACAATTCTCACACTTTATCTATGGCTGCAGCGGCTCGGATGCAATCGATACAATGTATAAAGTTGTCCGTGCGTATTGGCAAGGTCGCGGTAATAGCGACAAACGCATAATTGTTGCGCGTAAAAACGCCTATCATGGATCGAGTGTATTTGGTGCCGCGCTTGGGGGCATGCAGCCGATGAATGACCTCACGGCAACATTCGACATCATTCGCCACATCAATCAACCGTATACCTTTGGCGCAGGAGTTGCTTATAACGATGCGGATTTTGGGCTAGCGATGGCTGCAGAATTGCAGCAACTCGTCGATACAGTGGGTGCAAATACTATCGCGGCATTTGTCGGTGAGCCAGTACAAGGTGCTGGCGGGGTGATTGTTCCCCCAGAAAACTACTGGCCAGCAATCGAAAAAATTTGTCGCAGCAATGATATTTTGCTCGTCTGCGATGAAGTTATCACCGGATTTGGCAGGACCGGGAAATGGTTTGGCCATCAACACTATGGCATCAACCCAGATATTCTTACTATTGCAAAAGCCTTGAGCGCGGGCTATTTTCCTATTTCTGCCGTTGCCATTAACGATACTGTCGCTGCCGTTGTTTTGGATATAGATAACGAGTTTGCCCATGGTTATACATGGTCTGGTCACCCAGTAATGGCCGCAGCTGCTTGCGCGAGCGTTGCGTATTGTCTTGAACATAACATCCCCGCAATGGCAGCGCAACAAGGTAAAGTATACGGTCAGCACTTAGAGACACTGTTGCAATATCCGCTCGTTGGTGAAGTGCGTAACCTTGGGTTGATGGGTGCAATTGAGCTGGTGAAAAATAAGAAAAGTTGCGACAGGTTCGAGACAAAAATTGGCAGCGAATGCCGCGATTTGTTGTTCGAGCATGGAGTGATTATGCGCTCATGCGGCGAAGTCATTGTTAGTGCTCCGCCTGCCACCATAACTGCTGGTGAGCTTGAAGCAATGTTCAAGGCTGTGCATACTGTTTTGCGGATGTTGAGCGATAAATATTGCTAAGTACGCGCTGATGCAAGCGCCGGTGAGATTTTTTGTCCGCTACAACGCAGTGAAGCAAGACACCAGTCAACGCTTATGCCATCCACTCTGATGACATTGCGCTGGCGGTGTGACGCTATACAGCGCTGGATACGCTACTATAACAGCTTGCTGCGAGAGAGATAACCACACAATGCGATACAGTCTTGGTATGCACCTTAGGTCGTATCAGCCCCTCTAATTGCCATTGTGATTTTAAGATGTCAATATTTGCCTTGCTAATTGTGCTTGGCGCCGCGTTTTGCCACGCTGGCTGGAATTTTCTTTTCAAACGTGTCAACGGTGGCGTTGCAGTGATTTGGCTGTTCTCACTGCTATCGAGCATAATCTATCTACCGCTTGCTGCTGTTGTGTTTTTGCAACAACAAGCTGCATTTAACGCTACGCAACTAATTTTTATTGCTGGCAGTGCGGTATCCCACATGGCTTATTTTTTATTGCTGCAAAGAGGGTATAGGAAAGGTGATTTGTCCCTAGTATATCCAACTGCAAGGGCCTGTGGTCCGCTGCTAGCAACATTGTTCGCGGTCACGATGTTGGGTGAAGCAATATCATGGCAAATCGGTATTGGGATGCTCGTCATTATTGTCGGTGTGCTGATGCTAACGGGTGGTTTTTTGCACCGTAGCGTAAGCCAGCGGGCGTCGATTATATTTGGTTTTGCGATAGGTTTGCTGATTGGCGGTTATACCACATGGGATGCCTACGCCGTCACAGCGCTGGTGATACCGCCAATATTGCTTGACTATTGCAACAATATTTTTTGCGTATGTTGGCTTGCTCCGCATGCCTGCAGGCATCGACAAACCGTACAGGCTCAGTGGCGTGAGCATAAACGCACGATTGTATGGATTGCGCTGCTCAATCCGTTGGCGTACATCTTGGTGCTGTATGCGCTGACGTTTACTCCAGTGGTATACGTTGCACCGACCAGAGAAATCAGCGTGTTGCTCACCGTGTTGCTGGGCACATGGTTGCTGGGTGAGGGGTACTGGAAGGTGCGGCTGGCATGGTCTGCGGTTATTTTGTTGGGGGTGACGTTGTTGGCAACAGCGTAGGTCGCTGTGGTTGACAACCGGTGTTGCCAGCTAGCGCATTATGCTGCAAGAAAGACCCTTGCATGCTAGCAACGTTGTTGCAATGCGCGTTGAGTGTATTATTATTCATTTAATGAAAATAAATCGAATTTACCGTGCAGCCACATAACTTAGACACCATTGCCTCACGGGTTGCTTGGATGTATTACGTTGCTGATATGACGCAGGGTGCTATTGCGGCTGAATTAGAAATACCCCAAGCAAAAGTCCATCGATTACTGGTGCGCGCCAAAAAAATGGGGGTTGTGCAGATTACCATTGACCCAATCGTCAAAGAATGTATCGAACTTGAGCAAACCATTCAACACACCTTTGGGTTGACGATGGTGTGTGTTGCTCCAGCGTTGCCAGCGTCAGCTATAGAGCATGGATTGTTTGATGCGCTAGGGCGCCGACCATCAGTCGACAACCCCTCTCGCTGCGCTATAGAGCATGGATTGTTTGATGCGCTAGGGCGCATGGGAGCATTGTTTCTGCAAAATCAGTTGAAAAAAAACAGTTACACAACTGTAGGTTTTGGTCATGGACGAACGATGTCTGCGTTGGTAGTTCACTATATCCATACCAGTACAACCAATACAAGGTTCGTCTCGTTACTGGGTGGGTTGACGCAAAAATTTGCCGCAAACCCATACGATGTTATCCATAAATTTGCAGAAAAAACCAATGCTGATGCTTTTTTGATTCCTGCGCCGTTGTTTGCCGACACCGAGGAAGATAAGAATTTGATGATGCAGCAAAGCATGATAAAAAAAGTTGATGAGATTATCGCTGATGTTGGTCTGGCACTATTTGGCATCGGTTGTATTGATGATACCAGCGCGGCATACATCGATAAAAGTAGCGCAGATTTGGGCGCGATTGTGCAAACGTTTGCAGAGCAACACGTGTGCGCAGAATTGCTCGGGTGTTTTTTTGATGTTGACGGTAACCGCGTCCATACAGCGCTAGATGGACGGTTGATGGGTGCCAATATCAACACGTTACATAGCGCTAAAAAAATCGCTATTGCCGGAGGAGTCAACAAGCGTGGTGCGATTGTTGCAGCGCTGCGGACGGGGTTATTAAACGGACTGATTACCGATGAAGATACCGCGCGACATCTTGTGCTCCACGCGGATACTGGTAAATAACCAATATGACTGCGTACGACGTCTGCGTGATTGGAGGTGGGATCAACGGAGTGGGGATTGCCCGCGATGCTGCCGGGCGTGGGCTATCAGTAATATTGTGTGAAAAAGGTGACCTTGGCGAAGGAACATCGTCAAAATCGAGTAAATACATCCACGGTGGGTTGCGATACTTGGAATACTATCAATTTCGCTTGGTGCGTGAAGCGTTGGGTGAACGTGAAGTTATTATGGGAATTGCCCCGCATATTTCACACCCACTGCGGTTGCATCTTATCCATAGTAAAGAGCAGCGCCCGCGTTGGTTGATTCGACTAGGGTTGTTTTTGTATGATAATCTTAGTAAGCGTAAACAGTTGCCTGCAAGCACTGCTGTCGATTTTTCAAAGATTCCGCATCAGGGTGTCTTAAAGACTGAATATAAACGCGGCTTTAGCTATTCTGATGGCTGGGTCGACGATGCTAGATTGGTGGTACTGAATGCAGTAGATGCGCACCAACGTGGGGCAGAGATTGCGGTGCGGACAGCGTTTACTGGTGCAAAAAAAACTGCAGCAGGTTGGGAAGTAACGTTGGTAAGCGCAGCAATAGGCGAATATACAGTACAAGCTAAATCACTCGTTAACGCAGCTGGGCCATGGGTCGAAAACACTATTCGCAATATTGAACACATAAAAAAAAGCCGCAACATCCGTTTGGTAAAGGGCAGCCACATCATCACCAAACGCTGGTGGCAGGGAGATCATGGCTATGTGTTGCAAAATCACGACAAACGTATCGTGTTTGTAAGCCCATATTTTGCTGACCTTGCGTTGATAGGTACGACAGATACACCATATGTAGGAGCTGTCGAAGATGTCGCTATAGATGATCAAGAACTCAGCTATTTATTATCCGTGTGCAACCGTTATTTCACCCATCAGCTGCGTGCAGATGACGTGCTTACTACGTATTCTGGAGTACGCCCATTATTCGACGATGACGCGGCAAAAAATGCATCGGCTGTCAGCCGAGATTATCTACTTGATTTTGATAGAGACACAGCAATGCTGAATGTTTTCGGTGGTAAACTCACCACATACCGCAAGTTAGCATTTGCTGCGGTGAATACCTTACAGCCACTGTTTCCTAATATAAGTATGGCAGACTGGACTGGTGGTCAATCGCTCCCTGGAGGTGAATACCGCAGCAAGGATCTGGAAAAAGTGCGCAATGGCTTTGTTGCGGCACATGCGTGGTTAGATGAGTCACTAGCGCTGCTATATTTTAGTTACTATGGCAAGCGCGCTGAGTCAATGTTGGCAGGCAAGCAGAGTATGGGCGACCTTGGGAAACATTTTGGCGGTCAACTTTTCGAAGCTGAGGTGCGTTGGCTGCAGCAGCACGAATGGGCACACAGCGCTGCTGATATTATTTGGCGGCGCACTAAACACGGATTATGGCTGAGCAAACCGCAAATCAAAGCCCTTGCTACGTGGCTCGAAGAGAATCCTATATCCGCGTAAATTGGTCAATATGTTACGATGATTGTTGACTGGCAATTTTATGCGTTCGCAATTCCTGCGGTAGTATTATTCGGGATGGGCAAGGGCGGTCTCGGAGGGGTATTCACATTAGCTGCTGTACCGCTTATTACCTTAGGCACAAACACCGTAACAGCGGTTGCTGTACTCCTGCCAATTCTTTGCGTCATGGATATTATCGTCGTCCACAAATACTGGAAATATTGGGATTACCATACCTGCAAACCTATTTTTGCGGGAATAGTCGTCGGCAGTATTTTTGGTTTTTGGTTTTGGGGTTCGGTCGATGAACAATTGCTACTACTGGTCATCGGCAGTATTGCCATTGTCTTTGCTACTAATTTTTTAATCGGTGTCGAACCACAACTACCGCGGCGGTATAATCATATTTTTGGCGTTATTTGTTCAACTATAGCCGGGTTTGCCAGCTTTATTATCCATGCTGGGGCTGCGCCGCTTACCATCTATTTGAACACCCTCAAATTATCTCCAATCAAATTTATGGCGACGTTTACCATGGCGTTTGCCTTGAGCAATTACGGCAAGTTGATTCCCTACTACATGCTAGATATGTTGAGCACTAAATACCTGCTCACCGCATTGGTATTAATGCCGCTGGCACCAATTGGTGTAGGATTGGGTTTTTATTTTCTCAAGAAATTCAATGTCAAAATATTCCAAACCTACATTGCGGTAACGCTGCTGATTATTGGCGCGAAGCTCGTATATGATGGATGTATTGGCTGGTAACAGTATATGTTGTTGTATGTCAGATTCACCATCATCATGGACTTAATCAGAGGTTCCTTATATATCTGTTGTTATGATGTCAAGCACTGACGCAGTCATCAAGCCGCAACATGGTACAAACCAGTCATGACAGGGTTGTCCAGATTGTGATGTGCTCCGATATGATTTATGCTGAATATGTAGATGAGCGCTGGCCATAGGCTAGCAGATGTTCGTCATTCTAGATATTTCGCGCGGGTATAACTGATGAAGAAGTGGTTGAGTGTTGAGGAAATACAGCGATTTCGCCAGCAACATCCGCAGGTGACAGAAGTAGATGTATTGCTGGCAGATATCAATGGGATTTTACGTGGTAAACGGATGAGGCTAGACAAGATTGACAGCTATGCCGCAGCTGGACTAGCAGTAATGCCGTTGTCGATGGGGTTGCAATCTATTGCAGGAAATGCTCCACCAGTGTCTACTTTTGTGGCAGATATTGCGTTTGGCGACCCCGATTATCATTGTCGTGGGCAAGCCAAGACACTCCGAGTTAATCATAGTGACCGCGGGGTGTTGGGGATTGGTGCGACAAGTGATGATGGACTGCGCTGGCATCAATATGATCCGCGCCGAGTGCTTGATGATATTTGCGAGCGGATTGCCCCGCATGACATTTTATGCACGATTGAACTCGAATTTTATTTGTTCGGAGCGTCTGCACTTGGCGAAAAAAAGCATGGACAATGTTATGGCATTGAAGAGTTAACGCAGATCGATACTTTTTTGCAGTACGTTACCAACCGTGCAGCTGCCATTGGTTTGGCATTGGAAAGTATTTCTAAAGAATACGGTTCAGAGCAGTTTGAAATTACGACATTACCAACAACACCACAACAGGCATGCTGGGATGTAGTCATGCTACGCTGGTTGGTCCGTCAAGTTGCTCAAGAATGTAACATGGAAGCGACATTCATGGCGAAACCGTATGCGCATCAGGTTGGCAATGGCATGCATGTCAACGTCAGCCTGTGGCAAGGGCGGGACAATATATTTTTCGATAAGGTACAACAAGGCCCAAGTCAACAATGCATGCACGCCATTGCGGGGCTGCAACAGCTATTTTTAGAAACGGTGTTGGTGTGCGCACCGCATGTAAATTCGTACAAGCGCTTTGCGGTAGGCAACTATGCTCCGATCAATGCCAGTTGGGCGGTCAATAGCAGGCATGTTGCGCTGCGCTTGCCGCTTAGTAATGAACAATCGATGCGGCTTGAGCACCGAGTAGCGGGGGCAGACGCCAATCCGTACTTAGTGCTTGCCGCAGTACTTGCAGGTATTGATGCAGGGATGCAATGCAAAAAAATGCCATTGGCCGCAGGCAAATATAAACATTCATGCCACGGCATAGGGTTTGAAACAGCGTTGCTATATTACCGCCGCGGCAAAACTCTCAAGCAGTATTGGCAGCATGGATTTCACAATCTTTTTGCTAAGTTGCGCCAATGGGAATGGCAGCAATATTCAAGCCAAGTGAGCAGTACAGAGCGCAACTGGTATAGCAGCGTGTTATAAGCGCTGGCTGGCGGCGGTATGTTGCAAATGCGCAATAGCGGGCAGATCAAACACATCCATTGCTTTGCCAGCGAGGAGAAACGAACCAAATATAAGCAATGGTTGTTGTTGCGCAAGCAGCCATTGCTCGATGTCCTGCCAATCAATAACTGCTGCATTGCCATCGAATACAGCATTCAGCCTTGCAAGCGGCATTGCCCGAGTGCTTGGTGGCTGAGTGATGAACCAATGCTCAACGGTTGGGAATTGCTGATAAAACGGTTGCAGTACTTTGTCGGACATTGCCGTGAAGATTGCCGCCCTGGCGGGAAACTGGCGTTTGGCAAGTGCGTGAATGCTTGCTTGATTGTGGGCGCAGTCGATATACACGGTGCTATTGCCGATACGATATCTGCTTTGCCGCGCTGGAAAGGCTAGAGTGGCTAACACCGTATCGACGCTGGAGGACAGTATTTTTATTTGTGCAGCTTCGCAGGCAGCAAGCGTTAAGGCAATATTTACTGGTTGAAAGTGTGCAGGCATTGGCACTTGTATGATGTTATTGCCAACATAGCGACCAGCGGCACTCAAGCTAAAATCTTGGTTGAAAACGCGTAATTCTGCCTGTTGCTGGTGCGCTGCTGTGCGAATAGCCTGGTGCGCTGCGGCACTACAAATTATTGCATTCTTGGCAATAATTCCTGCCTTTTCATGAGCAATTTTAGCAATCGTACCCCCGAGCCATTGTTGGTGGTCAAGGTCAATGGTGGTGATGACGGCAATCGGTGCCGGGAATGCTGCGACTGCATCATATCTGCCGCCAAGCCCAACTTCACTGATAATAATATCAAGGCTGTGTTGTTGAAACACCCAGAATGCCAGCAGCGTGTTGTATTCAAAAAAAGTAAGTTGTAAATCAGCACATTGTGTATGAATTGCCTGCAGCCCTTTGGCAAGTATTTTGTCTGCAATAGCTAGCCCGTCAATACGAATACGTTCGCTAAAGCTGCGCAAATGTGGCGATGTCAACGTGCCAACACGTAGGTTATGGGCAATGGCGCAGTGTTCAATCAACGTTGTCACAGTGCCTTTCCCATTGGTACCAGCAACAGATATATGGGTGGGACGCACTGAAATTGCCAGACGTTGCCGTGCTGCTTGGACGCGGTCTAACGTCAGATCAATAATGGCACTGGGGGCGGTATGCTCAAGCCAAGCTAACCAGCACGGAAGATTGGCGGAGTTGCGCGGACTAGCTGGTTGCAAGTGTTGGACTATTTGCTGTTAACATTTGCAGTTAACATTTGTAATAGATGGGCAATTGTTGATCGCATCATTGTTCTGGTGACAATCATATCTACAGCACCGTGCTCAAGCAAAAATTTACTGGTTTGAAATCCTTCAGGGAGTGTTTCGCGCACTGTTTGTTGAATAACCCGAGGTCCGGCAAATCCTACTGCAGCATCGGCTTCTGCAATAATAACATCACCAAGCATCGCTAAACTGGCGGTTACCCCTCCATATGTTGGGTCGGTGAGCACAGATATAAAAGGAATATTGTGTTGTTTCAGTTTGGCGATTGCCGCGCTAGTTTTCCCCATTTGCATCAGCGACATCAGCCCTTCTTGCATGCGTGCGCCGCCGCTTGATGAAAAGCAAATAAAAGGATGTTTATTGACAATGGCCAGATCACAACATTGGCGAAAAATTTCACCAATTCCCGAACTCATTGATCCACCAAGAAAGGCGAAGTCAAATGCCATAATAACGACGGGCTGTTTCATTAACGTCCCTGAATATGCGAGTGCAGCTTCTTGATTTCCAGTTTTCTTTTGCGCATCAGCAATACGATCTACATAGCGTTTTGAATCTTTGAACTTGAGCCAATCGTAAGGTTTGATATTTTCACAAATAGCAACACGACCTTCGCCGTCAAGAAAAATATCAATGCGCCGTTTGGCAGAAATTCTGTGGTGGTGTTGACAATGGGGACAAATAGATAGTTTTTTTTCTAAATCAGGAATGTAGAGAGCTTTATCGCAACGAGAACACTTTTCCCATAGCCCTTTCGGTATTTGATGTTGTCCACTTTGCGCAATGTCGCTTGATAGTCCAGCAACAATCCTATTGAACCAATTCATTACATATATTGTGTGAAAAAGGCAGTTTGCATCAAAATTGATATTTTGTAAATGCTTAGGGAAGCTCTGATTAAGACTCGCATATACTCCAAGAACTCGCATATACTCCAAAAAAGTAATAGCAATAATTTTCAATGGTCAATATTTGATCATTTCGCTGATCTTCGTGTTGCTGTTTTACTGTTTTTTTACTGTTTTTTACTGTTTTTCTTGTTTTTTACTGTTTTTCTTGAATTTTGGGCGGTTCTATCCTGTTAGTCGTCCTCGCAGCATGTATAAGTTCGTCAATGCAAGCAAAGAAAATACTTGTACTCGATTCTTTTCTAGTCCTTTGTAGCGAGCTTTCTTATAACCAAACTGACATTTGATTACCCGAAAACAGTGCTCAATCCGGGCGCGCACCTTAGAGTTCTGTCTATTGCGTTTGCGCTGCGAGCCGCTCATTTGCTGCTTTGGTTTACGTTTATCATTCACGCGCCAATCTATCCCAAGGTGACGCGAGCCGCGTTTATAACTGTCGCTCGTATATCCTGCATCGGCAAAGATAACCTTATCTGTTTCACGCAGCAATTTTGGGAGTTCATTGATGTCAGCTTCATTCGCGGCTGTCACTGTCGCGCTATGAATCATATTGCTATTAGCGTCAGTTCCTATATGAATCTTCATGCCAAAATACCACTGATTGCCTTTCCTTGTTTGATGCATTTCAGGATCACGGGCTTTCTCTTTATTCTTCGTAGATGATGGTGCATGGATGATCGTGGCATCAACCATCGACCCTTGTGAGATTGTTATATTATTTTCCATACAATACTCATTCACCACAGCAAGTATCTTGACGCTGAGTTGATGTTTTTCTATGATCCTGCGGAAGTTCAAGATGGTAGTTTCATCAGGGATGGCATCGTCTATCAGCTCTATATGGGCAAAACGCCGCATGCTTTCCATGTCATATAGTGCTTCTTCTACCCCTGGGTCTGATAAGTTGTACCATTGCTGTAACAATAAACGCGTAACATGGTCTGCATATTAATTGGTGGGCGGCCATTCCCTTTCTTGGGATAATGCGGTTCTATTAACGCTAACAACCGTTGCCATGGAGCTAATTTGTCCATCGACTGCAAGAATTTTTCACGTTTTGTTGTTACTTTCTTGTGGTCGTATGCAGCACTGGCAAAAGTTGTTTGTTTCATAAGATTATCCGCTTATTCAAATATTCAAATAGATTCACCATTGTATATCTTTCTAGCTGATATTGCTGTTGTTTGGGACTTAATCAGAGCTTCCTTAAGAAACCTCTGATTAACTCGATGGTGGGCGCGACGCGGTTTGGCGCGATGCAGGGCGCGGCGGCTTGTGCAAAACCACCGTATAAATTTTGCCTGCCGATTTATGCAATATCACGCTGCCAAGTCGATGAAAATATTCTATGCTTAATTAGGAAAGCTCTGATTAATTCCATGATGGGCGAGACGGAGAAAAAACGCTGATGATAACTAGACGCAGTACGCAGATAATACTGGTGGTATTATCAAGTGCTGCAACGACGTTAGCGCAGCGTTTTTTCCCGTCCTTCTGTTGAATATACTTTGGGTTTGATGGTAGCGGTACTTGCTGTGTTGCATCCCTTGGCGTATATGCTACAGCATGCGCTTAGCGGTTTTGCGCCTTGCAATCATCAGCAATTGCCATCAAACTCGCTCCATCAGCGACTTAATCAGAGGTTCCTCAGAGATTCATTGCATCTTGGTGTTGTATCAACAACGTCAAGCATTTTATTCACATTCTAATTGGTTAGCATTATGATAGCTTCAACCCGCGTGCAGGCGATACAACCTTCCGCAACTATTGCTGTAACGACCAAAGCGCGTCAATTACGGGCGCAAGGGCTGGATATTATCGGCTTAGGCGCAGGTGAGCCTGACTTCCCAACCCCAAAGCATATCAGCCAAGCTGGGATTGATGCAATCAACGATAATCAAACCAAATACACCGCAGTTGATGGCACACCTGAACTCAAGCAGGCGATTGTTGATAAATTCAAACGTGACAATGCGCTGGTATATCAAACCAAGCAAGTATTGGTTTCGTGTGGCGCCAAGCAAAGTATTTTTAACTTGGCTTTGGCTATTCTTGATGCAGGAGATGAAGTCATTATTCCTGCTCCATATTGGGTGTCGTATCCAGACATTGTGTTGATTGCTGCAGCTAGGCCTGTTGTTGTTCGTTGTTCAGTTGCAGATTCTTTCAAATTAACTCCCGCGGCGCTTGCGGCAGCAATCACCAACAAAACGAAGGTATTGATTCTTAACAGCCCGTCTAATCCAACCGGTGTGGCATATACGCGGGCAGAACTCCAAGCGCTCGGTGCGGTGTTGCGAGATCATCCGCATGTGCTGATTGCAACAGACGATATTTATGAATTAATTTGGTGGTCTGATGAGCCATTTAGCAATATTGTGATGGCGTGTCCTGATTTGTATGCAAGAACAATCGTCCTCAACGGCGCATCCAAGGCGTATTCAATGACAGGTTGGCGGATTGGCTATGCAGCTGGCGACCCAACAATTATCAACAACATGGCAAAAATCCAGTCACAATCCACCTCCAATCCCTGTTCTATTTCGCAAGCAGCAGTTACTGTCGCATTAAACGGCGACCACGCCCCAGTGGCTGCAATGGTCGTCGCGTTTAAGCGGCGCCATGACTATGTTGTGCAACATCTTAATGCTATTGATGGCGTTTCATGTTTGCCGTCACAAGGGGCGTTTTATGCGTTTGCCGATATGCGTGAATTGATGAAAAGCCGTGGTATAAGTGATGATATCGTGCTTGCCCAAGAGTTATTGGAAAAGGCGCACATTGCCGTTGTTCCAGGAAGTGCGTTTGGCATGGATGGTTTTATCCGTATTTCATACGCAACGAGCGATGCCAATATCAGCAAGGCGTTACAACGATTACAAGCATATTAATAATCAGCCTATTCCACATACCGCAACCACATACCGCAATATACATGATGACAACGGAGCAATGGATATGAACTTGGAACTGTTCGCTGGGCAGTTGCTGGACTGGGTAGCGCTGATAAATTTTTGCATTGTTTGGTTTGGCTATTATTTTTTTAGCGAGTCGTATTCCAAACAAGCGCACCCTTCATTGTCGCTAGCGATGAATGAATATCGCAGAAATTGGGTGGCAAAGTCATTAACCAATGGCAATCAAATTGCGGACGTGCAAATGATTAGCGTCCATGAGCGCAATTGCGTTTTTT
Source organism: Gammaproteobacteria bacterium (assembly GCA_965277405.1). Taxonomy (GTDB): domain Bacteria; phylum Pseudomonadota; class Gammaproteobacteria. Next base: position 1,099,160 of record OZ255726.1, read on the forward strand.
TAGCATCGAGTTGTTTGTTGGTGTTGGCGTCGGTGGTGTCGTTGTTGTGGAATATCGACAGTATCTTGGATTTTAGTAACCTGATGGCGGCGGACGTGATTATTTTCGATAACAGCAGTACTAGTGTGTATTTAGGAAAATTATTACTGCTGTGCGCGGTGCTGGCACATGGTTTTTTTTCATTTACTTGGTCATTACGGCAATTCAATATGTTTGGTTTGATGTTGGTATCGGCACCAGATATCAATACATTTCCAACACCAGCACGCGAGCAATTTATTGATCAAATTGCAGCGCTGCAAATACGAGCCGGGATTGCATACGCGCATGGTTTTAGGTCGATGTATTTTTCATTGGCACTACTGTCTTGGTTGGTGGGTTCAATCGTGTTGATTGTAACAACGTACATCGTGTTATATGTGTTGTTTCGGCGTGAGTTTCGCTCGAAGGCGTTAAAAAGTCTCCATGGCGGCAGTGTTGCGTTGCAAGCGAGGATGGATTCACAATAGTATGCCGCACTCATTGCGACAAACCCAAAAAATCGGCAAAGGCATGTGGGTGGTCATGTGGGTGGTATTGCTGGTGATGGCAACCTGGTGGTTTGGCTGGCGTGAAGAACAACAACACAACCCCAACCAAATGGTTAGTAGCAGCGAACAGCAAGTATACTTGCAACGCAACAGCTATGGCCACTATGTGTTTAACGGGCAAGTCAACGGCAACACAGTGACATTTCTTGTTGACACGGGCGCCACAGATGTAGTGATTGCCGGTCCAACGGCGCAACAGCTACGACTACAGCGAGGACAGCGGCAATATGTGAATACTGCCAATGGGACGGTTGCGGTATACCGTACGCATATCGATACGCTGGAAATCGGCGGGATTATATTCCACGATATCGCCGCGGTGATCAATCCAGCCATGACTAATGATTCACTGCTAGGAATGAATGCCTTGCGGCAAGTTGATTTCCGTCAACAAGGCGACATGTTAATACTCGAGCACAACGATAACACATACTGATAATATGACGATTTCAACAACGTACGACCCAGCAGCAATTGAACGGCATTGGTATGCGTTTTGGGAGAATAACAACTACTTTGCTCCTCGAGGAGACGGCGAGCCGTATACGATTATGATTCCCCCGCCAAATGTGACTGGGCGGCTACATATGGGGCATGCTTTTCAGCAAACATTGATGGATGTGCTGATTCGCTACCAGCGCATGCAAGGGCGTAAAACGTTGTGGCAGGTCGGTGTTGACCATGCTGGGATTGCGACGCAGATGGTTGTTGAGCGCAAATTAAAACAGCAAGGTACGGATCGTTGGGAGCTCGGTCGTGATAAATTTATTGAACGTACATGGCAATGGAAAGCCGAGTCAGGCGGATTTATCACCCAGCAATTACGGCGGATTGGCGGCTCTGTTGATTGGAAAAATGAGCGTTTTACCATGGATGATGGCTATGCGGCAGCAGTCCAAAAAGTGTTCATCGACTTATACAACGAAAAGCTCATTTATCGTGGTAAACGCTTGGTGAATTGGGATCCGGTATTATTGACTGCAATTTCTGATTTAGAAGTTGTCAAAGAAGAGGAACAGGGGAAAATGTACACGGTTCGCTATCCAATTGTAGATGAAGATAGCTTTGTTGAGATTGCCACGACGCGTCCTGAAACAATTCTCGCTGATGGTGCGATTGCGGTGCACCCAAGTGACGCTAGGTTTCAACAGCTGTGGGGTAAATTCGTCCAAGTACCACTGACAACTCGAATCATTCCAGTGATTGCTGATAGCTATGTTGATCCAGAATTTGGCACAGGCTGCGTCAAAATCACTCCTGCGCATGACTTCAATGATTATCGTGTGGGACAACGGCACGATATGGAAGTAATAAACCTCTTCCACCCCAATGCAACCATGAACGACAATGCTCCAACTGCATATGTTGGCTTAGATCGTTTTGACGCACGCGATAAAATAGTCGTGGATCTAGAACACGCTGGCCTGTTGGTAAAGGTTGCCGACCACATATTCAAACGGCCACGTGGCGATAGGAGCGGTGCGGTGATTGAACCATATTTGACCGATCAATGGTATGTGGCGATGGAGCCACTCGCGGAAAAGGCCTTGAACGTTGTTCGTGATGGCAGTATAGAGTTTATTCCAAAACAATGGCAGAACACCTTCTACCGATGGTTAGAAAATATTGAAGACTGGTGTATTTCGCGACAATTATGGTGGGGTCATCTAATACCAGCGTGGTATGACAGCGCTGACAATATTTACGTAGGCAATGATGAAGCCGCGGTGAGAGCGCAACACAACCTTAGCGATAATGTGGTGTTGCAGCGCGATGCAGACGTGCTGGACACGTGGTTTTCTTCGGCATTATGGACGTTTGTAACGCTTGGCTGGCCTGAAAAAACGCAACGGCTGAAGGATTTTCATCCTACCAGCGTGTTGATTACTGGTTTTGATATTATTTTCTTTTGGGTTGCGCGCATGATTATGATGACGACCCATACCCTCGGCACAATTCCTTTTGCCAAGACATATATTCATGGCTTGATTCGTGATGCTGAAGGGCAGAAGATGTCAAAAACCAAAGGAAATGTCATCGACCCAATCGACTTGATCGATGGAATCACCTTAGAAAAACTCGTCGAAAAGCGCACAGCAGAATTGCTACTTCAACCTAAAAAAGTAGCTACGATAACGGCGCAAACTAACAAGCAGTTTCCACAAGGGATAAACGCATACGGCGCTGATGCGTTACGCTTGACGTATTGTTCCTTGGCGTCGACTGGTCGTGATATTCGTTTTGATGTTGGCCGCATTGGTGGGTATCGCAATTTCTGCAATAAGCTGTGGAACGCCGCGCGGTATGTGTTGTTGCAATGTGGCGATGCACCACGAGCAATGCCCGCAACAGCTGGTCATTTGCATAACCAATGGATTGTTTCGCGCTTGCATCATTGCGTTGTCAATGTTGATACTGCCCTGCAAACGTATCGATTTGATATTGCTACGCAACATCTTCAATCTTTCTTTTGGCATGAATATTGCGACTGGTATTTGGAATTAACCAAGCCATTTATCAGTCAAAACAATGAAAAAAATGAAGAAACGTATGCGGTGTTGAGCAATGTACTCGAAGTGTTGTTACGGCTGCTCCATCCTCTCGCACCATTTATTACTGAAGAAATATGGCAGAAAATACCCACAGCTAACAAAGGCGCAACGATTATGCTGGCTGCATACCCGCGCGCTGATGCATACCCTAACAACGCAGCAGCAGAACAACAAATGCAATTGCTGCAAGATACGATTACTGCGGTGCGAACTGTGCGCAGCCAATACACTATTTCTCCAGCGGTACAACTCGATGTGAACATTTGTGCCAGTGAAGGCGACACAGCAATGTTTACTGAAAATATAGCCACACTCACCACCCTCGCACGGCTTGGGAGGGTCGATTTTAATCAATCGATTGCTAAACACGCGCAAATGCAAGTGGTGGGTGATGCACAAATTCATGTGTATTTAGCAGGTGTCATTGACGTCAACAGCGAATTAACCAGGTTAGATGTTGAGTTAGCCAAAGTTACGGGAGAGATTAGTCGGATTCAGAAAAAACTCGATAATACTGGCTTTGTTGCCCAAGCACCTGCGGCTGTTGTTGCCAAAGAACAGGAAAAAATTGCAGACTACCTGCGTAAGCGCAGCCAACTTGAAGGACAAAAGATGAGCTTTGCGCAGATGGGACAGTAAGCACTGCTCACTATATGAATGGAGCAGACTTTTTTATTATAGCCGCACGCATGCTGCGAGCATGCCGATAGTTTTCGTCTTTATCAGTAGCTGCATGCACGCTGTGAGCAAGGCGATAGTTTTTGAACATGGGGTTTTCGGCTTTTCAAGGAATAATCAGCAGCGTTTTTTCTCCGTCTCGCCCATCATGGAATTAATCAGAGCTTCCTTCGGTTTATTGACGATGCGTAAGCTGTGTAGCCAGCGGTCTTATTGTTGTAAGTCGCTATGCTTGGATTACTACGGGATCATCAACCCGTATAGTTTTGGCAGATATTTTTGTTTGTCAATTTGAGTAAGCCCGCCTTTGGTAAGCGTGGCCAAACGTGCTTTAAGGGTGCTTTTCTGTTTGTCAAATTTAATGTTTGATTTTTGTATTGCCTGCGGCTGTTCGGCGATGAGTTCGTCAAGTTGACTTTGGCTGCTTACTTTGTGTATGCGCGCTTTATATCTTGCAATGATGGCTGATTCTGCGTTTTTTCGCGCGGCATCAAGCGTAAAGTATTGTTTTGCCACCTTGTTAAAATAACGGGTTTCACTTGTGTTGTTTGCCACGAACTCAAAAAACGGCTGCCTTTGTATTAGTTTCAGCAATACGTTGGCTCCAAACGCACGGTTTTTCAAGGATTGCTGGTAAATCAGTTTGCTAACGAGTTGATTGAGCGATAACACAAACACACTGTCTGTATTTAAGACTGCAGGTTGTGCTTGGATTACATTGGTGTCGATACGAATGGCAGATAACTGCTTGACGCTGGTTAGTTTGTTGCGGACCGCTGCATAACGAAACATTAGCGTTAGTTGCTGCCAGAATAGCTCCTCGTCCTTGGTCTGCAGCGCCAACTGATACAGCCACTTAATGTTGGGGATGTTATAAACATTGATGCGTTGGAAGGCTCGAGCTTCACGAATCGCGCCTTGATAGTCGCCTTTGGCATATAATGCCTTTGAATATTTATACCCCACGTTGCGATACTGTGGAATGATTTCTTTGATTAGGTTGACCGTATCAATGGCTTGATCAATCCGCTGATGATTGAGCTGAATACTCAACAGTATGTCTTTTAGATATGGGTTTTCTCCTTGAAGAATAAGTTTTTCAGCCTTTTCGATGGTTGCAACAGGGCTGTCGTTACTGATTTGGAGTTCGGTGAATTGATAGAAGGTGCTGGCAATTGATGTGGCGATAACAACCCCTGCAATACTGACCAGCGCGCAGCTACCTCGCCAAAAAAAACGCAGATTTGTGTTGTTGGCTAACACTCCGCTGAATGAAATTCTGCTCAACAAAAAGCCGCGACCGTGAATTTGCACATTATGTTGATAGATAACATAGCAGCCAATTGCCAGTAGCGTGTATAGCGGCAAGTTAGCAACAATCATGCGTTGTGCAACTGAAAATTGACCATGGAAATAAAAGTTAAAAATACCAGCAATAACGCCTAACGCCACCAGCTTGTGCAGCATTGGCGCGGCTGGGTGGCGAAAAACCGCAAATAGCTTGATTGAAATAACCGTATATATGCTGAGCAGGGTTAACAGAATTAGAGCTCCGCCATCTTCAGCAAGCTCTAATGTTTCGTTATGCACGTGGTTATAGCTGTTATTGTCGATGTACAACAGTGCATCAGGGTTCATATAAATAAAATTGACATTGTACGAACTCCCAAGCCCATAGCCAATAATTGGGCTTGCTATGATTGCCCGCCACGCGGTTTCGAATGGCTTTAAACGCGTATACCATGCGTCGATAGAGAATAGTTGACCGTAGCGTGGAAATAATTCAGCGGCGCTGGCTGGGTGTAATACAAAATAAATAATGCCCGCGCCGAGTAACATGCAGATACATCCGATGGCAATAAATGACAAAACACGAAGGCGTGTTGACAGCATATGCAAGGAAAAAACCCCGAATGCGAGGATACAACCAGTCCAAGTTGCAGCATTCGCAGCACGAGTTTTCGTCAATAGCATGGCGACTGCGGCAAGAATAAATGCCAGTAAGAACAACAAACCGCCAAGCGTAAATTTGCGGCGGCATTCGATTAGATATCCGATCGTGAGCAAAAACAATAACGGGATTATGGTGGTTAGGTAGCCAGCAAAGTAGTTGATATTGCCAAACGTTGCCTTAGGTCGTGCAACAGCAACGCCGTTATCGGTAAGTGGGCTTAGCCCAAGGCGTTCAAGGACTGCCAAAACACATACATATATACACGTCAACGCAATCCATTTAAGCAAGCCGTTCAGGTCATTGCTGTTTTGTAGGCGACGAAATACATATCCAGCCCAGGCGACGAGGATCAAGTCACTGCTAAGCTCGTAATAAAAACCATAATCGGCAGGGGTTGTGAATACACCAGGGAGGGTGCTGATGGCAGGAAGCAGTAGGATAACTACCAACAACCACGTCTGTTTCTGCTTGTTATCTGCAAGCTCGCGCTGCCCACCAAAGCAATCATCAATAACAAACAAAATAGCAACAGATGCTGCAAGCATGAGCATTTTAAACGTATTTACATGATAGAACTGGTAGGTTGTATATGCATTAATAGCGAAAAATAAGATGCCTAGGATAGCAATGCGACTGCGCAGCAGGTCACGAAACACCAAGTCGTTATTCATTAGTACGTATTTTTTGCATAGCAGAAGTTATAGCGGGATAGGCGGTGAATGGTGTTGGTAACAATACAGGAAGTTCTGATTGAGCAATTGCCGCAAACAGTTGTATATATAATTATTTGAGTTACTCCCATTTTATTTTAAAATTGCCGCATACTTTAATCCATAACTCGATAATGGAGCAAAGATGATAGCTACTGTGAATGACAAACGTCAACGCATTGCGCAGTATTTGGCAAATAAAGAGGAATTGGATGAAAACTATTTAACTGCTGTTTATGAATACTTTAAGGATGTAGATGAAACGGATTTACAGCAATTATCTAGTGCTGATTGGGCTGGAGTATTTATCTCGCATTTACATTTGGGCTATAAACGCCAACCTAATGAACTCAATATCCGCACGTATAACCCGAATTTTGACGATAATAAATGGGCTGCGCCGCACACAGCTATAGAAATAACAAGCGATGATTGTGCGTTTTTAGTGGATACAGCCGTTGTTGCAATAAATCGCCTCGGATATGGCATTCATCAAATTATTCATCCAATCCTGTTGACCCAACGCGATGCAGCTACTGGAAAAATTAAACAATTTGGGAATAGTGCTAAAAAAAATACCATTGTTGAATCGTGGATACATCTGCAAATAGACCGCATTTCTTGCTCGGATAAACTCACAGAGGTAACTAAGCAATTAACAACTGTGTTTGAACAGCTGCAAATGTGCGTCGCGGATGTTGATGAGATGCGGGCAAAGTCTGCAGCGGCAGAACAAGTAATCAATGGTCATAACGACGGCGGGATGTATGCTGAATACCTCCAATGGCTGCGCGATGATAATTTTATATTTTTAGGTTATCAGTATATACATGCATCTCGCAGCACTACGGTTGCCACCACACAGTCACTTGGTTTTTTTCGACACGCAGCCAGCAGCAGTACTGAGTTCGTTGCTCAAGCAGGACAATTTTCCGACGTTGAGTTACAGCAACCAGTAGTATTGGTTAAATCAACCGAACGTTCGTCAATTCATCGTGATGAATATTTTGACTGTGTTGTCGTCAAGGATTTTGTAGGTGGGAAAGTTATTGGTGAGCACCAGTTTATCGGTTTATATACAGCCAAGGCATTTAACACCTCGCCACGGCTGATCCCAATAATTCGTGAAAAAATTCAGCGGGTTATTGTCAACTCTAACGTTGGGTTAGATTCGCATATCGGCAAGTCGTTGCGCCAAGTGTTTGAAACCTATCCACGAGACGAATTGCGGGAAAGCAGTGACAGCGATTTGCTTAGAAACGGCGTTGGTATTGCCAAAATGCAAGAGCGTAGACTCGTTAGAGTATTTACGCGTATTGATGGTATGCACCGTTATATTTCATTTTTGGTATACCTGCCGCGTGACAATGTTAGCACCGATGTGCGCGAGCGGATACGCAACTATTTGGAGCAAACGTTTGCGGCAACCCACAGTGAATTTGAGGTTAGCCTCGGGCGCGCAGTGTTGGCGAGGATTCACTTTGTTGTATATATTTCAAGCCCTGCTGTTGTTAATAACCTCGATAGTGTTGCGTTACAAGAGCATATCAGTGAAGTCGCGCGGAGCTGGACTGATGATTTGCGTTTAAATTTGGTCAACCAACTTGGCGAGGAAGTAGGGCTGAGTCTCTTTAATAAATACTCAAAGAGCTTACCTGCAGACTACAAAGCTGCTTATAACATCCGCACAGCAGTCAGCGATATCGTCAAATGCGAAAAAATGCTGGCAAACGGTGACGTGACCTTAAAGTTGACGGAAGATAGTCTTGCTGATGGAACACAGTTTCGCCTAAAGATATTATATGGTAAGCCAATTCCACTGAGTCATGGTCTGCCTGTTTTAGAGAATATGGGGGTTCATGTGAGTGAAGAATACCCGTTTTCATTAGAGTTTGATGATGGTGGGACTGCTTGGATATCAGATATTGCTATTCAACTGCCTAGTGAAGGATTGTTTGATGGCAAGCACGCCAAGGAAGTGTTTCAGCAAGGTTTTGCCGCGGTGTATACTGGCAAGTGCGAAAACGACGTGCTAAATGCGTTGATATTGCATGCAGACATGTCTTGGTGCAGTGTTGCGTTATTGCGATGTTATTCCAAATATATGCGGCAAATTGGATTAACGTATAGCGAGCGGTTATTCGCAGACACATTGATACGTTACAAACACACCGCACTTGATTTGTTGGCGTTATTTGACGCGCAACATAATCCAAAGGCACAATCAACAAATATTGATGCAATTATTGCACGCATTGCAGATGCGATTACTGCCACGACCAGCATTGATGACGAAACTATTTTACATGGTTTGCTCGAGTGCATGCAAGCAACGTTACGCACCAATTATTTTCAAAGCACAACCAGTACCGCAATCAGCATCAAATTGGCACCGCAGCAAGTAGCTCGTGTCCCAGAACCAAAACCGCTGTATGAGATTTTTGTATACGCCCCAACGTTTGAAGGAATACATTTGCGTTTCGGCAAAGTTGCTCGCGGCGGGCTGCGGTGGTCAGACCGCCGTGAAGACTTTCGCACCGAAGTGCTAGGTCTTGTTAAAGCGCAGCAAGTAAAAAACACAGTGATTGTGCCAGTTGGTTCAAAGGGCGGCTTTGTTGTCAAGCAGCCAGCAGCAGATCGTGATGCATATATTGAGCAAGGCAAACACTGCTATACGCAGTTTGTGTGTGGCTTGCTTGATCTAACCGATAATGTTGTCAATGGCAAAGTTGTACATCCAAAAAACACCATATGTTTAGACGAAGCTGATCCGTATTTAGTTGTTGCCGCAGATAAAGGAACTGCGACGTTTTCTGATCTTGCGAATTCTGTTGCTCAACAGTATGGGTTTTGGCTCGACGATGCATTTGCCTCGGGCGGATCAGTTGGCTATGACCACAAAAAAATGGGGATTACCGCAAGAGGTGTGTGGGAATCGGTCAAACGACATTTTCGTGAACGCGGTATAAATATCCAAACGACACCATTCAGCGTAATCGCTATTGGCGACATGATGGGTGACGTGTTTGGTAACGGTATGTTGCAAAGCGAGCATATTAAATTGATTGCGGCGTTTAACCATCAGCATATTTTTATTGACCCAAGTCCAGACATTGCGGTGAGTTTTGCCGAACGCAAACGCATATTTGCATTACCACGATCTTCATGGGACGACTATGATACAGCGTTGCTCTCAACAGGCGGAGGTGTGTACAAGCGTGGCTTGAAATCGATTAGTCTTGCGAAAGAAGCACGAATAGCACTTGGAATTAGCAAAACCAAGCTCACTCCAAACCAACTGATTCACCTCATTTTGCAAGCGCCTGTTGACTTGTTGTATAACGGAGGAATTGGCACATATTTTAAAGCTTCGTATGAAAATCAAGCAGATGCAAACGATCGCAGCAATGATATGGTGCGGGTAAATGCAAATGAAATTGGTGCGAAGGTAATCGGTGAAGGCGGCAACCTTGGACTCACCCAGTTAGCGCGCATTGAATACGCGCAAAATGGCGGCAGTATTTATACTGATGCCATCGATAATTCTGCAGGAGTCGACTGTTCAGACCACGAAGTGAATTATAAAATATTGCTCAATAGTGTTGTCGCTCAAGGCGAAATGACAAATAAGCAACGCAATCGCTTACTTGCAGAATTAACCAATGATGTTGCGGTGCACGTCCTCCGCGATAACTATCAACAGACTGCAGCGTTGAGTTTAGAAAACTGGCATTCCCAATCGCTACTCAGTGTGCATAAGCGCTTCATACAACATTTAGAAAACGCTGGCTTGTTGAATCGTGCAATTGAGTTTTTGCCAAGCAATATTGAAATAAACGCGCGCAGCCAACGTGGCCTTGCGCTGACATCGCCTGAGCTTGCTGTCGTGCTGGCGTATGCAAAATTACAACTATACCAACAACTATTAGCAGCAGCAGACATTGAGCCCAAGCAATGGCATACGGTGTTGATTAAATATTTTCCTGCGACTATCCGCAAAAGATTTGCAACTGCAATTATTGATCACCCATTGCATCGCGAAATAATTGTGACACAGCTGTCAAATATCTGTATCAACCGCATGGGAACCACGTTTGTATTTCGACTTGCAGAAGAGATGAAAACCACGCCAATGCAAGTTGTAAATGCATGGTATATGGCCAGCGAATTAATTTCTGCTATTGAACTATGGCACCAGCTTAAGCAGTTGGATAATGTTATTGATACAGAGCATCAATACGCATTGATGCTCGACTTGCGTCGTACGTTAGAGTGGGTTGTTCGTTGGTTGTTAAAGAGCACTAGGATCTCTAATACGAGTGATGCAATGTTTGCTGATTTTGCCAAAGATTTTAGCGCGTTATTGCCTAAATTATACGCGTTGCAGGTTAAGGAATTAATGAAAAACACTAAATATCAACGCTTTCGAGCATTGGATATAGACGAGCAATTATTGTATAGAATTTGCTTTCCTAACAATGTCTTAGGTGCGTTGCAGATGATCCAAATAGCTCAGAAAACAAACAAGAAAGTGGAGGCAATTGCCCAAACATATTTTGCGATAGAAAACGTGTTATGCCTTGGGAAGTTGAGTCTTATGGTCAATGCATTACCGCGCACTAACCGCTGGGAAACTGTTGCTCGTCTGGCATTTCGCGATGAGATACGCCGCGCACATTCAGCCGTTATCACTGCAGTGGTGGCAGATAAAAGCGCCAATGCCTTGGAAAACTGGCAAGGCAAACATGCCACATCCATTAGAAATTATCTTGAAATAGTGGAAGAAATATCAAGCAGCGAGCAAAGTATTGCAATGGTAATAGTAGCAATCGGTGAGTTGAAAAATCTAGTTGCGCCATAGCTGTAGATATGGGCAAACACCCAGCAGCAACAACGCCACGTTATTTTTGCATATTTTCAATTTCGTGATCGGTGCCAGCTGTTTAAAGGTTTTCAGTGCCGCTGATTGGGCTGATTGCTGTGTGGCTTTGCGTTGCTTCTCTGGCTTATACCCGACCCGATCAAGCAACGGCAGAACAGCAGGGTTTTTGGGGGTTTTGCGGGAAGCTCTGATCAAGTCCATGATGGGCGAGACGGAGAAAAAACGCTGATGATAACTAAACGCAGTGCGCAGATAACACTGGTGGTCTTGTGGGTGTTGCCAAGTGCTGCAACGACGTTAGCGCAGCGGTTTTTCCCGACCTTCTTTTGAATATACAACGGTTTGCTGCAATTGCTTATGCTTGCTGTGTTGCATCCCTTGGCGTATATGCTACGGCATGCGCTTAGCGGTTTGTGCCTTGCAATCATCAGCAATTGCAGGCAAACTCGCTTCATCAGCGACTTAATCAGAGGTTTGTTAGAGATGCCCTAGCGGTTTTCCCATTGTTGCGCGCAAGCATAACTGGTCGTTTTATAATGCGTACAGCATATGGTGCATAAAATGCTCCTAATTTTATTAAATAACAAGGTGGTAACTGACGCTTTGTACTATCATCTTTGCGCTATTCTATTTCGCCCGTGTTGATGAATCGAGTTGTAACATCCTCTTTACGTATTACGTATTTGCTGTTTGCAGTATTCGTCTGCGTATCGCTCGTTATGTTTGCGCTGCAGCTATTTAATAAGGAAGATTCGACGAACGGCAAAGCACCTTATTTTGTGCCAACATTCCGTGCTGCCGTTGCCAAGGCAGCACCTTCGGTTGTCAATATCTTTACAACGCAGCAAGGTAAGCAACAGGACTACTTTTATGATACTTTTTTTGGTCCAGAACAACAGCTCGGCAGCCAAAACAATTTAGGCTCTGGTGTGATATACCATGGGGATGGCTACATCATGACCAACCACCACGTCATTAAGGGTGCTGACAGCATTCTGGTTGCGCTCAGTAACGGTTATAAATATCCAGCAGAGATTGTTGGTACAGACCCCGACACAGATTTAGCACTGCTATTTATTGAGGCTGACAATTTAATTGCCATCGAAAAAGCCGACATGACGGCGGCAGCTGTTGGCGATGTTGTCTTGGCGATTGGCAATCCATTTGGAATTGGACAAAGTATTTCGATGGGAATAATCTCTGCATTAGGACGTTCAAGTGTTGGTATCAGTGTGTTTGAGAGTTTTATTCAAACAGATGCAGCGATCAATCCTGGTAATTCAGGGGGAGCGTTGGTGAATTATAACGGGGAGTTAATCGGGGTAAACACAGCTATATATTCTCGCGCTAGCGGTAATCAAGGAATTGGTTTTTCAATTCCTGTCAACCTCGTTCAGCAAGTATTTGACGCAATTATCCTTGATGGCAAAGTCATGCGTGGCTGGCTGGGAGTATTATTGGCTAAGAATAAAGCTAACGTGCAAATTAGTGGCGTGACCAGTAATGGACCAGCAGAGCGAGCTGGCCTCTTAACAGGAGATGTTGTGACAGCAATCGATGCTCAAGCCGTCAAGGATGTAGGTGATATATTGAATTATGTGAGTGCGCACGATCCTGGTGAGGTCGTAACGTTGCAGATACAACGCAGCGGCAAAACAATATTGATCGCAGTAACACTTAGTGCCAGACCTATCCCTTGAGAAAACAATGATTAAATCAGTGCGTGGCATGCATGACATCCTGCCTGCTACGAGTAAGCATTGGAGCACGCTTGAGCAGATTCTAGCAACCCTTGCTGCAAATTATAATTGTCAGCAAATTCGTACGCCAATTGTTGAATCACTCGATTTATTCGTGCACTCGTTAGGTGATACCACTGATATTGTAGCAAAAGAAATGTATCAGTTTGCTGATGGCGAGCATTTATTAGCGTTGCGCCCAGAGAACACTGCGGGTTGCGTGCGCAGTGCCATTGAGCACAATCTGGTCAATCGTGGGCAAACACAGCGGTTGTGGTATTTAGGACCAATGTTTCGCCGCGAACGGCCGCAAGCAGGACGGTATCGGCAATTCCATCAATTTGGTGTAGAAGTGTTTGGCTATCCACAGCCTGTCGTTGATGCTGAAGTGATAGCGCTATCTGCTCAACTTTGGCAATTGCTGGGTCTCCAGCCGCGGCTTGAATTAAATTCCATAGGCAATGCTGATACGCGGGTTAGGTATCGGCAAGCATTGATAGATTTTTTAGCACCGAAAGCGCAGGCATTGCTGCCACACCAACGCGCGCGGTTGCAAGATAATCCACTGCGCATTTTAGATGCCAAAGACGAGCAAAGCAAACAGGCGCTTATTGGTGCGCCGGAATTGGCAGATTTTTTAGACGCAAACGATGCAGCTCACTTTGCGCAAGTCTGTGAATGCCTTGATCAGTTGGGGATTGCTTATACGTTAAATCAAAATTTGGTGCGTGGGCTGGATTATTATAACCGCACAGTATTTGAGTGGGTAAGTGATGATCTTGGTGCACAGGCTACGATTTGCGCAGGCGGTCGCTATGATGGGCTTGTTTCGCAGTTTGGCGGGGAGCATGTTCCAGGGATTGGCTTTGCTTTAGGGCTTGAGCGCTTGTTATTGCTGTTGCAACAACAAGGCTGGCAAGCAGATATCTGTGATAAAAGTGACGTATATATAATCAGCAGTTGCAGTGACCAGATAACACTGCAGATAACCACGCAGGTACGCGCAATACTCGCTGAAAAAAAGGTATCTGTGGATTGGGGCGCAAGAAATTGGAATAAACAGTTTAAAAAGGCTAATGCAAGCGGTGCGACTCTTGCAATTATCCTTGGGGACGACGAGTATCAACAAGGAGTAGTCGCTGTCAAACCTCTTCGAGCTGCAGTTGGGCAGAAAACGATTGCTCTCAATGCATTACACGATGAATTGCCTAGGCTATTCGCAGAGTTATTATCCTTAAATTTATAAAATATGTTTAACACAGATTTAACCGAAGCAGAACAAATTATTATTTTTCGCACATGGATGCGCAGATACTTACCATGGATTCTTGGAACATTGGCGCTAGTTATTATAGGCATTCTTGCAAATCAGTTGTTAAAAAACAACTCTGAGAAAAGAAGTTTGGCTGAGTCAGCATTGTATTTTGAATTAACCAAAGCGGTATCCGTCGCTCAAAGTATAGATATAGATACTGCCACTACAGCGTTTGAGAAGTTGAAATCCACATATCCAGATAGCGGGTATGCCACATTGGCAAGCTTGCTATATGCCAAGGCGTTGATGCAACAAGATAACTTGCAGGATGCAAAGTCCACATTACTCGCAGCGTTAACAACTACAACAGATGCTGATATTCTTCCAATAATTGCATATCGTGCGGCATTGCTGCAATGGCAGTTGGATGAGCAAGATGATGCCCTAGGGTTGCTGGAGCAATACCGAGATACAGCGTATAGCAGCATGTATGATGAACTCAAAGGAGACATACAGTTTGATGCAGGCGACGGCGGCGCAGCAAAAACAACGTGGGAGTCTATTGAGCCAGTTTCAGCAACCGACTCCCAACGAATACAAGCAAAGATTGATAACATTGTAGAATGAAATACTTATATGCAGTTATTTTGCTATTGGCGCTTGGAGGATGCAGTAAAACTGTAGAAATTAAGCCTACAGCATTAGATAATTTTAAGGAACAACACCAATTTAGCGAACAGTGGCAAGCATTTGTCGGCTTAGGTACGGCCTATTATGATTTAAATTTTGCTCCAGCAATTATCGAAAATAAAATATACATATTAAGTAAAAATGGACGGCTATATACCATTGATACCACAGATGGCTCTCGCAAGGATGTCATAGACTTAGAGATGAATATTCGCTCTGGAATTACCGTGATTCTTGACAAGTTATTATTTAGTAATGACAAGGGCGAAGTGATTGCCTTTGACCTGCAACAAAATGAAATCAAGTGGCGTACCCAATTGTTTGGGCTGGTCCTCCACCCGCCAGTAAGTGATGGAAATATAGTTGTTGTTAAAACCAATAACGATAAATTGCTGGCATTAAATTTGCGTACAGGAAATATCCAATGGGAGAGCTTGACAGAGAGCGGTCCGTTAACATATCGCGGCACCAGCCAACCAATGATATTGCAGGACATTGTTGTCAGTGGTCATAACAATGGCAAGGTGTTATTAACCCACGTTGGCAATGGTCAACGCTTGGGCGAGTTTGTCATAAGTGATCCAATAGGAAAAAATGAGTTTACCCAAATTAATGACGTTGATGGAGCGTTGACCATCGCCGCCAATAAGTTGATAGTCGGCGGTGTAAATGGTGAGCTGATGGCGATTGATCTCAACACTATAACGAGGGTGTGGAACAGAAAGTTTTCTACGCTGCATGGCGTTGCAAGCAATGGCAAAGGTCAGTTTTTTGCAGTAGATGAGCATAGCAACATCTTTGGGTTTAACGTAGCAGATGGCAGCCAATTATGGAGCAACGAGGCGCTTGCATTTCGCAAAATAATACAACCAGTTATTGTTAACGACATAGTGGTTGTTGCAGATGGCTATGGCTATGTTCACGGACTAAATATGGAAACAGGTGAAATTATTGCGCGTAACCGCCTGTCGCCATATCGGATTCAAAGCACCCCAACCGTTGTGGACGGCACTGCGTACATATTGGATATTGGGGGTTTTCTAACTGCATTGAGGGTTGAGTGAGTATTCCTGTTATTGCGCTTGTCGGTCGTCCGAATGTTGGTAAATCAACATTATTTAACCGCATAACTAAAACTCGCGATGCGCTGGTTGCTGATTTCTCAGGGCTGACGCGTGACCGTAAATATGGCGAAGTGCATCATGGCAAGAAACATTTTATCTGCATTGATACGGGTGGTATTTTAAGCCAATGTACAGCGATAGAAGCGCAGACAACGCAGCAAGCACGAGCAGCAATTGAAGAAGCTGATATAGCGGCTGTGCTGGTGAGTGCGCGTGATGGATTGGTTGCCGAAGATCAACATATTCTGCGTTTGGCACGCAAAGCAAATGTTCCCATAATGCTGTTGGTGAATAAGGCAGACGGTGCTGATCACAATTTTATACTCTCCGAGTTTGCAAGCACAGGCTTGCCGCCTTTTTTAATGACTGCAACCCATGGTCGCGGTGTGTTTCAGTGGCTTGATGTTGCCACAAAGACGTTTAGTGATGAACTACCAGTCGAGCAACCTGATGGTATTGCTGTTGCAGTTATCGGTCGACCTAATGTTGGTAAATCAACATTAATTAATAGAATTTTAGGCGATGAGCGGTTAGTTGTTTCACCAGTGAGTGGCACGACACGTGACAGCGTTGATGTTGCAATCACCCGCAATGGCAATCAATATTGTTTTATCGATACTGCGGGTATTCGCAAGCGAAAATATGTGAGTTCCGTTATCGAAAAATTCTCGATTGTCAAAAGCCTGCAGTCTATTCGTCGCTGCGAAATAGCAGTCGTACTTGCAGATGCATCTGCAGGGTTGGTCGAACAAGACATGCATTTGCTTGATCAAGTGCTGCAATCTAAAAAACCTTTAATTATGGCGTTGAATAAGTGGGATGGTATCGGCAATGAACAGCGACAATCAATCAAAAGTGAAATAAACAGACGGTTATCGTTTATCGATGATGCCCCACTCATGCCAATTTCAGGCTTACACGGGAGCGGGCTTGGTGAGTTATTTGAAGCGATTGACGCGCTGCATGCAACGTGTAAAATTCGTTGGCCAACCAGTCAATTAACCGACGTATTACAACATGCTCAAACCCATCACCAGCCGCCAATCCAAGGACGTTTTCGCATTAAAATGCGCCTTGCCACCCAAGCGAAACAACAACCACCAACAATCATTGTTCATGGCAGCAACGTTGAGGCATTATCTCCAAGCTATCTACGTTTTTTACAGCATTTTTTTGCAAAAGAACTCAACGTTCGCGGTATCGCCTTAAACTTTATTTTGCGCAATAATGCTAATCCTTATAAAGGAAAAAGGCAGCAACTCACCCCAAGACAAATCCAACGTAAACGCCGGTTAATGGCATACGTAAAACGCAAATGACTATGAAGATAATACAACACGCATTATTATTATTATTCACAATAACTACAGTATTGAGCTGCGCCACAGGTGGTAGTAGCAGAACAGTAGCATTCGACCCTGAAGGAGAACATGCATTAATAATAGGGAGCTTTACAGTTACGCAAAAAGGTGGCAGCAGAGACTTGCTTGAACAAATCAACATCGTCCGCGTATTATTTCAATATACCGCAGGGCTGAGCTTGTTTAGCCCGCTAGAACTCACGGCATTTCCGAGTGGCTGGTTAGATGGACAATGGGATTTTGATGCAGGTGATAGCAAGACATTTGTATTTGCTAAAACAACTAAGCCCGAGCCGCTGGCAATGGTGGGAATGAGTTATGCAAAAGCTGG
This sequence comes from Gammaproteobacteria bacterium, assembly GCA_965277405.1. Taxonomy (GTDB): domain Bacteria; phylum Pseudomonadota; class Gammaproteobacteria. The sequence goes on from OZ255726.1 coordinate 1,117,026, forward strand.
TAAAACTTATGATGCTACATATAGTTTTGCGAGAGAAATAGATGTGCATGCGGGTGAAATACTCTATGTCGGTGAGATACAAGTGGAGATTGTGTTTGACGTAGATAATAGTCCTATGATTACAGCGGCAAACATCGAAGTCAGCAATCAACTATCTCGTGATTTGCCAAAATTGAGCAGCGTATATAAAGAGATTGATTTAACCACAATGCAAACGCGTATTTTTCCAGACAGGCCGGTGCGAGTGAAGCAATTCACCATGCGCATGCAGTTAAACGACTAACTGTGCGCACGCGGTTTGCCCCAAGCCCAACAGGCACACTCCACTTAGGTGGCGCAAGGACTGCTTTATTTTGTTATTTACTCGCGCGCCATAACCACGGATCGTACCTGCTGCGTATTGAAGACACAGATAGCCAACGCTCAACTGATGCGCATATCCAAACAATATTAGCAAGCCTGGATTGGCTTGGCATACACAGTGACGAAGCTGTAGTATATCAGTCACAGAATAAAGCCAAGCACTTAGCACATGCGCATCAACTATTGGCAGATGGCGCGGCATATTATTGCGATTGCAGCAGCGAACGCCTGGATGCGTTGCGCGTTGAGCAAATGGCGAATAAACAAAAGCCGCGGTATGACGGCAAATGCCGTGCGCGTAATCTTGCGGTAAAGCCGAATACTGTTATTCGTTTTGCCACGCCACAGACTGGCTCAATAACGTTTGTCGACGGTGTTGCAGGCGAGACTAGCTATAACAATGCCGAGCTTGACGATTTGGTAATTGTGCGCAGCGATGGGCAGCCAACCTACAACTTATCAGTGGTGCTTGACGACCACGCAATGGCGATTACCGATGTCATTCGCGGCAGTGATCACATCAACAACACACCACGCCAGCTGCATATTTATCGAGCGTTTGGCTATGCAATCCCGCGCTTTACCCACCTGCCACTCATCAATGATGAGAATGGAAAAAAACTATCGAAACGCCAGGGAGCGCAGAATGTACTGGAATATCGAGATAAAGGGTATTTACCAGCGGCAATGAATAATTTTCTGGCGCGGCTAGGTTGGTCGTATGGCGATCAAGAAATTTTTCAGATGGACGAATTGATTGCGCTGTTTGGCAAAGGCAAGTTGAACCGTGCTGCGGCAGCATTTTCAACGAGCAAGTTGGATTGGGTGAACAGGCAGCACTTATTATCGTTACAACATAGCGCCATTGCCGCGCAGTTGTCAGCGCAATACTCAAATGTAACCCAGGCGACCCTTGCGGCTAACCTGCCACCGTATTTAGAGCGAGCAAATACATTGAATGATATTGCAGAGGGCATCCGCCCGCTATATCACCCCGTAACGCAATACAATGCCGCTGCGCTAAAACATATGACATTGACAAACAGACCAGTGTTGTTGCACCTGCATACACAGCTACAGCAACTAACATCATGGGATGCTGCGAGTATTAAAGCGACAATGCAGACAACAATGGAAGCGCTCAATTGTAACATGGGAAAAGTTGGCATGCCGCTGCGCGCTGCATTGACAGGTAGAGCACAATCACCAGCAGTCGACTGGGTGGCAGCAACATTAGGACAACAACATACATTACAGCGACTGCAAGCAGCAATTGAATTTATTGACAAAAATTCCGTCTAGGCGTGTTATACATTTAATCAATTATTAGTATATCAAACCTTGATATTTGTATGGGGCTATAGCTCAGCTGGGAGAGCGCTTGCGTGGCACGCAAGAGGTCGGCGGTTCGATCCCGCCTAGCTCCACCAATGTTTATATAGGTTTTCTAATAAAAATTGACTTATTATTCATGGGTTAAAGCGCTTATTGCCAGCATATGGCAGCTTTTCTTGTCTTTGTCCAAAGAAACAAAGGCGCACATTCAATCTGCTTTTCTTGTCTTTGTCCAAAGAAACAAAGGCGCACATTCAATCTGCATCAATTGCAGGTCTATTGTTTAACAAGATGATAAACACCTCTTTAACAACAGATAAACATATGAAAAAGATTGTTTTAACGGCAGAAAATGCCAAACACCTACGGTTGCAAATGGCATTTTCTCAATCACAGGTATCACAGAAAACGGGCGTCAATCGTTCATATTTATGGCATTTTGAAAAGGCACGAGCAACCTTAGAGAACCTCTGATTAATTCCATGATGGGCGAGACGGAGAAAAAACGCTGATGATAAATAGGCGCAGTGCGCAGATAATACTGGTGGTATTATCAAGTGCTGCAACGACGTTAGCGCAGCGTTTTTTCCCGTCCTTCTGTTGAATATACTTTGGGTTTGCTGCAATTGCTGCGCTTGCTGTGTTGCATCCCTTGGCGTATATGCTACGGCATACGCCTGCGGAATGCACCTTGCAATCATCAGCAATTGCAGGCAAACTCGCTCCATCAGCGAGTTAATCAGATGTTCCTTAGAGATGCCAAAACAGCCAAACTAGCACAACTGTATGAATCACAGCCAGAACTGCCAAAGAGACCCTGATCAAACTCGCTCCAGCAGCGAATTAATCAGAGGTGCCCTTACCAACCTCGTGCGCAGTCACAAGTATTTGCCGCAACCACAAGGTTAGTGCGTCCAAACAACGGTAAATTCAGCAAAACGGATGAAAAACAAGCAATAATTAACAAAAACTGAAAATCAGCTTTTTAGTTTATTGTGCTTGGGGATTGCTGCGGCTAGAAAATTAAATAGTGGTGAATTATTCAGAGGCGCCCAAGTGTAAGTAAAGATATATTCCAATGTTTTGGACTGGATAGATAATAAACCTGAAAACAAAGAGCTACAATTGCATATAAAGCTATAAATGAACTTACGGAGGAAGGTTGATGGAATTATCAGATAAAATTACGGACATTGCTAGAAATATTAATAAGCATAAAACACTTGTAGCAACCGAAGAAGCGACGAAAAACGCTTTTGTCATGCCATTCATTAGTGCGCTTGGTTATAATGTGTTTGACCCATCTGAAGTTGTCCCAGAGTTCACCGCTGATGTAGGCACTAAAAAAGGTGAAAAAGTTGATTATGCAATAATATGTAATGGTGAATTGCGGATTTTGATTGAGTGTAAGAGTGCCAATAGCGTATTAACAAAAGATCACGCATCACAGCTTTTCAGATATTATGGGACAACTAATGTGCGTTTTGCGATACTCACTAACGGAATTATCTACAAGTTTTACACTGATTCAGAAGAAAAGAATAAAATGGACGACGCGCCATTTTTTACATTTGATCTTATTGGCTATCAAGCAAGTGATGTCGCGGAACTTAAAAAGTTTGCCAAAGACGATTTTTCTGTAGATAACATCATCGCTACAGCCAGCACACTTAAGTATGCTGGTGCCGTGAAGCGTGTTTTGGCAGCAGAGCTGCTTGAGCCATCGGAAGCATTTGTACGCTTTTTTATCGGACAAATTTATGACGGACGCGTTACTCAATCAGTATTAGATGAATTTACGCAAATCGTTAAAAGTGCAAGAGCGCAATTTATTAACGAACAAGCGAATGTGAGATTAAAGAAAGCGATGTCAAATGTTGAAACTATAGATGATAATGAAAATACAGAAACGACGAATCCAGATAATCCAGATATTGAAACGACTGTTGAAGAAATTGAAGGGTTTCATATAGTCAAAGCTATTTTGAGAGAGAAGGTGAATTGTTGACAGAATTAGCATGCGCGACACAAAAAGCTACTGTGGAATCCTACTGGATAATAACAATCGTAAGCCTCTTTGTAGACTACACTTTAATCGAACCATCAAGTATTTAGAGATAATCGAAAACGTAGATAGTGGTGTGCAAGGCAATCGAATGCCAATAGCAGCACTGAATGACATTTTTAAGTTTGCACCTCAATTGATAAAAACCCTACTTTTCTATCAATAATCACATCATAACACAACCACGTACGGCGATTTAAGCGCAATCCTCCTATAGCCGCTCTGAAATTATTACAACCATATAGTAATGTTTGCGGCAATGATGCCATATTGCCGTGTAGCCTTGCGAACGCGTTCGCCATACCATCAAACCATCCGTAGCCTCTCTAATATTTGCAGAGCTACATGCAAACATCATATCAACTCAGCCGCCGCAGCCGTGCACGCCTTGCTGGCGTGCATACGCAACTCTGTGCAGTTGTTGAACGGGGAGATACACACCACTCCAGCAGCATACATGCAACCACCAGCGTGGTCGGCAATACTAGAGACGGCAGATGTAGAGGAATGTTTCTTACAACAGTTTGGTACAGATATCCAACGTGCTCCCGTATTTCAGGGACCTCTGATTAATTCCATGATTGGCGAGACGGAGATAAACGCTGATGATAACTAGACGCAGTGCGCAGCTAACACTGGTGGTCTTGTGGGGGTTGCCAAGTACTGCAACGACGTTGGCACAGCATTTTTTACTGTCCGTCTGTTGAATATACTTTGGGTTTGCGGCAATTGCTTACGCTTGCTGTGTTGCCGCCATTGGCGTATATACTACGGCATGCGCTCTGCGGTTTGCGTGCGGTTTGCGCCTTGCAATCATCAGGAATTGCAGGCAGACTAGCTCCATCAGCGAGTTAATCAGTGCTTTCTTAGGAATATCCATGAGCAACACACCAAACGCACCGTACCTTGAGCAAATTATCGCTGTAAAAAAAGCCTTACGCGCAACAGGCAACTATCAACTACGCTTTGCCGCTATTCAAGCGATTATTGCGCCGCAAGTAGCCGAAGTACGCAAGCTTGGGCAAACTGCTATTCCAGCAATTGAATACACAGATTTAGCAATTGTTTCTTCACAGCAACAACAACAAATCCGCAAACGTGGCTGCGTAATTATCCGCAATGTGTTTGAGCGGTCGCGTGTAGACAATTGGAATGCCATGATAGACACCTACTTACACAGCAATGACTACACAGGAAAATCAGCATCAAAACAAGGTCTTGATAAATACTTCAGCAATTTAGCTAGCTCAAAGCCGCAAATTTATAGCGTATATTGGTCGAAACCGCAAATTCAAGCACGTCAATCACAAGAGCTTGCGCAAACTCGCCAATGGCTAAATCACCTCTGGCAATACCAATATGATGGGCGCAATGTATTTAATCCAGATCAAGAGTGTAGCTACGCTGACCGCATCCGCCAACGTGAACCAGGTGATGCAACATTAGGGCTATCGCCACATATCGACGGAGGAACAATTGAACGCTGGATTGATACTGGCTATCGCCAGGTATATCGTCATGTGTTTGATGGCGACATTCATGAGCACAACCCATTTGCTGCCGCTTATCGCACCCAAACAACAGAAATACCATCACCCGCAGTCTGTAGCATGTTCCGTACATTTCAAGGCTGGACTGCGCTCAGCAGCCAAGGTCCTGGTGAAGGAACCCTTAATCTTGTTCCAATTGCTGATGCAATGAGCTGGGTGTTATTACGCGCATTGCAGGATGATGTTGGTGAAAATGATTTGTGCGGCTTTCAAGCTGGTCGGGCAATGACAATGGTCCCGCAATACCACCAACTGCTCCTCGATGCATATGTGCCAATTCCGCGTGTTAACGCTGGCGATACTGTGTGGTGGCATCCAGATGTTATCCATGGTGTTGAAAACCAACACAACGGCGATGGCTACAGCAACGTGATGTATATTGGCGCCGCGCCAGATTGTCAGAAAAACAAAGACTTTTTAACCTTACAAAGTCCAGCGTTTGAATCTGGTAAATCCTGTCCAGACTTTGCCCCAGAACACTACGAAGTTGACTTTGCCAACCGCGCTACAACTATCGATTTAACCGATATCGGACGCAAACAAATGGGTTATGCCTAGCCAACGTAATGGGAAAATTTATACGTTATTATAGCAAATATTCACCAGCCTTGGGATATTGATACTTGGGTAATAGTCGCTGGATGTCGCTGTAATAACACTCCCCCTCTGCAAACGTCATTTGCTTGATATCAATTTTCAAAATAATATCCTGAATATTATGGCAGGTCGTCTTGGTTTTGGTGGGTTTGCAGAGGTTCTCAAGGCCAGTGTATAGCCGAACATATAGACTGAAATGCAACGGTGACTCCCGACCAATGGAATGGAGTGGATATGCTCCGTTGCTGCAAGCACATAGCAATATGAAACGCATACCATCAGGTAGCAATGGAGGCGTTTTCTGCACCAGCACGAGTCATTATGATGTTCAAGGCATAGCTCAGGGGCATACCATAACGCATACCAATTTACATGACTAGCTGGATGTACTACTATTGCTTGAATCGAATCTTCTTAAAAGAGCAAGTATTCGCCAACATCATGGCCATGATGGTTACGATACTAAACACTAAACACTAAACACTAAACACTAAACACTAAACACTAAACACTAAACACTAAACACTAAACACTAAACATTTCGCTGCATAATCATGAGGTGTCGCGCTAGCGATTGAGATCCTCTGGCAATATACCCAATATAAGATTATGTGCCCCCTGCTTACAACAGACCTAAAATCAGCTGCTCCCCCATTGTGCCATTATCCGCATTGGACACGCGCAAGGCGAATTCCTGGCTTTTCTGGATGTCGATGACTGGTGGTTGCCAGAAAAGCTCGAACGCCAGATCAACCTTTTTGACGATCCGCAAGTCGGTATGACGTGCAGCAACTATACCATCAAACATGAGGGCAAGGGTGGCCGCGAATGGACAGCGCTCGCAATACCTCTGACAACAGCATGCAACCTCGATAGCCTGCTGAAGGACTACCCAGTGGGTTTATTAACACTCATGGTACGCACATCAGCACTGGTTTCTGTCGTGCAGCCGTTTGATCCGCGCTACCATATTATCGGTGACTTCGATCTTGTGATTCGCCTCGCAACCAGATGGAAACTTGGATATCTGGATGAGCCGGTCGCGGTTTACCGCCTGCATGCCGACAATGAAACCGCCAGGCACCGCATGCGTCAAGTTGATGAGTTGCAGCTCTGGCAAAAGGACATGGAACACAAACCAGCCGTGTCCTCCAGTCCAAGTTTTCACTGGGTCGAGTTCAGAACCGACTACATCGCTGCGATGCACTATCTGCTTGAGGGCGACAAGTTTGCCGCATTCTCGGTCATTCGGCGCATGCCCGTCAACCGGCGGTCCCTGCGTTTGTGGATCGGGCTGTTTGCGCCGACCTCGCTGGTCCGCCACTTCAAGAACTAATTCCGTTGCTGAACTGACGAGCGGTTTCAATACTAATTTAGCGCAAGTTGTCCTGTTTTGGCGTTTTATGTCTGCTAACCTTTACTGAAATAATGATCTGGTCCTGCTGGGACGCCAACTGGTGACGAAAATCGTGCTCTATGTGAACGCCGCAAACATACATACTGGGGGAGGGCGTTGGCTGCTGACTGCCCTGATGGAGGAGATAGCCAGCTTCGAAGAGGTCGTTGTCTATCTGGATGAGCGGTTTCCCCACCTAACGGAAACGCCGAAAAGCCTTCAGGTGCGCAAGGTTCACTGCAACCTGCTATCCCGCGTCAAGGCTGATATCGAATTATCTAGCAATTTGAACACTGGGGACATAGCCCTTTATTTCGGTAATCTTCCACCTATACGAAAATCGGCCGGCAAGACCGCTGTATTCATCCAGAATCGGTATCTGGTTGACTATGTAAGCCTTTCGGGGTTCTCATTTCATGCACAGATCCGCATTTGGCTCGAACGAGCCTGGCTACGCCTTTTCCACCGGAACGCCGATCTGTTAGTGGTTCAGACAGCCTCCATGCAGGCAGCCCTTTCACAAACATGCGGCATTCCGCGCACGCGCATCTTGGTTGCGCCTTTTGTCGGGCAAAGCACTTCCGGTAAGGAAAGCGAAACCCCGGCAAAGGTCGGACGCAAGAGCGGGAAACAAATCGATTTCATTTACCCAGCGAGCGGCGAGCCACACAAGAATCATGACCTGCTCGTCGCAGCATGGCACCTGCTGGCGGCCGAGGGCATCCACCCACGATTGCTCCTCACCCTCGGTGATGCTCATTTCAAATCACTCAAGGATCGTCGCACCGAGACTGCGGAGCACAGCAACATTGCGCTCGTAAATTTGGGAGCTCTACCCCGCGAAAAGCTTATGTCTAGGCTGAAGCAGGTGGATGCACTGATCTTTCCATCGCTGCTTGAGTCGTTTGGCCTTCCATTGATCGAGGCGTACCAAGCCGGTCTGCCGATTGTTGCAGGGGAGCTTGATTATGTGCGCGATGTTGTGATGCCGGACGAGGTCTTCAACCCTTGTTCGGCTCTCTCGATCGCCCGTGCGGTAAAAAGGTTCATGGGACTGGATACCGGCACCGTGCCTGTACTCAAGGGGCGCCAGTTCATGGCTGCAATTACAAAGGAGCTCACCCGCTAGTGCATGTGCTCGTAATCAGCCAGTATTTCTGGCCAGAAGATTTTAGAATCAATGACGTGGTTGAGGGTCTGATGAGCCGGGGGCATCAGGTTACCGTGCTCACCGGCCGTCCGAACTATCCGGGCGGCAAACTGTTTCCGGGTTATGGCTGGTTCAACAAGCGTACCGAGACCTTCAAGGGCGCAAGGGTTGTGCGCGTGCCGATTATCACCCGCGGACAGAATTCAGGGTTCAGGCAGGCTCTAAACTACATTTCCTTTGCGCTTTCCGCCGCTCTGTTCGGACCATTCCGGTGTTTGGGCAAATACGAAGCCATTCTTGTTTACGAGCCATCACCGGTTACCGTAGGTATACCCGCCAGGCTCTTGAGGGTACTCAAGCGCCTTCCTATCCTATTCTGGGTTCAGGATCTCTGGCCTGAGAGCCTTGAGGCTACGGGGGCGGTGAAGTCTCCGCTTATTCTTGGTGCCGTCAGGCGACTGGTGGGCTGGACATATCATGGCTGTACCCGCATCCTCGTACAGTCCGAGGCCTTTGTAGAATCCATCATGCAGTTCGGCATCTCAGCTGAAAAAATTGGCTATTTGCCCAACAGTGCCGAAGCCTTTTACAGACCAGTGGAAAACGCGGAAGTGCCGGGTATAGCTTCCTTGCCCGCAGGCTTTCGCGTTATGTTTGCGGGAAATATTGGCGCAGCACAGTCTTTTGAAACAATCCTTTCGGCGGCAGAAACTCTTATAATGGAAAAGAACATCCACTGGGTTATTCTCGGCGATGGGCGGCAGGCAAACTGGGTTCGCAAGGAAGTTGCCCGCCGCAAGCTCGACGGCTGCTTTCACTTGATGGGGCGGTTCCCCGCCTATACCATGCCCGCTTGGTTTGGGCATGCGGACGCCATGTTGGTCACACTCAAACGCAGCCCGATATTCGCAATGACAATTCCCTCCAAGGTGCAATCATACCTTGCATGTGCCAAACCGGTTGTCGCTGCCATCGACGGAGAGGGCGCCCGCATTTTGGAGCTTTCCGGTGCCGGGCTTAGTGCACCGGCGGAAGACGCGTGCGCATTGGCCGATGCTGTTCTTCGGCTTTATAGAATGTCCAAGGAGGAAAGACTGGCAATGGGGCAGAATGGACAGGCATATTTTGATGCAAATTTTGCACGGGAGCTGCTGCTCGACCGGCTTGAGCACTGGCTTCTGGAATTGGCTAGGATGGAAAAATGACAAAAATTCTAGTGCTGGGTTGCAGCGGCATGCTCGGAAATGCCGTAACCCGTGTGATGGCCGAGAGCCGAGATCTTGACGTCTGGTGCACAGCGCGTGCCCGAGGCGTAGAGAAATTCCTGCCTAAAGAGATTGCCGACAATATCCGCTGCGGTGTAGACGTTCTTAACTCGGACGCCCTAGCAGCGTTGCTCGCCGAAATAAAACCTGATGTATTGATAAATTGCGTCGGGCTGGTCAAGCAACTGAGCAATGCCAACGATCCACTTGAGGCGCTGCCCATCAATGCCATCCTGCCCCATCGCCTCGCGCGGCTCTGCGCACTTGGCGGTGCACGGCTGATTCACCTCAGTACTGATTGCGTCTTCAGTGGCACCAAAGGTAACTATGCAGAAACCGACGACGCCGATGCGCAAGACCTGTATGGCCGCTCGAAATTTCTCGGTGAGGTCGACTATCCCGATGCCATTACGCTGCGCACATCAATTATCGGGCACGAACTGTCAAGCGCGCACGGGCTTGTTGGATGGTTTCTTGCACAGAGCGGTCAGGTGAAGGGTTTTACCAAGGCCGTATTTTCCGGCCTGCCTACGGTTGAGCTGGCGCGAGTCATACGCGACGAGGTGCTGCCCAGGCCGAATTTGCACGGTGTTTATCACGTCGCCGCTGCGCCGATCAGCAAATATGACCTGTTGCAACTCGTCAGTTTAGTCTACAATAAGCCAATACAAATCATACCCGACGACAAGATCACCATCGACCGTTCGCTGAACGCAGAACGTTTTGAAAAAGCCACAGGATACGTTGCGCCGACGTGGCTTGACCTGATCAAACGCATGCATGAATTCCAGTAAGGTTCCCAGATGTTCTCAGACCGCACATTGATGATTACCGGAGGTACAGGCTCATTCGGCAACGCCGTAGTGAGCAAGTTTCTTGAAACCGAAATCCGGGAAATACGCATCTTCAGCCGGGATGAGAAGAAGCAGGAGGATATGCGCCTTGCGCTGAACCATCCAAAGCTGAAATTCCACATTGGTGATGTTCGCGATTATTCGAGCGTGTTTGATGCCATGCGTGGCGTGGATTTTGTGTTTCACGCCGCAGCGCTGAAACAGGTGCCCTCGTGCGAATTTTATCCCATGGAAGCTTTGCGCACCAATGTTCACGGTACGGAAAATGTCATCAATGCCACTATAGCACAGGGTGCTAAACGCTTCGTGCTACTGAGCACGGACAAAGCAGTTTACCCCATCAACGCGATGGGCATTTCGAAGGCGATGGCCGAGAAGGTCATGGTCGCGAAATCACGGTTTCTATCCAATGGTGAAACAGTTCTTTGTGCCACGCGATACGGCAATGTGATGGCTTCCCGTGGGTCGGTCATTCCTCTGTTCGTTGCACAGATCAAGCAGGGCCTGCCACTGACGATCACCGATCCCGATATGACGAGGTTCCTGATGTCGCTCGATGATTCGGTTGATCTGGTTCTGCACGCGTTTAACAACGCCTCGCAGGGAGACATTTTCGTCCAGAAAGCACCTGCCTCCACCATCGGTGTACTCGCACAGGCTCTACTAGAGATTTTCGACAGCACTTCGGCACTTGTGGTGATCGGTACGCGCCACGGCGAAAAGCTCTATGAATCTCTTTTGTCACGGGAGGAGCTGGTTCGGGCAGACGAGATGGATCGGTATTACAGAGCGCCAATGGATGCCCGCGATCTCAACTATAACAAATACTTTGTCGAGGGTGAGCCGAGGCTCTCGGGGTCGGAAGACTATACTTCGCATAACGCGCAGCGGCTGAACCTTGAGCAGGTCAAGGCGCTCTTGCTGGATCTCGATTACATTCAGGATGCACTTAATGCCTAAGGTTTTGACCATTGTGGGTACACGCCCTGAGCTGATCAAGATGAGCCGGGTGATTGCCGAGCTCGACCGGCAGGTGGATCACGTGCTGGTACATTCTGGGCAGAACTATGACTACGAACTGAATCAAGTATTCTTTGATGATTTGAAGATTCGCAAGCCTGACCATTTTCTGAATGTCGCGGCAGAAACTGCCTCGAAGACTATCGCCGATGTTATTGCGAAAACTGATGATATTCTGGCTCAGGAAAGGCCGGACGCGGTTCTGCTGTACGGTGACACTAATACCTGCCTGGCGGTAATACCAGCGAAGCGGCACAAGATACCGGTATTTCATATGGAAGCGGGCAACCGCTGCTTTGATCAACGTGTTCCCGAGGAATTGAACCGCAAGGTGGTAGACCATCTCAGCGACATCAATATGGTGCTGACAGAGCATGCGCGACGCTATCTGATTGCCGAAGGTATCCGGCCAGAGACCATCATCAAGACTGGCTCGCATATGCGGGAAGTGCTCGACTTCTACATGCCGGACATCGATAAATCGGATGTGCTCAAGCGTGAAGGGCTGGCTGCAGGAAAATTCTTCGTTGCCAGCATGCACCGCGAAGAAAATGTCGATCCCCTAGATTCGCTGCGCAGCATTGTGGCGACCCTCAATATGCTTGCGGGCAGATATGGGTATCCCATTATGATTTCCACACACCCTCGGACCCGCAAGCGGCTGGAGGAAACCGGCCTTCAATCCAACAATACGCTGCTGCGGTTCATGAAGCCCTTCGGGTTCCTAGACTATGTGAAACTGCAGCTGAACGCCTTGTGCATTCTGTCCGACAGCGGCTCGATCACGGAGGAGGCATCTATCCTCAATCTTCCAGCAGTGACCCTACGTAACGTGCATGAGCGACCGGAAGGTATGGATGTCGGCACACTGGTCATGTCGGGGCTTGACACCCAGTCGGTGCTTGACGCTGTCAAACTTGTGATCTCGCAGCATGACAGCAAGAACCGGGTATTCCAGGTTGTCCCAGATTATCTGGCGGCAGCTGTTTCCAAGCAGGTTGTGAGGCTAGTTCTGAGCTATATTGGTTATGTAAACCGAACCGTGTGGCATGAGCAGTAACCGCCCCATGCGCGTGCTTGTTACCGGAGCCAACGGATTTGTCGGCAAGGCGCTTGCCGACGCGACGGCGAGGTTTTGGTCAGAGCTTCCTTAGATCAACGGCGAAAGCTACAGGCTCAAACACAGCCGTAAAACCGACTATAACCAGAACAGCTGGACTAACGGCCAGTAGGCGCTTTGGCATGCGTTAGCTATATGGAAAGCACCCACACCAAAGCGTCGCCTAACCTCAAAACTCAGTGGCTCCTTGTTACGCCGCGATCTGGACCTCTTTTAAGCCAAGATTGACAGCTAGGAACAATACGGTAGAATCCTGATAAGCCAATTTAAAAGAGGAGTAAATATGACTGACTAAAACAAAAACCCGAAGAAACCTGCAAGGCGCGACTTCCTGAAGACCGTAGCGCTAGGATCTGTGGTGCTGGGTGCCGGAACGTTAGCACCAGAACTCGTGTCAAAAACCGCCAGCGTGGCATATGCCCAAGGTGGTGATAAGTTGAAGATGGCTTTTATCCAGTATATACCGCACACCGTGCCGGCTGCCTGGAGCAAGGGCATTGAAGATGTCCTGAATTCTCAGCCGACGATCGAGTATCAGTTGCTCGACGGTCAGGCTAAAGCCGAGGTTCAGGCGAGTTTGATGGATTCACTCATTATTAACGGTACCAACGTGATCTTTCTGCAGCCCGTTGATAGCGTGGCTCTGGGTCCGTCAATCGCTAAGGCGCGGCGCGCGGGAATTCCAGTGATCACACTCAACATTGATGCGCCTGAACTCCATGCTGCGCATGTGGAGATGAGTCACTATCTAGGAGCCAAGGACATTGCTAAATCGACGGGTGCGGCAATGGGTGGTACTGGTAAGGTGGCAATCCTGAATGCGCCTCCTGGACTGATTATCCGTGATCAGCGTGAAAATGGCTTTGTCGATGGCATGGTCGAACATCATCCCAGCATACAGATTGTAGCCAATCAGGTTGCCGACTGGTCGCGCAAGAAGGCGCAGGATGTATTCACCACGATCCTGGCGGCAAATCCTGATGTGACAGGTGTTTATGGTATCAACGATTCCATGGCCCTTGGTGCCGTAGATGTTGCCAAGCAAAAGGGAATTCTTGATAAAATTACCGTCTACGGCAACGATGGTGAGAAAGATGCACTGCAGTCGATTGAAAATGGCGAGCTCACCGGAACACAATATACTGACGTGTATCAGCAAGGCCGGTATGCAGCAGCCGCTGCCACGGTGCTTGCCAGTGGCGGTGTTTCGGCGCGTGATATCGGTAGACAGGGAGCCCTTTTGATGCCGTACATCATTGCGACGCTGGATACGGTAGGCCAGATCGGTCCAGCGCAACGCTGGTAGGTGTTCAGGTTGTTGTAATGTTACGAACGCGGGGCGTGTTTTACCGATAAATCACGCCTCGGGCTTTGCAGGTTTGGCGCAATGCACTTGATAAACAAAATACCCAACAAGGAACTCCTGTTCCTCTTAGTTGCCGCCGTTGTGATATTTTCGATATTTGCAAATCGATTTTTGACGCCCTCGAACTTTGAGAACATTCTTACGGGTTATTCGTTTCTGGCAATTCTTGCCATCGGCCAGGGTCTGACCATCATGGTTAGAGGAATTGATCTCAGCATCGGGTCGAACGTTGCTTTGGGGGCGATGGTGCTTTTCGATTTGACGATGATCCTGCAACTTCCAGGATATCAGGCAATACCGCTTGCGACCTTGGCTGCCTATCGCGGAGCAGTTTATGCCATTTCGGGGCGGCAACTTTTCCCCGAACTGTCTTCAAAACCCATAACCGACCCATGGATTCGTTATCTGGGTGATTTTATCGACCTAGGCGGTCTATTGCGGCTCGACGGTGTTGTGCAACTTCCCTGGATACCAGTTTCCTTTGTTGTGCTTCTTATCTTTGCCGCTGTCGTCCAGTTTGCGGTGTTTAGCACGCGCTGGGGGCTAAACCTGAGGACACTTGGGGGCAACGCGGAAGCCGCGCATCTTGCCGGTCTAAACACCAGCCTTCTGGAAATTTCAGCCTATGTTATTTGCGGCCTAGCGGCCGGGCTTGCAGCCGTCATCCTAGTTGGACGCTTCACGACCGCGACGGAGGCGCTTGGCAGCGGCATGGAACTAACCTCGATTGCTGCGGCCGTGATTGGCGGAACCAGGTTGCACGGTGGTGTAGGCGGGGTGTTCGGCCCGCTAATTGGCGCCTTCCTGCTTGGTGTTATTTTGATCGGGTTGACGTTGATGGGCGTTTCGCAATTTATCCAGCAGATTTTGACGGGTACAATACTAATTGCAGCAGTTTCATATGATCGATTCCTCATTCATCGTTCGAAAAAGCGTGCTGGGGTGACAACATGATACCCTTTGCCCTGCAAGCGCTTGCGGTATCGAAGAAATTTGGCACTTTTGCAGCTCTGCAGCCGCTAGATTTTTCGATTGAGGTGGGGGAGGTGCGCGGACTGGTTGGCAGTAACGGTGCGGGAAAGACCACCTTCATCAAGGTGCTAACGGGTGCACACCGCCCGACAACTGGCACGATTTTGGTGGACGGGCACGAACTGCCGGACAATTCGACCGCTGCGCATCTGCACGCTGGTATCGCATGCATCTATCAGCATTCCAGTCTGGCACCAAATCTGACAGTTCTTGACAACCTGTATTTAGGACGTCATCCATGCGGTATCCTTGGCATAATCAATAGACAAAAATTGCGAGCGGATGGCCTTGCGCTTCTTACCGGTCATGGAGTGGATGTTGAGCCCGACGTGCTCGTTGAGACCTTGCCCACGGTCAAACAGAAACAAATCGAAATCCTCAAGGCCTTGGCACAAAATGCCAAAATAATCCTGATGGACGAACCGACAGCGTGGCTGTCACATGCGGAGGTAAAGCGGCTCCACGAAACTATTGCCAGACTGCAAGCGCGCGGCATCGCTATTGTCTATATTTCCCATATGATAAACGAAATTTTTCAGGTCTGTGACAGTGTGTCGGTCCTGCGCGATGGAACACATGTTTGGACCGGCGCGGTCTCTAGTACGGATCGCCCTGAGTTGATACAGCATATGCTTGGTGAATCAGCTAGCAAACTCACCGGTCATTCCAGACCTCAGGACAGGGCAAAGCGTAACTCCGGTGCGGTGAAATTGTCCAGCAAGGGGCTTTGCCGTGCCGGGTATTTTTTTGATGTCAACTTCGATCTGCATGCTGGTGAAATTTTGTGTGTTACCGGACTGATCGGAGCCAAGCGCACCGAACTTGTGCGTTGTCTATTCGGCGCAGACCGACCGGACAAGGGAACAATCGAGATCGACGGTGCACCGGTGCAAATCAGTTCACCCAGACAGGCAATGAACCTGGGCATCGGTTTCGTTCCCGAGGATCGTCACCGAGATGGCCTTTTTTTGACGCATTCAATCCGCGAAAACCTGGTTCTTGCCGCGCTTTCCAAGCTCAGCGATGGGCTGTTGATGAGGAGCCGTGTGTTTCGTGATGTAGCTGCACGCCAGGTCAAAAAGCTAAACATCGTACCGACCGATCCAGAACGGGTGGTCGGCTGGCTCAGTGGTGGCAACCAGCAGAAAATCCTGCTCGGCAAATGGCTTGAAACCAATCCGTCGATCATCATTCTTGATGAGCCGACGGTCGGCGTCGATGTCGGCGCCAAGGCTGAAATCTACGCAATTCTTGATGAATTGAAGCGCCGTGGCGCGGCTGTTTTGGTTGTTTCGTCGGACATTGAGGAAGTTCAAGCGATTGCCGACAGAATTGCGGTGATGGCGGATGGGTGTCTTGGCAAGTGCTTTGAGGCATCGAGTGTTACACATGCGGAATTGATAGGCTTGATCAGCGGAAATGCGACCGCATGAGCACTTTTGCGGACAAATTTTCCAGCCTTGCATTGCCTATTGCGGTTGTAGTAACCGCTCTTGTGTTTGGACTGGTTGAGCCAGCCTTTTTGTCGTCGGGAAACCTGACGGGCATCGTGCATCGTATGGCGACCATTGGCATTATGGCAGTTGGCATGACGTTTGTGATCATGACAGGCGGCATTGACCTTGCGGTCGGTCCTGTTATGGCGCTCGCCGGGCTTGCGTCGTATTTCTCACTTCAGGTCGGCATTCCCCTGCCATTGTCAATCGTGGTCGGCGTGTTGAGCGGTGCGGTTGTCGGTGCAATCAATGGCACAGCAATAGCGTTTTTCAGGTTGCCTGCGATAATTGTGACCCTTGGCATGTTGTCGATCGTGCGTGGCGTGGCGCTGACGATCGGCGGACCGACCCTCCACCAGATCAGCGACCAACCTGCGTACACATTCATAGGTACAGGGTCGTTTTGCGGCCTTCCGGTTTCGGTGTTGATTTTTGCATTGCTGGCTTTGATTGCAGTGCTGGTCCAGAAATACACCATCTACGGCCTTCAGATTTCGACCCTTGGTGACAATGAAAGAGCGTCGGAACTGTCCGGTCGCCCCACCCGATTGCTGAAATTGTCAACATATGTTGTGTGTGGAGTGACTGCAGCAATTGCGGGTATTATCGAGAGCTCACAAGTTTACACCGCGTCGGCGAACTTTGGTGAGTTTGGCACTGAACTCGATGTGATTTCAGCCGTCATACTTGGCGGGGCAAGCATGTTTGGCGGAAAGGAGTATGTATGGAACACAGTGCTGGGTGTCCTATTTCTGGGTGTGATCAATAGCGGGCTGAACATTTTGAACATTCCCGTGGATGTTCAGCTAATGGTCAAGGGCGCTATAATTGTTTTGGCGATCAGCGTTTCTTTGCATAAGTAACGGGAGGCTAGCATAGTGAGGTCCTGTCGATATAGTGCAGCCCTCAAATGTTCTGGCATTGTGGGTTATGCAACACTCAAATCTTCGAGGTGATACCAATGCAGAATTCCGACAGTTGTCTGGCTTGGAAAAAGATGCAAGACCATCGCATTAACATATTTTTTCATAGAAAATATCTGCATTCCTCATTACTCAGAAAATCATCGTATGCGGAGTATCAGCAGGTCACAATCTTAGTTTTAGTGATGCTTTGTGAGGAAATTCCCGCTTGTGAACTCGATTGTTTGGCAGACCTCATACATTGGCAAGACCTGCGCCAACACCTGCGCATTGTGCCTAGAGACAATATCAGTATGGTTACAATATTTATTACCAACATGGTACAACTTAGCGGATGAAGCAGTGAGCCATGCAGTTGCTCGCGCTTTAGTTTGCATGAAGTTTGGTAATTTTACTCTTGCAGGCAGCTAATGCGACAATGTGTGTCCGCTTGCGGAACAAGGTAAACACATAATCTTTTCAAAGCCCTCCTTAGCATTTACACTTAGGGAATCTCTGATTAAGTCCATAATGGGCAAGATTGAGAAAAACGCTTATGATAACTAGACGCAGTGCATAGATAATGCTGGTGGTCTTGTGGGTGTTGCCACGCGCTGCTACGACGTTAGCACCGCTTTTTTCCCGTCGTTGTGTTGAATATACTTTGGGTTTGCTGTAGCGGTACTTGCTGTGTTGCATCCCTTGGCGTATATGCTACGGCATACGCTCAGCGGTTTGCGTCTTGCAATCATCAGCAATTACCATCAAATTCGCTTCATCAGCGACTTAATCAGAGGTGTCCTTTAAGGTATACAATGGAGCGGTGCGATAAGCTCCTATATCTTGTCTTCCTGCGCTAATACCTTGAATACCTTGCGACATTAGCAGACGGTTGTTTTGTCATGTTCTCTTCTGCCAAGACTCAGACAGCAAAAGCGCATGGGGGCAGGCCAGTCGCGATCTTGTTAGCTAAATTTTATCATCCACAAGGTTGTAGCGCAAGCTGAACACAGGTGACTTGAACATCAACACGCTGTCTATCGGCTTGCGTCCAATACGCGAATTACGTTACTTATCGCCAGCTCTATCTAGCACAGGTCATAATTCATCTAGTAGCAACAGTTTGATTTAGACCTGTGGGTCTTTTTCTTGGATTGTATTAGTAAATTAAATTCGCTCTGCGATTTAACTTCCACGCACCTTCATTATCAGCACTATCAACTGGTCGTAACTCACCATAACTGATTACATTAATATTTTTTTGCCGTACGCCACGAATACGTAAATACCTAGCTACAGCTTCACCGCGACGATTACCTAATGCGTTATTATATTCAATCGTGCCACGATCATCAGCATGACCTTCGATAGTTACTTCTAATTCCGGCTGTGCAAGCAAACGAGATAAAATCACTTCTGCATGCGCATCTAACGCTTCAAACGCAATTCCCTTGAGTTCATCTTGATCATAGTCAAAGTAATATGTTTTAACATCTAAAAGTTCAGCCGTTCTTCGTGATTCTTCACTTGCTTCACTTGCTTCACTTGCTTCAGTGGCAGCAGTTGCTTGTTCGGTTGGTGTTTCTTGCTGTAGTGTGGCTTCTTGCTCTACAGTTTCAGCAACACTACCACTATCTTCGGTGTCACTACTTTTTACTTGATTTTGCGCGCAAGCACTAATTCCAGCTAAAAACACAAAAAACAAAATGGTTTGCAGTATTTTCATTATATTTTTCCTAGTTAATATTTTAATTCAACTCGTCTATTTTGCATCCAAGCAGTTTCGTCATTCCCTTTGACTGCTGGGACCTCTTCACCATAGCTTACAACACGTACTGCTGTTTTGGGAACACCTCGATGAACTAAATACGTACTTACAGCAGCAGCCCGTCTTTCTGCTAAGGCAATATTATAGCCTTTAGAGCCACGATCGTCTGTATGTCCTTCAACTATAACAACAAGATTCGGGTTACTCAATAACGCATGTGTCATATTTTGCACATGAGCATCTAAAGTAGCGAATGCTTGTGGGCGTATTTGACTACTGTTCGTAGTAAATAAGAATACACGCTGTTGTAAGTTTGAGTCTGAGCCGAGTAATTCTAGGGATTGTGTAATCAAATAATCTGTTGGACGGAGTTCATCATCAAAACCAAACTCAGAACCTTGTGTAATGTCTTGTTCGGGAAAGTTTTGATCAGAAAAAAAGCTGTTGTTAGTATTGTCATCAACTGGAATAACAACTGCGCAACTCCCAATGGACGTCATCATAACAAAAAAAGCCAGTCGAATACTGGTGTCAATCATAACTATACTGCCATTGGCTTTGTGAACGAGAATATATTTTAACAAGATGCTTAAGTGTTCTGTAGTAAGAAAGCTGATTTCCTATACAAATTATAATTGTCAGGTAGGTTATTAGCATATTATTGTGTGAAACTCTAGGGAAAATGTAAATATCAAAATCTGATAATCTCTTGGCAATAATAGTAGAAAGTTTACAAACTCTTGGCACTATACTAACAGGCCCGGATGGTGGAATTGGTAGACACTCAAGACTTAAAATCTTGTGGACGTAAGTCCGTGCCGGTTCGAGTCCGGCTCTGGGTATCATTTTTTGTTGCAATAGTATGGGGTGCATCCAGATTAGTATGTAGTATTTTGCACAAAGGTTACAATTTTGAGCGTGTAGTTTGTGTGTAATCATTTATGAAAAAACACAGGCCCGCTTGTTGTGATGCGTTTAGAGCCGCTTTTTTTTATAAGCTTTAGCATTATGTGTGGTTTGTTTGTGTTGGCGCGGTTCAGTCGTCGGTTAAGAAACCTTTGATTAAGCCCATGATGGGCGAGACGGAGAAAAAAACGCTGATAAAACTTAAGCGAAGTGCGCGCTAACGCTTGGTGGGTCTTGCCAAGTGCTGCAACGAGGCAGCGCAGCGTTTTTTCCCGTTGTTGTGTTGAATATACTTTCGGTTTGCGGCAGCGGCACTTGCTGTGTTGCATCCCATGGCGTATATGCTATGCCATGCGCTTAGCGCCTTGCAATCCTCAGCAAATGCAGGCAAACTCGCGCCATAAGCGAGTTAATCAAAGATTACATAGGGCAGCGGTAATGCCTTGTAATCAACGCCAGTTCGATACAAACTTGGCGTATTTGCAATTATTAATATATTATATGCAATACCCTCAAACTAGAATGCGCCGGCTACGCTCTGACGTATGGATACGGAAACTGGTACAACAAACATCGTTAAGCGTGCATGACTTTATCTACCCTGTATTCGTCCACTATGACCCAAACCATCGTCAGCCGATTGCCGCGCTGCCTGGGATTGAGCGGATGGGTAATACAGTGTTGCTGCGTCATTTGCAGCCATTGGTACGGCAAGGGTTGCTGGCGATTGCAATATTTCCTGTTATTGATGCTAACAAAAAATCAGCAGATGCTGCTGAGGCTTGGAACCCTAACGGATTGGTGCAACAAGCAGTCGTTAGTGTTAAAAAGCACTTTCCTCAACTTGGGGTGATTACTGATGTTGCCTTGGATCCGTATACCAGCCACGGTCAAGATGGGCTCATGGATGCGCATGGATATATCGTCAATGACAGCAGTTGCGATGTGTTAGTGAAACAGGCGTTGTCGCATGCAGATGCAGGTGCTGATATAGTTGCACCGTCTGATATGATGGATGGGCGGATTGGGTTAATTCGCACTGCTTTGGAGGAACATGCGTATCCATTAGTTAAAATATTGGCATATAGTGCGAAATATGCATCAGCATATTATGGACCGTTTCGCGCAGCGGTTGGTTCAGTACAAAGCCTTGCTGGTGCTAATAAATCAACGTACCAAATGGATATCGCCAACAGTGCCGAAGCGCTAAAGGAAATTCAATTAGATATCGATGAAGGCGCTGATATTGTTATGGTAAAACCGGCGCTACCGTATCTGGATATCATTCAGTCGGCACATAACATATTTAAAACAACACCTGTGTTTGCATATCAAGTGAGTGGTGAGTATGCGCAACTCCAAGCTGCAATAGCCAATGGCTGGCTTGATGATGCGGCTATTGTCGAAGCATGTATGGCGATAAAGCGTGCGGGGGCGAGTGCAATGTTGAGTTACTTTACTCCGAAAATTTTTTCATTGCTGGCGTGAGTAGTTTGCATGCGCTAAATGACGTTATTATTTCTCAACAGAACACTCTGGCTGTTCCAGCAATAGCAGATGCGCTTGTGGTTGTGAGCCACTTGCAAGATGTCCAACAATTGCCAGCCTTACAAGAGCGTCTGCAGTTGCCAATACTGCTGCTCGGTAGTGGGAGTAACGTGGTATTACCACAACGGTTGCATCGGCTAGTTGTTAAGTTGGCTGTTGGCAAAATGAGTGTTCACGCAGAAGATGATGCGTCGATCATCATTGATGTGGCAGCGGGCTATAACTGGCATCAACTCGTCTACACGGCGACACAACGCGGCTGGTTTGGTTTAGAGAAGTTAGCGCTTATTCCAGGGACTGTTGGTGCAGCTCCTTTGCAAAATATAGGCGCATATGGCGCATCATTTAGTGATTGTTGTGTGGCGGTAGAATATTATGATTTGCAGCAGCAAACGTGGTGTTGGCGTGCTAGTGAGCGTTGTGAATTTGGATATAGAACGAGTTGGTTTGCCCACCAACGTCAGTTGATAGTTACTCAAGTCAGGTTGCGATTAGCTAAATTTGCAGCTGCTATTCAGCCTGAATATCAGCAGTTGCGAGATAGGTGTGGTGACCAGCTTGCGCCGATGGATGTGTTGCATGCGGTCATTGCCTTGCGTACAAGAAAACTTCATGACCCGCAGCGCACCCCAAATGCTGGGAGTTTTTTTCACAATCCTGTTGTCGATGTGGCGATTGCAGAGAATATTTGCACTAGGTTTCCACAAATCAAATCACATGTTCGTCAACAACAAGTTGTTATCCCTGCAGCTGCACTTATTGAACACGCTGGTCTCAAAGGTTTTTGCGATAGTGTGTACAATGGTGCTGCAGTGTCGGGGCGACACGCGCTGTGTCTTATCAATTGTGGCCATGCAACAGGGAATGATTTTTTGCGACTTGCCAAGCACATCCAGCGCACAGTATTGGCGCAATTTGGGGTATTGTTGACGATAGAACCGCAGGTAATTCAGCCCGTCCAACAATGATGTAATCATAGGAGTAGCAGCAGATAATATGGCAGTATCGATACCAGCTTTTCCAGAGTTCTACACACATGAGTTTCGTACAGTTGTGGCAGCAACGCATGTGCGGTATGCCAATCGTGACGATATGGTTATGATTGAATTACCCGATACTGCAACGATTGCTGGGGTATTTACGCTTAACGCATTTGCCGCGGCACCTGTTAAGATATGTCGCAATCATATGCAGCGAGCAACAGCAAAATACCTCATCGTCAACTCTGGTAATGCGAATGCTGCCACAGGCGCCCAAGGGCTTGTCGCTGCGCAGGAGATTTTACAGCACTATGCCATTATGCTTGGATGTCATATTGAGCAAATCCTGCCGTTCTCTACAGGTGTGATTGGTGAGCAGTTGCCTATTGAGAAACTCAAACGTGGGTTTTCGTTGCCTATCGATTGGCGGCATAATGCTTGGCTACGCGCGACGCAGGCGATGATGACGACTGATACCCAAGCCAAAGCCGTATATTTACGCGATGGTGGTGTATATATTGCGGGAATTATAAAAGGGTCTGGCATGATTGAGCCACATATGGCAACCATGTTGGGGTTTTTATTTACAAATATGACCGTAAATCAAGCAGATCTGCAGCAATTGCTGACGGAGGTTGTCGATGTTACTTTTCATTGTTTGACAATAGACAGTGATACATCAACAAATGATAGTGTGATGCTTAGTGCAAGCAATACACAGCACATCAGTATGTCAAGGTTTTCCGTATTGCTCGAGCGTGCTTGTAGTCAATTGGCACAAATGGTGGCGCGAGATGGCGAAGGCGCGAGCAAGTTTATAACTGTGCAAGTATACGGTGAGGCACACCAGCAAGCTCGCAGTATTGGCAAAGCAGTGGCGAATTCACCATTAGTAAAAACTGCGCTGTTTGCTAGCGACCCGAATTGGGGAAGAATTATTATGGCCGTTGGCAAAGCTGGTGTGAATATCGACCAACGCTTGGTAGATATTTGGATAAATAATGCCTGTGTTGTCACAGCTGGCATGCAGGCAGCAAGCTATAGTGAAGCTATCGGTCAAAAGTTGTTACAGCAAGAAGACATTACCATTGATATTTATATGCGAGGCAAAGGAACCCAGCCCCCGAGCGCGCGTATTTGGACATGCGATTTGTCTCATGAATACGTACGGATAAATGCTGAGTACCGCAGCTAGTATGTTGCATAGCCTCAAGCGTGTTCTTTTCCCATGAGCACATTCTCGCTGAGCAATCATACGCCGATGATGCAGCAGTATTTGTCGATAAAAGCCGCGCACCCCGATACGCTGTTGTTGTATCGCATGGGCGATTTCTACGAGCTATTCTTTGAAGATGCACAACGTGCCGCTGATTTGCTTGGGATTACCTTAACCCATCGCGGCAAATCGAATGGCAAACCTATTCCGATGGCTGGCGTTCCGTTTCATGCTATCGATCGATATTTAAGCACCCTAGTAAAACTCGGTGAAACAGTGGCAATTTGCGAGCAAATTGGTAGTCCTGGCAACAGCAAAGGCCCTGTTGAGCGTAAGGTTGTGCGCATAATTACTCCAGGAACCTTGACTGACGAGAGTTTGTTAGAAGCGCACCAACGCAATGTTTTGGTTGCAATATATCCGTATGGTGACACGCAATCTGCTTGGGGTTTGGCGAGTATTGCGTTGAGTGAAGGGGTTATTTTTGTGATGCATACCAGTGATCTTGTCAATGAACTGGCACGTATTAAGCCTGTCGAAATCTTGTATCCAGAAGAAGCGAAAATTGATAGCAATTGGTACGCTGCATCATGGAAAAAACTGCACCAGTGGCATTTTGATGGAAATCAAGCCGTTGCTGAGCTAAGCAAACATTTCGGGGTTGCCGACTTGCATTCATTTGGGTGCTTGGAGGTGCCACAAGCATTGGTTGCATGCGGTGCGCTGTGGTTTTATATTGTTGATACACAACGCCACGAAATATCCCATATCCACGATATTGTTGTCGAACAAACTAATGCGTATGTTTTGCTCGATGCAGCAACGCGGCGTAACTTAGAAATTGACGTGAATTTGCGCGGTGGCAGTGCAGCAACCTTGGTCGGCGTCGTTGATAAAACTGTAACAGGAATGGGTGCACGGCTATTACGCCAATGGCTGCACCAACCATTACGAGATCAACAACAAGTAACTGCAAGACATCAGGCTGTAGGCGCATTGATAGCCCAACAATGGTCTGGAGATGTTCGTGCAGAAATGCGAAAATGTGGCGATATCGAGCGGATTTGTGCACGCCTTGCGTTGGCAACCATCCGTCCGCGTGACTTTTTAAAACTCGCTGAGTCGTTGGCTGTTTTACCCGAGTTGATCGCAGTATTCGATGCATCACCTCCAGGCTTATTGGGCGATGTCATCAACCAAATTGATGTTTTGGAAAAATTAACGGTATTACTGCATTCAGCAATAGATACGCATACACCAATGTTGTTGCGTGATGGTGGCGTGATCGCCACCGGGTATGACCGGGATTTGGACGGGTTGCGTAATCTGAGCGCAAATACCAATGAATACCTTGCCAAATATGAATTGCGCGAAAAGCAGCGGACCGGCATCCAAACATTGAAGGTGGGCTATAATTCTGTGCATGGGTATTATATTGAAATTGGTAAGGCACAACAAGCAGCAATCCCAGATGATTATCGCCGGCGGCAGACACTAAAAAATTATGAGCGATACATCACTCCAGAGCTTAAGGAATATGAAGATAAGATTGTAGGTGCGAGTCAACGGGCGTTGCAACGCGAAAAAGAGCTGTATACCCAGCTGATTGAGCGCAGTTTATCAGATTTAACTGCGCTACAGAGCAATGCGCGGGTGATCGCGGTGCTCGATGTTCTAGCAAGTTTTGCTGTATGTGCTGAAGAGAAACAATGGGCATGTCCAGAAATGACGGTTGCTGGACAGGTTACTATTCGTCAAGGGCGCCACCCTGTAGTTGAAGCACAACTTGGCAAAACATTTGTAGCCAATGATTGCGTGTTACACCAGAAAGAAAAAATGTGGTTGATTACTGGTCCCAATATGGGAGGAAAATCAACATTTATGCGGCAAGTGGCAGTGACTGTGCTGTTGGCATATTGTGGTTGTTGGGTTCCTGCTAGTTCAGCAACAATTGGTCCGATCGATAGAATCTTCACGCGGATAGGTGCGGCTGATGATTTGGCTGGTGGGCGTTCTACGTTCATGGTGGAAATGATTGAGTCAGCAGAGATTTTGCGTCATGCTACCCGCGATAGTTTAGTGTTGCTCGATGAAATTGGCCGCGGCACGAGTACCTTTGACGGGCTCGCGTTGGCATGGTCCATTGCTAGCCACATTGCCAACTCTATACAGGCGTATGCCTTATTTGCGACCCATTATTTTGAATTGACGCAATTGCCAACTATTGCCCCAACTGTAGTAAACATGCACGTAGCGGCTAAAGAGCATAAAGATCAAATTATCTTTTTGTATCAATTACGCCAAGGACCAGCTGGGCAAAGTTACGGGCTGCAAGTCGCAAAACTGGCTGGTATTCCAGCCGTTGTCGTCAAAGAAGCCAAGCAGTACTTGCAAGTTTTGCAACAATCACAGCCAGCAAATGAAACGATGTCTACTGTAGATTATGTTGATGATACAGTAGCTGAACCGGCGGCAATTGCTGCGTTGATTGCTGAGCTGGCATTGACAAGTCCAGATACATTGACTCCAAAACAAGCACATGATTTGCTGTACACATTGCAACAGCGAGCACTGCGTTGTATTGAGTAAAACTGTTATGAACCCTCTGATTAATTCCATGATGGCCGAGACGAAAAAAAACGCTGATGACACTTAAGCGCAGCACTTGATAATACTGGTGGTCTTGTGGGTGTTGTCAAGTACTGCAACGACGTTGGCGCAGCGTTTTTTCCCGGAGTTGTGTTGAATATACTTTGGGTTTGCGGCAATTGCTTACGCTTGCTGTGTTGCATCCATTGGCGGATATGCTACAGCATGCGCCTGCGGAATGCTCGCGGTTTGCGCCTTGCGATCATCAGCAATTGCAGGCAAACTCGTTCCATCAGCGAGTTAACCAGAGCTCCCTTATGCTCCTATAGTAAAACCATGAATCAGTATTGAACCTGTATGGATGGAGCTACGAGTGTCGATATCATTACCATGTGCTTGGATGCCCGCAAAGATATCAATCAAATTTGCAGCCAAGGTGATCTCTTCGACAGCATGCGTGATTTTCCCTGCGGAAATCCATTTGCCACTCGCGCCAAAAGAAATATCACCAGTGAGCGTGTTGGCACCTTGACCCATGATATCCGTACATAAAAAACCTGTGTGACATTGCTCCACGAGGGCGTCGAAGTTTGTTATGTGGTCACTTTCAATTGAAATAACACCAATATAACCGCCGTTACCAGTTGGTTTGGTGTTGCATTTGCGTGCATACACGATGTTAAATAAAAACTGTTTGAGGATGCCGTTTTCAATAATAGTTTTGTCTTGCGTGGCGATGCCATCTTGATCGTACCATGCGCTCCCGCTGATGCCACGCTGGTGGCATTGTTCGTGAACCTGTAGCCATGGTGGAAATATTTGTTTGCCAATTTTATCGATTAAAAAACTAGATTGTTTGAATAGATGTTTGCCATGACAGGCGCTCAGTAGTTGCCGCCAAACCATCTGTGCTACATCAGCATGCAGCAGCACAGGGTATGTGCCAGATGTTATTGTATGCGGTTGCAGTTTATCTAGCGCCTTATGCGCCGCATTGGTTGCGATAGCACTGCTGAATGGCATTTTAGTAACGTCGTGGTGCGTCACATAGTCGTAGGCAATTTGCTTTTTACCCGCGCTTGCAGCAATAACTGCACAAGAGGCTGAATATTGTGTTTGTTGCGTTTGTTGTGCCCAGCCGTGGCTGTTAAAAATCATTGTGGACTCGTTAGACTGGCTAAATGTACATTGCTCAACGCTAATACGATTATCGACGTTTGTAGCTGTACGTTCTAGTTGATTGCAGTAATCAATAGCTTGTGATGTAGACAAAGACGCAGGGTGATACAAGTCAAAGGAATTGTTGTGTATATCACGTTGTTTGGCTAAATACGTAAGTTCAGGTAACGCATAGTGGTGGTCTGCTTGGTTAAGTTCGGCTTGGCGGATGGTTTGCAGCAACAACGAATGCAGCGTATCAGCATCAATTTGATTGCTGTGTGAAACACTATGTCGACCATCACTAATAACCGTAACCGCAACAGCATATTCGTCAAAATCTTCCAGCTGTTCCAGTTGCAGATTTCTGGTTTCAATGTTTGTTCCACATTCATGGGAAATCACGATTTGGCATTGAACACCATGTTCATTGGCAAGAGCGATAGTTTTCTCTGAGTTACTAATGATAGTTGCAATAGTATGATGCATGGTGATTTGCGAAGTCTAGTGGGGAAATAAGTTTGCGGATAAATTGTACTGATTGTAAGGTGAATTCACAAGCAGGTATTGGGCTGCGTTGTTTGCAACTAAACAACCTTCACGTTTACTACTCCTAACAACCGCTGTAACCCATTGTAATTTATTTATAAATAGGATATAAAAGAGAGTAAGAGTTGCGCTATGGACGAATTGGCAATTATATGTTACTCAGCAACTGCCAATAAATAACATAATAATGTAACTATCGCATTACTAAATATAACAAGACGATAACTATATATACGACCATCGCATTTTAGGACCACTACGAATCTTGTTTCATGCGACTAAACTATAAATTTCAACATGCCGTGCTGCATGGCATAGCTGATAAATTACGTAATGTTCGACTGTTTGCTATAATAAGCGCAGGTTTTTTGGGATTGGTTTCAGGTTGTTCATTGCTTGGTCTTGCTGATGGTGCGGAAAATACGACGCCTGCTGACTCGTTGGCTCAATTATTAGGTAATCAGCTCGGCCAACAAAAAACCAATCAACGGGTTTCAGCTGCTTCTATATATGGTGAGAAAGGCATTATTTTATATGATCCTTTAGGGAATGGTACGGATTTCGTGTTGGACCCATCTGGGCGGATTGTGAAATCTGATTTAGACGCGGCAGAAACAGGATTAGAAATTAACGATTTGGAACGACGTTTTTTTCGTTCCAACAAGCATCTGATTGATGCCGAAAGTTTATTTTATTCTGGTTTGTACGAAGAAGCACTCAACGAAACAAAAGCATCAATTGAGCTTACTCCGCGTTCAGCAAAAGCTTATGCAATAAAAGGTTCATTGGAATATAAGCTTGGGCGGCTAGAGCGTGCTAGAGCAGCTTGGATGGTTGCATTAAAGCTTGACCCAAAGATGAAAAGCGTGTCACGCGCCCTCTATTTAACTTCTATTCCTGATGCAAATCAAAGAATAGCTGCAACAAGTGGCAGCACGGATAGCGCAGTAGTAGTTGGTGGGGGCACAGAACAGTAATAATAATGAAAAATAATATTGCAGAGCATCCGTACATCTTATTCGGAAAGAGTCCGTGAATCTCATGCTTGATCAACTCCGTTTTTTATTATGGGCTGTAATATAATGCCTCAAAATATACTGGCAATATTCATTGGCGTAGTGGTAATGCTCTCAGGTCAAGCATGGGCTGTAATTATTGATGTGGAAAATCCAGCTGTTGACGAGGTGTTTTTTGAAAAAGAAATGGAAAGCAGGCTTTCTCGTGATATTCAAGCATATCTTGGACATGATAGGTTTATTTTAGGTATTGATTTTAAGCTTTCTTCGTTTGCAGGCTTCGGGAGGCAAGGTAGCGATGCTGGTGATAGCGATGCTGGTGATAGAGTGGTTGTTCGTGAAATAACAACGTCATTGCCTGGTTTACCTGGTGCAGAAGTAAAATTTCAAAAAGAATTAACGGGTGAAGATATTAATAATTTGCGGGAAAATCTGCGCTTAGATGAAAGCTCGCTGGGGTCTAGAAGTCCGCTAAGCTCTGTGCTACAGCCAAGCACACAAAGTGCTAATGCGCTTGCAGGAACTGGAACTGAAGTGTTTCTTGTGTTAGATACTACGGTGACAACGGCGCAGGAAAACTTTATCCGCGATGTAATGTCTAGAAAGTTGAGTATAGATCTAAACAAAGGTGATAGTATTCAAATCGTTCGATCTACTTTTGAACGTGAAAGTAATAGTTCAAATACGAGCAATCAACAGCCTAATCAATTTGGAGAAAATCCTGCGCAGCAACCGCCATTATCTGGAAATCAAGTCCCCGTTGCAGGTGCAGGCGCACCAACTACTGACTCGGGAAATGTAAGTGATTCAGTAACTGATCCAACTTTGTTGCAAAAAATCAATGAACTTGAACAGGGGTTGAAGAAAGATTTTATTGAGAAAAATTTAGTTTGGATTTTACTCGGTGGCTTTGGTTTTTTATTGTTTTTTAGTCTGATATTGTTTTTGGCATCACGCAAACCGGCGCAATCAATGATGCCAGCGTATCCGCCGATGGCGCCGCCGCAAAGTCCTAGAACAGGCGCTAGTAATGCCGAAAAAAATAATGTTGATCAAATTGAGATTGAGGGAATGCGTCATCGTGCGGTAGTGGCAGAAACTAAACGTGAGATTGCAGCGATAGGTTTAGCATCGCCCAATATTGTAAAACAAGAAATGAACAATCTGTGGGCACAAAACCGCATGGATACGATTGCTGCTGTATATACTGGTCTTGGAAATTCAATTTATGAGTCATTGTTTGGTGGACTGTCTGCATCTCAATCTTCAGAAATTAGTGCGTATTTATCAGAACGTGAAATCACATCGACACAATTAGAGGCACAAGTTAAAGATTTTTATTCTCGATCATTACGTGCTGCGAACGACCCTGATGGTAAGCATAAGTCGCATTCATTTGCATTCTTAAATAAAATGAGAATAGGGTCGCTGCAATTCTTGTTAAAAAATGAAAAACCACGGGTCAAAGCCTTGGTTATTTCACAGCTTGAAAATGAAAAGGCAACGACTGTATTAAATAGTTTTGAGGATAAAGATCGAAGTAAAGTTGTTCATGAATTAGCTCAATTTGAAGACTTTCCGTATGAGACATTTAATGAAGTTGCGCAATTATTGGTTAGAAAAGCTAAAAAAATTCCTGCTGTTAATAATGTTGGGGCAAATGGTATAAATATTTTAATTAATTTATTGGATAATATGGATAGCAGTGATGAAAGTCGCTTAATTGAAGAATTGCAAAATATGGATCCTGAGTTACACGATAAGCTTAAAACATTGTATTTTACTTTTAATGATCTAAGTAAAGCGCCGCTGCGTGTTATGGGTGAAGCGCTACTAGAAGTTGATAAAAGCACTATCGCTATAGCGTTAATGCAAGCATCTGATGTTATTAGAAAACGTGTTTTAAGCAGTATGCCTAAGCGTGTTTCCCAGACTATTGAGGTTGAAATAAAAGAAATACAAGACACTATTAAAAACGAACAGATTCAGTCTGCTCGAAAAGTGTTGTTACGCAGTATGCGTGCTTTAGTACGCAATGGTAAAATTGATATGAGTAAAATCTAAGACTATTTTGCATGCCATCCTTCGGAACAATTGGTGGCTTTATAGCAGGGATTGTACTGTTCACAACTGCTGTTAGCCAAGCCACTGATGATTATATTATATTCCTAAGCGTCCCCAGCGTACTTTTAGTCGTTGGCGGTACGATTTCCGCAACATTTTTAAGTTTTGAGGTTAGGGATATTTTTAGTGCGTTTTTTGGTATGTTTTTTTTGTTTTTTAAGAAAAATAATGAGAAAGGTTTTAGAAAAGATATAAAGATGCTATTAGATTTTGCTAAAATACAACGAACAGAAGGAATGCTGCAAATTGAAATGCAACTTACAAGAACGCAACGTAAAGATGTTTTTATTAGCTTTGCTGTTGATTTACTATTGAGTAATTATCGTCCGGCTGAGATACGGTCAATGTTAACGGATATGGTATTAGCAAATTTTGATAAAGGTAACCTCAAGGCCTCTGTCATGCGTACAATGGGTGCGTATTCGCCTGCTTTTGGAATGATAGGTACGTTAATTGGTCTTATTATTATTCTCAGTGGATTCGGTGGAGATATATCACAACTAGGCGCTGGGCTTTCACTGGCGCTTATTTCCACCTTATATGGCGTTTTATTAGCCAATTTCACGTATTATCCTGCCGCAGAAAAATTCGCTAGAAATACTGATTTGCAACATTTTCGTGAAAAAATTTTATTAGAAGGCTTTGTGTTGATTGCTGCAAGAAAAGGAGCGTTGGCTATACAGGATAAATTAAATAGCTTGTTAACGCCTGAATTACGCTACAAAATTAACAGTAGTCAATAAGTCATGGATGTGTATCCAGAAGGGGGGGTAGCTACAAGACTACAATCAAACAGCAGTGGAAAAGATGCTAGGAGGAATGAGCCTTGGCTGTTAACGTATTCAGACACGATTACTTTGCTTTTTACTTTTGTGCTGATAATTTTAAAAATTTCTTCTATTGATGTGAATAAGGCAGAAGAATTACGTGAAGGTTTATCTCAAACATTTTTAAAAAAAGATATTTCAACTGCATTTCAATCATTTTCAAAAGAAATTGAGCAAGTAACAAACATTAATCATGATTTACAGGTTGATATCACCAGTAGATACGTGACTATAGAGTTGACAAACTCAAGTATATACGATGTTGGTAGCGCTGATATTGTGAATAAAGAGATTAAAACTATACAGTCAGTAGTTGATATTCTAATACAAGACCCATACGCAAGGTATACATTAGAAGTTGAAGGACATACTGATGATGTTCCAATTAAAAACTTGGAGTTTCAGTCCAATTGGGAACTTTCAACTGCTCGAGCAACAAACATTGTTAGATATTTAGAAGAAAATGGTGTAAGTAGAGAACGGATGAAAGCAATTGGATACGCAGATTCTAAACCATTGCCTGAGACCTTGGATATTAATGGCAATATTGTTCCTGAAAAAAGACCGTTAAATCGTAGAATTTCAATCCGTATTTCACGCTATAAAATTAATGACTAAAAGAGTTCATCATCAACAAATACAATCACTACTAAACGCTTTACAAAATAATATTGTTGGACAAAAAAAACTATTAGAAAGATTGATCATTGGATTATTATCTGATGGACATATATTAGTTGAAGGCGCGCCAGGGTTAGCAAAATCGCTAACTGTTGCAACATTAGCAAAGCTTATAAACTGTGATTTTCAGCGTATTCAATTTACTCCAGATTTACTCCCCAGCGATATTACAGGGAGTGAAATCTACAAGCCGCAAACTCAAGCATTTAGCTACCAAAAAGGGCCAATATTTAGTAATTTAGTGTTAGCTGATGAAATTAATAGAGCACCAGCAAAGGTTCAATCAGCCCTGCTTGAAGCAATGTCTGAACGCCAAGTAACCATCGGCAATACAACGTATACGTTACCAGCTTTATTTCAGGTCATGGCAACTCAAAATCCCATTGAACACGAAGGTACGTTCCAACTGCCAGAAGCACAGCTTGATAGGTTTATTATGTATGTGGCAATTGATTATCCTTCTATAGATGAAGAGTTAATGATTATGCGACTTAATCAAAAAAAGGCGGTTGAGATCACACCAGTTATTGACATTACAACTATTTTGCAAGCACGTGAGGAAGTCCGTGAGATGTATATTCACGAAAGATTATTAATGTATATTGCAGAAGTTGTCCATGCTACGCGTACCCAAAAAAACAGAACAAGTGGCAATCAAGGCTATATAGAAATAGGTGCAGGACCAAGAGCAAGTATTGCGTTAGCAACACTGTCACGTTCTCTTGCATATCTAAGAGGTCAAGACGAGGTCACTCCAGATATTATCCAAGAGCTGTGTTATGACGTGCTCGCCCATCGAATCATTTTAAATTTTAGCTCAGAAAACACAGTTCAACAAAAATACCAAATAATTGACGAGGTACTGAGTAGCGTGAAAATTGTATAGATGTTTCAAGTTTTAGAAAAGCTGTCAACAGGGTGGTTAATAAATTCCGAATATATCCAAGCAGCGTATGCGTATCAGCGCAAGGTCAGTAAAAGTAGGCTACATCATACTTATGGTGCCAGCAGATTAACAAAAAAAGGAAAAGGTTCTGATTTTGATCATTTAAGGGAGTTCACTAGCAGTGATGATATTCGACATATTGCATGGAAAGCTTCGTTACGATCACAAAAAACATATACAAAAGTATTTTCTGATGAGATTGAAGATAAGATAAAAATTTATGTGATGTTGAATGCCGAGTTGTCATTTGCTATAAAAAAAAGATCTGCAGCATTTGCTTTATATATAGCACTCCACAGCGCTGTAGAAACATGTTATAAAAAAAATATGCAATGTGAAATTTTGCTTATTCATGGCAACAATGTCATCGAGAGAGCCAAAATACGTATGCAGAAAGAAATTATCAGAACACTTAGTAGCCTTGCTAAGAAAATCAACGCTGCAATGTGTAAGTATAAAACTGGTGATTTATTTAAAATGGATGATATAAAGATTACTCCGCATTCAATTGTTCTTACAGGTGCGCGTAATATACAGCATTACGGATTAGATAGCAGCACCCTACTGGGCAGCACACTACTGGTAGTAGATGAAGAACCATTGCAACGAATAAGAATTATTGCCCAAACAAATTCTGGTGTGAAACAGGTTAATGTCGGCGCAAATGCCATAGACTGCGCCATCGTTGCAGATGACACTGTCGAAGATATCTATGCAAAAGTGCAAAGCTGTATATGAAAGATGTTCATCAACCATATAATTTATATCTTTATTTAAATATTACTTGGATTGCTATTGCAATTGTTTTCATGGTATTTCTTATAATAAGTTATATATATTTACAACGATATCTAGCAAATAGAAAAATACAGCAAACTATACGTAGGTTGCAAGATATAGAGAGCGATGAGGTTTTTGCATTAAACATTGTGCAAGCCATCAAGCATTCAATGGATGAACATGGGATACAAAGCAATATGCTCCATGGCGAACGCTTGTATAAAACCTTGCTTAAACATTACAAATACAAGGCAACCATCACATTAAGAGACTTTTTAATATCAACATACAAAGAACAAAAAATGATTCAGAGACATTTAGTTCTAAAAGAAATTGAGTTACTAATAAAAAGCAATGTTAGCAATTGATTGGCCGCTATTTTCTATTGTAGTAATTGGTTGCTATGTATTGTATAAATACCGAAAAACCATCCGCGTTACTAGCATCTGGTATCCATTTGTAATAGATGAGGCAACTAAAAAATCTCACTATCGTTCGTCCTTTTTATTTGCAGTGTGCTCTATATTGCTGATTGGCGGAGGTATGCGCCTGCAAAAAATAGATGAAACTGTTAGTATTAAGCAGAATTATAGGGACTTAATACTAGCAATAGACGCATCAGATAGCATGCGAGTACGCGATATGGAAATAAATAATCAGCTTTTTAGCAGATACGACGCTGTAAAATATTATATGGATAAGTTTATCGATAAACGTCAAGGTGATCGATTAGGGTTTGTGATATTCGGATCAAAGGCATATATTCAAGCACCATTAACAGCCGATTTATCGGTGATAAAAACATACCTAGAAGAGTCATATATAGGCATTGCTGGGCCAAAGACGGCAATTGGTGATGCACTTGCCTTAGCAGTCAAACAAAAAGACAAAGATGACACGAATCAAGCAATTATTTTAATAACAGACGGCTCAAATACATCAGGAACAATTGATCCATATCAAGCCGTAGCAATTGCAAAAAAAAAGAAGATTAAAATATATACCATAGCTATTGGCAATAGACGATTTTCACGAGACATAGATTTTAGGTTTCTGCAAACCGCTGCAGCATCAACCAACGGCAAGCATTTCTATGCCAGTAACGCAAATGAATTGGCATCTATTTATGCGCAACTAGATCGACTAGAACAAAATATCGAACAGTCTTCAACGTTTAGCAAGTATTTTGAGTTGTACTATTGGTTTGTATTAGCCTTCATTATTGTGTTTATAGTGGGTTATATGTTTACTCCGTCAAGGCGTGTCAGGAAACATATATAAAACAACTTTAGGCAATTTAATGCGAATCATAATGGATAATAATCAATTAAAAATTGCTGGATTTAGTTTGATTGAATTGCTGATTGTAATGGTGATTGTTGCTGTACTCAGTGTTGTCGCCTTGCCAGTATACCAAACGTATGTAGGGCGAGCAAAGTTTACAGAGGTTATTCAAGCTACCGCACCATATAAAATTGCCGCAGAAATTGCATGGCA
Source organism: Gammaproteobacteria bacterium (assembly GCA_965277405.1). Lineage (GTDB taxonomy): Bacteria > Pseudomonadota > Gammaproteobacteria. The sequence goes on from OZ255726.1 coordinate 1,153,122, forward strand.
AAATACTGCAACGAGTCTAACTGATCTTGATGCTGGATCCCATGGAATTCCAGATGCAACAGGAAGTAATGACCGCGAAATAAAATCTATCACTATGGTCGCTGGAGTTATTACCGCAACAGCAAATACTGTCGTAGATGAAAACAACGCAGGAGTAACTTACGTACTTCAGGCCCACGATTTTTCAGGTGGAATCATATGGAAGGTTGATGCTGCCAACAGTAGCTGTAAAAATCTTGGCTATTGTTGAAAATGATGTTGTAAAGTTTTGTGTTTATAGCTGAAGAAGGCGTAGACTAATAAAACTATTGCAAAAACAGCTTCCTATCTCGACAGCTTGTAGTTAGCTCCTTGAAATTTATGTAATAGCATAAACATACAAAACACTTCTATTTACAAAATCAAAGAAATGGCAAAAAATGTACTGATATGGATCGGGATTGTTCTTGGACTTGTATTTATATTAAGTCAAGAGATGAGCTTTGAGCCGGAACAAGAAAATATTTCATATTCAGATTTCCTCACAAGTGTGCGCAATGGAAAATTATCTCAAGTCACCATAGATGGCTATACTATCTCAGGGCAATATCAAAATGGACAGGGCTTTGAAACAGTTCGACCAGCTGCGCAAGACCCTAAACTAATTGATGATTTGTACAATAATAAAGTTGAAATCGTAGGTAAGTTACCTGAGCAACCGTCGTTATGGCGACAATTGCTGGTCGCAAGTTTCCCAATAATATTGATGGTAACAATATTTATGTTAGTAATGCGCCAAATGCAAGGAGGCATGGGCGGGGGGCGATCTGGTGGACCAATGTCGTTTGGGCGCAGTAAAGCGAAATTACTCAGGTCCGATGAAGTCAAAGTAACATTTGCAGATGTTGCAGGAGTCGATGAGGCAAAAGAAGAAGTCAGTGAATTGGTTGAGTTTCTAAAAGAACCTGCAAAATTTAAAAATTTAGGTGGCAAAATACCGAAAGGGGTGTTGATGTCTGGTTTACCAGGAACAGGTAAAACCTTATTAGCGAAAGCCATCGCTGGAGAGGCAGATGTGCCATTCTTTAGCATCTCTGGATCGGATTTCGTAGAAATGTTTGTAGGTGTTGGCGCCTCAAGGGTGCGCGACATGTTTACCCAAGCTCGAAAACAATCACCATGCATTATTTTTATTGATGAGATTGATGCAGTCGGTCGTCATCGAGGTGCAGGTATGGGCGGTGGTCACGATGAACGTGAGCAAACATTGAATCAATTGCTTGTAGAAATGGACGGCTTTGATGGACACGAAGGCGTGATTGTCATTGCCGCCACAAATAGGCCTGATGTACTTGACCCAGCACTTCTTCGACCAGGTAGATTCGACAGGCAGGTCGTAGTTGGGTTGCCAGACATCCGTGGGAGAACAGAAATTCTGCAGGTTCATACACGTAAAGTACCGATAGATAAAAATGTTAATGTTGAAGTAATCGCGCGTGCAACACCTGGTTTTTCTGGCGCTGATTTAGCAAATCTCGTGAATGAAGCTGCATTATTTTCTGCGAAAAAAGGTAGGAGAAAAGTCAGCATGGCTGAGTTTGAACAAGCTAAAGATAAAATTTTAATGGGTGCCGAACGCCGCTCGATGGTGATGAGTGACGAAGAAAAACGCAATACTGCATACCATGAGTCAGGTCATGCAATCGTTGGGAGACTGGTTCCAGAACATGATCCTGTGTATAAAGTGACTATTATTCCACGTGGTAGGGCACTTGGGGTAACAATGTTCTTGCCAGAAAAAGATAAATACAGCCATAGTAAACGTGCAATTGAGAGTCAGATTGCTAGCTTATTTGGTGGGCGAGTAGCGGAAGAATTGACGTTAGGAAGTGATGGTATAACTACAGGTGCATCGAACGATATTGAACGCGCCACCAGTCTGGCAAGGAATATGGTTACAAAATGGGGGTTATCTGAGGCAATTGGACCGTTACATTTTGGTGAAGAGAATGAAAATCCATTTTTGGGCTATTCAGCAGCAAAACAACAAAGCCCAATTGCTAGTGATACAGCAAATAAAATTGATGCCGAAGTAAAGCGCATCATTCAACAATCACACGTTCGGGCTAAAAAAATTCTGGTTGACAATCGTGATATTTTAGAACTTATGTCGGATGCGCTGATGGAGTATGAAACGCTTGAGTCGAAGCAGATTGACGATATTATGAAGAGGATTAAACCCAAGCCCATAGATGAATATAAAGATGATGATAGCGGTAGCGCATCTTCAACAGTTAATAAGCAGAAAAAACCTAAAGCAATGAAAACTGATGACTATAAAGGCACAGGGGACCCATCAGTTGCTTAGTATAAAATCAGTTGATTATTTTTGATTATATTTATCAAAGGTTCCTTCATAGTTGAAAATTACAGTAAAAAGCCACAGATATTTTGAAAATTAGCAATTTTTATTTAGATTTATATGTAAAATTCATCCTTTTTAAACCTATTATTCAGTAACAACTATGATATACACCAATTATGGTGCATACAGAGATAACTGGGTTACATGGTTTTTGTGTCTTACAATATAGGCGCGTAGCTCAGTTGGTTAGAGCACTACCTTGACATGGTAGGGGTCGTTGGTTCGATTCCAATCGCGCCTACCATTGTATAAAAAAATTATAAGCAATTAGTGACGTTCAACTCTGCGGTATATGCCAAAAATTACACTTCCTGATAATACAGTTCTTGATTATCCACACCCGGTTACATTAGGTGAAGTGGCAATTAAAATAGGAGCAGGCTTGGCAAAGGCTGCAGTAGCTGGCAGCGTCAATGGTAAGCAGCAAGACTTGGATGATGTCATCACACAAGATAGTTCGGTGCTACTGTATACTGCCAAGAACCCAGAAGGAGTTGCAGTAATTAGACACTCTTGCGCACATTTATTTGGTCACGCAATTAAACAGCTGTTCCCCAATGTACAAATGGCAATTGGCCCCGTAATTGAAAATGGTTTTTACTACGATATTAAGTATGAGCGGAGCATTACTTTAGCTGAAATGGCAGAAGTTGAGCAACGCATGATGGTACTTGCGAAACAAGCATATGTTGTCAACAAAGTTATGACCAAGCGCTGCGAAGCTATTGAAATATTCACAACACGGCATGAACCCTATAAGCTTGAATTAATCAGAGACCTCCCCAATGTTACAGAATTTGGCTTATATCACCATCAAGAATACATCGACATGTGTATTGGCCCACATGTTCCGCATATGGGGCATATTAAGGCATTTAAACTGACAAGTATTGCTGGAGCATATTGGCGCGGTGATGCCAACAATACGGCAATGCAACGCTTTTATGGCACATGTTGGCCCGATACCAAGCAGCTACGCCAATACTTATTTCAACTAGAACAAGCGCAGCTGCGCGATCACCGTAAACTGGGCAAACATCTTGGTTTATTTCACCAACAAGAAGAAGCACCAGGCATGGTGTTTTGGCATGCAAAAGGTCAGCTATTATTTTGTTTAATAGAGCAGTATTTGCGGAAAAAATTTAATGATACTGGCTATCAGGAAATCAAAACACCGTTATTGATTGATAAATCGTTGTGGGAAAAATCTGGGCATTGGGAGAAGTTTCGTGACGACATGTTTGTTACTGATTCTGAAAAAAGAACATTTTGTGTAAAACCAATGAATTGTCCAGGTCATATTCAAATCTTTAATCAAGGATTAAAAAGCTATAAAGAGCTGCCAATACGCTTTGCGGAATTTGGTGTTGTCCACAGAAACGAAGCCAGCGGGACATTACACGGACTGATGCGGTTACGTAGTTTTACCCAAGATGATTCACACGTGTTTTGCAAGGAAGAGCAGCTGCTTGATGAAGTAGGGCAGATGATTGATATAATACTCAACGTCTATCAAGACTTCGGTTTTGATGAAGTTGAACTGAAACTATCAACCAGGCCAGCGCAACGTGTTGGCGCTGATGAAATTTGGGATAAAGCAGAACACGCACTCGCAGCTGCGCTTAATAGCAAAAATCTCACATGGCAAGAGTTGCCAGGAGAAGGCGCATTTTATGGTCCAAAGATTGAGTTTTCATTACGAGATTGCTTACATCGAGTATGGCAATGTGGCACAATTCAAGTAGACTTTTCTATGCCAGCAAGACTTGGAGCTGTATACATTGATAGCGATAATAGCAAGCGCGTACCAGTTATGATTCACCGAGCAGTGCTTGGTTCAATTGAACGTTTTATAGGAATTTTGATTGAGCACTATGCAGGCAAGCTGCCAGTTTGGTTGGCACCGGTACAATGTGTTATTTTACCAATTTCCGAACATCAACATCAGTATGCCGAATCAGTACAAACGCAATTGCGAGTATTAGGCGTGCGTAGCGAGACCGATATGCGCGCTGAGAAAATAAATTATAAAATTCGTAACCACAGTATGAACAAAACGCCATATTTATTTATTGTTGGTGACGCAGAGCAGCAAAAAAACAGCGTGCGAGTCCGCGAGCAAAATGGCACAGACTTGGGTGAATTGTCACTTGAGTCCGCACAAAAACTATTTCTTGCAAAATGACTACTGCGCGAAGTTGCGTATTTCGTGTAATATTATTCAGATACATTCGTCCACAACTACAAACCATGCGATGATTATTATATTGCTTTTAAAAAAGGAGTAGCACCATAGCCAAACAAAAAAAAAGATTAGTTAACGAAGACATTGAAGCTGTAACCTTACGCGTAATCGATGAGGTTGGTAAACAAGTAGGTGTTATGGACAGAGAGCAGGCATTGCAGCTTGCTAAAAGTAAATCACTGGACTTGCTGCTGATTGCAGACATGGGGGAACCGCCAGTCGCCAAGATTATTGATTACGGCAAATATCTTTTCGACGCAAAAAAGAAAAAAAGCGCTTCACAGAAAAAGCAACATCAGACACAATTGAAAGAAATAAAAATCCGCCCAGGCACCGAAGAAAGTGACTATCAGGTAAAAATTCGCAACCTGACTCGTTTCCTTAATGATGGTGATAAGACAAAAGTAACATTACGTTTTCGTGGTCGAGAGATGGCGCATACGGAATTAGGCAGAAAAATGCTCGAACGCATTAAGCTTGATCTCGATGAACATGGAGACGTTGAACAGATGCCTGAGCTTGAAGGAAGACAAATGATTATGATTTTGTCGCCAAAACGTAAAAACTAAAATTAACTTAATGCGAGCATTATATGTCAAAAATTAAATCAAATCGTGGGGCTGCCAAGCGTTTTAAGGCGCGGGCAAACTACATCAAACGTAAACAGTCGTTCCTACGGCACATTCTTACTAAAAAGTCCACAAAACGTAAACGGGCACTACGACCTAAACTAGCTGTGCATAAATCTGATGTGGCATCGATCAAACGAATGCTTCCAAATCTATAATTAGGAACTGACATGCCAAGAGTAACAAGATCTGTTGTCGCCCGCGCTAAACATAAAAAAATTTTAAAACAGGCTAAAGGATATTATGGGGCGAGGAGCAGAGTATTTCGCGTTGCCAAACAAGCCGTTATTAAAGCCAAACAATATGCATACCGAGATCGGCGCAATAAAAAAAGAGACTTTCGTAGACTGTGGATTGTGCGTATTAACGCAGCAGCGCGTATGTATGATATGACCTATAGCCAATTTATTCATGGTCTTCATACAGCAGAAATAGCGATCGATCGCAAGATTCTTGCAGATATTGCGGTACACGACCTTGCGGCATTTGCAGAATTGATTGCAAAAATCAAGCAAGCTGCACCTAATAAGTAACGTTTATCAAGTAGAGATAGCAACGCATGGAGCAAATCCAGGCTATACAACAGCATGCGCAAACATTAATTGAAGCAGTAGCTTCTTTGCAGGATGTAGAGCGTGTCCGCACCAAGGTGACTGGTAAGCAGAGCCAACTTACACAGGCATTTAGAGCGCTGAAATCGCTACCGCCAGCAGAAAAGACCCAAGTTGGTGCCGCCTTAAATGTTGCAAAGAATTATGTGCATGATTTGTTGAAAAACAAAGAAGCAATGCTGCAACAAGAGTATTACCAACAACAAATGAAACGTGAAGCTATTGACGTTACTTTGCCTGGAATATCCAGAAACTCAGCGGGGGTTCATCCAATCACAGCAACACGTAGAAAAGCAGAAGCGATATTTCAGTCCATGGGATGTGTGATTGAGACAGGACCAGAAATAGAAGATGAATACCATAATTTTACGGCATTAAACTTGCCTGAATTGCACCCGTCGCGTGACTTGATGGACACATTTTATATTGCTGATGATTTAGTATTGCGTACACATACATCACCGGTGCAAGTAAGAACAATGGAGTCTCAAGCACCGCCGATACAAATGATTTGCCCAGGTCGGGTGTATCGTTGTGATTCTGATGTCACCCATACTCCAATGTTTCATCAAATAGAAGGATTGATCGTTGATCAAGGGATTGGGTTCGCCCACTTGAAAGGTTGTATGGATACATTTCTACAAGCTTTTTTTGGGTCATCGGTACGTAGCCGCTTTCGATCATCATATTTTCCATTTACCGAGCCGTCAGCAGAAGTTGATGTGAGTTGTGTGAATTGTGATGGTATAGGTTGTCGCGTTTGTGCGCATACAGGTTGGATAGAAATACTCGGTTGCGGAATGGTCAATCCAAAAGTATTGCGTATGTCTAATATAGATGCTGATAAATACACGGGTTTTGCGTTTGGAATTGGGATAGAGCGCTTAGCAATGCTAGATTTACATGTCGCAGACATTCGTTTGTTGTATGAAAACGAGCGCACATTTTTACAACAATTCATCGCTGAGTAAAGTAAAACGCAATGAAGTGTTCTACCCAGTGGTTACAGGCGCATCTGCAAAGCGATGAATCAATTGAGCAAATAGCTGAAACTCTGTCGTTTGCAGGGTTAGAGGTTGATTCACTACAAGCGGTTGCTGCAAAATTTGATGATGTCGTGGTGGCAGAGATACAAGAGGTAATACAGCACCCCAACGCTGATACCCTTAAACTGTGCAAGGTATTTGATGGAATACAGCGCTATCAAATTGTTTGTGGAGCGACTAATGTTCGTGTAGGTTTGCGTACAGCCTTGGCGAAAATAGGCGCGGTTCTTCCTGGAAACCTTATTATTAAGAAATCTCATATTCGTGGAGAAGAATCGTTGGGGATGATGTGTTCAGTCCGCGAGCTGACGCTAGGTGAAGATCATGATGGCATTGTTGAAATCGATGCAAATATAGCGCTTGGCAGCAATATATATGAGTATTTCCAACTCGATGATCAAATCATTGAAATTGGCGTAACACCAAACCGTGGCGACTGCTTAAGTGTCGCAGGCATCGCCAGAGACATTGCTGCTCAGCAGCAATGCGCGCGGATCACGCCAAAAATAACACCAGTTGTAGCTAGCACAAGCTCAGCAATAGCTGTGAATGTGCATGCAACAGCAGCATGTCCAGTATTCTGTTTACGTGTTATTGATGGTATTGACCATGATGCGCAAACACCACTTTGGATGCGTGAACGGTTGCGGCGCAGTGGGGTGCGTTTAGTAAGCCCTATAGTGGATATTACCAATTATGTTATGTTGGAAATCGGCCAACCCATGCATGCATTTGAACGTGGTGCTTTTGCTGAAACGTTGCATGTGCGCTGGGCTGGTGCGGATGAACAAGTGCAACTGCTCAATGGTAAAACAATTAAACTTAGTACAGATGAACTAGTGATAGCCAACGATACCCAAAACGATACCCAAGCTGTGGCGCTTGCTGGTGTTATGGGCAGCTTGCAATCAGAAGTATCGAGCAAATCGACGTCAATTGTGCTTGAAGCCGCGCATTTTATTCCAAATGTGATTCGCGGGAAAAGCCGCAAATTCTCTTTAAATTCCGAAGCTTCAATGCGGTTTGAGCGTGGCGTGGATTATACATTGCCGCAGCAGGCAATTGAGTATGCGACACAATTGCTGCTTGATATTGTCGGAGGCAACGCCGGTCCTGTAGTGGTAGCCGATACAATTGAAGAGTGTTATCCAGCACAGCATGTAACACTATATTTTGCGCATTTAGATAAAGTAACGGGAACACATATAGACCCAGCAAGAGCAATCAGCATTTTAGCATCGCTAGGCTTTGTTGCTGCAGAGCAAACAGCAGATAGTATTACGGTTATTGTGCCAACATTCCGCTTTGATATTGAGCAACAAGCCGACCTCATTGAAGAAGTATTGCGTATTTATGGCTTTGATAATATTCCAGCGAAATTGCCTAATTTTCAGATACAGGATCGTGGTAATAAGCAAATATCACAACAAGATAGTATTACAACGGCAATGACAGTATTAGGATATCAAGAAGCGATTACCTATAGTTTTATAGATCTCAACCAGCATCTTTGGTTTGCTGACACCAGCAACGCAGTGCCTTTACGCAACCCAATTTCAACTAGCATGTCGCATATGCGGACAAGCTTGCTGCCAGGTTTGATTCAGACATTGCAATTCAACAGCAATCGCAAGAATGTAAACTTGCGGTTTTTTGAAATAGGCGCTGTTTTTCAGCCAATTGTGGCATTATCAGCATCACCTTCACTTGAGCAAATTGATCAATTTCAAATGGTTGGGATGGCAATGATGTGCGAAAACCTGCACGGACAAGATTGGCAATCAAATGTTGCCGCGTCATGGTATCACTTAAAAGGTGATCTTGAATCTTTAATGAAACAACACCGAACATTTGAATATCAGGCTGCAAGTCTACCAGGATTTCACCCGACACAATGTGCTCAGATTAGCGTATCTGGCAGGCAAGCCGGTGTTATAGGCAGACTTGACCCTATATTGCAGCAGCAGCTATTCACCCAGAATGAGTCGCCAGTTTTTCTTGCTCAATTACGCTTAGACGTATTACAAACAACGGCTATAGTAGCGCCACATGTTGTTTCAAAGTTCCCAGCGGTAAGCCGCGATCTTGCTTTGGTATTGCAGCAACAAACGACATATGCAGAAGTAGCAAACAATATTCGCAATGTGTCGTCTCATGATTTACAGTCGCTTGAAACCTTTGATGTGTTTGTTGATGAAGATAAAATTGGTGTAGGGAGGAAGAGTATTGCAATTCGACTCACTTGGAAAAAGGCTGATGGAACATATACCGTTGAGGAGATAGATGCGAAAATTGCCAGAATTTGCAAACAGTTACAAACACAGTTAGGTATCGGACTGCGTGCATGAGTACAATAACAAAAGCAGATATTCGATATCAACTCGAGCGCTCTGGCAAGTTTGATTTTCTCGAGGCAAACCAAGTTGTTGATTTGTTTTTTCAAATTCAAGCAGATACTTTAGCAAACCATAACAAGGTAAAGTTGCCAAGTATTGGCACCTTTTCAATTGTGGAAAAAAAAGCACGTTTGGGTAGAAACCCGAAAACAGGAGAAGATGCAGCAATACCTAAACACTTTACAATTATTTTTCGCAGTGGACCAAAACTGCGGAAGAAACTTATAGAGAAGTCAGCATATATTATTGAAAAAATTACAGATGGGTAATACCAGTGGCTATTATGACGTTATCGGGGCGTAGCGCAGTTTGGTAGCGCACCACGCTGGGGGTGTGGGGGTCGTAGGTTCAAATCCTGCCGTCCCGATCAATCAGCAACAGTCAAACTATGTTATAAACAATATTCAATAACAATAAAGTAAATGTTTATTAACTCCATGATAGAGCAATCTACGGCTCTACAGATGGGGCACCTATTTATTACTAACAGGAAGGATACAGGTTATTACTGATGGGAAAGGTACAGGCACTGCTTGTTACAATCCATAATCATAATGGAATAATGCTGCCAGCAAGCTGTTGTTACAACGTTATACGCGCTTATATGGCTATGAGCGCCAAATACTTCACTTTCTCCTCCTGTGCCGTATACGTGTCGTTTATCAGCAGAAAATTTTGAGTAACTCAGCTGAACTCACTGCATTGGCAAAACGCGCGCAAACAGGTGACAAAGCTGCATATAAGGAGTTTCTGGTACAAATAAACACGCATATTAAGAAAATCGTGTATTTTAGATGGTGGGGAGATTATCAATACAGAGAAGATATTGCGCAAAATATCTTATTAGCGCTGCATACCAGCTTTCATACATATGATGCAGAACGCCCTATTCTTCCTTGGGTGAATACCATCGCCATATACCGCATAGCATATTTTTCACGCAAGCATGCTAAAATACGGCAAGAAAACTTATACAGTTTTTTAGAAGAAGAAGAATCAAGCGAAAACTATGTGCCCGTAGACCCGATTGATGAGTATCAGCAACAAGAAATGCAGGACTTGGTTGAAAAGGCTTTACAAATGCTACCAAGCAAACAAGCAGATATTGTGCGTAAACTAAAAATTGAAGAAATGAGTTTACAGCAAATATCTGATGAAACAGGGATGTCTGTCGGTTCTATTAAGATTACGGCACACCGAGCGTATAAGAAACTTAGCGATTTTTTTAATAAACAAGAAAAAAACATGTAACTTATCAGGATTATTGCATGAACGTAACTTTATAACGTATAGTAAACGAAGAAAAATGAAAGAATCAAGATTGCAGAATCACAAGATTGCGACAACAACGTTGATTGATACACTTGTTGCAGATTTACAGCCAGTACAACCATTTCAAGTAAGTAAACACGTTAAACACTGGCTATTAGGGACATTTATCTTCTTGATTGCGTATGTGTTTGTGGTAAAAGGCATCCGTGACGACTTGGTATTGCAGCTATTGCAACCAACTTTCTGGCTGACAATGTTCATTGCAGGGTGCACAGTGATCACGGCAGTATTGCACACGATGATGATTGCAATCCCAGGCTATATTAGCAAAGTGCGATATACGGCTCCAATTTTTCTGTCTGTGTTGATTGCGGTGTTAGGCCATGGTTTACTTGTTAATTTTATTGAATACCCGCAAGGCTTTTTATTCTTCTACAACGACTGGTCGATTGCGATTGAAACGCTAGTGCTTGGAACGGTGCCATTTTTATTGTTACGCTATTATGTTGTTTCACTTTTGCCTACACAGCCAGTTGTAACAACATTTTGGTGTGCTGTTGCAAGCTATACCGCGGCAGCAACAATGATGCGCTTTCATTACGACAGAATGTGGGGACCAATAGACGATTATTGTTCCATAGTTGTATGGGTATATCTGCCTGTTATATTTGCATGCCTTTGTATAACCGCTGTGGCCGCTATTGTTCCTAAAATATTTAGCGCAAGACTATGCGTTCAGATATTTAGTAGTTCTTATAACAAGCAGCATATTCAATAATCAGCGCTTCCCTATCAGCGCTTCCCTAAATGTAAATGCTACGGCATGCACTCAGCGGTTTGCGCCTTGCAATCATCAGCAATTGCAGGCAAACTCGCTCCATCAGCGAGTTAAGCAGAGGTTCACCTAACAGCCGCATTGAATCGACTTGGTACAATATATCCTCCATAGCGAAATCGCTGAGGTTAGCACCACTTGCATGACATGTACGCTCAGCAGCATTTGCAGTGGATATTGTGGTCGACCGCCTGTTTTGCGCAGGTTTGGTGTAGTGTTGGCAACAACATTGTCTAACATGCTGCCATGGAATAACCGCTGCTAATTTCTCAAGGAATATTTCTCTACAAATTTTGCGTTGCTTATCTGCGTATTTGGACTTTTGCAAATGTCATTTGCTTCATATCATATCATATCTACAAACAATAGGCTGAACATTATGGCAGATTAGTAGTTGTTTGGTGATTTTCAGAGATGCCTTCAGCTTCTCAAGAAATATTTCTTTGTGGGTTTTCTGCTTCTTTATTGAATACTATCAAGCTACGAAAACTGATTTTTGCGATCTTAAAATTACCACGAATATATTTTCTCATAGTGAGAACTATGTGTTGAAATCATTTGGTTTTTCACAGATTCCTATAGTTCTGCTCCCAGCCGAAACGACATCTTCCTGGCTATCTCCTGCACGCTGCGCACAATCAGATCCTCGCCATTTTTATCTACAGATTGCTGCGACAAGCTAACCGCAACTCCTGCAATTGGGCGGTTTTCGGAATTCAGTACGGACGCGCCGAAGCAAATCATTCCATCTTTGACTTGCTGGTTGTCGATCGAATAGCCGCGTCCACGGATTTGTTTCAATTCACGCATAAGTTGTGAAAAATCCTGCACACTATGGTCAGTCAGCGGTTCAGGAAAACTGTTACCGATTAGTTTTCTGACCTCGGTGTCGCTCATGTAACTTAACAACGATTTTCCAGTTGCCGTGAACGCGGCAGGAAGGAGCATTCCGCTGTGAAAATCGAAGCCCACTGGCAATTTTGAGTTGCGGACAGCGAGATAGACCACCTCTGACCCTTCTAGAACCGAAAGCGTGATAGTGGCACCAGGTAGTTGGCTGCTTTCATCCAAGATCCTTACAAACTCAATTGCCAAATCAGATTCTTGGACGAACCGATTCGCCCAGCGCATGACATGTGGTCCCAAAAAATAGGTTTGACCCGTCCTGCAAACCAGTAAATTTAGCTCAATCAGTGTCTTGCATAGTCCATGAACGCTGCTTTTTGCTAAGCCAACCCTAGCAGCAATCTCAGTGATGGTCAGGTTTTGTTTTGACGTAGCAACAACGTCGAGAATACTCACCCCACGCGCTAGTGCCGGGACCAGTTTATGACTGCCCTCAAGTTTATTGAAAGTCGTTTGTGTTTTTTTAGTGCTTTTTATGTCCAAAGCCCATTCCTATTTGCGCGTTTGATAAAACTTGCTGAACTGTATCAGTAGAGTGGCAGCAGTCCTTGCAATAGAGAATTTGTTTCAGTATACTGAATTGCGTTCAAAGGAGAAAGAAGTTGCAAATCTTACCAGTATTTAACAGTCCTAGCGTAGTTTACCACTGCTACATAGAATTTGACACATCCGCAATTGTAACCGAAAAAACCAATATGGAAAGAGCGGCTGATGGTAGATGAAGCGCGGGATTGGGTGATTAAGTTCAGTGAGGCATCCGACAATAATGCTACGATCGGTGCGATGTCGCGTTATTTCACCTGCACTTACATGTTAGACATGGAATATCGCCGCATGATTGTTGAGATGATTGACGGCAAAGTATACCGTATCAATATTAACCCTAGCGGGATGGACGCCTATGATTTTGCGTTGAGAGCCAGTGCGGCGACATGGCGAGAATTTGCCCGCCCCATTCCGAAACCGATGTTCCATGGCATATGGTCAGCTAGCTTTCGTAAAGATTTAAAAATCGAAGGCAACACTTTGGTGCTGATGCAAAATTTGCGCAATTTCACGATTCAGTTCGAATTGCTGCGCGTGGTTGGCGTGCCTGTATGAGCATCAATATATTGCAAAAATCCCAGATCACAACGGGCTGAAATGGTAACTCATTCTCCCGTAACAGGACGATTTGTGACAATTGACGTCGATGGCTGTGAATACAAGGTGTTCTACTTACAAAACGGCAGTGGAGTGCCGTTGCTATGCCAGCATACGGCTGGCTGTCACAACCTCCAGTGGCGCGACCTGTTGGAAGACCATGAGATTACGTCCAGATATAACGTAATCGCATACGACCTGCCACGCCACGGCAAATCTGATCCTCCTCACAACAAGGAATGGTGGAAGGAAGAGTACTTGCTGACAGCCGACCACTTTGTCAACTTCATCATTAAACTATGCGACGCTCTGGAGCTTGATAATCCGATTTTTATGGGTTCATCGTTTGGAGGTAACGTTGCGTTGCAACTGGCGCTGCGCCATCCTGATCGTTTTCGCGCTGTCATTCCAGTTGAATCAGCCGAACATGCGCCAGGTTTCTACCTTGATCTGTGGCGTCATCCCCATGCAAATGCGGCACAGGTTTGTGCCAGTGGTGTTTGGGATCTTATGGCACCACAAAGCCCTGACTTGGATCGCTGGTTGACTTGGCATTATTATACTCAAGGCTCAGAAGCATTCAAAGGCGATCTGTATTTCTATTCGGTTGAACATGATTTGCGCGACAAGCTTGGACAAATAGACACCAGGCGCTGTCCCGTCATCATGATGACAGGAACCTATGACTATCTAACACCGCCCGAGGTCACCGAGGAGACAGCACGGAAAATTGCTGGCGGAATTTATATTGAGATGGAAGACATTGGGCATTTTCCTATGAGCGAGAATTATCCTCTGTTCCGAGAATACCTGCGCGAGGCGCTGCGAATCATTGAGGATCGAACTGATGGATGACGGGCTTGCTAACACTGTGAACAAGAATGTTGACCGATGAAGATTCTTGAATTTAACGAGCGTGGGCTGCAGGTCGAGCGGGATTCGAAATTGGTTCGTCAAATGGATTCGCTCAGCCATCTGGCGGTGCCACCAAATCTGACACGGGCAGATCACGAACGACCTCACGTACAGTCAGACATGCAACTTTACATGTTCCAGACTGGCATCCTACGCACCAAAACTAAGTATATCAAGTTGAACCAAGGCGAGGAAAATTTCGAAATCCCAGTGCCGTGGTTCCTGATCAAGCATCGCAAGGGTATTGTGGTCATTGATGGTGGCAACGCCATTGAAGTTGCCATCGACAAGCGTGCGCATTGGGGGGCTGTTTGTGATACCTATGACCCAATTATGAACGTCGACGAAACCTGTGTCGAGCAATGTCGCTTGGTGGGGGTTGAGCCAGCAGATGTTCGTTTTGTAGTGCAGTCACATCTGCATCTAGACCATTCTGGTGCCGTGGGCCGGTTCCCCAACGCCCAGCATATCGTGCAGCGATTAGAGTATGATTATGCCTTCAACCCAGACTGGTTTTCCGCGGGAGCTTATATTCGAGCCGATTTTGACCGCCCAGGGTTAGATTGGAAATTTCTGGGAGGGGTGTACACAGATAATTTCGATCTGTTTGGTGATGGCACAATCCGCATGATCTTCACGCCAGGTCATTCGCCTGGGCATCAATCATTCTTGATTACCCTACCGAACACCGGAGCTGTACTACTGACAATTGATGCAGCTTATACGCTGGATCATTGGCACGACAAGGCATTACCTGGGCTGAACTGCTCGGCTGTAGATACTGCCCACTCAGTCGCCAAGCTTCACAAAATTGCAAAAGACACCGGCGCAATCGTAGTCACTGGGCATGACCCGGATAACTGGGAGACGTTTCGAAAAGCCCCACGAGGTTTTTATGATTGAATGAACCATGGGTGCATGGAGGCACTCGTTTCACAGCTCCGAGCCGAACACGGTATAGGAGTAATAAAGGCCAAGCTATTTTGGTCGTAACCAACGGAGGTAAAAATGAATATGCTTAAAATAAATCAACTTAAATCTATTGCCATGGCAATAGTGGGGCTGGCAATCAGTGCTGTCGCTACTGCAGGAGGGCTTGACGACATCGATCAGGAAGTGCGTGCGCGCTTGTATGACCCAGAAATGACTGACCCATCCCAACCAGTCGAGGCTAGCATCTATGCTGACTTCGTGGCTAAAAACCCACCGCCTTGGACCATCGGCTACGCCAGTTCCTATGCTGGCAACACTTGGCGTGCTGGTGTCATGGCACAGTTGCAGAACGAAATCATTCCGCGCTGGCAAGAGCTTGGATTGATTAAAGAGGTTATTATCACGCAATCTAACCTCAAGGATGCTACCCAGATCCAACAGATGCGCCAACTGGTTGACCGGGGTGTCGATGCGATCATTGTGTGCTGTTCAAACCCAACCGCGCTGAATCAAACGGCAAAATATGCCTATGACCAGGGAGTGCCGACCTTCTCGCTGACGGGATATCTGACATCACCATACGCGGTAAATTCGTCGGTGAACTACCAGAAGGCTGGATTTGAAATTGGCAAATTGATGGCCGAACAACTGAATGGTTCGGGCAACGTTCTTGTGGTTGAGGGTATCCCTGGCACATCTGGTTCTGACAGCCAAGATCGAGGTGTAAAGGCTGGCCTTGCCACGGCCGAAGGAGTTAAAGTTGTGGGATCTATTGCTGGAATGTGGACCGACCAGGTGGCCCAAGGTGAATTGCAGAAGTGGCTGGCAACACACCCAGGTAAACTGGATGGCATCGTTGTCCAGTCTGCGGCTGAAATGGGCGTTTTGCGTGCACTAGCGCAATCTGGGCGCGACAACATCCCTGTTTCCATCGGTGGCGAACTGGGAGCGCTTTGCTACTGGCGCAACAACCCAGACTATATTTCAGCTGCAATCCAGACCTGGCCTCCGCAGGATGAGATAGAGCTTATCTGGGACATCATGATGCGCACCCTCCAGGGACAAGGACCAAAGATACAATCTATCATGGTCGAGCCGGTGACTATTTCCTTTGACGAACTCAAAGGGGTCATGGGCAAGGATTGCAGCCAGAATACTGCCGACTGGCTACCCGTTGGCAAGGACAGATGGGGCGGGCAAGCCTATCTGGATGGGTTCTTCCTGCGCCCTGCCGATCCTACGGTTTACAAGCCTTAACACAATGAAACTTCGGACCGACCTTATAGATAGGGCGGTCCGATTATTTAGGTAAAATGCTATGGCATTAGATCAAGCCAATTTAATACAAACGCCCGCCGCCCAAGTCACGATATCGGTTGTCAATGTCTCCAAGTTTTTTGGACCGACTCGTGCACTAGAAGGCTGCAGCTTTTCTGCGCGCGCCGGTGAAATTCACGCCATCGTGGGCGGTAACGGCAGCGGTAAAAGCACATTGGCAAAAATTGTTTCTGGTATATTGCCGATTGACCGTGGACAGGTCTCAATTCTTGGAGAAACTCCGTCAACGCCAGCTGAAAGCCGCGCCATTGGGATTTCTACCGTCTATCAGGAAGTGCTAGTTGCTGACGAAAGCACGGTCGCCGATAATTTGTTCATGGGCACAGACGCGCTTTTTTCTGCAAGCGTCTCTACACGCGACAAGGTTGATCGTGCCGCCACTCTTATGCACGAACTTGCTGGTGAAAAAGTTGACCCGTATGCATTGGTCGGTACTTTACCATTGGGAATCAAACAGTGGATCACCATCGGGCGCGGGTTGCTGCAAACACCACGTATTCTGATACTGGACGAATCCTCGGCTGCCCTTGATTTTGACGGCACTGAACGGCTGTTCGCCAAGATACGAGAATCGCGCGATAATGGCACGACGGTCCTAATAGTGACGCACCGCATTGCCGAATTGATCCGTATTTCTGACCGCGCTACGGTTTTGCGCGATGGTCGCGATGTCGGCGTACTTAAAAAAGCCGATATTACTGAAAAAAACCTGCTTGCCCTGATGACTGGTGAAGATCAAAGTGAAGCGCACCGCCATGTGACTGCCCCGCAACCGCTTGACCCGACACCGGTGATGCAGGTGCATGCATTGAAAGTTTGGAGCGATGCAGAAACTATGGATTTTGAGCTGTTGCAAGGAGAGATTGTTGGCATCGCTGGTCTTGACGGACACGGGCAGGACGAATTTGTGCGAATTTTGGCAGGGGTGATGCCTGCGGCAATAGGGAAGCCCATGGTTGCGGACCGCACAGGAATCTTGCAGCCGATTCAAACGCTAAGAGACGCGGTTAACGCTAAAATTGCCTACGTTTCAGGTGATCGTAAGCGCGAAGGAATCTTTGACTCCCTCAGCATTTTTGAAAATATGCTGATGCCACTTTACCGCGAGAAACGACGCGCGGGCAAATTAGGCATCATTGACTGGACAGCGCTGCGTGCAATTTTCAACCGCGAGGTTGAAACCCTGATGATCAAATTCGACTTAGAGAGCGACAAAATCACCTCACTATCTGGCGGCAATCAGCAAAAATTATTAATCGGTCGTGGCTTTGCCATGCGCCCGAATATTATCGTGCTGAATGATCCAGCTCGGGGCATTGATGTCGGGGCTAAATCAGAGCTTTACCAACATCTTCTGGGCTTTGCGCAAAGCGGTAAGTCGGTTATTTACATGTCGAGCGAATTGGAGGAGTTTATAGGCTTTGCCACGCGTGTTATCGTTTTTCGCAACGGCAGTCAGTTTGACGCTTTTGCAGGTGAATCTGTTGACGGCAAGAGCATTTTGGCAGCAATGTTCGGTCAGACCAATCGTTCTGGATTGAAAACCAGGAATGGTACTCCCGATAATTCGCCAAAAGCAACGCGCGCAACTAAGGACAAGCTAACTGTTGCCAGCGTGAGTCCGCAACTGGGAAATCCTCAAGTTGCGTCAAGACCAAGTATAAAAATTCTTGAATTCGGTCAGGCCGGAGAAAAACGCCAGATGTATACAAAATGAGCTAAACATCCATATGACTCAGTATCACGAAGACTACAAACGACAAGACGGAGGTGTTTCAAGCTCCTACCTGCTGGTGCCTATATCTGTGTTGTTCATCCTGCTAATTGCCGCTGTGATCAGGTCGCCATCATTGATTTCCAGTTCCGGCATCGGGGCGGCAATTATTGTGTCGGCGCCGCTTATTCTGGCGACCTATGCGCTGATGGTAAATGCCACCTCTGGGCGTGGCACAATTGATCTATCGGTCGGCCCGCTAATTGGTTTTATTAATGTAACCATCATCCAGTTGACGGCATCTGGGATTATCGGATCACCGATTTCAATATTCCTGTTCGCCTTGATGGTTGGTATTGCTTATCAACTAGTGATGGGGCTGATCATCATCTTTGTGCGGGTGCAGCCTATAATCGTGTCGCTAAGCGGGTTTCTGGCGCTTGCTGGCATCAATCTAGTTATCCTGCCCCGTCCTGGCGGGCTAGCACCACAGTGGATGCTGTCTTGGGGTGCTGGCACAACAATATTGTCGCCAGTTCTGTGGATTTTGGTTGTGGCGACACTAGGGTGGTTGCTCTTCACCAGAACCGCATTTTACACCCATCTGCGGTTGATGGGGTCTGACGAACGCGCGGCCTATACCAGTGGTGTTCCCATCACCATTGTCCGCCTTGGAGCGCATGTAATTGCAGGAATATTCAGTGGGTTGGCGGCAATCACCTTTACCTCGCTCATTAGTTCTGGGGATCCAAGCCAAGGCACGACCTATACCCTTATTGCGGTGACAGCACTGGTTCTGGGTGGCACCTCACTAGCTGGAGGTCGGGGCACGGTCATAGGGTCGTTGTGCGGGGCGGTGAACCTGTATCTGATTACATATGTTTTAGCAACCTTCAACTTTGGCGCGGTACAAAGTTTTGTGACGGATCTGGCCTATGGCTTGATACTGGTTGCGTCGCTGTTGCTCACACTAGCCCTGCCGTTCATCCAACGCCATATTCGTAATTTCTCTCCGTTACTCTACTTTGTGGTTCTTGCGGTTGTGGCGTTTGGAGTCATTCTGCATGCCACCTTCGACTACGATGCGTTGCGTCTAGCAGTGTCGGCACAGGAGGGATCAGGCGCCATTGTGGCCGCGTCGTTCGAACCTGCGAATTTTGCAGGTCCATTCGAAACCGCGCTGCTGAGCAACAGTGACACCAAGCTGCGTAGCTATGCCAGACCAATGATCCTAGCTGGATTGCTGCTTATTCTGATTCCAGTTTTGTTGCGCGTCTTAGTTTCGCAATCCAATCGCCGTGATATCGGGCCGCTGGTCGCTCTTGTCATCGCCGCGCTGGTTCTGCTGAGCGGCTATTTCCTCAGCCGCAGTCCAGAACTGCCATTGCTAACTAAAACGCAGGTTTCACAATGACGAATTCTATGGCGCGTACCAGAGAAAACGGCACCTTGCTGGCGAGACTAATCGGTCTTGTTCTAGCGATTTCCTTGGCTGGGACTGGCGTGATTATCGGCTTTGTGCAGGACCAACCAGCGCAACAGGTCATCCTGTATGCCGTGGCAACATTGGCCCTGTCTGCATGGGCGTGGCGGTATTTTCTATTGCAGTTCCACAGTTTAGAACACAATGGTGGTTCGGTTGACGAACTAGGAGCGCTGCGCCTGACATGGAAAAAATACCGCTATGGTGCGCTCGGGGTTACGATTCTGTTGCTGAGCTTTATTACTCTGTCGCTGACAATCAACGGGTTCTTCAGTCTCTGGAGCGTCCTCTCTGCGCTGATTCTGCTGGTTATTCTGTTGGTGACACTAACCGTCGGGAAATTCGTTTCAGAAAACAAAAGTGCGTTTATTGGGCTTATGGTTCTGGTCGGGATGTTTTCAATAGGCTCTATGAATATCGAAGGGTTTTCTGCTGCGAACAACATCAAGTCGATGCTGTTGTTCGCGGCCTTCCTTGGGCTGGCCAGTGTCGGGCAAACACTCGTCGCTCTGCTAGGCGGGCTTGATTTGTCGATTCCGTTTGTGATCGGCTCGGCCAATGTTGGGCTGCTGTACATGATCAGCATCGGTGTTCCACCGTGGCTGGCAACAATCCTAACGTTACTACTGGGGGCGATTGTTGGGGCGATCAACGGAATCATGAGCTTTCGCCTCCAGGGACAGGCGCTGATTTTGACACTTGGTATGGGGTTTGCGATTTCGGGAGGTACTCAGATACTGACATCAATCGGGACGGCATACAGCGGCAATGTGTTTGCAACTGTGCCAGGATGGCTTAGCAACCTGTCCGCCATGAATGGGAACACCTTTGGAATGTCATTCCCGCCAGTCATCGCCATATGGGTTTTGGTGGCGATAGTCCTAATAGTGGGCATGCGGCATACGGTTGCCGGTCGTTATTTGTATGCGCTGGGGGTCAACCGTGTTTCGGCAAGCCGCGTTTCGATATCAGAGCGGGTTTACTGGGTCGTGATGTATACCCTCAGCGGGTTCTTTTCAGCGATGACTGGTGCCTTGTTGCTGGGCTGGAGCGGCGGCGGATTTATCGGTGTCGGTGACAATTACCTGTTTATGACGCTAGCAGCAGTGGTTGTCGGGGGTACTTCGTTGCTGGGGGGGATAGGCGGCTATGGATTCACGGTGATTGGGGTGCTCGTACTACAGGTTCTAACGTCATTCCTTGTTGGTATCGGGCTGAATTTTGAATGGCAGCAATTCATCTTTGGTCTGCTCATTCTACCGATGGTGGCGCTGTATGCGCGCTCACCTCACATACGCACACAGATTTAGAAAAAACGCTTATGAAACATAGATATACTAGCAATATTGGGAGGACACTGTGAACCCTCCGATCCTTGCAACCATTGATCTAACTGGCGCCAGTTATTCTGCGACTCTTTTGGGCTTGATCGCCACAACAGTATTGCTGCTGATGGGAACTGGCTGGGTCGCACGGGGCTGGAAATTGCCAGTAACGCTGTGTGCCGTGGCAGCTCTTGTCGGGGCGCTGGCATTGTTTGAAGCCCGTCATGTATGGCTAATCACAGCCGAAGTGCCAATAGTTTATCACTATGTTGGCTGGTTTATTTCAATGCCGCTGCAAGTGATGGCCTTGTATTTTCTGGCGCGCCAAGTTGTGGCGTTATCGGTTGCGCTGTTTTGGCGTTTAATCGTTACTTCGATGCTGATGATCCTAGTGCGATATCTAGGTGAGGCAGGTTTCATGCATGCAACGCTGGCATTTTTGATTGGTATTGTTTTCTGGCTGTATATTTTGGGCGAGCTTTTCTTCGGGCGGGCGAACGAAGCTATTTTTAAAAGCTCGAACCCCTGTATTCAGCGTGGATATTTCTGGTTACGGCTGATCGTGACCGTTGGCTGGGCGGTATACCCGCTTGGCAATTTCATCACTAGTTTCGGTGGCTATGTCGATCATGGCGGGTTGAGCGTTACCTATAATATTGCTGACTTCCTGAATCGGATGGCATTTGGGCTGGCTGTATTGGCAACCGCAATCTTTGCCGCCGCGGAGGATGTGGCATGCCTGGTGCCAAGTGCGGGTAACAAGAAAACTACACAACTGGAGAGACGGCAATGAACGGAGCAGACATCATCGCAATCATTATTCTGGCGGCAATAGTTATTGCCGTACTCGCCTATCTTCTTCACTGGCTTTACCGCCATTCCAGCAAGGACATCTCTTTTGTGCGAACTGGATTTCGTGGTGAAAAAATCATCATGGGTGGTGGAGCATTGGTGCTGCCAATCGTACATGACCTGACTGAAGTCAACATGAACACGCTGCGTCTGGAAGTGCTCCGGGCGCGTGAGAAATCATTGATCACCAAGGATCGGATGCGGATTGAGCTGGAAGTCGAGTTTTACGTACGTGTCATCCCGACTAAAGACGCAGTAGCAACTGCAGCTCGCACATTGGGCAAGCGCACGATGAACCCAGAAAGCCTGCGTGATCTCATTCAAGGACGCTTTGTCGATGCAATGGGAGCGGTTGCTGCATCCATGGCAATGGAAGAAATTCACGAAAACCGATCGACATTCATCAAGGCAATTCGAACCGAGGTTGCCGACAGTCTGAGCATGAACGGACTGGAGCTAGAAACAGTTTCGCTAACTTCGCTTGAGCAAACCGATATCAAGCTATTTAACCCATCAAATGCTTTCGACGCAGAGGGTCTGACCCGCCTGACCGAGGAAATCGAAAAGCGCAAGAAAAAACGTAATGACATCGAGCAGGACACCATGATCGCGATTCGCGAGAAAAATTTGGAGGCGGAAAAACTCACTTTGAATATCCAGCGCGACAGCGAATACGCCCGCCTTGCCGAAGACAGCGAAGTAGCGATGCGCCGGGCTGAGCAAAAGACTAAAGTCGAACAAATGAACGCCGCTAAAGAGCGTGAGATTGAGATAGCAAGACTTATCGAGCGTGAAGAAGTCGAGTGTCGCCGTATCCAGATGGAACAAAAACTTGAGGCCATGGAAATCAAACGTCAGGAGGCCCGCGAACTTGATGAGCAACAACGCGAGATCGCAGTATCTATTAAATCCAAGGAACGCTCTGAGGCGCAGGTGCAAGCGGAAACTACCCGTGCAACAATGATGGAAGCACGGGAAAAAACCCACACTGTGCGTGACATGGAAATAGCAAACCGACTCAAAATGGTAGAGTTGGTTGCTGCCGAGAAGGAGGCCGAGCGTCAGGCAATCGGTGTCAAAACGCAGGCTGAAGCGGAAAAGTCAGCCGCATTAGATCGAGCGGAGGCAGACCGGATTGCGGTTGCGGCATTGCAACAACGGCTTGCCGTTGAGGCCGAAGGCAAGCGCGCGCTTAATGTGGCAGAAAACCTACGTTCGGATGCCAGCCGTAAAAGCGCGCTGCACCAGCGTCTGGTGGAAAATCTGCCCGATATAATCCGCGAAAGCGTCAAGCCGATGGAAAAAATCAACGAAATCAAGATTGTCCATGTCGAAGGACTGCCTGGTCTATCCCGCGGCGGTAGCAACGATGGCTCAAGCAACGCAGATGGTAGTGCCCCACGCGACGGCAATCTTGCCGATCAGGTGGTGAATTCGGCCTTGCGATATCGTGCGCAGGCGCCGTTTGTCGACACGCTGCTAGGAGATATCGGCATGTCTGGTGAAAACATCCACCGGATGGAAGGTCTACAGGACTTATCCAAGATTATCTATACCGAACCCAGCGGAGCAAAACCTGCTGAACCTGCGCAGCCTAAAGTAAAAAAAACAAATAATCTTGCAAATAATCTTGCAGAATAGGCTGGCTCTGCCTGTTCTGAAAGACTGACAAGGAGGCAATCAAGTTGGAAACATCACAAAAAATTGAACGTGGTATCATTGTATTCTGTAACTGGACGGTGTTCGGACTGGTCGGGCTCGGTTTGCTGATGGAAGGCGGTGCGCGCGACAGTTTTTTGCTTGGATCGGTCGGGGTCGGCAGCATCATCGTCGGATTTTCTGGTCATATCTTAGTTAATTCAATTTTCCAACAATCCTTTACCTTGGGTGAGACGGTGCTAGGGCTGGGATTGTTCGCAATATTTGTACTGACATTTATTGCATTATGGATTGGTGGAGGGTTATCGAGGGTAGATTTTAATATAGGGCTGAGTCTGTTGGCAGTCCTTGTGGCCGAGTTCTTGGTGTATGTGATCAGCCGCTATGGCTTGCGCGGCGCGTTCAAGCGCTTTGACGTTATCCCGACAACTGGGTTAGGAAACGGGAAATGAGCCAGTCTGACCCTAAGGTATGGTTGGCGCTGTATTTTCTGGTCTACTGCGCCTTGTCCCTATTTTGGGCACGCCGGTCTGCTTTACTCAATGATGGTCCTGCGGGATTCTTTGTGGCGAATAATGCTCTGCCAGTCTGGGTCGTGGCATTGGTCATGACAGGGGCCAGTCTGTCGGGCTGGGTAGTGCTAGGTTTTCCAGAAATAATTGCAACGCAAGGATTTGGTTTTGCCATGCTTGGGTTGGCAGGAATTATCTTGCCGCTTGCTGGGGTGTTGTTTTTCAAACGTCAGTGGCTGCTGGGGCGGCATTTTAGCATATCCAGTCAGGGCGTCCTGTTTACTCGGCATTTCGGTGGCTGGGGTCTTTCGGTGATTTCAGCGGGTATTGCCGTAGTGTTTGCCATAGGGTTCAGCGGCATGCAGCTGCGAGCATTAGGGGGTATTCTGGCGCAGGCTTCTGGGGACATGTTAAATGCTGCGACCATCATCTGGGCCATTTCATTATTGCTATTCTCCTATGTGGTGATCGGTGGAATGCGCGCAATTGGCTATCTTGGTGCCATGCAAACGGTTTTAATTGGGCTGTTTATAGTCGGGCTAACTGTTTTGCTGCTGGTAACCTCGGATGGTTTTTCTGCTTTGAACCAGCATCTTGCGGCAATATCGCAGTCTGGCAAGGCGCAGCAAACCAATCTATTTCAGGTAGCAGGCGTCATTCAGTTTACCGCTGGTATTGGCCTTGAAAACCCAGTGGGTGGCCAATGGAGCGCGGTGATGATTTTGAGCACTGCAATGACGCTGATGGGGTTTCAGGCCAGTCCAATGGCCACCCAGTTAATTTTGAGCGCGCGCGGTGCGAACGGGCTTGCGGCCGGACAGACATGGGTGATGGCAGCTGTTTTTGGTGGATTTGTAGTCTTTGGAGTTATTCTAATCGGTGCACAAGGTCTGGTTGCAGGTGACAGCACCGTGTTGGGGAGCATGCTGGCGCAGTTGGGGTTTGATTCTCCTTGGTTTATGGCCTCACTATCATTAGGGGCCGTTGCGGCGGTACAAATTGTAGCGGGTCTCAGCCTGTTGAGTGCAGCCACGGCATTGGTATGCGACATCTACATTCCTTTTTTTCATAAAGGACTGGGAGCGACCCGCGCAGTTTTGCTGGCCCGCATTCTTGTTGGGTTATTACTGTTGACTTCGATTCTTCTTGCCTTGTTGGACCCGGTCAGTCTCTCGTCTATCGGCGCGATTGCCTTGCCGATCGCATTTCAACTCTGGCCTGCCTTGCTTGGTCTGTGCTGGTTGCGCTGGATCAGCCGTCAAGCTGCCACGGCAGGAGTCGTAATCGGAATTTTAGCGGTGTTGGTGACAGATAAGCTGGGTGGTGATGTGCTTGGTTTTCTTGGACTTAATCTGCCATGGGGACGATGGCCTTGGACGATTCACTCGGCTGCGTGGGGGATGTTTTTCAATCTTCTGGCTGTTGTCACGATTTCGGCAATCACCTTGGGACGTGGACATTCTGCAACTGCGCCGCAAATGTGGGACTTTCTACGCCAACACGCTCCAGTTAGTGTTGAAGCCCGCGCGCTGAAAGCTGTGGGCTGGTCGGTAATTCTGGCATGGTTTTTTCTGGCACTTGGTCCTGGTATAGTGCTGGCAAATCAGGCGTTTGGTACGGCTGGCGCAGGAATTGCAGGCTGGCGTGTCACAATGCCGTCGCTTTGGGCGTGGTCCCTTGTGTTCTGGGTGCTGGGCGTGTTGCTGATCTGGTTTCTGTCTTATCGACTGGAATTGGCGACTGCCCCCACCAAGGACATTCCACTGGCGGTAGATCAGCCCCGCCTACCAGCTACCAACACTCGTATGCAGGAGGGCGAGCTGGTTCGCCTCGTTCGCACTGTTGCAATCATTGCCAGTGGCATTGCACTCGTCGTCTGGATTTTCGGCTGATTGTAAAATGAGAGAAACCATATGAATCCTTTTGTCTTCAACACATCACCCAGCATCCGCTTTGGTGCTGGTCAGCTGTCGCAGCTTGGTGAAATCGTCAAAGCCGAGATCGGCGATCACATTCTGTTAGTGACGGATCATGGAATAATCGCGACTGGCATCGTAGATCGTGCCCTCGCAGCATTGAATTCTGCTGGCATTGAAGTCACGGTGTTCAGCGATGTGCAGGCCGACCCGCCTGAAACAATTGTATTGCAGGCAACCCAGGCTGCAATCAACTCTGAGGTCCAAGGCATTGTCGGCCTTGGCGGGGGTTCTTCCCTTGATGTTGCCAAGTTGGCTGCCCTGCTCGCACTGGGTCGGGAGGAGTTGAAGGATGCCTATGGCATTGGCAACGCTATTGGACCGCGCCTGCCACTAATCCTTGTTCCAACCACCGCCGGTACTGGGTCCGAAGTGACGCCTATCTCTATTGTAACTACAGGTGCTTGCGAAAAGATGGGGGTGGTTTCACCCGTGATACTGCCTGATATCGCGCTGCTAGACCCAGACCTGACGCTGGGTTTGCCTGCGCATATTACTGCGGCCACCGGCATTGATGCCATGGTGCATGCGATCGAGTCCTATGCCTCGGCCAGTTCAAATAACAACCCTATATCCCGCAATCTAGCGACACAAGCATTACGCCTGATGGGGGGAGCACTCGAGACTACCGTACATAACGGTAGTAATGTCGAGGCCCGCGCCAATATGCTGCTAGGTTCGATGCTAGCGGGTCAAGCATTTGCCAATTCGCCTGTTGCCGCGGTTCACGCGCTTGCATATCCTATCGGCGGGTATTTTCATGTTCCGCATGGTTTATCCAATGCGCTGGTACTGCCTCATGTGCTGCGCTTCAACACTAAAGTCGCGCCACAGCCTTACGCTGAAATGGCACCTTATGCCTTTCCTGATCTGGCACGACTGCAAGGACAAGAACTCGCCGAAGCATTCTGCGATGCTATGGAGGATCTTTCAAAACGCTGCGGATTGCAACAAACACTTCGCGAAATGGATATACCTCGTGATTTCCTGCCAAAACTGGCCAGTGCCGCAATGAACCAGACCAGATTGCTGGTCAATAACCCACGGAAAGTCCACGAGGTTGATGCGCTCTCAATTTATGAAGCCGCCTGGTAACGCCGTATTGAAAGGGTCTGTGGGCGCAGCTCACTCGCCATAAACTGATGTGAGATCACTATGTCAACAATATATACCAAACTGACCGCTGGCAACAATACCAGTATTTAGTCTCAGCAAAAAAAACCCTATTTTCGAGAAATTCTATCTTTGAGTCCAGTTAAATTAGGGCTAGCATTTCCTGTTTTTGTCGTAAACTCGTACTTTTTTTATAGATATTGACTCAAAAAGCGTGAATTTGTGCTCTGAAATGTCCGCTAGAAGCACGTTCCCCTTTTTTAGTTTGCTAAAATTTAGGCTACTATTCTGAGCTTCCTCTTTTCAATTTTTCTTTTTCTTGGTTTAATATTTCCCTGCTATGCGCTTAACAGGTCGTTCGTTGATCTATTGATGAACTTCGTTTTGCTGTGTTTTGCGCAACGTGGGGCGTTGCGCTCAATTCACGGCATTGCTTGGCATTGCTTGACAAGGCCTTTGGTGTCGTATTTCTTGTCCGCTGCCAATGTCACTTGGCGATTTCCTGGAATATTGGCTAGCATTTCTATCGCAGCATCGGTTGCAGCGGTGCCGCTGAACTGTTTGCTATGTGCGTCTACCACCAAACCATTGCGGTCCTCAATCATAATATTGCCCACGTAACACGGTATTGCCGCTTGGCCTTGGCTTTTCTTGCCAAAGCGCGCTTCTGGATCTGTGGTAGATTGGTGGGTAGCGCGGTGGCGTTTCTTGCCTTTAACATCAATCCGTTTGTTGCTGCTGCCATAATTGTGGTCATCGTCGTCTTTCATGTGGAAGCTTTTCACTGATGCCAGCGCGTATAGTAATGTTCCATCCACACTGAAATGTTCGTCTGCAAGAAGACCTGCTGTTTCAGCCTGTTGTTTGATGCGAATGAAAAACTTAACAGCAGTATTTCCCGCAAGAAGACGATCGCGGTTTTTGGTGACGGTTGAGTGATTCCAAATACCATCATCCATACAAAAACCGACAAACCAACGGAACATCAGGTTATAGCCAATTTGCTCCATCAACGCACGTTCGCTGCGGATCGTGAAAAGCGCCATCAACAACTGGGCACGCAATAATTTCTCTGGTGGTATACCTGCTCGTCAGCTTGGGGCATACAAAGTATTGAAGTGGCCGTTCATCTCCTACAACGCCACATCGACCATTTTCTTGATATGGAGAATTGGGTGATTTTGGGGTACTGCGCTTGCAGCGATAGGGTGCTGAACATTCTAGCTTGGGTGAAATCAGTTCCTCGTATCGAATTATCTCAGGAAAATAAACATTATACCTTATTAAGGAAGGGGTGTGTTTTTCAACAGCCTTAGCAAAGCATTTGAACGTTGACTACTAGAATAATATTTCTTAGCATAAACTTCTTGTGTATCAAGGAATAACCCCCAATAATATAGGAACTTCTGATTAAGACCATGATTACGATTACTGACGCAGCGCAAACATATTTGCAGCAATTACTCGATAAACAAGATGTCCAAGACATTGCCGTGCGTTTATTCGTGCATAATCCAGGCACATTTACCGCAGAAACATGTTTGGCATATTGTAAGCCTGGTGAGGAGCAAGCAACAGATACTCGCATCGATGACTTGATGTTTACGGTCTACCTCGATGCGCCGAGTCTACCATATCTAAAAGATACAGCTGTTGACTTTGATAGCGACCAAATGGGTGGACAGTTGACCATCAAAGCACCAAATGCCAAACTTCCTCAAGTCGATGAGAACAGCGCAGTTGCCGATCAAGTCCGCTATGTATTATTCAACGACATCAATCCAGGTCTAGCCGCACACGGAGGAATGGTGCAGTTAATTGAAATGAAAGAAAACGATACTATTGCTGTACTCCAATTTGGTGGTGGCTGCCAAGGCTGCGGGATGATCGACACAACACTGCAACATGGAGTTGAAACGATGATTAAAGAAAAAGTTCCGCAAATTGTTGCCATTCAAGACATTACTGACCACAGTCAAGCAGACAATGCCTATTTTTCATAATGCGCATCATGCGGCTGATTTGGTTACCACTGAGTATTATCGTATTGGTATTCGTGATTACTATTACGGTGCGTGTCGTAGAAAAACCAAAGCCAATTGCCTTACCTGCGGGTAAGCAAGTTTCATTTGTCCTAACCGATACCAGCCAATCACTCACCCAACTTGATTTTCAATCAGTATCTGCAATCACTTGGTTTGATGCATCATGTCTACCGAGTTGTACAACTATTACCCAAGTTGCAGCCCTCAAAATCCGCTACCCGCAACTCAAGGTTGTTTTGGTTGCACTTAGTCCAGTATCACAACAACAATATCTTGATTTTACTGTTATCAAACCACAGCGCAGACAAATTGAGCACCTAGCACGCCAACTGGGTAGCTGGGTGGAATTTATGCCAAAATTATTGTATAGCAAAAAGATTTTTATATTTTCTCAACAGCGGTTGCAATTAGTAGTAGATGCTCAACTTGACCCTAATCAAGTTAATCTTTCTCAGTATCGCACGCTGTAACAGCGTCAAATACGGCTGCAGCTACGGTTGCTGTGGCGATTGACTGCATACAATTGTGGTGTTGCAATGGGCAGCTGCGTTGGAAACAAGGAGAACACGGTTGCGGCTGATGGATAATCCGTGCCTGTGCATGCAATGGTGGCGTATGGGTTGGGTCAGTTGATCCAAACAATGCTACCACCTTAGCCCCAATCGCACAGGCCACATGCATCAGCCCTGAGTCATGACATACGAGCACTTCAACTGCGCTGATGACATCGATTACTTCATCTAAGCTTGTTATGCCACACAGCGACACAACGTTGTCGTTCGTAAGCAATTGCTCCGCCAACGGTTGATCAGCATCACTGCCAACAACAACAACGACATATACTGGAGCGAGCAGCGCAACCAATTGCTTATATTTCTCAATCGGCCATTGCTTGCTAGGTCCAAATGCTGCACCTGGAGCTATCGCAATACATTTAGCGGCTGCGTTTACACCATGTTGCTGGAGTAGCCGAATGCCTTTGTTCGGTACTGCGAACAATTTTGGTAGGGTGTCATTATCAACGTCTCCTGCAATACAACTAAGCAATTGGGTATACCGATGCACCATTTTTTTGATGCGCTTGGCTTTGCCTATTGGCCTGTTGTTTATTAACCCATACCGTGACTCTCCTAGCCAACCAATACGCCGCGGTATTTTTGCGAACCATGGAATGAGTGCGTGTTTCCAAGCATTTGGCAGTACAAAAGCATATTGATAGTTTCTACAAGTCAATCCGTCTGCTAGTGCAATTCGTTGCAAAAGTGCAAACGACTTACGTTGAATGGAATTGCGAATTACTTGATCGACTTCTGGCATACGCTGCACTACAGCTGCAAGCTCGCGGTTGACAAAAACATCGATACGAACTTTTGGAAATGCCGTGGCAAACCCACGCAGCAGCGCATGTGCCATCACCAAGTCCCCCAGCCATTGCGGCGCAATAAAAAGCGCACGTTTTGGCGGTGTTACCAGTGAGTTATTTTGAAGCAATGCGATATAACACCGTGGCACCGCGCCAACGCGGTAGCAACTTTATCGGCTGGTTGTTAGAATTCAGCACCATGGTATCTTTAATGACAATACCTAATGTTTCGTAGAGCTCATGAATATCGCGTAACGTACTATGGTGGAAGTTTGGCGTGTCATACCAGGCATATGGAATATTCTTGGCGACTGGCATTCTGGAGCGAAATGTTAAATAATACCGATTATACCAATGGCTGAAATTGTGTACCGTGATGATTCCCTCTTTGCCAACACGGAGTATTTCTTGCAACACTGTATCTGGGCGATATAGCGCCTGGAGAGTGTGTTTAAGAATCACCATGTCATAGCTGGCATCAGCGAAGTTATGAATACCTTGGTTTAAGTCCTGGTGAATGACATTCAGTCCCTTTTTTAAGCATTGGTTAATTTGCTCAACATCGTTATCCAGCCCATAGCCGTGTACTTGTTTGTTGGTCACCAGTCGCTGCAACAATGCGCCATCACCACAACCAAGGTCGAGCACGCGAGAGTGTTGGTTCACCCACTTTTCAATAATTGCAAGTTCAGTATTCACGTTGATGCCCGAAGAAAGTATGAAACTGCTTGATGATATTGCGGAACATTCATCAAAAATGAGTCGTGACCATGCTCAGATTGGATACACAAATAACTGACATCTTTTTGCGCATGCAGCAATGCATCAACCATAATTTGTGACTGTTTGGGCGAGAACCGCCAATCACTGGAAAACGCAATAATCAAATATTTACAGTGCACCCGTTGCATTGCAGCAACCAAGTCTGCTGCGTACGCTTGACTTGGGTCAAAATAATCAAGCGCACGCGTCATCAACAAATATGTATTTGCATCAAATTTCTCTGAAAACCGTTCGCCTTGATACTTTAAATAACTTTCAACTTCGAAGTCGATGGTGTTGTTGCCAATCTGGATCGGCAGGTCAAGGCTACGACGACTGCGCCCAAATTTTGCACGCAGACTGCTGTCAGAAACATAGGTGATATGCCCCAACATTCTGGCTAATGTCAATCCTTGTTTTGGGTATGTGCCATGTTCGATATACCTGCCATCGAAAAAATTAGGGTCACGTTGGATATTTTGCCGAGCGACTTCGTTAAACGCAATATTTTGCGTCGTCAAGTTTGCAGCTGCGGCAATGACCACAACTTTGGTGATGTCGTTAGGATAATCAATACTCCATTGCATCGCTTGCATGCCACCTAGGCTGCCACCAACAATTGCGGCCCATTTTTGAATGTGTAAATGTTCCATTAATAATTTTTGGCTACGCACCCAATCTGGGACTGTGACAATTGGGAAATCTGCTCCGTACGCTCGACCAGATTGTGGGTCAATACTCGTTGGTCCTGTGC
Source organism: Gammaproteobacteria bacterium (assembly GCA_965277405.1). Lineage (GTDB taxonomy): Bacteria > Pseudomonadota > Gammaproteobacteria. Next base: position 1,185,353 of record OZ255726.1, read on the forward strand.
TGCCATGGCAGCCACCAAGATTATTTGAACTAACAACAAACATGGTTGTTGTATCAATCGGTTGGTGCGGGCCTATCATATTGTCCCACCAGCCCACTTTGTCGCCATCAATAGCATCAATCCCAGCAGCGTGATGGTGTCCTGACAAGGCATGACAAATTAATACTGCGTTATCACCAGTTGCGTTTAGCGTTCCATATGTCTCATAGACAAGCTCAAAACTTGGCAGCAAGCCACCTTGTTCCAAGTTGAAAGACTGATTATGCGCGAATCGTTGCGGTTGAACGACGCCTACTGATGCTGCTGCATTCATTGAATTTATATGGTTTTCGCTGAAAATTATTCAGTTGCTAGTGTATAGAATATCAGTTGTTTTGTGCATACCATCAGCTCAATCAGCTACGCAATTGTGGTAAGATTATTGATTATAAAACCTAATACCCACCAAAATCATCAGGACACTCTGATTAAGCCCATGATGGACGAGGGGATTTCAATGGGAGACACCATCCTTGCGGATGACTTTGATAATCGTTAAGGCGATAATTTTAATATCAAACCAAAACGACTGGCGCTGCAGATACGCTTCGTCAAACATAACTTTGTGCTGGTCAGTAATATCTCTCCCATTAATTTGCGCCCAACCAGTCAAACCAGGTAATAAGCAATCAATCCCTAAGCGCTGGCGCGCAGCAATCAAATAGGTCTGTGATGGTAGCCCTGGTCTGGGGCCAACAAAGCTCATGTCTCCAATAAAAATACTCCAGAGTTGTGGTATTTCATCCAAGCTCGTGTTGCGCAGTAGTCTACCAATTTTGGTAAAATACACCTGCGGATCAGCAAAATCATGTGTCGCGATATTTGGAGTATCAACAGCCATTGAGCGAAACTTCGCCATTCGAAAAATTTTGCTATCCTTGCCGACTCGCTTACTCCAAAATAATATTGGACCTGACGATGTTGCTTTAATACTCACGGCAATACAAATACTCAGTGGCAATGAAACGCATAGCCCGATAGCGGCTAATGTCCGGTCAAAAAAATATTTTGCCATCAGTCCAGTTGCAACAGATATAACGAAGTTAATGTGTTATTGCAGGGATGACTGAATAGCTGCAATTGCTTGTTGCCTATCACCCCATTCGTCAATTTTAACCCACTTTCCTATTTCTAAATCCTTATAGTTTTCAAAGAAATGCTGAATTTGCTGGCGCAATAATGCTGGCACATCCGTAATATTTTTAATATTTGCATACATCGTTGTTAACGAATCATGTGGTACGCATATTAACTTCGCATCATTACCTCCTTCATCCGACATTTGCAACACACCAACAGGTCTGCTGCGAATCACACACCCTGGCAATAGCGGATACGGGGTGATAACCAAGGCATCGAGTGGGTCGCCATCATCTGCAAGTGTATGTGGAATATACCCATAATTCGCTGGATAGAACATTGGGGTTGCCATAAATCTATCCACTACAATAACATCTGCATCTTTGTCGACCTCATATTTAATTGGGTCATGACTTGCGGGTATTTCGATGATTACATTAATATCTTCTGGCAAGTTCTCTCCAGTTTTAATTTGCGCATAGCCCATGTTTTTTTCCTTAATAAATAAAAAATTTAGCAACTAGTTGCCTGAGACATTTGTGTTTTTAAAACCACTATATATAGAACTTAAAAAATATAGAACATAAATTACAATTTGAATTACTAACACACATATCAATTCATCACCTTTTCAGTTACATTGGAGGCTATTTATCCAGCATATCACTAAGGAAGCTCTGATTAAGTCTATGATGGGCGAGACGGAGAAAAAACGCTGATGATAACTAGACGCAGCACTTGATAATACTGGTGGTATTATCAAGTGCTGCAACGACGTTAGCGCAGCGTTTTTTCCCGTCCTTCTGTTGAATATACTTTGGGTTTGCGGCAATTGCTGTGCTTGCTGTGTTGCATACCTTGGCGTATATGCTACGGCATGCGCCTTGCAATCATCAGCAATTACCATCAAACTCGCTCCATCAGCGACTTAATCAGAGGTTCCCTAACAGCATGGACAAATTTACTGTACATTCAGGAGTTATCGCGCCAATTGACAAAAGAAATATCGACACCGATCAGATTATTCCAAAACAGTTTCTGAAATCTATTAAACGCACGGGCTTTGGAGATTTTTTGTTTGATAATTGGCGGTTTACGGATGAAGGGAATTTGCACCTGCGACCAGAGCAGCGCCATAAAAACCCTGAATTTATCCTCAACAATCCTGCATATAGCAATGCAACTATATTGCTTGCAAAGGAAAATTTTGGCTGCGGCTCCAGCCGAGAACACGCATTATGGGCGCTGGTTGACTATGGTTTTCGTGTTGTATTAGCGCCATCGTTTGCTGATATTTTTTATTCAAACAGCTTTAAAAATGGGCTGTTGCCAATTGTTATTTCTAACAAGATATGCGATCAACTCATGGACAGTAGTAGGCGCTGTGCGCAACATACGCTCTACGTTGACCTCCCCGAGCAAACATGTATGTTTGAACAAAGCACCATTCAACAGCAACTTAAGTTTTCTTTCTCAATAGATCCTGCGCTCAAATATCGGCTGATACACGGTCTTGATGATATTGATGCTACGCTTGAACACAGCGCCAAAATACATGCGTATGAAGATCAACGACGTACGGTAACACCTTGGCTTTTTATTGAATAAATATCATGGCACAACATACTATCCTCTTACTGCCAGGCGATGGAATCGGTCCAGAAATTATTGCCCAGTCAAAACGAGTATTAGCGCATATTGCAACACAGTTTGCGCTTGATCTGCAAATCAGCCAAGGGCTGATTGGCGGCTGCAGCATTGATATCCATGGGACGCCGCTTACAGACGCAACAGTGGCTGCTGCTCGCGCTGCAGATGCGGTATTGCTTGGCGCAGTAGGCGGTCCAAAATGGGATAATTTACCGATGAGCGCCAGGGCAGAAGCAGGATTGCTGAAAATTCGCAAAGAACTCGATTTATTTACCAATTTGCGCCCTGCTGTTGTTTTTTCTGCATTACTCGATGCATCAACACTCAAAGCAGATATTATTGAAGGCCTAGACATTATGATCGTGCGTGAATTGACGTCTGGTATTTATTTTGGTGAGCCAAAAGGAATATCAACGACGTCAGGTGAACGGTTTGCCTTTAATACAATGCGCTATAGCGAGAGCGAAATTGCTCGTGTTGTGCGAGTTGCCTGTAAGATTGCACAACAACGCCAATCGCGTCTCTGCTCTGTTGATAAAGCCAACGTCCTAGATGTGTCGCAACTCTGGCGCGAAGTTACAAACGATATTGTCGCCAGTGAATTTCCTGATATTAAGCTATCACACATGTACGTGGATAACGCGGCGATGCAGCTAGTACGCGACCCAAAACAATTTGACGTAATTGTCACCGGTAATCTTTTTGGTGATATTTTATCCGATTGTGCCGCAATGCTGACAGGTTCTATTGGCATGTTACCGTCCGCATCCATCAGTTGTGATACTGCGGCTGTATACGAGCCAGTCCATGGTAGTGCTCCTGATCTTGCGGGTAAAAATATTGCAAATCCGTGTGCAACATTCTTATCGATTGCAATGATGATGCAATATAGTTTGGCTCGACCAGACATTGCTTTGGCAATCACCCAAGCCATTGCAACAACACTCAATCAAGGTTACCGCACCCGTGATTTGCATAGCGACGGAATTACAACTAAGGCAATGACCGATTATGTGCTAATGAATCTTACTTCACCATAAACTTTCGAATTTAGCATGAGTAAAAATCAAAAGCGTTTTCCTGTTGCAATTGTCGGCGCTACTGGCGCAGTTGGTAAGGCATTACTCGACGTGATTGCTGAGCTCCGCTTTCCATATAGTGACTTATATTTATTGGCAAGTGCAAGATCCGCGGGTAAGACCATCGTGTATGCTGGAACAACGTACACGATACAAGACGTCGAACAATTTAACTTTTCTCAATGTGCTATTGCTTTTTTTTCTGCAGGTGCGGCTGTTTCTGCTGTACACGCGCCGCGTGCCGCGCAAGCAGGGTGTATTGTTGTTGACAACACTTCACACTTTCGCCGTGATGATGACATTCCTCTCATTGTTCCAGAGGTAAATATTCATATGCTTGATCAGGTTCTTAATTACAATATTATTGCCAATCCTAACTGCTCAACTATTCAAATGGTTACAGCACTCAAGCCCATCCATGATGTTGCAACACTTAAGAGAATCAATGTTGCCACGTATCAGGCCGTGTCTGGCTCAGGCTATCAAGCTATTGATGAATTAAATGCTCAATTACATAAATACAGCGCAGGAGGAAAACTCGGGCTAGATGATGCCAAAGTGTATCCGCAACCAATTGCACTCAACGCAATACCACATATTGATGTGTTTCTAGAGAATGGTTATACCAAAGAAGAAATGAAAATGGTCTGGGAAACCCAGAAAATTTTTGACTCAACTGATATTAAAGTTAACCCGACCTGCGTGCGCATTCCTGTTGTGTATGGCCATAGCGAGGCTATACATATTGAAACAGTAAATCATGTTTCAGTTACGCAAGTGCGCGACTTACTGAGCAATGCTCCTGGAGTTAAAGTTGTCGATGACCCTGCAAATAACCAATATCCGACAGCGCTGATACACAGTGCAGGGAATAATGACGTGTGGATTGGTCGAATCCGTGAGGATATTAGTTGCCAAAATGGACTTTGCTTATGGGTGGTTTCTGATAACATCCGCAAAGGGGCAGCGGCAAACAGTGTTCAAATAGGACAAGCGCTAAACGCAGCAGGTTTCATTTAGTTCACCTAGAGTAAACTGGTTATTGAACAGTAAAATATAATTATGCGTAAACATTACCTCAAGCTATTCATTGCAGCGTTTGCGCTCGTTTCATTCAGTGCTCAAGCAAAAAATGATTTAGGAGGGATTTATCTTGTTGCAACCGACCCGTTTTTTGCTGAAATTCCAGTTTGTAACATTGACAGCGCTATTACTGACTTTCAAGCAAAAATATCTGAAAGAGAATCTTCGGCACCGAATGAATTTATTGAGGCAACGGATGTAATTTTTGAATCGTTTGTCCCTGGTGAAGGATTGATAACAATCTCATCATCTGCAGCACTGCCCAAAGGAGCGTCACTGGCAATATCGCTCGAAGCAGCAAACACTTCTCCAATTACTCACATTTATTCAGATTATTCCAAGCAAGCCCCACAATCATATTCTTGTGCAAAATTGCTACCAACTGCTGCAGATACTATCCCTGTACTCGCTAAAACTCGCAAAGTACTTCCTACCGCATTAAACCCGACCCCAACCAAAGCAACACCGCAATTTATTGATGTAGTACGTGGGGATTCATGGAGAAACCTTGCAGAAATGATCAATATTGCATTTTATGATGGTCGGTTTTCTGATGAGCAAGTAATGGTCGCCCTCAGAAAAAAAATCTACGAAAACAACCCTACAAGCGCAGGATTTTTACAAAACAAAGATTTTATACCACTGCGCGTCCCAGTTCCATCTATAGATGAAATAGCTGCAATTAGTAGTTTTGAAGCAATCAGCTATGCACAATTATTAGATTCAAAACCATACGTCAACAGCCACGATCGAGAAAATCTACAATCTTCTTTTCTATTGCCAACAGCTGAAAGTGGCGTATTACTGTATCGTGATGATAAAGGAAACTTATTCCGGCAGCAAATGCCGAATCAAAAACCACAATCTTTCACAATTGTGAAAAACACCAAAAAAGCCAAATCCAGAACTGAATTAAAGACAGTTAAGAAAAAACTTGGCGCTGCGAATAAAACTATCACTTCGCTGCGGAGTAGAATAAATTTGCTTGATAAAAAAATAATCGTGCTCAATCAGCAAGCGGAAGAAAACATTGTTAAAATCACCAAGCTACAAGAGATATTGCAAATTTCTCGCGCCGACCTAAGCAAGGTCCAGGCAAAAGTGGATGAGCTAGAAGCTACAAATGATGAATTATTAAATCGTGGATTGTTTGACTATATTGTTAAAGAAGCAGCTGATGCGGGTTTTTTCGTGTTGTTTATTATAGTAATTCTGTTAGCAACATTGCTGTATTTAAGATCTCTTTCTAATAAAATAATTGGAAGACTTCCAGAAAGAATTATTGGTTCTTATTATAATAACGTTTCCAAAAAAAAAAAATAAAACCTATGGTGCGTAGGCAAAATGCTGCGCCCACTATAAATCCTCAAGCAAAGCAATCCTCTCCAGTTGTTGCCGCCACACCACCACCTGTGATATTACCAGAAAATCCAACCATCAGTGTGCGGTCGCCACGACCAATCCCAACAGTTCAAAATCAACAACCTGCAGCAAAAAGACCGCAATTACCAATTGTCGCTCCTGCTGAAACAACGCATCCTCTAGACTCAGACACCAACGCAGCAGCGTATGGGGACAAAACTGATGAAATCCCGAGTACGGATACAGATATGGAGTATTTTGACAATGACCAGATAGAATCAGATTTAGACGTTGCCCGCGCCTATATAAGCATGGGCGATATTACTGAAGCTCGAGAAATACTTGATGATATAATTAACAGCGCCAACAATAAACAGCATAAAAAAACAGCGCAAGAATTGCTCAACCAAATACAAGGCAAGTAAATTACTATCAGAGGTTCCCTATGGAAGCTCTGATTTATTCCATGATAGGCGAGACGGAGAAAAAACGCTGATGATAACTAGACGAAGTGCGCAGATAATACTGGTGGTATTATCAAGTGCTGCAACGACGTTAGCGCAGCGTTTTTTCCCGTCTTTCTGTTGAATATATGATGGTTTGCCTACAAGCGGTACTTGCTGTGTTGCATCCCTTGGCGTATATGCTACGGCATACGCTTAGCGCCTTGCAATCATCAGCAATTGCAGGCAAACTCGCTCCATCAGCGAGTTAATCAGAGCTTCCCTATGGAATGTAGTTATTCGCCCGCTGCATAAACATAGCTTATGTCTACCAATGCAGACATGAGCTGCGGGCTAGCTTATTTTGTCAGTTTAGATTAGGGCCGCATTCTGTTCTATCTAAATCGTTTTATCCTGATGTTTTCGTCAATATTGTAATCGACTCTCGATTTGTCTAGCTCATGTTGTGGATTCGACACATTGTCTTACAGCTGCTGTGCTTAACTGCAGTTAATACTACTCACTTAAACTGTTGTATGAAGCCGTTTACAAATGCTATTGCGCTGTGGTGATTATATAACTTGATTTATCCATGTATCATATTGTATCGAGAAATATCTCTATTCAACGCGGTATTGGTAACGCTCTAATCAGTATTTTTGTTTGTTGTAATCGTGTCCAAATTGCTTTGAGTTTATCGCGTTGTCGCACTGTATCTGTTGTAGTAAGCGCATGCTGATACACTCTTTTTGCCGCTTTATGTCTATCTAAACTCCACAATACTTCAATAAAATGTCCTGCGACCTCTGGGTCTGACTCCATTTGGTATGCCAGCTGAATAAACACTACCGCTTCATCAAAATTGCGTCGATGAAAACGCTCCCAACCGATCGAGTCTATCACCGATGGGCTATTTGGTCGTAATTGGTATGCGCGTTCAATATACTCCACTGCTTCGCTTTGGCGGTCTGGGGCATTTATAAGCAATGTGTAACCATACGCATTTAATGTCATGGAATGCTCTGGTTGAAACTCCAACATTTTTTTGAAATCATTTTCCATTGCTGCAACGTTGTTATCCATCGCATGCATCAAGCCGCGGTAATACACCAGCTCTTGATTAAATGGTTTATTCAGCACGAAGTCATCAAGAAAACTAGCCGCGATAGCATATGATAAGTTTTTAGCCAGCAGGTTAGCTTCCATAATAACCAAATCATTAAACTCAGAAATATGTTCACTGCGTTGCTGCAAAAGATATTTACGCGCCGCAGCAAGACCATCAATGCGCGCTGTAGCATCTGCAATTACATGTATCGCATGCACACGATATTGTGTGTTTTGCACAATCCGCGCTGCTAGGAGCTTTGCCGTTTTCAGATTATCATTGCTGAGAGTTTGGGTAATTAAATGCGTGGTAATCAGTTCAAAATCTTTGCGGCTGATGGCATCACTAGTGTACAGTTCTTGCTGCATATTCAATAAATAATTTTTTGTCTCTGGAGCAAGGTGTATTTTAGTATTGGTAATCATTTGAAAGAGCGCTATTGGTGAGGAACCGCTATATTCAATATATTTGCGAACTGATGCATCTGTGCTGTTATCCTCGTTGCTCAACAGCGTTGTCTGTAATTTATATAACAACGCAAATTGTGGAAATTCCTGAATAGCCTGATCAAGTTGTAACTGCGCTTTGGCATATTCCTTGGCACGCAGTGCGATCTCAATTTCTATGGCAATAATTCTCGGCAGTTCATCTGACTTGTTGGCTCGATACAGGCGTTTGAGCTTTTGCATTGGTGCAGTAGTTGCTGGAAAATCTAACACTGCGATATTTTGGTCAAGCTGTTGATGCAACAACATTATCAAGGCGAACATCAATGCGGAGTCTTGCATTTTTTGTTCGTATAGCTGATACGCATTTATTAACAGCAGTAAGTTTCGCCCATGCAAAAATGTAGCTCCACGTGCAGGGAGCAATGCATTCACTGGCACATCTGCCTTTACTGCGTCTACAAGCACATCGAGTGCTGCGACGTGTTGTAGTTGCTTGATCAATACCAACGCTAAACTATGATGTGATTGTGGATTGTCGTAATCGTATTTAATCCACAAGCGTGCTGCTTTGTTGGCATAGTCAAGCTCATTGCGTTTAATCGCAAACTGGAATACTCGCTGAGCAGCAGCAGCACTTTGTGCATTACGAACCCTGCGTAGCATTGCTGCAAAATCCACACCATCAACATCACGACTTATAGCCAATTCATCGACAAGCAACTCATAAATGTTATTAGAGCTACTTGTGTTTATCTCACCGCTGGTGATTATTTTCTCTTGCGTTACTGTTTGCACCTCAGTTGCTGATGTTGGTTCAGTCTGTGATATTTCCGCGTCTGCACTTTGCTGCGGAGTAGCAGTATTAGCACAGCTTATTGAGATGATTACTACAAACAGCAACACAGCAACCAATACATGCGAACGAGAAAATAAATGCATAATTATCACGAGGTTAGTAGAAAACGAATACATATGATATGTTGTGTCGTATATTTATGTTGCAATGCGCGGCAATTTACATGTTTTGATATTGTATGCTAACAACCAACCAAACCACAGCACATTTGATTTTTAATGATCTCAAAAATCCAGCAATAATAAAGTATTGGCTGTATTCCCTCGTGCTTTCGGTGATCTGCGTTATTATTGTAGCAGTTACCTTTAGCTATTCAATTTTCGAAGCGTTGGCCACATTGCACGATATGCTTGGGACATTTAGTTTTATATGGCCAATGCTTGGTTATATTGGCATCGCTTTTTCAATTGTTTTTGGCGGCTTGATTTGGTCTCTCTTGCACTTGCTTGTTTTGAGCTTTTTTACACCAGCAATTATTCGCCAACTTGCGGTAGGTACGTTGGTTACGCTCCATGACCCTGGTTTTTTATTCATTATTGCGCCACTGTTACGCACCATCTTCATGCACCTGCTAATCTTACCGTTTGTCCTATTATTCTCGATTATTCCAGTCATAGGCTTATTCATGATGCCAATATGGGGCTGGTCAATATACCGCGCGTTATTAGTGATTGATTGTGCGTCAGTGATTATGGATAACAAAGACTTTTTTGTGTCGACGCGCACATGGGCGTATGGTATTCCTGCATTGGTAGGTTGGACGTTGGCATTCATCCCTATCGCAAATTTATTTGCCCCAATGGTTGCAATTATTATGTGCGCGCGTGTGATGCTTTTAGAATATAGCAATTCAACAATATTATTTGATATGGATAACGCCACGGGTAAAAATTATGATGAGTCTGTTTAGGGAAGCTCTGATTAAGTCTATGATGGGCGAGACAGAGAAAAAACGCTGATGAAACTTAAGCGTAGTGCGCAGATAATACTGGTGGTATTATCAAGTGCTGCAACGACGTTAGCGCAGCGTTTTTTCCCGTCCTTCTATTGAATATATGATGGTTTGCCTACAAGCGGTACTTGCTGTGTTGCATCCCTTGGCGTATATGCTACGGCATGCGCTCCGCGGTTTGCGCCTTGCAATCATCAGTAATTGCAGGCAAACTCGCTCCATCAGCGACTTAATCAGAGCTTCCTTAGAGAGGATAGCTGCAGCCAACATGCGCAGTTGCTACAAAGCGGTAATATATCAATGATTCAGTTTTTTTAGTATCACATAACACGCACCAGTGCCGCCGTGCTGTGGCTCTGCACTCATTGCCGCAAGTACCAATTGTGATTGACGCAGCCAATGCGCTACATGCGCTTTAATGATTGAACCGTTTGCGCCGTTCTTTCCGTGTACGATTAACAGCCGTCGTATGCTGCGCGCATAGCAATCATCAATTGAATGAGCCAAATACGTGCCAGCTGCTGCGATAGTGTTATTGTGTAAATCAATTTTTTCAACATGTAGACCTTGGCGAAATGGCTGAAAGTTTTTATAACTCACCCCGCTTGCTAAAATGGATATTTTTTCTTCACCAGCCATTGCTGCTAGATATTCACAGGCTACAAAGTTACTGATTTGCTGCATGGCAACCGTTGCTACTTGTGAGCATTGCAACGGCGCTGTGATGTTATTCACGGCATCACGAAACTGCTGTGTTTCATCAGCAGTTGCTATGTGCTTGTTGGGATACTTTGGGATACTATTACCCATTATTGTTGCATAAACTCAACGCCAGATTCTGAAGACCGCCCTTGTATGATTCCAGCATGAATACTGCCATCAAGTATCCGCTGCGCTAGCGGGTTTTCTATCCATTGTTTTAAGGTGCGTTGCAATGGACGAGCGCCAAAGTCGTGGCTATAGCCAATGTTGCTCAGCCGCTCTAAGGTACTGTCATCAAGTTGCAACTCCATGTTTTGTTCTGCCAGCCTTGCGTTAATTCGCAACATTTGAATGTCAATAATCTGGCGAATTGCGGCTTGATCTAGAGAATCAAATAACACTATTTCATCAATTCTGTTGATAAATTCAGGGCGGAATTGCCGATGCAGCATTTCCATTACTTGCTGCTTACATGCAGCGGAATTTCCTTGCTGTAAAATAACATCTGAACCTAAATTAGAAGTGAGCACAATGATGGTGTTATTAAAATTCACCGTGCGCCCTTGTCCATCTGTCAACCTACCGTCGTCAAGCAACTGTAATAAAATATGGAATACATCTGGATGCGCTTTTTCCACTTCATCGAGCAAAATAACGCTATATGGTCTGCGCCGTACTGCCTCAGTCAAGCTACCCCCTTGCTCATAGCCTATATAGCCTGGTGGAGCACCTATCAGTCGCGAGACCGAATGTTTTTCTAAATATTCTGACATATCGATGCGAATCATTGCGTCTTCACTATCAAAGAGAAAACACGCGAGCGCTTTACATAATTCGGTTTTACCAACACCAGTTGGACCAAGAAATAAAAAAGACCCACTTGGTTTACGCGGGTCACTCAGCCCTGCTCGTGAGCGCCGTACGGTATTTGCGACTGCTGCGACCGCTGTGTTTTGACCTATCACCCGTTCGTGGAGCACCTGCTCAAGCTGGAGTAGTTTGCGTTTTTCGCTTTCCAACATCCGCGTAACAGGAATACCTGTCCACCGCGATACAATTTCTGCAATTTCTTCTTCATCAACACGCGTTGGTAGCAATGTGTTGTTGTTGCTATTCTCTGTCGCTGCTTCAAGTTGCTTTGCTAGTTTCGGAATATCGCTGTATAGTAACTGGGCAAGTACGTCTAAATTGCCTGCGCGCCGTGCCGTTTCACTTTCAAGCTTTGCTTTGTCAATACTGGCCTTTATTGTTTGCATATGCAGCAAATTTGCTTTTTCAGCATTCAGCCGTTGCTCCATATCGGCCATTTCCTTTGTTAAACTGCCAATTTCTGCAGCAAGCTGATTGCGCTGTTGCGTTGAGGTTGCGTCAATATCTTCTTTAATCGCTTCCATTTCAATTTTGCGTTGAATTAATAGGCGCTCACACTTGTCTACGCTCTCTGGCTTAGAATCCATAGCAATGCGAATCCGGCTCGCAGCTTCATCAATCAAATCAATGGCTTTGTCTGGCAGCATCCGCGCGGTAATATAGCGTTTTGATAATTTTACTGCGGCAATAATCGCCGAGTCTGTAATGTCAACGCCATGGTGTAATTCATATTTCTCCTTAATTCCGCGTAAAATTGCTATTGCATCACTTTCACTTGGCTCTTTCACTAATACTTGCTGAAACCGCCGCTCCAGCGCTGCGTCTTTTTCGATGTACTGACGGTATTCATCTAAGGTTGTCGCGCCCACACAATGGAGTTCACCACGCGCTAATGCTGGTTTTAACAAATTGCTGGCGTCCATCGCTCCGTCGCTTTTTCCTGCACCAACTAGCATGTGCAACTCATCAATAAACAGGATCACTTGACCTGCAAGCGCTTGTAATTCTTTTAATACTGCTTTTAAACGTTCTTCGAACTCACCGCGAAACTTTGCACCTGCCACCAACGCTCCCAAATCCAGGGAAAGTACTTTTTTGTTTTGTAAGCCTGAAGGTACTTGGCGGTTAATGATGCGCAGCGCCAGACCTTCTACCAATGCAGTCTTGCCGACACCAGGCTCGCCAATCAGCACAGGATTATTTTTGCGCCTGCGTTGCAAGACTTGTATGGTGCGACGAATTTCATCGTCGCGACCGATCACAGGGTCAAGCTCACCTTGTTGTGCCCGCTGTGTTACGTCAATGCAATATTTTTGTAGCGCCTTGCGAGAGTCCTCTGCTCCGGCTGTATCAACAGTCGTGTTATTGCGCACAGTATTGATGGCAACTTGCAGCAGCGATTTAGCGACGCCATGATTTTTAAGAATCTTCCCTGTAGCGCCTTTATCATCACAGGCTGCAAGCAAAAACAATTCACTGGCAATAAATTGATCGCCGCGCTCATGCGCGTGTTTTTTTGCAATGGCTAAAACATGTAATAGTTGCTGGGAAGTACGAACTTCGTTGCCTTGTCCGCCAGCCATTTTGGGCCCATCCGCACAAACTTTGGCAATGTTTTCTTGGATAGCCGCAGCATTACCACCTGACTGAATAAGCAGTGGCGTCATTGCGGCATCTGGATTTTGCAGTAATTCCTTAAGTACATGATTGGTATCAATCTGAACATCGTTGTTTACCAGCGCATTTGTTTGCGCTGCATCCAGAGCATTTTGCATTATTGTGGTAAATTCTTCAATCCTCATACAGCGTCCAATTGTGCGTTATTAGCAGATAGATATTCAGGGGTTTCATAGAAATATAGGTAACCTCAGTGTATTCAAGCACGAATGGATATAGAAATTTGTTTTAGTGGAGATAGCAGTTGTAGCCCATTGCTGATATATTGAGTATTTTGGATGGCATAACTGCAATTATGAAAGAATTCACAGGAAGCATGGTCGCGCTCATTACCCCCATGCATGCGAACGGTGACGTGGCATACGACGCACTCGCCGAACTGATAGAATGGCATATTAGCGCTGGAACAAGTGTTATTATTGCTGTTGGCACCACTGGTGAATCAGCAACACTCACGCCAAAGGAACATATTGATGTCATTGAATTTACTTGTAAACAGGTTCGCGGGCGCATTCCTGTTATCGCTGGCACAGGTTCAAATGCCACGGCTGAAGCAATCGACTTTACCGCTGCAGCCAAAGACAAACAAGCAGATGCGTGTTTGCTCGTTGTGCCGTATTATAATAAGCCAACCCAACAAGGATTATTAGCCCATTTCAAAGCAGTCGCTGATGCCGTTGCGATTCCTCAATTGATCTATAACGTCCCATCGCGCACTATTATAGACATCTTGCCTGAAACAGTAGCTGACCTTTCATACCATCCAAATATTGTTGGCATCAAAGAGGCGAGTGGCGACAATACCCGCGTACAAAAACTAAAAGACCTAACTAGAGACTTCATCCTATTAAGTGGCGAAGACCCAACAATTGATGGCTTTATGAATGCAGGCGGTGATGGCATTATTTCAGTCACTGCCAATGTAATTCCAGATAAAATGGCAAAGTTAATTGAGCACGGTTTGCGCGGTAGAACGGATGCCTGTGTGCGGGCGCAAGATGAACTGCGGACCTTGCATAGCATGATGTTTATTGAGCCAAGTCCAACAGCTGTCAAATATGCACTGTGGCGCATGGGTAAATGCGATCGTGGCATTCGCTTGCCGTTATTATGGCTTAGCGAACAGCATCGTGCGCAGGTCGATCAAACTCTTGCAGACTTACAGCTGCTATAAACCCATTTATTCATGATTAAATATTATTCTATTTTTGTTATCGCATTGTTTATACACAGTTGCAGCACTGGTGCATTACGCTACCAAACCGCACAGCAAACAAAAAAATACGCGCCGCCGCCGCCAACAAAACCACTCGAAGATACAATGCTGGTTCCCCAGTCGGCAATGGCTGGGGAATTGTTGCAAACTGAATCAGCTGGATATCCGTTTCCTATTGCAGGATTTATTCAAGACGTACAGAGTGAAAATGTTTCTATGCAATCAGTACTGCAAAAAAAAATCGTTATTGCAGAAGTTGGTATCAATAGCCGCAATCAACCCAGTTTGCGTACTGAGCTACCACCAAATTCTGTATTGAAAAAATATGCAGCTTTTACTCAAGCACCAGCAATAGCCGATGCAACTAATTCGTCCGTTGCCCTGCTTATCGACAATCAACCATATCAATTGGCATGGTCACAAACACTTGAGAATGTCTATATTGTGATTAAATCAGCCGATGGCACCGAATACGCAGACGCTATAGTCAGTAAGAATTGGCTTACTGAATTTGCACAATTCCTGCAAGAAAATCCATTATAAAGAAATAAGTAATCTTTGATTAAGTCCATGATGGGTGAGACAGGTAAACGATGCGCTGGCGGTGTTGCATTCCTTGCGAACCTCTGATTAATTCCATGATGGGCGAGACGGAGAAAAAACGCTGATGATAACTAGACGCAGTGCACAGATAATACTGGTGGTATTATCAAGTGCTGCAACGACGTTAGCGCAGCGTTTTTTCCCGTCCTTCTGTTGAATATACTTTGGGTTTGCTGCAATTGCTGCGCTTGCTGTGTTGCATCCCTTGGCGTATATGCTACGGCATGCGCCTGCGGAATGCGCCTTGCAATCATCAGCAATTGCAGGCAAACTCGCTCCATCAGCGAGTTAATCAGAGGTTCCCTTGGCGTATAAGCTACGGCATGCACCGTCTGCATGCGCCACGCTTCATCTGCAATTGCAGGCAACCCTGCTTCATGCGCGACTTAATCAGAGGTTTCATAACTATATTGAGATTGACGTTTGTTTTCTAGTTATCATTACGCCCCACAATGGTTGCCGCATGAACGCAATTGGCTGATGTTGCCAAGCCTGCAATCTTCATGGGATCGCGATTTTATCCATGTACAAAAGTCTATTATTGAGCTAGCGAACATTATCGTGCAGTTCGAACCCGTGGCTGTGCTCCATGATTATACTGATACCCGCCATCTAATAGCCAACCTTGATAGCCGGGTTGAATTACTGCCGTGGTCTGAGCCTGAATGGTGGATAAACGATAATGCACCAATGGTGTTACTCAAAAAGAATATGCTTACAGCAAAAATAGCGGCAATATTTTGGGGCGAGCGTAATACAACGAGTATTCAGAGCAACTGTTGTTATTCATTAGTAAAAAAACTCTATATTCCGATAAAAACTCAGCCATTATTGCTGAACTCCAATATGTACACAGCAGATGGCGCTGGAACAATTGTATTGGATAAAAATGCTGTATTCAACAACACCAAAAATGCGGCACTCCCCGTCAAAACCATCAATAGCGCACTTGAGCGCTTTGGTCGACACCACAATGTGGTATGGCTTGACTACAAGCCGTTGGTTAATTCACACAATCATCTTGCTGATATCATGATTTTCATTGCTGAAGGGAAAGTCCTATTAGCAACATCAGCCTATACAAGCGATGTTAACGCATCAGTGTATGCTTCAGTCTTAATACAGATAAAAAATATCATTGATGGCTTTGGCCAGTATTTGTCTGTTTACACAGTGGGCAATCCGCTACCAACGAGGTATCAAAATAGAAAAGTCACAATATCATATGCCAATCTATTACTTGTACATAAGGCGGTGGTTATGCCCAAATTCGGGCATCAGATATTAGATGCAAAGGCGCTAAGCACTGTCAAAGGGGTTTTTCCAGGCCGTGATGTAATACAATTTAATGCATTACCGTTAGCACGTGCTGGTGGCGGGTTACGCGCAGTAGTTTGGCAGCAGCCAAATACGTCAGTACTGCGTTGGCGCATGACGAATAGATAGTAAATTCATCACGTTATTTATTAGGATTTTTATGCCGACTGATATCGATATTGCCCGCCAAGCAACGCCCCTGCATATTCACGAAATCGGTGAAAAAATACATATAGATAAGGATGACTTGCTCACATATGGATACGATAAAGCCAAGATTTCTGCTCGTTTTATCCAGCAAATTTCTAATAATCCACACGGCAAACTGATACTTGTAACCGCCATCAATCCTACTCCCGCAGGAGAGGGAAAAACCACTACTACCGTTGGTCTTGGTGATGCATTAAACCGTATTCACAAGCAAACAATCATCTGCCTGCGTGAACCTTCGCTGGGACCATGTTTTGGTGTTAAAGGTGGTGCTGCTGGGGGTGGATATTCGCAAGTCATCCCTATGGAAGATATTAACCTGCACTTTACAGGTGATTTTCATGCTATTAGCAGTGCGCATAATTTGTTAGCAGCAATGATTGACAACCATATTCATTGGGGAAATGAGCTAGGTATTGATGCTCGCCGCATATCATGGCGGCGTGTTGTCGATATGAATGACCGCGCGTTACGCAATATAACAAGCGGACTTGGTGGTCCAGGCAATGGTTTTCCCCGGCAAGATGGCTTTGACATTACCGTGGCATCTGAAGTGATGGCAATTTTGTGTTTGTCGGAAAACCTGCATGAGTTGGAGCAACGGCTTGAAAAAATTGTCATTGGCTATCGCCGCGACATGTCTCCTATAACCGCAAAAGATATTAAGGCATCAGGCGCTATGGCAGTGCTACTCAAACAGGCAATGCAACCGAATGTTGTACAAACTTTAGAAAACAACCCTGCCTTTGTTCATGGTGGACCCTTTGCAAATATTGCTCACGGTTGTAATACGTTAATTGCTACTAAAACTGCGCTTAAACTGGCAGAGTATGTGGTTACAGAAGCAGGATTTGGCGCAGACCTTGGAGCTGAAAAATTTCTCAATATTAAATGTCGTAAATCTGGGTTAGCACCAAGCGCAGTTGTGATCGTGGCGACAATTAGAGCGTTAAAAATGAATGGCGGCATCACCAAAGACAACCTTGGTGAGGAAAACGTGGCCGCAGTTATGACAGGGTGTAACAACCTTGACCGTCATATTGAAAATATGCAGAAGTTTGGGTTGCGCAGCGTGGTAGCAATCAATCATTTTCACAATGATACTCAAGCTGAGATTGAGGCCGTCCAGAGACATTGTGCTAAAAACAATGTTGTGGCGATTGTTTGCAAGCACTGGGAACAAGGCAGTGCGGGAGCGGAAGAACTTGCTCGCGCAGTGGTGGCGATGACGGAGCAAAACACCAGTGTGCTGCAGCTGTTGTATGATGATGACCAATCACTTTTTAGCAAGATAGAGACCGTGGCGAAACAACTCTACCGCGCAGATGAAGTGCTTGCCGACAGCAAAATTCGTAACCAACTGCATATTTGGGAAAACGCAGGCTATGGCACATTACCGATTTGCATAGCCAAGACCCAATATTCTTTTACCACTGACCCGAATAAACGAGGAGCACCAACCCACCATTCAGTGCCAATACGCGAAGTGCGACTTGCAGCTGGTGCTGGGTTTATCGTGGTAATCTGTGGCGAAATTATGACCATGCCTGGTCTGCCAAAACAACCAGCTGCAGAACAGATTTGCTTGAATACTGATGGCTTAACCGTAGGGCTGTTCTAGAGCATTAAATTATTGTTGGGTTTTACAAATATTTGAGCTTGCTGGCGTAAACTCAAATCACACAACACCAAGGCCAGCATTGCCTCGACGATTGGCACAGCACGAATACCAACACATGGGTCGTGCCGCCCTTTGGTGGTAACGGCAACAGCATCGCCTACCGTGTTTATTGAGTGCAGTGGTTGTGCAATACTTGGTGTTGGTTTAAACGCAATTTCGGCATAAATATCTTGTCCGGTAGAAATACCGCCAAGCGTGCCGCCATTAGTATTGCTGGTGAAGCCAGTAGGTGACATTTGATCGTGATACGTACTTCCTTGTGCTGCAACGCAGGCAAATCCTGCGCCAATCCCAACACCTTTTGCTGCATTTATACTCATCATCGCTTGGGCGATTAATGCGTCCAGCTTGTCAAAAACTGGCTCTCCCCAACCAGCTGGAGTGCCAGTTGCCACCACACATACTTTTGCCCCAACTGAATTGCGGTCTGCGCGTGCCGCTGTTACTACACCTTGCATAGTTTGCGCAATGGCAGTATTTGGACAAAACATGGTATTGTGCTCAATACACGATGTGTCAAAATCAGCACTGCCAAATGTGGGTGCGCAGATATTACCAACTTGCCCAACCCACGCTTGAATAGCAACACCATACATGCTCTGCAGTATTTGCCGAGCAACGCTGCCTGCGACCACGCGGCTTGCGGTCTCGCGTGCTGATGATCGTCCACCGCCGCGATAATCGCGGGTTGCGTATTTTTGATCATAGGTAAAGTCTGCGTGTCCTGGACGATATGCCGTTTTAATACTTGAATAATCTTTGCTTTTTTGATCTAGGTTATGAATGGTAAAGCCAATTGGAGCACCAGTTGTTTTTCCTTGAAAAATGCCAGATAAAATTTCTACATTGTCTGGTTCACGCCGTTGGCTTGTGAGCTGCGATTGTCCTGGTTTTCGACGATTAAGTTGGTGTTGTATCGCGTTAGTATCAATTGGAAAATTAGCAGGGCAGCCGTCAATAACGCCACCAATAGCAACACCATGACTTTCACCAAATGTTGTTAAGCGAAATGCCGCACCAAAACTGCTCCCGGCCATTGATAACTTAGTTATTCAAATTTTCAGCAAGTTGATGCGCGAGCTCCAACACCTGTGTTGCGTTCAGGCGCGGATCACAACGGGTGTGATAGCGGTCTGAAACACGTTCTTCTGGGATATTTTGCAGTCCGCCCAAACATTCGGTGACATCAGCACCAGTCATTTCTAAATGGATGCCACCTGGATATGTGCCTTCTTCACGATGGGTGTGAAAGAAATCTCGTACTTCGCCAAGTATTGCATCAAAACGGCGGGTTTTGTATCCATTTGAGAGCTTCTCAGTATTGCCATGCATTGGATCACAGCACCAAATCACGCGGCGTTGTTCACGCTCAATGGCGCGGAGTAATGTAGGTAGGTATTTTGGAATATTGCCATTACCCATACGGGTGATAAACGTCAACCGTCCTGGAACATTCTGTGGATTGAGGGTATCACACAGCCGCAAAATATCACTCTGGGTTGTTTTTGTGCTAATTTTAACGCCGATTGGATTATGCACTCCTGATAAAAACCGTACATGCGCATGATTTGGATCACGCGTCCGCTCACCAATCCATACCATATGTGCTGAGCAGTCGTACCATTTACCTGTGAGTGAATCTTGTCGGGTCAATGCTTCTTCATAGCCTAATAGCAGCGCTTCATGTGATGTGTACACTTCTGTTTCACGCAACTCTGGTGCAGTATGAGTAAATCCGCAGGCACTGATAAAATCTAAGGCATGCTTGATTTGTGACGAAATATCAAAAAACTCTTGCTTTTCATGTTCGGCAATGAAGTCTAGATTGAGTCGATGAATTTTATGTAAATCAGCAAACCCACCAGTTGAAAACGCCCGCAATAAATTCATCGTCACTGCTGATTGATAGTATGCGGTCAACAATCTTTGTGGGTCAGGAATACGATCAGCGGCATTGAAGTTAATGCCATTAACATTATCACCACGGTAACTTGGTAATTTTACACCATCTTGCGTTTCAAAATTGTCTGAACGCGGCTTGGCAAATTGCCCAGCAATCCTGCCAATTTTAACAATTGGTTTGCGGGCACCGTAGGTGAGCACCAATGCCATTTGTAGCAACACCCGTAATGTATCGCGTATAGAGTCTGCGTTAAATTCTGCAAAACATTCTGCGCAATCACCGCCTTGTAACAAAAACGCCTTGCCGAGCGCGACGTCTTTTAAGCGCTTGCGTAACCTGCGCACTTCACCTGCAAACACCAATGGCGGCAACTTTTCTAATTGTTGCAGCGCTTGATTATACGTGTCGATATCAGGATACGTTGGTTGTTGCAATATAGGTAAATTACGCCAATCAGACTTGTGCCATTGGTTTTTCATAAAATAATATATCTCAATTATTGATAACGCTTGCGCCACTCAGATTCAATTACAGTTGTCCAAGAAGCGTCTGGCTCAGGCAGCACTGACCCAAGCTGTTGTGGAGATAATGTCGCAACTCCTAATGGTAGCGCGGCAAATTGCTGCTGCTGCTGCTGGGTTAATTTATCAACATTCAAAACAGTAAAATCTCCCCATTCAGTAGGATTTTGCTTGCGAATCTGCGCGGTTGGCGACATCAAAAAATTTGCGACCACTTGCGCAGCAGCCTTGGCTTGGGCATTCTTGGGAATAGCAACAAAATGGGTATTGCCAATAGTTCCGCCATCAAGCACAAAGGTGCGCACGGTATCTGGTAATTGTCCGCTGACAATTTTTGAACTAGCTTCCGCGGGATTAAATGCCAAAGCAAAATCTATTTCACCATCGTTTAATAGTCGCATTTGATCTTCGATATTGTTGGCAAATGTTTGTCCTTGCTGCCACGCCGCGGCATGTAGGCGATCTAAAAACTTCCACATCGGGGCAAGTATGGTATGAGTGTCTACTGTGCTTGCTGGCTGTTGCAATACCTGTGTATCAGCAATTGTTGCATATGCGATTTGTTTTAAAAAAGTTGTACCAATGAAGTCTGGCGGCTTTGGATACGTCATTCTTCCTTGATGGTGTTCAGCCCATTTGAGCATTGCATGCAGTGTCTTTGGTGGGTTTTGTAGTGTCGCACTGTCATACATAAATACGAGTTGTGCCATCCCCCATGGAGCTTCATACCCTGCTGTTGGCACACCAAAATCAAGTGTAGTTGTCGGCTTGTTAACGGTATCTACGAAGGAAAAATTTGGCAAATCTTCTGCAAAAGGACCAAATAATAATGATCGAACTTTGAGTGTTCTGAAATTCTCACCATTTAGCCAAATCAAATCGACAGAGCCGTTATCATTGGTGCGACCCGCCGCCGATTCTCGAATTATTTTTTTTACAATCAATGCAGTGTCGCTAATTTTTACATGATTGAGGGTTACGTCAAATTGCTCTTTTACCTGAGTTGCTACCCACTTAATGTAACTATTAATCTGTTGGCTGCCTCCCCAGGCATGAAAATACAGCTGTTGTCCACGCGCCTGATCAAGCGTTACCCGCCAATCTACACTTGTTTTCTCGGTGGCATTGGCGGAAAATGTTAAACATCCAGCAACAATAAACAGTACTCGCAGCAAATTTGCGGCAAACTTTTGGCATTTACTTGTAATTCGTATATGCATTGATGTGGGTATTATTTTTTTCATATATAGTAATTTCACTTTGTAAGCGAGGAGATGACACGGCGCGTTGTTAAAATATTGAGTGCAATAAATGACGCTGACATCCAGCTTAAATTTTGTGTGGACAGTTAATGGAAGAACCACGTTGAAACGTGCTTGTTATTTTTAAATTACATGCTAGAAAGATATCCTAGCACGAACGTTTTGATATTACCATTTTTTGCGGTTGCTACTCGCTAAATGTAACTATTAATCTGTGGACTGCCTGTATGCATATAAATCCAGCTCTTGTCTACGTGCTTGATTAAGCGTTACTTGGCAGTCTACACTGTTGTTTGCTCAGTAGCATTGGCGAAAATGTGATACACCCATCAGCAATAAACAGTAGTTGCAGTTACTATTGCGACAAACTTTTGGCATATACTAGTAATTCGTATATACACTGATGAATGTGTTATTTTTTCATATATAGTATTTCACCGATACAGATAGATGACACGACGAGTTGCTAAAATATCGCGTACAACAAACGAGACTGACATCCAGCTAGAATTTTGTGTGGATGGTCAAGGAAAGAACCAAATCTCTACGGGCGTACCTGTATTAAATCACATGCTAGAACAATTAGCCAGACACGGTCAATTTGATATTTATATTGATTGCAAAGGCGATGTTGCAATAGATGACCATCATTCAGTTGAAGATATAGGCATAGTTATTGGTACTGCACTGGCTGAGGCATTAGGTGATAAACGTGGCATTGTGCGGTTTGCACATGCGTATGCGCCACTTGATGAGGCATTATCTCGCGTAGTGATAGACCTAAGCGGTCGACCAAGCCTCCATTATAATGTCAGCTTTACCGCAGAACGTGTCGGTCAATTTGATTTACAGCTGGCGCGTGAGTTTTTTCAAGGCTTTGTGAACTGTGCCTCTTGCACATTACATGTGGACAATTTGACGGGTATTAATGCGCACCATCAAATTGAATCAATATTCAAAGCTTTTACACTGGCCTTACGTCAAGCTGTGGCAATTGCTGGCGCTACAATCCCATCTACTAAAGGGGTTTTGTAAGTGATAACAATACTATGATACGAGTTGAAAACTTAACGTTTTATCGTGACGACTTGTTGATATTTGATGATATAAGTTTCGAAATTCCTGAGCATAAAGTTACGGCAATCATGGGGCCAAGTGGCACTGGTAAAACCACACTGATACACCTGATGGGTGGCAGTCTTAAACCAAATGCAGGCAGTGTTTGTATTCGTGATGCCGAAGTACATAAGCTCTCTCGGGACGCGTTGTTTGCACTGCGGAAAAATATCGGGGTGTTATTTCAGTCTGGTGCGTTATTTACTGACATGAGCGTGTATGAAAACGTTGCGTTTCCTCTGCGCGTTCATACTAAATTGCCTGAGGACATGATTCGTGATCTAGTGCTACTGAAACTTGAATCCGTTGGTTTACGCGGCGTCCACTCTTTTATGCCAAGTGAGCTGAGTGGAGGTATGGCACGGCGGGTTGCATTAGCTCGTTCTATTGCGCTTGACCCTAATATTATTATGTATGATGAACCGTTTGCTGGACAAGATCCGATTTCTATGGGCGTGTTGCTATCATTAGTGCGTAAACTCAATGATAACCTGGGGATGACTAGTATCGTCGTTTCTCACGATTTAGTCGAAACATTTTCGATCGCAGATTATGTGTTGGTCTTTGCACAAGGTAAAATTATTGGGCAAGGCACGCCAGATGAGCTACGCAAAAGCAAGGCGCCAATGCTCAAACAATTTGTAAATGGCCTGCCTGATGGTCCTGTGCGCTTTCACCATACTGCTCCCAGTCTAAATGACGACCTATTAGGTAAATTTTAAGATGTGGCTCCTTGATTTCATTGCATTACTTGGGCAAAAAACACTGGGTTCAGTGCGCTCTGTCGGGCGTGCTTCAATACTATTATTTCACGCTTTATATGCTAAGCCACAACGCAACGCATTCCATTTGGTCATTAAACAAATTCATATGATTGGAGTACTTTCAATTGTCATTATTTGTGTTTCAGGTGCGTTTATTGGCATGGTGCTGAGTATTCAAGGCTATTCATTATTAAAAAACTACGGCAGCGAGCAAATTATTGGTCAGATGATTGCTTTATCGCTTATTCGTGAACTTGGGCCAGTGGTAACTGCGTTATTGTTTGCTGGGCGTGCTGGCTCAGCAATTACTGCTGAAATTGGCCTGATGAAAGCTACAGAGCAACTAGCATCTTTAGAAATGATGGGGGTCGATCCATTGCGCAGAATCATTGCCCCAAGATTTTATGGTGGGATAATTGCTCTGCCACTATTAACAATATTGTTTAACTACATGGGGATCATTTTTGGTGCATTAGTATCGATTGAATGGTTGCAGGTGTTTTCCGGTTCGTTTTGGGGCAATATGCAAGCAGTAGTGTCCTTTGATGGCGATATTGTCAATAGCATCATTAAGTCGATTATTTTCGCTTTTGCCGTTATTTGGATATCTGTATTTCATGGATACGATTGCGTTCCAACTTCTGCAGGTATTAGTAAAGCAACTACAAAAACTGTCGTATACTCATCCTTGGCAATTTTAGGTTTAGATTTTGTGTTAACGGCTTTAATGTTTGGAGACTTTTGATGATAAATATGCGTGTAATTGAATTAATGGTTGGCTTATTTGTGTTAGCCGCTATTGCGAGTTTAATTTACTTATCGTTAAACGTCAGTGGACTCACCCAGTCAAACGATGACACATACACATTACGCGCCTATTTTTCAAATATCAGTGGTCTGACATCTCGAGCAAAAGTTAGCGTAAGCGGTGTATCGATTGGCACAGTTGATTCAATCACCCTTGACCATGAAGAAAAAAGAGCGCTTGTATTGATGTCGATTAATAAATCTGTTGATTATTTGCCAACTGATACAGCCGCGAGCATTTTTACTTCTGGACTACTTGGCGAAAAGTACATCGGCCTTATCTTTGGTGCCGACGAGGAATTTCTGACTGATGGTGATGTAATATACGACACCCAATCGTCAGTTGTGCTAGAGGACTTAATTGGCAGTTTTTTGTTGCGAGCAGATGAATAAACACCACTTTAGTCCATTTTTAAGGACACAGCTATGCGTATAACGGGCACAAGCATCTTGCAAGCTATTGTGCTATTACTGTGCGGTATACTTGTTACTGCCAATGCAGCAGCTGCGCGGCAGCTGCCAAATAGCAAAGAAGTAAATGGCCGTGTGCTCCAGATTATGCAAAGCATCTTGTATGACATTCGTCATACACGCACTATTCTTGATACTGAAAATGCAAAGGATATCTATTATGATATCCTCAACAAGAATATTGCTCCAATCATTGACTTACCGCTTATTACCAAGCGCATCATGGGTAAGTATTGGCAAGATGCGAATCAAGTACAACGAAAAAAACTTGCCGATATTTATCATAATAATATTTTGATAACATATGCTGAATATCTTGCTAAAGCAGACCCAGCAACTATTGGTAAAACTATTGAATATCGCATTGTGCGCTCACCTCAAAAATCAAATATTTTTCGCATTGCTGTTCCAGTACTCCTTAAGCTTGGTGATACTGTGTATGAAGTAATATACGCCATGTATTACAACCGTAGCAGCAACCGCTGGTTGTTAGAAAATATTCTGATTAACGACATCAACCATGGTGCACTGTATCGAGAAAAGTTTATCACCCTGATGAAAGTTCATGAAGGAAACTATGATAGGGTGCTCAGCTACTGGGGCGGTAGGATTCACTCACAATAGGACATTCAGCACATGGTAATTTTTTTATTATCTTATCGCATACGCTTTCTTTCATCAATACTGATAATTTGTACTGCACTTATAGCATATACTACAAATGTGCATGCTGCCTCAAATACTAGTGATGCGCATACATCATTACAGGCGATGATTGACAATACTTTGGAAGCCATCAACACACTGCAGCTGCCTGATGACCCAAAGGAGGCTAATATTCTCCTTGACAAAACTATTAATAAAGAACTTGAAAGCATCATCGACTTTGATTTTATAGCTCGTAGGATCATGGCCAAATACTACAAACAAGCGACTGATGATCAAAAACGCACATTTTCTAAGGCAAATAAACAGCAGTTTATATTTATGGTCAACAACACGCTATTGAGCACAGACATAAAAAAATTGAGCAAAGGATTACAAATTATTTTGCAGCCAACTAAAGCTAAAGAAGCAAAACGAGTCCGTATTAAAGGCAAGGTGCGTGTAAACGGGAAAATTATTTCATTGCGGTTTGAAATGTATTTTAACAGTAAATACAAGCGTTGGCTATTATCCAATATTATTGCGGCAGATATTAATTTGGCCATTAATTTACACCAACAATTTGCCGTATTGATGGACAAGAATAAGCAAGATATCGATGCAGTAATTGCCTCATGGTCATCTGCTAAGAAAGTCTCTACCACACCATAACATTACAGTGAACGAACAAGCTAGCGAACAACTCAACACTTTTGACAACCTTGATGCGGTTTGGGTGAAAAAATATCGCAACAACTATCTGCGTGTTGGTGGTGTAATAAACACAACAACGGTCATTACATTACGAGAAGAAGGCCAGGTTTGGATTAACCGCCTGAAAGCAAAGTACTCAGAAGTAGTGTTTGATATGGAGCCAACTAAACCACAAGGTGCGGTCTGTGCTTCATTGATGCTATGTTGGCTACGCTATGCAAAAAACACTGGCATGAATATTTCATTTCAAAATATTCCACAAGATATTGAACGAATTTTGTTAATGTCTGGCGTCTACAATCTATTAAACATTAAGTCAGTAAAGAAAAAACCATTCAGACAATATGATCTTGACCATTCATAGCGCTATTCAGAAAGTATTACCGCACGCTATAATACAAGTACGTGGCTCTGAGCGTAAATATCAAATAGATGTGACGGACCATTGCTTTGTTGCCCTAAATAAAGTGCAACGAACTCAAAAAGTATACTCATGTATTAACTCTCTGATTGCCGATGGTTCCATTCATGCTGTGCAAATAAGCACTTACTTACCTAACACTGCTTCTTAATGGAAAAACTCCAAATTCGCGGTGGCAATATTCTAGAAGGTGAAATAGATATTTCTGGTGCCAAGAACTCGGCGCTACCAATTTTATCGGCGGTTTTATTGACTGATCAGCAAATGTTCATCCATAACGTACCGCATTTAAAAGATGTAACAACAATGATTAGCTTATTGGCTAATCTTGGCGTGAATATTCAGCTTGAAGATGACATGTGTATTTCTGCTACCCTTGCATCCCAGTCACATTGTATTGCACCATACGACATGGTTAAAACCATGCGAGCATCTATCTTAGTATTGGGACCATTGCTCGCCCATTTTGGCGAAGCGAAAGTCGCGCTTCCTGGCGGTTGTGCAATTGGCAGCAGGCCAATAAACTTGCATATTGAAGCGCTGCGTACGATGGGTGCTGATATTAAGATTATCGATGGCTATATCCATGCCCAATCCCAAAACAGGCTACGCGGCACTACTTTTGTGTTTGAATCAGTAACGGTTACTGGGACAGAAAATATTGTTATGGCTGCAACATTAGCAACCGGCACGACTAGATTAGAGAATTGTGCACGAGAGCCTGAAGTGACAGATTTAGCAAATTGCTTGAATGCTATGGGTGCAAAAATTACTGGCCACGGCACCAATACTATTATCATTGAAGGCGTAAAAAAATTACACGGGGCTCGACATTATGTACTCCCAGATAGAATTGAGACTGGAACGTATCTGGTAGCAGCAGCTGCTACTTGTGGCAATATTCGTGTTAACAATACCCAGCCAAAATTACTTGAATCCGTTAAGCAAAAATTAATTGCAGCTGGGGCTAGCGTCCACTCTGGTGATACTTGGATGGAAGTAGATAACAGAAACAAAAGACCGAAGGCTGTCAGTATTGCTACCAGTCCATATCCAGGTTTGCCTACAGATATGCAAGCGCAATTTATCGCGTTAAATACAATTGCAGAAGGCGCATGCTCTGTCACAGAAAATATTTTTGAAAATCGTTTTATGCATGCTCTGGAAATGCAACGGATGGGAGCAAATATTACCTTGCGCGGCAATACAGCAATAATTACAGGGATACCAAAGTTACAGTCTGCGCCAGTCCAAGCAACGGATCTTAGGGCGTCAGCCAGCCTGGTTATAGCGGGTATGGTTACCGAAGGTGGTATCACAGAAATTAGCCGTATTTATCATATTGACCGTGGTTATGAAACCATCGAAGAGAAATTCTCAAAGCTTGGTGCTGACATTCATCGCCTTCCTGCGTAATGCTTACTGTTGCCATCGGTAAAGGAAGAATTTGTGAGCAAGCAATTCAACAACTTGCGAGTATCAACATTGTCCCCGCTACGCCACTGACAACGCGTAAACTGTTAATTCCTACCAATAATCCCAATATACAGCTCAGCATTTTGCGTGGTAAAGATGTGATTACTTACGTTGATCTTGGTGCCGTTGATGTTGGACTTGTTGGCAAAGACTTAATTGAAGAAAGCAGCAATAGCAACTTGCTAGAAGTAGCAAGTATTGGTCCTATCACCTGTAAAATGGTTTGTGCTGGGCGCATGGGTAGTCATCGATATACTCAAAGCCCAAATATTGCAACCAAGTTCACCAACATTGCCCGTCAATATTTCGGTAATAAAGGTCTTGTTGCTAACATTATTCAACTTTACGGAGGCATGGAATTGGCACCCAATATCGGAATTGCCGACTATATTATCGATATAGTAGAAACTGGCGCAACATTACGCGCAAATAATCTGACGGTGTTCGACACCTTATTCGAAATATCAACACGCGTCATTGTCAACCCTGTCAGTCAAATCGTTAAATACGATTCGATTCAACCGTTGCTAGATACATTCATCAACACAGCAGCATAAGGACGCAAGATTGAGCCCACTGTGCGCAACAATTCGTGTTGCGGGACGAAAACCCGTTGCCTTGTCCGCTGCATGATCGCGACTACGTTACAACAACGGCAAAACTACGACAAACAAGCGAATATAGCAGCTTGCGCTGCTGCACGGAGCAAGACCACTGCATTAACAGATGTTTTCATAGAAAATATCTGTATTCCTCATTACTCAGAAAATCAGCGTCTGCGGAGTATCAACAGGTAAAAATCTTAGTTTTAGTGATGCTTTGGGAGGAAATTTCCTGGAGTGAACTTGATTGTTTGGTAGACCTCATACATTGCAAGATCTTCGCCAACACCTGCGTATTGTGCCTAGCGACAATATCAGTATGTTTACAACACTGTTATTACCAACAGGGTACAATTTAGCAGATGAAGCTTGAGCCATGCAGGTGCTGGCGAATTAGTTTTCTTGAAATTTTGTAATTTTACTCTTGCAGGCAGCTGATGCGGCAATGGGTGTCCGTTTGCGGAAAAAGGTCAACACATAATCTTTGCAAAGCCCTGCTTGATGGCAGCATTCCATTGAACGTCAAAGCTTAAAACTAAGCAATGGCAATGTGTATCAGCGGATTACGTTGCTACAAAATGCTCGTCGTCGACGCCAGATGCTATCGAGTACGCATTAGCAAATGGAACACATGCAACAGGAGAAGTTGAATATGCCGATAATGTTGCTGCGTCATGGATGAGCAAAGGTGATAAGTTGCTGTATGGATATAGCTCTACTGTTGTAACAGATGAACATGGTATAGCGTTATCTGTTGATACGCATGCAGCGAATACCAGCGAGATGGGCAGATTTGCAAATGATATAGCAGATGCCCCTATCAAAGCCGGACAAACGCTTCTGTATGATAAGGGTGCTGCCAGCAAAGCAAATCAAGCATTTCTACGTGATAAGCAAATTCATGATGGAATTATGCGGAAAAAGCCACACGGTAAAGCAATGCCACACTGGCAAAAGGTGCGTAATAAGTTGATATTATCAAATTTGTGGTCGAGAGAACTTTCGGCTCAATGAAAAGGGTGTATGGTCTTCACCGCGCACGATATCTTGGCATAGCCAAAGTCCATGCTGATGTTGAAGGCGATGGCGTATAACTTGAAAAGGGCTAGCAATTATAGCAACAACAGCAGAAGTATTGCGCCTAAATTTAGGAAAATAGTCCGAAAAGCCCAGATAAATAGGCATATATGCGCCATTTTCGGCAAATTTAGTGATTTTTCAGTAAAAACCCCCAACTTGCAATTTTTTACTCTGCAAAGCAAAAAGTGATGGGGTATTGCAGTGGTCTTAGTATTGATACACCGTCTTTGATTTGCTCGTAACTGTAGTTTTTACCCATGCGCTTTAACTCTTCCCTGACCTTGTAAAAAGTGGTTATTAACCAGAAATTATCGGTTTTAACGCTGTCATCATTTAGGAAAAACCCATCAGCAATAGAGAGTTTATGTAGGGCATGTTCTACAAATTCAGCAATCACGGTTTTATGAAACGCTCGTTTTTGTTTTTTACCCTCATTTATCACCGTGATATTAGCTGGTGAAATATCCAGCGTGTATTCTGTTTTGTTGTAAATTCATGGGCGAGATAGCACGGGTAACGAACCATCTGCATTTCTGAGATTATCCTGCTTTCAGCTAAACACGTCAGGCAGAGTTTGGTATAGCTCTACACTGTTTGAATAGTTATTGCTGACCAAGGTTTGAAATAAATCTAGCTGCACTGGGTGCGAATTTGAAGCTTCTTGCATACGCTTCATATGCTGGTCTTTATGTAAAAGTATAGTTTTTGAATTTGGATTGTTGATATTGGTCATAAACAGCTATCAATAATTAAAGTCTATTACCTTTATTTTAACGATAGCTGTGGAAAAGCAAGTTTTTAAAAATATTAGTTATTTTTTATAGCATTTTGAATGATTGTATCAATCTCATTTCTTTGCTTTTCTATTTCCGTTTTAATTCTTGCTTGAGCGTCTAATCCTGCTTTTATTTCACTAACTATTTTTTGTTCCTTTTGGAGAGAAATATCTAATAGTGGCAATTCCTGTATTTGGCTTGGGAATATATTAGTATTGTTTCCAAGTCCTTTTTTATTGATTTCAACAAGGTATTGAAAATACTCAGTTCTAAAATAATAAAAAGCAAATAAACCATTATAATCTTTAAGCCTTATTTTCATAGTGAAGTCAGCAAATATGCCTTGCAATTCTTCATCGTCAATAATCGCCACCTTTCCAATTGTTCCTTCACCTGAACGTGCTAGTAAAATATCATCAACCTGTACGGTCTTATTGTAATTGTCATTAGCAAATTTATCAGATACTAAGCGAGCATTTTCCTTTTCAAACCTCCAATTTTTGATGGTTGCCATTGAGAGGTAATAATACGCTCCATCATCATCGTATTGCGCAGGAGATATGCCTTTACCCAAAACAATAGGCTCTGAAATAAAATCTTTGATTTTTTTATTGGTATGCTGTTTTAGTTCATCAAGAACAAATTTACCTGCTAGACGGTGAAATTTGGCACTATTACGCAAGTCTTTATTATTGCCAAAGTCTGACACATTAAAATCGAATATTTTTACTTTCTTTAAGCTTTCAAATTCATCAAGATTAAATTTAAACTCTCTTGCAAAAACCAAATTAATAATATCTTGAGAGGTTTTGATTTTGGCTTTTAATTTTTTTATTTTTTGTTCGATTGGTTCAATTTTTTTTAACAGAAACTTTTCATTTTCTTCATACAAATTGATTATCTTTGAATCTAGTCTGATAGAAAATAAATCATCAACTTTTAATGTTGGATACCCTTTTCCTTGTCTAGAGATTGACATTAAATTCTTATAAAACACTGTTCTAAGAGAGTAATAAAGCAGTTTGTTTAGTTTTTTTGGCTTTAACTGTATCAGAGCTGTTGTATAAAAAATGTTTGATAGGTCATCATCAATAAACACATATTTCTTCAGGTTGGGTCTAACTTTTGATAATAATATATTTCCAGAATTAGCAGTTTGAATATCGCCTTTTTCTATTTTCTTAAAGTAATCTTCTACAAGTTCATCCCGTGTTGAAAATTCTAACGCAACTGGCTCAGCATCGCCTTGTTTTGTTACATGACCAATTTCTGAATATCTAAAAGGTATTTCTTCTATTTTCTCAATAATACTTAGACGTTCTTTTTTATCACATTCAATAATGTCAAATAGTTCATTAAAAGAGAGTGAGCTTTCTTTCGTAGTCTTGCTAAAATCAATAAAATCCACGTCACACCTCAGAGAGTTTTCCGCAGATAGTTTGTTTAGCTGGACATCAAACTGCTTTAATCCCATTCAACATCTCTCAAGAAATCTAGTGCTGTTTGTTTTACACCATCATCAACTATTACCTCATTATCAGTATTTAAACGATAAAGGTCATTAGGCATTGGTTTTTCGCCTCGTTTAGTACGTTTGTAGCCTACATGGTCGACTTCTGCCATAAATATTGAATAGCTTAGTGCTTGTGCCACTTCACCAAACACCCACCAAGTATTAACAAAACCAAAGCTCTCTTTGGTGTCTTTGTCAAATTTACATAGCTCAAGAATTTCAGATTGGTATTTTTCTACCAGTTCTTTTAAAGCTAAACTATCATCATCATCTTCGAGGTAATCTTTTAACAGTCGGTGTAGGTTGTTTTTTCTCTGCTGTTCGCTTTCTTTTGCAATTGCCCACTTTTTAGATATGGCTTTGTTTTTTATGAAATGCTCAACTTCTTTTTCACAGCGAGTTTTTAATAAGCTCCATTCATTAGAATATTTACTCCATGATTCATTCCATTGTTTGATTTCATCCTCTGTTTTCTTTTGAGCAAAAAGCAAGCTTGTTTTAGTTGATGTATAAGGCTCAAAGGCAACTTGTGGTAACGAAACAACAGCTTTAACTTTGAAATATTTATAAACAAATAAACGAATATATTTGTTTTCAGTAGTGTCAAACACGCTCTCAGGTAGAACAGCCGCAAAACGTCCATTTGGCTTTAAGAGTTGATACCACCTTTCAATAAACAAATTTTCAGAGTTCTTTTTATCTCCAAAGACAAACTCTTTTTTTACGTTTTTCTTGGTTTCGTTGTCCAAATCTACACTAAAAGGCGGATTGGTAATAATAATATCAAATTGCTTGTTGACCTCTTTATCAGCATAAAGATTATCAGGTTCGTATTGTTTTAAGAAGTTAGGTGCAGTTTCTTTATTGTATAGCTTAAATGGCAATAACCCGTCTTTTACAAAAATGTTATTTGAGCCATCGCCATGTAGAATCATATTGACTTTGGTGGCTGTACCTAAATTAAAGTTAATTTCTGAGCCGTAAATATAGTCTTTAGCCCACTTGTTTTCTCGATGGTCGGGCATAAACCATTGGTGATAATTATCCTCAATATCCCTAGTTTCATCTAGCTTATCCTTAAAGCGATATTTTAGGTTTTTGGTAATAAATTTCATATACTCAATTAAGAAAGTACCACTACCAGCACTTGGGTCAATCAGGTATGGAATTTCTAAATCACGATTAACCCTAGTAACTGCTAATTTATCGAGCTGTAAACCCCATAAAAGAAATCTAACGATATTAATGTGAGTAAAAAACTGCCCTTTGGTTTGCTTGAAGCCTTCTCTGATAATCCCCTCAAAGAAATCACCCAAAATATCTTTGCCTTCAAAGCTGTTTTTACCATCAACAAATGAATATTTTTCAAGCTCCTGAACAGTGTATTTTAGCTTGCCTAATGAGAATTTATTTTCATCGACCACATAAGATTTTTTTAACTTATTTTCGTCAAGAATGTTTAAGCGTTGCTTTAATGCTCGACGATAAAGATTGTTAATGCGGTCAAATAATGTATCTTTAGTTTCAAAATCTTCATCAGATGTCTTTGCATAAGAAAAAATTTGAAAATCATATTTTTCACCTTTTTTCTTTTCACTTTCGTCTTGAATTTTTGCCAATATAAGATTGGTTAATGACGAAAAAACCTCATTATCATCTGTGCCACCACCACCCCACAAAACGTTATGCAAGTTTTTTCTTAAATTTTCTAGTTGCTCATGGGTAAAGTTGGTCTCTAAATCTTTTTTACCACTTTTTATAAAAGGTTCTTTTTGCGCCTTGCCGTATCTTTCAGGTAGTTCATCAGCAAAATTTCGCTCTTCTTTCCATGAATCAAAAGAAGTGTATTTTTCATAATCAATGACAACGCTTTTATCTTTGATTTCATTGTTGACAACATCAAATGAATAAAGAACAAGATACTTGACACCTATACCTTGACCTTTTTCTTGTGAGGCGAGATTGAAGAGCTGTTTTTCTATTACCTCGTCTTTATCCTTTTCATAGTCTTCTGGGCTTTTAAGCTCCATATAAAGAAAGGCATTTTTTTGATTATCTCTTACTACTATATCAATTCTTGGTTTGTTTACCTTGGGTCTACCAATATCGTATTCTTTTTCAATTTCGATATTTTCAGGTTTATAGCCAAGTTCGTTAATTAGCTTGGTAAGAATATAAGCCCTAACTATTTCCTCGTTGCCTGTAACTTTTTTAACTTCTCTAGGTTGTTTAATTTGTGGTACGTAATCAATCGTCTTTTTATCAAAATCAACTTTTTGTACTGCTGGTATCCTTTGTTTTTTAATATACTCTTTAACCGCTAATGATATTTCCATAGATGACTTTATTCTAAATTTGGTGTTTGTGATTTGATAAATTACGCTTAGAGGTTCTAGCTGATTTGATTTCTTGTTGGCGTTTGTTTTGCACAAACTCAACTAACTCATCATTACTGATAAAACCTTGCTCCTTGGCTTGCTTCAT
The DNA here is from genome assembly GCA_965277405.1 of Gammaproteobacteria bacterium. Lineage (GTDB taxonomy): Bacteria > Pseudomonadota > Gammaproteobacteria. The sequence continues at coordinate 1,220,285 of OZ255726.1, forward strand.
TTCATCAACACTGATTTGTTCAGTTGCCATTTTTAAGCTATCGGCACTGATTTTGTAGGCTTGCTCAATCTCTTCTCTTTCGCCCAAGGTATCAGACCAGTTTTCATCATCTGCAAATTTAAGGCTAGCCTCTGCATTTAGATAAGATTTGAAGACGTACCGATGCGCTGAAACTCTCTCTTTAAGCGAGTGATCTTTTGGTGTGAAGATATGTGCGTTATCGGTCATGGTAAAATTATAATACAATCATGCTATTAATGACTAATTTTACACCATACAAGACCATTGCATTAACATATGTTTTCATAGAAAATATCTGTATTCCTCATTACTCGGAAAATCAGCGTCTGCGGAGTATCAACAGATCAAAATCTTAGTTTTACTGATGCTTTGGTGGAAATTCCCGCTAGTGAACTCGATTGTTTGGAAGACCTCATAGATTGGAAAGATCTTCGCCAACACCTGCGTATTGTGCCTAGCGACAATATCAGTATGTTTACAACACTGTTATTACCAACAGGGTACAATTTAGCAGATGAAGCTTGAGCCATGCAGGTGCTGGCGAATTAGTTTTCTTGAAATTTTGTAATTTTACTCTTGCAGGCAGCTGATGCGGCAATGGGTGTCCGCTTGCGGAAAAAGGTCAACACATAATCTTTTCATAGCCCTCCTTGATAGCAGCATGCCATTGAACGTCAAAGCTTAAAACTAAGCAATGCCAATATGTATCAGCGGATTACGTTGCTACAAAATGCTCGTCGTCGACGCCAGATGCTATCGAGTACGCATTAGCAAATGGAACACATGCAACAGGAGAGGTTGAATATGCCGATGATGTTGCTGCGTCATCTATGAGCAAAGGTGATAAGTTGCTGTATGGTTATAGTGCTACTGTGGTAACAGATGAACATGGTGATATCTGTTGCTACGCATGCGGCGCATACCAGCGCGATGGGCAGATTTGCATATTATATATAGCAGATGCACCTATCAAAGCTGGACGAACGCTTGTGTATGATAAGACCAGCAAAGCCAAGAATTTCTTGGTGATAAGCAAATTGATGATGGAAGTATGCGGGAAAAGCCACGCGGTAAACAAATGCCACACTGGCAAAAGGCTGGTACCTGTTGCTATCAGCAAATTTGTAGTCGAGAGAACTTGCGGCACAATGACAATGGTGTATGGTCTGCACCGCGCACACTATCTTGGCATAGCCAAAGTCGATGCAGAGGTTGAAGGCGATGGCGTATAACTTGAACAGGGGTAGCAATTATAGCTACAACAGCAGCAGTATTGCTCTTAAATGTTGGGAAATAGCACCAAAAAAGTCTGGATAAATTGGGATATATGCGCAATTTACGGCACATTTTGTGTATTTTTTCAGTAAAAATCTCAAATTTGCAATTTCCTACTCTTCAAAGCAAAAAATGATGTGGCTATTGCAGTGGTCTTACAATAGTTAGCACATTATGGCAGAAAAGCTGATTTTTTGGGTTTTTCAGCAGTTCCTTAATAATAAACACCATGTTTGTGGGGTTTTTTGGTGGTGGACTATTGAGGTGCGTTGCGTTGTTGACTGCTTTTAAACATGGCTATGTCAGTCACAAAACAAGCTGTCGTCGATCACCTGGCTAAGTCGCACCTTGCTAATAATGACTTCAGCAGAGTTTGCATCTGGACATAGTATTACAAGCTATCAAATGAGCTGTCGCTGCTGGAGTCGTAATATAAAAATGTTTCATTGCGTGGCGAAGCCGCATCTGGAACATACAGTAGCCCCTGTTGCCCACAACTACTTAAGAGTATTGTCACCAGCACAAAAACTATACGCTTCATGTGTTTTTTGCTTGTATGGTTTGGATGATATGTGTGGTAGAAATGCTCGGCTGCAAACAAAGAAGTGATACTTCGCCACCATATGCCTCAACTATTTGTCGACCAACTATTTCGTCCGTTGCAGAGTAATCGCCTCCTTTCACCAATATGTCTGGTTTGATGCAAGTTAAAAGTTGTGCTGGGGTATCTTGTGAAAATGGAATAACCCAGTCAACACAGCCGAGTGCTGCAATTATTTGTAACCGTTGCTCAATCGGGTTGATTGGTCGGTCTTTGCCTTTGAGTCGTGTTACTGATTGATCATCATTTAACGCAACAATGAGTTTGTCGCCAAGAGATTTTGCTTGTTGCAAATAGGCTACATGACCTGCATGGAGAATATCAAAGCAACCATTGGTAAAGATAATGCGTTTGTGTTGTGATTGAGCACGCTGAACTTGATGCAGCAATGTTGACAACGGCAGCGCTGCATTAGTAGTTTCAGGTTGTAGTGCGTGCATGAGTTCGTTCGCAGACACTTGGGCTGTGCCAATTTTCTCTACCACCAGCCCGGCGGCAACATTGGCAATGCGTACCGACTCTGCAACACTTTCCCCCCTACTAAGCATTGTCGCTACAGTTGCGATAACGGTATCGCCTGCCCCTGTCACATCATAGACTTCTCTTGCCATTGTTGGAATATGAATCGCTGTTGTATTGTTGACGAGCGTTATTCCCTGCGCACCTCGGGTGACGAGCATATACTCAATATCATATTGTTGACACAGCTCTCTGGCTGTTTTCTCAATGATAGCGTTATTTGCACATATTCCGACGATGCATTCAAATTCGTTGAGGTTTGGAGTAAGCATTGTCGCGCCACGGTATTTTTCGATATTGCTGCCTTTTGGGTCGACCAGTACCGGTATTTTGTGTGCACGGGCTAATTGAATGAGTGGTTGACAATCTTGCAAAGTACCTTTGCCATAGTCTGAAAGTACCAGAGTCGTAACTTGGTTAAGCATTTTTGCAAATATCTGCAATTGTTGTTTGCTGGTGTCAGGAATGGGGTCTTCAAAATCAACGCGTAACAATTGCTGTTGATGTGCCATGCAGCGGACTTTTTCAATAGTGCGCGCAGGGCTATGTATGGGCTGCCACTGTATACCAGACGCCTGTAGTACAGTATTAAGTGCTGCGTATGCTTGGTCATGACCAACAACACCGCAGAGGGAAACAACAGCACCAAGCGCTGCGCAGTTTTGCGCGACGTTGGCAGCACCACCGGCCACTGAGCGCGTTGTGGTCACGCCTAAAACTGGGACAGGCGCTTCTGGGGATATGCGTTGCGCGCTACCTTGCCAATACGTATCGACCATCACATCACCAAAAACGGCGATATGGGTGGTGGTCTTTGAGCTATCGATCAGAGATTCCATAGGTAGAAAACAGAAATGAAGTTGGCCGATAAGCCGGGTTCTGTCGTGGACAGTTATTCATCTGCATGTTTAGTCGCCTAAACATTGTAGCAGCCTACCCGAATCCATTGCGGACCGCAATGCAGGATTCCTATTTGGCCTTGCTCCAAGTGGGGTTTACCTTGCCACATTTGTTGCCAAATGTGCGGTGTGCTCTTACCACACCGTTTCACCCTTACCTGCGATGCAGGCGGTTTATTTTCTGTTGCACTTGCCGTCAACTCGCGTTGCCCAGACGTTATCTGGCACTTTGTCCTGTGGAGCCCGGACTTTCCTCTGTTTACACAGCAACTGTCTAGCCAACTTCATGGCGAAGAATAGCAAATCTGAACAATAACAACAACACGCAAAGCTGCGATTACGTCGTTGATATTGCTGCAAGATGGAGTGTATACGTCCAGTTTGTATGTAATATGGTCACTTCAGGATAAATACTTCTACAGTTGGGCGTTGCTGTAGAAATTACCTGCGCGCTATGTAAAATCCGATTTTGCTTTTTTTGTTGAAACAACATGAAGACAATAGGTCCTATTAGCACCATAGCTGCAATTCACGACAATCTCTCGGTTCCTTTACTTGTTGAGCATGAACTGCAGCTTGAAGAAGGGATATTGGGGGTGAATGGCGCAACGATTTGCATGAGCGGTATTTTTACTGGGCGATCGCCACGAGATAAATTTTTTGTTGATGAAGCAACTAGCAACGACAAAATATGGTGGGGGACCAATAATCAAAAAACCAGTAACACAACATTTAATGCTTTGCTCAACAAGGTCAAACAACATTTAAAAGAAAAAGATATTTATGTTTTTGAGGGTTTTTGTGGGGCAGACCCAGCACACAGACTGCGCATACGAATTATTACCGAGAAAGCTTGGCACGTACATTTTGCCAATAATATGTTTGTTGCAGCAACACCTGAACAACGCCAAGGATTTGCTGCGGATTTCACCATCGTCAACGCTGCAACATGCTACGCCACAGACTATCAAGAGCTTGGACTGCATAGCTCTACTTTTATTGTATTCAACTTAGCAGAGAATATAGCGCTGATTGGTGGCACGGAATATGCAGGCGAAATGAAGAAGGGCATATTTTCAGTAATGAATTATGTGATGCCGCAACAAGGAATACTGCCGATGCACTGTTCTGCAAACATTGGTGAGAGTGATGATGTTGCACTTTTTTTTGGTTTGTCAGGAACTGGTAAAACCACGTTATCTGCCGACCCGAAACGCCGCTTGATTGGCGATGATGAACACGGTTGGAGTGAGCAGGGCGTGTTTAATTTTGAAGGCGGTTGTTACGCTAAAGCGATACATTTATCTGAAGAAAAAGAACCAAATATTTGGAATGCCATTCGCTTTGGTGCAATCGTAGAAAATGTTGCCTTTGATGCTGCAACCCGCAATATCGATTTTGATGATGATAGTATTACTGAAAACACGCGGGTGTCGTACCCGCTGTCGTATATTGACAACATCAAGGCTGACGGCATGGGAGGCATCCCAACATGCATAATTTTTTTAACATGTGATGCGTTTGGGGTGTTGCCACCAGTTGCCCGCCTAACGCCGCAACTGGCGAGTTATCACTTTTTAAGTGGCTACACAGCAAAAATTGCAGGAACTGAGCGTGGTATAACCGAACCGCAGGCTGTGTTTTCCACTTGCTTTGGCGCCCCGTTTATGACATTACCACCACAGATATATTGCGATTTACTCAGCGAAAAAATGGCTCAACATAATGTGCCTGCATATTTAGTAAATACTGGGTGGAGCGGTGGTGGCTATGGCGTGGGCAAACGCATGGATTTATGTATTACGCGCAAGATTGTAGATGCGATTTTAGATGGTTCTGTGCAACAAGCACCAGTAATTACTGATCCGTGTTTTGGCTTTGCAGTGCCAACTAAGCTTTCAGGCGTCGATAGCCATATTTTACAGCCCATGAACACTTGGCGTGATGCAAAAGAATATACGGTAAAACGCAATATACTCGCGCAAATGTTCCAAGATAATTTTGCAAGCTTTGCTGCCCACGCTGCCCACTTAGCGATACACGGACCGCGTTGTGTCTAGCGTTGCTGTGTGGAACATAAATAACTGAAAAAGTAGAATGTTTAAATATTGCAGCAAAAAAGTTGCTCGTTATAATCGCTGCGGTTTCGTTGCAATATGTTCGATTGTAGCCGCTGTATTGTCGTTGTTGGTGTTGCAAAATCCAATGTTGGTATTTGCAGTGCTTGGCGCAATATTCGGGCTTGTCGTACAGCTACGCTTCGCAATTATTATGTTACGTCGTTATCGAATAGCGAACGCTCAACAAACATGGGCGTTGATGTATAAAGCGAATATGCGTAAAGTACTGTCGGTAATGATAGTGCTTATTGTTGCGGCCAGCGTATTGCCAGAAGCGGCAATGTTGCAATTGTTTATACTAGGGTTAGTGGTTGGTTATCTCATAGGTCCGATGGTCATGTATCTCGGTGCCAAAATGTGTTGCCCCGCTGGGTCTACTGTACTTTTTGCAAATTGAGTAATGATTTAAAAATGATAATGTTGATATGGCGAGTAACCCAACTGAATACATAACGCATCACATAACCAATCTAACTTTTGGTCAAAAAGCTGATGGGTCTTGGGGCATTGCGGCTGATGCAACTGATGCAGCGCATATGGGATTTTGGGCTATAAATGTTGACACGATGGTTATGTCGGTATTAAGCGGGTGTATTTTTTTACTGCTAGCAGGAATTGCCGTGAGAAAAGTTAGTTGTGGCAATCCGAGTAAATTACAGAATGTTGTTGAAACATTTGTGGAGTTTGTGGACGGCGCAGTCAGAGACGTTTTTCATAAAAAAAATACGCTGATTGCCCCATTAGCGTTGACAATTTTTTGCTGGATATTGGTGATGAACGCGTTTAAATTAATACCAATTGATTTTATTCCAACCATTTTGCATATGTTTGGAGTTCCGTATTTTCGCGTTACAGCAACCACAGACCCCAACGCCACCTTTGGTTTATCGATATCAGTCTTCATGTTAGTGGTTGGCTTTAATATCTACTATAAAGGTTTTGGTGGTTTTATTGGCGAGTTGACGTTAATGCCTTTTGGCAAATGGTTTTTACCATTTAATTTTTTGTTAGAAGTCATTGCCTTACTTGCAAAACCGCTATCATTGTCATTGCGATTATTTGGCAACATGTTTGCGGGAGAAATTATTTTTATCCTTATCGCGATGTTACCGTTATGGGCGCAATGGACATTTGCAGTTCCTTGGGCAATATTCCATATTTTAGTAATACCGCTGCAGGCATTTATTTTTATGATGTTGACAATCGTGTATCTCAGCCTTGCGGCTGAGGATCATTAATTTTTTTTTAATTGGAGATAGTTATGGATTCAGTATTTGCGATGAGCGCCCTTGCTGCTGGTATTATGGTCGGACTTGGCGCAGTTGGTACTGCGATTGGTTTTGGTATACTCGGCGGTAAGTTTTTGGAGAGTGTTGCGCGCCAACCAGAGATGGCAGCACAGCTACAAACAAAAATGTTCCTCGTTGCTGGTTTGATTGATGCTGTTGCAATTATTGGTGTAGCGATTGCATTTATTTTGCTGTATGCAAACCCATTTGCTGCCTTGTTGGTTTAAGCAAACAGTTGTATGAATCTCAACGCTACGATAATCGGTCAGGCCATTGCTTTTGCGATATTCGTTTGGTTTTGCGTCAAATTCGTCTGGCCGCCAATTACCCAAGCACTGCAAGACCGGCAGCAGCGCATTGCTGACGGTTTGGAGTTTGCAAAACAAAGCGAAGAACAATTGAATGAAGCGAAAGCCGCCTATATTCAACAAATCGACAAAGGCAAAGCCAAAGCTATTGAAATTGTATCGCAGGCACGCGTACAGGCAGACCAAATCGTTGTTGCTGCTCGTGGAAAAGCTGAAGATGAAGGCGATAGAATTGTCGATCAAGCGCACGATAATGTTAAACGCATGCATAATGAAGTGCGAAATGAGCTACAACAAGAAATTTCACAGCTGGTGTTAACAGGTGTTGAACAAATATTAGGAAAAGCGGTTACTGCAAAAATTGACCGTGATCTTATTGCCGCTGTTGCTAAACAACTGCAATAATGAGTAACGTAGCAAGTCTCGCAAGACCTTATAGTAAAGGGATTTTTGCCCATGCAGTAGCACAAAATGCCATACAAAAATGGGTGGATGGGTGTAATTGCATTGCGCAGGCATTTGGCGATACGCAACTACAAGCATTGATAGATAATCCTTCGATTGATTCGTCATTAAAGCAGCAGGTATTCATCGACTTGCTTGGAACAAAAGGCTATGAAGGATTTGAAAAACTGTTGGCGTTGTTGCAGCGCAACAAGCGAATTAACTTATTGCCAACCATTGCTTTGCAACTTGCTGCATATGCCGCGCAACAAGCTGGAACGATTGCAGTAGCAATAATCTCAGCGCATAAACTTAATGCAGGTCAAACACAGCTAATAAAAAAATATCTAGATGCACACACAGGTGCAAATGTTGCAATCACCAATAGCGTAGACAAAAGTCTACTCGGTGGCTTTGTCATTAAAGGTGACGACTGGGTGCTCGATGCGTCATTACAAGGTAAGTTGCATAAACTTACACAACAACTGCTGACTTACTAAGGAAGACTCCATGAAACAATTATCAGCTGCCGAAATAAGTAGCGTTATTAAAGAACGGATTGGCTCATTAGAGACCGCTTTAGAATCTGAAAACGAAGGAACCATCGTTTCAGTTGCTGATGGTATTGTAAAAGTATATGGTCTCAAAGACGCAGTCTTTGGTGAAAAGTTGGAATTTGAACATAATATCTATGGTATCGCCTTGAATTTAGAGCGTGATAGTGTCGGAGTTGTTGTGCTCGGTGATTATTTACAGCTTTCTGAAGGTCAAAAAGTCAGACGCACCAACAGCGTTATGGAAGTCCCTGTTGGTCCTGAACTACTCGGACGGGTTGTTGATCCGCTGGGCAGCCCAATCGATGGAAAAGGCGAGCTTGGCGCTAAGGTATTTGACAAAATAGAAAAAATTGCTCCAGGTGTCATTGATCGAATATCTGTGTCTCAACCTGTGCAAACAGGCTTGAAGTCTATTGATGCAATGGTACCAATCGGTCGCGGTCAACGCGAGTTGATTATCGGCGATAGACAAACTGGGAAAACCGCAATCGCGATTGATGCGATAATCAATCAAAAAAATACTGGCATAAAATGTATTTATGTGGCGATTGGTCAAAAGCAATCTTCTATCGCAAATATTGTGCGCAAGCTTGAAGAACATAACGCAATGGCACATACGATTGTTGTTGCAGCATCGGCATCAACGCCTGCTGCCATGCAATATATATCTGCATATTCTGGTTGCACAATGGGCGAGTATTTTCGTGATCGTGGTGAAGACGCTCTTATAATTTATGATGATTTAAGTAAGCAAGCAGTCGCATACAGACAAATATCACTATTATTAAGAAGACCACCAGGTCGCGAAGCATTTCCAGGTGATGTGTTCTATTTGCATGCACGATTACTCGAGCGAGCAGCGCGCGTCAACGTCGATTATGTGGAAAAGTTTACCAATGGTGCTGTCAAAGGGAGAACAGGTTCATTGACAGCTTTGCCAATTATTGAGACACAAGGTGGCGATGTTTCGGCTTTTGTGCCCACGAATGTTATTTCAATTACCGATGGTCAGATTTATCTAGAAACCACTCTATTTAATCGTGGTGTGCGACCAGCGATGAACGCTGGTTTATCTGTATCGAGGGTTGGTGGTGCGGCACAAACAACAGTTATGCGCAAACTTGGCGGTGGTATTCGCTTAGCACTCGCGCAATATCGTGAGCTTGAGGCGTTTTCACAGTTTGCCTCTGATTTAGATGATACCACCCGCAAGCAACTACAACATGGAGAACGGGTAACTGAATTAATGAAGCAAGGACAATATTCGCCAATGAGTGTTTTCCAGATGGGCTTGGTTTTATTTGCGGTGAATGAGGGGTATCTTGAAGATGTGGTTGTTGATAAAGTTGGTTCATTTGAGTCTGTTTTGCTTGGATTTGCTGCGTCTGCGTATAGCGAGCTAATGCAGGCAATTGAAGCAAATCCATATGAATATACCGACGCTATAGCAACGCAATTACATGATTTAATGAAAGCGTTTAAACACACGCAAACTTGGTAGCCCCATGGCTGTCGGCAAAGAGATAAAAACTAAGATTGCGAGCATTCGTAATACTGCCAAGATTACCAAAGCAATGGAACTTGTTTCTACAAGCAAAATGCGCAAAACACAGTTGCGGATGGCAAGAGGTCGTCCATATGGTGAAACATTGCGAGCTGTTATTGGTCATCTTGCCCAAGCAAACAGCGAATATCGACATAGTTGGATGGTACCGCGAGATGATGTGCAAACAGATGCGTATTTGGTTATTGGTAGTGACCGTGGTTTATGTGGTGGCTTTAATGTCAATCTACATAAAACCGTTGTGCAACATATGCGGCTGCAAAACAAGCGGCAAAAGTTTGTCACGATAGGCGCAAGACCGCTCAAGTTTTTTCAGCGTTTTGGAGGCGAGATTATTGGGTATTTAACCCAGGTATCTGACAAGGTGGTGATTGATGACTTGCTGCCAACGATTCAGCTAGTGTTAGAAGCATATAATAACAAGAAAGTTGACCGTGTGTTTGTATGCTACAACAACTTCGTAAACACCATGATACAGACCCCCATAGTCGAACAATTGCTGCCGTTGCCAGCCAGTGACTTGCTGGCACGCACACAGTCTTGGGACTATTTATATGAGCCTGCCGCTGAATTATTACTAACTGGCCTACTCCAACGCTATATAGAGTTGTTTATTTATCAGGCGTTGCTGACAAGCAGCGCAGCAGAACAAGCTGCAAGAATGGTAGCGATGAAAAGTGCTACTGACAATGCTGCTAATCTAATCGAAGAGCTGTCGATGGTATACAACAAAGCTCGCCAAGCCGCAATCACCCAAGAGATTTCTGAAATCGTTGGTGGATCAAATGCTGTGTAATAATTTCAAATATTTAGAAAGAGATACTATATGAATCACGCAATGAGTCACGCAAAATGAGTCACGCAAACGGAATAATTATTCAAGTTATTGGTGCGGTTATTGACGTCGAGTTTGAGCAGCAGCACGTTCCACGCATCTATGATGCACTAACACTTGCTGATAGCGACTTAGTGCTTGAAGTCCAACAACAATTAGGTGATGGAATTGTCAGGACAATTGCGCTTGGTAGTACAGAAGGGCTGGCACGCGGCTTGACGGTGACCAACACAGATGCAGCTGTAACGGTGCCTGTTGGTGAAGAAACGCTCGGTAGAATCGTCAACGTGCTCGGACGTCCAATTGACAATGCTGGTGATATAGGAGCCAAAGAAAGCTATCCCATCCATCGCTCACCGCCGAGTTATACTGACCAAGCAGGTGGCAACGAAGTCCTTGAAACAGGAATTAAAGTTATCGATTTAATCGCGCCGTTTGCGCGTGGCGGCAAAGTGGGTTTATTTGGTGGCGCTGGTGTCGGTAAAACAGTCAACATGATGGAGTTGATTAATAACATCGCCAAAGAGCACTCTGGTCTTTCAGTATTTGCAGGTGTTGGTGAGCGCACCCGTGAAGGAAATGACTTTTATCATGAAATGAAAGAGTCGAATGTCCTCGATAAAGTTGCAATGGTATATGGTCAAATGAATGAACCTCCTGGCAACAGGTTGCGCGTGGCGCTAACAGGTTTAACAATGTCTGAAAAATTTCGTGATGAAGGCAAAGATGTGCTGCTATTCATCGATAATATTTATCGATACACCTTGGCAGGTACAGAAGTTTCCGCATTGCTTGGACGGATGCCATCAGCAGTAGGCTATCAACCGACATTAGCAGCGGAAATGGGTGCGCTACAAGAGCGGATTACCTCGACCAAAACTGGTTCGATAACATCAATCCAAGCAGTGTATGTTCCAGCAGATGATTTAACAGATCCGTCGCCAGCAACGACATTTGCACACTTAGATGCGACGGTAGTATTATCGCGGAATATTGCGGAACTCGGGATTTATCCGGCTGTTGACCCTCTCGATTCGACTTCACGCCAACTCGACCCGCTCGTTGTTGGCGCAGAGCATTATAACGTTGCGCGTGGGGTACAAAGTATTTTGCAAAAAAACCAAGAGTTAAAAGATATTATAGCAATTTTAGGTATGGACGAATTATCTGAAGAAGACAAACAAATTGTGCTACGCGCACGTAAAATTCAGCGATTCCTATCGCAACCCTTTAGTGTTGCAGAAATATTTACAGGTGCGCCAGGTAAATATGTGCCACTGCAAGAAACCATTCGTGGCTTTAAAGGAATTATAGCTGGCGAATTTGACCATCTCCCCGAACAGGCGTTTTATATGGTTGGGACAATCAATGAAGCAGTTGAAAAGGCAAAAACTATATAATAATGGCAACCATCCAATGCAGCATCACTAGTGTTGACGAGCAATTATACCAAGGATCCATCAGCATGCTTGTTGCAACTGGTTCATTAGGCGACTTAGGGATCATGCCTGGTCACGCTCCATTGCTCACTGAATTGGCTCCAGGACCCATCCGCTTGGTCGGTGTTGATGGTGTAAGTGGTGGTGAGCAGGAAATTACATTCTTTTTATCAGGTGGTTTTCTCGAAGTACAGCCAGATAGAATAAATGTATTAGCCGATTCAGCGCTCCGCGCAGAACAACTTGCTGAAGAAGTGTTAGAAAAAGCGCGGCAACAAGCTGTTGCGCAGATGAAACAAGGCGAAAAAGATGCGGAATTTAATTATTCACTGGCTGCAATTCATTTAGCAGAGACCGTTGCAAAATTACGCACGATTCGGCAAATCAAATCGCGCTTAAACATTAAATAACCAGGAGCGGATCGAGTGCCGCTTACTGCATCAAGAAAATTCAGTATTGCGCCAATGATGGGGTATACCCATCGGCATGCGCGCTATTTTTTCCGTTTGCTCAATAAAAATGCATTGCTGTACACAGAGATGGTGCATGCACAGGCAGTGCTGAGAAATCATCAATCCACGTTAGGGTTTTCACCATTTGAGCGGCCGCTTGCATTGCAAATTGGCGGGAATAATCCAGTAGATATCGCCAATGCCGCCAAAATTGGTGAGCAATATGGATATGATGAAATAAATATTAATTTTGGTTGCCCCAGCAAACGCGTCCAAAGTGGGACATTTGGAGCAGTGCTATTATTAGACATACCACGCTGCGCTGCCATTATATCTATGGTAAAGCAATTGGTCAGGATACCCGTGACGGCTAAAATTCGGATTGGTGTTGATGAACAAAATATTGATGAAACATTACCAATATTAGTCAAGGCGCTGGTTGCAGCTGGCTGTGATCATATTATTGTGCATGCAAGAAAAGCGATATTGGCAGGACTAAACCCTAAACAAAATAGATCAATCCCTCCATTGCAATACCAAGCCGTGTATGACAATGCACAGCCAGCTTCACTGTTTAGTATCAACGGCGGTATTGCAACAATACAGGATGTAACCAGTCATTTACAGCGTGTGGATGGCTGTATGATTGGTCGCGCCTGCATTTACAGTCCAGACATTGTGTATCAGGCAAATAGTTTATGGGATGATAAGGGAGATTCTGTCCAACAGATAATGGCGTTATGGGATGCATACGCGCAATCTCAACCAATTAAACAAAGCGTATGGCAAATTCCATTAGCATGGTTGCGCAGCCAGTTGCATACTCGTAAAGCACAGCAAAATGCACACGCGATGATTCAGAACAAGCAACAGCCAAAACTTACTACGTTGTATACAGAAACTGTGAATAATTAAATGAGCGAATGGCAATGTGTTGCAGAATCTGCAGATATCACTGTTGTGAAACAGCTTGCTGAAACTGCAAGTACTACCATCCAACGCCAACCAGCTATAATATTTTTGATAGGGGAAATGGGTGCTGGGAAAACAACATTTGCACAGTTTTTTATTCAAAAACTTACTGGGGTAATGCGGGTGAAAAGTCCAACGTATACGCTCGTTGAAGAATATCGTAAGCCAACAAATGGTATGTGTTGTGCCCATATTGATTTATTTCGCATCCAACGAGCAGAAGAGATTGATGATTTAGATATACTATCGTATTCAATTGTGCTCATTGAGTGGCCACAGCAATGGCAAAACCACTTACCACAACCGACAATGTGTTATCGATTTGAAATTTGTAGAGATATGAGGTTTCGCAAGATTGACGTATTACAAACGCAAAACTAAGGAAGCTCTGCATAATTTCATGATGGGCGAGTTAATCAGAGTGTCTCTAATAGTGCGAGCTGCTGTCTTGGTGGTGTGGCTGGTCTTTTTTATCATAAGCAGTGTTGCGCATGCGGGCGCCATCAAAGACATTCGTGTCTGGCAAAGTCCGAGTAAAATTCGTTATGTAGTTGAATTTAATGATGCGTTTACATTCAAAAAATATTCAAAAAAAGGCAAAGTACGTATCGAAATACAAACCAAAAAAAAATTATTGCCACAGCTGTTGCAACTGTTGCACCAAGACCAATTGTTTGCGCCAGTACAGTCCGTTGCAATACAAGGAAATAGCATTCGTTTGCTGCTGGCAAACACCAAGGCAAAGGTAGAAGTGTTTTCGCTGCAACCAAAACAACCATATGGACCACGGTTAATTATAGATATACGTGATGGGCAGAAACAACAAAAATTAAATTTTAACCCGAATCGGAAAATCACGATAGTCATTGACCCTGGGCATGGCGGTGAAGATCCTGGTGGTGTATATAATGGTGTTTTTGAGAAAGATCTGGCGTTGATTATTAGTAGGAAAGTACATAATAAGATTAACAAAGATGCAAACTTTTCTGCATTACTTGTGAGGAATGCCGATTACTATGTGAGCTTACAGCGGCGCTTAGACTTCGCAAGAAGAGTAAATGCCGACTTACTTGTTTCTATTCACTTGAACGTATATAAAAAAGAATCAACTGTTTCTGGAATGATGGTTTTTGCACCATCAAATGCAGCTGCAAAATCTGAAATAGCGGCGTATATGGAAAATAAGGAAAATGAATCAGATGAAATTGGTGGTGTTGACTTAGCCGAACTCAGCAGCAATAGCAGCGTATTACAACAATTATTGTTAGATTTGAGCTATGCGACAAATATAGATCGCAGTATGACATTCGGACAACACCTCATTGATATCGCAAAACCAACGGTACACTTGTTTAAAAACCCATTGGAACAGGCAGGATTCTTGGTATTAAAGTCACCTGAAGTCCCTTCGGTTTTAGTAGAAACTGGATTTTTAAGCAATCCAAATGATGCAAAGCTACTTACGTCGAATGCTTATCAAGATATAATTGCCTCCGCAATTTCGTTAGCGGTACGGTCTTGGTTCTATACCCACCCACCCAGTAAAAGTATTTTGTATCAACACGCCACGCGGCGGTATTTAGTTACTAAAAAAATAATGCCGCAGGAACTGGCGTTAAAATTGAATATCAACGAGCAAGTATTGTTAGATGATAACGTTGGGGTAATCAGTAAAAAAACAATGATTAATATTGGTAAAATAGTCCGCTATCCACGCAAAGAGCCTATCCAAAATCCAGCAATACAGAGTAAAACCAAACGCAAGGTGCAAAAAAAACAGCAGCCTAAGCGCGCTGTAAAACAAAAGAAATCAACAATTAAACGGATTTATTATAGCGTCCAACCCAATGATACTATTCAGGGAATAGCTACGCAGTATGGCGTGGGCATTGCAGAAATTATGGCAATCAATAATCTTGAGCAACCATTAATATATGCAGGTCAAACCATCATGATAGACATTGGTAAATGAAGAATATAAACGAACAGTACAACAGTACCTTTAGTCATTCATATGGCAAACAAGCTGGCATTAATCAACTGATGACTGATCTCGGCAATGCTTTAGAGCAAAACAAAAAAACAGGAAAAAAAACATATATCCTTGGTGGCGGTAATCCAGGGTATATTCCAGCAGTGCTTGACGTATATGCAGCGCGGCTACAACAAATATCCCAATCGGCTAGCACACTCAAACGGATGCTCGCTGACTATGCCGAGCCCGCTGGTGACATCGGTTTTCGCAACACATTCGCAGCAGTGTTGAATAAAAAATACGGCTGGAAGCTGAGCGAAAAAAACATTGTGCTGACAAATGGCAGTCAACAAGCGTTTTTTTTATTGTTTAATATTTTTGCAGGACCGTTATCCCCGCTAGCACGAAAAAAAATAATGCTGCCGTTAACACCAGAATATATTGGCTATACGGATAGCCCACTGTTTGCTGATACGTTTATGACGCAACAACCAGTGGTGGAAAAGGTTAGTAATCAAGTGTTTAGATACGCTCTTGCTGACAATGTCTATCATGACGACACCATTGCGGCACTGTGCGTATCAAGACCGAGTAATCCAACAGGTGGCGTGATCTCAGACCAAGAAGTTGCGCTACTTACGGCACACGCAAAGCAACAAAGTATTCCGCTTATTATTGATAATGCGTATGGTCTGCCATTTCCTAATACCATGTATGTGCCTGCTACGCTAACATGGGATGATCATGTAATTTTGTGTATGAGCTTATCAAAATGTGGACTACCAGGGCTGCGTACAGGAATTGTTGTTGCCAATGAAGACGTTTGCGAACAACTAGCAGCTGCGAATAGTATTATTGGTTTAGCGCCTAATTCAGTAGGTGCGGTAGTTGTCGATGCGTTATTAGCAGACGGATCATTTATAGAGATGTGTAACGCATCAATTCGACCATTTTATGCAAAAAAGCGCGATACTTTTTTTGCACTGCTGCTGGCGCAATTATCTGGACTACCTGTGCAAATCCACCAAGCAGATGGCGCCTTCTTTTTTTGGCTGGTTTGGCAATCGGCAACACTTGATAGCGAAAAAGTCTACCAAGATCTACGCCGTCAAAATGTAATTGTTGTTCAGGGCAGGTATTTTTTTGCAACAAAGCAAAACCATCCACATACAAATCGTAGTATTCGTATTGGCTATGCAGGTGATGAGCAAATGATAGCTGATGGTTTGCACATTGTATGTGCGTATTTCCAACAGCAATTGGCGTAAGCGCATAGCTGTCAAGTATACTTGAGGTTACTTGCCTAAATAACAGCAAACTATACCGGTTCAGCTGCTGGTTTTTTTATTAATAACCGGGCGCTGAGTAAGCCAACTTCAAATAACAGCCACATCGGTATTGCTAAAAATGATTGTGAAAATATATCTGGCGGGGTGAGTAGCATGCCAAAAACAAAACAGCCAAGGAAAATATATGGGCGTTTCTTGCTCAGAGCATCTGCAGTAACAGCACCAGTTGCACAAAGAATAATTGTGACGATTGGCACTTCAAACGCTAAGCCAAATGCCAACATGATTTTTAAGAAAAAACCAAGGTAGAAATTAATATCTGGCGCTGAAACCACCCCTTCAAGCGCAAAACCGATAAAAAATTTAGTGATAATTGGGAATACCACAAAATAGGCGAATGACATCCCACAATAAAATAACACCACACTCATCAATAATAATGGTATTGCCAAACGCTTTTCGCGTTTATACAGTCCTGGGGCAATGAATCGCCAAAGTTGGAACAGTAGCAGCGGCATGGTGATAAATATTGAAGTAAAAAAAACCAGCTTTAATGGAGCAAAAAAAGTTGATGTTACCTCAGTGGCAATCATGCTCGTTCCCTCTGGCAGAAACTGGCGCAATGGCAAAGAGGCTAAGCCATACAGTTCTTTTGCAAAGAACATACAAATGGAAAAGAAAATAAGAATTGTTACAATAGACCATAACAGCCGCTGCCGCAGCTCAACCAAATGATCGGTAATTTTCATTTCCGACTTATTCATTTCTTGTGAGATTTTTTTTCTACTTCCTTTGACTTATAGTCATTAGCTGCATGTATGTCATCAATGTCAACAATTGACGCAACATGCTTTTTATATGACTGTATATTTTCTTGAACTTCAGATTCGGTTATTTCTTTTTCGATATCCGACTTGAATTCGTTAAATATATTACGTGATTTACGGATCCATGCAGAAACGGTGCGTACAGCTAAAGGTAGTCGTTGCGGCCCGAGCACAACAAGACCAATAATAAAAATCACGGCAAGTTCTGCGAAGCCAATATCAAACATGACGTGAAAACGACTGGGTTATGGAGACGGCGACTTCTTTTTTACAGTTGGGTCTTTCTTTGCAACTGCAGCACGGCTAGTAGCTGGTTTATTTGCGGCAGTTTTACGTAGCGTTGCTTTTGCAGCAGTAGCAGTTCGTGCTGTTGGTTTTTTAGTAGTTGGTGTCCGTGTAGTGGTTTTTTTAGCAGTAGTTGTATTAGTAGATTTTGCATCTTCAGCTTTAGATTGCAAAGCAGCGCGGACTGCGGCAGCTTTTTGTGCATCATGTTTTACAGGTTGCGTAGCAGATTCACCAAGGTTAATATCATCCCTACGCGAACTGAGTAACTCTTCATCAAGCCCACGAAAAGAATCTTGTATGACTGAGTCCTTTTTGTTGTGTTGATTTGATGCTCCTTTGCTTCTACTCCTATTGATCAACGCATAAATAACCAATGCTACTATTAAAATAGCACCAAATAAAATTAGTAAATAATTAGTTTCCATACTTAGACTCCTTCTAATACAAAAATATGTGTGGCGAGCATTACGTTACCTTATAGTTTTTTTTGCTGACTGTGTTGTAGTTTTTTTTTTGGGTTTGGTAATATCTGCAGGATCTGCTGCTAGCTTTTCTGGTTGATCATCGCCCATCGATTTCTTAAAACCTTTCAACGCACCACCCAAATCAGTACCGAGTGAGCGTAGCCGCTTCGTACCAAAAATTAAAATTACAATTGCAAAGATAACGAGCAATTGCCAAATTCCAATACCTCCCATGATTTACTCCTTGTTATGTAAGCGTTGTTGTTTTTCAGCGAAGCCAGAAACACCTTGCCGCTTTGAAAGTTCATCTCCAATTGTATCAATTGGAATTTGACAATGTACCAGTAGTGCAGTTAAGTGAAATATCAAATCTGCCGACTCATGCACAATTTCATGTTCTACTCCTGCGTGAGCAGCTGCTATAAGTTCATCACTTTCTTCGCGTATTTTTTCACACATTGCACCAATGCCATTGCTATATAGTGAAGCAGCGTATGAAGTACGCGGATTAGCAGTAACACGAGCCAGTAGCGTTTTCTGGAGTTGTTCGATGCTATCGGCAAATGCGCGAGTCATTGTTGTTTCATAATTAATGAATAATAAAAGCCATCGTGACCATCAATTTTTGGCAATAGCTGCACGCCTGCAGAACATGTTTTACCATACATTGAGTTGGTCAGTGGTATTTTAATTTCAATGGCATCTCCTTGGTAATTAAGAAATTTGTCAACAATCTTTTGGTTTTCATGCGGAAAGATTGAGCATGTAGAATACAGGAGTCGACCGTCTGGTTTTAGGCATTGCCAAATGCGTTCTAGCAATAACGTTTGCGTGCGGGTTATTTCTTCAACACGTTGTTCAGACAACAACATGCGGATATCAGGATTGCGGCGAATCACTCCTGACGAAGAACAAGGCACGTCTAGCAAAATTCTATCGTATTGCTGTCCATCCCACCATGAGTGAATATCAGTTGCATCAACACATTTATATGTAATGGTATATTCGAGTCGATCAAGGTTTTCTTGCAAACGTTGTAAACGAGATTCACTAATATCAAGTGCAGTAATATCAATCTGTCCGTCTGTCATTTCGAGCATGTGGGTGAGTTTTCCGCCAGGTGCTGCGCAAACATCAAGAACACGCATCCCTTTTTCTGGCGCGAGTATTTGGCTTGCTAGTTGTGATGCTTCGTCTTGCACACTGGCAAAACCATTAAAAAACTGTGGTATTTTTTCGACAGGAACAGCACGCAATAAGTATACACCATGGTGTGCATCAATTGTCGGTAATGCTTCAAAGCGTTGATTACCAAGCATTTTTAAATAATGATCTCGCTTTATTTTATTTTGATTAACACGGAGGCATAATGGTGGTTTGGCATTGTTGGCTTTGATAATGGTGTGGTATTCTGTTGGATATAATTCGCGAATCGCATCGTATAACCATTGAGGATGCGCATGCTTGAATTCCTCTATTTTATTTGCTGTACGGATGATTTTTTCTTTTTCATCAATAAACCTCCGCAGCAATGCGTTGATCATATTTCTTGCCCAAGGTTTATTCAGTCTACGCGATGTTTCTACAACTTCATTGACTACCGCATAACTCGGTGAGCGCATGGCGTATAATTGGTATACCCCGACCAATAACATTGCTTGGACGCGAAACTCGTTCTTCTTTAATGGTTTATCTAATAACAGATTGATAATAAAATACAGACTAATGTGCCAGCGAACAGTGCCGTAACAAATTTCTTTGAGCCGCGGTTTTTGCTGGACAGGAATTCTTTTTGAAAAATCCTCGAGTAAAATACTCATGGAGCCACGCTCTTGTAATAAGCGCTCAACAACAAGTATTGCAGCTTGATGCACATTCATGATTATGTTTTGCTGTAAATGATGTTCATTGATACTGAAATAGTGTGATGCAAATTGACCGCACAAGATAATACACATTATTTGCAAGCTGTGTGAGTAGAGAAGGTTCGCTACAGTCGATTGTTACTATATTTATAGTGCAACACAAGCGCAACCGCCGTCCAACATAGAGGGTTAACGTTAATTTTTTTTTTGGCCTTCTATTTATTGTATAAACGAGTGAATCGGCTCAAAAATTTTGTGGGTGTTGTCGTCCGCGCCTGGTCTGGTAGATAAAGGCGATGATAAAAATTGTACTCAGAATAAGGACGATGGTTGGGGCTGGGGCACTGTCGATATAGAAACTTAAATAAATACCGAAGAAACCAGAAATCAGCGTCACGATGACCGACAAGACAAGCATCCGCTCAAAACGCTTAGTCAACAAAAATGCAATTGCACCAGGGGCAATCAACAGGCTAATAGTAAGGATAATTCCCACTGCTTTCAGGGTGGCAACAATCGTCAGCGACAGCAGGGCTAACAATCCATAATGCAATACCCCAACAGACAGCCCCGCAACTTTTGCCTGCGCCGGGTCAAACGCATGCAATAGCAAATCACGGCGTTTTAACAAGATAGCAGTAACAACAAACAATGAAATCAATCCAGTGCTAACAATATCTGCCATGCCAACGCCGAGCATGTTGCCAAACAGAATATGATTAAGATGCAGTTCTGTCTGGATTTTTGTGTACATTACAATGCCCAGACCAAACATACCAGAAAACACTACTCCCATCACCGTATCGTGTTTTACTCGGGTGTTCGCTTTTAAAAACCCTGTGGCATTGGAACAAACCATCCCCGCGGCAAAAGCTCCGATGATTAGCGGAATATTGATGATATAGGCAAGCACGATACCAGGGAGTACCGCATGACTAATCGCATCTCCCATCAGCGACCAACCTTTGAGCACAAGGTAGCATGATAACAGCCCAGTGGGCGCTGCAATGATTGCGGTGATAACAAACGCCTTGTGCATAAAAACAAATTGAAAGGCTAATAGTAATTCTTCAATCATGTTATTGGCTCCAATACCTTGGCGGCACGACGGCGTGCCGCCAGATAGCCGTGTTTAGGAGCAAGGAAAAACGCCATAAGGAATAGCAGCGTTTGCAGACAAATGATGATGCCACCTGTCGCCCCATCGATGAAAAAACTGATATAAGCACCAATAAAATTGGTGGTAACACCAATTGCTACGCTCAACAACAGCAGTCGTTGGAAACGGTCGGTGAGCAGATACGCCGTGGCACCAGGCGTCACCACCATCGCAATCACCAAAAAAGCTCCCACCGTTTGCAAGGCCGCAACGCAGGATGCAGACAGCAGCATAAAGAATATAACTTTGAGCCTATCAGGGTTCAAGCCGATAGAACGGGCATGATTTTCATCAAAAAATGCCACCAGTAAATCTTTCCACTTCACCAACAAAACCGCCAGCGAAACAAATCCTATGATTGCCAATTGCAGCGTGTCATACGCAGTAATAGCCAAAATATTTCCCATGGTAATGGTTTGGATATTGACCGACGACGGCGAGATCGAAACCATGAACAGTCCCAAACCGAAGAACGAAGTAAATATTAGCCCGATGATAGCGTCTTCCTTAAGCCCTGAACGCTGGTTGAGAAAAAGCATCGCAGCTGCCGCCAACCCGCCCGCCACAAACGCCCCAAGCGCGAAGGGTAGACCAAGCATGTAGGCACCAGCAACCCCAGGGACGATTGAGTGGCTCAGCGCATCGCCAATCAACGACCAACCCTTGAGCATCAAATATGCAGAGAGAAAAGCACAAACCCCGCCAACCAGCGCGCTTACCCACATCGCATTGGTCATGTAGGTATAGTTAAACGGCAACAGCAGCGTGTCGATCATTTATCGTCCTCCACCTTGGTGGTTTTCACTGTATCGTCCTCCACCTTGGTGGTTTTTACTTTATCGTCATACACAACCAATGGGCGTTCATCGTCGGTGATTACCGTCACCTGACGACCATCATCATCGTCGTGTAAATCTTTGCCTCCGAGGACAAAGTGGCGCAACACCCCGCCAAATGCTTTTTCGAGATTGCGTTGCGTGAAAGTATCTGCGGTTAATCCATATGCAAGCACAGTACCTTTGACCAATACCGTATGGTCGCAAAATTCAGGTACTGACCCAAGGTTGTGGGTTGCCACCAGCATCACCTTGTTTTCGTTGCGCATGTCGCGCAACAATTCGATGATAGCGTCTTCGGTTTTTACATCAATACCGGTGAATGGTTCGTCGAGGAGGATGACCTGGCTATTTTGTGCCAGCGCCCGGGCTAAGAACACCCGCTTGCGCTGCCCGCCTGAAAGTTCACCAATCTGGCGGTGACGAAATTCCGTCATCCCAACACGCTCAAGCGCAACATCAACGGCATTGCGGTCGGTTTTACGCGGAATGCGCATAAAATTCATATGCCCATACCGCCCCATCATTACAACATTTTCCACCAGCACAGGGAAGGACCAATCTACCTCTTCGGCTTGAGGCACATACGCGACCATGTTTTGTTTGAGTGCTTCTTTAACCGGTAGACCAAAGATTGAAATCGTTCCATTAGTGGTAGGGACGAAGTCCATTAGCGCCTTGAACAATGTTGATTTTCCCGCTCCATTCACCCCCACCAGTGCAGTGATGCTGGCAGTCATAATTTCAAAACTTGCAGCATGCAATGCTGTGCAACCGTTTTTATAGGTGACGGTTACGTTTTCTGCACGAATCCCGACGGTGGCGGTGGCGGTGGCGGTGGTGGTGGTGGTGGTGGTGGTGGTGGTGGCTGGTAGCATGAATTCTTTATTTAGTTGGGGGAGGTTAGACCCGCAACAATAGTTGCTGAGGTAACGCGCAATAGTTCTAGATAGCTAGGCACTTTACCGTCCGCATCGGTGAGGGAATCAACATACAGCACCCCAGCAAATGTAGCACCTGTTTCGCGTGCCACCTGTTTTGCAGGGGCACTCCTCACGGTGCTTTCGCAAAAAACGGCGCGTATTTTATGTTGCCGCACCTTGTCAATTACCTTGCGAACCTGCTGTGGAGTGCCAGTCTGCTCGGCGTTGATCGGCCATAGATATAGCTCTTGCATTGCAAAATCGCGGATTAAATAGCTGAACGCACCTTCGCAGCTTACCAGCCAGCGTTGTTCATACGGCACGGCCAAAATTGCGTCGCGTAACGGCGCGATCGCAGCACTAAGTTCGAGTTTGTAACGTGCTGCATTGGTTGTATAGGCTGCTGCATTATCCGGGTCGTATTTGGAAAAAGCATTGCGAATATTGTCTACATAAATAAAAGCATTTTCCAATGACATCCACGCATGAGGATTTGGTTTGCCGTTGTATGCCCCCTCAGTAATTCCAATCGGCACAACGCCATCGCTAAGGGTGACGCTAGGTACAGCAGAAAGGTTGTTGAAAAATTGCTTGAACCACAGTTCGAGGTTTAACCCATTCCACAAAATCAAATCCGCACCCTGTGCCCGCAAGATATCGTGCGGAGTGGGTGCATAGCCGTGAATTTCAGCACCAGGCCTGGTGATAGATTCCACAATCACCGTATTACCGCCGACAGTGGCAGCCATATCGGCAATAACTGTGAAGGTGGTGATGACTTTAAGTTTGTCTTTAGCCAACGCTGTATTGATAACAGCCACAGTCAATAAGATGGTAGCAATTAAGAATTTGGTAAATTTTATCATGAGGATTTCTATTTTTAGAATTTACGAGGATTGTATGAGAATGATTCTCAACTTTTATCATGAGGATTTCTATTTTTAGAATTTACGAGGATTGTATGAGAATGATTCTCAACTGTCAACGCGGTTAATCAGGAAACGCCAACATGAATTACTCAAATTGTCTGATAGCTGTGTAGGTATTCTTATACAGTTGGATAAATTGTGTTGCTGTCATAATTCTTTTTCCTGCAATTTGGATACGTAATAATTCGACAGCATCTTTACCACAATCAACAATGATGGCATCATTTTCAATATGAATATAACCAGGAGCGGCTGGTTGGTTGTTAGGAAAAAACTGCGCAGCAGCAATCTTAACGCGAATGCCAGATAGTGTGGTCCACGCAGCAGGTTGTGGTGAAAACGCTTGAATGCTGCGCATTACAATTATGGCGGGTGCATCCCAACTGATTTTTCTATCTGCAGCGGTAATCTTGTAAGCGTAGCTCACCCCATGAGTGCTTTGTATAACTGGGTCCAGTCGATTTGGCAGAGCAGCTAACAGTTGACAAAACTGATCAGCTGCAATCGATACACAATCGTTGTATATTTGAGCAGCAGTTGTTTGTGGGGTAATTTGCAGTGTGGTAGTTGCATGCACAGGTCCAGTATCGAGCCCTTCTTCCATCTGCATTAAGCTCATCCCCGTCTCATTGTCACCTGCCAAGATGGCGCGCTCTATTGGTGCTGCACCACGCCAACGCGGTAGTATTGAGGCATGTGCATTGACACAGCCATAGCGAGGAGCATTGAGAAAATTGCGTGGTAGAATTTGTCCATACGCTATTACAAAAACAATGTCTGCTTGCAATGTGCTGAGATGATGAATGGAGTCCTTATCTATCCGCTTAGGTTGATATACGGCAAGGTGATTATCCTTGGCACGTTGTTTTACAGCGCTAGGTTGCATGATTCGCCCACGCCCAGACCTGCTATCTGGTTGGGTATATACAGCAATAATGTGCAAACCACGTTCGAGTAATACTGTCAGAACATTGGCAGCAAACACTGAGGTACCCATGAAAATAATCTTCAATTTTTTCTTATCCACGGACTATTTTGCGACCGCCTCCCGCTGAGCCTTCAGCATTTTAGACTTAACCCGACTGCGTTTTAATGGTGAAATGTAGTCAATAAATAATGTGCCGTCAAGGTGGTCACATTCGTGTTGAATACACACAGCAAGCAGTCCTGCAGCGTGCTCTTTATAATGATTTCCTGTTATATCCTGCCAAGAAACAGCAACATTTTTTGGACGCTCGATTTCTTCAAAATATCCTGGCACAGATAAACAACCTTCGGTATACGCCGCAGGTTCTTGTGTAAGTACTTGTATAACTGGATTGATAAAAACACGAGGTTCTGCTTCTTCTTCGCCAATATCCATGACGACAACCCGTAATGCCACATCAACTTGTGGTGCTGCTAAACCAATTCCATTGGCGGTATACATCGTTGCAAACATATCAGTCACGAGTGTTACTAACTTAGCGTCAAACACTGCAACAGGCTGCGCAATGCGTTTTAAGTGCGGATGAGGATATTCAAGAATGGTCAGGATGCTCATTTTGGTATTGCATTTTTAGATGAGGATGTATTGTAGCAACTATACAAATAAAAAGTTGTATTGAAAATATCCAAGCACGGCATCAGTTAATAATATATGGAGAACAGCAGCATATATGTGTACCAGTAAAGCAGCAGTGCTTGGTTTTGATTATGGTAAACGCAGAACTGGTGTTGCTGTAGCCGATTGGCAGGGGCATTCGATTACACCACTGGCAATTATTAACCCGCGCGATCAACAAGCTCTACGCTATGTTTTGTCAGAATGGCTGCCAGATATCATAGTGATGGGCCTCCCGGTAACGATGAGAGGCAACCATTGCGATAATGTAGATCGCACCCGACATTTTGTTACTGTAATACAAGGAATTCTGCAAGTACGTGTGGCTTGGGCTGACGAACGACTTACGACCAAAGAGCAACGCTACGACGCGCAAGTATATGGCGATGAGCAACCAAAACATGTCGATAGCCTCGTTGCTTGTGCACTGTTGCGCCAATGGTTTGGCGATGAAAAAAAACGTAGCGCTTCTTTACTTTAAATCAGCGTTTTGATTGATAGCAACAGGCTGTTGCGCTAAATAATTGGGAAAATCTTTTTCTAATCTTAATTGTGTTTTATCAGCAAGGTCGAGCAAGCCAAGTTGTCGATACCCCGCTGCCATGAGGGCAAGAGCTTGTGGTACAACAGGTGTGCTTGGGTAGCGTTCTATTATGTGTTGACCACGGTTGATTGCCGCCAATAGTATATTATTTTGCAAATAATGCTTCCCAATCTCAAGCTCAGCTAAAGCTTGCTGATTGCGGATATATATCATCCGTTGGCGAGAGTCTGTTGCGTATTTACTATATGGATATAGGTTAGTCAACTTTGATAATGCACGAAAGGCCTGTGTTAAATACCCTTGATCTCGTGTATATGCAGGAACTTTGAGATATTTAACAGCAAATTGCGATTGGCTGTCCATCCAACTCAGCGCCCGAGTATACAGCACATAATCGATTTGATCAGAATCAGCAAAGCTGCGCTCAAAACGGTAGCCGATGGCACGGGTTTTCGTCAACTTGTTAAGTTGCAGCGATACCGCAAGTGCTTCCAGCATTCCTTGTTCGCTATATTGGCTAAACGGGAAATGTGTCAATAAACCATCAAGCTGAATTTCGGCAGTCAAATAATTTTCGTTGTCGATTGCTGCAATGCCGCGATCAAACCAGTGTTTTGCTGTTATCTCATCAGGTGATGTTGCACAGCCTGAGACTATGACAAGCAAGACATACAGGCAGGCGAGTAATTTAATGTGTGGATAATTGATGTACTGCATCGACGAATGTCCGTACGTGTTCAGGGTTAATATCTGGAGTCACTCCGTGACCAAGATTGGCAATATAGCGCGTATGACCAAAATGTGCGATCATCTTAGCAACCATTTGTATTATAACATCAGGTTGGCAACGCAGTGCGGCTGGGTCTAAGTTTCCTTGTAAAGTGATAGTATGTTGCGTAGCTTCTCTTGCAACCTGTGGGTCTACTGTCCAATCGAGACCAATTCCAGCTGGCTGAATAGCCGCAATATGTGATAACCAGCTACCAGCATTTTTTGTAAATACAACTACTGGAGTATCAGGGTGGGATGCTTTAAGTGCAACAACAATTTGCTGCATTGGTTGCAAAGAGAATTGTAAATACGCCTCAAAAGATAATATGCCACCCCATGTATCAAAAATTTGCACGGCATCACATCCAGCCTGGATTTTTGCCCGAAGGTAGTCAATAACAGCGGCGGTGTTTTTCTCAATCAACGCGCTGAGCAGCTCTGGTGCGCTATATGCCATATGTTTGGCGTGGTCAAAATTACCAGCTTTTCCCTCAATCATATAGCAGGCAAGTGTCCAAGGACTACCAGCAAAACCAATCAGCGGTACAGTATTAGACAATGCAGATTTTGTGGCTGCTACAGCATCGGTAACATAGCGTAAATCAGTAGCAATATTAACCTTCGGTAATTGTTCGATATCTGCTTCTGTGCGAATAGATTTGGCAAACCGCGGCCCTTCACCTGCTACAAATGTTAAACCAAGACCCATGGCATCTGGAATGGTGAGAATATCAGAAAACACAATCGCCGCGTCTAGATCAAATCGAGCCAGTGGTTGTAAAGCCACTTCACAAGCTAAGGCAGGATTTTGACACATAGCCATAAAGTTGCCAGCTTTGTTGCGGAGCTTGCGGTATTCAGGTAAGTAGCGACCAGCTTGGCGCATCAACCAAACAGGAATGCGTTCAGTAGGCCTACCGCGTAACGCGTCAATATAGCTTGGGTTAATAAAAGTTTTCGTCATATGCGTTTGAGTGGGTACAGTTAGGGAAGCTCTGATTAAGTCCATGATGGGCGAGACGGAGAAAAAACGCTGATGATAACTAGACGCAGTGCGCAGATAATACTGGTGGTATTATTAAGTGCTGCAACGACGTTAGCGCAGCGTTTTTTCCCGTCCTTCTGTTGAATATACAACGGTTTGATGGTAGCGGTACTTGCTGTGTTGCATCCCTTGGCGTATATGCTACAGCATGCGCCTGCGGAATGCGCCTTGCAATCATCAGCAATTGCCATCAAACTCGCTCCATCAGCGACTTAATCAGAGGTTCCCTAAGGAATCTCTGATTAAGTCCCAAACAACAGCAATATCAGCTACAAAGATATACAATGGTGAATCTATTTGAATATTTGAATAAGCGGATAATCTTATGAAACAAACAACTTTTGCCAGTGCTGCATACGACCACAAGAAAGTAACAACAAAACGTGAAAAATTCTTGCAGTTAATGGACAAATTAGCTCCATGGCAACAGTTGTTAGAGTTAATAGAACCGCATTATCCCAAGAAAGGGAATGGCCGCCCACCGATTAATATGCAGACCATGTTACGCATTTATTTTTTACAGCAATGGTACAACTTATCAGACCCAGGGGTAGAAGAAGCACTATATGACATGGAAAGCATGCGGCGTTTTGCCCATATAGAGCTGATAGACGATGCCATCCCTGATGAAACCACCATCTTGAACTTCCGCAGGATCATAGAAAAACATCAACTCAGCGTCAAGATACTTGCTGTCGTGAATGAGTATTGTATGGAAAATAATATAATAATCTCACAAGGGACAATGGTTGATGCCACGACCATCAATGCGCCATCATCTACGAAGAATAAAGAGAAAAAACGGGATCCTGAAATGCATCAAACCCGCAAAGGCAATCAGTGGTATTTTGGCATGAAGATTCATATAGGAACTGACGCTAATAGTAATATGATTCATAGCGCGACAGTTACAGCCGCGAATGAAGCTGACATCAATGAACTCCCCAAATTGCTGCGTGAAACAGATAAGGTTATCTTTGCCGATGCAGGATATACGAGCGACAGTTATAAACGCGGCTCGCGTCACCTTGGGATAGATTGGCGCGTGAATGATAAACGTAAACCAAAGCAGCAAATGAGCACCTCGCAGCGCAAACGCAATAGACAGAACTCTAAGGTGCGCGCCCGGATTGAGCACTGTTTTCGGGTAATCAAATGTCAGTTTGGTTATAAGAAAGCTCGCTACAAAGGACTAGAAAAGAATCGAGTACAAGTATTTTCTTTGCTTGCATTGACGAACTTATACATGCTGCGAGGACGACTAACAGGATAGAACCGCCCAAAATTCAAGAAAAACAGTAAAAAACAATAAAAACAGTAAAAAACAGTAAAAAACAGTAAAACAGCAACACGAAGATCAGCGAAATGATCAAATATTGACCATTGAAAATTATTGCTATTATTTTTTTGGAGTATATGCGAGTTATTGGAGTATATGAGCGTCTTAATCAGAGCTTCCTTAGGGAATCTCTGATTAAGTCCCAAACAACAGCAATATCAGCTACAAAGATATACAATGGTGAATCTATTTGAATATTTGAATAAGCGGATAATCTTATGAAACAAACAACTTTTGCCAGTGCTGCATACGACCACAAGAAAGTAACAACAAAACGTGAAAAATTCTTGCAGTTAATGGACAAATTAGCTCCATGGCAACAGTTGTTAGAGTTAATAGAACCGCATTATCTCAAGAAAGGGAATGGCCGCCCACCGATTAATATGCAGACCATGTTACGCGTTTATTTTTTACAGCAATGGTACAACTTATCAGACCCAGGGGTAGAAGAAGCACTATATGACATGGAAAGCATGCGGCGTTTTGCCCATATAGAGCTGATAGACGATGCCATCCCTGATGAAACCACCATCTTGAACTTCCGCAGGATCATAGAAAAACATCAACTCAGCGTCAAGATACTTGCTGTCGTGAATGAGTATTGTATGGAAAATAATATAATAATCTCACAAGGGACAATGGTTGATGCCACGACCATCAATGCGCCATCATCTACGAAGAATAAAGAGAAAAAACGGGATCCTGAAATGCATCAAACCCGCAAAGGCAATCAGTGGTATTTTGGCATGAAGATTCATATAGGAACTGACGCTAATAGCAATATGATTCATAGCGCGACAGTTACAGCCGCGAATGAAGCTGACATCAATGAACTCCCAAAATTGCTGCGTAAAACAGACAAGGTTATCTTTGCCGATGCAGGATATACGAGCGACAGTTATAAACGCGGCTCGCGTCACCTTGGGATAGATTGGCGCGTGAATGATAAACGTAAACCAAAGCAGCAAATGAGCGGCTCGCAGCGCAAACGCAATAGACAGAACTCTAAGGTGCGCGCCCGGATTGAGCACTGTTTTCGGGTAATCAAATGTCAGTTTGGTTATAAGAAAGCTCGCTACAAAGGACTAGAAAAGAATCGAGTACAAGTATTTTCTTTGCTTGCATTGACGAACTTATACATGCTGCGAGGACGACTAACAGGATAGAACCGCCCAAAATTCAAGAAAAACAATAAAAAACAGTAAAAAACAGTAAAACAGCAACACGAAGATCAGCGAAATGATCAAATATTGACCATTGAAAATTATTGCTATTATTTTTTTGGAGTATATGCGAGTTATTGGAGTATATGAGCGTCTTAATCAGAGCTTCCTTAGCATGTGTATTGCTGCAGAGTGTCTGATAAACTCAATGCATCAAGGAGTTAATCAGAGCTTCCTCAAGTATTGTATTGCTTTGTATGCAACCCCTACGTTGTTTGTATCAGTATTTGTGTTGCCTTTACGCTACATCCTCATAAAAAATTAGCTACAACAAGCAGTTGACCAACAAAAATATTTTAGTAGAGCAATGAAACATAAACGGAACTGCACAGTACAATTACTGTGGCTTTCCTGCATGCCTCATCACAACCTGCCATTCACAAGAGAGTATTTATGTCGACAATATTTAGCAAGATTATTAACAAGGAAATACCTGCAGACATCGTCTATGAAGATGATAGTTGTTTGGCATTTGCAGATATAGCACCAGTTGCCCCAGTGCATATTTTAATTATTCCTAAACGCACGGACCTTCCAACATTGAATGATCTACGCGAAACAGACGAGCAACTGCTTGGTCATATGGTTATTGTTGCTCAAAAAATTGCTGAGCAATTTAATATTGCCAACAGTGGCTGGCGATTAGTGTGCAATGTTAATGGTGATGCAGGCCAAGTTGTGTATCACATTCATTTTCATGTTCTCGGGGGTAACAAGCTCAATAGTATTGGTTAGGGAATCTCTGATTAAGACGCTCATATACTCCAATAACTCGCATATACTCCAAAAAAATAATAGCAATAATTTTCAATGGTCAATATTTGATCATTTCGCAGATCTTCTGTTGCTGTTTTACTGTTTTTTACTGTTTTTTATTGTTTTTCTTGAATTTTGGGCGGTTCTATCCTGTTAGTCGTCCTCGCAGCATGTATAAGTTCGTCAATGCCAGCAAAGAAAATACTTGTACTCGATTCTTTTCTAGTCCTTTGTAGCGAGCTTTCTTATAACCAAACTGACATTTGATTACCCGAAAACAGTGCTCAATCCGGGCGCGCACCTTAGAGTTCTGTCTATTGCGTTTGCGCTGCGAGCCGCTCATTTGCTGCTTTGGTTTACGTTTATCATTCACGCGCCAATCTATCCCAAGGTGACGCGAGCCGCGTTTATAACTGTCGCTCGTATATCCTGCATCGGCAAAGATAACCTTATCTGTTTCACGCAGCAATTTGGGGAGTTCATTGATGTCAGCTTCATTCGCGGCTGTGGTGGTAGGCATTGCCGCGCTATGCATCATATTGCTATTAGCGTCAGTTCCTATATGAATCTTCATGCCAAAATACCACTGATTGCCTTTGCGGGTTTGATGCATTTCAGGATCCCGTTTTTTCTCTTTATTCTTCGTAGATGATGGCGCATTGATGGTCGTGGCATCAACCATTGTCCCTTGTGAGATTATTATATTATTTTCCATACAATACTCATTCACGACAGCAAGTATCTTGACGCTGAGTTGATGTTTTTCTATGATCCTGCGGAAGTTCAAGATGGTGGTTTCATCAGGGATGGCATCGTCTATCAGCTCTATATGGGCAAAACGCCGCATGCTTTCCATGTCATATAGTGCTTCTTCTACCCCTGGGTCTGATAAGTTGTACCATTGCTGTAAAAAATAAATGCGTAACATGGTCTGCATATTAATCGGTGGGCGGCCATTCCCTTTCTTGGGATAATGCGGTTCTATTAACTCTAACAACTGTTGCCATGGAGCTAATTTGTCCATTAACTGCAAGAATTTTTTTTGGTTTCATTGTTACTTTCTTGTGGTCGTATGCAGCACTGGCAAAAGTTCTTTGTTTCATAAGATTATCCGCTTATTCAAATATTCAAATAGATTCACCATTGTATATCTTTCTAGCTGATATTGCTGTTGTTTGGGACTTAATCAGAGTTTCCCTAGGGAAGCTCTGATTAAGACGCTCATATACTCCAATAACTCGCATATACTCCAAAAAAATAATAGCAATAATTTTCAATGGTCAATATTTGACGATTTCGCTGATCTTCGTGTTGCTGTTTTACTGTTTTTTACTGTTTTTTACTGTTTTTATTGTTTTTTACTGTTTTTCTTGAATTTTGGGCGGTTCTATCCTGTTAGTCGTCCGCGCAGCATGTATAAGTTCGTCAATGCAAGCAAAGAAAATACTTGTACTCGATTCTTTTCTAGTCCTTTGTAGCGAGCTTTCTTATAACCAAACTGACATTTGATTACCCGAAAACAGTGCTCAATCCGGGCGCGCATTAGAGTTCTGTCTATTGCGTTTGCGCTGCGAGGTGCTCATTTGCTGCTTTGGTTTACGTTTATCATTCACGCGCCAATCTATCCCAAGGTGACGCGAGCC
Organism: Gammaproteobacteria bacterium; assembly: GCA_965277405.1. Classification (GTDB taxonomy): domain Bacteria; phylum Pseudomonadota; class Gammaproteobacteria. Next base: position 1,253,059 of record OZ255726.1, read on the forward strand.
GCGTTTATAACTGTCGCTCGTATATCCTGCATCGGCAAAGATAACCTTATCTGTTTCACGCAGCAATTTGGGGAGTTCATTGATGTCAGCTTCATTCGCGGCTGTCGTGGTAGGCATTGCCGCGCTATGAATCATATTGCTATTAGCGTCAGTTCCTATATGAATCTTCATGCCAAAATACCACTGATTTCCTTTGCGGGTTTGATGCATTTCAGGATCACGGGCTTTCTCTTTATTCTTCGTAGATGATGGCGCATTGATGGTCGTGGCATCAACCATTGTCCCTTGTGAGATTATTATATTATTTTCCATACAATACTCATTCACCACAGCAAGTATCTTGACGCTGAGTTGATGTTTTTCTATGATCCTGCGGGCAAGTTCAAGATGGTGGTTTCATCAGGGATGGCATCGTCTATCAGCTCTATCTGGGCAAAACGCCGCATGCTTTCCATGTCATATAGTGCTTCTTCTACCCCTGGGTCTGATAAGTTGTACCATTGCTGTAAACAATAAACGCGTAACATGGTCTGCATATTAATCGGTGGGCGGCCATTCCCTTTCTTGGGATAATGCGGTTCTATTAACTCTAACAACTGTTGCCATGGAGCTAATTTGTCCATTAACTGCAAGAATTTTTTTTGGTTTCATTGTTACTTTCTTGTGGTCGTATGCAGCACTGGCAAAAGTTGTTTGTTTCATAAGATTATCCGCTTATTCAAATATTCAAATAGATTCACCATTGTATATCTTTGTAGCTGATATTGCTGTTGTTTGGGACTTAATCAGAGATTCCTTAGAGTTCTGTGTATTGCGTTGGCGCTGCGAGCCGCTCATTTGCTGCTTTTGGTTTACGTTTATCATTCACGCGCCAATCTATCCCAAGGTGACGCGAGCCGCGTTTATAACTGTCGCTCGTATATCCTGCATCGGCAAAGATAACCTTATCTGTTTCACGCAGCAATTTGGGGAGTTCATTGATGTCCGCTGCATTCGCGGCTGTGGTGGTGGGCATTGCCGCGCTATGCATCATATTGCTATTAGCGTCAGTTCCTATATGAATCTTCATGCCAAAATACCACTGATTGCCTTTCCTTGTTTGATGCATTTCAGGATCCCGTTTTTTCTCTTTATTCTTCATAGATGATGGCGCATTGATGGTCGTGGCATCAACCATTGTCCCTTGTGAGATTATTATATTATTTTCCATACAATACTCATTCACCACAGCAAGTATCTTGACGCTGAGTTGATGTTTTTCTATGATCCTGCGGGCCAGTTCAAGATGGTGGTTTCATCAGGGATGGCATCGTCTATCAGCTCTATCTGGGCAAAACGCCGCATGCTTCCCATGTCTACAGTGCTTCTGCTACGCCTGGGTCTGATAAGTTGTACCATTGCTGTAAAAAATAAATGCGTAACATGGTCTGCATATTAATTGGTGGGCGGCCATTCCCTTTCTTGGGATAATGCGGTTCTATTAACTCTAACAACTGTTGCCATGGAGCTAATTTGTCCATTAACTGCAAGAATTTTTTTTGGTTTCATTGTTACTTTCTTGTGGAAAGTATGCAGCACTGGCAAAAGTTCTTTGTTTCATAAGATTATCCGCTTATTCAAATATTCAAATAGATTCACCATTGTATATCTTTGTAGCTGATATTGCTGTTGTTTGGGACTTAATCAGAGTTTCCTTAATAAGGTATAATGTTTCTTTTCCTGAGATAATTCGATGCGAGGAACTGATTTCACCCAAGCTAGAATGTTCAGCACCCTGTCGCCTGCAAGCGCAGTACCCCAAAATCACCCAATTCTCCATATCAAGAAAATGGTCGATGTGGCGTTGTAGGAGATGAAGGGCCACTTCAATACTTTGTATGCCCCAAGCTGACGAGCAGGCATACCACCAGAGAAATTATTGCGTGCCCAGTTGTTGATGGCGCTTTTCACGATCCGCAGCGAACGTGCGTTGATGGAGCAAATTGGCTATAACCTGATGTTCCGTTGGTTTGTCGGTTTTTGTATGGATGATGGTATTTGGAATCACTCAACCTTCACCAAAAACCGCGATCGTCTTCTTGCGGGAAATACTGCTGTTGAGTTTTTCATTCGCATCAAACAACAGGCTGAAACAGCAGGTCTTCTTGCAGACGAACATTTCAGTGTGGATGGAACATTGCTTCATGCGCTGGCATCAGTGAAAAGCTTCCACAAGCAAGACGACGATGACCACAATTATGGCAGCAGCAACAAACGGATTGATTTCAAAGGCAAGAAACGCCACCGCGCTACCCACCAATCTACCACAGATCCCGAAGCGCGCTTTGGCAAGAAAAGCCAAGCCCAAGCGGCAATACCGTGTTAGGTGGGCAATATTATGATTGAGAACCGCAATGGTTTGGTGGTAGACGCACATAGCAAACAGTTCAGCGGCACCGCTGCAACAGATGCTGCGATACCGATGCTGCGATAAAAATGCTTGCCAATATTCCAAGAAATCCCCAAGTGACATTGGCAGCGGACAAGAAATACGACACCAAAGGCCTTGTCAAGCAATGCCAAGCAATGCCGTGAATTGAGCGTAACGCCCCACGTTGCGCAAAACACAGCAAAACGAAGTTCATCAATAGATCAACGAACGACGAGACACCCCGGGTATCAAACCAGCCAAAAAGTACGCAAACGCATAGAATAAGACTTTGGCTGGGCTAAGACTATTGGCGGACTTCACAAAGGAAAGTATGTGGTAATAGCAAAGTGAACCATCAATTTGTATTCACCATGGCCGCGTATCACTTGGTACGCATGCGCAATCTTGGTGTTGTACCATGCTGATTTGCAACGGCAACGGACAGCCCACGCCCAAAATTGGAAACGTGGTAGTTTCACACGGAATACCACCAAAATCCGCCCTAATAACAGCTGATGTGCGCTAAAAAATCAATTTTGGCAGTCTTGAGGCTTATATTATACGATAAATTTTCAACAGCCTGTTAAGTCTCAGCAGCGTTTTTGCTCCGTCGCGCCCATTATGGACTTAATCAAAGATTCCTTAGCCATTGTATAGACAAGTAACCTGCGAGGTCTGTTGTCAACATATTTTGCAGCAACACAACACCATCAGCAGTCACCGTGACCAACTCCATTGCAAGGGAAGCTATGATTAAGTCGTTGATGAAGCGAGCTAATCAGAGCTTACTTTAGTATCAATTCACCTCCTAGTCTCAACTGGCTTGTGTATAGTTGGCTTACTTACGCTTCAATCATGTAGCCAAGTTTACTTTTGGTTTTAATGTTCAAGTTCGAATTATGCGATTTTAGTAGGTTGCGAATTTTACGAATATGCACGTCGACTGTGCGGGGTTCTATAACTCTGTCGTTTTCCCAAACATTGTCAATTATCTCGTCACGGCTGAGATATTTTTTTTCATTTTGCAGCAACAACACCAGCAGTTGAAATGTTCGATGCGGCAAGCTGGTTGCTGTTGTGCCAATGAGAATTTTTTTTTGTTTAACATCAACTTGTACATCGCCTGATTGCAGGGTATTGAGTGCTGCTGGCTGTTTACGGCGGATGACTGCACTGATGCGTGCAATCAAAGTGTTGATTGAAAACGGCTTAGTAATAAAGTCATCGGCGCCAAGGTTAAGCGCGCGAATTTGATCTGCCTCTGTTTGCCGTGCTGTAAGCATAACTACAGGAATTGTTGAAAACGCGGGGAGACTCTTGAGTTGTTCTAACCAGCTGATACCGCTTGTTCTTGGTAACATCCAGTCGAGTAAAATAACGTGTATTTTATGGGTTTGCAGAATTTTATCAGCATCTTTGGTATTGCTCACACTAATGGTTTGTAAGCCAGCACTGCCGAGAGCATCACACAGCAATTGAGCAATAGATTGCTCGTCTTCGACTATCAACACAGTTCCGCGCATCGTTACGATTGTATGTGGCATAAATTAGTGGCATAAATTAGTGGCATAAATTATTCGTTGTCGTGCTTAGCAATTATTTTTCGCAGTTTGCGCCTGCCTTTATGGCGAATGTCTTCGCCTGCTATCACGTAATATAAGCTAACAACGATATTACAGACATGGTCACCGATGCGTTCTAGCGAGCGTGCAACCAATGATACTTGGATGTTATGGCGTAAGTTTGCCTCATCATCACTCAACATATTCAAAGGCAGCAATGCTTGACGAGTCATTTCATCGACATTTCGATCCATTTTTATAACATTTGCGGCATCTTCTAAATTCAGTCTTGCAAACGAGTCTAACGCCAGCGTTAGCATTGTATCTACATGCGCTAAGACTGGGGTTAAAAAACTTCTTGTCTGTTCGAGTTGGTTCATACCCGCATCATCTAATACCAGTTCGGCAACTCTGGTAAGCTCATCGCCAATACGCTCTAGGTCTGAAGTAATTTTAATACCTGCTATCAATAAGCGTAAATCTCCAGCGATTGGTTGTTGTGTGGCGATGGTGTTCACACAACTTTCGTTAATATCCAGATCAAGGCGGTCGATAATCTCATCGTTATCGATGATTTCGTTGGCTTTAGCTATGCTCAATTCATCGAGTGCTTGTTGTGATAAGGCGATTTGATTTTCAATAATTCCTCCAAGCTTGAGGATGTTTGCAAAAATATCGGTGAGCTCCTGGTTAAAACGCTCAGATATATGACGTTGAAATGCGACTTGTCGTGTTGTATCCATATTATCCAAACTTCCCTGTAATGTAGTTTTCTGTTTCAATTTTCTCGGGTGTGGTGAAGAGCTTTTCTGTGCTTGAATACTCAATCAACTCTCCAAGATACAGGAATGCGGTGTAATCTGATACACGTGCTGCCTGTTGCATGTTGTGGGTCACAATCACAATTGTAAATTGATTGCGCAGTTCAAAAATCAATTCTTCGATATGCAGTGTAGAAATGGGGTCTAGTGAAGACGTTGGTTCATCGAGCAATAAAATTTCAGGTTCCAGTGCGATTGCTCTGGCTATTACTAAGCGCTGTTGCTGTCCACCTGATATTCCTAATGCATTTTCATGCAAGCGGTCTTTCACTTCACCCCATAGTCCTGCGCTTTTGAGTGAGTGCTCGACACGGTCTGTAAGTTCACCTTTGTTGTTCTTGCCTTGAATGCGCAGCCCATACGCAACGTTTTCAAAAATTGTTTTTGGAAATGGATTTGGCTTTTGGAACACCATGCCAATGCGGCGGCGTAATTCACTGACGTTGACGCGTTGATCATAAATGTCTTCATCATTAATTTTGATGGTTCCTTCAAGTTGAATTCCATCAACAAGATCATTAATTCTGTTGTAACAACGCAGTAATGTTGATTTACCACAACCACTAGGACCGATAAATGCTGTCACCTTTTTCTCACCAATATCCAGCGAGATGTTTTTCAACGCCTTGCTTACTCCATCGTATGATAATGATAGGTTTTCAGTTCTTATAACAATGTTTTCATTGTTGATATCAAGATTTTTTTCAACCCCTTTAACTGATTGGGTGAAACTCTGAGTTCTTTGGTCGCGTAGATTCATAATTTAGTTATCAAGCATTTTATATTTTTCACGCAAACGATTACGTAACCATACGGCGGTTAAATTCAAAGCAACAACAACCAGCACTAACAATAAGGCTGTTGCATACACAAGTGGTCGCGTTGCATCGACGTTCGGGCTTTGAAATCCGACATCGTAAATATGAAAGCCAAGGTGCATAAACTTTCTATCAAGATGGATAAATGGTGCTGTTGCATCGATGACTAAGTCTGGAGCTAGTTTCACAACACCGACGAGCATCAATGGTGCAACTTCACCTGCTGCACGCGCGATTGCCAAAATGAGTCCTGTCATCATTGCTGGGCTAGACATTGGCAGCACAACTTTCCACAGAGTTTCAAACTTTGTTGCCCCGAGTGCGAGTGAGCCTTCACGCAGGTGGGACGGTACCCGCGTCAGCCCTTCTTCTGTAGAGACAATAACCACAGGTAAGGTGAGTAACGCCAACGTTAATGATGACCAGAGTATGCCTGGAGAGCCAAAGGTTGGTGCTGGCAATGATTCAGGGAAGAACAAAGTATCTATTGTTCCTCCAAGAAAATACACAAAAAACCCAAGACCGAATACGCCGTACACCACCGACGGCACTCCAGCAAGATTGTTGACCGAAATACGTATCAGGCGGGTAAAAATATTTTGCTTTGCATATTCACGCAAGTAAATCGCGGCGACTACGCCCATTGGCGTTACGAAAATTGTCATTATGAAGATCATCGCCACTGTGCCAAAAATTGCTGGGAATACTCCACCTTCGGTGTTTGCCTCGCGCGGGTCCATTGTGAGGAAATCTTTAATTTTGATCAAAAAGAAACCTATCTTATCGATGAAACCGAATGTATTTGGCTGGTACAGCCGCACCACTTTTCCTAGTGGAATCGAGAGTTTTTCTCCATGGATTGATTCCACTTGTATTGCGCAAAGTTCATTTATTTGTTGGTTGAGGTTACCAAGCGTTGCCAACTGTTGCTCGTATACTGCATCCAGTTGTCGCTGCTTGTTATCAAGTGTTGCTGTCTGTGTAGGGAGTTCTTTACCAGATAAATCTATTTTTTTTCTTTCAAGGCGTAATGCTTCAATAAGCTGATTGGTCTTGCTTATTCCGCGCTGTTCGAGCGCATGTCGCTGTACGACCATTTGTTGTGCATCTGCAATGTCAGTATGTAATGCAGTTATGCGAATTGATGAATATTCATTGTTACACGCATAGTTTTTTTCTTGCATAAATCCAATGAAATTACCATATTCCTGCCGTTCAATGACGACTACATTTTGCGGGGCTTGTGTGGTAATAACTTGATCGTGCCATATCCACTTAAAATCTATGCCGTGTAGTCTCCTGTTACCGATTTTTATCAACATCCTGCGTCGATTTGCATCTTGTGCTGGATCATAGCCTTGCTCGTCTTCGACAACCTCACCTAAGATCACATGCTGCTGTTGATCATCGCCGACCAAAGTAAATTGTTGGACTGCTGTTGGCCAAAAATAGCGAATTCCTTCATAGGCAATCATCCCGATCAGCCCAACGACCATTATTATTGAGATAGAAACCGTTGAGGCATATAACCACAGCCACGGACTGCCGTTGGTGAGCCAATTGTTTTGCTTGAGATTCATGAGCGACCTTGGGTGAGGGTGCTGAACGCAGCGATGCTTGTTCTAGCTGCGATACGAAGCGATTTTATCAACTGTTTCATAACGAACTATACTTTTTTCTCAAGCGTTGCCGCACAACTTCCGCAACAGTATTCAGCGCAAAAGTCAGCACTAACAGCACCAATCCCGATAAAAACAAGATGCGATAGTGGGTACTCCCAAGCGCAGACTCTGGCATTTCTACAGCAATGTTTGCCGAGAGTGTTCTCATCCCGCTAAACATATTAAAATCCATAATTGGGGTGTTTCCTGTCGCCATCAGCACAATCATTGTTTCGCCTACTGCGCGACCAAGACCGATCATAACAGCAGAAAATAACGCAGGGCTCGCCGTAGGTAACACCACCCCTATCATCGACTGCCAACGCGTTGCTCCAAGTGCTAATGAGCCATTAACAAGATGTTTTGGCACAGCAAATACTGCGTCTTCGGTGATCGAGAATATTGTTGGGATAACTGCAAACCCCATTGCAAGACCAACTATAAGTGCATTTCTCTGGTCAAAGTCGACCCCTAAGGCATCTGCTAGCCAGAGGATAAAATCACCACCAAAAAACACTGCTTCTAACGTACTTTGCGTTGAAAATATCAATGCCACTGCAGCTATCACCCACGGAATCATAATGACTTCTTTGTGGTTTGCCAAGAACCCTTCTTGTTTCACCGCTCGAGCAACGACGTTATCCCATAGCCATCCACCCGCGATTATTATTGGCAGCATCAATATTACTAACAGCAGCACCCCAAGCAACTTGTCTTCGACTATCGGTGCCAGCCATAGCCCTGCCAAAAACCCAAGAATTACTGTTGGCAGGGCTTCCATGACTTCTATTGTTGGCTTCACCCATTGACGCATATGATTCGACATAAAGAATGCTGTATATATCGCACCCATAATCGCCAAAGGCATCGCGACAAGCATTGCATACAATGCCGCTTTCATCGTCCCTATTGTCAGTGGTACGAAGCTGTATTTTGGTTCCAAGTCATTGCTTGCTGATGATGATTGCCAGACATAATCTTTTTCTGGATAACTCTCATACCAAATTGCATTCCATAAACTCGTAAAGCTAAATTCTGGATATTGATTATCTATGGCAACTGTAAACAACTGTCCGTTGGCATCTGTTGCTACTAATGCGTCTCCTCGCGGGCTAAAATTAATATCATCAATTGCTGCATCGCTTATTTTTTCGTGCAGCAGCAACTCACCACTTGGCGCATATATTATAGATACTGAGCCACTGGTGTCTCCAACGGCAAATACTTTGCGCGCATATTCACTGTTGAGTATTGTTGCTGCGGCATCTGTTGTTGCAAATGTACGGATGACTTGGAGTTTGTTGGCACTGCTTCCTGCCACTGGTGCGTGGAACAACTGGGCGACTACTCCATTTTCTTGAGCAACAAGTAACGATATTTTGCCAACAAGAAAATTTGCAGCGGTGATTGGTAGCAGATCAACCGTTGCGTTAATCGTAATATTCCCTATATCACGGATGTCATATTCGATAACACTTCCTGCATTGCTGACAACATACAACCAAGATTTAAGGGCATCAATGCCGACAAAAACCACGTCTTCAGTGTTCAATCTATTAATGAATGACTGCTGTTTATCAAGCTCTAGAGTTATCGAGCCAGCAAACATCGGCTGTTGTGCGTTATAGCGTTGGACTACTATTTTCCCATTATCCAGCACAGCAACAAGCAACAATTCTCCCGCTTCAGTATGCGCGTTGACTGATGATATTGTAGCTGTATCAAACTGTATTAGCCCGTCTCCATATGGGTAGACAATACTAGGTAGTATGGTGCGTTGTTGTGCGTCGTATACAATAGTAAATTGTATTGCAAATAATAACACTGCACCGTTGCTCAAGCCTATTGCATGCATATCTGCGTTGTCAGCGATGCGGGCATGGGAGACAATCGTACTGCCTATTGGAATTTGTAATTGCTGAGTGCTTTCTTGCACGCCAGTGACTAAGTTGCGCATCACTACGGCGCCGTCTGCGTATATGAATACTCCTTTACTGTTGTATTCATCAGTTGTCATATACACCAATTCGTTGTTGAGGCGTTCAATCGTTGTTTGCGTCTTGACACTAATGCTAGGCTGACTCAGCAATGGTACGACAACATAGCCAAGAAAAAAAAATATCAATACTATTGCGGCAATTACGGCAAACCCACCACCTGTCACACAATATGTCCAAAGCGTGTTAATAAAGTAGCGTTTACGCAAGCGTTTATCGGAACTGCCTGTGTATAGTGAATTTTTAACGATGGTTGTTCTCCCTATGTATGCAGCTATAATCATCATAAACCGCATCTTTATTTTGACCAAAATATGAACGTTTACGTTAATTATTCAATATTTTTTTATTTTGATATGTGTTGATGGCAAAAAAAAACCCGCCTGTGAATTTCACAAGCGGGTTTTTAAATAAAGCCTGACAATGTCCTATTCTCACATGGGGAAGCCCCACACTACCATTGGCGATACAACGTTTCACTTCTGAGTTCGGTATGGATTCAGGTGGTTCCATTGCTCTGTGTTCGTCAGGCAATCTGTATACGCTATTGCGTAAATTCTGTTATATGCAAAGAAATAGTTAGTTCATCAATAAGTTTTTGGCGTTATATGATCAAGCGAATAGAGCAATTAGTATTGGTTAGCTCAATGCCTTACAGCACTTACACATCCAACCTATCGCCTTGTTATCTTCAAGGGCTCTATAGACCCGAAGGTCATGAGATCTCATCTTGAGGTGGGCTTCCCGCTTAGATGCTTTCAGCGGTTATCCTTTCCGAACATAGCTACCCGGCAATGCAATTGGCATCACAACCGGAACACCAGAGGTTCGTCCACTTCGGTCCTCTCGTACTAGAAGCAGCTCCTCTCAAATCTCAAACGTCCACAGCAGATAGGGACCGAACTGTCTCACGACGTTCTGAACCCAGCTCGCGTACCACTTTAAATGGCGAACAGCCATACCCTTGGGACCTGCTTCAGCCCCAGGATGTGATGAGCCGACATCGAGGTGCCAAACACCGCCGTCGATATGAACTCTTGGGCGGTATCAGCCTGTTATCCCCGGCGTACCTTTTATCCGTTGAGCGATGGCCTTTCCATTCGGAGCCACCGGATCACTAAGACCTGCTTTCGCACCTGCTCGACTTGTCAGTCTCGCAGTCAAGCACCCTTATGCCTTTGCACGCATTGCACGATGTCCGACCGTGCTGAGGGTACCTTCGCGCTCCTCCGTTACTCTTTAGGAGGAGACCGCCCCAGTCAAACTACCCACCATACACTGTCCCAGACCCTGATTATGGGCCTTGGTTAGAATTTCAATGGTATAAGGGTGGTATTTCAAGGTTGACTCCACACAAACTAGCGTCTGTGCTTCAAAGTCTCCCACCTATCCTACACATATACAATCAAAATTCAGTGTAAAGCTATAGTAAAGGTGCACGGGGTCTTTCCGTCCAGCTGTGGATACTCTGCATCTTAACAGAGATTTCAATTTCACTGAGTCTTGGATGGAGACAGTGTGGCCGTCGTTACGCCATTCGTGCAGGTCGGAACTTACCCGACAAGGAATTTCGCTACCTTAGGACCGTTATAGTTACGGCCGCCGTTTACCGGGGCTTCGATCAAGAGCTTCGCCGAAGCTAACCCCATCAATTAACCTTCCGGCACCGGGCAGGCGTCACACCCTATACGTCCTCTTTCGAGTTTGCAGAGTGCTATGTTTTTGCTAAACAGTCGCAGCCACCTGGTATCTTCGACCGACAATAGCTCTAAGAGCAAGTCTTATCACCTTCATCGGTGCACCTTCTCCCGAAGTTACGGTGCTATTTTGCCTAGTTCCTTCATCCAAGTTCTCTCAAGCGCCGTAGTATTCTCTACTTGACTACCTGTGTCGGTTTAGGGTACGAACCATTTATACCTGAAGCTTAGAAGTTTTTCCTGGAAGCATGGCATTAGTTACTTCTCCGCATAAAGCGGATGGTTTCGTATCTCGGTCTTAGCACCCCGGATTTACCTAAGGCACCAACCTACGTACTTTCCCCAGGACAACCATCGCCTGGTAAACCTAGCCTTCTCCGTCACTCCATCGCAATATAAATAGGTACAGGAATATTAACCTGTTTTCCATCGACTACGCCTCTCGGCCTCGCCTTAGGTTCCGACTAACCCTGTGTCGATTAACGTGGCACAGGAACCCTTAGTCTTCTGGCGAACGGGTTTTTCACTCGTTTTATCGTTACTCATGTCAGCATTCGCACTTCTGATACCTCCAGCAAGCTTTTCAACTCACCTTCGCAGGCGTACAGAACGCTCCTCTACCACTTGCATTAATGCAAGTCCGTAGCTTCGGTGTATGGTTTGAGCCCCGGTACATCTTCCGCGCGGACCGACTCGACTAGTGAGCTATTACGCTTTCTTTAAATGATGGCTGCTTCTAAGCCAACATCCTAGCTGTCTATGCCTTTCCACATCGTTTCCCACTTAACCATATCTTTGGGACCTTAGCTGACGGTCTGGGTTGTTTCCCTTTCCACAACGGACGTTATCACCCGTAGTGTGTCTCCCGTGATTGTACTTTCCGGTATTCGAAGTTTGCATCGGTTTGGTAAGTCGGGATGACCCCCTAGCCGAAACAGTGCTCTACCCCCAGAAGTAATACACGAGGCGCTACCTAAATAGCTTTCGAGGAGAACCAGCTATCTCCAAGCTTGATTAGCCTTTCACTCCTAGCCACAGCTCATCCCCTAATTTTGCAACATTAGTGGGTTCGGTCCTCCAGTTAGCATTACCCAACTTTCAACCTGGCCATAGCTAGATCGCTTGGTTTCGGGTCTAATTCCAGCAACTATTCGCCCAGTTAAGACTCGGTTTCCCTACGCTTCCCCTATACGGTTAAGCTTGCTACTGAAATTAAGTCGCTGACCCATTATACAAAAGGTACGCCGTCACACGATATACGTGCTCCGACTGCTTGTATGCACACGGTTTCAGGATCTATTTCACTCCCCTAACAGGGGTTCTTTTCACCTTTCCCTCACGGTACTAGTTCGCTATCGGTCAATTGAGAGTATTTAGCCTTGGGGGATGGTCCCCCCATCTTCAGTCAAGATTTCACGTGTCCCGACCTACTCGATTCTCTATTGCAATATTTCATGTACGGGGCTATCACCCTCTATGGCCAGCTTTTCCAAAACTGTTCTATTATATTTACAATTGATTATTGGGCTAGTCCCCTTTCGCTCGCCGCTACTAAGGGAATATCTGTTGATATCTTTTCCTTTAGGTACTTAGATGTTTCAGTTCCCTAAGTTTGCTTCTTACACCTATGTATTCAGTGTAAGATAACCATATTGGTTGGGTTTTCCCATTCGGAGATCTCCGGTTAAGTTTGTTACCAACAAACCGAAGCTTATCGCAGGTTACCACGTCCTTCATCGCCTTCAATTGCCAAGGCATCCACCATGTGCACTTAATTACTTGATCATATAACCCAAAAACTTATTGTGTTATGATCACGCCAACACGCGCTTGTTGTGAACTAAACTATTTCTAAATTGTGCAATAACATCTAAACCAAGGTTTAGAAATCAAACGACACCATGAATATCGTTTGATTTATAAACCCTTGTTGGTGGAGCTACGCGGGATCGAACCGCGGACCTCCTGGATGCAAACCAGGCGCTCTCCCAGCTGAGCTATAGCCCCTTAGCGACTTTCAATCTTGTTTCAAGATTATGCCTAGATACCGTATCCATATATGGTGGGTCTGGATGGAATCGAACCACCGACCTCACCCTTATCAGGGGTGCGCTCTAACCAGCTGAGCTACAGACCCATTGGGTCAGTCGCCTTACGTTTTGCAGTGCTTCTTTCATCACTTAAAACACAGGTGAGCCACAACATGGATGGCGGATTATAGGAATGAGTTGGCAACGGTCAACAGTTAAAATAACTATTTCAACTAAATCATCACCCTATGAATTTTTTTCGCTGTCTGGCTCTACCTTGTCCCATTGCCATTGGCGCAATAACATTTTTATTTTGATATTCTGATGTGTGTTGGTTATATATATTCGCGCAGGAAGTAATATGTTGTTTATCGTTCGCCTTTCAGCAATTTCAACGGTCACCCCATCATACGTATATGTTTGCAGCAACTTGTTTGCGGCGTATGCAACTGTTGTTTCATCATTTTGTGTTATTGCAACGCCAAGCAATAGCAATTTGAGCGTTTTCCATGGTATCGCCACGTGTAAGTTATCAATCACCCATTGATCAACTGGCTGCGTCCGCACCTCTTTCCCAACAGTGAGCCGTGCTTGATTCCCTGTTGCTACCATTTTCAGCAAAACATTACCAAATGCGTCAAAAGACCATATTGATGTTTGTTTGCGATTATTATGTATATGCATATCAAGGTGATACATGGATGTTGGCGTATTGATTTGCACCCTCATCTTCACCTGCCAATCAGTAATATCAGCAATGTTGGCATCTTGCAAACCCAGCGGCTGCAGTGCCGCGCAGGAGCTTAACAACACCATCATCACTAAACTTAATAAGCTGCGTTTCATATTCTAAAGTAATCTTCGTAAAATCCCTCAAAGCTTTGGTATTGGTGTGTTTGTTGCCGCCACAGTTCAGCTGCGTCTATATCAGAGCGTTGTGCTTTTTGCGCTAATTCAGCAAAATCAGATCGCTTGGCTATTTGCAATAGCCGTTGTTGGTGTTGGTTGCTGAGGTCGTCGATATATTCATTATGCTCAATTCTGTCGCTCATTAATTTGCTGCGCACGATATTTGCAGGTAGCATTTTAGGGTTGTTGACTTTATAGATTTGTGCTGCAACTGCATCAACAAATGTTGCCCCCATGTGTTCAGCCATTGGTAGTAGATCTTGTAAAAACCGAATACATTGTGCGGTAACAGTTTTCATTGCCAATGTGCCAGTTGCTATTCCAATAAATTGCTTGCGAATACTATGACATTCTTCGGCATTAATTCTTGGGCTGGGTGCGAACAAACAGCTATGAATAAGCAATACTAAAAAAGTAATGGTTGATTCATCAATTCCTAGTGGCAGCAAAGGGTTGACATCAATATTTCTCAATTCTATATACTCTACACCAGAATCCATTAATACTCGAACTGGTCGCACATTGCTTTGGCTATTTTTTGGTCGTATCAGGGTATAAAATTCATTTTCTATTTGCAGTAGATTCGTGCTCAACTGCGCATATTCACCGTTTTTTTTCTGCCCGATTTTCCTGTACGTGTCGACTGGCTCAGCTAATCCTTGATGCATACTAGATATATAGTCAGAGATGTCATTTAAGCATGGCTCAAAATTTGCTTGAATACTAGAGCTGTAACCCAGTGAACTCATCCTTAGACTATGTGCTGTTGCAGATACTAGCGTATGTGTATTGGTAGCACGCAGTTGTAAATTGCTTTGCCGTAATCGCGCATTATTGATTAGGGAACGGTCAAAGCCACAAGTACTGCCAAACAGATAACCAACCAACCAACCAACGCGCCGGTAATTACGAATAATATGGAAGTACATATCATTCTTGTCATAGTTTTTTCTATTGTCTTTGAGTTGGTTGCCAACATGGAGTTGTTGTATCCATTGCGTATCAAATGAAATGTTGCAATGAATTCCAGCTATAATTTGCATGCGTTTACCGTAGCGCACCGACAACCCTCTGCGATAGATTTCTTTCGCGCGAGCAATATATGACGGTCCGTATGACGCAATATCTATCTCATTGTCATCATCAATGCGCACGGGCATGCTCCCAGCCCATAGCTGTTCATCATATTTATTCAGGATGTATTGTACATTTGCGTGCAAATACTCTAGCCGTTCGATGGCAGCTGTTACTGTTGAATATGGTTCTGTTACCAGCTCTAATAAACTTTCAGAAAAATCTGTAGTGATGTTTGGATGGCAGAGCTTATGGCCAAATTCGCGGGGATGGGGTGTTGTTGCCAAGCGACCAGCAGTTGTACGCAGACCTTCTTTTTCGATACCTACTTTAGATTGGGCACCATTTTTTAAAACTACCTGCCAATCAAGCTTAGGGATTGAATACAGCACTGTATTGCCTCAAACAACTGCAAGATTATCTCCTGCAAAGTCGATTATTATTTATTGGGTAACGGCTGATTGTGCAGCAACACCAACTGACTTCTGCGTTACATTGGCTACTGGTTCCGCTGTACCGATTTCCCCTAACTGCAGTTTTGCATGGTCTGACTCTGCCACTATACGCACTTCAACACGGCGATTAAAACTTCTATTTGCTGGTGTATCGCTATCACGAGCGGGGTATAGGCTGCCATGAGCATATACAAAAATGCGTTCTTCTGGGACACCTTTATGTATTATATATTCCAATGTGCGCACGGCTCTACGTCCTGCTATGCGTGAATTAAACAAAGCCCTTTTATCCACTGACTCTATTTCGTTGACATTTGTATCACTATGCCCTTCTACTAAAATATATTTCACGGTAGTTATTATCGGTGTATCCATAGGTTGGGTTGCTTCGTCAAGCGTAGCTGTTGCAAAATATTCTCGAACAATGCTATCGAGCTTTAATTGCTGGACATCATTCAAATACGATGAGTCGTCAGCAAAAAATATAGTGTTGAGGTATTGCAAATCATATTCAGCTGCAAAGGTTGTGGCTGTTGGTATCTTATCAGTTTGCCGTAAGTCTGGAACAACATCAGGATATTTCTTGCGCAGTTCATCATAGATCGCATAACGCTTTTCTCGCTTACGCTGTGCCTGTTGTTCTTTGGATTTTAGCACCTTTAACTCTTCTGCGTGTTTCTTTTGCATATCGAGTTGTAATATTTGCCGGTCAGCTGCGGATTGAGGAAGTAACGCGCAGCTATGCATAGTTACAGTAACCATTAAAATCGCTGCTAAATATTTCACCATCTACGTATTTTTCCAACACCACACTATTGCACAAGCACGACTGCTCTTCTGTTCAATGCGCGTTCAACACGGGTCTTACTGGCATTTTTACGATGCTTATCTCCATCCCACTGTAAAATCATTGTGTCTGGATTTACACCTTTTCGCGTCAAATATTTTTGGATGGCGACCGCGCGTTTCGCTGAAATTGCACGATTAAACCGCAGTCGTTCAATTTTGTCATAAATGAAATCATTACTGTCGCTATACCCAGTAATCGTGATGCGCGGGTCTGCTCCGCTAGTTGTAATGCTTTGCACAATTACAGCTAACTTTTGCTGTTGCACATCATTCAGGTATGAGCTGTATGAATCAAAATATATCGTGTCTGCTTTATCAACATCATACAATGGCGCAAGTTCCGCAGCACTTGGATATAAGATTGGCTGGCGCTTACTCCGCCTATCACCGTCTATACCGAAACCGTCTACTGTAACATCGTTTTCTATTACTATCTGTCCACCAGCAGGGCTTTTAGCTCCCAACATATACTCAAGAATCAAACTTAAATACCGGTCTGAGAAGAAATCGACAGGAGTGCTTTTATTATTTGTATCGCGGCGCAATGCAAATTCAGCGCGTATCCGTATATCTCCGTTTTGCAAAAACTTTACCTGCTGTGGGTCATACATCACCCCAGCACCAAAATTGATATTAAGCGATACCGTCTCGCCAGTGGCAACGGTTGTATCTGCGGCACCAAATTGTTCTGTCAAATCAAATGTTGTCGCAACAAGGCCAAAGCCGGCTTTCACATATGGAATAATTCCGTGCTTGCGCACTAAATTAACTCGCACATTCGCAACAGCTGAAATTATTCGATACGATAAATGACCTGAGGAATTTGTTAAAGCGACGAAATGTCCTTCAAAATCAACTGTGTACCTAGCACCGAAGTCACGACCGACAAAACCGCTATACCCTAGCCGTGTAGTTGAGCTTGGAACCGGTCCTTCAACTAATCTATTCGGGTCCGATGTAACAGAGCTTATACCTAAACCAATAAACCAACGATCGCTGCGCTGGAATTCTGAGTCTCCTAGGGTTATACTGGTAATGCGTTGATTATCCTGCAAGTTCAATTCGCTTAAACTGTCTATAGTACGAACTGTGTCCGTAGAGCTTGCAGCATTGTTGCCAGGAATAATCTCGTCAGCGGCGTATATACTATCTGCACAAAACAGCAGCGCTATTATAAAAATACGGTGTCTGGCCGGCAAAAATCGGATTGCCATATTTCACGAATTATATCAAGTGTGAGAACAAGTAAATACAATGGTTATTGTTGGTATTCAAGCCAAAAAATTCTTACATTATTTAGGGGAGCTCTGATTAAGTCCAAGGTGGAGACTCCTTAGGTTATATTACCACAACTTATTATCAAATGTCGACCAAACAACGCACCAAACAGCCAACGATATGAATAAAGCCAACTACCGCGTTGCGATTGTCGTATCACAATTCCATGAAGAGATCGCTTGCAACCTGTTAAATGGTGCGCTTGCAACGTTGCATGAGCTCGGGGTTAATAACTCGCGCATATCTACTTTCAAAGTTCCTGGTGCTATGGAAATTCCTTTTGCCTGCTTACAGGCAATCCAAAAACACAAACCACACGGCATTATTACGCTAGGTTGTGTCATGCAAGGAAAAACCCCACACTTTACTTTTGTTTGTAATAGCGTAACTCAGAGCATAATGAATCTATCACTCAATCATAATATTCCTATTACTTTTGGAGTATTGACTACCAACACATATCAACAAGCAATGCAGCGATCTGACCCAACGCTAAATCCGTCCTCACATCTCACAGACCATCGTCGTAGTGCTACTTCTAACAAAGGTATTGATGCGGCAATGTCGTTGTGGGATATGCTCCATTTAAGCAATTACTCCGAATAACATGGCTTCTTTTTTAACGCGCCGCCACAATGCTCGCATCATTATTATTCAATGTTTGTATCAATGGTTTCTTACAAAAAATGAGATGTCAGATGTCATTGCACAACGCATCAGCACAGTCAATGTAACGAAGACCGACATTAAATTTGTAGCAGACACATTACGAATTATTGATTGCGATAGCATAGATTCCTTTGCCTACATAGATAGTTTCTTAAACAAACCATTCACTACATTTGAACCAATAGAAAAAGCTGTATTCCTGTTGGCACTAGTTGAAATCCAGCATAGTCCTGAAACGCCATTTAAAGTAGTTATCAGTGAAGCGCTAGGCTTGCTGAACACCTTCAACTACCAGCACAGTATTAAAATAGTTAATGCGGTTTTAGATAATATCGCAAAAAAGTTACGCGTTCATGAACAATAAATATGGTCCGATAGCATGCATCCTTACATGCGGTTATCTGGGCTATAGTAAATACGCTCCAGGGACTATTGCATCAGCCGTACTGACAGGCATATATATTTTATTACCAAGTACAACTACTATAATACACCACCTCTGCATTGTGCTGGCAATCGGCATTGTCGGCTACGCTGCCGCATTTATTGCCGAACGCGCACAGATATTTATCTTCGCCGCAGATCCAAAGCAGATTGTTATCGATGAATGGCTAGGAATGTCTATTGCTCTGATTGGCATCCATCAGTTGCTGCCAACGCTCGTTGCTTTTGTTGTTTTTCGTTGTTGCGACATCCGCAAACCGCTGATAATTGGTTGGGTAGACCGCAACATTAAAGGCATACATGGCGTAATGCTTGACGATGGTATCGCAGGCTGTGTTGCCCTTGCCGCCGCCCACCTCATCCAAAGCAACCTGCCTGAGTTGCTATAGAATATATCTACTCAAATCTTCATCAACTGATATTTCTTCGAGTTGCTCGCGCACATACGCCACGTCGACCGCAACAGCATTAGAACCAGTAGTACTCTGATAGCTATCGGCTGCAAACGATACCGATTCCAGCAACTTCTCCATCAGTGTATGGAGGCGCCTTGCACCAATATTTTCTACTCTTTCATTTATAGCAAAAGCTATTTCTGCTATTTCGCGTACCGCTTCATCACTAAACTCAAGCTGCAAGCCTTCTGTGGAGAGTAATTCTTTATACTGCTTAGTCAGCGAAAAATCTGGCTCTGTAAGAATTCTTTCAAAGTCATCTGGCATTAACGGTTTTAACTCAACACGAATTGGCAGCCTTCCTTGCAGCTCTGGAATTAAATCTGATGGTTTGCTCATTTGAAATGCCCCAGAGGCAATAAACAAAATATGATCAGTGTGTACCATTCCATATTTTGTCGTCACCACCGAACCTTCAATCAACGGCAGCAAATCTCGCTGCACCCCTTCTCGTGATACTTGGGCACTGCTGCGGTCATGCCCACCAGCAATTTTGTCAATTTCATCAAGGAATACAATCCCATTTTGTTCAGCCTGTTGGAGCGCAATATGTTTAATTTCGTCTTCATCCAACAAGTTGATAGCTTCTTCGTCTTGCAATGCTTTGAGCGAGTCTTTCACCAGCATCGTCCGTTCGTTAGTTTTTTTCGCATGCAGCGACGAGAACATTTTTTGAAACTGCCCGGACATTTCCTCCATACCTGGAGGCAACATCACTTCAATATTCACAGGAGATTGACTCAACTCAACAGTAATCTCACGATCATCAAAACCACCTTCGCGGAGTTTTTTTCGCATAATCTGCCGCGTATTCGTGTCATCAGTTTTTTTCCAAACATCAGCTGTGTCAGTTGGTTCTGCAGGTCGCAACAAGATGTCTAACACACGATCTTCAGCAAGCTGCTCAGCTTCATCAGTCACTTGCAACAATGCATTTGCTCGCGCATTTTTCATCGCAATGTCAACAAGGTCTTTGATAATAGAATCAACCTCACGCCCAACATAGCCAACCTCAGTAAATTTTGTAGCTTCAACTTTAAGAAATGGAGCTCCAGAAAGTTTTGCTAATCGTCTGGCTATTTCTGTTTTCCCCACACCAGTAGGCCCAATCATTAATATGTTTTTTGGGCTTATTTCATTAGCCATAGTCTCGTCAAGCTGCATTCTTCGCCAACGGTTACGCAAAGCAATGGCGACTGATCTTTTTGCCTCTGGTTGACCAATAATGTACTTATCTAACTCTGCTACAATTTGCCTTGGAGTTAAATGTGCGTCAAGAGAAGCTGGTAGTTGTTTGTTCATTGTGCTAAGTCTAGTTGTTCTATTATCACGTTATGGTTGGTGTAGATACACAAATCAGCGGCGATGGACATCGATTTTTCTATAATTTGAGTAGAACTCATAGCGGTGTTTTCTAATAATCCGCGAGCTGCCGAATGTGCAAAAGAGCCGCCAGAGCCAATCGCAATCAAGCCGTTTTCTGGCTCAACAACATCGCCATTTCCTGTAATAATGAATGAATTATCCGCATCGGCAATGGCAAGCATTGCTTCAAGTTTGCGTAAATATTTATCACCGCGCCAGTCCTTAGCCATTTCAACTGCACTGCGCACCAGGTTACCTTGGTGCTTTTCAAGCTTGGCTTCAAACCGTTCAAACAAGGTAAACGCATCGGCAGTACCTCCAGCAAATCCTCCAAGAATCCGGTCTTTATAAAATTTTCGCACTTTACGTACATTACCTTTCATGACGATGTTTCCAAATGTCACTTGACCATCACCACCAATAGCAACTTGATTTGGTCGTCGTACACAGAGGATTGTTGTTCCACGGAACTGTTCCATATAGCTGTTATATCAATGTAGTAAATTGATCCAAATTAAAGATGGGTGTTGTATGGGTACACAGCTCCAATGTTCAAGAACAACTCTTACGGGAACTAGAGAATATAAACAAATATAAATAAACCAACCCAAACAACATCAACAAAATGCCAATACCAAGCTACTCCTTCAAAACCAAAATGATTCTCCTTAGAAAAGTGACCACGGCAGAGGCGGAGTAAAATAACGAATAACATGATTGTTCCCATCGTGACGTGGAGTCCATGGAAACCAGTTAACATAAAAAAAGTAGCCCCATAAATACCAGAGGCAAGCGTTAAACCAAGGTGCTGATACGCCTCATAATATTCATACCCTTGCACATATAAAAACACCATCCCGCAACACACTGTGGTAGTCATCCATATAATAGTTGCTTTACGGTTATTTAATTTCAACGCATTGTGAGCAAATGTTAACGTAAAACTTGAGCTCAACAATAAGCCTGTATTCACTAACGGTAGACCTAGTGGCTCAATTGTTGCCACAGGTCCGATAATGCTCGTATCAGGATTGACCAGTAATGGCCATTGATAAATAAACTCACTCCATAACACCACAGAGTTGATTTCACGACCCGCTTCTCCATTTAGCCACGGCAGCGTGACTTGGCGCACGTACCACAACGCAAAAAAGAATGCAGCAAAGAAAAAAACCTCAGAAACAATAAACCAAAACATCCCCCAGCGAAAAGACCGATCCATTTGCTGTGAATATTTCCCACTACGGCTCTCTGCGATGACATTTGCAAACCAGCCAAACATCATATAGGCAATCAGTAGCGCCCCAACCATCGTCACAACCGCCGGGATGACGCCACCACCTGTGGTCAGTAACAAGCCAAAGCCTATTAAAGTTGTGGTGATACCAATAGTTGCAACTATTGGCCATTTGCTTGTTGCGGGCACATAATATGCTTGATATTCACTCATAATACTTGTTAGGAATCGGTTGGGGTTACATCAAATAAGGTATAGGACAAGGTTAATTCCTTCACCTCTTTGCTAATATCCGGGTCAAGATAAAACAAAACTTTTAAATATTGTTCTTCACCAGGTTGCAGGGTTTGTCGGTCAAAACAAAAACACTCTATTTTGCGCATGTATTCAGCAGCTGCAGCTGGCGCTATACTTGGCACAGCCTGCACGACTATCGGAACATCTGTCTCGTTATAAGCCAAGTACTCAACTTGGCGAATTTCACCAGGATTGATTAACATCCGTTGCGTAATCGTCTTAAAGCGCACAGGTAGCTTTTCATTAGCTTGCACCATAAATGTCATGGCAAGTTCACGACTAACGTCAACTGCAACGGCATCCTCAGCAGAATACTGCTTACCATCTGTTTTACCATTGAGCCCCGTCACTGCGCAAATCACATCATAGATTGGAACTAGCGCAAAACCAAAACCAAACATACAGACAGTGAACAACACAAGTTTTGTCACATGATGACGCATTGGCTGTGTGCTCATTTGTAAACTGCCTAGTTGGTTATCACAGGAGGGGTAGAAAAAGTATGCAATGGGGCAGGAGATGGTATTGTCCACTCCAGTCCATGCGACTTGGCATCTTCCCAGACTTCATCAGTAGCTTTTTTGCCTGTTATGCAGCCTTTGTAAACAACATACAGGAAAATCAATTGGCTAAATCCAAAAATAAATGAGCCAATACTGGAGAGCATATTAAAGTCAGTAAACTGCAATGGATAATCTGGAATACGCCGTGGCATTCCTGCTAAACCAAGAAAATGCTGCGGGAAAAATGTAATATTCACAGAAATGACCGACAACCAAAAGTGCCAAGTAGCCAATTTCATATCATACATCCGCCCAGTCCATTTTGGCATCCACAAATACGTTGCGGCAAATAGTGAAAACAACGCTCCAGTTACCAGCACATAATGAAAGTGCGCAACAATAAAATAGGTATCATGGTATTGAAAATCAAGTGGGGCCATCGCCATCATAACCCCAGTAAAACCGCCAATCGTAAATAACACAACAAAAGCAATTGCAAACAACATGGGTGGCTCGAAGCTCAATGACCCTTGAAAGATCGTAGTAATCCAATTGAATATTTTTACTCCTGTAGGCACTGCAATGACAATAGTCGCGTACATGAAAAATAATTCCGCTTCTAACGGTAGCCCGACTGTGAACATATGGTGCGCCCAAACAACCATTGCCAGTAATGCGATTGAAGCTAATGCATACACCATAGAAGCATAGCCAAACAGTTCTTTTCTTGCAAAAATCGGAATGATGGTAGAAACAATACCAAAAGCAGGAAGGATGAGTATATAGACTTCTGGATGCCCAAAAAACCAAAAAATATGTTGGTATAACACAGGATCACCGCCGCCGGCAGCATCAAAAAATGTCGTGCCAAAATGGATATCGGTCAACAACATTGTTACTGCACCTGCTAACACGGGCAATGAAGTAATAATAAGAAATGCAGTGATCAACCACGACCAACTAAAAATCGGCATTTTCATCAGCGCCATACCTGGAGCACGCAGATTTAAAATCGTCGCGATAATGTTAATCGCCCCTAAAATTGAAGATAACCCCAACATATGCACGGCAAATATCAGAAATGTCATGGTGTCTTTGGGCGCAAAAGTAGTTGATAGCGGCGGATACATCGTCCACCCTCCAGCAGGGCCACCACCTGGCATAATAAAAGTAGAAATCAACACGACAGCAGCAAATGGAATCAACCAAAAACTTAAATTATTCAACCGTGGCAATGCCATATCTGGAGCACCAATCTGCAATGGAATCATCCAGTTGGCAAAACCTGTGAACGCAGGCATAACCACTAAAAAAACCATCACCAATCCATGGACTGTAGTCATTGAATTGAACATAAGAGGGTCAACTATTTGAATACCTGGCTCGAATAGTTCAGCACGGACAACCAACGCCATCCCTCCACCGACAAATAGCATTACCAATGCAAACGCCAAATACATCGAAGCAATCTCTTTATGATTGGTAGTAGTGATGTATCTCAATATCCCACGCTTG
The DNA here is from genome assembly GCA_965277405.1 of Gammaproteobacteria bacterium. Classification (GTDB taxonomy): domain Bacteria; phylum Pseudomonadota; class Gammaproteobacteria. The sequence continues at coordinate 1,277,105 of OZ255726.1, forward strand.
GCGTGGTGACCGTTAGCTTCAGTCATGACTTTCTCCTGCTGCATCCATCCATTATTAAATAAACCTATCGTTTACTTGCCACATCACTTGGCATCACCACAGCAACACTCGCTTGATTACCCCATGAATTGCGTTGATACGTCAGTATCGCGGCAATTTCATGATCTTTTAACTGCTCACCAAATGCAGCCATAGCCGTACCTTTGCTACCATGCAGCACCACATTGATATGCGCGTTAATTTCTCCCAAAACAACTGCGTTGCCTATAAAACTTGGGAAAACTGGCGGGTTTCCTTTCCCATCAATGCCATGGCACACAGCACAGTTCGTTTTATAGACTGTCTCGCCTAATTGTAGCAACTCATCTTTTGTGAACACTTTATTCTTCAAAGGATCTTCAATTTTATTCGCGGCTTCTTGCTCTGCTAACCAGCTGTCAAATTTATCTGCTGGCATAGCATTGATAACAATAGGCATATACCCATGATTCATCCCGCATAACTCTGCGCATAGACCACGATAAATACCAGGGGTGGTAATTTTTGTCCACGCCTCATTCACAAAACCAGGAATTGCATCGCGCTTGACGCCAACCTCAGGAACCCACCATGAATGCACCACATCATTTGAGGTAACTAGAAACCTTATTTTTCGATTAACGGGCAAGTTGAGCATATTATCAACTTCAAGCAGATAGTATTCGCCTTTGTCTATACCGTTATATATTTGCTCAGTTGGTGTACTTAAATTACTAAAAAAACTGACGTTCTTATCTAGATATTCATATTTCCACTTCCACTGATAGCCGGTCACTACTACGTCAAGCTCTGCGGCGTCAGTATCGTACATTTTCTTGAGTAAATTTGTGGCTGGAATTGCCATTATAACCAACAAAATGATTGGGATAATCGTCCACAATAGCTCTAACGTAACGCTGTCTGAAAATTTTGCGGAGACGGCTCCCTGCGACTTTCTGTATTTAAAAAGCGAGTATACAATCACTCCATAGACAACGACAGCAACGCCTGCCATGATGTACATGACCATCATGTGCAAGTCATACGCTGCTGCGGTAAGAAGCGTTACTCCACGGGTCACGTTAACGCGTGAAGCTTCTGCGGCGGCAACAACAGCAGACATTGGTAAAATCGCAGCTAATGTCAGCAGCCTTTTAAACATGTGTTAATCCTATAAATATAATATTGTCTCACCATCATCTAGGTATTAAGTAACAGCTATATGTACAAAAAATAAAATTGATGCAATAAAAAAAATAGTGAAAATAACCCCACCCACAATATATGGGAAAGGGTCGCTTTGCTGATTATCTTGCTCAAAAATTCGCTTACTTTGCACACCAATAAACGCACCTAGAATGCTGCATATATAGTGCCACGGACGCAAATCGCCAGTTTTGGGCTTTTGTGTGTTTTTCATTATATTCCAATACATTAACAACCGCACTACCATATGCAGTTGCAATGAATATATATCATATCCCAAGTAAAATGGCTCACGTTGATGACAAGTTAATGACAAGTTAGTATCATTTGTCCACCACCTAAACACTGTTCGCCCGAGTAGAAAACGCAATATTGCCCTGGGGTTAATGCCCGTTGCGGCGATGAAAATTCGACGATATTGCTACCTTGATCCACTGATACCACACATGCTTGGTCAGTTTGCCGGTACCGTGACTTAGCCATACAATGCATCGGCAAAGATGGAACTTCGTTAATCCAATGGATGTTTGCTATTACAGCATGCTTGCGAAATAACAACGGATGATTGCCACCTTGAACCACCATCAAAGTATTTGTCGTTTGATTTTTATCGACCACATACCAAGGCTGACCGTTACCTTGCTGACGACCGCCAATCAATAACCCTTGCCGTTGACCAAGCGTATAACTCGCCAGCCCCTGATGTTGACCAATTTCCTTGCCGTTTTCATCAATAATCGAACCAGTTGACAGTGGTATATGTTCAGCGATAAAACCACGAAAGTTTCGATCGCCGATAAAGCAGATGCCTACTGAATCTTTGCGTTGATGGTTATGCAATCCATGCTGTTTGCCAAATTCACGTACAGCCGGCTTATGTAGATCAGCCAACGGAAACAACGACTGTTGCAACTGTTGGGCTAGCAGCGCATGCAGAAAATAACTTTGGTCTTTGCAACCGTCTGTAGCCTTATACAATCTGCCTGCTATTGTTTTGGCATAATGCCCTGTAGCGATTGCATCTGCACCAATTGAACGCGCATAATTAAAAAAAGCGTCAAACTTAATCTCGCGATTACACAACACATCTGGGTTTGGGGTTATCCCACATTTAAGGTCTGCAATAAATGCAGCAAACACCCGTTGCCTATATTCTTCGATAAAATTAACGCTTTGTAATTCACAGCCAATGGCATCGGCTGCATGCGCGGCATCAATAAAATCTTCACGCGCAGTGCAATGTTCATCATCGCGCCAGTTTTGCATAAATACGCCGACAACATCATGCCCCTGTTGCTTGCAAAGGAGTGCAGCAACAGATGAGTCAATGCCACCTGACATACCAACAGCAACGCGCATGTTATTGGAGCTTGGCAACCAGCATTTGGTTTACTGTGCTAGGATTTGCCTTACCTCGTGACTGCTGCATGACCTGCCCTACAAAAAACCCGATGAGTTTTTTTTGTTTTTTTGCATCTGCTGCTTGGTATTGGGCAACTTGCGGTTGATATGCGGCAACAACAGCGTCTACTATTGTTGCAATCACCGCTGGATCGCTTACCTGCCGATATCCTTGCTCGTCAATAAATGCATCAACCGCTGCTGCATCAGCTACAGGTTGCTGCCAAAACTGACTCAACAACTCCTTAGCAATTTTACCACTAATTGTTGCATCAGCAATTCGTATAATTAATTGACCAAGCACAGCTGGGCGGATCGGAATACTAGCAATGTCTATGCTGGCGAGCGAATGCTTATTCATCAATCCTAGAATCTCTGCTATTACCCAGCTAGCGCTCAGTTGTGGTTGAGTGCTATGGGCAACCACTGCTTCAAAATATGCGGCTATTTCAGGTGCTGCGGTTATCGTCACCGCATCAGCTAAGCGGATGTTAAGTTCTCGACAATATCGCTGCGCTTTAGCACGCGGCAATTCAATTATTTGCTCCCTAATTGCTGATAAATACGCATCAGTCAGTGGTATTGGCAATAAATCAGGATCAGGGAAATACCGATAATCATTGGCTTCTTCTTTGCTGCGCATTGACTGGGTAATGTCGCGGTTTGGATCAAACAGACGGGTTTCTTGGGTAATGCTTTTCCCTTGCTCAAGCAGCCGAATTTGTCTGTTGGCTTCCACAACTATCGCCCGTTCCACAAACCTATATGAGTTGATATTTTTCAATTCTGTCCGCGTTGCTAAAATAGTTGCCCCTAGTGGACGCACTGAGACATTAGCATCACAACGCATTGACCCTTGTGATAAATCGCCATCACTGATATCTAAATAACGTACCAATGTATTGATTGCACGTAACGTAATCCCCGCTTCTGCTGCGCTGCGTAAGTCTGGGTCGGTAACAATTTCTAATAACGGTGTTCCGGCTCTGTTAAAGTCAACAGCAGATGCGCCGGCAATGGTATCGTGCACAAGTTTGCCGGCATCTTCTTCTAAATGCGCACGGGTAATCCCTATGGTTTTTGTTGTGCCATCAGCTAAGTCGATGGTGATTGCTCCTTTACCAACTACTGGATGGGCAAACTGGCTGATTTGATACCCTTTCGACAAGTCAGGATAAAAGTAGTTTTTGCGCGCAAACACATGGGTTTTTGGCAGTTCCGCGCCAATTGCCAAGCCAAAACGAATTGCCTTAGCAAGGACGGTCTGATTCAACACCGGCAACGTCCCAGGCATCCCCAAGTCAATCGCGCTCGCTTGACTATTCTGTGCTGCTCCCCAGCGGTGAGCGCTTGCAGAAAAGAGTTTGCTCTGTGTTGATAACTGTACGTGGATTTCAAGACCTATAACAATTTCCCAATTCATCAACGTATCCCCATCGTCTCATCGCTTGGCACTTGGTCATGCCACACAGTTGCTCGCTGAAAGGCATCGACGACACGCAACAGCAGCGATTCATCAAAATAATTAGCCATTAATTGCATGCCAATTGGCATTTCATCGAGGGGTTGTAATGGAAAAGCTAGCGCAGGTATCCCTGCCAAGTTTGCAGCAACTGTGTATAAATCTTGCTGGTACATGGTTACAGGATCACTTAATTGCCCAAGTTTTGGCGCAATACTCGGCGCGACAGGCGCCGCAATCACGTCTATTTGAGTAAACGCTGCAACGAAATCATTCTTGATTTTACGTCGCAGTTTTTGCGCATGCACATAATATGCATCGTGATACCCGTGCGACAATACAAATGTCCCAAGCAAAATACGGCGTTGCAACTCTGCTCCAAATCCCTCTGACCGCGAGCGCATATACATGTCTTCTAAACTTTGTGGGTCTGCGCAGCGATATCCATAGCGAATGCCATCGTACCGCGACATATTCGATGAGCATTCCGCCAGCGCTAACACATAGTACGCAGGCAACGACGCTGCCATGCTCGCCAATTCGATTGGTAGCACCGTCGCCCCGAGTGTTTGCATCACGGTGATAGCTGCATCAATCCGTTGGCGAATTGCAGGGTCGAGCTGTTCATTAAAGAACTGCGACGGTATGCCAATTCTTACCCCAGCAATATCTCCTGTCAGCTGTTTGCTGTACGCATCAACAGCAACAGCGGCGCTGGTTGAATCGCGTGGATCATGCCCGGCGATACTCGCTAGCACTGGTGCAATATCTGCTGCGCTATGAGCAAAAATACCCGCTTGATCGAAACTCGAAGCAAAGGCAATCAGCCCCCAGCGTGATACTCGACCATACGTTGGCTTTAATGCAGATACGCCACAATACGCAGCAGGTAACCGCACCGAACCGCCTGTATCTGAGCCAATTGCTACTGGAACACAACCACTGCTAACTGATGCGGCGCAACCTCCAGACGAACCTCCAGCAACACGCGTTGGATCCCAAGGATTTTTACAAGCGCCAAAATAGCTATTCTCATTCGTTGAACCCATGGCAAATTCATCCATATTTGCCTTACCAACTATCACAGTATTTGCTGCTGCTAACCGCTCAACCACATGTGCATCATACGCTGGAACAAAATGTTCAAGCATTTTAGAACCGCATGTTGTAGCTATCCCAGCGGTACAAAAAATATCTTTTAAGGCAATCGGCACGCCTGCAATACCATTACCATAGGCAATTGGTTGTGCGTCAGCATTTAAAGAAATGAATGCATTTAATAATTGATTTACCTGATGGCAACGTTGCTGAACGCCACGCCAAGCATCAGCCTCACCATGGCGTTGCGCCAGTGCTCTAAATTTTGCAATCGTTGCCATATATGTTTTTATCTCCTTTGAATTAGGGAACCTCTGATTAAGTCGCTGATGGAGCGAGTTTGCCTGCAATTGCTGATGATTGCAAGGCGCAAACCGCTGAGCGCATGCCGAGCTATACGCCAAGGGATGCAACACAGAAAGAGTAAGCAATTGCAGCAAACTCAAAGTATAATCAACAGATGGACGGGAAAAAAAGCTGCGCTAACGTCGTTGCAGCACTAGATAATACCACCAGTATTATCTGCGCACTGCGTCTAGTTATCATCAGCGTTTTTTCTCCGTCTCGCCCATCATGGACTTAATCAGAGCTTCCTTAGTAGAAAATACTGCAATATTCGATGCTACAACATACATAGGTTACTGCGGATTTTTATCAGGTCCTTTATACCGTTCAACAATGCTATCTACATCCTTGCGCACCAGCAAATCTCTTGCTCTGTTCATAGCTGATCGTGCGGAGAACGGCCCTAACCGAGTGCGATACCATACGGCTTTATTGCTATCCGTATACGTTGCTAATCCAACTCGCTGAATGCCGTGTAGAATTAACCAAAGCCGCAGTTTCTCTGCCTCTTGCTTGGTTCCCATTAATTCTGTTCGCAACCAATACTGGTAATTTGAGGCAATTCCTGATTCAATATCAACTGTTGTATCAAGTAATGGTTGTTGCAGTTCCTCATAAAACTCAAATCGCTCTTGTCGTTTTTCTGGGATATCAATTGGTTGTTGCCGCACTATTTTTTCTGGCTTTTTTTCTAGTATTATTGGTGGCGGCTTGGGTTGCTGTTGCGGCTTAGCAAGCTGTTGCATCACCACATATACAACTAAGGTAATTGCTAATATCCAACCGCTGATCGTCAAAATATATTTTGACCATGGCTCTTTTGGTTGTTGCCCAGGAGGTGGCGTTGCTTCTTCCTCAAGATGAATATTGGCATAATCTTTCATATATACGACAGCAACCTCTGATACTACATTTTGTCTGACGCGGTGATATTCAGCAACTCTAAGCCGTTCGCAATCACTTGCTTGCATGCCACGCACAACAACAGCCTGCTTACGCGTAATTGCTCATCTGCTTCATGCAGTACAGGAATATTGGCATACCAGCCATGAAACGATGCCGCTAAATCACGCAAATATAATGGAATACGGTGTGGCTCGCGGGCGCTCGCACTTTTTTCGATAACCTGTGAAAAACGCTGAATATTGCGCAATACTGCGGTGCTGTATGTATCGGTAAGCGGTTGAGATGATGTGGCAATATTTGCCATATCAGCAGCAGAGGCTTTTGCCAGCAATTGCGCAGCACGGGCGTGCGCATACTGCACATAATACAGAGGGTTATCATTGCTTTGGCTCACAGCTAAATCTAAATCAAAATCCAGATGTTGATCACTGCGTCTAAGTAAATAAAAAAACCGAGCAGCTGCGCATGATGTTTGCGTGATCAACTCTTGCAAACTGACAAATTCGCCACGTCGCGTCGACATCGATACTTTTTTGCCATCTTTAATCAAATTAGCAAACTGGACAACCACCACCTCAAAGGCAGCTACGTTCAAACCGAGCGCTTGAATAGCAGCGCGTAGCCGTGCGATATAGCCATGATGGTCTGCGCCAAAAACATTTATTATTTCATCGTAGTTACGGTCAAATTTATTGACATGGTAGGCAATATCAACCGCAAAATAGGTATAACTGCCATTGCTGCGTTTGAGAACTCTATCTTTGTCATCACCAAATTGGCTGGAACGTAGCCACTGCGCTCCGTAGTGCTCGTATACCAAATCAAGTCCATCAAGCCGCGCGATAACCGCAGCCACCTGATCGGCATCTGTCTGCACCAGGCTTGATTCATGAAACCAATGCTGGAAGTCAACGCCAAACGCAGCCAAATCAGCGCGGATGAGTTGTAGGTTTGCAGCAGCAACCATAGCACTCACTGGTTGATACTCTGCACCAATATCGCGTTTCAACGCGACGATGGCCGCATCGATGGCGCTATCGTCAATTTTTTCTGCAGTTAGCGGTGTCGGGCGCACCAAGCCATCACCATATTGTTGCCGCAACTGTAGCGCCACGTCTGCAACGTATGCTCCTTGATACAGTCCTGCGGCAATTTGTTGCTTGGAGTCATACAGTTGTAGATAGCGCAACCAGGCAGAAAGTGTGAGAATATCCATCTGACGTCCAGCATCATTGACATAGTATTCGCGTGCTACGCAATACCCTGCTGCTGTCATTACATTGGCAAGCGTTGCCCCATATGCCGCACCACGCCCGTGGCCAACATGCAGCGGTCCTGTGGGGTTTGCTGAAACAAATTCTATCAATGCCCGCTTCCCAGCATGTTGGCTATTCCTGCCATAGGCAGTAGCTAGTTGTCTGACTTGGTGCAACACCGCAAATTGCTGTGCTGTGCATAGATAGAAATTGAGGAATCCAGCGCCTGCAACCTCAATCTTTTGTATATCAGGACTGCTGATTGCCTGCGCAAGTAACTTGGCAATCTGCCGTGGTGCCATCTGCCATGACTTTGCAAGTTGCAAGGCGATATTGCACGAAAAATCCCCATGAAATTGGTTTTTTGGAGTTTCTATATGTATCTCAAGCGCAACAACTGGTTTTGCATGCGCGATAGCAATGGTATTCAGCGCTACGCTAACATCTGCGGTCAATTGACATTTATCCATTTCCTAAATGTCAAACCATGCGTTCACACGTTGTACAAATTGCTCTTGATCCAGCTGACCTGCCAGCAACAACAGATAGAAATACTTATTCACAAAATTGTATCGTGCCAACAGCCGTTTATTACTCACATCAAAATATTGTTCTTGTGCTGTCAACAAATCAAGTTGGTCGCGGGTGCCGCTCAACACTGACAGCCGCATCAGCTCAACTCGATCACGCTTTGCTTGAATACCCATTTCGAGTGATCGTATTTGGATCAACGCCAGCTGCATATCATCATATGTCTGATACACTCCGCGTTTTTTTTGCAGTTTTTGCTCAGCAATGCCTACCGAAGTTGATTGATACGAATACTCTGCTTGCTGTATTGCAGCTGTCGTCGCCCCGCCTGTGTACAAAGGGTAGGTAACAGTAATTCCTACAGTACTCTGAAATTGTTGCGCAACAGCAGTGTTTGGATTATACAGCTGTGACACGCCAGCTGTTAGTTGTACCCGCATGCTATTTTTGCTCTCAGCAATGGCTATTTTTTTGTTGGCAACAGCGAAATCCAATTGTAGTAATTGCATTATATAGCCATGATTGATGGCTTGATCAACCCAATACTCTTTGCTGTTGACTGGCATCACATACACAGCACCTTGACGCAAAGCTATTACCTCGACGGTACTCATACCAACCATATCTTCGAGGAAAATAAGTGCTTGATCATACAAGAACTCCTGCTCGTGTTTTTTTGCACTAACTGCCGCTAACTCTGCTTGCGTTGCTAACACATCTAGCTTGGTGCGTGTTCCAGCTTGAAACTGCTCGCGTGTTTGTCTGTCAATTGTTGCTAGCTGATTGATTTGTGTCTCTAATAAACTAATGACATCTTGCAATTGCAGCACTGCCAGATACGCACTTGCCAAGTAATAGTGGAAGAGTTGATATTGATACGCAACATTCTTCTGTGCCTGCAAATACGTGGTATGAGCAACGCTAACTTCTTGACTCGTGCCAGCATTATATAAATCATATTGCCCATCAACAGCAATTCTTGTTGATTGCGTATGCAATGGATTGCGCTGCTGGTCTTGCTTTGCCTTCCATGTATAACTATGGCTCACAGATGCAGCTAGTGTTGGTTTAGTTTTACTCAAAACAGCATCAATAGCGCTTTTTGCTGTTTTTTGCGCTAATACAGACTGTTGAATTGACTCACTTGACTGGTAGCCACTCTGCAAGGCTGCCGCAAGATCCAAGGCAAAAATGCTTGTCGATAATGGCAGTGCTACGAGGAATGCGAAGGCGCTTTTTGTCGCGCAATGTTTACTGAGCAAGTGCCAGCAACAGAAAAATTTATTGTATAACATAAGGGCTTCACAGTGGTAGAACTTCATTCAGCACATACTATTGTACTTGTACGCTACAGTCGCAAGTATTTGCAATAAGAAAGTGTTTATATCACCACCATTTATTCATGCTCAAAACCTTTAATACCATTCCATCACAACGCCCGATAACGGCACTCCTTGACAGCGTGAGCACACCAAAAGATATCAAGAATTTTTCGCACGAACAACTTATTGAATTAGCCAATCAACTCCGTGAGTTTTTATTGTTTTCTGTTGGTCAATCTGGTGGTCATTTTGGTGCTGGTTTAGGTGTTATAGAGCTCACCGTCTGCTTGCATTATCTGCTTGATACGCCGCATGACAAATTGATTTGGGACGTAGGTCATCAGGCTTATCCGCATAAGATATTGACGGGCCGTCGTCAGCTTTTGCCAACGATTCGTCAACAGGGCGGGCTTTCCCCTTTTCCAAAACGCAGCGAAAGTCAATACGATGCGTTTGGTGTCGGGCATTCTAGTACGTCTATTAGCGCTGCATTAGGGATGGCGACTGGCTTGCAGCAGCAGCAAAAAAACAACAAAATTGTTGCGGTGATTGGTGATGGTGCACTTACCGCAGGAATGGCGTTTGAAGCGCTTAATCATGCTGGTGCAATCCATGCCAATATATTAATAATTTATAACGACAATGACATGTCAATTTCATTGAACGTTGGGGCGTTATCCAAAATATCTGCAAATTTCTTTTCTGGGAACATTTACACACGAACGCGTTTAGGGTTGAAAAAAATACTCAGCTATACCCCTATATTGCTCGATATTGCCAAACGTTTTGAAGCTCATACCAAAGGGTTTGTTGTCCCTCCTTCGTCGTTGTTCGAAGCTTTTGGCATTAATTATATTGGGCCAATAGACGGTCATAATATTGCTATGCTGACAAATACCATTCGCAACTTACTTGCGCTGGAAGGCCCGCAGGTTTTGCATATTCGCACTGTCAAAGGCAAAGGCTTTATCCCAGCTGAAAATAATCCGATTGGCTACCATGCTCTCAATAAAATATTAAAAAAACCACTACAGCAGCCAATTGCAATTCGTAAGAAATATTCGCAAATATTTGGTGAATGGGCCGTTGATATGGCAGCTGTGGATCAAAAACTGCATGTGATCACTCCTGCAATGGTTGAAGGCTCTGGTCTTGTTGAATTTGCCAAAAAATTTCCAAATCGCTGCCATGATGTTGGGATAGCAGAACAACATGCAGTCACCTTTGCCGCAGGGCTTGCAGGTGTCCAACATAAGCCGATTGTGGCTATTTATTCAACTTTTTTGCAACGAGCGTATGATCAGGTAATCCATGATGTATGTTTACAGAACCTCGATGTCACTTTTGCAATTGATCGTGCTGGCTTTGTTGGTGAAGATGGTCCATCGCACGCTGGCAGTTTTGATATAGCATTCTTACGCTGCATCCCCAATATGGTAATTATGTGCCCTAAAGATGAGCGGCAATGCAGGCAAATGCTGTCTACTGCGTATGCATTCACAGGCCCTGCTGCTGTGCGTTATCCGCGCGGAGAAGGTTCTGGTATACACACATGCAACAATCTTGACCCTTGGCCAATGACCACAAGTGAAGTAATCTATCAGCTAGATAGTATTGATATTGCCCTGCACTCTGGTGTTATTTATGCTTTTGGTACTCTCTGTGCAGCAGCGCAAATTATTGGTAAAAAGCTTGGATACCTTGTCATTAATATGTGCTTTGTCAAACCACTTGATACCGATATTCTTGATGCAACTATAGATGTCGCCAACAAAGTAACAATCGAAGAAGGCTGCAAATTTGGCGGCGCAGGCTCGGCAATAAATGAATATTTTCTTACGCAAGGTCAACGCCTGCACATATGCAACCTTGGCATTGAAGATGAATATATCGAACATGGCAGCCGCAGTTTTCAACTGCAACATGCCGGTTTAACGGCTGAAAAAATGGCAGCGCGCATTGCAATGTTTTTTGGCAGTAATGAAGCAACGTAGCCTATTAACCACAACGGTTTTTGCATCAATCTGTGCGGTAATTTTGATTGTAAGCGTAATTGCAATTTATCAAAGCTGGCATAACAGCCTCGTCAATACTCCACAATATTCCACGCGTTTTGGCTTTACCAATCAAAGCCAAATAGTCAATAATAATACTATTCGCCATATTGGATTATCCCAAGCATTTACATTCAGCAATCAAGTTTCTCACGATTGGAGTAGCGTTGCATTTGTCCGTAACTCCAATCTTTTACAAGCATTGGTTGACATGCAAATAGACATTGCGATTACACCATGTTCGACTGTTTTTGCTAACAATGATGCACTCATTCCAATACCTGCAAAGCAGGCTAATACGTACCATTTCATTCACTCTGGGGCAACCCAACCAATTTCATTTGCCAATCTAAGCGCTGATCAGTTAACTATATTCCCAGAATTATTACCAAAAGCTGTGATAAATGAAATACAGGAGAACATCGCGTTATATAACCTTGAGGAACAGTCGTTGCCAATCGCCGAGCTGTCCAATTACATATCTCAGCTCGCAGGTAGCGGCAAAGTAACAATACTCAGCAGTATTGATTTTTATATGTTACAGCATCAGTTTTCTAGTCTCAGACGCGGAACAGCACTGCATGCTGTTTCTTATCCAACGTGGTGGGTTACCAAAAACAACATCCTACTCGCTGAGCAAATTAATACCTTCGCAAAACAAATGCCTTTATTCATTTCTAAGCAAAATGTGTCGCCGTCGTTCTTGAGTAATGCTCGAACAAGATTGCCGACTTATATTGATTTATTTCATACCGCAGCACAGCAATACAGTTTCCCTTGGCAGTTAATTGCGGCAATAAGCTATCAGGAATCTCATTGGAATAAAGACGCAGTTTCACCCACAGGAGTTCGCGGTCTGATGATGCTAACTCAGGCAACAGCAGCAGATATTGGGATAACAGACCGAACTAACCCAACCCAAAGCGTTTTCGGTGGCACTTATTATCTCAATGACCTTTTTTTACGCCTACCTGCATCAATTCATGATGACGATAGGACGCGGTTTGCGCTAGCTGCATATAATATTGGAATGGGTCATTTAGAGGATGCCAGAGTGATTGCCCAAGCACGAGGACAAGACCCAAACTCCTGGCAGGCCGTACGGCAAACACTGCCGTTGCTTGAAAACCCAAATTGGTACAGCTACAGTAAATTTGGCTATGCCCGTGGCAATGAGCCCGTGCAATATATAGCAAGAATTGAACAGTATTTTTTATTTCTTATGCAACTCCACGCTACGATTGATGATACCGTCGGTATACTTGCCCCCCAACCTCAATTTAACATCACCAATGCGCTTACTTCATTATCAAATATACGTTGGTGAGCATGGATATTCCTGAAAACTGTCAATCATTTTTTATTGCTGGGGCGCAGTGCACCCAATGCAAAGCAATTGATACCACAAAATTAGTCTGTGATGCCGATAAAAATGTGTTGGCTACATTTTGCATTGAATGTGGCTTTGTCCATGACAACTCTATCGTATCATCAGTAATCGCAACATCGCATACCATTCAATAGCGCCGCATACATGGATGTTTTACAAACTATTGTTCAAGCAAAACATGCTGAAATTAAGCAAATACAACTAAAAAAGATTTTTTCAAACCCAATGCCGCGCGGTTTTTTTCAGCACATCACCGCAGCTATAGCTGCGCGAAAACCCGCAATCATAGCGGAAATAAAAAAAGCATCTCCATCGGCTGGCATAATCAAAGAAAATATGAATGTTGCTGAAATTGCTATTGAATATGAGCTGAATGGAGCGACATGTCTATCAGTCCTTACTGATTCACAGTTTTTTCAAGGGTCCCTTGAAAACATGAAAATAGCCCGTGCGACCACCCAACTGCCGGTGCTACGCAAGGATTTCATTATAGACCAAATACAAATTGAGCAATCTTGGCAGCTCGGCGCCGACTGCATATTGCTCATCGCTGCTATTCTCACAGATGCGCAAATTAAGCTATTTACCACAACCGCACTCGATTTTGGGCTTGATGTTTTGTTGGAAGTTCATACATCGGCTGAGCTAAACAGAGTGGAGCCAATCCTTGGTAGCCGTGTCCTGCTGGGAATCAATAACCGCAATCTAACGACATTTACAACCAATATTACAACGACAACAACGCTAATGGCGACCATAAATGCCAATCACCCTGCAAAGAGATTCATTGTTACTGAAAGTGGAATTCGCAGTGCCACAGATGTTGAGTTTTTTATCAACAACAACGTGTATGGGTTTCTTATTGGTGAATCACTGATGCGCAGCCCTTCCCCTGGAGGTGAATTGCGCAAGCTTTTCTTAGGGAAGCTCTGATTAAGACTCGCATATACTCCAATAACTCTCATATACTCCAAGAACTCGCATACACTCCAAGAAAGCAATAACAATAATTTTCAATGGTCAATATTTGACCATTTCGCTGATCTTTTGTTGCTGTTTTACTGTTTTTTATTGTTTTTCTTGAATTTTGGGCGGTTCTATCCTGTTAGTCGTCCGCGCAGCATGTATAAGTTCGTCAATGCAAGCAAAGAAAATACTTGTACTCGATTCTTTGCTAGTCCTTTGTAGCGAGCTTTCTGATAACCAAACTGACATTTGATTACGCGAAAACAGTGCTCAATCCGTGCGCACCTTAGAGTTCTGTGTATTGCGTTGGCGCGGCGCTCATTGGCTGCTGTGGTTTACGTTTATCATTCACGCGCCAATCTATGCCAAGGTGACGCGAGCCGCGTTTATAACTGTCGCTCGTATATCCTGCATCGGCAAAGATAACCTTATCTGTTTCACGCAGCAATTTGGGGAGTTCATTGATGTCAGCTGCATTCGCGGCTGTCACTGTCGCGCTATGAACCATATAAGACCATTGTATTAACATGTACACGGAGCAGCGTTTGCAGCGGATATTGTGGTCGACCGCCTGTTGTGCGCAGTTTTAGTATAGTGTTTAGCGATAACTTCACCTAACTGCTGCCATGGAATAACAACTGCTAATTTCTCAAGAAGTATTTCTGTACGGGTTTTAGTTGCTGATGTGCGTATTCCAACTCAGCAAACGTCATTTGCTGTATATCAATTCTCAAAAACAATAGTTAGAGCATTATGGTAAATTAGTTGGGTTTTTTTGGTTTTTCAGAGATGCCCTAGTAGAGTTTAGCTGTACTTGTATATTATTGCTTGAATCTTTTTCGTATTTTAAAATATTGTCGGCATCCTTTTTCAGCCTGAATCGCAACATTTAATTTATAAAAAATTCATTTTTAATTCATTTATTTTGTGTTTGCGCATATTTTTATAATAGTAAATATTTGACAATATTTTGTATTTTACCTGAATTTATACACAATATAGTGTAATATATTATTTTATCACTTATGGAGTTTATAATGTTTATCATACAAAATAAATTTAGTCTGGCGACAATAATCGCTGTTGCATTGTTGCTTACTGGGACCGCTTCTTTAGCCGCCAACGACGCAATTACACTGGGCCCCCGCCCTGCTTTTCTTATTGACCAAATGAGAACAAGCCCGCTCAAGGAAAAACTCCTCGCCTGCGCCAGTAGCCCAGTCAAGCGTACATTATTCTCGATTGGGCACCGCGGCGCATCACTGATGTTTCCAGAACATACAGAACAGTCCTACCGGGCAGCAGCTTCCATGGGCGCGGGGATAATTGAGTGCGATGTTGCATTCACTGCCGATAAAGAGCTTGTATGTCGCCATTCACATAGCGACCTGCAGACAACGACAAACATTCTGCTAACTCCACTCGCAGATACTTGCGTAAAGCCGTTCGTTGCTGCATCAGCCACGACAAAAGCCTCTGCAGAATGCCGTACCAACGATATTACTTTAGCTGAGTTCAGTTCGCTTAAGGGTAAGATGGACTCTGCGAATGTCGCTGCAACAACTGCAGCAGACTACATGAATGGCACAGCGGGTTGGCGGACAAACCTCTACGCCACCAGTGCTGGCAAGTTGATGACCCATGCAGAGTCAATCGAACTTTTCAAATCACTCGGCGTAAAGTTCACTCCAGAACTTAAAACACCAACTGTCAATATGCCAATGGATGGTTTCAGTCAGCAAGATTTTGCACAAAAAATGATCGATGAGTACAAAGCTGCTGGAGTTCCACCCGCCGATGTCTGGGCACAGTCTTTCCGTCTTGAAGATGTTCTCTACTGGATCAACAACGAACCGGAGTTTGGTAAGCAAGCTGTTTATCTTGACGGCCGCTATGACATTGAGGGTTTTGACCCAATGAAGCCTGAAACTTTTGAGCCTTCGATGGGCGAACTTAAAAACATGGGCGTCAACTACATTGCACCACCAATCTGGGTATTGATCACTACTGCTGATGGCAAAATTATACCATCAACCTATGCCAAAGAAGCGCATGCAGCTGGTCTCAAAATCATTAGCTGGTCGCTTGAGCGCTCGGGTCCAATGGGCAGCGGTGGCGGCTGGTACTACCAGTCAGTCAACGATGAGATCAATTCAGACGGAATGATTTTTGAGGTACTTGATGTTCTAGCACAAGGCGCCAAAATCGACGGTATGTTCTCTGATTGGCCGGCAACAGTTAGCTATTACGCAAGCTGCATGGGGCTAAAATAACGACAAAAAGTCGCCACAATAGGAGTGACTAGAGTCTGGACTCATTGTTTGATACTAATACAATGAGCGTATCAGTCATAGCGTATTGCGAATGTATGCTTAATAAGAGTTTCACGATAGTTGGTTGTCATAAGCAGACGAACTAGTCGCTCCTAATCGTCACGGATCACGTGCACATTGCGTTTAACCCTCTGCCCTTTTGCCAGCAGTTCACCTTGCCTAGCATCGGCATTTTGATCGACTGTGTGGGTTCAACTCGATAATTAGGGAAGCTCTGATTAAGACTCGCATATACTCCAAGAACTCTCATATACTCCAAAAAAGTAATAGCAATAATTTTCAATGGTCAATATTTGACCATTTCGCTGATCTTCTGTTGCTGTTTTACTGTTTTTTACTGTTTTTTACTGTTTTTTACTGTTTTTCTTGAATTTTGGGCGGTTGTATCCTGTTAGCTGTCCGCGCAGCATGTATAAGTTCGTCAATGCAAGCAAAGAAAATACTTGTACTCGGTTCTTTTCTAGTCCTTTGTAGCGAGCTTGCTGATAACCAAACTGACATTTGATTACCCGAAAACAGTGCTCAATCCGGGCGCGCATTAGAGTTCTGTGTATTGCGTTGGCGCTGCGAGCCGCTCATTTGCTGCTTTGGTTTACGTTTATCATTCACGCGCCAATCTATCCCAAGGTGACGCGAGCCGCGTTTATAACTGTCGCTCGTATATCCTGCATCGGCAAAGATAACCTTATCTGTTTCACGCAGCAATTTGGGGAGTTCATTGATGTCAGCTTCATTCGCGGCTGTGGTGGTAGGCCGCGGCTGTGGTGGTAGGCATTGCCGCGCTATGAATCATATTGCTATTAGCGTCAGTTCCTATATGAATCTTCATGCCAAAATACCACTGATTGCCTTTGCGGGTTTGATGCATTTCAGGATCCCGTTTTTTCTCTTTAATTCTGCGTAGACGACGGTGCATTGATGACCGTGGCAGCAACCATCGACCCTTGTGAGATTATTATATTATTTTCCATACAATACTCATTCACCACAGCAAGTATCTTGATGCTGAGTTGATGTTTTTCTATGATCCTGCGGGCAAGTTCAAGATGGTGGTTTCATCAGGGATGGCATCGTCTATCAGCTCTATCTGGGCAAAACGCCGCATGCTTTCCATGTCTACAGTGCTTCTGCTACCCCTGGGTCTGATAAGTTGTACCATTGCTGTAAAAAATAAACGCGTAACATGGTCTGCATATTAATTGGTGGGCGACCATTCCCTTTCTTGGGATAATGCGGTTCTATTAACGCTAACAACCGTTGCCATGGAGCTAATTTGTCCATTAACTGCAAGAATTTTTTTTGGTTTCATTGTTACTTTCTTGTGGTCGTATGCAGCACTGGCAAAAGTTGTTTGTTTCATAAGATTATCCGCTTATTCAAATATTCAAATAGATTCACCATTGTATATCTTTGTAGCTGATATTGCTGTTGTTTGGGACTTAATCAGAGATTCCTTAGGGAAGCTCTGATTAAGTCCATGACGGGGGAGACGGAGAAAAAACGCTGATGAAACTTAAGCGCAGTGCGCAGTTTACACTGGTGGGTTGGGGGTATTGCCAAGTGCTGCAACGACGCAGCGCAGCGTTTTTTCCGTCCCTCTATATGAATTTACTTTGGGTTTGCGGCAATTGCTTACGCTGGCTGTGTTGCCTCCCTTGGCGTATATGCTAGGTCATGCGCGCAGCGGTTTGCGCCTTGCAATTATCAGCAATTGCAGGCAAACTCGCTCCATCAGCGAGTTAATCAGAGCTTCCCTAAACTAAGGTATTTTGTTGTTAAAAAATGACTGATCAACGCTATTTGAGATGACAGAACGGATGTTGCGAGGAAAGACCGCCTTGGTGACTGGCTCGACCAGCGGTATTGGGCAAGGTATTGCTGCAGCACTAGCAGCACAAGGGGCGAACATCGTGCTCAACGGTTTTGGCGACGCACGCGTCATTAACAAGCTACAAACGCGGCTTGCTGCTACGCACAGGGTGACTGTGGACTATGATGAAAGCAACATGTCTAGCCCAGCAGAGATTACCACCATGGTCCAATGCCGTGACATTGATATTCTGGTCAACAATGCTGGCATCCAGTTCATAGCGCCGCTTGAGGAATTCCCTAACGAGCGCTGGGATGCTATCATCGCCATCAATCTCTCTGCGGCTTTTCATGCTACCAAGGCAGCGCTGCCGACCATGCGCAACAAGGGCTGGGGACGCATCATCAACATCGCTTCGGCACACGGTCTCTCAGCCTCGGTTAATAAATCGGCGTATGTAGCTGCTAAACACGGCATAATTGGTCTGACCAAGGTGACGGCGCTGGAAACCGGCGGCAGCGGTATTACCTGCAACGCAATCTGCCCAGGATGGGTGCTGACGCCTATAGTAAAAAAGCAAATCAAAGCTCGCGCCGCGGAGTCAGGCGCGAGCTACGAGGATGAAAAGCTGGCATTGGTTGCAGAAAAAACGCCGTCAAAGGACTTCTCGACGCCCGAGCAGATCGGTGGTCTGGCGGTTTTCCTCTGTTCACCTTTTGCCAAGCAGATCACAGGCGCGCCGCTTTCCATCGACGGCGGCTGGATGGCCCAGTAGGGTTTTTCGTTTTGCAACCATCAGCAATTGCCAGAAAACTCGCTCCATCAGCGAGTTAATCAGAGCTTCCTTAGGTTTGCTGATTATTTTTTTGCAGATTCCTTAATCATTACGGCGGCTTTTTCCGCAATCATGATGGTTGGGGAGTTGGTGTTACCAGAAATGATGGTTGGCATGATTGAGGCATCGGCAATACGCAGTCCTGTCAGGCCGCGCAGGCGCAGTTGCGGGTCGACGACGGCATGCGCGTCTATTCCCATGCGACACGTCCCCACGGGATGATAAATCGTGGTGCCAATTTTGCCACTTGCTCGAATCAAATCGTCTTCGCTCTGATATAATAGCCCGGGTTGGAATTCTTCTGGTTGGTAAGCCGCAAGGGCTGGTTGGCTGATGATCTTGCGGGTCAGCAAAATGGCAGCAACCGCCACACGTTTATCTGCATCTGCCGCAAGATAATTAGGCGCGATGGCGGGTTGTTGTTGAAAATCTGGGGAGGTAATGTGGATTGAACCACGGCTTTGCGGGCGCAAATTGCACACGCTGGCAGTAAATGCAGGGAAGGGATGGACAGGGTCACCAAATTTTTCCAGTGATAGCGGTTGCACGTGATACTGCAGGTTTGGGGTTGCAAAAGACGCATCTGATTTTGTAAAAACACCAAGCTGGCTGGGGGCCATCGCCATCGGTCCAGACTGGTTGAATAGATATTCTAGGGCCATTCTTCCCTTGCCGATCAAGCTACTGGCCTGTTCATTCAGCGTCTTGATGCCACTGACCCGAAACGCGCAGCGCAATTGCAGATGGTCCTGTAGGTTTTCGCCGACATCTCGGCTTTCAAGAACAATATCGATACCTGCTTGTTGCAGGACATCACCGCGACCGATTCCTGACAGTTCCAAAATATGTGGTGAGCCAACAGCACCTGCTGACAAAATGATTTCGCGGCGTGCTGTGACGGTTGCGATACTCCCGTTGCGTTCATATTCAACGCCAGTAACATGACCGTTTTCAATGACTAGGCGCCTAACCTGTGCATGGGTCTGCAATTCAAGGTTTTTTCGAGTTAACGCCTGTTTGAGGAATGCCTTTGACGTGTTCCAGCGAATACCGCGTTTCTGGTTGACATCAAAATAAGCTGAACCCTCGTTATTACCGCGATTGAAATCTTCCACCTTGGGGATGCCAGCCTGTTGGGCGGCACGCTGAAATGCGTCAAGGATATTCCAGCGCACCCGCGCCCGTTCCACCCGCCATGGACCGCCCGCGCCATGCCAATCATTGTTACCGTCAAAGTAATGTTCGGATTTGATGAACATTGGCAAAACATCGTCCCAGCCCCAACCCTCACACCCTAACTGTTGCCATTGGTCATAATTCGCAGCCTGACCACGCATGTAGATCATCCCGTTGATCGAGGAGCTGCCGCCCAGCACCCGACCGCGAGGATAGGAAATAGTCCGCCCGTTCAGCCCCGGCTCTGCCTCGGTGTGGAAACACCAATCGACATTTGGATTACCGATGCAATACAAATAACCTATGGGAATGTGGATCCAGGGGTTAGTATCTTTGCCGCCAGCCTCCAACAGCAGGATGGTGGCGCCTGCAATTTCTGACAGGCGATTGGCAAGGGTACACCCCGCCGAACCTGCTCCGATAATAACATAGTCGAACTGCTGCACGATCAAGCTGGCTTGCTAGTCTCGCGACCGCAGCCGCAGCCGCAGCCGCAGCCGCAGCTTCGACGCAAGTTTGGATGCATTGAATTCCCCGACAACCCCACGACGGAATAATAAGACGCATACTATGAAAATAACCCCCGTCAAAACCGTGACTGGGAACCCGGTCGTAGACAAATAATTCTGTATGGTTACAACAAAAGCCGCCCCAAAAATCGGACCAAAAATAGTGCCAATCCCGCCCAACAGCGTCATCAGGATCACTTCGCCAGACATTTGCCAAGCAACATCTGTCAGGGTAGCAAACTGGAATACCATGGCCTTAAGCCCGCCAGCAAGCCCTGTTATTGCAGCTGACATAACAAATGCTGCCAGTTTGTAAAGATGTACCGAATACCCAAGCGAAATCGCGCGGCTTTCGTTGTCGCGGATAGCCCGTAAGATCATCCCGAACGGCGAATGTACGACCCTCCATACCGCAAACACCCCAACAACAAATACCGCCAGAACAAAGAAATACATGTTTAGCGGGTCGTTCAGGTCGATAAATCCGAGTAGATGACCGCGGGGAATCCCTTGCAACCCGTCTTCGCCCTTAGTAAAATCTACCTGCAGGCAGAAGAAAAAGAACATTTGCGCCAGCGCCAGCGTAATCATTGCAAAATAGATGCCCTGGCGACGAATGGCGAAAAATCCAATAACCAGCCCCATGCAAGCTGCCCCTACCACACCAAGCATAATACCTGCTGCTGGCGGCAAGCCCCATACCTTGACCGCGTGGGCGGTAAAATAGGCGGCTCCACCAAAAAAGGCGGCATGCCCAAACGACAGCAGACCAGTAAAACCTAACAGCAGGTTGAACGCACTGGCAAACAAGGCAAAGCAGAGTACTTTCATCAGAAAGAACGGATACAGAACAAAGGGAGCCACGAGCAGCCCAATCAGCAAAACCGCGAGCAGGGCCAGCTGCAGCAATCCTGCTATGCGCTGGTTTGCTGCGGTTGCCATTGTTATTTTTTTCATATCACCCATCCCGACCAAACAGACCGGCAGGGCGGATCAACAGCACAATCGCCATAATTACAAAAATCACGATGTTTGATGCTTCGGGGTAGAATACCTTGGTCAACCCTTCGAGGATGCCAAGCATATACCCCGTCACAATCGCCCCCATGATCGACCCCATCCCCCCGACCACGACAATCGCAAACACCACAATAATCAAGTTCGACCCCATCAGCGGGCTGACCTGATAAATCGGGGCTGCCATAACCCCAGCCAATGCGGCCAGCCCGACACCAAGCCCGTAGGTCAGCGTCAGCAGCAACGGAACATTGACGCCAAATGCTTGCACCAGCGTCGCATTTTCGGTAGCAGCTCGCAGATACGAGCCAAGCTTGGTTTTTTCGATCAACAGCCAGGTGCTGATGCAAATTATCAGCGATGCAATAATCACCCAGCCGCGATAGATCGGTAGATACATGAAGCCGAGATTAACACCACCCTGGAGCAAGGCTGGCGGGGCATATGGCTGCCCTGAAGACCCGTAAAAATAACGAAAGCCCCCTTCCATCACCAGCGCCAGACCAAAAGTGAACAGCAGTCCGTATAAATGATCAAGGTTGTAAAGGCGGCGCAGCGCGAAGCGTTCGATCACAATACCGCTGATGGCAACAATCACTGGGGCAACCAGTAGTGCTAGCCAGTAATTGATGCCAAGCCATGCCAGCAGGAGATAGCCGACAAAAGCCCCCATCATGTATTGCGCGCCATGGGCGAAGTTGATCATGCGGAGTAGACCAAAAATTATCGCCAGACCAAGACTCAGCATGGCGTAAAATGACCCGTTGATCAGCCCGATGAGCAGTTGACCAAGCAAGGTCTGGATTGGAATTCCAAACATCATTGTCATAGGTTCATTAGAGTTACACTCCTAAAACTTCATGCAGCACGTCTATCTTGTCGGGTAATTCGTTCACGTGAAAGCCGTTGGTCACCATTCCATGGTCCATCACATAGAACCAGTCGGCGATTTTACTGGCAAAGCGGAAATTCTGCTCGACTAGCAGAATGGTCATGCCGCGTTGTTTCAAGGTTTGCAACACCTTACTAATACGCTGGATAATAACCGGTGCCAGACCCTCGGTCGGCTCGTCTAACAGCAACATCTTGACGCCGGTGCGCAGCATGCGCGCAATGGCAAGCATCTGCTGCTCTCCGCCAGAAAGTTTTGATGCAGAACTGGTGCGCCGTTCCAGCAGGTTAGGAAAAAGCTCATATATTTCATCAACCGACATGCCGTTGTTGGAAACGACAGGCGGCAACATCAGGTTCTCCTCGACACTTAGCGTTGCGAAAATACCGCGCTCTTCTGGCACGAAACCAATTCCAGTGCGTGCCGTATAATGGAGCGGTCTGTGCATAATGTTCGCTCCATCAAATTCGATTGTACCGGTGCGCTGGCGCACAATACCCATGATCGACCGCAGCGTGGTTGTTTTACCCATGCCATTACGCCCAAGGATGGTAACAGTTTCGCCTGCGCGAACGTCAAGGTCGACACCGTGGAGGACATGGCTTTCGTCGTACCACGCATTGAGTCCCCGTACCGCAAGGCGGATTTTTTTATCAGTCATAATCAGTCCCCATATAGGCAACCTTGACACGCTCGTCGTTGCTGACCGTGGCATAGTTGCCAGCGGCTAGGATTTTGCCGCGTTGTAAAACGGTAATATGATCGCAAAGATCCGCCACAACTTTGAGATTATGCTCAACCATCAGCACTGCACGTGTTTTGGCGACATCGCGGATCAGTGCGGCAACCATGCTGACATCCTCGCTGCCCATCCCCGACATCGGTTCGTCAAGCAACAAAACTTTGGGGTCAAGCGACAAGGTGGTGGCAATTTCAAGGGCGCGCTTGCGCCCATAGGAAAGGTCGGCAGCGTTGCTATTGCATTCGTTTTCCAGCCCAACAGACGTCAGAAGTTCCATCGCACGCTCATTCAAAACATCGAGTTTACCAAGCGGTTGCCAGAATTGTACGGCAAGATTGCCTAAGCGTTGTAGCGCAACACGAACATTTTCCAAAACGCTCAGATGCGGAAAGACTGCCGAAATCTGGAACGACCGTACCATCCCCATCCGTGCCACGCGCGCAGGCGCCATCTTGGTGATGTCTTGGTCCAACAAGGTAATGGTACCACTGGTCGGTTGTAGGAATTTTGTCAGCAGATTGAAAACGGTCGTTTTCCCAGCGCCATTTGGACCGATCAACGCGTGTATTTTGGCATCTTCAACGTCAAGATCAACATTGTCAACCGCGGTAAAACTGCCAAAATCACGCCGCAGACCGCGGGCGGCAAGAACCACCCGAGATTTTTTGCTGTGTTGTGAACTGTGTTGTGAGCTGTGTTGTGAATTACCGAGAATTTCAGTATGTGCGGCAGCCATCAAGACTTTATTTTGCAACCAAAGGGCAACCGCTGTCGGCAGGATTGATAAATGCTTGGTCTCCAGGAATAGTATCGAGAACGTTGTAATAGTCCCAATCGCCCTGCATCTCGCTTGGCTTTTTGACTTCCATCAGATACATGTCATGGATCATGATACCATTGGCACCGACTTTGCCGTTCTTAGCAAACAGATCGTTGACCGGCATTGCATGCAGCACCTTGGCAACCGCTTTGGTGTCGTCAGTACCAGCTTTCTTGATTGCCTTGAGGTATTGCAGCACGGCGGAATACGTACCTGCGTGAATCATGTTTGGCATACGCCCGGTACGCGCAAAAAAACGCTTGCCAAAGGCACGGCTCTCGTCGTTGCGATCCCAATAAAACGCTTCGGTCAACGATAGACCCTGTGCTGCTTCTGCACCAAGACCATGTACTTCGGCAATGGTGATAAGTAGTGCAGCAAGGCGCTGGCCGCTTTGAACAATGCCAAATTCTGCGGCCTGTTTGATGGCGTTGGCGGTGTCGAGTCCAGCATTCGCCAGACCGATGACCTTGGCACCCGATGCCTGTGCCTGCAACAGGAACGACGAATAGTCACTTGTTGACAGCGGATGGCGCACCGAACCAAGGACCTTGCCGCCGTTATCCTTGACAAAATTGCTTGTCTGCTCCTCAAGCGAATAGCCAAAGGCGTAGTCGGCAGTCAGGAAAAACCACGTGTCACCACCATCTTTTACCAACGCACCGCCAGTACCAACCGCAAGGGAGTGGGTGTCAAAGGCCCAATGGAAGCCATACGGTGAGCACTGTTTACCTGTTAGCACCGTGGTAGCTGGACCAGTAGCGATGTTGATCTTTTCCTTGTCCATAGAAATGCCCTGAACGGCCAACGCCACCGAGGATGACGTTAATTCCATGATCGAATCAACATGGTCGCGATCATACCATTGCCGCGCGATATTGGCGGCAACGTCTGCTTTACTCTGATGGTCGGCGGTGATAACTTCGACTGGCTTGCCCAAAACGCTGCCACCAAAATCCTCGACCGCCATTTTGGCGGCTTCATAGGACCATGTGCCGCCGAAGTCGGCATACACGCCAGACTGGTCGTTCAAGATGCCAATTTTGACAACATTGTCGGAAATTTGTGCTTGTGCTTGCTGGGATGCAGCCGCAACTGCTGCCATCATTATCATACACGTAATTGCAATTTTTTTCATTGAGGTTCCCCCTTGATAGACATGTGTAGTTTGGTGCTGATATGCCACACCGATGAATTTTGTTACTCTTTATCCTCCATTTTAAGCGTCGGATTGCATCCTTAGCTTTGCAGTATAACTTGAGAACTGCCACCAGCAAATACATTAGTGGCTTTTGTCTTGTAAAAATCTTTGCACCTAATCCGTGCCACGCGCGCAGGCGCCATCTTGGTAATGTCTTGGTCCAACAAGGTAATGGTACCACTGGTCGGTGGCAGGAATTTTGTCAGCAGATTGAAAACTGTCGTTTTCCCAGCGCCATTTGGACCGATCAACGCGTGTATTTTGGCATCTTCAACGTCAAGTTCAACATTGTCAACCGCGGTAAAACTGCCAAAATCACGCCGCAGGCCGCGGGCGGCAAGAACCACCCGAGATTTTTTGCTGTGTTGTGAACTGTGTTGTGTATTACCGAGAATTTCAGTATGTGCGGCAGCCATCAAGACTTTATTTTGCAACCAAAGAGCAACCGCTGTCGGCAGGATTGATAAATGCTTTGTCTCCTGGAATAGTATCGAGAACGTTGTAATAGTCCCAATCGCCCTTCATCTCGCTCGGCTTTTTGACTTCCATCAGATACATGTCATAGATCATGCGTCCATTGGCACCGACCTTGCCGTTCTTAGCAAACAGATCATTGACCGGCATTGCATGCAGCGCCTTGGCAACGGCTTTGGTGTCGTCAGTACCAACTTTCTTGATTGCTTTAAGGTATTGCAGCACGGCGGAATACGTACCTGCATGGTTAGTGTTGGGCATACGCCCGGTACGCGCAAAAAAGCGCTTGCCAAAGGCACGACTCTCGTCGTTGCGATCCCAATAAAACCCTTCGGTCAACGATAGACCTTGTGCCGCTTTCGCTCCCAGACCATGTACTTCGGCAATGCTGAAAAGTAGTGCAGCAAGGCGCTGGCCGCTTTGAACAATGCCAAATTCTGCGGCCTGTTTGATGGCGTTGGTGGTGTCGAGTCCAGCATTCGCCAGACCGATGACCTTGGCACCCGATGCCTGTGCCTGCAGCAGGAACGATGAAAAGTCGGTTGTGGACAGCGGATGGCGCACTGCACCCAGGACCTTGCCGCCGTTATTCTTGACAAAATTGCTTGTCTGCTCCTCAAGCGAATAACCAAAGGTGTAGTCGGCGGTGAGGAAAAACCACGTGTCGCCACCATCTGTTACCAGCGCGCCGCCAGTACCAACCGCAAGGGCGTGGGTGTCATAGGCCCAATGGAAGCCATACGGTGAGCACTGTTCACCTGTTATAACCGTGCTACCCGCACCGGTAACGATGTTGATCTTTTCCTTGTCCTTAGAAATACCCTGGACGGCCAACGCCACCGAGGATGTCGTTAATTCCATGATCGAATCAACATGGTCGCGATCATACCATTGCCGCGCGATATTGGCGGCAACGTCTGCTTTACTCTGATGGTCGGCGGTGATAACTTCGACTGGCTTGCCCAAAACGCTGCCACCAAAATCCTCGACCGCCATTTTGGCAGCTTCATAGGACCATGTGCCGCCGAAGTCGGCATACACGCCAGACTGGTCGTTCAAGATGCCGATTTTGACAACATTGTCGGAAATTTGTGCTTGTAGGGATGCAGCCGTAGCTGCTGCCATCATTACCATACACGTAATTGCAATTTTTTTCATTGAGGTTCCCCCTTGATAGATATGTGTTGTTTGGTGCTGATATACCGCACCGATGAATTTTAGTTACTCTTTATCCTCCATTTTAAGCGGCGGATTGCATCCAGCGTCGGATTGAATCCTTGGATTTGCAGTATAACTTGAGAACTGCCACCAGCAAATACATTCGTGGCTTTTGTATTGTAAAAATCTTTGCACCTAGCTTTGCACCTATAGCTTTGCAGCTAAATGTATACAGTTATAGCTACAGATTATATGGTGTTAGCATGGCAACAGATATTAACGCATACAATGGATGTATTGAATAGTTTAGCAAACAAGCCCATAGCCATTATCCAGCAAGATGGCATTGTTGAATATTACGGTGTTTTCTTAGACGCATTGGTGGGAGAAAAATACCTATCCTGCTTCTTAGACGCCATTTGCTGGCAGTCTGATCATGTTGTTATTTTTGGAAAAAACATCTATACCAAACGTCAAGTTGCTTGGTATGGAGATGAGCCATTTTCATACACATATTCAAATACGACAAAATCTGCATTATATTGGACAAAGGAGCTGCTAGTACTCAAAGCAATGGTTGAACGCGCAACAAATGAAACGTTCAATTCCTGTCTACTCAATTTATATCATGCTGGAAGCGAAGGAATGGGGTGGCATAGTGACAATGAGAAAGCATTACAACGAAATGCTGCCATTGCTTCGTTGAGTCTTGGCGCAGAGCGAAAATTTTGTTTCAAGCACAAACGAAGCAAGCAAACTGTTGCTCTTGTCTTACAGCACGGTAGTTTGTTGATAATGAAGGGTGAAACACAAAGCAACTGGCTGCACCGCCTACCAACAACAACACGGGTTCAGACTGCTCGGGTGAACCTTACTTTTAGAACAATGGCGACTTAATCAGCGGTTTCCTTGTTGGTTTTGCTGCGCAGCTGCGCGCTCATGAAGCTTTAATGACGCTTGCAGCGGTCGATATATTTCAACCCGATCGAGGTGATGTAATTCTGTTGCAAGTGTACAAATCTTCCCCCAGATACCAATTGCGTTTTGCTGTATTTCAGGAAAATACAAATACACTTCACTCGCGCTAAGCGCTTGCGCTACGGTGGACCCTCTGTCAATTTCTAGCGTTTTTTCAAAATGATAATCAACAAGTGCATACAGCACTGTGATTGTTATCTGCGCGTTATTGGTGTGCATTGCTATTGCTGGCGTTGCAAACTATCAAAAATATTATCAAAAACAGCATCGAACATTATATCAAACGCTTTGCCGAGCAATTTGTTCGTGAATTGATATTGCGCTGCAAAAGCAACATCCGTGGTCATAGCATCGACTGCCTTAAACTCCCAGACTGCCGAAAAAGCAGAAAAAGGACCTTTGACTAGATTCATAGTTATTGATGTAGGTTGTATTCTGGTGTTCTGCGTTCGAATAGTGTAACTGACTAGCCCTTTGCCCAGCTTAAGTTGCGCGTCGACCATTGCATCTGTGCGCCGAATAACTTCAACGTGCTGGCAATAGGTGATTATTGAGGGATAGTCCTCAACGTTATCAACCAAGTCGAATACCTTTGCTTGCGCTAGCCGCATGATTTTGCGTTTATGCAGGGTTGTCATCGCTGTACCTACAGCAAGCTATCAATCGCTGCGACATCACGAACACCGCCTTTATCTGCACTGCTGGCAAAAGCGGCATATGCTTTCAATGCGGTCGATATTTTGCGTTGTCGTAATGCAGCCGGCTTCCAGCCTTTCACATCTTGTGCTTGACGCCGCTGTGCAAGTTGTTGTTCGTCAATGTCGAGTCGCAGTAAGCGTTGCGCAATGTCAATTGTAATGCTATCACCATCTTCAATTAACCCAATAGCACCACCACTTGCAGCTTCTGGCGAAATATGCCCAATCGAAAGCCCGCTAGTGCCGCCTGAAAATCGACCATCAGTAATCAAGGCACACGCTGCACCTAGCCCTTTAGATTTTAGATAACTCGTTGGATACAGCATTTCCTGCATCCCTGGGCCGCCTTTTGGGCCTTCATAGCGAATGACAACAACGTCACCAACCGTAATTTTATCGTCAAGAATGGCTGTCACCGCAGCATCTTGGCTTTCAAAAACTTGTGCTTTTCCTTGGAAAAAGTGAAGCGATGAATCAACTCCAGCTGTTTTTAGCACACAGCCATCTTCTGCAATATTTCCGTACAATACGGCAAGACCGCCCTCTGTACTATAAGCATTTTGCAGGTTGCGAATGCAGCCGTTTTTGCGGTCGATATCGAGCGTTGGCCAGCGAGTATCTTGGCTAAACGCCTGCTGTGTTGGAATTCCTGCTGGCCCTGCACGAAAAAACTTTGCGAGTTTCTCGTCGCAATTTACGGTTATGTCCCATTGTGCTAGCGCTGTTGCCATATTTTTTGCGTGGACGAGCGAAACATCCGTGTGGAGCAACCCCGCACGATCCAATTCACCAAGTAATGCAAAAATACCACCAGCACGGTGTACATCTTCCACATGGTATTGCGGGACATTTGGTGCAACTTTACACAGTTGCGGGACAACGTGTGACAATCTATTAATATCTTCCATAGTGAAGTCTACTGCGGCTTCTTGCGCAATCGCCAACAAATGCAGAATTGTGTTGGTTGACCCTCCCATGGCGATATCGAGCGTCATCGCATTTTCAAAGGCCTTTTTACTTGCTATTGATCGCGGTAATACCGACGTATCATCTTGTTCATAATAGCGTCTAGTGATTGTCACAATAGTGTTCGCCGCCCGCAAAAATAATTGTTCTCTATCAGCATGGGTGGCTAAAGTCGTCCCATTGCCTGGTAATGCTAAGCCAATGGCCTCGGCCAGGCAGTTCATCGAATTTGCGGTAAACATCCCCGAACAACTCCCGCATGTTGGACATGCAGAGCGTTCATATTCTGCTACTTTTTCATGACTGGCGTTGCTATTTGCTGCGATAACCATCGCATCAACAAGGTCAAGCCGATGCTCTGCTAGTTTTGTTTTACCAGCTTCCATCGGGCCGCCAGACACAAAAATGGCTGGAATGTTCAGTCGTGCCGCAGCCATCAGCATCCCTGGGGTTATTTTATCGCAATTAGAAATACACACTAGCGCATCGGCACAGTGGGCGTTGACCATATATTCCACGGCATCTGCAATCAGTTCACGACTCGGTAAGCTGTATAACATGCCGTCATGTCCCAT
The DNA here is from genome assembly GCA_965277405.1 of Gammaproteobacteria bacterium. GTDB lineage: Bacteria > Pseudomonadota > Gammaproteobacteria. The sequence continues at coordinate 1,307,244 of OZ255726.1, forward strand.
GGCGATGCCATCGTCAACAGCAATTGTGTTGAATTCTTTTGCGACACCACCAGCACGCTCAATTTCTCTGGCAACTAGTTGTCCCATATTGTGCAGATGGACGTGACCTGGGACAAATTGGGTGAATGAGTTGGCTATGGCAATAATAGGTTTATCGAAGTCGCCATCTTGCATTCCTGTGGCACGCCAGAGTGCGCGCGCACCTGCCATGTTGCGACCTTGAGTTGTGGTATGCGATCGATACTGTGGCATAAAAGTAGTTAATTTGAAAAGGAAACTGGTCTGCGTTGGCACCAAGCAATATAGCTGACAACCAGTATAATAATGGTTGCACCAATTGCTTGATACAAGGTAAATGGCACTGAAAATAATATCAACGCCATGATAACCGCAAACAGCGGCTCCAATGCAAACAATCCAATTGTTCGTGTTACCCCAAGTCTGGCAATAGCTTGACTGTTCGCCCAAAGAGCAAATACCGTATTAAATAGTGCAATAGACACATACCACTTCCAATACGCCAAGATAACCACTTGGTCAAGTTGAAAAAATATAATATACAGCAATGTCACTGCTGCAACTGGGCGTAACATCCACGCGACTAAAACCAATTTTGGCAGTTCTTTTGGCACAAAGCGGTATAGAGCATAAAACCAGCCAATACTGAATCCTGCTAACAAACCGCAAATAACCCCAAACGTATCTAGCGCAATCTCGCCGCCCCAAAATAGCATTGCTACCCCTACCAACATCGTCAACATTGCCAGTAATACCCGCTTTTGAAAGGCTTCTTTAAAGACGATGACATTCAAGACATAACCGATAGCAGGAAATGTATAAAACAAGCAAATGGCAATAATTGGGGTGACGTTTGCAAGCGATAAATACAGAAAAGTATTCCCGCAAAAAAAGCATACCCCTAGCATTGAAATCCAAAAGCGTGCGCGTATTGGTATTTTTGGTCGCGGGGTTCTGCAAGATAAAATCTCTGCAAAAATGTAGGCCAACAGCGTACGCATGCCAATCAACGTGGTTGCAAATATGCCATGCTGGATTGCTACCGTTGCCACAATGCCGCTTGAGGCAAAACTAAATATTGCCGCTATCGCCCAAACAACACCGACTGAAACAATTGTTTGTTGGCTATTGCTGCCCATTATAGTTCGGCTCGGTAGCCATTCACGACACCCTTTGAGGCAATTGCAACTGCATCGTGTTCGTGGAGGCTTTCTAAATGATCGACGCGCAACCAATAATCTTCGATATAGTGTTGCTCATTCAGTGCCAGTTTAATCCGCCGCGCTGCGTCTTCACAAAACATGGTGTTCAGTGCATTGATCCGCGCAAATTCTTGTTCATCTTCACGTTTTACAGCTGTTTGCACGCGGGTTTGTAATGATTGTTCAATACAATCAATCACGGCAACAATCGGCCAATCCGCATCCATACTGGTGCGAATTTTAATATGTGCGTAGCTGCGTTGGCTATGCGGTGTAGCTGCTAATTGATCTTCTGTGCGCATCCATGCAATCACTTGCTGTGGGTCAACCATGGTAGCTGTGCCAAATGTAGCTGCAAATGAATCGGCAATTAATTGTTGTGATAATGCCGTTGAACATGGACAGGTTGATGAATAAGCTACTTTGACAGATATGTCGCATTGGCCGCCTGCAGGGCCGTCAGTCAAGTTGATAGTAACAGGATACGAGCGCCAGCCTGCGTTACCAGACAGCAATGATGGCTGCTTAATAGGTAATAGAAATGCGATAGAAATGCGAGCTGTATCAGATATTTCTGCATGCGATATAATACATTTTTTAAGCAGCTGCTTTCCTTTTGCCGCGCTTAAAGTCGCCAGCTCTTCAGTGTGTAAGTACAAGCGTGACATATGAATGCCACGCGTATTCGCCACGGTTAAATTAACGAACACTTGCAATGTTGCCTGTACCGCAAATGTTGTTGATTGTTCTATAATATTCATAGGTTGGCGAATATTTGCCATGCCAACCCAATCAAGCATGCTCGAGTGTTGTATGGTTGACACAGCTATATCTGGAAGCTGGTCAGTTGGATGGTGTAATGTCTGTGCTGGTGGTTTCATATCGAGAAAAAACAATGCTAAATAGTAATGAATGAATAAGACGGTTGCTAATATCAAGCGCAAGAGTGAATGACAAATGCTGCAAATGCTGCAAATGCTAGTAGTAGTTCAACAATCGTAATTCTGAATTGTACGTACAAGGATAGATACTAATTTTTTATGTTTTTACATTTTCTAAAAAACTGGGCAAATCGCTACTTAGGTAGCGAAGAAACCATTGTCGTTTTCTTGTTATTAGCGGGGGTTTTCGCGCTGATTTATTTTTTCTCTGCAACGTTAATGCCAGTGTTAATTGCCTTAATACTCAGCTTTGTGTTAGTGCCATTAACACAAAAAATAGAAAGCTTTGGTGTTTCGTCAACGCTGGCAGTTAGCATCGTTATGGCACTATTTGTTGGTCTGCTTGCTACAGCATTGGTATTTATAATCCCACTGCTGACCCAACAACTACAAACGCTATTATTAAATATACCTAGCATTATTGCAGCAGCAAAAGCTTGGACGCTGGCTATACAACAATTATACCCTGTTGTGCCATGGGAGTTGCTGCAGCAAGGTTTCGAATCATTCCGAGACTCGATCATAAATTTTGGCAAAAGTATCATCAACACTTCATTAAGTTCAATCACATCGATTGCCTCAATATCGATGTACGTGATTATAGTTCCAATTTTAATGTTTTTTATGCTGCAAGACCGCCATACATTGATTCGGCAAATCAAACATGTGTTACCACCAGAAAACTCTTTGATGATCGATTTATGGCAGCAGATGCGCAGAATGATTCGCTTATACCTGCAAAACAAACTCGTTGAATTTGTCATCGTTACCGCAGGGACTTGGCTGGTACTGGGGGCATTTACGTTACAGTATGCATTACTCTTAAGTGTGGTAACCGGCATCGCCGTAATTATTCCATACGTTGGCACACTTATTGCTTTTGTTCCAGTTGTGCTGGTTGGCTTTGCTCAGTGGGGCGCTAGCGCTACGCTGTTGTATTGCTGTTTTGCATATCTGGCTATTCAAGCCCTTGATGCATATATTGTGGTGCCGCTGTTATTTTCAGACTCAATGAACTTACGCCCACTCTGGGTATTACTGGCGTTACTATTGTTTAGTAGTATTTGGGGTGTCTGGGGGATTGTGCTGGCGATACCTTTGGCAACGCTTATCAAAGTGCTTATTAGCTCATGGCCAGTAGTAAATATCAATTTAGAAAATCAATAGGGGAATATTATTAACCACTTTGGCTTTGAAAAAGTTACCGACAAAGTAAAACAGCAGCGCGTCAATGGGGTGTTTACTGCGGTTGCAGCGAACTATGATATAATGAACGATGCCATGTCTTTTGGCATGCACCGTAACTGGAAAGCAGCAACGCTGCGTTTAGCAATGTTACGCCAAGGGATGGCTGTTTTAGATGTGGCGACTGGCAGCGGTGATCTTGCGTTGGCAATTGCCAAGCAGGTATTGCCAGATGGGCAGGTGACTGTCAGTGATATAAACGCAGCAATGCTGGCGATCGCTACCACCAAGCTCATTGATAATGGGTTTTGGAAAAATGTTGCATTTGTTGCAGCAAATGCAGAAAAACTTCCGTTTGAAACCAGCACATATGATGTTATCACTATCGCGTTTGGGCTGCGCAATGTCGCACGCATCCCCACAGCATTACAAGAGTTTCTGCGCGTGCTCAAGCCTGGTGGACGCTTATTAGTGACTGAATTCTCTAAGCCAGTCAGTCCTGTCATGCAAACACTCTACGACAAGTATTCGTTTAATATCATCCCGCGCATGGGCGCAATGATTGCAAAAGACCGAGCAAGTTATCAGTATCTAGTCGAGTCAATTCGGATGCATCCTGACCAACAAACACTGCAAAAAATGATTGAGCAACAAGGTTTTGTGGAATGTGGTTATACCAATCTCACTGGAGGCATTGCAGCCATCCACACAGGCTATAAACCGTATTAATTTGTTTCATCAGCGCTACCTTTTCTCTCAAGCAAGATAATAATGTCCTGCAGCGCATCAGCTGAGGAATATTTTAATTGCAACATCCCTTTGCCAGACGAATGATGATGGATACGAATTGGCATCCCAACTGACTGGGTTAGCCTTTCTTGCAGTTCTTGAATATCGCGGTCAACTATTGTTTCTGGTTTTTGTTGCGGCGCTGCAATCATTTGTTCAGTCGCCCGCACGCTCATTTTTTTATCTATAACCCGCTGTGCAAACTTCGTCTGCTGTGGTCCAGCAACAGCCAAAACCGCACGCGCATGACCCATTTCTATCTTTCCTTGGCGTACCATTTGTTTGACCGCTTCATTCAACTGGTTTAAGCGCATCAAATTTGCAACAGTAGATCTTGATTTTCCAACACGCTGCGCGAGTTTTTCTTGTGTTAAACCATACACTTGCATCAACTCAGACAACGCTAATGCTTGTTCAATAGCATTCAAGTCTTCGCGTTGAATGTTTTCAATCAACGCCTGCTCACGCGATTCATCATCTGCTGAATTCCGTATCACTGCAGGTATTGTCGCCAATTCGGCGATTTGACACGATCTCCAGCGCCGTTCACCAACAATAATTTCATACTTTACATGCGGGTCATTATCTACACATGAGCGCACGATAATTGGCTGAATAACGCCATGCCTTTGAATAGATTCTGCCAGCTCTTGTAACGCGTTTTCATCAAAATTACTGCGTGGTTGGAATTGATTGGGACGAATTTTTTCAAGAGGAATATTACGAACTTGATCAGTATCCGCGTCATTCGGAATATCTGTATTCAGACTTGCGTCGCTTAATAACGCATCAAGACCTCGACCAAGTTTTGATGATGATGTTTTCTTGTTTACCATTGTTATCCTTTTGTATTCCCATCCAGCCTACGGGAATATCTGACATTTAAATTGAAGGTACAAGACAATACCAATTTTTTGAGTGAATAAAAGCAGCTGCATACAAAATGACTGTTTCGTTATTTTACAACTGGAGCAACACTATCTGGTGCCACAGTTACGCACCACACGCTCTGATAAAGTGTGGCTATGGCAATACCATCAAAGTAATAGCGTATCCAACAATGCTTGACCGCATATCTACACTATTACAATCATTAGCAACTACAATCATTAGCAACCGCATGATGAGATAGGCTTACAGAGCTTCCACAAATCTCTCACGCCGCACCCAGTATAATGATACTTGTAGCTATTGAGTATTACGCTACACTAACTGCGCAACACCAGCCGTAAACTATCGTAACCATGTGCGCCATGTCCACTATCAACACCAATGCCCTGCGTCAGTTGTTTAGCCAGTCCATATGCGAAATGTATCAACATGAAGTGCCGCAGTTTGCAACGCTGCGGACGCTGGTCAACACCACAAACGGTTCATTAAGCTGTATTGAACATGGGGCAATTCGTTTAGCCAATGCCGCTGAGCTTAACAATATCCGTCGCTTGTTGGCAATGTTCGGTATGCTCCCTGTTGGCTATTATGACTTATCAATTGCTGATATTCCTGTCCACTCAACAGCATTTCGCCCGATTGCAGCACACGATATTAGCCAAAACTCGCTGCGGATGTTTTGCTCGGTCATCCGTATGGATGTAATTGACGACCCTGCTCTGCGCGCAACAATCAAAGCAACAGCTGCATTGCGCCATATTATCTCAACCGAACTTGAGCATTGGCTTGCATATTTTGAAGAACATGGAGCTATTCCACAAGCCCAAGCAAACAACGTCGTTACCCTGGCAGTAGATACGTTTCGTTGGAATTCCCATGCGCTTATTGATGCCGCAACGTATCAAGCGTTGTATGACCAGCACCCACTACTAGCTGATATTGTGAGTTTCTCCCAGCCCCATATTAATCACTTAACCCCAGCAACCACAGATATTGACGCTTGTCAACAAGCGATGGAGCGGGCATTTAACGGTAAAGTGAAGTCAAATATCGAAGGACCACCAGCAAGAAATATACCGATTTTATTGCGGCAAACCGCTTTTTTAGCATGTGCTGAAACAGCAACATTCACCGACGGCACCACCTCACAGCATCGTGCTAGATTTGGTGAAATTGAGCAACGCGGCAGCGCTCTTACTCCAAAAGGCAGAGCGCTATATGATGAATGCCTGCATACCAGCCAGCAGTTGCAAGGAGCGGGGGCATCATACGTCGATGCATTGCACCAGGCGTTTATTAGATTTCCAGATGATATATTGGCTATGTTTCAGCAGCAACTTGGGTATTTTCATTATAGCCGTTGTCAAGATGGCGACATCAGCGATGTCCCTCAAGCAGTTGCCGACAATACTCTCGCAATTCAACCAATCGAGTATCAAGACTTTCTACCAGTGAGTGCAGCTGGAATTTTTTCATCAAACATCGGTAATCAACCGCAGCGTATCCACGCTGCCGACGCCGCACAACAAGATTTTGAACAAGCTCTTGGCTGTGCCGTTATCGACCCATTCGTTGTATATGCCGCACAGCAACAAGCAAGTATCGATTGTCTTGTGCAATGAACTTGTGATTAACTCGCATTGCGTCTTAATTTTTGGATGAGATTAACCGACGACAATATGGCTGCAATGGCGCATGCGTTTTTTCTCCGTCTCGCCCGTCATGGACTTAATCAGAGCTTCCCTAACAGCATTTACAGCAATGCCGTTGACAGCAATGGAAAATAACTGAGAAAAATCAGTACAATGGCGACAGCCAACAGGAAAGGCCATAAGGATTTTAAGATTGTGCCAATAGGCGTATCGCTCATAACAGAGGTTATATACAGTCCAATTCCTACTGGCGGGGTAAGCAGCCCCAACACCAAATTTAGACAGATCACGACGCCAAATTGATACGGGTTGATGTGATAGGAATTCATCGCAATCGGCAGTAATATGGGTGTGAAGAGAATTACTGCCGCAATCCCATCTATGAGCATGCCAACAAATAGCAGGATGAGGTTGACAATTAACAAGAATATAAATGGATCATGTGTCAATGTGGTTATTAAAGCAGCAAGTTGCTGCGGAATTGCTTCATAAATAATGACCCAGCCAAATACATTGGCAGCTGCGATCATAAAGATTATCATTGAGGCATGGGTGGCGGTGCGTTTAAAAATTTGCAATAAATGATGTGGTTTTAATTCCTTATAGACTAGCCAGCCAATCAGAAAGGCAAGTAATGATGCAATCGCAGCAGATTCTGTCGGTGTCGAAATGCCACATAATATGCCGCCAATAATTACAGCAGGTATCAAAGCAGCAGGCAAGGCATTGGTGATCGCCAACAAGGCCTTTCGCGGTGATAACCATTTACCTTGGGGAAATTGCTGATGTAGTCCAATCAGGGTTATCACCACAAAAAAAATTGCTGCTAACATCAGTCCAGGAATTACACCTGCTAAAAACATGTCGCCAATTGGTATCTGAGCTAGAACACCATAAATAACCAACAGCATTGACGGTGGTATGACGGGGGCAAGCAGTCCGCCTGCCGCTGTAGTTGCAGCGGCAAATCCTCGACCATAATTTTCTTTTACCATTTCCGGAACCATTGCTTGCGACATAACCGCTATTTGCGCGGTAGCAGAGCCGATTATGGCTGCCATAAACATATTTGTGAGCAGGTTGATATATGCTAAACCGCCACGAAAACCGCCGACAAATACCCTAGAAACATTAATTAACCGCGTGGTCATACCGCCTGCATTCATCAATTCGCCAGTAAGCATGAAAAGGGGAATAGCCATAAGTCCATAATTTTCTATGCCAGCAAACATTTGTTGAGCAAAGCTATCGAAAAGAACTAAGTTATTGCTTTCCAAAATATACCAAATGGCGGTTAGAACTAATACCAGCGCCACGGGGACTGCGATGAATAAATTAAATGAAAAAATAAATAGCGTCATTTGCTATCACTTTTGTTGGGAAAATCATGTGAAAATTCAAGGAGATGCGCCAGGCTATGCAGTGTGGCGCCTAGCGCAAATTGCCACATTACTAGCCATATCGGGTATTTGCTGATGCCTAATGTCGAGGTTGGTTCAGCATAAACAAAATTAAAAGTTGTTCTTTGAAAAGTATCAAAGTCAAATTCGCTTTGAAATAAGGCAAGCGGAGAGAACCAGCGCCAGCAGCACCAAACCATGAATAGCGCAAAAACAAAGATTATTAAATCTACCAGTTTTGCAGTTATCCTGGCCATTTTTTGCGATAATAGGTCGGTTACAACCGTGACGGAGATAGCTTGTCTATAATGTAAGGCTGCAGATGCTCCAAGAAATGTCATCCAGACCATGGTATAGATTGCCAACTCATCAACCCAAAACAAGGCGGAACCGATGGTGCGGGTAATTACGTTTAGCAACATAAGTAGTGTTACTGCGCAGCAACAACTGGCGGAGCAGAATAATTCACATTTAGCCCAATTTGCAGACGCTATGTTTAGCATTGCAATGCTTCTCCAGACCAACTGGAGCACAAAATAGCATTGCACTCCAGCGGAAAATTAAGTTTACGCTTATTTTGTTGTTGCGGCTGCTGCGCGTAAATCGCCAAGGACGGCAGATTTATTCGACCAAATTTCACCCCATTTGTTGATGGCATCACCAAAAAAATCTGCAGAGACCTTAATATAATTCTTACCAGTGTCTCGAATTTGGTCAAGCCAACCTTGTTCCATGGTGATATAAGTTTCAATTGTGCTGTCAACGTGTTTTGCCATCAGCTCACCAAGCAAGGTTTTGTCAGCAGCTGCCATATTTTTCCAAACTTTAGCAGAAATAAGCGCAAGCATTGGGAACATCATATGGTCGGATTGCACAATGGTATCGGCATGTTCGTAATATTTTAGAGCCCAGATCAACTCTGCATCCATATCAATTGCGTCAACCTGTCCATTGGCTAAAGCGTCATACACGGCTGGTAACGGCATTGGCGTGGGTGCTGCACCTACGGCATTGTAAAAGTCAAAAATTGGCGCAAAAGGGGTGATCCGCAACTTTAGGCCTTGCAAGTCTTTAGCTGATTTAATATTACCACGGCTAACAATTTGTCTTAGTCCTGCCATGCCATAGCCAACCCCAACAACACCAGCTTTTGCTGGCAATTGTTGCAGTAATTCACGCGCTGTATCGGTGCGCATAATGCGACCAGCATGGACAATATTTTTCGCTAAATATGGTGCATAGAATGCTCCAAAATCTGGTACGCGGTTTGATACTTCTGCCACCGTCATGAACGCCATATCTAGCGCACCTGTTTGTAATTGTTGGAGCATTTCTGCTTCATTGCCTAATTGGCGCGCAGGAAATACCGTCACTGTATGTTTGCCACCGCTTTTAGCTTGCAGTTCATCACCAAAAGCTTGCGCCGCTTTTGTCCAAATATGTTGCGGCGGGGTAATCATTCCAAGTCTAAATTCATCAGCAACTGCTGTTGCTGTGAATGAATACAAGCTTATTGCTACCACTGCTATTGTTAGTGATTTTATATAATTCATCATTTTCTCTCCTTTGACGTTAATCTATTTATAAGTTAATTGATGTGATTTAAATTTTTACCCATCCTTTTGGAGGGTCTTTCCCTGGGTGAACTGTGCTGCAACTAGGGCAGGTTCGGTCTGACTTTGAAGCGTAGAAATTTTGATATATAGGCGGTAAATCGGCAACGATTGATTTGAGTTGCATCTCAGCACGATACACAAGCGAACTACAGTCAAAACAATACCATTCAATTGCGTCTAGTTCTCCAGTTTGCCGCTTTGGCTCAACGACCATGCCAATCGAGCCTACTTGTGGACGCTGCGGTGAATGGCGAATATGCGCGGGGAGTAGAAAAATTTGTCCTTCTAGGATTGGCACATCATAAAATTCTTGGCCATCGTAGACTTTTAACACCATATCGCCTGCGAGTTGATAGAAAAATTCCTCAACTGGGTCATCGTGATAGTCGGTACGCTGATTTGGGCCGCCAACTATTGTAACCATAAGGTCAGCATCTTCCCAGATTTGCAGGTTACCAACAGGTGGTTGCAATAGATGCTTATGTTCGTCGATCCACCCCTGGAAGTTAAACGCGCTCAGTTTTTGCATTTTTACTCTCCGAATTAATCTAAAATTGCTCCGTCTCGCCCATCATGGACTTACGCAGAGATAATGTTACTACAGTATTAGCAAAATAGCCAAAACCAGCTAGGTTTAACTTATAATCATTTTATGAGAAACATTTTTAATGACGGTGTAGTGATGCAGCCCTTCTGCACCGCCTTCACGCCCATATCCACTGGATTTGACTCCGCCAAATGGCGTTTCTGGCAGTGAAGCCTCAAGCGTGTTGATGGAAAGGTTGCCAGTTTCAATACCTTGCACCATTTGGTCAACATTTGCTGATGAATGGGTAAAGCCGTATGCTGCAAGCCCAAAAGCTACATTGTTGGCTGTATCAATAGCATCTTGAAGCGATGTGACTGGATTGATGATTGCGATTGGACCAAAAGGCTCTGCCTGCATGATTTTGGCATGATCTGGAACATTTGCTAGCACCGTCGGCGCAAAGAAATAACCTTTGTTGCCAATCCTGTTACCGCCTGTGAGGAGTTTTGCTCCTGCTGCGACGGCATCCTCAACTAGGTTTTCCATCGCTTGTAAGCGGCGGGCATTGGCAACAGGTCCCATCTGCGTTGTATCTTTGAGACCATTGCCAACCACTATCGACTCAGCTTTAACAACAAAGCTGTTACTAAATGCATTAAAATGATCGTGATTGACCAAAAAGCGAGTAGGGGAGGTGCAGACTTGCCCAACACTACGATATTTACGACTTGCACAAATCTGCGCAACTTTAATCGGGTCAACATCATCACATATAATCACTGGGGCATGTCCACCGAGTTCCATTAACACTGGCGTCATATGTTTTGATGCTAGCTTGGTTAGGTGCATCCCAACAGCGGTTGAGCCTGTGAAGGCAACGAGTCTAATTTTGACTTGCGGAATGAGATACTCTGAAATTTGGGATGGCACACCAAATATTAAATTTAATACACCATCTGGCAGCCCTGCTTGTTGAAAGGCTTGGGCAATATACACGGCACCTGCTGGCGTCTCTTCTGCAGCTTTTAGAATAACAGAGCAGCCAGTGGCAAGGGAGCCTGCAATTTTGCGAGCGGGCTGACTCATGGGAAAATTCCACGGTGAAAATGCTGCAACTATACCAATTGGCTGTCTTAAAACTGTGTGGTTAATACCTGGTGCACTGGGGATGGTGCGACCATACAGCCGTTGACATTCACCAGCATCCCACTCCAAAAACTCACAGCCACGCACAACCTCAAGCTGCGCCTCCTTAAAAGTTTTACCATGCTCTAAGGTGATGGAGCATGCTATTTCATCTTGGTTTTTGCGGATGATATCAGCGGCACGGATGATGACCTCACTTCTTTTTCTAGGTGAAGTTTTACTCCAAACATTAAATCCATGTGTTGCAGCTGCAAGTGCATCGTCAAGATCAGTTGGTTTTGCAATTGGCACGCTGCCAATTATGGTTTCATCTGCTGGGTTTATTACAGGTAAAGTCTCAGTAGTTGAGCGCCATTTCCCGCCAATATAGAGTTTTATTTGTGGATAATTTGCCATGATTTAATTTCGTATCGCTAGTATTACAAAATGCAGTGAGACGATAGCACTTAATTTGGTGAAAAAGCGTATTGACTATGAGGTTCCATAGGGGAACCTCTGATTAAGTCGCTGAAGGAGCGAGTTTGCCTACAATTGCTGATGATTGCAAGGCGCAAATGCTGATGATTGCAAGGCGCAAACCGCTAAGCGCATGCCGTAGCATATACGCCAAGGGATGCAACACAGCAAGTACCGCTTGTAGGCAAACCATCATATATTCAATAGAAGGACGGGAAAAAACGCTGCGCTAACGTCGTTGCAGCACTTGATAATACCACCAGTATTATCTGCGCACTGCGTCTAGTTATCATCAGCGTTTTTTCTCCGTCTCGCCCATCATGGAATTAATCAGAGCTTCCATAGGGCTAAAAACACAAAAAAGGGAGTGCTGTTACGTCGTTGCAAATAATTCATGCATAAAACTTGGTAAATATAGCGAAAATATGCGCAAAATATGGCAACGTTCGTTGCTATGTTGCTTTCTTAACAGCTAGTGTTTTATTGCATCGCAAAATACGTAGTATGGCATATTTTTGGAACAGCGCATGACTATACAACTTGGCGATAGCGTTCCTGATTTTACTCAGGAATCCACTGCAGGTCCTATTTCCTTTCATCAATGGCTTGGTGATAGCTGGGGTATTTTATTTTCTCATCCAAAAGATTTCACCCCAGTGTGCACCACTGAGCTTGGTGAAGTGGCGCGGTTAAAGCCTGAATTTGATAAACGCGATGTCAAAGCGATTGGCTTGTCAGTAGACACTCTGGCAGACCACCACAAATGGGCAGGAGACATTGAAGAAACACAAGGACACGCTTTGAATTTTCCACTTGTTGCAGATGCTGATCGCAGCGTTGCTGACCTATACGGAATGATTCACCAAAATGCCGACAACACCCTAACAGTACGCGCGGTATTTGTGATTGACCACAATAAAAAATTGCGGCTAACATTGACATATCCAGCGAGTACTGGTCGCAACTTCCAAGAAATATTACGCGCAATTGACAGCTTACAACTCACCGACAACTATAAAGTTGCTACCCCTGTTAATTGGAAAGAAGGCGATGATGTGATTATCGTTCCTGCAGTCTCAGATGAAGATGCCAAAACACTATTCCCGCAAGGTTGGCAAACGATAAAGCCATATTTACGTGTTACCTCATTACACAAATAGCTGCTGATCTGATGAGTCTTGTATAGCTGCGATCAGCAACTACTGGATGTATGGACTGGATGTATGGATTGTCTGTATGCGTTAGTATTTGCTGATACAAATTTTGGTGAAACTGCAGCGTGCCAGCGCGTTATTGCTGGCTATAAAAAAAGTCGATACGTGTGGAAAACAGCAGCAGCGGCTGTATCTTTATGGAAGCTCTGATTAAGTCCATGATCGGCGAGGCGGAGGAAAGTCAGCGATTTAAGTAGAGCTTCCCTATAGTTTGTCTAGCTGTTTACATTGTTTCAAGTATTTTTATCGCTTCTTGTATTTGCTCACGCCGATATTGCAGCTGTGCCTTAAGTATGCTTGACTTGGATTCAACCTTAGCTTGTTTGAGCATTGTCAATGCTCTTTTGTATTCGCCATAACTAATCAATAGCTCTGCTTCGCTCCAATAGGCTTTGTCAATTTGTTGGGTTTTCTGCCAGCCTTGTTGGAGTAATTCCCATACTAGTACGTCGTTGGGGCGGGTGCGTAATACTGGCATTAGTGTTTTTTCAATCCGCTGATACTGTTTTGTTGTGCGCAATAACTGCGCCAAGCGGATACGCAATGGGTAGCTTTGTGGGTTGAAGCGTAACTGCTGCTGGAGTAATTGTTCTGCTGATGTAAATTCCTGTTGCTCTATAAATAGTTGCGCGCGCAACAATTGCACCGTTTGTGCAAATGGCCAGCGTTTAGACAATGGCGCCAATGCTTTTTCTGCTTGTTGGTGCGCGCCAGTTGCCATCAATACCCGTGCGTATATATATTGCCACGCTACGGATTCTGGTTGTTGCATGTCATCTGCATCTTGCAGTGCTGGTTTTTTGCCAAGAACCCATGCTAATTGGCTGCGCGGCTGTATGACTGCCATTTCGACGCGTGCTTTAGTAAAATAGAAGGCTTGCATTGGCTGTGACTTGGTTACTGCATACTGCAGCAGCAAATTTCTCACATTACCAATACGTTCAACTGTTAGCGGGTGGGTAAGCAAAAATGCAGGGGCTAAGACATCACCACTATTGAGCAACATGCGCTCAAGAAATGTCATAAATGCAGCAGGATTGCGCCCACTTTGCGACAAGATACGCACAGCGATGGCATCTGCCTCTATCTCGTTTTGCCGCGTTATGGTAAGTGCTGTTTGAGCTTGTGCTGCACTCGTAGCAGCAACCCCACCAATACCTGCGCTCATATTTCCTGTGAGCAAGAAACCTATACTTGCCAGCAGTGCTGCGTTATACATTGTTTGCTTTTGTTGTTGGCTATATATAAGTTCGTTGGTGTGCTGTTGACTTAAATGGGCAATCTCATGCGCTAATACACTCGCAAGTTCGTCTTCTGATTGACTATGCAACAACAAACCGCTGTTGACTCCAATACCGCCACCAAACAACGCAAACGCGTTAATTTGATTATCATTGATTAAATGGACGTATAGCCTAGGGTTTTCTAAGTCGCTATACACCGCTAGCTGCGCCACTAAATTATCTAAATACACTCTTGTTTCGATGCTTTTCTCGTCGACATCCAAGCTGTTGCGGATGCGTTGAAACAGGTAGCTGCCTATTATTTTTTGCTTTTGTGCGGGAAACAGCGTGAATTGATGTTGCTGAAGCGTAGGTAGTTTGGTTTTACCCAATGCTGTGAAGGTAATACTACACAGTAACAGCGCACAAAATATACGCATCGTCAACTGACCGCAACAAATCGTTGTTTCAAGATATGAATTTGATCACGGTACCATGATGCTTGTTCAAACTCGAGCTGTTGCGCGGCATGGTGCATTTTTTCTTCAAGTTTGGTAATTTCTTGATGAATTTGCACATCAGTCATTTTGTTATAATTCGTAGCTGCAGTTGCAGTATTGGTTGCTGCACCGTTGTAGCTTTGTCCAATATCTAACATGTCATCAATCGGTTTTTCAATTTGACGCGGTGTGATATTATGCTGCTTATTGAATGCTGTTTGACAGGCTCTTCTGCGGTCGGTTTCATCAATTGCTCGCTGCATCGAATTTGTTATTTTATCTGCATACAAAATAACACGACCGTGTAAGTTGCGCGATGCTCTGCCCATTGTTTGCACTAGCGAGCGTTCCGAACGGAGAAATCCTTCTTTATCTGCATCCAGAATTGCCACTAATGCGACTTCGGGAATATCTAAACCTTCGCGCAATAAATTGATGCCAATCAACACATCAAACACAGCCATGCGCAGGTCTCTGATAATTGCTACGCGCTCGACGGTTTCGATGTCTGAGTGCAAATACCGCGCTCTAATTTTTTGCTCAGCAAAATATTCTGACAAATCTTCTGCCATGCGTTTGGTTAATGTTGTAACCAATACACGTTGTTTTTTTTCGCTGCAGACACGGACTTCAGATAACAAGTCATCTACCTGCTCGCTAGCAGGACGAATGACAATTTCAGGCTCTACTATTCCTGTAGGACGAACGAGCTGTTCTACAATTTGGTCGCTGTTTTGCGCTTCATAGTCGCCTGGTGTTGCAGAAATAAAAATACGTTGCAAAGAAAATTCTTCCCATTCTTCAAAGCGTAGCGGCCTATTGTCCAGCGCCGATGGCAGCCGAAACCCGTATTCTACTAATGTTTCTTTTCTAGATCGATCGCCTTTATACATTCCGCCAATTTGTGGGACTGTAACGTGGGATTCATCGATTAAAATCAATGTGTCTTTTGGCAAATAATCATACAGCGTTGGTGGCGCGTCGCCGCTTTTTCTACCAGAAAGATAGCGTGAATAATTTTCTATTCCAGCACAATATCCAAGTTCACGAATCATTTCAATATCATATCTGCAGCGCTGCTCAAGCCTTTGTGCCTCCACAAGGTGATGCTCTGCACGCAGTATTGTGAGTTGCTGCGCCAGCTCAGCCTCTATCAATTCAATGGCGTTCAACAACGTTTGCCGTTCAGTCACATAATGGGTTTTTGGGTAAATCGTGCAGCGAGGTAGGTCGTGAATAACTTGCCCAGTTAATGGGTCGATAAAGCGCAGGCTTTCGACTTCATCATCAAATAGTGATATGCGAATCGCTTCGCGGTCGGATTCAGCTGGAAACACGTCGATGTTTTCACCGCGTACGCGGTAAGTGCCGCGATCAAAACCCACGTCATTGCGTTTATACTGTAATTCACTCAACCTGCGTACTATTTTACGTTGGTCAATGATTTCGCCAACACTGAGATGTAACATCATCTTTAAATATTGCTCGGGTGAGCCCAAACCATAAATAGAAGATACGGTAGAAACAATAATCGTGTCTGGACGTTCTAATAACGCCTTGGTCGCCGAAAGCCGCATTTGTTCAATATGCTTGTTTACCGAAGCATCTTTATCTATAAAAGTATCAGATGCTGGGACGTATGCCTCTGGTTGATAGTAGTCATAATAACTGACGAAATACTCCACAGCGTTATTTGGAAAAAACGACTTGAATTCTCGGTATAGTTGTGCAGCTAAGGTCTTATTGTGCGCCATTATAATTGCTGGACGTTGCAGATCCATTAGCATATGGGCGAGGGTGAATGTTTTTCCTGAGCCAGTGACGCCAAGCAAGGTCTGGTGCGCAAGTCCGCTGTTAATACCATCCACTAACTGCGCGATTGCAGCGGGCTGATCTCCAGAAGGTTTAAACGGTGCGTGAACGCGTAATTGGTATCGTAAGGGGTCTACCATAAAGTAGTAAATTGCGCTGTATATAAGGAAGTTTTGAAAAATATCAAAATAACACGCTTTTAATGTTGCGTTGCACAAAAAACATATTATTATCCTTTGCGTCGCCCCGAAATCCCCCCCTGGTCTCGGGGACGGCAACAAGATGTGTGCGTTTCTTTCCTCCTCCTTGAGAAACGCACAATCTTCCTCCTTAAGAAAAGCGATCCTAGATCGCTTTTCTTTTTTAAAGCCGAAATTACCTCTCTTACCTTTACTATCTCTCGCCTTTACAACAAGCGAATAGGTCATTGTAGCCTAAAATAACTTTTTGTTGCAACTTATTGACTATACAATGCGTATTTATTTCCTATATTTATGTATATAGGGAGCGTCGCATATGAATAATCACCAAATAGCCGTAGTCATGGGTTCCCATTCTGATTGGAAAACAATGCAGCATTGCTGTGCAATCCTTGACGATTTCAATCAGCAATATCTCAAACAAGTCGTATCTGCGCACCGCAGCCCTGACTTAATGTTTTCTTTTGTGGAACAGGCTCGCGATAATGGCATAAAAATCATCATTGCAGCAGCAGGCGGAGCAGCACACCTGCCTGGAATGCTTGCCGCTAAAACTACTGTCCCTGTTATCGGCGTACCGATTGCCTCACAAATCCTTAATGGCATTGATTCATTATTATCAATCGTACAGATGCCTGCGGGAGTACCTGTAGCAACAATGGCAATTGGCAAAGCAGGAGCGATTAACGCTGCGTTATTTGCATTGGCTATGTTATCTACTCACGACAGCAAGATTGCCACAGCTATTGCAGCATTTCGCAACAACAACCAACAACGGATATTAGACAACCCAAATCCAAGCCAGCCTCCATGCGTGTAGGCATTCTTGGAGCCGGCCAGCTTGGGAAAATGCTGTCGTGGGCGCTGAAAAAACGTGGAGATAGCGTTGTTTTTTTCGATAGCGACGCCAATGCCTGCGCTCGCAATGAGGGCGACTTCATCCATGCTGCATTTGATGATTTTGCAGAGCTCGATACACTGATTGCAGCGACCGATATCCTGACGTGCGAGTTTGAGAACATCCCATACGCGACGCTTGCCTATGTTGCCCAACGCCAACAGCTGTTGCCAAACCCGCGTTCATTCCAAACGACTCAAGACCGCTTATTAGAAAAGAAGCTATTCAATGAATTAGCCATCCCAACACCACAGTTTTATCCTATTAATACGCTCGAATCGTTCGACACGATTGGTAATGCGTTGCAACAGCCAATCGTAAAAACCCGCCATGGAGGCTATGACGGCAAGGGTCAATTTAGCATCAATCAGGCCAAGAGCATCTTTGAGACCACCCCACTCATGGCTGAAGAACGGATAGACTTTGATTTTGAAGTATCGCTGATTGGCTGCCGTACTAACCGCAACGCTACATTTCTACCGCTACAAATAAATCATCATACACATGGTATATTACATAGCACTGTGGCGGGCGTGGTTATGGACGCTGCGCTCACGCAACAAGCGCAGCAATATTGGTTGCGTGTTGCTGAAAACCTTAATTATCAAGGAGTATTGTCGTTGGAATTTTTCGTGCGCAATAATGTATTACTAGCAAATGAATATGCGCCCCGCGTGCATAACTCGGGTCACTGGTCGCTTGACGGTGCTCAACACAGTCAATTTGATCTCCATGCTGCAGCAATACACAACGATGTCATCCCTCATAACGACTTTCAACCGACTTTAATGATCAACTGTATCGGTGCTATACCAACGACACCGTTGCCAGAATTTGCAAGGCTATACGATTATAGCAAGTCAGCGCGCCCAGATCGTAAAATGGGGCATATCAACTGTGTGGCAAATTCAATACCGCAGTTGCACGAATACGCTAAACAATTATCATCCTTGCTTGATGAAGAAATCTCTAACCAGCTGTTCTGCAGCCTCGCTACGCGTTGAGTATTCATTTTGCTTAACCTCGTGTCATCAGCGGTTTGTTGTTATCCTTCTTTAATATACGGGCGACCAAGTGCCTTTGGCGCAATAGCTTTGCCAATAAATCCAGCAAGCAGAATAACAGTAAGGACATACGGGAGCGCTTGAAATGCTTGTGGGGGTAAAATTCCAACCCACGGTAACGAAATACTATACATCCGTGTTTCCATCGCGCTAAGAAAACCAAACAATAAGCATGTTGCCATGACCTGCAGCGGCCGCCATTTTCCAAAAACAACTGCGGCAAGGGCAATATAGCCGCTTCCAGCTGTCATTTCTTTCGAAAAGCCAGCGTTGAGTGATATTGAAAATAGTGCACCAGCTATGCCACACAGCACGCCGGTAACCATCACCGCATATAACCGCTGGCGGATAACATTAACACCTGCTGAGTCTACAGCGTTTGGTTCTTCGCCTACTGCGCGTAACCGTAGCCCAAACCTGGTATGTTGCAGCACAAACCAAACAATTGGTACGCTGAGAAAGGCAAGGTAGATAAGTATAGAATGCCCTGAAATCACTGAGCTATAAAACATTTGCAAGGTTGAATCAGAATTCTCATTTGTAAAGGGTAGTGTGATGGGATGAAAACGTTGCTCGTCGTTTAGATTAGGTGTTTTTGGACCGATGCCAAACCATGCATTCACCAAGACCACGGTGATACCACTGGCAATAAAGTTGAGTGAAAGAGCCGAAACCACATGATCGCCACGATAAATAACGGTTGCAATACCATGAAATATTGCAACAAATACTCCTGCAAAAATGGCGAATAGTAAGCCAATCCAAGGCGAGTTGAATACCAGTGCAGCACTGGCAGCGGCAAAGGCACTGACGAGCATCTTTCCTTCTAAACCAATATCTACTATGCCGGCACGTTCAGAAAATAACCCCCCCATTGACGCAAGCAATAATGGGGCAGAGAGGCGAATGACTGCCCCAAAAATACTCATAATATCTGGCAATAAACCCATTATGCAGCGTGCGGTATTCTGCGGAGGGCATAATTTCTATACCTGATCTCCATTGGTTTTCTGACCATTTGGTCAAGCGCAGCTACGAAGAATATGACCAGTCCTTGAATGACCAATATCAGATCTGGACTAATCTGTTTAAATTCAAACTGCAAGTCAATTGTCCCTTGAAATAGCCCACCAAATAATAATGCAGCCACGCATATCCCAAGTGGGTTGCACCGCCCCATTAAGGCCACAGCAATACCAAGAAAACCTAAGCCATTGGTGTAGTTCAACATCAGCATATTTTTAGATCCATATACTTCATTGATGGCCATTAGACCAGCAAGCCCGCCTGACAATGCCATGGTGATAATGATTATTTTGCGGGTCTTCAGCCCAGCATATTGCGCTGCTTTAGGGTTTTCGCCAAGTGCTCGCAATGTATAGCCAAAGCGCGAGCGCCACAGTAGCCACCATACAAAAATTGCACAAAGTATTGCAATGATAAACGAAAAGTTGAGCGGCATTGGAAACGCAGCAATGCCAAATGGAGCGAGCCAATGGTCAACCGTAGGTATGAGTATATTTGGTGAAAACAATCTGGTTTCTATTGATAATCCTTTATTGTTAAGCATATAATTTATGAGCAAGTAATTCATTAACGCTGCAGCAATATAATTAAACATGATAGTCGTCACTACGATGTGTGCGCCACGGTAGGCCTGCAAAATCCCAGGTATCATTGCCCAAATTGCCCCAAAACCCACCGCAGCAACAATCGCTAACGGCACTATGAGCCAGATACTGAGGATGTGGTCAAACGCAAGACAAATAACCGCAACACCCAGACCCGCAAGATATGCTTGACCTTCACCGCCAATATTTAACAACCCAGCATGGAAGGCGACGGCTACTGCCAGCCCTGTGAACGTTAAACTCGTTGCGTAATATAATGTGGCTGGCAGCCCGAAATCAGGGTCAAACACCCCGGTTATCATGACTGCCATGGTATCAAGAGGATTTTCCCCCACTAATAGTACAACGCACGAAGCAGCAGAAAACGCCAGCAACAACTGGACAGCTGGAATGCATACAGCGGTATACCAACGAGGTATCATCCGTGTGTTGCCGATTGAGTCATTAACAATCCTACTGCAGGAATATCTGTTGCGCATGTTGGTGAGGTGCCCGTTATCCGCCCTTCGTTCATGACAACGATAGTATCTGCGAGGTCAAAAATTTCTTCCAGTTCTACAGATATAACGAGGATGGCGGCGCCTTCATCTCGCGCAGCACGCAACGCTTGGTAGATTTGCTCGATTGCCCCGACATCCACACCGCGGGTGGGCTGGCCAATCAATAATATTTGCGGATTACGAAACATTTCGCGTGCGAGAATGAGTTTTTGTTGGTTACCGCCAGACATATTTGCAGTCTTTAAGGAGTTGTTTTTTGGTCGAATGTCAAATGAATGGATAAGTTCATTGGCATGCTTGTTGACAGCCATTGGGCTAAGCTGCATTCCTTTACCAAATAATTGGTCTTCGTGGTAGCCAAGAATAGCAGACTCTGCCATTGAGAAATTCTTGATAATGCCTTGTGCCAGCCTATCTTCTGGAACGTGTGCGCAGCTGTTATCACGAAGTTTATCGGCAGCAATCCAATGTTCTGTTGTATAGGTGTTGTGGACACCGTCTATAATTGTTTCCATGGTGCCGCTGCTGGGTGTGCAGAGCCCGACCATTGCTGCAAGTAGCTCGCTTTGCCCATTGCCTACTACACCAGCGATACCAACAATTTCACCAGCACGAACGGCAAGATTGATGTTGTGAAAGCGAGCTATACCACGGGCATCTGTGTAACATAGGTTGGTCAGCTTGAGTAGCGGTTTGCCGCTAATATTGCGCTTTTGCTGGATGTGCTGGATGTGCTGGATACTCAAAAGGCGGTCAACCATCAATTGGGCAAGTTCTTTGCGGTTTGTTTGCGCAGTGACTTTGTGGGCAACCACTTTACCTGCACGCATGACAGTAACGTTATCAGTGATCTCAATGATTTCTTGCAGTTTGTGGGTGATGAGTATTACCGTCATTCCCTGCAGTTTGAGTTGGCGTAATATGTTGAATAATGCGCTGGCCTCCTGCGGGGTGAGTACCCCTGTTGGCTCATCTAATATAAGTATTTGAGCTTGGCGATATAGTGCTTTGAGTATTTCCAAGCGTTGTTGTTCGCCAATGTTCATTTCAGCAACGATGCAGTCTAAGTCGACCCACAACTGATACCGACTCATGATTTCCTCGATCACGGGACGAACACGGTTTCTGGCGCGGACCAACAACCACGTTCGTTCATAGCCTAGAATGATGTTATCAAGTGCTGTTAATGTTGCTACCAACATGAAATGTTGGTGCACCATCCCAATACCCGCGCGAATAGCTTGAAACGAGTTTTCTATGGAAACTGGCACTCCGTGCAGCTTAATTGTACCGCTATCTGCTGGATAAAAACCATACAGAATCGACATTAGTGTCGACTTACCCGCACCGTTCTCGCCAACTATACCATGAATACTTGCTGGCACGATTTGCAAACTGACGGCATTATTGGCGATGACGACACCAAATGTTTTGGTAATGGCTGCCAGTTCAACAGCGAATGGTGCTAGCTGTGTATCTGTAGGACTTGCAACCAGTGGCATATTGTATGGGTGTTGGTGTTATGAGCAGGTATTATGGTCCATGTAGTTGGTGACTTTTATTTTTCCTGCCATGATTTGTTTTTTTATGGATTTAATTTTATCCTGCATCGCTGGCGTTATTAAGTCTTGGTTATATGAGTCAAGCGCCCAATCGACTCCACCCTCAAGTAGACCAAGGTCAGAAACGTAGCTGCTGACTTCGTTGTCAGTTGTATCGTATTCAAATGATTGGCGAACTGCAACATCTACACGTTTTACCATTGAGGTTAGCATGGTACCAGGGTGTAAGCTGTTTTGATTGCTGTCCACGCCGATCGCATATATGCCTGTATCTTTCGCAGCTTGATAGACACCGTAACTTGTTGCGCCTGCGGCAGCAAAGATAACGTCCACACCACGGTCAACTTGAGCTCGAGTCAGCTCCGCTCCTTTGGTTGGGTTATTCCATGCAGTTGGAGTTGTGCCTGTCATGTTTTCTATAATTTCTACATTAGGATCTGCATATTTTGCACCTTGATTATACCCGCATGCAAAACGGCGGATGAGTGGAACATCCATCCCGCCAACAAAGCCAATTTTGTGCGAGCGAGATTTGAGCGCGGCTAATGCTCCAACAAGAAATGAACCTTCGTGATCGCGGAAGACAACCGACTGGACATTTGGTTGACCATTTACCACCATATCAATAATGTAAAATTGTATTTTTGGGAATAGAGGAGCAACTTTAATTATTGCTGACGCACCAATAAACCCAATGCTAACAATTGGATTATTACCACGTTTGGCTAAACGGATGAGAATTTGCTCACGGGCACCTTCTGAGGTTACACTGATTTCCGTGTAATCTTGATTATGAGCTTGTTTCCACGCCTCAGCTCCTTGGTATGCTAAAAAGTTAAACCCGCCATCGTTCTTCCCTTCTTTGGGAAATACGAGTGCAGGCTGAGACCACGCGAGTGTTGGAAAAAGCAGAACAAAAAGAAATGAAATAAGTATGCGCATGTTGTACCCCTAGAATAAAAAAAGGCTGATGATAGCTGATTTGCAAATCAGATGCTTTACTTTATTTCGAGTATTACTCCATCCAGCCTATGTCAGATAAATTTTTATAAATGAATGAATGAATTTTTGCCTAAGAAAGAGACAGCCTAAGTAGAATAGAGTAGGATTTATTTTTTTATTTCATTATATTTTTAGCTATGGCCGTCCAGAAAAACAGAAAAAGTAGATCAAAGCGAGGAATGAGGCGCTCACACCTACATATTAAAACACCAACACTCACTGAAAATAAAGTCACTGGTGAAGTGCATGTGCGTCACCAAATGGATAGCCAAGGTGAATATCGTGGTAGGACAGTTGTTGTACCAAAAACTGTAGCAGCAGACAACGAAGAATAACAGCTAGAGGTATACATGCCACATTCAAATGTTGCGTTCGTGTTCCCAGGTCAAGGTTCCCAGTATGTTGGCATGTGCGCTGATTTTTATGCGCAATTTCCAATCTTTCAAGCTACTTTTGCTGAGGCAAACGATACACTAGGTTTTGATCTTTGGGATATTATTCACAGTGGTCCAGAAGATAGACTTGCATTAACCGAGTTCACTCAACCAGCAATTTTTACTTGCTCAATAGGACTGTGGCGGCTGTGGTTAGCAGATACTAAACAGCAGCCGAGTTTAATCGCAGGGCATAGTCTTGGTGAGTATTCAGCACTGGTTGCAGCAGGTGCGATGACTTTTGCCAGTGCGGTAGCACTTGTCCACGAGCGTGGTCGGTTGATGCAGCAAGCAATGGTGAATACACAAGGTGCAATGAGTGCAATTGTTGGCTTGGAAAGTGAACAAGTGATCGATATTTGCGCCCAGCTGAGCAATGAAAACACACCGCAACATGTTGCTGTAGCCAATTTTAACTCATCTAGTCAAGTTGTTATTGCTGGGCATGCGTTATTGGTTGAGGTGGCAGAACAACATTGTAAGAAAGCTGGAGCAAAGTTAGTACGACGCTTGAATGTAAGTGTTCCTTCACATTGTGAATTAATGCGACCTGTAAGCGCAGTATTGAGTGAGAAAATAGAAAAAATTGTAATCCAAAAACCAGCAGTTGCAATCGTGCAGAATGTCGATGCAAAGCCACATGTTGACCCAGAGATGATTCAACAAAATATTTTAACACAACTGTATCAACCGGTGTTATGGATGCAAACTATTGAGGAAATGCGTCAACTAGGCATCATGCAATTTGTTGAATGTGGGCCAAGCAAAGTGCTGCAAGGGTTGATAAAGCGTGTTTTTAAAGGAAGCGTCTTACATTCTTTTGATTGTGTTGAAGCATATATAGCTACCAAAGATTCATTCCTCATAGGTGAATAAATATGGCGGTAAAGGTAGCAATTGTCACAGGTGCAAGCAGGGGAATCGGTCAAGCTATTGCAAAAAAACTTAGTCAATCTGGATGGTTCGTGGTTGGTACTGCAACTTCTCAGCATGGGGTTGATGCGATTGTTGCTGCGCTGTCAGATAACGGCATAGCGTTTGTCTTAGATGTTGGCAGTAGTGCGAGTGTTGATGCTTTTTTTGACCAACTCAAATACCATGACTTGCAAGCAACAGCGTTGATCAATAATGCAGGAATTACTGATGATGCGCTGTTGCTACGCATGAGCGAAGATCAGTTTTCTAATGTTATCAATACCAACCTCACTTCGGTATACCGCATGACATCACGAGTGATTCGCAACATGGTTAAGGCACGAGCTGGAAAAATAGTCACAATTAGCTCGGTTGTGGCTGCTCTGGGTAATGCAGGTCAAGTCAATTACTGTGCCGCAAAAGGTGCGATTGAAAGCCTAACAAAAGCACTTGCTCGCGAAGTTGCTAGCCGTGGCATAACCGTCAATGCAATTGCTCCTGGCTTCATAGCAACCGATATGACTAACACGCTCGGTGATGATGCTCGCGCGTCCTTGCGACAACAGATTCCGCTTGGAAAACTTGGTTCGCCACAGGATATTGCTGAGGCAGTCGCGTTTATAGTATCTGATGCTGCAGGCTATATAACCGGGCAGACGATTCATGTTAACGGCGGCATGTATATGCAGTAACTCCTACGCAATAGATATGGTTTTTACTTACAGGGATATGCATAAGAATACAATGGATTTCGAGGTTTTATTTAGCTATGAGTGAGCGTATTTTTGCTGATTTAGAACAAAAAGTTGAACGATTGTTTATCCGTTATAACCAGCTGCGCGATACCAACGAGCAATTGCAGCAAACGATTCAGCAACTTGAACGCGAAAATGCTGAACTATTGCAACAACAAGTTAATATTGAGGATCGTGCAAATCGGCTGATAGATCGTGTCGACTTGAATACGAAATCTATTGATTCATCAAGAAAACCACAATGGGATGACCAGAAACAAGAAGACAACTTTGCTGAGTATCAACAAGACAATGAGGGGAGATTTCCATCAAATAATGGGTTTCAGCGCGGCGAAACACCTCATAGTGAAACACCTCATAGACGTCCGTGAGATAACGAGGCGGGTTGCTTGTTTAACAACATGAAAGTGCAAATAGAATTACTCAAGCAAACGTATGCGATTGACTGTAATGAACAATCGGTTGATATGCTGTATAAATCAGCGGAAGAGCTCAACCGGTTTTTGGCAAATGTTGTAAAAAATACACCACCGCAGATAAGCGATATCAACGTTGCGATGTTGGCAGCATTGAATATAGCCTCTATCAACATTGAAAAGCAAAGCAGAATTGAAATACTAGAGCGTCAACTAACTAAGTTTAGTCGTACGGTAGGCTTAATATTGAATGAGAACGACGATTAATTTGAATCAAACACTAGATAATTATGCATTCTATCACTCGCAAAAGCGTCTTTCTATTACCAAATTTGATAACTACAGCAGCATTGTTTTGTGGCTGCTTAGGTTTAATAAATGCCTTTAGCGGCACAATGCAAACTGCTGTGTTGTGGATTACCGCGGCAGCAATTCTCGATGGACTAGACGGTCGCGTTGCCCGCATTACCAAATCACAATCAAACTTTGGCGCCGAATATGACTCGCTTTCAGATGTTGTAGCCTTTGGTGTGGCGCCGGGAATGTGCGCGTTTAGTTGGGGTCTTAACTATCTGGATAGACTCGGCTGGGCGTTAGCATTTATATATATTGCGAGCACTGCGATGCGGTTGGCGCGCTTTACCTCTAACATTAAGGCGAATAACCCAAATTACTTTCAGGGACTTCCTTCTCCTGGTGCAGCGCTTGCGCTTATTTCTATGATTTGGATTTTTGCAGAATATGACATAGCACCAGATGCAACGACGAGTTTAATTATTCTTGGTGCAGTTACAGCAGGTCTCGGCGTGTTGATGATGAGCTTTATTCCATTTTATAGTTTTAAGGGCATTAAGTTAAACACGTCGATTTCTGTGATACAAAAGATTGGATTGGTCGTCGTGTTTGGGTTAATTATTTGGAAGCCGTTCGAATCGATAGCAGGGTTTTTTGTAGTGTATATCAGCCATGCAGTGGCAATGTTTGTATGGCGTTGGCGTTGGCAAGACTCAATGTTTAATGCCGACAAGCGCAGCCGCTAACAAACCTCTGATTAAATCCATGATGGGGGTAACGGAGCAAAAACGCTGCGCGCACGTTGTTGCAGCACCGATAATGCCCACCAGTATTATCTGCGCACTGCTCCTAGCTAGCATTGAAAATTACCGACAAACTCGCTCCATCAGCGCCTTAATTAGAAATTCCCTAACACAGTTTATATCCAGAACACTGTTATGAAAACACAACCACAACCAGACGCACAAGGCCATTTTGGTGATTTTGGAGGGAGATATGTTCCAGAAACTTTAATTCCGCTCATATTAGAACTTGAGCAAGCATATGCTCAGTTTCAACAGGACGCAGCATCACAACAACAATTTGCGCGATTACGCAAACACTATATCGGCAGACCCTCACCATTATACCATGCGCAGCGGCTCAGCGATGTATTGGGTGGTGCACAGATTTATTGCAAACGTGAGGAGCTAAACCATACCGGTTCTCATAAAATTAATAATTGTGTTGGACAGATTCTGTTAGCACGTTTTATGGGGAAAACGCGGATTATTGCCGAAACTGGCGCAGGTCAACACGGCGTTGCTGCGGCAACTGTGTGTGCGCTATTTGATTTACCATGCATTGTGTATATGGGTAAAAAAGATATTGTTCGTCAAAGTTCAAATGTGTTTCGCATGAAATTATTGGGTGCAGAAGTGCGTGCAGTTGATGCGGGAATGGCAACATTAAAGAATGCAATGAACGCAGCATTACGTGATTGGGCAAGCAACACTGACGACACCTACTACTGTATTGGCACAGCCGCAGGACCGCATCCGTACCCGCAAATAGTCAGGGATTTTCAGCGGATTATTGGTGATGAAGCGCGTGAGGAATTCATCGAAATTACTGGAAAACTACCAGATACTGTTGTGGCCTGCATCGGTGGTGGCTCGAATGCAATAGGCATGTTCTATAGCTTTCTTGCGGATGACGTGCGCTTAATTGGTGTTGAAGCAGGTGGACTTGGTGTTGACACCGGGCATCATGCCGCATCGATTAACGCTGGCAAACCTGGTGTATTACACGGCAATAAAACATATTTATTGCAAAGCGACGATGGGCAAATCAACGATGCTTTTTCAATTTCTGCTGGCTTAGATTATCCAGGGATTGGTCCTGAGCATGCCCTGCTCCACCAGCAAGGTCGCGTTCACTATGTCTCGGTGACCGATTCAGAAGCGCTTGATGGATTTACCTTGATGTGTCAAACAGAAGGGATTATTCCAGCGTTAGAGCCTGCGCATGCGATAGCATATATTAAAAAAATTGCGCACGCAGCAGGTAAAAATCACACTATACTCATGAACTTATGTGGCAGAGGCGATAAGGATATTAATACGGTAGCCGAGCGCTTGGGTGTTTCTTTGGAGGGTAATGAATGAGTAATATTGCAGATACTTTTACCCAGCTGGCAGCACAACAAGCAACAGGGTTTATCCCGTTTATCATGGCAGGAGACCCCGACTTTGCAATCTTTGCAAAAAATCTTGCAGCAATCGCCAACAATGGCGCTGATATCATTGAAATCGGCATGCCGTTTTCTGATCCAGTTGCTGATGGCGTGACCATTCAAGCAGCTGGAACGCGTGCCTTAGCTGCTGGGTTTACCATGCCAAAGCTATTTGCCTCAATCCAACAGTTTCGTACGGCATATGATATTCCAATTGTATTGATGGGATATTTCAATCCTATCTTACAAATGGGGGTGGATGCGTTTTTTCAAAGATGTGCTCGCACGGGAGTCGACGGGGCTATCATTGTTGATTTGCCAATGGAAGAAGAAGCAGATTCACGTTGTGCTGCTAAGCAACACCACGTTGACTTGATCAGATTGATTCCCCCAACCTGCGATGAAAATCGCATCAAAAAACTTGTCCAAGGTATAAGTGGGTATATATATCTTGTCAGTGTGGCTGGCATAACCGGCGATAAAACAGCGCAGCTTGACACGGTAGCCACTATTGCGAAAACTATTCGTGGCTGTTCTCCATTGCCAATAGCTGTCGGCTTTGGTATTCGCACGGCTGCACAGGCCAGCGCGTTTAGACAAGTGGTGGATGGAGTTGTTGTTGGTTCAGCGATTGTCAGCAAGATTGCCGAAGATGCAAGCAATGCGCCAACGAGTATTGGTCGTTATTGCCAGACCATGGCGCAGGCTTTACATGGATAGCATGATGAAATACGCACAATACTGAGTCGATGATAAGCCAGACACTTATTACAATTTCTACAGTCGAGCGTTCGTATACGTTGTCGCTGACTAAACTGATGCGTCGATTTGTTTTTAGCATCATTGCTGTAATCTTTTTACTTATTGCGGTTGGCTTTTCATTAAGTTATTGGTTGCAGAATTCATTGATTGCACAAGAAAAACACAAGGAAGCACTCGAGCAAGTTGTCGATAAACTCCGTTCAAATATTGTTGATAAAAATAGTTCATTGGAAGAACTGGAGGAGCTGATTGGTCAGTATCAAGACGGTCTGCAAAAAATTGATGAGCTGGAACAACTCGTTGGCATAAACACACCAGTAGACACTGAGCAGGATAATACTGCCCTGCCAGCAGATATTGACAAACGCATAATGCTGGCGAGACAGAAGCTGATAGAACGGCAGTTATACTTGTATAAAATACCGAATGGTCGCCCTTTCAGCTATGCCAAAATCAAAGTGACAAGCGGGTATGGTATGCGGATTCATCCAGTGACTGGTAAAAGACACATGCACTATGGCATTGATTATCGACTACCAATTGGGACGGAAATTAAAGCGCCAGCAGACGGAGTTATAGAATTTGCAGGGTTGAATCGTGGCGGTTATGGAAAATTAGTTCGAGTCCAGCATAGTTTTGGTTTTCAAACAAAATATGGACACTTGAGTAAGATTCTGGTAAAACGTGGACAGTACGTGCGTAAAGGTTCGGTGATAGCAAAATCCGGCAACACAGGCATTAGCACAGGTCCGCATCTGCATTATGAAGTTGAGTTTTTGCGGCGCCGCGTTAATCCGAAAAATTTTGTGCTTTGGAATATGGATAATTATGAGAGTCTTTTTATTAACGAGGAAAAAATACCATGGGCAATGTTACTAACTCCGCCGATCATTTTTCAGAAACTGATGGAACAACAGTCATTACTGACGGATGCCACCTTACTGGAGAAATAAGCGTATCTGGTAATATGTACATTAGCGGCACTATAGATGGTAATGTTTCATCTAAAGCAACTGTTGTCATCACCTCAATTGGGAAAATGATTGGTAATATTACTGCAAAATCTGCGATTGTAAAAGGAACTGTCGAAGGTGGTGTAGAAGTAAATCATTTGGAAATCATGGCAGGCGGCAAAGTTAATGGTACCATCAAAGCATCCACATGTGCCATTGAGCTAGGTGGGATTCATATTGGCGCTGCACTTATCAAATTGTGAATAACAGATGTTTAAAAAAGTAAAAACAACAGAATCTTCAATACCAGCAAATCTTAAAAATGGAAAAAAGTCTTTCATTTTTAAAAATATTATTATTGATGGGAATGTTAAATTTCGCGATACGTTCATCATCAATGGAACTATTAACGGTGATGTAATAGCCTATGCAGGTCAAAACAATGTGCTTGAAGTTGGCGGTTCTGGAAAAATAAATGGCAACATTGTCTGCGATCAGCTTATTGCTAATGGTTATATTAAAGGGTCAATTGAAGGCAAATTAGTCGTAGTCCAACCGCAAGCGCAAGTGAGCGGCCAGATTAGCTACGAACAGATTGAAGTGAAAATTGGCGCGCAAATCAATGGGCAACTGATGCCGATTGCATCACAGAAAGCCGATGCCAAGAAAAAAACCATAATTACAGGGTTGGTGAATCAAGATGCTAAGAAAGACGCAAATACCGCGAATCCCAAAAAAAATAGCTTAGAAAATAAAGCAAATACAACAGCGGTAAAGCCGCCAATTATGTCTCCTATCAAGCCCACAATTGGCAAATAGCATGCAAGCCAAATGATTGCCGACTAGCTAAGGAGCCTCTGATTAAGTCGCTGATGGAGCGAGTTCGCCTGCAATTGCTGGTGATTGCAAGGCGCATTCCGCAGGCGCATGCCGTAGCATATACGCCAAGGGATACAACACAGCAATTGCAGCAATTGTAGGCAAACCGTTATATATTCAACAGAAGGACGGGAAAAAACGCTGCGCTAACGTCGTTGCAGCACCCACAAGACCACCAGTATTATCAAGTGCTGCGCTTAAGTTTCATCAGCGTTTTTTCTTCGTCTCGCCCATCATGGACTTAATCAGAGGTTTCCAAAACACAACAACCACATTTTCATCCAGTAGTTTATTATTAGTTGATTTGTTTGAGTTGCTGACGGCAAATATGTCTACTCTCCGCGTGCTGCCATAAGTGTGAATTGGGTGATGGGTAACGCTTGCATGTATTGAGAGGCGGTGGTAATAGCATTTGCAAAAAGATCAGCTAGCATCACAGTAATAATAACGCGACAATATCTTCAACTGAACGAATGCGGTTCTCACCGTGTTGAAAGTCTCCCTTGATCTGTAAATTATTGCTATCAGTGAGTTTGAACGTCCGCGGGTTACGCTGCACCTGTTGAATAACCAGTGCAGGATCAACAGAAGTTGTATCAGTAAATGTAATACGGACAGTAGATGTATTGGCTTTTATCAAACTGATACCAATATCTTGGCATTGAATTCTTAGTTTAGTGGTGCGTATCAGCCATTGAGACGTAAGCGGTAAGCTGCCGAAACGGTCGATAATTTCGACACGGATTGCCTGTAATTCATCAATAGTTTGGCAATTGGCAATCCTCTTATACAACACCAGGCGCACGTTGACATCTGGAAGAAAGTCCTCAGGAAAAATTGCTCCTATGCCCAAATCAACGTTGCTGCGACTGTTGTGTTGTTGGTCGATGGTAATATCTTCACCGCGCTGAATGGCTTGGGTTGCTTGTTCAAGCATGGACATATACATACTAAAACCAATCCGCTCAATCTGCCCGCTTTGCTCATCACCAAGCAGCTCACCTGCACCCCTAATTTCTAAATCATGGCTGGCAAGAATAAAACCAGCGCCAAGCGTATTGGCGGCGCTTAAGGCTTCTAGCCGTTTTTGTGCGTCTTTGGTATACACGGATGAAGTGAATAAATAGCAATACGCTTGGTGGGTCGAGCGCCCAACGCGACCGCGTAATTGGTGCATTTGTGCAAGACCAAACCTATCTGCCCGTTCAATAATAATAGTGTTGGCATTGGCAATATCGATACCAGTTTCAATAATGGTTGTGCACAGTAATACATTGCATTGTCGCTGATAAAACCGCGACATTGTTTGTTCTAGTTGACGTTCTGGCATTTGTCCATGTGCCACCAGAATTTGCGCTTCTGGTAGTAGCTTACAGAGTTGCTCAAGCCGCAGCTGAATTGACTGCACCCGGTTATGGACAATGTAGACTTGACCACCACGAACAATTTCTCGTAATACTGCCTCGCGCAAAATATAGCTGTCTTCGGTATGAATAAATGTCTTCACCGGCAGTCTATTATGCGGTGGTGTGGCGATGATAGATAAGTCGCGCAGCCCAGAGATTGCCATATTTAAGGTACGCGGAATTGGGGTGGCAGTCAGCGTTAAAATATCAACTTCGCTGCGCAATGATTTTAATTGCTCTTTTTGATTGACCCCAAATCGGTGCTCTTCATCGATGATAACCAGCCCAAGCGCAACAAAATTTTCTCGCTTGTGCAGCAGTCCGTGCGTACCAATCACTATATCAATTTTTTTGTTTTTTAACTTTGCAAAAATCGTAGCGTGTTCAGCAGTGTTAAATCTAGACGCCATCGCTATTTCAATGGGATAATCAGCAAAACGATCGCGGAATGAGTTGAAATGTTGCTGGGCGAGTAATGTTGTTGGCACCAACATCGCAATTTGATTGTTACTTTTTGCAGCTAAAAAAGCAGCCCGCATCGCAACTTCTGTTTTACCAAAACCGACATCACCGCATATCAAGCGGTCCATTTTTCGATCCGAGGTCATATCATTGATGACAGCGTGAATGCTTTGCTGTTGATCAACCGTTACTGTAAACGGGAACGCGCTTGCAAATGCCAGATAGTCAGAGTCAGGTGCGGCAAATTGAATGCCTTTTGCCGCCTTGCGCCGCGCGTGAATAGACAACAACTGCGCGGCAACATCTTTAGCTTTCTCAAAGGCCTTGTCGCGCGCTTTTTTCCAGTTTTGCGCGCCGAGCTTATCCAGCCTTACTGCGTCGTTGTTCTTACCAGCGTAACGTGATATAAGGTGTAAATCTGTTACAGTAATATACAGTTTTTGACCTTCAGCGTATTCAATTAACAGAAATTCATCAACAATGCCATCATGGTCAATCGTTGTTAGTCCTGCATATTTGCCGATGCCGTGTTGCAGATGGACAACCAGCGCACCTTCGCGCAGTTCGACAATGTCTTTGACTACATGCTCTATATTGGTTGCTGGTTGCTGGTGACGGGCGCTAGTAATATGTTGTCCGTATAAATTACGTTCGGTAATGACCGCCATTGTATCGGTTTGCCAACCATCAGTAAGACCACCATGAGTAATACCAATTGCAGCATGCGACTGCTGCCAAGCATCCCACGAAGCAATGCTTGCTGGTTGCACGCCATGCTCACGCAGCAGCTCATCGATAATTTCTGTACGGCCTCTACTTGTGCATACAAACAAACACCGCTGCGTAGGTGATTGCGCTAACAACTGTTGTATTGGTGCCAACGGCTGTTCTTTTTTTGCATTGATTTGAATGTTGGGTAATTCGGTTATATCGAGTTTGATTGTTTGCGCCGTCGCCCGCGAATAGTGGCGAATTTGCGGGTATTGCCTAGCGTCATTGATGAAATCATCAAAGCGCAGATATAACTCATCTGGTGGGATAAAGGCAGTATGCGCATCAATGTTGACTGCAGCATAACGCCGCTGCGCATCGCTATAAAAAGTATCGGCGCTTGACTGCGCATCGGCGTCGATACATAGCAGCGTTTGCTCTGGCATATAGTCAAGCAAAGACTCTAACGGCCCATACAACAGCGGCAAGAAGTATTCGATGCCTTGACACGTTGTTCCAGATTGCATTTGCTGATAGACATAACTGTCACGAGAGGCGCCAGCAAAACGCGTCTGCCATTGTTGTTTAAAATGCAGCATTGTCGCTGCGTTCAGCACGGCTTCTGAAGTCGGTAATATTTGCAACTCTGCAACGCGAGCCACAGTGCGCTGTGTTTGGACATCAAAGGTGCGGATTGACTCGATGGTATCATCAAAAAAATCAAGGCGGATACCGTGTTGATAGCTCATCGGGTAAATATCAACCAACGAGCCGCGCACACTGAATTCACCTGGCTCATACACATTATCAACGCGACGATAGCCATTAATAATGAAGTGTTTTTGGATAAGTTGCGGGCTTGATTGCTGACCAACGGCATACAGTATCGTGTTGCCGAGCAATTGCCTGCGCGGTGCAAGACGGGTGATAGCAGTATCGATAGCGGTTACAATGACATGTTGGCCAGCCATGCTTTGCATGCCATGGAGAATGCGCAGCCGTTGCGACACTATGTGTTGTGGCGGTGAAAATGCATCGTATGGCAGGGTTTCCCAAGAAGGGAAAACATGGACAGTTAGCCCACCATAAAACAGCAATGCCTCAGCAATTTCTTCTGCTTCATTGGCATGGTTAGCTACCATCACAATCAAGCGGTCTGATT
The DNA here is from genome assembly GCA_965277405.1 of Gammaproteobacteria bacterium. GTDB lineage: Bacteria > Pseudomonadota > Gammaproteobacteria. The sequence goes on from OZ255726.1 coordinate 1,342,039, forward strand.
GTTGTGCTATTGCATGCAGCGCGTAGGCAAAACCACTAGCAGACTCAGTGTAGAATCTGCGGATGTCATGGGCTTTATTTGGAATGTGTTGTTGGGTTATCGGCACGTATATAGTTTGTGTAAATATTTTAAACGCGGGATATTACTGATATTGCGTGGGAAAACAAACAAGATGAACCATCGCAAAGCGAATACCGACCTGGCTGCCAATTTCATACACTTGGTGGCTTGGCGTATTGCAATATATCCGCACATTTTGTTGTGCCAAGGTATATAAAAAATTAGCACCATGAAACTGCCTTTCAATAATATCCAACTGCGCTACGGCGACAGGGTCAATACATACATCATCGGGGCGTATCAAGATGTCCACGGTATCACCGACATGCCAACTAGTTGTGGTATGACCGCTAATAGGGCCTAAGGAGGTGCTCACGGTCATCTGTGTGCCTTTTATATATTCAATGATTGCAGGAAGAAACACCCCTTGACCAACAAAGCTTGCCACGAAACGATCCACAGGTTTATGGTAGACGTTGTAGACAGCATCCCATTGTAATATATTGCCATTGTTGATCACTCCAACGTAGTCACAAAGGTGAAGTGTCTCAATTTGGTCATGAGAAATAACAATACCAGTGATTTGTTCTGCACGCATCAGCGTGCGTAGCACTCGTGATAAATAATTGCGCAGGGCGCTGTCTTGGCTGCTAAATGGTTCATCCAACAATACCAAGCGCGGGCTGGGGGCCAATGATCGCGCCAGTGCTGCCCGTTGTTGCTGTCCGCCACTGAGCTGATGTTGGTATTTGTCTAAATGCGCAGAGATACGTAACTTTTGAGCAAGATCAGCGACACGTTGTAGTTGTGTGTCTGCTGATTTGTGGCGAATGCCAAAGGCGATGTTTTGGCGGATAGTCATATGGGGGAACAATGCCAAGTCTTGAAATAACACGCCCGTATCACGATATTCAGGGGCAATATTTATCTGCTGGTCAGCATCCCACATTGGGGCGCCATTCATTATGATTGTGCCGCCTTCTGGATTTACAAAGCCACTGATTGCCATAACCAAACTCGATTTACCAGCACCGCTTGGACCAAGAATTCCTGAGATTGCCCCCTGTGGAATTGCCAATGAAATATTGTTCAGTACAGCAGTGTTATCGTATAATACACTGAGTTTCTCAACAGTAATATATGCTGGGTGCATGGAGCCTATGTGGTTTTAAATATCGATTTTCTTGATTGCGATAATAGCACCACGCCTGCAATAATGCTCAGACAAATAATAGCTAAACTAGGTGGCGCAGCCAATGAATATGATTCTTCTTTCGCGTGTTCAAATGCGAAAATTGCTAATGTATTAAATTGTATTGGACGCAGTACTAATGTTGCAGGAAGTTCTTTGACAACATCAATCCAAACCAACAACAATGCTGCGAACAGACTAGATTTGAAAATAGGCAGATGAATTAGGCCAAATAATGTAACTGTGTTGGTATGTAACAACCGGGCGCTGTAGTCAATTGACAGGCTGATGCGTTGCAAGCCATTGTCTTGGGTATTGACAGCAACACGTAAAAATCGAATGGTATAGGCAAACAATAAAATTAAAATTGTGCCGCTGAAAACCAGTCCAATATCTATGCCAAATAGATAATCAACAACGGTGTTGATTTGATTATCTATATAGCCGACTGGGTAGAGAATAGCAACGGCAATCACCACGCCTGGCATCGCATAGCCATATGCTGACAAATGTATCAACCAATGGAGACTTCTCACTTTTGGGTTACGCAAGGCATATGCCAGCGGTAATGCTATTGCAACAATCAACAGACTGGCAGCGATGCAGATACCGATTGTTGTGAAACTCAGCTGCCATAATTGCTGAAAATATAATTGCGATACCGAGCTCCAGATAAGCAACTGCGCTACTGGCAATATGAAACCCGCCAACAACGGTAGACAACACACAGTTGTAACAAACCATTTGGACGCACCGTGGAGTTTTTGCGGCTGAAAAAAACTGATAGTTGGGGTATGATAGCGCTGTTTGTTGCGGCTGTAATGCTCCCATAAAACGACAATCATCACGATGATAACGAGCAGCCCTGCCAGCTGCGATGAGGTGTTGATATCACCAAGTCCATACCACGTGCGTATTACCCCAACTGCAATTGTTTGGATGCCTAAATAATCCATAGCGCCATATTCTGCAAGGGTTTCCATGACTATCAGCGACGCGCCAAGGGCTATATATGGGCGCGCAAATGGCAGGCCGACGCGGAAAAAAGCATGAATATAGCTATTACCAAGGCTTCTGCATGCGCGGATGATAGCTGGTAGTTGTTGTTCAAACGCATGTAACGCCAATACGTATACGTATGGATATAACACCAACGAGATAATAATAACAGCACCAACCATATTACCGACATTCACACTGCTGTTAAACAGCGTGCGCGTGATAGTGTAGCCGATGCCTTGATAGCTAAAAAAACCATCATATACAAAAGCAGCGACATACGTTGGAATCGCTAATGGCAGTACCAGTAACCAACGCAATATTTTTTTTCCTGGAAACTCATAATGACTAATCAACCATGCCGCCGTTACGCCGATAATCACACTCAGCAGCCCGACGCCAACACCAACCACAATGGTGTTGGTTATGTATGAAATAAGTAAGTATTGAGTGATATGCGACCACTGCGCCAGATCAATTAAAAAAAATGAAGTAAATAAATAAATTACAGGAGAGAGCACCAAAGCACACAACAACATCAACCAAAATTTCAACATTAACTTAGCTTCCTTAGGTCATTGCCGGAGCGCAATGGCTGGTGGATGGCTGCTATAAAATTGACAGTTAATGGTACTAACACCTGTTTGCCTCAGGCAGGCTAATATTAAGTTATTAGTAATGCCCAAGGAAGCTATGATTGAATAGTTTAGGCAATCCTGTACATACGAGTTATTTCCATCCAGCTTCGTCCATAACTCGAACAGCTTTGCTGTTGAGTTCACCAAGGCTCTGCATTGGAGTAGCCGTGTCGGCGACAAACGGATAACCTAGACCTTTGACAATCTCACTTGGCTCAATAGCTGCGCGCACAGGGTATTCATTGTTCACCTGGGCATACCACTGTTGCGCTTTTTCTGTAACCATATATTCCAATAATGCGAGCGCCTCGGCTGGGTTGTCTGAATTTTTAACAACACCACCGCCGGTGATATTGATATGCACACCGCGGCCATCTTGATCCGTGAAAACCGCCGCAACTTTTTTTGCTGCTGCAAACTGTGCTGCATCAGCGGTATTGGTTTTCATAATAGCAAGATAATAGGTGTTGACCAACGCCAGATCACACACGCCCTCAGCAATACCCATAATTTGGGCGCGGTCATTCCCTTTAGGATTTCTGCCAAAATTCTTAACCACGCCCGTTGCCCATGCCTTGGCAGCTTTACGTCCTGAATGCTGGATGAATGCGGCAACAAACGACTGATTATAGATATTTGACGAGCTGCGGATGCAGATTTTGTCCTTCCATGCAGGCTTGACAAGATCAGCGTAATCTTGCACAGCATTTGCAGCAACTCTATCAAGTGAACGCACCACAATACGCGCACGCTTGGTCATTGCAAACCAACGGTTATCACTATCGCGCAGCGTAGCCGGTACAGCAGCATTCAGCGCATCACTTGGGGTAGAGAGTAACAGTCCCTTGTTTGCCGCATTAACCAAGTTGCCAGCATCAGTCGTCAGCAAGATATCTGCTTGGGTGTTGTTGCCTTCTGCTTGAATTCGTTCAATCAGCGCATTAGGTTTGCCAGTAATTAAACGCGTTTTGATTCCAGTATCTGCGGTAAAACGGTCAAGCAACGGTTGGATTAAATCTGTAGAGCGAGATGCATACACATCCACAGTTCCAGCATGGCTAAAACTTGCAAGAACGGCAGCTATACAAGCGATGATGGCTATCAGTGTTGTATGTTTCATAGCTAATTGGGTATAGTAATAAAATGTATTATTGTAGCCATGGTCAAACAACTGTCAAGAGAATAGTTATCATTATGATTAACGGACGGATTCATTAGCTGGCAACATGTGATTGCAGCGGTGTACTTATCAGAGGTTCTGTATACCTAACGCCGCTATTGTTATAAACTTGATTGTTTGGCACTTTATTCACAGGAAGTTACATGCTTACTCCAATAGAAACTTTCAAACAACAAGTTACAACCCAGTTTGGTGCACATCTGCTGGTAACAAATCTGCGCGAACGTGTTGCGTTTGAATGCGATGCGCTGACGATTATCAAGCAAGTCCCTCCTGTCGTTGTGCTTGTGGAAAACGCAGAGCAAATTTGCCAAATTGTCGCATGGTGTCAAGAATTGCACCTTCCAATTGTGCCGCGTGGTGCTGGCACTGGGCTTTCTGGTGGCGCCACACCCCATGCACAAGGTGTGTTGCTGGTGTTAACTAGAATGTGCGATTTTGAAGAAATTGACGTGGACAACCGCACCTTGCGTGTCCAGCCGTGCGCGACAAATTTATCACTGAGCGCAGCAGTAGCGCAGCTGGGGTTGTTTTTTGCACCAGACCCTTCGTCGCAACTTGCCTCGACTATCGGAGGAAATGTTGCAGAAAATTCAGGCGGCGTCCATTGCTTAAAATATGGTTTAACTGTCCACAATGTTGTTGGTGTCAACATCGTCAACGCCGACGGCAAACTGTTACAAATTGGGAGCAACACCTTACAAACGGCGGGGTTTGACTTGTTGTCAATCATCCATGGCAGCGAAGGGCTGTTAGGGATTATCACAGAGGTAACGGTGCGATTGCTCCCCAAGCCACAAGCAGTAGAAGTCATGATGATTGCGTTTTCAGCTATGACAGATGCCGCGAATGCGGTCGCAGATATTATTGCTAGCGGGGTGATTCCTGCAGGATTGGAAATGATGGACGGGGTGGTTAGCAAAGAGGTTGAAGCATGGTTACACATTGGCTATCCGACAGATGCTGATGCGGTGTTGCTGTGTGAGCTTGACGGCAGCAATGAGGAGATTGCCATCAACAAAAACATTGTTGTCAGACTGATGGAAAAACACCATGCCATGTCGTTGCGTTGCGCGGCAACTAAAGAAGAGCAAATGCTGTTTTGGCAAGGGCGTAAATCTGCTTTCCCGTTAGCAGGGGGGCTGGCCGCAGATTATCTGTGTATAGATGGAAGTATTAAACGGCGTTTTCTGGCGCAAGTTCTGCTCAAAATAAACGCACTCACCGCTGCATACGGGTTGCGTGTTTTGAATGTTTTTCATGCCGGCGATGGCAATTTACACCCACTAATATTATTTGATGCCAGTGTCGGGGATGAAAAACAACGGGCTCAGGGATTAGCAAACGCCATCATGAGTCAGTGTATTCAAGCAGGAGGCACGATTAGCGGTGAACACGGGGTGGGTCTTGAAAAGCTCGACGGGATGTGTGAGCAATTCACTACAAATGAACTGCGCATCTTTGAAAAAATCAAGTCCGCGTTTGACCCAAGCCGTATCTTTAACCCTGAAAAAGCGATCCCAACGCTTGCTCGTTGCGCTGAACTTGGCGGCATGCATGTGCATAATGGGAACATTCCTTTTCCCCATCTTGAGCGGTTATGATTGATCAACGCTTTGTTGGGGGGGTATATCATCGCCATTGCTCTGGAGGGAGCGTTGTGATTATCGGCATTTGCAGCAAATTCGTCGCGCTTGCGGTTAAAATTTGGCCGCTTAATGCGAACTGCTGAATGCAACAGCCAGCATCAGTACAGCAATATTATAAAGCGATAGCGGATAAGCGGCCTATTTTCATATCAGGCAACCAATCAACATGGGGTGAGCTTGCTCAGCAACGTCACACTGTTATCGATACATCGCAAACATCATATGCAGCTATTTGTACTCGTGATAACGTCGGCATTATTGAATATGAACCGAGCGAAATGGTTATCCGTGTGCGTGCTGGCACACTGATAGCAGATATTAACGCTACCCTGGTACAATCGCAACAAATGCTGGGTTTTGAACCTGCCACACATTCAGGAAAAGCCACTATCGGCGGTGCGGTTGCCGTTGGTAATAGTGGCGCTGCAAGACCATATTATGGTGCGTGCCGTGATTTTGTATTGGGGGTTGGAATGGTGACTGGTGAAGGGCAGTTTTGCAATTTTGGCGGGCAGGTCATGAAGAACGTTGCAGGATTTGACGTTGCAAAATTATTGGTTGGTTCACATGGGTTGCTTGGTCTGATACATGATATTAGCTTGCGGGTGCTGCCGCTGCTGCCTGTTACCACAACCATCAGCATCAATCTTACCGCCGCACAAGCCATTGGTGTTATGAACCTGCTTGCAGGGATTCAACTGCCGATCAATGCGCAAATATGGCATGCGCATACATTGTATATTCGGCTGCACAACCACGGCGAAGTTGTTGAAAAGTCTATTGCTGCTATTCAAGCGGCAATCAATACATGGCAACAGCAACATGCGGATATTACAGGTGATCTTGAAGTTACAGCTGCAGATAATAATATTTGGGACTTGGTGAAAGAGGATGCATTGCTCCCACAAACCGCGTTGCTACGGGTGGTGTGCCCACAAAATGCACCTGTTGTCGGGTCACCATTGTTAATCGATTGGGCCGGGGGGCTACGATTGTATGCAGCCTCCGCTGGAGTTGGTCTGGCACAGCAAACCAACCATACGGTATGGTTGTGGAAAAATCACCGGCTGCTCTGCGATATACAATCGCCAATGTCACCAGAAATTCAGAAAATTAATACCAATCTCCGCGCGGTTTTCGACCCTTACGCGCTTATCCACCAAAGGCTGCGTTTTTAGCGCCGAGCATCATTAACATTGGTTTTTTCCATGTTTGTTGCAATCGACAAAAATATCCCACCAGCACAGGCGCAACAAGCGCGTAAAATACTCAATACATGCGTCCATTGCGGCATGTGTAACGCGACATGCCCAACGTATCTGGTCACCCAAAATGAGCTTGATGGTCCACGTGGTCGAATTTATCAAATGCTAGATTTTTACCAGAGCAACACGTTCGATGCTACCACGCTTGCCCATCTTGATGCGTGTTTAAGTTGTGGCAACTGCATCACCACCTGCCCTGCAGACGTGCAATATCTCGATCTTCTCGAAATTACCAAGCCATTATTAGAAAAGCACGCCAAGCGCGGCATAAGCTACAACATAAAAAAATGGATGTTGCTAAGTTTTTTTAGCTCACCGCAATTCAACGTCGTTTTCTTTAAGGCGTTGCGGAATATTGCCCCACAATTACTCGTGCCAACCAAATACAAAGCACTGCTGCGTAGACCGCCACGCCGCTCCCAGCAGCGCATTGACAACAGCAAGGCAAACACAATATCACCAGCAACTACCATTTTTCTCCACCAAGGCTGTGTCCAAAAAGGCGCAACCCCAGAAGTCAATGCAGCAGCGCGGGCAGTGTTAGAGCATTGCGGCTATACAGTAACCACCGCAAGCAACGAACAATGTTGTGGTGCGATGGCATTGCACCTTGGTGATGAACAGCGCGCCAAACAACAACTGCAACACAATGTTCGCCTTGCCAACCAGCAGCATGCCGCTGTAATTACCAATGCGTCCAGCGCATGCAGCTTGATGATGAAACAAAAAATTGCCGTAGATAATTGGCACAGCGCTAATAACTCTGACAGTCTCGGCATTGATAGCGTAGAAATAAGCGATTTGATTTTTCCGTATATAAATATCTTTCCCAAAGTACAGCGCCAACGCATTGCATTTCACCCCCCGTGCACGTTGCAACATGGGCATATCAAACGTGAGCAGATAGAAACTCTGTTAGCTTGTTTAGGCTACACCCTTCTGCCTATTCGCAACGACCATTTGTGTTGTGGTTCGGCTGGCACGTATTCAATTTTTCAACCAGAACTTGCCAATACAATTGGCGATAAAAAAATTGAAACGCTTGAGGAATTGCATGCGGATTTAATCGTCACCGCAAATATAGGCTGCCAAATTTTTTTAGGCCAAAAAACCAACCACAAGGTTTATCATTGGCTAGAACTCCTTGAAACATGTATTGCGGGTTATCAAACCGCTGATGATAACTAATAACGCTGGGCAACCACGCTGATGATAACTAAGGAAGTTCTGATTAAGTCCATGATGGGCGAGACGGAGAAAAAACGCTGATGATAACTAGACGCAGTGCGCAGATAATACTGGTGGTATTATCAAGTGCTGCAACGACGTTAGCGCAGCGTTTTTTCCCGTCCTTCTGTTGAATATACAACGGTTTGATGGTAATTGCTGCGCTTGCTGTGTTGCATCCCTTGGCGTATATGCTACGGCATGCGCCTGCGGTTTGCGCCTTGCAATCATCAGCAATTACCATCAAACTCGCTCCATCAGCGACTTAATCAGAGCTTCCCTAATAACGCAGGTCAAAAACCTGAGGATAGCAATTAATCGACTGCAATTAGTTGTTGCAGCCGTTTAATCGTTGTTCGCGTTGCTCCGACATGCACGGCAATCGCTTGTTTTCCTGCATTGCCTTGTCGCCATGCTTGCTTGGGGTTTTCCAGTAAAGTTTGCACGGTTGCCGCAAGTTGGCGCGCATTCGTAACAGGGGTGATAGCACCACATTTACGCAGTAGTGCATGGGCAAATTGAAAATTATATTGGCTTGGTCCGCAGACAATAGGTTTGCCTGCATGCGCGGGCTCAATCACATTTTGCGAGCCTGTATCGACCAATGTTCCTCCAACAAAAACGACATCAGCGCATTGGTATAGCCAACCTAAATCGCCAATAGTGTCGACAATAATACAATTGCCTAGTGATGGCGTTCCTGCTTGGGTAGCTTGGGTAGCTTGGGTAGCTTGGGTAGCTTGGGTAGAGAGTGTGGAAAATAACCGATGGGGTAATGTTGCTTGGGAAACATGCTTGATAAAGTCGTTGGGATGGCGTGGTGCCCAAATCAGTAAGGTATTGTCGGTATGCAGCGCCCGCCACGCCTCAACAATATATCCCTCTTCACCGGCGCGGCTACTCGCCACGAGCCAAACGCGTTTGTTGGAGCAATACTGTATAAAGTTAGTAAATTTTTTTGGAGTTTGTGGTATTTGTGGTGGGGTTTGTGGTGGAGTTTGTGGTAATGGTGCATCAAATTTGATTGACCCGGTAACCGATACCGCAACCTGTTGACCAAAGCGTTGCGCAACAATGCTAAAGCGTTTGCCAGCTTGGCGGGTTTGTGCAGCAATGAGTTCTGGCAACGGTAGCTGCAAGCAGCGCATGCGTAAGTAGCCGCGCATCGAGCGTGGGGACAACCGTCCATTGATAAGCGCAGTCCTGCAGTTATGTACCCGTGCCTGTGCTAATAAATTAGGCCATATTTCAGTTTCAATGGCAATAAACAATGCAGGCTGCACCCGCTTGAATGTCCGCGCCATCAACCAGCCGATATCAAAAGGGATATAGCGAATCGTCACCGCAATTGCTGGATGTGCAGTTTGCCATGTGGTTAATACAGCACGTCCAGTGGGTGTAGTGCAGGTCAGTAAAATTGTAGGGAGTGGTGACTGCGCATGCCAGCATTGCAGCAACTGACCAGCAATGCCAGCCTCACCAACTGATACTGCGTGAAGCCAATACCGATGTTGCCCTAGTGGAGCACAACTCAAGCGTTCGTTGAGGTGCTGTCGGTAGCGTGGGTCTGCCTTACTTTTGCGCAACACGCGTAGCAGCATTGCCGGGAAGAGTAGCCATGCCAGCAGCCGCCACGTCAACATATATGTCGTTGTAGATTTATGTATGAGTAACAGCTGTACAGATTTGCCGTTGCATTGCTGCTGCTGCGTCGTGTGGCGTATCGAAACCATGATGGTCACGAATTGGCCTGCCAACAACAATATAGTCTGCACCATTGGCAAATGCCTGGGCAACGTTCACCGTGCGTTTTTGGTCATCACTGTTGCTTATTGGTCGTACTCCTGGGGTGACGACCAGTAACGCATCACCAAATTGCTGTTTGATGCTAGCAGCTTCAAGACCTGAAGAAACGACACCAGCACAGCCGTAACCCAGCGCACGTTTTGCGCGTGAGAGGACTAATGCCTTAATATCGACGTCAAAGCCAAGGTCGTCTAAATCCCCTTGGTCGAGGCTAGTAAGCGCGGTAACTGCGAGTAATTGTAAGCGGGTGTTTGCCGCGCAGGCGGCTTGCATCACTGCATCATTGCCATGGATGGATATCATCGTTATGGGAAAATTATTGAGTTGCTTAACCGCAGACGCAACAGTTTGTGGTACATCAAACAATTTGACGTCAGCGAACACTTGTTTGTTTTGTGTCGCAAGCCATTCAATCAGGGTAAAATAATCTTTGGTCATGCACAGTTCTAAGCCAACTTTATAAAATACGCCAGCGTCACCTAAATCGCTAACGAGTTGTTTGGCCGCAGTGATATTAGCAACGTCCAATGCGACGATAAGCCTACTGTTTGTTGGTATGGTCATATTCTGCTTGGTAGCGTTTGGCGATGGCAACCCGCGCTGCATATACCGCATCTTTGATATTTTGCGGTGTCATTGTTGGGGTAATGACCGTGCGCGGCTGCAGTTGTTGTTGCGCTTGATAATGCCCTTCAAGGTATGCGGTTTGCTTACACGGATAGTTAGAAAACCCGTAGCGTCCACGGCTGTCTGCTTCACATACGCGCAAGTAGTTTGCTAACAAGTCATGATCACGCCAGACATCAAGTTGATTAAATAGCTTGATGATACTTGCTGGCTTAAGCTCAAATACCCGATGATAATGCAAGTGTAACTTGGTGATTTTGATTGCTTGCGCATGTGTTTTTTTATCCAGCCGCATCCGCTGGCAAAATGCATCAACTAATGGAACGCCACTATGTTCATGCCCTTGGTGCGACGGCAATATATGTATTGGGGTAACGCCCTTGCCAAAGTCGTGGAGTAATGCACACCAACGCACGCATGTGTTGGTTGCGGCATGCGCAGCAGCGTCGATGACTAACATCGTATGCAGCAAGCAATCAACTTCTGGATGCCATTTACGCGTTTGTGGTACGCCACTGAGTGATGCTAATTCAGGAAATATCTCTGCTAACGCCCCGCATTGATGCAAGATTGCAAAATACATTGATGGTTTAGCGCAGCGTAGCGCGCGTTCAGTCTCGCTAGTAATACGTTCCATAGAGAGGGTTGCAAGTTCACCGCTGGCAACGATGTTGCGCATTAATGCAATGGTTTCAGGGGCAACAGTAAACCCGTATTTACACAGTTGGCTCGCAAAACGGGCAACCCGAAACACCCGCAGTGGGTCTTCACTAAACGCTGCGCTGACATGGCGCAATACCCTGTTTTGCAAATCAACAACACCATGAAATGGGTCAATAATGTTGCCAGCATCATCCCGAGCCATGGCGTTGATGGTGATGTCGCGGCGCAGCAAATCATCTTCAAGCGAGATACTCGGCTGACAGTCAAAGCTAAACGCTTGGTGTCCAGCACCTACCTTGCGCTCCCGACGTGCTAATGCATATTCTTCTTTGCTGGTTGGGTGCAAATACACAGGGAAGTGCTTGCCAACGGCAATAAATCCATTTGCCAACATTTCTTGGTTGCTGCTGCCAACGACGACCCAGTCGTTATCAGTGGATTGAATGCCGAGCAGGGTGTCGCGGACAGCGCCGCCGACTAAATATGAATTCATGCGCTTAATATGGATTCTGCCAACGATAAATCAATTGGTGTTGTAACTTTTATATTATCCTGTTTTCCCTCAATCATTGTGACCGCATGCCCACAGTGATGCAAAGCAGATACGTCATCTGTAACGGCGTACTGTTGCGCAATACAGTGTTGTATTGAATTTCTGAGCAGCGCAGCTGGGGCACATTGTGGGGTAAATGTCCGCCAAATCGTGCTGCGGTCAACAACATCGTGTACTTTGAGATTTTCATCAACATCAACGAGACTGTCCGTAGCCGGCGCTCCTAATGCACAGGCGTGCTGCGGGTTGTTGCGTATCCAACGCATGAGCAAATCAATATCTGCTTTACTGATATTTGGGCGAGCGCCATCGTGGATGAGCGCATATGCATTTGTATCTTGTTTAAGTACGGCGTTCAGTCCTGCGAGTACTGAGTTAAACCGTTGTTCTCCTCCTTGAACGTGCATGTAGCTATCTGGCGGGAATGGCAACGGCGTCTTGCAACTCTCCACAATCACGACACCTGCAATGTGTGGGTGGGTAACAAAATAGCGCGCGGCATAATATAGCATTGGTGTATCGGCTATCAGCAAGGATGTCTTGTGCGTTTGCGCACAAAGTTGTCCCATGCGTTTACCATATCCTGCAGCAGCAATGACTGCCCATACGTCCATGTTATTGCTCGCTACTGAGGTCTTTGATAATCAGCAATAACTCGTCTTTACTAATCATCATTAATTCGCTACGGGCGCGTTCTTCAATAGCGCTGACATCAGTTTTAATACTATTTATTCGTTGTTGCAAGCGGTCATTTTCAACGTGAAGCGCCATATTTCGCCGTTGCAAAATTGCAACTTGATGTTCAAGTCGATGGATGAATGTCAGGCTGCCGTCACCAAGCCATATCCGCGCTTGTAATAGCAACAACACTATGATGAGCAAGATAGTCCAAAATCGTAGCTTCATGACTTGTTATGTCGTTAGCGCGGCAATCCCTGGTAGTGTCTTGCCTTCAAGCCATGCTAAAAATGCTCCACCAGCGGTTGATACATAACTAAAATCATCGGTAACACCTGCAGTATTGAGTGCGCTGATAGTATCACCACCGCCGGCGATAGCTGTCAATGTGCCACTGGTACACGCAGCAGCTGCGTGTTTGGCTACTGTAACTGTAGCAGTGTCGAAGGGGGGTACTTCAAAGACACCAAGCGGCCCATTCCAAACGAGGGTTTGGCATTGGTCAATGATGGCACAGATGTGTTGCATAGATGCATCGCCGCAATCCAAGATTGTCGCAGTATCAGGGATTGACTCTAAGCCAACCACTCGTGCGGCATTGGGCGTATCAAAGCTATCGGCAATCCGTACGTCGGTTGGGATGACCAAGGTACAATTGTGCAGTTTTGCTGCTGCATAGATATTAGCAACGGTATCAAGCATTGTGGACTCGACCAACGATGAGCCGACAGCGTAACCGTGATACAGCAAAAATGTATTCGCCATACCGCCACCAAGGATGATGTAGTCAACTTTTTGCACGAGGTTTTCTAATACAGCAAGTTTAGTCGATACTTTTGCCCCGCCAACTAATGCCGCAATCGGAGCATTATCAGGGTTGAATGCACGCGCAAGCGCGTCGAGTTCTGCCGTTAAGCCAAGCCCAGCATACGCTGGGAGGTATTGGGTGATTGCCGCGATGGACGCATGCGCGCGGTGGCTGCAAGAAAACGCATCATTGACATAAACATCACCAAGTGATGCCAGTTGTTGGGCAAAAACAGCATCGTTGTTTTCTTCACCAGGGTGAAACCGCAGATTTTCAATACAGACGATACTCCCTGCCTGTAGGGTGCTAATTTTTTGCGGCGCGGCTGCAATATCTGCCAATAATGCAACTGGCTGCTTGAGCAATAACTGCAAACGTTCAACCACTGGGCGCAAGCTCATAGCTGGATCAACTCTGCCTTTAGGCTTATCAAAGTGGGAAAGAATAACGATTGTTGCGCCTGCGTTGCGGAGGTATTTAATTGTTGGCAAAGCGCGTTGTATTCTAGTGTCATCGCTGATGCTCCCGCGCTGCAACGGCACATTCAGATCAAAGCGGACTACAACAATTGTCTTACCTAGGTTTGGTATTTGACCGAGAGTATTCATTGTGTAATCCAAAAGGTTGTAAATATGCGGCGACAACTGCTGCTGCATCAACTCCCATGCAGACATCGACTTGTGGCGTTGCATGCCATTGTTGGTCAGGATGTTGAAATGAGCCAAAATCACAAATAGTATTGCCAGCTCCAATCCCACCAGCAGTCACGCGGACGCGTGCTTGTTGTGTAGTGAATAGCTGCGGGTGGGTTACATATAATAACGCTGCAGCATCATGGACATTGCAGCCATCGATGGCGCGGAACTGCTTATAGAAATCAGTATAAAAGCGGCTGCAATTCCAGATGAACTGCCCGAGTTCACCAGCACTGTCTCGCAGTGCCGCAAAATGCGCATTGGTCATTATAACTTGCTGGGTAACATCAAGCCCAACCATCGCCATCGCATGCCATGGTGCTTGAAAAACAATATCTGCTGCGTGTGGGTCTGCATGCACATTCGCTTCTGCAACCGGGGATAAGTTACCGCCTGCGGCTGCACCGCCCATAACAACCAAGCCGCCTATGCGCCGTGCAAACCCACTATCTGCACGAATAGCGCTGGCAATATTTGTTAACGGTCCAACCGCAACGATGATCACATCTTTGCCGTGAACTCGACTCAAGCGCAACAGCATTTCTACAGCGCTTTCGTTCACAGCTTTAATTTTGGCTGGGGGTAAATTGATATTACCCAAGCCATCTTCACCATGGACAAAAGCTGATGGTGGGCGCAACGGTTGCTGTAATGGTAGTTCGCAGCCATTGGCAACAGGCACGTGCGCTGCCTTACATATTTCTAGAATACGCAAGGCGTTATCTGTGGCTAATGGCGTTAATACGTTGCCAAAAATTGTGGTAATGCCGATTAATTCAAGGTCTGGACTTTTGACTGCATACGCAATCGCTAAGGCATCGTCGATGCCTGGGTCTGTGTCAAATATTATTTTCTGGGTCATAATTTTCCTGTATTGATGAATCACTTACTTGTGGTAACGCAGGAATGGATGTTGCTGCGCCGAGTTGTGTTACAGCTAATGCTGCTGCCTTTGCAGCTGTGTGTAATGCTTGTTTCCGAGTTGCACCAGAGTGGTATAGCGATAATAGATAGCCGATAAATGTGTCGCCAGCAGCTGTGGTATCGATTGCTTGTACAGTAAATGCTGGTTGAAATATCTGTGTATCTGTTGTTTGCCAAATACTCCCTTGTTTACCTAAAGTGACAATGATTTCCATATTCTTGTATTGTTTTTGAATACGTTGAATATTGTCTTCAATACTATCAGTACCGCCAAATTGACTCAATTCAATTTGATTGACAATCAGCAACTCTACATGTTCTAGCGGCAAATTGAGCACGCTAGCAGCAAATGGTGCTGGATTAAACGCCAGCCGCAGTCCAGCTGATTGTGCGGCATTCATGGCAGCCGCGATACCATTTGTTTCATGTTGGCAAAGCAGCCAGTCGCCGCTGTTGGCTTGTTGCAACAGATGTTGGACAGCGGCGGCATCGATGCAGGCATTTGCTCCAGCAAAAAGCATGATGGTGTTTTCAGCGTTGGCATCGATTTGGATGATGGCATGCCCGCTGGGGGTAGTTGTAGTTTGGATTGCCCGACTGTCGATTCCAAATGCTGTGAGTTGCGCACGCAGCCAGGCGTCGGCTGGATTGATGCAGCCAATATGGCAGACAGCACCCCCAGCGCGGAGCGTGGCAATCGATTGGTTAATGCCTTTGCCTCCCAGAAACATTGCATACGCATAACTGGATATTGTTTCACCTGGGCGCGCAAATCCATCAACTTGGTAGACGTGATCAATGTTGATAGAACCAAGATTATAAATCATTGCGCTGCCAGATTGAGGTGGTGAAACTGCATTCGTTGTTGTCGTCAGCAAGCCAGTTTTGAGTATATATTTGTTGGTAGCAGCTGTAATCAACATCTGGAAAATAAGCGTCTCCTGCCAACATGGAATCAACAACAGAAATATATAACCTGTCCGCTGTTTGGATTGTTTGCAAATAGATGTTAGCACCGCCACAAATCATTAGTTCATGGTGTTGACTATGTGTCGCATGCCAACTATATGCCTGCTGTAATGAGTTGCAGATAACGCTGTTGTCACTGAGCTGGATATCAAGCTGACTGGTTAACACGATGATGTTGCGGTCGCGCAGAAAACGCCCAACTGCTGCATATGTAGTGCTACCCATCAGCAGTGTTTTGCCGAGTGTGTGGCGTTTAAACCAGCGCAAGTCATTGGATAAGTGCCAAGGTAAACGGCAATCTTTGCCAATAATGCCATTGCCTCCATGGGCAACAATTAGCGAAATAGTAGGATTATCTGGCATTTCCCTTTGATTGATTGTGTTGAGACGCATTATTGTGGCTTGTTTATGAAGTTACATTGTATAAAACAATTTATAGCCAAGAACAATTAAATGAGATATGTAGATATCATTTAATTTTACAGACTGAATACGAGATGCCAAATGGGACAATACGAGCAGAACACGCAGCAGCATACAACGGCTGTGTTGTTAGTAAATTTAGGAACTCCTGAACAACTTACAGCGGCTGGAGTGCGAAATTTTTTAGGTAGATTGCTACGCGATCAGCGTGTCGTGGAGCATCCTCGGCTGCTATGGTGGCCTATTTTATATGGGATTGTTTTGCCATTTAGAGCTAAAAAAACCTTGGCAAATTATCACAAAGTTTGGTTGCCAAATGGTTCTCCACTGATGGAGTTTTGCAAAGCATTGGCAACGGCATTACGCAATACATTGCATGAAAATGGCAACAACATTGATGTGCATTTAGCCATGTCGTACTGCCAGCCATACGTTACGCAGATCACTGCTGAATTAGTTGCGCTGCAATATAAAAAAATCATCGTGTTACCACTGTATCCACAATACGCACAAAGCACTTGTGCGGCTGTTTTTGACCAGATAACACGAGCATTACATGCACAAAAATACATCCCGAGTATTTCCTTCATCCACGGCTACCATGATCACTCGCTATATATCCAAGCATTAGCAGCACAAGTTCGAGCATTTCAGCAAACGCATGGAGTGGCTGAGTATTTATTGATTTCATACCATGGGATTCCACAAAAAGTGGCTGATGGCGGCGACCCATATTATGACTGTTGTCAAGAAACCACACGGCTGTTATGTAAGGAACTTGCGCTGGAGCAAGCGCAATATGCGATGGTGTTTCAATCACGTTTTGGTATGCAGCAGTGGTTGCAACCGTATTGCGATGCAACCATTATTGCGTTGGCAGCAGCTGGGATACGTCATCTACAAGTGCTTTGTCCAGGGTTTGCTGTTGATTGTGTAGAAACGTTGGAAGAGATTTCTATATCCGCCAAAAAATTGTTTGTAGCGCATGGCGGCACATCCTTTGCATATATCCCATGTTTGAATGACAAAAGTAGCCATGCTGAGTTATTGGCAGCGCTGGTGCAAGCGCATGATTGAGGGTATTACCCGTATCCATTCACCTGCACAGAATTCGCGGGTGCGGATGCTGGTGGTGCATTTTACAGAATTAGATACCGCAGCAGCGCTTGCCGCATTACAAGGGTCTGTCAGCGCGCATTATTTGGTTGGTGATGGCAGCGATGAATACCGCGTCCGCCAGTTAGTCGATGAGAAAAATTGCGCATGGCATGCAGGCGATGCTGTATGGCAGAAAATGCGCCCCATCAACAATATATCAATTGGTGTTGAAATCGTGTATCAGCCCCACGGCGATCAGTACCCGCCATATGATCCGCAGCAAATACAAGTTGTGGCACAATTGCTGCAACGCATCCAACAACGCCATGATATTCATCCTATCAACATTGTGGGGCATAGCGATATTGCCCCGCATCGCAAGCGCGACCCAGGCCCGATGTTTCCATGGGCACAACTAGCGCAGCAAGGCATTGGGGCATGGTATGACGCCACAACATATGCGCGCTGGCATGCGTATTTTGATACGCATGGATTGCCGAGTAACAAACAGTTTTGGCAATGGTTGCAGGCATATGGTTATGGCACAACCCATTTCACAGCATGTGTTCGTGCATTTCAGTTGCACTTTCGCGCTGATAATATCAGTGGGGATGTCGATGTGCAAAGCGCGGCAATTCTGGCAGCATTGCTGAAAAAATATACCGACACCACGTTGTTGACTGGTTGAACTACGCCAACAAATGATTCCATTCATCCAACAGCAGCAGCGCAGCCGGTGATACTCTCTATACTTGAGCCAGCATACCGCAAGCTATTATGAGGAGACAAACTCAGTCACCATATGGAAAATATTGATGTTTATGGAGCAAGGACGCATAACTTAAAAAATATCAGTTGCCCCATTCCCCGCGACTCATTAGTCGTTATCACTGGGTTATCTGGCTCTGGAAAATCATCGTTAGCGTTTGACACGTTGTATGCAGAAGGGCAGCGTCGCTATGTTGAATCGCTATCTGCATATGCGCGCCAATTTTTGTCGATGATGGAAAAACCAGATGTCGATCGGATTGATGGGTTGTCACCAGCGATTTCTATTGAGCAAAAATCAACTTCGCATAACCCAAGGTCAACTGTCGGCACAATCACTGAAATATATGATTATTTACGGCTGTTGTTTGCCCGCGTAGGACAGCCACGCTGCCCTGATCATCATCAGGATTTACGCGCGCAATCTACCAGCAATATGGTCGATGTCTTGATGGAGCATCTCGATAAACGTTTTATGATTTTGGCGCCAATAATCCGCAACCGCAAAGGCGAGCATCTGCAGTTGTTGCAAAAACTACAGACACTAGGGTTTGTGCGTGTGCGTGTTGACGGCGTAGTAGTTGCTGTCGATGAAGTAGTTACGTTGGAAAAAAACGTTAAACATACTATTGAGGCGGTGGTTGACCGCGTGCGTATTCAGCCAGCAGCACAGCAACGGCTTGCAGAGTCTTTAGAAAGCGCGGTTAATTTAGCCGATGGGCTGGCAATAGCTGTGAATATGGATGAGGAGGAAGAGGAAATTATGTTTTCCTCACGCTATGCATGCAATAAATGTGGCTATAGTTTGCTTGAGTTAGAACCTAGATTATTTTCGTTCAATAACCCCAATGGCGCTTGCCCAACTTGTGATGGCCTTGGCAAACAACAAACTTTTGATGAAGATCTGGTCGTTATCGAGCCAGATGCCACGTTGGCACAAGGTGCGATTGCTGGTTGGAGTAGCCGCAACCAGTATACATTTTCTTTGGTAAAAGCCGTCGCCCAGCATTATGAGTTTGACATTGATATACCATTTTCAAAGCTGTCCGCAGCGCATCAAAAACTGCTATTGTACGGTACAGGTCGACAGTCCATAACCTTTGTGTATGAGAATGATAGCAACCACAAGTTTGAGACAACGCATGCATTTGAGGGAGTTATTCCAAATTTCAAGCGGCGCTATCGCGAGACAGAATCCGCATCAGTGCGCGAAGAATTACAAAAATACATCAGCGTTAAGCCCTGCGCAACATGCCAAGGTTCAAGGTTACGCCGTGAAGCTATCAACGTGTTTGTAGCAGAACATAACTTGCCACAAATCACCGCGATGTCGATTGAAGAAGCGGTGATTTTTTTTGATAATGTGGTGTTTACGGGCAATCAGCAAACAATTGCACAAAGAATTTTAAAAGAAATTAATGCCCGGTTACGGTTTTTAAACAATGTCGGCTTAAACTACCTTTCATTATCTAGAAGCGCAGACACATTATCAGGTGGTGAAGCGCAACGCATCCGCTTGGCTAGCCAAATTGGGTCTGGTCTTGTCGGGGTGATGTATGTATTAGACGAACCATCGATTGGCCTGCATCAACGCGATAATGCACGACTGCTGCAAGCACTGTGCAATTTGCGTGATTTAGGCAATACTGTTATTGTTGTTGAGCATGACGAAGAGGCAATTCGCACCGCACAACATGTTATCGATATCGGTCCTGGCGCGGGGGTTCATGGTGGCACGATTGTAGCGCAAGGCACACCAGAGCAAATTGCGAAAAATCCAAACTCAATCACTGGGGCGTTTTTGCGTGGGTCACGGTATATTAGCATCCCTGCTACACGCCGACCAATCGACGCAGATAAATGGATCTGTCTCAATACAGCCACGGGTAACAACTTACAGCACGTTGACTTGCGCCTGCCAGTTGGGGTGATGACCTGCGTCACAGGTGTATCAGGATCGGGCAAGTCAACATTGATCAATCAAACCTTGTATCCAATTGCATCTGCCAAACTCATGGGCAGTCGTAATATTCGTATCCAACCGCATCAATCAATTACGGGTTTAGAGCATTTCGATAAAGTTATCAATATTGATCAGGGTCCCATTGGGAGAACACCGCGTTCCAACCCAGCAACATATACAGGCGTGTTTACCCCAATTCGCGAATTATTTGCAGCAACGCAAGAAGCACGGTCGCGCGGCTATCAACCAGGCAGATTTAGCTTTAATGTTAAAGGTGGTCGCTGTGAACAATGCCAAGGCGGCGGGATGATTAAAGTCGAAATGCATTTTCTTGCCGATGTGTATGTTGCATGTGATGTCTGTCAAGGAATGCGCTATGGTAGAGAAACACTGGATGTGCTGTATAAGGGTAAAAACATTGCCCAAGTATTGGCAATGACTGTAGAGCAGTCGCAAGTTTTTTTTGCTGCTGTACCATCCATCAAACGCAAACTTGATACCATGCTCGATGTCGGGCTTGGCTATATCACTTTAGGACAAAGCGCCACGACGTTATCAGGTGGCGAAGCGCAACGAGTGAAGCTCTCAAAAGAACTCGCCAGGCAGAATACCGGCAAGACACTGTATATTCTTGACGAGCCAACAACTGGCTTGCATTTTCATGATATTGAACAATTGTTGCGCGTTATTCAAGTACTTACCGATCAAGGCAATACTGTTGTTATTATTGAACACAACCTTGATGTGGTGAAAACCGCAGATTGGGTGGTCGACCTTGGACCTGAGGGCGGCAACCATGGTGGACAGATTATTGCCTGCGGTCGCCCAGAAGATATTGTTAAAAATAAGCACTCGCATACTGGTAATTCCTTAGCGCCGCTCCTGAATGCCGCCGCGCGCCGCCGCTCACAACAATTTGTATAGCCGCATGCTGGGGCACAGTGGCGCGAACAAACAACACAACAATGAGTGGATACACGATTTAGTTACCAGCATAGCGCATAGATTTGTGCTTGCTATCGCACAATATGTTTACACCAATTATCGATTCACCTGCTACTAATTTGCGGCGACGCTATAGCCCTAGCGAGTTAGTGCAGACTGGAAATGTTGAAATACTACCATGGTGGAGTGCTGGTTTTTGTCGTGTATGGCATGTGCTACCAGTGCGCTGGCAGCAACGCATTGGCATTATCAGCGATCGATGCCCGCATCCGCTAGTTAATTACACCCTGCCAAGAGATCCTGAAATGTTAGGGTGTACCCCAACATTGTATCAAGAGTTAATACAACGTTTTGATAGCAATCAATCTCCGCAGCTATTACTCGAACGGTTAGAGCAGGAAATTAGTCATGAAGAGTCGGTTAGATTTAGTAAGTGGCTGCTCGACTATGCAATTGAACAACAAGCAAGCGATATTCACATCGAGCCACAGCCACAGGCATATCGGCTACGTTTGCGGGTTGATGGCGTATTACATATGGTACGCACATTATCGCGCAACAATGCAGAGTTATTGTTCAATCGCTTTAAGGTATTAGCCAAGCTGAATTTAGCAGAGCAGCGCCTGCCATTGAATGGTCAATTCATCCACGCATACTATGATCAGCAGCAAGAGATTCGGGTTGCCGTTATCCCAGAATCGAGCGGCACGATGATGGTGCTGCGCTTATTCCACAAACAAACTCTCTTTCGTGAGATTGATCAACTCGGTTTTAATGCGCAGCAACAGCCGATGTGGATGCGGGCAGTGAGCGCCCAAAATGGCTTGATATTATTAACAGGTCCCACAGGGTCTGGAAAAACGACGACGCTGTATTCAACATTATTGCACCTAGCAAAGTTGAATAAAAAAATATGCACCGTTGAAGACCCAGTAGAAATTATCGAGCCGTTATTTTGCCAAATACAAGTTCACGAAGCTATCGGACTTGATTTCCCAACGGCGTTGCAAAACCTACTCCGCCATGACCCAGATGTATTGCTGATAGGCGAGATTCGCGATGCGCAAACAGCAAAAATCGCAGTCCAAGCCGCGTTGACTGGGCATTTAGTGTTTGCCAGCCTACACACAGCAGATGTTGCGGGAGCTATTGATAGAATGCTCGACTTAGATGTGCCAGAATTACTGCTCAGAACAACGTTGCGCGCGGTGGTTGCGCAACGGCTGTTGCGGACAACGTGCCAATCATGCGCTGGAACAGGGTGTGCCACATGCTATCAAACAGGTCTAAGTGGTCGCGTCCCAATTGTAGAATTTGCAGATCACCACATGCTGTCAGTGCCAAGCGCTATGTTCACCGGTGAGCATATTCGCGCGCATTTGCGCAGCAGTAACATCATCAGCCTCCGCCAACAAGCTATGGCATTGGTAGCCACCAACCAAACAACAGTAGCAGAAGTTATTGCGCAAACA
This sequence comes from Gammaproteobacteria bacterium, assembly GCA_965277405.1. Taxonomy (GTDB): domain Bacteria; phylum Pseudomonadota; class Gammaproteobacteria. The sequence goes on from OZ255726.1 coordinate 1,364,641, forward strand.
CCAGATGAATGAAAGAGCTAACATGCTGTCTTACGCAACAATCTTACTAGGCGCTATACCACAACATCAGCTATTTCCCTGCGCTGCAATCGCGCCTGCAACGGGTAAATTACTACCCTACAACATCAGCCCAATCTCCGCGGCAACACGCTAGCCAAGAAGCAATATTCTGTGCATTGATACCCGATACCCGATACCCGAGCGCCGCTGTACTCAGCAATCCAGCGCCAAGAGCGGCGGATAATACTTAATGAGAATTATTAGCATTTAGTTATTGCTTTAATTTTTGATCGCAGTAGCGTAGTATTTTTTAGCAATATAGATAGGCAAACCATGCATAGAAACAATCCATCGTCCGCTAATAATACCCGCCAGCGTTGGCTAATCATACACGCCAGCACCATGGTAATGCGAGCAGTGGTATTGAATGCAGTGGTGTTTAGCACTGCGGTAATGACCGCCATGGTATTGCTGGCTGCTAGCGTAGCGCATGCAGCGCAGCATGCTGACACCCAGCACTATGCCATCAGCCAAGGTCCGCTCGCCACAGTGCTGGCGGCATTCGCTAGCGCGGCAGATATTGGCGTTGATATTGACCACTCGCTCACGGACGGCAAGCACAGCCAAGGTCTCCAAGGTGAGTATGCGCTAACCGCCGCGCTAGCGTATATTTTGCGCGGCAGCGGGCTGGCAGCGCAGCAACTCGCAAACTCACGTTATGTTATTATTGCTGCCGCTATTGACTCGGCAACAACGAATACGCCGAATACGCCAAATACGCTTGCCATCCCCACCCTCACCATTGAAGACTCAGGGGTATCAGGCTATCAGCGTGATGAACAAGGCTACGACGCAGTCTACGATAACAACGCTTCCACCGTGTACATGGGTAGAGCAGCAGTCCGCCGCAACGCTGGCACCAACCCTGCCGATTTATTGCAGGGGATGGCTGGGGTATTTAGCGGCGATGCCCGTAATAGCGGGGCGTTGGATGTCAATATTCGCGGGGTGCAGGGTCCTGGGCGGGTGCCGGTGATTATCGACGGCACCGAGCAGGCTATCACCGTCAACCGCGGCTATAACGGCGTGGCTAACCGTAGTTATATCGACCCGAACCTGATCAGTTCGCTGCGCGTCCACAAAGGTGCGAGCAATGCCCGCGATGTCAATAGCGGCATCGGGGGGGCGCTGGTGGCAACCACGCTCATCCCCGCCGATATAATCAAAGAAGGCGCAGACTCTGGGCTTGAATTAATAATAACCAGCGGCAGCAACGCGGTCTCCCCGCGACTCAATAATCCAACGCAGCGGGTGAAAACCCTCAACTCAAAATCACTCGCCGATGAAATCCCGCTGGGCGGCACAGACTTTGCCTACCGGCTGGCGGTCGCCAACACCTCCGCGCGCTTTGACTTCCTCGCCGCGTACGCCTACCGCCGCCGCGGTAATTACTTTGCGGGTAGCAACAACGCCGGCTATTATGATGAGCCTGGCTTTTATAATAAGGATGGCTTTTATGATGAAAATGGCAATTTTGACAAAAGGCCTTTCTTTATATCAAAAGCAACTGGTAAAAGAATTCATGATAGAACGCGCGCCCTAACCACCTACTGGCCAGCAGGCGACGAAGTCACTAATACCTCAAGCGAGATGGGGTCGTGGTTGTTAAAAAGCAGCTGGCGGGTTGACAATGCGCAAAAAATAGGCTTCAACTTCCGCCAATCGGATTCTTCGTACGGGGATGTCATGCCAGCGTGGCTCATTACTTCAGATGCTTTTTCACACGGCCGTATCCAGAGGCCGTTGAGCGAGGTCAGCGCGCGCGCGTATAACGTCTCGTACCGCAATACACCCAACGACAACCGCTGGCTGGACCTCCACGCCAACCTCTGGCGCACGGATACGTTAGGACACATCTTTAAAACAGGAGGTCCAGCCAAATCGGGCGAAGAAACCGCACTTGTCAAAAATGAAGGGTATGTTGATTCTAAGCATACCCGCGATGGCATCACCCTGAGCAATACCATGGATCTCACCAGCACGCTGGCGCTAACCGTCGGCGGCAATTTCCAGCACGAAAAACTAGCAAGCCTAGATGGTAAATACAATAATACTAGAACAGAGCGCGGAGGGCGGCGGCAGCAATGGGGCGGGAGTACAACCCTCGCCTGGCAGCCGAACGAGGCCTTAAAAATCAGCGGCGGGGTGAAGTATTCTGCGTATTGGAGCTTCGACGACCGCCTTAAATATATCATCGATGCAGGCGGCATCGTTCCAAAATTAGAGAATATTCTAAATAGAAACATTAAATATGAATACACTACCGGTGGGCTGCCGATTTCACCCGAGCGGCGCAGAAAGTTAATAGAAGAACAGCTTGAAATAGACAATGAAGAGCACAAAGACAAGCAAGATGCAAATATCCATAATGCACAACAGTGCGAAATTGCAAAAGGCTCATTCTGGGAAGCTCCCTTATGCGCATATAGCGAGTATAATAGTGTACGACCATACTACGAGCCAGCAAAAATAGAGCATATAAAAGCTAACCCCGATACTCCTGAAGCGATAGAAGCAGTTAGAAAATACTATGGCAACCCTATCAAAAACCATGAATCCGATGTGCCAATCCCCTTGGTGGCGGATGCCGCTGGCAAGTATTCGTTTACTAGCCACCCCTGCTTTAATGGTCAGGTAGAACAGGAAATAGCAGACAAAACAGGTAATGATAAGTCGGTGAAAATAACTAAGTGTCTTACCGATACCAAAATGCACTTCAGCGAAGCGAAGGTGGAAAAGTTGGAAGAGGACGGCTGGGTGCCGCATTTTGCCGCCAGCTATCAATTTACCCCGTATAGCCGCGGCTACGTTAAATACAGCGAATTCATCCGCTTCCCGAGTATGTTCGAAAGCACTACTGGGTTTTCTACTGCGCTCGGCCCGGATGGTATTAACAACCCTGAGCACGCTTATAACTGGGAAATCAGCTATGTCCACGACCTAACCCAATGGTTGACAACCGCTGAATATGCTGACGTCAAGCTGACGTTCTACGATAACCTGAGCAAGGGGGTTATTGATCGCGGTCAAGTTTTAAAATATCTTATTAACCTTGACGAAAAAAAGGTCCGCGGGGCAGAATTAACCATGCGCTACGATGGCGGTCGCGTGTTTAGTAATATTGCTGTCAATTACGTCCTGCATAACGAAGTCTGTGACGAAAGCTTTGCCGTACTTAATTCGATATTGGAATATCGCGTACCCAGCTGCTTTGCATTCGGCAGCCCTAGTGGTGGCTATCAAATCACGCGAGCCACCCCTAAATTATCGGCTAATTGGGCGCTCGGCGGCCGGCTGCTCGACCGCCGCCTAGAGCTAGGCAGCCAGGTTACATATTATAGCCGCGACGCCAACGCAGACCTAGACGAGTATCATAGGCATTTCGGCATAGATGGTATGATGATAACATCTTTTGGCTGGGGCAATACGCTGCTCGTTAACGCCTACGCCAATTATACCGTGAATGCGAACTTGCAAGTTGAATTCGTTGCTGCTAACCTAACTGATCAATACTACCTCGACCCATTAACCCGTTCGCAGATGCCCGCCCCTGGGCGGACGCTGAAACTGAATTTGACTGGGCGGCTATAATCGCGCGTGGTTAAACCTGGCGAAGCAGCCGCTTCGCTAACACTATATTATTTTCATTTTGAAAGTAATTAACCTAAACCATAGGAGAAGTTTATGAAAAAACTACAATTATTAACCACCATCGCGCTTGTGGCTAGCGCGCTCGCCGCGCCAGTCCACGCTGAAAGCGAAACTCAGGTAGTTGTCTTTAACTTACACGGAATAGAAGGTGATTCGTCGAATACTGAGAAAGTGATTGTCGGCCCATCAAATGTAAACTACCCGCCAGATCATAACGTAGGGAAGGCGGGGATTGGTGCTGGATATGGTATGAAATCGCAATCTAGGGTAGACTTTGCTGGGTTGGCAGAAGAGGTGCCAGCTGCCCTCAACGGGGTGCATTCGCTGGTTTTCCCGTATGATGGTGCCCCGAAAAGCCATGATGACTTTGGGGTATTCCAATTTGTTAAAGTAGGCACACACGACGTTTGGTTTGGCGAATGGTCACAAACTGGTGCCTCCAACGACCCAACCCGTACCGTGTACTACGTCGGCGCTAATGCCGATGATAGTATAACAAGAAGTGATGATAGAGCTGTTTACACGGTGACAGGTATCAATCACTACGCAGCATTGGATAGCACCGTCCTACGAGGTGAATTCACTGCTAATTTTAGTGCTTTAACCCTAACAGGGTCTATGCGTACTACCAACTTACCTGTCAACTTACATATAAATATTGGCACTGCGAGCATTACCCCCGAAGCTTTGATTGGTAATGGCAGAGTCGTACCATCCGCAAGTATCAGTACATCAACAATATTCCTACCATATTTTAATGATGTAGGAGGGGAAATTAACGGGCGGTTCTACAACGGTCAGGCTGACCTCGCTGGCATGGTTACCTTTGCTGGTATGCCTGCATTCGATACAGCGTTTGGTGGTACTAGAAATTAATAATCTTGTTAGTTATTAAATTCAAGCCGCGCCTGCAATTGCAGGCGCGGTTTTTTTTGCTGTATTGCATCCTGTTGCTGCTGCTCCCAGCCGTCGCCGCAGCTGCTGATAGCCAGTTGCCTAGTAGGTTGCCTAGCAACGCTAGCAGCGACCAAGCCACCGACCAACCGCGTAATAGCAGCCAGCAGCAGTTACTACATGCCGACAGCGCAGCACGCCGCGCCATCATTATCGACGGTAAATCTTATCCTATCCAAGACAACGTCAATGACCTCGGCAGGGCGTTGTATATGTCAATCCAACAACAACACTGGGCAGACGTCGAGTATTATTTGGCAAAATACCAAACCCTCGCCAACGCCGACGCGTTATTATTGGCGTATGCCCGCGGCACGCTCGCCAGAATACGCGGTGATATGCAACAAGCAGCAGCCCAATACCGCAAATTAGTCGAGTTGAACCCTGACTTTTTCCCAGGCCAGCTCGAATTAGCCCGCGTGCTGTTTGCCGACCATCACAACCAACAAGCTAAGCAGCTATTTGCGCAAATAGCCGACCAACTCGACCCTAGCAATACCAAGCACGCCAACATCATTAGTTCGGTGGAGAATTTCACCGAAGCCTTGCAACGCCGGCATACTTGGCAAAGCTCAGACGCGCTGGGCACAATCTGGACCGATAACCTCAACCATTCATCGCAGAGTTATACTTGCTTTGCATCTTTTCGCGGTCGGTGCTTTTCCGAGCGACAAACCCCTGATGCGATTAGCGCGCATGGCATTGACTACCAATTGACATTAAACCGCCAAGTGTCAATTAGTGGGCAGCATGGCATCTACTTTCGTGCGCAGTTATCCGCGCAACGTTATCAAGACTACCCTGATTACAATCAAACAATCATGACTAATCAAATAGGTTATGCCTTTGAGAATTATGCTGATTATATCAGCCTGGCGCCTGCGTATGAATTTCTTGAGTATGGTAACGCGACGTTCTACCGCGCTTGGGGCGTGCATGCACAGTGGAGACGCAAGCTATCGACCACGCAGATGTTCAAACTAACAGCTGACTATAAACAACTCAAGTATGCAGAACAACCACGGCAGCGGCATAACGGTGCTGCGTTTTCGCTAAATTTCAGCGCCTGGCAAAGCCTCGCGGATAACTGGATGCTAATTAGCGGGGTGGATTGGTTGGAGATAACAGCAACAGAAAAAACTGAATCTTATAACAAACTGGGGCTAAGATTCGGTGCGTCGAAACAGTTTGCTGCTGGTATTCAGGTGGTGTTGCTCACCGCTGCCAGCCAACGCAGTAATCATAAGTTTAGCACAATCCTCGGTGCCAAACGCAATGACATAGTCAAAAATGCTACCTTGACTATAACCGCAGCTAAATTCCCTATCGGCAGTTTTACCCCTACCATAACCCTGCACCAGCGCAGCACGCGCAGCAACATAGATTGGCTATACAGTAGCCAAAGCAATAACATCAAACTGCAACTAACAAGAAACTTCTAATATGAGCCGTCCAACCGCAATTTTTATTATTTTATTATTGTTAAGCCCGTGCATCCCCGCAGCCGGTGATTGGCAGACCTTGCAAAATACTGCCACCAGCTTATACCAGCAGGGTGACTATGCACAAGCCGCGGTACAGCTGCAGCAGGCGATTACTCGTGCTGAACAAGCCGATAATGGCGATAAATATAAAGTTAGTAGCCTTAATTTACTCGCGTTTGTGTATCTGGCTACAGGCGATCAGCAACGCGCATTAGCAACGCTTGCACAAGCTATAATCATTGCCCGTAAGGTATACCCTAATTCCCACCCGACCTTGGCAATAATGTTGTTCAATACAGGCGATTTTCTCGAACAAGCCGGCCAAGCAGAACAAGCCCTGCATGCGTATCAGGCGGCGTGGGCAATCCAGCGACAAGATGTGGTTAAATACGCTGATGCTGCACTGAAAACAGCCGACGCCTTGGTGGCAATACACAATTCCCAGCAACATTATCAGCGCAGCGTGGCGATTGCCACAACGATTCTGACGCCGTATACCAACACCAAGCCAACCGCGTTTAATGAATCGTTGCGGCAGATTAGCTATGCGCTGGCGCAGGCACAGTTGCAATTGCACCACCGGGAATTAGCCCAACAAGCGCTAGCGCAACAGCTACGCCGTGACCAAGCGACATTGACCGCATTCGATAGTCGTATCGCTGATACTTTAGAAAGGCTAGCCGCCAGTTTTGATGGGCAAAACCCGCAAGCCGCGCTGCCGCTACGTGAACAGGCGATGCAGATCAGAAACCATAATAATACGCCGACATTAACGAATGTGATGAATCTTAACGAAGTCGCGCTCGACAAACTCGCAGCAGGGTTGTTGCCACAAGCACGCACGCTGTATCACCGCGCCCTAGCAATATTAAAACAACTCCACCTGGAACACAGTATCGAGCAGGCGTTAATTTTAGGGAACTTAGCGAGTGTTGAAGATGGCTTAAAAGATAAAGACAAGGCCCTCGAATTGTATTTAGCCAGCCTCAAACTCCACCAGCAATTCCCCCAACAGCCACAACAAGCCGCGAATATCGCTGGCAGAGCCGCTGCTATTTATTACGGCAGACGTAAATATGCAGAAGCAGAGCCGTTGTTTTTGCAGTCCTTCGAGTTACTCGAAAGTAGCGAGGCGGCTATCGCAGCGCTCAAAGTAGCGTTAGAAAACCTAATCAACGTGTACGATGCCTTAGGCAAACAACAACAAAAAAAAATATATATCGAAAAGCTGCTAGCACTCGATGCGGACAACCCCCGCTGAATAAGGCTGGAACTGCTAACAGCTAGTTAGGGAAGCTCTGATTAAGACTCGCATATACTCCAAGAACTCGCATATACTCCAAAAAAGTAATAGCAATAATTTCAATGGTCAATATTTGACCATTTCGCTGATATGCTGTAGCTGTTTTACTGTTTTTTACTGTTTTTCTTGAATTTTTGGCGGTTCTATCCTGTTAGTCGTCCGCGCAGCATGTATAAGTTCGTCAATGCCAGCAAAGAAAATACTTGTACTCGGTTCTTTTCTAGTCCTTTGTAGCGAGCTTTCTTATAACCAAACTGACATTTGATTACCCGAAAACAGTGCTCAATCCGGGCGCGCACCTTAGAGTTCTGTGTATTGCGTTGGCGCTGCGAGGTGCTCATTTGCTGCTTTGGTTTACGTTTATCATTCACGCGCCAATCTATCCCAAGGTGGCGCGAGCCGCGTTTATAACTGTCGCTCGTATATCCTGCATCGGCAAAGATAACCTTATCTGTTTCACGCAGCAATTTGGGGAGTTCATTGATGTCCGCTTCATTCGCGGCTGTCGTGGTAGGCATTGCCGCGCTATGAATCATATTGCTATTAGCGTCAGTTGCTATATGCATTTTCATGCCAAAATACCACTGATTGCCTTTCCTTGTTTGCTGCATTTCAGGATCCCGTTTTTTCTCTTTATTCTTCGTAGATGATGGCGCATTGATGGTCGTGGCAGCAACCATTGTCCCTGGTGAGATTATTATATTATTTTCCATACAATACTCATTCACGACAGCAAGTATCTTGACGCTGAGTTGATGTTTTTCTATGATCCTGCGGGCAAGTTCAAGATGGTGGTTTCAGCAGGGATGGCATAGTCTATCAGCTCTATATGGGCAAAACGCCGCATGCTTTCCATGTCATATAGTGCTTCTTCTACCCCTGGGTTTGATAAGTTGTACCATTGCTGTAAAAAATACATGCGTAACATGGTCTGCATATTCATTGGTGGTCCGGGCCATTCTCTTTCTTTGGATAATGCGGTTCTATTAACTCTAACAACCGTTGCCATGGAGCTAATTTGTCCATCAACTGCAAGAATTTTTTTTGGTTTCGTTGTTACTTTCTTGTGGTCGTATGCAGCACTGGCAAAAGTTGTTTGTTGCATAAGATTATCCGCTTATTCAAATATTCAAATAGATTATCTCTTTGTATATCTTGCTAGCTGATATTGCTGTTGTTTGGGATTTAATCAGAGATTCCTTAAGGAAGCTCTGATTAAGTCCATGATGGGCGAGACGGAGAAAAAACGCTGATGATAACTAGACACAGTGCGCAGATAATACTGGTGGTCTTGTGGGTGTCGTCGCCAAGTGCTGCAACGACGTTAGCGCAGCGTTTTTTCCCGTCGTTGTGTTGAATATACTTATGGTTTGCGGCAGCGGTACTTGCTGTGTTGCATCCCTTGGCGTATAGCTAGGTCATGCGCTTAGCGCCTTTGCAATCATCAGCAATTGCCAGCAAACTCGCCCCATCAGCGACTTAATCAGAGCTTCCCTAGGCGCTATACCACAACATCAGCTATTTCCCTGCGCTGCAATCGCGCCTGCAACGGGTAAATTACTACCCCAAGTAATCCTCCCAATCCGCGCGGCAACACGCTAGCCAAGAAGCAATATTCTGTGCATTGATACCCGATACCCGATACCCGATACCCGATACCCGATACCCGAGCGCCGCTGTACTCAGCAATCCAGCGCCAAGAGCGGCGGATAATACTTAATGAGAATTATTAGCATTTAGTTATTGCTTTAATGTTTAATCGACTGTAATTTATGATTTTGGCAATTAGACAGGAAAGCAATGCGAGCAACCCACCCACCTTCCGTTAATAACTCCTGAGTTTGCATAGCAATGCAGCTAATGCAGCTAATTCACGCTAGTTCCATGGTAGTCCGAGCAGTGGTATTGCGGGCAGTGGTTTTGAGCACCATGATATTGCTGGCTGCTAGCGTAGCGCGTGCAGCGGATACTACAGTGCATTATGCCATCAAGGCAGGTCCGCTCGCCACAGTGCTGGCGGCATTCGCTAGCGCGGCAGATATTGGCGTTGATATTGACCACTCGCTCACGGACGGCAAGCACAGCCAGGGTCTCCAAGGTGAGTATGCGCTAACCGCCGCCTTAACGTATATTTTGCGCGGCAGCGGGCTGGCAGCGCAGCAACTCGCAAACTCACGTTATGTTATTATTGCTGCCGCTATTGACTCGGCAACAACGAATACGCCGAATACGCCAAATACGCTTGCCATCCCCACCCTCACCATTGAAGACTCAGGGGTATCAGGCTATCAGCGTGATGAACAAGGCTACGACGCAGTCTACGATAACAACGCTTCCACCGTGTACATGGGTAGAGCAGCAGTCCGCCGCAACGCTGGCACCAACCCTGCCGATTTATTGCAGGGGATGGCTGGGGTATTTAGCGGCGATGCGCGCAATAGCGGGTCGATCGATGTCAATATTCGCGGGGTGCAGGGTCCTGGAAGGGTGCCGGTGATTATCGACGGTACCGAACAGGCAATTACCGTCAACCGCGGGTATAACGGCGCGGCTAACCGTAATTATATCGACCCTAGCCTGATCAGTTCGGTGCGGATGTATAAAGGTGCGAGCAACGCCCGCGATGTCAACAGCGGCATCGGTGGGGCGCTGGTGGCAACCACGCTGACCCCCGCCGATATAATCAAAGAAGGCGCAGACTTTGGGGTCGAATTAAACGTAACCAGCGGCAGCAACACGGTCTCCCCGCGACTGCCGCGGCTGCATACTGGCGAATTAGCCGTAAACGTGAAGGGGTTTCCTGCCGTTACTGGTGCTGGTTTCAGGAACGTCGATAAAACACTACGGTTAACAACCCTCAACTCAAAATCACTCGCCGATGAAATCCCGCTCGGCGGCAACGACTTTTCCTACCGCGTCGCCGTCGCCAACACTTCCGCGCGGTTCGACTTCCTCGCCGCGTACGCCTACCGCCGCCGCGGTAATTACTTTGCGGGTAGCAACAACGCCGGCTACTATGATGAGCCTGGCTTTTATGATCACGCAGGCAATTATGGTATGAAACATTTCTTCAGATCAAAAACAACTCATAAAAAAATTAAAGATAGGACGCGTGCCCTAACCACCTACTGGCCAGCAGGCGACGAAGTCACCAATACCTCGAGCGAGATGGGGTCGTGGTTGTTAAAAAGCAGCTGGCGGGTTGACAATGCACAAAAAATAGGGTTCAACTTCCGCCAATCCAATTTGCTAAACGGCGAGGTCATGCCGTCGGCGACCATTACTTCTAGCGATCTCAAGTACGGTCTTGTCCAGTGGCCGTTGAGCGAGGTTAGAGCGCGCGCGTATAACCTCGACTACCGCAATACCCCCAACGACAACCGCTGGCTGGACCTCCACGCCAACCTCTGGCGGACGGATACGCTCGGGCACACCTATACGCGAGGCAACCCAAACCAAATTGACAAAGCAAGCGGTCTTATCGTAAATACTGGGTTTGTTGATTCTAGCCATACCCGCGATGGCATCACCTTGAGCAATACCATGGACCTCACCAGCGCGCTGGCGCTAACCCTCGGCGCCAATTTTCAGCACCAAAAACTAGCGAGCCTAGATGGTAAATACTATAGTACTAGAATGGAACGAGGAGGGCGGCGGCAGGAATGGGGCGGCAATCTCAGCCTCGCCTGGCAGCCGAACGAGGCCTTAAAATTCAGCACGGGGATGACGTATTCGGCGTATTGGAGCTTCGACGACCGCCTTAAATATGTCATCGATGCAGGCGGCAAAGTTCCAGAATTAGAGCATATTCTAAATGAAAACATTACCTATAGATACACTACAGGTGGTCTGCAGATTCCAACCAACCAGCGCAGACAGTTAATAGGAAAGGAACTTGTTACATTAAATGATGCTAACAAAAAAAATCAAGATAGATATAACCAATTGGTAAATCTTTGCGAAAAGTTGATAAAACAAGGGTTTGCACACTTATTATTGTCGAAGTGTGCGCGGGAAAATCTGGGTAAAATTTTGACACCATACTACACCGCAGCAGAAATGGACTTTATTACAGCTAACCGCGATAGTGCTTTAGCGATAGAAGCAGTACAACTAAACTTTGGCATTCCTATCAATCCTGATCATCAAAATGACCCAATCACCTTGCAGACGGATGTAGCTGGCAAGTATACGTTTGCTAATCACCCGTGCTATAACGGTGAGGTAGCAGCGGCAATAGCAACGGAAACAGGTAATGATAAGTCAGCGAAAATAACTCAGTGTACTATCAGTACCAACACAGATACCAGCGATGCCAAGGCGGAAAAGCTCCACGACGACGGCTGGGTGCCGCATCTTACCGCCAGCTATCAATTTACCCCGTATAGCCGCGGCTACGTTAAATACAGCGAATTTCTTCGCTACCCGTCCATGTTCGAAAGCACTTGGGGGTTCTCTGCCGCGCTCGGCCCGTATGGACTCGACCCCGAGCACGCGTATAATTGGGAAATAAGCTATGTCCACGACCTAACCCAATGGCTGACCACCGCTGAATACGCTGACGTCAAACTCGCGTACTACGACCAACTGACCAAGGGCGTTATTGACCGCGGTGTTTCACTGTATTCTACTAATTTGGATGAAAAAAAGGTGCGCGGGGTAGAATTAACCCTACGCTACGACGGCGGTCGCTTGTTTAGTAATATTGCTGTCAACTACGTGGTGCAAAACGACGTCTGTGACGAAAGCACCGCCGCATATAAATCGAGCGTGGAATATCGCTTGCCCACCTGCTTTGCATTCGGCATACCCAGTAGGGGGCGTCAACTCGCGCAAGCCACCCCTAAATTATCGGCGGATTGGGCGTTCGGCGGCCGGCTGCTCGACCGCCGCCTCGAGATAGGCAGCCGGGTTAAGTATTATACCCGCGACGGCAACGCTGACCTTGACGAGTATGCGACTTATTCCCCCACCTCTTTGTTAGTACGATCTTTTGGCTGGGGCAATACCCTGCTCGTTGACGCCTACGCCAACTATACAATCGATTCGAGTATCGCTGTCGAATTCGCCGCTGCTAACCTAACCGACCAATACTACCTCGACCCATTAACCCGTTCGCAGATGCCCGCACCTGGGCGGACGCTGAAACTGAATTTGACCGCGCGGTTGTAAAACGCGCAGTTAAACCCCCGAAGCAACTGCTTCACCCGTGTTATTTTCGTTTTGGAAATAATAAATTGTAATACTTTGGAGTTTTGTATGAACAAACTAAAATTAGTCAGCAGTATCGCGGTTGTGGCTAGCGCGCTCGCTGCGCCAGCCCACGCCGAAACCGAAACACAAGTCGTTGTATTTAACCTTGACGAAATACAAGGTGGTTCGTCGAATATTGAGAAAGTGATTGTCGGCGAATCAAATGTAGACCGCCCGCCGTCTCATACTGTTGGGAAGGCGGGGATTGGCGCTGGATATGGTATGAAATCGCAATCCATGGTAGACTTTGCTGGGTTGGCAGATGCGGCACCCGCCGACGACAACGAGGTGCATTCGTTGAATTTCCCGTATGATGGTGCCCCAACAAGCCATGATGACTTTGGGGTATTCCACTTTGCCCAAGTAGGTGCAAACGACGTTTGGTTTGGCGAATGGGCACAAACTGCCGCGGACGGCGACCCAAACCATACCGTGTACTACGTCGGAGATAATGCCGATGCTAGGATAACAAGAACCGATAGTGCCGCTACTTACACGGTGAACGGTATCAATCACTACGCAGCAGCGGGTAACAACGGCCTATCTGGTACTTTTACTGCTAATTTTAATGCTTTAACCCTAACAGGGTCTATGCGTACTACCAACTTACCTGTCGACATATTAATAAATATTGGCACTGCGAGGATTAACCCCGACAGCGCTTCGATTGCTAATGGCGGCGGAGTCGCACCATCCGCACAGATCAGTGTATACGGAAAAATCATACCAGAGTTTGGTGATACAAATGGGATAGTTACAGGGCAATTCTACAATGGTCAGGTTGACCTCGCTGGGATGGTTACCTTTAAAGATACGCATGATTTCGATACAGCGTTTGGTGGTAGTATAGATCAATAATCTTGTTTGTTATTAAATTCAACCCGCGCATGCAGGTGCATGCGCGGTTTTTTTTACTGTATTGTTTACTGCTGCTGCTGCTCCCATTCGCCGCCGCAGCTGCTGATAGCCAGTTGCCTAGTAGGTTGCCTAGTAGGTTGGATAGCGACGCTAGCAGCGACCAACCGCGTAATAGCAGCCAGCAGCGGTTACCAAATGCCGACAGCGGCGCACGCCGCGCCATCATTATCGACGGTAAACCCTATCCTATCCAAGACAACGTCGATGACCTCGGCCGCGCGCTGTATGTGTCAATCCAACAACAACACTGGGCAGACGTCGAATATTATTTGGCAAAATACCAAACCCTCGCCAACGCCGACGCGTTATTATTGGCGTATGCCCGCGGTGCGCTCGCCAGAATACGCGGCGATATGCAGCAAGCAGCGAGTGAATACCGCAAATTACTGGCGTTGCGCCCTGACTTTTTCCCAGGCCAGCTAGAATTAGCCCGCGTGCTGTTTGCCGACCATCAAAACCAACAAGCTACAATGCTATTCGCGCAAATAGCCGACCAACTCGACCCTAGCAATACCAAGCACGCTAACATCATTAGTTCGGTGGAGAATTTCACCGAGGCGTTGCAACGCCGGCATACTTGGCAAAGCTCGGTCGCGGTTGGTTCAATCTGGACCGATAACCTCAACCATTCATCGCAGAGTTATACTTGCTTCGTATCTTTTCGCGGTCAGTGCTACTCCGAGCGACAAACCCCTGATGCGATTAGCGCGCGTGGCGTTGACTACCAGTTGACATTAAACCGCCAGGTGTCAATTAGTGGGCAGCATGGCGTATACTTTCGTGCGCAGTTATCCGCACAACGCTATCAAGACTACCCTGATTATCATCAAACAATCATGACTAATCAAATAGGTTATGCCTTTGAGAATTATGCTGATTATATCAGCCTGGCGCCTGAGTATGAATTTCTTGAGTACGGTGACGCGACGTATTACCGCGCTTGGGGCTTGCATGCACAGTGGAGACGCAAGCTATCGAGGACGCGGATGTTTAAACTTGCAGCTGACTATAAAAAACACAAGTATGCGGATCAACAACGGCAGCGGCTCAACAGTTCGGTGTATTCGCTAAATTTCAGCGCCTGGCAAATGCTCGCGGATAACTGGATGCTAATTAGCGGGGTGGATTGGTTGGAGATAACAGCAAAAGCTACAACCGAATCTTATAACAAGCTGGGGCTCAGATTCGGTGCGTCGAAACAGTTTGCTGCTGGTATTCAGGTCGTGTTGCTCACCTCTGCCAGCCAACGCAGTAATCATAATTTTAGCAAAATCCTCGGTGCAAAACGCAATGACATTGTCAAAGATGCTACCTTGACTGTAACCGCAGCTAAACTGGCTATCGCCGGTTTTACCCCTACCATTACCCTGAACCAGCGGAGCACGCGCAGCAATATAGATTGGCTATATAGTAATCAAAAAAATCAAATCAACCTTAAACTAACAAGAAACTTTTAAGATAAACTAACAAGGAACTTTTAAGATAAACTAACAAGAAACTTTTAATATGAACCGTCCAACCGCAATTTTTATTATTTTTTTATTGTTTACCCCGTGTATCCCCGCAGCCGGTGATTGGCAGACCTTGCAAAATACTGCCACCAGCTTATACCAGCAGGGTGACTATGCGCAAGCCGCGGTATACCTGCAGCAGGCGATTGCTCGTGCTGAACAAGCAGATAATGGCGATAAATTTAAAGTCAGTAGCCTTAATTTACTCGCGTTTGTGTATTTGGCTACAGGCGATCAGCAACGCGCAATAACAACGCTTGAACAAGCGATAATCATTGCGCGTAAGGTATACCCGAATTCCCACCCGACGTTGGCAATAATGTTGTTCAATACAGGCGATTTTCTCGAACAAGCTGGGCAAGCAGATCAAGCCCTGCTTGCGTATCAGGCGGCGTGGGCAATCCAGCGACAAGATGTGGTTAAATACGCTGATGCTGCACTGAAAACAGCCGACGCCTTGGTGGCGATACACAATAGGCAGCAACGTTATCAGCGGAGCGTGGCGATTGCCACAACGATTCTGGCGGCGTATACCAACACCAAGCCAACCGCGTTTAATGAGTCGTTGCGGCAGATTAGCTACGCGCTGGCGCAGGCACAGTTGCAATTGCACCACCGCGAGTTAGCCCAACAAGCGCTAGCGCAACAGCTACGCCGTGACTTAGATCAAGATTTAAAGGGCGAGATGCTGACCTTAAGAAAAGATATGAACAAACGCTTTGAGCAGGTTGATAAACGCTTTGAGCAGGTTGATAAACGCTTTGAGCAGGTTGATAAACGCTTTGAGCAGGTTGATAAACGCTTTGAGCAACTTACTGGTCGCATAGATAGTTTTATGAAATGGTCGCTTACCACTATGATCACTTGTAGCGCTGTTATTATTGCTGTGCTTAAGTTTACTACGTGATTTAACAATACAAGCCAATTATGTTCGATAATGCTGTTTTTGAGAAGTGGTTAGACGACAATGCCGCTAAGGCTATGGAAAAAATAATTAGTGGTCAAGCTTTAAAGAGCGAGGAAACTATTATTCTTGTGCTCAAGGGACAAGCCAATCATATTGCCCATTTAGATGAAGATTTAAAGGGCGAGATGCAGACCTTAAGAAAAGATATGGACAAACGCTTTGAGCAGGTTGATAAACGCTTTGAGCAGGTTGACAAACGCTTTGAGCAGGTTGATAAACGCTTTGAGCAACTTACTGGTCGCATAGATAATTTCATGAAATGGTCGCTTACCACTATGATCACTTGTAGTGCTGTTATTATTGCTGTGCTTAAGTTTACTACGTGATTTAAAATACAAGCTAATTATGTTGGATAATGATTCTTTTGATAGGTGGTTAGATCACAATGCCGCTAAGGTTATGGATAAAATAATGAGCGGGCAAGCTTTAAACAACGGTGAAATTATTGTTTTTTTGCTCAAGGCGCAAACCAATTATATTGCCTATTTAGGGCAAGGTTTAAGGGATGAGATGCTGGCCTTAAGAAAAGATATGGACGAACGCTTTGAGCAACTTACTTGTAGTGGTTTAGATTAGTGGTTTAGATGTAATCTGACAGTTGCCCTGATTTGCGGCGGTCTGTGTCGGGTAAAGTTAGGTTGAGGAATTTTTTCTTGCAGATTTCCTTATGGAAGTTCTGATTAAGTCGCTGATGGAGCGAGGTTGCCTGCTTGCTGATGATTGCAAGGCGCAAAGCGCATGACCTAGCATATACGCCAAGGGATGCAACACAGCAAGTACCGCTGCAGCAAACCCAAAGTATATTCAACAGAAGGATGGGAAAAAACGCTGCGCTAACGTCGTTGCAGCACTTGATAATACCACCAGTATTATCTGCGCACTGCGTCTAGTTATCATCAGCGTTTTTCTCCGTCTCGCCCATCATGGACTTAATCAGCGGTTCCCTGGGTCGATTCTACCAAGTATTCTATCAAAATTGATTGTTTGGCGAAATTGCGCACGGCTACAGTCAACTATTCGAAAGCCACGCTACTATCCCAAATACGCTGCCATATTTGCATCAATCCAGATTTACCACTATGAGATACAGATAGACGCACAGGGGTTGTGGCGCCATTTATAAATGCAAAGGTAAACACATAATTAGGTTCTTTTCCCATCCGTAAATCAGTCACGATAACCGTGTCTTGTACCATGTGCATTGCATAAAAACCTTGGGTTATCCAGCGCATTGTATCTATCGACAGATTACCAGCGGATTGCTCGATGAGTTTGGCTCCACGTGGATGTTGGTATATTGGTAGTTGTGCATCAGCAGCGTCGAAAAACGAGACATACATGTTGTAGTAATACGTTTCATCGACAACAATAATTCGATGCGCCAAGGTTGTGCCAGTCAAGGGAATACTCAGCATGCGTTGCGCCGCAACACCTTGGTTGGCAAACTGCTGCAACGCCACGCGCTCAGCGTTAAATTTGGCATATACACTCCAAACGATATACAGCGTTGCCAACAATAGCGCATACAGTATCGATTGGCGCAGCCGCGGAGAATTTTTTAGAACGAGTGCTGCCAATGTTGTCAACAGCAACGGCAAGGTAAATAACGGGTCGATTATAAATAATGACGACCATACCACAGCTGGTAATTCAAGAGGCCACCATAGCTGCGTGCCGTACACCGTGAAAGCATCAAGCAATGGATGGGTAATTAACGCCAGCCAGACCGCAATATACAGTTGTTTACGTTGCCCATTACGCAAGACGCGGTACAGCAGTTCGGCAAGCATTGGTGCACATATAGTTAATACAAATATGCTATGCGAAAACGCGCGATGCTTGGCATACGATGTAATCGGATTATCATGCGACAACAGCACATCTAGGTCAGGAATCGTCGCTATAACCCCGCCAATGAGTGGTGTCAGCCGATTGGCGCGTTTGCCGAGCACGCTATAAAACAGCGTACTCCCCAACACAAATTGGCTGACGCTATCCATACATTACTTGCATATTCTGCGACACTTGCACACAGGATCCCTGTTGAAATTGCTGTTTGAATATTCAGTCTAGCAAATTACTATCCGCAACATAGCATGGTGCTTGCAATCAATGGACTTTTTAGTTGAGCAGCCCAACGAAGCCAATACTATTACCAAATATTTATTCACTGTTCTTGTATGCGATTCGCTGTATTCCAAACCCCTTCAATTGTTGGTGATATATCAGCCAATACTGACGCTATTATCTCCGCACTCCAGCAGAGTAATGCCGAATGCTTGGTGTTTTCAGAGCTATTTTTAATTGGCTATCCTGCCGCAGATTTGTTGTTAGATAAAGGGTTAAAAACTGCAATCAGCAGCGCCTATGCTCAGCTACTCGCAGCCAGCAAGCAATACCCAAGCCAAGCCGTTGCAGTTGGTATGCCATGGTTTGATGCCGACGGAGATTTAGTCAATGCCGCCGCGCTGTTCCATAACGGCACTGTGCAATGGCATTTTAAGCAGCATTTACCGAATCACGGAGTGTTTACCGAAAAACGCTATTTCCATTGCAAATCAACAGGCCCAAGTATTTGGCAGCTGGGCGGGCTACGCCTCGCAGTTGGTATTTGTGAAGATTGCTGGCATCAAGCGTTCTTAGATGCGATGCCCAACATTGCACCAGACATTGTCCTCACCATCAATGCATCGCCATACTTTCAAGGCAAGCAGCAATGGCGAACAGACATTATGCGTGCTGTTGCACAACGCACCAACGCGCCAGTACTGTATGCCCATCGCAGCGGGGGGCATGACGAATGGGTATTTGACGGTAGCTCGTTTGTTGTGCAAAAAAATGGAGCCATCGCGACTGCACCGCTCGAAGGTGGCGAACCGCTAACGTATGACTTTGACACAGATACCACCATCAATGCAGTAACGCCTATCGCATCCGCACTCCAACTCAATTACGAAATACTCAAAATTGGCTTGCGCGAATTTACTAAAACCAATGGCTTTACAGCAGTGCTGATTGGGGTTTCTGGCGGTATTGACTCGGCATTAACGCTGGCAATTGCAGTCGATGCACTCGGCGCGGAAAATGTCCATGGCTACATGCTACCGTATATCTACACGTCTGCCGAGAGCAAATCCGACGCGCAGGCATTGGCAGATAACCTTGGTGTTACCTTGCAAACCATTGCCATCGCAGCCTTGGTCGAGGCTAGCAATGGCTGTGTCGCTGATCAGTTGCATACCGCCACGCCTGGATCAATTGCCCGCATGCAACAAAACATTCAAGCGCGCGCGCGCGCGCAAATATTAATGAGTCTCGCCAATGCCCATGGGCATCTGTTGTTAGCCACAGGCAACAAAAGCGAAATGGCGATGGGCTATGCAACGATGTACGGAGATATGGCCGGCGGGTTTAATATCATCAAAGACTTACTCAAAACACAGGTATACGAACTCTCGCATTGGGTCAACCGCCAGCACGAGATTATTCCACATAATATTCTTACCCGCCCGCCGTCTGCCGAGCTTGCCCCAAATCAGCGCGACGACGACACCTTGCCGCCGTACGCTGTGCTCGACCCAATCATCAGACTGCTGGTTGAACAGCAACAAACTCCCACAGCAATTGCCCAAGCAACAGGTACACCACGCGCCACGATAGACCAAGTCATTACCATGCTCAATCAAAGCGAATTTAAACGCAGCCAAGCAGCGCCAGGGGTGAGAATATCCAAACGTGCATTTGGTCAAGAATGGCGGATGCCGATATCCAAAGGCAGGAATATATTTAGTAAAGGGTGATGATTAGGGAAGCTCTGATTAAGTCCATGATGGGCGAGACGGAGAAAAAACGCTGATGATAACTAGACGCAGTGCGCAGATAATACTGGTGGTATTATCAAGTGCTGCAACGACGTTAGCGCAGCGTTTTTTCCCGGCCTTCTATTGAATAGATGATGGTTTGCCTACAAGCGGTACTTGCTGTGTTGCATCCCTTGGCGTATATGCTACGGCATGCGCCTGCGGAATGCGCCTTGCAATCATCAGCAATTGCAGGCAAACTCGCTTCATCAGCGACTTAATCAGAGCTTCCTTAGGGAAGCTCTGATTAAGACGCTCATATACTCCAATAACTCGCATATACTCCAAAAAAATAATAGCAATAATTTTCAATGGTCAATATTTGATCATTTCGCTGATCTTCGTGTTGCTGTTTTACTGTTTTTTTACTGTTTTTTACTGTTTTTTACTGTTTTTCTTGTTTTTTACTGTTTTTCTTGATCTTTGGGCGGTTCTATCCTGTTAGCCGTCCTCGAAACATGTATAAGTTCGTCAATGCAAGCAAAGAAAATACTTGTACTCGATTCTTTTCTAGTCCTTTGTAGCGAGCTTTCTTATAACCAAACTGACATTTGATTACCCGAAAACAGTGCTCAATCCGGGCGCGCACCTTAGAGTTCTGTCTATTGCGTTTGCGCTGCGAGCCGCTCATTTGCTGCTTTGGTTTACGTTTATCATTCACGCGCCAATCTATCCCAAGGTGACGCGAGCCGCGTTTATAACTGTCGCTCGTATATCCTGCATCGGCAAAGATAACCTTATCTGTTTCACGCAGCAATTTTGGGAGTTCATTGATGTCAGCTTCATTCGCGGCTGTCACTGTCGCGCTATGAATCATATTGCTATTAGCGTCAGTTCCTATATGAATCTTCATGCCAAAATACCACTGATTGCCTTTCCTTGTTTGATGCATTTCAGGATCACGGGCTTTCTCTTTATTCTTCGTAGATGATGGTGCATGGATGATCGTGGCATCAACCATCGACCCTTGTGAGATTATTATATTATTTTCCATACAATACTCATTCACCACAGCAAGTATCTTGACGCTGAGTTGATGCTTTTCTATGATCCTGCGGAAGTTCAAGATGGTAGTTTCATCAGGGATGGCATCGTCTATCAGCTCTATATGGGCAAAACGCCGCATGCTTTCCATGTCATATAGTGCTTCTTCTACCCCTGGGTCTGATAAGTTGTACCATTGCTGTAAACAATAAACGCGTAACATGGTCTGCATATTAATTGGTGGGCGGCCATTCCCTTTCTTGGGATAATGCGGTTCTATTAACGCTAACAACCGTTGCCATGGAGCTAATTTGTCCATCGACTGCAAGAATTTTTCACGTTTTGTTGTTACTTTCTTGTGGTCGTATGCAGCACTGGCAAAAGTTGTTTGTTTCATAAGATTATCCGCTTATTCAAATATTCAAATAGATTCACCATTGTATATCTTTGTAGCTGATATTGCTGTTGTTTGGGACTTAATCAGAGATTCCTTAGATAAACTCTGAAAAACTCGCTGATGGAGCGAGTTCGCTAGAAAATTATAATGATTGCACGGCGCGGCTTGCGTCCGTATGCCGTAGCAATACGACAAAACCCGCAACACAGCAAGCACGTAATTTTCTGCGAATCCTTGAGGAACGGGAACAAACGCTGCTCTCCGTCGTTGCAGCACTTGGCAATACCCACAAGACCCACCAGTGTTAGCTGCGCACTGCGCTTAAGTTTCATCAGCGTTTTTCTCCGTCCCGCCCATCATGGAATTAATCAGAGCTTCCCTAAGGAATCTCTGATTAAGACTCGCATATATTCCAATAACTCGCATATACTCCAAAAAAGTAATAGCAATAATTTTCAATGGTCAATATTTGACCATTTCGCAGATCTTCTGTTGCTGTTTTACTGTTTTTTACTGTTTTCTATTGTTTTTCTTGAATTTTGGGCGGTTCTATCCTGTTAGTCGTCCTCGCAGCATGTATAAGTTCGTCAATGCAAGCAAAGAAAATACTTGTACTCGATTCTTTTCTAGTCCTTTGTAGCGAGCTTTCTTATAACCAAACTGACATTTGATTACCCGAAAACAGTGCTCAATCCGGGCGCGCACCTTAGAGTTCTGTCTATTGCGTTTGCGCTGCGAGCCGCTCATTTGCTGCTTTGGTTTACGTTTATCGTTCACGCGCCAATGTATCCCAAGGTGACGCGAGCCGCGTTTATAACTGTCGCTCGTATATCCTGCATCGGCAAAGATAACCTTGTCTGTTTCACGCAGCAATTTTGGGAGTTCATTGATGTCCGCTTCATTCGCGGCTGTGGTGGTGGGCATTGCCGCGCTATGAATCATATTGCTATTAGCGTCAGTTCCTATATGAATCTTCATGCCAAAATACCACTGCTTGCCTTTCCTTGTTTGCTGCATTTCAGGATCACGGGCTTTCTCTTTATTCTTCGTAGACGACGGTGCATGGATGATCGTGGCATCAACCATCATCCCTTGTGAGATTGTTATATTATTTTCCATACAATACTCATTCACCACAGCAAGTATCTTGACGCTGAGTTGATGTTTTTCTATGATCCTGCGGGCAAAGTTCAAGATGGTGGTTTCATCAGGGATGGCATCGTCTATCAGCTCTATATGGGCAAAACGCCGCATGCTTTCCATGTCATATAGTGCTTCTGCTACCCCTGGGTCTGATAAGTTGTACCATTGCTGTAAAAAATAAATGCGTAACATGGTCTGCATATTAATCGGTGGGCGGCCATTCCCTTTCTTGGGATAATGCGGTTCTATTAACTCTAACAACTGTTGCCATGGAGCTAATTTGTCCATTAACTGCAAGAATTTTTCACGTTTTGTTGTTACTTTCTTGTGGTCGTATGCAGCACTGGCAAAAGTTGTTTGTTTCATAAGATTATCCGCTTATTCAAATAGATTCACCATTGTATATCTTTGTAGCTGATATTGCTGTTGTTTGGGACTTAATCAGAGCTTCCTTAGGGAAGCTCTGATTCCGCTGCTGCAGCATTGACTTTGTTGCTTGGCAAAATATGCTATATATCAATTTTAATAACTTGAGTTGTAGGGGTAATGTCAATAACGATTCAATCTATCAATGTCAAGGATATACGTTTTCCTACGTCGTTGCTGCTCGACGGTTCCGATGCGGTCAACAAAGACCCTGATTATTCAGCGACATATGTAACATTGCATACGAGTGATGCGGCATTAACTGGGCATTCGTTGATTTTCACTATCGGTCGTGGCAATGACATTTGTTGCCATGCTGTTGAGGCGATGCGTCATTTAATTATTGGTCAGGAGTTAGAGGCAATTCGTGACGATATGCCTAGTTTTTTTGCCCATATGCATTCAGATAGCCAGTTGCGTTGGTTAGGCCCAGAAAAAGGCGTGGTGCATATGGCAATGGGGGCGATAATCAATGCTGTCTGGGATTTGCTAGCAAAAATAGCGCAACAACCGTTATGGCGTTACTTGAGTGATATGCACACAGAGGAGTTTGTTGACTGTGTTGATTTTCGCTATTTGAGCGATGCGATCACTCGCGATGAAGCGTTGACAATGGTCGATGCCAACCAGTCCACAAAAGCGCAGCGTATTAATTTGCTCGAGCAACATGGGTATCCAGCATATACAACAAGCGCAGGTTGGTTGGGCTATAGTGATGAAAAAATGCAACGTATCTGCGAGCAAGCTGTTAAAGATGGTTGGAATTATATAAAAATAAAAGTCGGTTTAGATAAGGAAGATGACTTGCGCCGTTGCAAAATTATCCGCAACATCATTGGTGACCAACGCCATTTGATGATTGATGCCAATCAAATTTGGGATGTGCAGCAGGCGATTGACTGGGTGAAATACTTACAAGAAACCAAGCCGCTATTTATTGAAGAACCAACCAGCCCTGATGATATTTTTGGGCATAAAAAAATTAAAGAAGCTGTCGCGCCGACAAGCATTGCGACTGGTGAGCATTGTCACAATCGGGTGATGTTTAAGCAGTTTATTCAAAACGATGCATTGGATTTTGTGCAAATAGATGCAACAAGATTAGGTGGTGTTAACGAAATTCTAGCGGTATATTTGCTCGCGGCAAAATACAACAAACCAGTATGTCCTCATGCTGGAGGTGTGGGTTTATGCCAATACGTCCAGCATTTATCGATGATAGATTTTGTGCAAATATCGGCGACAACTGCAAACCGTGTTGTCGAATACGTCAGCCATTTAGCAGAGCATTTTAAAACACCGTGCCGTATTAAAAATGGCGCATATGTTGCGCCAACTGAATCGGGATATAGTATTGAAATGCACGAACAGTCTGTTGCTAAATATCTGTATCCAACAGGAAATATTTGGCAGCTTCCTTAGTTTAGATTCGCAAATCTTCTAAATTTTTGCCTTTTGCCAATTGAGCTAAAACCCAGCTAGGTTTGTTTCCCCTTCCTACCCACTTTTCATTTTCGTTATCAGGATTTTGGTATTTTGGTTGTATCGTGCGTTTTCGTGGTTTAGCAACTTCTTCCATGATGTATTCAACAGGGATATTCAAGGCTGCTGCCCTAGCTCTAATTTCATCAATGAGTTTGGCTTTTTCAACTTCCATCCTGCTTTGCAATTCGATGTCAAGATCAGCTATCAGGCTGATTATTTCTTCTGTTTTAAGCTCTTTGACTTGGAGGTTCATTGTTGTAGTTGCTCGCTGAGGTTATTGGTGATTACGCTATTGTATAGACATATCGCCGATATAGCTAGGCGGATTGCAATCGCTAGCGCGACATTCCATAATTATGCAGCTAAACGCATAGTATCATACTCTTCATTTGCCGTGTTCCCCCGTCAAAAGGCCTGGTTGCAAGAGCTAGCACGCAGTCTCCGCTAAGGAATCTCTGATTAAGTCCCAAACAACAGCAATATCAGCTACAAAGATATACAATGGTGAATCTATTTGAATAAGCGGATAGTCTTATGAAACAAACAACTTTTGCCAGTGCTGCATACGACCACAAGAAAGTAACAACAAAACGTGAAAAATTCTTGCAGTTAATGGACAAATTAGCTCCATGGCAACAGTTGTTAGAGTTAATAGAACCGCATTATCCCAAGAAAGGGAATGGCCGCCCACCGATTAATATGCAGACCATGTTACGCATTTATTTTTTACAGCAATGGTACAACTTATCAGACCCAGGGGTAGAAGAAGCACTATATGACATGGAAAGCATGCGGCGTTTTGCCCATATAGAGCTGATAGACGATGCCATCCCTGCTGAAACTACCATCTTGAACTTGCCCGCAGGATCATAGAAAAACATCAACTCAGCGTCAAGATACTTGCTGGGGTGAATGACTATTGTATGGAAAATAATATAACAATCTCACCAGGGACGATGGTTGATGCCACGATCATCCATGCACCATCATCTACGAAGAATAAAGAGAAAGCCCGTGATCCTGAAATGCATCAAACAAGGAAAGGCAAGCAGTGGTATTTTGGCATGAAGATTCATATAGGAACTGACGCTAATAGCAATATGATTCATAGCGCTGCAATGCCTACCACCACAGCCGCGAATGAAGCTGACATCAATGAACTCCCAAAATTGCTGCGTGAAACAGATAAGGTCATCTTTGCCGATGCAGGATATACGAGCGACAGTTATAAACGCGGCTCGCGTCACCTTGGGATAGATTGGCGCGTGAATGATAAACGTAAACCAAAGCAGCAAATGAGCGGCTCGCAGCGCCAACGCAATACACAGAACTCTAAGGTGCGCGCCCGGATTGAGCACTGTTTTCGGGTAATCAAATGTCAGTTTGGTTATAAGAAAGCTCGCTACAAAGGACTAGAAAAGAATCGAGTACAAGTATTTTCTTTGCTGGCATTGACGAACTTATACATGCTGAGCGGACGACTAACAGGATAGAACCGCCCAAAATTCAAGAAAAACAGTAAAAAACAGTAAAAAACAGTAAAACAGCAACACGAAGATCAGCGAAATGATCAAATATTGACCATTGAAAATTATTGCTATTATTTTTTTGGAGTATATGCGAGTTATTGGAGTATATGCGAGTCTTAATCAGAGCTTCCCTAACAGCCTAGCAAGTGTTGTTTAACCTCACGCCAGCTGGTAGTGTCGGCGACTTAATCAGAGGGTTCATAGGCATTACAAAAAACTATTTTGTTGCTGGCACCATTGCAGCAGACAATACCACAACATCTGTAGTCGGTACGTCTTGGTGACCATTTTTGCTGCTAGTAGGTTGCTTGGCAATCAGGTCGATAACATCCATTCCTGCAATAATTTTACCAAATACGGCGTATCCATAGTCACGGCTACTATTATCTAAAAACGCATTATCGGCGACGTTGATAAAAAACTGAGATGTTGCACTATCGACTGCCTGTGTGCGTGCCATTGATAGCATACCGCGTAGGTTTTTTAATCCGTTTTTAGCTTCGTTGCGAATCGGGTCGCGGGTTTTCTTTTGCTCAAAATTTGTTGTGAAACCGCCCATTTGCACCATGAAGTCCAGAATAACCCGGTGGGCGATGGTGTTATCATAAAAGCCATCATTGACATATTGTGCAAAGTTCGCGCTCGAAACTGGGGCGTTTTCATAGTCAAGTTCAATAATAAATGATCCGAGCGTGGTTGCAAACTTGACTTGACTTGGCTGTAGGTTGTTTGTAGCACTTGGCATTACTATTCCTTTAATGGTATTAAGAGTTTCTTCAACGTTGCAACCTGTCGATATAACTGTTAAAGCGGCGAAAATGAAGATTCGAAGTGTGGTCATATTTATAATGCTCGGTTGTCAATTTAATGCGTATTGCGATTTGGATTGTACAAACACTTGCTGCGTTGTGTTTGTTTTTCCAAGACATTTATGCCTGTAGTGGGTGCTGACTGGGCTATACAGAGACGCCTGATAGAGTCGCCTTGCAATCATCAGCAATTGTAGCCAAACTCGCTCCATCAGAGCTTCCTTAGATGAAACTGCTCAAAAAAACATATTGAGTACACACAAGCAAGGCAACGTTTGGTAGCATTTCTTATTTTAACTCACCCTATTGTATGATACCTCTGTCGACTTACGCTGGACTGCTTGAACGTTACCGACCTTTTTTGATAATTGATCAAAATATTGTGCCAGTATCATTGTATGAAGGCAATACTCCGCTGCTACCATTACTTAATATTCCACGAATCATAAAAAAAGACATACGTCTTTTTGCAAAAATAGAAGGCGCAAATCCAACTGGTTCATTTAAAGATCGTGGGATGACGGCCGTAATTACTCAAGCAATACGCGATGGTGCGTCTACGGTCGTCTGCGCTTCTACAGGAAATACCTCGGCATCGGCTGCTGCGTATGCTGCAAAAGCGGGGATACGTTGTGTCGTGGTTATTCCAGAAAACAAAATTGCCTTAGGAAAACTCGCCCAAGCCATGATATATGGTGCCCAAGTTATTCAAATTAAAGGGGGGTTTGACGCAGCAATGGAGCTGGTCAAACTTTCTTGTGACCACCCAGAAGTCGTGTTGGTAAACTCGGTGAACCCATATCGGCTGCAAGGGCAAAAAACAATAGCCTTCGAAATCGTGGAAACGCTGGGCGATGCGCCAGACTACCATTATTTGCCAGTTGGCAATGCTGGCAATATTACTGCGCATTGGATGGGGTATTGTGAAGCTGCGGGTGAACGTCGTGCATATCCACCAGTTATTAAAGATTTTCACGAGTGGAAGGGTATGCAGTTAGCAAGTAATAGCAGCAAAATGCCTGTAATGGTTGGGTATCAGGCCTGTGGCGCCGCTCCATTTGTTGATGGTGGTCCAATCGCTAGCCCAGAAACAATCGCCACTGCAATTCGAATAGGCAGGCCACAGTCATGGGATTATGCAATTGAAGCGGTTGATCAATCTAAAGGATGGTTTGCTGCCCAGCCGGATGCCAAAATATTGGCAGCACAAAAAATGCTCGCAACTTGCGAAGGAGTATTTTGTGAACCTGCTTCGGCTGTGAGTTTAGCTGGGCTTCTTGATGACTTGTCACATAATAAAATTACTGCAGGAAGCACGGTTGTGATGACGCTAACAGGAAATGGGCTAAAAGATCCACAAATATGTATTGATACGGTCGACGTCAACACCATCAAAAGCATCAAGCCTGTAAAAGCAGAATTAGAGCCGTTTCTTATTTAAAATTATTAGGAGTAGTGTATGGCCACCATGGAAGTTACGACTGACACATTTGAGGAAGAAGTTATTGAACATAAAGACCAACTAGTCTTGGTAGATTTTTGGGCGTCATGGTGTGGCCCTTGCAAAACTATTGGTCCGATTGTCGAAAAGATTGCAGCACAAATGAGTGATAGTCTAAAAGTATGCAAAGTGAATGTTGAAGATAATCAAGAAATTGCAGGAAAATATAATGTGCGCGGTATTCCAACATTATTGTTGTTTAAAAATGGCGAGATTGTTGAAAGCCGCGTTGGTGCGGTGCCTGAAGAGGATATTCTCGGCATGGTTAAAGCGTATAGTTAATGGTTGATCGAATTAGCGGAGTCGCGCTTACATTTGATGATGTTTTGCTCGTCCCTGCATACAGCGAAGTAGTCCCCAGTGCAGTTTCATTAACAACCAAACTGTGCAGCAAAATTGAGTTGAGTATTCCAATGCTCTCTGCGGCAATGGACACTGTTACTGAATCTGGACTAGCGATTGCCTTAGCACAAGAAGGTGGTCTTGGTATTATCCACAAAAACTTATCAATACAGCAACAAGCAGCAGAAGTCCGTCGGGTTAAAAAGTTTGAAAGTGGCGTTATTCGAGACCCAATCACGATTGACCAACACGCTCCAATCTCGGAGTTGCATGCCATCCGTAAACGCTTCGGTATTTCAGGTGTGCCAGTCATTGACGCTGCAAATAATAGCCAAGTTGTTGGCATTGTCACCCAACGTGATGTGCGGTTTTCAACTGATGCCAAGCAGGTTGTGAGTGCAATTATGACCCCTGCTGAAAAATTGATAACGGTTGGCTGTAACTTCACCATGGCAGAAGCACAGGAAAAAATGCACGCTAATCGGATTGAAAAAGTCATCGTTGTTGACGATCACATGCAACTGATCGGGATGGTTACGGTGCGAGATTTATTGAAGCATACTATGTTCCCCAACGCCTGTAAAGATGAACACGGCGCCTTGCGCGTTGGAGCGGCGATTGGCATTGGCGCAGAGAGTCAAAAACGTGCAGAAGCAATTGTCGCGGCAGGTGTTGATGTATTAGTTGTTGATACCGCGCACGGACATTCACGCAACGTTATAGAAACTGTGTCGTACATGCGCAAGAAGTTTGCGTCGGTGAATCTTATAGCTGGGAATATTGCTACCGCAGACGCCGCACTGCGCATGGCTGATTGTGGAGTTGATGCGGTAAAAGTTGGTATTGGTCCAGGTTCAATTTGTACAACAAGAATTATTTCTGGTGTTGGCATGCCACAGATTAGCGCGGTTAGCCAAGTGTCTGCAGCATTGGTAGATAGCAGCGTGTTGGTGATTGCAGACGGTGGAATTCGCTATTCTGGGGATATTGCTAAAGTGATTGCCGCAGGAGCACATTGTGTCATGGTTGGTAGTTTACTTGCTGGCACGGATGAATCTCCTGGCGAATTTGAGCTATACCAAGCCCGTTCATACAAGCAATATCGTGGTATGGGTTCGCAAGCGGCAATGAAACAAGGTTCGAGCGATAGATATTTTCAAGAAGGTTCAGAAACAGATAAATTGGTACCAGAAGGCATTGAAGGTAGAGTACCAGCAAAAGGACCGTTAAAAGGGGTTGTCCACCAGTTGATGGGCGGAGTGCGCTCGTGCATGGGCTACACTGGTTGTGCCACAATTGATGAGTTGCGCACCAAGACCAAGTTCGTGCAAATTACCAATGCTGGGATGAAAGAAAGCCATGTCCACGATGTCCAAATTACTAAAGAATCTCCGAATTATCATGTATAATGACACCTACATTCTGCTAGTTTCTTGCTAACAATGCTTTGTGAAAACTGTTGTTGCAGTAGGTAAGTTTGATGCAGTCCACATCGGTCATCAACAATTATTACAGCGTGCAGTTGCAATAGCGCAAGACACCCAGCAGCAACCATGCGCGCTGACATTTGACCCATTACCCAATGAATTTTTTGCGCAGGATGATGCGGCATATTTTAGGCTCTACCCAACGCAGGCGCGCATCAAGCTGTTGCAATATTACGGCGCAAAACAAGTTTTTGTACAAGCATTTGATGCGGACTTTAGGAATTTGAGCGCAATACAATTTGTCCGCGATGTGCTGTATCAGCAATACCAATGCAGTCACGTGATTGTTGGTGCAAACTTTTCTTTTGGTTATCAAAAACAAGGCAATGCCCAGCTGCTTGAGAGGCTCGGCAAACAATATGATATGGCAGTCACGGTCGTACCTCTTGCCACAAGCCAGCAACAAGTTATTTCTTCTTCGGTAATTCGCGCGGCGGTGTTACGCAATGAATTTACCCAGGCAGCTGATTTGCTTGGGAGGTCGTATTGTTTTTCTGGTCAAGTGCGTAATGGTAGTAAACTTGGACGAACGCTGGGTTTTCCAACCGCCAACATTGAATTAGTCCATCGGCTACCGTTCGCCGGTGTATATGCTGTCACAGTAGCTACTGGCAATACGACACATGCAGGGGTAATGAACTGCGGCAACAGACCAACTGTGGGTGGAACCGCACACATTACCGAAGTGCATATATTCGATTTTTGCGATGATATTTATGGAGAAACGATAACTATAACTCCGCATACGTTTATCCGCGTCGAGCAAAAGTTTGCATCGGTTGATGCGTTGCAGTTACAAATAACAAAAGACTGTCAGCAGGCCAAGCGCATCCTGAGCTAACAACGCGGAGGAAAAGCGGCACCCAAAGGCGCCGCCTGTTGCCGTATGTACTTATTGGAGCAAGATTATTGCAAATCAAAGCGATCAAGATTCATCACTTTTGTCCAGGCGCTGATAAAGTCTTGAACAAATTTTTCTTTAGCATCCACACAGCCATAAACTTCGGCAATTGCCCGTAATTCTGAATTTGAACCAAAGATTAAATCTGCTCTAGTCGCTGTCCACTGTAGCGTACCCGTCGCGCGGTCACTGCCTGCAAAGAGGGTATCATCTGCAGCGCTGACTTTCCAAGTAGTGCCGATATCAAGCAAATGTATAAAAAAATCATTTGTTAGTGATTCTGGATTTTTGGTTAACACACCGTGGCTTGAGCCATCTGCATTAGTGTTCAATACCCGCATGCCAGCAAGTAGTACTGTCATTTCTGGAGCACTGAGCGCGAGTAATTCTGCTTTATCTACTAGCAGCTCTTCTGCTTTGATTGTATGCCTGGAGTCGCGATAGTTTCTAAACCCGTCTGCCGTTGGCTTGAGTGGCGCAAATGATTCAATATCTGTATGTTGCTGCGTTGCATCACCACGTCCAGGGGTAAATGGCACAACAACGGTTTGCCCTGCATTTTTGCAAGCTTGCTCAATGCCTACACTACCTGCTAACACAATGACATCTGCAAGGGACACATGCTTGCCGCCATTGTTGAAGTTGTGTTGGATGGATTCTAATATAGATAATACTTTTGCGAGTTTGCTCGGGTTATTCACCTCCCAATCTTTTTGAGGTGCCAAGCGTATTCTAGCGCCGTTGGCGCCGCCGCGTTTGTCAGAATCACGATATGTTGCGGCAGAAGCCCATGCTGTACTTACGAGTTGTGAGACAGATAATCCTGCAGCGTGTATTTTGTTTTTCAGTGTCTTGATGTCGGCATCATCAATTGTTGATGTTGTTTCGGCTGGAATTGGATCTTGCCAAATCAATGTTTCTGTTGGTACTTCTGCGCCTAAATATCGGATAGCTGGTCCCATATCGCGGTGGGTTAATTTAAACCACGCACGCGCAAAAGCATCTGCAAACTGATCAGGGTTTTCATAAAATCTGCGTGATATTTTTTCATAAACAGGATCTTCACGCAGAGCTAAATCAGAAGTTAGCATCGTGGGTTGATGGCTGATTGAAGCATCGTGTGCATCTGGCACTGTGCCAGCACCGCCATTGTTTTTTGGCTGCCATTGGTTTGCACCTGCAGGACTTTTGGTGACTTCCCATTCGTAGCCAAATAGATTTTCAAAAAAATTATTGCTCCATTGTGTTGGCGTTGTTGTCCAAATAACTTCAGGACCACTAGATATAGTGTCGCCAGCATTGCCAGCACCATGGGAGTTCTTCCAACCAAGACCTTGATTTTCAAGGCCTGCCCCAGCAGGATCTGATCCGATATTCTCAGGCGAGTTTTGTGCTGCGCCATGCGTTTTGCCAAATGAGTGACCGCCTGCAATCAAGGCGACAGTTTCTTCATCGTTCATTGCCATACGGCCAAAGGTTTCTCTGATATCTCGTGCTGATCCTACCGGGTCAGGAATGCCGTTTGGTCCTTCTGGATTGACATAAATCAAGCCCATTTGCACTGCCGCAAGAGGGCTTTCTAGTTCGCGATCACCTGCATAACGTTCGTCGTCAAGCCATGTGGTCTCATTACCCCAATACGTCACTTGGTCTGCTTCCCAAACATCCACACGCCCACCAGCAAAACCAAAAGTCTGCAAACCCATGGATTCGAGTGCGCAGTTTCCTGCAAGAATCAACAAATCAGCCCATGATATTTTTTTTCCGTATTGCTGCTTGATCGGCCATAACAGCATCCGCGCCTTGTCTAAATTTTGGTTGTCTGGCCAACTATTGAGTGGTGTAAAACGTTGCATCCCAGCATCAGCGCCACCACGCCCATCTTGAATGCGGTATGTTCCAGCACTGTGCCAAGCCATACGAATGAATAATGGTCCATAGTGACCATAGTCAGCTGGCCACCAGTCTTGTGAAGTTGTCATTAGCTCAAAAATATCTGATTTTACTTGTTGCAGATCTAGGCTTTTGAATTCTGTTGCATAATCAAATGAAGCATCCATCGGGTTTGATTGCGGCGCATTTTTTCGCAAAATATTCAACTTGAGTTGGTTCGGCCACCAATCTTGATTGCTGGTACCACGACCTGCGGGAATTTTTTTTGCTCCGCCCATAAATGGGCATTGTGTCACATCGGCGCTGACGGATATTGTGTTCATGATATTTCCTCGATTTGTGTAAGCGTACATAGCTAGGTAATAACTTACTATGGGCATTATTAGTGATAATTAAAATACATTGTCTCTATCACTATGATAGTATTTGTCTATAACTTGTCGTGCCATAATCTGCCAAGCTACGGTGTATTGTGGGTAATCCATAACCGCCGCAATGATTAAACTGTGCTTGCCATATGTCCGCAGTAAGTTGTTTGCTTTGCAATATACGGGATACAATATGGTGTTGTGTGCATGCATATTAAGGATTCCTGTGCCATACCCACATAACTTAGGCAAATGAATTTTAGAGATCTACAATACATAATTGCTGTTGCTAGTACCTTAAGTTTCAGCAGAGCCGCTGAGGCATGCAATGTCTCACAGCCATCGTTAAGTATGCAAATCAAAAAGCTAGAGGCTGAGCTTGGCATCCAATTATTTATCCGTAATAATCGCCGTGTACAGGTCTCCGCTATGGGCAAAATTGTGTTAGATCGTGCCCAGCAAATTTTAACACTCAAGGATGAAATATCGAACTTTGCCCAAGCAAACAACAACGTGTTAAAAGGAACAATAAATTTAGGCGCAATTTTGACAGTTGCTCCATATGTGTTTCCAGCAATCATTCAAATAACTGCCGTTGCCGCACCAGATACCACTCTCATCTTAAAAGAAGCCAAAACTGAAGATTTATTAAAAGGGCTGCTCAGTGAAGAAATCGACGCTGCCATTGTTAGCTTGCCAACAGATGACAATGTGTTTGAAAGCCAAGCATTATTTACAGACCCATTGTATGTGGCTGTTGCTGCGAGCCATCCTTTGGCAAGTCGGCAGATAATTAGTGCTGGGTCATTAGAAAATGAAGCGCTTATCCTGCTAGAAGAAGGGCATTGCTTGCGCAAGCAGGCGTTAGAAATTTGCTGTTCAATATCTGCACATGAAAACAAAATGTTGCAAGCGTCCAGTTTAGAAACTATTAAGAGTTTTGTTTCAATTGGTCAAGGACTCACGCTGATGCCAAGTATTGCTAAAAAAAATAACGATGGGATTTGTTATATCCCGCTGCAAAACAACAGTTTCTCGCGGACCATTGGCCTTGTCTGGAAAAAAGCATCAGCGAAAGCTGTGTTGATATCGCAGTTATTGGGGCTTATGCATACACTGTATATGAGTGATGCAGCTTAAGCAGAGCTTCCTTAAGTTCGTGGATTGTATGCCCTCAATTATGCGGCTACAGTGCGTTGTTTTTGCTTTCCCAATCCAGCGATGCTCAACTCAATGGTTTGTCCAGCTTGCAAAAATTGTTGAGGAGACATCCCTAAACCAACGCCAGCAGGTGTCCCGGTAGAGATGATATCGCCAGGCAGCAACGTCATAAACTGCGATAAATAGCTGATAATTGTTGCTGGTTTGAAAATCATTTGGTTGGTATTACTCGCTTGCTTGACGACTCCATCAACGCGCAGCTCCATGGCGAGGTTAGCAACATCTGCTATTTCACCCAGCGGCACCAAATACGGGCCAGTGGGAGCAAAAGTATCGTGTGATTTACCCTTGACCCATTGTCCGCCACGTTCTGTTTGAAAGGCGCGCTCTGAAACGTCGTTAATCATACAAACACCAGCGACATGGTTAAGCGCGGCTGCTTCGTCAACATATTTAGCTGGTTTGCCAATTACAACTCCAAGCTCTACTTCCCAGTCTGTTTTTTGGCTGGTGCGGGGAATTTCGACATTATCATTGGGTCCACAAAGCGCACTTGGCGCTTTAAAAAAAATGATTGGCTCGTTAGGAGGTGTGGCGCCTGTCTCTAGCGCATGGTCAGCATAGTTCAGACCGATGCAGATAAACTTGCTTGGCGTTGGGACACACGAGCCGATGCGCTGATTTAGCGAAAGTTGTTCAAGTTTGTTCACATCGATGTCTAGGTTGGCTAAATTGCTGAGCACAGCGGGGGTAAAGTCTGCGATTAAAGGGGATAAATCATACGCTGTATCGGTATGGAGTACCGCGGGTTTTTCTTGGCCAATTGCGCCGATGCGTAAAAATTTCATGGTTAGTATTGCTCCGTAGGTTTAGATATTGGTCCAGCCACCGTCAATAATTTGCGCGGTGCCCGTGGTGTATTGGGATTCATCACTCGCAAGATACAGCACTAAATATGCAATTTCCTCTGCGGTGCCAAGCCTCCCTAGCGGTTGGCGAGCAAGAAATGCTGCGCGTGCGGCTTGATACCCTCCAGTGAGGGTTTTCCCCATTTCCTGCATCCGACCTTCAAGAGAAGGGCTCGCGACTGTCCCCGGGCAAATCGCGTTGCAGCGCAGCCCGTCAGTGATGAAGTCAGCCGCGATTGATTTTGTCAAACCAATAATTGCGGCTTTTGTTGTGCCATAGACGAACCGATTCGGCGCAGCAATAGTCGACGACACTGCCGATGCGATATTGACAATGCTCGATGTTGGTTTGCTGAGTAATTGCGGCAAAAATGTACGACACATTCTATAGGTTGCGCGCACGTTTAAATCAATAGAAAAGTTAAACTGCTCGTCATCACAATCAAGAATGTTGCCATGGGCAACAAAGCCAGCGCAATTTACCAACACATCAAAATCTTGGTGTTGTGTTGCAAGGTGGGTAACAGCGGTTGAGTCGAGGACATCAACGACTTGGGTTTGGCAGCCGGCAACGCCTTGTAATAATTCTGCGTTGATGTCTGTGGCTAAAACATTTGCCCCTTCTGCGGCGCATAGTTCGGCGCATGCCTTACCAATGCCTTGACCTGCAGCAGTAATAAGTACATTTTTATTGGGTAGGCGTGGCATGGTCAGGCTCTCCTCGAGTATGGTTGCTGGCGTGAATAATTTGTGATGCGGGTCAACAGGTGGGGTTGTCACCGGTCGAGTGTATAAAACTGCTGAGCAGTGCGAAAAAAAATTGCTTGCTGCTCTGCAAGGGTTAGCTGCTGGCAATAGTATTGCAACATTGATAACCAATCATGGTAATTGCACACTAATTTGACCACAGGCCAATCGCTGCCGTACATCAATTTTTTCGCTCCAAATGATTCAAGCAAATAGTCAAGGTACGGTATCAGCACTTGCACATCAGCAGAGTTGGCTTCAGTCACCAACCCTGAGAGTTTGCAATACACGTTGTCAAGCCTGCTCAGCGGCTGGATGCGTTGCTGCCATTGCTTAAAACCATCGCTGCTGCAAATATTAGGCTTGGCAGCATGGTCGATGACAATCGGTAACCCAGGGTTGCGCACCGCAAAATGATATAACCCATCGAGCGAGCGCGGGGTGAGCAAGGCATCAAAGGTGAGGTTGTGCGCGACCAACGCATCGATGCTCGGCTGCAACTGCGCAGCGCAAATCCAAGCGTCATCAGCCATGCTTGGTAACATTGGGCGGACACCTTTTAATGCGCTGGTGGCGGGGAGTGCGTCGAGTTGTTGTTGGACAACTGCTGGCGCATCCAATGGCAGCCAACCGACAACGCCAGCAATGATGCTGTGCTCAGTAGCAAGCGTTAATAATGCCTGTGTTTCGGCAATACTCGCTGCTGTTTGCACGATAACCGTTTGGCTGACCGCTGCAGCCGATTCGCAGGTATAGTCGTGGATTGAAAAGTCACGATATATCTGCGCCAAGTCCACAGTCGGCCAGGCAAAATACGGCGCGTCTAATCGCCAAACGTGGCAGTGGCTGTCGATGATGCGCATATTATAATGGCTGGTGTCGGATGTTGTCGATGGCAACATTGGCTTGAATGAGCCCGTTTTGCTGCAATGCCTGCCAAAGTTGTGGCGGGACAGGTTGGTTAATCCAACCAATATTCTGCTTAAGCTGTGGCAAACTATTGCCGCCAAGCAGGACACTGGCAATCGCTGGGTGCGAATGGGCAAAATGGAGCGCGGCTGCGGGGAGTTGGGTGTTGTGGCTGCTGCAGATGGCGGCTAATTGTTCGGCTTTGTCTATAATATGTGCTGGCGCTTGTTGATAATTATAGTTGGAACTACTTTTCTCGCTGCTGGCGAGGATGCCAGAATTAAACACCCCGCCGAGCACCACTGCGCTGCCGTGTTGCTGGCACAGCGGCAATAACGTATTAACAGGGCTTTGTTCCAGCAAACTATACCGACCAGCTAGCAAAAACACATCCCAATGTCCATGCTGCATTGCCTCTACGCAGACCTGCCATTCATTCACCCCCAGACCAAACCCCTTAATATTGCCGTTGCGCCGCAGCTCGTCGAGGGCAGTATACCCAGAGGTCATCGCGATTGCCATCGTCGCTGGATGGGTGTCGCCGTGGGTGACAGCTCCGATGTCATGGATATACAAAATATCGATAGCGTCAGTCCCCAGCCGCTGGATGCTATCGGCATACGAGCGCATGACGCCAGCGTAGCTATAATCAAATATCGGTCGAAATGGCAAAGCATCAACGTAGCAGTCACAACCTTGATGGTGGCTGTGGTCTGGTGCTAACACCCGTCCTACCTTGGTTGAAAGCTGCCACGGGTCAGCTTGGTCATCAGCTAGATTGCGCAGAAAATCACCAAGTCGCCGTTCGCTCAGTCCAAAGCCGTATAACGGCGCTGTGTCAAAATAGCGCATCCCAGCATCCCACGCCGCACGCAAAAACTGTGCGGCTTGTTGATCGCTTATAGCTCGGTATAAATTGCCAAGCGCAGCGCAACCCATGCCCCATACTGGGAGTCGTATTAGCTGTTTCTGCATCGATACTATGCTAACAGGAGATTGAAAATTTTTTATGAAAAATGTTGGATAATATGTGGCTGCTAAGGCGCGGTTGCACCGTCTTTTGTCAAATATACTTATGGGTTACGGCAATTGCTGTGTTGCATCCCTTGGCGGATATGCTACGGCATGCGCCAACGAATACATGCACCTTGCAATTGCAGGCAAAGTCGCTCCATCAGCGGCTTAATCAGAGTTTCCCTAGCATCATGAGCGACTAAAAAGCTGCACCAGCCAACACACACAGCCATAGCAGTGCAATAACAAGGTGCATACCAATACGGCAATAATAAGAGTAAAACAATATCCTATTGCTAGACTCAATAACGCCTCAACGACACTCCAAATACTCGTTAGCGGCCAAGGAATCCCTATTAGATAGATAAGCGGAAGCATTAACACAATAGCAATCGTATGAATATATTTATTCAGCAAAATATCAGTAAACATGCTTTCGTTATATCACAAGTGGCGTGTTATCAGTAATTTGGATTTATCGGCACTCGATTACGCGCTTAATCAATCCACTACACCTGACAACAAGATTGCCAACGTTTCGCAGCAAATAGGCAAAAGCATTATCCAAACTCAAAGGGACCTCTGATTAACTCGCTGATGGAGCGAGTTTGCCTGCAATTGCTGATGATTGCAAAGCGCAAACCGCTAAGCGCATGCCGTAGCATATACGCCAAGGGATGCAACACAGCAAGCGCAGCAATTGCAGCAAACCGTTGTATATTCAACAGAAGGACGGGAAAAAACGCTGCGCTCACGTCGTTGCACTTGATAATACCACCAGTATTATCAAGTGCTGCGCCTAGTTATCATCAGCGTTTTTTCTCCGTCTCCCCCATCATGGAATTAATTAGAGATTCCCTAAGGCAACTTGACCGACTCAACATCGCCAACGTTATCTATACGGGCTGGCGCCTACGCTAGAGTCGATAATACTCACTACTTGATCGGTTAAGCAAAATTCTCACTAGGCTTGCAGGCAATTATGAGTAAAAAAAACGCCACAGTAAACTGTGGCGTTCAATAGCATTTTATGATCTAAACCTTGTTAACGGAAAGCTCACATTTTCCAGAGTGCTATATTTTCTATTAAAACATAAGATGTTGTATATTTCAAGTGGGACTTTGCATTAAAATAAGTAATTCAGCAATTTTTTTAAAATAAGGCAGATGCATTTATTGTGCGTGTTTTTATATTTGGCACATGAATTTACAAGAGGATCGAGTTAACATTATCGTAATCAGCAGACGATAGCACCATCTGGTCAAGCTAATTACGCCAGTTGGTTGGTATACACATTTATAAAGGAGAAAATAATGAAAATACGTTTAGGCATAGATGTAGGAACAAACTCGCTGGGCTGGGCTGTACTTGAATTGGATGAAAAAAATGAAGTGATCCGCACCATTGATGCTGGGGTGCGTATTTTTTCAGATGGCTGAAACCTAGGTGTTGGTTGGTATACACATTATATTAAGGAGAAAACATAATGAAATGGCGTTTAGGAATAGATTTAGGCACGAACTCGCTTGGCTGGGCTGTACTTGAATTGGATGAAAAAAATGAAGTGATCCGCATCATTGATGCTGGAGCCCGTATTTTTTCAGATGGAAGAAATCCAAAAGATAAGCATTCAAATGCAGTAACAAGAAGAGAAGCGCGTGGTGCCAGGCGGAATCGAGGTCGCGGAAAAAATCGGCAAGCTCGTTTGATGCAAGAGCTTATATCCGTAGGCTTGATGCCGAGTGACGAGACAGCACGCAAAGCTTTAGAAGGAGGAAAAAACATTTCGCAGTTAGCAACAGACCCTTGGATTTTACGCTGCCGCGCCCTAAAAGAAGCAATATCCCTGCAGCAAATAGGCAGAGTTATTTTTCATCTAGGGCAAAGACGTGGTTTTAAATCCAATCGAAAAACAGACCGAGCTAATAATGAAAAAGGCAAAGTCAAAGATGCTATTGCTCGCACCAAAGCTGATTTAGCCCAGCAAGGTGCGACAACTCTTGGTGAATTGTTTGGCAAACCGCGACTCGACGTCGCCATACAAAACGCGCAACTGGCAAAAGGCAGGCGCTTGCCGCAACCATTAGCTCGAGTACGTAGTACGGGTCAGGGTGTCAAATTGCAATATGACTATTATCCCACCCGCGAACTTATCCTCGACGAATTCGAGCAAATATGGCAAAAGCAAGCAGAATATCATGCTGAGACTTTAACGGATGATGCCTATGATATTATCCAACAAACCCTTGCTTTTCAATACCCGTTAAAGCCACAACCTATTGGCAAATGCACCTTGCTGCCAGAAGAGTTGAGACTTGCAAAGGCAATGCCGACTTTTCAGCGTTCGCGGGTGTATCAAGAAGTCAATAACCTGCGTATTTGCCCAATTGGCGGGAAGGAATATTCAATTACGCTCGAGCAACGAGATGCAATTGTTAAACGGCTGCTGCAGCCAACCAGCCAAAAAGGAACAGTAACGTTCAACCAGTTGAGAAAATTATTAAGCCTATCAGCTTACGATATATTTAATCTAGAAAGTGAAAATAGACCATACTTAGAAGGCGATAAAACAGCGGCTGTGATGATGCAAAAAGAACGTTGGGGAACTGCATGGCTTAAGCTGGATACACCTGCCCAAGATGAAATTATTGAAAAACTGCTAGAAGAAGAAAACGAAGCAGACTTGCTCACATGGCTACAGCAACAATATGGCTTTGATACAGTACAAGCAGAAGCTATTGCAGACGCCCCTATTCCAAATGGCTATGGCAATCTTTCTAAAAAAGCGGTCGACTGCTTGCAACCTATATTGCAAGCTGAAGTCATTACTTATGCAAAAGCTGCAATACGAGTATTTGGCTCCCATAGTAATTTTGCAACAGGAGAACTTCATGATTTGCACCTGCCATATTATGGCAAAATATTAGAACGCCATGTTGCTTTTGGCTCAGGTAAGCCAGGTGACAAAGATGAACAACGCTACGGTAAAATCGCTAACCCAACCGTCCACGTAGCGTTGAATCAAGTGCGGGCTGTGGTGAATGATTTAATCCGCCGTTTTAAAGCGCCACATCAAGTTGTTATAGAAGTTGCACGCGACTTACCGCTTTCTGCCAAAGGAAAAGGTGAGTTGTCAAGTCAACAACAGACTAACAAAGAAGCAAATGAGAGTCGGAAAGCCCGTTTAGTTGACGAGTATGGCGTTGCCAACACCCATGAAAATCGGCTACGGTTGCGTTTATATGACGAAATGGAGGCAATGGCTAAGCAATGCATATATAGTGGCAGACAAATAGGCTTACATGAACTATTTAGCCACGCTATAGAGATAGACCATATCCTTCCTTTTTCACAAAGTTTGGACGACAGCTTTGCCAACAAAGTAATGTGCACGCGGGAAGCGAATCGTGATAAAGGCAATAACAGCCCATACCAAGCGTTTAGTCACAGCCCAAATGGCTATAGCTGGGAGGACATTTGCAATAGGGTTAAATCTTTACCAGACAAAAATAAAAATAAAAAAAATAAAAAAAACAATATAGGTAATAAACATTGGCGGTTTAACGCTGATGCTATGGAGCAATTTGCAGAGGAAGGTGGTTTTTTAGCGCGGCAACTTAATGACACAAAATATATTGCCAGATTAACAAAAAGCTATTTAGAAGTAATGTTTGGTGGGGCGCCAACAGCTGGAGGCAGCCAACGTGTTTGGGTGGTAGTAGGCAAGCTAACAGCAGATCTACGCTATGTATGGAATTTAGATAGCGTGTTATTGGGTCACGATATTGCTGTTTCAGCAGCACAAAAGAAAAACCGCAGCGACCACCGCCACCATGCCATTGATGCAATTGTGATTGGGCTCACAGATAGAAAACTTGTTAAAAAAGCAGCATTGATTGCACAAGAAAATGAAGATTTAGGAACACGGCTGTTTGCAAGAATGCCCTTACCATGGCATGGCTTTAAAGAACAAGTGCGAACAGTATTAGAAAAA
Source organism: Gammaproteobacteria bacterium (assembly GCA_965277405.1). GTDB lineage: Bacteria > Pseudomonadota > Gammaproteobacteria. The sequence goes on from OZ255726.1 coordinate 1,406,601, forward strand.
GTAGTTGTCAGCCACAAACCAGACCATGGTTATCAAGGAGCTATGCTCGACGGTACTGCATATGGGATAATGAATAAAAGCAAAATTGAGTCTGACTTTACAAAAGCAGTTTCTGTTGTAACCCGTAAGTCATTAGATGATAGTAAATTTTTTAAAGCGCATCCAGACCTAAAAAAAATACGCGACCCAGACATTAAGGCATCGTTACTTGCTGCCACTCAAGGGTATGGCGGGAGTGAATTTAAGCATGCGTTGGTGCAAGCAGGTGAGGCGATGCAGCCACCAGTACGTCGCGTTCGCATCATTAAAAACGAGACGATCATCCCAATTGTCGATTATAAAACGGCACAAGTCTATAAAGGCTATGAAAGTGGCAGCAATTATTGTTATGATATTTGGCAAAATGGAACTGGCAAATGGGATGGGGTGGTCGTGTCGACATATACAGCATATCAACGTGCAAAAATAGATCCACAATGGTGGCGCAAGCCAGTAGATGATGATGGAAAACCGCTGATTATGCGCCTACGCAAAAATGACATGTTGCGGATTCAAGATGCAGGGCGTGATAAAATTGTACGCGTCGTAAAATTTACTAAGGGGGTTCTTGCTTTAGCTGAGCATTTTGAAGCAAACGTTGACGCCAGGAACAGGAGCAAAGACGACGAGTTGAAATATATTTTTAAGGCGCCTTCAGCACTGCAAAAAGCAAACGCCATCCGCATCACGGTCAGTCCATCGGGATTGGTTAAACGGTATTGATAATACTTGGAATATATCAAGGGAAGCTCTGAATAATTCCATGGTGGTGAGACGGAGCAAAAATGACGTTAGCGCATCGTTTTTCCCGTCATCAGAGGTTCCTAAGGTAACAAGCGTCAGCGCGAGTGGTCTGTGCATAATCGGATTATAGAAATAACGAGCGACAGAGTGTATATCAGCGCTGAGCGTGGTTTTTTGAGAATGACTAGGCAAAAAGAATTACTTGGTAAAGTTGCGCTCGACGATATATCAGGGGTTATCATCCGTGGCTACGGGGCTACAATATCTGCGAATATTTGTGCACATCTTGCTGCATCTCATGTACCAATTATAATTTGCGGCAGTGATCAACTGCCAGCAAGCGTAGTATGGCCAATTAATGGGAATTTTCAGCAAGGTATTCATATGCAGGCTCAGGCAGATGCTAAAAAGCCGTTGTGTAAGAGACTTTGGTCAGCATTGGTGCAAGCAAAAATTACCAATCAAGCGTTGGTTCTTGGCTACGATGGCAAAGAAAATGCAGACGTATTAGCAATGGCAGCGCGGGTAAAATCAGGCGATGCTGATAATGTAGAGGCACAAGCAGCAAGACGATATTGGAAACGTCTACTAGGTAGTGATTTTAAACGTGACCGGCAACAACACGGTATTAACGCCGCATTGAATTATGGGTATACAGTATTGCGTGCAGCAACCGCCCGCTCAATTTTGGTGGCTGGACTGCATCCATCGCTTTCCATCCACCATCAAAGCCGTGGTGATGCGCTACGATTGGCTGATGACTTAATGGAACCATTTCGCCCATTTGTAGACTTGGTTGTGTTGGGGCTAGTAACAGCACAGCAAACGGCGCAAGATATTGAACTAAACAAAGAGACAAAATCCAGACTGGTAGCAGTGTTATCGCTAGACTTGAAGAGTTGTAAAGGAACAAGCCCGTTACAACTGTGCCTTGACCGCCTCGCACAATCACTGGTTGCTGTATTTATGGGGCAACAGACAAAGTTAGAACTACCACAAGCACCATTTGCCTTGCATAGTTTAATAAAAAGCAACCCAGAGCAGTTATAATATGCACCAAGAAACGACACACTTAAATGGATATAGACTGATGTGGGTTATGGTTTTGTTTGATTTACCGACAACGACACCCGAAGAACGGCGGGCATATACTTTATTTCGCGCACATTTGCTAGATCAAGCATTCGAAATGGCACAATACTCAGTATACGTGCGCCATACATCAGGTAAAGATGCCGCGAAAGCTATCATACGCAGAATAACTGTATCTGTGCCGGCAGAAGGCAAGGTTGACATTTTGCAGTTCACCGACAAGCAGTATGCAAACATAATCTGTCTAAGAGGAAAACGTAGAGCATATTCGCCAAAAAACCCCGAACAATTGGTGATGTTTTGATGAAAACCGAGGATATTTTAATAAGAATTCTATTAAAAAACCTCGGTTATTCAACGATATAGCTGCAAGCTAAGTATAGCACTCTGGAAAATGAAAGCCAACCGCAACACAAGGGTTGGCTTATTGCTACACTTGTGTAGTATAGCACTCTGGAAAATGAAAGCCAACCGCAACATATGGGTAGCAGTTTAGCTTGATTTGGATAGTATAGCACTCTGGAAAATGAAAGCCAACCGCAACACACGCAGAGCTCTTGCGCACTTCTCACTTAGTATAGCACTCTGGAAAATGAAAGCCAACCGCAACGGAATGATAGGTAGTAATGTCCGCGGCATGAGTATAGCACTCTGGAAAATGAAAGCCAACCGCAACTTTCCACCTCTTTTAACCCCCTATATCTTGAGTATAGCACTCTGGAAAATGAAAGCCAACCGCAACACATCATCCCATGCGTCCGTAAAACGATTTAGTATAGCACTCTGGAAAATGAAAGCCAACCGCAACACCCGTCGTCGCTATAAGTAGATTCTGGAAAGTATAGCACTCTGGAAAATGAAAGCCAACCGCAACAAAAATGAATGAACTCCCTTATAAACTATAAGTATAGCACTCTGGAAAATGAAAGCCAACCGCAACAACTTCTTTCATAGATAAAAGATATTCGTTAGTATAGCACTCTGGAAAATGAAAGCCAACCGCAACCTATATAAATTTTGCTGCCTTTTTTTATATAGTATAGCACTCTGGAAAATGAAAGCCAACCGCAACCCGATACACCAGCAGCACTTTTGGTGCATTAGTATAGCACTCTGGAAAATGAAAGCCAACCGCAACATGTGTTTTAAACTTACGTCCGCCAGTTTTAGTATAGCACTCTGGAAAATGAAAGCCAACCGCAACCTAATTTGTGCCCAACCATTGGCAGATGACAGTATAGCACTCTGGAAAATGAAAGCCAACCGCAACTGCTTTAAAACCCAACGATACACAACTTTAAGTATAGCACTCTGGAAAATGAAAGCCAACCGCAACCGAACGTGGCGCAATAAAATTAAAAAGCGGAGTATAGCACTCTGGAAAATGAAAGCCAACCGCAACTTTACCCCGCTTTCGGTGGTTAAAGGCTTAAGTATAGCACTCTGGAAAATGAAAGCCAACCGCAACGTGCACCACTGCCGCCGTGCCAAAATACGCAGTATAGCACTCTGGAAAATGAAAGCCAACCGCAACAGTGCTTTAGGGTTTTAAAACCAAATGGAAAGTATAGCACTCTGGAAAATGAAAGCCAACCGCAACCAACGCATCACGAGGGTTTGCATATTCTAAAGTATAGCACTCTGGAAAATGAAAGCCAACCGCAACAGACCTTTATTAAAAACCTCTTGCTTGACAAGTATAGCACTCTGGAAAATGAAAGCCAACCGCAACACTTGGCACCTCGATTTTAAATATTGAAAAGTATAGCACTCTGGAAAATGAAAGCCAACCGCAACAATGAGCAAGTGGAACATCACGCTAGCGTAGTATAGCACTCTGGAAAATGAAAGCCAACCGCAACCAAAAACAGCTATCTTCCCTAAGCGCGGAGAGTATAGCACTCTGGAAAATGAAAGCCAACCGCAACTCAAAACGAGTTTGGTAATCTGGTTCTTTGAGTATAGCACTCTGGAAAATGAAAGCCAACCGCAACATTCTGTGCAGTCTGCCACCCTAATGATTAAGTATAGCACTCTGGAAAATGAAAGCCAACCGCAACATGGGTTACGTCGCTGCCAATTTCTTGCGGAGTATAGCACTCTGGAAAATGAAAGCCAACCGCAACTCACGGCGTTTTGTGTGATTTGCGATTGTGAGTATAGCACTCTGGAAAATGAAAGCCAACCGCAACTGAAACTCAGCAGACTTTCTGTCACCGCCCAGTATAGCACTCTGGAAAATGAAAGCCAACCGCAACTGCCTGCGAGAAGAATATGAACCATTAAAAAGTATAGCACTCTGGAAAATGAAAGCCAACCGCAACTCCATCCGCCGCACAGGCTCATACACAGCTAGTATAGCACTCTGGAAAATGAAAGCCAACCGCAACAACCAAACCCCTGGTTGCTCATTCTCTATAAGTATAGCACTCTGGAAAATGAAAGCCAACCGCAACTGCAACTAGTTCAGCCTTGTATTTTCTTTCAGTATAGCACTCTGGAAAATGAAAGCCAACCGCAACCATCGCCTTAAACACCCCAGTTGCCAACGAAGTATAGCACTCTGGAAAATGAAAGCCAACCGCAACACTTTGGGACGAATGGAGCCAGACAAGCGCAGTATAGCACTCTGGAAAATGAAAGCCAACCGCAACCTACCAATGATTTCTTCGTGCGTCACGTCGAGTATAGCACTCTGGAAAATGAAAGCCAACCGCAACTGGAATGTATGATTGTGATGTTCATGATGCAGTATAGCACTCTGGAAAATGAAAGCCAACCGCAACCCAACAACCTGCCATTGGGCGCTCCAATCGAGTATAGCACTCTGGAAAATGAAAGCCAACCGCAACTTTGGCGTTCGCCGATATATCGCCATGAACAGTATAGCACTCTGGAAAATGAAAGCCAACCGCAACGCTATCGTGGGTTCTATTGCATTTGCTGCAAGTATAGCACTCTGGAAAATGAAAGCCAACCGCAACAGAAAACAATCTAACGTCGGTAAAAATATCAGTATAGCACTCTGGAAAATGAAAGCCAACCGCAACGCTTATACCACATGGCGGCCAAGCGCATGGAGTATAGCACTCTGGAAAATGAAAGCCAACCGCAACAAATGTCAATTTGCGCCAATGTTCTCAATAAGTATAGCACTCTGGAAAATGAAAGCCAACCGCAACTGCCAATGATTTGTTTAAGCGCAATTGCCGAGTATAGCACTCTGGAAAATGAAAGCCAACCGCAACTTAAAAAATGAACGAACTCCCTTATAAACTAGTATAGCACTCTGGAAAATGAAAGCCAACCGCAACCTAAAATCCCTGCATTCATCAGGGTTATGCAGTATAGCACTCTGGAAAATGAAAGCCAACCGCAACCTCGAATTAGAACAAGCCACGGTTGAAGTCAGTATAGCACTCTGGAAAATGAAAGCCAACCGCAACCTAAAATCCCTGCATTCATCAGGGTTATGCAGTATAGCACTCTGGAAAATGAAAGCCAACCGCAACCTCGAATTAGAACAAGTCACGGTTGAAGTCAGTATAGCACTCTGGAAAATGAAAGCCAACCGCAACTTCTGCTACCACGTCTTGCACGCAGTAGGCAGTATAGCACTCTGGAAAATGAAAGCCAACCGCAACAGAGCCATCTGTTAATCCATGGGCTAACGCAGTATAGCACTCTGGAAAATGAAAGCCAACCGCAACTGGCGTCGACCTTGACGCCTTTGCCGTATTAGTATAGCACTCTGGAAAATGAAAGCCAACCGCAACCAAAGGATAGCTAACGTCATCCCCCTGATTAGTATAGCACTCTGGAAAATGAAAGCCAACCGCAACGTTTATTAAGCGTATCAATAGCTGACGCGCAGTATAGCACTCTGGAAAATGAAAGCCAACCGCAACTTACAGTGAATTCGCAGCGGTCGGGAGATTAGTATAGCACTCTGGAAAATGAAAGCCAACCGCAACAGTTCTATAAAATGTACCATTTGTGGACGGAGTATAGCACTCTGGAAAATGAAAGCCAACCGCAACTTCTGCTACCACGTCTTGCACGCAGTAGGCAGTATAGCACTCTGGAAAATGAAAGCCAACCGCAACTGGCGTCGACCTTGACGCCTTTGCCGTATTAGTATAGCACTCTGGAAAATGAAAGCCAACCGCAACCAAAGGATAGCTAACGTCATCCCCCTGATTAGTATAGCACTCTGGAAAATGAAAGCCAACCGCAACGTTTATTAAGCGTATCAATAGCTGACGCGCAGTATAGCACTCTGGAAAATGAAAGCCAACCGCAACCTATGCTGCAAAATGCCGCTGCGCCTAGGCAGTATAGCACTCTGGAAAATGAAAGCCAACCGCAACCAACCGTTTTAATAGTGCCTAAAGCCATTTAGTATAGCACTCTGGAAAATGAAAGCCAACCGCAACCAACCGTTTTAATAGTGCCTAAAGCCATTTAGTATAGCACTCTGGAAAATGAAAGCCAACCGCAACAAAGGTCGTAAATAGGCTATCAGTTGCCCCAGTATAGCACTCTGGAAAATGAAAGCCAACCGCAACTATGAAAGGCGTTATTGCAATGTTTATTGCAGTATAGCACTCTGGAAAATGAAAGCCAACCGCAACCTAAACAGTTGTAAGTAGTCCACCCACCCCAGTATAGCACTCTGGAAAATGAAAGCCAACCGCAACCCGCCTGCGGCGGTGACCACATACCAATTAAGTATAGCACTCTGGAAAATGAAAGCCAACCGCAACTTTGCTTTGTAAGGTAATACGGATTCCAGCAGTATAGCACTCTGGAAAATGAAAGCCAACCGCAACCAACCGTTTTAATAGTGCCTAAAGCCATTTAGTATAGCACTCTGGAAAATGAAAGCCAACCGCAACCAGGCGGCTGGTCGTTATTGGGTGGCGGATAGTATAGCACTCTGGAAAATGAAAGCCAACCGCAACTAACAAGCGACGTTTCCCACCAATGCATGGAGTATAGCACTCTGGAAAATGAAAGCCAACCGCAACAAAGGTCGTAAATAGGCTATCAGTTGCCCCAGTATAGCACTCTGGAAAATGAAAGCCAACCGCAACCTTCAGCTAACACGCGTTTAGCAATCGAACAGTATAGCACTCTGGAAAATGAAAGCCAACCGCAACAACGGACACTGTCATGAGTAACCCTCCAAAAGTATAGCACTCTGGAAAATGAAAGCCAACCGCAACTAGCGAGGAGTAGGCTACTGTTTGCCGCCCAGTATAGCACTCTGGAAAATGAAAGCCAACCGCAACAAATGTCAATTTGCGCCAATGTTCTCAATAAGTATAGCACTCTGGAAAATGAAAGCCAACCGCAACATGCGGAGTGTCATAAAATCGCAGACGAATAGTATAGCACTCTGGAAAATGAAAGCCAACCGCAACTGCCTACTGGTTCAATAATTTCAATGGCAAAGTATAGCACTCTGGAAAATGAAAGCCAACCGCAACTTCCACATGAAAATGCGTCGGTATGCATTAGTATAGCACTCTGGAAAATGAAAGCCAACCGCAACAGTTTATGCCTTGTTATGTGTTTCATTTTAAGTATAGCACTCTGGAAAATGAAAGCTAACCGCAACCTCTCATTGATGATGTTGAATGTTTGCGGGAGTATAGCACTCTGGAAAATGAAAGCCAACCGCAACTTGTTGAGCAAATTACAATATATAATTACGAGTATAGCACTCTGGAAAATGAAAGCCAACCGCAACCTTTTTGACGCCATCGACCGAATCGCAGTAAGTATAGCACTCTGGAAAATGAAAGCCAACCGCAACTAAATTGTTCAGTGGGGTGCTGGGGAATTCAGTATAGCACTCTGGAAAATGAAAGCCAACCGCAACCCATTCTCAAGAAGCTAATTGGCTGGGCTGAGTATAGCACTCTGGAAAATGAAAGCCAACCGCAACTATCGCTCATATTTTCATTTGCCACATACCAGTATAGCACTCTGGAAAATGAAAGCCAACCGCAACCTGCGCCACGTTTAAGTTTTACGTATGCTTAGTATAGCACTCTGGAAAATGAAAGCCAACCGCAACTGATGGCCCGCACTACCAGCTTTCTTGGAAAGTATAGCACTCTGGAAAATGAAAGCCAACCGCAACAACGCTTCATGAGGATTCGTGTATTCTAATAGTATAGCACTCTGGAAAATGAAAGCCAACCGCAACCCTTGGGTCTCAGAAGGATTTGGTACGTGTAGTATAGCATTCTGGAAAATGAAAGCCAACCGCAACCTGTCAAGTTAACGTGAGTCCTGCCTGCCAAGTATAGCACTCTGGAAAATGAAAGCCAACCGCAACCAGGCGTTTTAATAGTGCCTAAAGCCATTTAGTATAGCACTCTGGAAAATGAAAGCCAACCGCAACCTACGCTAAATACGTTTTAAACATCGACAAGAGTATAGCACTCTGGAAAATGAAAGCCAACCGCAACATTTGCCACAAACGAAGGTGGCAATTATGGAGTATAGCACTCTGGAAAATGAAAGCCAACCGCAACTGAGGTTGGTGGTGTAGGTTGTGGCGATACAGTATAGCACTCTGGAAAATGAAAGCCAACCGCAACAAAACGCAACGCAGGGAGCACAGGCAATGCAGTATAGCACTCTGGAAAATGAAAGCCAACCGCAACAAAGCCACGGACGACGAAATAAGCTTGGTTAGTATAGCACTCTGGATAATGAAAGCCAACCGCAACCGTGGTAGCTAAAGACAAATTAGCTACTGGAGTATAGCACTCTGGAAAATGAAAGCCAACCGCAACATGACGATAAAAGGCAAAGCACGTCTTGCCAAGTATAGCACTCTGGAAAATGAAAGCAAACCGCAACAGTTACAGCAGTCCGCACTAACTCGTTTACAGTATAGCACTCTGGAAAATGAAAGCCAACCGCAACACCAAAACATACGACAGAACACTTGATAAAGTATAGCACCCTGGAAAATGAAAGCCAACCGCAACCGATTATCTGTTGGGGCAACTGATAGCCTAAGTATAGCACTCTGGAAAATGAAAGCCAACCGCAACAGATTTACAGGCGTTCGGAGTGTTGGTATAAGTATAGCACTCTGGAAAATGAAAGCCAACCGCAACCACTCTAACAAAACTAATAGATATTTTTGTAGTATAGAACTCTGGAAAATGAAAGCCAACCGCAACAGCCTGGGTGAATGAAAGCCAACCGCAACTAAGTTTACTTAAGGAACCTCTGATTAAGTCCCAAACAACAGCAATATCAGCTAGAAAGATATACAATGGTGAATCTATTTGAATATTTGAATAAGCGGATAATCTTATGAAACAAAGAACTTTTGCCAGTGCTGCATACGACCACAAGAAAGTAACAACGAAACCAAAAAAAATTCTTGCAATTGATGGACAAATTAGCTCCGTGTTAGGGTTAATAGCGGTTGTTAGCGTTAATTTAGCGTTAATAGAACCGCATTATCCCAAGAAAGGGAATGGCCAGGACTACCAATTAATATGCAGACCATGTTACGCGTTTATTGTTTACAGCAATGGTACAACTTATCAGACCCAGGGGTAGAAGAAGCACTATATGACATGGAAAGCATGCGGCGTTTTGCCCATATAGAGCTGATAGACGATGCCATCCCTGATGAAACCACCATCTTGAACTTGCCCGCAGGGTCATACAAAATCATCAACTCAGCGTCAAGATACTTGCTGTGGTGAATGAGTATTTTATGGAAAATAATATAACAATCTCACAAGGGACGATGGTTGATGCCACGACCATCAATGCGCCATCATCTACGAAGAATAAAGAGAAAAAACGGGATCCTGAAATGCATCAAACCCGCAAAGGCAATCAGTGGTATTTTGGCATGAAGATTCATATAGGAACTGACGCTAATAGCAATATGATGCATAGCGCGGCAATGCCTACCACCACAGCCGCGAATGAAGCGGACATCAATGAACTCCCCAAATTGCTGCGTGAAACAGATAAGGTTATCTTTGCCGATGCAGGATATACGAGCGACAGTTATAAACGCGGCTCGCGTCACCTTGGGATAGATTGGCGCGTGAATGATAAACGTAAACCAAAGCAGCAAATGAGCGGCTCGCAGCGCCAACGCAATACACAGAACTCTAATGCGCGCCCGGATTGAGCACTGTTTTCGGGTAATCAAATGTCAGTTTGGTTATAAGAAAGCTCGCTACAAAGGACTAGAAAAGAATCGAGTACAAGTATTTTCTTTGCTTGCATTGACGAACTTATACATGCTGCGCGGACGACTAACGGGATAGAACCGCCCAAAATTCAAGAAAAACAGTAAAAAACAATAAAAACAGTAAAAAACAGTAAAACAGCAACACGAAGATCAGCGAAATGATCAAATATTGACCATTGAAAATTATTGCTATTATTTTTTTGGAGTATATGCGAGTTATTGGAGTATATGAGCGTCTTAATCAGAGCTTCCTTAGTAAATCTCCCTGCTGAGGAAGGCTCTTCAGCAACCTGTCATCTTTCATGCTTGCAAAAACTTTTGCAAGGTTGGCTATGTTGGTTGATCTGCTCTTTGCTAACTTCAATGCTCCCAAATTCAATAGGAGCTGATTACCACGCGCATCCACAGACATGTCCTGATATTGAGCAACGTATAAAGGCAGGCCAGATTTCAGAGTTTCTTTTCCAGCATTTAATGTGCCGCCTTTTTCTCCTGCCTCAATGACAATCATCACCCGACTGAGCGCAATGATTAGTTGGTTGCGTCTCATAGCCCTAAATGCTTGCCACGGCGCGCCTAGCTCAAACTGGCTTACCACCAAAACCCGCTCCCAATTCCAAACAGGTTGAAGCATTCTTTTAATTTTGAAATGATTGATACCTTCAGGTAGGACAAAAATGGTTTTGCCACCAGCTTTCAGGCAATTGTAGTGGGCCTTAAAATCAACGCCCGCGGCGTTCCCAGAAACCACAGACACATTGTTATGTGCTGCTTGATCTGCACAATCCCGTGCTGTTTCCAACCCTTTCTGGCTTGATTTGCGTGACCCACAAAAACCCAGACCCGCCATATTCAGCAGGTCGCTGTTGCCGACCATATCCAGATGCTTAGGCGCTGTATTGCCCATGATAATCTTCACCCGTTGCGGATATAGCGCATCATCAAGCTCAACCCTGAACGGTCTCCTATCAATATTTTTGTTGTCAAAGGTCAAATCACTCATGCTCTATTCATTGTCCGTATCACGCAATGTTTTAACAAAGCTACACCCGTACACTTCCTTCGCCCCAGCTTGCTGTAGCTTCATTGCGATATATTGAATTGTCATTCCTGACTGGTATATGTCATCAATTAGGATTACCGTTTTATTATTCACATTGAATGCATGACTGTTATGAAAGGTGACTTTAGCGTCTTCCCAATTATTCCACTTCTCATCAAATTTAGAATCCTTCACAAATGATTTTTGCCCTGTAAAAACAAAGCCGCCTGTTACATCTTGTTTAGCTGTTTTTGTGCTCACAAGTGACGTTACGCTACTAGGCAGGTCAAAGTCCTTAGCTGGACTTGCTGGCACTGAGCAAATTAAATCGGCATCTTGGAAATAAGGTAGGTCTTGGATGACTTGTGAAACTGTATCTGCGAGCTCATTTATGGAATTTTGATCCATTTTGTGTTTGCCATCATCCACAAGGTCTCCCGTCTTAGTACGTTTGCGCGAAGAATTGTCAGTGAAGTTTGTGTCGAGAGCAACACTGAGCGATAAGCAGCCACGCAAATAAATCAGATTACCTTGCTTTGCTTCCCATTTTTCAACGGTTTTAATTTCCTTTTGGTTAAGATAACGCCAATAATTCTCATATTCTTGGCTTTCTTTGAGATCTAATCCTGTTTGCTCTTCAAAGACTTTTTTTGCAGATTCGATTGCCACAGAAAAAGTTGGCTTATCTTTATCTTTTTGAACCCCAGAATTACCTGCAAAGCATTTTCTTCGTGGCTTCAGCTTATGAGCGGCGAGAACGGCATCTTTTGTGATTTCTTTCATCTTAAAAAACTTCCTTATGTTAACTTGATGCCTTTTTTTTCTCTTGCTGCGATGTACAGCTAATTATTTCATTCTTCTGCAATCACCTTGTACGACCTACTTTGAAGCTAGGTACTTTACCATCAACTACAAAATCGATACCATCAACTGCAAATCAATAAGTAAGTTTTCTTACATTTTAAGATAATCGGCGAGTTCTGTCAAGGTCATAATGTCATTATTGGGCATGGCTTTAATATCCTTCTAGGGAAGCTCTGAACAATCCACTACATTTGATTTTCTTGACGCAGCAATGCTCAAGAACAATAAACTCAAAAACTAACAAACTGAGAAGCTGAGCTGAGCTGAGAAGCTATTTTTAAAGGAGGGTAATATGATGCACGCAAAAGATGCAATGCGACTGAGACCAAACAACATGAAAAAAGTATTTCTGGCCCTAGTAGTGATCTCCGGCTCTGGCAAGTTGCAGATGGAAAACTAATTGTACCTTTTGAGGTATGTGACTTCTTGTTTGTTTCTGCTATCATGCAGCAGCAATTTTTCTATTTTCATAACAGCCTTGAAACCTGGGTAATCTTGTGCGGGTCGCAGGGCAGTGAATATGTTGGAGATGTAACATGATAGCTATTCACGCTTTAACAGATTGTCATAAAGATTCATGGTCTCGGTTATGGAAGCAATACCTAGCCTTCTACAAGGTGGCAAGGAGCAACACTGTTTTTGATTTGACTTTTTCGCGACTAATTGACGAAGATGCAGAATGTGAAGGGTATATCGCATACATTGACGGCAATGCAGTGGGAATTGTCCACTGTATTTATCACCTACACCTCTGGCAGCAGGAAAAGATCTGCTATTTGCAGGATTTATTCGTGGATAAAAATTACAGGAAACACGGTGTTGCCAGCAAATTAATATCACAAATTTATGCGCGTGCAGACGAGAAAAACGCGAAAGGTGTGTATTGGCTGACACAGGACTTCAATATAGCAGCCCGAAATTTATACGACAAGATAGGGTATAAAACGCCTTTTATAAAATATGCACGCACATGAAAAAGAATATAGTTATCATTGGCACTGGTATAAACGGGTTGATGTGCGCTTACCATTTGGTGAAGCCTCGCTGATGGAGCGAGTTTGCCTGCAATTGCTGATGATTGCAAGGCGCAAACCGCTAAGCGCATGCCGTAGCATATACGCCAAGGGATGCAACACAGCAAGTACCGCTTGTAGGCAAACCATCATATATTCAATAGAAGGCCGGGAAAAAACGCTGCGCTAACGTCGTTGCAGCACTTGATAATACCACCAGTATTATCTGCGCACTGCGTCTAGCTATCATCAGCGTTTTTTCTCCGTCTCGCCCATCATGGACTTAATCAGAGCTTCCTTAAGGAATCTCTGATTAAGTCCCAAACAACAGCAATATCAGCTACAAAGATATACAATGGTGAATCTATTTGAATATTTGAATAAGCGGATAATCTTATGAAACAAAGAACTTTTGCCAGTGCTGCATACGACCACAAGAAAGTAACAACAAAACGTGAAAAATTCTTGCAGTTAATGGACAAATTAGCTCCATGGCAACAGTTGTTAGCGTTAATAGAACCGCATTATCCCAAGAAAGGGAATGGCCGCCCACCGATTAATATGCAGACCATGTTACGCATTTATTTTTTACAGCAATGGTACAACTTATCAGACCCAGGGGTAGAAGAAGCACTATATGACATGGAAAGCATGCGGCGTTTTGCCCATATAGAGCTGATAGACGATGCCATCCCTGCTGAAACTACCATCTTGAACTTGCCCGCAGGATCATAGAAAAACATCAACTCAGCGTCAAGATACTTGCTGGGGTGAATGACTATTGTATGGAAAATAATATAACAATCTCACCAGGGACGATGGTTGATGCCACGATCATCCATGCACCGTCGTCTACGAAGAATAAAGAGAAAGCCCGTGATCCTGAAATGCATCAAACCCGCAAAGGCAATCAGTGGTATTTTGGCATGAAGATTCATATAGGAACTGACGCTAATAGCAATATGATGCATAGCGCGGCAATGCCTACCACCACAGCTGCGAATGAAGCTGACATCAATGAACTCCCAAAATTGCTGCGTGAAACAGATAAGGTTATCTTTGCCGATGCAGGATATACGAGCGACAGTTATAAACGCGGCTCGCGTCATCTTGGGATAGATTGGCGTGTGAATGATAAACGCAAGCCACAGCAGCAAATGAGCGGCTCGCAGCGCCAACGCAATACACAGAACTCTAAGGTGCGCGCACGGATTGAGCACTGTTTTCGGGTAATCAAATGTCAGTTTGGTTATAAGAAAGCTCGCTACAAAGGACTAGAAAAGAACCGAGTACAAGTATTTTCTTTGCTTGCATTGACGAACTTGTACATGCTTCGAGGACGGCTAACAGGATAGAACCGCCAAAAATTCAAGAAAAACAGTAAAAAACAGTAAAAAACAGTAAAACAGCAACAGAAGATCAGCGAAATCGTCAAATATTGACCATTGAAAATTATTGCTATTACTTTTTTGGAGTATATGCGAGTTCTTGGAGTATATGCGAGTCTTAATCAGAGCTTCCTTAGGGAATCTCTGATTAAGTCCCAAACAACAGCAATATCAGCTACAAAGATATACAATGGTGAATCTATTTGAATATTTGAATAAGCGGATAATCTTATGAAACAAACAACTTTTGCCAGTGCTGCATACGACCACAAGAAAGTAACAACAAAACGTGAAAAATTCTTGCAGTCGATGGACAAATTAGCTCCATGGCAACGGTTGTTAGCGTTAATAGAACCGCATTATCCCAAGAAAGGGAATGGCCGCCCACCAATTAATATGCAGACCATGTTACGCGTTTATTGTTTACAGCAATGGTACAACTTATCAGACCCAGGGGTAGAAGAAGCACTATATGACATGGAAAGCATGCGGCGTTTTGCCCATATAGAGCTGATAGACGATGCCATCCCTGATGAAACTACCATCTTGAACTTCCGCAGGATCATAGAAAAGCATCAACTCAGCGTCAAGATACTTGCTGTGGTGAATGAGTATTGTATGGAAAATAATATAACAATCTCACAAGGGTCGATGGTTGATGCCACGATCATCCATGCACCATCATCTACGAAGAATAAAGAGAAAGCCCGTGATCCTGAAATGCATCAAACAAGGAAAGGCAATCAGTGGTATTTTGGCATGAAGATTCATATAGGAACTGACGCTAATAGCAATATGATTCATAGCGCGACAGTGACAGCCGCGAATGAAGCTGACATCAATGAACTCCCCAAATTGCTGCGTGAAACAGATAAGGTTATCTTTGCCGATGCAGGATATACGAGCGACAGTTATAAACGCGGCTCGCGTCACCTTGGGATAGATTGGCGTGTGAATGATAAACGTAAACCAAAGCAGCAAATGAGCACCTCGCAGCGCAAACGCAATAGACAGAACTCTAAGGTGCGCGCCCGGATTGAGCACTGTTTTCGGGTAATCAAATGTCAGTTTGGTTATAAGAAAGCTCGCTACAAAGGACTAGAAAAGAATCGAGTACAAGTATTTTCTTTGCTTGCATTGACGAACTTATACATGCTGCGAGGACGACTAACAGGATAGAACCGCCCAAAATTCAAGAAAAACAGTAAAAAACAATAAAAACAGTAAAAAACAGTAAAAAACAGTAAAACAGCAACACGAAGATCAGCGAAATGATCAAATATTGACCATTGAAAATTATTGCTATTATTTTTTTGGAGTATATGCGAGTTATTGGAATATATGCGAGTCTTAATCAGAGCTTCCTTAGGGAATCTCTGATTAAGTCCCAAACAACAGCAATATCAGCTACAAAGATATAGAATGGTGAATCTATTTGAATATTTGAATAAGCGGATAATCTTATGAAACAAACAACTTTTGCCAGTGCTGCATACGACCACAAGAAAGTAACAACAAAACGTGAGAAATTCTTGCAGTCGATGGACAAATTAGCTCCATGGCAACGGTTGTTAGCGTTAATAGAACCGCATTATCCCAAGAAAGGGAATGGCCGCCCACCAATTAATATGCAGACCATGTTACGCGTTTATTGTTTACAGCAATGGTACAACTTATCAGACCCAGGGGTAGAAGAAGCACTATATGACATGGAAAGCATGCGGCGTTTTGCCCATATAGAGCTGATAGACGATGCCATCCCTGATGAAACCACCATCTTGAACTTCCGCAGGATCATAGAAAAACATCAACTCAGCGTCAAGATACTTGCTGTGGTGAATGAGTGTTGTATGGAAAATAATATAATAATCTCACAAGGGTCGATGGTTGATGCCACGATCATCCACGCACCATCATCTACGAAGAATAAAGAGAAAGCCCGTGATCCTGAAATGCATCAAACAAGGAAAGGCAATCAGTGGTATTTTGGCATGAAGATTCATATAGGAACTGACGCTAATAGCAATATGATTCATAGCGCGACAGTGACAGCCGCGAATGAAGCGGACATCAATGAACTCCCCAAATTGCTGCGTGAAACAGATAAGGTTATCTTTGCCGATGCAGGATATACGAGCGACAGTTATAAACGCGGCTCGCGTCATCTTGGGATAGATTGGCGTGTGAATGATAAACGCAAGCCAAAGCAGCAAATGAGCACCTCGCAGCGCAAACGCAATAGACAGAACTCTAAGGTGCGCGCCCGGATTGAGCACTGTTTTCGGGTAATCAAATGTCAGTTTGGTTATAAGAAAGCTCGCTACAAAGGACTAGAAAAGAATCGAGTACAAGTATTTTCTTTGCTTGCATTGACGAACTTATACATGCTGCGCGGACGACTAACAGGATAGAACCGCCCAAAATTCAAGAAAAACAATAAAAAACAGTAAAAAACAGTAAAACAGCAACAGAAGATCTGCGAAATGGTCAAATATTGACCATTGAAAATTATTGCTATTACTTTTTTGGAGTATATGCGAGTTATTGGAATATATGCGAGTCTTAATCAGAGCTTCCTTAAGGAAGGGGTGTGTTTTTCAACAGCCTGTTAAAGGAGCACAAAACCCGCTCCTGGGATGACATCACCATTAACAATCTGGTCAGTACCATCGCGGCTGAACATCAACTGGAATCAAGTGTCGGAAAATTGATAGTGCGACCAACCTTCCCCATCTGGATCAAACCGAAGAGTCCGATCTGCATCTGTTGACACGGCTAGCCAAGCAATATGACGCCGTAGCTAAGCCTGTCGGAGGCTTTTTGCTGTTTGTCCAGAAAGGTGAAGCTAAAAGCGCTACTGGCAAGACAATTCCAGCAGTGGTCATCAGCCGCAACCAAACCAGCGACCATCGAATAACCATGGCTGATCGAGGTAAATATGCAACCGTGCTGGCTCACTGGCACAACACAGCAACAGGTACCCGTACACCAGTGCGAGTGGGAGACAGCAAACCAGTTTATACCCTGCGCCATAACTACTAGGATGCTGAAACTGCCAGAGCTGCCGCGCAAGGCAAGCTGGATGCTCTCAACCGTGGTCTGGCCACCGCCAGTGTGACATTGAAACAGGGAAACCCACTCTTAGCAGCAGAAGCCAAGGTGACATTATCAGGATTCAGAACCGGCGTGGCGGGTGACTGGGTAGTGACTCAAGTCAATCACGAATTCAGCGACAGCGGGTACAGCACCAGCGTGGAGGCAGAAACACCGAAACGCTAAGAGAAAAAAAAGAAAGCGACCACCAAAGGTACAGCAGCACCTAAAGTGGTCGTCAAGCCACGGTAGCAAAAGTACCGTGAACCAACCAAGTATTCCCCACCGTGAACACGGCATGGGTGAGCTTATCAAAAATATTAAGGATGTTCACGTTGAGACCACAACCAATTATCCCCTTGATGGGCGGCAAAAGACGCCTAGCCAAGGAAATACTACCTCTATTTAAGGTGCACAAAACCAATGTGGAACCGTTCTGTGGCGGAGCTGCCATATTCTTTTACAAACTGGAATCATCCGTCGCGGTTCTGAACGACTGCAACGGCGGACTGGTGAACCTTTATAGGGTCGTTAAACACCATTTAGAGGAGTTTTTAAGGCCTTGCAAATGGGCTCTGGTCAGCCGTTGGGAGTTCCTCTGGCAGAAGACATCCAACCCTGGAAACCCTGACCGATATCCAACGCGCTAGCCGCTTCTACTACCACCAGAAGATGGCGTTTGGTGGTAAAGTATCCAGTCAGACTTTCGGCACCTCGGCAGTCAGTCCTCCCAAGCTCAACCTGCTGCGGATTGAGGAAGATCTGTTCACCGCGCACCTGCGGGTGGACAGAGTCTATATCGAGCATCTTGACTGGCCCGATTGTGTGAAGAAATATGATCGGGAGGGTACACTGTTTCACCTTGATCCCCCTTACTGGGGCACAGCCAGTTATGGCATGGACTTTGGGCTGGAACAATACAAACTGATGGCAGAGCTGGCCCGAATTGTTCAAGGCAGAATGATTATATCGGTCAACGATATTCCAGAGATGAGAGCTGCTTGCGAGGGTCTGTCCATGCGTTCTCTTGGCATTAGATACACAATGGGTGGGCGCAAGGGCAGCCAAGCCAAAGGGCTACTGATCTGGAATTGGTAGTAAAAACGGAAAAAACGTCGCCATGGTGCGTCGGACACGTTAAAACCGTTTCCGCAAACCAGTACAGAAAGTTCGTAAACCAAATGCGCTGCTACATGATAAGCACATTGATGATGGAATTATGCGGAAAAAGCCACGCGGTCAGGCACACGTTAGCAAAAGGCTGGTAACAAGTTGATATCATCAACACGCTTTGTGGTCGAGAGAACTTTCGCCACAATGACAAGGGTGTATGGTCTCCAGCGCACGATATCTTGGCATAGCCAAAGTCGATGCTGAGGTTGAAGGCAATGGCGTATAACTTGAAAAGGGATCGCAACTTATATCAACAACAGCAGCAGTATTGCTCTTAAATGGTGGGAAATAGGACCAAAAAAGACCGGATAAATGGGCATATATGCACCATTTTCGGAGCATTCTATGTTTTTTTTCAGTAAAAATCTCCAATCTCCAATCTCCAATCTCCAATCTCCAATCTCCAATCTCCAATCTCCAATCTCCAATCTCCAATCTCCAATCTCCAATCTCCAATCTCCAATCTCCAATCTCCAATCTCCAATCTCCAATTTACAATTTCCCACGCAGCAAAGCAAAAAATGAGGTCTTATTGTAGTTGTCTTCATTCATGCAGCGCTTGCAAGCCAACAAAACGCATCTGCATCAGCAACGTAATCTGAACTTGCCGATGCAGAGCTACAATTGAGTTATCAGTCAAGAAACAAATCATCAAAATTTTTGTCTTGATGCTGTGCCAAATGCTTGACCATCGTGGTGCTGATAACCGCATGAATATCTATGTGATTTTCATGGTGGATAAGGTTTTTGACAAGAAAGTCACGAACACGGTTAATCTGTTCGATTTCATCAACTTGGACATGCAACAACACATCAAAAAATCCACTGACATGATAAATCGCATACACTTCGCTTATATCAAGCAATTTGCGCTTAAATGTATCAAACTCTAATCCACCGAGCTTAAAGGTAATGAAGGCATCGATGGTACGAACAACATTGGTATTGCCAAAAATTGTATGATAGCCACGGATAACCCTTAAATCTTCTAGCTTACTTAACCGTTGATTGACAGCACTTCTTGAAAGCCCAATGCTGCGTGAAATATGCGCAATAGGGATTCTGGCGTTGTCTTTAAGGTGGGCGAGAATTCTGCGATCATAACGATCTAATACTAATTTATTACTCATGATTTACTCCATTCTCCTCGCATATACAGCGAAGTTTGTAAAGCAACAATATCAATGATAGTCACATTCTTGTTGCTATAATTACTAGGAATACCCAGTATTTGAATAAATGAATAACTACAACACATCACATAGTGAGTTTTGTATTGTTGTTACACACTATCCGTATATTATATACAACAAAACTATTTTGTATATACAATCGGTGTTGTGTTATATCGTCGCCAAGGGTGCCATACCTGCCTGCTGGTCTGGTATACTTGTTGCGATTTAGAGCAACCACTACGTATAGGTACCGCTATTTTATGAGTGTTTTCAACTCCTTGTAGTTAATAGCAACCCGTTTGCAGCCCGCAATGGCAGGAAATTTGACCGACTGTTATGTAGTTTTGCTTGCAAATTGAGACATTTAGTATTCATCATACGCTCTTTAGCGCTTCATCAGTGCCGCATTTGATTTGCGTCTTAGCTCTGAACGTTGTGCCCCTGTATTCCCTGTTTTTTTTATACGGGACATTAATACTGTATAGAGGAGATGGATACAGTCGCGGTTTCTGTCGTAACATCACACAAAACACCACATTTGTAGCTGCAGCTCTTCATCATGTTTTTGCTCTTGACTAGGATTGAAAAGCTGTTTTTATTCATTTTTTATTGTCTTTCATGCGTTTTTGCTAAATTTCCTATGTTTTGGACGCACTAATAGGGGGGATGGGAATAAATGAGACTGTAAGTTGTAAATAAATGAGACTCTACAGTTGAGCAAATTTGTTGATTTTATGCGGGTTGTAGCGTGAATCCCTTATGGCGCTTAGGTTGTAGGATGGTAGGGGAATTATTACCGTTTGCTTCCGTTTTGTGCACTCCTCGGCAATAATTGTAGCGTTTATCGAGGTTTTACGGGGATTACTGCTTTGCAAAAACGTGAAATTTAACGTAAAAAAGCGTGTTTAAAAAGCAATTATTTTACGTTAAAAACGTGTTAAATAAATGGTGTTTTTTAGGAGTGATTCGCAACAATGATGTGGCCGCGATTTAATAGATAATGTCGCCACTGCGTACCGCAGCTGCGTATTCGTCATCTGGTAATAATTGACCAAACACATCCCAGCGCGACTCAAAAAACACACCTAAGTCTGCTTCAGTAACTTTTTTATGAAAAAAATAAAAATTTACTGGAGGTCTTGTAGCAAAACCTTTATTTAATATAGCTTTATTAAGTATGTCTTGCAACATTGATGCATCTTTACCAGAAAAGAGTTGGGTTCTATAATTAAAGGTGAACTCTACGTCTGGATAATCTTCGTCTATAGACTTGAGGCTGTATGATTTTTTCATGTTTTGTATTTAAATAGTATACCTAGTGCAGTGTCAAATAGCGATTGGTCGATGCGGATAAAATCAAAAAACATCTTGGTATCTGACCAAGCATGCCGCTCTGACTTCCACGTTGTGCCCTTGTCGATTCTACCAAGAAGTTTATCAAAAGACATTGTCATTATTTCTAGAGCAGGTGCATTTGGAGTATGATTATATTCACGGCCAACATAGGGGTGATAATAACTGTCTTTGCGAGTAACCTCACTCCTATCATATCCTGAATGTGCTACATCACGCAAACGCTCTAATGAGTCGCCTTTGGTACGTTGGTCATGAACGTTTTGAAATACGGCATCGAGTTTTGGAAGTCCTCGCTGCAAGTGGTGTGCATATTCATGCACAGTAGAATGATGGTTGTCAGTGGCTATATGTTTATCATAACTTCGATAGAACGCTCTTCCGTGCGTTAATACCGCACTCACTTCACCCAGCTCATTGGTCTTATCCGTCCAGTCATCTGGATAACGTTGCGAGGCTTCTCGCACCAATTTCGCGCCTTTGCCGTTACCTTTCACCAGTGCCACGTTGTTAATGCCACGCACTGCCGCTAATCGCGCCAACAACTGCTCTTGAAATTCGCCGATATATAGCTGTCCTGATTTAGCAAAATCCTGTGAGTTTTGCACATCGACAAGCCCATCAAGGAACGTTTTACCGTTGCGCATTTTGCTGTTGAAAATGCCCTCGCGCACCTTTGTACCTTCACGCTCGTAGAGCTTTGGATCACTGCTGTTTGTAAAGCTCGCAACAGGGTTTGTAGCCGCTGTTGTCGTCTGTTCTGGCTGCCAATGCCCACCACCTGTTGGCTGATACGCAACCGTGATGGTGCGGCAATTAAAATGATACGGTGGTGAACCTGCGCTGTGATCGACAGGAGTTGTGGTACTAAACATTTTCCAAGCTGATTTTGCAGCATCGGCATCTTTGTTATTAGTAGCAGCTAAATATCTATGGCGTTGTTGTGTTAATTGGGTGACTGGGATAATGGTACCGTGCAATTCACGGCACACCGCAGACGTTTTATCGTCTAGATACGCCTGTACTTTTACATATTGAATCCCAGCGCGTTAATAGCCTGTCACTCGACCCATCTCACGGGTTTTTGTCGCAGTATGATCTGCCAGCATATGCCAATACGCACTGCTTTTATCAACGACATCAGCTAAGCCGTGCGCTAGAGCCTTGGCCAATTGCGGTTGAGTCATGCCGTCGGTAAATAAAGCATCTAACTTGCTGTTAATAATTTTGCTGGTATGACTGTCCCAATGCTGCCCAACCCAAAACAGATTGCTAGTATGGATTTGCTCTAGCGCATCAAAATCGACAGTTTGAAAACCAATATCAACCGCTACTTCTTTGGCGCCTATTTTTATACAACGCACCACCCAGATTGATAATTGGTTTGCGCAATGCCGCAACCATTGCATCGCCACCTAAATCATTGGCCAATACCTTATAGATAACATCAATATCCTCCTTGGCGATTGTCGTCCCCAAATCACGACTTACATCAAGAGCTCTGGCAATCCCACTCTTGGCAGTATCACTCCACGCCCGCGTATACATATCTTTTAAGTCAGTCGTTAATCGCTCAAAAGCAGCATCGTATTTTAACAAGAAAATGGTGACACTACGACGTACTATCGCCCTACGGATGGTTTTTTCTATATACAGATTAACACTTTCACTTGGCATCAAATAATCCTTGCTGCGTTGGCCGCGTGGATTGAGATTTACACGTATAACGTTTTACATCACCATGGGTTTCTTCCGCTGTTTTCCAGCGATGATCACAGCTTAAGCATTTGCGCCACCGCTCCACAAATGCTTCATTTGGTCGAGTTCCATAAATGCGGATTGCGGAAGAACCGCATTTATGGCAGATCACTAGGTGTAAATGCTACGGAGGTTGTTTAGGGAATCTCTGATTAAGTCCCAAACAACAGCAATATCAGCTACAAAGATATACAATGGTGAATCTATTTGAATATTTGAATATTTGAATAAGCGGATAATCTTATGAAACAAACAACTTTTGCCAGTGCTGCATACGACCACAAGAAAGTAACAACGAAACCAAAAAAAATTCTTGCAGTTAATGGACAAATTAGCTCCATGGCAACAGTTGTTAGAGTTAATAGAACCGCATTATCCCAAGAAAGGGAATGGCCGCCCACCGATTAATATGCAGACCATGTTACGCATTTATTTTTTACAGCAATGGTACAACTTATCAGACCCAGGCGTAGCAGAAGCACTATATGACATGGAAAGCATGAGGCGTTTTGCCCAGATAGAGCTGATAGACGATGCCATCCCTGCTGAAACTACCATCTTGAACTTGCCC
Organism: Gammaproteobacteria bacterium; assembly: GCA_965277405.1. Taxonomy (GTDB): domain Bacteria; phylum Pseudomonadota; class Gammaproteobacteria. The sequence goes on from OZ255726.1 coordinate 1,430,154, forward strand.
GCAGGATCATAGAAAAACATCAACTCAGCGTCAAGATACTTGCTGTGGTGAATGAGTATTGTATGGAAAATAATATAACAATCTCACAAGGGTCGATGGTTGATGCCACGATCATCCACGCACCATCATCTACGAAGAATAAAGAGAAAGCCCGTGATCCTGAAATGCATCAAACAAGGAAAGGCAATCAGTGGTATTTTGGCATGAAGATTCATATAGGAACTGACGCTAATAGCAATATGATTCATAGCGCGGCAATGCCTACCACCACAGCCGCGAATGAAGCTGACATCAATGAACTCCCCAAATTGCTGCGTGAAACAGATAAGGTTATCTTTGCCGATGCAGGATATACGAGCGACAGTTATAAACGCGGCTCGCGTCATCTTGGGATAGATTGGCGTGTGAATGATAAACGCAAGCCAAAGCAGCAAATGAGCACCTCGCAGCGCCAACGCAATACACAGAACTCTAAGGTGCGCGCCCGGATTGAGCACTGTTTTCGGGTAATCAAATGTCAGTTTGGTTATAAGAAAGCTCGCTACAAAGGACTAGAAAAGAATCGAGTACAAGTATTTTCTTTGCTGGCATTGACGAACTTATACATGCTGCGAGGACGACTAACAGGATAGAACCGCCCAAAATTCAAGAAAAACAGTAAAAAACAATAAAAACAGTAAAAAACAGTAAAACAGCAACACGAAGATCAGCGAAATGATCAAATATTGACCATTGAAAATTATTGCTATTATTTTTTTGGAGTATATGAGCGTCTTAATCAGAGCTTCCCTTAGTGTAAATGCTACGGAGGTGTGTTCACACATCAGCTAACTTAAGAAGCTGGTACTGTATTAGTTACTAAACAAAGGAGTACAGCAGGAACAACCCACATCATTGTGCCAAAACAACGTTTCATAGTCGAGAAGTTATGATTCACAGGGTTCTTGTCGACAAGCACCCTGTGAATCGCGTAGCCAACGATTTTTCCATTTCGCTACTATTCGCTACTAACTGTTTACAAGTGGCTCAGACGCTATACATCAGGTGGAACATCTGCACTGTACAATCTTTCCAGCAGGCCAATTTCAACCCCAGCTAAGCTCGCTGAGACCTTGGCTCAACGCATCCAAAAACTCTATTTAGAGTCACAAATGAATGCACGGAGCATTGCCAAGTATTTGCAATTGGCATACTCCACTGTCACCAAAATTTTGAGACGGCTATGCCTTACAAAAAAGACCTTAAAAAGAGAAAAAGCGCATCGCTATGAGCATGAACACCCTGGTGACATGCTGCATCTGGACATCAACAAACTGCAACGTTTTACTCCACTGGGCATAAATTTGGTGCTCCTGCAACAGCAAATACAGGCCATGGTATTGAGGGTGCCCATGTTGGTATTGATGACCATAGTCGATGGGCGTTTGTGGCGGTGCTTCCTGATGGGAAAAAGGAAACGACTCAGGATTGTATACACCGATCATTGGAGCATTGTTCATCTTTGGGAATAGCGGTGCAACGGCTGATGACAGACAATGGACCTGCATATCGATCAAAGTTCGTAAATAGATATCTTGATGCTTGTCAAATCAAGCACGTTTTTACCAAACCATACAGGCCTCAGACCAACGGAAAAGCAGCAAGGTTTATACAAACGCTTAGCAAGGAATGGGCATTTTCGCAGCCATAGCAAACAAGTGATGAGCGCAACAAAGCTCTTCCAAAATATCTTAACCACTATAACCTCAGACGCACACATTCCGCTTTAGGGAGGCTACCACCAGCTGCTAGAATTGTTGGTTTTTGTAAACAACGTGTGTAGTTTTGACACATAAGGAAGGAAGCCCTGATTAAGTTCATGATGGGCGAGACGAAAAAAAACGCTGATGATAACTAGCCGCAGTGCGCAGATAATACTGGTGGGTCTTGTGGGTATTGCCAAGTGCTGCAACGACGCAGCGCAGCGTTTTTCCCCGTTGCTGTGTTGCATCCCTTGGCGTATAGCTAGGTCATGCGCTCTCGGTTTGCGCCTTGCAATCATCTGCAATTGCAGGCAAACTCGCTCCATCAGCGAGTTAATCAGAGTTTCCATAAGATGGTTATCCTAAGGTTCAACAATTGAATAACAGCGCCGCGCTTGACCTATTGCATGGTGCTATCCAAGCGAGCAATGCCACTGTCAAGACAGGAGCTGATCAAAAAATAATCGACTTCCTGAATGTGCTAGCACAATGGAATGCCGTTCATAGCTTAAGCGGCCGCTCTGGATTGCGCGCGTGGATTGCTATTGACGTTATCGACAGCCTACAATGCTTGTTCACCTTGCAACACACACCCGCAAGCAGCAACGCCTGCAACGTGGTTGACCTTGGGTCTGGCAATGGGTTTCCGTCGATAATTCTGGCGTGTTGTAGCGACATGCAAATCTTCTGCATTGAACGCAGGCAGAAAAAAGCTGCATTCTTACGCCATATCATCATGGAGCTACAGCTTACCAACGCAAAAGTTTTTGCGATAGACTCCAGCCAGTTTCACCCCAACAGCAGAATTGATGCACTCGTTACTCGTGCATTTGGCAACTTCAACGATATTATTGCTGCTAGCCAGCACTTCATGCAGCATGCCACGTATGTCTGCATAAAAAGCGACTCAATACAAAACCAGCAACAACAACATATGGCACAACACCTTATGGCTACACACGTAGTCAACAACATACGTACACAGTCGCGCCACAACCTGCTGCACACATTTCAGTTGCCAGTAGCGTGAGCGATTTTCACCGTTTTATTACTATTTCCAACCAAAAAGGTGGCGTTGGGAAAACCACAACTGCCATCAACCTCAGCGCATCGCTGGCAGCCGCAGGATATAAAGTATTGCTGATAGACATAGACCCGCAGGGCAATGCCACAATGGGTTCTGGGATTGAAAAAACCCAACTCAAAGTTGGTATAGATTCAGTACTGCTGAATAACTGCCCCCCAGAAAACGCCATCATCAGCAATACCGTTGGCGGCTATGATGTGCTGCCCACCAACAACAACTTAGTTGCGCTAGAAGTTGAATTGCTTACCAAAAAAAACCGTGAATATACGCTACAAAATCAATTGAGCGGCATTGCCAAACACTATAACTTTATGATTGCCGACTGCCCGCCAGGACTAAATATTTTGACAGTCAACGCCTTGGTCGCCGCGGATAGTGTCTTGGTACCAATTCAATGCGAATACTATGCCCTCGAAGGACTCAGCGACTTACTGCGCACCATCAAGCAACTCCAAGTACGCGCCAACCAAAAGCTAGAAGTCGAAGGGATGTTACGCACCATGTACGACCCGCGCACCGTCCTCTCACGAGATGTCTCACAACAACTCGTCAAACACTTTGGTGATCAGGTACTCAACACCGTGATTCACAGAAACATTCGTCTTGCAGAGTCACCCAGCCATGGAGTTCCAGCCATGGTATACGATAAATTTTCGAGCGGCGCAGTGCATTATCATGCACTTGCTGGCGAAATTCTACGCCGCCATAAACTGGTAGTGTAGCAACAGTAAAAATTCAGCGGGCGGAATGTTGCGCAGCATTTGCAAATGCTCTTTTTTGGCAGCAACATGCAATGACAGCGTCTTGTTGCTAACACGATCATCCAATGTCACCAGCCACCCAGTGTGGTTACTGCCAAGGACGGGGCTTATCAGATCACTATTCCACACACTGTAAGCTATGAGCCATACGCTTACATGTATGGGAGATACATAGCTAGCCCTGGCAAAAACCACAGCAAAATTGCTGTGCCAAGCATAATAGCCACAAAAGGCCATACGCCTTGAATAACTTCTGGTAACTTTGCCTTGCCAACGGCTTGAACAACAAAGAGGTTCATGCCAACGGGCGGAGTTATCAAGGCACATTCGATCATGATAACAAATATAATCCCAAACCAGATGGGATGAAGCCCCAGCAGCGCAAGAGGCTCAATAAGAACTGGCATCATAATCAACAGCATGCTCAAAGATTCAAGAAAGAGACCCATAACCAACAAAACGATACAAATAACCAGTATAAAGAGCCAAGGTTCAGTAAAAGCAGTTGCAACAAACGCTGTTATGGCTTGAGGAATTTGATAAATCGTAATGGATTTGCCAAAAAGTGCGGCAGCGGCCACAATCAATAAAATGGTTACCGTTGTTTTCATTGCAGCCATGGCTGCTGAGTGAATATCTGCAAAGGTATTTTTTCGTTTTGCCAGAACAATTGCCAGAGCAAGCACGAAACCGACACCCGCAGCTTCGCTTGGTGTAAACATCCCTCCATAGATACCACCAACAACCACAAAAGCGATAAATACTACTGGTAATGCGGCTACTGTTGCTGCTAACCTTTCTTCTCTAGAGGCTTTTTCTGAACGAATATAACTATTGTTAAATTTGGCAAAAATAAAGCTATAAAAGATAAACATACTTGCCAAAAAAATCCCTGGACCAATGCCAGCAAGAAAAAGCTTGGGTATTGATGCCTCAGTAATCACACCATAAATAATCATGGGGATGGAAGGAGGAATTAAAATACCAAGTGTTCCTCCGGCTGCAACCAAGCCTAGTACAAAGAATTTTGGATAACCTCTTTGAGTCATTTCAACTATAACCACTGTGCCGACGGTTGCTGCAGTTGCAACAGATGATCCGGAAATTGCGGCAAAAAGCGCACATGTAATAACCGTCGCAACAGCCAATCCTCCCGGCCAATGACCAACCCAGGATTGCACCGCTCTAAAAAGGTCTGAGCCAATGCCACCAACTAACAATACATGAGACATTAACAAAAACAGAGGGACAGCGAGCAGTTCAAAGCTATCAATCCCAGAAATCATAAACTGACTTACCATGATCATAGGTAAGCCCTTAAGCCATAATAAAATAGTCCCAAGAGAAGCCATCGCAATCGCCACAGGCACCCGCAGCAGCAACAAGCAGATTAGGGCGAGTAGAATAAATAGCGTATCGATAGTTTTTTCCTATTCTACAAGGTCTAATTCACTGGATATTTCTTCCTCTCCTGTAAATGTTTTATAAACTTCAGAAATGCACTGGAGAAAAAGTAGTCCTAGACCTATAAGTAAGGAGATTTGAATAATCCACATGGGAATTGCGAGGACACTGTCCGTTGTCGCAGAGGTTTTAAGAGAATAACTAATATCCTTGAAACTATTTATGCTAACAAGAACACAAAATACAGCCGTAAGAGTAAGCGCAAACATATCCAAAATTTTACGGACGGTAACATTGATATTGTCACCGATAATATCCACAATAATTAAACTTTTTTTTTGTAAAGCAAAAGCCACACCCAGATAAACACACCATATCTGAGCAATTTGAGAGAATTCTTCTGTCCATTTTGTCGGCATGCCAAATTTACGCATCACCACTTCATACGTTACGCAAAACCCAACGAAAACAAATATCCATGCCGTAACAACACCAGAATACCATGAAGCTTTATCAATGGCTTTTGAGAGTAGTCTAAGTAATTTCATGAAAAACACAGAGATGAGATACGCGGCAAATTATCTTATCGCATGGAAATTAAATCGGGAATAACAACTGACATTACTGCTGACTGTGTTGAGTTAATCTCGGTGCTGATTATAGCTTACCAGCTTCTGTAACGATAGCTTGACCCATTGCCCCTGCTCTTTTCACATAAGCATTAACAACAGACTCTGTGGCCTTTTTCCAGACAGATCTTTGCTCGTCAGTCAGCTCGATAATTTTAATCTTATCCGCAAGGAACTCACGTGCTGCATTTTCTGTGTTGACAATTGAAGTTCGCAACTCTTGCTCAACACGCTTTCCAGCTTTGCTAACTACCGCGCGCTCTGAGTCAGTCAACGCTTTCCATACATCATTATTGATAACCACGATGAATTCAATATCCAAGTGATTGGTCAAAGTCAGGTAATCCATAACCTCATACAACTTACGCGATCGTACAGCAGTAATTCCTGTCATACCAGCATCAACAGTGCCATTTTGGTATGCCAGAAACTGTTTCGAGCCCGACATAATTGTCGGAGCGGCTCCAATCGCTGCAATTGTGTCAGAAATTGTCGCACCAAATGATCTGATTTTTAATCCTTTAGCATCTTCTGGAACAATAATTGGTTTATCACCTTTAGTTAAAATTACTGCTCCACCATATGCTTGATACCACAAAGGCTTAGCACCAGTTTTTTCAATTGCTGGATCAAGAATGTTGCGAATTGAACTTCCTGGAGCAGTAGCTGCTGTAATTTTGTCGGCATCATCAAACAGGAAAGGAACATAAAAAGCATCAACAGCAGGAACAGTACCGACAAAACGCGTTAAGGATGCCACCCCCATTTCGATTGCCCCAGATGCCACAGCCTGTGGAACTTCTTTATCTTTAAACAATTGAGCAGAAGGGTAGATTTCAATTTTAACTTCACCATTTGTCTCTCGCTCAACTTCTTCCTTGAAGCTCATAACATTTTGCCCAAGAGGGTGGGTCAAAGGTAGCTGAAGGGTTAGCCGTAACGTTGTCTCTCCTGCTTGCGCAAAACCAGAGAAAGAAGACAGAGTTATTCCAGCGAAAAGACCCAGAAATAATTTTTTCATAAATTAACCTCCCTGTATAAACTATAATTTTTGATATCTGCAAAGTTCTGTTGCAAAGTTGAATGCGATTGTATTCAAGGCTTTGTTTTATGGAACCTATGATTAAAATATTTCTTAAGTTTGCAGCGGATCCTGCAATGTTGCGCGGTCCGCTTTCTAAATTAACTGTATGGGGCATTATGCTTACATAGAAAATATTTGACATCCTCTCCGTCTTGTTAATTGCAGGGACAATCAATACCCCCACCGCCAACACCGGTGGTGTTAATCAGACCGCCACTGATAATTCCTGTCTGCACACCAAGTCCATTGGTCTGCGTCAGCACCGCCATCAGTTGTTCTACAGTAAAATATGCCATCCAATCCATAAATTGTTTGCGAGAAAATTGAATCGACATGCCTCGTTGCGTAGTATATGGCAATGACAAACTTGCAAGCATCTCCAGCTACATATACGCGCCCTCTACTGCATACGCCAAACGGCAGTAAAGCTGTGGTGCTTCACTCTTGCTGTGCGCCATGTTCTGGAGAAGTAATCGCAGCAATCGTAGCTAGCGATATTGCGCTTACTGTGTTTTTTTACAACCCCAATATTCACCCACGCCAAGAGTATGAAATTCGCAAGCAAGAAAATATCCGCTACTGCCACGACAACAACATCAATTTTGTCGATGGCGACTACGACGCCGAATATTGGTTTGAGCGCGTAAAAGGGCAGGAATTACTCCCAGAACGCGGCGAGCGCTGTACCACCTGTTTTGACATGCGTTTCGAAGTAACAGCAGCTTTCGCTCACAGCCGTGATATCTGGGTATTTACTTCCTGTTTGGGTATTTCACGCTGGAAAGATATGAATCAAATCAACGCCAGCGGCATTCGTGCCAGCCAGCGTTTTGACGGTCTTGAATATTGGACATACAATTGGCGAAAAATGGGCGGGTCACAACGGATGATTGCGATATCAAAAACGGAGAATTTCTACCAACAAGAGTATTGTGGCTGTATTTATAGTCTGCGTGATACCAATAAACATCGGCTATCGCGCGGTCGCGAGCGCATTACTCGCGGCGTGCGTTATTATGGAATTGCCCAGGATCACCCTGCTATCCAACAACAAATTGGCAACAACCGCGGTGTTGCCGAATAAGGCGATGTTATGGCTTATGAAACCTCTGATTAAGTCCATGATGGGCGAGACGAAGCATGCGTGTTCACAGCGCGCGTTCACCTTCTTCTTTAGTACGAATGCGGATAATAGTCTCCAACGGCTGCACCATGACTTTCCCGTCTCCAACCTTCCCCGTAAAGGCAACTTCACTGATCACATCAATCACTTGTGCAACTTGATCATCGGCAACAGCAATTTCTATTTTGCTCTTCGGTAAGAAATCAATGGCGTACTCAGAACCACGGTACAACTCAGTATGCCCTTTTTGGCGACCAAAGCCCTTTACCTCTGTTACCGTCATGCCTTGGATGTTGATATCTGTCAAGGCTTCACGAACTTCATCAAGCTTAAACGGTTTAATAATCGCAATAATTAATTTCATACGTTCGTTAAATATGCTAAAAATATATTGTAATACTTCAATGCCAATAGTCGAGAATTTACTATGGAACCTCTGACACAGGCGGAAAATCGATTCAACACTGGTGTGGTCATGGCGTATTACGGCACTATTTGGAGCCAGCAAACTATAATTGACTACGCCACGTTTTGTCACGACCAACAGTTAGCAGCCTTTATATACGCGCCAAAACTAGACCATGACCTGCGCCGCGATTGGCGTATGCCTCTTTCCGTACAAAAAATTGAATGGTTAGCGACAATTCGCAACCACTACACAGCAACCGCATTTGGCATTGGCTTGTCATTGTGTGATATCAGCGCATTTGACCCAGCAACCAAGCAGGCGTTGCTGGCAAAATTACAACAACTAAACGCCCTCAACATTGATGTTCTTGGCATATTTTTTGACGACATCGAACAGCAGTATGCCAATCACAACCTTGCTGTATTGCAAAAAACCATCTGCGAATTTTGCTGCGAACACAGTAGCGCCAGCACCATTCACGTTGTCCCTAGTTGGTATTGCGACGATGGCATTTTAACCCGGCAAATTGGCAACCGCCCTGCTGACTATCTGACAACGCTTGGCTCCCTAGACTCTGCCATCCAAATATATTGGAGCGGCTCGCATATTCAAAGTTCCCATTATTGCGGTGCCGAATTGGCAGCCATTGCTGAACAACTACAACGCAAACCGTTGATTTGGGATAATTACCCAGTCACCGATCCACATTATCTGCACGGCTTTCTTCGCTTATTACCACCACCTGCCAGCCAGCCATATCTACGCCGCTATGCCAGCGGATTTTATGCCAACCCAATGCAATACGGGTATTGCTCAATGATTCCATTAGCAGCTATCAATACCACCATCAGCCACGTTGAATGCGATCGGCGCGTGGCATTTTTGCAAGCACTCAACGAATGCTGCGAGCCGGCGCTTGCTCGCGTTATTGATGCCAATGTAAATTCACTGATGCTGCAAGGTTGCCATCAACTTGAAGCCAACCATCGCCAGCGCCTACTTGATGTTTTTCAGCAATTTGACCACCAGATTGCAAATGAAATTTGCACAATTATTAACAGCTATCCAGCATACCGACCAACCATCTCTGCCGCACCAACATGCTAGATCAAGATCAGTATTGGATGGAACAGGCATTGCTGCAAGCCAAATGCGCCTATGCCAACCACGAAGTACCGATTGGTGCAATTATTATTGCAAATAATACGGTAATAGGCATTGGTGCCAATGCACCAATAGCCAATTGCGACCCCACCGCCCACGCAGAAATCATCGCCATTCGCGATGCAGCACAACGCATCAACAACTACCGACTTAGCAACGCTACCTTGTATTCCACCATTGAGCCGTGCGCTATGTGTGTTGGCGCAATGATTCACGCACGGATTACCCGACTGGTATTTGGGGCATTTGAGCCGAAAACTGGCGCTGTCTCCTCTGCATTTCAACTGCTTGATGGCTGCCGCCATAACCACACTATCGAATACCATGGCGGCGTCCTCCATGACCGCGCCCAACAGCTATTACAATCATTTTTTTCTAAACGTCGCGGCAAGCATCCCGCATGAATAATTCCATGCTCTGGCAACCAACTGCTGCTGCTATTGCTGCAAGCAATCTCAGCAAATTTACGGCACAACTGCGCGACAATCTCAATATCGACTTCAATCCAATTGATACAGCACTCGATACACAAGTCGCCCGTTACCAAGCACTACACAGCTGGTCAATCAACAATATTGGCGAATTTTGGCAACAGGCATGGCAGTTTTGTGATGTCCATGCATCCCGCCAACCCAGTGCATTTTTTGTCGCTGGGACCACCATGCGTGATGCGCAATGGTGCCCTGATGCGTTACTGAACTATAGCGAAAATCTGCTGCGCCAATCAGCAACGCTAGCCATTGCATTGATTGAAATCAAAGAAAATGGTCACTCGCGCAATATTTCAGGCAAACAATTAAATGACAGCGTATACGCATTTGCTGCGGGGCTGCAGCACCTTGGCATCAAGCGTGGCGATTGCGTAGCGGCGGTATTACCCAACGGTGCTGATGCAGTCATCGGCATGTTGGCGACGGCAGCATTAGGTGCAATATGGACATCGTGCTCGCCAGACTTTGGCGTATGCGGGATGGTTGACCGGTTGCAATTAGTCCAACCCAAAGTGCTCATCAGCACAGATGGGTATTGGTATAACGGCAAGCAAATCGACACCCAAGCGACGATGCAGCAAGTCATTGACCACATCCCATCAATCGAAACAATTATTCAAAGTCGCTATGTCGGTAACAACCAACAATTACAAAGCGAGGCAACTATATTAGATTTCGCCAGCGTTGCAGAGTTAGCAACGCCACTGCATAGCTGTGTGCAAGTAGGCTTCACAGCGCCGTTATTCATCATGTTTTCCTCAGGCACTACAGGTACACCAAAATGCATCGTCCATTGCCATGGGGGTGTCTTGTTAAAACAGATAACCGAGCTACAACTCCATTGCGATATCAAAACTGGCGACCGGATGTGCTTTTACACCACAACCGGCTGGATGATGTGGAATTGGTCACTATCAACACTTGCATGTGGAGCAACGCTAGTGTGTTACGACGGCTCACCAGCGTATGGCAACATCAACAAATTTTGGCAAATTATTAGCGACTACAACGTCAGCCACATGGGGACCAGCCCCAAATATTTAGCCAGTTGCCAAGCCAGTCAACAACCGTTGCCAGCTGCCCCCAACTTACGCTTAGTCATCACGAGTGCCGCACCGCTGGCATCAAACATATTTGAATGGTTGTATCAATCGAATGTTGCCCATGCACAACTCGCACCAATAGCAGGCGGAACAGATATCCTTGGCTGTTTTTTTGTACCATGCCCGTGGCTTGCTGTGATTACGGGAGAAATGCAATGCGTTGCTTTGGCAACAGACGTCGTTGCCATGCAAGAAGACGGCAGCATTGTGTATGGCGCACACCAGCACGGTGAACTCATTTGCCGTCAACCATTCCCCAGCATGCCTGTATATTTTTTGCACGATGTTAACAACCAACGCTACCACGACGCCTACTTTGCCCAAATACCACCGTATTGGGCGCATGGTGACTACATCTCATTGCGCGGCAGCGCGCATGGCATCGTGATTTATGGTCGCAGTGACGCCACGCTGAATCCAGCCGGGGTGCGCATTGGCACCGCAGAACTATATAACGTTGTTGAAGCGATGGACGAAATCACTGAAGCACTGGCAATAGGCTATGACCACGATAGCGACCAATCCATTGTATTATGCGTGATACTTGCCAGTAGGCAAACGCTCACGGATGACTTGCATCAAGTCATCCGTAACACTATCCGCACCGCACTCACCGTCCGCCATGTGCCACGTTGGGTCTTTGCCGTTACTGATATTCCGCGAACCAGCAACGGTAAAAAGATGGAAAAAAACGCCAAGCAATGGCTGTGCGGACAAACCAGCAGCAACGACTCACTCACCGCAGCACAACTCGTTAGCAGCTATCAGGCAATCGGTACGCAGATACGCAAGCAACTCGACGACTAATACCACCACGTTATGACTAATACGCAGCTGCGCGCTGCGGCAGATAATTACAGACTATAGTACATAGCAAATTCAGCTGGATGCGTTGACATGCGCACACGGTCAACATCTACTTGCTTGATTGCGATATATGCATCAATCAGGTCATCGCTAAATACCCCACCTTGCTTAAGAAAATCACGATCAGCAGCCAATGCCGCTAAGGCAACATCTAACCCTTGGGCAACAGTTGGCAGATTTTTCGCTTCTTCTGGTGGCAAATCGTACAAATCTTTATCTGCTGGATCACCTGGGTGGATTTTGTTGGTTATTCCATCAATACCGGCCATCATCATGGCAGCAAACGCCAAGTAGGGATTCGCCGTGCAATCTGGGAAGCGGACTTCAATGCGGCGTCCTTTTGGATTGGCAATATACGGAATGCGAATTGATGCAGAGCGGTTACGCGCAGAATATGCACAAATAACTGGTGCTTCAAAACCTGGCACTAAGCGCTTGTATGAGTTGGTAGATGCATTGGTGAATGCATTCAACGCTCGCGCGTGTTTAATAATGCCGCCGATATAATACAAGGCATCATCACTCAAGCCAGCATAGCTATCGCCAGAAAAAATATTGACACCATCTTTCATGATTGATTGGTGGCAATGCATCCCAGACCCATTATCACCAACCAACGGTTTTGGCATAAATGTTGCTGTTTTTCCATAGTTATGGGCAACATTATGCACACAATATTTATGAATTTGCAACTCGTCAGCCTTGCGCATCAATGAGTTAAACTTTGCGCCAATTTCGCATTGTCCGCCAGTTCCTACTTCATGGTGATGAACCTCTACCTCCAGCCCCATATCTGCCATTGCTTGACACATTTCAGCGCGTAAGTCGCTCAACGAATCCACAGGTGGTACTGGCAAATACCCGCCTTTAACTCCCGGGCGATGTCCGGTGTTGCCGTCTGCAAACTTGCCGTTGCTACTCCACGCACCTTCTTCACTGTCAATTGAATATGCAGTGCTGTGCATATGCGTTTGCCAACGCACAGAATCAAACACAAAGAATTCTGGTTCTGGTCCAAAATATGCGGTATCACCAAGGCCTGTTGACTTTAGATACATTTCTGCACGTTTTGCAGTCGCTCTTGGGTCTCTGCTGTATGATTGACCAGTCGCAGGCTCAATTATACAACAGCGCAATAATAATGTTGGGCGTTGGGCAAATGGATCCATGACTGCAGAGCTATCGTCTGGCATCAAAATCATGTCAGATTCGTTAATCCCTTTCCAGCCTACAATTGATGACCCATCAAACATCCGTCCCGATTCAAATAAGTCTTCGTCAATCGAATCGACGGGGTATGAAATATGTTGCTCTTTGCCGATGGTATCGGTGAAGCGAAAATCAACCCACTCAACTTTATGAGTTTCAATAAGTTCGAAAGTTTTTTCTGACATGGTATTCCTCAAGTAAGCGATACAATATTATATTAACTATTAATTAATTAATTATTAATTAATGTGCACAAACATAGCTACTGGCTTGTACTGATTTTACAATGTTTTAACACACAATATGCTGTTTTTTTGTATGGCTTAACGGAAACTCTGCTTAAAGTCATGATGGGCGAAAACAATGTATAGAGGTGCACATATGGCTGTAACCGTGGTGTGTTAGGACATAATTAAAGTGGGCTTATGGAAGCTCTGATTAATTCCATGATGGGCGAGACGGAGAAAAAACGCTGCTGAAACTTAAGCACAGTGCGCAGATAATACTGGTGGTCTTGTGGGTGTTGCCAAGTGCTGCAACGACGCAGCGCAGCGTTTTTTCCCGTCCTTCTGTTGAATATATATGATGGTTTGCTGCAATTGCTGTGTTGCATCCCTTGGCGTATATGCTACGGCATGCGCCTGCGGAATGCGCCTTGCAATCATCAGCAATTGCAGGCAAACTCGCTCCATCAGCGAGTTAATCAGAGGTTCCTTATGTGAGGCTAGGTTGACTAAGCTCAGCAATAAATTTTTGTAAGAAAGGCCGCTCAAATACATCGCCATTGACGATGGTGTTATTGTGGGTCAAAATATCCAAATCGATAATTCTTGGCGCAGTAGGCGCGGTGTTACGCCCCATAGCCACTTCTATCGCGCGCAGTTGTTGCTTGAGCAAAATAGGGTCTAACCACGAAATAATAGCGACAGCCGTATTAATGTAATCAGGTTGGTTTTCCACACCGACAGGAGCAGTTTGCAACTGCGCAGTTGCGCCTATGACGTTAAACTGTGTATGCAATAACCCTAGCGCTATGTTGATATTCTTGCTCGGGTCAATGTTCGACCCCAGCCCAATGACAAACTTTGACTTGTGGCGGGTGAGCGTCAGCGTAACCCCGGTACTGTGCGCATGGCGCAACGCCCTGCCTTTATCGATTGTTACCGTTGCCCGAGTAATGCGTGTATCAAAATCGAGCACCATTTTGGTAGCTTCAAGCACCAGCCGTTCGATTAGCCCAAAGTGCTGACTCGCGGCAAACGCGCGTATTGCGACGCTGAGGGCTTTGTAATCGACTGTTGTCTCGATGTTGTCTGCAGCAAAACCATCATTCAGGTTGGCTTGCAACTCTATGGATAGCAGTAACCGCTGTTTGACGAGTTTTTCCCATGCATAAATGCCGACAGAGCAATCACAAGCGAGTTGTTTAATCCAAATTTGCATGGTTTTGCATATGTTGTCCGTTATCAATAAATAAAAGTTGCCCAGTAACCGCGGTGTTGCCGATTAAAAAATCAAGTCCGTTGCATATATCATCGATTACTACAGATTTTTTTAATGGGGTATTGATACACACTTGGGTAAACTGGCTAGGGTTATCAGCCGCAGCGAACACTGGCCCCGGGCAAAGCGCGTTGACACGAATTGTCGGCGCTAACGCCTGCGCTTGCATCATGGTCGCAGCTGCCAGTGTTTGCTGGGTTAAAGTATAGCCAAAGTGGTCGCAACGCACTGCGGTAATCCGTGCGTCAATCATATGGATAATTGTAGGGCTGGATGGTGTATCTGTTTGCTCGGCATGAAATTGCGCGAATAATTTATTCAAAGCTATCGGAGTAAATATATTCAAGGCAAACTCTGCTGGTAACGTGGCAGCATCCAACTCAAAGAAAGAGACGTTTTCAAAGCTCGATGCATTATGAATTAGCACGTCACAACTGCCAAAATGGGTAATGACATCGGTAAACAACGCTACCGCTGCATGTGGTTGGCGTAGATCCGCCTGAAAAACATGGCATCTATCAGGGCAAGCCGCCGCAATTACAGCGGCTTGCGCCGCGTTGCTGTGATAGTGCAACGCTACTTTATACCCTGCATTGGCAAAATATCTCGATAAGCCAGCCCCTACCCGCGTCGCCGCACCAGTGATCAATACAACAGGCATCCGCATTCACCGCTCCGAATATGCAAATAATGGATAATATACTCAATATACCTTGGATTAAGGTAATAAATCAATTGTCAAGCTGCTTGTTTTACTTACACTGCACGCCCTTTCTCTTTCTGAATTACAAATAAACATATGGTAGTTATACGACTCGCGCGTCGCGGCTCACATAAGCGTCCTTTTTATGCGATTACTGTTGCCGATAAACGCGCTGCCCGCGATGGAAAATTTTTAGAACGAGTTGGTTATTTTAACCCGCTTGCCCGTGGACAAGAACAGCGACTGCATGTCGACCAAGCGCGTGTTGCCCATTGGATAGCGCAAGGCGCGCAGCCAAGCGACCGCGTGAAGCAATTAATCAGTGATGCCAACAAAGACCCCCAGCTGCTCGCAGAACAACGCCAAGTAAAACTGGATCGGCGTATAGCAAAACGCCAAGCAGCAAAACAAGCAGCGACGGCAACAGCAAGCGCAACATCATAATACCGTCAATGTGGCTGACAAAACGCTGATTCTTGTTGGTCAAGTTGGTAGGGCGTGGGGAATTACTGGGTGTAATAAATTTCAATCGTATACCCAACCGCAACAGCGTATCCGTGAGTACGCGCCGTGGTACTTGTTAGACAAAACCCACCTGCCTTTTGCAGATACACTGAGTGCAGCAGCTGTGCATGCAGAATTGATCGAAATCCAGCCGACGTGTACTGCAAATAATTCCATCCGTATCGCCCATTCTGATTCACCACATACGGCGCAACAATATGTTAACGCAGCTATTTACGTTGATTCAACCCAGTTACAAGCAACTGACGCCGATGAGTTTTATTGGCATGAATTAATCGATAAACGCGTTATTCATCTCGACGATAGCGACTATGGTAGGGTTGATACATTACAAAGCGTTGGCAGCACCGATGTATTAGTCGTAGTTCCTGACCAGCAATCCTGCGATAACCAGCAACGCATGATTCCATTCATTATCGGTCGTTACATCCACCGCGTAGCGGCAACCGCAATCCACGTCGATTGGCCAGCAGACTACTAACAACTTTGAACATGGAGAGGAGCAACGCGGTGGTGGGATGCACGGCGGGGTGGGCGGTGAATTACCGCGTTTTTTCTCCGTCTCGCCCATCATGGACTTAATCAGAACTTCCCTAATAACCTCGTCTTGCTGTAGTATAGCTTAGCTAGTGTTGCGGTAATGTTCGATTATGCGGTTGATGAGCGGTTGCAATGATTGTTCTGCGGCAAGCCCACGTATCAGCCAGTCGAATAGCTGTGGGTCTTCGTGGGCAACAAGGCGTTGATATAGAGTAATTGCTGCTGGTGACATTGTGGCATAGTTATCGCGAATATACGTTGAAAGTAGTAAGTCTAGCTCGAGCATTCCCCGCGAACGGCTATGCCAATACAACTGATTATAAAGTGAATGTGAGTCCATGAATCGAGTAACTTGTGTAGTATCAAATTGGTCTGCGCTGCGCATTGTTGGCGATACAGCTGCGGCGTTGCTGCAAGGGCAATTAACGTGTGATTGCACGCCGCTGCAGCAGCAAGGTTTTGGGGCTGCGTGTAATACCAAAGGTAGAATAGTTGCTAATTTTGTTATTGTTCTACAAAATATCGATGATTACTTGTTATTTCTGCCAAGCGATAGCGCGGCATTGTTGCTGGCACATTTGCGGGTGTACGCCCCATTTTATCGTGGGGTACAATTGCAAATAATGCCGCAACAAGTTGTGGTGTGTTGGTGCGCTGAACTCGCGGATACAACCGATGCCAAGCAGCGCATGCAATACGCGCTAGCAAATTGCAGCTGGCGTATAGCAGAGGCTGAATATAACAGTGAAGATACCGCAACCAATGAACGCGCTTGGCATGCCTGGTGTATCCAGCATTTGCTGTATTTTGTCGATGCAGCGACCAGTGGGGAAAAATTAGTCCACGAACTTGGACTGCATTTGCTGGCAGTATCTTTTGAGAAAGGTTGCTACACGGGACAAGAGATTGTCGCGAGGGTTCATTATCGAGGGAAAAGCAAAAAGATTATTGGTTTTGGTACACTCAGCAGCGCTATCCACTGCAACAATGCGGTAATCATCGCCGCTAATGAAGTTGCCGGGCATGTGTTGACGTATGTTGCAGGGGAAACTACCACATACGTGTGCGGACAAATTCAGCGCAAGCATACAGCGGCAGAGCTGTGTATTGGCAATGAAAAATTGCAACTCGATTGTTGGGCCGAGTAATCCAAGTTGGGTTGCGAAAATTTTATACGGTATATCGTTGCATGGCGCAATAAATCTATACACTCATCGGCTACCATATCGCCCACCATATAACATGATAATTTAATACTATGCAACCGATTGACCAAACTGGAGTGGTCCAGCAAAGACTGATTATCCGCATCCTTAAACACGGCTCATTTCCTGCTGCATTATTATTTTTGTCAACATCATTATGGATGCTGTCAGGGCACAATGAAAAAGGCGACGATGTGTCAATCGTGCAAAGCGTTGCTGTCAGTGATTTTCGCGTACAGGTACAACAGTTTCCAAAACAGCAAGTAGTGCAATTGCTAACATTGAACGGCTTAACCGCGGCAATGAAATCCGTCGACCTCGTCAGCGAATATTCGGGCACAGCCACCAAAGTATTTGTCGCTAACGGGGCCTTAATTGCCGCTGCTGCTAAAATCATCCAACTCAATCAAAACGCGCTCCCTGCAGTATTGGCGGCCAAACGCGCAGCTGTCCAATCAACTAGTTTAAATTACAATTCAATATTAAATCTACACAAAAAAGGCTTGGTTGCTGATGCTGCGTTGAAGAGCCAACTGGTTGTGTTGCGCAATGCGCAGGCAAGCGTTGCGACTACAACCCAACAACTCAAGCGGACGTTAATAAAATCGCCATTTGCGGGAGTGTTGGAACGCTTTAATATTGAAGTAGGCCAATATGTGGACTCTGGAGATGTAATCGGAACGGTAAATGACTTTAGCCATCTTAAGGTCAATGCGGTACTAAGCGAAAAGGAAGTGTTTGCCATTCGCAACCGTGGTGTGTCTTACGTAGACATTGTGTTTGCAGCAGGCGTTACCCAGTCTGCTGTTATCAATCATATTAGCACAGTAGCGGATAACAATAATCGCGGTTTCGCGCTTGAGTTGCTGGTCAACAATCCACCAGAACGTTTAAAAATAGCGGGAGTAAGTGTCGAAATTTCAATTGCTGTCAAGCAGATAGATGCAGCAATCCTATCGCCTGCGTTGTTCTCGTTAAACAATCTTGGAGAAATAGGGATCAAATATGTTGATACAAATAACAAAGTTGCATTTTTGCGCATAACCGTGCTGGGGACTCAACCCCAAGGAGCCCAGGTAATTGGCGAAGGATTGTTTGACAAAAGAATTATTACATCTGGGCAAGGGTTCGTCAAAGAAGGACAAACAGTCGTTGCTGTGGCTGTTGCAACAGCCACAGGAGCACAATAGAGCATGGGGATTACGCAAAACGCCACTGGCTGGATAGATACTTTAATACAATATAAGCGCAGTGTTTTGATAATCACTGGCTTGGTTTTGGTGAATGCTGCTGTTGCGTTAGTCACAATAACGAAGGAAAACTTTCCTGATATTAACATTCCTATCCTGTATATCAGCATTAAGTTGAGCGGGATTAGCCCAGATGATGCAGAAACTTTATTGATAAACACGATTGAAGGCGAATTATCGGATATCGACGGGTTAAAACACATCACCACGACTGCAAGCCAGGGGCATGGGTCTATCCACCTAAGATTTAACGCTGGCACTGATATGAAAAAGGCGAAGGAGGACACCCAAGAGCGGCTCGACTCTGTCGAAAAAAATTTACCAGCTGACGCTGATAAACCGACGTTGCACGAGATCAATGTAGCGCTGTTTCCAATCATGTCTGTTGCGCTTGTCGGTGATGTTGATGAGCAAGAGCTATTGCGTGTTGCCCGCTTATTGAGCGATAAGTTTGAGAGTGTTCCAGGGGTATTAGAAGCAAAAATTATCGGTGAGCGTGAGGAATTGATTGAAATTGTTGTTGATTTGCAAAAGGTAAATAACCTTGGCTTAAATTTGCTGAGTGTCGCCAACATGATTCGCCGCAATAACCAATTGATTGCTGCTGGTTCATTTGACCCTGGGGTAGGTCGCTACACCCTCAAGGTGCCTGGAAGAATCGACACCATCCAACAGTTCTATGACCTGCCCGTGGCAAAGTTAGGTGCTGAAATAATCAAGCTGAAAGATGCTGCTGAAGTGCAAAGGACATTTAAAGATGCGACAACACTGTCACGGTTTGATGGGCAACAAGCATTGACGATTGATATTTCTAAACGGGTTGGGGCTAATATTTTAGCGACAGTTGACGGGGTTAAAGACGTGTTGGCACAAGCGCAACCACACCTGCCAAAAAATATTCAGTATGAAATCGCCAGCGACACCTCTGTCCAAACCAGGACATCGCTGGCAAGCTTATTTAACAATGTAATATTTTCTACGCTGTTGGTAATCATTGTGATTATGTCTATTTTAGGCGTTCGCAATTCAGTGTTGGTTGGACTGACCATCCCGTGTTCTTTTTTGATAGGAATACTGTTGTTGCAACTGCTTGGCTATACGTTGAACATGGTAGTGTTGTTTAGTTTAATAATGAGCGTAGGTATTTTAGTTGATAGCGCAATTGTGGTTGTCGAAAGTGCTGATCGTTATATGCTGCAAGGAATGTCGCGCGCGCGGGCTTTTGCCATGGCATCAAAGATTATGGGTCCGCCAATTATTGCCTCGAATGCGACGACACTGGTAGCTTTTGCACCGTTGCTGTTTTGGCCCGATACGATTGGTGAATTCATGAAGTTTCTGCCAATAACTTTAATCGCTACCTTGTGTGCATCAATTGTATTTGCCTTAATTATTATTCCTGTGGTTGGCTCAGTCATTGGTAGGCCTGGAGGAACGCCAAAATCTGCGCATGAAATTGATGCATTCTTTACTACTGGTAATGTTGCGGTTTTATCTGGTTTCACCAGCTGGTATGTGCGCATTATGAACACATTGATTGTGCATCCAATGAAGGTGATTATTGCGATCGTGTGGGTGTTTGTAGCCGTTGTAGCGCTGTATGGGATGTATGGCAAAGGGACTAATTTTTTTCCTGCTGACGAGCCAGAACGTGGGCAAGTGACTGTTCGAGCTCGCGGTGATTTATCGATTACTGAGCGCGATGCAATCGTGCGTAAGGTTGAAGCTGCGCTATTTAGCTTTGGTGAAATCAAGCATATCAGCACCAAGGTTTTTACTACTCCTGCCAGGAACGTTGCCGCTGATACGATTGGCGAGTTAAATGTTGATTTCAAGGATTGGCAGATTCGCCGACCAGCCAAAGAGATTTTTGCTGATATCCGCAAGGCAACGAATAATCTGATACCAGGAGTGGTTGTTAACACGATGCTTGAACAAGATGGTCCTCCAGCTGCAGCAGATGTGATGCTCGATATTCGCGGGTCTAACATTGCCAATGTTGCTGATGGCGTTGCAAAAATAAAGACACTCCTTGAATCAATCGGTGGTTTGTATCAGATACAAGATAGCCGGCCATTAACTGGGCTTGAATGGTCAATTATCGTCGATAAGGCCGAAGCAGCAAAATATGGGCTGACTGTCGGAGATGTTGGTTCAATGATCAAGTTGGTGACCAGCGGGGTGTTTGTCACAGATTATATTTCCCATGTTGGCTCTAATGATAAAATTGACGTTGTGGTGCGCCTGCCCCATACGCAAAGATCAATTCAAATGCTCGAACAGCTGCGCATTGTTACAACCAATGGTGAAGTAGCATTATCAAATTTAATTAGCCGTCAACCAAAACAAAAACAAGGTGCACTCGTCAAAATTGATGGTGAGTATTCGTATAGCATTCAGGCAGATATTGAGGCAGGGGCTGACAAGCCCAGTAGCATAAATAAGGTGGTTAGCGCAGTTAAAAAAGTTGGCTTTTTGGGTGATACAACATACCGTTTCCGCGGCAATCAAGAAAATCAAGAAAATTCACAACGGTTTTTAATGCAAGCATTTGGGATTGCATTCGTGGTGATGCTGCTGGTGTTGGTAACCACATTTAATAGCATTTCGCAAGCATTGTTGATCTTGAGTGCCGTCATGTTTTCCGTAATCGGAGTGTTTATTGGCTTGATGATTAAGGGCGAGCCGTTTGGTATCGTGATGAGTGGTGTGGGTATTATCGCGTTATCAGGAATTGTTGTTAACAACAACATTATTCTGGTGGAAACCTTTAACACTATTCGCCAATCGATGAATTGTACGATTAAAGATGCAATTCTTAGAACGTGTGCGCAGCGACTGCGCCCGGTCGTTGTCACCAGCTTGACCACGATTGTTGGCTTATTGCCGCTGGTATTCCAAATCAATATCAATCTGGCTGATAGGTTGTATGTGTATCAACACCCATCGTCGCTGTTTTGGGTGCAGTTAGCGACAACTATTGCTGGCGGACTTGCAGTGTCGACAGTAATCACCATGCTCATCACCCCGAGCATGCTGTATTTATTCGAGACCAGACGCGTCCAATTTAAACAGTGGCGAAACAAGTGGCGAGACAATAGGAATGCAAGCACAACCATGTAATTGGGGTTAGAGGTTCCTTAGAGAATGAACATGTCAGCATATAGCGTTGTCTTTTCCCAAATAATAGACATTGAATCCCAAGCACCAATCACCGAGTTTGCCAAGCTTGCGAGTGTTGTTGTGCACCCAGACCGCGTTGTGGCAGTGGTGCGGCTAGACATCCCGTGCCAGTCGCGTCACCAACAGTTGCAGCAGCAAATTAGTAGTGCATTCCAACCGCACAGCACATCGCCGATTGTTATTCAGTTGATATTGCATGTGCAAACGCATGCGCACAGCCATAGCCAGCTCCAACACGTTAAGAATATTGTGTTGGTGTCTTCGGCAAAAGGCGGTGTTGGTAAATCTACAACAGCTGTCAATCTAGCGTTAGGTCTTTGCCAAGAAGGGGCATGCGTAGGGTTGCTCGATGCTGATATTTATGGGCCAAGCATTCCGACAATGCTTGGCGTAACTGGTAAACCAGAATCAAACGACGGCAAGACTTTGCAGCCATTCAAGGCACACGCGATCGAAGTGATGTCAATTGGCTTATTTATTGAAGGTGACACAGCAATGATTTGGCGAGGTCCAATGGTCACCAATACATTGTTGCAACTGCTACAGCAGACGCAATGGGGCGCTTTGGATTATTTAGTGGTGGACTTGCCTCCAGGAACAGGAGACATTCAACTCACTATGGCGCAAAAAGCACCGGTTACTGGTGCTGTGGTGATTACAACCCCACAAGATATTGCGTTACAAGATGCGATTCGCGGTATCAAAATGTTTACTAAGGTTAATATTCCTGTGCTGGGGTTAATTGAAAACATGAGTATGCATGTGTGCAGTCATTGTGGACATGTTGAGCATATTTTTGGCGCGGATGGAACACGGCGCATCGCCACACAACTGGACACACCGTTGCTTGGTCAAATTCCGTTAGATGCCACGATTGGCAGCCACGTCGAAATTGGCCAGCCGACAGTTGTCGCCGCGCCAGGTAGTCCAATTGCCTGCGAATATCTGCGTTTGGCGCGCTGCATTGCAACCCATCTGGCGGCATTGCCTGTTACCAGTGATGACAACATCATTGCAGTCGCGACATGAAGATTGTCATCGCCACCAACAACCAACAGCGCCAATGGTATGAGCAAGTGATTTTGCAACTCCCAGAGTATACAGTGTCCTTTGATAGTGGTAACAAACAACAATGTGACTATGCCTTGGTGTGGCAGTATCCAAATGATTTTTTTATACGGACGCAGGTTGACAAAGGTATTTTTGTCCTTGGCGCAGGGTTTGAACACCTGCAAACAGATTCGAGCGTCCCTAATGTGCCGCTGCATCGCTTGGTTGATTGTGGTATGGGGGCGTTGTTGGCGCAATATGTTGTGTGGGCAATCGTGAATGCCTCGCGCTGTATGGGTTTTTATACAGTGCAACAACGCCAACAACGCTGGCATAGCTATCCATATTCAACAGATCAAATCACAGTTGCTATTGTGGGTTGCGGGGTGCTGGGATTAGCGATTGCAACATCTTTGCATACCTGTAACTATCGAGTGCTGGGGTATAGCCGTTCACTACAGCCAGCACCACATCTTGATGCGATATGTACCGATGTTGCCCAACTACCAACGATGCTCGCTGCAGCAGATGTAGTGGTAAATGTGCTTCCAGGTGGCGTGCAGACGCGGGGGTTTTTATCGACACAGTTGTTGCAATGTTGCAAAGCAGGGTGTCATATCGTGCAAATTGGTCGTGGTGAAACGCTGAGCGAGGCGGGGTTATTGCAGGGATTAGAGCACAATATTGGGCACGCAACCCTCGATGTATTTGCGCAAGAGCCGTTACCAGCTGATCACCCATTTTGGCAGCATCCAAAAATAACCATGACGCCGCATATCGCCGCAATCACCCCAATTAAACAAGCCGTTGCATATATAGCCAGTATTATCCAATCATCAGAACCATCATGAGTCTACCTTTTAGTCAAGCGCAGTTTCACCATCAATTGCTTCACGCTAAACGTTGGTCGAAATATCCAGACAAAGTAATTCCGTTATGGATTGCAGATATGGATTTAGGCCACCCACTGGCAATCACTGACGCACTCAATGATTTCGCCCAGCATGCTAATTTTGGATACAGCAGCCCGAGCAAAGCTGTGCTCTTAGCTATTGTAGCATGGATGCAAGAAAAACATGGTTGGCAAATCCAACCAGAATGGGTTGTTTTTACCCATAATTTGCACTCTGGGCTGCGGACTGTTGTTCGCGCGATGAGCCGGCGCCAAGATCAGGTATTGATTCCTGATACTATCTACCCACCAATACGCGCAACCGCTGCGGATTTTGGCAGAGAAGTTGTTGCAGTGCCAATGCTGGTTAATGGTGATCACGGTTTTACTGTTGATTGGCATATGTTGGAACAATGCAGCGCGCCTGCAGGAACACTGCTGCAATGGTGTAGTCCACATAACCCATCTGGTACAGTCTGGGCGCATGCAGATTTAGAACGGCTAGCCGCGCTTGTCGTTGAGAAAGATTGGTATATTTGCAGCGATGAAATACACGCTGATTTGGTGTTAAATAACACCGTAAAACACACACCGATTGCGCGCATAAACGCGAAGATTGCCCAACGCTGCATCACCTTGATGTCACCAAACAAAACATTTAATATCGCCGGAATTGGCTTAGGATATGCGATTATTTGCAACGACACTATCCGCAAAGTCTTTAGCGATACCTTGCAAGGCTACGGTGGCATAAATGGCTTTAGCTTTGCGGCGGCGCATGCTGCGTATACTTACGGCGAGCCATGGCGGCAAACCACGTTGCAACAATTGCGCAATAACTTGCAACAACTGCGTCAAGTGCTGGTTCCGTATGCTGATAAAGTCAAATTGATCGGTGGCGATGCCACTTACTTAGCATGGTTACACACCCCGCAGCATGATTGTGATTGGCATGAAGTTTTACTGCGGTATAACCTTGCGGTGTATGATGGCAGACATTTTGGCAAAGCTGGGTATATGCGGGTTAACTTTGGCACACGCCCAGATATATTGCGCGAAGCACTCAAACGGCTAGATCGAGCGTTTTCACAACAGCTATGAGCGCTGCTGCCCGCTGTCTTTAAATGCAGATTGAAGCATGGGTGTTGTTTACGTTGCTGGCTGCTGCTGCGCAAGTAATACGTACTGGATTGCAAAAAAAACTAGCTAAAGCTGCGAATATTGCGACTGCAACATATGCACGATATGTATTCGGTCTGCCATGGTTAATTGTATATGTGTTGCTGATGGTCGACACGGTGCCGACTATCAAGCCAATGTTTTATCTGCTGGCTTTTGTGGGTGGGTTGGCGCAAATCACAGCAACAATTGCGATGTTGTACGTGATGGACCGCCGCAATTTCGCGGTCGGGTCACTGCTGGCGAAAACTGATGCTCTGGTGGTTGCGCTGGTGGGTACCTTCGTGTTTATGCAAGTGCTATCGCGCGGCGCTTGGCTGAGTATAGTGATGGGATTTGTCGGTGTTTTTGTGATGCAGCCGGTGTCATGGCAGGCACTGTGTAGCCATCGAGGCAGTTTACTATATGGGTTTGCCTCTGGAGTATTGTTCGCAGCGACAGCTTTCGTAATTTATTTTGCAAAAGATTACATCGACGCCCCTACCATCGAAGCCGCGGCGATTTTTCTGCTCGGGATGGTGTGTTTGCAAACATTGACGATGTACGTATGGATCGTAACAACGAATAAAACCCTCAGGGTTGGCTGGCAAGGCCAGACCCCGCTGGCGCTGCGAATAGGTTTGTTTAGCGCAATCGGGTCAATTGGCTGGTTTACTGGAATGAGCCTCGTCAATCCAGCGTATGTCAAGGCGCTGGGTCAAATCGAAATAGTATTGGTTGTTTTGGTAACGTGGTTCGTGTTCAAAGAGCGAATATCAGCAAGAGAATTCGCGGGAATAATCTTGATTGGGACGAGTGTGCTATTCTTGGCAATTGTCAAATAATTATTATCGGAGAAATTTTATGCTGGAAAGCGCAAATGTTGATACAGATGAAATTAGCAAGTTTGATGGTGCAGCCCACCAATGGTGGAATACCGACGGACCATTTAAGCCGTTGCACGACATTAACCCAGTGCGCGCCGCGCTGTTAAGCGACTATACCAATTTTGTCGATACGTCGTTTCTGGATATTGGCTGTGGCGGTGGCTTATTTACCGAAGAAATAGCGAAACGTGGCGGCACAGTAACTGGGATTGATATGTCTGCTGTGGCAATTAATGTTGCGCAACAACACGCGCAGCAGCAAGGTCTTGATGTAACGTATCAACAATGCGCGGTTGAATCGCTACCACGCAAAAAATTTGATGTCATTAGTTGCTTAGAAGTGCTCGAGCATGTTCCAGACCCTGCTGATATTATTGCGCATATTGCGGCATTACTCGAACCAAACGGGGTTATGATGCTATCTACAATAAATCGTACGGCGCGTGCCTTTGCGCTTGCAATTGTTGGTGCTGAATACATTATGAAACTGTTACCCAAAGGGACGCATACGTACGATAAGTTGCTACGTCCAAGTGAGATTGTTGCTATGTGTCAACGGCAAGGACTTAGCGTCGAAGCTATTGAAGGGTTACAATATAACCCGTTGACGCGGCATGCGAAATTATCCCGTAATTGTGCAGTGAACTACTTTTTAATCGCCAAAAAATCTGATGAACAAAGACAGTGACTTGCGTTTTACCATGCACAGTAACATTCGTAAACATAATACTATACGTGAAAAAAACCCAGCCATGAATAGCGATAACCCCACTCCAAAACCACTAACAAAGCAAGCAAAACCCGTAACTGATGCCAGCCCAAATGCAATGTTTGATGATGCGAGAAAAGTCAATTTGCGCAAGCGGGTCAAAGTATCACAACAACAAACAATACATCAGAGTCTTAATAGCGATATTGCCGCTGAAAAAATGGACCCGCGGCAACGCCCCAAGCAACAGCGGCAACCAAAACAACCGCGAAAACCATTCGAAAACCCTTTTAAAAAATTGGCAAATACTGTTTTCATCCAACGCTTAATGCGCGTGCCGTTGATGAATTACCTCTGGCTTGGGCTATCGCTATGTATTGTTATTATAGATCAAGTTACCAAATATATTGCGGAACTTAAGCTACTCACAGATAATCAGTATCGATTGTTTTCATGGTTTAATTTTCACTTATTCTATAATGAAGGAGCCGCCTTTAGTTTTCTTGCAGACATGGGTGGATGGCAAAAACCTATGCTTGCATTTATCTCTCTTGTGGTAAGTATCGTTATTACTGTGATGCTCATACGCACACCACGCTATCAACGGTTGTATCCAATGGCGTTATCACTCGTGCTTGGCGGTGCGGTCGGTAATTTAATCGACCGGGCAACAACCGGGCGTGTTGTTGACTTTATTTCAGTGCATTATCAAGACATGTATTTCTTCCCAGCTTTTAACATTGCTGATAGTGCTATTTCTGTAGGTGCGGCATTGTTGATTATTGAATTGCTTTTTTATAAAAAGAAAGCGGCAATACCAGCGGCTAATACACCGACAGCAAGCGTTGCTAGCGAAGCAGATAAGGAAGACCAATTTATCAACGACTTTAGTGAAATAGAAGACTTGTTTGACAAAGAATGGCAAGACGAGCAGCGCTAATATGCGACTGATTTTAGCGAACCCGCGCGGCTTTTGTGCTGGAGTCAACCGCGCGATTGACATCGTTGAACGCGTGCTATCGTTATACGCAGGCATCCCTGTATATGTGCGCCATCAAGTGGTGCATAACGCGTATGTCGTCGAAACGTTGCGGCAGCGTGGTGCCATATTTGTTACAGAACTTGACGCTATCCCTGATAACAGCATTGTTATTTTTTCAGCACACGGCGTCGCGCAAGCGACGATGGACGCGGCAAAATCTCGGAGCATGCAAGTGTTTGATGCAACATGTCCTTTGGTAACCAAGGTCCATATTGAAGTAAGTACATATGCGCGCAAGGGGATGGACTGTGTTTTAATAGGACACCATGGTCATCCAGAAGTTGCAGGTACGATGGGGCGGTTTGACTCAAGTTACGGCGGGCAAATTCATCTTGTTGAGAGTGTTGCTGACGTTGGCTTGCTCGATGTTGTTAACCCAAAAGGCGTTGGATATGTCAGCCAAACGACGTTATCGGTCGATGATACCGCTCAAATTATAGCAGCGTTACGCGATACTTATCCTGCAGTTGCTGCTCCACATAAAAACGATATTTGCTATGCAACACAGAATCGTCAAGACATCGTCAGAAAAATGGCGCAATATTGTGACGTGCTATTAGTTGTTGGTTCAACGAATAGCTCAAATTCAAATAGACTGAGTGAATTGGCAAGCCGTTGTGGTGCACGCGGTTATTTGATAGATTCTGCTGCAATGATTAACCCAGAGTGGTTTTACGACTGCAACAGTATTGGACTAACTGCTGGTGCATCTGCTCCAGATGTGTTGGTAGAACAAGTACAAAGTAGTATTATGCGCCAGTTTCCTAACATTACCGTTGAACAGGTAAATGGCGAACCAGAGCAAGTTGTTTTTAAAATTCCACATATTTTGCAAAACGTTATAACGAAAGATTCATTGGTACAAGTTGCAGGGTAATAACTGACATTTAACACAAGGAAAAAATGGCTATACAACATACATTTTCGATCATAAAACCCGATGCCGTAGCACTTGATGCAATTGGCAAAATCAATCAACGCTTTGAAGACGCCGGTCTAAAAATCATTGCGATGAAAATGACCCACCTCACCAGAGAACAAGCCGCAGGGTTTTACGCTGAGCACAAAGGCAAAGTTTTTTTTGAGAATTTAGTGGAATATGTTACGTCTGGGCCAATCGTCATTCAAGTTTTAAGTGGTGAAAATGCAATCACGATAAATCGTGATTTGATGGGGGCAACCAATCCGCAACAAGCAGAACCTGGGACGATTCGCGCAGACTTTGCTGAATCTATCGAGGCGAATGCTGTGCACGGTTCAGATTCGCCAGATTCAGCACGCCGCGAAATCGCGTATTTTTTTGCTGCCGACGAGATATTTGTTCGCTAAATAACAATGAAGAATTTATTGGGGTGTAATCGCAACGATCTGCAAACATTGGTGGCGTCACTGGGAGAGAAAGCGTATCGAGCGCAGCAATTGATGCAGTGGATATATCAAAAGCAATGCACATCGCTTGATCAAGCTAGCAATCTTCCAGTGCGATTTATGCAAGCATTGCAAGATGCGGGCTGGGATATTCTGCTTCCAGAGGTTGAACATGTGCAGCAAGACCCAGATGGCACGAGAAAATGGGTGCTCCGCAGCGATGAGGATAACGCTATTGAAATGGTGCTGATACCTGAAAATAACCGCAATACGTTGTGCATTTCCAGCCAGATTGGCTGCCCGGTTGATTGTAGCTTTTGTGCAACTGGTAAAATGGGTTTTAATCGTAATTTAACCACAGCAGAAATTGTTGGGCAAGTAGTGTTAGCAGCGCAATCGATTGCTGCGCAGCCAATGGTGAATAACGCGCCAATCTCCAATGTGGTTTTCATGGGGATGGGTGAGCCATTGTTAAACTATGCCAACGTGATGACAGCGGTTGACGTGTTCACCGATGACTTTGCATATGGCTTATCGAAACGGCGCGTAACTGTCAGCACGTCTGGGGTTGTCCCGCAAATTTTGAAAATGATCGGGCGTGTCGATGTGGCGTTGGCGCTATCGTTGCACGCCCCGAATGATGCGTTGCGTAGTGAGTTGGTGCCGCTCAATAATAAACACCCAATTGCCGAAGTTTTAGCTGCGTGTCATCAATATGTGGGCGCACAATCTCATAAAATGTCTGTAACGATTGAATATGCGCTGCTGGCAGGAATAAATGACAGCGATGCGCTGGCGCATCAGTTAGGTGTGCTGCTTGCCCAATACCCGTGCAAAGTCAACCTGATTCCTTTCAACCCGCATCCATATGCTGACTATCAAAAGCCATCAAATAATAGATTGCATCGTTTTCAACAAATTGTCCGTGGCTATGGCATTGTAACAACAATTCGCACTACACGCGGCGATAGTATCGATGCGGCGTGCGGGCAACTTGTTGGCACAGTACGTGATCGCACGCAGCGCTATAAACGCTATAATAATAAAGTAAGCCACGCAACGATTATTGAGACTGTACAGTAATGCGCCACCATATATTACTTGATATTACTTGATATTACTTGATACAACACGATGCGATCACTAGTCAGCCAGCCGTTCACCATGCGCTTACGACAGCTCATTGGCTGTGCGCTAACTGTCGCCTGCTGTGCCAGTTGTGCAGTGTCATCAGCAAAGTTGCAACAATACGAGCAGCAATTAGCGCTCGGCAAGGCATATCTAGACACTAAAGACATACAAAATGCCCGCATTGCGTTTACTCAAGCGCAAGATATCTTGGCAGATGATGCGCGGACGTATCATGCCTTGGCGTTGTTGGCACAATACAGTGGGCAAATGGATAAAGCTGACAATCTGTATACCAAAGCGCTAGAAAAAGACATCGATTTTGCGGCGGCGCATAATAATTACGGGGTACTGCTCTTTAATCAAAAGAAAAACAATGCAGCAATTGTTCATTTTCGTTTAGCCGCAGAAAATCCAGAGTACAACAACAATTATGTCGCATGGATAAATCTATCCCGTGCTGCCTTTGATTTAGAAAAATTTAAGTTAGCAGCAGATGCCTTGCAACAAGCAGTAAAAATTCGTGATGATGTTGCCGAATATAGATTGCAAATGGCGCAATTATATTTCAAAATTGGCGAGCCTCTTTTTGCAAACTTGGCGTTTCAGAAATATCTAGCATTGCTCGACTCGAAAGGAAAAGAGCCTACGGTTGTCGATTTGAATTTAGGAATGGGAATTGCCAAACAACGCTTCGACCAACCAACATTTGATTATTATATGTTGTTGAAAAAAAGAATACAAGCAACGCTACCAGCGCAGTAAAATCATATGGAATACGAAAAAAAAAATAGTAAGTCGTCAGCAATACACATCGATGACGAATTAAACGAATACCTTGTGGCGGAATTATCGGCAAAAGAAGAGCAGCGGGTAGACGATGATGCCATGAACGCAATAGGTGAACAACAAGTCGACGCTATTGCAACGATCAATAGTAATGCAGCGTTGCGTGCCGCCAATGCACAATCACTAACAATGCCTGTGGCTGACACGATGACAATGCAGGCAACCGAAGCGAAAGAAAAGCAAGAAAAAATAAAAATAACTTTTGGTCAGTTTCTAGGAGACACTCGCAAAAACAGAAAACTCGACATATCGCTGGTAGCTCAAGAAACCAAAATAAACAAACAGTATTTATTGGCACTTGAACAAGAAAAATTTTCCGCTATTCCCACCACGACGTTTTTGTATGGTTACGCGCGGGCATATGCTCGATTTTTGCACATCAACGAAAGTGTTGTTATCAAGCTACTTGTAGTTGCTATTAACAATAATAAAGAGTATGTAGTGACCAAGCCAACAGCGAGCACAATCAATCGCAACAATGGATACGGACCATCAATAGATTATTCAAAAACGCAATTTAATCTTAACGAACATAGCAATAAAAATTTGTTTGCGTTCGGGATAATCGTTATCATTATTCTTGGTATTATGGGGGTTGTATTGTATCAGATGTTGCAAATGCCAACGCCAAGCAATACCACTGCAGTCATCGAAATTCCGCAAATGCCAGCTGAACCTCCTGCAATACCTAGCGAGGAAACTGTTTTTCCAGTTATTGATGAAAACGCTGAATTTACAATATCCCCGCAGCAGCCTGCAACTGATGCATTTACAGCAGGCATAGATGACATTAATACCATAGGCAGCACTGAGCCTATAATACCAGTAGCAATAACAAAGAAAGTTGAGTTGATACTTGATGGCGAACATTGGGTGCAAATTTTAGAAAAAAACAATAACTTGGTGATTTCACAAAATTTTTATGGGCAACAAACACTTACATATATGGTAACGCCGCCAATTCGTATTACTTACGGAAATGCTGCAAGTGTAAGGCTGTGGTATGATGGCAAATTCATTGATACGCGTCAGTATAACAAGCGAAATGTTGTGCGGATTACCTTGGGGAAGCTCTGATTAAGTCCATGATGGGCGAGACGGAGAAAAAACGCTGATGAAATTTAAGCGCAGTACGCAGATAACACTGGTGGTCTTGTGGGTGTTGCCAAGTGCTGCAACGACGCAGCGCAGCGTTTTTTCCCGGCCTTCTATTGAATATATGATGGTTTGCCTACAAGCGGTACTTGCTGTGTTGCATCCCTTGGCGTATATGCTATGGCATGCGCCTGCGGAATGCGCCTTGCAATCATCAGCAATTTCCGCAAACTCGCTCCATCAGCGACTTAATCAGAGCTTCCTTAGGGAAACTCTAATTAGGATATGCTGACCGTAGCGGATAACACCATAACCAGCAATGTTATAGCATAGTGCGTTATTGTTCTGAACATTTAGTGGCGGGTATCCAAGCATGATGATGCAACGGCGTCATTCATTAGTTGTTCGTGTTGGTTCCTGCGTTGTTGGCGGCGATGCGCCAGTGAGTGTGCAAAGCATGACGAATACCCCAACGTCTGATGTTGTTGCGACTGTTGCGCAAATCAAACAACTTGAGCAAGCTGGCGCAGATATTGTTAGAATTTCTGTGCCAGATAGTGCTTGTGTCGCTGCGTTTACCGCAATTCGCCAACAAGTAGATATTCCGCTGGTTGCCGATATTCATTTTGATCATTCTATTGCACTTGAAGTAGCAAAAGTTGGTGCGGATTGTTTGCGGATTAACCCTGGCAATATTGGCTCCGAACGTAAAATAACCGAAGTTATTCAATGCGCGAAACACCTTGATATTCCAATTCGTATTGGCGTGAATGCAGGTTCTTTAGAGAAGGATTTACAACGCAAATATGGTGAGCCGACAGCAGCAGCGTTGGTCGAGTCGGCAATGCGCCATGTGTCAATTTTACAGCGCCATAAGTTTGCACATTTTAAAGTCAGCGTTAAAGCCTCAGATGTGGCAATGTCGGTTGATGCGTATACGGCATTAGCAAAAGAAATCGAGCAACCGTTGCACCTTGGGATTACTGAATCTGGAGGTATCCGCAATGGCGCAGTGCGCTCGGCAATTGGGATAGGCATGTTATTAGCTCGAGGGATTGGCGATACTATTAGGGTATCGTTGGCAGCAGACCCTGTAGAAGAAGTCAAAGTCGGTTGGGATATGTTAAAAGCGCTCAAGCTGCGTAGTCGCGGGGTAAACTTGATTGCCTGCCCGAGTTGTTCTAGACAGAATTTTGACGTGATTGGCACGGTCAACGCATTGGAACAACGGTTTGAAGACATTGTCGACCCGATTGATATCGCCATCATTGGCTGTTATGTAAATGGCCCAGGTGAGTCGCGAGAAGTTGCGTTGGGTGTCACTGGCGGACCAAAAGATAATCTTATTTTTAGTGACGGCAAACCTGCTGATCGTGTTTCCAACGCAGCATTGCTCGATACATTCGAAGCCATGGTTCGAAAAAAAATTCACGGTGGCAGCGCTCCAAATGTGTAGCGCCTTCATCACCACAGTTAAGCGTCAATATCGCGGTACTATGTTGTCGCTATGTGCTGTATTTCTTGTTGGCTGTGCGACGCATGTAAGTAATGTTGAGTTTGAGGAAGCTAAGCAAACGCAACGCGTTGTTGAGGAAGCTAAGCAAACGCAACGCGTTGTTAAAGAAACTGCTATGGTGGAAATACACGCATGGAGTGATGATGAGCTGATATCTAGAGAAAACATTGATAGCACAGAAAACTTTAGCGTTGCAACTGATATAGCAGAACTTGAGGGAGCAGCAGAGAATGTTGCAGCAAAATATACAGCAGCGCGATCGTTATATAATTTGCAACTATACGCGCTGGCACTTTCAGAGTTACATAGCGCCCCACAGCCAGAATCACTCTATGACCAGCAGCATGTCGATTGGCGGCGACTTGAATTTAAGTTGTGTC
Source organism: Gammaproteobacteria bacterium (assembly GCA_965277405.1). Classification (GTDB taxonomy): domain Bacteria; phylum Pseudomonadota; class Gammaproteobacteria. The sequence goes on from OZ255726.1 coordinate 1,464,210, forward strand.
AATTCATGTACGACACCCGGTGCATTATTGATAGTGCCGCGTCGTTATTTCTGTTGGTGAATAGCACAGAAAAACAACAAATCAATGATGCTGCCCTGCGAACATTGTTAGCAATCCCACCATTTGTTTTCAACCAACAATGGCGAGAATATCAAGCAGCACAGGCTGTCGGCGAGACATCAACAGCAGATATTATTGAAATTGGCGATGTGTCGAAAAAACTATTCATTGGCAATGAAGGGCAGATTCACATGCTCCCAGGCCAGATTGACAAGCGCGGGCTATTCGCTGGTTGGGCTGCATTATTACGCTTGCTGCGCTTTGACTTGCAACACAGTGATGAGCTATTTCAAGGGTTTTCACAATGGCAGGCTACACATCCATCACACCCACTAGCCATTGTTCCACCATTACTATTACAACCACAGCTGGTAGCAATACAGCCAATCCGCAATGTAGCGGTAATGCTACCATTTAGCGGAGGATTGCAAGCCATTGGTAAAACGATCCAACAGGGTATGCAAACGACGGCGTCAACATTGTTGCAATACCAATTTTATAATGTCTACGATGCAGCATCGCTGCAACTAGCGATTGCTACGATAGAGCAGAGTCCTGTAGATATTATTCTTGGACCGATTCAATCACCGTTGATTAAAACACTGCTACAACAGCATTGTTGTACCCCAGTCATCGCTTTCAATACCGTTTCCGTCAATCCGAATTTTGTTACCAATCAGAATTATTGGCAATATGGATTATTTCAACGCGACGATATAGACAGAATCGCCTATGCAATCACCCAAACGGATCAATTACCCAAGCAAATAAACGCGTATGCACTGACAGCAAGTTCAACCGAGCCAAAAGATATTGATCGTTTATTATTAGACTGGCAGTTGCTGAATCACAAAATTTTGCCGCAATCTTTTAAGAAGATTAGTCAATTAAATGAATATATTTCAAGACTTACTGGTGTCAGCGGGGTTGATATAAAAAAATTAAAAGCACTGAATAGACAACATAAAAAATTGATGGAACGTGCTGCTCTGCTGCCCCCCCTTGTCAATATATTACAAGATGCAATCCGTGCAGACCGGCAATTGCGCATAGCAGAACAACAACAGCTGCAGGACTATTTAGATACCAGCGCGGATATTACATTACAGTCTACTGCAAAGACGATATTTGATGAAGCTAATAGCGTAGCTCAAAATTTGCGGCGGATTAACATGCAGTTGGATAACATCCAGAAAAAAGTGTCGATAAACTTTCTTGTGTATTTGGGAAATGCAACAGGCAGTAGGCAATTAAGACCTTCGCTTAATTTTTATCTGGCAGAGGATATTCCTGTATATATGACATCACGCGGTTTCAAGATTGGTAGTGATGCAATTACCAAGCGTGATTTACACGGAGTTTTTTTTAGCGATATTCCCAAGGTGAATATACCAGTTGAATACTGGGGCTATCCACTCAAAAAACCAGTGGAACAGAGTTTAGTGCGGTTGTATGCAATGGGCTTGGATGCAGGACGGCTTGCCCAGCAGTTTCGGTTTCTTTCGCAACATTCTGGTGTTTTAGTCGCTGGAGACACAGGCAGAATCGGCTTTGATAACGACAAAAAGCAGATCATCCGCATTCCTGCGATGTTTATGGTGATGAATGAGAAAATCAAAGCGTATGACCCAGATGCCATTGCATGCTTACCACCTGCTATAGATAGCCTAACAAATGCTAAATTTCCAACGCAAACAACTGACACAGAAAAAGATATGGCGTTTACTCGGCGGCAAAACACGATTTATATCAACTGTAACTGAATACATTGCGCGCTGGTATTTGCGGGCGCACGGGGTGTCGATTGTTGCCTGTAACTACGGTTTCTTGCAACCACCTATGGCAATAGCAACAACAAAGCCACGCTTTCGTGGCGGTGAGATCGATATTATCGGCAGCCACCATGGAGTGCTGGTGTTTATTGAGGTGCGTTTTCGCAGAAATACATTGTTTTCTACTCCACTTGAATCGATAAGCAAAAAAAAATTTTATACTATGCAGCGAACGGCGCAAAAGTATAGAAACCAGACCGCTACACAACACATGCCGTGCCGATTTGACTGTATAGCGCTGGTGCTGCATCCTCCATCGATAACATGGTTTAAGGGCATCGCAGCAAAGTAATATCTTAAAACTGCAAGATAGCACCACTTATGAAGCCACAAATACCCACACATATTCAATCATTACCCGCCTACCAAGGCGGAAAACCTATTGAAGAGGTTAAACGAGATTATGGTGTAGCTATAATTTATAAACTCGCGAGTAATGAATCGCATTTGCCGCCAAGCCAGAGGGTAATGGCAGCAATGCGGCATTCATTAGCAACAGTTGCTCAGTATCCAGACGGCAATGGCTGGAATCTCAAACAAGCACTTGCTAAAAAACATAGCATTGAAATCTCACAAATCACCATCGGCAATGGCTCGAGTGAAATTTTTGATTTTATGCTCCGCGTATTTGCAACAACAGGCGATTCAATAGTAGTCAGCGAATATGCGTTCATCATGTATAAACTTGTGGCGCAATCGTTGGGGGTTCGCTGCATCGTTGCCCCAGCGCTTAAGTATGGGCATGACTTAGACGCGATGTTAGCCGCGATTGACGACAGCACCCGCATTGTGTTTGTAGCCAACCCCAACAACCCTACTGGTACCATGATTGATCGAGATGATGTTCATACGTTCTGTCATCAAGTTCCAGAGCACATCATGATAGTGATTGATGAGGCCTACATCGATTTTGAAGACGATAGCGATAATTCGTTACCATGGATCAGCCAGCTGCCAAATATCGTGGTCAGCCGAACATTTTCCAAGGCGTTTGCGCTCGCTGGGATGCGCGTCGGCTATGCAATAAGCTCGGCTGCAGTGGCAGAACTGATGAATAGAGTCCGACCGCCATTTAATGTCACCACGCCAGCACTTGCAGCCGCGACGGCTGCGTGTCAAGAAGACGCATGGCTGGTAAATAGTGTGGAGCAACGCCATGTTGGCTGCCAACTGCTGCGCAGTATAAGTGCAGCGCTTGAGCTTAAAACGCTTGGTGCTCATGGTAATTTTGTTACCATACAACTGCCTGAGAACACCACAGCAGGACAAGTAAGCCACGATTTACTCGAGCATGGCTATATCACCAGAGATCTGACGAATTATGGCATGCCAGCTTATCTGCGCGTCAGTCTTGCAGATAATGCTGTGCTCAACAGTTTTGCAGTAGCTTTTCGCTCAGTATTGGGACGATGAATACAGTCGTTTGCATTGTTGGTCTTGGCTTGATTGGCGGCTCGCTCGGCAAAGGGCTGCGCGCCAAAGGCTATGCCAGAGTTATTGGCGTCGACACCCATCTACCAAGTATCCAGCAGGCCAAAGCAGTTGGAGCGATTGATGAAATAGTTAGTTTAGCAGATGGATTAGCTCGCGCTGACATTGTTGTATTAGCCACCCCAGTACAAACATTTGCACAACTGGCACAGGCATGCGCGCAGCATTGTCAAAGCCATACCATCATCACCGATGTCGGCAGCACCAAGGTTAGCATGATTGCAGCATTCAAGCGCGCGTTTGCTGGGGTTCTCCCGCCACGGGTCATTCCAGCCCATCCCCTAGCAGGTGGCGAGCGGGTTGGCATCAATGCCGCGCAAGCCAGTTTATTTGAACATGCATTAGTGTTTTTAATCCGTGAAGAAGGCTGCGATTCACCAGCATTTCAAGCAGTGTTTGAAATGTGGAAAACCCTCGGCGCATCTCCTGTTGTGCTCAGCAGTGAATACCATGATCAAGTGCTCGCTGCGACCAGCCATTTACCCCATTTGCTTTCTTTTGCCTTGGTTGAGTTTTTAGCGAGTAAAAGTGAAAAATATGATATTTTTCGTTTCGCCAGTGGTGGATTTCGTGATTTCACCCGCATCGCATCGAGCAGCCCAGCGATGTGGCGCGACATTTTTTTAGCAAACAAACAACCAATACTTGAGCAAATTCGAGGGTTGCAACAAACACTCACTACCTTTGCGACAAAAATTGAGAACGAAGATGCACAAGGGCTTGAACAATCATTACTGATAGCAAAAACAGCACGGGACTATTACGCACAAGGGCTTATGAAAAAACAACGTCGACCACAGCGCACTGCTGCAGCAATAACATGGAAATGCAGCGGCAAGCAACTCCAAGGTCAAATTGATATTCCTGGTGATAAATCTATTTCGCATCGTGCCATGATGCTTGGTGCTGTGGCAGAAGGTAGTACCAACATTCGCAATTTTTTAGAAAGCGAGGACTGCATGGCTACCTTGAATGCGTTTATTGATATGGGGGTTGCAATTGAAGGCCCGTTTCAAGGCAGTGTACACATTCATGGTGTCGGTCTGCGAGGTCTGCGCACTCCATTACGCCCGCTTGAAATGGGTAACTCTGGCACAGGGATGCGCTTGCTGGCAGGGCTGCTTGCTGGGCAAACATTTAGCAGTCAAATTCAAGGAGATGAGTCGTTAAATAGCAGACCAATGCAGCGGATTATTACCCCGCTGCGCCAGATGGCAGCCAACATTGCTGGTACACAAACAGGAACAGCTCCGTTGTTGATTGATGCAAGTGAACAGCTCCTAGGGATTCACTACGAGCTGCCTGTCGCCAGTGCTCAGGTAAAGTCAGCGCTATTGTTGGCGGGGATGTATGCTGATGCGGCTACGGTTATTCGCTCAAAACAAGTTACCAGAGACCATACCGAACGGATGATGCGCGCCTTTGATTGTCGTATTCAAGCTACATTTATCGATGGTATGTATACACAAACACTGCAAGGGCATGCACGACCACGTGGCTGTGACATTCGCGTCCCAGGCGATATTTCATCTGCTGCATTTTTTATTGGTGGCGCGTGTATCGCCCCGAATAGTTCATTAGTATTGCGTAATGTTGGGATAAACCCAACGCGCGACGGGATACTAACAATCCTCAAAGCAATGGGTGCTCATATAACTTTTACAAATGCAACTGGAGACGATTTTGAGCCAGTAGCAGATATTGAAATCGAACACCGCCGCCTGGTTGGTATCGATGTGCCTGCGGTGTTAGTGCCGCTGGCAATCGACGAGCTACCCTTGATTATGGCAGTTGCCGCGTGTGCCGATGGGGTGACTACCATCCGCGGTGCCGCAGAATTGCGGGTGAAGGAATCAGACAGAATTGCGGCAATGGTGGATGGACTGCAAGTGCTGGGACTGACCGCAGAAGCGACTGCGGACGGTGCAATTATCCAAGGGGTTGGTCACGGTAATACCGTGTCTGGTGGCACGGTCAATAGTCAAGGAGACCATCGTATCGCTATGGCATTTACGATGTTGGCGTTGCGCAGTTCTGCCCCAATCATAATTGAAGATTGCGCAAATGTTGCTACGTCGTTTCCGAATTTCGCGGTGCTGGCAAGACAAACTGGTATTACCATTGAAGTTAAAGAGCCGTTGCAGCAATCTTGCAGCGGCGGGTCAGATGCACCGCTGCTGTAAAGAACCAGGCAATAGCTGTTGGCAAACTCGATGGCAATTTTGAGATTTTTTTAATGAAGGTACGCATCATCACCATAGATGGACCAAGCGGGGTTGGTAAAGGCACGCTTGCAAAAAAAATTGCCGCTGTCTATGGCTATCATGTATTAGCAAGCGGGATGTTATACCGCGCGGTTGCTTTGATCGCCCAACAACGGCAATGTTTTGATGTTGAGCAATTACTGCCGCATTTACACCAGCTAGATTTATGTTGGCAGCAGCAACGCTATATTCTCAATGGTGAAGATGTGCACGGCGCACTCACCACAGAACAAACAGCGAAAAACGCGTCTAAGCTCTCGAGTGACAGGCGGATTCGTGCGGCATTAGTCCAACGGCAACGCGATTTTGCCAAGCCGCCTGGGCTTGTTGCTGAAGGGCGGGATATGGGAACAATAGTGTTTGCTGATGCACAGATTAAAATATATTTAACAGCGTCTGTTGCCTGCAGAGCACAACGCCGCGCCGCGCAATTACAAGATGGCGATATTCAAGCGATTACCCAACTAATGATTGAACGCGACAGACGAGATACGCAGCGCAGCCAAGCACCACTCAAACCAGCAGGCGATGCTGTCATTATAAATACCAGCGCGCTTTCGTTCCAACAAGTCTTTGAAAAAACGCAAGGAATTATTCAAGGTGAGTTGTAACGACGCATTGTTTGCGCAAATACGGTTTGTGTTGGTCGAAACCAGCCATCCTGGCAATATTGGTGCCGCAGCCAGAGCTATGAAAGTGATGGGGTTTCACCACCTGGTGTTGGTGCGTCCAAAAAAATTTCCCCATCCACAAGCGTTTTGGCGGGCAAAACATGCTGAAGACATTGTCGAAAATGCTGTTGTTGTCGCCACGTTAGCACAAGCAGTGGCCGACTGCCATTTTGTATATGGCACCAGTGCACGGCAACGCAGCTTACCATGGCCACGACAAAGTGCTCGGGCCTGTGCGCGTGATGCATATGCCGCGTTGCAGAGCAACGCTAAGACATCAATTGCTTTTGTTTTTGGTCGTGAAGATAGCGGTTTGAATAATGAGGAGTTGCAGCGCTGCACCAAACATGCCACAATTCCTGCCAATCGGCGGTATTCGTCATTGAACTTGGCGCAAGCGGTGCAAATTATTGCATATGAGTTGTTTCAATTGGCTGAGGAATCGCCACCACAAGTACCTGGCTCAGAGGACTGGGACGCGCCTGTTGCTCCGCAACACCAAGTGGAATTACTCCTCAAACATCTGGAACAAGTGCTGACACAAATTGAATTTTTTGATCAAGATAATCCGCGCAAACTCATGCCGAGAATGCGCAGGTTTTTTCAACGAGCCGTGCTCGATACTAATGAAGTAGGTATCTGGCGTGGCATACTGACCAGCATGCAAAAAAATTGTAAATAATTGAACTGTTATAAATACAATGATTCATTTGATAGAAGATATCCAAACGATTCGCAGGCTTGACCCTGCATCACCTAATTCAATTGAAATTGTTTTAACATATGGTGGTCTCCACGCCATCTGGCTGTATCGAATCGGCCATAGGCTATGCCGTTGGCGGTTGCGGGTGTTGGGGCTGATGTTGTCGTATCTTGCCAAAATGATTACTGGGATAGAAATCCATCCGTCAGCAACAATTGGGCGACGATTTTTTATCGATCACGGTAGCGGCATTGTGATTGGTGGTACGGCTGTCATTGGCGATAATTGCACGTTATATCAAGGTGTAACTCTGGGTGGAATTTCGCTTGACCCAACAAAAAAACGTCATCCAACCCTAGAGGACTTTGTTACTGTAGGTGCAGGCGCAAAAATACTTGGTGATATTGTGGTTGGTGCACACGCACAGATAGGCTCAAATGCTGTGGTGACCAAGCCCGTACCTGCAGGGGCGACAGTGATTGGCGTGCCTGGGCAGGTTGCCAACAAAACCAAAAAAAGTACGGCATTTCACCAATATGCGCACGACCCAAAATGTATTGACCCAATGCTGCAGCGGCTCAACGCCTTAGAAAAAGAAATCAAAGCGTTACAAGCTCAGCTCAAGAACGAGGAATAACGTGGCGGCCCCTGTTTCTTTGCGAAAACGTTGCTTGTTGCAAGCATTGTGGTGGTGGATGCAGACATGGCGCTACGATGCCTTTCAGCTTGATTGCGAGCCAGCCGTAGTTGTGTTATGGCACCGCGATATTTTGCCGTTGCTGATGGTGACTGCAAACAACGACTTTGTCTGTCCGTTGAGTTCGAGTCGCGATGGGCAAATGCTGACCCATATTATCCAAAAGCAGCAAAATATTCGTTATGTTTTTGGGTCATCAAACCGGCGCACAGTGCCAATGTTGCGTGGACTAATCCGCGCATTGGCGCAAGGAAAGAATATTTTTTTTGCCGCAGATGGTCCGAGGGGGCCAATGTTTATTGCCAAACAAGGACCGGTGTTTATTGCCAATCGTGCCGACGTTCCAATCGTATTGCTGTGCGCAAAGTTTACTGGTGGGCTGCGTTTTAGCAAGATGTGGGACGCTACAATCATTCCATGGCCGTGGAGCAAAATTAGCTTTGCTGCGCAACGTTTTGTATTGCCTGCGGATGTCAAAAAAGAACAAATTCCCCTGTATAGCCAACAGCTCAGTGAGCAACTCAACGCGGTAAATAGATGCAATGGTCGCGACACATGGAAGCGCTGATTAACTCGCTGATTGAGCAATATAACCGCAACAATAGTATGATACTGCAATGAATATCAGCAACATCCACACTACAGATTTATTCGCATGGCATGCGCCGTTGTATCAGCATTTAACCGAGCAAAATTCGACCAATCGTCTACCGCACGGCAATCTATTGCATGGGATAAAAGGTGTTGGCAAGTTGATCGTTGCTTATAAATTAGCCGCTAGATTATTGTGCAAAAGCGCATCAACAACTCCGTGTGGTTCATGCGCCAGTTGCCAGCTATTACAAGGTGGCTTTCATCCTGATTTGCAGTATATCGATCGTGGCGAAAAAACTGTTATTGTCGTCGAAACGGTGCGCAAAATGATTGATGCGGTTGCACAAAAATCGCATCAAAATGGTAATAAAATTATCATCATTAACGATAGCCATTTGCTACATAAAGCTGCAGAAAATGCGTTGCTCAAGGTCATAGAAGAGCCGTTCGCCAATACGTATATTTTTTTGCTTACTCCTTCGCTACACCAAATTATGCCAACCATCCGCAGTAGAATGCAAAAGATTGCTGTCCCCGCCCCAACGCAGCAGCAGGCTCATGCTTGGATTATTACTACGCTGCAGCAACGTGCTGGTAGCGATCAAATCGATCTGGCATTGATAGATGATATGTTGGTCGTAGCAAATAATGCCCCGTTGCAAGCATTAGCAATGTTGCAAGTACAGCCGAGAATAGTCGTCGATGCGATTGCTGCGTTGCAGCCAACGGCAACGTATGACGGTATACAACAACTAAGGGCATACCAGCCAATTGATGTGTTGTCTGTATTTGCGATGCTGTTGCACGATGTACTAGCAATACACTACCAAGCTCAAGTAATCAAATTGCAGCAATATCGTCAGTCTATCCAAGCGTTGGCAGACATGATTGACAACAAGAAAGTCGCTCGGCTGTTTGATGGTATTTATGACGGTATTCGTCAGCTGCAATTTCCTATTCATCCAAACTCATCGATGCTGTTGATGAGTTTTTTAACAAGGTGGCAACAATGCAGAATCAATTGAATGTCTGGTGTAATGGGGTGCTGGTGCCAAAAGCCGACGCCAAAATATCGGTGTTTGACCGTGGCTTTTTATTCGGTGATGGGGCGTATGAAGTTATCCCTGTCTATAATGGCAAATGTTTTGCGCTCACAGACCACTTGCTGCGGTTGCAGCGCACGTTACATCACATTGGCATTACCAACCCGCATACCCTCGATGAATGGCAGAGCATTATCCGGATATTGATTGACGACTTTGCCGAGTCAAATTGCGCGGTATACCTCCAAGTTAGCCGTGGAGTTGAGGACATTCGCAGTCATGTGTTTCCGCAGCAATCAGTTGCACCAACAGTTGTTGGGTTTTGTCAACGACGAAAAGTTGTTCGAGGTGACGCAGAAGTAGCGGCGATTACTGTTGATGATTACCGTTGGCAAAAGAATTGTTTGAAAACAACGTCGCTGATCGCCAATGTGTTGATTAGCCAACAGGCAATAACTCAAGGCGTGCAAGGAACAATATTATTGCGTGATGGCTATGTCACCGAAGGTGCAGCAACAAATGTTTTTATTGTGCGCAATGCTACGGTTGTTACCCCGCCGTGCACAGACTTGATTCTGTGGGGCATTACCCGTAAACACGTGTTGCAAGCGATGGCTGCCGCAGGAATTGCATATACAGAAGCGGAAATTTCTTATAACCAGTTGTGCGCAGCTGACGAAATATGGCTAACGAGTTCGATGAAAGAAATTCTCGCAATCACTACACTAAATAATCAACGTGTAGGTCATGGAAATATCGGCAACATTACAGCAAAAGCAGGAAAAGCGTTGCGCGACTATATTGCACAACATTTGGAATAATTGCGTATTATTTGCTGGTTGGTTTGAGTTGAGATAAGCATACCCCAATACTAACAAGCGCTGCGCAAGCAATATCAAACCATGTCATCGGGGTAGCAAAAATCAGCCACGCTTGTAATATCGCTAAGATCGGTATGAAAGAGAAGAAAACGGCAGTCTGCGTTGCCCCTATTTTTTGTATCCCATCAAAATACCAAATAAAAGACATTGCGGTAGAAAATACACCAAGCACTGCGATCATCAGCCATAGCGAGAGGGTGATATCTGGCAACGTTGTCCATAATGCTTGCTGTTCATAGCTGGCAATAATTATCAGCGCAATAATAAATGCCCAGCAGTTAAGCTGCTGTGATGAGTACTTGACAAGTAAGCTCTTGCCAAGAAACGTAAACGTAGTCCAAGAGACGATAGCCAACACTAAATACCCGTCGTATATCGTAATTGCTGACGTGTCAAAACGACCGTTGGTTGCGGCTAATATTGCCCCAAATAATGATAGCACGACCCCTAGCCACTGTATTTTGCCAATAGTTTCTTTAAAAAAAAGCCAAGCACAGATGGCAATAACTGCCGGATTTGCTGGAATAATAGTAGCCGCACGCACCGTAGTAACGTGTTGTAGCCCTGTCATAAAGGCATAGTTGTAAATGACCACCCCCGTCAACGATAATGCGACGATGTACACAATGTCTTGCCAACGTTTAGGCAGCTGAATGGCGGTATTCCAAGAAACCGCAAGGAGGATGACACTGCCAATGGCGTATCGATAAAACACCGCTACGTTTGGCTCAATTGTTGCGACAATTTTATGACTTAACACGAACGACAGTGACCATGAAAAGACAGCAGCAAAAACTTTTATGTATACCATTGCAGATTTCCGCTGTTAGATGCCTTTATTCTTGCGTAATGCCAACGCTGTTGTGCTGTTGTATGTTAACCATATCGGTTGCAAGAATATTTGTCGATGTCAAAAAATTAGCAATACGCAGGGTGCAAGCGCAACGGCGGTGTTTATCGATCAAAAATGAACGTTCGTGTGAGGGTTATCGTAGCATGTAATTTGGCTACGGTTGCTGAAAAAATCGGATACGGAGCCGCCGCATATACCATATCAAGTGCGGCTTGTTGCAGCAACGTAGCAGGTGTATTTGCATCAACAATATTTGCATCGATTATATCTCCACGTAGGTTGATGGTGAACGTAACACGGACACTTCCCTGGATGCTATGAGTATTTGGGTAATGGCTGTTGCCCCAATCTTCTAAATAATCGAGAATTCTATTCGCAGTATCATCGATTGTCTGGTCTGCGCTTAAGCGGCTAATCTGTTTATCAATCGTACGCAACGCATGTGAGTTGCTATCAACGTAGCTGCCGTCAAAAGCCGGAACATATTGAACATCGATTGTATCAGGTGGACCTTGGTATGTTGGTATGATGCCATTGTGGTTGCTGAACCAGTGCCAACCACTGGCGAACATCATTACAGATATAATGCATAGCCGTGTATTTGCAGCCCCATATTCCAGCGACGGGCGTTGAATATGGCGCCAGATACAGCGCAAAGCTGACATGTGGTGTATTCAGGCGCAAGTAATATTAGCAATGTGCACTGTATTTGCTCGAATAAGCTGGTCGACCGAGTCGCTCCATACCCGTATTGTGGTTGCATAAAAAACGCAATGCGACGCAATAGATAGCGTCCGCAGCCGTTCCTTGTCGCCAACCATGAATACCTAATTATCTGGTTTGCATAACGATGCTGGCGTTGGTACCACCAAAGCCAAAGCTATTACTCATAATGATATTCAAAGCATGGGTCTTTTTTTCCGTAACAATTGGAAATGCTGCTGCGACTGGGTCGAGCTTATCGATGTTAATACTTGGAGCAATCCAGCCATGCTTGGCCATCAGCAACGAATAAATCACCTCTTGTACCCCAGTCGCGCCGAGTGAGTGACCTGACATCGATTTTGTTGCCGAAATAAACGGAATATCATCAGCAAATACAGACTTAATGGCATGAAGTTCAGATACATCACCAACAGGGGTTCCTGTACCATGTGGGTTTATATAGTCAATTTTAACCCCAGCTGGCATCGCTCCGCGCATCGCTGCAGCACCACCAAGACCAGACGGCGACACCATGTCATACCCATCAGATGTTGCGCTATACCCGATTATTTCCGCATAGATTGGCGCGCCTCTTTTTTCGGCATGTTCGAGCGATTCCATCGTCAGCATCCCCCCACCACCAGCAATAACAAAGCCGCCGCGGTCAACATCAAATGGGCGTGATGCGCGGTGCGGCTCATCATTAAAGTTTTCTGCCATCGCCCGCATGCCATCAAACAACACCGAAAGCGACCAATGTTCTTCTTCACTGCCGCCAGCAAGGACGACATCTTGGACACCGTGTGCAATCAGCTCGTATGCATTACCAATACAATGTAAGCTGGTAGTACACGCTGATGAAATTGAATAACTAACGCCGTGTGTTTGTAGGAATGTCGACAATGCAGCAGAAACCCCACTTGCCATCGTTGGTGTTACCGCATACGGGCCGACTCGTTTTATCCCACGCTCACGCAAGGTATCTACGGCGTTGATCAACGTGCTGGTGCTGGGACCACCTGAACCTGCAATTACTCCACAGCGTGGTGATTGAATATCCTCAGGTCGCAGCCGTGCATCGGCAATAGCGTCGAGTGCAGAGACATATGCATAGCGCATATGGTCTGCCATGAATCGATTTTTCTTGCGGTCGATGCGACTATGAATCGATGCTAAAGCTGCAGCGGATATGCTGCCGGCTACATGGCTGCGAAAACCCAAGCGTTGGTATTCTTCTTGAAAAGTAATACCACTTTTCCCAGTCGCAAGAGCGTGAGCAACACTATCAACATCAAGCCCTAAACAAGAAACAATACCTAAACCCGTTATGACAACACGTTGCTGTTTCACTATTATGCTCCTATGCTCCGTTATCAAAAGTTTTTAGCTGGCTTGGGGAGAACATCCCAACGCGCAAATCTTTTGCCGAATAAATTTTTTGATCTGCAACATACAATTCACCGTCAGCAACTCCTAGTATTAACTTGCGCTGAATGAGACGTTTAATTGATATTTTATACGTGATTTTTGCAATATTCGGCAATACCTGCCCAGTAAAGCGTACTTCGCCACAGCCAAGCGCACGACCACGACCAGGCATCTCGCTCCAGCCCATAAAAAACCCCACCAGCTGCCACATGGCGTCAAGGCCTAAACAGCCTGGCATGACAGGGTCATGCTTAAAATGGCAGTCAAAAAACCAGAGTGAGGGGTCAATATCAAGCTCGGCGATAATTTCTCCTTTGCCATATATGCCTTGGGTAGCAGTGATAGAAATAATGCGGTCAGCCATCAGCATGTTTGGTGCTGGGAGTTGGGCGTTACCAAGGCCAAATAACTCCCCGCGCGAACATGCGAGCAGCTCATCTTTTGTGTATGCGTTTTGTTTGTTTTTACTCATTTAATACATAAATATATATAATAAAGTTGTGTATACGGACAAATCACAACATGGATTTTCAATGATTGAATTACTCATTGTCATCGTGCTAGTTGGATTGATGACAACCATTAGCATAACGAGTATTCGTTCATTGCTCAACAATACTGTAAGTGACTCTGAACAGCAAACAATGCTATCAATACTTAAACAAGCCAGAAATCACGCATTAACTGCAAATGTAACGGTGGTTGTTTGTCCAATCGATATCAATGGAAATTGTATCGCAGCTTGGGAGGAAACATGGATAGTATTTATTGATAATAATGCAAATAAAAATATTAGCGCATCAGAGCGGGTTTTGTTGACATACCAGCCAAAAGGTCAAAATATTTTGCTTCGCTTTAGCGGATTTGGCGCAAGTTCAAGGTATATTCAGTTTATACCACAAGGAAGAATGAAAGCAAATAATGGCACCTTGGTATACTGCCAAGCTGGGGATTTATCATATGCCCGTGTCATTATCATCAATAGACAAGGGAGAGCACGGGTTGGTGTCGATGCAAATCAAAACGGAATTGTTGAAAACGCCAAGAATATTGATATTGCATGCGGATATGACTGAAAACACCAACACCATCGATGCGCGCGGTTTGCGTTGCCCAGAGCCAATCATGCTGTTGCATACAGGGCTGTACAATGTGGCAGCAGGTCAACATATCGAACTCCTAGCAGATGACAGCAACACCGCTACGGATTTACGCAAACTCTGCCATTATTTGGGGCATCAAATTATCGCTACCCACCACCATGCCTGCTATACGACGTTTGTCATACAAAAACGCGTAGCAGCACAATAGTGAACACCAATCGGCTACCAAATATCATGAAGTTGAGCCAGCAGCTGCAGCAGCAAACGGCGTATCCGCAACCCAATTTAACCAAGACTGTTGCTGCAATGGTATCCGTAAGGGCGTTAACATGCACCCATTGATGATGCAGCGCGCCATCAATACCGCGCAACAAGGGCTGTATACAACTGGCGAGAATCCTCGGGTGGGTGCGGTATTGGCAAGGGGCGACCAACTATTAGCAACAGGTTATCATGCCACGGATGGTGGCGACCATGCTGAAGTTGCATTGCTAAAAAATTTTACAACCGTGCCCGATGAAAGTACCATGTACGTCACCTTAGAGCCATGCTGTTATCGTGGCAAAACCCCCGCGTGTACGGAGGCGTTGATACAGGCTGGGGTAACAAATATCTACGTTGCGATGCTTGACCCAAACCCGCGTGTTGCCGGCAAAGGTGTGGCGCTATTAAGGCAAGCTGGGTGCAAGGTTACTGTTACCAACACCCAACAGGCGCATGGTTTAAATATTGGGTTCATCCAACGGATGCAAACAGGAATGCCGTGGGTGCGGGTAAAAATCGCAGCTACGCTCGATGGCAATATTGCAGCAGCAGATGGTTCTAGCCAGTGGATAACTGCCCAGCCAGCGCGGGATGACGGGCATCATTGGCGTGGACGAGCGCAAGCTATATTGACAACAGCAACAACAGTGATTGTCGATAAAGCGCGGCTTAATGCGCGGTTGGATGTGGTTGTTACCCAACCTGACGTGTATGTGCTCGATACAAATTTTAGCTTGCCGCCAACAGCTGCAATATATCGCTGCACTTCACCACGCCAAGTCATACGGATTGGCAGCAATCCAGCCAAGGCAGAGGCTGATGATTGGTTGCTTGCAGGTGACATCGAGCTAGCAGCAATTATCCGCATGATTGGAGCGACTGGGGTGAACGAATTACACGTTGAGGCTGGCGGAACGTTGGTTGGCGCGCTGCAAGAGCAAGGGCTTATCGATGAAATTATCCTGTATCAAGCAGCTGCAATTGTTGGCGGGCAAGGAAGAAGAGCAATAGCGAATCAACGCGGGCTAACGCTGGCTGAACTCCAACATTGGCAGAGTATCGACACCCGCTGGTTTGGCAGCGATTTACGCAGGGTACTGCGCCCAGCAGCAAAATAGTATTGTCTGGATATGGCAGCTATGATGAACACAACGCGGTCTAGCTATTATTTGGGACATTGTAATGGCTAATTTAAGGTAGAAATGGGATTGGGTTCAAGTTGCTATTCTTATTTACTCTTGCATAGGGGAAGATGGGAAATGTATTCCTTTTTTTTGTGTAATTTGTTGCCAAGATGATTAGTAATGTTTGAGGGTAAAACATATAGTATTAACGGATATGATATTTAAGAATTTTTTTATTTCAGGTGGAAAAATGAACAAACAGATATTATTTTTAGCGCTAGGACTATTAGCTATAGCAGGCTGTAACAGTGATAGTAGCAGCGATAGTGAAACCAACAGTAGTAAAACCAACAGTAACGAAACTAGCAGTAGCGAAACATCTGCATCAGCAATCCCAGACGCACCAAGCAATGTAAGCGCAACAGCAGGTGATAGGGGAGGAGAAATAACCATTAGGTGGAATCCGGTATTTAATGCCGATTCATACAATCTATATTGGGCAACAACAGCTGGATATGGTAAATCTGCCAGCAAAATATCGCCAGTAACCAGCCCGTACACGCATACAGGGCGTTATAATGAATCCACATACTATTACACAATAACCGCTAACAATGCCAGCGGTGAGTCTAGTACCAGTAACGAAGTTGCGGCAGGTCAAAATGATTCTAAGATTAAAACAATCTATGCAACCGACTTAGCTTTTGCCGCGCTTAAAAACGATGGGACTGTCGTTACTTGGGGGAGAGAGTATTACGGCGGCGATAGTGCAGCGGTGCAGCATCTACTGAATAACGTTACAGCAATCTATGCAGCCAGTCATGCTTTTGCCGCGCTTAAAAACGATGGGACTGTCGTTACTTGGGGTGCTAGAGGCGGCGATAGTGCAGCGGTGCAGCATCTACTGAATAACGTTACAGCAATCTATGCAGCCAGTCATGCTTTTGCCGCGCTTAAAAACGATGGGACTGTCGTTACTTGGGGTGCTAGCGGCGGCGATAGTGCAGCGGTGCAGCATCTACTGAATAACGTTACAGCAATCTATGCAAACAGGGAAGCTTTTGCCGCGCTTAAAAACGATGGGACTGTCGTTACTTGGGGTGATGAGGATTGGGGCGGCGATAGTTCAGCGGTGCAGCATCTACTGACTAACGTTAAAGAAATCTATTCAACTGGCGCTGCTTTTGCAGCGCTTACCAACGCCAGGACTGTCGTTACTTGGGGGATTGAGGATTACGGCGGTGATAGTGCAGCGGTGCAGCATCTACTGAATAACGTTACAGTAATCTATGCAACCTATTATGCTTTTGCCGCGCTTAAAAACGATGGGACTGTCGTTACTTGGGGGAGAGAGTATTACGGCGGCGATAGTTCAGGCGTGGAGGATCAACTGAATAACGTTACAGCAATCTATGCAAACACCCACGCTTTTGCCGCGCTTACAAACGATGGGACTGTCGTTACTTGGGGTGCTATCGGCGGCGATAGTGCAGCGGTGCAGCAGCAACTGACTAACGTTAAAGAAATCTATGCAAACATCGGGGCTTTTGCCGCGCTTACCAACGCTGGGAGTGTCGTTACTTGGGGTTCTGGTGGCGGCAGCGATAGTGCAGCGGTGCAGCAGCAACTGACTAACGTTACAGCAATCTATGCAACCGAAAGTGCTTTTGCCGCGCTTAAAAACGATGGGGGTGTCGTTACTTGGGGTAGTTATAGTGCAGGCGGCGATAGTGCAGCGGTGCAGCAGCTACTGAATAACGTTACAGCAATCTATGCAGCCAGTCATGCTTTTGCCGCGCTTAAAAACGATGGGACTGTCGTTACTTGGGGTGATCAGTATAACGGTGGCGATAGTTCAGGCGTGCAGCAGCAACTGCTCTCAGGAAGCGCTGATTAACTCGCTTATTGAGCGAGTTTGCTGGCAATTGCTGATGATTGCAAGGCGCAAACCGCTGAGCGCATGACCTAGCTATACGCCAAGGGGTGCAACACAGCAAGTAGCGCTGCCGCAAACCCAAAGTATATGCAACACAACGACGGGAAACAAGCGCTACTAACGTCGTTGCCGCACTTGGCAATACCCGCACGTCCCCACCAGCACAAGCCCCACCAGTGTTAGCTGCGCACTGCGCCTTGCTATCCATCAGCCATTGAGCGTTTTTGCCGCGTTTCGCCCGTCATGGACTTAATCAGAGGTGCCATATGAGGAAGCGGGGAAATGTATTCCTTTTTTTTGTGTAATTTGTTGCCAAGATGATTTGTATTGTTTGAGGGAAAAACATATAGTTTTAACGGCTATGATATTTAAGAATTTTTTTATTTCGGGTGGGAAAATGAACAAACAGATATTATTTTTAGCGCTAGGACTATTAGCTATAGCAGGCTGTAACAGTGAAAGTAGCAGCGATAGTGAAACCAACAGTAGTAAAACCAACAGTAGCGAAACATCTGCATTAGCAATCCCAGACGCACCAACCAATGTAAGCGCAGCAGCAGGTGATGTGGGAGGAGAAATAACCATTAGTTGGGATAGTGTCAGTGGTGTAGCTGCATATAATTTGTATTGGTCAATAACGGCTGGATCTGGTAAATCTGCCAGCAAAATATCGCGAGTAACCAGCCCATACACGCATACAGGGCTTGCAAATACAGAGACATACTATTACACGATAACCGCAAACAATGACGGCGGTGAGTCTAGCTTGAGTAGCGAAGTTGCGGCAACAGCAACTGTATCCAATAACGACGGTGAGTCTAGCTCAAGTAGCGAAACATCTGCATCAGCAACCCCAGATGCACCAACCAATGTAAGCGCAGTAGTTGGAGTTGGAGAAATAACCATTAGTTGGAATCCAGTATATAATGCCGACACATACAATCTATATTGGGCAACAACAGCTGGGTATGGTAAATCTGCCAGCAAAATATCGCGAGTAACCAGCCCCTACACGCATACAGGGCTTGCAAATACAGGGACATACTATTACACAATAACCGCAAACAATGACGGCGGTGAGTCTAGCTTGAGTAGCGAGGTTGCGGCAACAGCAACTGTATCCAATAACGACGGTGAGTCTAGCTCAAGTAGCGAAACATCTGCATCAGCAACCCCAGATGCACCAACCAATGTAAGCGCAGTAGTTGGAGTTGGAGAAATAACCATTAGTTGGAATCCAGTATATAATGCCGACACATACAATCTATATTGGGCAACAACAGCTGGGTATGGTAAATCTGCCAGCAAAATATCTGAGGTAACCAGCCCATACCTGCATACTGGGCTTGTAAATTCAGAGACATACTATTACACAATAACCGCAAACAATGACGGCGGTGAGTCAAGCTTGAGTAGCGAAGTTACGGCAGGTCAAAATTATACTAAGATTAAAACAATCTATGCAACCGCCGATGCTTTTGCCGGACTTACCTACGCTGGGGGCGTCGTTACTTGGGGGGGTTATACTAGCGGCGGAAATAGTTCATACGTGCAGCAACAACTGATTGACGTTAAAACAATCTATGCGACCAAGTACGGGGCTTTTGCAGCGCTGACAACCGCTGGGGGCGTCGTTACTTGGGGTGATAATCGTTACGGCGGCGATAGTTCAGGCGTGCAGGGTCAACTGAATAACGTTAAAGAAATATATGCAACCCTCGGGGCTTTTGCAGCGCTGACAACCGCTGGGGGCGTCGTTACTTGGGGGGGGATTGGTTACGGCGGCGATAGTTCAGCGGTGCAGCCGCAACTGACTGACGTTACAGCAATCTATGCAGCCAAGTATGCTTTTGCCGCGCTTAAAAACGATGGGACTGTCGTTACTTGGGGTGATGAAGATTACGGCGGCAATAGTTCAGGCGTGCAGCAGCAACTGACTAACGTTACAGCAATCTATGCAACCGATAGGGCTTTTGCCGCGCTGACCAACGCTGGGGGCGTCGTTACTTGGGGTGATGAAGATTACGGCGGCGATAGTGCAGCGGTGCAGCAGCAACTGACTAACGTTACAGCAATCTATGCAACCGATAGGGCTTTTGCCGCGCTGACCAACGCTGCGCGCGTCGTTACTTGGGGTGATGGGTATGACGGCGGCGATAGTTCAGCCGTGCAGGATCAACTGACTGACGTTAAAGCAATCTATGCAACCGAGGGAGCTTTTGCGGCGCTGACAAATGCTGGGGGCGTCGTTACTTGGGGGAAAGTGTCTGGTTGGGGGGGGAGCACGTATGACGGCGGCGATAGTTCAGCCGTGCAGGATCAACTGACTGACGTTACAGCAATCTATGCAACCAACTGGGCTTTTGCTGCGCTTACCAACGCTAGGAGCGTCGTTACGTGGGGGAGAGAGAATGCTGGCGGCGATAGTTCAGCCGTGCAGGGTCAACTGACTAACCTTAAAGAAATCTATTCAAACAAGTATGCTTTTGCCGCGCTGACAACCGCTGGGGGCGTCGTTACTTGGGGTCATGAGGATTACGGCGGGATTAGTGCAGACGAGCAGCAGCAACTGACTAACGTTACAGCAATCTATGCAACCGACGATGCTTTTGCCGCGCTTACCAACGCTGGGCGTGTCGTTACTTGGGGGAGATATTTTAATGGCGGCGATAGTTCAGCGGCGCAGCAGCAACTGCTCTCAGGAAGTGCACCAACCAATGTAAGCGCAGCAGCAGGTGATAGTGGGGGAGAAATAACCATTAGTTGGAATCCGGTATTTAATGCAGATTCATACAATCTATATTGGGCAACAACAGCGGGATATGGTAAATCTGCCAACAAAATATCGCCAGTAACCAGCCCGTACACGCATACAGGTCTTGTAAATTCAGAGACATACTATTACACAATAACCGCGAACAATGACGGCGGTGAGTCTAGCTTAAGTAGCGAAGTTGCGGCAGGTCAAAATTATACTAATATTAAAACAATCTATTCAGCAGGCTCTGCTTTTGCCGCACTTACCAACGCTGGGGGCGTCGTTACCTGGGGGAATCAGTATTCTGGCGGCAATAGTTCAGGCGTGCAGGATCAACTGACTAACGTTAAAACGGTTTATTCAAACTGGCAGGGTTTTATAGCGCTTAAAAACGATGATACTGTCGTTACTTGGGGTGATGGGTATTTGCGCGGCAATAGTTCAGGCGTGCAGGATCAACTGACTAACGTTAAAGCAGTCTATGCAACCTACAACACGATCTCCCCGGCTTATGCCGCGGTTATAAACGATGGGACTGTCGTTACTTGGGGTGATGAGGATGCAGGAGGCGATAGTTCAGACGTGCAGGATCAACTGACTAACGTTAAAGAAATCTATTCAACCAGAAGGGCTTTTGCTGCGCTTACAAACGCTGGGGGCGTCGTTACTTGGGGTGATGATGATTTCGGCGCCGATAGTTCAGGCGTGCAGGGTCAACTGACTAACATTAAAGCGATCTATTCAACTAATGAACGGGCTTTTGCGGCGCTTACAAACGATGGGGGCGTCGTTACTTGGGGGAGTGATTTTTGGGGTATTAAGTGGGGCGGCGATAGTTCAGGCGTGCAGCGTCAACTGACTAACGTTAAAGCAATCTATGCAACATACAGGAGTTTTGCTGCGCTCACTAACGATGGGCGCGTCGTTACTTGGGGTGCTGGGGGTGCTGGCGGCGATAGTGCAGGCTTGCAGGATCAACTGACTGACGTTAAAGAAATCTATACAATCGACTATGCTTTTGCTGCGCTTACCAACGCTGGGGGCGTCGTTACTTGGCCGAGTTTCAATCCAGGCGGCGATAGTTCAGGCGTGCAGGATCAATTGACTAACGTTAAAGCAATCTATGCAAACGGCGGGGCTTTTGCTGCGCTTACCAACGCTGGGGGCGTCGTTACTTGGGGTCTTGAGGATTACGCCAGGATTAGTGCAGACGAGCAGCAGCAACTGACTGACGTTACAGCAATCTATGCAACCGACTTTGCTTTTGCCGCGCTTAAAAACGATGGGACTGTCGTTACTTGGGGTAATGAGGATTGGGGCGGCGATAGTTCAGGCGTGCAGGATCAACTGACTAACGTTACAGCAATCTATTCAAATTACTCGGCTTTTGCCGCGCTTACCAACGCTGGGCGTGTCGTTACTTGGGGGAGTGTGGGTGGCGGCGGCGATAGTTCAGCGGTGCAGCATCTACTGCACTAAGGAAGCTCTGAAAACCGCTGGTGCAGGCGTAGCATATACGCCAACGCATGCAACTCAGCAAGTACCGCTGCCGCAAACCAGCATATATTCAACACAACAACGGGAAAAAAGCGGAACTAACGGCGTTGCAGCACTTGGCAATACCCGCGTCCCCACCAGCACAAGCCCCACCAGTGTTAGCTGCGCACTGCGCCTTGCTATCCATCAGCCATCAGCGTTGTTGCTCCGTCTCGCCCATCATGGACTTAATCAGAGCTTCCATAGGGGAAGAAGGAAAATGTATTCTTTTTTTTTGTGTAATTTGCTGCAAAGATGATTTGTATCGTTTGAGGGTAAAACATATAGTTTTAACAGCTATGATATTTAACAATTTTTTTATTTAGGGTGGAAAAAAATGAACAAACAGATATTATTTTTAACACTAGCACTATTAGCTATAGCAGGGTGTAACGCTGAAAGTAGCAGCGATAGCGAAACCAACAGTAGTAAAACCAACAGTAGTAAAACCAACAGTAGTAAAACCAACAGTAGTAAAACCAACAGTAGTAAAACCAACAGTAACGAAACTAGCAGTAACGAAACTAGCAGTAGCGAAACATCTGCATCAGCAATCCCAGACGCACCAAGCAATGTAAGCGCAGCAGCTGGAGTTGGAGAAATAACCATTAGTTGGAATCCGGTATTTAATGCCGATTCATACAATCTATATTGGGCAACAACCGCTGGGTATGGTAAATCTGCCAGCAAAATATCGCGAGTAACCAGCCCGTACACGCATACAGGGCGTTATGATGAATACACATACTATTACACAATAACCGCAAACAATGGCGACGGTGAGTCTAGCTCGAGTAACGAAGTTGCGGCAACACCAACTGTATCCAATGACGGCTTTGAGTCTAGTTCCAGTAGCGAAGTTGCAGCAGGTCAAAATGATACTAAGATTCAAACATTCTATACAACCGACGGGGCTGCTGCCGTGCTTACAAACGCTGGGGGTGTCGTTACTTGGGGTGATGAGGATTACGGTGGCGATAGTTCAGGCGTGCAGCAGCAACTGACTAACGTTACAGCCATCTATGCAACCAACGGGGCTTTTGCCGTGCTTACAAACGCTGGGCGAGTCGTTACTTGGGGTGATGAGAATAACGGCGGTGATAGTGCAGCGGTGCAGCAGCAACTGACTAACGTTACAGCCATCTATGCAACCAACGGGGCTTTTGCGGCGCTTACAAGCGCTGGGACTGTCGTTACTTGGGGTGATCAGCATAGCGGCGGCGATAGTTCAGGCGTGCAGGGTCAACTGACTAACGTTACAGCAATCTATGCAACCGATGGGGCTTTTGCCGTGCTTACAAACGCTGGGGGCGTCGTTACTTGGGGGAGTGAGGAGGACGGCGGCGATAGTGCAGCGGTGCAGCAGCTACTGAATAACGTTACAGCAATCTATGCAACCGATAGGGCTTTTGCCGCGCTGACCAACGCTGGGGGCGTCGTTACTTGGGGTGATGAAGATTACGGCGGCGATAGTTCAGCGGTGCAGCAGCAACTGACTAACGTTACAGCAATCTATTCAACCAGCTATGCTTTTGCCGCGCTTAAAAACGATCGGAGTGTCGTTACTTGGGGTGATGTGGATTGGGGCGGCGATAGTTCAGCTGTGCAGCAGCAACTGACTAACGTTAAAGAAATCTATGCAACTGAATGGGGTTTTGCGGCGCGTACAACCTTTGGGGGCGTCGTTACTTGGGGTGTTGATATTTACAGTGGCGGCGATAGTTCAGCGGTACAGCAGCAACTGACTAACGTTAAAGAAATCTATGCAACCTTATTTGCTTTTGCCGCGCTGACAAACGCTGGGAGTGTCGTTACTTGGGGCCCCAATTTTGGCGGCGGCGATATTTCAGCGGTGCAGCTGCAACTGACAAACGTTAAAGAAATCTATGCAACTGGCTTAGCTTTTGCCGCGCTGACAAACGCTGGGGGTGTCGTTACTTGGGGGAGTGAGGATCACGGCGGCGATAGTTCAGGCGTGCAGCTGCAACTGACTAACGTTAAAGAAATCTATGCAACCACCTCTGCTTTTGCCGCACTTACCAACGATGGGACTGTCGTTACTTGGGGGAGTGAGGATGAAGGCGGCGATAGTTCAGCGGTGCAGCTGCAACTGACTAACGTTAAAGAAATCTATGCAACCTCCTCTGCTTTTGCCGCGCTTACAAACGCTGGGACTGTCGTTACTTGGGGGCGTAGCGGTGGCGATAGTTCAGCGGTGCAGCAGCAACTGACTAACGTTAAAGCAATCTATGCAACCAGCTATGCTTTTGCCGCGCTTAAAAACGATCGGAGTGTCGTTACTTGGGGTGATAATCGTTACGGCGGCGATAGTTCAGGCGTGCAGCATCTACTGACTAACGTTACAGCAATCTATGCAACCGACGATGCTTTTGCCGCGCTTACCGACGCTGGGGGCGTCGTTACTTGGGGTAATAATCGTTACGGCGGCGATAGTGCAGCGGTGCAGCAGCAACTGACTGACGTTAAAGCAATCTATTCAAACGACAGTGCTTTTGCCGCGCTTACAAACGCTGGGGGCGTCGTTACTTGGGGGGATAGTTATTTAGGCGGCGATAGTTCAGGCGTGCAGCATCTACTGACTAACGTTAAAGAAATCTATTCAACTTTCTTTGCTTTTGCCGCACTTACCAACGCTGGGGGCGTCGTTACTTGGGGGAGTGATGATTTGGGCGGCGGCGATAGTTCAGCGGTGCAGCAACAACTGACTAACGTTAAAGAAATCTATTCAACTTTCTTTGCTTTTGCCGCACTTACCAACGCTGGAGGCGTCGTTACTTGGGGGAACAATTTTAGCGGCGGCGATAGTTCAGCGGTGCAGCAACAACTGACTAACGTTAAAGAAATCTATTCAACTTTATTTGCTTTTGCCGCACTTACCAACGCTGGGGGCGTCGTTACTTGGGGGAGTGATTGGAGAGGAGGCGATAGTTCACCGGTGCAGTTTTAACAGCACCCAGGAAGCGCTGATTAAGTCGCTGAGTGAGCGAGTTAGCCAGCAATTGCTGATGACTGCAAGGCGCATTCCGCAGGCGCATGCCGTAGCATATACGCCAAGGGATGCAACACAGCAAGTAGCGCTGCCGCAAACCCAAAGTATATGCAACACAACGACGGGAAACAAGCGCTACTAACGTCGTTGCAGCACTTGGGCAATACCCGCACGTCCCCACCAGTGTTAGCTGCGCACTGCGCCTTGCTATCCATCAGCCATCGAGCGTTTTTGCCGCGTTTCGCCCGTCATGGACTTAATCAGAGGTGCCATATGAGGAAGCGGGGAAATGTATTCCTTTTTTTGTGTAATTTGCTGCAAAGATGATTTGTATAGTTTGAGTGAAAAACATATAGTTTTAACAGATATGATATTTAACAATATTTTTATTTCTGGTGGGAAAATGAACAAACAGATATTATTTTTAACGCTCGGACTATTAGCTATAGTAGGCTGTAACAGCGATAGTTCAGCGGTGCAGCAGCAATTGACTAACGTTACAGCAATCTATGCAACCAACGGGGCTTTTGCCGCGCTTACAGATGGTTAGCGGCGGCGATAGTGCAGAGGTGCGGCAGCAACTGACTAACGTTAAAACAATCTATGCAAACGAGTATGCTTTTGCCGCACTTACCAACGCTGGAGGCGTCGTTACTTGGGGGTCTGAGGAATTCGGCGGCGAAAGTTCAAGGGTGCAGCAGCAACTGACTAACGTTACAGCAATCTATGCAACCAACCATACTTTTGCCGCGCTTAAAAACGATGGGACTGTCGTTACTTGGGGTAATGAGGGTGGGGATGGCGATAGTGCAGAGGTGCAGCAGCAACTGACTAACGTTACAGCAATCTATGCAGCCGAGTATGTTTTTGCCGCACTTACCAACGCTGGTGGCGTAGTTACTTGGGGGAGTGAGGATTTCGGCGGCGATAGTTCAATGGTGCAGCAGCAACTGACTAACGTTACAGCAATCTATGCAACCAACGGGGCTTTTGCCGCGCTTACAACCGCTGGGGGCGTCGTGACTTGGGGGAGATGGGATGACGGCGGCAATAGTTCAGGCGTGCAGCAGCAACTGACTAACGTTAAAGAAATCTATGCAACCAAGTACGGGGCTTTTGCCGCGCTTACCAACGCTGGACGTGTCGTTGCTTGGGGGAGTCAGGATTTCGGCGGCGATAGTGCAGAGGTGCAGCAGCAACTGACTAACGTTAAAGAAATCTATGCAAACAAGTATGCTTTTGCGGCGCTTAAAAACGATGGGACTGTCGTTACTTGGGGGAGTGAGGATTATGGCGGTAATAGTTCAGTCGTGCAGCAGCAACTGACTAACGTTACAGCAATCTATGCAACCGACTATGCTTTTGCAGCGATTACCAACGCTGGGGGCGTCGTTACTTGGGGGAGTGAGGATGCCGGCGGCGATAGTTCAGACGTGCAGCAGCAACTGACTAACGTTAAAGAAATCTATGCAACCGGCGAGGCTTTTGCGGCGATTACCAACGCTGGGGGCGTCGTTACTTGGGGTAATGATGATTACGGCAGCGATAGTTCAGGCGTGCAGCAGCAACTGGCTAACGTTAAAGCAATCTATTCAACCGTCAGGGCTTTTGCGGCGCTTACCAATGCTGGGGGCGTCGTTACTTGGGGTAACGCTGGGGGCGTCGTTACTTGGGGTAATGATGATTACGGCAGCGATAGTGCAGCGGTGCAGCAGCAACTGGCTAACGTTACAGCAATCTATGCAACCGACAGGGCTTTTGCCGCGCTTAAAAACGATGGGACTGTCGTTACTTGGGGTGATGTGGATTACGGCGGCGATAGTTCATATTACTTGGGGTGATGTGGATTACGGCGGCGATAGTTCATATTGGTGATTGCAAGGCGCAAACCGCTGAGCGCATGACCTAGCTATACGCCAACGCATGCAACTCAGCAAGTACCGCTGCCGCAAACCAGCATATATTCAACACAACAACGGGAATAAAGCGGAACTAACGGCGTTGCAGCACTTGGCAATACCCGCACGTCCCCACCAGCACAAGCCCCACCAGTGTTAGCTGCGCACTGCGCCTTGCTATCCATCAGCCATCAGCGTTGTTGCTCCGTCTCGCCCATCATGGACTTAATCAGAGCTTCCATAGGGGAAGAAGGAAAATGTATTCCTTTTTTTTGTGTAATTTGCTGCAAAGATGATTTGTATCGTTTGAGTGAAAAACATATAGTTTTAACAGCTATGATATTTAACAATTTTTTTATTTAGGGTGGAAAAAAATGAACAAACAGATATTATTTTTAACACTAGCACTATTAGCTATAGCAGGGTGTAACGCTGAAAGTAGCAGCGATAGCGAAACCAACAGTAGTAAAACCAACAGTAGCGAAACATCTGCATCAGCAATCCCAGACGCACCAAGCAATGTAAGCGCAGCAGCAGGTGATGGGGGAGGAGAAATAACCATTAGTTGGAATCCAGTATATAATGCCGATTCATACAATCTATATTGGGCAACAACAGCTGGATATGGTAAATCTGCCAGCAAAATATCGCGAGTAACCAGCCCGTACACGCATACAGGGCGTTATAATGAATCCACATACTATTACACGATAACCGCAAACAATGCCAGCGGTGAGTCTAGTACCAGTAACGAAGTTGCGGTAGGTAAAAATGCTACTAAGATTAAAACAATCTATGCAACCAACGGGGCTTTTGCCGCGCTTACAACCGCTGGGGCGTCGTTACTTGGGGTGATGAGGATGACGGCGGCGATAGTTCAGGCGTGCAGCAGCAACTGACTAACGTTAAAGAAATCTATGCAACCAAGGACGGGGCTTTTGCCGCGCTTACCAACGCTGGGACTGTCGTTACTTGGGGGATGAGTATTACGGTGGCGATAGTTCAGCGGTGCAGCAGCAACTGACTAACGTTGCAGCAATCTATACAACCGACAGGGCTTTTGCCGCGCTGACAACCGCTGGGGGCGTCGTTACTTGGGGGGGCAGTTGGCCTGGCGGCGATAGTGCAGGCGTGCAGCAGCAACTGACTAACGTTACAGCAATCTATGCAACCTCCACTGCTTTTGCCGCGCTGACCAACGCTGGGGGCGTAGTTACTTGGGGGAATGAGAATTACGGCGGCGATAGTTCAGGCGTGGAGGATCAACTGAATAACGTTACAGCAATCTATGCAAACACCCACGCTTTTGCCGCGCTTACCAACGCCAGGACTGTCGTTACTTGGGGGTATGAGGGTTGGGGTGGCGATAGTACAGGCGTGCAGCTTTTACTGACTGATGTTAAAGAAATCTATTATGCAACCGACTGGGCTTTTGCCGCGCTGACCAACGCTGGGACTGTCGTTACTTGGGGGCATGAGTATTACGGTGGCGATAGTTCAGCGGTGCAGCATTTACTGACTGACGTTAAAGAAATCTATGCAACCCGCTATGCTGTTGCCGCGCTGACCAACGCTGGGGGTGTCGTTACTTGGGGGATTGAGGATGACGGCGTCGATAGTTCAGCGGTGCAGCAGCAACTGACTGACGTTACTGCAATCTATGCAACCAACAGGGCTTTTGCCGCGATGAAAAACGATGGGACTTTCGTTACTTGGGGGTATGAGGATTGGGGCGGCGATAGTTCAGGCGTGCAGCATTTACTGACTGACGTTACAGCAATCTATGCAACCGGCTATGCTTTTGCAGCGTTTACCAACGCTGGGGGCGTCGTTACTTGGGGTGATGAGGATTCGGGCGGCGATAGTTCAGGCGTGCAGCATCTACTGAATAACGTTCAAGCAATCTATGCAACCGACTGGGCTTTTGCCGCGCTGACCAACGCTGGGGGCGTCGTTACTTGGGGACATGAGAATAGAGGCGGCGATAGTTCAGGCGTGCAGCATTTACTGACTAACGTTGCAGTAATCTATTCAACCAAGTGGGGGGGTGCTGCTGCGCTTACCAACGCCGGGGACGTTGTTACTTGGGGGTCATGGGATTACGGCGGCGATAGTTCAGGCGTGCAGCAGCAACTGACTAACGTTAAAGAAATCTATGCAACCGACTGGGCTTTTGCCGCGCTGACCAACGCTGGGACTGTCGTTACTTGGGGTGGGAGCGGTGGCGATAGTACAGGCGTGCAGCAGCAACTGACTAACGTTACAGCAATCTATTCAACCGACTGGGCTTTTGCCGCGCTGACCAACGCTGGGACTGTCGTTACTTGGGGTGGGAGCGGCGGCGATAGTTCAGCGGTGCAGCAGCAACTGACTGACGTTAAAGAAATCTATTCAACCGACTGGGCTTTTGCCGCGCTGACCAACGCTGGGACTGTCGTTACTTGGGGTGGGAGCGGCGGCGATAGTGCAGCGGTGCAGCATCAACTGACTAACGTTACAGCAATCTATTCAACCTACCGGGCTTTTGCTGCGCTTAAAAACGATGGGACTGTCGTTACTTGGGGTGATGAGGATGACGGCGGCGATAGTGCAGCGGTGCAGCATCTACTGCACTAAGTGTCAAAACTACACACGTTGTTTACAAAAACCAACAATTCTAGCAGCTGGTGGTAGCTTCCCTAAAGCGGAATGTGTGCGACTGAGGTTATAGTGATTAAGATATTTTGGAAGAGCTTTGTTGTGCTCATCACTTGTTTGCTATGGCTGCGAAAATGCCCATTCCTTGCTAAGCGTTTGTATCAACCTTGCTGCTTTTCCGTTGGTCTGCGGTCTGTATGGTTTGGTAAAAACGTGCTTGATTTGACAAGCATCAAGATATCGATTGACGAACTTTGATCGATATGCAGGTCCGTTGTCTGTCATCAGCCGTTGCACCGCTATTCCCAAAGATGAAAAATGCTCCAATGCTCGGTGTATAAACCCCTGAGTCGTTGCCTTTTTCACATCAGGAAGCACCTCCACAAACGCCCATCGACTATGGTCATCTATACAAACATGGGCGCACTCAATACCATGGCCTGTATTTGCTGTTGCAGGAGCACCAAATTTATGCCCAGTGGAGTAAAACGTTGCAGTTTGTTGATGTCCAGATGCAGCATGTCGCCTGGATGCTCATATCGATGCGCTTTTTCTCTTTTTAAGGTCTTTTTTGTCAGGCACAACCGTCTCAAAATTTTGGTGACAGTGGCGTATGCCAATTGCAAATAGCTGGCAATGCTCCGTGCATTCATTTGTGACTCTAAATAGAGTTTTTGGATGCGTTGTGCCAAGGTCTCAGCGAGCTTAGCTGGGCTTGAAATTGGCCTGCTGGAAAGATTGTACAGTGCAGATGTTCCACCTGATGTATAGCGTCTGAGCCACTTGTAAACAGTTAGTAGCGAATAGTAGCGAAATGGCAAAATCGTTGGCTACGCGATTCACAGGGTGCTTGTCGACAAGTACCCTGTGAACCATAACTTCTCGACTATGAAACGTTGTTTTGGCACAATGATGTGGGTTGTTCATGCTGTACTCCTTTGTTTAGTAACTATATAGAGTACCAGCTGCTTAGTTAGCTGATGTGTGAACAACCTCCGTAGCATTTACAACTAGGAACTTACGAATCCACCTTAGTCTGTGGCTATCTCAAAAATAGCTTCATCTATTTCAATGGTGTCCCCAACCTCTTTCAGCCATTTTGTGAGAGTAGCTTCGGCAACACTCTCACCCATTTGCGGTAATTTTAGCTCAAATTTTGACATATTGTTATTTTATATGCTATTTATGGATAGTATTTTACAAAATTACTAAAAAAGAGTGTTTTATTAAATTAATAAAACATTTAATCTATTCGGGTTTTAACTAAATAATTCTTCAATACTTTCTTTAGATAATGATTTTACAAAACTTTCTTCTGTTTGTATAATATCATCAGATAGTTGTTTTTTATTGGACTGATGCTGAACAATCTTTTCTTCTATAGTTCCTTTACATATCATTTTATACGCCATTACATGTTTGCTCTGACCTATTCTATAACACCTATCTATTGCTTGAGCCTCTACTGCGGGGTTCCACCAAGGATCTACCAAATACACATAGTCAGCCGCAGTGAGGTTAAGCCCAGTTCCTCCTGCTTTAAGACTGATTAGAAATACTCTTATGTTTTCATCTTCCTGAAAGCTCTCTACTCTTTCTTGTCTGTTTTTAGTTTTACCATCTAAATATTCATACTTAATATTTTCCTTGTCTAGTTCATCTTTAATCAACCTTAGCATTTTTACAAATTGAGAAAAGATCAATATTTTATGATTTCCTGTTTTTTCTGTAATATGCTGTATGAGTTCTTTTATTTTAATCGATTCCCCAGTATATTTTTCATCTTCCTTAAGCAGTTGTGGAGAGTCGCATATTTGTCGCAATTTTGTTAATCCTTCTAGCACATACATTTTTGATTTTCCCAATCCTGTCTCATCTATTTTATTCAGTAAATAATCACGGTATTTATTTCTATAGGCATCATATAATTGTTGCTGTTCTGTATCCATAGTACAAAATAGTATCTGCTCTGTTTTTTCTGGCAATTCTGTTGCCACCTGTTCTTTAGTTCGTCTTAATAAAAAAGGATTGATCAGTTCTTTTAGTTCTTTTGCAACCTCTGTATCTCTATTTTTATCTATTGGAGTTGAAAATTCTTTTTTAAAATTCGCCATACTTCCTAAAAGACCGGGGTTTACAAAGGTCATTTGCGAATATAGATCAAACGTATTGTTTTCTATAGGGGTACCTGTAAGCACTATTTTATTTTTTGATTGTAATAATCGCACTGCTTTAAACCGTTGTGAGTTTGGGTTTTTTATGGCTTGTGATTCATCTAGAACTATATAATCAAAATTGTATTCTTTTAGATAATCTATATCTCTCATTACAATACCATAAGTAGTTAATACCAAATCGGTTTTCTTAAATATATCTGTATCTTTTTTCCTATCACCTCCTATAAGGGCAAATATTTTAAGTGTTGGGCAGAATTTTTTAATTTCTTCCTGCCAATTAAAGATTAAGGATGTTGGTACCACTATTAAATGTGCATTAGTGGTCTTTTTTTTATCTTTTAGATATTTAAAAAAAGTGATGATCTGTAATGTTTTCCCCAATCCCATATCATCTGCCAAACAGCCTCCAAAATTATACTCATCTAAAAAGTTAAGCCAATTAAGACCTTCTTTTTGGTAATCTCTCAATTTTGCCTTTACCCTACGGGGCTCCGTTATTTTATCAATTTCTTTAAAAGACTGCAATTTCTTTTTCATCTCTCTATGATTTTTTATCATATCAGAGTCCTGATCTAGTTCATCATATAAACTGTCTATTGCCGAAAGCTGGTATTTAGAAATTGTTATGCTATCTTTTTTTACGTCTCCTGTTCTGAACAGATGTTTGTATTTTTCTATCCACTCTTTAGGGAGTATTCCTATTGTTCCATCTTTTAATTCTATATAGTTGCTTTTATTAACAATAGATTTACTGACGTCTTTTAGGCTTACGGTTAGGTCTCCAAAAGCAATTTGTATATTAACATCGAACCAATCTGTTTCAGAATTTACATTTACAGATATATTTGCCTTATTTCTATTGTATTTTATATTGGATAGGGTATCAAAACCAAATATTTCTATATCATTTTCTTTTAATACTTCAAAAGCATCTATAAACCAAGCTCCTTTAATAAAATCTTCCATAAAAAGATAGAAAAATGATTGATCTTGATTATAGAAATCCTGGTGCAGTGTTCTTATTGTATCAAGAAACTCTTTTTCGTAATCAGCATCCCTTTTTACCCTAAATAATGTGCCATTTTTTATTTCTTCTGGCATTTTTTTACTTAAAACCCCTATATGTTGTTCGTTGTATTCCAAAACAGGTTTAAACAGTATAAAACCGTCGTGTTCTGACAAATACAATTGCTTTTTAAACTCGTTTATCTCGGGTGTTTTAGTTTTGTATTTTAGGTGTGTTGTTTCTATTTCATATTTTTCGCAAAGCGGTTTGATAAATTTTGAATAATAGGCATCAAAGCCCTCTTTTGGGATTCGTATTTCGGGGTTTGAATCAAAAAATATTAACGTCTTAGCATAATTGATAGATTTGTTAAGGTAATATGTATCCTTATCTTCCACAAAAAGAAAATTCCCGCCAATTTCCTTTTTGGACAATAAGCTCTTTTTTTCGTTTATAGTTATATAAGCTTTTAAAATATGGTGATGGACTTCTTCTACAATTTTAAATGAAAGTTCTGTGCTTTTTATAGATAGCTTAATCGGTGTTAATTGCCTTTTTGTAATTTGTTTACTATGCTCATAATAATTCATTTTATATATGAACTGGTTTTCTAATTTTGGCATTAGTTCTTTTAGTACTGTATGCTCATATTTTTCTATAACGAATTCATCCTCATTCCTTAAATCATAAAGTGAATGTTCGGATAATTTTAATGCACAGCTTAAAAGATTTATTTCTTCTTCTTTTAGGGAATATTTTTTTAGTATTAGGTCTTCTGCTTCTATTTCTTCTATTTTAGAAATCAAAGCTGCTCCATCCTTGTTTAAGTTTCCTCTTAAGGGGATTAAGATTACAGGGGGCGAATGATTTTGATATTCATGAAATATAAATCCTATGGCAATTCCTTTTGCTTTGGTTTTCTTTTCTAGCACAGGAGCGTATGGCAATTCATATTTTTTTACTTCTTCATCAGATACCAAAGTGTTAAGCATTATATTAAGCCCATCCTTTTCGTCTAACTTAACCATACCTGGTTTCTTATTTAGGATCTCTACTCCATCAGTATTTAATTCAAAAGAAAAATACTCTTTGTAACTATTATCTTTTAAAGAAAATCCATATTCTCTTAGTTTTTGTTCTTTTATTTTGTCTAATTCTTTTTCAGAAATAAAGATTTGTTGCATTTCATTGCCTATATGTTCTAAATACAAATCTATTTCATTTGCAACTGCTACTACGTGTTTACATACATTTCCCCAATCAAAAGGACAGGTACAAGAACTAGAGACCATTCCTGATTGTAACCCATACAAGTGAACGACGTATCTGTTTCTACCACTACCTTGAACATTTGCTTTCACAGATTCATAATCTGGGGAAAATTTACAATCTACAATAGTTACTTTATCTCCCCTAGCCCTAATTGTAGATGTAGTATTATTGTTTATATATTCTCTAAGCCTAGCATTTTTAATTTTCATCTGTTTATAATTAATCACCTTGATGTTTAACCTATACAACAATCAGTTATACCATAATACTTTTAGATTGCTTATGGTCTTGAATTTTGGGCGGTTGTATCCTGTTAGCTGTCCGCGCAGCATGTATAAGTTCGTCAATGCCAGCAAAGAAAATACTTGTACTCGATTCTTTTCTAGTCGTTTGTAGCGACCTTGCTGATAACCAAACTGACATTTGATTACGCGAAAACAGTGCTCAATCCGGGCGCGCATTAGAGTTCTGTGTATTGCGTTTGCGCTGCGAGCCGCTCATTTGCTGCTTTTGTATGACCCTGCGGGCAATTCAAGATGGTGGTTGCAGCAGGGATGGCATCGTCTATCAGCTCTATCTGGGCAAAACGCTGCATGCTTTCCATGTCTATAGTGCTTCTGCTACCCCTGGTCTGATACCTGGGTCTGATACCTGGGTCTGATAAAGGTGTACCATTGCTGTAAACAATACACGCGTAACATGGTCTGCATATTCATTGGTGGTCCTAGCCATTCCCTTTCTTTGGAATAATGCGGTTGTATTAAGCCTAACAACCGCTATTAACGCTAACATGGAGCTAATTTATCCATCGATTGCAAGAATTTTTTTTGGTTTCGTTGTTACTTTCTTGTGGAAAGTATGCAGCACTGGCAAAAGTTGTTTGTTTCATAAGATTATCCGCTTATTCAAATATTCAAATATTCAAATATTCAAATATTCAAATATTCAAATATATTCTCCATTAAATATTTTTGTATTTGATATTGCTGTTGCTTGGGGCTTAATCAGAGCTCCCTTAGAGCATTATGACAGATTTAGTAGGATTTTTTGGGGTTTTGCAGCGATGCCTTAACATATATTCTAGATAGATGTTTCCCATTGGCATGAAAACTGGGGTACGATAGCGTTGTAATACAATAGACTTTGTGTTTACACACTACAAACGATCACAAAACAATCTTGCTAGGGGGTAACTTATGTTGAAATTAACTTGCGCAATACTTACTTGCGGACTTTTTTCTACTGCGAGTTTTGCAGAAAAATGGCACATGCCAACGCCGTATGGTGACGGTAATTTACCGACTCAAATCGCCTATTCTTTTGCTAAAGAAGTGAAAGACAACACTAATGGTGAACTGGATATTATCGTGCATTCTGGGGGTTCTTTGGTTAAACACACAGAAATCCCACGTTCAGTAAAAACGGGGCAAGTCCAAATAGGCGAAGTGTTCTTGGGTTTGTTGGGCAATGATCACCCAGTATTTAAACACGACAATATCCCTTTTATAGCGACAACGTTTGTAGACGCTGCAAAACTTTGGGAAGCGGCTAAACCCTCAGTTGCCAAACAATTAGATATAGACGGCATGAAGCTGCTATACGCTGTCGCTTGGCCTGCTCAAGGTCTGTACAGTAAAGAAGCTGTGCGGTCTTTGGCAGATCTAAAGGGTGCTAAAATGCGTACTTACAGTCCTTCCACATCTCGGCTTGCTGATTTGATGGGCACCGTACCTACGATCATTCAAGCGCCTGATATTCCACAAGCATTTAGCACTGGCATCATCCAAGCTATGATTACTTCTCCCTCGACTGGTGTTGACAGCCAAATATGGGATTACGTAAAATATTACACGGATGTTAAAGCATGGGTTCCCAAAACCATGGTTATGGTCAATAAACGCGCTTTCCTGCGCTTGGATAAAGCCACTCAACAAATCATGCTGGATGCGGCGCAGCACGTCGAATCAATTGGTTGGATAAAAGTTGCTGCCCGCGCTGCAAAAGATACAGCAACCTTGCTTGCCAAAGGCATGGAGGTATCAGAGCCATCTCCAAAGCTACTAAAAGAGCTACAAGCTATTGGCAAAATTATGATAGATGAATGGCGTGCTGAAGCGCCAAAAGAAGTTGGCGAGATTTTATCTCGTTACCAGAACTGATACGCTGCTACAACAAAATCCGCTTAGGTAACCTAGCAAGTCTAAGCTATGTTCTTCAGGGGAAAAGCGAATTATATAAGTTCTGTTAAAGAAAAATGCTATCAATGCTCTGGACTGTTATCTGGATTTTGCATTGTGGCTATTACGCTACTGTTACTTGCGCAAATTATTGGCCGTGTATGCGGTTTTATAGTACCGTCTGCAGAAGATTTTGCAGGGTACGCACTGGCGGCTTCTACTTTTCTTGGGCTGGCTTATACTTTTCGCGAGGGTGGTCATATTCGTGTGACTATGTTAATACAGCGTTTTTCACCTTTTCCACGTAGGATACAAGAAGGAATAATTCTCACCCTATCCTTGGGGCTACTGTGCTTTTTGTCTTACGCATGTTCCTTCATGGTATACGAATCTTATCTGTATGCAGAAGTCTCTTACGGCTACATCCCTGTGCCTTTGTGGATACCTCAAGTACCCGTCGCAGTTGGAGTGATCGCCTTAAATCTTGCTGTCTTTGATGCTTGGTTAATGGTTATTCAAGGGCAGCGACCGACTTACAGTGAACAAGAAGACGCCCTATCTATGGGGAACCTCTGATTAATTCCATGATGGGCGAGACGGAGAAAAAACGCTGATGATAACTAGACGCAGTGCGCAGATAATACTGGTGGTATTATTAAGTGCTGCAACGACGTTAGCGCAGCGTTTTTTCCCGTCCTTCTGTTGAATATACTTTGGGTTTGCTGCAGTGGTACTTGCTGTGTTGCATCCCTTGGCGTATAAGCTTGGCATGCGCTTAGCGGAATGCGCCTTGCAATCATCAGCAATGGCAGGCAAACTCGCTCCATCAGCGAGTTAATCAGAGGTTCCTTAGGAGAAATCTAATGGATATGATGTGGATTTCCATCCTGTTGGCGGTTGCCATGTTAGCCCTATTATCGATGGGGGTTTGGGTATCATTTACCCTGATTATCATCGGTGGTTTGGGGCTAATTCTTTCAGAAAATTATCAGGTTTATTTACTTTTTGCTACCTCAAGTTGGGGGGCGAGCACCGCTTGGTCACTCACCGCTTTACCTCTATTTATTTGGATGGGAGAAGTGTTATTTCGCACCCGTCTTTCTGAAGATTTGTTCAAGGGATTAGCCCCTTGGTTAGACGGTGTTCCTGGTAAATTGCTCCATGTAAATATCTTAAGTTGCGGTATTTTTGCAGCGGTTTCTGGCTCGTCGGCCGCGACAGCGGCAACCATTGGGCGTATGACCTTACCAGAACTGCGTAGGCAGGGCTACAGTGAGCGTATGGCGATTGGCACCTTGGCAGGGTCTGGAACTTTGGGGCTGTTGATCCCGCCTTCGATTATTTTGATCGTGTATGGCGTCGCGGCTGAAGTGTCTATTGCGCGTTTATTTATTGCTGGTGCTTTACCTGGCTTGTTGTTAATCGCCTTATTTATGGGCTTCACCATGATTTGGGGTTATTTGCATAAGAGCGAAATGCCTGCAACAATAGGGCAACAGACGAGCTGGCTAGCGCGGATGAAGGGCTTGCGCAAACTATTGCCTGTTGTTGGTTTAATTGGTTTTGTGTTGGGCTCTATTTACGGCGGTATTACCACCCCGATAGAAGCCGCTGCCATAGGGGTAAGCGGCGCTTTAGTTCTTGCCGCTGGTACTGGTTCTTTGAGCCTCCATAGTTTTATGGAAAGCTTATTGGGAGCAGTAAAAAGTTCCTGCATGATAGGTTTTATTTTGGGTGGCGCGCATTTCTTAACCCTTGCTATGGGCTTCTTAGGTATTCCAAAAGCCTTAGCGGTATGGATTGTAGGGATGTCCCTCTCGCCAATGGAGCTGATTTTCGCGCTTAGCGTTCTTTTTATCGTACTCGGTTGTTTCTTAGATGGTATTTCTGTGGTAGTGCTGACTGTAGCGGTTATTTTACCTATGGTGCAAGCTGTCAATATTGACTTATTATGGTTTGGTATTTTGATCGTCTTGGTGGTGGAAATGGCGCAGATTACCCCTCCAGTGGGTTTTAACCTATTTGTTATTCAAGCGTTAACGGGGAAAAACATTCTATACGTGGCTAGGGCCGCTTTACCGTTTTTTTTGTTGATTGGTGTGGCCATTGTATTGATCAGTATCTTCCCTGAAATTGTCACCTACTTACCGGCAACTATGTCTAAGAATTAGTCGAGACTACAAGGAATTCAATATGAAATTGAACTGCGATATGGGCGAGGGTTTTGGTCGATGGAAGATGGGGTTGGATGAGCAAATTATGCCATTTGTCGACCAAGCCAATATCGCCTGCGGGTTTCACGCTGCCGATCCGCGCACCATGGCAACAACCGTTTGTTTGGCAAAACAGCATAATGTTACTATCGGCGCACATCCTGCCTACCCAGATTTGCTGGGTTTCGGACGGCGTAACATGGACATTGACCCCGCGGAATTGAAAGCTGTTATTCAATATCAAGTCGGTGCGTTAACGGGTATATGCCAAAGTCAAGATGTGCAGGTGGGCTACGTCAAGCCCCATGGTGCTCTTTACAACCAAATGATGGCAGACTTCATGATTCTAGCAACCGTGATGCAGGCAGTAAACGAATTAAATACGACGCTGCCCTTGATGGTGATGGCCATTCCAGAATCCCTTGAAGTAAAAAAAATGGCTAAGCAATATGGGGTTACGCTGTGGTTCGAAGCCTTCGCCGACCGTTTGTACACAGACGACGGGCGTCTCACACCGCGCAACCAAGCCAACGCGGTGCACCCCACCTTGCAACTCATCGAAAACCAGGTAGAACAACTGTGTGCAACAGGGACGATCACTACTTCATCTGGGAAACAACTTGCGCTTGATGCAGACACTATTTGTGTGCACGGAGATGGTGTTCACGCTGTGGATGCCGTAACCCGTACCCGCACTCTCGTTAATCGGCTAACTACGGGTAGCGGAAATCAGCCATGATAGATGCGCATTTGCAGCACGATTCGCTAGCCTCACCAGCAGGCATCCCCAACATCGACATGGTCAGTGACCATGCCTGCTTATTGAGTTTTAGCCAGAGCATTAGCGAGGCAACGTCTAAGCGGATTGCGCAGCTAACGCAGCATTTAAAATCAGTCGTCGGTGTGGTGGACCTAGTGCCGTCGTATACCACCTTATTAGTGGTGTTTGATGGTGACTACTACGGCCGCATGGCTATTTGTAAAGCCATTCATCAAACTATAGCAGCAGCCAATCAAGATGATTTTGTTCTGGACAATCTACGTGAAGTAGTGCTCCCAGTGTATTATGCTCAAGAAGTCGGTTTCGACCTCGATTGTGTGGCAGAGCATTGTCAACTTGGCGTAGCCGAGGTCATTAAACTCCACAGTGAGAGAACCTATCGTGCCTACGCCATTGGTTTTACTCTGGGTTTTGCTTTTTTAGGCATTACTGCAGATGCATTACATATACCAAGAAAAGCTACTCCAAGGCTCAAAGTTCCCGCTGGTAGTGTCGCGATAGCTGAAAATCAAAGCGGGGTCTACCCGAGCGCCACCCCTGGCGGTTGGCAAATCATTGGTCGCACCCCAGTGCAATTAGTCGACTGGGATAGCGACAATATTGCGCTGATTGCCATGGGCGACTCAGTAAAATTTGAGCCGATATCTCGCGATGAATTTTTAGCATTAGGCGGGCAACTCGGTGGCGTTTAAAGTCGTGAAAGCTGGTGTATTGGCGCTAATACAAGATCTGGGACGTCACGGTCAGCAGTCGATTGGTTTAACAACCGGCGGCCCGATGGATGAAATGGCGTTCCGCTGGGGCAATGCCATCCTCGATAATGACCCCAATGCACCGCAAGTCGAAATCACTTTTGGCATGCTC
Source organism: Gammaproteobacteria bacterium (assembly GCA_965277405.1). GTDB lineage: Bacteria > Pseudomonadota > Gammaproteobacteria. The sequence continues at coordinate 1,504,188 of OZ255726.1, forward strand.
ACATTAGCGGCACAAGCCGATACCAGCATTGCCATCACAGGAGCGGATTTGGGCGCAACTTTGAATGATATAAGCGTTGCTTCTTGGCAAACTTACAGCATCAAACAAGGTGATATGTTAGCTTTCAACCAACCTGTTTGGGGCTTACGCGCCTATTTATCAGTAAAAGACGGTTTCCTCTGCAAAGAGATATTGGGCAGTGTCGCTACGGTGATGCGCGAGAAAATCGGCGGTTTGACTGGGAAAGGCGACAAACTACACAACAACGACTTACTGAGATACTCCCCCTATACCCGCCATAAGCCAAGGGCAGTACCACGCGTAGCAACGCCAAATTATGCGCAAACAGCAATCCCGGTGATGCTGGGGTATCAGTATCAGTCTTTCACGCCAGCGGAACGCGCGCGGTTTTTTTCCAGCAACTATAGAGTATCGTCAGCTAGCGACCGTATGGGGTATCGTCTACAAGGTAGTGCGATTACGAGTGATGTCCAAGGCATCATATCCGAAGGGATTGCCTACGGTGCCATTCAAATTCCTCAAGACGGGCAGCCAATTGTGTTGCTAAGAGACAGACAAACCATTGGTGGCTACCCCAAAATAGGCTGTGTAACTAGCTATGGTGGCGGAATTCTATCCCAACAAACAACTGGTGCTGGTATTCAATTTACCCCGATAACAGTCGATCAAGCGCAGCATGAACGCCATTTGGCCATGACCAGACTCTCCCAATGGCGTTAACGCAACTGGTTGCAGTCAAATATCAGATGATTATCTTCACCTGACGCAACACAGCGTCAATATACGATCAAGCAAAGGTCTGCAAGATATATTTGTAATTGGTTGTTATGCTTGACAGCAACGATAATATCAGTATCGAAGCTATATAGCTCGTTAGCTTGGTCTGTCCGCCCTGTTGGCGACATGCACAGGCGTTTGCCAGCATACAAAGCATACACCACCAGCAACGACGCGCTAATTTTGGCAAAAGAATACCACAGCGTTGTTGCGACCAAAGGTTATCAGCAGAGCTATGAAATTAAGACACCACCACAATGGGGTAACATGCATGTCTACAGTAGCAAGCCAACATACTTTAGCTAACAAAAACGCCTTAATCACGCGCATTCGTCATGGTGTGATTGGTAGAAATGCTCAAATTAACACGCCTTTTGGCAAGAGAAGGCTGACTTATGCAGATTACACCGCGTCGGGTCGCAGTTTAGACTTCATCGAAACTGCAATTTTGCAACATGTGCTACCTTTCTACGCTAATACGCATACAGAAGCAAATGCCACAGGCCAGCAAACCACGTCATTTCGTGAACAAGCACGCCTGAAAATTGGCGATGCAGTCAACGCTAATCATGACGACCTAGTGTTGTTTTGTGGCAGCGGTGCGACTAGTGCTGTTAATACGCTTATCAGCCAATTGGGATTGCGCCAAATAAGTCCATCAGAAAAAGCGCAGGTTTGTATTCTAATTGGTCCGTATGAGCATCATTCTAATGAATTGCCATGGCGCGAGTTGGGGGTTGAAATCATTCGCATTCCAGAAGCAAACACTGGTGGCGTTTGTCTTGTGTCATTAGCAAGGCGGCTACAAAACAACCAAGGAAGGCGACTTATCGGTAGTTTCAGCGCAGCTTCTAATGTTACTGGAATTGTATGTGATCAAGATGCTATCACTGCGTTATTGCATCGGTATAACGCGTTAGCTTGTTGGGATTTTGCCGCTGCCGCTCCTTATATTGCCTTAGACATGAACCCACCAGGCGCGGTGATGCTAGCCAAAGATGCCATCTTTTTTTCTACGCATAAATTTATTGGCGGACCGAGTACCCCAGGTATGCTAATCGTAAAAAAAAGGATTATTCAGAATATGGTCCCAAGCGTAGTTGGCGGCGGTACCGTGTCTTTTGTTACGCCGCATGATCACACTTTCTTAGCTATTAGTGAGCGCCGTGAAGAAGGCGGCACCCCCTCTATTATAGAAGCGATACGAGCTGGATTAGTATTTCAACTGAAACAAGATGTGGGTGCCAACGTTATACAAGCACGAGAACACCGTCTAGCTGAATTGATAGACAAGCGTTGGCATAATCACCCTTCAATACAACTCTTGGGTAAACCTCAATCTGCACGGCTGTCGATTACTGCCTTGCGCATAACAACCGATTTTGGCTATTTGCATCATGGCTTTATTACGGTTCTGCTGAATGATATGTTTGGCATACAAGTCCGCGGTGGGTGTTCCTGTGCTGGTCCATATGGTCACCAATTATTGCATATTGATACCGCTCAATCCGTGCGAATTCAACAAGCTTTGCAAGACCAAGAGAAACTGGTAAAGCCCGGCTGGGTACGGTTCAACCTAAATTATTTCCTCACCGATGCAGACGCTAAATTTATTTTAGCTGCTATAGAGTTTGTAGCGGAACACGGCATAACGATTCTCCCCTACTACGCCTATGATCAAAATTTAGATGTATGGCGTTTTCAAAACCGTGCGACTACCCCGCTGTCACTCGACTCGATAATGAAAATCCAGCCAGCGCAAGGCGTTCGTGTGCAAAACGTTTTACCTCAAGATCAAGATATAGATCAAGATATAGATATAGATATAGAGGAGCAAGAGAATTATTTCCACCAAGCAAAGTCCATCGTAAAAAAATGTCTCGATGGCGAGTATGAGTTACAGCAACAACCTTTTAATGCTACCTATAATGACATAAAAGATTTTGTTTTAGTGCAAGACTTGGAAACCTTGGATAAACTCGCTGCACCAGCGACCTAAGCAGCGCTTGCTTATCTGGATTAGGTTGGCTCGAATAGTCCAGGTAGTTGACTGGGCTCTTGCGTTGCACAAACGGCTATGCAATACTGCGTGCATCAAGCGGATACTATAGCGGATACTATGTAGTTGCGTGGGCTTGGTACGATTGGTCTAAATACTTCCTACGGATGAGTTGACAACATCGCGATTGATAGTAGGATGCGCGACCTTCTGCCGTCTCTGGTGCTGTATAGCGCAGGTTTATAGGGGCAAACATCATAATGTCGTTTACACCGTTTGACTGTAAAACGCTTGGCTGCAAATGCTAACAAGCATGTGGTAAATGTTGTCTGCTGGTTGTTGTTCGGCTGCAGTTATTTTTATATATGATTACAATTAGGAACTACTAGATAGAAGTCGCACAATGCAGAACCAAAAAATACGAATAAAGCTGAAAGGATTCGATCATCGACTTATTGATGCGTCGACGCAAGCAATTGTTGCTGCGGCAAAGCGCACTGGTGCGCAAGTTACTGGTCCTATCCCGCTACCTACAAAAAAGGAAAAGTTTACTATTTTGATTTCACCGCATGTGAATAAAGATGCTCGTGATCAGTATGAGATACGCACGCATAAGCGGATGCTAGAAGTAATTGCACCAACAGATAAAACGGTTGACGCGCTGATGAAATTAGACCTGTCTGCAGGGGTTGAAGTAAACATAAGTTTGGGTTAAGAAAATGGTGGCTGGTATTGTTGGTATTAAGCGCGGAATGACGCGAATATTTGATGAGAATGGGGTAGCAACTCCAGTAACGGTTGTGGAAGCACAGCCAAATACAGTGGTCCAGTGTAAGACGCAGATAACAGACGGCTATAGCGCCATTCAAGTTAGCCATGGCAGGCAGATGGAAAAACGTATCAGCAAGCCAGTGCTCAAACATTATGGGCGTCATGGTGTCAGGCCAGGTAGACGCCTGCAAGAAATTCGACTTAACAGTGATAAAGAAACCGCAAATTATAGTAGCGGCGATCAACTCACAGTGATGCAATTTACTGATGTGGAGAAAGTTGATGTAACATCTGTTTCCAAGGGAAAAGGTTTTCAAGGAGCGATTAAGCGTTGGCATTTTCGTGGTCAAGATAGTACCCACGGCAACTCGTTGTCGCATCGTGCACCAGGGAGTATTGGTAATTGCCAGTTTCCAGGAAAAGTTTGGAAAGGCAAAAAAATGGCAGGAAGAATGGGAAACGCTACTACCACTACACAAAATGTAGGGGTTGTTGGTGTGCGTGAAGCAACAAATGTGTTGTTGTTGCGCGGTCCTGTACCTGGTCCAAATGGCTCGGCGGTGTTTATCAAGGCTGCTGTAAAATCAATCCAAAAATAGAGCAATATGGAACTCCCAATTTATGCAACTAATCAAAGCAAGGTGGTCACCGAGCAGTTTTTTGGTCGCGAGTATAATTCAGACTTAGTTCATCAAATTTTTGTTAGCTACTTAGCTGGTGCACGCCAAGGCAGTCATGCGCAGCGCACCCGTAGTGAAGTGCAGGGTGGTGGTAAGAAGCCTTGGCGTCAAAAAGGAACGGGTCGCGCGCGTGCTGGTACTATCCGTAGCCCGTTGTGGCGTGGTGGCGGCATAACCTTCGCCAAAAAACCGCGAGATTATTCGGTTAAAGTGAATAGAAAAATGTACAGGGCGGGTATTCAGTGCATTTTTTCTCAGCTTGTTCGCGAACAACGCTTGCATGTTTTTTCAAAGGAGTCGCTGTTGCTGGCTGAGCCAAAAACAAAGGCGTATTTACAGTTTGCAGAGCAGCAAAAAATTGCTGATAACGTGTTGATTGTTTTTGAGTCACTCGATGATAATCGGAATCTTGTGTTGGCGTCGAGGAACATGAAGGGCGTTGAAGTGTTACGAATAAGCGAAGTCAATCCATATAGCCTGGTGGCGCATGATACTGTGCTGGTTGAAGACTCGGTGATAGATAAATTACAAGAGATGTGGTCACATGATGTATCTTGATAAGTACACAGTAATTAAGGCGCCGATTAACTCTGAAAAGGCGAGTATGGTTGGTGATAGTGTCAATCAATACGTTTTTAAAGTTGACAGGCGCGCAACAAAAAAACAAATCGCTGATGCTGTTACTCAACTGTTTGATGTGCAAGTTGTTGCGGTGAATACCCTCATCAACAAGCCGACAAAAAAGCGCGATATGCGTAGAGGAGGCACTAGAACAGTAAAAGGTTTTAAGAAGGCTTATGTGCAATTAGCGCCAAGTCAGAGTATTAACTATAATATAGGGTAGTAGATAATGGCTCTGAAACATACTAAACCGACATCGCCTGGTGTGCGCCAGCAAGTCCGAGTTAAACGCGATGGATTGCATACAGGTCGCCCGCATATGGCGCTTACTGCAGGGCAACATAAAACTGGGGGACGGAATAATAATGGCAGGATTACTGTTCGCCATCGTGGTGGTGGGCATAAACAGTTGTATCGTATTATAGATTTTAAACGCGACAAAATTGATATTGCAGGAGTTGTCGAACGTATTGAATATGACCCAAACAGAACTGCGCGCATTGCGCTTATTAAATATATTGATGGTGACAGGCGTTATATTATAGCGCCAAAAAACCTGACAGTTGATCAGGAAATACTTTCAGCAGATATTACCCCGATTCAGCTTGGCAACACGATGCCATTGTCAAATATAAAGCTTGGTAGTGTCGTACATTGTGTAGAGTTAAAGCCTGGCAAGGGCGCGCAAATTGCGCGCAGCGCAGGGGCGGCTGTGCAGTTGGTTGCTCGTGAAGCAGGGTATGCAACGTTGCGGCTGCGTTCTGGTGAAACAAGAAAAGTTCCTGAAGGATGTCGTGCTACATTGGGTGAAGTTGGCAATGGTGAGCATAGTTTGCAGTCATTAGGCAAGGCAGGGGCCAAGCGTTGGAGAGGCGTTAGACCGACTGTGCGTGGCGTTGCTATGAACCCTGTCGATCATCCCCATGGTGGAGGTGAAGGGCGGACATCTGGTGGTCGCCATCCAGTTTCTCCAACAGGTGTGCCTGCGAAAGGGTATAAAACACGTCATAACAAACGAACGGATAGGCTTATTGTTCGTCGTCGTAACAAAAAACGTTAGGAGTAAATATGGCTAGATCTTTAAAAAAAGGACCGTTCATTGATATTTCACTCCTCAAAAAAGTTGAGGTGGCGAGAGCATCAGGCAATAAGAAACCAATTAAAACATGGTCAAGGCGTTCAACTATTCTTCCTGAAATGATTGAGTTAACAATTGCTGTACACAATGGCCGTAAGCATATTCCAGTATATATTAACGAAGAAATGGTCGGTCACAAATTGGGTGAGTTTGCGTTGACGCGAACATTTAAACAACATGCGGGCGACCGTAAAACAAAAGGGCGGTAAATTATGTTGGTTAAGTCAATGCATAGAAATGCGCGTATATCGCCATTAAAGGCAAGAATCGTTGCAAATATTGTCCGTGGCATGAATGCTGAAAAAGCACAATTCACTTTGGACTATAGTCCGCAGAAAGCAGCTAAGATGTTGGGTAAGGTGTTAAAGTCCGCCTTGTCGAATGCTGAGCATAATCATAATTTAGACGTTGATGGCATGAAAATTCATACTATTGAAGTAAACGAAGCCAGAAGTTTGAAAAGAATTAGCCCTAGGGCAAAAGGAAGGGCGGATCGTATAGTAAAGCGCAACAGCCATCTGACAATTATTTTAGCTGAGGCGCAGGAATAACTATGGGTCAGAAAGTACATCCAATAGGTATTCGCCTCGGCATTGTTCGAGAACATAATTCTAACTGGTATGCCAACGGTAAGGAGTATGCAGACAACTTGCATAATGATATTATCTTGCGGCGTAACTTGCACAAGAAATTGAAAGATGCGGCGGTCAGTAAAATCAAAATTGAATACCTTGCAGATAGAGCAATCGTTACCATCCATTCGGCGCGACCGGGTAAGGTTATTGGTCAAAAAGGTGTTGACGTTGAAAAATTGCGTACCATTGCAACAAAACAGCTGAAACGTTCAGTACATATTAATATTGCTGAAATTCGCAAGCCAGAACTTGACGCCTTTCTGGTTGCCCAAAGTATCGCCACCCAGTTAGAGCGCCGGGTGATGTTTCGGCGTGCCATGAAACGAGCAATGCAGAATACTATGCGTGCTGGTGCTGAAGGAGTGCGTATTCAGGTCAGCGGACGCCTCGGCGGCGCTGAAATTGCGCGCAATGAAAAGTATCATGAAGGCCGTGTGCCACTCCATACATTTCGTGCTGATATCGACTACGCTGTGTATGAGGCGTTAACAACATATGGAATTTTGGGTGTCAAGGTTTGGATTTCTCGTGGTGAGATTTATGGCGGTATTGCGGCAGCACAATTGCAGCAGCCACCAACACGTGCTGTTCGTCAACAACGCAGTCGTGGATAGGTATAGATAATGTTACAACCAAAAAAAACTAAATACCGCAAGCAGCAGAAAGGTCGGAATCGCGGCCTAGCCCATCGCGGCAGCTCTGTAAGCTTTGGAGAATTTGGCTTAAAAGCAACAGGTCGCGGTCGGATGACTTCACGGCAGATTGAGGCTGGACGGCGTGCGATAACTCGCCATGTTCGTCGTGGTGGGAAAATATGGATTCGTGTTTTCCCAGACAAGCCGATTTCAAAAAAACCATTAGAAGTTCGTCAAGGAAAAGGCAAAGGCCCAGTTGAATACTGGGTTGCACAAATTAAACCAGGTAAAGTGTTGTATGAAATTGAAGGTGTTGAAGAAGACATTGCTCGCCGCGCAATGCTGCTTGCAGCGCATAAATTTCCTTTCCCCACAACTTTTGTTTCACGTACTGTTTTATAGCGAATATGAATAAAAAAGAATGGCAACAGATTCAAGAAGCTCCGCTTGATCGCTTGTTTACTATGCGTGAAGAAGCGAAAAAAGAATTGTTTCAATTTCGTTTGCAGCATGCAACGAATCAGTTGAAACAAACTCATGTGCTGCGGCAATCGAGAAAAACCATTGCTAAAATTAATACTTTGATTACTGCAAAGCGTAGCACTGTTCATACAACCGTGTCATGAATATGCCAGAACAACAAGCCACAAATCCAAGACTGCTTACAGGTACTGTTATCAGCAATAAAGCTGATAAAACCTGTACCGTTGTCGTTCTTCGTCGTATTAAGCACCCAAAGTATGAAAAGACATTAACGCGTTCTACAAAAGTGCATGCGCATGATGAAAATAATGAATGTCAGATTGGTGATGTCGTTACAGTTGTTGAGTGTCGACCAATTTCTAAGTTGAAAACGTGGAAATTGATTACAGTGGTCACGCGTAGCAATCCTGCAGCATAACGCTAGCGAGTATTGATAAGGAATAAGAATGATTCAATCAGAAACAAAGTTAGAAGTTGCAGATAATAGCGGTGCTCGTAAAGTCCAGTGTATTAAAGTGCTGGGCGGCTCTAAGCGTAGATACGCGTATATTGGTGATGTTATCCGTGTCAGTATTAAAGAGGCTATTCCTAAAGGTAGGGTAAAGAAAGGTCAAGTGGCATTCGCTGTTGTGGTGCGCACCCGCAAAGGCGTGCGTAGACAAGATGGATCCTTGATTAAGTTTGATACCAATGCATGTGTGCTGTTGAATGCGCAATATGCGCCTATTGGCACGCGTATTTTTGGTCCCGTAACACGTGAGTTAAGAAACGAACGCTTTATGCGTATTGTTTCATTGGCTCCTGAAGTGTTGTAATAGGTAAAGTATGAACAAAATTAAAAGAGAAGATGAAGTCGTCATTCTCGCTGGTAAAGATAAAGGAAAACAAGGCAAAGTCATGCGATTCAAAGGCGATCGTATCTTTGTATCAGGCATAAATATGGTGAAAAAACATAGCAAACCGGTACCAGCGTTAAATAAGCCGGGTGGGATTGTCGAGCAGGAATCTTCGTTGCACATCTCTAATGTGGCAATGTATAACCCCACAGCGAAAAAACACGACAAGGTCGGCTTCTCAATAGAAGAAAAAGACGGTAGGAAAGTTAAATTTCGCATTTTTAAATCAGACGGTAAACGGATAGACTCCTAATGTTGCGCGAAACTTATTACCAGCAATTACGAGTTCAGCTCAAACAACAACTTGAGCTTGATAATATCTTTGCTGTTCCCATGTTGTCTAAGATCACTTTGAATATGGGTGTGGGTGAAGCCCTGCGTGACAAAAAAGTTCTTGAGAATGCTGTCAAAGATATGGAAATGATAGCAGGGCAAAAACCAGTTATTACTAAATCAAGAATATCTGTTGCCAGTTTTAAATTGCGTGATGGTTGGAATATTGGCTGCAAAGTAACGTTACGGCGCGAGCGCATGTGGGATTTCGTTGATAGACTTGTGCATATCGCATTGCCGCGTGTGCGCGACTTTCGCGGTTTGAATTTAAAATCATTCGACGGCTTTGGTAATTACAATATGGGGGTGCGTGAGCAAATTATTTTTCCTGAAATTGACTACGATCGCATCGATAAAATTCGCGGGTTAGATATTGCAATCACCACGACTGCAAACACAGATGAACACGCTCTGGCATTGTTGCGGGCGCTTAAATTTCCATTTAGGACACAATAACAAATGGCACGTAAATCAATTATTGCACGAGAAAAACGCAAATATAAAACTGTTGCACGGCTTGGTGGTAAGAGGGAAATATTGCGAGAAACAATAAAAAGCGTGACTGCAACGGATGAAGAAAAGTGGCAGGCACAGTTGCAATTGCAACGGATGCCGCGTAACTCAAGTTATGTGCGCTTAACGCGCAGATGCAGTTTAACAGGGCGACAGCGAGGCGTGTATCGCAAGTTTGGTTTGTCTAGAAATATGCTGAGGCTGCATGCCATGAATGGTGATGTGCCTGGCTTAACAAAATCAAGTTGGTAGGAGGAGTGCTATGAGTATGCAAGATCCACTAGCTGATATGTTCACACGTATCCGCAACGCCCATGCCATGCTTCATCCAAAAGTGAGTATGGCTGGCTCGAAATTAAAAAGTGCTGTTGCCCAAGTGCTGTTGGATGAAGGATATATAAAACATTTTTCCACAGAAAAAGTCGATGGCAAACCACTGCTTGAAATAGAGTTACAATATATGGATGGACAAAAAGTCATTCAAATGTTGCGGCGAATCAGTAAGCCTAGCCTGCGAATTTATCGCTCGCATCAACAAATACCTGTGGTAAATAACGGATTAGGTGTAGCGATTGTATCTACTTCACAAGGGGTAATGAGCGACAAGCGCGCCCGCCAATTGCAGGTAGGTGGCGAAGTTTTAGCAACAGTATTTTAATTGGTATTATCTGATGTCACGAATTGCAAAAAATCCAGTGCCAATTCCACAAGGAGTTGAAGTTACTATTAGCGCAACGCAATTACACGCAAAAGGTTTGCTTGGTGAGCGGAGTATGCGAATTGTGACAGGAATTTCTTTGGAGCAAAACGCCCAGACAATCGTTGTTCATACCCATTCGCAAGCAAAGAAAGTGCGTGCAATGGCAGGAACAACGCGTATGCTTGCTGCAAATTTAGTTATGGGTGTCAGTCATGGTTTTCAAAAAACACTTGAATTGCGTGGTGTTGGATACAGATGTCAAGTACAAGGTTCCACCATAACGTTGGCCTTAGGGTATTCAAACCCGAGAGTGTTTACGTTACCAGCTGAAATAACAGCAACAACTTCTAGTCAAACTGTTTTGACAATTAAAGGGAATGACAAGCAGCTTGTTGGTCAAGTTGCTGCTGAAATCCGCCGGATGAGACCGCCCGAGCCATACAAAGGCAAAGGTGTGCGCTATCTGGGCGAAGTTGTTCGCATCAAAGAAGTTAAAAAGAAAAAATAAATAGGATATAGAGATTATTCATGGCAGTTACAACGAAAAAACAAAACCGCATCCGCAGAGCGCGTAAAATGCGCGCGAAAGCACGGGAGCTTGGGATTACACGACTCGTCGTGTTCAAATCCCAGCGACATTTATACGCGCAAATCATTCAACACGAGAACAAAGGCGATCGTGTGCTTGCCGCAGTCAGTAGTGGGCAGGAAAAAAACACCAACGCCAATATGACTGTTGCCACAGTGTTAGGAAAAAAAATAGCCAAGCTGGCGCTCGCAAAAGGAGTGGAACGCGTAGCGTTTGACAGAGGCGGTTTTCGCTATCATGGCAGAATTAAAGCCCTAGCCGACGCAGCTCGTGCACAAGGACTACAACTGTAGGAAAAGATATGGCTGAATCACAATTATACGAAAAACTTGTAGCAGTTAACCGCGTTTCCAAAGTGGTAAAAGGCGGTCGTATTTTTTCATTTACTGCGTTAACTGTTGTTGGCGATGGCAACGGACGGGTCGGCTTTGGTCGCGGTAAAGCCCGCGAAGTGCCTGTTGCTATACAAAAGGCCATGGATGCTGCAAAGCGCAATATGATTCGGGTAAAATTACGTGGTGACACCTTGCAATACCCAATTAATGCAAAACATGGTGCTTCAAAAGTTTATATGCAACCAGCTTCAAAGGGTACAGGGATTATTGCTGGTGGCGCGATGCGTGCGGTGTTAGAACTAGCTGGCGTGCAAAATGTATTGGCAAAAAGCCACGGTTCAACAAATCCTATCAACATTGTCCGTGCTACATTTGATGGGTTGAAGAATATGCAATCAGCTAAAGATGTCGCATTTCGCCGTGGTAAACGCATTGACGAAATAGTTTCATAGGCTATTGCTACAGAATGGAATAAACATGACAAAGAAAACGCTGCGGGTGCAGATGATTAAATCTAAGATCGGTCGCAAACCAAGACATATTCAAACATTGACAGGTCTTGGCTTACGAAAAATCAATCAAATCGTCGAACTCGAAGATACGCCAGCAGTACGTGGCATGGTGAATAAAGTTTCATACATGGTGCAAGTCGTTCAATAATTGAAATAGAGATATGGAAAATAGCGTGAGCACATCAGAAAACACACTTGCAAGTACTGCAGCATCTCAGGGATCACTGCGCTTGAACACCATTGCCTATTCTGCAGGAAGTGGCAAGAAAGCCAAGCGTGTAGGTCGTGGTATTGGCAGTGGATTTGGAAAAACCTGCGGACGTGGGCATAAAGGTCAAAAGTCGCGTTCAGGGGGGAAAGTCGCGCGTGGCTTTGAGGGTGGGCAAATGCCTTTGCAACGCCGCCTACCAAAATTTGGTTTCACATCGCGTAAGTCACTGTACGCTACCCAAGTAACACTTGCTGAACTTGATAAAGTAAAAGACGAGAATGTCTCCCTAGCAACGTTGGTTGCAGCTGGAGTAATAAATCGTAATATTCGCCAAGTGAAAATATTTTTATCAGGCGAAGTGCAAGGAAAGAAGAGCATTGAATTGGGTGCCATTCGTATTAGTAAAGGCGCACGAACAGCAGTGGAAGCAAAGGGTGGTGTGGTTCATGCCGCACCTGAAAAAGCTGTATACGCAAAAAAAGTTCTAAATAATGGTAAATAACAAAAAAAGTAAATCGTTAAGCGAGCTGTTTAGTCGGTTGCGCTTTGTGTTATTTGCATTGCTTGCCTATCGTTTTGGTTCACATGTACCTGTTCCTGGGATTGATCCTGAACAACTGCATACTATGTTCCAACAACAACAAGGAACAATTTTAGGATTATTCAATTTGTTTTCAGGTGGATCACTCGAAAGAATGAGTTTGCTGGCGCTCGGCGTTGTTCCATATATTTCCGCTTCAATTATTATGCAATTGATGACAGCAGTCGTACCGACACTCGAGCAATTGCGCAAAGAAGGAGAATCTGGACGCAAGAAAATTTCACAATACACGCGGTATGGCGCCATTGGCTTAGCTCTCTTTCAATCGATGGGCTTAGCTGTTGCTTTAGAAAGTAGCGGAGTAACGTATGTTGTTGGCTTTGCTTTTTTCTTTCCTGCGGTAGTTTCGTTCACGGCAGGCACTGCATTTTTGATTTGGCTAGGTGAACAAATTAACGAGCGCGGCATTGGTAATGGTATTTCGCTACTAATTTTCGCTGGTATTGTTTCTTCGTTGCCAAGTGCCATCGGTCAATCGCTCGAATTGGCACGCCAAGGAGAAATCAACATCATTACGTTACTGACTGTGCTGGTGTGTGGCTTTCTACTGATTGCCTTGATTGTGTATGTAGAACGTGGCTTGCGCAAGTTAGTGATTAACTATGCTGGGCGTACCAACCAACAAGGTCAATATGCGCAGCAAAGCAGCCATCTACCGTTAAAAATTAACGTTGCTGGTGTCATCCCGCCAATTTTTGCTTCGAGTATTTTGTTGTTTCCTGCGTCACTTGGTCAATGGTTTGGGCAATCACCAAATATGCAATGGTTAGAGACAATTTCATTATCGCTGGCTCCAGGTGAGTTTTTATACGCGATATTATTTGGCCTCGGGGTGATTTTCTTTTGCTTTTTCTATACCGCAGTGGTGTTCAACCCAAGGGATGTAGCGCAAAACCTGAAGCGCTCAAATGGCTTTATACCAGGCATTCGACCTGGCGATCAAACTGCACATTACATAGACACTGTTTTGACCAGACTGACTGTGTTCGGTGCAATATACATAACATTTGTTTCATTATTGCCACAACAGGCATTAGTGCGACTTGGGCTGTTTTTGAATTTTGGCGGAACGTCAATTTTAATTATGGTTGTTGTAGTAATGGACTTTATCTCACAAGTACAGTCACACTTGGTTTCGCACCAATATGCTGGAATGATGAAAAAGGCTAATCTCGTCAATTACGGTAGGTAATATGAAAATTAAACCATCGGTCAAGAAAATGTGCCGCAACTGCCGAGTGATTCGCCGTCACGGTCGGGTGCGGGTGATTTGTACTGACCCAAAACATAAACAAAGGCAGGGCTAATGGCACGTATTGCAAACGTCAATATTCCAGACAATAAACATACTGTAATTGCGCTTACGCATATTTACGGAATTGGACTACCCACGGCTCAAAAAATTTGTGAGGCACTGCAAATTGATCCGGCGACAAAAATTCGCGAGTTAAATGAACAAATTCTTGGTAGATTACGTACTGAAGTAGCAACGTATAGCATTGAAGGCGAGTTACGCAGAAATGTTCAATTGAGCATCAAGCGATTGCTAGATCTTGGTTGTTTTCGCGGTATTCGTCATAGAAAAGGTCTGCCTGTACGCGGTCAAAGGACCAAGACAAATGCTCGTACTCGCAAAGGAAAAAAGCGTTCAGCTAACAAATAATTATGTGCTAAAGATTAGGAGTTATCATGGCAATACAAAAAGGGAAAAAGAAAGAAAAACGTAAAGTTGTTGAAGGAATTGCTCACATTCAGGCGTCATTTAATAATACTATTATCACAATTAGCGATCGTCAAGGCAATGTCATCGCCTGGGCCACTGCTGGCGGTAGCGGCTTTCGTGGCTCAAGGAAAAGCACGCCATTTGCCGCACAGGTTGCATCTGAAAAATGCGGAAAAGCCGCGCAAGAGCTTGGTTTGCAAGCTGTTGATGTTCGAGTGAAAGGTCCAGGCCCTGGCCGTGATTCTTCTGTTCGCGCATTAAATGCATTGGGGATTAAAATTTTAAGTATCAGTGATGTCACGCCGATTGCACATAACGGCTGTCGTCCACCTAAAAAACGTAGAGTATAATATGGCACGATATACAGGACCACGCTGCAAGCAATCACGCCGCGAAGGCGTTGAACTTGATTTACTCAGTGGTGTTCGTTCATTTGAAAGCAAATGTCATTCTAAATCCACCCCAGGGCAGCACGGTGCACGGCGTGGACGATTATCTGACTACGGACTGCAATTGCGAGAAAAGCAAAAAGTGCGCAGAATTTATGGTGTGCTTGAGAAACAATTTCATAATTACTATGTTGAGGCGGTACGCCAACGCGGTACAACTGGTGAAAACTTATTGCAGATGCTAGAGTCACGTCTTGATAACGTTGCCTATCGAATGGGCTATGCGGTAACACGGCGTGAAGCACGTCAATTAGTAGGGCATAAATCAATCCAAGTCAACGGTATAACTGTATCTATTCCTTCATATCAAGTGCGCTCTGGTGATGTGGTCAGCGTTGTTGAGAAATCAAAAAAACAATTACGCATTCAAGCAGCACGAGAACTTTCTGACCAAAAACCTGAAGTAGTGTGGGTTAATGTGGATGGCAGCACTTTATCTGGCATATATACACAAGCGCCAAGTCGCGATATGCTCTCAAGCGAAATTAATGAAAACTTGATAGTCGAGTTGTACTCGAAATAATTATAAATCCGAAGAAAAAATATGACAACAACGCAAAATTCTATAAACGAATTCTTGATACCTGAAAACATTCACATCAACGATGTTACCTCCAGTGAAAGCGGCAAGGCATATCATTCTGAAATCACCTTAGAGCCGTTTGAGCGTGGGTTTGGTCACACCCTTGGCAATGCCTTGCGCAGAATTTTGATATCTTCGATGCCTGGAGCCGCGATTACTGAAGTTGAAATCGAAGGGGTAAAACACGAATACGATCGAATTGCTGGGGTTAAAGAAGATGTATTGCAAATACTTCTAAACCTCAAAGAACTTGCCTTGCAAATGAATGAAGGCGACAGCGCAACGATTGAATTGCATGCAAGTGGCTCTGGAGTTGCTACAGCTGCTGATTTTATTCTGCCACACAATGTCGACATTGCAAATCCTGATCTGGTGATTGCCCACTTAGAAGAAAACGCAAAACTAGATTTAATTGCATATGTCAATGTGGGGCGTGGCTACCAAACAATTGAAAGCAGGCATATAGAACAAGAAGAAAACCTATTGGATGATGCTCCTGTAGTCACTCGCTTACAACTTGATGCAACTTATAGTCCGATCAAACGGGTGGTATACCGCGTTGAAAGCGCACGGGTTGAGCAGCGCACGGATCTTGATAAACTTATTATAGAAATTGAGTCCAACGGTACGATTGACTCCGATTATGCAATCCGCCGTGCGGCAACAATATTGCAACAGCAATTAACCAAGTTTGCAGATTTAGAAGCGAGTGATTTGAATCAACCCAACATGCCAGAAGAGCAAATTGAACCAATTTACTTGAAGCCTGTTGATGATTTAGAACTAACGGTTCGTTCAGCAAACTGTTTGAAATCCGAGCGTATTTACTACATTGGTGACCTTGTGCAACGGACTGAAAGTCATTTGCTCAAAACACCAAATCTAGGTAAAAAATCTCTCAATGAAATAAAAGATGTACTCAACCAATTTGGGCTGCGCTTAGGCATACACATAGAACATTGGCCGCCCCATAACATAGTTAAACGAAATTAGGAAACAGCATGCGTCACCGTAAAAGCGGGGTAAAACTCAATAGGAATAGTTCACATCGCAAAGCGCTTTTTAGAAATTTGTCGATTGCTTTTATCGAGCATAAAATTATTAAAACAACCGTTGTGAAGGCGAAGGAATTGCGCCGCCATATCGAACCATTGATTACGTTGACAAAAATTGACAGCGTGGCAAGTCGACGCAACGCGTATCGGTATTTGAATAACAAGACCGCTGTTGGCGTGTTATTTCAAGACTTTTCCCAATATACCGGTTTTCGCAATGGTGGGTATACCCGCGTTGTCAAAGCTGGAGCGCGGGCTGGAGACAATGCGCCACTTGCGTATATAGAGTGGGTGGACAGACAAGCATTTGCCAATGGTGAGAAAGCACAGCCAATTCCATCTAAAAGCAAGACAAAGAAAAAAATTAAACCCGTAATTGAAAAAATTACAGCAGCAGCTAACAACAACGATACTAGCTTGGCAGCAGATCCAGCGCCAGAACGAACAACAGCAACGTCTCCTGCACCAACAAACACGGCAACTGCAACAGATGCTGAAAAATAGTCACCAACGCAGAGCTTAGCGCCGCTACATCACACAACAAAATGTATTGTGGGAGTACAACGGCGGAAATTATCAGCAACTTCACGTCACTGGGTTTTTAAAGTCGGGAGTGCGATTGTCACCAATGCTGGTGAGTACTTGGCGGAAGAATGGCTAGATTCAGTTGTTAACCAGTTAGCCAATATTATCGCCAAAGGCTATAAACCCGTTGTTGTTTCTTCAGGTGCAATTGCACTTGGGCGGATAGCTTTAGGCATAGACACAGCAACTATCCAAAATTCTCAAGTGTGTGCTGCTGTCGGTCAAATGAGCCTGACACAGGCATATCAAACGCGATTTACTCTATATGGACTGCGCAGCGGGCAGGTATTATTAACCCATGATGATTTAGCAAATAGACGCCGTTACTTAAACGCGCGCGCAACCATGCAGCATATGTTAAAATTGGGCGTTATCCCAATTGTCAACGAGAACGACTCGGTCGCAACACAAGAGATCGGCGTTGGTGATAACGACTCACTTGCAGCAAGTATTTGTAACTTGGTTGCAGCAGACTGCATGGTGTTATTAACGGATCAACAAGGCGTATATGATGCTGATCCGCGTGGCAATCCAAATGCTACATTTATTGAAGAAATACAAGCTGATGACCCTTTGCTACAAACCTTAGCCGTTCCCAGCAAAGGCGTGTTGGGTAAAGGCGGAATGGCTACAAAAATTAAGGCAGCAAAATTAGCCGCACGTTCTGGCACCAGCACCATCATTGCCGATGGCAATGCCAACAATGTTGTAGAGAAATGTGTTGCAGGGGAAAAAATCGGTACGCTTATTCGAGCAACTATTACACCGAGCAATGCGCGCAGACAATGGCTTGCCAGTCAACTAAAACCAAAAGGCATGCTGCGACTTGATGGCGGCGCTATCCACGCATTGCGATATAATAACGCCAGCGTCCTTGCAGTTGGTGTTATTGAGTGCGCAGGCGTGTTTGGACGTGGCGATTTAGTTGAATGTGTCAACCCAGCAGGTGTGCCAGTAGCGCGGGGGTTGATCAATTATTCGCAACAAGAAGTTGCAAAAATTATTGGGAAAAAAAGTTCAGAAATCAGCAATATGCTCGGCTACAGCAATGAACCTGAGCTCATCGACAGAACTAATTTTGTAATGGTATGATTGCTGCAACAATAGCGAATCCTCGCAGCAATTTCATCGTTGCTGTCGCTCAATTAAACAGCGGTATTGGTGAACACGAGAACGCTGCAACGGTGGTAGAGTTGATGCGCCAGGCGAGCGCAGCAGGCGCTGATATTGTAAGTTTTCCTGAATGCTGCAATGCGCTTGATAGACAGCAGCAAAACACATATACGCTACAAGCTGAAAATTTATTCTTACAACAAGTCTGCTCCCAAGCACGCGATTTAGCAATTTGGGTGCATCTTGGGTCGCTTGTTTTACAGTGCCCACACAGCAACAAACTCCTGAATCGCAGCATGGTGATTACCGCAACAGGTGAGATTCAGGATGTATATGACAAAATTCACTTGTTTGACGTCGTCTTGGGCGGGGACGAGCAATACCGTGAATCTGACGCATATCTGCGCGGCAACCAAACTGTTGTCAGTCAATTGCCGTGGTGCGCGGCAGGGCTAGCGATTTGCTATGATGTGCGTTTTCCGTATTTATTCCGTAAACTTGTAGCTGACGGAGCGCAGGTTATCTGTATCCCAGCTGCATTCACGTATACAACAGGAAAAGCCCATTGGGAGATATTATTACGCGCCAGAGCCATTGAAAATAGCGTGTATGTTATAGCCGCAGCTCAAGTTGGCAGGCATCAAGATGGGCGGCATACCTGGGGTCATTCGATGGTAATAAACCCATGGGGTGAGGTGGAATGTGACGCAGCTAAGACGGTAAATTCAATCCAGCTGGCGACGATTGATTTGGAAAAAATCGCATCTTGCCGTCGAGCAATTCCAGCGTGGTCGGTGGATAATAGCGATATTGGCAATATGTAGCAGTTAGTGGCTAAGCAACGAACGCTGGTTTTCACCCAACCTGTAGCTACAGCAGGCAGATTGCTGCAAGCCCTTTGCGAATATGTCGGCGGGGCACAGCAGCTGCAAGTAAATACAATATTTGCCGCGATGTTGCACAATCAACCGCTGCAACAGACGGTGGGTAAATATCATGCTGCGATTGATGCAGTAATTGTAACTAGCCCAGCATCGGCGCAATGGTTTGCAGCGCAGCTACCTAGTATAGCCGATTGGTATGCAGTGGGTCAGTCAACCGCTGCAACGCTGCAGGCACGAGGGATTGCAGCGCATTGTCCGCAGGAATGGGGTGGCGACGGGGTGTTGCGGATGTTAAGGCAACATCATGCCGATAAGCTCAATGTTTTACTCGTACAAGGGAGACATGCGCGACCCTTATTGCGGCAACAGTTGCAAAAACTCGGGCATACGGTGACGGTGTGTGAGGTGTATACAACGCATACATATAGCTATTCAACAGCATTTAAGCACCATGTTGCCGCTGCGTTGACAGCCGATGACTTGGTGGTGTTTTCGAGCATTATTGCGCTGGAAAACTGGGATAATTGGATGACCCATACCAACTATACATTGGCAGTCACCAGTTCCAGAATTGCCAGCATTGCAGCACAGCTTGGCTATACAGCGGTGGTGTTGATAGGCAGCAGCAACCATCAAAATATCTGCAAGGTTGTAGCAGGTTTCCTCTGCGTTGGCTTGAGTATTATGGAATGTATAGCACCCATAAAATCAAATGATAACGCGTCGACATTAAAGGGTGAAGGGCTATAGTATCAGCAACACGGATTTACACATAAAGAGGTTATGGATAAAAATTTACCAGTAAAGCATTTAGGTCTCCGCGCACCAGTTTCGTTGTCGTATAAAGCACCGTTATTGGTAGTTGTTATACTGTTCGCTGCTGTGTGTGCGACAATGGGCTATTGGGGTTTTGCCAACCAACAACTAACAATGAATGCAATCCACTCTTTGCAGCAGCAATCGACATTGCAAGAGAAGTTTTATACCCAGCAAGTGGCTACATTAACAAATATTATTGAGCATAGAACCGCAGCGTTGCAACCAGAATACATTGCTGCAAAACTACAATTGCAACAAGAATTAGTAGATGAAATTCAGAAAAAAAATAAAACATTTGCAACTGAGCTAGAACGCATTGCCGCTGTATTGCAACAATCAGCTGATGACACGTGGTTTGTTACAGCGCAACGGATGATGGTGCATGAATTAGTGTATGTGGCACAGCAACATGCATTGTCGGTAGCAGATAGAAGTTCTGTACGCTCGGTATTGCAACATGCGCAGGATATTAACAACCAGATACGTGACCAAGCATCGTTAGTGCTTGGCAAGGCAATAACAATTGATATACAGCGGGCGGAGCAGTTAGAAAAGCAGGATAATAATGAAGCATTCCAGCTGATTCGTGGTTTTAGATCGCAGTTGATGGAATTACATTTTGTTGACCCTATTCGCAGCAAAGCCACAGTAGCTGCTGGCGGGTTTATGTCACACGTTGAGCAATTGTTAAATAAGTTTTTGGTAGTCAGCAAGGTCAATGTATCACCAGCTGCAAATCAACAGACCTTTGCGCTCGCCCGCTTATATATTGTCAATGAATTGCAGTTTGCCCAATCAGCATTATACAATAACGATGGAGCGGCATATGCCAATGCAATTGCCAATGCTACTGATATATTTCAGCAGTATTTATATCGCTATGCCTCTGCAACCATACTCAAGAGTATGGAACGTCTGGCAGCTGTAACCGTCATACAACCGCAGCAGTGGCGGTTGCAATCAGCACAAACATTGTCAGTAAGCGAGTAAGCTGTGCAACAACTTATCAAGCTGCTATTTATCATTTTTCTACCCTTAATTGGTGGCGCACTGCTGGCATTTGGCGATAATCAGCGCAGCGGCTATGTGCTGATCTTGCTTGGGCAATATAGTATAGAAACCAATATTTGGATATTGCTCGCAGCGATTGTCATAGTCACAGCATTACTTTGGTTGGTGCTAGGGTTCACCAATAGCATTACTGCCACAGTGAAATCGGTGTTTATATGGCAGCGCCGCCGTCAAGCAAGTAAACAACTGCAATGGCTGAATGAATCGCTGAATGCCCTGATTGTTGATGAGCCGCAACGGGCGATAAAACTACTAAAGAAAATTGATGAAACATCGCTGAGTCCTGCGGTAAACAAAGCATTGCAATCGTATGTGTGGATGCGCCACCGTGATGGTGATAAAGCAACTGGTGCACTGCGTCAGTTCAATCAACTCGCGCTTGCAAGCCCAAGCCGTGTCCAGGAAACACTGGCGATAGAGAGTGCGTATATTAACGGAAATTACCAAGTTGTCGTTGATATCATTGCCCCAGCATTGGCGCACAAAACAGTGAAAACAACGTGGCGATTAAGATATTTGCAAAGTGTTATAGCGCTTAAAAAAATTGATCTTGTCGCGGCTGGTCTGCCGAAAAAAGCAACAGGCGGGGTGGAGTTTAAAGCGGTGTACACCAAATTGTTGCAAGAAAAGACTAGCGAAGCAGATCTAGTATGGAACTCAATGAACCAAAGCATGCAGGCAGATGTTGAGGTTGCTGCCTTGTATCTGCAACGGTTAATTGACAGCGAAGCATTCCAGCAAGCCGATGCATTCCTATTAGCCCACACCCAGCGAGAGCTGTTTGCGTATGTCGGCAGCTACCCGCACATCAATGTCAAAAGCATATTCGACAAGTTTAATGGACTGCTCCAAGGCGATGGCGCCGATAGTAGTGCCAGTGAGTATGCAGCACTTGGAAAAGTAGCGTTGCAACAGCAACTTTGGGGTCAGGCAATCGAGTTATTACAAACGTCGTTGCAACAAGACCCGCGGCAGCAGGATACTGCTTGGACATTACTGATGGCGTATAAATTAAGCAACCAGCCCCAGCAAATCGAGCAACTCATCAGTAGCAGTGTGAGTAATCGCTAGCCGCCGTTGCCTACTGACTGCTGAATTTTAATTCACAATGCAGCCGTGAGATGTTTATTCAGCGCCCTCTGGGCTATCTTCATCAATACGGTCGATAAGCGCATTGGCAACTTCTAGCAGTTTTTTTGAGTTAATACCATGATGCGTAGCTGTATACGAGATAAATAAGTTCTCATTGGCGCTAAAGCCGTTGCGCACATACCATGCTATCGCTGCTTGATTGTCTTCTTTGCTATTGTGTTGGGGAAAATGTTCCCAAAGCAACACAGACCCTTTTGGCGTAATAACCGTGAAGGTTGGGTGCATTTCTCCAAGCGCATGAATCCCTGTTATTTTTCTTTCATATGTATAGGAAATACCAAGACTAAATAGTAAGTTTGCTATCACCAACTCAGATGCTCTGCGCACTTTATCACCAGCGAAAGTCGTGTGTATTAACTGCTCAGGATAAATTAAAGGAGTGTCAGGGGTAATAAAAGCTTGTTGGGTTTCGTCGTTAGGTAATTTATGCCTGAAGGCAGTGTTGACGTGCTCTTCTTCATTTTCTCTGTTCATTGCATCTGCTTGTGGTGATGGTGTAGCTAAATTTTCTGTATTGGTTTGGTGGTGCTGCAAAGGTTCTTTGCTGGTAAATAACTCAGTAGACACACCTGTATTGCTCTTTGCTGCTGGAGCTATTGTTGGTAATGATCCTGAGGCAGACGCGCTTGCAAAATCTTTTGTTGTGACATCAATTGCTGGGGCATTGCCCGAGGATGATGGGTTTGCAGTAGCTTGCAAATTGTTAGAATCTGTTGCTTTGTTGGCGTCATTTTCTGTGTTACTTGTTGCTGCTGTTGCTGCTGTTGCTGCTGTATGGCCATTGTCAAAAATTGGCGTAATATCAATTGGTAAATCGTTGTGTTCGCTGTCGGCGTCTTTGGAAAATCGCAGTGGCTGCTCTGCCCCACTACTATAGTTGTGAGTTGGGGTTGTTGGTTGGTTTGGCTCAAGCGCAGACGTGTACATTGCATCATTGATTTCTGGAATATGATTGATCATTGCCGCAGCAACGTGTTTTTCATCGAATTGGAGTTTGACCTCGCCGCGAAGGCTAATAAAATAATCAGCAACGTCAGTGAGCAAGATTTTTTTGCCAAGTTCGTATGGCGTTAAACCATCATCGTTGCGTGCATTGACGAGCGCGCCAAGTTCAATCAACTCAGCAATAGCTGCTACAGAGTTATTCCATACCGCATAATGCAATGTGGACGATCCATCAGGTGTCCGCGAGTTGATAATGGCGCCAAATTTGATAAGCTCACGGATACATTGCACATTGTTATTCCATGCAGCAAGCGTCAGCGGCGTCAAACCTGTATCGTCTTTGATGTTTGGATTTGCTCCATTATTCAATAGCTTTGACGTAACATGTTTTGCATCAGCCCATACCGCACAATGCAATGGCGACACACCGTTTGCATTACAAATTTTGGTGTTGGCATTTGCAGTGAGCAATATGTCAGTTATTTCAGATAAATTTAGCTGGGAACTTAAATGGAGCGCGGTCCAATTATACGAATTTAATTCATCAATGTCTGTAGCTGCCTTATTTACAAGGGCTGCGACACGGTCACTATCGTTCTGAATAACTGCTTGATGGAGTGAATAGTTTGGTTCTGCAATCATGTGAAATATCGTATAATAGTTAATACAGTGAGTGAACAAAAATATCGTGTATGAGCCTTGGTATGCAACGATTCAGTAAATATCAATAATAACAGCGGTAAGCGGTGTATGCTAAATTATGCGGTGTTGGAATGTGCTTGTGCTATATAATGTACTTGTGCTATATCTTGTGCTATATCTTGTGCTATATCTTGTGCTATATAAAGTAGCGTAGGCTTACAATCAGTGCCTTTTGCTAGCAAACGCGCGAATAGGATTTACTGCTGATTTGCTGTATTGGTTAGTTGGTCTAACTCACAGGTTGCACATACCACTTGACATTGATACTGTAAAATTTAGATTTTTGTTATTATGCGGTTGCATCAGAGGCATCAGCAGTTCCCTAAGGAAGCTCTGATTAAGACGCTCATATACTCCAATAACTCGCATATACTCCAAAAAAATAATAGCAATAATTTTCAATGGTCAATATTTGATCATTTCGCTGATCTTCGTGTTGCTGTTTTACTGTTTTTTACTGTTTTTTACTGTTTTTATTGTTTTTTACTGTTTTTCTTGAATTTTGGGCGGTTCTATCCTGTTAGTCGTCCTCGCAGCATGTATAAGTTCGTCAATGCAAGCAAAGAAAATACTTGTACTCGATTCTTTTCTAGTCCTTTGTAGCGAGCTTTCTTATAACCAAACTGACATTTGATTACCCGAAAACAGTGCTCAATCCGGGCGCGCACCTTAGAGTTCTGTCTATTGCGTTTGCGCTGCGAGGTGCTCATTTGCTGCTTTGGTTTACGTTTATCATTCACGCGCCAATCTATCCCAAGGTGACGCGAGCCGCGTTTATAACTGTCGCTCGTATATCCTGCATCGGCAAAGATAACCTTATCTGTTTCACGCAGCAATTTGGGGAGTTCATTGATGTCAGCTTCATTCGCGGCTGTAACTGTCGCGCTATGAATCATATTACTATTAGCGTCAGTTCCTATATGAATCTTCATGCCAAAATACCACTGATTGCCTTTGCGGGTTTGATGCATTTCAGGATCCCGTTTTTTCTCTTTATTCTTCGTAGATGATGGCGCATTGATGGTCGTGGCATCAACCATTGTCCCTTGTGAGATTATTATATTATTTTCCATACAATACTCATTCACGACAGCAAGTATCTTGACGCTGAGTTGATGTTTTTCTATGATCCTGCGGAAGTTCAAGATGGTGGTTTCATCAGGGATGGCATCGTCTATCAGCTCTATATGGGCAAAACGCCGCATGCTTTCCATGTCATATAGTGCTTCTTCTACCCCTGGGTCTGATAAGTTGTACCATTGCTGTAAAAAATAAATGCGTAACATGGTCTGCATATTAATCGGTGGGCGGCCATTCCCTTTCTTGGGATAATGCGGTTCTATTAACTCTAACAACTGTTGCCATGGAGCTAATTTGTCCATTAACTGCAAGAATTTTTCACGTTTTGTTGTTACTTTCTTGTGGTCGTATGCAGCACTGGCAAAAGTTGTTTGTTTCATAAGATTATCCGCTTATTCAAATATTCAAATAGATTCACCATTGTATATCTTTGTAGCTGATATTGCTGTTGTTTGGGACTTAATCAGAGATTCCTTAGGGAACCTCTGATTAAGTCGCTGATGGAGCGAGTTTGATGGCAATTGCTGATGATTGCAAGGCGCATTCCGCAGGCGCATGCTGTAGCATATACGCCAAGGGATGCAACACAGCAAGTACCGCTACCATCAAACCGTTGTATATTCAACAGAAGGACGGGAAAAAACGCTGCGCTAACGTCGTTGCAGCACTTAATAATACCACCAGTATTATCTGCGCACTGCGTCTAGTTATCATCAGCGTTTTTTCTCCGTCTCGCCCATCATGGACTTAATCAGAGCTTCCCTAATTAACTCAACTACTAACACCATAAAAAATGAATGTCAATTGTCCGAGTTGTAACGCCGTAGTTGAGTGGGACGAAAAAAACCACAACAGACCTTTTTGCAGTGAAAAATGCCACCTGTTGGATTTAGGAAAATGGGCGAATGACGAGCATGTTACCAGCACAGAAAACGATTTAAGCAACCTCTGATTAATTCCATGATGGGCGAGACGGAGCAACAACAATGACGATCAGCAATTGCAGGCAAACGCGCTCCAGCAGCGAGTTAATCAGAGCTTCTATAAGTAAGTACAAAGAATAACCCAGATGGAAGCATGGAATAGTATCTGGTTATTGTATTACGCTGGGTTGGGTTTATTCGTTGGCGTTATAGCTGGTCTGTTTGGTATAGGCGGAGGAGTTGTGCTGGTACCCATGCTGATAATGATGTTTAGCGCACAGCAGTTTCCAGCGGAGCATGTCGTGCACATCGCGCTGGCAACGACGATGTCCACAATTATATTCACCTCAATTTCTAGTACAATCGCGCATCGACGTAGAAAATCTGTGCGTGCTAATATTGTGGTATCAATGTTACCAGGGCTAGTGTTGAGTACCCTGAGTGCAACATACGTCGTTCTATTGATCGACAGCAGGTATTTAGCATGGTTTTTTGCAGTGTTTATTGGCTTTGTCGCTGTGGGGATGTGGCGCAACACCACAGCCAAACCGGGTCGCGTACTGCCTGGATTATTTGGCATCAATGTTGCTAGTTTTGCAATCGGGACGGTGGCTTCATTAGTAGCTATTGGTGGGGGAGCTTTAATTGTACCGTACCTAATTTACAATAACATTGAGCATAAGTCGGCGATTGGCACGTCTTCATCAATTGGTGTGCCGTTGGCAATATTGGCAACAATTGGCTACGGCTACCATGGCTGGGGTGAGGTTGATGGCTTCGGCTTGGCGGGACTTATATACCTGCCGGCCGCATTGATCATCGCGGTGGCGTCGATGTTGACCGCACCGATCGGTGCGAAACTCGCCCACGCCTTGCCAACGGCGATGCTGGCAAGGTTGATGGCTATACTGCTTATTGGTTTGGCATGCAAAACAGTAATCTCACAAATCTAGAACTTTTTAAGATTTCACCATACAAGGGAAGCTATGTATCAAACACTTATCACCCCAGAGCAACTGCACAATATCCACGAAGACTGCGTTATATTCGATGTGAGTTACGATTTAACTACCCCTAACCTTGGCCGTAGCCAATATGCAACCGAGCATATTGCTGGGGCGCAATACTTGGATTTGCGCGCAGATTTATCGGCAACAACTCCGCTGCAACACGCCTACCAAGGCGGTCGACATCCGCTGCCATTGCCGCAGGACTGGATTGCACTGCTGCAGTCGTATGGCGTGGATAACGATACACAACTGGTAGTGTATGACCGACAAAATACCATGTACGCCCCTAGATTGTGGTGGATGTGTCGTTGGGTAGGACACGCTAATATCGCCGTGCTCGATGGCGGACTACCAGCATGGAAAACTCTGTATCAAACCACTGCGGCTGGATCGCAGCTGCGGAGTTTGGGGACGATTGCGCTGCGGGCAACGACGCACGCCGTGCTTGACCGCGCACAAGTGCATGCGCGCCAACCAACAGATGTCTTGATTGATGCCAGATCAGCACATCGCTATCGTGGTGCTGAAGAAACCATCGATGCGCGGGCTGGACATATTCCAGGTGCGCTCAATCAACCATTTACCACGCTGTGGGAAGACGGAAAGCTGCGCGGCTGTGACGCAGTACACCGTGCATTTGACCGCTATATGGGTGCAACTAGCGTCATCCATTATTGTGGTTCAGGGGTTACTGCTGCGGTTAATATTTTAGCGATGCAGCACTGCATGCCAGATGTGGCAACGGCCTTATACGCAGGGTCATGGAGCGACTGGAGCGCAACAATGCCTAAGGAAGCTCTGATTAAGTCCATGACGGGCGAGACGGAGAAAAAACGCTGATGATAACTAGACGCAGTGCGCAGATAATACTGGTGGTCTTGTGGGTGTTGCCAAGTGCTGCAACGACGTTAGCGCAGCGTTTTTTCCCGTCCTTCTGTTGAATATACTTTGGGTTTGCTGCCATTGCTGCGCTTGCTGTGTTGCATCCCTTGGCGTATAGCTGGGCATGCGCTTAGCGGTTTGCGCCTTGCAATCATCAGCAATGGCAGGCAAACTCGCTCCATCAGCGACTTAATCAGAGATTCCCTAAGTAGACCTGTATTGAAAACGGTCAAGATTATGCGAGTTCACCCCAAAATGAATTCGGTTTTGCTGTGATAATTTGCACGTCAACTATTTGTCCGATGAGTGTCATATCGTCACTGGCAAAATTTACAATTCTGTTATTTGTGGTGCGCCCTTGTAAATGGCTGAGGTTTTTTTTAGAAAAATCATTGACTAAAATTGACTGAGTGCTGCCTACCATTGCGCTGCTAATCGCAGCTGCTTGGGAGTTGAGGATGTTCTGGAGGTGTCTCAAGCGTTGTTTTTTGGTGGCGGCGCTGGTCGAATCTGCTAATAGTGCCGCGGGAGTACCGGGGCGTGGGCTGAAAATAAAACTGTATGAAATATCAAAGCCTATGCGTTCAATCAGGTCGATGGTTTGCATGAATTCAGCTTCGCTTTCATTCGGAAAACCAACAATAAAGTCTGAAGACATCTGGATGTCAGGGCGTGCTTGACGAATACGCTCGAGTAAATCTAAATATATTTCTCGCGTATAGCCGCGTTTCATCGCTTGTAGAATAGTATTCGAGCCGCTTTGTACGGGTAAATGCAGGTGACTCACCAGTTTTGGGACATCTTTGTACACGTCGACAATGCGTTGCGACATTTCTTTTGGGTGTGAGGTTGTAAAGCGAATTCTTGCAATACCTGCAAGTAGCGCAACTGCGCGGATGACATCGGCCATATCCGCGCCATCGTGGCGGTAGGCATTGACATTTTGTCCTAGCAAGTTGACTTCACGAACGCCTTGGTCTGCTAAATGCTGCACTTCTTCAATAATGCTTGGCAGCGGGCGGCTGACTTCTTTGCCGCGGGTGTACGGCACCACACAGTAGCTACAAAACTTACTGCATCCTTCCATAATTGATACAAAGCCACTCACCCCAGTCGCGTGTGGTTTTGGCAGGTTATCAAACTTTTCTATTTCGGGAAACGTGACGTCTACACAGGGGATTCCAGCAGATTGGCGCTTATATAACTCAGGGAGACGATGGATGGTTTGTGGTCCAAAAATAATGTCGACATACGGAGCGCGTTTTTTAATTGTGTCGCCATACTGGCTGGCAACGCAGCCACCAACTGCAATTGTGACATGTTTTCCTTTGGTGCGTTTGCGAATGCGCCCAAGTTCACTGAATACTTTTTCTTCTGCTTTTTCACGAATTGCGCAAGTGTTGAGGACAATAATATCCGCATCGTCGATTGAGTCTACTCGTTCAGAGACGATGTCTGTGCTAAGAGCATCTACGATTCTGTTTGAGTCGTAGACATTCATTTGGCAGCCGTATGTCTTAACGAATAGTTTTTTATTCATACATGTGATTTTGAACACTGATTATGAAAAAGATGTGGGGTTACTAAACTGAGCGTACCATAGTAATGAAATAGTATCAAAATGAAGCATTGGCAAGTTCTGATTAACTCGTTGATGGAGCGAGTTTGATGGCAATTGCTGATGATTGCAAGGCGCAAACCGCTGAGCGCATCACCTAGCTATACGCCAAGGGATGCAATACAGCAAGTACCGCTGCAGAAAACCCAAAGTATATGCAACACAACGACGGGAAAAAACGCTGTGCACCGTCGTTGCAGCAGTTGGTAATACCCAGAAGACCCACCAGTATTGGCTGCGCACTGCGCTATAAGTGTCAGCAGCGTTTTTTCCGTGTCGCCCATCATGGCATTAATCAGAGCTATCTATAGCCGTGACAACTGTAACTAAGTTAAAAACAATAGAGAACTCATATTATCGACACAATCACCGCAGATAAGATAATTATATTGAATGAAGGCAATCAATAAAAATTGTTTATTACACAAAAACCAAACCGCTATGCTTGCTTTATGTTGGGGTTATTGGTTACTATGGGCGTTGAATTTATTTCATAATGCTTACGGGCACGCTAGAACACCAATATCAATACTGAAGCAGCGTTGCAACAAAATAACATGCAATAGCACCAGGTATTGCTGCCGAAAAAAACATTATTGTAAGCAGTCATTCCAACAGGAAATATTCATGCTATTGCGCCTTATGCGACAAAATTATGTCATTTATGGCATTATCATGTTGTTATTCGGCTTAGTGGCAGGCTGTCAGGATAATGCGCCGAGTGAAGATGAACTTTTGGCTGCTGGTCTGTTAACTGGAGATGCATATAGTCCACAGCCAACGGTATTTAAAGTAATCAAAGAATGTGTTGGTAACATAACAGATCCAGTAGACCCGCAACAGGAATGTGCCTCATTGGGTAATGACGTTCCGATTGCTAGGGAATCCTTTAATACAGGCACGCTAAATGGCAAGGAAAACCCGCTGTTGCTGTATCTTGAGTTTGACCATCCAGTGTATTTTAATGAGGCGCGCCAAGCTAAAATACAACTAACCAACGCCCAATGGACAAACGCTGGTGCGGCCACTAAATTGATTAAACCAGTCAAGATCAATGAGAAGGGTGAGTTTAGTAGTGTTATCGATAATATTGATATGCCGCAAGCATATCAACACTTTATATTGGGCTTGCTGCATGGTGAGTCTGATGGCGATAGCGTCACTGTAGTTGTTCCTGCTGATTTTGTCTACCGCAAGACGGATTCTGGCTACATTGCGTATAATTCCGTTACAATAAAGCTGTCGTTTATTGAGGATAGATCGCCGCCAACGGCAACGTTTGAGTTTACAGACGGGATGGAATATCTAAATAATGATAAGTATATTGGTGTCGACTACGAGCAATATGGGGAAATAGAATTTGATGTTGTTTTGTCGGAAAACGTGTGGATAGGTGCTGAGGTTAGCTCAGACGCAGCAGATTTTGATGAAAATAGTTTTAGCAGCTTTTTTAGAAATAAACCTCGGAAAAGGACAGGATCCTATATTAAAAAAAACTCTGACTTGTATCGAGCAAGTACTATAAATAATGCAAGAGAATTGGAGGATGGTGTAAGAAAACTAACGTTCAAGCTCAAAAACACTAATGATGCTGAGGGTGGTTCTGATGGTTATATAGCGATTGCTGATGGCAGTTTGCCAACGCATGGTGGTGATTACGGCTTTCAATTGAAAAAAAACACCTTGTGTGACGAGGCGGGTAATTGTGTTGATTCTTTAGCAAAACAGTTAATTGTTGACTCAAAACCGCCAAAAATTAAGGCAGTTACGGCGAGCTTGGGTGCTGGTGCTACCGCTAAACTTAACGCGGGTTCAGTGTTAATGGTGGGGGTGTGGTTCGATGAGGAAGTGGTGAAGCCGACTGGGATGCGGCTTAAGTTTGCGATTGGCAACGGGGCTGAAGGGCTTGGTGACAAACCAAGATATTTGACTGTTACTGGTGCTGCTTGTGACGACGGTGATGAGGAATGTAAGCAGAGTGACGCTGATAATGATTTTTGGCAGTATAGCTATACTGTTAGCTCAGGTGACGGCACCAATAAGGCTGGGTATATTTATGATAACAGTGATGTAGCTGCCTGTGATGCTGTTGATGATGACAGTGGTGTAGAGACCTGCAATGCTGCCGACGACAACAGTGCTGTCGCTGCACAATGGTCAAGTGATATCAACAACATGCTGCAGCTGGTACCAGGTGAGCAGGAATCGTTTGCTGGGGAGCAGCCCCAGTTTGCAGAAGTTGTTGATGCGTATGGAAATGTGATGCAGGTTGCTGAGGATATTGTTATTACGCATGGCTATATACCAACAGATAACAACCTGTATTTCACCAAGAGGCCAACCGTTGATGTTGATATAGCGGTTTTTAATAGTAAAAAAATTGATGCTATTGCACCAAGATTAGATTTTCCAATAAATGGCGACGCTATTAAACTTAATTATGTCTCGACGGTCATGTCTGGTAGTCAGTCGACAGCTGCGGGTGATAACAGGGTTATAGGAGTGTATGCCCAAGCAGAAAAAAACACATTACGTAGTGGTGAATTTATCAGTATAGCTGTGCCATTTACAGAAAAGCTGTCGATTAAGAGGGATGCGAGTGGTCAACCAATCCTCGCTAATTGGAGTGATCCATCAGCGTGGGGGATAACAGACTTAGTTATTAGCGGGCGCTCAGGCGTGGGTGAGCCGCTGCAAGAGTATGTGCTAGATTATACTGCAGACCTTACTGCTCAAGTGATTAGTGGTAGCAGAGGCGATGAGGATATTGATGTTACTGGTGAAATCTTGTTTGTGGAATACCCAGGCATTGAACAAGACGTTACTGCTGATAGAAAATATCTTGTATATAGCAAGGAGATCTCAGAGACGGTTTTTGGGGAAGGTTTGATGAGGACTAGTTTCGTCGTCAAGCATATCCGCAATTTTGCTCAGGTAACTGATATGCATGGCAATACAATCGTTGGAGTTGATGGCAAGGAGCTTGCTGCAGATAACCTGTTGCAGATAGATGTGCCAAGAAGCGAGCTCAAATTGGTTACCTCACCGTTTAAAATCGATACGGTGGCACTGTATCGATACGATGAGCAAGAAGATACAGATAATCATAATCATAAATATCTCAGAAAAGTGACTGATGCATCAGCCTCAAAAATTGAATATATGGGATTGACAGCAACCTCGCCATATACATATTTTGTTGGGATTCATTTTACTGATGAAGTAGCGCAATCCACTGATGTGGGCTCTTGGCAGCCGTATCAAGAGTTTGCAAGATTGTCGCCGCTACGCTTGAGGGTCGGAGTGAATGGTGATGATAATGGCAAGGTATTTACCATTGTCCCTAGCAGAGATGGAGGGGGGAGCGCTAATAGGTACACTATAAAAAAAGGTATAAATGATGATGAACTTGTGCGTAATCCAGCAGACGGTAACGTCAATAACTGGGTGTTTTATCGCATTGATATTACTAATGATTTGCGAGGCTACCAAGATGATGATGGACTTGAAATACTAACAGCAACAATCGGTGTTGATGGGGCGGGTGATAATCAGATTTTTACTGCTGATAACATTCCGTTAGTCGGGGCGTTTGATACAGGCTCAAACGAACATTATGTGCTGAGGTTTGCAGTTATTGATACTATTGCGCCTGTTTGTAATACGATATATTTGACCGATGACGGTGGCGGCGGTCAAAAGATTGCAAAAGATGGTGAGAGCAATTCGATTCCTCGTAATAAGCGGCTATACGGGACATCGCTGCAAAACAGTGCGCACAGAGAAATATATTTGATTTTTAGCTGCGATAAGCAGCTTAAATCAATAACTAATGATGCTGCAACTGATTTATTCGGTATACCGCTCAAGTATGGTCCAAATCAGAGATTGGTTTCTTATTTTCAGTATAAGAAATTGATTACTGATAACGATGATAACTCAATGATCGTGTATCAGCATAAGTTTCAGCAAAACAGTGTCGCCGCGCAAATAGGGGATGTATCAGGCGATTTTTCTCTAGGTAAAGATCAAGATCAAAACCCGCTAAGGTATAAGTATGATGTTGAGACTAACTCAATTCAGGTGACAACAGACTCTATATTTAAAGACGCTGCCTTTAATGATGCCGCAGTTGCCAGCGCTGTGTTTAATGATCTAAGTTTTACCGCGTATAATCCCACTACAGATGCCGCAACGGAACAATACGTGCAGTTTGGCGCAGTGGATAGAGAGTTTAATACATTTGTTATCGATTCAAGAGCGCATCCGGTGCGGCTGGATTGGTCCACAGATAGTGGCGTATATAATACCACTGACCGTAATAAAATATATTTAAAGGTGTATTTTGGGTCTGAGGATAAAATAGCAGAGAATGTTACCTATCGACATATTCATAAAATAACTGACTTTGATACCAGCAGCCAAGTAACAATAAAATTAGATCTTACCAATACAGACGCAGATAATGAATTTGTATTTGATAGTTTTATAAATAAACATGGTGATAGCATCGATGATGCGCATGAATCTGCAGCTGTCGGGATACGCTTTGTCTACAATATAACAGCAGATGCTTCTCGTGGTTTAAAGAAAATTGACTCACTGGGTGCAAGTGTATTAAACACTATGCCTAGAGGCTTATATGCAACAGGTGAATTTATAAAATTTGATGGTAGTACGGTTGATGTTTCATCAGAACTTGATTATAAAATAAATGATAAATATATAAATGAAGTGAGTGAAGATGTTGATAAAGTTAGTATTGATAGCTTTGTCCCCAAAGTTATATTGCCAGATTTAACGTCTGATAGAAATCAACAACTACCGATAGAGGTGTATTCGCGGCGATATAAGACGGAAGGAAGGTCAAACATTAAATTGCAATATAGACATAACGACAACGCTAAGATAAATCCAGATATAACGTTTAGTGAATTAGTGTTTAAATTAAATTTTAATCAACAGGTCAATAAATTTAATACAGATGATGAAAGTAATGAATTAGATGCGTATTTGGGAAAAAATATAAAGTTATATTTTCATATAACTACTGACGAAGACAATGCTATGCAGCAAACAGCGCGGTATTTGCCTATATTAGAGTATAAAGAAATGTTTGATAAAAGCGGTGATAATAATCGATTGGCGTATAGTAATCAATCGTTGTATTTTATTTATAACTTTAATACACGTGGTCAGATCGGAGTTGGCATTGATTTTAACGGTATTGAGATAAAAAATGAATCTGGTGGTATTTTTTACGATATTAAAGATATAAATCGCAATAAATGGGATTATTCTAGTTTACAAAGTAACATTGATTTTGCTTATAAAGTAAATATGGTAAGAGGTGTTATTGTTGAAAGTATTGACATAACCCCAGATATAACTAATGATGTTGTAAGGTATGATACACCGACTGATATTGTAGTTAAACTTAATAAAAGACTGTTTATTGGTGAAGATGTTACCGCTGAGATTGCTATCAAGCTGGTGATGAATATTGCTGAAGATTTAAGTTTAGATTTAAGGCAAGATACCTATGCTATACTTGTGCGTTCAAGTTTAAATGCAGGTTCAGAACCAACTAATGACATTAGTAATAATGCTGACGCCGATGGTTCAAGCGAATTATTGTTTCGCTTCCGCTTAGATCAAGAAGTTGACGATGATAGGCTGGATGATGCTGATGGTGGTATTACCATTGCCCCTGACTTATATATATGTAGTAACAATAATGAACAAGTGCGCCATAGCGCAGAAAATTGTACTGCTTATGTGTCATCTAACGATGAATCGGCAGATGAGTCGTTGAAGCGTAACGACTTGTATTTTAAAACCTATAAAGACCTTGATAATGATCCTAATACAGCCAAAACTAAACAACTAGAGAACTTTGACACCTTAGATGCTAAACTAGACGATTTTAACTACACATATGGGGCTAACTCAAGGCTGCATAGGGTGGTAGCAGTCAATAGCGATAATCTAGATGATTCGATACGACTATATTATAAGGATGCTGCTACTGATAAATTAACGCTAGCTGATACTAACAGCGCGCATGTATTTAGAAAAAATGCACAAGTATATTTAGGCGCAAAATTTAACTTAAGTAGAAGCGTTAACCCAGATTTAACGGCGAATAAATTTGACGCAGCCAGTTTAAACAATAGCAACATACAATTCAAAGTGGTATTGTACGATCCTGCTGATGAAGATGCGATTACAGAAAAACCACTACTGTTTGATTTTTATAAAGTAAGTAAAGTTGCTGATTTTGCTGTTGCAGATAACCCTGGTGATAACGCACAGTGGCTACTTTTTAATGCCACGCTTGATGGTGGTTATTTTGCTACGCCAGTTACTGGTGATAAATCGATTAAAGTTGATTTTACTGATAATATTCAATATTCTAACGCTAGTGAACTATACGCATTTAGTACGATTTATCATAAAAGTATCAATGCGGGCTTGCTTAAAGTGAATACTGTAAGTCAGGAAGAGAGTATAACGGTTGTAACAGCAAGAAGTCAGCCGCTACTAGGCTATAGCATTGATTCGCGTCCATATGTGCTAAGTGTTGAGAACATTAGCGACTATACGAATGACGTAATAAGCAAAAGAGACACCTTAAAGTTTAAATTAGTTTTCAGTGAGCCGATAATGTGGGTTGGTGATGCTACGAGTGACACTACAGTCCATGCTAAGTTAACAATAACAAAACGAAATGATTCAAGTTATTCTGCAGTTAAAGATATAACTTTTGCTGTCACAGCATTAGCTAGTGATGCTACTGCTAATAATGCAATACAAATCGAATTCAATCATTGGTCCCAATCCCAATTGCTAATAGATACCCAAGCCGACGACTACGAAACAAATTTAGAATTTAGCAATATTGTATATTCGACAGATGCTAGATTAAAGTCTGCAGATACTAGTGCGATAGTTGCGCCTAATTTAACCGATATAAGATATAACGAAAAATTGAGAATTTATACAAAAAAAATTGAGTTAGATAAAGAAAATATTAAATATGGCGTTGTTCCAGTTGCTGGGAACACCTGTGTAGAAAAGAGAGTAATATATTATAACAATCGCTTTTGTATTGAGATATCGTTTAAGGGCGGAGCTGGCAATGAAAGATTTCAATATAATTATGGCAATAATGTTGAGAGTGCAGGGATTAGGATAACAGCGAAAAAACCAAACAGTAGTCAGCTCGCGGTTGATGATTTTTTATTTGGCATGTCGATAGATGCTAGTTTAGTCACAAACATACCGTCCGATACAATTGTGTTTACGGTAGCTACCGCTCAATTCAATGTAGGGCTGAGCAATATTAACCCCTATAATGGAGAGTCAATACCGCCTGCAAGTTTTACCTTAATAGATTCTAGTATAAAGATAGATGGCTATGGCACTCTTACTAGCTATTTAGGCGATTTAGATAACGGCGATACGACAGCTGATTTTCCTGCAACATTACAAATTGATAGCAGACCGCAGGTAGACAATAATGATATTAGCATTTTACCAACAACCAAATGGCTACCTGCAACTAATATTACAATCACATTACCATTACATCAATCTTCTAGCGATGGTTACAGTTTATATCAATCAGGAGATGCCGAGTATGCAAATTATTATTTAGAAGCGTATTTGTTGAATACATCTGAACAAATAGAGCATAGTTCAAATACTATAAAGCTACCACTAAAAGAAATCAGTGGAGACTCGTTAGTGTTTAGTGGTGTGCCACCGCAAGGTATAGCTAATGGTAGATATTATTTAAAAATTGAAGAGCATATACGCAGAGAAGATGAAGATGGCAGCAATATTATTAATGATGATAATTATATTATAAATTACAAGTCTTTTGAAAGCTATATATCGCCTGCTATCGAAATAGATACAAGTAAAAGGGAGTTTAATGAGGTTGAATTATCGTATGCAAACGCAATTGACGACGTCTGGGGTAACAGCGTTATACATGAAATCAAGCCTTCAAATAACCGTTTGATTTTAAGAAATGGTAGTTATTTGGTTTTTGATTTTAGAACAAATATTGGTAGTTTTTCTGCAAATGATAGTATACAAATAGCAGATCAAGAAATTTACACTGGTTTATCTATAACAGCATTGATTAACGGAGTTGAGCGGAATGTTGACAGTAAGGTATTATTAAATGATAATGCAACTACAACGCTGAATACAAGCAATAACTCAACGGACGCAACAGTACTGCGTTTTTATTATCAACTTACAGCTGCAGATTATTCAACTGATGCATCTGGTAATCCAATTACAACTATTGAATTACAACAGAATAGCTTTATAACTGATCATTCTCATGATGCATTTACATATGACGATGAAAATCATATTGTTTTTTCTAGTGTGTTAGCTTATAGCTATACATACAACCATGTTAATAATTCTGGTGAATTAACTAATAAGACAGTTATTGATACCCGCCCGTATATTAAGGCTATTTGTTT
The DNA here is from genome assembly GCA_965277405.1 of Gammaproteobacteria bacterium. GTDB lineage: Bacteria > Pseudomonadota > Gammaproteobacteria. The sequence goes on from OZ255726.1 coordinate 1,541,739, forward strand.
TTCTAATAATACCGATATTTGCTTTGCTAATAATACCGATGATAGACAAAGTGCACAGCACTTAATTGCTAAAGACAATTCGCACGACTTGTCCTTGCTTGTTGCATTTAGCGGCAATATTGGCTATAGCGACGTCACGGGCGATGTTACGGTTGATTTTGCATTTATTGATGGAGACAACAACAGCAGCCCACTGCGATATGCAGACAATGAAATAATAACAGGCACTTATAAACTGTCTTTTCTTAATTCGGATATATCCAACAATCGGCTCAGGCTTGATGTTATACAGCTTCCTGCTGGTATCGATACTAGAACAAATATCAACGTTTTAAAACTGTCTAATTTTGTGTTTAGTGCTGCTGCGGCGACAAGCATAGTTTCAAATGAAACAGGACAAAACAACACAACTTTAGATTTCAGTGATCAGGTTGCAGCTATGAAAACTGGAACAGTACATTCGGTGTATACTAAAGAGCTGCAGCTTGCGGCTGCAAATCCATATGTTTGGAAGTATTCCAATTGTAACGATAATGGGTCTCTTGCAGCTATAGATGAAAATGTAAATATGTATGATAAATGTTTAGTGCTTGGCATAACATTTGCATTAAACGCTAATACTAGTATAACTGGTATAAACGATGATGATGATTCATTAAATGCCACAATAAGCGTTAGTGGCGATGGTGTTCAAGGTACTCCCATAACTTTAGCATACCATAGCTTAACTGCAGTAGGTTCATTTGTGAATGATCGTATCTATTTACAGTCAGAGCAATTGAAAAATGCTCATGCTAATTACAGCTATAACTCCAATAATTATTTAAAACTTAGCATTAGTGAACCTGAAAATTTCATCCAAACAGTGTTTTATAATATAGACAATAATAACGACACAACCACAACAAAAAACTTACCATTGATATTTGATTTAACAATTGCTGAGTTGCCAGATGTGACCATAGATACAAGAATGCTGTTAACTGATATTACCGTAGATGATGGGCTAATATATACAGCCACTGATACAATTGCGGTACATTATGTATTTAGCCAAATATTAAGCAACTGGAGTAGTATTGCTAATGCTGTAGTTGCTCGTTTTCACATATATGATCCATCAGAGCCAACTATAGTTATTGCTGATATTACGGCAGATATTACTACAGATATAGAATATCAAGATAATTATGCTTTAAAGTCTAGTATTAACATTAGCGACATAAGTGGCGACTCAATGAATTATAATACTTTAAATGCAGGTGGATATGCCCTTAAACTTGTCGATATAACAATTGATTCATCAGGCTCAGCTGCTGACTATACCTCAGTTAATGGAAATTTTTATAACTTTGATGCAGCTGTTGCTATAGTTAAACAAGGGTTAAAAATTCAAAAGGTAGCAACTAATATAACTAGCATCACTGTTAAATTTAAGAGGGAAAATTCATCAGAAATTAGTGATTTTATCCATGAAACGCAAGTATTAACTGCAGGAGATACATTGATATTTGAATTAGATACCAACACTAACACGCACGATAGTAATGGTCTAAAGCAAAATACTAACCTCAAGTATAAATTTTTACTAGCAGGAACTGAAAAAACTACTGATGCGGCAGAGTTTGTCAGCAGCAGTAATAATAATAATAATTTTGATAAGGTTAGGTTTGCATATCGTATAGCAAGTGGCGATTATGCTAATATTAGCGTGAATGAATCTCTTGCATTTACTCATGTTGAGTTAAATGCATATGCGGATATGTTTGATAATGGCGTGCTATTGGCTGCTGATGGAGACGTAACCGTTGCCTTGTCAACTCAAGGGGCAGCAAGTATTGTAGCATTCAACACTCGTGAAGATGCCGATAACCCATTTATACGTATCAATACGGCGGTTAAATTTTCAAACATTAGCATGCGCAGTGTTGGCGCGCTACAAGCTAACGGCAGGACAACAGATTATTTATATCCACCAGGCTATAGCCATCAACTGTGTTTAGCTGATTCGCAAAGTTCAAGAAACACGTTGCAAATATCGTTAACGCTACCAGCGGGATATAACTTTAAAATTGGCAGTGAACCTAGTACAGTTACTAATGATAATTCGACAAAACTAGTAATTGATTTAAGTCCTGACTCTGGTGGCGGTATTGTGACTAAAGAACTCATATTATATAATTATAATGTTGGATCTAAAACGTTAGACTTTAGTGCGGATTTATCTGATTTATCTGATGATAAAGAATATAAATATGCTGTAAAACTTAAAGCGGTAACAAATCTTGGTGGAGATGCAGGGATAGTTGTCAATGGCAGTGGTGGTAATGCTAACAATGCCGAGTTTTTAGATCAAATTTTCTTAAATTACGGCCAAGGTATATTAAGTGGATATACGGTAACAACGGACAAAGTTTCGCCAGCCAGCATTACTGTTTTATCATCTAATCGAGATGAAAATCACATAGCTGTGTATAACGTTAAGAATAATAACCTAACTGATGACAGTAAATACTATCAGCTGACTGAGGCTGTAGTCAACGATGGCTCATTGTATGAAACGATAACCCTTACAGTTGTAGATGATGGTTTTAATGCAGATGCCAATCCATCTAATTTTAAATTATTAGGTGCTCTTGCTGCACTCTATACGATTGATAGCGCAACTCCCATGTTGACTAATTCAAAAAAATTAATTATTCACATATCTCCAAAATTAAATATAGATGATTTGACTGCGGCAAACAATAACACAATACAAATAGCTGCATTAGATAACGTGTTTGAAAATACTGCATGTAGCGCTACAGTGCTTAATTCTATCATGCCATTTAATGTTAAATACGGCGACCTTAGTCTTGCTGTCGCGGAAGAGGACCAAAGCCAATTTGCAATAATTGAACAGGAAAATGCTGATGGTGGATATAAAGATGTTGGTTTGTTTAATCATAAGATTGTTTTACAGATAAATACCGCAGCAGGCTTAAACGAACAGTGGAATAAAATCCAGTATTCAAATACCCAAGATGTATTAAATAACTTTCTCGATACAGCTAATTTACTTTTAGATGGGCTAATTCCAACGGTTACCCAAAAATCTGCTACACAACTTACCTATAAATTATCTGGAAATGTTACCCCGCATAGTTCTGATCGCGCTAGTGATACAGCTAAAGGTTTTAGTTTCGTTCAACCTAATATAACTGAATTAAAATTTCTGCTTCAAGGTGAAACTGAAGATATAATTATTAAGAATGTAAAAATTGACTCAATACATGATGGGTTTAGATATATTTTTAAGGATTTTATTGATGTAATAAAAAACGTTACAGTTGACTTAATAACAAGTTCAAGTGCACGACTTAATTTTAATAAAATATTTGAACCTAGTGGTGCATCAGTCACTAAATATGAGGTCGAGTATACAGATAGCCACAACAATGTTAATACGTTGACAACATCACACATTGCTGCTGGTAGATCAGTCCATCTCACGGGGCTGTCTGCCAATGAACAGTATTCCGTAAAAATTCAATATACCCTTACCGATGCAAGTGGCGACACACCATCTGGTTATTCTCGCAGCTCAAGGTTTATCACACCTGCGGCGCTAGATGATGCGCTGTTTAATCCTGTGGGCTATGTATATCCAAATATCCATGGCAGTAGATCAATAGATATTGCCACTCTAAATACAACTGTATTTAGTATTTATAAAACATTTAATTCAGCGCGTAATAAGGTGACTGGCTCTGTAATAACAGATAATGATTATGTGCCAGGATTTAAAAGTGCAACCATAGCTGCGAATAGCATACAGAGTATTACTTTTGACGAAGCAAGTGCCGTAAACAAACAATACTTTATTCACTCAGATAATCCATTGCAAATTATCGGGTATCGATATCGAACAGTTCCTAAAAGTTCATATATGTTTGTCAATATATTGCCAGATATAAAACATTCAGCAGACGAATTGGTATACGTTAACCCCAGACCTGATCAAGATATTTATGAGTCAGAGTTATCTGTATTGTCGAGCGAGGAATGGATCCTAAAGATGAAAATTATAGCTGGCGATAGTACTTTAACAAATAAATCAATACCACTTGACCGTGGACCGAATGTTATAAAATTTGCGGAGCATAACTTACCGGTTAATTTTAAAGCATTACATTTAAAAATAGATTCAGAGACTGCGCAGCCACCACCAAGAATCTTAGCATCGTTATATTATACATATCAAACTGGTCAAACCGTGAGTATTGAACTGCAACAACCCGCCGCGAGGAATAGAAAATTTGCATCGCCTACGCATACACGCGGCGTTAAGATTACAGCTAGTAGCACTCCAGCGTTCCAATTATATAACAACATTAACAATACTATTAAATGGTACAGGAATAACAATGCCAACAATGCCACTGCAATACTTGGTAATTGGCCAACACCATATGGTAATCTTGCAGCAGCAGCAGGTGATAATGGTACTGGCTTTAATAATGGTTCGGACTTTATACTAACAACGCAAATAGAAGACGTATCTCCTAGTTCACAATATGCCGCATTTGCTGCCAATGGCTACCGTTTTGATGAATTTGTAGATAATAGTTTTGATATTTATCCAGCTACCGTTAGCGTTGATAAATATGCCTACGGCTATATAATTCCCAATACTTTTAGCACATTGTATGCATCTGGGCTAGATGCAACGAAGACTAAAATAGTATTATATAATTCCGCCATGGATGCTGTGCTGGATACTATTACAACAACAGCACTTGCGAACCCCAGTGGTGCTGATGGCAGTGAAGTCAGCACCAGCGCAGCCAGCGCACGCATTAAACCATATTTTTTGCCTAATGGTGGTGTGTATTATGTGATTGCAGATAACCCGATTGCCTTGTGGGCAAACATTTATAACAGCAATCTAAATAGTGATGAATATAATCAAAGATATACGGTAAACCTTATTGGTTCAAATACTATTTCTAACACAAATAGCTTGTTTAGAATAACCAGTCCAATACCTGAGGTTACAAATGACTATGAATATGGTGTTGTCCGCGCTGACGCAGCGTATAAAAAAATCTCTTGGAACTATAAAGATATTGTGGCACCACCCGCCTTGATTACCCATTATGCTGTTTTTGTTGAAAGCACAAATACAGGTGAACACAGTAGTGATCAGTGGATATCACAACGAAAGGTGCTGGTTGCGGCGATACAACCAGTTGCCGATGTTGCTGATAACAGTATGGAATTCAATGTTGCAGATACTAATAATAGAACATGCAAAGTTTTATCTTATTATAGTTCTAGGGAGAGTGCTGATGATAGTCCCACGGATAGTGCTGAAACTGTTAATTCGTTTGATTACATTCAATTTAAGAATAATTATAATAACGCATCATGTGCTACTGGAATAATCCCCCCACAACCAGCTGATACTGGCTCTATTTTTAGTATTACTGTATTTGGACTGTCTTCACAAATTTCTAACATTGCAAATATTAGGGCAAACGTGATAGACAGTAAGGAATTTTACACGACGTATTCCAATCAAATAACTACACAAACATCAATGAATTTCACGTATGAGAATTAAGCGAGTTCATATATGAGAATTAAGCAAATGGCAAGTTCACTGGCATATACCAAACAATATATTTGGAGATCTACGGCTATCGCCTTGCTGTTTATGCTCTCAGCGTGTACGGATGGCGCAGGTACAGTAACAGAGGAAAATTTAAGGCAGGCAGGGTTATTAACAAAAGCTGTTATTACTCCTGTTATCACTGATATTGTATTAGAAAAAATATGCACGGCTGCAGATTATACCGCTTGTAATAATAGCAATAATCTTATTGATCCGTTTGCAGTAAATCAAACTACCATACAGGGTGATGCATTTGTTTATATCTTTAAAGTGGTATTTGATAGCAACAACGAACCTTTTCTCAACAAGGCAACATTGCGCACAGTTGAATTAGATAATGCCGAATTTGCTGATGCCACAATCCCTGTAAGCTCGCTTGCAGATGTTAATAAACAAGCAGATGATGAAGATCCAAACAATGCAACAGCTACCGAGTTATATGCACAGCCTGCGTTTGAGGACAGATATACATACGCTATTTTAAAACCAATTGCCTTTACGGGTTCGGCTACTACTGGTAGTGGCTTAACTATTACCATCCCTGCAGGCTGGGTGTTTACGGTGAGTGGCAAAGGTGAGCCGATTTTTAATTCGGCATCATTTAGCAAAACCTTTACCATAGATTTGCTCCAACCTAAAATATCTGCGATATCTTTTGATCCGCCAACTGTCGGCGAATTGGTTAATAATGGCTATATTGGAATTACTGATGCATTTAATAAGATTAATATATATATTACATTCAATAAAAATATGTATAAAAAAATTATTAAAGATAAAGATGATAAATATCATAAAAATATAGACACAAATGATGATTTATTAGAGTGGGGAGATGTTAGTCACTCATCGATAAAAAAGTATGAGTTTCAATATAAAAGCGGGCTGACGGGAAGCAATGTTTTAATATTTACACTGTCAATAACTCCAAGTGCTGCGTCTGCATTGCAACACGATACTAAATTTAGCTTGCATCTTGCCAGTGATGCATTGGTAGATGCGGTTGGTAATGTCTTAGGTGGCATAGATCAAAATGATGATTTAAATATCTATTATCAAGATGATACCAGCAACACAATATTCACTGTAGATGCGCTAAAACCCCAATTACAGATTCCGGCACTGGCTGCACCACAAGTTCACAATGATGATGTTTACGACGGACGCACTGAAGTACTTGGAATTGGTGATAGCGTAAGTGTTGTATTAACATTTACTGAAAAGGTAACTTTTAATAATCACAATAACTTGCGTTTTAAAGTATTAGTAAGTGAGAATAATTATTCTAGTATAAATCCAAAATATTTTGTATTGACCTCTCCCGTTAAACAAGGAATACAACCGCTCGAATCATCTGACAAATTTACACTGACATATACTGTTAAAGAAGGTGATGGTGATAACAATATAAATAGTGAAGATGGAAGACATTTTGCTAATAGTTCAGGATGGAACAGTGATCTTGCTGATAGAATTGATTTGCCTGAACAAAACTTGGTTGTTTATGATCAAGCGGGAAACTCTGTTGCAAATCTTTTGATAAATAGCTTGGAGTTGCCAGTTAATGGAGAAATTGATCAAGTTATAATTGATGGTAAACGACCACAGCTTGGAGTTGATGGTATAACCAGCCGATTAAGCCGATTTATGAGCGGTGTACTAGGCGTTGAATCAGTTTATATTCAACAAAATGATAAGCTAGTTGTCGGAGTATATAGTAGCGAAAAACTAAAAACTAAAATCGACGGTAGCAATTATGACTTCAGGAGTGGTTCGATTTTAACCAGCGCCACGGCAATTGTAGACTTTTATAACACAGCTGGTGAATCGTTAAACAACCCCATCACCTTGGAGTATGACGCAGAACTATCGAAAATAAATATTCCTCATTCAAGCACAACAACTATAGATGGCTCAAGCGATGTCCATAAAGATTTACGTGAAAAAATACACAAGGAAATATTTGGAGGTGATGCAACTAGTTTTGGTGTTGCTGATTTTAAATATCCAATTAATAGGCTAGTTTTTTACAGTGCTCTTATGCCTGATCGCGAAGAGGCTGCGCAGTTACAACTTACCTCGATGCAGTTCAATAACACTGATGTAACTAATCTGGTCGATTTTGCAGGTAATACATTGCAAGACCTTGATCCAGGGGGTTCATCTGTTCAGCTTAATCAACCAATTGACATGGGCTCACTCCAAGGTGATTTTTCAATCGAAGGATTCAATGCCTACCAGATGAATGACGCTGGAACAATGACTGCAGTCACAACGAACAGTAAGCACCGCTACAAAGACTATGAATTAATTGCCGATACAATGTTTGTAGCACTGCATCTGAGTAGAGATATCGGTAGCGCGTCTACCAATATTGACTCGATGTCGATGATTGCCACTATTGATACATCTAATGATATATCTAATACACCTGCTAGCAATACCATAAATGTAATAAGCGAGGCAGCTGAATTAGGTACGGAATATGATTCGTCATATACTAATATGATATTTTTTCCGTTTAAGTTGCCCAAACAAGCTGATCAACGGTTGCTAGATACCGACGGAATATCAGTTAAAATACAATGGGGTGATGGTATTCGGGTTGCAAAAATTAAAGATGAACTAGGCAACTGGCTGGCTGAATCTGGTATTTATTATAATGGCTCACATCTTATGCAGGACATGTTGGTCGATAATATTGATCCCGTCTGTGAATATAAACTTTCAGGAAAGCAGCTTAGCTATGCCACGCCGATTTTATTTTCATTAGCTGAAAACCACAATGCCCTCTATTTTCATTTAGTCTGTAATGAGGAAATCGGCTATAAGTACGCAGCTGATATTGCTAAAATACCATTTATCGAAACAGCCTTTGGTTTTGCAACAAATAATACCGATGATACCCCCGACTTTGTCGTCCGTACAGATTTTCAGCAATTGTCGCCAAACAATAACCTGGTGTTTTCGTTGCCTGTAAAACCTGGGTATCAAGCGTACGGTCATAAACTGCGTATCCGCAACAAATCAGTGCAAAGGTATTATGATGTGACAGCTAACGAAGTTAAAAAAGAACGGATATTTACAGATGCTGCTGGCAATCCAATCACTACCTATTTTGCTACAGCACCAAACGATAGGTATATAACGCCAAGTGAATTTACAACATATGAGCAGACAGATAGTCCTGCTATTGTTACCAACGTCGATATCGTTTTCGATACTCGAGCGTATCCAAAAACTGTTACTTTTTATCGAGCGTCAGCAGGATATCCAAAAGATCACCCAGCAGATACGTCTGGAAAAATATTGGTATCAACAAGGTATAAACAGTTTGGTGTAGAAATTACATTTAGTGACAAAACAGGCACGGACCGAAACATTGATGTTGCCGGACTAAATCAAGATGCGCAATTCGACTATTCGCTACCAATGCAGATGACAGACTCGAATCTGGCTGTTACGTTAGCCAGTAAAGTCGTTAATATTGCTGCAAATAGCAAGACAGTAAAGTTTGTTTTTGATTTGGATGACTTCCCAGGTACAATATATGAAAACCTAAAATTTGATACTGCAAGCATTCATGCATTAATAGATAACAATGCAATTCCCAAAATTAAAACAATAAATAATTTCACAAATATTTCTGGAACAAAATATTCGATAACTCAACCTGTTTCTTTATTGTTTCAAGATACAGACATTTCTAATGATTTTTTCAATAAAGTTCAAGTAAATAATGTCGTGCCAGAATTTGAAGACAATGTTAAAATTTATTATATTGAAAAACAAGACCCCTCCAGTGACACTGACCCGTTATACCAAGAGTTAGATATAAGAGCAGATAATGGTGATTTGAATTATGGCACATTCTATATTGCGCTAAGAACTGATGCTGCATTAACGGTTAGGCCTAAGATATGGGATGTTGAAAGTGAAGAATTCGTAGAACATGACGTGCAAAATGTAATGTTAAATTTTTATGCTGCTGATTTACCCGTTACTGCAAACTATGTGTTACCGACAGAGTTTCATGAAAAAACAGGCAGTACCAGTAGTGATGCGCAGATGATGTATTTTGCATTTGACTTTAATGCAGTGGCTCAGGCTGGGCGTGATTTTAAATTTTATCAGGCATCTGCAACAACTACAACTGACCGGGCAACCTACATCAGTGGCAATGATACAGCATACCTAGTAGACAGATTTCACAATAGCATTGATGTTACCAGTCTCAGTAATGCGTTTTCGTTAGATAAGACATATACAGTTAATCTTGTAGCAACCAAAAATATTGTCAATGTTGAGTTTGTCGATGATGACTTTGTCACATATCAGTTTGATAATGGCAGACCGTTTTATAGCAATGGCGACACAATTAAATTGAGAGTTGATTTTAATACGCTAATAACTTATGCAGAATTTGATAACGAAGTATATGCTATAGATATTGAAGTTGCCGACCAAGATAATTCATCGGATAAAAAGAAACTTTTTTTAGAGAAAACACTATCAGGAATTAGCACAGATGCATCTGGGAATTTGCATTCGTATTTGATATTTAGTAAACGTATTACAGATTCCATGGAGTTTAATGCTGACAGCAGGTCATCAGCATTTAAGCTCATCACGGTGAGTGACAATATTTATCTGTGTGCACGGAATGAAATCGACAACACCGAAGTCGCGAACAGCGAACCTCATCTTGATTGTGCAAATTCAATGCTAGTAAAGGCAGCTAGTGTGGATGGCAGTGGTGCCCCGCTAAGTTCGCGATTTTCACAACAACAAGTGGACACAATTGAAAGGTTGCGGATTAACTCAAAACTCAACTATGTGCGCGATGATGGCAACGATAAACCAGTTGTTGCTGCGTATACTAGAGAAAAAGACAGTAGCAATACATTAGTAGCAGATAGTGAAAATAAGGTAGTAGCGCTTGATGCAAGCAAGCCATTGCGTCACGGCGATAAGTTATTGTTTGAATTTATTGTAGATTTAGATCAAATATATGACTTTACCAGTGCCTCATTGCCAACAAACAGGTTAGTGGTTAAAGAAAATAATGAAAATCTAGCTAAATTAAATATTCAAATTGCAAGGAGCAGTAATGGTTATGATCTTTTGCCAGTAACGATAGCACTCAACGAAAATTCATCAGAATATAATGATAGTGCAGTTTTATTTGAATATACGGTAAAAAAAGGGGATCTGAGTAATATCCAAATAACAAAACCATCTAATCAGCATATCAGCGTTGACACACTAACAATTAATACAGCAGATTTATTTGTTGCTAAAACTGCAATTGTTGACGAAATACACCAGAATCATATTGACAGCAAATTTGAGAATCCAGTCGACGTTACCTTCGATTTTATTATTGATACCCGCCCATACATTACAGCTATTAAAGTTGTCAATAACTTTAATAACACTATATATACTAAAAATGATCAGTTAAAAGTTCAGTTAACTTTTGATCAGTTGGTTATGCCATCAGCTGCTGTCAGCACCACAACCTCTATGTTGAAAGTGAATTTATCGAGTGATTCCTTAGCTGCTACTTGCCGAGCAGAATTTGCGCTTGCTTATAACAACCATAGCGGCAATACAATTGATTTCCAAGGAGCACTGCCCGCGGATTGCCATCAATATGATACAGCGGCACAACTAGTCGTAGCTGAGTTTTATAACAATATAACTGCTGATTTAAGTACTAGCGCATATTGGTATTCTGCTGAAATAAGCGTTGCTGCAACCAGTGATAGATTATTGGTAGACCAGCGCCTTGATGTAAGTGTAGCTGATGGCGGTATTAAACTGTATACCAAACCATTAACATTTGTATCAGCGCAGATTGGCAAAGTAGCGACTACAAATCACAGCTGTTCTGCTGCGCCGTCACTACCACCAATCAAAATAAAAATAAACGATACCCTTTGTGTGCAGCTATCAACTCAAAATAACACAGCAACTAACAATGATACTCCCCCCCTCTACCTCGTCACAGAGAATAACTCCCCGCAACTGATATTGCAGGGCTTTGGTGTCGATGGAATGCCGCAAGAAATTGCATTCACCCAGCCACAGGTGATTAACGGTGCAAATGCTACCGATACATCAACTGATATTGTGTTTACTCATACCATAACAAGTAATTCTGCTTGGTTAACAAATCCAGCAAATACAAAATATACATACATATATAATGGTGCAGTCAAATTGTTTAACGCGGATAACGCTGATAACGCTGGAGAGCTAACTGCGCCAGCCGACCACCATTATGTCAGGCACGTAAATAGCATTCAGGTGCTTGGCAGCGATATCAATACCCCGTCATTCAACTTAGTGGCAAGTGCAGATGCAATACAGCGAGCGTTAACTGCGTTTAATACCAACTTCTATGTTGATACACGCTCTATATACTACACTATAGACACAAGCACAATACAACCAGTTTCAGCACCATATCTGTTGCAAGATAAGATTACCTTCACCATGAATATGAGTGGTGATGAGCAGATTGGTGAACGCTCAATTGGTGATTTTAGATTGCTTGCCGACCTTAGCTCCGACAGAGCGGACACAGCAACATTGGAGATTGAATTTGCACTGATTGATACTCCAACAGCAACATTAAAGTTCGTATCCGTAGCATTACCTCCAGACAATAACGGTAGCTATACGCTTAGAAATTTCCGACCAAAACCCAATACTTCAGATTTAATCAGCAACAGTACTAGAGCGACAATAAATTACGATAAATTCAACGATATTGCAGCTAATATAAAGCTCAATACAGGTACCATCGCCTTAGATAGCATTGCCTTACAATTAACTAACAACAGCGATGATGTGAATATCGCCAGCTATCTAGCCAATGTAACTTCATATATTGACCTTGCGAATCAACCGCAACTACTCACAACAGCTGATATTGGCAAGTATCTGCTGTTTACAGTATCATCTAGTGAGGCAAATACCAAAGAAACACCCCTGAAAAAACCCGAGTTAGAGCTAGGACTACGCTTTGTGTTAGACAGGTCAAACGACATAATAAGCCACAGGACAGCTGAATTTGTTGACCTGATACAGCAGGAAAATGACGACTACACTGCAGACGCTATTTTTAAATATCAAATTCAAGATGGTGATTACAGCAATACCACAGTCAATGACACGCTATTATTTGGTAAAATACAATTCAACACAGCCAATGCTGAATTATTGTTTGCTGGAATAACTGATGATAATTATTTTTCTGCTGATGGCGGTTCAGCGGTTGCACTGGATACAACAAATTTAAACACCAGTATTGAGGCATTTGCTGACAATTTGCAGATTAATACAGCGAATGACTTTGCCAGCCTAACCATTATAGCTGAAGACGGTGGTGTAACCCGAGCCAGCACTGTCTACGTTCAGGAAGAGTCAATATACCTTACATTGGACTCACAACCAGCGTTGCTATATTTCGATCCAGCTACAGCTACGCAACAGCACGCATATCTTGATGTATCGGTAGACGGTGTCAATGCGCAAGGCTCCACCACGTCAAGCACCTTGCGTTTTCAATTGCAATCATTTGCAACTACTGGGGAACAGCGCATTAAGTTTAAAGCAAATGTCGCTGCTTTACTCGCGCAATACAACGGCATTACCCCAGATAATCCCCTCACATTCAAATTTTCTACAGCCACAATTACCATGCCTGCATCTGCAACAGGCACAACGGTGCAGATATATAGGCAAGTAAATGGTAAAAAAACATATTTGCATAACAAGCTCTGCCACGCAGCCGCTAACAACTGCAGTATTCAAAATAAATCACTCAGTTTTAACCTAAACAAACTCAAAATTACAGCTATCGCCATTAAAGGCGCACATGCGCCAACTGTTGTTGCTGATACTCCTGCAGCAGAAATTGCAGCGATTGAGGAAAATTATAATACCTCAGCTTCAGTTGTAGTTAATAACCAACCTGCACGCAATGGTGATGATTTACGCACTGGCGATTATTTAATATTTGAAGTTACCACCAATGCCGATGATATCTCGGCTGATTTAGCTAATGACCAACAACTGAAATATGTAACATTCACTATTGAGGATTATCAACAACAACCAAAAATATTAAGCTCAATTCTACCAACAGCATTGGCGCAGTATGCCACATACCGTAGGCCCATTATCCAAGCCAATACAACGATAGGGTTTCGCTTCTATTACAAAATACAACGTGGTGTGTTTGCTAACATCGCATTTCAAGAAAAAGACTACCCCAATATTAGCATTGGCTATAGCGCAGCTGACAACAGCACCTTTATGCCCCATGGGGTTGCAGGCGCGCTGGTAGCCCGATCATTCCATCCCAATGGTAATAATCTGACAGAGAAAGTGCTCAAACTTACCTCTGAACGCAATCAATTTAACGTAAGCAATGACGCATTGGTTGTCGACACCAGAATACGCGTGACCGCTGTAGCAATTGATGCCGCTTATAATCGTGCCACGCAGCTGATAGGGACGCACCCAGATTCAGACAAGACAATAACCGTAACTCTGGATCATAGGGTTACCGCAGGTACTGGTTTTGCGGCAACAGCTGTGAGGCTCCATGCTGATTTTGCTAATTTTACACCAAATATTGTAGGCGGCACAGACTACAGCACAGACTTTTGGATACAGGAAGATAATAGAACCAGATTTACTAGTGGAGTGAACTCAAGCGATACAATTCAATTTACCTTAACTGGGCGGCATGGGCGCGCAGGACCGCATACACGCGTATTAGATTATGCACAAGACACAGTTAATGCTGAGGGTAATGCTGAGGGATATACGCTCACTTTCAATTCCCTTGCAATCAATACCATCGATTTGTATTGGGAAGAAGAAGATGAGCTGCGCACATTTGTTGACTGGTCGATAGATATTGATGGCAACAATTCAAACAGCAATATAATTCAAGGCATTAAAATTACTGCAAATGCCGCAGAGCTACAGACAATCGAAGTATCAACAGACGCAAGCAATCAGCCGTTGCAAGTTGGCGATAACATCGTGCTATTGGCAAAAATAGCCACTGAGTCAGGTTTTGACCTGACTATAGACGCTACTACAGACCTTAGCCTTAAATTCAAAATTCAATCGTTTACCAAGGAAAATCAAGGAGAGCTTGTTAGTAAAACCGCAGCATTTGCTAGTTGGATTACAGACGATACTGTGGACGACACTTTAGACGACACGCCAGCAAAAAACATCGGCGCAAAATTTGTATATACCGTCGCAGCGGGAGATTTATATAATCTTAGGTTTCCTATGTTGCAGCAAAACACTGCTGTTCAAGCTCTGTATACAATTGGGGCTGATTTGTCTTTTGACGTAGCGAGATTATTCAACAAACCGATCGATTCAGGTAACGGCAACCCAATCAATACAACAGCAACAACACTTGCTAACCCCGCTTCAATATCAATAAATACTGCCCCAACAGCCACTGGTATGCAGCTGAACTCTGCTTTTAATAGCGCGGTTGAATATGTTGATAATGCCAACGCCAATACCCTATACGTAACCCTCACATATCCAGATGACAGCATCGATGTGGCTAAAACCAGGGCGTATAGCAACTCAGCGCTGCACGTTACAGTCAACGGCCATGACAGAACCTTCGATAGCATTCCGTCAAATACTTTCAAGGTTGGTGCCAATGATGTTGCTGAATTTACAGCGAACACTTTAAGCTATCAATACGTATTCGACATTTCAGCAGATAATAACGATTTCTCCACTGATACATTATTGACAGTTCAACCAGTGCGCATGGTATTCGATAATAATGGAGTGATTGAGAACAGCGACAAATATGCTGGTATGACGGAAGTATTGACCCAACAAGGTCAGGGCTTCATGCCGTTGTTTAATGACTTTACTGCTATGCCAGCCGCAGATATTTTTAGTGAAGACTATGATTTTAGAGCAGGTGTGTTTGAATTTTCTACAGATGTGCTACTTGACTATAGCGAAAATAGCGAAAATGACAGCGACAATATCCACTCTACCGCTACCGAAAACAGCGAAAATGGCAGCGACGATTTAATATACTTAGGGGAGCGAGACGTTCTCCACATTTATATAAGCACCACAACAGCTAATAACAACCTTCGTTCGTTTACCCAAGTAAGTGAAGATAATCAAGATAACCAAGATAACCAAGAACCAACAGCAGAAATCAACACTATTATGCTACGCATGGCGAGCGGCACGTTAATCGCCCGCCAAGCAACGCAATCCGTATGCTTTGCAAACGGTATGCAGACTGCAGCAACAGCAACGTGTAACTTTATGCGCTTTGATGTCACCTTACCAAACTATGCAGACAGCTCTACCGATGCCGCTAATTGCATCAGTATCGGTTCGGCAACATGCGGCGTATCAAACGTAGCGTCGCTACTGATTCAGGATCAAGGCAATACAGAATATACCACATCGTTAGTTGTTGAGCAGCTAACACCAAGCGCTGCTAGCGCTGCTAACGCTGATTTTACCACGCGCCACGCCATCCGTAACCATATAAAAACTGGTAACGAGTATGGGGTTAGCTTAGCAGATCGTATTGTTGTAGAACCAACGCCTGCCAGAGTATCGCCAACATTTGATGTAGATACCGTAGCGGAATTTAAGGTTAGCTGGCAAGATGTAGCACACGCAAGTAAGTACATACTAACGTATAATGTCAGTGGCGACAGTGATGCAACAACAGATATTATTGCTTTTAATTCAGATTCGGAAAATAACGATATAACCTTCGCTGGCATTGCTGGTAAAATGTATATTATTAGCATTACAGCAGTCAATGCAGCAGGCAAATATCTGCCACCACTTCCCAATTATCGCACATTAACACAGTATGCCTCGTTACCAACAATAGCCGATGTATCAATCGACGTGCTTACCAAAGCAGGAGAGACTAAAACCGTAGCAGCCGATAACAAATATCAGCTAGTGGCAGGTGAAAAAATTCAATTTACATTTCAGCTAAACATAGACATCAGCGGTGACCCAAGCACTCGGCAGGAATTTAATACCAATATCGGCGGCAAGCGCTTTGCCATACAGTTTTATTTTGGCGATAAACTGCGCAGTTTATCCAATCTAGCGATTGCAGAAGCTACAGATCACAAAAAACTGTATTTTCAATATACGGTGCAACAAGACGATGTTGCTGAATATGTGACTTTAGCCAATCCAGTGGCAATTAGTTTGCTTGATAGCGGCTTTCCGCTGCAAAATATCAAAGGTACAAATATTATAAATTACACAATACCACTCGATGATGCAGATACAGCGCAACTAGGCAGACTCAATGTTGCCAATACATCCCCAACAGTTATCGCGATACAAACCAGTGAAAACGTCGCGTATAGCACCGAAGCCAACGCCAATGGCTTGATTGATATCTGGGTGTATTTTAACAAAGCAATTAGCTACGCTAGCCCAAATAATAATGCCGCGCCATCGATTACCTTTACTGCCGATATAGAAGGAGAAGATAATACAGCGCAAGACTTGCAGGCAAGGTATCAAAGCATCAGCGGCAATACTGCGTTATTTAGAATTGACCTTGCCGCAGCTGATAATGACAAAAATTGGTCGTCAAATGAATTGCGCCTCACAGCCAACGAAATTGCTAACCATAATTCCCTCCAAAACGCAGATAAAACCCAGAGTATCAACCCAGATATAGCATTATTCAAAAAAGACTTCATAGTAACGCTGCAACATGTACAACAAGATGCAGAGTCTGCAAGTGATGTTGTTATTACTCAAACATCATCACGTGCAGGGATTTTTGGTGTTGGGGAATTGCTCACGTTTACAGTCGCAACGAAAACACCAGTCATGGTATGGGCAGGTGAACTGTTGCTCCACGCCACCTTTAATAACGCAGCTAATAACGCAGCTAATAACGCAGCTAATAACGCAGCTAGCACTGATGGCACGCGGCGTATTCCATATTTGTATTCAACACATGCTGGCACACAACATGTATTTGGCTATAGAACCAAAACCGCAGATATAGGTACCAGCAGTATTGATATTAACCGCGTTCAATCGTATGTAATGGGG
This sequence comes from Gammaproteobacteria bacterium, assembly GCA_965277405.1. Lineage (GTDB taxonomy): Bacteria > Pseudomonadota > Gammaproteobacteria. The sequence goes on from OZ255726.1 coordinate 1,559,533, forward strand.
AGGTATAGCGGCACAGGCGATATTTTTGTAACGCAGTCAACGGCACAGTCGCCAATTCAAACAACTGGTGCCAACGCAGCTGTTGCCTTTGCTAAAACTATAAACAAGAACTTTGTGATTCAGATAGTTGCCACAGCTGGCGATAGTAATAGCAGCGCCTACAAACTCATCAGTGCCATAAAATTTGATGGCTCTAGTGTTACAACATGTGGTGGCACAGCACCTATTTGCGCCATCACTGATACCGCCAACAACGGCAAATATCAAACGGTTACAGTTAATGACAATGACAATGACAATGGCAGTGACAATGTTGATGCCACGGTTAGCACGAGTAATGGAGCTTATGTGTTTGCAGGTAGCGCATTAAAGGCAGAAAACACTATAAATGTAGCAGCAAAGCCCAAACTAACCATTGTTGCCGTGCTCAGCAATGTTACATTTGCCAACACAGAGCATCCTCCAACCCACACCGTATTCAAAAACCCGCTGCTATCATTTATAGGTATTGGCGAACTGGGAACAGAATACACTATTGCGCTTGATGTCCAAAAAGACCGCTCGCATGGTCTGGGGCTATACTGCGGTGGCGGCTGTTATATATCTTACAGATTATCAACATTGCAACAAGATTCGTTGGCAGGGGATGACAAAAACATCTTGGTTATCGAACACTATAGCGGCGCAGCTGATCAAACTCGTTTTCAAGCACAAGATATTAGTATCAGTCTCAATGGAGATAGCCTAACCATTGTCCAAGATAGCCAACACGCCAACTCTAATATTGCCATCAGTAATTTCGCAACATATATCGGCGGGCGAGCAATATTTAGTAGTAGTCCGCTGACGGCAGTCAAGCCAGCGATTGATGACACACTCAACACGATTGCGTTAGGTAGCTTTCATTTATATGACTTCAGCGTATTTACTGCAGCAATGGGTAGTTTATTGCCGTGTTATATCGATGTATTGGGGCGCAAATACGCAAGCGTGGCAAAATGGCAATCCACGCTTGTCGATCAATCAGTTTGCAATGTCAGGCAAAGTATTGCGGCAGGTGTTGCTGCAGCAAACCTCGTGCTATGGCTGGATCCGGACCCCACATACTTGGATTTTAGCAGCGACGGCAGGGTAGATACCTGGCTGGATAGATCAGGAAGAAACCACCATGCCAGCGTTGACATTGTTCGTACCCGCAACATGCGCTCTATTGCCGCTAAGTTCTCAAATGGACAATCCCTGCTAATTACAGACGCATCAAGCGCAACTGGCAGCGCTAACAGGGAATATTTCGAAAATGCGTTGACCAATGACCAACGCAGCACAATAAATTTTGCAACAGCAAACCGTGCTGCTGGTGAGACAATTTATACAGCTGCAAATTACTTTCAGCAAGACGTGCACCGCTATTATCATGGCGTGTTTAGCGAGGATGACTTTAGCGAAGATAGCCAACAACTCACCGCATTTGCGGTATTTATCACCCCAACCAGCAACAGCAAGCCGCAGCCGCGCAGCTTGTTTTTACTCGATAACGAACCTGATGACAGCGCATATAGAGCATTAACTCCTAATAGTTTTGAAGTATTTCGCTTTGGTTCAAACTACCCACAACAAATTCTTGGAACCTTTGATGCCAACACCATCATTGGCTATCCACATGGTTTATATGCAGGTAAAACCGTGCCAGTACCGCTGATGCGTACTTTGGCTACTAAATATTATGCAACTGAGAATAGCGACCCATTCAGCACCTATTCAACGGAAAAACCACGGCTGATTGCCAAAGAATATAGCTGGCAGCAGTATGCAACTTCGCAAATAACAACGCTTGCCGTGCGGGTAAATCTTGCCAACAGCCCCGCCAATAGCTATCAATATTCGATAAATGGCTCAGACTTTATTACAGATTTTGATAGCGCTGCGCGTGCTACATCGTTCAATGGCTACGCGCTGGGTTTATTGCAAGATGCCCAAGGTGCCGTGTTTGATAACTCATACGACACCGGCATCGCCTGGGGCGATGTGCTGGTCTACGACACAGCATTATCAAATACCCAGCTGCGCCAGGTCTTCCAATATTTGCAATTAAAATATGCAAGCCATTTTACCCAATCGGTTTTTGCCAGCAATTTACCCAATATTTTAACCAGTGAAGGACTGCTTATTTATGCTACAGCAAACACAGAATTTCTTAACAAGTACAAAAACAACACCGCAATCGGGCGCGATGATCAACAAGGATTTTATAAAGTTTGGGGACAGGCTAATGAAAACTGGAGTCTCGACCAAGATCATTTTCGTGGCTATACCGAAGGTTTTTCCGCAGGTGGCGTCCCTGGTAAATTATGGGTGAACTCGCTGACCGGCTCAGACAGCCGCAGCAATCAATATGGCGACTACCGCAAGCCAGACTCATTGTTTGTCACCATTGCCGATACCAGCCAACTCGATAATCGTGAGTTTTTAACGTGGAGCTATAAAGACAGCTCGTATAACTTCCCAACTTCAAAATATATCGGAGTGGAAGGCAACTATGACGTTGAGCGCATCCAGCGGATATATAAATTCGCTGAAATTGGCGAAGTTGGTCTCATTAGTCTCAAATATATCAACGGGATTAACTCGCGTGGTTTTTCCAAAAATGTACGGATTATTATCGCCGCAAATGAAGCGTTTACGCAAAACGTCCGTAAGCAGGATTTACGCGCCATCCAAACGTCAACAAGTAATTCTCGTCATGTATACGGAACAGCAGCACCAATACAAATCAATAATGGAGAATTTGTTGCGGTTGAATTTTTAACGCCGAGCAAGCAGCTCAACTATGCCGAGAATATTTGGTTTTCATTTTCACCAGATAAAGTTGAATATAATCAACAGCTAGAGTTGTTAGATGCAACAGTAAGATCGTTCCAAAACATTCCAAACCTCAGCGTTATCGCTTGCCCATCCTGCGTACTTTCGTCACGGCCTGCTGGCAACAAACAAGGACTACATGCCCCAACAGCAGCTGCAAATGGCTTTACGTATACAGATGCTAACTTGGGAGAATCAGCAACACAGGTTGCTGAAAAAAACCTATTGATTGCGTTTGGCATCGGCAGCAATGGCTGTACTCCACAGGCGGTAACCCACCTATACCAAGAAACAAACCCAGCCGCATCAACAGTCGATATAGCCGTTATCTGCGCCGCTAGCCAAGCAAGCAACCCACAACTATCAATCACCCTCACAGCCGCAGGATTTGGTTTTAGCGATTTTAGCCAAGGGGTTGGCGGTGATAATCAAAATTTGAGTCAAAATTCCAGCGCAAATACCCATACATTTACCGTCGATATTTCCGCAGATTCAGACCACTTACTTGGGTTAGTGTTAGAGCCGAATTCCCGATATCTGCTTACTATTGATGACCAAATATTGGTAGACAGCACCAGCACATGGGGGACTGGGGTATTTAAACCTTGGAGTCCAGCGACAAATCAAACACATGGATTAAACCATGCCCCAGCTCAAACCAACCAGCAAGCACTAGCTATTTGGCTATATGAACTGCGCGTTATTTACGCCAGCCCATACACCAATGCCACCAGCGAGTTTGCCCGCCATTTGAACGCGATGGCTATTGAGCATGGTTTTCCAGTGCCCAAGTCTATTGCCTTTGCATACGAGAATTTTTCTTGGAATAGAGCGCATGACTTGTTTGCCAACAACCCAGTTTTCCTTGCTAATACAGGTAAATACCAAGGAAAATCTACCACGATAGCCAGCGATGCAGATATCAGTTTTAGTGTTGATGAAAGTCTGTTTCAAGGCAAGCAGCAGCAGTTTTTGATATACGCAGATAATGGTAATTCTTTTACACAAGCGGCTAATATAGCGGATAATTTTACCCCGCAAGCAATCGCCAACATTAGCGCTGTCAGCAACAAAGGCTGGCGGTTTTTTAGCAACGTCTCATTGGGCACTACCACCGTTACCATGCCAAGCCCATCAGACAGTCATAGCAATTCATATGTATTGGTGCTCGATGCCAATAACAATGGGGTAGATGCTGCCGATAGGCGTATCCCGCTATCATCAACGCATGCAACAGCAACGAATACTCCACATAAACTGTTTGGACAGCTCCCCATTAGCGCGGGCAGGAGCAGCGTCTATGTTGCGATAATCAACCCAGCAATATATACATCAGCCCAAGCTCTGCTGGTTACGCCAGGGTCATATACCACAGGTAGCAAGATTGAAGCTACACTGACATTAGCCAAACCTGTAGACATTAGCTATGATGCTACAGTCACAAACGCTAGCCCTGCGACGCTTGACTTTATTTTCTCAAATGCAGGCGGCGACAATCCACAGCCGCAACAAGCGACGTTGAACTATCCTCTCGCAGCTAGCACAGAGTTGGTATTTAGCTATACCGTACTAGCGGGTGATAGCAATGCCAACGGTGCAGTGCTGTTGCCAGCTAACCCCGCGATCAACTGGGGAACAGGTTTAGTTATTACCAAGCCGAGCACTACTGCTGGAGTAACAGTGCTACCATCTTTGGCTGGGATAACATTTACTGGCACACGGGTGTATGTTAATACAAGCCCACCACAACCTGTGGCGGTGCATGTTGAAAACAACCAAATATGGTACGGACTCGATGCAAAAATTGCTATTGGCGTACTATTTGACAAATATGTAACAATAGCTACTACAGCTGCTACAGCTAACAACCCAGCAATAGCCTTGACTATCGACAAAAAAGACGGCACAACTACAACTGTTCAAGCAATAGCCACTAGAGCAGATGATAAAAAAATAATTTTTGAGTATGTTGTCGAGACAGGGCTATTTGATAGCGACGGCATAACCTTGCAACAACAACAAACAGAAGAAGTAACGATCAGCAACTTTGCCAACATCACCACGTATGGCCTAGCAGCGACAACTGGCAATATCACAGCACTGGCAAGTGGTATCGGCAGACAAATAAAAGTTGATAGCCAAGCGCCAATATTGACATCCGCAAGGTTTGATGTAGCAGATTACACCCTCACTATTGGCGACACCTTAGCTGTTGCTCTTGAATTTTCAGAGGAGGTTGCCCTGACCAACGCTGGTATTAAACTAAGACTACCAAATATAGACGGCAGTCGCGCCCTATCCTTAACCGCTATCAGCGCCCGCGATACATTAGCAAGCACGCATAGATTTATGCTTGCCGTTACCGATAGTAATTTTATTTTTCCATCACCGCCACAGCTGCAAGTTGTCAACGCCACTGCAATCCACGATATTGCTGGCAATCAACTCGCTGCACATACAGCCAAAACCATTGCAGGAACAGCAGTTGGCTTTGAAAACACCACCAAAGCAACCATTATCCAAGCACAGGTGCTAGCCCCACCATTTGCAGATGGCCACTATGTGCTGGCACTCACGTATAACCGCGCAGTGCATGTCCAACCAAATGCAGTATTATCAGTAGCGCTCAATATTGGTGTGAATAATGCAGGCGCAACACCAGCAACACGCTCCATGGCGGCACTTGTTAATCACCACACGCTCGAATTTAACCTCGGCAGCAACGTCACCGCGTTATCAGCTAACGACACCCAGTTGAGCATTATTAGCAGCAACCCTTGCCAAGCTACCGCCGCCACCACAACCGCTGCAGCTGTCGCCACAACCACCGCCTGTATTGTCGATAGCGCCAAGCAAGCCGCGGACTATTCGTTTGCAGCCTTTGCCAGCAATATTGCTTTGGACAAAATCATCCCAACAACCAACGCACTGCCAATACAAGGCTTGCAAGGCTGGTATTATCCAAGTGATGACCAAGGATTTGTCGCCACAGCAGGCTGTGAATCTGCTAGCAATGCGCTGAGTTGCCTGCGTGATATCCATGGTGCCAATCATGTTGAATTTTTAGACCCTGCTGTGTCGCCAAACATAACAAACACCCACAAACCAACATTTGTATCGCCAGGGCTGGTATTTCATAACTCGGTTGGCATAGCCAAAAATGAGTTTGATGCAACCAATGGCATTACCATCGCCGCGGTGTTTGTACCCAGCCAAGACGCAACAGCGGATAGTTGCCTGCTCGCAGTAGGCGATGCTAATAACAGCATGCGCCTGTGTTATCAATATACGTCCAGCACAGACTCAATTCACACCTATACCATTACCGCAACTAACGGTAATAATACCGCCACAATTGCTGCCACCACAGCTGCCGCAATAGCTGACGCAGCAATATTCACAGTCGTCAGCGCAACAGCTACAACGCTGACGCTGGCAACAAGCGCCAACGTGACAGATGATGATACCTCAGCCGCGGCTGCGTTGCCTGTAGCAGCCCAGCTAGTGCTTGGTCATGCCAGTGCAGCTGGAGGCGCCGCAATACAGCAACCATTTATCGGCAGCTTGCAAGAATTAGTCGTCTACAACAGCGGTAAAAATAGCTGCGAAATTGCCAATATAGCCAGCGCGATGCGTAGCAAACCAACTAGCTTGCCGTGTGTCACTAATTTAGCAGGGCTTACTGATGCCGAAATCTCAGCTAATGATACAACGCCAAGTATTGCCTTTTGGCTGCGACCAGAAGATCTCAACTTCAACGCCGATCGCTCGTATACCTGGCGCGCCAACACCCACACTGATAGCCCGACTGCAATTACCTCTAAGCCAAAGCTAACAAGTTTACGCCAGTTATCAAAAGATCCAGTTTTTGGTGGACTGCGCGTTGGTAACGATGATCCAAGTGGTGATTATCAATGGCAACATGAAGCAGAGGAACACCGTAACCCTGCCTTAACAATCCCAGGCCCCCTGATGGGCGTCGGCTTAACCGTAGCGAATAACATTATTTATATAGTTGCTAAATTTAAGGCAAAAGGCTGTTTGCTAATATTGGGCTATGTAGATGAAATATCCGACCATCAAGAAAGAGAAAATAATGTTATTCCTTGTGGGATGTCTAGTCACAGAATGAAAACACCATTTGCAGTTGCACAAACTGTTATAGCAGCCAAGAACTTGCTTTTAAATACCGACGTAGTCACCGCAAGAATGGGAAATATTCGCAATGCACAATGGTTCCCTGCGCAAATAATTACTATTGATGGTCGATATCGCCAAGGCCAAACAGGTGGTTTATCAATAAATGGCTATACCAATAATCAAACATTTAGACACCAAGGAAATGCAGGTTATGGGACTATAATACATGACTATAGCGCATTCACCCGTGGCGGCGGCACCCTCAACGAGATTATCGTCATCAACAACGCTGCAGACAATCTAGCTACCCAGCAGCTCGCAACCAAAATAGCTACCTACTTGTCAGTCAAATACGGGGTTGTTGCCGATAATCGCTATGGAGATATAGCAGATCAAAGTGTCGATCTAAGCACCATCCGCTCCAGTACGGGAATGCTGTTGTCAAATACCAACGAGCGATATACATATTTTTCACAGCAAAATATGCCAAGAACGATGGCAAGCAACGACCGTTATTCATTTGCAGTGCTAGGCAGCGACGCTGGCTTGGGAATCAACAACCTCAAGGCAGTATTGACAGATTCTCCCAATGTCCATTTTGAGGCGCATTTACTCGCAGCAACAAATAACTTGATTGCATTTAACGGCAGAATACTCAACCAAGGTGGGGAAAGGTTGGCAGATTATGAGGTGGATTGGACGTATCTTAAATCGTTTGTTGATGATATTACCCCAATTAAATATTCAATAGCCCAACAGTATGAATTCCCACTCCATGTTTACCAAACCACCACCGCTGCTGCCACAACAGTCCATTTTGATGCATATGTTGCCAGGCAGAAATATCTACTTGGCTTTGATTATGCGCTATATGTGTATGATGGCGATGGCGATGGCGATGGTGATATTTCGTTAGCGGGTACCTTCTACCCAATGACAAAACATGAATACATTAGTGATAGCAACAATGATCTGTATCAAAAACAACGCCTGAGCGCTACCGTTACCTTAAGCGATAAGCAGTTTTTTACAGTCGCGCGCATCCGCACTGGCAGCAACAGGCCAGCAATCTGGCTCAAAGCCGCAGACGTGGATATTGTCAACAGAAAATGGAAAAATGCTGGCGCGCTACCGCTAACCTTAGCGTTTGACCCAGCCGCGCACATAGAAATTTTGCAACAAAGCAATGGTATGGCTGCCCTCAATATTCAACAATATCGAGGACGGCAAGGAATAACACCGCTGCGCGTGGCAGATAATTTTGCTGGGCATGATATGCCGCATCTGTATGCAGTTATTAAAAACGACGTAAATGCCGTGCCTGCGGCACAGCGTAATAAATATTTTTGGCAAGGTTCGAGTAACGTTAATCTCTTCGCTATCATCCCCCAAGGGCAGAACTTTAGCGCAGCAGCCAGCAGCCAAGACGTCGCCTGGTATTATGATAAAAGCTGGAGTGAGGATGTTGCAGATTGGCAGGGCATTGCTGGGCGCAATTTTGCTGACGCAGCCACCTTGCAAAACAGCAATCAAGCCAACAGTGTTTGGCTCTACCGCAGTTTAGGGCGTGGTTTGCGCGCCCATGCTTTTGGTAATAAACTATTGGCAAGTAACGCCAGCCAACAGCCAAATAGTTTCGACGCGGTCACCCAAACTCACACAGCAACAGCTCCACAGCATTTAGCAACAGCTCCATATGCCCCATTGCTGCAAGATTTAGACACCGCCGACCAAGCATTGCAGCGTGCTAGTGCCACCAAGGTAATCGACGTCGGCTATATCAATCCAGCACAAGGCAAAGTAACAACCACCAATGTAATGCGCGCAGCAACCGATTATTCTGCAGATAGCACTAGCAACCTTGGGATGAAAGGCCGCTACATTCTTCTATATAAAAACCGCGGTCCAGGCGCGTTTATGCGCCTCAATGAAATAGACGTCATGAGTAATGGTAATGACATCAGCGACCGCATTCAACGCAATGCTGTAGATGGCGCAGGGGCTAGTATTAAATTGTACAGTGGTCGACAAAACTGGACAGAATACACGAATAAAAATAGTTTAATGCTACAAGAGTATAAGCTCGACCCAAGTATTGGTGATAATCCTAGTCCAGCACAGTTAACTACGTTGGATGATAACAACGAATTAGCGATGGAAACGCTGATAGACGGTACTAATACAGCCGTTACCAATGCTGCCAATGATCCATATCAGTGTGCAGCTGGTAATAACCGGCTTTCTTCTGGCATATTAATTAACAACGATCTTTCGCATGGCATACCACATAATACAGCTACTATCGATCAACCCCAGCACCATTGGTTTATGTATGGATCCAAGCGCAATGGCTCGAACACTCCAAATATCCAAACCACCTCAAGCTACGAAGTAACAAATGTATTGTTTGCCTATCCTGCGGCGATAGGGGCTGATAATCCATATGACTACATTCGCACATATGGCATGTGGATTCAACTCGACTTGGGCAAGGTTATGCCCATCGATTATATTGATCTGTTTGCCAGCTGTGGAGCAGAAGACGCCGCCGCTAATTTTGCAGGGATACAAATATTTGTTGCTGAAACCACTATGGTGGATTTAAGCAAAGATACTGCGAGCCACATTCAGCAAGTCCTTGGCTTAGCTGCAGCAACAACAGCGTATTCAGTCACGGTTAAACCATTCGCAACAGCCGCGGCGGTGACAGTTGCCAATAACAAACAACGTTTCTACGCATCTGATTTTCGCAATCCAAATAATGCAACCAATTTATACAAACAATTTGCAACAACAGCTGGAGTAGTAACACCGCTGCAATTGTATTTGTTTAACGGACCACTGCAGGCATATGCCATGCAAAACCCTGTGATAGCGGAGTTGTTGTATTTCCCAAGTTATACCCATCAAGCTGCCAACAAAAAATATATCAACAGCTATTTAGCCATGAAGCATGGCAGTTGGCATCATCCGCAGTTTTTTGGTGAAGCTGGGATAATAAGTAGTGCTGATAGCAGCGTATATGCATTTGCAAACAATGCCAACTATCTGCGTGCCACAGCAGCTGCAACTGACGACACCTTCTCACACAATTTAATCGTCCTCGGCAATGACCCAGGCTATCAGTTTATCCGCAATGCCGGCGCAGCCTTGGTCGAAGACGGCAGTTACAACCCGTTAACGGTAGAATTATTAGCCCCTGCACCCGCGTATGCATTTATTGCGATTGCTGATGATGACGGCAGCCCAGGTCGCGACATGACCGACTATGTCAATACAAGAAATGGCAACGACATATCCTATGACGTACCACGCCGCTGGCGGATACAACGCACTGCTAATTCACCGGCTTTCAGGCTAAAGTTTGCATTACCTCCTTTAATTGCCGCTAAAGCAGTCAGCGCACAAGTTATCCGCAGTCACTCAAATTCTACCCCAATCCGTATGTCACTGGTGGGCAACGTTGCCCAAACCGATGATTTTGCTAGCGCACTCAACGGCGACCTCACCGCAGAGTTTACCTTTGCATTTATATTTCAAAACGACAGCCCAATCCAAACAAACAAGATTAAAGCTATCAAAATCGATGCGGATACCAGCCGTGTATACGTTAGCGACGAAACGATAATTATTGACGTGGAATATACAGAGCCATTGCAAGCTGCCGCATTTTTGAATTCAACCAGTTTGCAATTGCAAATTGGCGATGCAACAGCTGATATAAGCCAGGTTGAGTTGCTCAGTTACCGCAACACCTTGCGTTTTAGCTATACGGTTCAACCTAGTCATCGCGATGCTGATGGCATTACTGTTAAGCAACTGATCCCAGGCACCATGAGAGATGCCCAAAATCTGGCGCTAGATACCACATTGATCGCCAGCGAGGGTACAGCCAGAGTAAATGGTAGTACTGTTGGGGTAGCATCGATACGATTCATCGCACCAGATCCAGAAATTTTACAAAACGGTGCCGGATATTCCAATGTTGGCAACGCTAGCATCCAAGTCTTACTCAATCAACCCAGCTCAAGCGCACAAATCAAGGTGTATAACAACGCTACATGTACAGGAGCAGCAGCAACACATAACCTTACCTCCAAGCAGCGCAGCCATATTATAACAACAGCTAGCAATACCACGCCTGGCACAACCCAATATTCTTTTAAGGTAGCACCAGCTAACGACTTAATGGGTGACACCGCCTGCGCAGCAACCATATTGAGCTATGTGTATGAAACTACCAAGCCAGATCTATCTGGCGATGTCGTCGTCAGCGACCCAGTTCTACCCAACCAAGCAAGAAATAATTTTATAGGGCTGCGCCTCAAGCTACAGTTTAATGTTCCAGTCTACAAAAATAGCGTAACACTCGATAATTTACGCATTAAAACTACCATACCAGCTAATCCGTCAACTGAGCACTTTGCCGCTGATGATGTGTTGACATGGATTACAACAGCTAACTCCACAGCTAAGCTAGCGCAGACCGCCTATATCACCATCGGCAGGCAAACAACATTGCCCAAACAAGCCACAATTCAATTCGCCGACCCCACACTAGTTATAGCGAGAAATGGCGCGAGCAACGACGCGAACGAAATAGCAGCACAGCTTGGCTACGACCGCCTAGCTCTGCATATAGGACCAGTCGCAGCTAGCGTCAATGTGATTGAGACTGAAGCCAATAAGATCAATAATGGTCATACTGCGTATGGCATCGTTGGCAATAGTGTATACGACAGCGGTGATAGATTTGAATTGCTATTTGATACATCATTTGACGGTTTGACCGGTTTGACCAGTTTAACTGACAACCAACACATCCAAGTATTACGCCAAGGTGATTCAGCCGCCAGCTTTGCAAGCGCAGCTACCGCAACCCATAACAACAATACCAACAAGATTACCATTACTTTAGCGACTGACTCACTCCTACCAAATGATACAATAATCGTTAAAAAAGCAGTATTTGGCGCTGGTGTGGCATGGGATGACGCAATATTTATTGTCCCAGATAAAATACAACCAGTGTTGCTAACCGCCAATATATACAACCCCAATGGGACTGCAAACCCGTATACAGCAGGCAATGCCATTGTACTGGGCTTTAGTGAACCGTTGCGGCTTGTTCAAGATGTAACTGCAGATGCTTTTCAAATAAAACCACTGAATCAAATCTTGGATTTTAGTGTTGATACCAGTCCAGAGACATTGGCTAAAGGACAAATTCGCTTAGTAATCAATACAACTCAGAATATAACTGCAGTGCCTACCATAGCTGTGCGACATTCCATGACGACAAAAATCACAGATAACGCTGGCAACCCTTATCTATACCTGAAACAAACGGGTAGCGCTGGCAACAGAGCTATAGAACATCGATTACCAACCTCAAACGTTCCTCATATAGGGAATATGACCATAAATTCTGGCACCTATACATCTGGCGATACCCTCACTTTAGTTATGACTTTCAACAAGTTTGTTCGTCCATCGCGTACAGCAGGTAGAGGAACTGTTACTTTAACTATTGGCGGTAAAGATGTATTGCTGTATTACGTTGACGGCATACCAGATGCTAACAACTCGTTTGCCCTGACAAAAACAGTGGAATTTGCTACTGTTGTTTCTGGCATGATAGACCTAGACGGCATCAGTTTGCAGGCAAACACTGATCGACAATTTTATAACGACAATCCTACTGGATTTTCGATTGGTGGCAATGCACTTCATGCTATCTACCCCGCGCAGGACTTTCCAGGCGTCAAAATAAACGCACCATTTCGTATTGGCAACGGTGTTGCTATATGGCTTGACTCAGCAGACCTCGATGCTGACGGTACCCGTGATGCGCCACTCGGGTTTAATGGTCTGAGTTATATGAAGTATGATAAGGAAGGAACCAGAAAATATGACATTACCAATGATGACCTGCCAGAGAGTTTGCAAGTCAACCATTTTGATGATATGCGCGCTGTTTGGCGCAGCAAAGCTGCTGCCCCATGGGATGGGCTGTATGTGATCAATGGAGCTGACATGAGGCCGCCTGGTAATATTGAGGGTAAAAGCAGATATTCAGGGCGGTTGCGCGTTGGTCAACATGTTTGCCGCAATGAAACTCCGGGAATAACACCTGGTGATAACGAAGGAAGTTCTAGAGGAAGTAGTTGCGCTGAGGTTAAAAAATACAATTTGTATGTTGGTGAAATGCGTCTTGCACCGCTGAGTCATGAAATCCAGCAAAATTATTTTAACGGGCTGCCGGTTATCGGCGCGGTACCAACAGAACCTGATTCAAAAGCAATTGCTCGTAATTCAGCTGGGTATATGCAGCATCTGGCCTCAACAGATAGCTCAATATCGATTGCTAATTATCAACCTAACCGTCTCTACACAGATACACGGGTATGGTCTATTTTTGATAAAAAACTAGAAGCAATAACCGAATTAACGCTGATGGGCTTAATTAAATCTATCCCAAGATTTATCCCTACTCCAGCAGGTAGTGGAAGGAATGCGGCAGACAACTATAACGCTATTTTTACTACTAGATTAGCTGCGATAAAAGGAATCTTTCTAGGGTATTTATATGATTCAAATCAAGTAGACCAGAATTTTAATACCTATAATTTACTGATAGGGTTTAGAGGGCAACGTCCAGGGTATAATATACGACCACTACTTGGTGAATTAACGAATGTCAGCAGCAATCAGCGATCGGGATATGGAAGCGATGAGGATGTCAGAGCCACACAGGTTATTCCTAATATTACCGAGCCGACATTGATGGAAGCCGTATTAGCTCTTGGTAATAATCCAACTCGTTTTCAAATGTATTATGGCGGCAGACAAAACTCTAACTACGGTAGCAGCAATTCAAATTTAACTTCATATACTAGATCTTCAGTATTTGCTTCAACCAGTATATCGCCATCCAGGAGAACTCCCTACGACCCGCATAAAGCACCAACTATAGATCCTTTCAGTACCGCGTATTATCCTGAAGTACTGTATTACAGCAGAGTGCTAAGCCAAGCTGAACGCCTAGTCGTACGCAACTACCTGAAAGCCAAGTGGGGGCAGCTTGGTTCTATGCCCAGTGGCAAGCAAACCAATGGCTGGAATGGCGATTTTACCAGCGATGATAAATATCGCTTTGACCCAACCAGCGATACTGCTAATGATATTAGCTCATTTCGTGAAAACGTTACGGGTATTGTCAATATGACACCACCACCAGACTTACTACCAAATCGAGGAGGAGCAATACAAAATGTTACTGACGACACCAGCAAAGTAGCTGTTGCGCAAACCGAAGATGGCGTTGTTGCCATACAAGACAATAGCTTTTTGCTTGACCGTGGCGATTCAATTTTTATCGGCACCAACCATTACCAGCCAACCAAAAGGTTGATGACACAGGTGAATGATGCGTACCGCAACATCGGCAAAGTATTCGACTATGTCTGGGCGATGGATATTCGCGATTTAACAACTATTAAAGATGGCGGTGGCGTTTCTATTATTGTGGATATTAGCAAGATTGTGAATGCAATTGATTTAGCGTTGCTGCAGCAAGCTGCTGAATTTGATGAAAATCATGGCAATATTGTGTATTCATTTAGCGAAGATATCAGCGCGGATACCGCTACCTCGCAACTCATTGCCAAGAAAAATAATGTGTATTTGCTTGGCGCTGCGGACTCAGGCACCTACTCCATATCCGCACTATCTGAACCTATGATTAGCTCGTACCAACGCATTGCCAAAGCCAGCAGCTATATGGTGGAAATAACGGCAGATAACAAAATAGTTGCTATTTACGTCTCTTTTAACAATTTAAATGTAGATACGGACCGTCCATTTACCGATTTACAACAAACGCTTAACACAGGTTTTTATCGCGTCAGTATTGGTCTGCCTGGCATTTTTGAATGAGCGTGTCTAGCAAATGCAGCTTGCTATGTTTAGGGAAGCTCTGACTAATTCGCTGAGTGTGCGCGGTTGTTGCTCTTTTTTAGCCCATCATTGCTTTAATCATAGCTGGCGTAATGGCAGTTATCTTGTTGCACAATGCGTGTCAGAGTTGGGCGGTGTTGCCATTATTTTGGTGGGCGCGGGTTATCTACTTGTTGTTGATACAGTTCAATGAGTTTGGCATATTTCATATACGAATGGAAGGCGGAGGTTATGGCGACAGTTGTGCCATCAATTCCTTGAAATATCCCGCCCTTGAAAATCAATTTCTTGATAAACGCATACGCGCCATGCCGCAATGGCGCGAGTGGCGATGGCTTTTTTTTGCCAGTAGATTTTAATGCCCATGCATCATGAGAGCTGAGCCAATTGATCCGCATTATCCAATGTGAATAATTTTCATACGTATAGTGCAGCATGTGGCAATCAAGTTGTTTGATCCGTTTGGCTTTGACACGGGCGTGTTTTTTTTGTGGCAGATACGCTGCAGTATGTTTATTGTATAGGCGGATAACATAGTCTGGATAAAATCCCGCAGCACGTATCCAATGACTGCCAACAAAATTTTTGCGTTTGATGGCGTAGCCGTCACATGCTTTAGAAAACGCTAATATGGGTATTTGTTGCTGGGCATCAATATCGAGGCGTTCATCTGCATCGATGCTCAAAATCCAATCGAATTTGGCGTATTGCACGCCAAATGCCTTTTGTGGCCCGTCGCCTAAATATTCCTGCAGATATACTTCAGCACCATGTGCCTTGGCGATAGCAACCGTGTCGTCTGTGCTCAGTGAATCAACAACAATCACTTGGTCACACACACCTTGCAGCGATGCAATGCAGCCTGCGATAGTTGCAGCCTCGTTTAAGGTAATAATCGTTGCGGTAATTCCTGTCATCGTCTGTGCTCAAAAGTTAGCTAATAAATATACCGCCACTCGATGGAAATTGCGATGCTTTACCAGTATGGATTTTAATCAATACGCATAACAATAACCAATTATCAGTATTTAAAAAAATAATCAGAGGTTCGCAAAGGGTAACTGGATCAGATTTTCAGTAGCGCAATCGCGATATCAGCAGCTAAAGCAGCATTGTTTTTGACTAAAGCAATATTGGCTTGTAAGGTTTTACCGTGTGAAAGATCGTTCAGCTTTGCCAATAAAAATGGGGTAACAGCTTTTCCTTGAATGCCTTGATCATCGGCTTGTTGCAGCGCAGCTGTAATCAATCGCTCCATAGTTGCAAGCGGTATTTCGTCGCTGACTGCAATAGGATTGGCAATCAACTGCCCTTGCTGGAAGCCTAGCATACCTCGCAGCTGATGGAGCTTAGCTATTTCCTGCGGGGTATCAACACGTAATGGCGCGGATATAGTCGATGTGCTCGACCAAAAAGCCGGCAAGAAATCTGCACGGTACGCCATGAGTGGCACACCATGAGATTCAAGAACTTCTACCGTTTTTGGAATATCTAAAATTGCCTTCGCTCCTGCTGCCACCACACTAACAGGAGTAATTGCCAATTCATATAAGTCAGCTGAAACATCAAAGCTGTGCTCAGCACCACGGTGGACACCGCCAATCCCTCCAGTGGCAAACACCGCAATATTAGCAAGATGGGCAATTGTCATAGTTGCGGCGACAGTCGTCGCGCCTACATATCCGGCTTGGATACAATGGGCAATATCACTGCGGCTTATTTTTTTGGCATCTTGTTGCTGCGCCAGGGCTGTTAGCTCAGCAGTGGTGTGACCAACATGCACAACATGGTTGCTTACCGCAATCGTGGCAGGGGTGGCTCCAGCGTCAATAATAATTTGCTCCACTGCCAATGCGGTTTCTATATTCTGGGGAAAGGGCATGCCGTGGGTGATGATGGTGCTTTCTAACGCAACAATTGGGTCGCCATTTGCCCGTGCTTGAGCAACTGCAGGGCTATAGCTAATTGGCAGTGACATCTTGATGGCTCACGGTTGTACTGATATGCAAAGCTGTGTCAGCCAGCGCAAATTTGAGTGCTGCTGCTGGTTGCTGCCCACGCACTTCGGCAGCAATATGCGCCGCCATAAATCGATCCCCTGCACCAGTAACACGGGCGACACGCACAGGCGGTGGTATTGCTGTAATCAATCCTGTTGTGGTTGCCTCCGCAGCAGCTAATGCGCCATTGGTAACAAGCGCGCGTTGTGCTCCAGCCGTAACTAATGCTCGAGCAGCGTCTGCAGCACTGGTGAATGTTTGGTTGGTTATGGTTGCTGCTTCTAGTAAGTTGGTATACATCGTAACGTGGTTATATTGTAAAAATAAACGCATTCTATCAGCTTTTTCGGGGCTAGCTGGCGCAACACGCAGGTCTGCAGCCGCAAACACTCCTGCATCGATGAATTGTTGCAGGTTCTCAGCTGTAATATTAGTATCAACCGTAATAATACCTGACCACGGTTGTTGTTGCCTTGCTAACAACCCATTGCGCAAAGGTTGTATAATTGCAGTGCCGGCAAGCTCTAGCGAATTTGCATCAGCAACCGCCCCGACCAATTGCTGAGCGCTTTCGATTGCCATATACATGCCTGTTGGCAGGCTGTCGCTGCGATGGACAAAAGAAGTATCAACTCCCATGCTGTTGGCAACTGCAATCAGCTCATTGCCATTGGCATCGTTCCCAACCACGGAGAGTAGTCCAGCATCAATGTTTAGCATGCATAATGCGTGAGCAATGTTATAGGCAACGCCGCCTGGCATGCGTATAATCTTCCCTGGCACGTCCGCACCATAGTCCATATGTAGCGTGGTTTGACCAATAATGTCCCAGTGCATTGCCCCGATGCACAGTACCTGTGGCTGGCGATTATTTGCTGATCTCAATATATGTATTGTTGGTAAATGATGGGTGAATATCATATTGTATGAGAAACTAGCTAAATGCAAAATTTATTTTAAGGTCAAATTTTAAGGTCAATATGTCAGGCAATCTAACTTTTCCCAAACTACAGCAAGCATTCAAAGACGGTGCAATTGATACAGTGATTGTGGCGATGGTAGATATGCAAGGCAGGCTGATGGGAAAGCGCTTCCATGCAGCAAATTTTATTGAGACAGCGCATACCCAGACCCATACATGCAATTATTTACTGGCGACAGATTATGCAATGGCAACCGTGGCCGGATACGCAGCAACATCGTGGTCACAAGGGTATGGCGACTATACCATGAAGCCAGATATGGCGACGCTGCGCTATGTGCCATGGCTTGAAAAAACTGCGCTGGTCCTGTGTGACACCTATGATCATCACGGCAACAAGCCAATCGAACATGCCCCGCGCACCATGCTAAAACAACAAATTAAGCGCCTCCAAGCCATGGGGATGCAAGCAAAAATGGCATCTGAATTAGAATTCTTTTTATTTCAACAAAGCTATGAGCAGGCTTTACAGCAAAGTTATTTAAGCATGGAGTTTATGAGTGGTCAAAATGAAGACTACCATGTTTTTCAGACCAGCAAAGAAGAGCAGGTTATGCGCGCGATTCGCAACGGATTATACGGCGCAGGGATTGACGTTGAATGCTCAAAAGGCGAGGCATCTGCTGGACAAGAAGAGATAAATGTTAAATATGACTACGCATTGATTGCCGCTGACAACCATGTAATAATAAAAAACGCATGCAAAGAAATAGCATGGGGAAAAGGTCAGGCAGTGACATTCATGGCAAAGTGGCATAACGGCTCGGCAGGGTCGTCATCCCATGTGCATCAGTCGTTGTGGAGCCCCGCAGGTGAACCACTTTTCTATGACGCGGATCAGCAATACGGGATGTCGCAGACCATGCAACACTACGTTGCAGGATTATTACAACATAGTAGTGCAATGACATATTTCCTTGCCCCGAATATTAACTCGTACAAACGCTTTGTCCCTGGCTCTTTTGCGCCAACGCAAGCGGTGTGGAGTCTCGATAACCGCACAGCAGGATATCGTGTATGCGGTGATTCTAGCCAAGGCATTCGCATTGAATGCAGAGTTGGCGGGTCAGACTTAAACCCATATTTAGCATTCGCCGCACTGCTTGCAGCTGGGATTGATGGCATGCAAAACAACCGCGAACTTGGTGCAGAATGTAGCGGCGATGCATATGCAAACAGTGACATAGCAGCTATTCCCTCCACACTTGATGCCGCAATTACTCAGTTACGCGCTTCCAACGTATACCGTCAAGCATTTGGAGACGCTGTAGTCGATCATTATTGCCGTGCGGGGGAATGGGAGATACAGCAACACCAACAAAGCGTCACAGATTGGGAGGTCAAACGTGGTTTTGAGCAAGCATAGCAGCCACAATACCCAATATTGATGCGTTATTTACAGCTTATTACAGCTTATTACATTACAGCTTACAGCCAGCTACAGCCAGCTACAGCCAGCTACAGCCAGCAAAAAACTGCATGTAGCTATCATCCAAGCAACAGCACCTTAACCTATGGAAACTCTGATTAACGCGCTGATGGAGCGAGTTTGCCTGCAATTGCTGCTGATGGCAAGGCGCAAACCGCTGCGCGCATGACCTAGCGATACGCCAAGGGATGCTACCACTAGCCCCTGTTTGGAAAAAGATTTTTACCCAGACCTGCCAACGTCATACGCAGATGGTGTTTTCAAGTATAATAATGGCAGTGAAATTTCTATACAACCGTCGAATACTCTGTATTTTTTTGTATTCTGCTCATCACTACAATCTTATACAATCTTATTTTAAATACTGGAGTACATCTTGAGTATGAACAACATCAACAAAATTGTCCTCGCTTATTCTGGCGGGCTGGATACTTCAGTCATCGCCAAGTGGCTGATGGACACGTATCAAGCTGAAATCATCACTTTTACGGCGAATATTGGTCAAGGAGAAGAGGTTGAGCAGGCGCGAGCAAAAGCGCAGCAGCTTGGCATTGATAATATCTATATTGAAGACCTGCAAGAGGAATTTGTTCGTGACTTTGTCTACCCGATGTTGCGCGCCAATGCGCTTTACGAAGGTGAGTATTTGCTCGGCACTGCGATTGCACGACCATTGATTGCCAAGCGACTAATTGCGATTGCTGCTGCACATAACGCTGAGGCAATTGCCCATGGTGCCACTGGCAAAGGCAATGACCAAGTACGCTTTGAATTGAATGCGTATGCATTGAATCCAAACATTCAAGTCGTCGCACCTTGGCGTGAGTGGGATTTAAATTCCCGCAGCTCGCTATTAGCGTATTGCCAACAACATGGGATTGCTGTCGAGCAACAACGTGACGATAAACCTCCATATTCGACCGATGCAAACCTGCTGCATACTTCGTTTGAAGGTGGTCAACTTGAAGACCCAAACACAACCGCTCCTGAAAACATGTGGCAACGCACCGTATCTATTGAAAACGCCCCTAATCAAAGTGAGGATATCGCCATCACTTTTGACCAAGGCGATGCGGTTCGATTGCACGATACCCCATTCACCCCGGCGCAATTACTCACTGAGTTAAACCTGATAGCAGGCAAACATGGTGTAGGTCGTGCAGATATTGTTGAAAACAGATACGTAGGGATGAAGTCGCGCGGCTGCTATGAAACCCCAGGCGGGACAGTATTGTTAAAAGCACACCGGGCGATTGAGTCAATAACGCTTGACAGAGAACAAGCCCATTTGAAAGATTCATTGATGCCACGCTACGCTGAAATGATTTATAACGGCTATTGGTTTGCCCCAGAACGCCACAGCCTGCAGCAATTGATCGATCATACCCAGCACAACGTTAATGGTGTGGTGCGGCTACGCATTTATAAAGGCAACGTGATTGTGCTTGGACGCAGCTCGCCAAACAGCTTGTATGACGCCAATATTGCCAGTTTTGAAGCAGACCAGGGCGCGTATAACCAACAAGACGCCGCAGGGTTTATTCGCTTACACGCGCTGCGCCTCAAACTGCAACATAACAGTCGCGGTGGTCAATAGAGGTGGAAATTACGCTGGCTACGCTAAGGAAGTTCTGATTAAGTCCATGACGGGCGAGACGGAGAAAAAACGCTGATGATAACTAGACTCAGTGCGCAGATAATACTGGTGGTATTATCAAGTGCTGCAACGACGTTAGCGCAGCGTTTTTTCCCGTCCTTCTGTTGAATATACTTTGGGTTTGCTGCCATTGCTGCGCTTGCTGTGTTGCATCCCTTTGCGTATATGCTACGGCATGCGCTTAGCGCCTTGCAATCATCAGCAATGGCAGGCAAACTCGCTCCATCAGCGACTTAATCAGAGGTTCCCTAACATCCAATACTTCCTACCGCCAATTGAAATCTTGTCGCTGTTTCATATTTGGTGGAATGGGATAGTTGGGAGTGTGTGGTATCAGCTTTACTATGGATAACGTGACTATGGATAACGCGCCACGACAGCCAATAATCGCTGGAGTAGATGAAGCTGGTCGTGGCCCATTAGCCGGGGCAGTATATGCCGCTGCGGTGGTGCTCGACCCTACGCATCCGCTGCAAGGCTTAGCAGATTCAAAAAAATTATCGGCGGCAAAACGCGCAACGTTGCGGGTGCAAATCCAGCAACACGCGCTTGACTGGTGCATTGCCAGTGCCAGCGTTGCAGAAATTGACACGCTTAATATTCTGCAAGCAACCTTACTGGCGATGCGGCGTGCCGTTGCTGGACTATTAACTATACCACAGCAAATCCTTGTTGATGGTAATGCCAATCCAGCCAAACATGACCCGCGCTTTGTATGCCATGTTAGCGGAGATGCAACGTTTGCCTGCATTAGCGCGGCATCTATTTTGGCGAAAACAGAGCGTGATGCAGCAATGCTGGTGCTCGATAGCTATTATCCACAATATGGGTTTGCTCAACACAAGGGCTATCCGACAGCTGTGCATCGCCAGAATATTGCAGCATATGGCGCTAGTATTGTGCATCGTCACAGTTTTCGTTTAACGAAAGCCTGATGAAATCAAGCAATTGCAACAAACTCGCCCCGTCAGCGCGTTAATCAGCAGTTGCGAATGGATGCTTGGCAGATAGCACATCTACTAAGATGTTGGCTCGCTTGCTGGATGATTCCAATATGATGCAAAATTGCGTTGCAATCATCAAGATTGGTTTGCGCATTCGCTTGAATAAGAAGGTATTATGCCAGCTATGATTAAAACTGATGTTGTCGTTATTGGTGCTGGCCCTTGCGGTATTTTCCAAATTTTCGAGCTGGGTATTCATGGGCTGCAAGTCCATGTTGTAGAAACCTTAGCCGTAGCAGGCGGACAATGCGCCGAACTGTATCCTGATAAACCTATTTACGACATCCCCGCTTTGCCAGTATGCAGCGCCCAAGAACTGACTGACCGGCTCCTCGAACAAGTAGCGCCGTTCAACCCTGTATTTCACTTTAATCAGGAAGCTGTCGCTATCACCAAAAATGCTGATGGTAGCTGGATTGTCCACACCAATGCTGCCAACAGCATTCAGTGCAAGGCCGTTGTTATTGCCGCAGGTGTTGGTGCATTTCAACCAGTGAAGTTAGCACTTGATGGTATAGATGCTTTTACCAACACTCAATTATTCTATCGAATCATCAACCCTGCTGCGCATCATGGCAAGCAGCTTGTGGTATTTGGTGGTGGTGACTCCGCGCTTGATTGGGCGTTAGCACTCGCTAAGCATAGCTTTGTCACCTTAGTCCATCGCAGCAATTCTTTTAAAGCGCAGCAAGCATCCATCGATGCAATGCAAGCACTGTGTGCGGCCGATAAAATGGCATGTGTCATCGGCACTGCGCAGGGGTATACCACCAACTCCGCTGGTAAAATCACCGCGGTGATTCTCCAAAGTGCCAGCGGTGCACAGTCCATTCCTTGTCAGCATATTCTTTGTTTTTACGGACTGTTACCAAAAATCGGCGCAATTGAACATTGGGGGTTAAAGATTGATAAGCGTAAGATTGTGGTTGATACAGAGCATTTTGTCTCCTCGTCAGCAGGAATTT
Organism: Gammaproteobacteria bacterium; assembly: GCA_965277405.1. Taxonomy (GTDB): domain Bacteria; phylum Pseudomonadota; class Gammaproteobacteria. The sequence continues at coordinate 1,582,528 of OZ255726.1, forward strand.
ATGCCGTTGGTGATATTAATACGTATCCTGGGAAAAAGAAACTAATTCTTTCGGGGTTTCACGAGGCTGCATTAGTGGCTTTTTCGATTAAACAAATGCTTGAACCTAAAAAAAAGGTACACTTACAATACACAACAACTAGCCCAGCAATTCAAAAGCGTCTTGGGGTATACTCCGATAAATAGCAGTATTTCAACCAGAATATCAACATGGCAAAAGATTTTTTCTTACAACAATGCGATACAGCGCTCAAAGTACTCAGCAACGTAGCAACTGGAACCAACAGACCTAGCCCTGCAAGCGGTGTCGCAGCAACAGCGTTGTCGACGCAGCAAAAAAAAATTGCGGGACAACTGATGCGGATAAATCATTGTGGTGAAGTCTGCGCTCAAGGTCTATATCAAGGGCAATTAGTAGGAGCGTCAAAACCCGAAATTCGCGAGCATTTGCAAGCCGCTGCAAAAGAAGAAATTGACCACCTAATTTGGTGCAAACAACGCTTAAACGAAGTCGGGGCAAAGCCCAGTGTATTGAACCCGTTGTGGTATGCAAGCTCGTTTGTGCTAGGAGCGGTCACCAGTTTGATTAGTGACCGCGTTAGCCTTGGTTTTGTTGAGGCAACAGAGAGCCAAGTCATTAGTCATTTACAACATCATCAACAAATATTGCCGCCAAAAGATAAAAGAACCCACGCGATTATCGAAGAAATGATACTCGAAGAAGAACGTCACGGACAACAGGCTATTGACGCTGGTGGCACCAGATATCCAGTGGCTATTAAACGCATAATGGCAGTGCTGGCGAAAACAATGACTGCCACGACTAAATGGATATAGCTGCATGGATATAGCTGCATGGATATAGCTGCGCAACGTTCACCATTTGTTGATAACGTTCGCGGTTGGGCTGTTATCAATATGGTGGTATTTCATGCAATTTGGTTTGCTGCATTCACCGAGTTATTACCAAAGAGTATTCGTTTTGAGCGCTGGTATGACATCTGGGGGGAATGTATTTTAGCGGTATTTTTATTTTGCATGGGCTGGGGATTTTCACTTGCCAACGCCAATGGCATACAGATACAAAAATTTTTGCGGCAATGGCTCAAAGTAGCCGCAGCCGCAGTTGCCATCACAGCCGCATCATATTGGTTTGCACCTAGTTATTTTATTTGGTTTGGAGTACTTCATTCCATGCTGGCAAGCTTGCCATTGGCGCTGCTATTGCGCGCAGCACCGTTTGCGGCAATTGCAGTTGGGCTGGTGTTAATGACACCGTATGTTACTACGCTGAATCAATATGTTTTTCCACCGCTGAGCAGCAGTTTTGATCACGTTGGTCTTGCCCCTTGGTTTGGCATGATCGCCTTTGGCTTAGCAGCTGGTAACTGCTCGTTGCATACATGGAGACCAATCGGCATGCATACCGCTATTGCTTGGTGCGGCAGGCATTCGTTGCTTATTTACTTACTCCACCCACTGGTGCTGCTGGTAACTGTCAAGGGGATGAACGCCGTGCTTGAGCACTAAAACCGTCGGTAATGTGCTAACAAGGAAGCTCTGTCAGTAGCTAAAATTAGCCGCAATATGCCAAGCTGGATGTGGTTATCTACGTTGAATGCCGCGTGCTGTTGTTTGGATAACTCCGCTCACCTCAAGCTCGAATAGTTTTTCTTGCAGTGCTATTACTTCATAACCTGTATGCTGCAATAGCTCTGCAAAGCTGATGGGCGCATCACCAATGGCACTTAGCACCGCGCATGGTGTTGCTGGTTGTTTTGGTATCGGCTTTGGTATCGGCTTTGGTATCTGCTTTGGTATAGTTAGTGGCGCTGCTATTGTGGCGTTCAGCAGCAATGCATGAGTACGCACTATCGGCGCAATAAACTCGTGAACTTCTGCTGGAGATTCAACCAACACCGCGCCATCACGAATCAATTGATTGCAGCCTTGCGCATATACATTATCTATTGACCCAGGTAGCACAAACACATCGCGATTTTGTTCTAATGCAGCGCGGGCACTCGTCAATGAACCGCTTTTTACTGCGGCCTCAACAATAATCACTGCCACACACATGCCAGTAATAATGCGATTGCGTTTTGGAAAGCGCCAGGGGAGGGGGGGTGTTCCAAGCGGGAATTCGCTGATAATACAACCTTTTTCAGCAATGCGTTGGTAGAGCGTTGTATGGCATTTGGGATAGATTATATCGATGCCACAACCAAGCACAGCAACTGTTGTGCCGGTACTGAGCGCACCATGATGCGCACTACCATCAACACCGATGGCCATACCGCTGACAACAACATATCCTAATGCGCTTAAATGCGCGGCAAAATCACGGGCATGGCGTAGCCCAACCGCAGTACCGTGGCGGCTACCAACGATGGCAATACTAGGTTGTAATAGCTGGTTGGTATCTCCATTGCCAAACAACACCGCTGGAGGCGCGGGTATTTCTCGCAGCATTGGCGGATACAATGGATCGTCTACACACAATAACTGATGTTGTGGTTGCGCTAGCCATTGCTGTGTTTGCGCAATATGCGCGGGAGAATAGCCAGAACGGCGCAAGGCCTGTTGTTGTTGTGGTGTCATCGCACTAGCATAAACACTAATACCCTAGTTGCAGACGCAATGCCTAATTGACTGGTACTTTAGGCATTTTGTGTTGCAGCTTGTTACCAACAAGCCTCCAGTAGGCGCGTGGTGTTTGCTACAGTCATCGCCACTGGGTTGCTGGCTGCGCAAGGGTCTTGTAGCGCAGCTGCGACTATTGTATCAATATCAATATCGTCAGTGCCTAACAGCGCGCTGATGGATTTGGGGATGCCAAGCGCGTGGTTTAACGTGCCGACATATTCACAAAAGCCGTCAAATCCTCCATCAATTTGTAAATATGCTGCTAATGCTGCAATCCGCGGGTGTATCACGCTGCGATTCATAGCGAGGACTGGTTGAATAAACACCGCATTTGTTGTCCCATGGTGGGCATGGTAGATTGCGCCAATTGGATGCGACACTGCGTGGATGGCTCCCAAACCTTTTTGAAATGCCACTGCTCCCATAGATGCAGCAATCAACATCTGCTCTCGCGCCACAAGATTGCTACCATCGGTATACGCAGCGAGTAAGTTTTCCTTAACCAGCCGCATCCCTTCAATGGCGATGCCTTGAGACATTGGATGAAACGTCTTGGTGCAGTATGCCTCTAAGCAATGCGCAAAGGCATCCATCCCTGTTCCTGCTGTAATCTGTGGCGGCATACTAACCGTCAGCTGCGCGTCAGCTATCACAATTCTCGGCATTATATTTGGATGAAAAATTATTTTTTTAGTAGCTGTTGCCGAATTCGTCAATATCCCAGATCGACCAACCTCAGAGCCTGTCCCTGCGGTCGTAGGCACGGCAATAATTGGTGCAATCACGTTGGCGTTAGCACGTTGCCACCAATCGTCAATATCCTCAAGCTGCCATACGTCAATTGTCTGTTTTGCCATTAAAGCGACTAACTTGGCAACGTCAATCCCAGAACCACCACCAAGCGCAATCACTCCATCGTGGTTACCTGCTAAAAACTTGCTACAGCCGTGCGTTAAATTTTGTTCGGTTGGGTTCGCATCGACCGCACTAAACACCGCATATTTAATATGTGCGTCTGCTAACACAGTGCAGACGGTTTGCAGTAGCGGTAACGTTGCTAGTATTTTATCAGTGACAATCAACGGGTTGGCACAACCGATGGCAGTACATGCTGCGGATAGTTCTGCAATACGACCAGAGCCAAAGAGAATTTTGGTAGGATAACTCCAATTTGCATGCATTAGTTTTGCCCAGTAAATGAAACGGTTTTTTGGCTCGCTTGTTTGCTAGCCACGTTGAGGAAGCTCTGGTTAACTCCATCAAGGAGCGTGGGGGGGAGTGTCCTTCTTACTTTGTGTAGTTGTAATCAGTCTAGCACCTTGCAGCGTGAAGATAATCGTAGCGATGCAATAAACTGGATTCATCATATTGTCAATATGCTGTTTTACTGTTGTACTTGGATCCGTTGTTGGTAAATATGTTGCAATATTTAATCGTGTGCTGGAACTTAGCGTGGCAATGTGGCAATGATGTGCATATTTGTGCCCCGTAGCATGACGACTGTCAGTGGCTACAAATCAGCGCAGCAACGCTTGTACGTGTTGGATAACTGCTTGAGCAGTTATAGTTGCCCCAGTCAAGCCATCAATTGTAGCGCCATCAACACTCAACTCCGCTTGGCTGCCAGTATTTGGGCATTGTTGTAATTGCGCCAGCCATTTTGCTGTAAGTATACGTGCGCCGATTCCTGGTGTTTCTGCATGCTTAACTGCGCTAACGGCAATGATGCAACCAGTATCATTATTTATACCAATAAGCATCTCTATTGCTGCGGTGTATGCTTGAGCAGTCTGAGAATACAAAATGCGATATTTGCCCAACTGGTAGCTTGCAAGTATCTCGCCAAAATCGAGTTTTTGTGCTTGTTTGGTAAGCAATTGTAATTGCTTACCGGTTGCTTGTGGCAGCAACGCTTGTATTGCAGCATTTGTATGTGCTTTTTTTGCTGCGGTAAAACTAGGACGCAACGCTGTACCAATGGTAGCTAAACCTATAATGAGTGCCATGACCCATACCCCTGCAAAACAATAGCGAAAATAGCGCATTTGATTCAAGTGTATCCGTTGGCAAACAGGGGTGTTGGAAAAAATTCTTTTGCTTTATGCTTGCCGCATAGATTATTGGCAGGTCAGTAAAATTTTGCGGTGAACTGGTAGCGTTTGCTGACGCTAATCATAATTATTCAATACGTAGCTTATTTGCAACGGTGAGTTACTGCAATTATAGGTAATTGGGATAATGCCAAATCCAGTTATGGCTTGGCATTATCCATTTTTTTACAGATTCTGTGTGTACAAATATTATCAGCAGCACATGCAGAACGTGTCAAAACCATCAATCCCAGCTTAAGGCACCACCCATTTGGTATTCAGTCACTTTCGTTTCAAAGAAGTTTTTTTCTTTGCGCAAATCAATAATCTCAGCCATCCATGGGAATGGATTTTCTGCGTGTAGATATACTGCAGGCAGTCCAAGTTGGTTCAGCCTGCGGTTGGCGACAAAGTGTAAATATTCTTCCATCATTTTTGCATTCATCCCCAGCACACCTTCTTGCATGGTTTCGCGGGCAAATTCAACTTCTAGCTCGGTACCTTCGATAATCATTTGAATAACTTCTTGCTGAAACTCTTTTGTCCACAACTGGGGGTTTTCTGCTGCAATTCCGTTGATCAAGTCGATGCCAAAATTCACATGCATTGACTCATCGCGCAAAATATATTGAAACTGCTCAGCGACACCCATCATTTTTTTAGCACGCCCCATAGATAGAATTTGCGAAAATCCACAATAAAAAAACATCCCTTCAAGCACACAATAAAATGCGACTAAATTACGCAGTAGTTCTTGATCAGTGGCAACAGTTCCTGTTTTAAAAGCTGAATTGGCAACTTTTGCGGTGTATTTAATCCCCCAAGCTGCCTTGCGAGCAACACTGTCTACCTCATGATACATATTAAATATTTCACCAATATCCAGACCGAGTGATTCAACACAATATTGATATGAATGGGTATGCACAGCTTCTTCAAACGCTTGGCGTAATAGAAATTGGCGGCATTCAGGATTGGTAATATGGCGGTATATTGCTAGGACTAAGTTATTTGCTACCAGTGAGTCTGCTGTGGCAAAAAAACCAAGCGAGCGTTCGATTATTTGCCGCTCATTTGCCGATAATTTATCGGACTTCCATAGGGCAATATCTGCAGCCATGGATATTTCTTGCGGCATCCATGTATTGGCACAACCTGCTAGATACCGCTTCCATGCCCAATCATATTTCATCGGTTCAATTTGATTGACGTCAGCACGGCAGTTAATTATTTTCTTGTCATCAACGCTCACTCGTAGCGCCGCTGCTTGACCTTCTAGCTCTTGCGTGCCATCTTCTAAGTTGATGTCTTGAATACTTGCTAATGCGCGTCGATAAATTTGTTCTGCGTTGGTGCGTGGAATAGTCTGTGTTGCTACTGTGGATTGTATTGAGTTTTTCATAAGTTTCTCGTGTTGTTGTTCCTGTTTTGGCTCTGTTGCTGAGCCGCTAAATATGTCGTCTATGGGTGTTACCATGGTCTATTTTCTCCAGTTAGTGCCGCTAAGATTGCAGTTGCCCTTATTGGCAAACATCACATATTCCACTATCTTGATCATTTTTTTTCAGTGGTTTGTTGATGGTTTTGCTTGTAGACATTTCTGCCTGAGTTGCGCCGAGTGTGCGCAAGTAATACGTGCACTTCACCCCATTGCGCCATGCTGATTTATATAATTGATCCAGATCTCGACCTGAGGAGGTATCAAGATATAAATTGAGTGATTGTGATTGATCAATCCATTTTTGCCGTCGCGCTGCTGCGCGCACCAACCATTGTTGATCTATTTCAAATGCGGTTTTAAACCGGCTACGAATTGCTGCTGGGATTTTTTCAATACTGCTAATGCTGCCTTGTTGCTCTTTCAGTAACTCTTGCATATCGGCGTCCCAAATACCTGATTTTTTAAGTTCGCCGATCAATTCTGGGTTAATTATAACGAATTCGCCTGAGAGCGTGCTAATGGTATGCAAATTGCTATACATCGGCTCGATTGAGCGGCTGGCACCAGTAATATTAGCTATTGTCGCCGTTGGCGCAATTGCCATTACATTTGAGTTACGCATCCCTTGCTCCGCAACCTTTGCACGAATACCACTCCAATCTAGGCTTGATCCATAATTAAAAACTGAATATTTTGCGCCGCGTTGCTCCTCGAGCATTTTTAAAGAATCTATTGGAAAAATATCTTTGCTCCATAACGACCCAGCATAGCTTGGATATGCGCCACGTTCGCCAGCAAGGTCACTGGAAGCCTCGATCGCATACAAGCTAATGCTTTCCATTGAGAAATCGGCAAATTCAACGGCTGCATCTGAATCGTAGGTATACCCCAATATATTTAGCGCGTCCTGAAACCCCATCAGCCCCAGACCAACTGGTCGATGCCGCATATTGGAGGTGCGCGCCTTGTCAACAGCATAAAAGTTAATATCAATCACGTTATCTAACATCCGCACCGCTGTGCGTACTGTGCTGCGCAGACTCTGTTGATCAATGGCAATATTGCCGCTGGCATCAGTGTGCATGTGTCTGGCAATATTTATAGAGCCAAGATTGCAGACAGCAATTTCGTCTTTATTAGTATTTAAGGTAATTTCTGTACACAAATTTGATGAGTGCACCACCCCTACATGCTGCTGCGGTGAGCGAATATTGCACGGGTCTTTAAACGTCAGCCATGGATGCCCTGTTTCAAACAACATTGTCAGCATTTTTCGCCATAAATAGACAGCTTGTACCTCTTTACCAGCAATAATTTTTTGTTGCGCCTGACGCTCGTAATGCTGATAGCGTTGGCGAAATTCACTACCATAGACTTCGTGTAAATCTGGAGTTTCGTTTGGTGAGAACAAGGTCCATACACCATTTTCATGCACCCGTTGCATAAACAAATCTGGCACCCACAACGCCGTGTCAATATCTGGTGTTCTGCGGCGGTCGTCGCCAGTGTTTTTTCGCAACTCTAGAAATTCTTCGACGTCGCCGTGCCACACTTCTAAATACGCACAGACTGCCCCTTTGCGCTTGCCGCCTTGGTTGACAGCGCCCGCTGTTGCATCGAGAATATTTAAGAAGGGTACGACACCTTGGGAATGACCGTTCGTTCCTTTTATCCGTGAGTTGAGCGCGCGCACTGGGGTCCAATCGTTGCCTAGACCACCTGCCCATTTTGATAACATTGCGTTATCGTGAATGCTGTTAAAAATCCCGTCTAAATCATCAGGAATAGTTGTTAAATAGCATGAGGACAGTTGGGGTCGCCGCGTACCAGCATTAAATAAAGTAGGCGTTGATGCCATATAACCAAACTGTGACAACAAATGATAAAACTCGATGGCCCGCGCTGTAGGTTGATCTTCATTAATTGCTAACCCCATTGCTACGCGCATATAAAATGTTTGCGGCAATTCAAATCGATTGCCATTTTTATGCAAAAAGTAGCGGTCTTCAAGTGTTTGTAACCCCACATATTGAAACTGTAAATCACGGCTGGGGACAATTTCCTTCCCCAGCGCTGCAAGGTCAAAGCGTGTTAGCAGCACCGGGTTTAGGAGCTCATGCTCAACGCCTATTTTTAGACCTGCTACAAATATCTCTGGGTATAATTGGTTTAAATGTGTGTGGTCAGCATGTTGGTGTACGCCAGTAAACAAACAGACACGGACAACCAAATAATCGAGCAGTACGCGAGCACTTGCATACGTTGCTTCTGGTACGCGTCCTACCAATGTGTGAATTTCAAGAATAATTTCTCGGGTAATGTCTTCATATGAAATATCTGGACACAAATTCTCCAACACCCGTTCAAAAATAATGCGAACATTTAATCCTGAGAAAGGCTCACAAACGGCGGCAATATAATCAAATAGCCACTTTTTATCTAATTGCGCAACAGTATTTCCTGCTGAATCAATGTACGGATACTCTTGCTTGTTATTTTTACTTCTGTTAAGAATTAATTGACGGGCAAATTTCTTATAATCCCGCGCAATAGATACCGCATATATAGCATCGGTCAGATGCTCTGGAAAGATATCATTGCCAGGTCGCTCTTGCTGCTCTTGGTAAACTACTGCAGCTATAAAATCATCAAGATGGTCAATATGCTCAACATCATGCCTGCTGGTAATGGTAAAAATGCTTTGTTTTAACTGCTGGTAATCAAATGGCTGCTGGTTGCCTTCGCTGTGTCGTATCGATTTGTTGGCGACGCTAATGATCTTCTGTTGTGTTGTGTCCACGTACATGTTGCTGAGTATTATGTTGATTGGTTAAATACAGTCATATTATGCTGCTATTTCCTGCCAGCTACGGCAGCAAAACCCACGCAAAGCGTATGTAGTGCAACTGATTTTTTAATGGAGGACTGTGTTGTTACTGTTATCTAATTATTGGGAGGCAGGCTCTATTATCGCGTGAACCTACCCGTGCTGTGATGTAACATATACATGTATAGTTGTATATTATTGGTGTTGAAGTGCCGATGTCACTCAACTGCAGCACAATGTTGTGCTGCAATGAATTATGTATTACCACTTCTTATTACTACAACTTACTACCACAACATATAGTGTGTTTTTTTGTAATTTTGTTCTAAAAGCACTATATGTTGTTTTTATATTGTCAGAGCTTTGTAATGATTGCAATACGATATTACCTGGCACAACATGCCCTTACCAGCAAAGCCATTGTTTACCGCAACTTTCATCTAAAAAAAAATTCTCTGATTTCTTGCCGATATCATTGACATATATTTTTTGTGAAAATATAGGGATACCGTAATAATCGTCCCGAATTTGTAATACAAATGCACGAGAAATAATGATGAAATATCAAGGATATATAATTTTAAGCTAGCCTCATTGCCTGGGCAGGCCTTGGTAGGACGCCAGCACAACTGCCATTACTCATGCTCACAACATGCACGGTCAGTGCTGCAGCATGCGCTTGCTTACATATTGTATTTACTAAATGCTGATGATCGTTGTCAATACCGAGCTTCCCTAATGATGTGTCACCAACACCAACAATATTGGACTGGATGCCGCATCGTTGTTACTCCGTCTCACCCATCTTGGACTGCAGCAGAGTTACCATAATTTAGCAGGCAGGTATCACGGCCTGTGTGGCGATTTTAGGGAGTGGCAAATCGAGGCGCTCCCAGGTGGAGCAGTATTTTTGTAGTGCTGCGTCTGGATTGACCACAACCGGATGTGCAACACGCTGCAGCAACGGCAGATCGTTGATTGAGTCTGAATAAAACCAAGTGTTTGCATACGATAAATCGGGCTTGGCGGCGAACCATTGTTCAACGACGACGCATTTGCCAACATTGAATGTTGCGGTGCCGAGAATTTTCCCAGTAAAACGACCTGCCACTTGTGCTAGCATCGTTCCAAATGCCGCGTCCACATCAAACAGCTGTGCTGCGGCTTTGACCAAATACATATTTGATGCTGAAACGATAATAATATCATCGCCTGCGGCGCGATGTTGCGCAATCCGCTCAACAAGTTCAGGGTATATCCAATATTGGACAACGGTTTCCATATATTCTTGCAACAATACTGTGCGTTGTGCACCGACAGCATTCAAGACATCTGCAACGAACACAATATAGTCGGTCATCTGCAATTCGCCGGTATCATACAAGCGCATGAAGCCACGGTTACGTTGCTCATACCACTGTGCATCTACCACGTTTTTGTGGATCAAAAATCGCCCCCAACCGTAATCGCTGTCCGCAGCAATCAGCGTTTTATCTAAATCAAAGACAGCTAATTGCATGGCTATGAACTAAGGAAGCTCTGATTAACTTGCTGATGGAGCGAGGTTGCCTGCAATTGCTGATGATTGCAAGGCGCATTCCGCAGGTGCATGCCGTAGCATATACGCCAAGGGATGCAACACAGCAAGTACCGCTTGTAGGCAAACCATCATATATTCAATAGAAGGACGGGAAAAAACGCTGCGATCCGTTGTTGCAGAACTTGATAATACCACCAGTATTATCTGCGCACTGCGTCTAGTTATCATCAGCGTTTTTTCTCCGTCTCGCCCATCATGGACTTAATCAGAGCTTCCCTAAGTGAAATCATCAACGCTTTTTGGCTATGCAACCGATTTTCTGTGCCATGCCAAACCCCAGAGCATGCGTCATGCAATACATATTCATCGACTTCTTCACCGCGGTTTGCGGGTAAACAATGCAAAAACAATACATTTGTACTTGCTTGTGCGATCAATGCTCTATTGACTTGATACGGGGAAAACTTCATATTTCTTGCTGCTGACCCCGTATCACCCATCGAAGCCCAGACATCGGTAACGATTAAATCTGCACCGCGCACTGCTACCACAGGGTCTGCTTCTTTGGTATAATTCCTGCCATATTGCGCGACTATGGCTTGGTCAGGTTCATAGCCATCAGGACCGGCGTGAACCAGTTCAAATTTGAGCAAATATGAGGCTTCAATATATGAGTTAAGAATATTATTGCCGTCGCCCATATAGGCGACTTTCCTTCCTGCAATATCGCCGCGCAATTCAGAAAATGTTTGCATATCCGCAATGATTTCACACGGGTGATGCGTGTCTGTTAAGCCGTTGATAACTGGCACTTTGGCTACAGCTGCAAACCTCTCTACCTCAGCTTGCTCAAAGGTGCGAATCATCACCATATCGACCATTGATGTCACCGCCATTGCAGTGTCTTCAATCGATTCGTTGCGGCTCAACTGCAATGCATCTCTTTGTAAAAACATCGCGTGACCACCAAGATGGTAAAACCCAGCCTCAAATGACACCCGCGTGCGTGTGGAAGGTTTTGCAAAAATCATTGCCAAGGTTTTGCCCTGAAATACCTTGGGGTTTTTTCCTTGGTAATGATCCCGCTTAATTTGCTTTGCGGCATCTATCAGTGCCACAAATGACTGGGCTGATAGGTCAGCTATTCTCAAAAAATGTTTCATAAATATAGTTGTCACTCAACTGGTTGGAATGCTTGCAATGTGAAGGCACGCTCGTTTTTTATTTGTTCAATTTGTTTTTTGACAACTTCAGATTGCTTATTCGCAATCCCGTTATTATCGATGCCAGTAATCCGGCTACAATTATCCGTGCAGACAGAGCGTAATGGATAACATTGCGGGTTCGATTGCTGCGCCAGGGCATATTTTAATTGTAATTCCCATAGGCCTGCAACGGTGTTTCCTGCAACAATTTTCCCTTGCACTTTAAATAACAACGCCTCTAGCACTTGGGCGTTGGTGTTCAGCGTATGGCTTGCTATCAACTCCTGACTCCTTTCATACACGCCTTCATACAGACCACGCTCTTGGTGTATTAGCGCACTGGCGCGATTAAACAACATTGTGGTAAACGGCGAATCCCATAATACCCACATTGCAATAGCTGCTTTGGTAGTCATTGCCGTATATTGCGGCACACCTTCGCCGAGCTCATTAATTGTATTCCACGCTTTTCCATTAGCATATATTGTGTCATACACAAAATACGGCGGTCCTGGTAATTCGTATTCGCTCTTAGCTGTGAGTAAGCTGGTACGCTCAAAGCGTTGGCGTTGCGCTGTATATAAACGTTGGGCTTGTTGATACGAAAAAGTGTCTGTGTACAGAGTTTCCTTGCTGGTGGTGTCGCGTGGGTTATCCCAAGCATATTCAATGCCGTCGAGCAAATAACTATCGGCCATCAAAAAACTCTTCTCGCTGAGGCTATTGACATCACGGCTATCAATGTAGACATTTTGTTTCTCAACTTGTACTTGTATTACCGGCTCAATTGTTGCTGCAGCGTCTGCATTAAACCCCCACATCCGAAACCCTTTCGCAGCATATTCTTCATAGCCCAGCCGCCCCTGTTGCAATACATGCAGTACATTATCACGATCTATGGAACCAGCGTATAATACACCTTGATCTATAACCCCACAATAATTCCAGCGCAAGGTGATTCGATCTATCAATCCAGCAAGTTCTGGGTTTTTCTCACGCAATATACGCAACCAAGTAAGCAAGCGGCCAATCTCAATCGGCGAATAACCAAATTCGCCTGCTTTACCTTTATAATTGATTGGCTTCCCTGAATTAACTGAGTAAAACCTATTGGGAATTTTATCTTGAAACAACTTCTGTTGGTGTAAAGTAAGCAGCAAGGCGTTCACGCGCCGGCGATACTCAATATTGTCAATAAGCTGCAGTTGTACTGCCGACACCAACGCCGCAATTGTTGAGCCCACATGCCACATGCTGGCAACAGGTTCATGGTGTATTGCATTGACTAGTCCTGTTTTTGGATTGGTGTTGGCAATAAAATACTGCCAAGCTACGCCTGCAAGCTGCTGTTCTTCAATTGATAATGGACCGTGACGAGGGTGTATTTGTAGCACATTTTCTTGTAGCACCCGCCCTGAAACATGCTTAAATTGCTTGAGGGTTGCCGCTCCATACACGCTACCTTTTTCTGTAATATAGCTATATCCACTGGTCCATATGTCATTTGACGCCACCCACAACACTACTACAATCAGCAGTCCTTTTCTGGAGAGAACACGTGAAAATAACTGCATGGCTATTAGCAGGGACTTTCCATGAATTTACACATATTCCACAACCTCTATTTCATAGTCAATGTCACCGCTTGGTGTTGTCACAGTCACAATATCGTCAACTTCTTTTCCCATCAACGCACGTGCAATTGGCGAAGTTACAGAAAGTTTTTGCACGGCAACATCGGCCTCATCCTCTCCGACTATTCGCCATGTTAAACTTTTATCAGTAGCACAATTTAAAATAGTAACCGTTGTGCCAAACACCACTTTGTTACTTGGAGTAAGCGAGGTAATATCAATCACTTGCGCTGCACTAATCCGTCCTTCTATGTCGCTAATCCGCGCTTCATTCAGACCTTGTTCCTCACGGGCAGCGTGGTATTCGGCATTCTCCTTCAAGTCGCCATGCGCACGCGCTTCAGCAATAGCATTGGTGATGCGCGGACGATCTATTTTAGTTCGCTGAGCTAATTCGTGGCGTAAGGCCTCAAGCCCAGCTGGAGTCATTGGATAACGCTGCATAATTCAATTCAAATTAAATGATGTTGCACATGTTGCCATGCCAGAAAAGAGTTCAAAGGAGATAGTGGCTTGTGGTATGGAATTATTTACTGCTGCAAGCTATACATCATCAATGACACATGTTGAGTGAGTATAGTAATCGCCTCAAATAGAGTTGCCATAAATCAAGCGGATTGATTGTCACCAACTATGATAATTATGTCTTCATGAAATACCAGCGTAGTCAACATCACTCAATATACCAGCGATCAGGCATATTTACAATTTAAGATGGACAACTAGTAAGCTCTGATTAACTTGCTGATGGATCGAGTTTGCCTGCAATTGCTGATGATTGCAAGGCGCATTCCGCAGGTGCATGCCGTAGCATATACGCCAAGGGATGCAACACAGCAAGTACCGCTGCAGCAAACCGTTATATATTCAACAGAAGGACGGGAAAAAACGCTGCGCGCCGTCGTTGCAGCACTTGGTAATACCCACCAGACCCACCAGTATTATCTGCGTACTACGCTTAAGTTATCATCAGCGTTTTTTCTCCGTCTCGCCCATCATGGAGTCAACTAACGGCTGCGATTTACTGGATTATTTTGCTTGCGCCTGCGGCGTTGTTGTTGCGTCTGTCTTTTGTTACGGTTTTGTTGTTGCATTGGTTTTGGCGGCGTTTTCTCTGCAGAAAACAGTGATTGTAATACACGGATGAACGCAGATGATGGCTTGACAACCTTGATGCTACTATTATCAATTTTAGGCTTCATATGGCGATGAATGGTATTGCGTAAGGCGGCGTTGACGTCTGCTGTATGTAATTCAACGTGGGTATTATTGCTAATCACAAACGATTTATTGTCTTCGTCAATCCGCGTGATTTCAAACCACGGCGGGAGCATTTCAGCAGATGGTAGAATAATAATGCTCAGGCTAAATACATTTTCTAGTTCAGCAATTTGTTCCTTCTTCTCATTTAAAATATACGTTGCGGTGCTCAACGGTAACGATGCCCGTAGTTGTGCTACTTTATCTTTACATGCCTGCTCTTGCAGAATACGAATAATGGAGAGCGCAAATGATTCTGTACTGCGTATAAAGCCATTACCGTGGCAACGTGGACAACTCATTGTTGTCGATTCCGACAAAGAAGAACGGAGGCGTTGCCGTGACATCTCTAATAAACCAAATTTGGATATACCGCCAATTTGAATGCGGGCACGATCAATTTTTAAGGCGCTTTGTAGCGTGTCTTCAACGATTTTTTGATTCTTGGTTTGCGTCATATCAATGAAGTCAATAATGATGAGTCCGCCAATATCGCGCAGCCTGAGTTGACGTGCTATTTCTACTGCAGCCTCAACGTTGGTTTGCAAGGCTGTATCTTCAATGCTTTTTCCTTTGGTTGCTCGTGATGAGTTGATATCTATTGCGACAAGTGCCTCTGTGGTGTCAATTATAAGGGATCCACCAGAAGGGAGTTGTACTTCACGGAGAAAAGCAGTGTTGAACTGCTCTTCTATTTGATGCCGAGAGAATAAAGGAATTAATTCGTCGTCATACAGCTTTATCCGCTCACGCAAACTGGAATGGAGTTTTGACACTTGCTCAATCATTTCTGCGTATATTGTCGGGTCGTCAATAATACATTCTTCGACATCGTCAAAGAAGTAATCACGAATAACACGGCTGACTAAATTATTCTCTTGATAAATTAAGCAAGGTTTGTCTTGTTGTGCTGCGACATCTTGTATGGTCTGCCAAAGCGCCCCAAGGTAGTTAAGGTCAACAGTAATATCACCAATAGGTCGATCCAAGCCTGCGGTTCGCATGATAATGCTAGCACCACTAGGGACGGTAAGTTGTGCAATAATCGACTTCATTGCTTGACGATCATGCTCTGATACCCGACGGCTGATACCGCCACCATTTGGCTTATTCCCTAAAAACACTAAATATCGACCTGCTAAAGAGATATATGTAGTGAGTGCTGCTCCTTTAGTGGCACGTTCCTCTTTTTCTACTTGGACAAGTATTTTTTGACCTTCTTGGATATCAGCAATGTTGGCGATATCTTTAAATGGTAAAAAACCATGTTTTTCTGTGCCAAAATTAACAAACGCAGCATCGAGGCTGTTTTCAATACGGGTAATAATGCCGACATAAACGCTTGATTTTATCTGGTACTTACGTGCTGACTCTATTTCGACATCATACAGCCAATTGTCTTCGACTAAAGCAACACGTTGCTCTTCGCTGTGTGTTGCATTGATAAGAATTTTTTTCATAAAGGGTCTCCATTAAAAACCCTCTGTAACGGTGCAAAACGTTTGTTTGGTAATACCTATCTACAAAAACAAATACTGCTGAGCCTATTAAGACCCTGGTCATTTTTGCAGTATTATTCAAACCATTAAGTAACATTGAATATGTAAATTGAAGTGATAAACATCAAGGTGTTTAGATAGAAAGGTAGGATGTGTGTGTATTATATTTATTTCCCAAACAACGACTCATCCATACGAGGGTGTTGAAAATACTACTAATTTGGTTTGCAAATACCTGTCTTGTGAATCTTTAAAAGCCAGTTACTTGCATCGTGCAGCGTACTGCGAACGAGGCATAGCCAGTATTCACGCGAATGCATTGATGGTGTTCGTAAGTCATATAAAAATTGGTAGCATATAAATCCTATTCAAGGATATAAGCCAAAATTTATGGCTTCTTTGAAACATCATTGCATGGTGATCATTCAATATTTGCTACAAAATGTATTCGGACAGTGCTTCTTGTGTGATAAGAGTGCAAAGACATTTTCACTATTGTACGCTATAAACCGGTTGAACGGTTATGTAATAATCAAATATTCGCACCTTAGATGTCAAAACTACACACGTTGTTTACAAAAACCAACAATTCTAGCAGTTGGTGGTAGATTCCATAAAGCGGAATGTGTGCGACTGAGGTTATAGCTGTTAAGATATTTTGGAAGAGCTTTGTTGCGTTCATCACTTGGTTGCTATGGCTGCGAAAACGCCCATTCCTTGCTAAGCGTTTGTATAATCCTTGCTGCTTTTCCGTTGGTCTGAGGCCTGTATGGTTTGGTAAAAACGTGCTTGATTTGACATGCATCAAGATATCTATTAACGAACTTTGATCAATATGCAGGTCCGTTGTCTGTCATCTAGAGAGGAAAAGCAGGGGCAGGGCTTGCCGTGGCTGTTTGTATCTGAGCAAGGGACTAGCTTTTACCGTGACAGCATCAACTAAATTGTGACTGCCAGCTACAAGAGGGCATGGTTACGGTTATGCTCTGAATAATAAGGGGTATGATGTACGTGTAGTTCAAGACTATCTAGGGAAGCTCTGATTAAGTCCCAAGCAACAGCAATATCAGCTAGAAAGATATACAATGGTGAATCTATTTGAATATTTGAATAAGCGGATAATCTTATGAAACAAACAACTTTTGCCAGTGCTGCATACGACCACAAGAAAGTAACAACGAAACCAAAAAAAATTCTTGCAGTTAATGGACAAATTAGCTCCATGGCAACAGTTGTTAGAGTTAATAGAACCGCATTATCCCAAGAAAGGTATGTGGGATTAAATGGAAAAGTCTTTTATTGGAAAAGACTAAACCTATTGATAATGTAAAATTTGTGGTATTCTCTGTTTGGTCAAATTTATTTTTGGCTTTTCTAAAGATGCAAGGGAGTTGTAGTCAAGAATAAATCTACCCCCCTGGCGTTTTCAACTTTGAGCAGGGTGCTCAACACCAGATATTGCCTTGCTTAATTCTTTAAATTCAGGTTTGGAGATTAATATGTTGAAGAAATCTTTATTTGTTGTAGGAATGGTCGCGTCCGTTATTTTTACGACATCAGCAAATGCTGGGTGGGAGCGATACCCTTATCTTTCCAGTACTTATGACCAAAAAATTAATGGGAAACTTGTCGCACGTTGGTTTGGTGTCCCGCAATACGGTCAGCCTACCACTTACACATGCGGCGCGACAACTACTTCAATGCAGATGGCTTGGGAAACTCATAAGAGAAATAAAACGCTTAAATACAGTCCAACTGGTATACATAGAAAAATTTTTGGCTATCAATACCTCTGGTGGTTCTACTAGTGGCTTGACATCAGACGAATTGAAGGCAGGACAAAAGAAAATAGTTGACCATATTAACCGTACCCAAGGTCTTGGGTTAACAGTTTCTATGGCTGAAAGAAAAGATAGTTCAATAAAAAATGCAGTATCTACACTTGCTACAACGATATGTAGAAATTTTAGTCCTGCTATTCTTTATGGGAATGTAAAATATGCCTCATGGGAATGTAAAATATGCCTCAGCAAGTGGTCATTATCTTTTAGCAACGGGAATGATTTATTGTCCTCAAGGAACATGCTCTAGTGATGTAGTTGGGCTATTCATTAATGACAGTGCTTATAACTCGCCAGCGTATAGTTCTTCTCATCTGGTAAGGCGTCTTGCTGTAAGTCCAAGAAAATACCTAAGTCAAAATGAGTTAGCTTCTTACTGGAAGCCAACAGGAAGTAGACTTCCTTGGTTACGTGGTTATATGTATTTGTATAATGCAAGCCCACGAGTGTAAGGGTAAATACCATGGGGCTTCTTTGTAGGCTCCATGGTTATTGTTTAGTTGCTATGAATAAAAAAACAATCTCAATACTTATAATATTCGTCATTGTTTTGGTTGTTCTGTTTGTATGGTTTGACATAACTAAGCCCATTGAGCAGAAAACAAGCACAACAACAGAAATAACTGATAGTCCTGTTGTTGTAGCTCACAATATTGGTAGTGTAAGTTTGCCGATACGAACTTCTCCTTCAGATGAAGAGACTAGCGATATAAAAGTTATTGCTTCTTCACCTGAAGAAGCTGAAAAATTGGCAAAAGATTTTTATAAAGATATGTTCTCAGTTGTTACAGAAGAAGATGGTTATATTTTGGACGTGTACTCAGGCGACTCAATAAATGTTAATAACTTTTATTCGGAAACAGAGACGCCATCACAGTTTGTTCCTTTGTTCTCAAATAATAAAGTTGTTGGTGTGTCAATATTTAGAGAATATACAGCAGACCAGAGAGAATTGGGAAGAATGTCAGAGATAACTGCTGAATGGTATTCTTATCCTCCGGTGTCTTTTCAAGAAGCAGAGCATAAATTTCTTTCATCAAACCCATCTCTGTATTATAAAATTATATCAGGATATTACTTTATTGAAGATGGCGAGACGCCATATTATTTATTTAAAAATAATGAAGACTCTGAAAAAAAATGCTTTCTAGTAAGTGCGTATGATAAAAATATCATCACTAAAGATTCTAAATTACTTAACGCAGCACATCAGGAAAAATTACCAGTGAAGCTTGATGAAAATGGCTTAATTGCGGTTGATATGTAAATAGCTGCTAATCTTTCAAATGAAGAGCTAGAAAAACTAAAGTCCGACATTGAATTAACTAATAAATATATTAGAGACGGAACAATGCGGTTTGATGAAAATATGAATATTGTCCATGATGGACGTAAAGAGACAACACAAAATATTTTTTGGAGGAAGGGGAAAACCAGAATTATTACAATTATGACACATCTGATGACAATACAATGACTGGGGCAATGGAGCCAGCAAAGTTAAAATAATGTGAAAGTATGTAGTTCTGTCAATATCCGTAATTTCTGGAACTATATATTTTTTTGATAAAATATATCCAAAAATGGCTCTATTTGAATAAATTGTTGAAATATGATATGCTACAAGTATCAATCACATCCACAATGCTCTAAATCATGAAGACCTCTGAATTTAATCAGTTAAAACAAGCAGTTAATGGGCTTTCTCCAAAGCAAAAGGCTGACTTAGAACAGCATTTAATCAATCCAGAATCGCAACCTCAAGTGCTGAAATTACTTGAACAAGCGGTACATGGATGCCCTCATTGCCAACATGACAGTACCTATAAGTGGGGCACGTCAAAAGGACGTCAGCGGTATCGTTGTCGATCATGCTTAAAAACCTATAATGCACTAACGGGTTCAGAATTGAATGGTCTGCATAAGCCTGAACTCTGGGAACAATACTGCCAAACGATGGTTGATTCAAAATCGCTGCGCATTGCAGCAAAGGAATGCGGCATCAACCTCACCACGGCATTCACATGGCGTCATAAATTTCTTAAATTGGCTGATTTACTTATGAGCAAGCAGCTTGAAGGCATTGTCGAAATGGATGAAACTTGGTTTAAATATTCTGAAAAAGGCAGTCGCTATTTAACCACTGGCAAGCCGCGAAAACGCGGTAATAGCAAAGCATCTACAGTGAAAGCTGTTATTGGCATCGATCGAAGTGGCAACATTGTCGATCAGGTTGTAGAGCACTTTACGCTGGATCAATTACAGGCAACCTTTGTACCTAAACTCGCCGACGATCTGGTTCTCTGTACCGACGGTCATATCAATTATGAGCATCTAGCCAAGCAGAAAAATATCAATCATGTCGTGTTAAATCAACGCCTTGGTGAGCGGGTCAAAGACAAAGTTTTTCATATTCAAACGGTGAACGCTTACCACATGAGGCTCAAGCAATGGCTAGCCCCTTTTCATGGTGTTGCAACTAAAAATCTTCATAAATATTGTGGATGGTTTCGTTGGTTTGAGCTTAATAAACGGGGAGATATATCCCCTGCCAGCTTCATGAGGGATATGCTGTATACAGCATTTCAACAAACTATCAGAACATAGCCTCCAAAAATTGTGTATGAGGAGATAGGTGCTGTTAACAACATTGTTGTATACAAAAAGAGCAAAAAACTAATTTTATTTAATAACGATATGCATATTAAAACCTATACTATTTCTTTAGGAAGAGTGCCACTTGGTAAGAAAGAAAAAGAGGGGGATCATAAAACGCCTGAAGGGGCTTACTATATAGACTGGAAGCACCCAAATAGCTCATACCATCAAGCACTTCACATCTCGTATCCAAATAAAAATGAAAGAGAGCTAGCAATAAAAAAAGAGACTAATCCTGGTGGAGATATTATGCTTCATGGTATGCCAAATTATCTAGGATGGCTTTACCCTTTATTTAAAGGAAAAGATTGGATAAATGGTTGTATAGCAGTATCTAACGTAGAAATAGAGGAAATTGTATCAGCAGTAGAAACAGGAACTACAATTACTGTTTATCCCTAGCTATTGTCAAAAATCAGTATTTACATTCTCTATCTTGCAACTGTTCACCAGCCTATCTAGGGCAACTCACAAAAACCCTACTAATCTGTCATAATGCTCTAACTATTGTTTTTGAGAATTGATATGCAGCAAATGACGTTTATAGAGTTGGAATACCCACATAAGCAACGCAAAACCCGTAGAGCAATATTTCTTGAGAAATTAGCAGCTGTTATTCCATGAAAGTAGTTAAATGAAGTTATCGCCAAACACTATACTAAAACTGCGCAAAACAGGCGGTCGACCGCAATATCCACTGTAAAGCATGCTGCGCGTACGCGTCATGCAAGTAGTGTATAATTTCAGTGATCCTGCGATGGAGGATATATTGTACGAAGTCCAATCAATGCGGCTGTTTGCTCGTTTAACCCTCGACAAAATACCCGACGAGACCACCATCTTGAATTTCAGAAGATTGCTGGAACAGTATAACCTTTGTGAAAAAATATTCTTAAAGATAAGTAAACGGCTCACTAACCATGGATTATTACTCCGCGCAGGCAGTATCGTTGACGCATCAATCATCAATCATCAATGCGACCAACAACAACCTAAGAATTAACAGCAAGCCCGTAATCCAGAAATGCAGCAAACGAAGGAAGGGAAAGCAGTGGTATTTTGGCATGAAAGTTCATGTTGGTGTTGATGAAAGTTCTAGAATGATTCATAGCTTTGAAACCACGGCGGGTAATGTCAACGATGTGACCATGACTGATAAGCTCTTACATAGGGAGTGGACAGCAGCAGCTTGAGAAATTGAAAGCCAGTGTCCGCGCCAAAGTTGAGCATGTATTTTTTTATATGAAGCACATGTTTGGATATAACAAAGTCAGATATCGTGGCTTAGCAAAGAATACCAACCGACTATACATGCTAGCTGGACTTACAAATCTTGTACGCAGTTACAAGTATTTGCCGCAAACACAGGGTTAGTGCGTCCAAAACATAGGAAATTCAGCAAAAAAGCATGAAAAACAATAAAAAGTGAACAAAAATAGCTTTTCAGCTTTTGACGTTATCGTTTTTGTGTATTGATGCGTCGAGAAAAATAATAGTAATTAGTTAATTAGAGTTTCCTTAACTTTGAATGCAAAACCATGCAACAATCAGTCAAATCGGCGGTACTCTGCCAACTTCAGACAGGTTGTGTCTATGTTCAGATTTGAAAAACTCAAAAATCGGAAGTGTCACTTAAAAATATCTATATTTTATGTTTTTATTGACATGTAAGATATAAAATTATAACTTGTCATCTAATTACATTAAAAACATAATTCATGGAAGCAAAACCTTTTTTAAAATGGGCAGGAGGTAAAACTCAATTAATTAAGCAAATTAAAGTACAACTACCTGAAAACATAGAATTAGAAAATTTCACGTTTATAGAGCCTTTTGTAGGAAGTGGTGCTGTATTATTTTGGATGTTTAGTTATTTTCCAAATTTAGAAAGAGCTGTTATTAACGATATTAATGCTGACCTAATAAACTCATACTTAACAATCAAAAATAATGTACAAGAATTAATAAATACCCTTGCTACTTGGGAAACTGAATACCATAATCTCGTAGATGATCAAGACGCAAAAAAAAAATATTATTACGAAAAAAGAGCTCTTTTTAACACTCGTAATTCTGAGCAAACCACACAAAGTGCTTTATTTATTTTATTAAATAGAACTTGTTTTAATGGACTTTATAGGGTTAACCTTAAAAATAAATTTAACGTGCCAATGGGGGCTTATAAAAAGCCTCAAATATGTAATACAGAAAACTTATTAGCAGTTTCTAAAATTTTGCAAAAGGTTGATATTTTAAACGGGGATTTTTCTGAAACACTTCCGTATGCAACTAAAAATACATTTTTCTACTTCGACCCACCATATAAACCATTAAGTGAAACTTCAAGTTTTAATTCTTATGCAAAGGACAAATTTAATGATGCCGAACAAATAAGATTAAAAGAATTTTGCGATGTATTAAACGAACAAAATCATCAATGGATTTTAAGCAACTCTGATGTAAAAGGAAAAGATCCAAATAATAATTTCTTTGATGACTTATTTGCAAATTTTAATATTATTAGAGTAAATGCTCGTAGAAGTATAAATGCAAACCCAAATAAAAGAGGTCGATTAACTGAGTTGTTAATTAGAAATTAATCTATGAAAAAAATTACTCAAATATTAAATCTCAATTCAGACAATGAGTTTTTTGATTATTTCAAGGACAATTTAAATTTAAAAGGAATTACTCAATGGAGCTATTTTGTGAATTGGGAAAAGGTATATAAAAATGTTGTTCCTTTTGAAAAAGAACTAAACCTCTTAAATATACTTATAGGTAAAGAAAACATACAACAAGAATTAAGCAATTTAATTTTAGAATATCCTAAAGTAGTAAACGCTATTCCTTTACTTTTAGCAATTCGGTTTAAAAACAAAAAAGAACAAAAAATCAACATCTTAATCAATACTGTTTCTTATCAATACGACAATTTTGATCTCTCTGTTGAAACACCCGATCAACAAGAAGCAGAAAACATTGCTACGTTATTTGTAAATACAGGTTTAGGTGAACTTGTTAGAGATAAAAAAATTAAAAACTTAGTAGATTTTGCAACAGGAGTAGAAGTTGGTTTAGATAGCAATGGTAGAAAGAACAGAGGTGGGCATCAAATGGAAAATTTGATTGAAGGTTATATTCAAAATGTTTGTAAAGAACAGAATTTACCATATTTAAAAGAAGCAAATGCTAAAGCAATTAAAGAAAATTGGAATATAGATTTAGAAATAGATAAATCTTCACGTAGAATTGATTATGTAATCAACAAAAATGGAAAACTTTACTTTTTTGAAGTGAATTTTTACAATGGAGGCGGATCAAAACTCAAATCTACTGCTGCGGAATATGTTAAAATGAATGATTACTGGAATAAACAAAATATTGAATTTATATGGATTACAGATGGTGCTGGATGGCTAAAAACGTTATTACCATTAAGAGAATATTTTGATAAAGCAGAGTATTTATTGAATTTAGAAATGTTAAAAAATGGTATTTTAAAAAAAATATTACTTATTGGTCTGAAGACTTAAATTTTTTAATGCAGTAAAAAGTATTTAATGATAAAACCCTATTTCAAATCAAAAGACAAAAAATTCTATCTTCTAAAAGGAAATACAATAGATTTATTGCCAAAAATAAACCATAGGTTTGATATGGTTTTTGCAGATCCCCCATATTTTTTATCTAATGATGGATTATCAATACAAAACGGTCAAATAGTTTCTGTAAATAAAGGAAAATGGGACAAATTTAAAGATTATAATTCTGTGAATGATTTTAACCGAAAATGGTTAAAAGAAGTAAGAAAAAAAATGAAAGAGGATGCCACTATTTGGGTCAGTGGCACTATGCATAACATCTTTAGTATTGGTCAAATTTTAACAGAATTAGATTTTAAGATTTTAAATATTATTACTTGGCAAAAAACGAACCCACCACCAAATTTTTCGTGTCGCTACTTTACCTACTCTACCGAACAAATAATTTGGGCAAGAAAATCTAAAAAAGTTTCTCATTACTACAATTATGAGTTAATGAAACAATTAAATGGAAATAAACAAATGAAAGATGTTTGGCAATTACCTGCAATTGCAAAATGGGAAAAATCATGTAAAAAACATCCAACACAGAAACCACTGTCTGTACTTACAAGAATAATAATGGCTTCTACCAAACCCAATGCTTGGGTTTTAGATCCATTTGCAGGAAGTAGCACAACTGGAATTTCAGCTAATTTAGCATATAGAAGGTATTTAGGAATAGATCAAGAAACAGAGTTTTTAGAAATAAGTAAAAACAGAAAATTAGAAATACAAAACGAACAAACTGCTGAAGCATATAGAAAAAAAATAGGCGGTTTTAATACTGAAAAAGAGTTTGTGAATTACTTGAAATCTGAACCTAACCAGGCCCATCTATAAATTACCCTCAACGGTTTTTGTTATGGTTTTGAGTATTCACAGTACTAGATAAGGCTGGAGGCGAAGCATGACACAAATGATTTTATTGATGTTACTTATTGATACGCGAGTTTTGATGCAAAGAAATACCCACTTGTTGAAACTGGCGCTGTCACAGTGGGATGCGTTGCGGACTGTGCTTGAGCAAGTCTGGCGTAATCAGGATAAGCAACGCAAATCGCGTGCTGAGCGCCACAAGACGATGGTCCACGGTATTGATGTTTAAGATGCTTGTTGCGCTCTACAACCTTGTAGATGATCAGCTCAAGTATCAGCGTCTGAATTCCTTATTTGGAGTATTTAGCTTTTATGATTGCAATAATGTAATAACATTACATTATTGTAGAGTCCAACCAAAAATTAAGTTTAGTGAAATAATATATCGGCGTCATCGGTGCTATGCAGGTGATTGTTCAGATATAACTGCTTGTTATTGAGTTTTTTTACCAGCGCCAAATAAGGCCAACCGCCAGCGCAAATGGCCGCTATAAGGTGATGACAAAGTCGGGAATATTGCTGGAAAGGGCCGCATAAAGCTGGGGAAAACACCCCGCCTGCACACCATCGACAGTATCTTTTGGTGTGACCTCGCCGCTTCCGCATTGTTCTAAGGTGCCATAGGCCATGTTGCGCCGAACGGCGCACTGGTCGCAGATCATGAGCAGGATGTTTTGCTCCAGGGCAATTGCGGCGAGCCGTTCACCGATCGGATCACCCTGCCGTAGACAGAACATATTGTCGTCGAAGAAGAACATGCCAGCAATGGCCGCCCGGTGATTGCCCGCTTCGAGTTGCGGCAGGATCATTGTCCCTAGCTTGAATGTTGAGGCCATGTCGGTGGCGAAAATATATGCGATCTTCATTGTCTGAATTCCTTATCTGGTGTATTTGGCTTTTATGATTACAGTAATGTTATAACATTACATTATTGTAGAGTCAACCAAAAATTAAGTTTAGTGAAATAATATATCGGCGTCATCGGTGCTATGCAGATGATTGTTCAGATATAACTACTTGTTATTGAGTTTTTTTACCAGCGCCAAATAAGGCCAACCACCAGCGCAAATGGCCGCTGCGCGAGATATCGAACACTATCCTATATATTGGCAGCACCGGCTGTCAATACCGACGCATCGCCAAGACACAGGAATCAATAATCGCTTTTTTACAGGCTCGGCTTGGTATCGCATCCATCGACCAACAGCTAGATTTGCCGCAAAATTGAAATTAGCTGATGTCTGAACAACCTCCGTAGCATTTACACTTAGGGAAGCTCTGATTAAGTCGCTGATGGAGCGAGTTCGCTAGAAAATTATGATGATTGCACGGAGCGGCTTGCGTCTGTATGCCGTAGCAATACGGCAAAAACCGCAACACAGCAAGTACCGCTTGTAGGCAAACCATCATATATTCAATAGAAGGACGGGAAAAAACGCTGCGCTAACGTCGTTGCAGCACTTGATAATACCACCAGTGTTATCTGCGCACTGCGTCTAGTTATCATCAGCGTTTTTTCTCCGTCTCGCCCATCATGGACTTAATCAGAGCTTCCTTAGCGTTGTATACTTTACCTTCCCAATTCAATAAACGATATTTTTTTTCTTTACGCTGTAGGGGATACAGCGCGGATGTGGCTGGTTTAAGAAAACCAATGGCAATGTGCGAACATTGGCTGCGCTAGTAAGCAGCAGGGCATACAAGTATTCGTTCCAGTTTCCAAGAAACATCATAATACCTGCAGTGAGGAGCCCTGATTTTACCAAGGCAGATTAATTTTGTTAAAAACCTCCCAGAAACTGGCTCCCTCGATATAAGCGGTTTCGCTCAAAAAATGCGGAATGAACATGAAGGTTGTCCTCAAAATAAAAATTGAAATGACCATACCAAATGAAAGACACACAAAGATCAGCTCAACTCTGGTATCGAAGAGACCCAAGACGTTGATCAAGGAAAATATGGGTTGGGCCTTGGGATGCACAGTCACTAGGAGGGTAATGGTGAAGGTAATCTAATGATATTTATTTTTCTCTTCTTCAGCATCCAAACAAACATTGCGTATGTAAGCAGGCTATCAAAGCCTATCCCAACACCAAACATGATAGCAATTAACTGCAGATTTGGAGTATAAATTCCAAACTTATATAATATAAATAGAGTTCCATAAAATATAGTATTAACTATGATAGACTGGAACAGCATATAATTAGATTTACCAATACCATAAAAAATACTGTCTATAACATTATTAAACGCAAATAAAATGTAAAACAAAGTAGAAACCAAAACTATCTGATAGACATCTTTGTAGTTAGTGACATTCATAACATTTTTAATAAAAAATGTCCAATAAGGCAATGTACAACACCAGATTAACACGATTGCTCCACTTATAGTAAAGTACCCTAGAGTTCTCAGTTGGATCGCATCGTTCCCATACTCTCCACAGTCTTGCTTCACAAGTTGCCCTAGCTGAAGCACCGGCCATAACAGCCATCCCCAGATAAAACTGTTGGCAACCCAAAAAGTTCCAGGTTCACCTACAATATTAACCATTTGGAGAACCATTAATATAAAAGCTGCATTACGTACAAGGCTTTCTAATCCAGAGTAACCACCTACCTTTAGCCATTCACGCATCCAGTTGAAGGATAATTTTTCATTAAAATCAATATTAAACCCTTCATTTTTTAAGAACAAAACCATTACAAATAATAAAAT
Organism: Gammaproteobacteria bacterium; assembly: GCA_965277405.1. Taxonomy (GTDB): domain Bacteria; phylum Pseudomonadota; class Gammaproteobacteria. The sequence goes on from OZ255726.1 coordinate 1,610,352, forward strand.
TATGTTCGTTATAATGTTACTGATAGCAATCCCTGTAACGCCTAAATCAAGTGATATAGGCAATTTTGAAACCAGAAAAGTATCCGTAAATACGGATAAAATCATTTGTAATACAAGGAACATGTATAAACACTTATATTTTTTTGTTATTATAAGAACAAGCAGTAAAAACTGGACAACCGTAAAAAAAATCGATGCTATTGTTTCAAGTCGAATATAGTTTACTGTGACAGAAACAAGCTCATCCTTTTGCGCCATGAATACTGTTAATGGTTCAGTAAATAAAATTATGAAAGTTGAAATAAAAGCATATACCCCAAAAGTAACTATCATTCCTGTTTTTACTTTATTTGCTAGTTCAATTTTATTTGATAAAGATTTACCCATAAGATAAAATAAAGGTAGCATTATTGCTTCCTGTAGCACCTCATATATTACATTTACCCAAGCCAACTGACTTGCTATATTGAACCCCCAATCTGTTGGCAAGTCTCCCAAAAAGTAAATTCGTACTGTTTTATATATTGTTGGGATTATACCAATAATCATAAGAGCAGCTAAAAGCCTGAAATTAATCTGCTTTAATGAAATTTTTATACTTGTTAACATATATTTTGTAAGGTAAATAATTTTATGCTGCTAACCTTTAGGATCAAATCTTTCATAGTAAAGCTCCTTTGAGCATGACTAAAAATAAAACAGTCTTTGTCTGTACTGCCAGCAGCAACCTGTAAATCATATATTAAGAAGAAACCAGCAGAAGTTGCTCTGAATTTCCATAACCGACCCCAATCTTCTAAAAGTTTAATACGGAGTGAAAAGTTTCACCACAAAAAATGTGTGCGCGAGCAAAAAATCCTCCGTAGCATTTACACTTAGGGAGCTGTCTGCGCCAGCTAGCAGCAATTAAATAGCAACGTCTTTTAATTACTACAAGTATGGTCGTGGTAATTATTGTCAGAGTTGGGTGCAAATGCCAGTTATTATGGTGTTTCGTTAAAAATAACTCGCATCCCAATAGATGGTGAGCGGTGATATGCTGGTGCTTTGGCGATGTAGTCAATCCGTGCTCCTGTGGCGCCATCAACAACATAATTGCCACCTTTAACGACCAAAAAATAATCGTTTCTGCCAACCACAATTGAGCTGGTCCATTCAGAGACATTTCCTGCCATTGCAACAACGCCGTATGGGTTGACATCGTTGCGGCGATCATCTACCGCTAATGCCTTTGAATATGGAGCGCGGGAAACCACCAAAGCAGCATCAAAGATATTGCCCCATGGATATATGGTTGTACTGTTTGCTGCAAAAATGGCAGTCCACTGTTCTTGGGTAGGTAGCCTGCCGCCGGCCCAGCGTGCAAAAGCATCGGCATCCCACCAACTAATACCAGTTACTGGGGCATGAAGTTGGCTGAGTTGATTGCTCCATCGTGCTGGTGTGTAGTCATGGTTTGCAGGTTCTTTGGTGTTCGCATAAAACCCAAATGCTACCAATGGGTCACGCATGAAAGATTGATATTGAGATACTGTGATTTCATATTTTGAAATAACGAATGCTGTTGCTGGCTGATTTGGATGAAAAATATCTTTGATAGCTGCGTAGTCGGCTTTACGCAAGCCGCGCAGCATTGGCGGCAGCTTGGCTTGATCTGGCACTCCAAGCGTTACCGTTTTCGATGGTATAAATCGTGTCGTAGTCTCGCCCCATGGGGTGGGTTTGTCGGCAGCAGCAGTCGGCGGATACACGCAGCGAAACCCAACAAATTGTGAGCGAAAGTTTTGAGGAATTTGGCGGCGAATAAACCGTAGTGCGTGCAAAGAAGCTGGTTTACTCGCTCCATTGGCCCCCATTATCATCGATTGGTTCGTCCATTCAGAAACTCCAAAACCCATAGCTTGCACGCCTTCTGCGGTTGCCATGGTGGGGTAAACTGCGCAACTTTGTCCAGCATTTAACAATGGATTGGAAAACCGCCACGGCATGTTATTAAAGGTGTTTCCCCATGGGTAGATGCGGTCATCATTGCTGGCGGCAATTGCTTCCCATTCATCAGCACTTGGCAGCCGTCCTGCTGCTGCTGTACAATATGCCTGCGCATCGTAATGGTTTATTCCTGTGACTGGTGCGTTGCTTTTTCCAAGAATTTTATGGGCTTGATAATCACTTTTCGGCTGCCAGTCAACAGGTGCCTGTGCTGGTCTCCATTGCTGTTGCAGATTATACAAACTCATATATTGCGCAAATTCAGCGAATTTACTTTGGGTAACGGGGCATTGATCAACAGATATTGGCGGACGCTGGAACTCAGCAGCGCTGGGCTGTAACAATAGCGTGTCAAATGCACTGCTGCGCTGTAGATATGCTAATTGTTGCATCAACACAGTATCAAGCGGGTGTTGCTGTGGTGCTGTTGCTGTGAGCGCGTTGATATCAATACGTTCGATTTGTCGTGCGCTAATCCGATACTGATACATGGAAAATATCAGTATCACTACCATCAAACTTAAAAATAATATTGAAGAAACTCGTCGGATTGCCATTTATTGCGCAAGTATTTTACGGCTATTATTCATTGTATTTCCAAACATGATGAAGATAAGAATCAGCGTAATTGCAATTCCTAACACCACATACAGCCATGTTAAATGGCTGGAATTGCGCTGTTTAGTAATGTCTGTAAATGCACTGGTCAGCGGTATTCCGTCAATCCGCACTTGGTTGACATCCGCAGGTATTTGCAGCGTACCGTTGGCAAAACCCGCAAAAATATATCCTAGAGTAACCTGTGCCATCGTTGGGTCGAATATCGCAACCGCACGCCAGCTCTGAGTTGTGTTGCCAAGGTCATCTGGATGCATCAACATAAAATAGTTGTCATACACAGGAATACGCTCACCACGATGAACATAAGGATACAACCGCAACAATACATCTGGTTTGCCTGCGCCCAGTTGTTGCCAGCTGCCAGTTTGCAGCGGTTTGCCAAGTAATGTCATGGTATGCAACGCTTGATTTGCTGGTACTTTATATATCAGCGGCGGTGATGATTCTGATTGCAAGACTTCAATCGGCAAAGACGCTGCTGCGCTTTTTTGGGTGTTGCGCAGTACCAGCGCCATGCTTTTCACCCAGTTAGCAAGATGAAACTTCTGAATTGAATCTGGGTTTATAACAATCCTTGCAAGGAGCTGCTGCAGCTGTTTATAGTCAAATCCGCGTTGTAATTGGGCTGTTTCGATAGCTTGGAGTAAATACGTCAGCATCACTATTTCGTATTGCTCTGGTGGGATTTCTAATATTGTTTGCGGTGCACCGCTTGGTTGTGCAGGCGCATCTAAGTTTGGCAGATTTACCGAAAATTGGCGACGCTCATCTTGCGTTGATTTACCATTGCGCTGTTCATCAATCTCACCAAGGAGTTGCTCAAACAATGCTTGCCCACGGTTTTCGCCAGCGTCGAGTCCAGCAAGCTGTGGCTGGCTGGCTGCTGCGCTTTGACCATCGCCATCGCCCTGTGCTGCGGCACTTGCTGCGTGTTGTTCGATGTTCGCCGGTGGAATAAGCGAATCATCTTCCAGAGCATTAAATGCATTCGGGTCAACGGCAGATGTTCCAGTTGGTAGATTAGCTCCGGCTAGATGGGTTTGACTGGTGCTACTGCCATCAGCTGCACTTTCTCCAGTTGTATTTCCAAGTTGTCCTGCTGCTAGTTGTTCAGCAAATGACTTGTTATCACCAATGCTTTGCTGGCGTGATGGAGGTGTATGCAATTCTCCAAGAAAATGCCAATGCCACAGCGGTGCGTTATGTTCGCGTAAAATGGAAATAGCTAAATAAAACATCGATATGTCGTATACATCAACGCGGATATTATTCACAAGCGTTGCATCCCATGTAGATATTAGTGCGTCAAACCGGTTGTCAGTTTGTTGTTGCAAGCCTGTCGCAGTAAAAATACTGCCGCTATTAAACTCACGAACAAACCCTTTATGCAGCTCGATGATCGGGTACAAACTCGGTTGGCAGTCGTGAGGAATCGAGCAATCATGATAGTTGTGCAAATACGCAGGTTTGGAGCTTGGCAATGCATTCATCACCACAGAGTCGCTTATTTTTCTGGCCATAAGGATATTAAAATCCACCGCTGTGTTTATTTGTTCCTCTGCTTGTTGCTGTTTGATGGTGTATGACAGGGTGATTAACACCAACATCACCGCAACACTATTCGCCAAAATATCAGCTAATGCAACGCCACCGCTGCTTAGCCAGTGTGATTTGTTACTGTGGCTGCGCCTAGTCATTGGCTGGGATCATGCAAAATTGTTGTGCGGATAGAGCGCTTGACCTCTGCTGGAATTTCATCCAGATTGATGGCTTTGAGCAGTTGCTCATTGGCAATAATCCAGCCGATTACTATAGGCTGTCTGCCAAGTACCGCCAACATGCAGTTCCTTGCGATTGCCATGGTGCCAACCCCACCTTCGGTAATCGCAAAAATCAATTGCGATGTTTGCTTGGAATATATTTGTCTAATATAGTTTACAAATGCACTGTTGGGCAGACAAATTTTATCGGGTGCTACCGAGGTATTTTGCTGCAAAATTTGCAAATGATCGGCGAACGTTAACACTACAAACCCTTCGCTGCCGTTTTCCCATGAAATCCTATACGCGCTTTCTTCGCTGGCATCATCTAGCATCGCGGTAATTTCATTATCGGTAATGGCATTCATCAACACCAATAGAATCAATAGCAAGCCAAACGCACCGCCGAATATTTCTACCATTGGCACGTTGATTGAGTCACGAATACGAATAGAACGTTTTGGCGTTCTCATGTGCTATGTTACTTGCTGTTATGCATTAGTGATCTGCTTTTGAATAGTTGCTCAGCATCTGACAAGTTGCGGTCTTCCCAACGTTGAAATAACGTTTGTACCAGCATCAATACAACAGAAAGTGTCAAGGCAACAAGTGTGGTATCAAAGGCAATACCTAATGGTGATATTGCCGCACCTAGCCCCGAGCTGAGGCTGGTTTCACTCGTTGAAATAATTAAACCAATGCTTTCAGCTGCGAGTGAAATCCCCAACACCGTGCCAATAAATCCTAGAATAGGAATCGACCAGTTGATATAGCGTGGGACGGATAAGAAAAAATCTGCCTTCTGCCACGCTAGATCAAATAGTCGCTCTACTGATTGTGCGGTGCTGTCGCCTTTTTTTTGCAATGCAAGATATGCTTGTACTAGCACCGCAGTATTGATATCAATGTTGAGTTGATCAGCAGCAAATATTTTTTTCCACTCGCTTTGTAACTGCAACCACTTACCAAGGAACAAGAAAATTGCCCAAAAAAACATCACTAAAATAATCGGTGGAATGACGCCACGTTGCACCAGTTTTGTGTGCAATATTGCAGCAAAAGGTTGTTCTGCAAATACCACCAATACCACCATAACAATGCTGGTTAATAGCACCGACACACACACTGGCAGTGCTAATGAAGGACCTGCAAATAACCCATGCAGCAATGTCGACGCATCGAGTTGCTCATCTTGTTTGACCAGCTCAAGCTGCATCACGCGCAAACACGCACTTAATCCCAGAGAAAAAATAAGTGTCGTCATATGAGCTGGTAAAAACACCTTTCCTTGTGAAAGCCATTGGTATAAATTGGTAAAGGCAACTGCAACGGTAATGAATAATACTACGGTACCAACTGTCATGTTTAAGTGAATAATTCGTTGAGTCGGGCCTTGAGAAAGCCCAAGCATTGGGGCAATAGCAAACGCAGCACCAATACACGTGCCGACATAAAAAAAGTTTGGTTGTAAAATCCAACCAAGACCAGAAAGGGCTGCGATGTAAAAGAGTATTGCGAGTAAGAAAATGAGTCGCGTCATAGTTGTTAGACCGTCAAAAAAAGGCAGTATCATATACAACTTCTCAGCAACTAGTTGCTGATTGTCGCGATGCTTTAATATTAAGTATCAGTTGTATTGCACTGCAAAATAATCACAAACTGTATCCTGGCGCAGCTATGCCTGCCAAGTTTGCAGGTTTCATTGCGCTCCAACATCACAAAACTGTATCACATTGATGGCTGGATAGATGTCAGATTAAGCAAAAATGTGCGCGTTTGTTATTGGCTAGCAGCGCTTGTATGGTTGCTGTTGGTGTTGACGCGACTGCGGCTGTCGTTGCGAACAAGGCGTGGCAGAATGTTGCAGAGCCGCGATTATTGTTTAGGGAACCTCTGATTAAGTCGCTGATGGAGCGAGTTTGATGGCAATTGCTGATGATTGCAAGGCGCAATCCGCTAAGCGCATGCTGTAGCATATACGCCAAGGGATGCAACACAGCAATTACCATCAAACCCAAAGTATATTCAACAGAAGGACGGGAAAAAACGCTGCGCTAACGTCGTTGCAGCACTTAATAATACCACCAGTATTATCTGCGCACTGCGTCTAGTTATCATCAGCGTTTTTTCTCCGTCTCGCCCATCATGGACTTAATCAGAGGTTCCTTAGGGTGACATTGTGGTGATGGTGCGGGGTTTGCCGTTTGCCATTGACTCGCTGTATACGTATGCAGCGCCAGTGCATGGATAGGGTTTTGCATAAGATGCCGCACTGTTGCATACACAATTTGATGGGATTGTACTCGAGACTTATTCGTGAATGCTTCACTAACAATAACTACACGAAAATGCGTTTCGCTATTAGCAGGAACGCTGTGGTTATTGCTTTCGTTGACGATGTCAAGGTGCAATGGCTGTAGCTTGGTTAACAACGACTGTTGTAAGGATGCGGCGATGCCAACGTGTTTGGTCATTATTAAATCGGTATTGGTATCGGATTGATTTTTTTCAGAGTGTAGAGCACTTCACTGCCATCTGCGCGGAGTTGATAATATACAGCAATTCGATACTCAAGTTTGGGGATGAGCCAAAAATATTCCTTGCGCACCGGGTCAGCAAACAGCACTTCTAATTTAACAGTTTGAAAGGTAGCAACAAGCGTTTCCTTTGTTTCCATGCCATGATTACGAAACGTCACTTTTTTGCGGGATTTCCCGTTGTATGTTTGATACATGAAAAGCTGTTGCTGCGGATTCTTCTGTAAATCTTGCGCCAGCTGCAATGCCATTGCAGCCGGGTCAATGCTTGATTGCCTACTTTGGGCATCGAACTGTACCCGCACTGTTTTATCTTGAAATATCCCCCGTCCAGAATCCGCATAACTGCGTACATAGATGCGACCATTCTCCCAAATAAAAGAACTTTCAGTGACAGCACCAAACCCCAGAATATTGGCATCTACCACAAATATAAATCCAGCGCCGACTTCAGTTAGCGTTTGCTTGAGTAAACCAGTTATCGGCAAAAAGCCGAAATGTGTTTTAATTTCATATGTGTAGGCAAATGGCTTTGGATCTGCTCGAATAGGAAGCGCTATTGAGGATAGTATGCCCAGTATACATCCAGCAACGCCCCATTTGCTTGCGTGATTTTTTATGGGTAATAACCACATCTTAATTCATCTCAATTCAACTCATACAATAATAACAAGCAGGTATGCAACCAGTGCTTGCAAACTAGCCTGCGCATGCGTTGGCTTATAAACACTATATCACTAACCTGAGTATATAGTTTTCTAATCAAAGTTGGCTTGGCATTACGGGAATATAAGTTGCGCAGCGCAAATATACATATTTAGCGGCTTCTTAATAGTCGGCAGATATATGCTAGTACACGTTAATAATTTGTAAGTACCGAGTTTAGATCAACATGTTTGCTGATTACTTGGCGCACATCCTGTAGCAGACACTGCAGGAACGAGCATTAAAATCCAACTTGTAGTTGCCAGCATATGGTATTGTGACCTTGACACGGGGTAATGTTGCAGCAATAGATCGCGACAACAACGTGTTGGCAATTAAACATTCATCAACAAATATGGGACGACATGCAACAGCTTACACAATTGCCTGCATACACGTCTATTCCTTAATACTACAAATAGTGTTAAAGGGGCTTTTCAGTTAAGTTCTAGTGCTGAGTTGGAGTGAAAATATGGTAACCATTGAGAAATTTGATTCCAGAATTGAACGAATTTTTCTGGCAGACGCAACGCTGGAAAAAGTTTGTACTGGATCGCTATGGAATGAAGGTCCTGTCTGGCTAGAAACAGCGCAAACCTTACTTTGGAGTGATATTCCAAATAACAGAATATTAAGTTGGAATAGTAAGCAAGGTTTGCAGGTATGGCGCTCCCCAGCGAATTTTACCAACGGCCATTATTTAGATTTACAGGGCAACCTATTGCATTGCAGTCATGGTGGTCGCTCCATTGAGAAAACCGACTTACAAACGGGGGAAATACTCACCTTGGTGGATCGTTATCTTGACAAACGGCTGAACTCACCGAATGATTTAGTAGTCAAGTCTGATGGTAGTATTTGGTTTACTGACCCGCCTTACGGCATCTTATCTAATGTGGAAGGCTATCAAGCGGCGTCTGAGCAGCAAGGCAATTTTGTGTTTCGTTATGACCAAGCTAGCAATGATTTATCGGTGGTTTGTAGCAGTATGGAAGAACCCAATGGTCTTGCCTTTTCCCCAGATGAATCCCTGCTGTATATTGCCGACACTTCTGCGGCTTTGCGTAAAGACGGTGCAGGCAATCACCATATTCAGGTATTTGATGTGGTGCAGGGCAGTGAGTTAGCTAATGAAAGGCTGTTTGCCGTGGTAGCGCCGGGTGTAGCGGACGGTTTTCGAGTAGATGAACAAGGTTGGATCTACACTTCCTCAGCAGACAGCATCCAGATTTATCATCATGATGGCACCTTATTGGGTAAAATATTAGTCCCTGAAAAAGTATCGAACTGTACTTTTGCCGCCGACTATGCAACAAGCCATCTTGGCGCAACGTTGTATATAACCGCGTCTACTTCTATTTATCGGATTAGACTTAATACCAGCGGAGCACATATTGCAACTTCACATAGTAGTATGTGATTGCTCGTTTCTAATTTAAATTTATAATGGAAATAGCATGAGTTTTACAGAATATGTAGCTATTTTAACAGATTTTAAGAGCAGTGTTGTATCTGTTAATAACAATAACTACGCTGACATTTGTCGCGCACAAGACCTGTTGATTGCTGAGCTAACGCAGCAAGGAGCAGTGATTAAAGGGTGGAAGTTGGTGGATGATGACGGCAGTTTCATCATATCTCCTATTTTCGATTTTCAGATTTTTGCCAATCATGGCGAAGTTGTATCAGAGGTTCCACAGGAATGTCAGCAGCAGTAAATAACAGCTACCCTGCCACTAAATTCTTTTGACAAAAAGACCCTTGCTTGGCGTTAAAACACCACACTGGGCAGCCATATTGCCAACGACGGCCACAGCCAGAGCACAGCAATGCCCAGCACCTGCAACGCGATAAACGGCATCACGCCAGCATAAATATGCCTAGTAGTAATTTCTGGTGGGGCGGCACTGCGCAGGTAAAACAGCGAGAAACCAAAGGGCGGCGTTAAGAACGATGTCTGCAGATTGATGGCAATTAATATTGCCAGCCAGACAGGATCATGACCCATCATAATCAAGCTCGGCACAATCAACGGCAGCAGAATTACGCTGATTTCGACAAAATCCAAGAAAAATCCCAGCATGAAAATCAGTACCATGCAGAAGATCAACGCCCCTGTTGGACCGTGGGGCAGCGACGCAAGGATTTGTATAACATGGTCCTTACCGCCCAAGCCGATAAACACCAGCGAGAACATGCTGGCCGTCAGGATGGTAGCAAAAATCATCGCTGTTATGGTCATGGTTGATGTCAATGCCGATGTCAGCACACCACTCTTCCAAGCCTGTTGTAGAGATAACGCCAGCGCAGCAACGCCAGCAATTGCCAGCACGACATATCCTGCACCAACAACGTAGTCAAACCCAGTCAAATCACTGCGCTGCAGCCGTACTGGCACAATCCTTGCGACCACAGCAACGAGCAGCAACGCAGCCGTGCCAGCCAATATTAGCTGGCGATTGGGACTTTGGCGGATGCCAGCCATCAGCATCGCCCCAATTGCGCCCACCGATGCCGCCTCGGTTGGGGAGGCGATCCCAACAAGAATCGCGCCCAGTACCGCAATGATCAGCAACACTGGCGGCAAAATGGCGCGCAATACCTCGCCCATGTGCGGGCGGCCATCGTCACTTTGCACAGGGGGCATGTCCTGAGGCCGCAAATAGCCCAAAATCAGAACATAGCCAATATAGATGGCTACCAGCGTCAGACCTGGGAACAATGCAGCAGCAAATATCTGCCCGACAGAAATGGTTTCGATGCTAAATTTACCATGTTCATACTGCGCCTGCTGATAGGAAGACGACATCACATCCGACAAAATAATCAGTAAAGTTGACGGTGGAATGATCTGCCCGAGCGTGCCCGCCGTGCAAACAAGCCCAGACGCCAGTTTAGGATTGTATCCAGTGCGCAACATGGTCGGCAGCGCAATCATACCCATGGCAATCACGGTCGCCCCAACAATCCCAGTAGATGCCGCCAATAATGTGCCGACCAAAATCACCGCAATGCCGAGACCACCGCGTAACTGACCAAACAACCTACCCATGGTATGCAGCAGTTCTGCGGCGATGTGCGATCGTTCCAGGACTACACCCATCATCACAAATAGCGGAATCGCAATCAGGACATCATTGGTCAGCGTGCCAAAAAACCGCTGCCCCAGCGAACGCAGCAACGCGATATTCATGACGTCTGACGCCCAGCCGATATAGGCGAAAATCACCGCCACCCCAGCAATCGAGAACAACACTGGAAATCCCAACAGGATGCAGCCGAGCAGGGCGGCAAACATCAAAAAATCAAGATATTCCATTAGGGAACCTCTGATTAACTCGCTGATGGAGCGAGTTTGATGGCAATTGCTGATGATTGCAAGGCGCATTCCGAGAGCGCATGACCTAGCATATACGCCAAGGGATGCAACCCAGCCAGCGTAAGCAATTGCCGCAAACCGTTATATATGCAACACAACGACGCGAAAAAACACTGCGCTGCGTCGTTGCAGCACTTGGCAACACCCACAAGACCACCAGTATTAGTTGCGCACTGCGCTTAAGTTTCATCAGCGTTTTTTCTCCGTCTCGCCCGTCATGGACTTAAGCAGATCTTCCTTAGTAATCCTTGCTGGCAACGCCACCGCGCAAAATAATAATTTGCCGCAGCAGGCAGGATACAGACTGAATAAGCAACAGAACACAAAATGCTAAAATAAATGATTTAAGCAACCACACCGCAGGAATACCGCCTACCGAAATTGCGCCTTCCATAATCAAGACTGAATTCAGCACCGATGGCCAGGTCCAGTATAACAATGCCGACATTGATGGGATCGCTAATACGGCAAAGCCAAACGTATCAATTCGCGCCTTGGTCATCTTGCGTGCAGTCGCATAGAAAATATCGACGCGCACATGGCGGTTGACCAACAACGTATAGCCAGCACCTAGCATAAAAAGCCCAGCATGCAGATAAAGAACGCTTTCATTGAGCGCGATTGAACTGAACCCGAAAACATAGCGCAGCAACACCACAGCAAACTGCACAAGAACCATTAGCAGAGCAAACCAACGCACAGTCATTCCTGTCCACAGGTTGACTTGATCGAGCATATCAGCAATACGTTGCATGCAATTTCTTAGCAAATGCCACAACCAGCGCAACGGATAGCCCCCGCACTGGTTTAATTTGCATCAATAGCCAAGCACTTTGGCGCGTGCATTCATCTGACCATTATCAGCATAGGTCATGTAACCCCCAATCAAATCGCGATAGGCAACGAAGCTTGCCACGATTTTGCGCGTCAGCGCATCATCGCTTGCTCGTAATTCGTCAATCACTGCGGCTGCGGCCTTACCCATGGCGTCAATGACATCAGCTGGCAGCATCCGGACTTTAACGCCTTGATCCGCAACTAGTTGCTGCAATGCGATGGCATGCTTCGTCTCGTATTCGGTCCAGACCTCATTATACAAGCTGTCACAGGCAAACTTGACCACTACTTGCAAATCTTGAGGAAGATCGGCAAACGTCTTGGCATTGATCGCACATTCTTCGGCCGAGGACGGCTCACCTACACCAGGCCAATAATAGTTTTTGGCAACCTGATAGAAACCAAGCGCACTATCTGACCATGGACCAATAAACTCGCCAGCATCAAGCGCTCCTGACTGCAGCGCCTGAAACATGTCACGCCCGCCCATCGCCTGCACCGCCATGCCAAGTTTGGAACACATTTCTGATGCCAGCCCAGTGGTGCGGAATTTTAGTCCTTTCAAATCATCGACTGAATTGATTTCTTTGTGGAACCATCCAGCCCATTGCGGGCCAGAATTGCCGCATAGGAATGGCTTTAAGCCAAATTTCGCATACATTTCATCGTAGAGTTGCTGACCGCCTCCATGGGCAAGCCAGCCTACCTGTTCATCGGCACGCAGACCAAATGGCTGCGAACCGAACAACAAAATACCCTTGGATTTCGACCCCCAATACGCTGGAATTGCATGGTACAATTCAACCGTGCCTTCGGAAACAGCATCAAAAACGCCATTGCCAGGCACTAATTCGCCAGCAGCATGGAGCTTGACTTCTATCCGTCCTCCAGAAAGAGTCGTGATACGATCAGCCAGTTTTTGTGCTGCCACCCCAGGACCTGGTAAGTTTTTAGGCCATGCGGTGACCATGTTCCACTGGCGTTTATCCTTTGCAAGCGCAGGCGTTGCCAATGTTGCGGCTGCTGCGGCTGCTCCCATGCTGGTCACGCCAGCTGTCAAAAATTCACGTCTTTTCATGTTATAAATCCTCCTTGATTGAACTGCGAATAAGTTTGTAATACAGGTATTTCCCCCGTTTTGTTACTCTCACTTGATTTTCTTGAACCCCGATTTTAGGAAGCAAGAATCCCGGGCAGATGCAGCCCGTGTTGCTGCGCGCATTCGATGGCAATGTCGTAGCCAGCATCGGCATGACGCATCACACCGGTTGCTGGGTCATTCCAAAGCACGCGTTTAATCCTAGCTGCGGCGTCTGCGCTGCCGTCGCAACAGATCACCATGCCGGCATGCTGCGAAAATCCCATGCCAACCCCGCCGCCGTGATGGAACGAGACCCAAGTCGCCCCTGAGGCGCAATTCAGTAGCGCATTCAGCAACGGCCAGTCACTGACGGCATCCGACCCATCTTTCATAGCTTCTGTTTCACGGTTGGGACTTGCGACCGATCCGCTATCTAGATGGTCGCGGCCGATCACCACTGGGGCTTGCAGCTCGCCATTTTTGACCATTTCATTAAATGCCAGCCCCAACCGATGCCGCTGCCCCAGACCAACCCAGCAAATACGCGCGGGCAGCCCTTGAAAGGCGATGCGATCGCGCGCCATGTCCAGCCAATTATGCAGGTGTTCATCATCTGGGATCAGTTCCTTTACCTTATGATCGGTCTTATAAATATCTTCGGGGTCACCAGAAAGTGCTACCCAACGGAATGGTCCGATCCCCTGACAAAATAACGGGCGGATATAAGCCGCGACAAACCCTGGAAACGCAAACGCTGTTGCCAAACCTTCTTCAAGCGCCACTTGTCGAATATTGTTGCCATAATCAACTGTCGGGATTCCAGCATTATGGAAGGCAACCATGGCTTCGACCTGAACACGCATCGATGCCCGCGCAGCTGTTGCGACTGCCTGCGGATTACTTTGCTGTTGTTCGCGCCATTGCGCCACATTCCAGCTTTGCGGCAAATACCCATGCACAGGGTCATGTGCCGATGTCTGATCAGTGACGATATGCGGGCGCACGCCGCGTTTGACCAGCTCTGGAAACACATCGGCAGCATTCCCAATCAGGGCAACCGATTTGGTTTCGCCCGCCTGTATCCAGCGATCAATCATCGCCAATGCCTCGTCCAGCGCATCGGTTTTTGCATCGACATAGCGAGTCCGTAGGCGGATATCGGCGCGCGCTTCATCGCATTCAACCGCCAAACAACACGCCCCAGCCATTACCGCTGCCAATGGCTGGGCGCCACCCATGCCACCTAGCCCTGCCGTCAGTATCCAGCGCCCCTTCAGGCTGCCGTTATAATGTTGGCGTCCAGCCGCGACGAAGGTTTCATAAGTCCCCTGCACAATGCCCTGTGAGCCGATATAAACCCACGAACCAGCTGTCATCTGCCCATACATTGCCAGACCCTTTTTGTCGAGTTCATTGAAATTATCCCAGTTCGCCCAATGCGGCACCAGGTTGGAATTGGCGATCAAAACGCGGGGCGCATTGGTATGCGTACGGAACACACCGACCGGCTTGCCCGACTGCACCAGCAACGTCTCGTCATCTTCCAACTCTTTCAGGCTGGCAACGATCAGGTCAAAATCCTTCCATGTGCGCGCCGCCCGACCAATCCCGCCATACACCACCAACTCATGCGGGTTTTCGGCAACATCGGGGTGCAGGTTGTTCATCAGCATGCGCATCGGCGCTTCAGTCATCCAGCTTTTTGCGGTGATGACGCTACCAGTTGCGGGAAAAACATCACGCCGACTATGACGCGGATTGTGATTCTGTGTACTCATAATGTGCCTCTTAGAGGATCTCTGATTAAAGTCGGTGCCAATCTGGTCAAAGTTGCAAGAATAGCAGTCAGATAGCCACGCAGCTGCGCCGCACGCCTCTTATCATAGCTCCAAGGGGGCGCCTCGGCCGACAGATACGCCGACTGGGCTAGCTCCATTTGGATAGCATGTTGACAGATATCGGGGCGGCCGTAATGACGCGTGGTCCAGCCACCCTGAAAACGACCGTTACAAACGGATGAATAGCCGCTGGCCGCTGCGCAAATCTTGCGGGTTGCAGCTTCAATCACCGCTGCACATGTTGTGCCCAGATTGGTGCCGATATTAAAATCTGGCAGCGTGCCGGCAAACAGGAACGCAATACGCGAGCGAATAGAATGACAGTCATACAGGATTACCACACCATGTTGGTGACGCACGCGTTCAAGCTCGCGGGATAATGCCTGATGATATGGTGCGTGGAAATTATCAGTTCGCAACGCGATATCATTGGTATCTGGAACGTGGTTCCAAATATTGTTACCGTCAAAATCGGTTAGCGGCACGAGGGCTGTGATATTTTGGCCAGGGTATAAGCTAGCCCCTGCTGGATCACGGTTAGCATCAATTACATAGCGGTGAAAGGTCGCCCTGACACTGGTCACACCTGGCAACAAGCCGTCATACAGCTGCTGGATATGCCAATCGGTATCGGTCAACTTTCTGCCCCGGTCGTTTAGTTTAGCGGCAATATCAGCGGGTATAAAAGTCCCAGTATGGGGCATTCCCAGCACAATCGGCCCGTCGCCACGCTGGATTTCTACCGCGTCAACCTTAGTCATACGCCACCGCCCACCACAAAACCTGAAAGTTTTGCTGTTGCGACAACATGACCATCGCTGACAAGTTCGGCAGACTTAGCCATATCTGGCGCCATATAACGGTCTTGTTGCATGGATTGAATATCTTTGCGCAGCATCGCTACCACCGCCTGCAGAGCGCTGCTGGTTGTAAGTGGAGCACGAAATTCGACCCCCTGCGCGCCACAGATCAGCTCAACCCCTAGAATATTGGAGAGATTGGCATTCATGCTCGCCAGCCGCCGTGCGCCGTAGGCCGCCATCGACACATGATCTTCCTGGTTGGCACTGGTCGGTGTTGAATCGGTCGAGCAGGGATTGGCAAGATGCTTGTTTTCGCTCATCAGCGCTGCCGTTGTGACCTCGGCAATCATCAGGCCAGAGTTTAAGCCTGGTTCTGGTGTAAGGAACGGCGGCAAGTCATGCGACAGGGTCGGATCAACCATCAACGCTACGCGGCGCTGGGCAATCGCGCCAATCTCGGCAATAGCCAAAGCAATCAGATCGGCAGCAAATGCCACTGGTTCGGCGTGAAAATTACCCCCAGAGACAATACGGCCGTCTGCTTGCAAGACCAGCGGGTTGTCGGTGGCAGCATTCGCCTCGATTGCTAATGTCTGCCCAGCAAAGCGCAACAGATCCATCGCCGCTCCAGTGACTTGCGGTTGACAGCGGATGCAATACGGGTCCTGAACACGGGTATCGTTGTCGCGGTGGCTTTCTCGGATTGCCGATCCTGCCATCAGGTTGCGCATCGCCCGCGCTACATTGATCTGCCCTAGATGCCCGCGCAGGGCATGGATTTCTGCTGTCAGCGGCTCGGTTGACCCCATGATGGCATCGGTCGATAACGACGCGCTGACAAGCGAGGTTGCGGCATTGCGCCAAGCAGAAAACAGCCCCACCAGCGCGCATGCGGTTGAAAACTGCGTGCCATTGATCAGTGCCAGTCCTTCTTTTGGCCCCAGTACCACAGGCTTGAGACCAGCCCTAGCCAATGCCTTAGCACCAGTAAGCGTTTCACCTTGATACACCGCCTTACCTGCGCCAATCATCACCGCGGACATATGGGCGAGAGGAGCCAAATCGCCAGAAGCGCCAACCGACCCTTGTGATGGCACGACTGGGGTCACACCATGTTGCAGCATTTCCTCAATCATCGCGATGATGTCCCAGCGCACACCCGACGCTCCACGGCCAAGCGACAGTAATTTTAACGCCATCATCAAACGGACTGTCGGCATATCAAGGGCAGTCCCCACCCCACAGCAATGACTCAGGATCAAGTTGCGCTGCAGTGTTTCGGTATCTGTTTTGGCAATCTTGACCGCTGCCAGTTTGCCAAAACCAGTATTGACCCCGTAAACTGCCTTGCTGCCTGCGGCGGCGGCGCATACCAGAGCGTTTGCGGCCTCGACCCCAGCCTTGGACGCTGGGTCTAGCTTGACCGCTGCCTCGCTGCGCAAAATATGTTCAAAATCAGCTAGTTTCGCCAAAGTAGGGGTGAGGATGACCGTCATTTGCCATCCTGGAAAAACGCTGGGCTGGCTGGGCTAGGGCGCGTTGCTGCGCGCTGATATCGCGCTGGGGCATCGCCAAAAATACGTTCAAACAACGGGTTAAACCCGATACGGTACGAAAGTTCAGCGGGGTGTTGCACATCCCAGATCGCAAGATCAGCACGCATGCCAGCTTTGACCTGACCAGTATCTAACAGCCCCAACGCCCGTGCGGCATGGACTGTCGCCCCGACCAAGGATTCTTCTGGTGTTAATTTGAACAATGTGCAGCACATATTCATCGCCAATAGGATAGATGTCAGCGGTGATGTCCCAGGATTGCAATCAGTGGCGACGGCCATTGGCACGCCATGCTGGCGCAACGCAGCAAGCGGCGGCAACTGCGTTGCTTGTAGCGTGTAAAACGCGCCAGGCAGCAACACTGCGACCGACCCAGCTGCCGCCATTGCCTTGACGTCGTCTTCATTGGCATATTCGATATGATCAACGGAAATCGCGCCATATTCAGCAGCCAATTTGCTGCCGCCGCTGTTAGAAAGCTGCTCTGCATGCAGCTTGACTGGTATCTCAAGCTTGGCAGCCACGTCAAACACACGTTTGATCTGCACAGTGTCAAAGGCAATCCCTTCACAGAATCCGTCGACTGCATCGACCAGCCCTTCGGCATGGGCAGCACGCAGGGTCGGGATGCAGACCTCGTCGATATAACGATCTGCATCGCCTTGATATTCTGTAGGGGTAGCGTGCGCGCCAAGGAACGTGGTTTTGATCCGCACCGCACGATAATCGGCAATCAAACGGGCAGCGCGCAGCATATTTAGTTCCGTCTGCCGATCCAGTCCATATCCAGATTTGACCTCGATTACGCTAACACCTGTGGCGAGCAGCGCATCCACACGCGGCAATGCGCTTGCCAGCAATTCGTCAACATTGGCTTGGCGCGTTGCGGACACGGTCGACATAATGCCGCCACCTGCACGGGAAACTTCTGCATAACTTGCCCCTTCCAGCCGCATCGCAAACTCAACCGCACGATTGCCGCCATATAGCAGATGGGTGTGGCAGTCGATCAAGGCTGGGGTGATCAGGCGACCTGCAAGGTCGCGAACAGGGAAGTGTTGTCGGTCTGTATATTCTGCGGGGATGGAGTCGGCGTTACCGACCCAGACGATCTTGTTGGCTGCGATCGCAACCGCGCCGTTATCCCTCATACAATAAGAATACTGGCTCGCGCCTGGTGCGTGTTCAATCGTGGCGATTTTCGCGTTTTTTAACAACATGACGGCGCATCACTCCTTGATAAGTCTAGTATTGAATTATATTATGTCTATACATAATATCTCTGTCAAGACGGACATACACAATGCAAGTTATTTGGACAAATCAGGCGTTAACGACTGCTGGTTGGGAACAAAACGTGCGAGTCGTAATTGGTGATGATGGTAGAATTGCTAGCATTCAGGCAGATGTAGCTGCGACGGGCACCACTGTTGGCATATTATTGCCCGCCATTTCTAACCTGCACAGCCATGCCTTTCAGCGCGCCATGGCTGGCTTAACCGAAAAACGCGGTCTTAATCCGCTGGATACGTTTTGGACATGGCGGCAATTGATGTTTCGCTTTCTTAACCAGTTGACCCCCGATCATGTCGAAGCGATCGCAGCCTTTGTCCAGATGGAAATGCTGGAAGCCGGTTATGCCAACAATACTGAGTTTCATTACCTACATCACCAGCCAGGTGGGCATTTGTATGACAATATCGCCGAAATGGCCGAACGCATTGCCAGTGCGACCAGCCACACTGGTATCGGTCTGACATTATTGCCCGTACATTACCAGTTTGGCGGATGTGACAAACGCCCACTGGGTCTAGGACAAATCCGCTTTGGCAACGATCAGGATCGCTTCGCTAAATTGTATCAAAAATCTGTACAGACCCTGCAACACCTGCCAGCAGATACCCGCATGGGAGTGGCGCCGCATTCGCTGCGCGCGATCGACCGCGCTGACTTGGTTTTGACAGCCCAGTTGTCTAGAGACGGCTTGGTGCACATGCATCTGGCCGAACAGATCGCCGAAGTCGAGGAAGTAGCCGCATGCTGGGGTAGACGCCCGGTCGAATGGCTGCTTGATAACGTCAACATTGATGAAAACTGGTGTCTGATTCATTGCACCCAAATGCAGGAACACGAAACACAGGGTCTTGCCAAAACAAGGGCGGTGGTGGGACTGTGCCCGATCACAGAATCAAGCTTGGGTGACGGTATTTTTGACGGCGTGCGCTATCTTGCAGGCGGCGGCAAGATTGGCATCGGCTCGGATGCCAATATCCGCATTTCCTTATCCGAGGAAATCCGCACCTTGGAATACAGCCAGCGTTTGCGCGACAATTCGCGCGCGGTCTTTGCCAACACTGCAAAATCCACGGGGCGTCGCCTGTACGAGGAAGTTGCGCGCGGCGGTGCGCTGGCAGCTGGTCGCGACGCAGGAAGAATTGAGGTTGGCGCGCTAGCTGATCTGCTGGCGCTTGACGCTGCGGCAGTTAATCTGATCGGGCGGACAGGCGATACGATTCTGGATACGTATATCTTTGCTGGAGATGATCGCATGGTGCGTGATGTCTGGTCTGCTGGTCGCCATATGGTGAAAAATGGGCAGCATGTTGCCCATGATGCGCTTACCAACAACTACCGGCAGGTGATGAAACAACTCAGGGAAGTAGTCTGAGCGCAGCAGCACCAACCAACTGGCAAAGTGTGCATGACGCGGTGTTACACCGCATTCATAGCCGTGAATGGCAGCCAGGGGGTAAGATTCCCAAGGAAGCCGACCTTGCTGAACAGTTAGGCTGCGCGCGCGCCACGGTCAACCGCGCATTGCGCCAGCTCGCAGCTGACGGTTTTTTGGAGCGCCGCCGCAAAGCCGGAACCCGCGTTGCCGCCTATCCGGTCAAACGAGTCAAACTTAATATTCCGGTGATCCGGCTTGAGATCGAGGGTCGCGGTCAGCAATACGAGTATGACCTGCTAGCTAGCCAACGCCGCCATCCGCCACCAGCAATATGCGCCGAGCTTAGGGTCACGCCCGCAAGCGATATGCTGTATATCACCTCGTTACATTTGGCCGATGGCAGACCGTATATGTTTGAAGAACGCTGGGTAGCGGTTGCGGCTATACCGCAAATCGTCACTGCCGACCTGGCTACAATAAGTGCCAATGAATGGCTGGTGCTGCATGCGCCCTATACCAAGGGCTGCATGTCATTTTCTGCAGTGCTGGCATCAGCTAACGACGCTAGTATCCTGCGCACCAACAAGGATGCGCCGCTATTTTTGATTAACCGTAACACGTGGGCAGGCGATCGTGGCATTACATCGGTGCGGCTGTTATTTGCTCCTGGCTACCGCATGCACATTGGCATTTAATTTTTTTGAATTAGGGAAACGCTGATTAACTCGCTGCTGGGGCGAGTTGGCTGCAATTGCTGATGATTGCCAGGCGCAAACCCAAAGTATATTCAACACAACGACGGGAAAAAGACTGAGCTAACTTCGTTGCAGCACTTGGCAGCACCCACAAGTCCCCACCAGTGTTAGCTGCGCACGCACCTTGCTATCCATCAGCCATCTAGCGTTGTTGCTGCGTCTCGCCCGTCATGGACTTAATCAGAGCTTCCTTAGGTCGATAACCCTGCCAAGATGGAAGATGCGGTTGTCGTTGTGTTGGTGGCAGAATACTCGTAGTCCTGCAAATGTTTTGCCATTGTGGTGTTCTTCGCCTGTGCTAATGGGGGTGATGACGCGGGTGCTTTTGCTATCGTTGGGTTTGAGGTAGGTCATTGTCAGGTCGCGTTTATCGGCAATAGCTTGTTGCAGGATTGCTGTTTTTTCTGAGTTTGGAAAACTCGCTGCAATGCGCTGATATGTTAAGTTGGTCATAAAGTTGCAGATAGTAGGATCAGTGCGAATATGTTGGCTCTTAATAGGCACTTCAAGGCGAATACCAGCCAGCGATGTGCAGCGACTCATCGCGACATATAATTGCCCGCATGCGAAGGTGCCTCTGCCAATATCAATGCATATTTTTTCGAATGTTTTGCCTTGGCTTTTGTGAATCGTGACTGCCCATGCCAGCCGCATTGGCAATTGAGTAAAGCTGCCAATTGGTTCTGCAATCATTTCGTCATCAATCACGCTAAATGTATAGACCTCCCAGGTGTGGGCGGTAACGGTGACAGTTTTGTTATTGTCGCGCAGTTGCACGCGTAAGCTTTTCTCTGCGTCTTTGTCAACATTTCGTGATTTAATAATCCCAATCGAGCCGTTATACCAGCGGTCTTCTTGGTCGTTATTTAACATCATTATTTGCGAGCCTATTTTGTAATGTAGCTCGGTTGCTGTGGGGTAGTATTCTCGTCCAAAATCCCCCTTAATCGTGGCAATGTTGCTGTGTTGTTTGCCTTTAAGCCGTTGGAGATGGGCGACATTGATTTCGTCTGCTTTTTGGTTGGTGGGGGTCAGTGTTATGGCAATTTCTTTCGTGTTAACGGTGCTTTGCTGGTCGTGTTGTTGATTGAGTACATGCAAATCTGCAGCGGTTGTTGAGTTATTGCGGACACGGTTGAGAATGTCTACAAATTGTTGATCGCGTTGTCGATAGACTTTTTCCAACTCAATGTACTCAAGCTGTGTGTGTTGCAGTGCATGCGCACTAAAGAAGTATGGTGACGGGTAGAGTTCGTTGTAACAGTCGCGTTCGTTGTTATTCACTACTGGTGGCAGTTGATATAAGTCGCCAATAAACACCATTTGCACCCCACCAAATGGTTGTTGTTGATACGGTCCATACCGTTGTAAAAATGTATCTATACAGTCGAGTAAATCGGCACGCAACATTGATACTTCGTCGATGATTATTACTTTGAGATTTTTGAGTACTTCAGGATTTTTGAGATGCGCGCGCCGTGTGCGAATTTTGTCTGGGGTGATATCAATCGAAAAATTAAAAAACCGATGAATTGTCTGCCCTTTGACATTTATTGCGGCAACACCTGTTGGAGCAAGGACTACTGGTTTTTTTTTGGTGTTGTTACAAAAATATTCAAGCAGGGTCGACTTTCCTGTACCTGCTTTTCCTGAAATAAAGATATGCGATGCTGATGATTCCAAGGCGTCGAGCGCTTGTTGAAACGCATGGTTTATTTCAATCAGCATCAGTTAGCGGCTCCGTAATACATTGTGTTTAGAAGAAATTTTGCGTGTTGTTTATTAGCATGATTATTATAGTATCGCAACATTCTGCTGTTACTATGTATCAGCATACTCAAGTCTGCAAATATATTGATATGTCTTTTTATAACGCTGTTGAATTTCTATACAAAGCAATCCCTTGGGGACGACTGGCTGCGCTAAGCTTGATCATTATCTGGTTTGCCGCGCCAATCGCAGGGTTGCTGTATCAAATATGGGATGTTAGCCACGCTGGGTTGACGCTACTTACCACGGTTACGACAGCGTGGCAGCAACTACAAGTGTTGCTAACAAGCGGATGGAGCACATTGGTTGGCATTGGCATTGGATTACCAGTTGTTGCGCTTATTGGCGCCTTAAATGCTTTTGCAGTGGTGTTTTTACATTTTTCTGGCAAACGCGTGGTCGTTGCTTTGCTTTGGTGTAGTTGCTATATTCCTTGGGTGTTGTGGGTGGTGACTTTACAAGAATTTACTGTCTTAGGGTATGTGGCGACAGTGGTTGCGATAGGCATTGGACCTATCAGTATTGTCAATATGTATATATTTCGATTTGTTCCAGGCAATATTCAACGGCATGCGCTGCTTCAAGGTGTCGCACTGTGGTATGTGGCGTTGCGGTTGATACCACAATATGTGTATAAACCAATGGTTGCTGCGCTGTTATTTTTTATGGTATTGATTGCAGGTAACCTGCAATTGATACAAATAATGACGGATACAGGCTCGCTAGCTCATATATTCATAGCAGTATCTCCCGTCATTCAATTGCTGTTCGTGCTACTGTTTGTGGGTGCTGCAGCTGTGATATATACATTAGCTACGCCAGTAATACCGCCGCACAAGCGTGCAAATTCATGATTATTGCTCTGCTGTTTGCAGCTGCCCTTACTGTATTGATAGTGTTGGTTATGCGGCGAATGAGCCGCTTATATGTTGTTGCGAGTCATACGATTGATGCGTCGCTTGAAGCCGTGTGGCAGGCCGTGAGTGATTTGCGGAATTGGCAGCATTGGAATCCGTGGATTATTCACGAGCCCAACGCGCAAGTGATATATGCGGATGATGCTGTCGATCAAATAGGCAGTTGGTATAGCTGGAACGGCAAACATATTGGTTCTGGAATGTTGACGCATACTGCAATCGTCTCCGAACAACGTGTCGATTGTATGCTGCGTTGCGTCGCAGTTGTAAAGTTGACCGCACGCATAACTTTTCTGTTTGAGCAAACCGCAGATGGTGTTGCGGTAACGTGGCGGATGAGCGGTGGGCTACCGTTCTTCTTATTTATGATCGCCAACATGGTCACTGAATCGCTGCAGCGAGACTATCAGCTTGGGCTGTTGCGCTTGGATCAACATCTCAACCCAAATGCTCAAATGTGTGCTATGGCATTTGATGGAGTGGTAGCGCTCGCAGCGTTAGCTGTTGTTAGCAACCGGTTTACACGGAAGTTTGCCCAACTGGCAATACACATGCAGCATGCATGGATACCACTGTTAGATGCTCAAGCTGTTGGAGAGTTTGCAGCAGAGGGATTATTGATGAGCGCGTATATGAACACCAGCCGTAGAAAACAAGCTGTTGATGCATTTGTCGCTGTTGCTGTGAGTGGTGAACCTGTTGTTGAGTTACCATTGGAGGTGGCTAGATTGGATGGCGGAAAATTTTTTAAGATTACGTATAATGGTGACTACACATTCATGACGATGGTATGGAACAGTGCTATGAACCATTTGCAAATGTATGCATATTCAATAGATACGAAACGTCATACTCGAGAGGTCTATTTGGTTGGACCAAACGATGAATCTGATCCAAATAAGTGGGTAACACAGCTGTATATCCCCATTAAATAGTGATGAGCATACACACCCTAATTCCACAAATTACTCCATATATTAAAGCGCACGCGCAGACGACGGTAGTGTTTTTTATTACAGGTGCTGCGTTTGCATCGAGCAATTTTTCTGGGTTAATGCAAGAAATAAAGCTCGCACATGCGTTGGGTATGCGTTGTATTTTGGTCTGTGGCGCCCGCCTGCAAATTGATGCGGCTATGCAGGCTGCTGGCAAAACATTCACTATGCATGCGAATCGTCGCATTACTAGTGCAGATGATATGCCATTGATTGCCCAAGTCGTCACTGCACTGCGATTGCGTGTGCAGCAGGAGTTTTCTAAAGCAGCTAGCACGCCGCCGTATGCCAGCAATGACCAACTCGTTGTTTGGGGGAATACGGTAATTGCCCGGCCAATTGGCATAATTAACGGTGTAGATTTTCAACACAGCGGGCGCGTGCGCACTGTGCAACATGCCGCGATTAATAAATTATTAGACGCAGGCTGCATCGTCGCACTGGATCCGTTAATGGCGTCACGCACAGGGCTATTGTATAACCTTAGCACCGCAGCAATTGTGCTGGCTATGGTCAAGCTCACAGCCGTTGATAAATTAGTAGTCTGCGCTGAAATTGGCAAATTACGTAGTAAGGGCGAGCTTGGTAATTGGAGCAGGGCAGCGGTCAGGCAAGCCGCAGCAACGGCGCCGCCGGCACATGCGGCATTGCTAGAGCTGATGTATACAGCAAGCAAAAATGTGCGGGTGCATTGTATTGATTGCCACGAATCAGGGGCGTTGTTAAATGAATTATACACCCGCGATGGCAGCGGTATCATGATTGACGATGAATACCAACAAGTCATTCAAGCGCAGCAAACGGATATTGCTGATTTGATGCAACTGCTGATTGACCCAATGGAGCAAGAAGAGATGCGCTACCGTGATGCTTCGGAGATAGAATCTCTACTTAAATATTTTTGGTTGTTGCAACGAGACAAAAAAACCATTGCCTGCGCAGCACTCAAGCCGTTTGGTCAGCAACAGGCAGAGATATTTTGTTTTACTGTAGCGCCAGATTATCGCAGTCAAGGGATCGGCCGTGAGTTGTTACATGCTGTTGAACAGCAAGCACGGCAGGTAGGTCAAGCACGGCAGGTAGTTAATGTGCAGGTGTTTTTGTATACTTCGCAAACCAAGGAATGGTATTGTGAGCAAGGGTATGAACACGTTGGCAACGATATATTGCCAGCTGGACATAGCTATGATGCGACCCGTGGGTCTTCAATTTTGCGAAAAATTTTACGATGAAACGCATCTATCAAGCATTATTGAACTCATGGGCAGGCTGCCAAGTGGTATTTGCTGAAAAAGCATTCAAACAAGAGCTGGTGTTGGCGGTGGTGCTCATTCCATTGAGCTGGTTTATCGCAGCGACCCCAGTAGAATTTTTATTATTAAATCATGCGTTGCTGCAAGTATTACTCGCAGAAATATTCAACACAGCAATCGAAAGTTGCATCGACCGTGTCGGTCCTGAAATCCACAGATTCTCAAAAATGGCAAAAGACTTAGGCTCGCTAGCAGTTATGCTGGCAATGTTGTGGTTATTGATTGTCTGGTGCGTCATTATCTATCTATGAAACAGCACGAAAGACGAATTATTGATGCGCGACTTGATGGTGTTTTGGTTGCAGAGTACGCCAAGCAACAACAGCCAAGCAGCCAGATTATTGGCAGGCGTGGGGTGTTGGCAATGCAAGCTGGCGATATTGAAGTTGATTTTAGCAGGCATTGCATCAGTCAAGTGGGCTTGGAGGCATTGTATCAAATTGCGGCAAAGGCCAATATCCAGCGGCAGTTTAGCCAAATGTGCAAGGGGGAGATTGTCAATGTCAGCGAGCAGCGACCCGCATGGCATACTCAATTACGCGTGCCGCGACGGGAACAAGGCAAATCCGCACAACAGATGTTCGAACAAATGGAACGGATTGTTGCTATGGTTCGTGATGGCACTTGGCTTGGTGTGAATAGCAAACCAATACGAACGATTGTGAATATCGGTATTGGGGGCTCTTCATTAGGACCAGATTTTGGCTATGATGCCTTGGCAGATGACAACAGTTTACCACTGTTGCAGCTCGCCAATATTGACCCTGCGGCAATTGCGGGAGTATTAGGGAAAATCGACATTGCTACCACGCTGTTTATTGTCGTGTCAAAATCTTTGCAAACCCAGGAAACCCATGCAAATTTGCAGGCGATTCGCCAATATTGGCAGCTGCATTATCCTGAAGATGCTTTTTGGCAGCAAGCGATTGCGGTGACCGCCGCTTGGCAACAGGCGTTGCAGCTTGGGTTTAGGACAAACGCGATTGTGCCGATGTATGACTGGATCGGTGGGCGGTTTTCGTTGTGGTCTGCCGCAGGGCTGAGTATCGCCATAGCAGTTGGCTGGGTGGCATTTAGTGGCTTGTTGACTGGTGGTAATATTATCGATGAGCATGCCCAGCACAGCCCCGCACAACAGAATATGCCGCTGACTATGGCATTGCTTGGATTTTGGTATAAGCAATATTGGCGCTGCCAAACGGAAGCGTTGTTGGTGTATAGCCATCGGCTGCGCAAATTTCCTGAATATTGCCAGCAGTTGACAATGGAAAGCAACGGCAAGAGTGTGGATATTGATGGCAAAGTGATTCACTACCCAACCGCCAGCATTGTCTGGGGTGGGGAGAATACTAATGGACAGCACGCATTCCACCAACTCCTCCACCAAGGTAGCCATGTTGTACCAGCAGATTTTATTCTGCCTTTGGTAACGGATACGCTCGATGGCGTCGACACTGCAGCGATGCACGCTGCATTGGTCGCCAATGCTTTGGCGCAGGCTAAGGCGTTTTCAGCAGGCGAGCAGCCTGATAATCCGTATGGACAAGTTCCAGGCAATAAACCGTGTTCAATAATTAGTTTTGGTGCTGTTTCACCAATTAGTGTCGGCGGGCTTGTGGCGTTGTATGAACATAAAACCGTGTTTGAGGCGCTGCTTTGCAACATCAATCCCTTCGATCAATTTGGCGTATTACTTGGTAAAAAACTCGCAACAAACATATTAACCAGCATGCACAACAGCCAACAAACGGACGTATTAACAACACGGTTATTGCGGCGGCATCGCCAATATAACGCAACCTTAGGAAGCTCTGATTAAGTCCATGACGGGCGAGACGGAGAAAAAACGCTGATGAAACTTAAGCGCAGTGCGCAGATAATACTGGTGGTCGTGTGGGTGTTGCCAAGTGCGGCAACGACGTTAGCACAGCGTTTTTTGCCGTCGTTGTGTTGAATATACTTTGGGTTTGCTGCAGCGGTACTTGCTGTGTTGCATCCCTGGGCGTATATGCTACGGCATGCGCTTAGCGCCTTGCAATCATCAGCAATTGCAGGCAAACCCGCTCCAGCAGCGAGTTAATCAGAGCTTCCTTAGATTTTTATCTGGTGATGAATACACAATTGCTGATATCGCGACATATCCGTGGTATGGGACATTGGTCATTGGTGAGCAATATGATGCGCAAGAGTTTCTTGATGTGCAAGGTTATACGCATGTTGCGCGCTGGGCTAATGAAATTCACAGCAGACCTGCTGTCATTCGTGGCTCGCGAGTGAATACAGCATGGGGACCAGCAGAAGAACAACTACATGAACGCCACAGCGCTGCTGATTTTACTACGTGTCCCAAGTAGTGTTCATGTTGATTTGTCAAAAAATATTGCGTTGCTGACGCAGGTATATAAACAGTTCAAACGCGGTTGCAATACCATGTGTTTTGCTAAATTTAGGCAGTAGTGCTTGGCAACGGAGAAATGGATTGATAGTGCGTTCAAGGCCGACTGTGGTTGGCACGCTGGGAATATGCTGTTGCCGTTGTGCTATAACTTTGGCAGTGTGGGTTGTTATTGCTTGATTATCAGGGTCGAACTGCTGGGCAAAAGATAAGTTTTTTAACGTGTATTCATGCGCGCAATACAACAACGTTTCAGCAGGCATTGCTGCAAATGTTTGCAGTGTTTGGTATAAATCTTTGCCGTCACTATCGTTGATGCGACCACAGCCGGCGCTAAAAATAACATCACCAGAAAACATCATTGGCGTATCGCCATCTTGGAATTGATAACTAATGTGTTCTCGCGTATGGCCTGGTGTGTCAAGCACATGGACTTGGTAGTCGAATATTTCAATCACATCACCACCACGCACAATTGTGCGTGTTTGTGGCAGATCTGGTCCATATACTTGGGAGCAGCTTGGGTATTTTGTGAACACTGCATTGGTTGCGCCAACATGGTCGCTATGGCGGTGGGTGAGCAATATTCCAAGAACGTTATATTGATGCCGTGTTAAAAATTCAAATAATGGCGCCGCCTCACCTGGATCAACAACCCAAACATCGGCTGAATCTGGCTTGGCAAGCACCCAGATATAATTGTCAAGCGCGCCGACGAGTGCAGGGATGGCGTGGATAGATAGCATATTGTGTGGAGTAGTTTAGGGAAGCTCTGATTAAGTCCATGATGGGCGAGACGGAGAAAAAACGCTGATGATAACTAGGCGCAGTGCGCAGATAATACTGGTGGTATTATCAAGTGCTGCAACGACGTTAGCGCAGCGTTTTTTCCCGTCCTTCTGTTGAATATACTTTGGGTTTGCGGCAATTGCTGTGCTTGCTGTGTTGCATCCCTTGGCGTATATGCTACGGCATGCGCCTGCGGAATGCGCCTTGCAATCATCAGCAATTGCCATCAAACTCGCTCCATCAGCGACTGAATCAGAGCTTCCTTAGTTTAGAGCTTGCCTAACATCTATTTTGGCAAGCCGCGCTTAGATTGTGTTATGAGTGTAGTCATATCCACAATAGCTGATAATATGCTGCTGTACTAGACTCTTTATGCAACACATGAACACAGCAAAACACCTCCGCAGTTTGAATCCATTATTTATACCAGGGCCAACCAATATTCCATTGCGGTTGCAGCAAGCAATGCAGTATTGGGCCGCTGACCACCGCGCACCTGACTTTCATGAATTTATTCAGCCAATTTATGCTGGATTGTTGGATATTTTTAATAGCAAGGATGCTACGCCAATTGTGATCACCGCCAGCGGGACAGGGGGTTGGGAGGCAGCACTTACTAATTTGCTGTCGCTTGGCGACAAAGTGGCGGCAACTAATAACGGCATGTTTGGGCAAAGGTGGATTGAAATGTGCCATGGTCTACAATACCGCGTACAAGAAGTGGCTGGAGTGTGGGGTGATGGTGCATCTGCATCCGCATTTGCCCAAGCATTGATTGACGATGCCAATCACGATATTAAAGCAGTACTCGTCACCCATAATGAAACATCGACCGGTGTAACTTCTGATGTTGCGGCAATTCGTGCGGCATTGGATTCTGCAAATCATCCTGCATTGTTGTTGGTTGACTGTATCAGCTCATTGGCATCGATTGATGTGCAAATGGATGAGTGGGGTATTGATGTGGTGCTGGGTGGGTCGCAAAAAGGATTCATGCTAGCAACTGGAGCAACGGTGCTAGGTTTTAGCCCAAAAGCCATGGCGGCGATGGAACAGGCAGGTTCGCCACGCTCATTTTTTGATATCAAAGCCATGGTTGCAGCAAACAACGCTGGTACCTTTCCGTTTACGCCGTCTATACCGTTGCTGGCGGGATTGAGAGAAAGCATTGCCATGCTGCTAGAAGAAGGGCTAGAAAATGTGTATGCGCGGCATAGGTTTATTGCTACAGGTGTCCGTGCTGCAATTGCAGCGTGGAGTTTGCAGCTGTGTGCCAACCATGCTGATGTATATTCTGATACCGTCAGCACAGTCATGGTGCCAGATGGTTTTGATAGCGAAAGAGTCGTACTGCAAGCATATGAAAAATATGGTGTCTCATATGGCGCAGGGCTTGGGCAAGTTGCAGGCAAAGCATTTCGGATTGGGCATATCGGCATGATGACCGCCACCCAAGCTCTCGCTGGGATAGCGACGGCAGAAATGGCAATGGTTGATGTTGGTATCCAGATTAAACTTGGCAGCGGCATAACCGCCGCACAACAATGGTACATGCAGTAGTTGTGTTTGCGCGATCATTGATAAGCAGTACTCTTGTATCTTTGTTTTGTTGTTGTATTTCCCGGTGGATTGCAGCCACGGTTGCGTAAAGCCAGCAAGCGCAGTTATTGATGCTGGCTGATGCTGGCCATTAACAGATGGAGCAAGCGTTGCACAGCAAATTAAAGTCAAATATCGCCAGATTACGACAAAAAATATACTGGCGATTCTCATCATTTTTAGATAATCATGTTGCAATGCATAATCATGTTGCAATGCATAATAATGTAGCATTGCTTTACTATATGCTACATATCACATGGCTACACCAGCGCGTGTTGTGCCTGCATGTGGCAACGCTGCTTAATCAGCAAAAAACACATGGAAACGACAACTTGTTCGTGTAAATTTTGTAGGGCGGTGTGGTATTTCTATCCCATCGTGCTGTATAGGGTTTTGATTTTTTAATGGATATGTAACACCCCAATGGTTGCAGATATATTTTTATACAACACACTAACGCGAAAAAAACAACGCTTTACTCCGCTGACACCAGCACAGATTCGCATGTATGTGTGCGGGATGACGGTGTATGACTTCTGCCACCTTGGCCACGCGCGGGTAATGGTGGTGTTTGATGCATTTGTGCGCTACCTGCGCCACCGTGGCTACGATGTATTGTATGTGCGCAACATTACCGATGTCGACGATAAAATTGTTGCGCGCGCGGCTCAACGCAATATCAGCGCAGCGTCGCTCACGGATGAATTCATCAACCATATGCACGATGACGAACGCGCCCTCGGCAATATTCCGCCCGATGTGCAGCCACGCGTCAGCGAGAATATTGACGCCATCATCGCGCTGATTAACACCCTCATCCAGCGTAATCACGCCTACGTTGCCTCAAATAATGATGTGTATTTTCGGGTGCGTTCGTTTACTGAATACGGTCAACTTAGCGGCAGAAATATCGAACAATTACTCGTTGGTGCCAGAGTTGAGGCTTCAGCGCATAAAGAAGATCCGCTTGACTTTGCGTTATGGAAAGCTGCTGACAGCGGTGACGCGCGCTGGCAATCTCCATGGGGAATGGGGCGGCCTGGTTGGCATATTGAATGCTCGGCGATGTCCATGCGCACACTCGGGGAAACATTTGACATCCATGGTGGTGGCCCAGATTTAATTTTTCCCCATCATGAAAATGAAATTGCACAATCTTGCTGTGCTACTGGTAAGCCATATGCGCGGTATTGGATGCACATTGGCGCGATTGTTGTTGACGGACAAAAAATGTCGAAATCGCTAGGAAATTTTCATACAATTGCAGATTTACGCGCCCAATATCACCCGTTATTGCTCCGCTATTTCTTATTAAGCAGCCACTACCGCAGCCCTGTTGACTTTCAAACAGCCAATATTCAAGCTAGCAGTCAGGCGTTAAACCGCTTGCTATTGAGTCTGCGTAATCACGATATTGCCAGCAGCGCGGATGAGGATGTGGCAACGAATGCATTTGCAACAGACTTTTACCAGGCCCTCGACGATGACTTCAACACTCCAGCGGCATTTGCCGTATTGTTTGCGCTTGCCCGTGAACTCAATAAGGCAACAGCAGCTACTGCTGCTAGGCTTGCTGCAACACTCATCACCATCAGCGCCAGTATTGGTCTCGATCTTAGCAATCCAGAAACATTATTAAAATCGACATTAAAATCGGCGTCGCCGCAGCATGATTCTCTCAATGACCAACAAATTGCAGGGTATATTCAGCAACGCCAAGATGCGCGTTTAAACAAAAAATTTGCCGAGGCTGACCGGATTCGCGAGGTGTTATTGGCAGCGAATATTGTCATCGAAGATACCCCGCAAGGTAGCAGTTGGAGACGAAAATAATAATGCAAGACTCGACTCTACGGTTTAATAATTTTTTTACCCAAGAACTTCCAGCAGATAATGATCACAGCAATACCATTCGCCAAGTTGCAAACGCCTGCTTTTCTTGGGTCACCCCAACGCATTGCTCGCAACCAACGCTGCTTGCGCATTCAGCAGAAGTTGCAAAAATGCTGGCAATTCAAGTTGATGGCAGTTGGTTTTCTGATGTATTCGCTGGCAATAAAACTCTTGCAGGAATGCAGCCGTACGCGATGCGCTACGGCGGTCATCAATTCGGTAACTGGGCAGGGCAACTTGGTGATGGTCGTGCAATTAACCTAGGTCAGTTGAATACAGCTGACCAGCAACACTTCACCTTGCAGTTAAAAGGAGCGGGGAAAACCCCATATTCACGCCACGCTGATGGCAGAGCCGTATTACGCTCCTCATTACGTGAATTCCTCTGCAGTGAAGCAATGCACCACCTTGGGATTCCAACTACCAGAGCACTCTCACTCGTCCTCAGCGGCGATCAAGTTACCCGAGATATTATGTATAACGGCAATGTCGCAGCCGAACCTGGCGCCATCGTCTGCCGTGTTGCCCCGACGTTTTTACGGTTTGGTAGTTTTCAACTGCATACCGCCATGGGCGAACAGCTGCTGCTGCAACAACTTGCTGATTTCACCATTGCCCATTACTTCCCAACTGTAGATGCGACCTCAGCAGAGAAATACATCCAATGGTTTGAGATAGTTGCCCAGCAAACAGCAAAAACTGTTGCCCATTGGCAGCGCGTTGGTTTTGTCCATGGTGTATTGAACACCGATAATATGTCGATAACTGGTGAGACAATCGACTACGGTCCATATGGATGGCTAGAGCCATACCAACCGAATTGGACACCAAATACTACAGACCGTGAATACCAGCGCTATGGATTTGCCAACCAACCGTATATCAGTCATTGGAATTTGGGAATGTTTGCCAACTCGCTGGTGCCGTTGCTGCGTGCAAGCAGCTCGTTGGTTGAGCAGCTCCAGCAAAAATTAGCAGGCTATCCAGGTGTGTATCAACACCATTGGCAGCACACTGCAGCCAGCAAGCTCGGGCTGGCGCGTTGGCAGAGTGCGTCTGACGAAAAACTCTACAGCACGCTAGAGCAATTGCTCGAACAATGCCAATTTGATTATGTGTTGTTTTTTCGCCAACTTGGCAATGCGCTGTCATTGCCAAATGACCAGGCGCTGCAACTCCTTGCGGCAACGAGCTATACAGCGCTGTCAACCGCACAACTCGACGCTTGTCGCGATTGGTTGCGGCGATACCGTGCGCGTCTTGGTCGCCAAACAGCCCAGCAAATCACCGCGCAAATCACCGTGATGAATACAGTTAACCCAAAATATGTATTGCGCAACTACCTGGCGCATCAAGCAATTGAAGCCGCCCACGCTGGCGATTACAGCGTATTGCATACCTTGCAAGCGCTGTTGCGCACCCCATACGATGAACAACCAACCATGGAGCGCTTCGCAAAAAAACGCCCTGATTGGGCGGAAAACAAGGTCGGGTGCAGCAAATTATCGTGCAGTTCGTAATAGTTTAAAAAAAATCCCCCAATACGCGATTATGGCGTATGATGAAATTATAAAATGTCTGCATCTGAGTTGCTGGCAAAAATCACAAACACATAAGGAGAAACATATGAAAAAATCCATTCGCATACTGCGTATAATTGCCTGCTTAGCTATTGGCTTTAGTGCAATTTCAACGGCGTTTGCCGGAGCTACGATTGATGCCATGAAAAAAAGAGGTAGCCTTAATTGTGGGGTTAACTCTGGATTGGAGGGGTTTTCTGCAATAGATTCTGATGGTCATTTCATCGGTTTTGATACGGACATGTGTCGTGCAGTTGCCGTATCGATTCTTGGTGCTGGTGAAAAAGTTAATTTTATACCATTGACTGCGCAACAGCGTTTTACCGCGTTACAGTCTGGTGAGGTTGATATGGTTTCGCGTAATACGACATGGACATTATCACGTGATGCGTCGCTCGGTGGCATGTTTGCTGCTGTCACGTATTACGATGGGCAGGGGTACATGGTTCCTAAAAAATTGGGTGTTACCAGTGCTACCCAACTAAAAGGTGCGACGGTATGTGTTGAAGCCGGGACAACCACTGAAAAAAACTCAACTGACTATTCGTACGCACATGGATTAAAATTAAAATCAGTTGTCTTTAATACTCTAGAAGCTGCTAGAGCGGCATATTTTTCTGGTCGTTGCTCTGTGTATACAACGGATGCATCAGGGCTTGCTTCAACCCGCAACGCAGAAGCCAAAAACCCAGCTGATCATATTATTCTTCCAGAGATGATTTCTAAAGAACCTCTAGGTCTAATGGTGCGGCGCGGTGATGATGAGTTTTTTACAATTGCCAAATGGGTAGTGTTTGGACTAGTTAATGCTGAAGAATACGGCATCACTCAGGCGAATGTATTAGACAAACAAAAAAATGAGAAAGACCCTACTGTTATGCGCATGCTCGGCTCTTCTGAAGACACTGGTAGACTGCTCGGCCTTGATAAAGATTGGCTCGTTCGTCCCATCCTAGCTGTCGGCAATTATGGCGAGATTTTCGAACGTAACGTTGGTCCAAACACACCACTTGCACTGCCACGTGGTCTAAATGCTCTTTGGACAGAAGGTGGCTTGATGTATGCACCGCCTATTCGATAATTTCCCATGCGTACACTTTCTGCAGATTTACATAAACAACGATTAGCAACAACAGCAGTATTGTCAATACTAGTATTGCAGTTGACATTTGCTAACCAGCGTTGTTGGAAAGTGCTTTATATGTAATTAGCAACCAAGGCTAGTATGACTGCTAGCCTTGTTTGTATTCAACATCGCAACATTGGGGGAATATATGGCTAGCAAGAAACAACCGTTTTCGTTGAATAGCAAAGCTACACGAGCTGTTATATATCAAATTATTGTAGTCGCTATATTGGTCGCTTTTTTCTGGTATCTTGCAGCGAATACCATGGCAAATTTGGCTCAACGCGGTATACAAAGTGGTTTTGATTTTTTATCTGAGCCGGCAAGCTTTGATATTGGCGAAACAGTGATACCCTTTAACCCAATAGTGGACTCATACGCTAGAGCCTTTGTAGTTGGATTGCTAAATACCATCCGTGTCGCCATCGTCGGTCTATTTACTGCAACGATTATAGGTACACTCCTAGGTATAGGTAGATTTTCAAGCAACGCGCTTATACGTGGTATTTGCTATGGATACGTTGAAACATTTCGCAATATTCCAGTGCTGCTGCAACTGTTGCTTTGGTACCTAGTATTTGTTGAAGTTCTCCCGCCACTGTTGGATGCGGTGATTATTTGGGACGTTATTTATCTTAGCAAAGAGGGTTTCGCATTTCCTAGCCCAATTTGGGAATACGGGCATCTGACGCTGGGTATTGGGCTTATTGCTGGCTGTATAGCCGCATACACCAACACGAAAATTAAGTTACGCTCTTTTGAGCAAACAGGGGTATATCGCAATGTGACATTGGCTAACGTGTTATTTATTGTTGGTTTTACCCTGCTTGGCTGGGCAGTCGGTGGGTTCCCTAACGACTGGTCAGTCCCTGTACATGAAGGCTTTTCGCTGCAAGGCGGGATGACGTTGACCCCTGAATTCATGGCGGTTTATCTGGGATTGTCATTATATACCGCAGCATTTATTGGTGAAAATGTTCGCAGCGGGATTGCCGCAGTATCTTTTGGGCAATTAGAAGCTGCAAAAAGCCTTGGCTTGGCTGCGAAGCAATCGATGCGATTTATTATTTTCCCGCAGGCGTTGCGGGTAATTGTTCCTCCTGTAACTAACCAATACCTCAACTTGACTAAAAACTCGTCGTTAGCTGTTGCGGTTGGCTACCCTGATATTGTTTCAGTTTCAAATACATCACTCAATCAAACTGGTCGTGCCATCGAGTGCATTACGCTTATTATAATTGCGTATCTTATCTTATCATTGGCAACATCAGCTCTTATGAATTGGTATAACAAGCGCGTTGCTATCTTGGAGCGCTAAAATGACAGCATTGTTTCAATCTATTCCTCCACGCCCAGCACCGTTTAGAACACAAGGTTTGCGCTTTTGGCTCAAAACAAACCTCTTCAATTCGCCACTCAACATTGCGTTAACTACTGTAATTCTGCTAATCATTGGCTATAACATCCAACCATTTTTATCTTGGTTTGTCATCAACTCTGTTGTCAGTGTTGATGCTGATGCATGTCAGTTAGCACGTGGGGCTGGAGCTTGTTGGGGGGGGGTTGTCGAAAAATGGCGTGTCATTATCTTCGGCTTCTATCCACAAGATGAATTATGGCGCCCTGAACTTGCTACATTGCTCCTTATAAGTTTACTCGCTGCCAGTTGCGTCAATGTTTTTTGGAATCGCTGGCTGATTGTAGCTTGGATTGTTGTTACAATTTTATTTTTCTGGTTGATGGGCGGTGGTTTTGGTTTGACTGAAGTCCAAAGCAATAAATGGGGGGGGCTGCCGTTAACAATCATGCTAGCTACGTACAGCATCTCGCTTTCATTCCCGCTTGGTGTCATCCTAGCGCTTGGCAGAATGTCAAATCTGCCTACAATCAAATCGATATGTGTGGTGTTTATCGAATTGATTCGTGGTATTCCTTTGATTTCTGTGTTGTTTATGGCAAGTTTTTTATTCCCATTATTCATGCCAATAGGTACATCACCAGATGTGTTAATACGCGTACTCGTGGGTCTAACTCTATTTTCAGCAGCGTATCTTGCCGAGGTTGTCCGCGGTGGATTGCAGGCAATTCCTAAGGGTCAAGTCGAAGC
The DNA here is from genome assembly GCA_965277405.1 of Gammaproteobacteria bacterium. Classification (GTDB taxonomy): domain Bacteria; phylum Pseudomonadota; class Gammaproteobacteria. The sequence continues at coordinate 1,647,371 of OZ255726.1, forward strand.
ATCTGGGTCACTCGGGTTGAGCTACTGGCAAATGCAAAGGAAGATAATTTTACCCCAAGCGCTGACGATGGTGATCCCAGGCATCATAAATAGTTTTATCAGCATGTTTAAAGACACTTCTTTGGTTACCATTGTCTCGCTATATGAACTCCTCGGCGCAACGCGACTTGCGTTTTATTCAGATGCTAACTGGCGCCCATTCATATTTGAAGGGTTCATGTTCATCGCCCTGTTATATTTTATTTTTTGCTTTTCTATGTCCCGCTACAGTTTGTACATAGAAAAATTATTATACCGCAGTAAAAAGCGTTGACCAGGACTACCAATGACAGATAATATTATTACTTTTGCAAATGTGAATAAATGGTACAGTAACGACTTTCATGTGCTGCGTGATATTAGTTTAGAAGTCAACGTTGGTGAGCGCATTGTTATTTGTGGACCTTCAGGGTCGGGGAAGTCAACGTTGGTGCGGTGCATCAACCGTCTTGAAGAATACCAAGAAGGCAAAATAACTGTCGACGGTATTGAAGTAACCGACAACGTAAAATCGATTGAGAAAATCCACAAACTCGTCAACATGGTCTTTCAGGAATTCAATTTATTCCCGCATCTGACCGTGCTAGAAAATTTAACCCTAGCACCAATGTGGGTGTTAAAAATGCCACGCAAACAAGCAGACGAACGCGCCATGGAACAATTACAACGGGTGCAGATTGAAGAACAAGCTTATAAATATCCGCTGCAACTTTCTGGCGGGCAGCAGCAACGCGTTGCGATCGCCCGTGCGCTGTGTCTATCCCCAAAAATCATGCTGTTTGACGAGCCGACATCTGCGCTTGACCCAGAGATGATTAAAGAAGTCCTCGATGTGATGGTTGGGCTTGCAGAGCAAGGAATGACGATGATCGTTGTCACTCATGAAATGGGCTTTGCCCAAGCTGTCGCTGACTATGTTATTTTCATGGATGAAGGTCAAATTGTTGAACGTGCGCGCCCAAACGATTTTTTTAACAATCCGCAAAACGAACGCTCCAAAGACTTTCTTTCAAAAATTATCGGTAACTAACTTTTTATGCATCTACAACAAAACATGATTGACTATAAAGTTACCCCACCAGCACTGGCACAAATCGCATGCATTTTATCATTATTGGACTATCAATCATCGTCCTCCTTGTTTTGGCGGTTGCTGCGTCGATTTATGCTCGTCAACGTCGCAATTATTGGCGAGTAGCTGCAACACTGATTATTCTTGGAGTTGCCGCGTTTATTGGCAGTAGTTTTACCACAAGCGAAATATTACCAAACGGCATCCTCTACGCAGCGTATTTCTTGTTAACCCCGATCGGCTACCTCAGCGTGCTACTCGGAACCATCTGCGCAATAACCCTATATGTTATTCGTAATAAGTAATAGCTATATAGCATACGGAAACATCTTACTGCTATTTAATGTCGCCGCATTGTTGCTAAAGTAGCTACCCATTTGCTCTTATCTCTTGGCAAAACTTTACAAAATAACACCACCACCCCCGCATAATTTATTGAAATTAGTGAAGTCGCCAAATTAACGTCATCGATACGCCATGTTTTGTCGCAACTTAAGACCTGGTTGATGATCATTGGGACGCGAGATGTTCAAATAAGCGGGCAACTGCTTCGGCTCCTGGATCGATGTGTCCTGCTAGTTGCGCTGCGCTGATGTATGCCGCGCGACCAGCGTTGGCTTTGACCAAGGTCGCGGTGTATTGCCAAATTGCAGCAGCCCACGCAGGCGATTATAGCGTATTGCACACATTACAAGCGGTGTTGCGAACTCTCCCGTACGCTGAACAGCCAAACAAGGAATACCTCGCCCAAACACGCCAAAATTGCGCAAAAAACAAGCTCTGGCGCAGCTAATTATCGTGAAGTTCGTAATTATTCCTAAACAAAATACTGTAATTGGCAAAATGTACGCTAAAATAGCAATTTAAAAAATATCTGCAATCGGTGCAGGTAAAAATCACTAAACTAAAAGGAGATATTCATGAAAAAATTATTTTTCATTATAATCAGTACGCTTACGATCTTGGCTACTGGCTTAGGTATGGTTTCATCGGCGTTTGCTGGAGCCACGATCGATGCCATGAAAAAAAGAGGTAGCCTTAATTGTGGGGTTAACGCTGGGTTGGTTGGGTTTTCAGCGGTAGATTCTGATGGTCGATTCTCTGGTCTTGATGCAGACGTGTGTAAGGCTATTGCCGCATCGATTCTAGGTTCTGGTGAAAAAGTTAATTTTGTACCATTGACTGCGCAACAGCGTTTTACCGCGTTACAGTCAGGCGAGATTGATATCATTTCACGCAATACAACATGGACATTGTCACGCGATGCTTCGCTCGGTGGCATGTTTACTGGTATCACGTATTACGATGGGCAAGGCTTCATGATTCCTAAAAAATTGGGTATTAGCAGCGCTATCAAGCTAAAAGGTGCGACGGTATGTGTTGAAGCTGGGACAACCACTGAAAAAAACTTAACTGATTATTCGTACGCAAAAGGGTTAAAATTAAGACCAGTTGTCTTCGATTCTCAAGCCGCGGCTAGAGCGGCATATTTTTCTGGTCGTTGCGTTGCGTATACAACGGATGCATCAGGGCTTGCGTCAACCCGCAACGCTGAAGCCAAAAATCCAGATGACCATATAATTCTTCCAGAGATGATTTCTAAAGAACCGTTAGGTCCGATGGTGATGCGCGGTGATGATGAGTTTTTTACAATTGCCAAATGGGTAGTGTTTGGACTAATTAATGCTGAAGAATACGGTATCACTCAGGCGAATGTATTGGACAAACAAAAAAATGATAAAAACCCTACTATTATGCGCATGCTCGGCTCTTCTGAAGACACTGGTAGACTGCTAGGTTTGGATAAAGACTGGCTCGTGCGTGCCATCCAAGCCGTCGGAAATTATGGCGAGATTTTCGAACGCAACGTTGGTCCAAACACACCACTTGCACTGCCACGTGGTCTAAATTCTCTCTGGACAGCAGGCGGGTTGATGTATGCACCGCCTATTCGATAATTGCCCAAGCGCGCACTTCTGCGGATTTTCATACACAACGATTAGCAACAACAGCAGTATTGTCAATACTAGTATTGCAGTTGACATTTTCTAAGGAAGTTCTGATGAAGTCGCTGATGGAGCGAGTTTGCCTGCAATTGCAGATGATTGCAAGGCGCATACCGCAGGCGCATGTCGTAGCAAATACGCCAAGGGATGCAACACAGCAAACTTAAGCAATTGCCGCAAACCATAATATATTCAACACAACGACGGGTAAATACGCTGCGATCGGTCGTTGCAGTACTTGATAATACCCACAAGTCACCACCAGTGTTTTCTGTGCATTGCGTATAGTTATCATCAGCGTTTTTGCTCCGTCTCGCCAGTCATGGACTTAATCAGAACTTCTTAAATAGCAGCATTCCATTGAACGTCAAGGAATAAAACTTAGCAATAGCAAATATTTGTATCAGCGGATTACGTTGCTACAAAGTGCTCGTCGTCCACGGCAGATGCTATCGCAGTACGCATTAGCGAATGGCACATATGCAACAGCAGAGGTTGCATATGCCGATGATGTTGCTGCGTCATCGCTGAGCAAAGATGATAAGTTGCTGTTTGGTTATGGCGCTACTGTTGTAACAGATGAACATGGCGTTATTTGTTGATACGCATACCAGCGCGATGGGAAGTTTGCAGATGGTATAGCAGCTGCCCCTATCAAAGCGGGACAAACGTTTGAGTATGATAAGGGAGCTGCCAGCAAAGCAAGTATTGCTACGTGATAAGCAAATTGATGATGGCATTATGCGTAAAAAACCACGCGGTAACGCAATGCCACACTGGCAAAAGGCTGGTAACCTGCTGATATCATCAAAACGCTTTGTGGTCGAGAGAACTTTCGCCGCAATGGAAAGGGTGTATGGTCTCCACCGCGCACGATATCTTGGCATAGCCAAACCATGCTGAGGTTGAAGGCGATGGCGTATGACTTGAAAAGGTTAGCAACTTATTATCAAGAACAGCAGCAGTATTGCTGCCATAAATTTAGGAAAATATCCCAAAAAATCCCTGATAAATGGGCATATATGCGCTATTTTCGCCACATTCTGTGTTTCTTTCAGTAAAAATCCCCAATTTGCAATTTTCTACTCTTCAAAGCAAAAAATGATGGGGTGTGGCAGTGGTCTTACTTCGTGCCAACGCATCGCGCGGACAGCGCACGGTATAGTCGACATCAGCCGCGTCACACTCTGCAATTTGGACGAGTGTATCACCATCAATTGGGCTGATTGCCGCAGCCACTTTTGCTGACTTTTGCTGGATGATATTTTCCGCCAATAACACATACCTTTGAATTTTAGCTGATGGACATATGGCTGCTATGAATATTGGTTGGAGGTAATACGCATACGCTTATTATAGGTAGAATGGTAAATCAGTTGCGCAACGTTGTGCGGCTATGGCACTGGCGTGGTTGCATACTGCTGGCTATTGATATTTGACGAATAGCAATTTTACTATATGGATGCAGTGTTGTGACATCACCTATTTGATATAATGGTCGCTGAACTAGCCGTTGTGCTGCGCTAAAAAAACTTGGGCAGTCTTCATGCACAGCGTCACAAACGGCAACAATTGCTGTATGAGTAATCTGTGTTGGGCTGACCCAAAGGTTGCGTTGTGGTTTATTGAGTGAATAGGTAGTTACCATCCCATCATCATATAGCGCAATTGCTGCTGGCAAATCATAATCATTGCCAATATATAGCTCACCACTGCTATCAACGCCATGGCACGAACGCAGTTGCTGTATTTGCCGCGCAGTTTGTTGCCAACCCACCCACGCCATCGATTTATCGGCAAAAGGCGAGTCAAACAGCGCCCGACCCCAATGGAAGCTGACATGTCCAAAAACAAATACAACCAATACTAATCCGAGCATGCCATTGACCCCATACAGCCACACGCCCCATCTTGGGATGCGTTGCAGTGCGTCTGCCAGCAATACGTACGAAAAAATAATACCGATTCCTGCCCACTGTACATCCATATGTCCGCCGCGGGAGGTGGTATATACGCAGACTGCTAATACTGGCCACAACAAAAATTGCACCAAAATCATCACGCCTTGGCTGCGTTTAAACGTTGCCGCAGCAAAATACAATAATAACGGTAACGCAAGCACACCGTATACCAATAAACTGCTGATAAAAATTGCGGGCTTGGTGATATTCCATTCAGCTACAACACTGGCGCTGCGGTCTAATTGATAGCCAATATTTAACCAATCATTTTCAATATTCCACAACCAAAACGGTCCCATAACCATCAATACAATCAACGGCAGCGCGTACACCTGCCACCGCAACCACAACCAGCGGTTCTCTCTTGCAGCAATTAACCAGCAATATATTGCAATACAAACAAACACGACCAAGAGCTTTGCCAGCCCAGATAATCCCAGCAACACAGCTACTACCAATAGCCAATGGGCATTGTTACTACGGTAAAAAAGCATCAATGCCAGCAGCGCTGCTGCGGTAAAAAAATACATTGGCACATTGATTGTCATTAACAACCCTAATGCAAAAAAGTAGGGTGAAGACAATACGAGGGCAAGATAGCCGAATGCCACTTTGGCTGAATCAAACCCCAACAACACAGAGGTAAAGAACATATATACTGCAGCAGACCATAGTACCAGCGCTGCCAATTTTACTGCTACAAAACCACTCAGCCCTGGAATTGCATCAAACCCTGCAATCAACCATGCCACCATCGGTGGATGCTCTAAATACCCTCCTTGCAGCTGCAGCGACCATATCCAGTGATCAGCCATATCTGGATGCGCATCAATCGTCATGCTATACAAACCGAGCACAACAGTATATATGGCAATAATCCATGCTCCAAGCACAAGCGGGTGTTGCTGGCGAATCCAACCGTTCATATTACTATATTGAGTAGATGCTGCGGTTTCTAAAATATATTTGCACAACGAGCAAATTTGATAGCAAATTTGATAATAGTGATGCTGATGCTAAACCCTTGGTGCATAGGGAACCTCTGATTAAGTCCATGATGGGCGAGACGGAGAAAAAACGCTGATGATAACTAGACGCAGTGCGCAGATAATACTGGTGGTATTATCAAGTGCTGCAACGACGTTAGCGCAGCGTTTTTTCCCGTCCTTCTGTTGAATATACTTTGGGTTTGATGGTAGCGGTACTTGCTGTGTTGCATCCCTTGGCGTATATGCTACGGCATGCGCCTGCGGAATGCGCCTTGCAATCATCAGCAATTGCCATCAAACTCGCTCCATCAGCGACTTAATCATAGCTTCCTTAGCGGTGCAGCATCCAAAAATCAGAGCTTCCCTAAACTACTTATTAACCGTTGGCAAATTTGCATCCTGCCAGCCAGCCATGCCACCAGCTAGACGTACCACGTCATACCCTTGAATCAATAAATTCTCAGCAATACTGCGTGTTGACATTCCTGAATTGCAGACAAGAACCAACTTTTTATGGCGGTGCTTTTCAAAATAATGGTTTTGTTTTTCAATAGAAGTAGCAGGAAGATGTTCAGCGGCTGTGATATGTCCCGCACGAAAATCTTTTTCATTGCGAACATCAACGATCCAAACGTGGTCACGATTTATCATAGTTACAAGTTGACTTGGCGATATACCTGTACCTGCTTTGGATTTTTCTAACACAATAATCGCTAGTACTACCGTCACGAGGCAGCCGACGAGTAACGGTTGTTGGTCAACAAAAAAAAGAAGTTTAGTGAACATTATGGGGTCTCTGGGTAAATCTATACAGGTAGTAGTTTGTTGTAAATGGCGATGATTACAAGGCGCATTATGCTGAATCGCTCGGTGTTGGCTTAGCGGTAGGCGGTATAGGAGCAGAAGAACTTACTTTTGGAGTTGTTGCTGTTGGCTGCGTCGATGCTGATTTTGTTGCAGGACGTACTTTGTTTACTACAGCTGTTGTAGTTGTAGTTTTTTTCTCCTGCGTCTTGCTTGTTGGAGATTTTGTGCTATTTGACTTTCTCACGGAAACTGTGCTAGCTGTTTTGGGCGTTAAATTAGCACTTGCTGCTGTACTGCTATTGCCAACATTCGAGCGGCTTGGAATAGGCGTACGGCTGTTCTGGTCAGCTGTTACTTGTGGCCATTCACCAAATGGAAATGGTTTGTTTGCTGAATTACTGCTGATATAACTCACAACCTGCTGTGAATATATAGCGAGAGATTCACCAAATCGACATAGCTTTTCTAGAGGTTCCTTACTAAACAGCAGCGCTAGCGACTGCACGATACCAATCAAAAACACTGCAATCTGCAAAATATACATTACCAAACAAAAAATGAACGTAAAAATTATACGCAGCCAACTTTCGCCATCCAGCAGATTACCGATTATTCCTGAACGTTTTTGCATAATAGTATGATGTTTTGAAAACTAGTATCATACACAAGATAAGATACTCTCGCCAATATTATGAGCTGTATTCAAAATCCGTAGGGAAGCTCTGAGTAATTCCATGATGGGCGAGACGGAGCAAAAACGCTGATGATACTTAAGCGCAGTGCGCATTAATACTGGCGGGTCTTGTGGGTATTGCCAAGTGCTGCAACGACGTTTGCGCAGCGTTTTTTCCCGTCCTTCTGTTGAATATATAACGGTTTGCCTACAAGCGGTACTTGCTGTGTTGCATCCCTTGGCGGATAGCTAGGTCATGCGTCTGCGGTTTGCGCCTTGCAATCATCAGCAATTGCAGGCAAACTCGCCCCATCAGCGACTTAATCAGAGCTTCCTTTGCTGCTACTAGTGTATTTCGCCTTTACATGCTACAAAAGCTGTGATATTTTTTAAATAATTGCAATACACTTTATATTTTTATATTATTCCACGACAACAGTTTCTTCATGTTGTTTTCAATATTCAATACCTGACAATCCACCGGCGAGCGTTGCAACGCCGACAACTCTTATTAGTAAACTCATCCACCACGATATGAATTTGAATGAACTCAAGCGTATGTCCATGCCCGAGCTGCTTGCTTTTGCAAAAGATAAAAACATTGAAAATATGGGGCGTTCGCGCAAGCACGATCTGATATTTGCGCTGCTCAAACACCACGCCAAACAAGGCGCAGAAATAAGCGGTAGCGGATCACTTGAAATACTGCAAGATGGCTTTGGCTTTCTACGTTCAAGTGATAGTTCATACGTTGCAGGTTCTGATGACATATATATTTCACCAAGCCAAATACGCCGCTTTCAACTACGCAAAGGGGATACTATTAATGGACTAATCCGTCCGCCAAAAGAAAACGAACGTTACTTTGCCCTTCTCAAAGTCATCGAAATCAACTTTGAGAAACCTGAGAATGCGCAATCTAAAATTTTGTTTGAAAACTTAACCCCACTCTTCCCAGACGAACATATCAAGCTTGAAGTCGACGGCATGTCGGATCGACAGGCACTCACTGGCAGAATGATTGACTTACTCTCACCCATAGGAAAAGGTCAGCGCGGCTTACTGGTTGCGCCACCGAAAGCTGGTAAAACATTTATTCTTAAAAATATCGCCAAAGCAATTGAAAAGAACCATCCAGAATGCCATCTGCTGGTATTACTGATTGATGAGCGCCCCGAAGAAGTTACTGACATGCAACGCTCTGTTAAAGGTGAAGTGACTGCAAGCACCTTTGATGAACCAGCAACCCGCCATGTGCAAGTTGCAGAAATGGTGATTGAAAAAGCTAAACGCCTCGTGGAACACAAGCGTCATGTCATTATTTTACTCGATTCAATCACCCGCCTTGCCCGCGCATATAACGCAGTCATTCCATCATCTGGCAAAGTTTTGACCGGTGGTGTCGATGCCAATGCATTAGAAAAACCAAAACGTTTTTTTGGAGCCGCAAGGAATATTGAAGAAGGCGGAAGTCTGAGTATTATTGCCACAGCATTGATTGATACTGGCTCAAAAATGGACGAAGTTATTTATGAGGAATTCAAAGGAACTGGCAACATGGAGCTCCACCTTGACCGCGAAATTGCAGAAAAAAGAATTTATCCTGCGATCAACATCCGCCGTTCAGGTACCCGCCGTGAAGAGCTGCTCATCCCTGAAGATATGCTGAAAAAAATGTGGATTCTCCGAAAAATATTACACCCTATGGAAAACGTTGATGCCTGTGAATTCATCGTAAATCGACTAAAGAACAGCAAGGATAACAACGACTTTTTTGCAATGATGAAAAAGTAAATGCATGGACGCCGATCTTAAAAAAAACTTCATATATACTCAAATTCAACAAGACATTGCAGCCGAGATTATCAGCACCCCAGTAACGCGGTTTCCTCCAGAGCCAAACGGCTATCTGCATATTGGTCACGCCAAATCAATTTGTTTGAACTATGATATCGCCCGTGACTTTGGCGGAGTATGCAACTTACGCTTTGACGACACCAACCCAGAAAAAGAAAGTACGGAGTTTACTCAAAGCATTGCTCATGATATTCACTGGCTTGGCTATGGCAGCAATACACAGCCGAAACAGACGTCCGCATACTTTGAAAAATTATATCAATTTGCCCACGACCTTATCCAGCAAGGTCTAGCGTATGTCGATTTTTCTTCGCAACTAAGCATGCGCAACATGCGTGGAACATTGACTACAGCTGGGGAAAACAGCCCTTATCGCGACACCAGCATCGCTGCAAACACGGCACATTTTACCGCGATGTACGCTGGCAAACACCCAGCTGGTAGCTGTGTGTTGCGTGCTAAAATTGATATGGCGTCACCGCGAATGTCCTTACGGGATCCGACTATTTACCGCATCAAAGACATGCAACACCATGCTACTAACAAGCGCTGGCATGTTTACCCAATGTATGACTTTGCCCACAGTTTAAGTGATGCAATTGAAGGGGTTACCCATTCGCTGTGCACCTTAGAGTTTCAAGATAACCGAATACTGTATGCATGGTTTATTCAAAAGCTTACCCCCACATCGCCAACGCGACAATATGAGTTTGCTAAGCTGCGTCTTGAGCATACGCAACTCAGCAAACGCAAACTACAACAACTGATTGCAGAAGGCTTTGTTGATGGCTGGGACGACCCACGCATGCCGACCATTGCTGGGATGCGTAAGCGTGGCTACCCAGCGCTTGCCATCCGCAACTTTTGCAACCAAATTGGTGTTGCCAGGATGGATAATTTGGTCAGCTATACACAACTTGAAAGCGCAGTGCGCGATGCACTCAATACTATAGCTACGCGTGCGTTAGTAGTGTTTGACCCTATTCGGATTGTCATCACCAATTTTTGCGCGACAGAAACATTGCGCATTGCCCGCCACCCCAATAATCCCGATGCAGGCTGTCGCGATGTGCCATTTACCCAAGAATTGTATATTGAGCGTGATGATTTTCGTGAAAGAGCTAACAAACATTACAAACGGCTCGTGCTAGGAAAAAATGTCCGCCTGCGTGGCGGCTATGTCATCATTGCCGATGGATTGAAATATAATAACGCTGGCAACGTTGATACAGTGTATTGCCACTATGACCCGACAACGCTTGGCAATAACCCAGCAGATGGTAGCAAAGTACGCGGTGTTATTCATTGGGTAAGCAAAACGCAGCATATTCCAATTGAAGTTCATCTGTATCAACGCCTATTCATAGATGCTATTCCTGATGACAGCCAACCACTTGCCCAACTCATCAATCCCGACTCACACAAGATCACGACCGCGTATGCTGAACCGAGTATCGCAGCCGTGCCAAGCGACCATCATGTGCAATTTGAACGCGTTGGCTATTTCTATAAAGACCCGCGCGATCCAGATGCACATATATGGAACCGCAGCGTAGAACTCAAAGATAATTGGTCAACATCCCAATTTACAAGCTAAGGAACCTCTGATTAAGTCCATGATGGGCGAGACGGAGAGAAAACGCTGATGATAACTAGACGCAGCACTTGATAATACTGGTGGTCTTGTGGGTGTTGCCAAGTGCTGCAACGACGTTAGCGCCGCTTTTTTCCCGTCGTTGTGTTGAATATACTTTGGGTTTGCGGCAATTGCAGGTCTATGCTGGTTTTGCTACAACGTTGTACAATGGTTGGCTATCGTGAAAACACTGTTTGTATCAAGGTTTGAGCAGTATTCATGTGAAAAATTATTTACGGATGGTTGGCGAAAAAAACACCGAATTTCTGCTGGTTATGCTTGTTTTAACGTCACCGTTGTGCTATATACTGCAACAGTATAATCTCCAAAGTGCTGACTATTCGTGACTATTCACATAGCTACGAGTAGTCAGTTATATTGATTATTCATGGCGAAATCCATACGGGTGTTTGGAAGCGGCTGGTCAATCAGCCGCTTTTTCATCAACCACTATTTTATTAGAGATTTTGCCATTCCCTTTAATTGCTATAAAATATGCCAGCTACTGCGCGATGCGTAGTATTCATATAATAGTTGGTATTGTTACTGCACTATGGTTCAAGCTGACAACCAGTTTATGTATTTGGCATCACTCACCGCCTAATACCACAAAATATATTGAATACAGGGATGGAAAACGCTGCGCTGCGTCGTTGCAGCTCTTGGCAGTACCCACAAGAGCAACCAGTGTTAGTTGCGTCCTTGGCTTAAATAAGCTTTGCATTATGCTTTTTTTATTGTATAGTAGAATATTCATATACATCTCGACTGAATCAGTTTGCAAATTTTATTTGCAAATTGACATACAAACAAAATAGGCGGCTTTAGCTGCCTGTTTTGTTGTTTGGTAAGTATTAGCCTAACAATTGCATGAATTTAGCAGATGGGCTGGTGCTTGGTATGTATCCATCTTTCACTGCGTCATCTTTCACTGCGTCTTCTTGACCAACTTACCTCAAAACCATTTGCATAAATTGCTTTTCATGCGTTGGCAATTCACAGTTTGGCTGTTTGTTGACATAGATACATAAAAATCTAGCAATAGGATATTCACCAGACAATATATTTTCAGTTGAGGCCTTGTATGCTGTGCCACCTGTTTTTATTTGCAATTGGCAGCACGCTCGCGCTGCGGTAGCCAATTCCTGGATAGCCAATCCCAGCAACAGCAACTGCTGGCACTACTGCTGCTGAACTAGGATGCTCATTCACGATTTTATTGTAGTCACCTTTGGAAGCTCTGATTAAGTCGCTGATGGAGCGAGTTTGATGGCAATTGCTGATGATTGCAAGGCGCAAACCGCTAAGCGCATGACCTAGCTGCCAAGGGATGTAACACAGCAAGTACCGCTGCAGCAAACTGCTGTATGTTGAACAGTATATTCAACAGAAGGACGGGAAAAAAGCGGTACTAACGTCGTTGCAGCACTTGGCAAAACACCCACAAGACCACCAGTATTATCTGCGCACTGCGCTTAAGTTTCAGCAGCGTTTTTTATCCGTCGCGCCCATCATGGAATTAATCAGCGCTTCCTTGACGCTTTTGAAACGAAATAATAGAAGATTTCTGAATCACACCACAATCAATATTGATTGCCTGGCGGATTGTTTATCCTGCTGCCAACTATCACGACCTGCCAGTTACGGTTGGTAAATACACAATTAAAGCGGCAGAAATTGAGCGTGTAGCACTTTCCCAAAGGTAGCTTGGGGTGTGATCCACCGCATAATAATCGATGGTTGCGTATCGCAACATCGGCTTCTTGAATGTGGTTGGTTTGGCAAAAAAGAATCCCATTCCCTCGTCGCAACTGACATCAATAATCAGGCTATTGGGTTTGAGGCATCCGCGCTCTGCTGCGGTAACAAAATGGATAGGATGTTGAGTATCTTGAAAGGTGCCGTTGACGATGATATCTGATTCACCAATAAGGTCGGTCAGTGGGGAGGTAGCGCCATCGTGTTCAACCAATACCATGCGTGCCTCGCCTGCGTTGCCGCTGCGAATTCTAACATAATTACAATCAAGCACCTCTTCACGTACCTCGTGGTCAGGGCGCTGAATGCAGATGGTAATATCTCTAAAACCATCGCTTTAAGCGCGTATATCGCACCACGGCTGACTGCGCCAAAACCGAAAATAATAGTTTTGCGTTGATTGCCGTAATGCCCATCAATACCTTTCAATTGCAAGGCATGTATGACTGCGCAATACCCTGCCATTTCGTTATTTTTGTAAAACGTGTGGCGACCAATATGCCCGTTAGGAGACCAAATAAACATATCCTCAAAGGCAATGAGTGTTTGGTTACGATCGATAGCTGCTTGGGTGATATCTCGTTGCTGTACACAATGCACATAGCCCCAAAGTGTGCCCCCTTGGCGCAGCTGTATTAAATCGGCTAACACTGGCTTGTTAATAATCACCATGCCAATGTCTGCTAGTAATTCATGGCGTGGAGCAATACCACCTGTTAGCGCAGCAATTTCTGCGTCTGCGATACCAAATGGAATACCATATCCCTTTTCAAATATAAGCTGGCGGCGTAGCCTTGCAGGAATGCGCGACAAATGCTCTGGATGAATTGGATAGCGGCGTTCATCTTCTTTTTTGGAAGTTCCAATGACTCCCATTACTGTTGTATTCATGTGGCGCCACCTTGGTAAACAAACAATGGGTTAGAGTTTATGAGCGAGTTAATCAGCGATTCCTTAGACAAAATTCCTGTGCTCGCCAATGTCATCGGTGATGTTGGTATGGCAACGGTCACATAATTCAGGATGCTTGGCATGTCGGCCAAGATCAGCTCTGCGGTGCCAACAGCGCGGGCATTTTTCTTCGATTACTGGAGTCATGCTGATGTGCAGTTCGTCGCCTAATTGCAAGGTTGCTTGCGATGTTATGAGAGCGAAACGCAACTCTTCACCGAGTTTTGCGGCGCTATCATACATTGCCTGTGGGGCAACAATGGCGGCATGCAGCTCAAGCGATGAGCCAACACGCTGTTGTTTTGGTAAGTTGCGCATGGCTTCTATATGCTTGTTGCATTGTTCTTTGATGGCAAAAACATGTTGCCAATCGCTTTCATCCAATGACGAAGTGACACTTGGGAATTGATACGTTACCGCAAGAAAAACTGATGCTGGGCGAGTACCTGTTGCTGTGTGTTGTGGCAGTGTCAGCCAAATTTCTTCTGCAGTGAAGTTCAGACATGGCGCAATCCATCTGGTAAGGGCTTCAAGAACATGATGCATTGCCGTTTGTGCACTACGCCGAGCCGGGCTATTGGCGGGCATGGTGTACAGGCGGTCTTTAATAATATCCAGATACAGTGCGCCTAAATCATGGTTGCAAAACCTTAGGATAGCCTGCGTTGTAGCCGCATAGTCGTACGCTGCTAATAAGCTACTGAGTTGTTGTTGCACAGCATGCGTACGGTTGATAATCCAGGCATCGATTGCTATCAGTTGGCTTGGTGCCACCAGATGGAGTATTCCATCAAAATCACTGGTGTTGGCAAGCAAAAAACGGCAAGTGTTTCTGATTCTGCGATACGAGTCACTCACCCGCTCTAAAATTTCTTGCGACAACGCCATTTCATGGCTGAAGTCTGTTGAGCAAATCCATAAGCGCAAAATATCTGCGCCGTATTGGTTAATAATCTGCTGTGGCGCGATGCCATTATGCAACGATTTCGACATTTTCCTGCCTTTACTATCAACTGTAAACCCGTGGGTAAGCACATTTTTATAGGGAGCACAACCGTTAATTGCTGTTGAAATGATTATCGATGACTGAAACCAACCGCGGTGTTGATCTGAACCTTCGAGGTACATATCAGCAGGAAATGTTAAGTCAGAACGCGCGCGTAATACCGCTTCATGGGTGGCTCCTGAATCAAACCACACATCTAAGACATCGGTTGATTTCTGATATTGGTCGGCTTCGCTACCAAGTAACTCCGCTGGATCAAGGTCAAACCACCCTTCGATACCGTGTTCGTGAATGATTGCTTCAATGGTAGTAAAAAACTCAATTGTGCGTAGGTGAAGTTCACCAGTGGTATTGTGGGTGAAAACTGGGATTGGCACACCCCAATTCCGTTGCCGTGAAATACACCAATCAGGACGGCTTGCAACCATGCCTTGCATGCGTTCTTTGCCCCAACTGGGAATCCAGTGGACTTTTTCAACTTGGTCTAATACTTGCTGACTGAGAGGCTTGGCGTCGGTTTTGGCGTCCATCGCAACAAACCATTGTGGTGTTGCTCGATAGGCTGTTGGCACTTTATGCCGCCAACAATGCGGGTAGGAGTGTTGATGTTTTACGGCATTAAATAATGCGCCATTATGCTCTAATGTGGCGATAATTTTTTCGTTAGCGGCATTGATATGCATCCCGCCGAATAATGGCATGTCTGCGGCGAACAGACCGTTTGCTTGCACTGGGTTATCAAATGCCACTCCATATGCTTGCGCTGTATAGAAATCATCGAGCCCATAAGCTGGCGCGCTATGGACTATCCCCGTGCCTTCATCCGCCAGCACATATTCTGCTAATACACACAGTGCCGTGCGTTCATACAGCGGGTGCTGCACAGTTTGGTGTTCAAATGCCTTTCCTGATATTGTGGCGACAATGCTAAAATTGCTCATGCCAAAGCGTTCCATGGCGGTTGTCACCAGCGCGTTTGCCAGCACCAGCGCCTGTTGATTGCCGTTGGTTTGATAGACCACCAATGCGTATTCAATGTTTGGGTGAAAAGCAATCAAGCGATTTGCCGGGATTGTCCACGGGGTAGTTGTCCAAATTACCGCAGTAATTGACTGCAATGGCTGGGTGTAGCCAAATAATGCGCTGATAGCAGCAGTATTGCTGAAGCGAAAACCAACATCAATAGCCGTCGAAGTGTGCGGGGCGTATTCAATTTCAGCCTCCGCCAAAGCAGAGCGGCATTGAAAGCAAAAGTGCACAGGCTTCTCGCCACGGCGCATATGACCATTGTTGATGAGCTTGCCCAATGCTCGCACGATTCCTGCTTCGGTTGCGTAGTTCATGGTTAAGTAGGGGTTTTCCCAGTCAGCAAAGATACCAAGGCGCTTGAATTCATCTTTTTGCTTGGCAATGTGCTTGTTGGCAAATTCCCTG
Source organism: Gammaproteobacteria bacterium (assembly GCA_965277405.1). Lineage (GTDB taxonomy): Bacteria > Pseudomonadota > Gammaproteobacteria. The sequence goes on from OZ255726.1 coordinate 1,663,560, forward strand.
CAAGCTTTGCGGAATGTTTTCGCGTCAACTTTGTCCCCCACTCTACCAATTTTTTTCTCAACATTGACTTCAATCGGCAGCCCGTGGCAGTCCCAACCAGGGACGTAGCTGATAGCTTTGCCGGCCATCAGCTGGGTTTTATTGATAACATCTTTCAATACTTTGTTGACAGCATGGCCTAAGTGAATATTGCCGTTGGCGTATGGAGGGCCATCGTGGAGAATGAACGAGTGTTGGCGTGACTTTCCTGCCGCAAGGATTTGTTGATATACGTCAATCGCTTGCCAATGTTTAAGAATTGCTGGCTCGCGCTGGGCAAGCGACGCCTTCATTGGGAATGATGTTTGCGGGAGGTTGAGCGTCGATTTATAGTCGGTATTCATGCATGCATGCATTTATTAGTTAAAGTTAGCCATTGTAGGAATCGGCTGTAGTGACGCAAGGCGCTGCGCTGGATTTCACACAAAATGATGCGAAATTCCTTGTTGGCACCTACAGCCACAAAAGTTGTGCTGCAATTTTACTGTGAAATGGTTGTGGTATCTGGATTGCTGCCCATAATCAATTGGCGCGAGAGTGGCGGAATGGCAGACGCGCTGGATTTAGGATCCTGTGCCTTAGGGCGTGAGAGTTCGAGTCTCTCCTCTCGTATGATTGTTATTAGCAACCACCTAGAAATATCTATGCAATTTGAAATCACTGATATTAGCAACCATCAGCAGCGTCTGATTGTGCAAATTCCACATGATACAATCGAAAGCAAAGCAGTCGCTGAGTTACAGAGTTTGCAAAAAAAAGCCAATATTAACGGGTTTCGACGCGGCAAGGCGCCGCTAGCACTCATCCGTAGACAGTATGGGGTTGATGCCACCGATACTGCGGTTGAACAAATTGCTAGAGACTTTTTAAACGAAGCGATAGCAACTAACAAAGCGCAGCCAATCAGCCCAGCAACTGTATCAATTGAGCCATTGGAAAGCGGTAAAGACGCAACAGTTGAGTTTGTATATGACGTATATCCTGAAGTAGAAATTGGCGATTTAAGTACACTAGCAGTCGTTGAATACCAAAGCAGCATCACCGATGAAGACATTGAATCGATGATTGAAGAAATGCAAGAGCAGGCAGGGAGTTATCATGCTGTTGAGCGTCCTGCTGCAAAAGGCGACCAAATCGTCTTTAGGTTTGTCAGGGATGACGCAGGCACAGCCATAACGGACAGCAAACCAGAAGATGAAAAGCCTGAAGTTGCAAAGCAAGTAGAGTTTGTACTGGACGGCCAGCGCCTAGCAGCATACCCAGGATTTTCTCAGTGTCTTGGCGTAGTCAAAGGGAGTGATGTTACGGTTGATGTCGAACCGCTGCGCCAAGATAAAAATGGCAAAGCAATTGCATCAAGCGGCGATAATACTATAAAAATACACATTACTTGCATCAAAGAATTCCGCAAATCTGCACTGGATGAGGACTTTTACCAGCGTTTTGAAATCCCTGTAGACGCAGATAGCGACCCTTTAAAGCAGCTTATCGGTAAGTTGAGGGTGAGTTTAACATTGCAAAAAGAGCAACGTGTATTCGATTTATTGAGTAGAGAAATTGTCAAACAACTTGTTGATAATTTTGATTTTGGACTACCGCAATCAATGATAGCCAAGCAAGCCGAAGGCATGCGCCAACAATACATATCGCAAATGGTACAGCAGCAAATTGCTGCTGGCATGAATCAGAAATTCAATTCTCAATATATTGATAATCTTGATGCGCACATCAAAGTTGAGCAATTTCTGCCACAAGCAAAACAACAACTTAAACAGATTTTATTCCTTGAAAAAGTAATCAAGCAACAAAATATACAAATAGATGACACAGCTGTTGAGGCGCGGTTGCAAGAGGTTGCGGCAGAATATGGTGAACCAGAAACATTTATTTTTGAGTATAAAAAAGACAGTAAAAAAATAGAAGATTTGCGCCAGATATTAAAAATTCGCCAAGCAATTCATTGGTTGAAAGCAGCGATGAACGTACAAGCGCAACCTATTGGCTGGCAAGAGCTGCGTGCGCTTAAATCCCAAGTTTTCTCTGATGATGTCCATGATGGTTGAGACGGAGTAAATCAGCAGCGAGTTAACCAGAGGTTCCCTTAAGGAACCTCTGGTTAACTCCATGATGGGCGAGACGGAGAAAAAACGCTGATGATAACTAGACGCAGTGCGCAGATAACACTGGTGGTCTTGTGGGTGTTGCCAAGTGCTGCAACGACGTTAGCGCAGCGTTTTTCCCCGGCCTTCTATTGAATATATGATGGTTTGCCTACAATTGTTGCGCCTGCGGAATGCGCCTTGCAATCATCAGCAATTGCAGGCAAACTCGCTCCATCAGCGTCTTAATCAGAGCTTCCCTAAGCACGGCGGCCGATAACATGGATACAATGAATACATCACACAACGATATAATAGCTCAACTTGTCCCAATGGTAGTAGAACAAACCAACCGCGGCGAGCGTGCCTACGACATATATTCGCGCTTGCTGAAAGAGCGTGTTATTTTTCTTGTTGGCGGCGTTGAAGAGCATATGGCAAACTTAATTGTTGCCCAATTGCTTTTTCTTGAGTCGGAAAATCCAGATAAAGCAATTTCACTGTATATCAACTCTCCTGGTGGCGTTGTGACTGCGGGAATGGCAATATATGACACAATGCAATATATAAAATCTGAGGTTGCTACAGTATGTATTGGTCAAGCAGCAAGCATGGGTGCTGTGCTGTTAGCAGCGGGTGCAGCTGGTAAGCGGTATTGCTTACCGCATAGTCGAGTAATGATTCATCAACCATTGGGCGGTTTCCAAGGTCAGGCAACAGATGTAGAAATTCATGCCCGCGAAATTCTCAAAGTCAAAGCAATGATCAATCAACTGCTTGCCAAGCATTGTAATAAAAAACCTAGCCAACTGGCTAAAGATACTGAGCGCGATAATTTTTTGAGTGCAGCAGAAGCGCAGCAGTATGGTTTGATCGACGAAGTACTATCGCAACGACCCTTAGGGAAGCTCTGATTAACTCCATGATGGGCGAGACGGAGAAAAAACGCTGATGAAACTTAAACGCAGTGCGCAGCTAATACTGGTGGTATTATCAAGTGCTGCAACGCCGTTAGCGCAGCGTTTTTTCCCGGCCTTCTATTGAATATATGATGGTTTGCCTACAATTGCCTACAATTGCTTACGCTTGCTGTGTTGCATCCCTTGGCGTATATGCTACGGCATGCGCCTGCGGAATGCGCCTTGCAATCATCAGCAATTGCAGGCAAACTCGCTCCATCAGCGACTTAATCAGAGGTTCCTTAGGTGTAAATGCTACGGAGGTTGTTTAGACATCAGCTAACTAAGAAGCTGGTACTTTATTAGCTTACTAAACAAAGGAGTACAGCATGAACAACCCACATTATTGTGCCAAAACAACGTTTCATAGTCGAGAAGTTATGATTCACAGGGTGCTTGTCGACAAGCACCCTGTGAATCGTGTAGCCAACGATTGCTTACGCTTGCTGTGTTGCATCCCTTGGCGTATATGCTATGGCATGCGCCTTGCAATCATCTGCAATTGCAGGCAAACTCTCTGCAGCAGCGGCTTAAGCAGAGCTTCCTTGGGAACAGCTACAACCATTTAATGAACGACACGACAATTATATGAGTAATACTGGAAATTCAGGCAACAAAGTGGTGCATTGTTCGTTCTGTGGCAAAGCTGAAAACACAGTGCGCATTGTTGCAGGACCTGGAGTGACTATTTGTGAAGAATGCGTCAGCGTGAGCATGAGTATTTTAAGCGGAGAGCAGCAAGACCGAGGAGAACAGCAAGTTATAGAAAAAATGAAGTTGTTAACGCCGAAGCAGATGTATGCCAAACTTTCTGAACACGTCATCGGTCAAGAAGGTGCAAAGAAAAGTCTAGCCGTTGCCGTATACAATCATTATAAACGGATTATAAACAAGCTAACATCGAAACTTGATGTTGAAGTAGGGAAAAGCAACGTGTTGATGATAGGCCCGACAGGATCAGGAAAAACGCTGCTAGCACAAACATTGGCCAAGACGCTTGATGTGCCATTTACTATTGCCGATGCCACCAGCTTAACGGAAGCCGGCTATGTTGGTGAGGATGTTGAGCAAATTCTACAGCGCTTATTGCAACAATGCGATAATGACGTAGAGCGTGCGCAGCGCGGCATTGTCTATATTGATGAAATCGATAAAATTGCTCGCAAAAGTGAAAATATGTCGATTACTCGAGATGTTTCAGGTGAAGGTGTCCAGCAAGCATTGTTAAAGTTAATCGAAGGCTGTATTGCCATGGTACCACCACATGGTGGCAGGAAGCATCCAAGCCAAGACTTTATCCGGGTTGATACGACTGGTATTTTATTTATTTGTGGTGGGGCATTTGATGGGCTCGCAGCGATTATCGAGCAGCGCACTGGGCAACAAGGAATTGGCTTTCAAGCAGAACTTGCCAACGATAACACCCGTAGCGTTGACGAGATTTTAGCAGAGGTTCAGTTTGAAGATTTAATTCGATATGGGCTCATTCCAGAATTTGTCGGACGGTTACCGATGTTGGTGCCACTGCAAACTCTTGATCATGCTGCGTTGCGTCGAGTATTAGTCGAACCAAAAAACGCTTTGATAAAACAGTATCAAAGCCTGTTTAACTTTGATGGTGTCGAGTTGGAAATCCAAGATGATGCGTTAGATGAGATTGTTGGCGACGCCCTGCGTCGCAAAACAGGTGCGCGTGGGCTGCGCTCAATTCTTGAGCAAACATTGCTAGACCCGATGTTTGAAGTGCCAACAGATACTTCGATTACTGCTGTGAGAATATCTAAAGAGCAAGTACAGCAGAAAGCTCCAGCGTTGTATCTGCATGGCAATAAAAAAACTGCAGTCAACAACAAAACACCAATCAGCAAAACACCAGTTAGCAAACATAGTTCACAATTATGATAGAAGTCCAGACAGATTATCTCGTTGAAAAAAATGATACGCTCGCAGTGTTGCCGTTACGTGGCACGGTTGTTTTTCCAAAAACGGATGAAGACATTCATGTAGGTAGAGACCTGTCTATTGCTGCTGTGCACCATGGGATAAGGAATAATGGCTTTGTTGTTATCGTTTCTCAAATTGACCATGAAATTCAGTCACCAACGCATGCTGATTTATTTACTATTGGCACGTTAGCGCAAATTACCAAAATTCAATCATTGCCTGATGACACCATGCAGGTGCATCTGACTGGTATTCGTCGAGTACATCTGACCATGGTATGCGAAGGAAGCCCAATAATGGCAAAAGTCGAAAATCTTACTGTTGAACAAATCAACTTAGCAAAATTCGGCAAACTGATGGACGTGTTTGAAGAGCAATGCAAAGAGTCTGCGCAAATTGCTCGACAAGATATCAGTGATCTGTTTGTCTCACTTGAAGAGTACAAGAACCAGCCCAGTGCATACGTTGATACGGCGGTTAAGTTTTTAAATATCCCCGTGAAGCAAAAACAACAGCTCCTGGAACAGCTGAACCCGCATAAGCGCTTAGAATCGCTCATTAGTATGCTATCTACCCATCTTGACTTGGTCAAATTAGAAAGGAAAATCCAAAAACGAGCTCGCGGACAAATAGATAAAAACCAAAAGGAATATTACCTCTCGGAGCAAATGAAGGCGATTCAAAAAGAAATGGAGTCGCTTGATACTAGCGATATAGAGAATTTTGAAGAGAAAGCCAAGAAGCTAGGGATTCACGCCAAAGGCAAAGAAAAACTGCTGCGTGAAATAAAACGCCTGAAACAAATGTCGTCGATGTCACCAGAGGCTGGTGTTATTCGCAGTTATATAGAATGGTTATTAGACGTACCGTGGAAAAAACGCAGTAAGCTACACAGCGATATTCAACGTGCCGCGACGGTACTGAATGACGACCATTATGGTTTAGACGATATCAAACAACGTATTTTGGAGCATCTTTCAGCGTATAAACGCAGCGATAAAGTGCGTACTCCTGTCCTGTGTCTGGTAGGGCCTCCAGGTGTTGGGAAAACTTCATTGGGTGCTTCGATTGCCAAAGCCACGAATAGAACACTTATTCGCATGTCATTGGGTGGGATGCGAGATGAAGCCGAGATACGCGGTCATCGACGCACATATATAGGTGCTATGCCTGGAAAAATCGTCCAAAACTTAGTCAAAGCAAAGGTGAAAAACCCATTGTTTTTGCTCGATGAAATAGACAAGCTGGGTGCAGATTTTCGCGGCGATCCGGCGTCAGCGCTGCTTGAAGTCTTGGATCCAGAGCAAAATCACGCATTTATTGACCACTATCTTGAAGTTGAATGCGATCTCTCTGAAATTATGTTTATTTGCACCAGCAATTCTTTGCGTATTCCAGATGCATTGCGTGACCGCTTAGAAATTATTGAGCTGTCGGGTTATACCGAATATGAAAAACACAATATTGCCACTAAACATTTGCTGCCCAAAATACTCAAACAATATAAATTAACCAACACCATCAGCGTTACTGATGCGGCGATTCAAACGGTCATCAGCCGCTATGTGCGCGAGGCTGGAGTACGAAAACTTGAGCGCCAGCTTGAGAAAATTGCGCGTAAACATATCTTTTGGCTGGAGACGCAGCAAATTAAAGAATGTAAAAAAGTAATCACTCCCGCATTATTAAAAAAATATTTAGGCGTTGAACGCTATCAACACCTTGATGCAGAAAAAACTGATCAAGTCGGTCAGGCAACGGGACTAGCTTGGACACAAGCCGGTGGCGAGCTGCTCAATATAGAAACCAGTATTGTTCCAGGCAAAGGTCAACTCCAGCTGACAGGATCAATGGGTGACGTCATGCGCGAATCTGCAAAAGCTGCGATTACTGTGCTGCGGGGTAAATCTAATTTACTGGGTTTAGCAGACGACTTTTTTTCAAAAAACGACATCCACATTCACATCCCAGAAGGAGCAACGCCCAAAGACGGACCAAGTGCTGGAGTGGCAATGTGTATGGTGTTGTTGTCTGTGTTCACCCAGCAACCTGTACGACATGATGTAGCGATGACAGGCGAAGTCACCATCCGCGGCAAGGTATTGGCTATTGGCGGGTTGAAAGAAAAATTACTAGCTGCACACCGTGGCGGTATTCGCAAGGTCATTATTCCAAAAGAGAATACCCGCGATTTAGACGAAATACCTAACAATATTTTGCAAGGTCTAAAAATACTGCCAGTAGCTGGTATCGATGAAGCATTCTCGCTTGGAATTAACGGGTTTATCGATAGCTGGAGAGGCACAGGTATGCAGTATGCCCAGCTGTATTCGCATGAAAAGTTCGATGGATCACAGGTAACAAGCATGAACTAAGGAAGCTCTGATTAACTCGCAGCTCGTCTTTACCATATTTGCTATATGAAAATAGGGCAAAGACTTGCCGCAGTGTTGGCTTGGAATGACCAGACAAGATGATCCATTTAGCGTATCAACAGCTATGGATTGCCATTGCGCAAAGTCGCTTTTGTCACGCATCATAGGCTATGCCTAAGATTTAACCAGCAATCTCTATATTTACCTATATCTCAAATATAGAGATTGTGCTGGTGATAATTCCATTTTATTTTAAGATATGCTAGTCGATTTTAATTTAAAAAATGCTTATCGAACACCTTGAGTTAGTCGAACTCCTTGAAAATAAACGAAAAACATTGTTACAATGCGGTTTTGTGTTGTATAAAACACATGATGTTTGAGTAGAAGTTTCCATTATTGTGAAAAAGCTTGTTAAGGATCCCAAAATGAATAAAACAAAATTAATTGAATCAGTAGCTGAGCAGTCAGGTCTTTCAAAGGCACAAGCAGCGACGGCTGTTAACGCAACACTGTGTTCAATAATTGATGCGTTAAAGGCAGGTCAGGATGTTATGATAGTAGGGTTCGGGGGGTTTAGAGTAAAATCTCGCGCAGCACGACAAGGTCGAAATCCAAAAACTGGTGAACCGATTCAAATTCCAGCAAGTAAGACTGTGGGTTTTAGAATCAGTCCTGCCGCGAAAAGCGATTTATGAATAAAAAATACGCTCCTTCATCTGCTTAGAATACTGTGAATTCCACATAACTCCTCTTAATTAGCTTCCTTTACCCCAATAAGCATGGGCACATACAGCGCATGCTTTTATAATTATGCTTGAATCTATCCGTAAACATTCTCGTGGTTGGATCGCCAAAACCATCATTGGGCTGATCGTTGTCAGTTTTGCTGCATTTGGCGTAGAACAGTTTTTCCAAAACGATGGGGCACAAGCAACAGTGCTTGCGATTAACGACCGTAATATTGACGCGTATACGTTTTCACAACTTTTGCAATCAAACCGTCGACTACTTGCCCAGCAATATAAAGTTGCAGCAACCGCCATCCCGCAACAACAGTTGGAGCAGTACACCGTCAATCAAGCAATTAGCCAGACGCTATATCAACAAAAAATTGCAGCCCTTGAATTAACAGCTAGTCAAGCTGAGTTTGAAGCGGCTATTGTTGCAGATGAGCGGTTTCATATCAATGGGGGTTTTGATGAAGATGCGTTCACGAATGCAGCACGTGGACAGAGTTGGCCAGACTTTAAAAGCAACTACACTAGCATACTGGCATCACAACAGCTGGACACGGCAGTGCTAACCGAACCGCCAATAGTTGATAAACAAATATACGTCATGCTGCGCTTATTGTATCAAAAACGCAGCTTTGACATGATTAAATTGCCGTTGCATGTATTTCTTGATGGCGTAGCAGCAGATGAAACACGTTCACGAGCATATTATGAGACCAATACAGCACAGTATTTTAGTGACGAAAAAGTCCAGATAGAATATATACAGCTTAGCCGTGAAGATCTATCTGCTGACGCATGGCCGACTGATGAAGAGTTGCAGTCTGCCCTTGCCGACCGCCAGCAGCAACAACCAGCTGCGTATAATGTATCACATATTTTGCTAACAGCAGACGGTAGCGACGCCTTGGTTAATGCAGAAAAGGTGTATACCCAACTCACAGCAGATCCTAGCCAATTTGCAGACATCGCCAGCAAACAATCAATCGATACAGTCTCAGCTAATACTGGTGGCGATTTAGGAGATTTAAGGATTGCCGACATGGACCCTGCGTTTGTTGATCAAATACAATTCATGGAAGTTGCTGAGATATCTCCGCCAATTTTAACCGATTTTGGCTATCACCTGATTCGGCTCAATAGCATCAAGCAAGCAAAGGATATTGACAGCGATAATCTGACAGAAACTATTCGACAAGCATTACACCAACAAAAAATGGACGATACCATCAACACCCTTGCTGAAGAGCTCGCTGATGCGACATTTGCCGCAACAACACTAGAAGAACCAGCAAAACAATTCGGCTATACCGTGCAAAAATCTGGTTTTTTTAGCCAGGTAGCTGGTAATGAAACTGTCACGAAAAACAGCAATGTCCGTGCACTGGCATTTAGTGATAAAATAAAAAATGCTGGACAGACAAGTGATATTGTCACGTTGGCAAATGGTCATAAACTAGTTTTTCGAGTTATAGACATCCAAGACAGCGCACAGCAACCGTATGCCGCAGTGCGCCATGCAGTTGCAAAAGATTGGCGGCAGTCTGTAGCAACAACACAGCGCAATGCACTGATTAGCAGTATCAATGACACAACGGATATCAGTACAGATGCAACTGTCAGCTTGTCTGAATATCCCTCGCTGGCGTGGCAAACGATTACAGAGAGCGATTCTCAAGTGAATCCAGATGTGTCGGCAGACGTATTGCAATTTGTGTTTGGCTTGGCGGCAAACACCAAAAACAGTATGCAACAATACTCCTCTAACAATACTACAGTGCTGATCAAACTTACCAATATTCACTATCCAGATAAAAACTCACTTATTGATGCGCAGCGGCTTGAAATGACACAATATCTTGAACGGACTGTCAGCGAGAACACCATATATGGGTTTAATACTTCGTTGCGCAACAACGCCACAATAGTGGATCGCACCGACCGCACAGCAGAGGCTCTTGCGCGCTAGTATTATCGATAATCGTTCTTTTCAGCGCTATTGTGGCTGAATCACACAGCAAACGCGCTCGCAATTACCTAATCAATACTATCTGAGTGATATAGGTTTTTTGCCTATTAAGAATATGCAATTGCCACGTTGGTGCTTTGTGTGCCAAGCAGAACTTATTCACAGTCTTCCAATTCCAATCTGTCCAGATTGTCGCCGCGAACTTCCTTGGCTGCACGGTGACAATGCCTTGCAAGTCCTGATGATTGGCAGACCACAACATGGGGTAGTGCGTGCGCAACTTCGCAGTGTGTTTGCGTACGAAACACCTATACCACGTTTACTTACCAGTTGGAAAAAACACAATAATCAATTAGTTGGTAATTGGCTGATTCGCTTAGCGGTTGAGGCAACAGTTTTTGCTGCAACGCATATAGTGGTGCCAGTACCCCAACATTGGCGCACAATGTTATGGCGTGGCCACCAACCAACACGAACGCTAGCGTTACGACTTGCGCAACATAACTATTGCAGCGTTCATGAATTACTCCAAAAAAAACGCAGCAATCCGCCGCAAAAAGGGCTGACAAACCCCCAACGTCGCATCAATGTTCGTGGGGTGTTTAAGGTGCAACAACCACAACAGCTGCAACAATATGTGGCGCGACCACTGTTGCTGGTTGATGATGTGATGACGACTGGTACCACCATCCGCGCCTGTTTGTTACAATGCTATCGTGCAGGATTTTGCCAATTGTCAGCATTCACGATAGCGCGGGTAGATTAGGAAACAGCCATAATTTGCAATACCATGCCAATGGATCGCGCTAGCGATTGTAAGGCGTGAGTATAACTTGGTAATAAATCAGCGGCAGCAGCGCGGCTGTGTTATGGGCGTTTGCGGTAGGCGGTTTCTGTGCAGAGCAGGTGGCTGCATAATTAAATAAGTGTGGAATGCAAGAACAATAGCTGCGTACCCCTACCAATAGAGCGTGTAGAACAGTGATTCGCTGGTATAACTTGGTAATAATAGTGGTTTTGTGAGTTGCTATGGTGTTGGGTTTTGTGTATTCGCGCACCAATCATGGAATTAGTGCTCCGCTGGTGCGGGTGGAAGCCTTTATTAGCAGCGGTCTGCCACGTTTTGATATTGTGGGTCTGGCTGAAAAAGCAGTGCGGGAAAGCAGCGAGCGGGTGCGGTGTGCTTTACATAGCAGTGGATTTATTTTCCCCAGCGATAGCAGGATTACCATTAATTTATCTCCAGCAGATTTGCCAAAACATGGTGGGCGGTTTGATTTGGCTATTGCCTTGAGCATATTGTTGGCAACCGATCAAGCTGTCCTCAATGGTGAATTTGAGTTTTTTGGTGAGCTGGGTTTTGATGGCAGTATTCGGGCGGTACGCGGTTGCTTGCCAGCTGCGCTCGAGTGTTTTGGTGCCAAGCGGATTATTGTTGCACCCCATGCAAATATAGCAGAAATACAAGTAATCGAAGGGCTGCGGTATGTCAGTGTGCCAATGTTAGCTGAATTGGTACCATTATTGAATGCCACGAATGCCAAGATTTGCAACCCGCGCTATATACCGCCAGCATATCAAAGTGATTTGGCAGAAATAAAAGGTCAACAGTATGCCAAACGGGCATTAGAAGTTGCCGCAAGTGGTGGGCATCATGCGTTGATGGTCGGTGCGCCTGGCTGCGGTAAAACAATGTTGGCGCAACGCTTGCCAAGCATTTTACCACCGTTAACAATGCAAGAAAAAATTACCACTGGCTGTGTGTATTCGGTGGTTGGAGAAGCGTTTGATTGGTCGAGCATTCAACGTCCGTTTCGTGGGCCACACCATAGTGCATCGAGCGCAGCGTTGGTCGGTGGCACCAGTCAGGCAACGCCAGGTGAAATAAGTCTTGCGCACAATGGGGTGTTGTTTTTGGATGAGGCGACTGAATACCCGCGCAAAGTACTCGATTCCTTGCGTGAGCCTTTAGAGTCTGGAGAAATTGTAATTGCTCGGGCGCATGCCAAAGTTAAATATCCTGCACGGTTTCAGTTTATCGCGGCAATGAATCCGTGTCCATGTGGTTATTTGGGAACACCGAAGGCCTGCTGTCGCTGCAGTGACCAATCAATTGATGCGTTTCGTAACCGTTTATCTGCTCCGCTGTTGGACAGAATAGATATACAAATAGAAGTCGTGGCAACCAAGCCTGCAGATATTGTGCAAGGGACTATAGTTGAAGAAAGCAGCGCGGTTGTGCGTGAACGGGTATTGCGGTGTTGGCAATTGCAACAGCAACGCCAAGGTGTTGTGAACGCACAGATGTCTGTGAGCCAACTTGAACAACACTGCAAGCTTGATTTAGACAACCAACAGTTGTTGATCAAAGCGATGGAGGCGTTTTCATTATCAACCAGAGGCTACAGCCGCATTGTGCGGGTGGCACGCACCATCGCCGATATGGCGGGCTTAGCAGCCATTAGCAAGCCACAATTGATTGAAGCGATGCAATATCGTAGGTTTGATACGAATACTGCTCGTATGTGAAACAAGCGCGGATTACTATTGCGGCTGTTGTGTGCAGCACATGTATGAAATATACGAAAAAACAATATGGGTGTTGTGCTAGAAATACGTTTGGCTATGATGCGCAACGTGAATAATTATGATTAAGTTTTTGGTATACGCTGTTGTCTACATGCTGATTGCGCGGCTGTGGTTGCAGCTAGCACGAGCTGATTACTATAACAGTGTTGCCCAATGGATTATCCGCTTGACGCGGCCTGTTGATATATTACAGCGGCTAATACCAAACGTTGCCAATATCAATCTTGCGGCAATAGTAGCAGCGTATAGCGTTGGGCTGGTTTTTTTGTATGCCAGTGGTGTGACTGACCCTAAAACATTGCTGCTATTCCCACTATTTCAAACAATCCAGTTATTGTGTAATTTTCTGATTTATCTCACATTGGCATCAGTCGTTATCAGTTGGGTCGCACAGGGCAGTGACCATGATGCTGTGGTTATTATTCGTCAAGCCAGCGAACCACTGTTGGGCTTGATTCGTTCTATATTGCCGTCATTCGGTGGCTTAGATTTTTCGCCAGTTGTTGTGATGTTTGGTCTGAGTTTTCTGAAAAGCGGCTTGGACAACTTGTTGTTTCAGTTGCTTGCGTAATGTTCTGGCTTGCCGTGATTGGCGCTGTTTTGGTGTTTGAAAGCATGATGCCATTGGCATTCCCGCGCCAATGGCTGCGGACGCTGCTGGCGCTGATGTCGACCCCCATTGTAAAACTACGGCTGTATGCAGGAATCGTTTTTATTGCAGGGTTGGCTTTGATGTGGCTGGCAACGCAGTAGCAGATAACAATGACCCACTTTTTACCAGAGGGTGTGGCTGATTTATTGCCGCAACAAGCACTTAAGCTTGAGCAATTACGCAATACATTGCTGCAAATATTCGCAACATGGGGCTACCGTTTTGTTAAGCCAGCGTTGATTGAATATGTGGATGCTACTTCTCAAGGATTGGCTGCGGTTGATGAACTGCACAATCAAACATTCCGCACCACCGATCATCGCAATGGTAAAATGCTTGGGATTCGCGCCGATTATACGCCGCAGATTGCCCGCATTGATCAGCATTGTTGTGAATTGTATGGACGAGCATCGCTGCAGCGGTTCGCCTATTTTGGCAACATTGTGCGCCTCAAGCCGCAACAGCTAGTCGGTGGCGGGATTGAAACGCGCTATCAAGCAGGGTTTGAACTATTTGGTGCTGATAGCACGGCAAGCGATGCTGAAGTGCTATCACTGTTGATAGCAGCAATGCGTAAGGTAGTTGGGAAAAGACGAATGATTGTGGTGATTGGTCATACTACTGTAGTTGCTAGTGTGGTCGAGAATCTAGGCTTTTCAACACAGCAAATCCAGCAGTTTAAGCGGTTTTTGCTGCGCAAGAATTCACATGATTTGCGCGCTTGGCTGGCGTTACTGCCGCAGCAAATAACAGCCACACAACGCCAAATTTTGCTTGGCTTAGCGCAGATGCTGACCCCGTATGCCAGACTTGACGCGTTGCAGCAACAATATGCTGAAAATGCTGTCATTACCCAAACCATTGCGACACTGCAAGACATACTCGGGCAAGTAGATACCAGTGCTGTCGATATCATGGTTGATTTCGGTGACGTGCGTGGTTTTTCCTATCATCGTGGCATTGTCTTTAGCATGTACGTCGATGGCTGCGATCATCAGGTTGCCAGAGGGGGTCGCTATCAAATTAGCAGTGGCGAGACGACGAGAAGTGCTGTTGGCGCCAGTTTGCATATTGACCATATGGTAGCCATTAACGATGTTGTTCAACAAAATGCTGAGATTATTTGGGTGCCGTTTTCGCTACGACTGCAAGCGCAACAATGGATTTCACAACAACGTACTCAGGGCAAGCAAGTTATTTGTGGTTTGCAGAACGATGCGCAGCCGCCCAGCGAGATAACCAGCATTTTACACATTCGCGACAGCGATTTTTTTCTAGCCGCTACGGAGCATGTATGAACACATTGACATTACTTGGTATGCAATGGGGGGATGAGGGTAAAGGTAAAATTGTTGACTACCTTGCCGAACAAGCCGACATGGTGGTCCGTTTTCAAGGCGGACATAATGCGGGGCACACGTTAGTTATGAATGGGCATACAACCATTGTCCATTTGATTCCTTCTGGCGTGTTGCACCCACGGGTGCAATGTGTGATTGGCAACGGTGTAGTGATTGAGCCAGATGCGTTTGCAACAGAAGTGAGGCATCTCGAACAACAGGGCATTGATGTAGTATCGCGGCTTCACGTTAGTTTGGCGGCAGCGTTAATCTTACCAAGTCATATTGCGCTTGATAGCGCGCGTGAAGCCAACTCAGCCAAGGAGATTGGTACGACAAGGCGCGGGATTGGGCCTGCGTATGAAGATTTGATTGGTCGCCGCGCGCTGCGCATTATTGATACTCTGGACGATGGCTTGCTCGATACGCTGGCACCAGTTTTGGAATATCACAACTTTGTGTTAGAAAAATATTTCAATTGCGCGCGGGTCGATGTGCAACAGCTGTTTGCGAAGTTGCGGAGTTGGTCACAGCAGTTTTCTAGCTGTTGGTGTGATAGTGGTGCGGTGATAGATACGGCGATTGACGCTGGCAACAAGGTGTTATTTGAAGGCGCTCAAGGAACATTGCTCGATATTCATTTAGGTACATACCCGTTTGTGACGTCGTCATCAACATTGTCTAGCAGCGTTGCTAGTGGCAGTGGCAGCACAGCATTTAATGGCAAGAACGTGCTTGGCCTGGTCAAGGCCTATACAACCCGTGTTGGAGCAGGACCATTTCCAACTGAGATATTTGATGCGGTTGCCAGTCAAATTGCAGGTGTTGGCGCAGAAGTTG
This sequence comes from Gammaproteobacteria bacterium, assembly GCA_965277405.1. GTDB lineage: Bacteria > Pseudomonadota > Gammaproteobacteria. The sequence goes on from OZ255726.1 coordinate 1,679,103, forward strand.
GAGCGACGACAGGGCGGGCGCGCCGTTGTGGCTGGTTGGATGGGGTAATGTTGCGATATGCGGCGCAGTGTAACTCATTGACTTCGCTGTGCTTGACTAAAATAGACGTGCTCGCTGGGCTTGAGCAGGTGAAAATATGTGACCGTTACCGTGTGGATGGTAATGTTGTCAATATGACTCAGCCAAATACCCTGGCGAACAGCATTATTGAACCGCTGTATCAAACATTTGATGGCTGGGGTGACATTAGTGGCTGTACCAAATGGCAACAGCTGCCGCAAAACTCGCAGCGTTATATTGAAGCAATCGAAGCCATCGCTGGTGTGCCGGTGAGTATTGTTTCGGTTGGTCGCGAGCGTAGTAGCACCATTATTCGCCAGTCAGTTTGGAGTTAATATGGAAATGGAACGCAATCAAATCAACAATGAAATAAAAAATCGTTTGGCGCAAGTACACGCGCTGCGGAGGTATCTTTGACTACGATGCCAAACTGCAACGCTTGACGGAACTCAAAGATTTATTGAGCAATCAATCCTTGTGGCAGGACCGACAACGCGCACAACAACTCAGCAAAGAGGAAGCACACATTGATCGAGTCATTACCCCGATCAATCAAGCCTTGCAACAGCTCGACGCGCTCGACGAGTTGTTGGAAATGGCGTGCATGGAAAATGACGATGCAGTTATTGCAGATGTTGTTGCGGATTTGCAAGGCGTGGGCAAAACTATTGATGATTTAGAGTTTCAGCGGATGTTCAATAATCCACATGACCCAGCCAATGCGTATATCGACATCCAAGCAGGATCTGGGGGCACCGAAGCGCAGGATTGGGCAAATATGTTGTTGCGGATGTATTTGCGCTGGGCGGAGTCGCATCAGTTTAAAACAGAAATGCTCGATTATTCACACGGCGATGTAGCTGGCATTAAAAACGCAACAATTTTGGTGAGCGGGTCGTACGCGTTTGGTTGGGCACGCACAGAAACAGGGGTCCATCGCTTGGTGCGCAAATCACCATTTGATTCAAACAGCAAACGCCATACTTCATTTGCCTCGGTATTTGTCTCACCAGAAATTAACGATGATATTGAAATCGATGTCAACCCAGCAGATTTGCGGGTCGATACTTATCGCTCCAGCGGTGCAGGTGGGCAGCATGTCAACACCACAGATTCTGCGGTGCGGATTACCCATCTGCCAACGGCAACGGTTGTCCAATGCCAAAACCAGCGCTCACAGCATCAAAACCGTGATAAAGCGATGCAGCAGTTGCGCGCCAAGTTGTATGAAATTGAAATGCTAAAACAACGCGCGGAGCGCGATGAGGTAGAAGCCAATAAATCTGACATTGGTTGGGGCAGCCAAATTCGTTCATATGTCCTTGATGATGCGCGGATTAAAGACTTGCGCACGGGGCATGAAACAGGCAATACTCAAGCGGTATTGAATGGTGATATTGACGCTTTTCTTATTGAAAGTCTGCGGACTTTATAATGGCGCAGCAGCAACGTATCATCCCATCCCATGCTGGATTAGCGCTTGAACTTAGGCATGATGATTTTGGTATGCATCCACGTGCCATGGTTGTTTGTCATCCGCTGCCTACTGCAGGCGGTTCCATGGATAATAAAGTTGTCACGACAGTCCAGCGAGCCGCCCAATTGTGTGACATGCCGTGTGTGCGCTTTAATTTTCGAGGTGTTGGCAACAGTACCGGCACCTTTGATAATGGCGTTGGAGAAACCACAGATTTGCAGTCAACTGTAGCTTGGCTTGCCAACAACAGCAGCGTTGCATCAATCCTGCTGGCGGGATTCTCGTTTGGAGCTGCAGTAGCGCTGCGCGGTGTTGAGATGCTGGCGCTACCTGTCTGGCACTTGTTGCTAGTCGCTCCGCCAATAGGAGTCAAAGAATATGTGTTTACTGAGCAATTGACTGTTCCAGCAACAATTATTCAAGGTGATGCTGATGAAATTGTTGATGCGAATAATGTGTTTAAATGGTCGCAACGTTGCGTGCCAGCGCCACAGGTTGTGCGGATGGTTGGTGCGAGTCATTTTTTTCATAGACGCTTGGTTGAGTTGCGCCAGCATGTGATAGATGAGGTGCTGCGACCTGCTCAGAAAACTCTGACTAAGTAGCCGATGAAGTGAGTTTGTTAGCAGATGCTGTTGTTGATGCCCGCACCATCACGAACACTTCTTTATGGTAATTGTGCGCGTGGAGTTTTGCAGCGATAGCGTTTGAAATTTGCAGTATTCATCGATATAATTCCTAGCAAACAGGTGTTGTTCTTGCTGGTAACATGTATTATTCGCAATATTTTACATTTAAATTGGAGTTATGGGCATTATGTATACTAATAGAATTGCTTCACAGGTATTGATTGTCGGTAGTGTTTTGCTGGCGGGCTGTTCATCTTCCCCTACCGTTCCCACGCAGGAAAAATGCGTGTTTCCAGACGCTGCGGGTGGTGATGCTCCACTGTGGGTGTGTCATGAGCGTCTTGATGGTGGCCCAAAATTTCAAGCAATGGGAAGTTCACGACTAGGAGGAAACCGTTCACTAGCTGAGTCAAAAGCAACGGCTGTTGCACAGGTTAAATTGGCGCGGCGGATGAACAGCTCCATAAAAAACATGCTTGAAGGCTATGCCGCTGAAGTGGTATCAACCGATGGCGATGTTATCAACACAGATAGCTTTGAAGAAACAACTCGGATTACAGTGAAGCAAAATATTATCGGCAGCCACATTATTCGAAAAGTGGTTAGTTCTAGCGGAGACGAACTGTATGTACTGATGGTAATGAATCCTGCTGATGTTAAGGAGGTGGTAGGCGAAGTTATCGATGTACTGGAACAGGAAAATAATCTGTTAAAGGGTAAGATGAACCTAGGCAATGCAATGAAACGCCTCGATGAGAAGGTGCAATAGGTCGTTAGTGCCTGCATAGTCGTTAGCGTCCGCATAGTTAGCGCCCACATATATTATATTAGCGTCCACATATAAATGCCGCCATGCGCCATTGTTTGTTGTTTGCTTTGGTATTGCTTCTTCCATCTTGCACACTATTTCAACCGCATCCTCCTGAATGGATGAACAATCCACCAGCAAACAGCGGAGTTGGCATTGCTGGACCGAACATAGGCGGCATTCCCGCACAAATCAGCTTAGCAACCCACCGAGCCAGTATTGATTATGCAAAAAGGAAAGGGTATCTGGTTGAATCATCAACTCTGGTTCGCGCTGGTGCTGATGGGAAGATTGAATGGGAAGAGCTAGAGGAGAATAGCAACGGGACTATGGAGGCAACTAAAGTGCAGGTAGAAGTGCGAGAACGTTGGTACGATGGGCATACCAACTACTATGTTCTGGTTACGGCAGTGGATGAGTGATGGGGTTTTAGTTGGTATTCTAACCATTCATCCAATATTGATTGTTTGTAGGTTTGATTCAGCATTCTGGCAACGTGTGTTGCAACGAAAAATGCAAGTGATGAGTGATATTCACCAGTTTAAACGCCCAGCTAATAAGGAATCGCTGATTAAGCAGATGATTGGCATATGTCGTGTAAACCACTGCCAACGTTGTCAAACTATTGAAATATACTGAATGTTTTCGTACACTTGTCTGTGATTTTTGCTGTCTTTGCTCTAGCATAGTCTCTATAGCGTAACAATTGTGCAGATTGATCAATACAACGCCACAGGAGGGGGACGTTCATGCGAAACACCACACTCAGTACAACAGTAACTAGATTTGCCGTGTTCGTCAGTTGTATCCTGTTAGCCGTAGGCTGCGCTACACAGCAGGCTACACAGCACAAGCCACAGCAGGCTAGTCAACAGCACCAGCTACAGCAGGCAAAAAAACAGCACCAGCTACAGCAAGCTCAACAGCACCAGCCCAACGCAGAGTTGCGGAACGCCACCAGAGTGGCGTTCAAGGAGCGAATCCGTGTTATTAAGCTGTTGCGCACCATTAATGGGCATAGTAACCATGTATACTCAGTCGCCTTCAGTCCAGATGGTAAGACCCTCGCCAGCGGATCTCGCGATGGTATTCTCAAACTCTGGAATCCGCGCAGCGGTAAGTTGTTGCGCTCCATGAATGGGCATAATAGTGACATGGTAACGTCAGTCGCCTTTAGTCCAGATGGTCAGACCTTCGCCAGCGGATCTGGGGATAATACTATCAAACTCTGGAATCCGCGCAGCGGCAAGCTGTTGCGCACCATTAATGGGCATAGTGACCATGTAGACTCAGTCGCCTTCAGTCCAGATGGTAAGACCCTCGCCAGCGGATCTCGCGATGGTATTCTCAAACTCTGGAATCCGCGCAGCGGTAAGTTGTTGCGCTCCATTAATGGGCATAATAGTTACATGGTAACGTCAGTCGCCTTTAGTCCAGATGGTAAGACCCTCGCCAGCGGATCTCGCGATGGTATTCTCAAACTCTGGAATACGCGCAGCGGCAAGTTATTGCGCACCCTGAATGGGCATAGTGACCATCTATACTCAGTCGCCTTCAGTCCAGATGGTAAGACCCTCGCCAGCGGATCTCGCGATGGTATTCTCAAACTCTGGAATCCGCGCAGCGGTAAGTTGTTGCGCACCATGAATGGGCATAATAGTCACATGGTAACGTCAATCGCCTTTAGTCCAGATGGTAAGACCCTCGCCAGCGGATCTGGGGATAATACTATCAAACTCTGGAATCCGCGCAGCGGTAAGTTGTTGGGCACCACTAAAGTGCAGAGTAACGATGTATTTTCAGTCGCCTTCAGTCCAGCTGGAACCCTCGCCAGCGGATCTACTGATAATACTATCAAACTCTGGCAATTACCACCGAGGCTAGATGCCAATGACTTGAATAATGACTGGAATAAGTTTGTCGTCAGTTGGAATCGTGGCGACGCAGGGCTAATAGAATTGTACCAGCTACAACGCAAATACCCAGAGGATGCCGTCATAGGCGATGCATACGTCAAAGCGAGTGTCGCTAGCCCCTACGAAAGTGGCCGAGTTGCTGTTTATTTGCACCGGCGGCAGCTTGACAGCACTAGCTGGCGGACAACTACCGCCTTTATCCAACAACTGGCTTCTGACTGGCTCAACCTTAAGGAAATAATCAAACCAGCGAAAATCATAATGCCTACGTTACCGCCAGCTGTAGAGCTGACACAGGAAAATTGGGAAGGGGATAGTGAATTCGAAACTCGAGTTGCTCAGCTGAACAAGGCGCGTCAAGCGCGGATAAACCAACTTCAAGCAGACTACAGACACAAGGTCGAAGTGCGCAACAGCAAAGTTAGCAAGCTTGAACGCCTACAACAGCAACGCCATAATCAACTAGCAAGCTATGTACAAGGCATACTTGATTATAGCCTTGAAACGCAGCCGCCAGCACTAGACAAAGTAATAATCAACCAACAAACACTTGATCTTTATGCTGATCTGGTGTTCAAAGGAACCCTTGTTGGTCGCTATAAACTGGCGCAGGCGCCACTGAAGCTGCGCAAACAGGCTATGACTAACAGCAAAAGTGTGAAAGTTCTACCAAATATTGAGTTAAGCGACACCAATGATTTTCGTGTAACTTCAATCACTATCTTGCATGATGATCAAAGATGGCTAGCGCAGGCAAGCGAGCAGCAGCTACAACACACGAATACCCCTTTGGTTGCTACCATCGGCAACGCCGGCGAAACGCGTGAACTGAGTAGTATCTCCCTACTGCAAAAGCAAAACCCCAACCTAGTCGATGTCAACTCAGTGGGGACGGTTCAGTACAAAGACGGCACCACAGCACTCACCCGCTATCAAGACGATCTCACTCCGCTGGTGCAACAATTAGCCCAAGCACCAATAGACCAAAGCAAATGGCTGTTCGTCATCGGTGCAGAACGCTATCAGGAGACAGATAACATCCTTTTTGCCAGAAGAAGTGCCGAGAACTTTGCCCTCGCCGCCAAAAAATCACTTGGCATCGACGCTGGTCACACCATCACCCTCTACGACGAGCAGGCAACCAGTGGACAGATCAAAACCAAGCTCAAAAAGCTGCTGCGTGATGGCATTAGTTCAGGTGACAGCATTATCATTTACTACAATGGTCACGGCTTGCCGGTCAGAGAACAGGACGATACCCCCTATATGCTGCCGACCGATATGATTCCCGACTTTGTCAGCGATGAGCCTTTTTTTAAACTTGAAAATATGTATGCTTTACTCGCTAAATCGAAAGCAGGCAACGCAATAGTGATAATGGACAGTTGCTTTACTGGCGGCGCGGACGGCAGGTCAGTCATCAAAGGTGTGGCAGCAGCGAGGCTATCACCAAAAAAACTTTTGATAGACAAGAGCAAACTCATCGTTATGACAGCAGGGACAGACAAGCAATACTCCACCGCCTTCAAAGACAAAGGCTACCGACTTTTTAGCTACTACCTGATTAAAAGGCTGGTAGCAAACAAACCGCAAACGGTTGAAGATTGGTTTGAATCGGTACAAAGTCAGGTCAAAACAACTTCGCGCCAAATAGGAGGCTCGCTCAGCTATCAGGATCCGCAGTTGCTGGGGAGCAATCAGCAGCTATAGCACAAGCCAGACAAAGCATGCAATCTCCTTGGCAGTTTGTCTGTATGGCAATACTCCTAAGTTGTTGCGCCACAAACACACCAACCCTAGAATATCCGCAGTGGTACAAAAGATTACCGCAGCAGCAAGGGATAGTGATTGGCTATGGCTATGGTTTGACAAAACAAGAAGCTCGGTACAAGTCTTTTGATCATCTTCGTAACCAGCTGGGCGTCAGCGTACATTCCACTCAGGTTTTTTCTGAGTTTGAACGAATTACTAACATTGGCATTGATGAGTTCAGCGATACAAGGGCAGCAGAAGTAATTATTAATGCGGATATACACGGAGCCGTCCTGCGTAAGGCTGAGCAACGAGGCAGTTATTATTTCATCGCTTACAGCACTGATATCAGGTCGGTTCGGTCGCGTATTCTCGAAACCCCCAGTCTTTGTCAAGGAGCAAAGGCTGTCGGAATACACAGGCAGCAAAGCCTAACAGGTTTCAAGCCATTCGCACCAATCACCCGAGATTTACAAGCAGATGGTTGCCCAGACAACTGGACTCTACAACGGCTGAATAATTCATGGTCTATTGAATTGGCGGGACACAGTTTCCAGCTACCGAATGAGCAACTATGGCGTCTTACCCTTGCTATAGACAAGACAGATGAACTTACACTGCTTGACGATAAACATCATGAACAGGAGAGTTTTCGTGCTGGTGAGCGTTATTTCGTTTCCTATAACAAACCAGTTAATAGCAACATGTACCTTTTTCTCGTTAACGAACTTGGTCAGGTTAATCTACTTGATCAATCCGAGGCCAAACAGCTACGCCGTGAGCGCTGGTTGTACCCCAATCCCGATAAATACGCTGGTGGTTTGATCGCAGCACCGAACTCAAGTGGATCAATACATAATGACTTAATAGTGGCAGCCGCTTGTCCTGAGACTATCCACTATCATTTTTCCTCCCTGACAAGTGCAAAACCTGACCTTGCCGATGAAAGACTGTATGTTCTGGACCGATTGATCAAGGAAGTTGAGCATTGTTTGGTACATATGAGAAGCCTCAGGATAGTATTATAATGTTCAGGTGAAGCACTGAGTGTTGCGGTCGGATGTTATATGCAGATATGCTATGCTGGTCAACCCTGACCATTAGCCACATAACCATGAGAAAAATATGCGCATTTACCTAGCACCTGTATTTGTGACAATCCTTTGGATTACTTCTTCTTCAATAACAACAACTTACGCTGCTAGCGATATTGAGCAGCGTAAGCTGCAGATGCAGCAGAGCATAAATAAGCAAAAAAAAATCTTTGCAGCTTACAAGCGCAATAGTAAAAACGAGTTTGAAGCCTATCGTGCCCAGCAACAGGAAACTTTAAAAAAAGCAATTAAAGAAAACTGGCGCCAATTTCAAATTTACAAAGCAGACTTCAGCTTGCTTGGCAACAAGCCGCAAAACCAACCAGCCTACGGCAACCAGGTTAAACATCAACTAGCAGCCAAATCACCAAATCTCAAAACATCAATTGTAAAACCTAGGGATGGTCATCTTTCACAGCAAAAAACAGCAAACACGCAGCCACTTAATCTGTATGGAATGACGTTATCTATGCCTGTGGTCACGCAGCCAGTCATGTCAGCAGGAGCAGACAAACAGGCAATTACTGACTATCTACAAGTAAACCCAGATTACGAAAAAAAGTTAGTTGTGTTTGCCCGTGATACTGCAGAGCGACTCCACCTTGACGATTGGGGTACATACTTGCTGATGCGTGAAATAGCACGGCAGCTCTACCCAGATAGCTGGCAAACCAGACGCCTTGCCCAATGGAAATGGATGAATCAGCTTGGCTACGATCTGCGCATAGCCGAAACAAGCAACGAATTACGTTTACTACTACCAGTCACCCAGACAATATATGGTCACTCATACATATTTATAGAAGGCAATAAATACTATCTTGATACCCCAGCTGGTAGCGACTTGCACACCTATCCACAACAATTTGATAAACTTGCAGCCATAGAGAATATCAACCCAACACAAGTGCGGTGGTCTGATGACAAGCAGAATATTCATGTTCGCCAGCTTGATTATTCCAACGATGGCGAACACTACCAAATTACGCTTAAGTTCGATATACGTACACTGCGGATGATGCAGGATTATCCGCAAATGATTTTTTCTCGATATTTTAAAACACCTCTTTCGCCAAAACTTGAACAATCACTCAAAGATCAGCTCATGCCTGTGCTTGCAGGCAAGAGCAAATATCAGCAGGCAAGTCTGCTGCTTAAGTTGGTACAGAAATCTCTCGCCTACCAGACTGATCAACAACAGTTTGGCAAGGAAAACTACCTATTTGCCGAAGAATCTATAGGGTTTCCATATGCCGACTGTGAAGACAGAGCTATTCTGTATGCTTGGCTGGTGCATGAGCTGCTCGACCTTCCCTATCTGGTACTGCTATACCCTAACCACCTGACTACGGCCATAGCTCTGAACGGAACAGGTGACACAATTCATTATGGCAATACCATCTATCTGATAGCTGACCCAACATACATAGGGGCACCAATCGGTAAAGCCATGCATCCGCAGATAGAGCCAAAGATTATTTATGCTTCACAATAGAGCGTTGTTTTGGTGTTATACATGCGCTGTTGCGGTACTTGCTGTGTTGCAACCTTTGGTGTATATGCTCCGGCATGCGCCTGCGGAATGCGCCTTGCAATCATCAGCAATTGCAGCAATTGCAGCAAACCGTTGTATATTCAACAGAATGACGGGAAAAAACGCTGCGATAACGTCGTTGCAGCACTTGATAATACCACCAGTATTATCAAGTGTTGCGCTTCAGTTATCATCAGCGTGTTTGCTTAGTCTCGCCCATTATTGAGTTAATCAGAGCTTCCTTAATAAGTTATAATGACCCCATCTGCTCTATACCAACAAAAAATTGACACAGGCGAAATCTGTGCGGATTGCATACAACAGCAGGCTTTGGTTGAACTTGATGGCTTGCATCTGGCGGTTATTAGCTTTTTTGAACGCAGCCGTTCATTGCTGTCGTGGAAAAAGCCCAAGCAACCGCACGGGTTATATCTGTGGGGTGAGGTTGGTCGTGGCAAAACATTTTTGCTGGATTTGCTTTACGAATCATTGCCACATTGCCGCTGTCAGCGGATTCATTTTGCCCGTTTCATGCAATGGCTACATGGGCAATTACAATTAAGAGTTGGCAGTAAAAATCCACTGCAGCGGATTGCCGCTGCATATTGCAGGCAATATGCGGTGCTGTGCTTTGATGAGCTGTACGTCAATGATATTGGTGATGCGATGTTGTTGGGTGAGTTTTTTGCGGCGATGTATCGCCACGGGATGGTGTTCATTAGCACCTCAAATAGCCACCCAGATGATTTGTATAAAGAAGGGTTACAGCGCAGTCGGTTTCTGCCTGCTATTGCCAGCATTCATCAGCACAATACCGTCTATCATTTAGGCGGGTCCCATGATTATCGATTGCGCATGCTAACAGAAAATGCTTTATTTTATATCAACAGCGATGCTGCGCAAGCACAGCAGCATATGCGGCTGTTGTTCACCCGCTTATCTGGCAACCAACAATTATATCAAGAAGATACTGTTGAGCTCACTGCGCGTCAAGTTGCCATAGTTGTCGCGTCAGATGAGGTGTTATGGATGACGTTTGCACAAATGTGTGAAAGTGCACGGAGCAACTTTGATTATATTGAAATCTCAACAAGATTCAAAATTGTCATGCTTAGTCATGTCCCTAAAATTACCAATGACGATGCTGCTCGGCGCTTTGTTGGCTTGATTGATGAACTGTATGCAAGCCACACGGTGTTGGTGTTGCATAGTTATGCGCAGCTTGACCAACTGTATAATCAAAAAAAATTAGCATTTGCTTTTCAAAGAACAATCAGCAGGCTGATTGAAATGCAATCTGATGCATACGTTGCACTGTGTGCCATCGAGGCACGGTTGCAGTAGCTTTGGTGATTATAGTTGCCAGTCGATTGGTTGGATGGCGTGATTCTGTAAATATGTGTTGGTTGCTGAAAAAGGCCTGCTACCAAAAAAACCATTGTGTGCCGAAAAGGGTGATGGATGTGCGCTGGCAATAATGTGATTGTGGGTAGGGTCGATTCCTGCTGCCTTGCGTTGCGCGTATTTGCCCCAGAGGATGTATACAATGTTGTGGTGATGTTGTTGCAAACGCGCGATGATTTGATCAGTAATCCATTCCCAACCTTGCCCCGCGTGTGATGCGGCAGCGCCAGCGCGGACAGTCAGCACGCTGTTTAATAGCAACACTCCTTGTTGTGCCCATGCTGTTAAATCACCTTTTCCTGCGTTTTGAATAGATATATCCGCATACATTTCAGTATGGATATTGCGCAATGATGGCGGAATCTGTATACCATTTGCCACAGAAAATGCTAGCCCCATCGCCTGTCCTGGGCCATGGTATGGGTCTTGTCCGAGCATAACAACTTTCACAGTATCGACTGGCGTGCACTGCAGTGCTGTATAGATGAGATGGCGAGGTGGGTATACGGTATGTTGCAGTTGTTGCTGTTGTAAAAAAGTTCCAAGTTGCAGCGCCTGTGGCTGGATTAGGCAGTCAGCTAGCAGTGACTGCCACGATGATTCAAGCACGGCTGTGATTGTTTCGATTGTCGAATTTGATGGGCAATTTTCCATGATGGCATTGGTAATGGCAGTAGTTTTTCGTACAATGGATTTTTTTATTCCGCATAAGTATATGGAAAAAATAATATATGGGCTGGTAATTACATTACTTGCTGGCTGTGGAGCATCAACGCCAACATTAGACGAAGTGCGTGCTGTATCTGAGTGCTATTATCCAGATACTGTAGATGTTGAAGGGCCTGCTTGGGTGTGTGATGGTCCAGTTGATGGTGTTGCGCTCAAAGCAGTTGGTGTTGCTGAGCCAACGCAGGCAGGTTTTGCATTTCAACGCAGAATTGCACAAAATAATGCACAAATTGAGATAGCTGTGCGGGTTCGCAGCAGAGTGCGCGACATCATTCGGCAATATACTGAGCAAATCGGCAATGTGCCTGAAGAGCAAACGAATGCCGTGATTACAGTTACCACACAAACAATTACTGATGTGACGCTGCAGCAAGTAGAACTGTTCGCAAGTATCAAATCCCCGAATAATTATTTCTATGTGTTGATGGGGATTACCGATGATAATTTTAATGCGTTTTTAGATACCGCATTACGCTCTAGCATACAACAGAATGCTGATGACTGGGGAGCATTTCTAGATTTACACAATCAAGATCAGGAGTTACTTGCAAAAGAACTTATTACAAAAGGAATAGGTTCATAAATTATTGCAAAAAAGCTATCACATATGTATTGGTTTCTATACATTACCCATACTTGCACTACAACTCAGCATGCCACTGATGCAAGTTTCTTTCATAACCCCGTGAGTGTAGTCGCGGAAAACTGGTAATAATTATATGTCAGACTCATTTGCTCAGCTCGTTGAGAACCAAGAATTTTCCATTCCTGATTATAAGATTGGTTCGATTATCGACTGTACAGTCCTTCGTGTTGAAAAAGATTTCATCACTGTTGATTCTGGACTCAAATCAGAAACATACATCCCCGTTTCTGAGTTTATATCCAAGAAGAATGGCAACACAGATGTAAACATAGGCGATATAGTTAAAGTGATTCTTGAACAATACGAGGATGGCTTTGGCGTTACGACCTTGTCGCGTGAGAAAGCGCAAGAACAAGAAATTTGGATGAAGCTTGACGAAGCGCACCGTGAGCAAAGTAATATTGAAGGCGATATTTTAGAGCGCGTAAAAGGCGGATTTAGTGTGATGATAGGTGCACTCCGCGCGTTCTTGCCAGGATCACTTGTTGATTCTCGACCGATTCAAGACCCAGAGTCACTCGAACACACCACCAGCTTATTTAAAATTGTTAAGATGGATCGTGAGCGCAATAATATTGTGGTTTCGCGGAAGGCAGTGCTTGAAGAAGAAAACTCTGCTGAACGCGAAGCGTTACTGGAGACTTTGAAAGAAGGTGCTATCTACAAAGGTATTGTGAAGAACTTGACAGATTATGGTGCGTTTGTCGATTTAGGTGGCATTGATGGCTTGCTACATATTACCGATATGTCATGGCGTAGAATTCGCAATCCAAGTGAAATGGTTGCGATTGGTGATGAAATCGAAGTCATTGTATTAAAATACGTTGCAGAAGAACAACGGGTATCGCTGGGGCTACGCCAGTTACAACCAAACCCATGGGAAAACATTGAGGAGCGGTTTATGATTGGCAACAAATATACTGCAACAGTAACCAATCTTACCGACTACGGTTGTTTTGCAGAAATTGAAGACGGCATCGAAGGCTTGGTGCATGTGTCTGAAATGGACTGGACAAATAAAAACATCCACCCTTCAAAAGTCGTGACTGTTGGCGATGAAATTGAAGTGATGATGTTGAATGTTGACAAAATGAGTCGACGCATTTCTCTTGGTATGAAGCAATGTACGGCAAATCCATGGGAAGAGTTTATTAATAAATACCAAGCAAACGACACAATTAAAGGCCCCATTAAATCTATCACGGACTTTGGTTTGTTTATTGGTCTTGAAGGAAATATTGATGGGCTGGTGCATCTCAGTGATATTGACTGGGCGTTACCTGGCGAAGAAGCCATCAAACAGTATTCTCGCGGAATGGAAATTGAAGCGTTGATATTGAATATAGATGGTGAACGTGAACGGATATCATTGGGCATTAAACAGCTGCGCAATGATCCATTTATCACCTTCACCACGGTAAACAGTAAAGGTTCAATTGTTATTGGCAAAGTGACTGCAGTTGATGAGCGCTTGGTAACGCTTGAGCTAGAACAACATGTGATAGGTACTGTTAAAGTTGGTGAGTTGAGCAGAGATAAAGTCACCGACGCCACGACAGCAGTAGAAATAGGCCAGACAATAGAAGCTAAAATTTTACTGATTGACAGGAAAACACGTTCAATAAGTTTGTCTGTGCGTGCGAAAGACATTCAACAAGACAAGCAAGCAATGCGTGATCTTAATAAGCAGTCTCCCAAAGTTGCGACAATCGGCGATTTGATTAAAGAACAAATTGTGGATAAATAAACTAACAACGTGAAAAAAAGTGAAATTCATCTGGATCTGGTAAAACAATTACCTGCTCTTGACCATGGTAAAGCCCAGTTGGCTGTGGATGTGATTATTGCAACGATTGCAAAAGGTCTGGCAGATGGTGATTTTTTACACGTTAAAGGTTTTGGTAGATTATACATGCGTGCCCGCAAACCGTGTACGTTATACAACCCAAAGCTGAATAAAAAAGTAGAAGTTGGTCCGCGACTTACCTGTTTATTTCGACCTGCAGCATCTTTACAGCAACGTTTAAATAACAACGTTACTGGGCAATATGATTAGGTTGATCAAACGGTTATGCTATGTTGCTATAATTGTATTACTGTTTTTTTTGGCGATGTTATTTACTCGCAACAATGCAACAGAGCTTGTCATAGATTTTTGGGTGTGGCAAACTCCGCCTGTCTACGCTGGGGTGTGGTTCATCATTATTTTTGTTGCAGGCATGACCCTGACGGCTATTCCTTGGGCTATCCAGCGCAGTTTTTATCGTCACAGCGTTACCAGCCTCAAACGCAAGCTGGCAGCAGCAAACACGCTTAAGGAACCTCTGATTAATTCCATGATGGGCGAGACGGAGAAAAAACGCTGATGATAACTAGACGCAGTACGCAGATAATACTGGTGGTCTTGTGGGTATTGCCAAGTGCTGCAACGACGTTATCGCAGCGTTTTTTCCCGTCCTTCTGTTGAATATACTTTGGGTTTGCTGCAGCGGTACTTGCTGTGTTGCATCCCTTGGCGTATATGCTACGGCATGCGCCTTGCAATCATCAGCAATTGCAGGCAAACTCGCTCCATCAGCGAGTTAATCAGAGCTTTCCTAAGCTATAACGCAACACAATAGTTTTGCTGATGGCGCTGTATTGTATTGCCGATCTTCATCTTGACACGCCAACTCATAAAAATGCGCGCTTTGAACAATGGTGCACGGCTATTCAAAATGATTGCGAGCATTTATATATTCTTGGTGACCTGTTTGAAGCATGGATTGGTGACGATGCTATGGTATCGTGGCATCAGCAAATTGCTCAGATGCTGGCAACTATGTCGTATGCTATTTCGCTTCAGCACGGCAATCGTGATTTCTTGTTAGGACAGCAGTTTGTAGCACTTGCTGGCGCACAGTTGCTTGGTGATGTGTATTACCGACAGGCATCGTCGCAGGCTCAGGCATTGTTAATGCTCCATGGTGATACGTTATGCACTGATGATGTGCAGTATCAACAATTACGCCAACGGCTACGTAGTCAACAATGGCAAGAAACATTTTTGCAAAAAAGTGTGGATGCACGTGCTCAAGAAGCGCTTGATTTGCGCAAGCGCAGCAAGCAAGCCGTTCAGGAAAAATCACCAGCAATTATGGATGTCAATGCCGCCGCATGTGCGGCGCTGTTTGCCCAGTATCCATCCGTTAATTTAATGGTGCATGGGCATACGCATCGACCTTTTGTACATATATATCCTGCCGATAAACATCGTATTGTTGTGGGTGATTGGCGCGAAGCAGGTTTTTATTTTGCGCGGGTTGATGCGCATGATTGCACATTGCATTATCAGGCTTGGCATGAGGTAGATTAGCCGTATATGCAATTTGCTGACGCTTGCTGGCCATCCCTTGGCGTATATGCTACGGCATGCGCTTAGCGCCTTGCAATCACCAGCAATTGCTAATTAACTCGCTCCATCAGCGAGTGAATCAGAGCTTCCTTAGCTACAACGAAGATTTACTCTTTGCTGATTTAGAGCAATTTAAGCAAAAACTGGCTAACTGGTTAGGGAAACTCTGATTAAGTCCATGATGGGCGAGACGGAGAAAAAACGCTGATGATAACTTAAGCGCAGTGCGCAGATAATACTGGTGGTATTATCAAGTGCTGCAACGACGTTAGCGCAGCGTTTTTTTCCGTCCTTCTGTTGAATATATGATGGTTTGCTGCAATTGCTGCGCTTGCTGTGTTGCATCCCTTGGCGTATATGCTACGGCATGCGCTTAGCGGTTTGCGCCTTGCAATCATCAGCAATTGCAGGCAAACTCGCTCCATCAGCGACTTAATCAGAGCTTCCTTAGTGTGGTACAACTATGAGCGACCTCATCATTCACATAACAAAAACCACCTATTCAAGCTATGCTACTCTGTCAACCTCAGTGCAATATGTATTGGACGCATACACACACTTGAATTGGTGGTTTTAGGTCGTACAATACCCATACATTTATTTTGGAGACACACATGCAATTACAATCTCAGACTACGGTTCGGGCAACAACGCTCACAACGAATAAGGTTATTCGCAATACCTATATGCTGTTATCTACGACGTTAATTTTTAGCGCAATAACGGCGACGTTTAGCACCATCATGCAAGTCCAACAAGTAAACATTTTTGTATTCTTAATTGGAGCATATGGCTTGATGTTCTTAACGTCGCGTTTGCAAAATAGCCCATGGGGCCTTGCATGCGTATTTGGTTTCACGGGTTTTCTTGGGTATACCTTAGGACCTTTGCTCAATATGTATTTGGCAATTCCCAGTGGTGGTGAAACGATTGCTATGGCGCTGGGAATGACTGGTGTAATCTTCTTAGGTTTGAGTGGCTATGCGCTAACAACACGCAAAGACTTTAGCTTTTTAAGTGGGTTTTTATTTGCAGGGGTATTGGTGTTGATATTGGCAATGGTTGTCGGGATGTTTACGAATATCCCAGGGTTACATTTGGCTATTTCTGTTGGCTTTGTGTTGTTTTCAAGTGCTGCTATTTTGTATCAAACCAGCCAAATGATTCATGATCCTAATGCAAATTACATCATGATGACAATTGGTTTATATACCCAGATCTACAATTTGTTTGTTAGCTTGCTCTACATACTAGGTGCAACCAGAGATTAAGGGTTTCAATAAAACACTGGAATTTGCTGGTTTTTTTATTGGCAATGGATGTTTAATCCTGCATTGTTGTCTGCTATAATTTATTAAAAATATATTGCAAAAACCAAGCATCGCGAGCAACTCTTTCAATAATAAAATGTGTGTAAATAACAACAATACATTGTTTTTGCTAAAGTCAGTAGTTTCTTATAGACAGTACAATGTTCACATTACAAATTTCAATTTTACGCTGGGGGGTTGCACACACTGCCGTTGTTATAACAATGCTGTTAGGCGCAACCGTATCGCGGGCAGCAAATATTGAAGGTGCGGTAGAGAATGTCGGTGGCGGTATTGCGGTTGTTGCCTCACATAGCGCAGCTGGGTTGAGCAATACAGGTTTCCCAACACATCTTTTCATCCAGGGTGCTAATAATTTAATACGGGTGGAATATTTAAAGTATGGTACATATTCCAGTACGGCTAGTGCCAGCACAGATTATCAAAACGAAGCAGTACTGGGGTATGCAAACTTTGAATATTTATTGCGTGCGCGTAGAGGCTCAATTTTGGGGAGAACAAAACTGTATGGATCGGTTGGTCTTGGGCTATTTCGTTCTACAGTAACAAACTTTAGTTCTACAGCAGTAAACCCTGGGCTAATTAACTTCTCAAATGTCCAGCACAATAAATCAGATTATAATATTGGTTTTACTGTTGCAGGCGGTATGCGTTATTTTCTTGACCCGAAATTTTTTATTGGTGGTGAAATAAAATATTTGAATGCATACATTCAATATGATAAAGGAACTGTGTCAAAACGTGATATTGGCGGAATATTCTTCAATGTATTACTCGGCTACCGGTTATCAAGCAGTGCTGATGTCAGTCAAAAAGTTGATACGTAACATTAAGCAGTACATCCATACAATGCTGGTATCATCCATCCATCGTACAGTTCTTGTAGCATGCAGCGACGCATCCGTCGAGTAGCGAGTCATAAGTTTATTGGTGATCTAGATACCGCGCTGACATCGTATATTAAAATAGCGAATACCAAGAACAGCTTTATATTTGAATCGTTGCAAGGTGGCGAGTTATGGGGACGGTATTCATTTATAGGTCTGCCCAGCAGTGAATTTATTACGGTTACCTGCGGCGTACTCAACCATCAAGCTGGAACACAAACTGTGTATGCAGGCAAGCACAATGATCCCTTTGCATACATCGAAAAATTCATAGATAGTTGGGTTATAGAAACTGATGAAGCGCTGCCAAAGTTTGCTGGCGGGCTTGTTGGCTATATTGGCTACGACTGCATCGGTTATATAGAAAAAAAATTACTCAGCCAACTGCAAAAACCTGACACGGTTGGCGTGCCTGATATTTTTTTGCTGGTGTGTGAAGAGTTATTGGTTATTGATAACATCAGCCATACACATCAGTTCATAAAATTATATAACCCTGAGTTGATAGATCATAGTCAAGCGGCAGCAACCTTGCATGGATATGAAGCGCAAATGGTCAAAAGCTCGGTTTGCTACACTGATTTTGCTACCTTGCAATATAGTAATGCCAGCATTTCACCAGAAGATGTACACGCGACCAGCGATTTTAGTGAACATGACTATAAAGCGGCGGTCGAAATAATAAAAAAACACATTCAAGCTGGTGATGTAATGCAAGGGCTACCATCACAGCGGATGGCAATTCCATGGCGTACCAATCCCATTCAGTTATACCGTGCATTGCGATTTATCAACCCATCACCGTATATGTATTACATCAACTTTGGTGATTTTAGCGTTGTTGGTGCAACACCTGAAGTATTGGTGCGTTGTCAAGATAATCAGGTGGTGATTCGCCCCATTGCAGGCACAAGACCGCGTGGTGCAACTCCAGCCGCAGATATAGCTATGGAACAAGAGTTATTGGCAGACCCCAAGGAGCTTGCTGAACATACTATGCTGATTGATTTAGCTCGTAACGATGTTGGCAAGGTCGCAAAGATAGGTAGCGTGCTGGTGACTGACACCATGTTCATCGAGCGCTATTCGCATGTGATGCATATTGTCTCAAGTGTTAGCGGTAGATTACGGGCAGATACTTCGACGATAGCTGTGTTGCAAGCGGCATTTCCAGCAGGAACGCTGAGCGGTACTCCTAAAGTCCGTGCGATGGAAATCATCAATGAAATTGAACCATATAAACGCGGTATCTATGGTGGTTGTGTTGGCTTTTTAGGGTGGAATCAGAGCCTGGAGATGGCAATTGCAATTCGTACTGCGATTATTAAAGACGGTATGTTATATATTCAAGCAGGCGGTGGGATTGTTGCAGATTCTGACGCTGAAAATGAATGGCAAGAAACCTTAAACAAACGCAAAGCGATGTTTCAAGCTGTGAAAATGTGTAATTTTTAAGAATGCAGACAGTTATGCCTAAGGAAGCTCTGATTAACTCGCTGATGGAGCGAGTTTGCCTGCAATTGTTGATGATTGCAAGGCGCAAACCTCTAAGCGCATGCCGTAGCATATACGCCAAAGGATGCAACACAGCAAGTACTGCTGCAGCAAACCCAAAGTATATTCAGCACAACGACTGGAAAAAAGCGGTACTAACGTCGTTGCAGCACTTGGCAGCACCCACAAGACCACCAATATTATCTGCGCACTGCGTCTAGTTATCATCAGCGTTTTTTCTCCGTCTCGCCCGTCATGGACTTAATCAGAGATTCCCTAACGCTAGCACGTGTTGCTATTGCGCGTATTACTATCTGGTTATAAATGACTTGCGACAAAATCCCAATCTATTAAATTCCAAAACGCCTGGATGTACAAAGGACGAGCATTGCGGTAATCAATGTAGTAGGCGTGCTCCCAAACATCACAAGCAATAAGTACCGTATGGTTGTGTTTGATTGGCGTATCAGCATTACTGGTGCTGGTTATTTTTAACTTGCCGTCTTCTTCAATCAACCATACCCACCCTGAACCAAAAACGGTAATGGCTGTATTGTTGAATTGTTCCTTAAATTGTTCAAACGAGCCAAATTCAGTTGCTATGCGCTTAGCAAAAATCCCTGTTGGCGCGCCGCCGCCAGCTGGGCTGAGACAATGCCAATAAAATGCATGGTTCCACATTTGTGCAGCGTTGTTAAATAAGCCGCCATCGGCCTTGTGGATGATGGCTTCAAGGGTGAGATGCTCGTCATCAGACCCAGCAACGAGTTTGTTGAGATTGTTGACGTATGTTTGGTGATGTTTGCCATAATGATAATCTAGAGTTTCGGTAGAAATATGCGGTTGTAATGCATCTCGGCTGTAAGGAAGTGGGGGGAGTGTAAAAGCCATGATTAATCCTAAGTTACAGTGGTAAATGTGCCAACATTAACCCAATGTGGCAGGTGTACAGTATACAATCGTTGTGAATTTGCTCATCCTCTTGTTACTGTATTATGACTAGACCAACAATCAACCCAGCTGGAGACAATACCTCGTTACGTCCAGCACCTCGGCAAACGAAAACAACATCAACTGGGGGCAATATTTTTCTATTTTTATTGATTATTGCGCTAGGTATTGTTGCTGTTTGGCAATATCTACAGCTTGATGCTTATCGGTTGAGTAATGAGCGACGCAATCTCGTGTATGAAGTCAATCTTAACAGAATATTAGATGGATTAAAAATTACTGGTAAAAGTTTTGATGAAATAGGACAAGAACGCCGTACGCGCAGTGATTTTATTGATGATGAAATCCGTAAATTGTGGGCAGTCGCCAATAAACGCAATAAAGGCAACATAGCCTTGCTACAAAAATCCATAACTCGGCTTGATGCTGAAAATGCGCAGCAAAGTGATGATTTTTTTAAAAAAATAAACGCCGTGTTGGCACAAACCAAGGCTAATACAAAGTCAATAACCGGCCTGGGTGAAATCACGGCAAATAACACCACCACATTAACCGATAACTTGTTGACGATTCGCAGCGAGGCAGAAGCTGATAGAAATGAGTTACGCCTGTTAGTTGTTGAAAATTCCAAGTTAATCTCAAAAGTGCAGTCATTAGATAGGGTCAATGAGCATATCGCAAAAATGCAAAAATCGGTTGATTCAGTCAACGCGCAGCGCCGGTCAAGTAATAGCAGAATTATCGAATTGCGCCAAGAAGTAACGTTGCTAAAGGCGCGGCTGAATGCTATAGAAAATTCACAACCATTTCCCAGTGTGAATGTAGCGCAATAAATAATACGGCAAAGAAAAAATTATTCGTTGCCAAATACAGAAGCAACGTTATGAATAATCATCGGGTCTGGTTTTTGCAACAGTTCTTCATTTTTATTGGAATACGGCAAGCGTGTCAGTAAGTCACGCATACAGTTTATTCTGGCGCGTTTTTTATCATCAGATTTGACAACAATCCAAGGTGCTTTTTCAGTGTCTGTTTGATGAAATAACGCCTCTTTGGCTTGGGTATATTTATCCCATAGTCTGATTGAGCTTTTATCAATATCACTCAATTTCCATTGTTTCAATGGATCATCAGCGCGTTTTTGAAACCGTTCCGCTTGTTCTTGTTTGGTTACTGAGAACCAATATTTGTAAATACGAATACCTGAATCAACCCACATTTCTTCAATTATCGCAACTGTCGACATAAATTGTTGGTGTTCTTCGTCGGTACAAAAGCCCATAACTCGCTCTACCCCAGCGCGGTTATACCATGAACGGTCAAATAATACTATTTCCCCGCTAGTTGGGAAGTGTTGTACATAGCGTTGAAAATACCATTGATTGCGTTCTGAGGTTGTCGGTACATTTAAGGCAATAACTCGGGCAAAACGCGGGTTGAGGTGTTCTGTAAAGCGTTTAATCGTCCCCCCTTTTCCAGCAGCATCGCGACCTTCAAACACCAGAATCAGCTTTTGGCCACTTGAGCGCACCCATTTTTGCATTTTCAATAGCTCAACTTGCAGCTTGGCTTTTTCGCTTTCGTATTCCTTCTTACCCATTTTTTTGTGATAAGGATACGTAGAGTTAGTGAAGTGATTGTATTGAGTTGTCATAATATATCAGCGGCTTCACTTAATTCATTCATATTATCTTGACGCGAATCGTATTAAATTTATTCAAGAGTTGTTGCTTGGTTTCGCTATGATTTTTATTCGTTTCGATACATGCTACAGGGCACACTTCCATGCACTGTGGTTGATCAAAATGACCAATACATTCGGTGCACAGATTCGGATCAATTTCATAAATGAGGGCACCAGGATAAATTGCTAAATTCGGGCATTCTGGCTCACAGACATCACAGTTAATACACTCGTTTGTGATTGCTAGCGCCATAATTACTCTTTATGATTATTCTTACGTTGTATGAGTTTTAGGATATCAATGTGCGCTGGAACATCATTGTCACTGGTGCTGGTATTGTCTGTATCAACTGGTATTGGGGTATTGTTATGAATGGTAGCCGTTGCAGGTATAGGAGTTGATGTACCTGAGTCTTTGTTGGTTGCAGATACTGCCTTGGGTGGAATAACTTGGTGAGATATTGATTGATCGACACCAGTTGCGATCACTGTCACGCGGAGAGTTTCACCGAGTGATTCGTCGATTGACATGCCAATAATTCGACTGCTGTCTTTGTCTTTTGATGCAAACTCTTCAACAGCACGCAAAACAGTTGTGCAATCATCTAACTTTAAGTTACTGCTGCCTGTAAGATTTAGCAGCACACCCTTGGATTCTGAAATGTCAATGTCAGATAACAGTGGATTTTCTATAGCAATCTTCATGGCTTCATGTGCAGCATTCGATTGCGAACTTGACTCGCCACTGCCTATGATACTAACCCCTGCGTTCGCAAGACTTGATTTCACATCAGCAAAGTCAAGCTTAATTAATCCTGGAGCGGTAATCAGACTGGATATATCACGCACAGCATTTTTTAGTACATCATTGGCACGGTCAAATGCTTCAATGAGGGTGATATCTGTTGTGTTAATTCCGAGCTTATCATTGGGGATGATAATGAGGGTATCAATATATTCGAGAAGCTGGGTTATTCCAGCAGCTGCAACTTGGTTGCGTTTACCCCCTTCAAATAAAAAAGGTTTGGTGACAACCCCAACTGTCAAGATGTTTTGTTCTTTGGCAATTTGTGCAACAACAGGAGCAGCACCTGTTCCAGTCCCGCCACCCATTCCTGCTGTGATGAAAATCATGTCACAATCTTTGAGCAAGTTCTCGATTTTTTTCTTATCCTCAAGAGCAGCGTTGCGTCCAATGTCTGGATTTGATCCTGCGCCAAATCCCTTTGTCAATACGCTGCCAATTTGTATTTTTTTGACACTGTTTGGTAAGCCATTAAAGGCTTGAACATCTGTGTTGAGTGCGATCATTTCTACGACTTCAATCTCGCTCTTTGCCATATACGCAACAGCATTACCACCACCACCACCAATGCCTATAACCTTGATTGAAGTGTTACACTGGATGTTGTTCTCTTCTGATGCAGAAAAGCGCATATTGTTGGTATCTTCAGTAATATCTAGAGGTGAAATATCATTCATAACTGATTGATTTCCTGTGTTTTTAAAACCCTGTTATCCAATTTACTAATCGCTGTGTAATAGGTTGTTTTTTCTTTTGGTAAGTTTGAGGATTTTGCTGATCTGGCGTCAGATGCGTAAGCAGTTGTTTTGAAGGTTTTTGTTTCAGAGCATACAATAATAAACCAACAGCGGTAGCATATATTGGATTCTTAAACTCATCATCCAGTCCAGTAATCCCACCTGGAATTCCTAAACGTACCGGCAAATCGAAAATATCTTTTGCAAGCGTATTAGCACCTTCGATTTTTGATGCGCCGCCAGTGATTATAATCCCAGCGCCAAGCTTGTTATCGTCGATAAATAATTGCATACTTTTTTTCGCCAAACGAAAAATTTCTTCATAGCGCGATTCAACAATTTCCACAAGTGAACCGCGGTGTAGCTGAATCGTATCGTGCTCTGGGGTTGCAGGCACATTGATTATCTCCTTATAGCTAGTCCCAGCGCTAACGGCACTTGCATGTTTCATTTTAATCTCTTCAGCATGGCTATGGTTAAGGCGTAGCCCTATCGCAATGTCATTCGTCACTGTATGCCCAGCGACTTCAATCGAAGTGGTGTATTGAATACAATTGTTGGCAAACAAGGCAATGTCAGCAGAGCCACCGCCAATATCAATTAAGCCAATGCCACGCATGCGATCATTTTGATTAAGCACTGCATAGCTAGATGCGAATTGCTCTAATACTATACTGACAATTTGTAGACCAGCGCCATTAACACATTTTGTGATATTTAACCAAACATTCGTTGAGCAATGGACTATGTGGACACCAACTTCTAGCAGTGAACCACTCATATGGAGTGGATTTATAATGTCACGTTGATCGTCAACGATAAAATTTTGGGTGAGCACGTGCAGCAAGGTTTGTCCTTCTGGTCTGCTGATTGCTTTGGCAGACTCAACAGCACGGTTCATATCGTCTTGAGTGACTGCAGTGCCAGTCAAATTCACTTTCCCATTACTATCCTTACTAGATGTATGATTGCCAGCAATACCAACATATACATGCGATACTTGGATTCCAGACATCAATTGCGCTGCCGCTACTGAACGCCTAATTGCTGCTGTTGTTTGTTCAATATCAGCAATGATACCGTTTTTCATACCATTTGATTGCACGCGACCAAGACCTTTAATACGCAGCCTCTCTCCACCTTGTTTTTCTGCGATAAGAGTAACAATTTTAGAGGTGCCAATATCAAGAGCCACGATAATATTATTTGTTTGTTGGATGTTCATATATGTGTATCTTTAAGAAAATAGTTGTTCATTGCGCGAGAGCGATAACGATGCCGTGTGGATTTCTTAAATCAATTCTGACAATGTTTTTATCGTTTGTTTTTCTGAAAAAAGCAACAGCGTGTTGCATCTTAGCAAAAGAGTTTTCCCACGGTGGCAGACCAAGGTTAATTTGAATGTTTGGTTGCACCCAAACATGCCAAGATCCGTAGTTTGATATTGAGATAACTGTAGGCGTGAGAGCATATTTTCGCATCATTTCCTCAAAACCACGTTGATGTTGTAAAAAAAGCGGAATATTTTTAGGGTTGGTTTGTAAATTTATCAACGCTGAAAATGTTTCTGGATTGGTAATAGGATGGATACCACCTGCTGTATCAAGATATTGGTCATGATTAAAGCGAACCAACGGATGGGTGCGAGTAATAGCCAATGCAATACTACCATTCCATTGAAATGAACTGCTGACGTGCTCAACCCAGGGTAAAGCCAATACAGTAGCATTGATTGTATCAAACTCGATAGACCAGCGCTTGCGAGTGCCAATGTCCCGCTCAATAGCTTGTAGACTGTGTATTTCACTAATTGAAAGAGGCAATTCCGCAGTAAATCCGCGGGCATCACGCAACATCCACAACCAAAATAAAATGAAAAACACACCAATACAACCAGACACAGCAAGCCAATGTGGATGCGTGTTAGCAAGCAAATGGTTTTTTTTCACAAGATTATCCATGGCTACGCTGCCAGCCAAACCACAGTAAAAGATGAATGAGTTGTGGGTATGATATACCTGCATATTGCGCAGCAGCAGGGACTAATGAATGATCAGTCATACCTGGAATAGTATTAATTTCTAATACAAACCATTTGCCATCAGCCGTGCGCATGCAATCAACACGCCCCCAAATGGAGCAACGGGTGATACTAAATGCTTTGCTGGAAAGTTGTTGGATATATCTTTCATCCGCAGCGTCAAGCTGCGATGGCAGTTCAAGTACAGTTGCTGTTGATGTGTATTTTGCTGCGTAATCATACAGCCCTGATGCAGTACGGATGTGGACTACGGGCAGTGCTGTGTCTGCCACAATGCCGATAGTGTATTCTTCTCCTATGATTTGTTCTTCAACCAATATTTCGCCATATTGCTGCAATAATGCGGGGATTGCTGTATGAAATGCCGTGCTGTTAGCAAGTGGAGCAGTGCCCAAGCTTGACCCGCTGTTATTCGGTTTTACAAACCACGGCAACGCCCCAATGTCCTGTTGACATTGTGCTTCAAGCTGCGCAGGCGAGAGACCATCTTGCTTGCGCAATAGCACTCCTTTTGTCACAGGGATACCAACACTTGCCAATAATGTCTTGCAGGTATACTTGTCCATGGTCAGTGCGGATGCCGCCATAGCGCTTGCACAATATGGCAGGTCAAAAGCGTCAAGTAAACCTGCCACAGTACCGTCTTCTCCAGCGCCGCCATGCAGAATATTAAAGACCATATCTGTTTGTAATTGGGCAATTTGCGCCCCAATGTTGGCACCACAATCAAGCGGTTGCACAGTATAGCCAAGCTCAGTAATTGCTTGTATTACCAGCTTTGCAGATGCACAAGAAACACGACGTTCTGCGCTGATGCCACCAAATAGCACGGCGATATCGCGGATGCCAGATATTTTTTTCTTGAGGATTAAGTCTTGGAGGTTTTGCATGTTGTGTTCGGGGTAAATTTTTGCGCTAATTCTTTGGCAATAGCACTAACATTGCCAGCGCCTTGAGTGAGAAGTAGGTCTCCAGGCAAAACTGTTTGTTGTAAAATATCAATCAACGTAGCGATTTCGCCGACATATACTGGGTCGATTAAGCCACGTCTACGGATTGAACCTGCGAGCGACTTACTATCTGCGCCGACAATAGGTTTTTCATCTGCTGGATACACTTCCAAAAGTATTAAGTTATCAAGACTGTCAAATGCGCTGACAAAATCCTCATATAAATCACGCGTCCTTGTATATCGGTGCGGCTGAAAAACCATCACCACCCGCCTGGCTGGCCAGACTTGACGTGCAGCAGCTAATGTTGCTGCAATTTCTTTAGGGTGGTGCCCGTAGTCATCGACTAACGTCACGTCACCTGCTGGCATGCTCCACGTACGGATCGTTTCAAAGCGGCGGGTTACTCCAGGAAATTGTAGCAATGCTGTTTG
The DNA here is from genome assembly GCA_965277405.1 of Gammaproteobacteria bacterium. Classification (GTDB taxonomy): domain Bacteria; phylum Pseudomonadota; class Gammaproteobacteria. Next base: position 1,705,860 of record OZ255726.1, read on the forward strand.
AATTGGCACATCGTCTATCCCTTCATCGGTTGCCACCGCAATGACTGCTAAGGCGTTTAATATATTATGCTCACCAGGAATATTGAGGGTGATTTCAAGCGGTGGCTGGTTTTCAGGGCGGACTACAGTAAACATTGAACGATGCCCATGGCTGCTAATTTTTGTTGCCTTAAAGTCGCAGTTGCTATGGATGCCATACGTCAGGATGCGCCGTTGCACTTTGTCAAGCATTGCCATGACCCCAGGGTCATCAAGACATGCGACTAGGGTGCCATAAAAAGGCAGGTTATGGATGAATGACAAAAACGCCGCATTCATATTTTCTGGGTCGTTGTCATAATGGGTTAAGTGATCAATATCGATGTTGGTGATGACAGTCACCATCGGTTGCAGGTGTAAAAAAGACGCGTCGCTTTCATCAGCTTCGGCGATTAAATAGCCAAATTCTCCAACTCTGGCATTGGCAACCTGATCAACAATACGCCCACCGATAATATATGTTGGGTCATATTTTGCCTCAGTAAATACATCAACCATTAAACTGGTTGTTGTTGTTTTACCGTGGGTCCCAGCTACAGCAATACCAAATTGATTGCGCATAATCTCTGCCAGCATTGCCGCACGTTGCACGGTCGGTATTTTGTGTGCGCGGGCGTATTGAATTTCTGGGTTGTTTTCATCTATTGCGCTTGAAACAACCAGCAGGTCAGCATTGAGCACGTTATTTGCTTGATGACCAATATATATAGTCATGCCAAGCGAGCGCAGCCGTTGAATTGTTGAGTTTTCGTTGATATCGGAACCACTAATCATATGACCAAGATGAAGAAACACTTCGGCGATTCCACACATGCCAACGCCACCAATTCCAACAAAGTGAATACATTTAATCCTCTCCATTGCTGGGCGAATGAATGGTCTGTCTCTAGGTTGAACCATTGCTTCCCTCATCAATGTTAAGCACATGATTGGTAAACCGCTTTGTTGCATCAAGCGTGGCAATCTCCTGTAAATGCGCCGCTTTGTGGTTGAGCAATTCAATGGCTTTAGGGTAGTTTGGCTTGGCGTGGGTCTGTAACCATTCGCATATATACGCCACGGTGAATAGCTGTTGTCTGCAAATCCAAGCGCCACTGCCGGCCATCGACGCATTCAAAAATTGGTGGTCATCAATAGCATGTGGAAACGGCACAAACAGGCTGGGAATTGCCATAGCGATCATTTCACAAACCGATGCAGCACCTGAGCGTACTATCGCAATATCTGCTTGTTTCCATACAGTCTCCATAGTGTTGGTAAACTCAATGACTTCAACTTCGATATTGGCAACTTGTAGGTATTGCTTTTTGGTGAATTCATACGCGCCTTTGCCGCAAAGGTGGATAATTTTTATTGATTCAAGCCCTGCGACTGCAAGTGCTTGTGGCACCAACGTGTTAAAAATATCCGCGCCTTGGCTGCCGCCAGAAACAACGAGTGTAAATTGAGTTTTTTTGGACTTTCCATTGCGTTTTTTTTGTGCGGCAACAACGATTTGTCGCCGCAACGGCATGCCAATGTGCACCATGTTGCGGTGTGGTGGCACGGTGTTAGCAAAGGTTGTTAGCAGCGAATGCGCCAGTGGTGCTAGTATGCGATTTGCAGTACCGACGATCGCATTCTGTTCATGCAAATACAACGGAACACTGCGCATCCAGGCAACGATTCCAGCAGGAACGCTCACATAGCCGCCAAAACTAATAACTATATCTGGCTGAATGCGGCTAAATAATTGCCATATTCGAAAAAAAGATAGCTTCATTTGTATAATAGCAATCAACTTATTTTTTAATGATCTGCCGCGTATTCCAGAAACTTTAACGGTATGCAGCGGTATTCCAGATTGAGGAATGATTTCCGTTTCCATTTTTCCTTCAACGCCTAGCCAGCGGCACCAAGCCAAGTTTTTTTGTTCTAAGTGAACAGCCATAGCCAGTGCTGGCATGATGTGCCCACCAGTTCCCCCAGCAACAATCAATACCTTTGGTGTGCTCATGATGATGTTTGAATAATGCTTGGAGGAATGATATCGCTATTGGACTGCAGCGTATTCTTGTGAGCATGCTCAGCAACTTCTGATTGTACTCGTAATGCTATAGCTGCAAGTACCATCCATGTCACCATGCTGGTGCCGCCATAGCTGACAAACGGCAATGGAATTCCAGTAGTCGGTAACATTGCTACACTTACACCAAGGTTGACAATGGTTTGCAGTGCAAATAATGTGGCGATGCCATACACCAACATTGCATGAAATACCAAGCGATGGGTATATGCTTGATATGCAATTAAAAAAAGGCGCCAAAGTACAAACGCAAAGCCAAGCAGCAACAACGCCCCACCAACAACGCCGAGCTCTTCAATAAACACAGCATATAAAAAATCTGTGTGCGCTTCGGGTAAATAATAAAATTTCTGCACGCTTTGCCCCAAACCTTCACCCCACCAACTACCCCGCCCGATTGCAATCAATGCTTGCGTCAATTGATAGCCTGTATTAAACGGATCAAGCCACGGGTTTGCAACAGTAAGAATGCGTTTTACCCGATACGGCTCGAGTATAACTAATGAACAGATCATGGTAATCCCAGCTAAAAACACCGAGCAAATTATGATCCAGCGAATGCCTGCGATAAAAAACATAGCACCAATGGTGACGAGAATAACCATGAGCGAACCAAAATCAGGTTGCAACAACACTAATAAACTGAATACTGTAATAACTATTGACGGCTGTACGAGCGGCTGCCACGAAGCAACAACACGATCAATGTGCTTGTCAAGGAAACCTGCAAAATAAATAATTACAAAAATCTTGCACAATTCTAATGGTTGAAACGCAATAACCCCAAGATTGATCCAGCGCGTGGATCCATTAACCGTTTTTCCAATACCAGGAATCAGCACCAGCGTCAGCATCCCCATAACGGTTAATAATGCTAAAAACCGCGTGCGCTTGAGAAACTCAATTGGCATGTTTAAAAATAATGATGCCAGCAAAGCTCCACAGACAAAATACAGTAAGTGGCGCATAAACAAAAAAGATGAAGAGCCATAATTTTGTTCTGCTATCTCTGTTGATGCCGATGCGACCATGACGATACCTGTGAGCAGCAGCAATAGTATTGAGAAAACAAGATATGGATCAAATTGAAAAGGGGCGTTATTGTTCACTGTGCATGCACCACTGTTGCGCTATGAGCAGCTACTAATGTGCAAAACACATCGCCGCGGTGTGCAAAATTATCAAACTGATCGAGACTCGAACAGGAAGGCGAAAGCAATAGCGACTCGTTGGCAGCAATATGTTGTATTGCTTGGGTGACTGCAATTTCTAAGGTATTGCAAGGATATACTGGCACTATCGGGCTGAATGTATTTTCGATGAGCTTGGCGTCTTTGCCAATTGCATATATTGCTTTTGTTGTCGCGGCAATGATAGTCGCCATGTTTTGTAAATTTGCGCCTTTGGCGTCCCCACCTAAAATTAAATGCACTGAATTTGGCGCATCGCAAAAGCGCTGCAATGCAGCTATAGTTGACGCTGGATTGGTCGCCTTGGAATCATTAATATAATGTGCTCCAGCAATCTGAGCGACATATTGACCGCGATGGCGCAAGCCCTTGAAACTGCAAATATGTTTAGCAAATTCAACAGGACTGTGTCCAAGCCCTTGAGCTAATGCCAAAACTGCTAACGCATTCAGCAGGTTATGTTCGCCAGCAACGGCAATTGCATTGGTTGGCAGTAGACGCGTGCTGCCATAAGCAAAGTCAGCAGCAGCCGGGGGCGATGGTAATATACCGAATTGCTGAAGATCACCTTGGCTGCTACCAAAACTTACGATTTTAGTTGTGTTGTTCGCTTGGGTCAAAAATACTGAGGTTAGCGGGTCATCTCTATTTTCGATAGCCCATTGTGTCTGTAAGTGTACACGTTGCTTGGTTTCGTGATATTGGAACATGCTCGAATATCTATCAGTATGGTCGGATGTTACGTTGAGCACAACCGATACTAAACTGTGTAATGGCTGGCATATCTCTAGCTGAAAGCTAGATAATTCAATCACAGCACAAGCGATTTCTCCTCGCATATGCATCTGTATTATATCAAGCACTGGCATGCCATAGTTTCCGCCAGCCATAGTTATTGTGCCCGCGTTGTGCAGCGATTCTTGCAACCATGCAGTCACGGTTGATTTGCCATTGCTCCCAGTAACTGCTGCCCATGGCAGGTGATGTTGTCGCGCGTAAGCTGAAAAAATATCAATATCATTGGTCAGTAACGCCCCTGATGCTACCGCCTTCACAATTTGCGGAGTTAATTTAGATAAGCCAGGGCTTAAGTAAATATGGCTTGCAGTATTGAGTATACGTTGGTCAAGATTGCCAAGGACGATGGCATGCTCAGCTGGGTGTGAGGCAATCCAGCGCTGCCATTGGCGCAACTGTGGCGGTTCAGCACGTGAGTCAACGATGCTAAAACGCTGCTGCTGTTGGGCTAGATATTTGGCAATACTGAGTCCAGTAACACCTAAGCCCGCGATAACTGGTCGATAGTCAGATGATATCTGGTTGTTCATAAGCTCAATCTCAGGCTAACCCACCGCTGCTGTATTGTTGTTGTCATGTTGCTATTCATTGTTGTTATGGCTTAGCGCAGCTTGAGGGTAGCAAGCCCTATTGCCACTAAGACGATGGTGATAATCCAAAAGCGGACTATGATTTTTGGTTCGGCCCAGCCGACTAACTCAAAATGATGATGAATCGGCGCCATTCTAAAAATACGCTGACCGCGCGTTTGAAAGGAAGCGACTTGCAGCATCACAGACAATGTTTCGATGACAAACATGCCGCTAATAAACAAGAAAATGATTTCTTCTCGAATAATCACAGCGCAGACCGCCAACAACGCCCCAAGCGCTAGCGAGCCAACGTCACCCATAAAAATATCCGCTGGATATGTATTGAACCATAGAAAGCCCAGACCAACGCCAATCATACTTGCCAAAACGACGACCAATTCGCTCGTGCCCCGTAGGTAGGCAATATTTAAGTAGTTGCTAATTTGAATATTGCCGTGTGCATAGGCGAACACCCCTAAAGCGCCAGCAATCAGAATGCACGGCACTATTGCCAAACCATCAAGCCCATCGGTAATGTTTACCGCATTACTGGCGCCAACAATCGTAAAGTATCCTAACACGATAAACACTAGGCCAAGGTCAACAGCAACTTCTTTGAAAAAAGGTACAAACAACTGTGTTTGTTGCGGTGTGTCGCTGGTTATGTAGAGATATGTTAATACCGCAATGGTGATTAACGACTGTGTGGCAAATTTCAAAAGGGCACTAATGCCATTTGGGTTTTTGAAAAAAATTTTAATCGAATCATCTACCATTCCAAGTATGCCAAAACCTACCATGCAAAACAAAATAACCCAGATATAGTGGTTTGAGAGATTACACCATAATAATGAATTCAGTCCAATCACCCCAAGAATCAACAGCCCGCCCATCGATGGCGTACCCTCTTTAGCAAGATGGGACTGCGGACCATGACTGCGGATTGTTTGACCATATTGGTTTCTACGCATGAAACGAATAATCATAGGTCCAAGTGACAAGGCTAATATAAGCGCAGAAAGTGTGCTGATAACAGCGCGGAACGTGAGGAATTGAAAGACATAAAACCCTGGGTCAACTGTTTCACCCAGCCAACCAAACAGCTCTAATAGCATTGTTTTTGAACTCCTAGTTGTAAAAGTTTTTTAACAATTTTTTCCATTTTCATATCGCGACTTCCTTTAACAAGCACTTCACATTGTGCAGGGTATTGCTGTAATAACTGCTGGACTAATTCGAATGCTTCGTCAATAAGTCGGCAATGCACTGCTGGTGTATCGCCGTGTTTATAGTTGTATGCAATAACCGCATCCATCATTTGTTCACCATAGCAAATAAGCTGCACGCCACATTCGTACGCAAATACGCCAATTGATGCATGCCAGAATTGGCGCTGTTCCCCGAGTTCGGCCATATCACCTAATATTGCGATTTTATGTTGGTGTTCACTGCTGGCAAGGGTGGCAAGAGCAGCTCGCATAGATGCAGGATTGGCATTGTAACTGTCATCAATAATGCGCTCACCACTTGCCAGTTCATGAACACGTTGGCGGCCTGATGGCGGCACAAAATTGCGAATGTCGCTGATGATTTGCTGAATATTCAACCCGCACTTTTCGCTAATCAGCAACAGCGGTGCAATTGCATATTGCAAGACAGAAGACCGTGTTGGCAAGGGGATCATGTAGAGGTGATTGGCTATTATAAACGTTGCGCTGCTATGATTTACATCTTTGATGACACACGATAATGGCAAATTATGACTGTTGTCTGTTGCTACACCGTAGCATTCTAGCGCAACTTTATTCAGGGAGAGTTGCCGCCAAGAGGCGAAGAAGGCACCATCAGCAGCGTTCAAGAATACCGTTTTTTTGGTGTAACTAATTAATTCACCTTTGGTTGCAGCTATGGCTGCGATTGTGCCAAACGTTGCAATGTGGGAAAAGTTAATATTGGTGATGATGCTGTAATGCGGCATTGCCAAAGCAGCACTTTGGGCGATATCACCTTGATAGCGGGCGCCAAGTTCAATAACGACAATATCAGTGTGCGCTGGGATGCTCAGCAGGGTATAGCAAACACCAAATGGATTATTATCATTCTCAGTCGTGGCATGAACAGTGCGTTGTTTGGCAAACGTTGTCGCTATCATGGCTTTGAGCGTGGTTTTGCCGGTACTGCCTGTAATAGCAATCACCGTTCCTCTGAAAGACTCTCTATTATAACGGGCCAGCGCAGCGAGTGCTTGAAAGGTGTCTGCAACATAAATAACGGCTTGGTTTGGCAAGGGTTGATAGCTTTTATCACTGACTATTAACACCTGGGCTACGACATCTGCTAAAAAATCATGCGCGTCATATTTATCTCCAACCAAGGCAATAAAAATATCGCAACCGCTACAGCGGCTATCGCAGTAAATTGTTTGCAACGGTGTTGTTGCTGCGCTTTGATTCGATGCAGCAGTTCCTGCCACAATGTGCAGCAGTTGGAAAAAAGAGACTGTATTATTTAGCTGCATTATTCATCACCTGTTGCGCGACGCATACATCGTTAAAATCGCTTGAAGTAGCGCCGATAATTTGTGTTTTCTCATGGCCTTTGCCCGCAATTAAGATTGCGTCAGTAGCTTGTGCATGACTGATTGCATAGCGAATTGCCGCGCCACGGTCGATGAGTATTTTCGTTGGTGTATTGCTGCCGATCATTCCTCTTTGAATGTCATCAATAATTGATATTGGTGACTCACTGCGGGGATTATCGCTGGTGATAACAACCATATCGGCATCGCGACAAGCAGCAGCTCCCATCATTGCACGTTTCCCTCTGTCTCTGTCACCTCCGCAGCCAAACACTACAAAAATTGTGTTGTGTCCATGGTGGCGAAGAGCTTGCAATGCAGTGGTCAGAGCAGCTGGAGTATGTGCATAGTCCACATATACATACGGGGCTGTGCCAACACGCTGCATCCGCCCGGCAATGGTTAATGGTTGCTGCAATACTGTCGCAATTGTTACAAAATCGTAGCCAAGGCTGGTAAGTATTGCAGCTGCAGCAAGTAAGTTTTCGACACTGTGTTTCCCAATTAAAGAAGTAGTGCAACGTTGTTGTGCTGCGTGATAGTGCAGGTTAAATGTGATTGATGTTGGGTGAAATTCAATGTTATCTGCCCAAAAATCAGCACTATTGCTGCAACCATAGCTAATGAGCTTCCCTGTTTGATGGCGGTAAAAAGCATCAATCATCTGCTGTGAATAGCGGTCATCACGGTAGATAACCGCATTCCGGCATGCGTATTGTATAAATAACTGTGATTTAGCTGCGGCGTATTGATGCATTGACTGGTGATAGTCAAGATGGTCACGGCTAAGATTGGTAAACACAGCGGTATGGATGCAACTGTTTTTTGCAAAGCGCTGTTGCTCAAGTGCATGTGATGAAAGTTCAAAACAAACTGTGTGGGTGTTATTGGCAACAAACCACGCCAGTGATCGATACAGTGTTGGCGCGTCTGGCGTAGTGAGTGAGGATGAAAACCATTTTTTTTTCGCGCCCCATCCAGTGGTAGCAATACAGCCAGCTGCAACACCAATGTGTTCAAGCATTTGGGTAACAATAGTGACTATTGATGTTTTACCATTGGTGCCTGTGACCGCAACGAGGTCTAATTGATGATCTGGCATTGCGTAAAACCGTTGCGCAATATGCGCGGCATTGTCGCGTAGTTGTTGATCAACTACGGTCATCACATGGTGACGACCGTTGTTTGAACAATAGTCATCTGCGATGACTACATTGGCTCCGTTTTGGAGTGCTGCTGGGATGTAGCGCTTCCCGTCAGTCTTTGTGCCTTGATACGCTAAAAAAACATAGCCAGGCAGTGCGTGTCTGCTGTCTGAACACACGCCAGTTATGACCACATCTGTATCAAGCGGTGTTTGAATGAGTTGAGATAGTCTCATATTGCTGGGTAAACACGAAATATTTTTAATGCTTTATTCATAACCTCCGCGAACACTGGCGCGGCTACTTCTCCGCCATAATAGGTATTGCCATTCGGCTCATCTATAGACACGACAGCGACAAAGATAGGGTTGTCTGCAGGCACAATTCCTACGAATGTTGATCGGTAGTTGTAGCGGTATTTACCGTCGACAACTTTATGCGTTGTGCCTGTTTTTCCCGCTACTTGATAACCTGGTATTGCAGCACTTGTGCCTGTGCCACCTGGTTGCGTTACTTTTTTTAATGCCGTAAGCACTGCATTGGCAACGCTTGGGGACATTACTTTAATTTTCTGATGTGGCGTATTAATTTTTATCAGAGAGATTGGGATGTCATAGCCGCCACGTCCAAAAATAGCATACGCTCTGGCAAGATTGGCAACTGATGTTGTCAGTCCATAGCCATAACTTAACGCACCGATATTGACTGTATTTGTTAATTCTGTAGGTAACATGGACGATGGCTCACCTGGGAACATGCTTCCTGAGTTGTGATTAAAACCATATTTGCTCAACGCAGTTGCCAGCCGTTTTCCCCCAAGTTCAAGCCCTAACCGCACTGCACCTACATTACTTGATTTGGTGAGGATATGCTCAATGCTAATAATGCCATTGGCACTTGCATCATGAATGGTATACGGTCCGAGTTTCATTCTGCCATTTCCCGTATTGATGAGGTCATGAATGTTATGTCCATGGTGAAGTGCTATGGCAACAGTAAATGCTTTCATAGTCGAACCAGGTTCAAACAAGTCAACAAATACAGCATTTCGCGTACGGGTGTAGTCGATAAACTTGCGATAATTTGGATTATATGACGGATAATTGGCGACGGCCAGCGCCTCACCTGTGTCGATTTTTAAGATAATCATCGAGGCGGCGGTTGCTTTGCTCCGCACTACCATCCGTTTGATAGATTGGAATGTAAAATCTTGAATGCGGACATCAATTGAGGAGCGGACGCTATTGCCTGGTATTGCGCGGTAGACGACGCCAAGTTCACGAATCACTTCACCATGTCCATTTATCAGCACCATTTTTTTTCCAGATTTGGCGCGCAGTGCTTCATTAAAAGTTTTTTCTAACCCGGAGATCCCGTTGCTTGAATCACTACCAGTTCCATCAAAGCCTTTGTCGGTGAGGCCTATCAACTGTGCAGCAGCTTCCTGTGTTGGATAAAAGCGTTGATATTTTTTACTGACATGAACCCCAGTTATGTTGAGCGCTTGGAGTTGCTGAGCTGCTGCTGGGGTAAGGTTGCTTTGTATCCTTACATATTTTGAATGTTCGTTTTTTACCAGCATTCTGCGCAAATAGCTTGGGTTGATGCCAGAAACTAATGCCAGCGCCTGTAAAGCCCTTGGCTTTCTTTTAAATTGAGAGGCATCAATAAACCAGTCGTATACTTCTGCGCTTATTGCTAGCGGTTTGCCATTGCGGTCAAGAATATCGCCGCGATATGTTGATATATGTTGTGCGCGTACAGATCTTGCATCTGCTTGCTGTTGCAAAAACACATTATTTTTAAGCTGCAAATAGCCGATGCGTACTAGTATTCCACCGAAGAGTAATAATAAAAATATTAATAGAACGTAATGCCTACGATGAAAAAATATTGTTGATTCTGTTTTCATTGTTATTTTGTTTCATTGTTATTTTGTGATATAAATAATTTGTTTTTTTTGAGGCTGCTGTAACCCCATTTCTACTGCACGCTGTTCGATATAACTTGGGTTAGCGAAAGTGTTTTCTTCTAGTAATAGGCTGTTTTGATCAAGCTCTAGTCGTTCATATTCCATTATTAACTGTTGTTTGTTAATAGTGATAGACCGAGCATTGTGGCTCAAAAAAATCACAGAAAGAGCGCTAAACATCACACTAAAAACCAGCACGTTATTGACAATGCCATGTTGCTGCAACAGTTGTTTAAGTGCTTGCATACTGCACCTTTTCTGCCACACGCAACACCGCGCTGCGTGCACGTGGATTGCTGTCTACTTCCTGTTGACTGGCGGTTATTCTCGAGATCTTTTTCAACCTAGCTGCGCGGAGCAGGGTGCCGGCAGCAAAATTCTTGTGCGCAAACTCTGGCGTAGCTTCGTCACGAATAAACCGCTTTACAATACGGTCTTCCAACGAATGAAAACTGATGCATGCAAGGCGTGAATGCGGTGTTAGCCAATCAATTATTGTTTGCAGCATTGCCGTCAATTGATCAAGTTCGTCATTAATAGCAATGCGAATCGCTTGGAATACCCGTGTTGCCGGGTGCTTGTGCTTATCAATGCGAGGTTGTGCTTGGCGAATGACATTGACCAACGCTGCAGTCGTGTGTATTGGCTGCCTTGCCCTAGTCGTTGCTATTGCAGTGGCAATGCGCTTGGCAAAACGTTCTTCGCCATATTTTTTGAACACGCAGGACATTTCGTCAACACTCGATGTGGCAATCCAGTCTTTCGCGGATTGACCCTGTGTTTGGTTCATCCGCATATCAAGCTCTGCATTTTGCATAAATGAAAATCCACGCGCTGCTTGATTGATTTGCATCGAAGAAACACCAAGGTCAAACCATGCCCCATCAATCGATGTAATGTTTTTTTTTCTCAATATTTCAGGAAAATTAGCAAAATGTGCGTGATACAGGGACAGCCGCGCATCGTCATTGCTATTCGCGCGTATCGCCTCTGCATCGCAATCAATCGCAATGATTCTGCCTTCCGGGTCTAGTTTATCAAGTACTGCGCGCGCGTGGCCGCCAGCGCCAAAGGTGCCGTCAAGATACAGACCCTTCGGATTAGTAACCACTGCGGCCACCAAAGGTTCGAGCAAAACGGGAATATGATTCATGATAAAGGCAAATTCTTGTAGTCATCATTTTCGTACAGCTCCTCGACATCTATTGGCTGCTTATCCCATTGTTCGTGATGTTTTTTGCTCCAAATTTCAAAAACATCACCGGTGCCAACGAGAGAAATATCGTGGTGTAATTCGGCATACTCACGCAGCGGCTGCGGAATAAGAATTCTACCGCTGCCATCTAAATCTATTTCATCTGCATTGCCAACAACTTGGCGGCGCAGCGCTTGGGTGAGCGGTTTATTTTGTGGCAGCTTACTGATTTGTTGCACGAGCTGCTGCCAAGGCAGTAACGGGTATAGGACTAAAAATGGCGCAGCCGCATTCACCCCGCGTGTTGCCACGAGTGTGTTGTTAGATTCTGATTGCAGCACGTCACGATACTTGGTTGGTATGGCTAGGCGACTTTGCGAATCAAGCTTGACCAGTTTGGTCCCTGTAAACTGCCCGATAGACACATTGTTCCCAATTAATCCCAGATAGCTGCATATTACTCCATTTAACTCCATTTTAAAAGAGCTATACGCATAAATCTGGTTTTGGATGCAGCTAATCCCAAATTCATCATGCCAACAATCAAAATCTAGGAGACAGTTAAATTCTAGGCGGATGCGCTGCTGCAATTATGTCGAGCCGGGTAATCCACCGCCTACCCACAAACTTTGCGCAATATCATTGCGCCGCAGCGGTGTTTTGCAGGAGCAGTTGCAACGTTGAGCTCGCAATGCTTACGCGGATGTAACAGGGTGAAAACTTCCATTTGAGCTTGCTTAATGCTTGAAATCACGAAGAGAAACCGCATTTAGCAGCAGCGTTGCCCACACTTTTTAACTTTTTATATACAAACATAACTATGAGCGAAAAATTCGGATATCAAACTGAGGTCAAGCAGCTATTGCACTTGGTCATACATTCGTTGTACTCAGATAAAGAAATATTTTTGCGCGAGCTGGTGTCAAATGCTGCGGATGCGATTGATAAATTACGCTTTGCCGCGTTAAGCGATGCCAAACTGACAAAAGGTGATAGTGAGTTGCGAATTCGCGTGGAATGCGATGCGCAGAAAAAACAAATTAGCATTATTGATAATGGCATCGGCATGTCGCGTGAGGAAGTCATTAGCAACTTAGGAACTATAGCAAAATCAGGAACCGCAGATTTTTTGGCAAAGCTGAATGATGATCAGAAAAAAAATGCTGAATTAATCGGTCAATTTGGCGTTGGTTTTTATTCTTCTTTCATTGTCGCTGATAATGTCGAGGTATTTACTCGGCGCGCAGACTTGCCCGCAGACCAAGGAGTGCATTGGCAGAGCAATGGTGCCGATGGCTATGAGTTAGACACGTGGCTTGGCGAGCAACGCGGTACAACCGTGGTGTTGCATTTAAATAAAGAGCAAAAAGATTTTGCTGAAGAATATAAACTGCGCAGCATTATAAAAAAATACTCAGACCATTTGTCAGTGCCCGTTCAGCTCCCTAAAAAAGATGATGATGGCAAAGTTGTTAAAGGTGAGTTTGAAACAGTGAATCAAGCAAAGTCATTGTGGACACGTGGAAAAACTGAAATAAGCAACGATGAATATCAGGAGTTTTATAAGCATATTTCCCATGATTTTGAAAATGCGCTGACGTGGTCACATAACAAAAAAGAGGGCAAACTAGAGTATACCTTCTTACTGTATATTCCCAAACGCGCTCCATTTGATTTGTATGACCGATCAGCACCGCGAGGGCTGCAGTTGTATGTGCAACGTGTATTTATTTTGGATAACGCAGAGCAGTTTTTGCCACTATACCTGCGCTTTGTCCGCGGGGTTGTCGACTCGAGTGACTTATCGCTGAATATTTCTCGTGAAATTTTGCAGCAAGACAAAAGCGTCGACACCATGAAAGCCGCTATCACCAAAGCGGCGCTTGACGTTTTGAACAAATTGGCAAAAAAATCCGCTGATGACTATCAAGTGTTTTGGGAAACGTTTGGGCAAGTGTTCAAAGAAGGCATCGGCGAAGACTTTACCAATAAAGAAAAAATATCTGCACTGTTACGATTTTCCAGCACAGCAGCAAACAACGCGACCAATACTGTGGCGCTTGAGCAATACGTTGACCGCATGACAAGCGACCAACAACATATTTATTATTTGGTTGGTGATTCTTGGAATGCAGTGAAAAGCAGTCCGTTGCTTGAAGTCTTTCGCAAAAACGACATCGAAGTGTTGCTGCTGAATCAGCCAATAGACGAATGGATGATGGGACAAATGCCTGAATTTGCTGATAAAAAATTCAAAGATATCTCTAAAGGTGATACTGAATTAACCAAGAACAGCAAAGACGAACAGAGTAGCACAGCAGAAGATGACAGCAGTAAAGATGCAAAAAAAGAGCTGCTGGAGCGCATTAAAACCGTGTTGGCTGATCAAGTTGAGGAGGTGAAATCAACTAATAGACTTGTTGATTCTCCAGCATGTTTGTTGATTCCTGAGCATGCAATGGGTGAACAAATGCGTCGGTTGATGGCAGCGTCTGGTCAAGTAGTGCCAAAATCCAAGCCAATTTTAGAAATTAACGACGAGCACCAACTCATACGGCATTTACACGCAACCACAGAAGACGAGCAATTTGCCACGTTAGCCAATATTGTTTTCGACCAAGCAACGCTGGCCAGTGGTCGTCAGCTTGATGACCCAGTGCGTTATGTGAACCGCATCAATGAATACATGGTGAAAGGTTTATCTTAGCAAGTTCTGAATAGATCCCTGAAGGAACTTCCCTAATCCACGGGCGTCGATATTACTGGTCGGTACTTGCTGTAAGAAATACGACCAGCTGTGCTTGTTGAACCCGTTCACTGGAATAATGAAATAGCCAGCCAAGCAGTGGGATATCAGCAAACCACGGTACTTTTTTATCTTCGCTGATATACATTGCTTGGAAGACGCCGCCGATGCTGAGGGTTTCTTGATTGTTGACAATCACCTCTGTCATTAATTTGTTTGAATCGACGCTCGGCACTGTGTTATAAACTGTGCCGACAGTGTCTTGGTTAATTTGTAGCATCAAGTGAATCCTGCCATTGGCGAGCAATGTTGGGGTGACTTCAAGCGCGAGTGCTGCTTCTTTAAATGTAACATTAGTATCCGCCTCGGTGCTGACCACATAGGCAATTTCTGTTCCTGTGGATATACGCGCGGTAGCTCCAGACTGCGTTTTAATATGAGGTTGGGCTAATACTTTAACAGTGCCAGTGCTTTGTAACGCGCTAATTTGTAAAGCTAGCAGATTATTTGCGGAACTATATGCAGTTGTGATGGCAGCGATGGGGTTGGAGATACCAAGATCCAGCACTGTATTGGAGTTATTCGCACCACTCAAAGCCACACCGCCACTGCGGATATTGGCGTTCAGCGTATTCCCAAGAGCCTCAACAATATCAACACGCCCCAAGACAATCCGTGCTTGAATTATAATTGTTGGCGGTTGCGTATCGAGCATCTCGAATAATTGCCGCAGTGCTTGGTGCTGTGAGACTGCGGTTAATAGCCAAACTTGCTGATGACCGACGAGAACGACCGCTGTTGTTATTGGTTGAATAATTTTTGCAAATGCAGCTGCTGTAAGCGCTTGCGGGTGGTAGACCATCCACAGCGCTGGATTTTTTTGTGGCTTGTGCGCCGCTATTGTATTTGATTGTATCGGTTTTGGCTTGCGCAAATACCAAACATCATTGTGACGGTGTAGCGTTAAACCTGCTGCGCTGGCAAGTGCTGCTAATACTTTTGGCCACGGCATTGGAGGAATATTGATGCTAATATACACGTCATCAGCAGCAGCAACATGCATCGTTTGTTGGGTACGTGAGCTGAGCAATGCTAGTGCTTCACTCAGACGGATATGCTTAAAATTCATCGATGACTGCTCGTCTGCGCTAACAGCAGTCGCCAATTGCATAACAAATAGACATAACATCAGTTGTGCACATGTTTGCAGCAGCTCCCAAGCGGCTTGAATTGCCTTACTTGGCTGCAATTACTTCGCCAGGTAAGTATGGTAGCCCGTCAACTTCAATGGCAGCAGTTGCGGTATTGATGATGCGAGCAACATCACCAGAGGTAAGTAGCTGATGCCTGCCACCAAAGTCAAACAGTAATTGCATATCAGTTTTCCACAGAAACATCCCTTGATAGCGTGCCCCGATGAGTGTATTTACATGAGCTGGTGCTGGCTTTTTGGCGAGAAAAAAAGGCGAAAGCAGTTGCTGTGGTTGGCGGATTTCCAAGGGTGCAGTCTTGGTTACCAGCGGCTGTGCCGCAACGAGTGTGGCTGGTTCAAAAGTGCATCCAACTTGCAAACTGAGAGAAAACAGCCATGCTAGGCGATGGCAGCAACATAGCAGCAGTCGTTGCCAATCATTAGCCGGTACTGTGGTTTGCGCCTTGTTTACCAGTTGCACCCGCATCGGTGTTCAGTACCCATTATGCAGATCAGTTAATTGCTCCGCAGTTACAGGCGTATCTTGCTGCAAGGGTTGCAACAGATACATTACAAGATCAATGTGAATGTCCGCACCAACAGCTTGCAACTGGTAGCGTTCAAGCAATATTGCTGGGTGCTGCAATACGTGATACAACAACTTGGCAGCTGCTGCAAAGGGCATTGAGAAACGGGCATGGGCGCGTTGCCAGCGTATTTGCTGTAGTACTTGCAACTGCTCAAATTGCACTTGCTCAGCTTGTTGTAATATCTTCGTTTGCTCGGTAGCGCTTGATTGCAACGACTTAACCACTGCGCGTTGCGTTGCTTGTTGCTGCTTAAGTTGTGTCAAGGTGTGCACTGCCATATGCCAGTCATGTTGGATGTTGCTCACTGCTTGGCGGTGTTGGGCGTAAACAATAGTTGTGGTGATTATCAGCATCAGCACTAAAAATATTGTTGGAATTGCCACAATAGCTAGCCAGCGTGACCAGATGATTGACCAGAACAGGCGCTGTAGCGGCAATAACATTTCAAGTAGCTTGCAGCTTTAGCAAAACCGCTTAGCGAAAAGAAAGCAAAAATTGCGAATCTTGCATCGAATCGATTTGGCTTTCCTGAATATATTGCTGTTGCCGCATCCAATCCCTCAACACAGTTGGGGTATTTGCTTGGCTGCGCACATGCCAAATAGCGCTGCTACCATCGCTTGTGGCTTGGGTTAGATGATATTGCTGCCGCAGTTGCGAAGCTGCGGCTAAATCAAGCAACACCTGCCAACTGGCTGTGTTAAAACGATGGTGTTTGAGTGCAGTATTTAACTCGGCATTGTGTTGCCGCTGTATGGCGGCAATATGCCGTTGTATAGTTACTATCGATGCGCTGTTTGCCGCGTTGGCATCAATACTGTTGGCATGCAGTTGCATGGTAGTGATGGCTACGCAGCATGTTACTGCAAGTACTGCCATTGCTGTAGCACAGCAATGGCGTTTGATGATGCGGTTATATCCACCAAATTGATGGGTTGCTGGGAGGATGGGTGCCGCGCTATTTTTTTTCTGAAAAACTGGTGCGAAACGCAGCTTTAAGCTTGATGTTAGGGTCCGTATATGGACCTGCAATGGTGTATTCTGCGCTGGTGAATGCATCGAGTGGGCTATTTTGAAAAAGGCTCAGCAATAATACCGACAAAACGGTTATCGGAGCTGCACCTGCTAATACCGTTACTAATGGCAGCGATTTGCGGATTGATACAGTCAAAATTATATCATGGTCGAGGGTTTGATTGACGATATCTGTTATCCCCTGGCCGAGTACTTTGAGCGTTGGTCCATTAAAGAAATATGGTGATGTCGACGTCAGGTAGCCGCCACTAATATCAAATTCCGATTTAATTTGTGTAAAAGGTAATGTTTGGTTTTTTTCGATCAAGTCGAGTTTAAAATTCAATGCTAAGAACTCAAGGTTGAGGAAGCCAAGTAATTTAAACAATGGGTTATCAAATAGTTTTTCATGGACACTTCCATCAGCAAATTGCAAGTTCACGGAGCCTTCGACATTGCCAGGTTGTAGGTTGATAGGTGAACCTGGCCAGCTAATATTTGCAGATAAAACACCAGATTTTGCCGATATTACCCCAGCAAAATTAGCAATATCACTACCATGCATGTGCATGTCAAAACCACTGGCAGTCTGTCGACCATTGGAGAGCCAATACCCATCAGCATACAAATAAACCATATCTTTATGCATTTTCAATGATTTTACCACGAAGCCATCAGCTGTTGGTTGCGACGCTAGCTGCAATTCGCCAAAATCAGCGCCATTGATAAATAAGCGGTCAATATTTATTTTGGTGGTAGGGAGTATGCTGGGGTTGAAGGATGCCAATGGGTCGGTGTCTGGTGTGGTTATAGATGCGTCTGCTGCAGTTTCGGCAAAATTCAAGTGTAGTTTTTTAAAGTCGATGCGCAAATCATGCGTTGTTGCAAAGTCCCACGTTAGATCAGCGTTGACATCAGGTGACGCAATACTGGCATTGAAGCGTTCAGCGTGATAGTGGTGTAACAAGGAAATGTCGTTGAAGACAAGTGAGCCGATATCAAGCACACCAACATCGATTGCTATCGTGCTAAATACGTTGGTAGCGGCGCGCAGTGCTTGCTCAGGTGTATTCGCAGTATTTAGCAAGGCGCCTGGAAAATTGGTGTTTGACCACTGTATCAGTTCTGGAAGTAGCAGCGATGACACGCTAATATCGATGTCTGCTTGTTGATTTTCTGAGGTAAAATCGCCATCAAATAGTTGCTGCGGGAAGACGCCGAGGACACGAATATGATGTTCCGCTGCAAGGGTAACGGCGTATTTGGCGTCGGGTTGTTTGGCGATGGAGATGAACGTCGCCAGCGTGCTTTGCGGTGACTTCCCCCAATCATTGGGGAATAACAACTCGCTCCCTTGCAAGTCTGTTTGCAGCAATGCGCTGCTGAATTCGCCTGCTGTATGTTGGATATCTGCAGTAAAACGACTGGTACCTGTAATAATGTTATTGACTAGATCAAGGTTGAATGTGGAAAATAACGCAGGGCTAAACGTGCCTTCTATATGCAATGTATTGCGAGCATCCCTAGCTGATTGTTGGACGACGTTACTCACAACAATGGCATTGCCTGCAATATCTAGAGAAATTGGCGTAGTGGTAGTAACTCCGTGCGTGTCGATATGGATTGTGCCAGTGGCATTGCTAAAGGTAACAGCGTTGCCAATGAGGGCGGCTGCTACGCCATCCAGCTTTGAGTCGACGGTGAACTTTGCATGCTCTGGCGCATTGATATCAAGCGTTAAGTCAAGCTGTGTGTCGATATTCCCTGCGGTTTGTGTTAAGCGCGGTAGTTTTTTTGCCGAAAATTCATTGGCGATATCTAATAAATGTGATAACGGCGCCTTTGTTGTTGCATGCGCGGTCATCTGCCCATTATAAAGAAAACTAAATTGCTCGATTTGCGCGGCTGCGTTTGCATAACTAGCATTTCCTTGCTCGATAAACACCCCGTTAGGGCGTAGCGATACCTCAGCCGACTTAACAGTTAGCGGACGCATAAATTTTGTGGTTACCAGCCCTTGTTGCACCCTCCAATCGCCATCAAAGATAAACGATCGCAAGTTTTTGCCATATTTGCCGTATTGCAACATGAAACAGCCTGCAAAATTTCCTTTGGTAAGCGACGCTTGCATCCAATCTCCTGCTGTTGTATTGATGACAAGATATGGAATCAGGTTGTGGGTTTGCGTGATTGATAATTGCGGGTGGCAGGTTTTAAAATATGTTTGGTGGATGCCGTTAGCTAAGCCAAGAAAATCAACTGCAATGTATATGTTTTTGTGCTCATTTTCAAGATAGCCACTGCCTTGAACGAGGAGGAATGGATCGGTATTTCGGTCAGGCAACAGCGTATCAAGGTCAATAGTGAAAGCCCCATTGCCATTGCTCAGATACATAGGTTTTGTATAGAGTCTGGTGTCGATAAACGACCATTGCTGCATTGGATAGGCAATGGTCGCCAGGTTGTTTTTCAGCTCGATGCGTGAAGTAATATGTTCCAGTTTGACGGTTTTATACTGCATTGATACATTGGCTATTGTTGCATGACCGTGCGCACACTGGCGTTGGCGATCCCATACCAATATAGCATCGACTACATGACCAGCAGAAATTGTTAGCGCGGAGAGATCTGCGTCCGTCACCAGTCCACATATATGTGGACAAAGCATGCCTATATCAACCAAGGATATTTTGGGAATCATGACAGCGTATGCAGCAGCATCGGCATACGCGGAGATAGCAGCGATTGCAACAACTGTGTCGTTGATGCGCACCCGCTGCGGGGACATGGCGATATACAGCGCATTATTTTTGTATACGCCGTTGATGACTGATGAAAACGCTGCCATCAATGTTGGTGTTTGCAGGCGTGTTGTATTGGCTTGTACTCGAAACTGCAAGGTTTCTGCTGCAAGGTCTCCAGTTGCAGCAACAACAATATTACTGCTGAGTTGTGTTTTGCCATCTTGTTGGGGCTGGTAGTTATCTAGTTGCAACTTGAGGTTGATGGCAGCAGTGCCAAATTTGTCGATTTGTGCGCTACCATCCCATTTGATTTGCTGGCCGTGGAGATGCCCTTGAATCGTGCTTTTCAGCACACCTTGTTCGTCTGTTTGGATGAGTAAGTTGGCAATTTGAACGGCTGGTAAATCAAAAATCTTGACACTGGTATTGGTGATGGCCAGGTCGGAGAGTGCGGACGCTACTTTTTCTGATTCCAGCACATTTTGGAATATTTGGATTGGACGCTGTCCAGATTTTTTTTGCAGCAACAATGCCTTGATAACGATTTCTGTACCATCAACGCGGAGCCGCTGGATATGCAATTTTTTCTCAGCAATTGATTTTGGAATATCAACGACAATACGTATGTAAGGAATCCGCACAATAAATTTGTTATTTACACTATCACCAGTCGAAGCAATAACCACGTTGCGCAGCACTATGCTTGGCGCATTAAGACTCATTTGCAGCTGAATTTGTCCATAGCGGACTTCAGCAGGCCATGTGGTTTCGATAAAGCGTTTGCTGTTGGCGTCGATATACCAGCGAATTGCCACCAGCATTACAATAAACAAGACACATATGGTGGATATTATAAGACTTGCATAGTAGAGCAAGTTGACAGAAAATTTTATGCTGCGTGATTGCATGTAGTATACATTATAATAATAGATTTATTGTATGCAGTATCAGTGCAACATGGTAATGCATTCTGAGATTCGCAGGTAGACATGATTGAACGTATGAAAAACATCCAGTGGGAATATGCTGAATTAATATGGGAAAAAAACCACGATATTTTATTATGGAGCGAACCACCATGGATTATTCAACACCGGCGCGGCAAACGCTACAAGAATTGGTATGAAATATGGTATGAGATTGGTCAAAGTGGCTGGGAGTTAATAACAAACCATAATTCAATTGATGGAGTGTATTATTATTTTAAGCGACAAACGTTGCAAGGAATTGCAGCAGATGGCTATCTACCGCATCCGCAACAAGGTAAATTATTCTAAGGAACCTCTGATTAACTCGCTGCTGGAGCGAGTTAATCAGAGGTTCCATAAGCGCAATCCGTATGCTGCTGGTCGATAAGTTTCTTGATACCATGGTTTTAGCTAGCGTATGACCACAGCAAGGCGGCGCATTGTCGTATTAACTGGCGCAGGGGTATCTGCTGAGTCTGGCTTGAAAACATTCCGCGCAGCTGATGGGCTATGGGAAAATCACCGTGTAGAAGATGTGGCAAGTATGCAAGGGTTTTTGCGAAATCCGCAATTGGTGCAGGAATTTTATAACCAACGCAGAAAACAGCTCCTGCACGCAGCAGTCCAACCCAATCCCGCCCATATTGCTCTTGCGGAATTGGCTGCGCAACCCGATATTCAACTCACCTTAATCACCCAGAACATCGATGATTTACACGAGCGCGGTGGCAGTAACAATGTGCTGCATATGCATGGTGAATTATTGCAAGCACGTTGCCAACAGTGCCAGCAAATTGCAGCTTGGCGCACAGATATAACCAGTAGTTCCGTATGCAAAAATTGTAAGAAGGTTGCAACATTGCGCCCAAATATAGTATGGTTTGGCGAAATGCCATTGTATCTTGATACAATTGACGTAGCGCTGGATAATGCCACAGTTTTTGTTGCAATTGGCACAGCGGGGAATGTCTGTCCCGCTGCTCAGTTTGTCCAGATTGCCAACGCACGTGGTATTGAAACACTTGAGCTGAACATAGCAATAACAACTAGTAGCAATCTGTTTCGCAATGGAATGTACGGGTCAGCGAGCAAAATTGTGCCACATTGGGTTAAGCAGTTAAGGAACCTCTGATTAACTCGCTGATGGAGCGAGTTTGCCTGCAATTGCTGATGATTGCAAGGCGCATTCCGCAGGCGTATGCCGTAGCATATACGCCAAGGGATGCAACACAGCAAGTACCGCTTGTAGGCAAACCATCATATATTCAACAGAAGGACTGGAAAAAACGCTGCGCTAAGGTCGTTGCAGCACTTGATAATACCACCAGTATTATCTGCGTACTGCGCTTAAGTTTCATCAGCGTTTTTTCTCCGTCTCGCCCATCATGGAATTAATCAGAGCTTTCTTAAGTACTATATGAAGTCGAATGAACCGCACAATGGGCAAGAGAACATCAACATTCAGCAGTCCCTGTTTGAGCCAATGACAACAACAGCACAATCAAAACAAAGCACTTTTGTAACCAACAACCACAGGGTTTTGCAAAAAACCGTGTTGGCAGCGTGTTTGTTTTTTTCCCTTGGCATGGTATGGCTGTATAACGAATTTGGACTGCCACAGCGATTCAATACCATTTATGAAATTGTCAACATTGCTCATGCCAACACAACTGTCGCAGGCGTTCAGCCAGTAGAGAATGCGTATCGTGTGGTCGACCATGTAATTAAAAAAAACGAAGTCATTAGCACGATCGCTGAACAACATGATGCGCTGATTGCTCACTTATACCCAGTGCTGCAACGCAGTCCTGCGCTTGCATATTTAACCAATAACCTGCGTGCTGGGCTATCAATACACCTGCATATCGATAGTGAAAATAAGCTGCAAAAAATAATATATCCGTTTTCGCCAGCAGAAACATTCCGTTTAGAGCTCAATGCCGGTGAGTATATCGCAACGGTCGATACCGTGCAGTATGACAAGACATTGGCTTATTATGAAGGCACATTAGCAACAGTGCTGTACCTTGATGCAAAAAAGAATGGGATGTCTGATGATTTGATTATGCGTTTTGCCAATATTTTCGCATGGGACATTGATTTGAATAGTGAGCTACGTACAGGTGCAAGATTCTCGTTAATGTATGAAAAACTATCGTTAAATGGCGAGTATATTCGCGATGGTATTATCCGTATGGCACGCTTGGTCAACGCAGGCGAAGTATATGAAGCGGTATATTTTGCTACTGAACGCGATACCAATGGCAGGGCAATCCAAGAAGGATTTTACAGCAAAACTGGGCAGAGTATGCGCAAGCGCTTTCTGCGGATGCCAGTTAAATTTGGCTATATATCATCGTCTTTTAACTTGGTAAGGGTGCACCCGATCTTCAAAACTATTCGTCCGCATTTGGGTACCGATTATGCCGCCAAGCGTGGCACACCAATTCATAGCGTCGGCAAGGGTGTGATTACTACATACGGTTGGATGAAAGGATATGGGCGTGTGGCGATTATCGACCATGGCAATGGCTATACGACGTTATACGCACATATGAATAGTTTTCGTAAAGGTTTTAAACGCGGCAAGCGGGTGCGCCAAGGTCAGATAATAGGCTATGTTGGCACGAGTGGCTATTCGACAGGGCCGCATGTTCACTATGAGTTTCGCATCAACGGGGTGGCAAAAAATTCAGTGCGCGTGCGGCTGCCTGGTGCTCCGCCAATTGGCAAAGAGCAAATCAAAGAATTTACAGTGGTGCATGAACAAACAGCAAAAGTGTTCAATGTTTTCGAGCGCCAGCATGGATAATACTGCTGCCAATTACGCTTTATCAAAAAAATTATACGTGACTTTAATTTGCACCTGCGGTAACCGGATTTTGCATTCATTGGCAAACATTTGATCAAAGCAAATGCTGACATTATTGGCTAACTGTATCTTGGTTTGGAGGTTATTGTGGTATAGCGTAAGTAGTACTTTGTGGCCAGCTGGGTCATGGTATTTATCAAGAATTTCTTCGATTTTTGGTAGTAGCTCGATGGTTTCAGCAGTCAACACCATTTGAATTGACTCGCAATAGCGCCTGCGAGCAACGTCAATTGGAAAGAAATCCTCAACGATGATTTTAATGTCTTCAGATTTCCACATAGTGGATACCGATACTAGAAATAACAATATTTTTTTTTCTTGCAGCGCAGCTGCATGCGGAGAATTATCATACAGATCAGTGGGGATGGACAAGTCGAACATTGAGCTTTGGTCGTCGCATGCACAGATGATGCGTTGTTTATTTTGCTGATTGGTGAATTTTTTTATGCCATGGACGACAGCTGGTAATATCCGTTTTTCGCCATTTGGATTGAGCGATAACAGCTCAACATAATTGAGAACATGCAACTGTTTTAGCTCTATTGCATGGGCGCCTAGCGGGTGGTCTGTTAAATAAAATCCATATACTTCATGCTCATTGTTTAATGTTTTTTGTGTGCTCCACGGTTGCACAGTAGTGCGTAAAACATGTGATTGTGTGAGGGTGTTGCCGAACATATCTGCCAAACCAAGTTGCGCATTTTCATACTGTTGTTTGCTCGAGTGCTGGCTTAAATCGATGTCAGCTTGCAGTTGGGCTCGATGTTCTGCTAGACCATCACAGGCGCCCGCATTCACGAGTTTTTCGAGCACAGTTTTGGGCAGAATATTTGGTGGAGTGACCCGCGAGCATACATCAAGCAAACTGGTAAACGCTCCTGCTTTACGTGCCGCAACGATTGCAGCAATTGGGACTTCACCAACACCTCGAATCATACCTAAACCGCAGATAATTTTGTTTTTTGCGTTGGTGCAGTTAAACATGCTCTGGTTGATATGTGGTGGTACGACAACAATGTTGCGTTGCCGGGCGATGTGGATTAACGTGATGACTTTACGCGCACTATGAAACTCAAAGTTCATCGATGTGCTTAGAAACTCAACAGGATAATGTTGTTTCAACCATGCAGTCTGATAGGAAATAATGGCGTAGCTGGCAGCGTGGGCTTTGTTAAACCCATACGAAGCAAATTTCTCTAGGTATTCAAATGTGCGTATTGCGGCTTGTTGATGCAGCCCAGATTTCATTGCCCCCGCAATAAATCTATCGCGGTGCTTGTCCATGTCACCAGCCTTTTTTTTGCTCATCGCCCGGCGCAGGTCGTCGGCTTGTCCTAAACTAAAACCACCGAGTTTTTGCGCTATCTGCAGCACTTGTTCTTGATACACCGCAATCCCGTACGTTTCTTTTAAGATGTCTGCAACGTCTGCGTGTGGGTAGGTTATGTTGCTTGGATCGCGTTTGCGTGCTATAAAATCTGGGATATTGTCCATTGGACCTGGACGAAACAACGCGACTAATGCGATTAAATCTTCGATGCGGCTAATCCTAACTTTCCTTAAATTATGGCGCATCCCAGGAGATTCTAATTGAAACACCCCATCAGTATCGCCTTTGCTCAGCAGTGTTAACGTTGGCTGGTCGTTTAAAGGTAACGTATCAAGGTCAATTTTAGTGCCGTGGTTGACCAAAATATCTCGGCATGTTTCTGCTAGTATAGTGAGGGTTTTTAAACCGAGAATATCGAATTTAACTAAACCGACTTTTTCTGCATCGTCTTTGTCAAACTGCACCATCGGTTGTTCGCCATTGTCCTCAGCATACACTGGGGCAAAATTGACGATATCATCTGCTGCGATAACTATTCCTGCAGCGTGTTTGCCGATACCGCGTATTAACCCTTCTAGCTTGCGCGCTTGAACGAGTATTTCAGCGGCATCTGTATCGCTGTTTTCAATCTCTTGTAACGCTGGATTAGCCGCAAACGCTGCACTGAGGGTAATGTTTAGTGTTGCGGGTATTTCTTTGGCTATTTTGTCGCCTGCGTTGTATGGCTTGCCTAACACACGGGAGACGTCACGGACAACTGCTTTGGCATTCATGGCATTAAAGGTGATGATTTGTGCCACATGGCTTTGCCCATACGATGAAAATATATCTTCAATCACCTCATTGCGTCGATGCACGCAAAAGTCAATGTCAAAGTCTGGCAGATTGGCGCGGTCAATGTTTAAAAACCGTTCGAATAGCAGACCATATTGAATCGGGTTAATATTGGTAATATGCAGCGAATACGCAACCAAAGAAGCAGTGCCTGAACCACGGCCAAGACCGACAGGAATTCCTTTAGCAAGCGCGGTGCTGATGAAGCGATGGACAATTAAAAAATATGCGTCAAACCCCATTCGGTGGATGATATCAAGCTCATACCGCAGTCTGTCAAGATATATCTGGTGCTCTGCCGTCGGGATGCGTTGTAAATGCACAGCCAGACCTTGTTTGGCTAAGGTTGCTAATTCTTGTTTTGGCGTAATACCATTGGGCAGTTGAATGCGCGGCAGGGTCGGCTTGCGCAGAACTTTTGTAACGCTGCAGCGTTGGGCAATCGCCCAAGTGTTTGCAAGCGCCTGTGGCAGATCGGCAAACAACTCGGTCATTTCTTGCTGTGAGCGAAAATATTGCTGTTTTGTATAGTTCTTGTCACGATTTGCGTCAGTAATCAGCTCACGCCGCGACACACATACGCGTAATTCATGACTATAGAAATCCTGTTTAGCAAGAAAGCGTACATCGTTGGTGGCAACAACAGGAATTTGGAATAATTCAGCAAACATGACGGCGTTACTAATATAAGTCTCCTCGCGGTCGCGACCAAGCCGCTGCAGCTCAATATACCAGCGCGCTGGAAACAACCTTTGCCAAAACTCGGCACAATGCTTGGCAGCATCTATTGCTCCGTTGCCAAGATAGTGGCCGCATTCACCAAGCTGACCACCAGACAGCGCGATGAGTCCTTCGCCATATTGCTCAAGCCAACGCAATTGCAATACTTTATAGTTGTCTGCAGTTGCGCTTGAATCAGTATAGATGAGCGTGGCAAGTTGCATTAAGTGTAAAAAACCTTGGTTGGTTGCAGCCAATAATGTCACGCGGTATAACTTATTTGCTGTAGCGATACCAAAGTGATTGAACTCACAGCCAATAATTGGTTTGATTCCGCGTTGGTGTGCCGCGCTAATGAACTTTACTGTGGCAAATAAATTAGCTTCATCGGTGAGCGCCACCGCCGGCTGGTCATCGTGTTGTGCGGCAGCTATCAATTGTGGAACTTTGATGATTCCATCGATAATTGAATAGTCTGAGTGGGCTTTAAGATGGACGAACGGCAGTGTCATGCAAGATAAAATTTGTTACAGAATTTGATACTATACGATTCAATTTGCTGCGTGCGGCTGGATTTCATTATAAGGTTGCCGCTAGCACTGCAAGCGGTTGAATAACCAACGACACAAACAGATATTCATGCAACAACGCATAGCAGTTTTATACTATTTCTGTAAAGATAACCACCATGATAACGCAACCAGCACAGTTAATTATTGGGATTTCTTCGCGGGCATTATTCGACTTACGAACAAGTCACGATGTTTTTGCAACACAGGGATTGGAAAAATACCGTGAATACCAAATTGCTCATGAGCAGGACGTACTTACGCCTGGACCATCGTTTGCATTTGTCCAAAAACTATTGGCGTTAAATACCCATGCAGCGGTTGATGAGCCTATCGTCGAGGTGATTTTATTATCCAGGAATAGCTCAGATACTGGGCTGCGTGTGTTTAATTCTATTGAGCATCACCAGCTCAAGATAACCCGCGCAGTTTTTTGTTCTGGTGCCAGCCCGTATCCATATATGCAGCCATTTGGCTGCCATCTGTTTTTGTCTGTTGACGCAGCTGACGTGTGCATGGCATTACGCCATGGCGTTGCCGCTGCAACCATTATTCAGCAACCCGTGACGGCGACAACACAACAGCAATTGCGGATAGCCTTCGATGGTGATGCAGTGATATTTAGTGACCAAGCTGAACAAATTAATGTTAAAGACGGGCTAGCAGCATTTAATGCAAGCGAGCGGCAAGCTGCAAATATACCGTTACAACATGGGCCGTTCTCGCGATTTATTCACGCGGTCGAGTTAATTCAACGCGGTTTTGTCGGCAAGACATCACCGCTTAGAACAGCGTTGGTGACTGCGCGTGGTGCGCCTGCGCACAAGCGAGTAATTTTGACCTTGCGGTCATGGGGCCTGCAAATTGATGAAGCAATTTTTTTGTCAGGGTTAGAAAAAAACACATTCATTGAACAGTTTGGTGCAGATATTTATTTTGATGATCGCATGCATCATGTGCAACAAGCGAGCGAAAAAACTACAGCAGCCCATGTGCCTGATGGTGTTTGCAATCAAGGGTCGGAGCTTGCCAGCGCCAGCAGTGTTGACTCAAATCATCACGCCGATACGCGAGACTGAGGATAATCGTGAGTCCATTGCAAGTACGCACGGCATATGGTATTGCATATACTGCTGCATTGCTGCTGTCATTGCTTATCCATGCAGCCGATGTCGTGAACATTGACCAGACCCGCAGCACCGTTGCCAATAATCCTTATCACCGTTTAGGTTGGGTGCCAAAAAACCTCGTCGATGCCGATGTAATCGAGCGTCAACCGCTTGCATGCTCAGGAATATATACTACCAACTTGCCAACAAAAATTAGTGGGCAAGGTGAAAGCAACGGTGTAGCAATGCTAGGAGATTCAGTTGTCAACACTGCTGATACGGTCACCATCACTGGGAATGTCGAATTGCTTATAGATGGGGTAAAGGTATTTGCAGACAAAATTGTGGTGACTGACGGGGTGCAATTTGCAATAACTGGGAATGTGCGGATGCATACTGCACGACAAAATTTTGTGATGGAAGAGTTGTTGTATAACAAACAGACACATGTGGCAACGAGCAACAAAGCCGCAGCGATTCAAATAGATATCCATGGGTATTACACCGTCAGTAGCATTCAACAACGTGGTGATGGGGTGGTGATACTCGGGGAAGGGACGTTTTCACTTTGCGAACCGCATGCGCAGGCATGGAGTATGTACGGTAGCCGTTACACACTCGACCGCAACATCGGCTGGGGCGAAATTGATAACTTTATCTTGCGGCTTGGCACCATACCGATTTTTTACTTACCTTATTTCCGTTTTCCCCTGGATGGCAGACGATTAACAGGGCTGCTGTATCCTGATATCCAAAGCAATCAACAAAATGGATATGTGTTTTCTCAGCCAATCTATCTTAACCTTCATCCGCAGATGGACGATACGTTGACGGTCGCAGCGTACAGTAATAACGGCTTGCTACTTGCAAATGAATTTCGGGTGCTGACAGCTGCGCATCAAGCGAGTTTTGGCTATGCTTGGATTCGTGATCGCCAGGCAGCTGAGAGTGTTGCCAAGCCAGATGCTCAGCGCAGTGAAATGTCTGTGGTGTATGCAGGTGGCCGCAACCGTCCATGGTCAACAAGCATTGATTATACGCAGTCGAGTGATCGATATTTTTATGAGGATTTGAATCGAGCCAGCCCCAGCGGCCACCAATACCTGATTCAGCGTGCCGATGCTGGGTATATCACCGCAAACACCTCAATTTCAGCAAGTGTGCAAAAATCACAACCGCTGCAACAAACAGCGAAGTCGTATGAACGTGTTCCCGAAATAACGCTGCACTGGGGCCGCTCGTTTGCTGGAATGTCGTTGGCATGGATGTCGCAGTACACTGCTTTTGACCGCGGCATCGACCCAACAGCAGCGCAGCTAGCAAGTGGCTATGATACAAAAGTCAAGCGCACAGTGCAGTATGGATACGTCAACCTGCCGCTGTATTCACGACCATGGTTGCATATGAACGCCATTATTGATGGCTATCAACGGCAATATAACTATACAGACAGACCCGCGTTACAACAGCAAGCAGCAACCACCTTCATCCCGCGTTATTCGCTGACGTCAACGGTCACTTTAGACCGAAAAATTGCATATAAAACAAATCAATATTTGGTGTCAATTCAACCAGAAATCACCTATTTATACGTCCCGGCTGTTGACCAAAATGGAATTGTACGGATGGATGCTAGCGAGCCGATTTTCCGCAATGCAGCGTTGTTTACCCGCAATCGGTTTCAAGGAATCGATGTAATTGGTGACACCAACCAAGCCTCTTTTTCTGTAACATCACGAGTGTTTAGCGAAAATGGTGACGAGCTGGTGGTTGCCCGCGCAGGATTTCTAGAATATTTTGCTGACCGCAAGACGACGCTCATCGCCAATAACAGCGCACAACAGCGGTCGCTTGACTACACGCGCCAGCGCTCGCCATTTGCGTATGAATTGCAGTTGCGGCTCTTAGACAAAACAACAATCAACGCTGAATTTATTCATGACCCACGCCGCAATACATTGCGGTATACCTCATTGCGGATGCAAACATGGTTAGACGCGCGGAGTGTGGTAAATGCTGGTTTTTTGCAGGATACAACGTCTGCTGTTGATGCACAAACCCAAACAATCGATATCTCTGGATTCGTGCAAGTTTCATCACAATGGAGTGTGTATGGGCGCAGTTATTATGACGTGCTTGCACAACGCTTTGATGAAAATTTATTTGGAGTTGAATACGCAGGTTGCTGCTGGGTATTTCGAGTTGCAGGGCTCAAGCGCCAGGCAACGAGCACAGTTGCTGCAGAAAACGTGGTGATGGTGTCGTATGAGTTTAAACGGCTTGGCAGGGTGGAAGGTAAAATCGGCAAATACAGTGTGGACTTACACGAAAAGCTCAGAACCAGTATCGCGGGATTCGACCGTCGCGCCGTGTTTGAATAGCAATTGAAATCCGCCTATCATTGCGTTACATTGCAACCAGCTAATCAATTTGCTGTGTTGTTATGTGTTGTTAGCAACTAGGCGTTGGTGTTCTAAGGATTCTTTTGCAGGAGTTGTTCCATGTTGTATCCCATTATTAACTTAGTGGTTTTTTCTTTGTTAATCGTGCTGTTGTTTAAACAGCAACAATCACAAAAAACGTTATCTGCTCGCGTGTTTACTGGTTTAGGGCTAGGTGTTGGCTTTGGTATGGCATTGCAGTTGTTGTATGGCGTTGGCAGTGCTGAGTCAACAGTGACGTTAGAATATGTGAATATCGTCGGTTCAGGCTACGTTAGCTTGCTGAAGATGATTATTATGCCGCTGATTCTCGTGTCTATTATTGGTGCAATTATTAAGGTGAAAGACACTGGGTCATTAGGCAAGATGTCGGGTTTTATTATCGGTATTTTGCTGGCGACTACAGCTGTCTCTGCATTGATCGGGGTGTTTGTTAGTAATTTGTTCGGTTTATCTGCTGATGGAATCGTCCAAGGCGCTCGTGAAATGGCACGAGGTGTCGTGTTAGAAACCCGTTTGGACGGCTTGGCTGATGTGTCTTTTGCCGACATGATTCGATCTTTCTTTCCAGGCAATCCTTTCGCAGACCTTGCTGGTAGCCGCCCAACGTCGACGATTGCCGTGGTGATTTTTGCGGCGTTTGTGGGCGTTGCAGCGGTAACTGTTGCGCGTACGTCGCCAGCAATTGGCGCAAGATTTGAGAGTTTCGTCGATGTAGCGCAAGCTATTGTGCGTAGATTGGTCGATATGGTGTTGAGTTTGACTCCGTATGGTATTTTAGCGTTGATGACACAAGTCGTTGCGGCTTCCAATGTGGCTGATATTTTAACGCTGCTAAATTTTGTTGTGGCATCGTATGTGGGGTTGGCGCTGATTGTTGTTATGCATTTGTGTTTGCTGGCGTGCAATGGCATTGCTCCGCTTCGTTATGTTAAAAAAGTCCTGCCGGTATTATTGTTTGCGTTCACTTCGCGGTCGAGTGCAGCAACGATTCCATTAAATATCGATACGCAGGTCAAGAGTTTGGGGAATGGTGCGGGCGAAGCTAATTTCTCTGCATCGTTTGGTGCGACCATTGGACAAAACGGCTGTGCTGGATTATACCCTGCGATGTTGGCGGTAATGATTGCGCCGAGCATGGGTATCAACCCGCTTGACCCTAGTTTTATTATTTCACTAATTGCCATTGTGACGATCAGTTCTTTTGGAATCGCGGGGATTGGTGGCGGAGCCACTTTTGCTGCTTTGATCGTATTGTCTGCGTTAGACATGCCAGTGGCGTTAGCTGGTTTGCTGATTTCGATTGAGCCTTTAATCGACATGGGGCGTACGGCTGTTAATGTGAATGGTGCAATGACAGCAGGGAGTATTACGTCTAAGTGGCTTGGTCATTCCGCTGTGAATACGTTTGCACAAGATGGAACGGCGCGGGTTGATCCGCAAAACAGTTGACAATAATGTTGTGATGAGCGGGCGTATTTAAAGCCATTCCGGTGGCTTATTGTTTTTGCAATACGCGCGAAAAGCGATGTTGTTAACGCTGCAATTGTTACGGAGAAAATGGGGTTACTCCGCATCAATTATACCATACACGCAGCCTACACCATAGATGCAACAAGCGCGCGGGCTTGGCGCTGGTAGTCGGCGTTGATTTGTCGTGATACAATGATTCCAAGCAGTTGCTCAAGCGCTTGAGCGATAGTGGTATTGACGACAAGGTAGTCAGCTTGGCTTGTTTTGCCAATATCGAGCGTCGCTTCTTGCAGGCGGATGCGTTGCTGTGCTGCGCTATCGCTATTTCTTCCTTGTAAGCGTTGCGCCAACACTGCCAGCGACGGCGGGATAATGCCAATCAGCGTTGCCTGCGGAAACGCAGCACGGACTTGAAATGCTCCTTGCCAGTCGATTTCTAACACTGGGCTCTTGCCTTGTAAGTGAATCCGAGTAATTTCACTTGTATGGGTACCATAGTAATGGTTAAACACTACAGCATGCTCAGCCAATGCATCCGCAGCAATCAACTGCTTAAACTGTTGCTTGGTGGTAAAATAATAATCGACACCGTCTTGCTCGTTGCGGCGCATTGGTCTGGTGGTGTGTGATATAGCCAACCTAACGGTTGCGGTTGCGGTGCGCAACGCGCGCACCAATGTTGTTTTGCCAGTTCCAGATGGTGCGTAAATAACAAATAAATCCATTAAGGCACCTCTGAATAACGCGTTGATGGCTCGAGTTTGTCGGCAAATTCTGCCGATTACCAAGCACACACCATAGCTTATATAGCACTGGGCGCAATATCACAAGCAGCGCGTTTACCGTAAACCATATAATATCGCTAGTGTTAGCTGCGTACTTTGCTACGACTCACCCATCATGGCATTATGCACGGGTGTTATAACACTACTCAGCAGATAGAGCTGAACGCTCCAATTGACAATACTCATCGATACATTTCAGTCATTATCACAGCAGCTGTGGCCAGCAGCAGCACTGCTCGTAAGGGATTCAGGGGCAAAACAACGTTCAGCTATAACACTCAATTGCTGCCAAACCGTAGCCGATATTCGCAGCGGAGCATTGCATGGCGTTGCCGCTGTGAACCTCGACATCTGAGGTCGAGCCAATGAGCAAGAGTTACATTATTTTGGTTGAATACAGGGCTGAATGGTGCAGCTATACATATGTCTAACAACATCTGTCATCGCGGCTAAAAAGGACTGTTGCATACACGATTGTTAGCACTACGAACACGAGATGATTATTGGGTTAATCCTGCGTTATTTTTTAATGCGATAGAGTTGCTTTTGTGCGGGGAGTGTCGGCGCAAACGAGCGATTACGCACAGTAAAAAAACTTGACAATAGCATTCGCTGTATACACAATGAATGCTGTGAGCAAAATTATAAGATGGGACATAAAAAAATCTACGTGGTTAAGGGGAAGCTCTGCAAGAGGAGGTATTGGCTTTGAAGAGTGTGTTGTTCTCATAGAGGCAGGACAGATACTTGATAGTATTGATAATCCTAGTGCGAACCATTCATGCCAAAAAGTTTTTGTACTGGATATTGATAGTTATGTATATTTAGTCCCGTATGTCGAGACCGATGCAGAAATATTCCTCAAAACCCTGTATCCAAGCCGCAAGCATACCGCTATTTATTTAAGTAAGGAAAAAACATGAAAAAAGAACCCTATGTAACAGACTACTACGACGATGAGGAAAAAGACCTTATCGAAAACATGGAAAATGCTATCAACAAAGATGATTACGCTCCGCTGAGCAATCTCACGGCTGAACGTTTAGAGGGCTTGCGTGAAGTTGCAAAAAACACATTGAACGAAAAAACAACGCAAATTACGTTGAGAGTACCCCATACTGACCTTGTGCGCTTGAAGGCACAGGCTATGCGTGAAGGCATACCCTATCAAACTTGGATGAAATCTATTTTGCATAAATCAGTATCTTCTTGAAAATTAAAAACAACTCATTTACAGATTAGAATAATTATAGTTAACAGGTTATATAGTAAGTTTTATTTTTTGTAGACCTACAGTCAGAGCGCAGCTGCAGCAAAGAATCTTCAGCTGACTGGGTTTTAACGTGGCTCAAAACCTACATCGCCAGCACAATGGTTTGTTCCTTTGGGGAAATATCAACCACCTAATCAATGTTGTGATTTGTGCAATTCTCAAGTTAGCTGAATGACTGTTACTCTCGTTAATACCATACGGTCAAAGCAAACGGAGTTATATAAGGTGAATGACCAGTGATTATAAGTGATTATAAACGCAGCAATCTTATCAGCTGGGTCTGGATTGTCACATGAGATATATTGCTCATTGCAGTTGTAGCGGTAGCCCGGTGATTGTTTGTGCTGGCAGTCGCCATGACGATGGGTAGCCGGTTTGTAAAAAATACAGCCCGTTCGCTGCAATTGTAGGAATACGTTGGTCGCGAATTCCAGTTTTGAATATCGTTAGTGCTCGGTCGATGGTGAGTGTGGCGCAGCCAACAGCGAGCAGCATGCCGATGAGGATACGAATCATATTATGCAAGAAAGCGTCTGCTTGAATATCGACTGCGAGCCAGTTGTCTTGTTTGATGATGTTGATGTAGTGAATATTACGCACGGAGATATGCGATTGACAACTACTCGAGCGCATCGCCGCCCAATCTTGGCTGCCAAGTAGGGCGTTGGCAAGCGTTTGCATTGTTGCGATGTCAAGCGCTTGGCGCCGCCAGAGTGTGTGCTGTTGCCAGAGTGCATTTGGTACAGGAGCATGCCATATTAGGTATGCGTAACGGCGGTGAATTGCGCTAAAGCGCGCATGAAAGTTTGCATCAATAGCCACAATCCAATTGATGCAAATATCGTTGGGAAGGACTGCGTTGCAGCCACGCAGCAAGGTGTTGCTGTCGATAGGTCGGCAGTCAAAGTGAATAATTTGATTGAGCGCGTGGACCCCAGCGTCGGTGCGTCCAGATGCGGTTGCCAGGACCGCTTGGTTGGTAATTTGGCTGAGCGATTTGCTGATATGCGCGGCAATATTTGTTACATTTGGTTGAATTTGCCAGCCATGGTAGCCACTACCATCGTAGCTGATAGATGCGCAATAACGTTGAGTTTCATTCATTGGCTTGTTATATTTTGGTTGGGAATGGTTGCAACAACAGGGTTACAGAAAAACATGGTAAATTAGTTCCACAAGCGGCGGGACTGCATACAATGCCGCGCATTCGCATAAGGCAGACACAGCGCATGCATACATGTATTTATGTATACATGTATTTATGCATACATGTATTTATGCATACATGTATTTATGCATACATGTATTTATGCATACATGTATTTATGCATAAAAGCGCACATATATTATAAAGCAACCATAATTCTACTATTATAAAGCAACCATAACTCTACTATTTTAAAGTAAACATAACGCTACATGCATATTAAAAATGGTCTGGATATTCCGCTAACAGGGCATCCACAACAAACGATAGTCGTCACCAAAAGCACGAATACTGTCGGGGTAGTTGCTGCTGATTTTCACGGGGTCAAGCCTGCGATGGCAGTGGGTGTGGGTGACAAGGTTAAACAAGGGCAAGTGCTGTATCGCGATAAGCGCAACTCGAAAATCACTATCAATGCGCCGGCTAGTGGTGTGGTGAGTGCTGTTAACCGCGGTCTGCGTCGGGTGTTACAAGCGGTGGTGATTGATGTTGATAAGAGCGTTGCGCCACTTGAATTTGCAAAAATGAATGCGACAGCACTTGCCAAAGCTGCGCAGCCGCCAGTGCGTCAAGTATTATTAGATTCTGGGCAATGGGCAGCGCTGCGCACCCGTCCATTTAGCCAAACTCCCGATCCTGCAACGCAGCCGCAAGCTATATTTGTTACGGCGATGGACAGCCAACCGCTGGCTGCAAACCCGCAAGTTATTCTTGAATATGGCGAAAACACCGCAATGTTTGCGCTTGGTTTGCAAGTGATGCAAGCAATCAGCACCGCGCCAATTTTTGTTGTCCATGCTGCTGAAAACACGGATTTTCCGATTACCCCGCTAAATAGGGTGCAATACCATAGCTTTAGCGGTAAACACCCGGCGGGGAATGTTGGTACGCATATGCATTTTTTAGCGCCAGTTAATAGAAATGGTGAGAATTGGCATATTGACTATCAAGATGTGATTGCCTGGGGTTATTTATTTAATTACGGTCACACGTCAAGGCAGAGATGTGTTGCCATTTCTGGACCTGTTGCGCTGAATCCATGTATTGTTGAAACTGTTCGGGGTGCGGATTTATATACGCTTTGCGCAGATGAAATGAAAGATACAGACAATGCTAGAATCATCTCAGGTTCTGTGCTTGCTGGTCGAACCGCGACACGCGAAGCGGGCTACTTAGGGCAATTTCATAACCAAGTGACTTGCCTTGGTCACAATGATGCTCGTGAATTGTTTCACTATCTGCGGGCAGGTATCAATAAGTTTTCTGTAACCAATGCGTATATTTCTAAGCTCATAAAAAACAAAAAATTTGCGATGACGACCAGCACCAATGGCTCTGAACGCGCGATGATGCCAATCGGCAATTATGAAAAAGTGATGCCCCTTGATATTATGCCAACTCAATTATTGCGAGCGCTGATTGTGGGTGATATAGATACTGCGGAACAGCTTGGCTGCCTTGAGCTAGACGAAGAAGACTTGGCGCTTTGCACATTTGTATGCCCAGGAAAATATGAATATGGGCCAATTTTGCGTGATGCCCTGCACACTATTCAAGTTGAAGGGTAAGGAACATCTGATCAAGTCCATGATGGGCGAGACGGAGAAAAAACGCTGATGATAACTAGACGCAGTGCGCAGATAATACTGGTGGTATTATCAAGTGCTGCAACGACGTTAGCGCAGCGTTTTTTCCCGGCCTTCTATTGAATATATGATGGTTTGCCTACAAGCGGTACTTGCTGTGTTGCATCCCTTGGCGTATATGCTACGGCATGCGCTTAGCGGTTTGCGCCTTGCAATCATCAGCAATTGCAGGCAAACTCGCTCCATCAGCGACTTAATCAGAGGTTCCATAAGGAACATCTGATGAATTACGCACATTAATATCTAGGAATCTTACATGATCCGCAAAATACTGGATTCAATCCAACCACATGTCGTAACAGGCGGTAAGCATCAAAGATGGTATGCGTTGTATGAAGCCGTCGACACTATTTTTTATGCACCTGCAGACGTAACAAAAACCACAAGCCATGTTCGTGATGCGATTGATTTGAAACGAATTATGATCGCCGTCTGGCTGTGTGCCTTCCCCGCGATGTTTTGGGGAATGTATAACATTGGCTGGCAGGCATTGTCATTTATGGATGCCCACTCAAGCGCAACGCTTGATAATTGGCAGGGCTATGTTATCGGTGCGTTGAGCAGCTACGACGCCAATAGCATTTGGGATTGCATGGTCTACGGTGCGATGTATGTTGTCCCAATCTATGCCGTCGTGTTTATTGTTGGTGGATTTTGGGAAGTATTGTTTGCCAGTATTCGTGGACATGAAATCAATGAAGGTTTTTTTGTTACCTCAATATTGTTTACCTTGACGATGCCGCCAACAGTGCCGTTATGGCAGGCCGCGCTAGGAATTAGCTTTGGGGTGGTTATTGGCAAAGAAGTATTTGGCGGCACAGGTAAAAACTTTTTGAATCCTGCGCTGGTAGGCAGAGCATTTTTGTTTTTTGCCTACCCTGCACAAATGAGTGGCGATACAATATGGGTAGCTAGCGATGCATATAGCGGTGCCACCTTGCTATCACTCGGCTCTCAAGGCGGGGTTAATGCTATTACCGACCACGGCTATTCATGGGCTGATGCATTTTTAGGATTTATTCCAGGTTCGAATGGTGAAGTCTCGGCATTAATGATTTTGCTTGGCGGTTTGGTGTTGTTAATTATGGGAATTGCCTCATGGCGTATCGTGCTGGGGATGTTTCTTGGGATGGTAGTGATGAGCCTGGTGTTCAATTTTATAGGTTCTAGTAGCAATGCGATGTTCGCAATGCCGCCACATTGGCATTTGGTGTTGGGTGGTTTTGCATTTGGTATGATGTTCATGGCAACAGACCCTGTCAGCGCCTCGATGACACAAATAGGTAGGTATGTCTTCGGTGCGTTGATTGGCGTTATGGTCGTGCTGATTCGCGTCGTCAACCCTGCGTATCCCGAGGGCGTGATGTTAGCGATATTATTTGGTAATATTTTTGCCCCAACGATTGATAGTTTTGTGGTTCAGGCGCATGTACGCAGGCGTAATCGTCGTATTGCGTTCATTCAATCAACAATTGAGCAATGAAAAACGAATCTTTTCTTAGAGTAGTCACCGTCGCGCTGGCTGTGTGTGTGGTTTGCGCGCTATGTGTTTCTATGGCGGCAATAGTGCTGCGTCCACAACAACAGCGTAACGCCAAAATCGAGCGCGATTATAACATTCTTACCGCAGCGGGTATTATCGACAGCAGCGATCCAGACGGCAAAAAACTTGTGCCTGAGCGCATTAGTCAAGTGCAGGCAAGGCTGGTTGATCTTGATACTGGGGAGCTACTTGAGCAAGCAATGATCCATAGGTTGGGGCTGGATAACTACCAACAGCGCAAAGCGGAAAAAGACCCAACCCTCTCAAGAGCGCTTGCAGCGGACGAAGATATTGCCAGTATCAAACGCCGTGAACGCTATTCCTGGGTGTATACGGTTACGGTGGATAACGCGCTTAAAACGCTGATTTTGCCGATTCGCGGGTATGGGCTGTGGTCAACAATGCGTGGCTTTATTGCGCTTGAAGGCGACTTGAACACCGTTGTTGGTTTTGGTTTTTTTGAGCAGGGTGAAACCCCAGGGCTGGGTGGCGAAGTAGATAATCCGCAGTGGAAAGCGCAATGGCTTGGAAAAAAACTGTACAATGACCGCAACCAATTAGCGATTGGCTTGGTTAAAAACCTAACGGCTGCAAACCCTGAGTATCAGCACAAAGTCGACGCGCTCAGCGGCGCAAGTTTAACGACACAAGGGGTAAATAATCTATTGCAATACTGGTTGGCAGATGCAGGGTTTGGGGTATTCCTTGATAATATTCGTAATGGAAAGGTAAGAATATGAGCACAAAGCAAACATTAGTCGACCCGATTTTTGACAATAACCCGATTGCGCTGCAAGTTTTGGGGATTTGCTCGGCGCTTGCTGTGACTTCAAAAATGAGTACAACAATGGTCATGGCGATTGCAGTGACTGTTGTTACTGGGCTTTCTAGTATGTTTATTTCGATGATTCGCAAGCAAATCCCGTCGAGTATTCGCATTATCGTGCAAATGACCATTATCTCGTCATTAGTGATTATTGCTGACCAAATGATCAAAGCGTATGCGTTTGACATCAGCAAACAGCTTTCTGTGTTTGTCGGGTTGATTATCACCAACTGCATCGTGATGGGGCGCGCAGAAGGATATGCGATGCAAAATCCGCCAATTTCAAGTTTTATCGACGGCATTGGCAATGGTATTGGCTATAGCATGCTGTTGTTGATTGTTGGTACAATCCGTGAGATAATAGGAAACGGTACTTTTTTTGGCTTCACTGTGTTGCCAAGCATCAATGACGGCGGCTGGTATTACAAAAATGGTTTGTTGTTGTTACCACCAAGCGCGTTCTTTTTGATTGGATTCCTTATTTGGGGGCTGCGGGCATGGAAAAAAGCACAACAAGAGGCTACCGAATTCAAAATCCAGTCTAACTCACGACCAGTTCAAGCGTAGGAGTAGTAAAATGTTAGAGCATGTTTTGAGTTTATTTGTTCGCTCAATTTTTATCGAAAATATGGCGCTTTCCTTCTTTTTAGGAATGTGCACGTTTATTGCGTTATCAAAAAAAATAACGACGGCGATCGGTTTAGGAATTGCTGTAGTGGTGATTTTGTCGATTACTGTGCCGTTGAATAATTTAATTTTAGATTTTGTGCTCAAAGAAAATGCATTGGCATGGCTTGGGCTGCCTAGGATTGATTTAACCTATTTAGGCTTTATTAGCTACATCGGGGTGATCGCCGCGGTTGTGCAAATACTCGAGATGTTCTTAGACAAATTTGTCCCAGTGCTCTATAACGCGTTGGGAGTGTTTCTACCATTGATAACAGTCAATTGTGCGATTATGGGTGCGGTGTTGTTTATGGTTGAACGCGACTATAACTTTGTAGAATCAGTGGTGTTTGGCGTTGGTTCTGGCGTTGGTTGGATGCTTGCCGTTGTTGCGCTTGCAGGAATACGTGAGAAATTAAAATATTCAGACGTGCCCGATGGACTACAAGGTCTCGGAATTACATTTATTACAGTTGGGTTAATGTCGCTTGGCTTTATGTCTTTTTCAGGCATCCAGCTATAACGGAACGCAGATGTTTGCTGAAATTATTATTGGTGTCGCATTTTTTTGCATAACCGTATTACTGCTGGTTTTTATTATTCTCTCTGCGCGCAGCAGCCTGGTAGCGACAGGGAATGTGGTAATCGACATCAATAACGACGCCACAAATACCGTAAATACCCCCGCAGGTGGCAAGCTATTGAGCGTGCTTGCAGACCAAGGTCTTTTCCTGTCGTCAGCATGCGGTGGTGGCGGAACATGTGGACAATGCCGTTGCATAATCGATTCAGGGGGTGGGTCAATATTGCCTACAGAAGAACCGCAATTCACCAAAGCCGAACGCCGTGAAGGCTGGCGCTTATCGTGCCAAGTTCCAGTCAAGCAAAATATGAAAATCCACGTGCCAGAAGAAGTATTTGGCGTCAAAAAATGGGAATGTACTGTCGCAGCCAACAATAACGTCGCAACGTTTATTAAAGAACTCGTGCTCAAACTCCCAGCAGGAGAAAGCGTGCCATTTAAAGCAGGCGGGTATGTGCAGTTAGAAATACCACCACATACGGTTCATTATAAAAACTTTGACATTGGGGAAGAATTTCGTGGCGACTGGGATGCGCTGGATATGTGGCAATACACCTCTAAAGTTGAAGAAGCTGTTATCCGCGCGTATTCAATGGCGAATTATCCAGAAGAAAAAGGCATTGTAAAATTCAATATTCGTGTGGCTAACCCACCTCCTGGTACCAATCACCCGCCTGGAAAAATGTCTTCATACGTGTTTAGTTTGCAACCAGGCGATACGGTGACAGTATACGGACCGTTTGGTGAGTTTTTTGTTAAAGAGACCGCAGCCGAAATGGTGTATATCGGTGGTGGTGCTGGCATGGCACCGCTGCGTTCGCATATTTTTGATTTGCTCAAACGTGTTCATTCAAAGCGTAAAATTTCAT
Organism: Gammaproteobacteria bacterium; assembly: GCA_965277405.1. Taxonomy (GTDB): domain Bacteria; phylum Pseudomonadota; class Gammaproteobacteria. The sequence goes on from OZ255726.1 coordinate 1,747,414, forward strand.
ATTGGTACGGTGCGCGGAGTAAACGTGAAATTTTTTATTTTGAGGAATTTGCAAAACTAGCAGCGGAAAATGACAACTTTGATTTTCATATTGCCTTGTCTGACCCGCTACCAGAAGATAATTGGGACGGTTTTACAGGGTTTATTCACAATGTTGTTGCACAGCAATATCTTAACAACCATCCGAATCCAGAAGATATCGAATACTACATGTGTGGGCCACCAATGATGTCGACTTGTGTTAAAACTATGTTGACAAACCTCGGTGTAGAACCAGAAAACATTGCCTTTGATGATTTTGGCATATAGCCGCCACCAGTATCGGTCGTTTATAGCGCTTGGTATTGTCTGTAGAGCCACTGCAATAATTGCAGTATTGTTGCTAGCAATATTGTTGGTTGGCTGCACAGACCAACCAACAGTGTTCGATGGCAAAACATTTGGCACGTCATACCATATTGTTGTTGCCGATGACCTTGCAGAGCCAGCCCAAGTCCATCACGCCATCAAGCAACGCTTAGTCGAGATTGATGCAGTATTTTCCACATGGAAAGTTGATTCTGCAATTTCACGGTTGAATGCAAACCCAACGCTCGGTGAATGGATACCGACAACAGCAGAACTTGTTGATTTGCTCGTGCGCGGTAAGCAAATAAGTGAGCAAACGGATGGTGCGTTTGAGCAAACAATCGCTCCATTAGTCAGGTTATGGGGGTTTGGCAGTAGCAAAGTAGCAATCGATGGAAGCAACGCGCCAACGCTGCAGCAAATTAACGCAGCAAAATCAATCATTGGCAGTGAGATGTATATGCTGCAACAACACGGAAGTTTTGTTAAAAAACTGAAGCCAGTGGTGTTTGACCTCAGCGCAATAGCCAAGGGCTATGCGGTTGACGAAATTTCTACAGTACTTATCGAGTTTGCTGCTCCCAACCATTTGGTGGAAATTGGTGGCGAAATAGTCGCCAGAGGCAGTAAATTCGGCAGCGCGTGGCGAGTAGCAATCGAACAACCTGAAGCCAGCAACAGAGAAATCCAAGTTGTTGTCCCGCTTACAAACACGGCAATGGCGACATCAGGCGATTATCGCAATTATTACGTTCGTGATGGTGAACGCTACAGCCATATTATCGACCCGCGCAGCGGCAGGCCTATACATCATCGACTGGCATCTGTTACAGTACTGGCAGAAACATGTTGGCAGGCAGATGCATTAGCGACGGCATTCATGGTGCTTGGGGTTGAAAAAAGCCGACAAATAGCCAACCAACTCAACGTAGGTATATATATGCTTGAGCATGATGGTGATATAATGCGGAGCACGCAGAACAAGCGTTTTGCGGAATTAACTAGTGATTGATATGGAATTTCTCGCAGCGTTTATAGTGTTCGCTACCGTAGTAGCGTTGATGGCTGTTGGGGTGATGTTTAAACGTTCACCAATCCAAGGCAGCTGTGGTGGTATTTCATCATTCAGCGGCGGAAAATGCGATTTCTGTGGCGGCGCAAGCGTTGACGCATGCGATACCAAACTTCTTCGCCAAGCAAAATGAACATTGCAGTTGCCACGTTTGATCCAACGCTCGCGCCAACAGCGCTGCATATTACCCAAGCAGCAAAAACCCGTCTCGCACGGCTGGATGCAAACGGTAAGAAATATTTTCGTGTATACATCACCGGCGGCGGTTGCTCAGGCTTTCAATACGGCTTTCAATTTGACGAATCAAGCCAAGATGATGATACCAATGTTGCCTGTGGCGATATTTCTGTAGTTATCGACGCGCTGAGCATTCAATACCTTAAAGGTGCGGAACTTGATTACAAAGAAGAGCTGATGGGTTCACGGTTTTTGGTGAGTAACCCCAACGCGTCAACGACATGTAGCTGCGGAGCGTCGTTTTCTGTCTAACATGCAATTGATTGCGCGTAGCAGGTGAACATATGCCCCGAGCAAATCATTGGTAAGCTGCGCGCGCTACTACCTATTGCATATGTACCATATTCGACGATTCAAGTTGCCGCTGCGGTAGTCTGGCAACAAGACGGGGTTGAGCAGCTTGATGTTGGTATTAATGTTGAAAATGTCTCGTATGGGCTGACTAATTGTGGCGAACGTACCGCAGTGTTTAGCGCTGTAACCAAAGGCATGCGGCAAATTACCGCAGTGTATGTGATGTCGAACCTGCCTAAACCGGTGCTGCCATGCGGTGGCTGCCGCCAAGTATTGTTAGAGTTTGCCAGCAGTGGCGATATGCCGATTACTTGTCTCAACCAGCAAGGTCACCAGCAACAATACACCCTCAACCAACTGCTGCCGCACGCATTTAACGCACGGTTGTAACGGCTTTAATTTGGTATGTGTTCGTAAACCGCGCTACAGTCGCGGCCGGTGTTGAAAATCTAACAGCCCTAGCACAAAATATTAACCCGCCATCCGTACGCCAAAGGCTATAAATGCGCAGCCTACGCTGGTGTTCAGCACAGCTGAGAGTTTGCTACGGTTGGAAAAAAAGCGCACCAGCCAGTTGCTAGTGCAGATTATGGTTGATAAATACACCAAACTAGCACATTGAAAAATCGCCGCGAGAATCAAAAAACTTAACCACGTGTGTTGGTAGCTGATGTCAATAAACTGGACAAAAAACGACATAAAAAACATAATCGCTTTGGGGTTGAGCAAACTGATGACCAGCGCTTTTGTATATGTTGTGGCAAGCGTTGGCGCGCGCGCAGGTTTGCTTGGTGCTGCGTGGATTGCCTTGCTGTTGCAACCGTATTGGCGTTGTTGCTGTAGCCATTGGTGATAACTGTGCCAAAGGAATTGCAACCCCAGCCAGCTTAAATACACCGCCCCAACAATTTTAATCGATTGAAATAACAACGGATAGCGTTCGAGCACCGCCGCCGCGCCGAATACTGTTAACATCATCAACATAAAATCGCCACAAAACACCCCAGCAGTCCCAGCAAAGCCAGCCCTGCGACCAAAGCGGGCGGCAATCGATATCACATACAGCGAGTTCGGCCCAGGAATAAGCACAATCACAATCGCCCCGACTATATATAGCGTTATATAGCGTTAGGTCAGTAATCCCAAATATCATCGCCCCTCCTATAGTCGGCTGGTTAATTGCTGTTGGTAAATTATGGGCTTGTAAGTAACTTGTAAGTAAAGTAAATAGCTGCAAATGTAAACCCAAGCGCAAGCCAGCTCAATATAAATACGGATGATTATGCTATAGCAGCGCGCAATAATCCCAGCAAGGACTTAATCAGAGCTTCCTTAGCGTCGCCAGATGTTACTGGCGCGCCAAAGTCCGTATACTAGTGTGATGGAGTTTGCCCAGTATGCGAATCGTAAGGCTAGGTTGTCACTGGCGCTGTGCCATGTTGTGTCGATGGTGGAGGTTGTTAGCAATATTCCAGTGATGGTTAACCACAGTAGCAGCGGTGTGCTGAGTAGGCTTAATACGGCATGGCGGGAGCGGGGGTAATGACTGCTAAATTGCAGGTAGTTGCTAAGCCCTAGCAGTATTTGCAGCAGTATCAGCCAAGTAAGACCTAGCGCGATCCAGCTGGTGGAAAAAAATAGCCCAATATGCAATTGCTTGGCGATGTCATCGACAAGCACAACCTGATGTTGCACGGTGATAATTGCTCCAGTGTAGGGGTTTTGAGTGATCAGCCAATCGCTATCTGCACCACGATACATGACTGCGTCTTGCGGAGCTTGCGGCCAAATAGTTGCATACACACCTTTAAACTGTTGTTGCTCGATGGTTTTTTCTCCGTAACTGGTGAGCGTGGTTTTGTCTAGTTGTTGCTGCTGTGGGCGCACGGTCAGCCAGTCGTGGTGAACGAGTCTGTCGATGTGAGCTGCAACAGTGATGAATAAACCCGTACACAACAACCACAGTAGTGGTGCAATCACGCAAATAGCAAGGAGGTAGTGAATACGGTAGATAAGTCGTTGCATGCTGACAGAATAGATAATTTTTTGAACTGCAATCCAGTAAATGGCTGCTGCTGTGTACAATGCAATCTACAATATTCAACGATAATTGCAGACTTACAATATGATAAACCCAACCCGATACTTATACCTGCCCCAAGCTGGGACAACACTATTGGCGCAGCCATTGTTGAACAAAGGTAGCGCGTTTAGTGTGCAAGAGCGGATTGATTTTAATTTGCATGGGTTAATACCACACACTGTCGAGACGATTGCCGACCAAGTTGATCGAGCGCATCAGCAGTTTGCTGATTTTAAAAAGCCACTCGATAAACATATTTATTTGCGGGCGATTCAAGATAAAAACGAAACATTGTATTTTGCGTTATTGCGCAAATATTTAAAAGAAATGTTGCCAATAGTGTATACCCCGACAGTTGGCGCAGCCTGCAAGGCGTTTTCTAATATTTACCGCAGCAACCGTGGCTTGTTTTTGGACTATCCAAACCGCGATCATATGGAGCGGATGTTGCGCAATGTCACCAAAAACAATATTCAAGTGATTGTAGTTACAGATGGCGAGCGGATTTTGGGGCTTGGTGATTTGGGGATTGGTGGCATGGGTATTTCGATTGGTAAATTATCGTTATATTCTCTTTGCGGTGGCATCAGTCCGGCGCATACGTTGCCGATAGTGCTGGATGTGGGGACTAATAATAAGGAATTATTGAATGACAGCCGTTATATGGGCTGGCGCCACCTGCGCATTGAAGAGGCTAAATACCATGAGTTTATTGATTTGTTTATGAAAACCGTGCGCCAGGTGTGGCCGAAATGTTTGATTCAATTTGAAGACTTTGCTTCCAAGCATGCGCAGCCGTTGCTGGAAAGGTATCGCAACCAAGCGCTCAGTTTTAATGATGATATTCAAGGGACAGCATCCGTAACAGCAGGGGCATTGTTGACAGCGTGTGCGCGCACTACTATGGAATTGCAACAACATCGGTTTGTATTTGCAGGTGCAGGGAGTGCTGGTTGTGGGATTGCTGCGCAGTTGATATCGCACCTACAAGATGCTGGGTTAACGGCTGAACAAGCATTACAACGGGTATTTGTTGTCAATAGACGCGGGTTGCTCGATGAAACAATGGATTTATATGCATATCAACAGCGGTTTATCCATCCGCAAGCATGGCATAGCGATTGGGAACGCGCTAGCGCGCACTTTTCATTGAAAGAGGTTGTTTTACAGGCAAAGGCTACGGTGTTGATTGGCGTCTCTGGACAGTCTGGTGTGTTTGATGAATTATTGGTGAAAATGATGGCAAAACATGTGGAAAAACCAATTATTTTTCCACTCAGTAATCCAACAAGCCAAGCAGAAGCGCTGCCATCAGATTTATTACAGTGGACAAATGGAACAGCATTGATTGCAACTGGCAGCCCTTTTGATCCTGTTGAATACGCTGGCAAAACATATGAAATTGCCCAATGTAATAATGTGTATATATTCCCAAGCATTGGTCTGGGAGCGTTGGCTTGTGGCGCAAATAAAATTACCGATGGCATGTTCAAAGTGGCGAGCGTCGCCTTGGCGCAGGCTGCACCAGTCACCAAAGATGGCAGCACACAGCTGTTACCAGACTTAGATGATATTGTGCTGGTGTGTAAAAAAATTGCGCTCGCGGTTGCCTTGCAAGCTGTTGCAGATGGCTGTGCTCCACCACAAAATGCTGAGCAACTACGCAACAATATAGCGCGGGTATTTTGGACACCGCAATACCGCAACTATCGCCGTACTGGGTATTGACTGCAAACGCGAAAGATGGACACGCATGGCTGTTTTGAATATTATCACGGCGGGGTTTCTTGATAGCTATGCCACGTAACGACAGTGTTTTTGAAAGCGAGGTTGGTTATTCAACGCTTAAGAATGCGCGCATAGCGGTGAGCGTAGACGATGACGAGCGGCGGAAAATTGACAGCAAGCTAATTACGCCGTTGCCTGGGGTATACCGCATGTATGACACTGATGATGCGCTGTTATATGTCGGTAAAGCTAAAAACTTGCGCAAGCGGGTGATGAGTTATTTTCAACACGGTGGCTTGGGTGCAAAAACCCAGGCGTTAGTAAAAAAAATCAACACAGTTGCAATCACGGTTACCCACAGCGAAGCAGAAGCACTGCTGCTCGAGCAAAATAGTATTAAGAGCTATCAACCGCCGTATAACATCTTGTTGCGCGATGATAAATCGTATCCATATTTGTTGTTTGCTGATGGCAATGGTTTTCCGTGGTTGAGTTTTCGCCGCAACAAAAATAAAAAAATAAAGGGCAGATATTATGGTCCGTTTCCAAATAGTACAGCAGTGCGCGCGGCAATTGTGGTGTTGCAAAAAGCATGTATGCTGCGTCAATGCAACGATGTTTTTTTTCGCAATCGCTCGCGACCGTGTTTGCAATATCAAATTAAGCGCTGCTCTGCACCTTGTGTTGGTCATATCGATGCGCAGACCTATCAGCGTGATGTCGCCCAAGCGCAAATGATTTTAGCCGGTCAAAGCAGCGAATTAGTTGCATCACTGACTAAGCTAATGACGGACTTTGCCAATACAGCGCAATATGAGCAGGCTGCGGTGATGCGTGATCGAATTATGGCGATTCGCAGTGTGCAAGCAGACCAATCTGTCACCCATGAACACGGCAATATTGATGCAATCGCAACAGTGCGCCAACAGCATTTGCTATGTTTGGCGGTGGTACATGTGCGCAACGGTCAGGTATTGGGGAGCAATACGTTTTTTCCAGACAATGCAAATGAGGCACCGCTAGGTGCATTATTAGAGCAGTTTATTTGTCAATATTATTTACTGCAAGGCAAGCGGATGGACGCGCCACGTGGGATTGTTGTCGAAAACAATTTTGACAGCGCAACGGTGTTGGGATTATTGCAACAAACGTATCCGCATCTGGAAATATATAGCAATGTCCGTAGCCAAAATAAAAAATGGTTGATGTTGGCGCAGACTAATGCCCAGCAAGCGCTGATGACGGCGCTCAGTCATAAGCGTTCTGTGCATGCGCGTACATTGGCATTACAAGAGCTGTTACAGCTTAACGTACTGCCGCAACGGATGGAATGTTTCGATATCAGCCACACAATGGGCGAGGCAACGGTTGCTGCGTGTGTGGTCTTTGATGCATTGGGGCCTGTCAAAGCCGAATACCGCAAATTCAACATTACCTCGACCGCCAGCGGTGATGACTATCAAGCGATGCGTGAAGCATTGCAACGTCGCTATCAACGCGTGCTCGATGAGCAGCTGCCGCTGCCAGACATTATCTTTATTGACGGCGGTATCGGACAATTATCTGCTGCTGAGCAAATTCTTGCAGCGTTGCCATTGCACGATGTCTTGCTGGTTGGTGTTGCCAAAGGACTGGGGCGCAGGCCAGGTTTGGAAACATTGATCATCAGTCATTTTTTATACAAGCAACAGCAACAGACGTTGCGGGGACAAATTGACTTAGATAATCGTGCGCCAGCATTGCATCTGATTCAGCATATTCGTGATGAAGCGCATCGGTTTGCGCTTACCAGCCATCGGGCCAAGCGTCAGAAAACACGCAGCCATTCGTCGTTAGAAAATATCGCAGGGATTGGTCAGGCCAAACGTCAAACACTGTTATTGCATTTTGGGGGTATCCGTGGAATACGCAAAGCATCGGCGCGCGACATTGCTCGGGTAAAAGGCATCAATAATGCACTTGCAAAGCGAGTTTATGACCAATTACACGCAGTTGGATGAATGCAACAACTCACATTTCAACACGAATTGTTCAAATCTGGTTGTATTGCTCGCCGCCGGCATTACCCATTTGTTGATGATTCGTCGCGTAGCTGCTGATTTTGACTACAATAATAGCAATAATGAAAATAACGCAGCAATTGACAGCTAATATTGTTATTAAAACCAACGCTGATACAGTGCAAAACTCGTATAGTATTTTGTCGCGCAGCAGCGTTGTGACCAGCAATGCACCGCTGGTTTTGTGCGGTCGCGGCTGTGTTATTATTTTGATTGAAAGACTTTTATGACTCCACCAGTAAAATTTAGAACATTCCAGCCAATTATTGATGCGCTATATTTTTTGCAGAAAAACGGCAAGGTGTTTATTCCAATTTTGTTCATTTTGTTCGGTGTTGAATTGGTATACGAACTGTTGCTGCATGGTTCAACGCAAGAAGCGAGAGAGATATTTTTCAATGCGTATCAAACGCAGGACATGGCTGCGGTGCTGATGCAATTTCAAACAGCCGCTCCAACAATTATGTGGTATGAAGCAGGATTAGTGTTGATAGGCACATTGAATATTTTAATTTGTCTTGCGGCCTGCCACCAACTGGTATTGGGGTCACAGTTCAGTTGGTCAAGTATTCTGCTATTTGGGTTGGTAAAATTACCGATTGTTGTTGTCTTGACTGTGGTGACGTTGATTATTCAACTGCCGTTATACCTGCTATTTATTATCCCCGGGCTGTGGATGACTTCACGGTTGGTGTTAACTACAGCGATTTTGGCGCTTGAGCAAACGAGCATTCAACAAGCAATTGTGCGCAGCTTCGAGCGCACTGCTGGATATACTTGGATAATTCTCGTTAATTTTTTTGTGATGTTTCTTGGGATGGCAGTGTTTTCGGCAGTCCTCGACGGTGTTTTTTCTGCAGTTGGCGCTAGCAACGGTTATGTTGAGAATTTACTGGAAGATAAAATCCTTGGCGTTGTCATGGCGATTGTGTTTTCAGTGTGGGGATACCGCTTATATTCATTGCTGATGCCGCAGCCGATGAATGTCAGCGAAGATTGAGCAAGACGTTCGCCGTGTCGCCTCGATTATTGTTGATGGCGGGGTTGTTGCCTACCCGACAGAAGCAGTGTGGGGAATTGGCTGCCGTGCCGATAATATGGCAGCAGTGCAACGAATATTGCGAATAAAACAGCGCGTCGCCACAAAAGGTTTGATTTGCATGGCGCATTCTTGGCGTCAAGTCGAGCAATACACTGCAGCGCTTTCGTCGCAGCAACAACAATTATGTGCTTCCGTCTGGCCTGGGTTTACCACGGTGGTGTTAGCTGCCGCTGCCAATGTTGTTCCTTTAGTTTGCGCGGCAGACGGTACCTTAGCGTTGCGGGTACCAAGCCATACCCCAACCCGTAATATTGTTGCAGCAACAGGGAGCTTGTTGGTTTCTACTTCTGCAAATATTGCTGGTGCAGCTCCAGTGACAACCCTAGCAGAAATATTCAATCAATTTGGCAAGCTTGTCGATGTTATTTACGACGCACCATTGGGGTATTACACACAACCTTCGCCGATAATTATTGGGGAAACAGGACAGCAGCTCCGATGAGTCACATTGCTGCAATCCGCAGCTATTTATTGCTGTTGCAATATTCGCTGTGTACGATTCTAGAACAGCTTGATGGTCAGCAGGTGTTTGTTGATGACCCGTGGCAGTCACATGAGAATTATGGAATTACCCGAGTGTTGAGTGGTGGTGATGTCTTCAGCAAAGCAGCGGTTAATTATTCGCATATGCACGGAAACTCTTTGCCGTGTAGCGCCTCACAACGGCATGCTGATATTGCGGGTAGGCCGTTTGCAGTGCTTGGTGTATCTGTGGTAATTCATCCGCGCAATCCATTTGTGCCAACCGCGCATTTGAATGTGCGCTACTTTCAAGTTAAAACTGACAATAATCTCGTTTGGTGGTTTGGTGGTGGCTTTGATTTAACGCCGTGTTATGGGTTTACTGAAGACTGTGTGCATTGGCATACAGTGGCGCGTGATGCCTGTGGGTGTTTGGATGGAAATACCACGTATCGACAGATGAAACAGCAATGCGATGACTATTTTTGGAATGTTCATCGCAATGAACCACGCGGTGTTGGCGGGATATTTTTTGATGATCTCAATGCTCCTGATTTTGCTAGCTGCTTTGAATTTATGCAGGCAGTTGGCAATAATTTTGAACGTGGCTATGCGCCAATTGTACATAGACGGCAGCAGCACCCATTTACTGATGCAGACGTTGCTTTTCAGCAGATACGTCGTGGACGGTATGTAGAATTTAACTTGGTATACGATCGTGGTACGCTGTTTGGCTTACAGAGTACAGGGCGAATTGAGTCGATTTTAGTTTCTATGCCAGACCATGCTAGCTGGGAGTACCAACATCAACCAACCACAGCTGCTCAGCGTGAGTTGACCGATTATTTTTTGCAAAACCGTGATTGGCTTGCAGAGCATGTTTTGCAGCCATGAATCAGCATATTTGGGCATTTGTATTGATGGTGATTAGCGGTTCAGCCTTTGTTGTAATGCCGCATTTAGATTTGATGGTGAGCAATTGGTGGTATGTTGCATCGACAGGGTTTATTGGAAATGACTATGCGCTGGTGCGCTGGCTTGACTCACTTAATTGGCTGTTTTGGGTTGCTGCCTTGGCAATTTTAGCTGTAACACTTTGGTATAACAGGCGCAAGTGGCTGCTGGAAAGCGGCTATTTGCTCACATGTTTAGTGGTTGGTCCTGGTGTGGTGGTGAACGTGGTTTTAAAGGATAACTGGGGGCGAGCGCGACCTGCGAATATTGTGGAATTTGGCGGTGATCAACAGTTTAGCCCGCCATGGATGATCAGTGATCAATGCGCTACCAATTGTTCGTTTGTCTCTGGACATGCCAGTAGCGGATTTTTTTTAATGGCGCTTGCGTTTATTCCAAGTCTGCGCAAGTGGCGGGATTGTTTATTGTACATTGGTTTGACGTCAGGATTTGTGTCTGGCTTTGGCAGAGTGTTGCAAGGTCGGCATTTTATGAGTGATATTGTATTTAGTGGCGCGGTAGTGCTGTTGGTGTCTTGGGTGATGGCGCGCGTGTTTTTTAAAGAGCCTTGGTATTACTCCAACATTGAAGGGTCGCAATGAAACAGAACAAGCAGCGTATTCAGCCCTTCTATATACCGTTTTAATATGATTAACAATATGCAGCAAAACCACTGGCTCATAATACGGGTTATTAAGGCATCTATGGAATCTCTGAAAAACAGTTTATTGATAATGCTAGTGATGTTGTGTATTGCAAGTTGCGCGCAGCAGCCGTTAACAACTGGCGATATCAGCGCTAATATTGATAGTGATGTCAGTAATGACAGTGATGACAGCGATGTCAGCGATGTCAGTGATGACAGTGATGTTGTTGTGAGCAGAGCAGCGGTTGACAGCAAAGCTGATATATCTACAGATACAAGCACTAGTGAGTACACTGATTTACTGGATAGGATTCGTGACAATATGCAATGGAAAGGCAAGTATTTGCATGAAAAGCGCGTGCAGAATGTCATTCAGTACTTTACCGAAGACCAAGCCTACTTTGACCGGGTGATGAAAGGGGCAATGCGATATTTGTTTTATACTTACGAGCGCATCGAACAGGAGGGTTTCCCAGCCGAGATTGCCTTGTTGCCTGTGGTGGAAAGTGGCTTTGACCCGTATGCGTATTCGTATGCGAAAGCAGCTGGGCTGTGGCAGTTTATCCCAAGTACTGCCGAGCATTTTGGTGTGCGTGAAGGGTGGTGGTATTCGGGTCGGCGTGATATCGTCGATTCAACAACCGCAGCAATATTATATTTAGACCAGTTGCGAGCATCATTCAATGGCGATTGGTTCCACGCGCTAGCATCATATAATGGCGGACCGGGCCGAGTCAGCAAGCAGATACGCCGCCATACAAAACGCAACTGGTCTACCAGTTATTGGGATCTTGATAAATTACCGCAACAAACGAAAAGTTATGTGCCTTTATTGCTTGGCATCTGCGAAATAATTTTGCACCCTGATAAATATGGAATTGTATTGCCGAAAATTCCAAATAAACCGTATTTTAAAGAGCTTACCTTGGACTATGCAATGAACATCGAAGCTGTGAAGCGACTTGCGGCTGTGTCGAGTGAAGAGTTTGATTTTTTAAATTCTGGATTTAATCAGAAAATGCTCTACCCATTGCAGCGACCACGTGTTTTGCTCCCAGTCGAGCGTGTTGAACATTTTACGGCTGAATATAAAAAGTATCGTGACAGCACAGATTATGTACTGTGGATGGCGTACAAACTACAAGCTACAGATACATTGAAAACAATTGCCAAGAAATTTGACACTTCGGTGGCTGCGTTAATGCGGTTAAATCAAATGCAAGCAAACGTGTTAAAGATGCCTTTTTCCATGGTAATTCCAATTTATGTCTCGGATTTTAATAAGTACAAGCAATATCAATACGAGCCTCCCCGGCGCATCAATGTCCAAGTCGAGCTGGTTAAAAGGTATCGGCTCAAATCAGGAGATACCCTGTGGGGAGTATCACGGCAGTTCAAGGTAAAACTGCGCGACTTAATGAGTTGGAATGGCGTGAAGGCCAATACAATTTTGTATTCTGGTAAACAAATAGTTGTCGCACAATCTAGAGCAGTTGCCAAAGAACCCATCGTGCTACGCGGTGAGCACCGCCATACAATCATCCGCAACGTCTACTATCCAGCGCGCAGGGGCGACTCGCTATGGAGCATTGGTAATAAGTTTTTTGTCAGCGTCAACGATATTATTGCGTGGAACCCAACCGTGTTAAAACGCAGACTGCAGCGTGGCGACAAATTATCTTTGCAAGTTGATATCACGCGGGTGCATTGACAAGACAGCAACTATTGTGATGCACCAGCTCTTGCAGCTTTCCATATATAATAGCCGTATTTTTACAAATGCTATTTTGCATTCCATATATCAGCGCTGCATTTTGCATGTGCATATTTTGATTTTGCTATTTAGTATGCATTATTGTAAATGTAAACAGTGTAAACGGTAATGGGCTTGACTGCTTGGCTGCATGACAGTGTTCAAGTCCAATCATTAAAATTAGCATATTGATTGTAGAAATTACAGCCTAAATGCCAAAACTAACCATCAAAAAATAGTATTTGCATTGCAATTCGTCAGTGTTAGCTAAATCTGTGTAAATGTAGCATTTTATTATTATTATTAAATGTAATCAGTGTTAAGATGGCAGTGGATAAGTGCACTTAATGTGCGCTGTATGTGTATTATAGCATACTTACAATAATCTGCTAAAGTGGCGCTGCGCTCAGCTAGGTGTATTGGTCAGGTGTATGGTTATTTCACATTGGCTGAGGGTGGTTAGCGTAGACTGGTAGTAAAAAATCAATGTGTTGCTCTTGCGCTTGAAAATGGTGTAAGACAAAAGAATGTATGCCAAATAGTCATCGTTTTGTATATACATACCATGAATGAACAGCAGAATGCTGTGTTGACTGCTTGATGATGATTAAGTGCGGGCATTGTAAAGGTTGTTTATTACATGAAAATGGGGAAAAGCAAACATCATAAAATAGTAATTGCGCTCATAGCCAGCGTTATTTCTCCATCTGTTATGTCTGAAACAAGCTTTTTTATTGGAGGTGGCTATGCGCTGCCTGTTTTCGCCTATCGCTTGAAGTCAACCAAAATCATTGGAGATGAAGGTACACCAGGCACGGGAATTTCAGCAGAAAAACCAATAATTGTCACTACAGCAACAAAACACTCTGGGTTGAAAATCTTTGGTGGGGCTATTGTTGATGGGATACATAGAGTTGGTTTATCTTATCAACTTCTATCAGAAGAAGCAATGCTAAGGACCGGGGAAGATGAAACGCAAGGAAAAGGAAATGTCTTTGCTGTGAACTATGACTATCTCTTTTCTTCAGGTTGGTACGCTGGTGTGAACATGGGCATCCTGACTTTAAGGTATACAGACTTGGATAAGTATAGTCCTCCGTTTGAGAATTTCAATAATATAGTTACTGGGGCAACGGCAACATCATCCAGCACCAAGACGTCAGGGCTGGGGTTGCGGGGAGGGTATATGTTTACATTGAATGAACAATCTATAATTGCAGTTTTGTTTTCCACACATCAATTTACTGTACCAAATATATCTGGGGCGCAGAAGTATCAAACAAAAGGTGTTTGGTTTAAATCAGAATTTTCAACATTTTCAAAATATTCAGTCAAGCCAAGCACGATGCTGCTGTTGAGTTTAGAATATACGTATACTTTCAAATATAAGCATAAGTTTCTCAACTGCACTGCAAATACGCACCATAGTTGCTATTGATATATTTCGTTGACGGCTACTGTGACTAAAATGGCAGGGCTGAGTTGTCACTCGTTTTTGCTCCGTCTCGCCCATCATGGACTTAATCAGAGCTTCCCTATGTTACCCTTGCAATACATTGGGACAGCCATCGAGTTATGAATGTTCAATAACCTGAACAGCAGGTTGTATAATAGTAAGTCGGGTTATTGTTGTGACCTGTTATTTTTGTAAGCTGTTATTTTTGTAAGCTGCTGTACTGTTTGGTCCGTATGATTTAAATTTTTCAACGACACGTACTATCTCGTCAGCGGATAATATCTGTGGTTCGCCCAATTGCATGGCTACGGCGTATTGGTGAGCGAGGGTTTCGATTTCGCACGCAAGCCAAAAAGCTTTCGCCAGAGAAGTGCCACAGGCAATCATACCATGATTGCCTAACAGACACCCCATGCGATTTTTAAGCGCGGTGACGGCATTGGCCGAAAGTTCTTTGGTGCCGAAAGTAGCGTACGGGGCACAACGGATTGTCGGACCTCCGACTGCTGCAATCATGTAGTGGACGGCGGGAATATGCTGATTAACCATAGAAAATGCGGTGCAATAAATAGGATGGGCATGGATTACTGCGGTTATATCCGACCTGGATTTAAGGATATCGAGATGAAAACGCCATTCTGATGATGGGTTGTGTGGGCCTGTTGCACCGCCGTCCATATCCATGAAGATGATGTCCTCTGGGAGCATTGTCTTGTATGGCAGCCCTGAAGGGGTGATGAGAAATCCATCTTCCCAGCGAGCAGAGATGTTTCCTGAAGTCCCTTGATTGATATTTTCATTATCCATAGAGATGCACGTTACAATAATTTCTTTGCGCAAAGCGTGTTGGGCATCGATCATAGCGGTCAATCCGTTGGTGGTTTAAGTAGGGTGCGCGCAGTTAGCTGATCTGTTACCACAGCGGTAATAAGACCTTGTGCAAGCACTGCCCGCAGTGCACTAACGTTGTTTGGTCCCGCTGCAATCATGATCCGCTTTTTTAGTTGGACAAATTCTTCTAGGCGTAAACCAATTACCCGTCGATTGACTGGATGATCGATCACTGTTGCATTCTTATTGATATTGTATCCGAGAAAGTTACCTATGGAAGCTCTGATTAACTCGCTCTATCAGCGAGTTTGCTGGCAATTGCTGATGATTGCAAGGCGCAAACCGCACGCAAACCGCATGCCGTAGCATATACGCCAGGGGATGCAACACAGCAAGCGTAAGCAATTGCCGCAAACCCAAAGTATATGCAACAGCAGGACGGGAAAAAACGCTGCGCTAACGTCGTTGCAACACCCACAAGACCACCAGTTTTATCAAGTGCTGCGTCTATAGTTATCATCAGCGTTTTTGCTCCGTCTCGCCCATCATGGACTTAATCAGAGCTTCCATAAGGACCAACGAGGCGTTTCATCAAACAATATATCGCAGAGATGCCTGTGAGTTTCACCAGCGTACTGGTCCATTCAGTTCGAAGCGCTTTACCGCCAGTGAGGACCTGTTCGCATCTGCAACAAGCCATGCAGGTTTGATCGCTGCTATCTTTGCCGAGAACTCTGCCACAGCGACAAACGGTATGCGCGACCATATGACCGCGAGCTTCTTGCAAGTATTGTCAAGCTCAGCTGGACTGGAGTGAACGAGTTTTTGCCTTGATTCCATCTCAAAATTAGCTATTGTTTCACGCCACAGCAATTGAGTATGGAGAGCGTCATGGGCGTAAATAAAACTAGAATATACCCGATTAACACCGGGTGGCTTCACGGCGATCTGGGTACCTACATTTTTTGGAAGGGTCCTGCTGGAAAAAAGAAATGGCAGCCTGTTTTCTGCCATTACGTCGATACAGGTGAGCACAAGATTTTGATTGATACTGGGTTGTGTGATGCTGAGAGGGCCTCCAAGTATCACCACAACTGCGACAAGCGCGGCTGCCTAGAAGTGCATGTGCATTTGCAGGAGGTTCTCGGAGTTGATCCCACTGAGATCGACGCGATTGTGTTTACGCACTTGCACTGGGACCATGTGCAGAACATGAAAGAGTTTCCCAACGCGCGCTACATCGCACCCAAAGCGGAAATTGAAATGGCCAACAATCCGCTGCCTCTGTATTACCGCACATATGAATGCGGTATTCTGGGGATCGAACCTGCCTATGCTGGTTGCGTGATCGAAGCCGTTGCAAATGAATGCGAAATTTTGCCGGGAGTTACCATGTTCCACACGCCTGGCCACTCTGTTGGGCATATGGCTGTGAGCGTTGAGACATCTGCCGGAGATATCGTGATCTGCGGGGATGCAATATTCGAAGAGCGCAATCTGCAGCCGAACCCTGCTGAAAAGTGGCGCTACTGGGTGCCCGCGCGGTTCGTGAATAGCTATGAAGGCTGGAAGTCGGTCGAGGAAATCGACAAGCGTGCCGACTACGTGCTGCCATGTCACGACTATGATGCGAACGCACGATCTGATGTGTTTCCCTATCAGGGTATGCCTATTCGCAAGCGGCGTCAGGTGATCCCCGGGTATCAATTCTATTTCGGTGATATGCCCGCTGGTACCGTTCGCAAGGCCGCGCCAGCGATGCAGCTGGACGAGGTTGCCGCATATATTGCCGGGCTCAAGCGACCTATGGATATGGAAGATTAAACTGTTATGTCCGTGGCGCTAAGGAACCTCTGCTTAAGTAGCTGATGGAGCGAGTTTGATGGTAATTGCTGATGCTTGCAAGGCGCAAACCGCTGAGCGTACGACCTAGCTATACGCCACGGGATGCAATACAGCCAGCGTCAGCAATTGCCGCAAACCCAAAGTATATGCAACAGCAGGACGGAGAAAAAATCGGTACTAACGTCGTTGCAGCACTTGGCAACACCCACAAGACTACCAGTATTATCGGCGCACTGCGTCTGGTTATCATCGAGCGTTTTTTCTCCGTCTCGCCCGTCATGGAATTAATCAGAGTTTCCCTAAACAGCCTTGTTCAGCGCACGGCAGGCGGTTTAAGCGCCTAGCGCCGCTGCCTTTGATTGTTGCGGGGTTCCCAACTGCGGTCCGTCCGGCGGCGTCTTGCCGTGTGCTGCGCAAAGAGTATCGCGCACAAAGGCGATATGGGCGGTTTCTTCGATGATTTCGGCTAGGTATTGCGCTGCCATGAGTGTTGTGCCGACACCAACTGTGCCGTGATTGGCAAGGACGGCGGCGCGGATATTTGGGTCGACGAATACTGGGCTGATTTCCTGCTCGGTTTGCGGTCCGCCAGCAGGTGACAGTGGAATAAGCGGCATTCTTCCAATTTTTTCAATAGTTTGCACCGTCAAGCAAGGAATCTCCAACCCGGCGCTCGCGTAACCCGTCGCCCAAGGTGAATGGCAATGCACAATGGCGTTGATGTCTGCGCGAATGCGGTACAGGTCCAAGTGAAAATCCAGGTCCTTCGATGGCTTCAGGTCCAGTGCGGACGGCAAAATTGTGCCGTCGAGCATCACAACCTGCAGGTTTTCTCGCGTACATTCGTTGTAACCAACGCCCGACGGCTTGATGACGATTGCGTCGCGGCTGTGCAGCCGGACCGAGAGATTTCCCCCGGCATTCGTTTGCAATTTGAGTCCAAAACAGCGTTGCGCAATTGCGATCAGCTGATCTTTGTGGGCGTTGATGTCGTCGATTTCTGGCATGGGTTCAATCTCTAGATATGGGGTCTGATAATCTCGATGACGCGAGTGGTCGTGGTAGCATCATTGATATGTCCGGGGAGCGCTTCGACCTTAAAAGTTTTGGCGCGTGCGGTTAGGGTGTCCAGGCAGATCTGACGCAATTGCGGGTCTTCGATCTCGCCACCTTGGCAGTCACGATGCGAAAAACCGCCCATGGGTACGACAACATGTGTAGGTGCAGTAGCCTTGTTCAGTTCACCTGCCAGCCAATTCGCAGTAGTAGTCATTTGCTCCGGGGTCAGTTTGACATGGGTAAAGAGCCCAGAGTGCTGAAAGTGAGGGCTGGCGCGTTGTACTGCGGTCAACGTATGTATTGGACCGAGACCGAGAAAGTTCAAACCGCCCGGTAGGACCACCCGTGGAATGTTCGCGGCGGCGGTGAAACGTGTTGGCATCGCAACATGATCCCCCTCGAAGAGAATTCGGGTGGCTTCATGGGTGGTCATATCGATGGCTGCGCTGAACGCACCTGCGGCTGTAAAACGTGCAAACGCCGCGCCGCCGAACCCATTGGCATGAAAGACCGTGGGTTCTTGCCCAAGCTTTCGCAGACCTGATACCAAACCATCAAGGGCACCGCCGGTCGCGCTCAAGGCGGTAATGCCAATCGTAGGTTCTGGCACAAAGCTAGCATTGTCGACAGAGCACAACCCCGCAACCAGCGCCGCCGTTTGCGACAGAACCTGGCGCAGAAACGGGTTCAGGCCAGCGATATCTGTGATTGAAGGGACGAGTATGATCGAGTTGTCAGCCACAGCGGGGCGGGGGTCGAACGGCATGGGTGTGACCAACACTTTAGGAAAGTGGTACGGCAATGCGCGCATGACACGCAATATTATGTCGCCACTCGTTCCACCGCCCAAGGCAACGACGGCATGCATGCCCTCTTGGATACGTCGAGAAACTTCGGCACCTTTGTCGCCTGCGATTGCGGCGATCCGTGCCGATTTTTCAACGCCACCCCAGATAGCTCCATCTGAATCAAGCGAAACATCGATAATTTCTGTGTCTACACCATTTGCTGCGAGCGCATCTTTTAGGAACCCAGTTTCTTCTGCTTTGGTATCCATTGTTGCCAGCAGCAAACCCGAATTGACCATCCGTGTCTACCCCTTAACCGCGCCAGCGGTCATGCCGCTGATGATTTGCCGAGACGCGAACAATGTGAATATGATTGGCGGGATGGCGAGCAGCATGCCTGTGGCCATGATGACGCCCCATTCGATATTGAATTCGCTAACGTTGTTGACAATCAGAATAGGCACAGTTTTAGTGCTACGATCCGACAACACCGACGCCAGCAGATATTCGTTCCAGGCGATGCGAAAGGTAAAGATTGCCGCTGCGGCCAGTCCCGGTTTGATCAGTGGCAGCACAATTTGGAAGAAAACCTGAAACGGCCCCGCTCCGTCGACTCGCGCAGCCTCTTCTAGCGAACGCGGTACCTGCACGATGAAACTTTGTAAGATCCAGATCACAAATGGCAGGTTCATCGCCACGTAGATCAGAATGATCCCCGCATGGGTTCCGGCCAAACAAACATCGCCACGGCCACCGAATGCGTCACGGATGATCTCGCCGACGAAGCTGCGTTTGTCGATGCAGAACTCGTTGTTCCACAACCCGAAAACTGGTACCATCAATACTGCGGGCGGCACCATGCGCACCAGCAATGTGGTTAGGGATGCGGTATCTCGTCCCATGAAGCGAAATCGTACCAGCGCATAGGCAGCCATGCAGCCGATAACCAACGTCAGCGCGGTTGAAATCATGGCAATGATGATAGAATTGATAAAGGCGCCGCCGAATTTCAGTTGGCAGAAATCAAGATGCTCGGGTTCGTACCACAAAACATCACAGAGCGCGGTTTCGTAGTTTTGGATTGTCGGCAGGAAAAGTAGCCCGCTGGTGCCAGAAATAATATCGACGTCCAATTTGAAGGAATTCACCAACATCAGCACAATTGGTCCGACCGCCATAAAAACCAGCGCGAGCAAAAGGGCATAAAAAGAGGGGTTGGGACGGGCGTCTTGCATGGACCCTCAAGCCTCTTCTTGTACGCGGCGCGCAGCGCGTTGTGTGCGCAATTCCTGAATACGTGTGCACCCAAACATCGCCAAAGTAAGCACAAACAGCAGGATCAGCAGATAGTTTGACATTGCCGCGGCAACACCGAGTTCGCGGAATTCGGTTGCTGTACGCGAGATTCGCAGTGCAACGATTTCGGTCGACAATCCCGGTCCGCCTTCGGTCATTACTAGGATAACTTCAAGGACTTTGAAAGCATCGATTAACCTGAGAAGCGCTGTGACGATTAGCACCGGCATCATCAGCGGGAGTTTGATGAACCAGATTTGTTGCCAGTCCGTGGCCCCATCAATCCGCGCGGCTTCAAGTGCAGAGCGGGGCAGGGATTGCAGCGCGGCAAGCGAAAGAATGAAGATAAAAGGTGTCCACTGCCAAATATCGGCGATGATGATACTGACCAACGGGTTGCGTCCGAGCCAGTCGATGCCATCAATCCCTATGGACTCAAGCCACCGGTTAAACGTCCCTATTGTCGGGTGATACATATAGCGCCACATCAAGCCAACGACCACCGGTGCAATCATCATTGGTAGAATGAACAGGGTGCGCAGGACAGACATCCCACGGATGTTACGATCGAGCAACAGCGCGAGTCCGACGCCAAAAACCATTTCGATCGAGACCACAGCCGCTGCGAAACGCAACGTCACGCCGAGGCTTTCGCGGAACGCTTCGTCATTCCACAAAAAAATGTAGTTCTTTAATCCAACAAACTCGGTTTCGCCAAGGGCCTGTGCTGGGTTC
Source organism: Gammaproteobacteria bacterium (assembly GCA_965277405.1). Classification (GTDB taxonomy): domain Bacteria; phylum Pseudomonadota; class Gammaproteobacteria. Next base: position 1,768,162 of record OZ255726.1, read on the forward strand.
CACGCTCGAAAACTTCCGTAGGTCATGTATCCCAGTGGGTAAAGCAATGCGATAATCATGATGACCGCAGCTGGCGCCAAGAAAAGATAAGGGGTTAAACGGTTCGCGGATATAATAAGGTGAGCCGATTCGTTATTTTTTGGGTTATGTCGCCGCCTCCGAACCAATCCGCAGGCGGCTGTTTTACAAAATGTCGATCACTGCCAGGTGTAGTATCCGGCTTCGTCCATGATCGCCCTTGCCCGCTCGGCCACGCCATCCAGTGCTTCTTGCGGGTCAAGACCCTCGGTAAGCACTTTCGATATTGTGGTGCCGATATCAGCGTTGATCTTGCCCCAAACTGGGATAATCGGACGCCAGTCAGGGTCGGCGTATTTCAAAGCTTCACCAAATGTCTCGGCAAAGGGGTATTTGGCTCGCACGTCTGGATCCGCATAGGTCGAGAACCGAGATGGGTTACCGCCAGCCATTGCAATCAGTTTGTCGCCTTTCTTCGAGGTCATCCACTGCATTAGCAGAAATGCTGCTTCTTTGTGCTCAGCATTTTTCGGTATGGCGATGCCAAATCCTCCTGTCTGGCTGGCACGGCGAACGCCCATAGGATGCAGCGCATACCCGACTTTGCCAACAACCTTGCTCTTATCGGGATTTTCGAACCCCGGGGCAAACGCGATGCTGTCCAAAAACATGGCCGACTGTCCAGACGCGAACGATGCAGCGGCTTCGGACGGACCAAAGGCCATTGCGCCTTCGGGTCCGCAATCAACGATCGTTTTAAGCGCGTTGGCGGCGGCGACACCTGCGGCACTGTTGATCACAGGGTTCCAGTTGTCGTCAAAAACCTTGCCGCCCAATGGTGCCAGGTGCAACAAGAATGCGTGGCTCGCTTGGTGGCCTGATGCCGCACGCGAAGCCATGCCGCCCATGCCAGGTTCGAGTTTCGGGATCTCGCAGGCAGCATCCAGCAATTCGTCATAGGTTTCAGGGACCTTGATTCCGTGCTTGGCAAAAATGTCTTTACGATACATCAGGACCGAAGTCTCGGAGCCAGAGGGCAGTCCAAACAGTGACCCGGTCGGACCAGGCAGATAGCCTTTGGCGCCGCCAGCGACGCCGATATTCTGCACGTAGCCGTCAATCAGATCTGTGGCGTCATAGTTGGGGTCGGCCAACCTTGGATTCATGAAATAGCGCGCCAGGTTTTCAAGCTGATCGGCGTAGACATAATCCGCTTTGGAGAATACAACATATGCAATCAGATCATATTCGCCTTCATCCTGGGCAAGCTCCAGCGTTTGCCGCTCGCGCATTTTGAGGTAAGGTAGTTGGTCAACTTCGACTTTAATACCCGTCTCCTTGGTGAATTCAGGCAACACCTTAACGACCGAGTTGTAGTGTGGGAATGCTGGAAAATTTACGACTAGCGTTGTACCTGCGTAGTCCTCATATGGATTGGCAAAGGCGGATGTTGCCATTGCCATGGCACAAATGGCTGCCAGTACCTGCGGTTTTAGTGAATGCATATTATTTTCTCCCTATGGATGCATTGTCAATAATGCCTGCTCGGACGTGTTTGTCGAACAGGTGCAAAGTTTCAGCGCGCACGCCGAAACGAAGTTTTTCTCCAAGTGCGATTGGAGTTTCTGATTTGATTTCAACAGTAACTTTGAAAGAGCCACAGCTGCACTGCAGCACGGACTGCGCACCAATGTATTCAGACACGGCCACCTGCAAATCAAGCGCATGGCCATTTGCGGCATCTGGATCGTAATTCAGGTCGCTGGGTCTGATGCCCAGTGTCACCTCGCTTACATTTTGCGCAAGGCTCGCCCGCTGTTCTTCTGGCAACCTGATTGCAAATCCATCGCCAGCGACCAACAATAACCCATCGCGTTCGGTCAACACACCGTCAAGAAAATTCATAGGTGGCGACCCCAGAAACCCAGCGACAAACTTGTTCGCAGGTCGCTTAAACAGGTTTTCAGGTGTTCCCTGTTGCTGAATATCTCCGTCGTTCATCACAACGATACGGTCAGCAAGGGTCATCGCCTCAATCTGATCATGGGTGACATAGATCATGTTCTTGCGGACACGCTGTCTCATTATCGCCAATTCAGCACGCATTTGGCCACGTAGCTTGGCGTCAAGGTTGGAGAGCGGCTCGTCGAATAAGAATATCCTGCTGTCTTTGGCCAGCGCGCGTGCCATTGCTACACGTTGGCGTTGACCGCCAGAAAGTTCGCTAGGCTTGCGTGCAAGAAAGTCGGTTAGCCCGACCATTTTGGCTGCTTGACGGACTTTTAAATCGATTTCATGCTTGGGGCGTTTCTGTAACCGCAATGCGAAAGAAATGTTCCGCGCCACATCCATGTGTGGGTAAAGCGCGTAGTCCTGAAACACCATCGCCAGACCGCGGTCTTTGGGGTCTAGACGGCTGACTGGCTGCCCGTCGATATAGATTTCACCACCGCTAACGGTCTCCAGCCCGGCGATCATGCGCAGTGTGGTTGATTTACCACATCCCGAGGGGCCTACCAAGACCGTAAATTCCTCAGGCTGCATAACCAAGTTCAAACTGTGTAGAACCTCGATGTCGCCATAGCGCTTCATCAGGTTCTCTAGTCTAATTTCAGGCATTTTCCCCCTTTTTTTCCTGTACCTTCAAAAATCTCTTACAAATGCTACAAGAAAAGAAATATATTGCAAGAAGGAAGTTGCTGATGTCGTTTTAAGGAAGCTATGATTAAGCCTCTCGTATTGTTAATCTGCGTTTGAAATGTACGGAATATTTGCGTTTGAAATGTCACTTATTTTTTCGATATGTGATTCATTGATTTATCAATAGTTTTTTGTTGTTTTGGAGTGAAATTGGAGCTAAAAACAGACCAAGGAGATGACCAAGGACATGTATTTATCTTGATAAATTGATAAGTTACATATCATCGTGGCATACAAGTAGCAGCCTAAGGAAGCTCTGATTAAGACGCTCATATACTCCAATAACTCGCATATACTCCAAAAAAATAATAGCAATAATTTTCAATGGTCAATATTTGATCATTTCGCTGATCTTCGTGTTGCTGTTTTACTGTTTTTTACTGTTTTTTACTGTTTTTTACTGTTTTTATTGTTTTTTACTGTTTTTCTTGAATTTTGGGCGGTTCTATCCTGTTAGTCGTCCGCGCAGCATGTATAAGTTCGTCAATGCAAGCAAAGAAAATACTTGTACTCGGTTCTTTTCTAGTCCTTTGTAGCGAGCTTTCTTATAACCAAACTGACATTTGATTACCCGAAAACAGTGCTCAATCCGGGCGCGCACCTTAGAGTTCTGTCTATTGCGTTTGCGCTGCGAGCCGCTCATTTGCTGCTTTGGTTTACGTTTATCATTCACGCGCCAATCTATCCCAAGGTGACGCGAGCCGCGTTTATAACTGTCGCTCGTATATCCTGCATCGGCAAAGATAACCTTATCTGTTTCACGCAGCAATTTGGGGAGTTCATTGATGTCAGCTTCATTCGCGGCTGTGGTGGTAGGCATTGCCGCGCTATGAATCATATTGCTATTAGCGTCAGTTCCTATATGAATCTTCATGCCAAAATACCACTGCTTGCCTTTCCTTGTTTGATGCATTTCAGGATCACGGGCTTTCTCTTTATTCTTCGTAGATGATGGTGCATGGATGATCGTGGCATCAACCATCGACCCTTGTGAGATTGTTATATTATTTTCCATACAATACTCATTCACCACAGCAAGTATCTTGACGCTGAGTTGATGCTTTTCTATGATCCTGCGGGCAAGTTCAAGATGGTAGTTTCATCAGGGATGGCATCGTCTATCAGCTCTATATGGGCAAAACGCCGCATGCTTTCCATGTCATATAGTGCTTCTTCTACCCCTGGGTCTGATAAGTTGTACCATTGCTGTAAACAATAAACGCGTAACATGGTCTGCATATTAATTGGTGGGCGGCCATTCCCTTTCTTGGGATAATGCGGTTCTATTAACGCTAACAACCGTTGCCATGGAGCTAATTTGTCCATCGACTGCAAGAATTTCTCACGTTTTGTTGTTACTTTCTTGTGGTCGTATGCAGCACTGGCAAAAGTTGTTTGTTTCATAAGATTATCCGCTTATTCAAATATTCAAATAGATTCACCATTGTATATCTTTCTAGCTGATATTGCTGTTGTTTGGGACTTAATCAGAGGTTCCCTAAAGGACATATTAAAGACATTTCAGAGTTTTTTTGAGTGGATTGCAAAATTAAGTTTGCAAGGACAACTTGGCAAATTAAACGGCTATTAAACGAATTAAACGGCTAATGGTTGGCGCACGCTAACCTGAGGAGGTGATTGCCTTGCAAGTATTACACAATACTGCGTATTGCTTGGTTGGCTGATGTTCTGTGTTGTTAAAGGTATGAATGGGTGTGCTAGACCACCGCGCCTATCACCGTAAAGCCGCTTTCTGGGTCGCGATGGTCGATGTCTATCTGGTCGTAGAATTTATTCGCGCTCATTAGTCGAACGCATTTATTGTTCATTTTTGACAGCAACTTGACGTAGAGCACGTCGTCTACCCTTACCGCAGGCGGCGGCTTAAACTTTAACCAATGGTTATTACTGGGTGGTTTTGTACTTGGAATCCGTGACATGCGCGGTCAACTGGTATTACCGCCACAAAACATTCAAGTTGTTACAACGCCAAGAAGTGCAACATGATAAAATTTAGGCGGAGTGGCTGGCTTTATAGATGGGATGCTCAACACTGCTAAAGTATGCGGCTTCATCTAATTTTAAAAACGGATACTTTACTCCACGATAAAATAATAATAATGCACAAACAGGCACAATAAGCACCAAAGCCATAGGTGATGCTGCGATATGAATAACTATAAGCCTATGCATTTTCTCTAATACCTTATTGACGATAGCCCGTTGCTCTTTTGAATATTGTTGTGTGCTCTGCAGCAAAGCATCGGCAAAGTCATTGCGTTTGATTTTCTGTTTGAGCTCTTTTGTATTTGGACTAATCAGCAGAAAAATAAATTGTAAAAGACTTAACGTATGCGCATAACGAATAAAACCATTTAAAGAAGTGCGCAATAATTCATACGCTTGGTCATCAAATTGTAATTTGCCTGTGCTAGCGGAATCAAAAAGCTCATCTCGCAATACAAACAACTTATGGCGAAAGCGCTCTACTCGGTATTCTTCGTATAACCAAAAGCAAAATATGCAAACAAACGCAAGCCCAGCCAAAGACAACAGTACCATGAGTAAATCAGTCATTGTTTATCCTCTATTCGTGTTTCTCCAAGATTGCCAAGTTGACTCGATGTTCTGTTTTCATCAATTCGTCTTTCTAGCCATTTAATACGTTGAGATAAATAAAAAATCTTTTCTTGTTTGAGTTTTCGTTGCCATAGTGCGTAACAGACTATCAAGATAAAGCATAGCATAGTTATTGTAATAACAGTTTGGCTTTTTCCTAAAAATTGAAAGGCTATGCTGACATCAGTGATTGTTACTTTTCCTGCCAGCTCAACTACAGACTTGTATGCAAAGAATGCAATACACACCAACGCGCCCCAGCGAATTAAAAAACGCACGGTTTGCGCGTTCTGTACAACCTTCTGCATTTGCTCGCGTGATTGTATTTCAAGTTTATGCAATGCTTCTTTTTTTTGTTTCATGTTCTATATTAAATATATGAATGGGCGTGCCAGACCACGGCGCCGATTACCGCAAAGCCGCTTTCTGGGTCGCTGAGGTCGATTTCGATCGGGTCGTAGAATTTATTGGCGCTCATGAGGCGCAGGGTTTTTTGTTAGCAACGACAATAATTTAACATACAGCACGTCGCCGACCCGCACCACAAACGGCATCGCGGCGGTGGGGATTGTTTTGCTGGTATCGAGCATGATCAGGTCTTTGTCGCGTAGCAGCGGCTCCATAGAATCGCCATACACTCGAATTAACGAGAGGTCTTTGGCGTATAAGCCTTTGTTGCTTATCCATTTTTTAGAGAACCAGTGTTTGTTGTCGGCCAGCGCGTGGTCGGCAGGATACGCGCCAAACCCAGCACTAGCTGCGATTGGGTAATGGTCGATACCAACCAAGTCATCGTCCGCCACTGCGCTGGCGGCGGCGCGGTATATTTCTTCGTCATCAGCACATAATTGATCCATGGAGATGTTCAACGCATTAGAAATACGCTGTAGTGTGTCAATCCTAGGCAAAGCACCATTCTTTATTTTTTGTAGGCTTTGAGGAGGTGTTACAGACATTCTAGATAGCTTAGCCCAGTTTCCGCCACACTGAATATCTACTTGCGTGGATAAATTGCGTAAAAAAACACTCATAGCTTATTTTAGTTGTTGGTATATATGCTTTAGTGTGCACTCTGTGCATCTTTCGTATACCTGTAAAGGTTCTAAACATGAGCAATCGTAGCACAACTGAACCCAGGTTACGCTTATTACGTGAAACTCGAGCCAATGCAATTCTTAGTGGACAAACGTTTTCTGGCATTGCGCACAAGCTAAATATTCATCACGCGCATTTGCGCTGGTGTTTCACTGGCGATCGTAATGGTCCAAAAGCGCAAGAGCATCGGCGCAAGGCAGTCCAAATTGCCTCGCAACATAATGAACGCAAATGAGCATGATGTGTTCCTTTGGCGCGATGGCCCTGCGGATTGGCTGAACGCTCAACTTAGATTGAGCAAATACTCCACCAATAAACTTACAGGTCTGCCAGTCGCACCTGGTTGATTTGCTGATTTTTTCCACGCGGTTCCGGCAATATCAAGATGCGCCCACTTCGCTGTACCGACAAAATTTGATAAAAAGCACGCTGCGGTAATCGACCCTGCGTCACGCCCATTTGAGATATTTGGCAAATCTGCAACTGGGCTTTTTAATTGCTGATTATATTCATCCCACAAGGGCATCGGCCAGACTCGGTCGTATGAACGGTTACCCGCGGCAACAAGGGCATTCCCCAAGTTATCATCGTTGCTAAAGCATGCGCTGGCATGATGACCCAAGGCAATCACACACGCACCAGTGAGTGTGGCAATATCAATAATTGTTTTTGGCTGCCAGGTGTCAATCGTATACGCCAGGGCATCGCAGAGCACTAGCCGACCTTCGGCATCCGTATTGAGCACTTCGATCGACTTGCCGTTATACGCGCGGACGATATCCCCTGGTCTGGTTGCATTGCCGCTAGGCATGTTTTCTGCTGCTGCGACAACCCCTACCACGTTGATGGCAGGTTTGGCGAGCGCCATGACTTCCATGGTGCCAAGCACACTGGCGGCACCGCACATATCAAACTTCATTTCATCCATCGCGGCGGCAGGCTTCAAACTAATGCCACCTGTGTCAAATGTAACGCCTTTGCCGACAAGAGCGTGTGGTGCTTCACTCTTTGACGCACCTTGGTACGATACAATAATCAATTTTCCTTCGCGGTCACTCCCTTGACTTACTGCAAGAAATGCACCAAATCCGCGTTCTTCCAGCGCAGCTTCATCGAGTACTTCAACGTGCAAACTATCATGGAGTGCTGCTAGATTTTTTGCATGTTCAGCAAGCGTATCTGGAAAGCAGTCATTTGCTGGGGCATTTGCCAAATCGCGTGCAGATTTGACCCCAACTAGGGTCATTGATTCACGCTCCAGCTGCTTTTTATCCAATTTTTTGCCTACCAGTATAACTTCAGTAAGCGGTGTTGCCGACTGCGAAGATAGGTACCTATCATATTGGTAGCTATAGTTAAAAGCAGCGCGCATTGCCAAGCGCATCACCGCTGCTTGCTCTTTGGTATCGGTTAAGACCACGCCGTCTAGCACCAGCGCTAATTTACTAACTTGATAGCTATCGACATATGCAAATGCTTTGGTCAATGTTTGCAACCATTGACTCATCCCCAATCCATCTTTTGGTACGGTGAGGCACAACACTGGATATTCTTCAAAGCCAACTGCAAATTTTACTTGTTTTGCCTTTGCCGCAAATTGTTGTTTATCGATAGGAAATGATTTTTGTTGTGAAGAAAACACTGCAACCATATCTGCACTGTGTAACTGTGGCTCTATAGAAAATTTAATCATGATTTATTTTGTACTGTACTGTACTGTATTGTATTGAACCATAGTTGTGCGGTTCGCCCATTTTTAACACCACGTTGCTGCGCGTAGCGCAACGCATCTGCTGCTTGTTCCTCTCCCCAAGGTATATTTGCCCGCGTCGACATCCCTTGGGTGACATGCAAATATTGTTGTTGGCTCCAAGGATAAAAAGTAAGCCACAATCCGAACCGATCTGCAAGTGAAATTCGCTCTTCTACACTGTCGCGATAGTGTATTTCACCCGTAGTTGTGACGGTAACATCTGCGTTATCGCTGCTTGGTTCTGCCACTATATGTTTGCGGTTTGTTGTCACATACATCCGCATATTAATAGGCGCTGGTTGGATTGATCCTTCAAGCGCAGTTTTTAAGAATCGATACGCATTTTTATCGGTATCAAACGCCAAATCATCACAATACAAAATAAAATGATATTGCAGAGAACGAATCGCCCAACATACTTCTGGAATAATGTGGAGATTTGCCGAATCAAGCTGAATTAATCGCAGCCCTTCATGCCGATAACAATCAAACACGGCACGAATTAAAGAAGACTTGCCGCAGCCCCTGCTGCCCCGCAGCAACACATGCTGTGCAGTGCTGTCTCCTTGCAGTAAGGATACAGTATTTTCGATGAGTTGTTGTTTTTGGGCATTAATTCCTAACAAGCTATCAGTTGATATTGTATCAAATGTGGTGATGGGATAAAACTTTTCGCTATACGGATACCAGATTGCCGCGTGATGTTGCCCCCAGTCAATGTTGGCTAAAATTGCATTATTCATTCGCTGTCCGCACCAGCACCTGCCAGCTCTTTATTAAATATTTGACCATCGAAAACACAGACATACAAGCAGAGACACATAAAATAACCACGCCCGCTTGTGCAGGCAATGAAGCAGGATCAGAGAGCAATAACATAAACGTGGCGGTCATTTGTAACGCTGTTTTTATTTTACCGATATTTTCGACAGCCATCACATCGCGTTCGCCTTGATCTGCCAACCATTCGCGCAATGATGACATGGTTATCTCGCGCACCGCAATCACAATTGCTGGACCCAGCACCCACAAACTATGATGCTGATAAACAATGGAAAATAATACAGCAATTACCAAAATTTTATCTGCAACTGGGTCAATGAAACTCCCCAATCGAGATGAAACTTGCCAGCTTCTAGCAATCCACCCATCCATCCAATCGGTTAACCCTGCAAGGGCAAATAACCCCGCCGCGCCATAATTAGACCAAGAATTGTCTAGCATATATATTACAACGATTGCCGGCAACATTAAGATGCGCAGTAAAGTCATGATATTGGGCACGTTATTCATGTGTTGAGTATAGCCATCAAGCTATCTGGTTATCAAAGCGTTTCCACCAAGGGGTGGCTATTTTTGCGTGTTCGATGTGCAGCGCTGGTTGGCGGTGTTGTGATGGAGCAAGTGAGTCAACCACGGCGTGGGCAAGTTTGGGAGCCAGCGCGAGCTTTGTTGGCCACACAGTATAAATACGTCCTTGTTTATCGATACTGATATCAGTTGGCTTATTTCCAGTGCTCGTTGCTGCTTCAGCCCGATCAATGATGCAACTTGACCATGTGCAGCCGCTGATGTCTAACCGCGGAAACAACTTTTGTAGTTGTTTGACTGCTGCAGCTTGTTGTTGCTTTGGACTACGCTGGACTCCTTCTTCGGCAAGCTGACCACCTAGTGACCAAGTTATTGCTCCATCATCATCCAGGTGGCTGGTAACTGTGACGCAAGGCGCGAGACCATTGCCCAAAACGTGGAAATATAACCGTGGAAGTTGTGGCGAACGCATGAATATTTGATGCAGTTTTCTGCGTTGCATTGGAGTTGATGACAGCGTTTGGTTGCCAGTTCCCGCACTACATATAAGATGCTCGGCGTGGATTGTGTTGCCACCAATAGCAATCATTACGCCATCATCATTTTGGCGAATAGATGATGCTGACACTGCATGCCTGTATATCGTTGTTGCGTGTTGTGTCGCCAAGTCGGCGACTACTTGGATGGGGTCGATAATAATTTCTGCGAGCGCGTAGCACATGCCCGAAAACCCCATGTCATAAATCTCGTTTGGTAGGGCGCAGCTGCTAACTCGACCACGCAACGTTACCGCTGCAAATAACCCAGCAACCTTGTTCAGCACCGTGCTGGCTAATAGCAATTGCTGCTGTGCTAATATTGCTGAATTGGCTAAAGACACATCACCGTTGCTAGCAAAGGCTTGCTGCCACATCGCTGGCGCGTCTTGTAAGGCTATACTTTCTTTACCAAGGGTTCCAGTAAGGGCATATTTTAAGCCACCATGAATGATGCCCTGTGCACAAATAGTCTGTTGTTGTCCAAGACTTTCAGCTTCAAGGAGGACGCTTGAATAGCCGCGCGCACGCAACAGCGCATGACACCAAAGTCCAGCAATGCCCCCGCCAATAACTACTACATCACATCGATGCATCATCGAGACGTTATGCTTGCCGAGTATCGATAAGCGATAGGTCGCAGTCCTGAATAAGCAATGCATGGACGCGGAGCAACAATGCCAAACGGTTGTCACGCACTGCAATATTGGTATCCATGACCATCACGTTTGCAAAAAAATCAGCTAATGGAGTATTGAGTGTTTTTAATAATTCAATAGGGTGAATTGTCGCTTCAACACTATGCTCAATCAAGGCGATAGTTTGCCATAATGTTACTTCTTCTTGCGTGGTAATGTATTTCTTTTGAACTGCTGCTAATTGCGAGCAATCAATGTTTTTTTCAGCTGCACGAATGATGTTTTTCACGCGTTTATTCGCGCTCACCAACGTGCTAAAGTCATGATCTTGCGCAAGCGATACGATTGCCTGTAATGCCGCAATGGCCCCTGACCAATTATACCCAAGAGCTACAGTCATAGCTTGTACATGATCACTAGGGAAGCGCTCATTCAACGCTACTTTTAAGCGCTCAAACATAAATAGGTATACTTGCTCTGCTAGCTCAGATGGTTGTTGGGTACAGACTGAAACAAACAGTGCTGCGTGTTGGTTTAGCAATGCATGAATATCAATATCAATACATTGTTCGGTGAGAATCCGCAGCGCGCCAATAGCGCATCTACGCAATGCATATGGATCACTTTGTGAAGTTGGCTGCTTACCAATTGCAAATAAGCTCATTATTTGATCAAGTTTATCTGCTAAGGCAACAATACTGCTGGTTAATGTAGTCGGTAATGTGTCATTGGCAAAACGTGGCAAATAATGTTGTTCGATAGCATCGGCAACATGCTGTGATACGCCAATTTGCAATGCATAATATTTTCCCATGACACCTTGCAGTTTGGCAAACTCACCAACCATTGCTGAATTTAAATCTGCTTTGCACAATGTTGCTGCTTGGCGGACGTCGTCTGCGGCAATCCCTAATGCTACCGCAATGTTAGTACTGATATCTTCGATGCGTTGACAACGTTGTTCCATCGAACCAAGGCGTTGGGCAAACTCAACATCAGCCAAGTCTTTCGCCATTGCGGTTATACCGGTTTGGCAATCTTGGTTATAAAAAAATAATGCATCGTCCAAGCGCGGGGTGAGTACTCGTTGATTGCCTAATATAACTTGCTGGACGTCATGCGAGGCAATATTTGCAATTGTACAAAATGTATTGGCGATGCGGTTGGAGTCAATAGCGTGAAAAAACTTTTGGTGTTGACGCAGCGTTTCAACTAATACTTCCTTAGGTAGTTGCAGGTATCTATCAGCAAACTTGCCAATAATTGCTTGTGGCCATTCAACGAGACCAATAATTTCTGCGAGTAATGCATCATCTTGCACTATTTGAATTGGGGCAAGTTGTAGATTGATTGCAGCAATTTGCTGGCTGATGGTCTGCTGCCGTTGCTGTTGGTCAACCATAACATGCACCGACAACAACTGCTCTGCATATGTGTCTGCACTTACAATTGGCAGTGCGGCTGGTGCGTGAAATCTATGGCCATAGCTGTGATTACTACTGCGCACTCCAAAGATATCAAACTCAATGACTTGGGCACCAAACAGGCAGACGGCCCAACGCACAGGGCGGATAAATCTAGCCTTGCTGGCATTCCAGCGCATCGTTTGTTGCATTTCAAACTGCCAAATTTTATTCATCAATGCTGGGATTACTGTTGCTGCAGTTTGTCCTTGAGCTTGTTGGGTGAATGCCAGACGCTCGCCCTTATCACTCATAAATTTTTCTATAGAGTCGATTGCAACACCACATGATTGGGCAAAACCAAGCGCTGCCTTGGTTGGTTGGCCATCAACAAATGCTTGCGCAACAAATGGACCAATACGTGTAGTCGGTTGTGGCTCTTGTTGTGCAGCAACGCCATAGATGAGGCAGGCAAATCGGCGCGGGCTATGCCAGATGACTGCTGATTCATATGGCAACTGCATTTGCGAAAATACAATTGGAATGCGAGCAATCAGCTGTTGTTGAATGTCCTGTTGATAGCGTGAGGGTATTTCTTCAACACCCAATTCAAATAGCAATGTTGTCATAGTTATAACTTGTTTCCAAAATAGTAAATCGCGTTATCCATCTGTAGCATTTTTGCTCAGGGGAAAGCCCAACAGCTCGCGTTGTAGAAAATATGATTTAGTGACTTTGCTCGCTAATGCGCGCACCCGAAAAATATATTGCTGGCGTTGGGTCGTGGAAATGGCATGGCGTGCGTCAAGCAAATTAAACACGTGTGAAGCAGTCAGCACTTGTTCATACGCGGGCAGGGGTAGTTGCGCATCAATCAGAGTAGTCACCATTGATTCTGCATTAGAAAATTGCCCACGTAGCGCAGCAATGTCTGCATAGTGAAAATTATACTGCGATTGTTGTATTTCATTTTGTAAATAGACATCACCATAGCTAACGCTGCCTGTCCACACCAAGTCATATACACTGTCAGCGCTTTGTAAATACATTGCTAAGCGCTCCAGACCATAGGTAAGTTCGACCATCACCGGGTCACATTCTAGTCCACCAGTTTGTTGAAAATAGGTGAATTGACTGACTTCCATGCCATTGAGCCAAACTTCCCAGCCAAGCCCCCACGCGCCAAGCGTTGGTGATTCCCAATTGTCTTCAACTAAGCGTAAATCATGTGCCTGAGGGTCAATTCCTAGCTCAATCAATGAGTTGAAATACAAATCTACAATGTTTGCTGGCGCTGGCTTCATGACTGCTTGAAACTGATAGTAATGTTGCAGGCGATTTGGGTTCTTGCCATACCGTCCATCTGTTGGGCGACGCGATGGTTGTACATATGCGGCATTCCATGGTTCAGGTCCAATCGCACGTATAAATGTTGCTGGGTGAAATGTTCCTGCGCCAACCTCTTTATCCAGCGGCTGCATTATCACGCATCCCTGTTTTGACCAGTATTGTTGTAGGGAGAAAATAATTTCTTGAAACGTTGGCATTATTGAGATAGCTAAGTGTTATAGGTAAGAACTAATACAGTTAATCAAAGGCTGCTAATGAAACTCTGATTAAGTCGCTGCTGGAGCGAGTTTGATGGCAATTGCTGATGTTTGCAAGGAGCAAATCGCTAAGCGCATGCCTTAGCATATACGCCAAGGGATGCAACACAGCAAGTACCGCTGCCGCAAACCCAAAGTATATTCAACGGAAGGACGGGAAAAACGCTGCGCTAACGTCGTTGCAGTACTTGATAATACCCATCAATGTTAGCTGGGCACTGCGCTTAAGTTTCATCATCTTTTTTTCTCCGTCTCGCCCATCATGGAATTAATCAGAGCTTCCCTATGGGAATAAGGATTGGGATTGTGTTGGTTTACGTTGGCAGTGTTCATACGCTTTTGTTGCGGCCATCCGACCACGAGAAGTTCGTTCAAGATACCCTTGTTGGATTAAATATGGTTCGATAAAATCTTCAATAGTTGCTTTATCCTCGCTCAAAGCAGCTGCTAATGAGTCGAGTCCCACTGGACCGCCATGAAAGCGTTCGATCACAGCCAGTAGCAGCTGTCTATCGAGTTGGTCTAAGCCGCGGGTATCGACGTTCAGCATTTTTAATGCATTTTCAGCTGTTGTTTGCGATATCACACCATCACTTTTAATTTGAGCATAATCACGCACCCGGCGCAACAATCGGTTCGCAATCCGTGGTGTTCCTCGCGCTCTTCTGGCAATTTCAGCTGTGCCCTGAGACTGAATGTCAATAGCGAGTTTATTTGCTGAACGTTCGATAATGGTTGCCAGGTCGGCATCTGAATAATACTCTAATCGCAACACAATGCCAAAGCGGTCACGCAGCGGGCTTGTGAGCATTCCGGCGCGTGTTGTCGCAGCCACTAAAGTAAATTGCGGCAAATCCAGTTTGATGGAGCGTGCCGCAGGCCCTTCACCGATCATAATATCTAGCTGCAAGTCTTCCATTGCTGGGTACAACATTTCTTCTATGGCGTTATGCAGCCGGTGTATTTCATCGATAAATAGCACATCTCCATGCTGTAGGTTTGACAACATTGCCGCCAAGTCGCCAGCACGCTCAATCGCCGGGCCAGATGTTGTATGCAGTTTAGTCGACATCTCTGCCGCGATGATATGCGCTAGTGTGGTTTTTCCTAAGCCAGGAGGACCAAAGATCAAGCAATGGTCTAACGCATCCCCGCGCTGACGCGCAGCCTGCAAAAAAATATCAAGTTGTTCAGTGGCTATTGGCTGCCCAATATATTCCTTAAGCGTTTGTGGGCGCAAGGCGCGGTCATAGCGTTGCTCCTCAACTGTAGCATCAGCACCAATAAGACGTTCTTCTTCAATAGCCATTTTATTTGGCGAGTTGCTGCAATGCTTGTCGCAACATTGCCGCAGTATTTAGCGACTTGTCGAGCTGCGGTGCGATTCGACTGATTTCATTGGATTTGTAACCAAGCGCGAGCAGTGCTGCTGCCACTTCGCTACTGTGTGTAGTCCGTGTTGCCGCTGTTGTTGCAAACACGCCTTTTAATTCAAGTGCGACGCGTTGTGCCGTTTTGGGACCAATGCCAGGAATTTTGCGCAACACACTTATGTTTTCATCGTTTATTGCGGCGACGAAAGCATCGCCAGTCATATTTGCCAAAATACCAATCGCCATTTTTGGACCAATGCCACTGATTTTAATCAGTGCACGAAATACATTGCGCTCCGCGTCATCTGCAAAGCCAAATAAAGACCATTGATCCTCGCGCACAATAAGGTGGGTGCATACACAAGTGACTTGATCTACTGCTGGTAGCTGCTCAAACGTTGTTAAAGTTAAAAATATCTCGTAGCCAATGCCGCTGGCCTCAACAATTGCTGAGGTAGGACTTTTGGCAGTTAGAGTGCCACGAATATAAGCCAGCATAGTTAAGCAGTAAATGTTGTTAGGTAATGCGTTATAAGATATAGCAAAAAATTTTGCTCTTAAAACCTATTGCACGGTATCGCCGCTAGGCGTTGTAACACTATTCTTTGGCTGCATACCTCAGTTTTACAGCATTCCTACCCATCGCGATACAACTGTTGCTAAAAAAGGCACAAAGGCTATTGAAAATAGCGACCGTTACATTATTAACAAATTGCGCTAAATCAACAGTTGAGTATGCATATCTGCTTGATGAAGCAAATTATTTAGACATCTGAAAATGTATAAAGAGTGGTTTTTGATTTGTTAGCACAAGCATGATTCTATTTTTGATTGGACACATCTACCTATGGTCGAACACACTAAACAACAGCAACCAGCACCACCAAGCGACGAAGCCGCTGCAAAACAGAGCGACGAAGCCGCTGCAAAACAGAGCGATACAGCCGCTGCAACACCTAAAGAAAAGCAGCAGACAGACGCAACAAAACAGGAAGAGCAACCGAGCCTGCCAGAACAAATTGAACAACAACTAACACAAATTGCTGAGTTACAAGACACAAATCTACGGCTGCATGCGGAAATGCAAAACGTCCGTCGCTCCAGTGACCAGGCCATTGCTCGCGCACATAAGTTTGCCCTAGATAAATTTGTCATAGCATTGTTACCTGCGGTGGACAGCTTCGAGCTTGCCTTGCTAAGCCACACGGAGACAGCAAACGCAGTAACGTTGTTAGAAGGGAATCAACTCACTTTAAAAATGCTTGTTGATGCGCTTGAAAAAAATGGGGTAACTACGATACAACCTGAAGGAGAGCAATTCGATCCGCAGCAACACGAGGCCATGACAATGCAACCTGATGCTACTGTACCTCCAAATCAGGTATTAACTGTAGTCCAAAAGGGATATTCCCTCAACGACAGACTTATTCGCCCGGCACGGGTCATCGTTAGCAAAGCTGCTGACTAAATTGGAAATATATATATGGGAAAAATTATTGGAATTGACTTAGGAACAACCAACTCATGCGTATCAGTTCTTGAGGGTGGCAAAGCACGCATTATTGAAAACGCCGAAGGCAGCCGCACCACGCCTTCAGTCGTTGCATACGTGGATGATAACGAAGTATTAGTTGGGCAACCTGCCAAACGGCAAGCGGTTACCAATCCTGAAAACACACTATTTGCTGTCAAGCGCCTGATTGGTCGGCGTTTTGAAGATAACGTTGTGCAGAAAGACATTAAAACATCACCGTACAAAATTGTTAAAGCCGACAATGGTGATGCGTGGGTAGCAGTGCAAGGTAACACCATTGCGCCACCACAAGTTTCTGCTGAAGTATTAAAAAAAATGAAAAAAACAGCAGAAGATTTTCTTGGTCAAAGCGTGACAGAAGCTGTGATTACTGTTCCTGCATACTTTAATGACTCACAACGCCAAGCCACCAAAGACGCTGGAAAAATAGCAGGTCTTAAAGTAAAACGCATCATCAACGAGCCAACAGCTGCTGCACTTGCATATGGCATCGGTAAAGAAAACAAAAAAGAGCAAACCATTATTGTCTACGATCTTGGCGGCGGTACCTTTGATGTTTCCATTATAGAAATTTCAGAAGTAGACGGTGAACACCAATTTGAAGTGTTAGCAACAAATGGGGATACGTTTCTTGGCGGTGAAGACTTTGATTTACGCTTGATTAATTTTTTAACCGACGAGTTTAAAAAGGAATCTGGTGTTGACTTGCATAATGATCCCTTGGCGCTGCAACGTTTAAAAGAAGCGGCTGAAAAAGCTAAAATCGAATTGTCTTCAAGTCAGCAAACAGATGTCAATTTACCATATATCACCGCAGATGCATCTGGACCGAAACACTTAAACATTAAAATAACCCGCGCAAAACTCGAGTCCTTGGTTGAAGATTTGGTACAGCGCACCCTCAAACCATGCAAAATTGCCCTACAAGATGCTGGATTATCCGCCAAGGAATTAGATGAAATAATTTTGGTTGGTGGGCAAACACGGATGCCGATGGTGCAAGAGCAGGTCAAGCAATTGTTCAATAAAGAGCCACGTAAAGACGTGAACCCAGACGAAGCTGTGGCAATGGGTGCTGCTATTCAAGGCGGGGTGCTTGCTGGCGATGTAAAAGACGTATTGTTGTTAGACGTTTCTCCATTGTCATTGGGTATTGAAACCATGGGTGGGGTAATGACATCTTTAATAGAAAAAAACACTACAATTCCCGCTCGAAAATCTCAAACATTTTCCACTGCAGAAAACAACCAAACAGCTGTAACAATTCATGTGCTACAAGGTGAGCGTAAACAAGCCACTGGCAATAAATCGCTCGGACGATTTGACCTTACAGATATCCCAAGAGCGCCAAAAGGCACGCCACAAATTGAAGTTAGTTTCGATATTGACGCCAATGGTATTCTGCATGTCTCAGCCAAAGATAAAGCAACTGGAAAAGAGCAGACTATTGTCATTAAAGCATCAAGCGGACTGAGTGATGATGAAATCGAAGCCATGGTCAAGGATGCAGAGGCAAATGCTGAAGAAGATCAAAAGTTCTGCGATCTTGCCGCTGCACGCAACACAGCAGATGCGTTAATTCATGCTGCAAACAAAGCTATAGCAGACCTTGGCAGTGAAGTCACTGACGAAGAAAAAACCAATGTCAATCGAGCAGTTGCAGCATTAGAACTTGCATTAAAAGGCAAAGATATTGACGAAATTCAAGCTAAAACGCAGTCACTGAGTGAAATCTCACAAGGTATTGCACAGCGCGCGTATCAAAAAACACAAGGCGAACAACAACCACCTGCTGATGGTGAACAACAGCCAACTGATAGCGAACAAACTAGCAAACCAACTGATGACAACACAGTCGATGCTGATTTTGAAGAAGTCAAAGATGATAAAAAATAACCTCACCCCCTTGCTATATCCACGCATGGAGAACAACGAGGATAACAAAGCCTGATATGTCCACAGATTTTTACGCAACACTCGGTGTCAGTCGTCAAGCACCGCTGCAAGAAATTAAAAAGGCATACCGCAAGTTAGCGATGAAGCATCATCCTGACCGTGCGGGTGATAACAAAGCAAGTGAAACGCGCTTTAAAGAAGTCAACCAAGCATATGAAGTGCTATCAGACAAAGCAAAACGCGCAACGTATGATCAATATGGCGCAGATGCATTTAACGGCTCTGCAGGTGGTCAAGGTTTCCGTGATGTAAACGATATTTTTGGTGATTTCTTTGGGGATATGTTTGGTGGCGGGGCGCGACAACGCAAAGGCAATGACATAGAGTCAACCGTGTCCATTACCCTTGAGCAAGCAGCAACTGGTGTGCAAAAAGACGTATCACTACGCCGCAATAAGCCTTGTGATGATTGCGACGGCACAGGTGCGGAACATGGAACCGCATTCTCTACGTGCAAGCAATGCAATGGCCAAGGTCAAGTTCGTATGAGTCAAGGTTTTTTTTCAGTGCAACAAACCTGCCCAGCATGTCACGGTCAAGGTCAGGTAATCGATACCCCGTGCAGAAAATGCCATGGTAGAGGCGTGCAGCATGAGCAAAAAAAACTCTCTGTTAGCGTTCCAAAAGGCGTGAATAATGGAGTTACTATCCGCTTAAGTGGTGAAGGAGAGTCAGTAACTGGGGGAATTTCTGGCGATTTGTTTATCCACGTGCAAGTAAAACCACATGATTTCTTCCAACGTGAAGATAACGACCTTATTTGTAGCACCCCAATTTCTATTATTGATGCGGCGCTTGGCTGCGAACTCGAAGTTCCCACATTATCTGGCAAGGTTAAGCTAAAAATACCCGAAGGCACTCAGAGCCATAAAATATTCCGAATGCGCGGCAAAGGTATGCCAGGATTACGCGGTGGACAAGGCGACTTGCTGTGTCGTATTGAAATAGAAACTCCAGTAAATCTCAGTGAAAAACAGCGTGTTATGTTACGTTCATTTCGAGATTCTATTAACACAACCAACGCCCCTCATGCTGAATCATGGCTCAAAAAAGCCAAGCGTTTTTTTGATAGTGTGTAGATAGTGTGTAACTGTGCATCAGCTATATGACACGGCTACCACTGCATAACTGCTTGGCTGATAACGATACCGCCAGTAATAAAAAAAAGTAATAAGCCAAGATGACGGTGGTAATTTCCCCACATGTTTGGCAACGGTGCTACCCGCCTCAGCAATGCTGCGGTAAATAGTACATGCAGCAGCGTTGCGCCAATCGCGGTAATATGGAGTAAAGAAAACCATTCAAAAAATTCGCGCTCAAAATCCGCCCCAATAAAATAAGCTAGCATATTGTCGCCGCTGGTAATAATTACCAACATTAACCAAATGAATGCCAGAATTAACAACTGGCTTTCTGCGTGAAACTGATCATCCAACGCCATAAATAGTCGTTGAATAAGGACGCTAATTTGCAGATATATACACAGTGCCAATACACACATAAACACCCAATATGTGTATTTTGGAAATGACGCATTCCTGATGCTAAACGGAATGTCAAACAACAATGTTGGCAATGAATACACCTGTTGTTCTACTGCGTTAGCTATCAACAATACCACCAATATTCCAATACAGAATTGCAGTACAAATGTCAGGCAGCAGCTCAACAATACTGGCGCTGCTTGCCCCCATACATTGCGCAGCACCCATGGCATCCCAACGCCCAGCATTGTTGTACTACTAATGATTGTTGCCAAATGTAGCAGCATCATTGGCCATTGTTGTAAGGGTATATGTATCTGTGATAATAATTGAATTTGTCCGTATGCATTTTGGAGGAATACTGCAATAGCCAACGCCAAAAATGCCACGACAAACGCCCATGGTAGCACAATAATCATGCTAAGACGGCGTATAACAATGGCGCATAACACCATACTACTGACGACTACTGTGCTGATACCGATTTGCAACAGTTGATCCGCATTAGCTTCATTAAAGCGCTCGCGTACAGCAGTCAACGTTGGCAACAATGAATCATCAATCAGCACCAGAGTGAATGATTGCAGACACCAGATAATAAAATTGAGCTTTAAGGCAAGCAGCAATAGCGTTGCAACAATAATGCTGCTATCAAGTAGACCTGTAAATATTGGATATTGTGCAATGCCTCGTTGTAACACTTCCGCTTGCTTTCCTTCAAATACAAGCATACCACCAAGCACTACAAGATAGCCGCATCCCAATACCAGCATGCCCGTTATTCCATATTGCTGCAGCGCATTTGGCAGCAGCCACCACGAAGATAAACCACTGTTGACAATGGCAATAAGTAGTGCTAAAGAAATTGCGTACATCTAGTATTGGAATCTGTGATGAACAAATTGATAGTTGAGTTTGCAGACAAACACGATGAATGCAAGTTAGCGGAGCACTGTTGACAAACAAGCCTACAAAGCAGTTCACCAGTAGAGCCTTATCCTGCTATTATATATATAACATTGTTTTGCCAAGAATAACGTTTGCAGTGTCGTATACTTCATTACCAGCCGCATTATATTGCCAGATAGTCAGGACTCATAATCAAACTCACCAATATCCCACATGTCTGCATCTATTATTATTAACCGCCAAGCACGCTTTGCATTTGAACTCGGCGAGTCATTTGAAACAGGCATGGTATTAGAAGGATGGGAAGTGAAGAGTATTCGTGCTGGGAAAATCCAAATCCGCGACTCGTATGTTATAACAAAAGATGGCGAGCTATGGTTGCTTGGCTGTGTAATCCAGCTGCTACCGACAACCTCGACCCATACTCATCCAGACCCAACACGCACCAGAAAACTATTGTTAAAATCCAAGCAAATTCGCTATATCACCGGACAGTTAACAACAAAAGGATTGACGTGCGTCCCAGTTAATATGCATTGGCGCAATAACCGTATTAAGCTAGAAGTACGCTTGGCAAAAGGCAAAAAGTTACACGATAAACGTCAAAACCAAAAAGACAGACAATGGAATACAAGCAAACAACGCCTGCTCAAAGGGCAGGTGAGAGGGTTGCATCAATAACTTGTAGCAAAACTCAATTCGCCAATTAGAACAGCTAAGGACATACATAAAAAACTATATTTACTAAAGTTGACAAATCAGATTTTGAAATTTTTATATGAGATGAGTTATTTTTTTGCTTTATGTTGTTAGTGTTGGTTTATTCATTATGTTTATATAGAATCAAATTACATATTATCAATTTTGCAGGATTGTTTGGGTCTTGTACTGCAACTTCTGCAATATCAAAACCTTCAATCTTAATTCCTTCAATTTTATTTTTGCTGTTTTTATTAAATGAGTTATATTTTTTAGTTGGAATAATACAAACTAATTCAAATTCTTTGTCGGGTGTTGGTAGTAAATAATCGAAAACTTTTCTTGGGTTTTCTATCTGCCACATTCCTCTAATTCTGCACAACACCGCGCTTAGAGTTTAATTGCAAAACACACTTGTATGAAACCAACTTGATTTATTTTCACTTGTATGTTTTGTTCTCATTTTCTTAAGGTTAGGACGGAGTAGTGCTACAAGCTTGCTAGCTACATTTGTAGCTTTGGAAAAAGGTTGGTTACACCAGCATATACAATGTATTCGAGCTTTATACATGGGTCAACCAGCTGGCGTATTGCGGTTGAGTGCCGGTGATTGTTGCAATATATTGTTCGCGGACTTTGTTGGTGATTGGTCCGAGTAAGCCGCTGCCAATTGGTCGATTATCAAGTTCGGTCATTCCTGCAATTTCTGCGGCGGTTCCGGTGAGGAAGGCTTCATCGCAGGTATACACTTCATCGCGGGTGATACGGCGTTCACGCACGCTATAGCCCATTTCAGTAAGGAAGGTAATAACTGTGCGCCTGGTAATACCATCGAGGCACGATGCTAAGTCTGGTGTGCTGATTTGGTCACCACGGATAACAAAAATATTTTCACCACTGCCTTCAGCAACATAGCCTTCGGTATCCAATAACAATACTTCGTCGTAGCGGTTTTTATAATTGCCGTCTTTGTCTTGCTGTTCTGGGTCTTTGACTGCAGTCACTTCTTGTAATGCCAAAATTGAGTTGACGTAATGACCGGTACATTTGGCACGGCACATGCTGACATTAACGTGGTGGCGTGAGTATGAAGATGTTTTCATCCGCAGTTGCTTAGGAAGATACGCACCCCAATCCCACGCAGCAATAATTACTCTCGTTTGCAGGTGTTCTGCATGCAGTCCTAACGTTTGTGAGCCGTAGAAACCTAGCGGGCGGATATAGGCATTGGTCAGGTTGTTGGCTTGGACAACTGCAATGGTTGCTGCATTTAATTCTTCGACGCTATACGGCATCGGCATATTTAATATTTTTGCTGATTCCATAAAGCGCTGGCTATGTTCTGGCAAGCGAAATATTGCGCCGTTACCTGTTGGTGTTGCGTATGCGCGGATACCTTCGAAAATGCCTAAACCATAATGCAGTGAGTGGGTGAGTACATGGACGGTGGCATCTCGCCACGGAATAAGTTT
Organism: Gammaproteobacteria bacterium; assembly: GCA_965277405.1. Lineage (GTDB taxonomy): Bacteria > Pseudomonadota > Gammaproteobacteria. Next base: position 1,791,269 of record OZ255726.1, read on the forward strand.
TCCATCCATCCAAATTACGCCATCCCTATCCGCCATATCTAACATCAATTATCCTAAAAGTAAGTAATAAAATACATGGTATCTAGACAACAACCGATAGCCATAATAACAACCCAACATACTGATTATTTTTAAACGCCGCAAATGCTACAGAGTTGCCATGCCTGCGCAGAGTGTATTGTTGGTAGATAAACAACGCTGCTATCAGCGCCATGCAAACTGCGTATATCCATGTCATATACTGATAAGTAATTGCGACATATATCCAAATACCAATCGCTGCAATTTGGAATACTGTAAGTGCGACAAACACTCGTTCAGCAAAAAAAATCGCGCTTGAATAAATACCTAAGTGCTGGTCATCGGCAATATCAGCAAGAGAATATATTGTGTCAAATGCCATGATCCAACAGAAGTTGGCTGCAAACAACCACCAGCCAATTGGTGGCACTGTGTTTTGCACCATAGCAAAGACAATGGGTGTGCCCCAGCTATACGTGACGGCGAGAAACAGTTGCGGAATTGGCAGCCAGCGTTTAGCAAGCGGGTAGAGTACAGTCAGCCCAACACCTGCGAGTGCATATAGTTGTGCTCGCGCTGGAAACTGATAGATGAGCAGCAGCGCAAACCCCAGTAATATTGTAAAAAGTATCGATGCGCTAGTGATGGATATTTTTTTTGCGGTGATGGGTCGGTCTTTAGTTCGCCCCACATGCAGGTCAATATCACGGTCTGATATATCGTTAATAATGCAGCCAGCGCTGCGCATAATAAATGCACCTATAATGACGATGACAAACAGCGCGATATCAGGGTTACCTGCACTTGCAACCCATAATGCGTGTAAAGCTGGTAGCAACAGCAGCCATGTACCCGTTGGCTTATTAAACCGAATTAGTGCTAGCGCATTGGCGATAGATTTCAGTGGGAGTATTTTCATAATTTGCAGAAAATTCAATTGTAAAAAACAGAAACCAAGGCACGATGCTAAACATACATCGCCAGTTGGAATTTTTAATAATATTGGCAGTACCATTGCGCAAAACACCTTGGCAAAACTGCTTGGTCGCATGGTTGCGATGCTAATACAATTTTGAGTTTAGCAATGAAACATTTACAGACAATCGCACAATTTGATACAGAACTTGCTGCGGCAATTGCGCAAGAGGACGTTAGACAACAACAGCATATCGAATTAATAGCTAGCGAAAATTATTGCAGCCCGATGGTGATGGAAGCCCAAGGCTCAATTTTGACGAATAAATATACAGAAGGGTATCCAGGCAAACGCTATTACGGCGGTTGTGAGTTTGTTGATATTGTTGAACGGTTGGCGATTAGTCGAGCACAACAATTATTTGGTGCAGAATTTGTCAACGTGCAACCGCATTCAGGGAGCAGCGCAAATAGTGCAGTGTATATGGCATTGTGCCAGCCGCATGACACGGTTATGGGGATGAGTTTGAGCCATGGTGGGCATTTGACCCATGGTTCGCATGTCAATTTCTCGGGGCGGATATATAACAGCGTCCAGTATGAAACTGGCGAAAATGGATTGATAGATTATGCTGCGGTAATGCAGCAGGCACGCGCGCAACAACCAAAATTATTGATAGCAGGATTTAGTGCGTATTCTCAAGTTATTGATTGGCAGGAATTTCGCAAAATAGCAGATGAAGTTGGGGCATATTTGCTCGTTGATATGGCACATGTTGCTGGGCTAGTTGCTACTGGTCACTACCCAAGCCCAATTGGCATTGCTGACGTGGTGACGACAACGACCCATAAAACATTGCGTGGAGCACGTGGCGGGATGATTTTGGCGACCAATGCTGATATCGCCAAGAAAATTGATTCAGCAATTTTCCCAGGCTATCAAGGCGGACCATTGATGCATGCTGTGGCTGCAAAGGCTGTTGCATTGTACGAGGCGTTGCAGCCACAGTTTAAAGATTATCAACAGCGGGTGGTTGATAACGCTAAAGTGTTAGCACAACGGTTGATGGACAATGAAATTGATATCGTCTCCAACGGTACTGAAAATCATTTGATGGTGTTAAATCTGTCTAAAAATGCAATAACAGGCAAAGAACTCGCAACTGCTTTGGGGGATGCATGTATTACGGTGAATAAAAACACCGTGCCGAATGACCCAAAATCACCATTTATTACCAGCGGTATTCGCATTGGCACCCCGGCGATAACAACGCGTGGATTTACAGAAGACGACTGTAAGACTGTTGCCGACTGGATCACTGAAATTATCCACAACATTGCTGATAGTCAGAAAATAGCGAGTATTCGAGAGCAAGTTATTGACCTGTGTAGTAAGCGTCCGATTTATGGCAGTTGGCAATAAGCCAGCTGTATTTATGTTTATTTGCTCACTCGCGGTTTGGCTAGCTGCAGTTGACTGAACAGCGGTTTTGCTCTGGCTAGTCCATAATGAAGCGACCTAACCAGAGGCACCATACATAAAAAAATTATCTGTCAACTGTGCTTGCTGCAGTTTACGTGCCTGAACAATGACCACCCACACTTGCTTTGCCTGAACCGGCTGCAATTGCCGGCGCCTCAAAGCGCAAGTCAATAGCTGGAGTGTATAGCCAGTCGGTAACAAACAACACTGTCAATACCAACCAGAATATGCCTACTCTTATATTTCTACTCATTTTTATAACCGAAAGTATGTGCGAATTTTCATGCCAATCAATGACCCTGAAAAAGCAAAAACGACCCAAATCCAACCATGCAGGCTGCCAGTTGTAATCCCACTTAACATCGCCCCGACGTTACAACCAAACGCCAGCCGTGAGCTATACCCCATCAAAAACCCTGCGAGTAGCCCCACCAACCACTGGGTTTTGCTAAGTTCGCTTTTTCCTGCTTTATTTTTTCCTGCGATGAATAATGCGCCCGCCAATATCCCTATATTGGTTAACGTCGTTACATCTAACAACACACTTTGCTGCAGGATTTGTGAATGGGTTGCTGCCCCCCAAAATGGATTGCTGCTCGGTGCAAACAAGCCAGCAACAGTCGTGGCTTTTGCTACCCATAGCCCAAAGCCATATACAACGCCCCATGGCTGACCTGATACGAGCAACACCAACGTTGCCAGCACTGCCAACGCGACTGCACCGAGCAGCCAATGTTTACTCAGCCATTGTTTGCCAGCGCCGACCCATACTCTAACGGCAAGCACTATGGCAGCCAGCACGACTAATGTTAGCCAAAAGGTGCCGTTAAACCCGATTGAACCTTGGATTGCAACAGGTTCGATAGCACCAAGGTCCAACCAACTGTGTAGGTGTACGGAACCAAAAAAACTACCAAGCGCAAACAATGGTAAAATCCCCATATTTAACGGTATCCCCAGTCCTGCTTTATACAGTGTTCCAGAGCCACACCCATCTGCGATTTGCATGGTGATGCCAAATACAAACGCACCAACCAGCAAACTGACGCTTAACGGTCCCAAAGCACCATGGAGCTCATCAAAATTTGCCAATAATGGTAGCGCCAATGCCGTGCCGATAGCCAACAACACTACTTGGCCAAATACACCAGCTGGGTCGCGATTTTCTACAAGTATCCGCCAGCCTGTTGTAAAACCGAACCGTGCTCTAGCGAGTACTGCGCCAAGACCACACCCCAATATTAAGAGTAATGCCTGTCTTACAGAAACTTGCAAAACTAGAAATGCTGCAAATGCTACTATTGCCAGCGGCACATATATTCGATAATTGATTGTCATATATTTCCTTATAGGTTTTTCCACCAAATTTTTGCGTCAACAATAAGTTGCCCCAATCTGCCTGGTCCTTGTATTGGCAATCGCTGCTCGCTGTTGGTCCAATCTACCATTGAACCTGGATATAATTTAACTGGCTGTCCCAATATTTCAGAAAACGCAAACCAGTTGGTTGAGGCCTTATGCCCAGTATTACAAAAACTAACGATTTGTTGTCCATCCTTAATTGGACCAATTGAGGCTAATAAACGTTTTGCCTTGGTAATGTCTAATACTCCTGAGCCTGGTTCAAAAAAATCTTTAAAAGTAACCCGCACTGCTCCTGGTATGGTTCCTGCGAGCGTTGCTTTGCTGCTGCGGGTTTTTCCTAAGAATGCGCCTGCTACGCGGGCGTCCATCAGCAGCAGCTTATCGTCACCAAGCTGCGCTGCTAAACCATGCCGTTTCTCAAGGTAGCGACGATTAAACCCAGTCGGGGTATATTGTGTTGGTATCACCACTGTTATGTTGTTTGTTAGCGGCAAATCATTGACTTTCCATGCGGTTAACCCACCATTCAATATTGCTAGGTTCGTCAAACCAAGGGTTTTTAACGTCCAATACACCCGCGCAGTTGCGGAAAAGTCAACGGCGTTATGGCCTGTTGCCACGACGACTATTTTCTTATCTGCTGCAACACCTATCCTTTGCAACAATTTGGTAAAATCATCTAATCCACGCAATTGACCGGGGTTGTTCGATGGTCCACGCCAACGTCCATACGGTGCAGACACAGCGCCGCCAATATGTTCTTTAGCAAAAGCTGCGCTTGGGCGAATATCGATAATCAGGGTGTTTTGCTTGTAGGTAAGCGCTTGCAATTCATTTGCTGTCAACAATGGTCCAGCTGATACCGAGGCTGCGCATACAACCAATGCAATAGCGGCAATGTGCGAAATAATTTTCATGGTGTTCTCTTGACTAAAAACCGCATTACAACATGAAGTTTTATTTACACAATACAAGTAAGTATGAATGCATTAAAAGCGCTCAACAATCACGCGGGGTATAATTTTATTTTAAGTTTGCTTAACTTTGCGCAGTATTATTTCAGCACTGCTGGCCTGATGCTGGATATAGTTGATTATTATGTTAGTTGATTATTATGTTAACAGCCGCGCTTTGATGCGGTTTTAGTCTACGTCGATACGCTGCACGCGCTTTGTAGCTTGGCATTATTTTGCTAGCCGTAGGATTGAGCACGACATCAGTTGCATCCATCCACACGACCATTTACCTGTTGTATATTTCATTAACCCTGTATTTGTAGTGTTTTGCGGTGACCAAGCGATAATACACGGGGTATCACCTAATCTTCACCATGATTTTCATCGATTTAATACTTGAGGAATAGAGCTTGTTCATTAAGTTTTCTTACAAATAATCGTTTAAATGAACAGATATTGTTTTTTTGTTCTAATCTATACAACATGTTTATCTACCATAGGAGTTAAAATGAAAAAAATTATTGCAATCATCACTATTTTATTTGCTGCGCACACGCTCACAGTGGCTGCAGAGACCGTTAAAATTGGCATAGAACCTGCCTACCCACCTTTTAGTGAAACCAAGCCAGATGGCACGTTTGCAGGCTTTGACATCGACATCACCCACGCACTCTGCGAACAGCTCAAAGTTGAATGCCAGCTCATTAAGCATGAATGGGACGGTCTTATTCCATCGTTACAAGCTAAAAAAATAGACGCAATCATTGCATCAATGTCGATTACCGCAGAACGGAAAAAAAAAATATCGTTTACCAATAAATACTATGTATCACACTCACGTTTTGTTGCGCGCAAAGGATCAAAATTCACGGCTGCAAATTTTGACTTAGCAGGAAAAACTGTTGCCGTGTTGCGTTCATCGGCAATGGACAACTTCGTGACCGACAATTTTGGTGCCTACGATATTTTAACGGTGAAGCGCTATGCTTCTCAAGAGGATGCATACTTAGATATGATTTCAGGTCGTGTCGATTTAGGTTTTCTTGAATTTGGTGTTGCCGAAGTTTTCTTAAAATCTGATGATGGTAAAAACTTTGAAATGATTGGTCCAAGCTATGCGCAAGTTAAATGGTTTGGCAAAGGTATCGGTATTGCTGTCCGCAAACAAGATAATGATCTGCGCAAGCGTTTAAACGCTGCTATCGACGCCATTCGAGCCAGTGGTGAGTACGACGCCATTCGTGGAAAATATTTTAGTTACGATATATTTGGCGAATAGCTCTCGCGTTCAATTTTTATTGAGCATATGGTATCATGATATTTACCAACTTTGCTCATAGCAGCCGCAACAACTATTGCAATATCGATTGTTGCTGTGGTCATTGCGGCTCTGCTTGGACTGCTTGCTACTGGAGTTTGGCAAACTAGCAGCAATTGCTATTATTCACTTACCACCTATACCACCGTGATACGCGGTATTCCAGAGTTTGTATTGCTGTTGTTGATTTTTTCGGTGGACAAATCTGCATCAACACGTTGAATCCAGCCACGCTACCATTGACCCGTTGCATATATCAGTTGCATATATCATGAACCTTGTATCTGTAGTATTTTGGGGTGACCAAGCGGCAATACATGCAGTATCACTTAATCATGCTCCATGATTTTCATCGCTTAATACTTTGGGCATAGGAATTGTTATTAAGACTTCTTACAAATTATCGCGCAAATGTACATATATTGCCTTTTTTTGTTCTAATCTATGCAACACTTGTACCTACCATGGGAGTTAAAATGAAAAAAATTCTAGTAACCGTTGCGATTTTATTTGCAGCGCACGTGTTCACAGTAACTGCAGAGACCATTAAAGTTGGCATTGATGTCTACCCACCTTTTAGTGAAACAAAGCCAGATGGTACATTTGCAGGCTTTGACATCGACATCAGCTACGCACTCTGCGAACATCTGCAAGTGGAATGCCAGCTCTTTAGGCATGAATGGGATGCTCTGATTCCAGCGTTACAAGCTAGGAAAATAGACGCAATCATCGCATCTATGTCGATTACCGAGGAACGTAAACAAAAAGTATTGTTTACGAATAAATACTATGCTTCACCCGCACGTTTTGTTGCCCCCAAAGGGTCAAACTTCACGGCTGCGAATTCTGACTTAGCAGGAAAAACTGTTGCCGTGCTGCGTTCATCAGCATTGGATAACTTCATGACAGACAATTATGCCGCATACGATATTTTATCGGTGAAGCGCTATGCATCTCAAGACGATGCAAACTTAGATATGATTTCAGGCCGTGCTGATTTAGGCTTTATGGAATTTGGTGTTGCCGAATATTTTTTCAAAACGGATGTTGGTAAGAACTTTGAAATGATTGGGCCAAGCTATTCACAGCCTCAATGGTTTGGCGAAGGTATCGGTATTGCTGTCCGCAAACAAGACAATGATCTGCGCAAGCGTTTAAACGGTGCTATCGACACCATTCGAGCCAATGGTAAGTACGACGCCATTCGTGGAAAATATTTTAGCTACGATATATTTGGTGAATAATTAGCTCGCTATATTTTTATCGAGCACATGGAATTCGGATATTTTCAATCTTTGCTCATAGGAGCCGCAACAACTATTGCAATATCAATTAGTGCGGTGGTAATTGCGGCGCTGCTTGGTCTGCTCCTAGCGTTTGGCAAACTATCTAAAGTTGCTATTATTAGCTTAGCTTGTACAACCTATACCACCGTGATACGCGGTATTCCTGAGTTTGTATTGCTGTTGTTGATTTTCTTTGGCGGTCAAATCGGCATTAACACACTGATGGAGGAGCTTGGATCTGATTCCTACATAGACATAAATCCTTTTATCACCGGGGTGGTTACCCTGGGCTTAATTTATGCCGCGTATATGGCTGAAACATTTCGCGGCGCCATTCTTGCGATGGATGTTGGTCAAATCGAAGCTGGCCGTGCGTTTGCAATGCCTAAATCAACGTTGATTCTTAGAATCATCGTGCCGCAATTGGTGCAACACGCGCTGCCAGGGTTTACCAACAATTGGCTGGTGCTGCTCAAGGCAACTGCGTTGGTATCGTTAATTGGCTTAGAAGATATGGTGAATGTTGCTCGGTATGCGGGAGCGGCAACTAAACAGCCATTTATTTATTTTTTTGCAACAGCAATATTGTATCTCATCATGACTTGGTGTTCGCTCAAACTCCTCAACACTTGGGCGAAGCGTTTTAATTTGGAGCAACAACGGCTGTAATGGATTTTACCGTAGTTTTTTTGCAATACCCAAAATGGTTGGAAGGTCTGTGGCTGACGTTTCAGCTTACAGTTTTATCGGTTGTCATTGGCTTTGTCATTGCGCTGTTAATCGCCATAGTGCTAGTGGGCAAAAACCGCATAGCTATAGCGCTGTGTAAAGGCTATGTTTACTTCTTTCGAGGCACGCCATTTTTGGTACAACTGTATTTAATTTACAACGGCTTGGCAGGATTAGCGTGGGTTAGAGACTCGTTTGTATGGGTGGTATTTAAGGAAGCATATTTTTGCGCGCTGCTGGCGTTGGTTTTAAATACTGGCGCATACGGTGCAGAAATCTTGCGTGGTGCCTTTATAAATACTCCAAGAGAAGAGGTCGATGCGGCCTACTCATTTGGGATGACAAATAGACAAGCCCTCTGGCGCATTATTATACCATCGGCGTTGCGCCGCGCCTTTCCTGCATACAGCAATGAAGTGATACTGATGTTACACGCAACGTCGCTGGTCAGTGTCATCACCTTGATGGACATAACTGGCGCAGCTCGGCTGATTTATGAGCGCTACTTTAATCCATTTGAAACATTTATTATCGCCGGTGCAATTTACTTGATTATCACCATTGGGCTTACATGGGTATTCCGAGCATCTGAACGCAAATGGGCGCGACACCTCCAACCATAACCATTCGCGCAACAAAGTAATAATACTATGGTTAATGCAAAATAGATCCATCTAATAATCATGGCAAAACTCTATTTCTATTACTCCGCAATGAATGCTGGTAAATCAACAACGTTGTTGCAATCAAGGTATAACTACCATGAACGTGGCATGCAGACGTGCATATTTGCACCAAAATACGATATGCGATTTGGGAATGAGGTGCGAGTGACATCGCGGCTTGGCTGTAGTGCTGCTGCGATAGGCTATGCAAAAGAAGACTCAATATACGCCATAGTGACGCAGCTGCATGCGCAACAACCGATTAGCTGTGTCTTGATTGATGAAGGGCAGTTTTTAACCCGCGTACAAGTATGGCAATGCACGGAAATCTGTGATGTACTCCATATTCCCGTGCTGTGCTATGGATTACGCTCAGACTTTCAAGGCAATGCATTTGCTGGCAGCCACGCGCTGCTTACTTGGGCAGATGAGCTTATCGAACTGAAAACCGTCTGTTCTTGTGGTAAAAAAGCATCAATGGTGTTACGGATTGACGCAGACGGTAATGCCATTCGAGAAGGCTTACAAGTAGACATTGGCGGCAATGACAAATACATTTCAGTGTGTCGACAGCATTTCAAACAGCCTCTTGCAATAAGTAATCTTTGATGTAATCCATATTGAGCATGCTTGTTGATACAGTGTGTATGAGATGCAATGCTGCAAAACCGCAAACACTGCTATTTCGAATCAGTCAACAAATGGACGTGGTTTGAGGCAGGGCAGCTAATTCAGTGCGTTTTGCTCGCTTGATGAGTTATTCACAACTTGTACTCGTTCGAAGACCTCTAAGGCAACATGGCGCACGCCTTGTTCCTGCTCTAGCTGTTGCTGTATTGCTAATAGGCGTTCGATAGTATGCGTGCCGTGAACTGTCACAAATAGCCGCCAGCCGTCTTTTTTTACCAGCAAGCCTTTTTTAAATTGTTGCTGATATTCTAGGCTGAAATCGTTTACATACTTTGCTAGCAATATATCTGCCGCTTGGTAGGCAGTAGGATCCACATCTATTCGCAAGTTTTGTAACACAATCCCAAGATTGCCATAGCGCTGATTTCTAACTACAGGATAATTACTTAGAGGCAGTCCCGCTGGTGAATAGTCGCTGTTTATGCTCGACGCCTGCCTGCTGTTCGTTGCGGTTTGGTAGATTATAAAGTTGCCTTTCTTTTCAACAAAATTTGCTGCAGTCAGTGCACTTTGAGGACTCGCAGTTGCTTGTGCTGTTGCTTGAGTTGGCGCTGCACTGGCGTTACCCGTTGCCGGTTGCTGTGCATACATATCGCGCTGTATTACATATTCAATACCGTTATTTTCAAACGTTTGTGCAGATGACGACACGGAAAACACCACGCCCATACATGCAATGGCTACTGCGATACCAGCCGTACTAGTTTGATTAGCTCGGATCATATATTAACTCTAAATTCCATTCAGTAAATGTATCGTCTGCAGTATCAGCGAAGTTATTATTTATGACTTTATTTTCTGCCGTTGAGATATCTGTTTTTGAAAATAAATCTTTCACAGTAATCATCCAATTCCCTTGAATAGGTTCATCATAAAAGGCATTTACTGCCATGGCAACATTCATGGTAAAGGGTGTATTTTCATGCCCATTTCCTGCCGTATACACAGTATACGAAGTTCTAGAGGGAGACTGTAGCGATATTTCTATATCCTGTAAAGCGCTAGTAACTAACCCGAGTCTGATGCGCAAATGCTTGACGGTTCCAGTGTGAATGACATTGATAGTATCTGTAATTCCGTTAATGTTTTTGTTGCTTACAATACTGTTCAATATTCCAGATGTTAACGCATCAGACTGCAACTGTTCTTTGCTAATAAAGTTGGTGTATGCACGTGCCATTGCTAATGCAGCGTCCACGTCTGCCAAACCGAAACCATACCAGTCGCTATAGTGATAGCCTGCAGCATTGGTAACCCAACCACGGTTGAATGTATAGCTCCCAAGCTGCTTATCAATGGTATACTGGGTGGCGGTTTCATAACCTCTATCAATTTTTTTTGCTGTTTTTGCCAGAATATGACGGATGTCAAAGATCGTAAGCTCTGGGTTTTGTGACAGCAATAGCGCTACAACGCCAGATATTGTTGGCGTCGCAGCCGACGTTCCATTCGCCGTGCTCGTATAATTACAATCTGGGTTTTTATCATTGGCATGGTGCGCGCTATTTGTAGGCCATACATAATCAAACTCGTTGAGCGAAGGGATATCAGTATGATCTTGATTTTCTCCATAATTTTCCCTGCTGTTGCCGTAGGTACAGCCCATTAAGTCGGTAGTTATGATCGCTGGGTAACCGCTATAGGTAAAATCAGGGGAATTATCTCCTGCGCGTAATGTATAGCGGGTTTTCGCTAGCCCAAACTCACCGCCATAGCCACTGATCCATATATTGCTGCCAGCAGTCGAATAGCTCGATCGGATATTTTTCGTATTTACGGCTGCCACAACAAGAATCAGCTGACTGTTACTATCATCTTCGCCTGAATATTCACAACTAGAGCCAATTGCGATAGCACGAGTACAATTTTTTGGCTGATTATTATTATTCGAGTATCCTAGCAGGTATCCGTTACCTGCCGCCTTGACAAAAATAGTGCCGCGACCGCCGCGACCATTTTGAATTCTTTCCGCATAATTCTCATGAGATGATGAAGGAAATACCGCTGGAGCATTAAACGTATAACTTTGATTGACTACATCTGCAATTGCAAATGAAGCAATTTCATTCACAGTGCTTTGATACGACACATAGTTATAGCCAAGTAATTTTACTGATGGGGCAACGCCAAGTCCGCCTATTTGGTTATCAACCATGGCAATTATCCCTGCGACTATTGTGCCGTGTGATGCTGGTTTATCAGAGTCTGTTGCTGGCGATGGGTCAAGATTGCCACCAATTCCATCTGCAAAGTCATCTCCTATACGGGCATCAATATTCGCAGCGATATCAGGATGATGAATCTGTAACCCATTATCAACAACGGCGACTACCACACCTTGTCCTTTGCAGCCATATGTACGCCATGTTTTTGATAGATTCAATCCAAGTGGTTGCTTAAATACATTTGTATTCATCCCGAAATCAGTTTGTTCGGTGCTGCCACTTAAATGCCATTGATACTTTTCTAGCGGGTTGGTGTTTTCTTGAGAGACGGGATGGTGTGGCGTGCAATTACTTGTATGCAGTGATGGACTATCGACTGCATGTGTATCGGTTGCATGTGTATCGGTTGCATGTATTGTGCTGTCTGTCAGTATCGTTTTTTCTCCCTCGCATGCTGTTATTATTACCAGCATACATAGCAATACAGGCAGTTTAGTTATACTATGCAACCAACGCTCCATTCGCGGCAGAGACATACACACACCATTCTCAAAATTGATATTAGTGATAATAACACGCAATGCTGTACGTATGTGCTCATACTTGATATAAAGTTACTTTGAATATACAAACCATACACAATGGGACGTAATCAGAGGTTACATCGGCATAATTATCGGTATCGGCAAAGGAAGCTCTGATTAATGCCATGACTGGCGAGACGGAGAGAAAACACTGATGAAACTTAAGCGCAGTGTGCAGATAATACTGGTGGTCTTGTGGGTGTTGCCAAGTGCAGTAACGACGGCGCGCAGCGTTTTTTCCCGTCGTTGTGTTGAATATACTTTGGGTTTGCGGCAATTGCTTACGCTTGCTGTGTTGCATCCCTTGGCGTATATGCTACGGCATGCGCTTAGCGGTTTGCAATCATCAGCAATTGCAGGCAAATTCGCTCCATCAGCGAGTTAATCAGAGCTTCATAAAGTAACTGACGCTATCGCAGCTCGTTGCATTTAACTTGTGATTCAACTTGTGATTTAATTGGGGCGCTTGCAAATCCTTAGCACTGACCATACTATTCATTTTTTTCTCTGTTATTGATATTGCCTGTGCGACTACTTATTCTCCTTACCATTATTGCCTACAGTAGCACTACTGCAGCGCAACGCATCAACAGTATCGCCATCATTATCAATGACCACGCAATTTTGCAAACCACATACGCTGCACAACTGCAACGCAACACAACTCTTTGGCAACGGCTCAACCCTGACAAGCAAGCTGATGCATTGCTGCTCAAAGAACAAACTATACGTAATATTGTTGAAACTCAAATTCAACTCGAAGAAGCCAAGCGGATTGGCATTCGTGTTCCAGATAGCGCCATCAACGAACAACTCAATGCAATTGCCCTACGCGAAAACCTGACTCCAGCAGAGCTGCAACAACACATTATTAAAGAGTTCGGCTCCATTTTAAATTATCGCAAAGACCTGCAAAATAGTATTGTGATACAGGAGCTGCAACGGATCCACATTCGCCAACGCATCACTATTTCAGATGCCGAAATTCGCAGTTTTTTAGCAACTACTGCTGGGCGATCTGTCGCTAATTTACAATATTCGTTTAGCTACGTGCGCATACCAAAAGCTGCCAATGATAAACAGAATATATATCAACAAATCAGTGATATCCTGCATGAAGATGCAACAGTAGCGCAACGGCAAGCAACGCTGGGCAGCCTTGATGTATTCAGCAAGTATTTTGAAAAACGCCCACTTGCCGACATCCCAACTGTTATCCAAGACATTGTTCCGCTGCAATCACTCAATACAATATCGCCACCAATCAAGAATGACCGCGGTTGGCATATTATTCAAGTACAGGAAATCGGCGGGATTACTCCTAAATTTGAAGAACAAATACATACACGCCATATTTTACTAATCCCAAATATCGTGCGTGATGATGCGCAAATTCGACTCCAACTTGAGGAGATTCGCAACAGTATTCAACAAGGTGGAGACTTTGCTGAAAGTGTGTATTTAAACAGCGATGATAGCCAGTCAAGGCATAATGGTGGTGATTTAGGCTGGAAGCCGTACAACGCAAAGTTTGCATCAATTACATCAACTTTACCAATTGGCGTTATCAGTGAGCCATTTGCAACCAACATTGGCTGGCATATTGCAGAAGTACTCGGCAGAAAAAAAATAGACATTAGTGTCGATCAAGAATTTCAGAGCATTCGTGAATTATTATTCAAGCAAAAACTTGCCGACGAGTTGCCCAGGTGGATAAACGAGCTCAAAGGCCGCGCATATATTGACATCCGTGTATAACAATAGCGACTCATCAAAGCTTCCCTCTAAGGAACCTCTGATTAAGTCCATGATGGGCGAGACGGAGAAAAAACGCTGATGAAACTTAAGCGCAGTGCGCAGATAATACTGGTGGTCTTGTGGGTGTTGCCAAGTGCTGCAACGACGGCGCGCAGCGTTTTTTCCCAGCCTTCTGTTGAATATATAACGGTTTGCGGCAGCGGTACTTGCTGTGTTGCATCCCTTGGCGTATAGCTAGGTCATGCGCTCAGCGATTTGCGCCTTGCAATCATCAGCAATTGCTAGCAAACTCGCCCCATCAGCGAGTTAATCAGAGCTTCCCTAAGCTGGCGTATGCGACCACACAAAGCATTAGGGCAACACTTTTTAATTGATACGAATGTTATAGACGATTTGGTAGCCCATATCCACCCACAACCTGAAGAACAGATATTAGAGATAGGCGCAGGTACTGGGGCGCTTACTCAAGCATTATTGCGCCAAAAAGCACATATTGTTGCAATAGAGTTTGACCAGCGCCTGGTGCAGTTACTTATCCATAAATATGCTGGTTCTCGCTGCTCAATTGTAGCTGCAAACGCCCAGACATTTGACTATGCGCAACATCAAATCAGCCACATTGTTGGAAATTTACCGTATAATATTGCCAGCCAAATTATTTTACAAATGCTCCCAACACCACACTGGCAGCGGGCAACATTCCTCGTTCAATATGAAATGGCAACCAGACTTTGTGCTGAGCCAAACAACAAAAATTTTGGCAGATTTACCCTGATGTGTAGATTTTGGTGCTCTGCAAAACGCATTTTTGATGTAGCTGCCGAATCATTTAACCCCGCACCAAAAGTCAATTCTTCAGTTGTAGAATTGACCGCGCAACGTGTATATGATCCAGATTTGTATCAGCAATTTGCCTTATTGGTGAAAACTGGATTTAGTAGCCGCCGTAAGATAGTAGCTAATACTTTACGGATAATTGCATCTGTAGATCAGTTGAAATCGGTCGACATTGACCCAAGCCTCCGCGCTGAAAACATTCCATTTGAGGGTTGGTATCAACTCGCAAAACTGTTGCATAGCGCCTAAAACATTTTGCATAATGCTCTGCCATACTGGCTGTTTTTAGTATAATTTATCAGCTAGTACGTACCATATATATCTGCTATCATTTATGAATTTAAGCAACCAACGCCACTTCATCATCGGTGATATCCAAGGCTGTTATGACGCGATGTGCACCGCGCTTGAGGCAGTAGGCTTTTGTAAGCAAACAGACTGCCTTTGGTGCATTGGTGATGTCGTCAACCGTGGTGGTCAATCATTACAAGTGCTTGAATACCTCTATCATTTACCCAATCGACGCTTGGTACTTGGCAACCACGATATCCACTTGCTTAGATTGTGGAAAACAGGAATAACCCCACCACATAAGGATCGTGAATTAACAGCAATCCTTGCTAGCCCAAACCGTAAAGTATTATTGAAATGGTTGTTGCAACAACCGCTGATTCACAGCGAAGTCATCGCTGCTAAAACCCATACGATGGTGCATGCAGGTTGGCCACCAATCTGGTCACTGGAGCAAGCCCAACAGTACGCAGCGCAACTCCAAACCCATTTGCAGCAATTATCAGCACAAGGTTGGGTCAATATTTGGGGAAATTCACCAGCGCGATTCGCCGATGCCGACAGCAAAAAAAAACAAATGCGCTACATCCTCAATGCTTTAACCAGAATTCGTTATGTACAAGCAAATGGTACATTACAGCTCAGCAGCAGACGCTACACGCTGCAATTTAGCGCGTTTCGATCATGGTTTCACTTTCCACTGCGCACCAATTGCGATTACGTGTATTTTGGACATTGGGCAGCGTTGCAACGCGCGATAGGTATTAATAAAGAAGATGTGATTTATCATGGAGCCACCAAGTTTACTGGGACGGATAGCGGCTATGTATGGGGAGGCAAGTTAACGATCATCAATATGCAAACCCAGGAAGTATTCAACATAGCTGCAAAAAAATAACCCACAGTGAAGCTCTGATTAACATGTTACTGTAGCCGCGTAGATATCAATGTTGGGTGCTTGCGGCTGCAATACAGCGGATGGTCATAGCTTAACTGGCTTGTTGCAATGGCAAACTAACAAATGTTGACAGCAACTGTTGCTGTGCTATTCCATGAGGACGGACAAGAAAAAAATGTGGAGAATATAGTTTAAACCGCTTCAATATATCACCAACAATTCCACACCCAGTTGCATGGTGATAGGCATGCAGTGAATCGAGTAAATATTGCTGATGTTCACCCACAGGCACTGGCTCACCAACCACATCTTGCACGTTTAGGCGTTGTTGTAAGTCCTGATTGACATCCCAAACATACGCAAAACCACCACTCATCCCCGCGCCAAAGTTATCGCCAACACCTCCCATAACAATAACACTGCCGCCAGTCATATATTCACAGCAGTGATCACCAGCACCAAGAATAACGGCATGTGCTCCAGAATTACGCACTGCAAACCGCTCTCCAGCAAGCCCTGTTACGTATAAAGTGCCGCCAGTTGCTCCATACAGACAGGTGTTCCCTATAATCGGTGTTTCATGGGTTTTGTCGTTTTTCAATGCAACAACAGCCACGCTACCACCAGTCATCCCCTTGCCGACATAGTCATTGGCGCAACCCGTTAAATGCAACCGCATTCCACTGACATTCCATGCGCCAAAACTCTGTCCTGCCACGCCAGTAAAGTGCAAATATAGCGGCGCATGAGCCATGCCGTGGTTGCCATGGAGTTTGGCAATATCACCTGCAAGCATTGCCCCAATCGAACGATGCGCATTGTGTATGGTGTATGAGAACGTACCTCCCAAACAATTCGCAACGGCATGTTGGGTATCTGCAGCTATTCGCTTTGCCAATAGCGCTTGATCTTTTGGTTCATTAAACGGTAATGTGTGGGGTTGATCGCAAAACTGCGGTGTTGATTTTGGGCAATAATCCTCAATTAAAAGTCGACCTAAATCAATATTGCGCTGGCTGTTGGTGTGTCCTGGAATTTGCTCTAGCAGTTCAACCTTACCGATAATTTCCTGCAAATTTGTATAGCCAAGTGCTGCCAGCCATTCCCGCGTTTCTTGCGCGATTGATTGAAATAAAAATACCACTGCGGCTACGGTACCTTTGAAGTAATCCTCGCGCAAACGCTCCTGCTGGGTGGCGATGCCCGTTGCGCAATTATTTAAATGACAAATGCGCAAGTATTTGCAACCCATTGCAATCATTGGTGCTGTCCCAAACCCAAAGCTTTCAGCACCAAGAATTGCCGCTTTAACCACATCTAGTCCTGTTTTTAGACCACCGTCGGTTTGTAAGCGGACACGGTGGCGCATCCCGTTGATTCTGAGTGCTTGGTGGGTCTCGCTCAAGCCGAGTTCCCACGGTGTTCCTGCGTGATGAATTGATGTGAGCGGACTAGCGCCAGTGCCACCATCGTAGCCTGAAATAGTAATTAAATCCGCATACGATTTTGCCACGCCACAGGCGACTGTGCCGACACCTGGCGCCGCCACAAGTTTTACCGAAACCAGCGCGCTTGGATTGACCTGTTTTAAATCAAATATAAGTTGCGCTAAATCCTCAATAGAATAAATATCATGATGCGGAGGGGGGGAAATCAATGTTATCCCCGGCACGCTGTAGCGAAGTTTTGCTATCAGTGAATTTACTTTAGGGCCAGGGAGCTGCCCGCCTTCACCAGGCTTTGCACCTTGTGCTATTTTAATTTGAATTACTTCTGCATTGACAAGATACGCGGCGGTAACGCCAAAACGCCCCGATGCAACTTGCTTGATTTTTGAGCGTCGCGGGCTGTTATGCCGCTGTGGGTCTTCTCCGCCTTCTCCAGAATTTGACCTGCCTCCAATAATATTCATGGCTTGTGCAAGCATTTGATGTGCTTCTGGTGATAATGCACCAAGTGACATTGCTGCTGAATCAAAGCGCCACAGAATATCTGCAATAGGCTCTACTGTGGCAATATCGATGGCTGCTGTATTGCTACGTAATTTGAGTAAATCACGCAGGAATGCTGGATTGCGGGTGTTGACTGCGTTTGCATACTCTTGGTATAACGCTGCATCTTGCGACGCCGTAGCTTTGCGCAGCAACTCAACCACATCAGGGTTATACGCATGGTATTCACCACCATGGATGTATTTGAGTTTGCCCCCTTGTTCTAATGGTCGGTGTTGCAAATATGCTAATGCCGCAATACTGCGAGCGTTGCGGTCTAGTTGTAACCAATGCGAACCTTGAATCCGACTCGCGCTACCTCTAAAACAATCGCTTACTACTTCTTGGTCTAACCCAATAATTTCAAATAACTGCGCACAGCGATAAGAAGCAACGCATGAAATCCCCATTTTCGACATTATTTTCAGCAGTCCCTTATTAATAGCTTTAATAAAGTTTTGCTCACCATTTGCTTCAGTTTTCTGTGTTGTGGAAATCAACCCTAAGCGCATCGAAGTAGATTGTCGCACCATTGCATACGCTAAATACGGATATATCAAACTTGCGCCATAGCCGATCAGCACTGCGCATTGATGCGGGTCACGAGCATAGCCAGTTTCTACCACAATATTGGCGTCGGCGCGCACATGTTCATCTACCAAGTGATGGTTGATCGCGCCAACTGCAAGGAGCGGATGAATCAACGCCTCAGTTTGTTTGACTTTGCGGTCACTGATAATCAGCACGACTGCCTTGTTGTGGCGAACCCTATACGCTGCTTCGTCGCGTAAATTATGCACGGCATCGCGTAGCTTCATTTTTTGTGGGTTATACGCCAAACTAAGTTTGGCAACTTTCAAATACTGTTGCCGCTTAATTGCACGGATTTGTTGTGGATTGATTATCGGAGAATCAAAAGAAATAAAATCTACAGCGTCATGAATGTCAAATACTTGCCGCATGCGCCCAAGCGTAGTATCGAGCGACATTACTTTTGTTTCGCGCAAAGAATCGATGGCAGGATTAGTGATTTGTGCAAACAATTGCCGAAAATAATCACTCAACAATTGGTTTTTTTCAGACATTACTGCCAGTGGGGTATCGTCACCCATCGCCCCTGTCGCTTCTTCGCCAGTGCCCACTAATGGCGTAAAGACTTGTTCAACTTCCTCATATGTACATTGAAATAATTTTTGATAGGCGTGCAGATTTTGTGTGACATCGTCTAGCTTGTCTGGTTTACCAAGCTTGAGCTCTTTCTTGTCTGTGTCGAGTAATTTTTGGTAGTCGTGGGCAGCAGCAAGCTGCGCATCGATGGCAGTAGTGGTCAATATCTCACCAGTTTTAGTGTCAATTGCGAGCATTTCTCCAGGACCAATGCGACCTTGTTGCACAAGGTCTGCCAATGCAAAGCGATTAACCCCAATCTCAGAAGCAATCGTCATAATATCATCGTTGGTACGTACCCAACGCGCCGGACGCAAACCGTTGCGGTCCAATGCACACACCGCATATCTGCCATCGGTGAACACCAGCCCAGCTGGTCCATCCCACGGCTCCATTTTAAGGGAGTTAAATACGTGGAAGGCGCGAACTGCAGGGCTATAATCTTGGTTATTTTGCCATGCTGGCGGTACAATCATGCGCACCGCTTGCAACATATTCATCCCGCCATGTACTAATAAGCGTAGTAGCTGGTCGATTGATGCTGAGTCTGAACAATCCTCGCGCACCAGCGGTTCGAGTTCTTCAATCTCACCAAGTTTGCTTGAAATAAACTTGCGTAATTTTGACTTTACCCAGTTTCTATTGCCAGTAATCGTATTAATTTCACCGTTGTGGGCAAGAAAATGAAACGGCTGTGCTAAATCCCAACTCGGCGAAGTATTCGTAGAAAACCGTTGGTGGAATAAACAAATTGCGGTCTCCATATCAGGACTTTGCAAGTCTTGATAATACAAAGGAAGATCTGCTGGCAAGGTTAGCCCTTTGTATGACAGCACTTTGGATGAAAAACTTGCAACATAGAAGTCAATATCGCGGCGTTTGCTATTTTGCCCAATAATTTTTTGCGCTTTGCGCACAATTTTGTATAACTGGCATTCAAATGCGGCGCGGTCAGTTTGTCTGGTATCCACAAATGCCTGCATCACCTTTGGCTCATTGATTTTAGCCATTGATCCCAGCACCGATGGATCAACAGGCACTGCACGCCAGCCAACAAAGTTAATCAATGATTCCTTGGCTATTTCACGTTCAAATTGGCGTTGTGACAGGCGAAACATCGCGCCATCGCTGCTAAAAAAAATCATGCCAACAGCAAACATTGGTTGCAAGGCAACGCCAAACAAGGTTTGCGCTTGCCCACGCATAAATTTTTCAGGCATCTGCATTAATAAACCACAGCCATCGCCGGTTTTACCGTCTGCATTTACTCCACCGCGGTGGGTCACGCAGGTGAGTGAGGCCATCGAGCGCTGTAGCAACGCATTACTTGGCTGACCCTGTAAATGAACCATAACCCCAAAACCACAATTGGCTTTGGCTTGGTCGTGACTGTATAACGGATTACTCATGTGGATACGGACAGATTATATGAACCAATACACTAGCAATAAAAGGAAATAACGTACTCAAAGTACAGAGCATATCTAACCCCCGCACGCTGGACGCAATCTAACATACAGTTTAACCGTGTCTTTGCAACAATAGCGCAGCTATACAGCTATTGGCGGATGTATTGGTCTTAATGGCGTTGGTTACTGCGGATATTAACTTGAATATCGGCGACAGTAACCACCAGTTAGTGGTACGGGTTAGCCAACGCCAATATTGGAGTGTTGCCGATAATATAATAATATCAACGCCGTTGGCACAATGGTATTGAGCAGGTTATTGCGCGCTGCTATCTGTAGGTTTTGGTTTGGGCTTATCCTTGGTAACTTTTTCTGGTAAATTTATCAACCGTCGCACTTGATGGGCAGCAAGTTTGTATAACCACCCTGAAGTTATTGTATTCAGTTCAGCAGTTGCTGCGGTTATTCGCTCGACATTTTTTGCTATGACATCCACCGACACATCGTCTTGGTTATCGAGCAAATCGTTATTCACGGAAACCTCAAAACTAAACCAATATTCACCAGAATCAACTTGGCGTGCTGTTGCGGTAATGAATAAACCATCGTCGCTGGCTAACACTGTAGTTGCTGCCGCATCGGCTGTAACATCTGCAATGCGGACGACATCAACAAAGTTGAGATATTCTAAAACACGAAAATTATCTGCCGCATCATCTTGATCAAGCTGTTGCTTCTTGCCGATGGTTACACCTGAAATTGTAATATTATCAGCAGATCTGTCTCGTTGCAGTTGCATGGTATCGTTATACGTTATTGATGCAAGCCGCGCTGCTTTGATGTTGAGGATTTGACTAACTCTCCAGTAATTTTCGCTGATAGAAGGTTGAATTTTTTGATCGATAATATAGCTGGTTGGTTTTTCTCCTTGTAATGCATAACTACCTTTATTTTCGTAGCTATACGAACCAAAAGCAACATTGGCGAGTTGTTTACCGTTTGCATCATACGCAACAACAGCGGTTCTACTAGCAGCATCCAGACCTATTTTTTCGTATTTATCAGGATTTTTGGTACGTTCAGCGATAATTTTACTGCGGCTCAGTGGCACCAATAATCCGCGTATTTTTTCAATTTCAGCAATATATCCTTTGGAACCGTTTACCAACCACTTCCCGTCCACAACCGTGAGTTCAAACTTTTTATCACCTTTGCTGATAACCAACCGTTGAATGTCGTTAATGTTTTTTTTCAACTTTGCGACAAAGCTGCCATGCAATTGTTTGTTTTCAGCAGTAAATTGTTGTTGTGATTGCAGCGACCAAATCACCAATGCTATGATGAGAATTGCGCCAAGTAAAATCCAGAGTGGTTTTTTCATCTCGTTAGGCTCCTTATGAACGTTTAATGCCGAGGCGGCTGGGTAGGAAAAAAGCTAGCAACAATACAAGTAACGGAATCAAAGCAATATTAAAAAACTTAAGCCACGCGCCTAATGAATCTATTTCACGATTCAAATTTAGCTGCAGTGAGCGCAATGCACTGCGCGTGCGTACTTGCTCTTTTTGAAACTTGCTAATCTCACGTTGTTGTTCAGGGCTAATAATCAAAGCGTTTTGTTTCTCTTTGTTATTTTGCAAACTGTTAATGCGCTGCTCAGTTTGTCTGAGATTATCTTGTAGCCGTTGCTCTTCGTTGTGATACTTAGACTCTGCATCCTGTCGCAAGCTGTTCACAATGGCAAATGGTCGCTGTTTAATGCCACGGCTGCGCAAACTGATGAGGTCATTATTGCCCACCAAATTTTCCACTGCATTGATAACTAATGTGCCATTATCTGCAGTGCGTGTCTGCAACTGTTGACCAAGAAAGTTTTGCACATTCACCCAATACCTATCAAGTAAAAAATCAGTGTCCGCAAAAATCAACACATTAATACCAGCGTCTGTTGACTCAGCGACATCGTCAGTTTTGATACGTTCTGGGAATGCTGTACTGGCCTTGCCTTGTACTCTGGCAACAACAGCTAAGCGTTTGCCACCGGCCGTATAATTTGCAAACCAGCGGCGTGGCGGTTGTGAAAATGTTGTTGCTGGAGTCGTGTTGGCTTGGATTGTTGTTTGCACCAGTGGCGTAAATGTTGTGGTTGCGCCATCTTTAGGCTCGATGGCTCCAGCACTAATAATGCGGACTTGGTTTAAATTTGAGGTCACGATATCGCTGGTATTAAACGCATCATTAGCATAGGTTAACCAAGCGAGGTGGGTGAATCGCTGCAGGTCAGCACCAGAGGCACCTTGCAAGTTTACCGATAGCGGGTTATGCCGATCAATAACCACTTGTTGGTCGGCCATGCTGACTCCCCAAGCATCAAATAACTTGGCTAAATTTGAATATTTATGCGCTGGTAATTCATTGGCATCCAGCAGTGGGTCAACAAAGACTATAAGCTTGCCGCCTTTGAGCACAAACTGGTCAATCATAAACAATTGTTCAGCGGTGATTGTGGTTGGATCAGGGTGCACCAACAACAAAATATTGCTGTTGTCTGGCAGTTCTTGCGCATCTGTAGCCACATCAGTCACGCTAAACTGTTGGCTTAATTGTTGATACACAACCCAACTGTGCTGCGGTCCAGTCACAGCTGCTCCAGCAGTCTTACCGTCGATGGGCAGCCAACTCATAATTGCAACTCCTGGCTTATCTGGGTGCTCTAATTCGTAAATCAGCTTCGTTGCATCATATTCAAAATAGGCTTCCCGTTCTAGTGAAATAAATGGAATAGACTTATATCGATCGACGCTATTGACAGCAACCAGTCCTAAATAGATTTTTGTCGCACCATCTAATGGCACGGCTTGTAGCCCATAGCTCACAGCTTGGTCTTCTTCTGGTGAGAACGCTTCTGGATTGATGTTTTCTAACGTTACTTTACCACCGCTGCGCAGTGCATATTGACGTAACAAGCCAAGGGTGCGTTGGGCAAACGGTTGAATCCCTGGCGCGTTTTGTGCCACATCGCTTGAGTAAAAAAACTTTAATCGAACTGGTTCATCAAGCGCTGAAATAATGTTTTCAGTACCAGCGGAAAGCGTATACAAGTTATCTTCTGTTGCATCAAACCGCAGCCCCTGCAGTAACAAGCGGCTAGCAAAATTAAAGGCGACGAACGCTATAACAACTATAATAATTGTTGCAGCAGATAAAACACGGAATTTTTTAAATTTCATTTCTTCCTCACAAACGATTACGATCGCTCAAAACAAGCGTATTAAAGTACAACCACATTGCAGTTAATGATGCAAAAAACACCATGCTAGAAAACTCAAAAATACCTGTAGTTATTTCAGAGTAATTCGTTAAAAAGCTAAACGAGCCAATCAAATCCACAATGCCGTTAGGTAGCCACGACTTAAACGCATCGATTACTAATGGAAACCCGCTGACGCAAAACAAAAAACTCACAACCATCGACACTATAAACGCAATGACTTGATTTTTTGTCAAACTGGAAATAGCACTGCCAATTGATAAAAACGCTGCTGCCATTACTAAACTACCGATATAACTCAACGCTATCACTCCATTGTCTGGGCTACCTAAGTAGTTTACGGTAATCCAAATAGGGAATGTCAATGACAGCGTGATAGCGGTAAACAACCACGCTGCTAAAAATTTCCCCAATACCATTTGCCATAGCGGCATTGGCAAGGTCATTAGCAATTCAAGTGTGCCACTTTTACGCTCTTCTGCCCACAATCGCATCGTTATTGCTGGAATAAAAAACAGATACAGCCACGGATGCCAAGTGAAAAATGATGTTAAATCAGCTTGTTCACGTTGGTAGAAATTTCCAAAATAAAATGTAAATGCACCAATTGCAAACAGGAACACTACAATAAAAACATAGGCAACAGGAGTCGTGAAATACCCTGTCATTTCTCGGTTAAAAACCGCCTTTAAACCATAAAGTTTCATAAACCTTCCGAATTAAATTTCTGAGCCAGCCTTAGCAACTGCACGAAACACTTCATCTAGATGTGTCGCAGTCCTATGCAATTGAATAACCATCCATTGATGTTGTAAACACAGCCGACCAATTTCTCCAGATATATCTTGTGATTGCCGCGGCCAAATACGAATCATACCTTCATCCACTTCTTGCACTTTTCGCACATTTGACAGCGCTTGGACTTTTGGTATTATTTCATTCACAGGAGTACCGCTCACCTGCAATTCTATAGCCAGATGATTTTCTGATCGCTCCAGCAGATCAGTAGGCGAACCGTCTGCCACTACGCGACCGTTGGCGATAATCAGTGTGCGCGTACAAATGGCTTCAACCTCTTCTAGCAAGTGGGTTGAAATAACGATTGATTTGTGCGCCGACATATCACGAATGAGTTGCCGAACTTCGTGCTTTTGAATAGGGTCAAGCCCGTCTGTAGGTTCGTCAAGAATCAATATGTCTGGGTCGTGTAATAGCGCTTGCGCCAAACCGACACGGCGCTTAAACCCTTTGGAAAGCGTGTCTAGAAACTGATCTAATACTGGCTGTAAATGCAGCAGTTCAATCACTGTTTCCATCCGTTGCTTGGTGGCCGCTTTTGACATATTGCGCGCCTTAGCAATAAAATGCAAAATCTGGCGTGCTGACATGTCGTTATACAATGGGGAACCTTCTGGCAAATAACCTAGACACATCCGTGCTTCGATTGGTTGTTGCGCCACGTCATGCCCACAAATAGCTACAGAACCTGCACTTGGCTCAAGATACCCTGTTAAAATTCGCATTGTTGTTGATTTTCCTGCGCCATTTGGACCAAGAAAACCAAGTACATCGCCCTTATTCACCGTCAACGAGATGTTATCGACAGCTAAAAATGAGCCAAAGTGTTTATACAACCCTTTCGCTTCTATGTGTACAACTGACATTTACACTCCATCAATTCATAAAAATATTTGCTACAGATTGGGGATAATCTAGCAATACTGCCGCGTGATTCATCCACGAGGTTGTTGTAACGCGATCAGGCACAGCAGGCAACAAAACTACTAACGTGTCACGCTGAATGTGATGCCTTAGTACGGTATATTATTAGCATTAGCATTGCAGCGGACTAAATAATACGTCGCATCATCGCGTTGCGCATCACCTCAAACATCCGCTATGATACGTTGCATTTATACCGCTGATTTATATTTTTTCTAGTACTGTATGTGATTTTTATTGAATATCAGCAAGTGCAGCGTGTTCTTCTGCTCGCAGCGTTAAAACCTCAACGCCATTGCTGGTGATAGTTACTGTATGTTCCCATTGCGCAGATAGTTTATTGTCTTTGGTTAGCACGGTCCATTCATCTTGTAGTAGCCGAGTTTTCCATGTCCCGATATTGATCATTGGCTCAATAGTAAACGTCTGTCCTACTACCAATATTTCTCCCGTTCCCGCTTTGCCATAGTGCAACACTTCAGGCGATTCATGAAACTCTTTGCCAATACCGTGTCCACAATATTCGCGCACGACACTATATCCATGCGCTTGCGCAATTGTCTGAATGCAATGACCAATATCACCGAGGTGAATACCTGGTTTCACCAGCTTAATGGCGGCATACAACGCTTGTTGTGTGACCGTACACAGCTTTTTTGCAAACCCAGTAACTTCGCCAACACAATACATTTTGCTGGTATCGCCATGATAACCACCTTGAATAAGCGTAACATCTATATTAATAATATCGCCTTTCTTGAGTGTTTTTTGTGCATCAGGAACTCCATGACAAACAACTTGGTTGACTGATGTGCAAATCGACTTTGGAAAGCCACGGTAGTTCAGTGGCGCAGGAATGGCTTGTAACTGTTGCGTGATATAGTCATGGCAAAGCGTATTCAGGTGCTCTGTCGACACGCCTGGCACGACGAATGGCTCGATGTATTCCAACAATTGTGCCGCTTGTTGCCCAGCAATGCGCATGCCAGCTAGGTCTTGTGGAGATTGGATAATCAATGTTGTAATATAATAAATAGACACCATACAGACTAAGGTGCTAAAATAGTGCATTCAAATACAAAGAATAGTACACTTTGCTTTGTACAAACGCGGATGAACCACCAATAGCAATTATTTTTTTCCTCAATTGTCAGATATTTTCCATCAAAGTAGTCCCGTAATGTATTGGCAATACCTTGGTTTTGCAGTTCAGCCATTTGGACTCACGCCAGATCCTAATCGCTTTTTTGTTGGCTCTGGTCATGCGGAAGCTTTGGCGCATCTCGATTTTGTGTTCCACCATCAAGGTGGATTTATTGTCCTCACAGGCGAGGTTGGCAGCGGTAAAACCCAAGTACTCAAAACTTTTTTCAACCGTGCTCCAGCTGAGGCGCATATCGCATTCCTCATCAATGCCAATGCCTGTCCTGATGAGTTACTGCAGAATATTTGTGCAGAGTTTAAAATACCATTTTCGCATACTGATTCCACAGATAAACTCTTAGGACTGTTGCGTATCAATATGTTAGACAACTTTCGTCACGGATATACCAATATTATCGTTGTAGACGAAGCGCAACACCTCTCATTTGCAGCACTGGAATTCTTGCGGTTACTCACCAATATTGAGACCGATACGCAAAAGCTATTGCAAATCATCCTTGTTGGACAAGAGGAGCTTGCCACCACTCTAGCGGGCAACGAGCTGCGACAATTAAACCAAAGGATAGTCGCCCGCTTCCATCTACAACGTCTTAGTTATCAGGAAACCAGTGCGTACATTGACACTCGTATTAGGCTATCTGGAGGCATTGCAGAAATCATTCCACAAAAACTCCATAGGTACATATACAAACATAGCCACGGCATCCCGCGCTTAATTAATTTAATCTGTGACCGCGCGCTTATGGGAAGTTTCGCGCTGGGACAACCAAGTGTTAGCAAGCGAATTGTCAGTCAAGCTGTGCATGAACTTACGGAAAATTTGACCTCACCATCGCGCTACATACCAGCAACAATCAAGCCAGCAACAATCAAGCCAGCAACAATCAAGCCAGCAACAATCAAGCCAGCAGCAATCAAGCGCCCAGAGCAAGCTGCAGTTATTCCTCCAGCCCAGCCCTTACAGCTAGTTGCTCCAGAGCTTCCAGTAAACACGACTAGTACTCATATGCGTGCGGCAATAGCAGATGATATTTGCGAAAACCATGTTTCTCCTCATGATATTGAGCAGTATCACAACGTTGAGAATGATGCGTGGCCTGCATACAGGCGCAGGCAGAATCGCGTTGAGCAATTTGACTATTTTGACTACGCACTGCCGCGTATTGATAATGAGCCAATGCTATCTCCCCCACCAAAGGATGCAACGGCGCATAATACACAGTTGAATTCATCAGAAAAAAAACGCATGCACCACAGGATGTCACATGCCGTAACCGCGGGGTATATACTGGTGCTCGTAGCTGCGCTTGCTACTGCATCATGGGTTGGATGGCAACATCGAAATGTGCTCTATCAACAACTCATTGATGGTAGCCTGCGTCTTGCCGATTTTGTGCAACTGGAAGCGGAAAAAACCACAGAGGTCGATACTACCGCCGCTACAGTGATAACCGAGAAAACACAACAGGTATTGACAAAGCCACAGCCACAGCACAACAACATAGCGGTCAAGAGCAGCAGCGGCGCAGCTTGGTCACAGACCATGCCAAGTGTGGTTGACACAGTAATTCAACTACAAAAAATCCCACAACACCCGCTGCTAGCAACGCAGCGTTCTAAAAAAACAACCACGAATGTCTCAGCCACACAGCGTATATTGCCAGCACCCAACATTGCTGCTGACGCTGTTCAACCAGTTGCATATTCTCAATTTCTGACAGAACCTGCAAATATCATCCGTCACGATTTTGATACAGCCATCGGGGAGTTGCTCACTCTCACTAACTTTGCGCTGACGCGACGGGTGTCTTTAGCGCAGATTATCCCAGAAATGTTGTGGCTGTGGGGATACGACAAACAGCAATTGCCGCAACGCATCAATTGTCATAGTATTGATGCTTTTGGTCTGAGTTGTATCCAGCTGACGACATCACTGCAGATGATTCAAAAAATAAACCTACCAATAATATTAATTATTTATAACCAAGCCAAACAGCCAAATCATTTTTTACTCATCGGTAAAAATGACACATCTTGGATTTTAAAACGTGGCAATACATATTATGCAGTCAGTGATGCATATTTGCGTAACAGTTGGAATAATGAAGGGTATTTTATTATTAAAGCTCCTGTAGACTCTAAGTTAACATTAGCACCAAATCAAACAGGCAGTTCTATTGCATGGTTGATAAGTGCGCTCACAAATATTGATACGCAATACGCACTCAATACCTTCACAACCACATATAGCATTAAAGTAGTAGCCAGCGTGAAGCGTTTTCAACGCCAGCACGGAATAGCGACAACTGGGATAGCAGGAATAGAAACAATTGCACGAATTAATCATCTGCTATTTAAATCAACCCCAGAATTAGTTATATTTAGGTCTTAATTAGAGTTTCCTAAGGAAGCTCTGATGAATCCCATGATGGGCGAGACGGAGAAAAAACGCTGATGATAACTAGACGCAGTGCGCAGATAATACTGGTGGTACTGGTGGTACTGGTACTGGTGGTATTGTGGGTGTTGCCAAGTGCTGCAACGACGTTAGCGCAGCGTTTTTTCCCGTCCTGCTGTTGCATATACTTTGGGTTTGCGGCAATTGCAGGCAAACTCGCTCCATCAGCGACTTAATCAGAGGTTCCCTAAGTGCAAACTTGCTCACCAACTCAATACATTTTACAGCGTAATTTTATAACAATTTCATGCGCTGAACCATTCAAAGCTCACTAATGTAGCCGATGTCTCTGTTAATGGAGGCGCTTAAAAAAGCTGACCAACAGCGCAGCGTTCCAAGCCATCAGCCCCCCCAAGCCGAGTTATTGCTGTCGCGCCCGCATGTTGCTGCTGCTCAGCAATATTACTCTGCTCAGCCAATCCAAATGCAAACTCAGACGCATTTCCACTGGGTATTTTATGCAGGGTTCATTAATATTTTAATTGTCGCGCTAGTTTTCTTTTTTTGGACACAATATCAGCAGCAGTCCCAACAAAACTTTATCACCCTTTCCAAAATAATCAACGCACGCCCTGTATCGCAGTCGCCGCTAGCACTAGGTAACTTTGGCATAGCACCAGCAGCTAAACCTGCCATTCCACCACAGCATATTGCCGCCCAATCTGCTCCAACACCAACACCATCACCATCACCATCACCATCACCAACACAACACGCCGTATCACTTGCCCCAGTATTGCAACAAAAAATTGTAAAACCAGCAGCAATTGTGCCTATTGATGTTGATAAAATATATCACATTAGCGAACTCCCCCGCGAGATAAGACAATCTTTTCCTAAATTGGAGTACAATGCTCATTTGTATTCTGAAAGCGTACCAGACGCTAGAATGATTATAGCCAATAATAAACAATACGGCGAAAACGACTCAATAGGAACAGATATAACAATCGAATCGATTCAGCATGACGGGGTGATTTATAAGTATAAAGGCTTCAAAGTATATGTAGCTGTCGCCGCCAAAATTAATGGTAATCAATAGTTTTCAGCGTAATAGAAGCTCTGTTAAAGTCCATGACGGACGAGACGGAGCAACGATGATGGACCCACTAGCAAGTGCGTAGCTGCCACTGGAGGGTATTATCTAGTGCTGCAACGCTGTTAGTCGCAGCGTTTTCCGTCCTCACTTAAGCAGAGGTGTCTAATGAACATGTCTCGTCTATATCAATACTGTATCCTGACCGCCATCTTTGTGCTGGTAAGTTGCACCATATTGCCTGCACATGATTCCCGACTCCACTATGCGGCACATTCAGGTGCTCTTGATATAATTCGTACAGAACTCGCCGCAGGTGCCGATGTAAACTCGCACAGTATGAGCCGCTGGACACCTCTCCACGCGGCGGCATCTGCTGGTTATTTTGACATTGTCAAATATCTACTGCGACATGGCGCCAACGTTGATATTCGCGCTGACGGAGGTTGGACTGCTGATCAAGAAGCCGAATTCGTTGGTAATTATGAGATTGCCGCATATCTAAAAGCCGTACGCAAGAAACAAGACACTGTCCATTTCTCTTTGATTACCAATTTCGACACATTGACGTTTAGTCGTCGTTACAACAGGAAATACTCGCAATGGCATACAAAATACCCATTACCACATCGCCAGTTTTGGTCAAACCCACTGCAAGTTATCGACATCTATATACAACACACTGTTTCACAGTATTTAGCTGCGTTTGATTACCAAACATCAATTCCAAATATTCGTCAGGCAGATGTCACTTTGCTACAAAACGAATTTGAAAGTGATCAAGCGTTTGCAAATCGACGCAGCAACATCGAATTTCAAATATACGACCGCCGCTTAAATGTCGATAAAACGCGCAAACTCCTTATCGCAGACTCGTTGCAATGGACGCTGCGCTCATTTCGGCTTGAAAACCCATCTTTCAATCAGAAAAACAGTACTGTCGAAGTAGATGTTGTCGCCAATGGCGCAAGGTTTCAAGAACGCGTGCAAGCAATTGTCGATAATGCGGCATTAGCTAAGTCATTTGTTAACAACCCGCAACAGTCCTCATTGGATGTCTATATGCGTGTCAATCCAACCATGTACCAAATCAAACAAGTGTTAATTTACCACCAAGGGTTTCTGTTGAACGCCTTGCCACTGTTACCAACGACATACCTCATTGCCAAGTTTTAATTAATAGCTATTCTGTCAGCTTTTCCACTTTGGTAAGAACTCAACATCACTACAGTATCTCGGGCAACGCATATTATAGGCTTCGGACTGCTGGGCTGTGCAACACTGCTGTTGGCATTTGATTTATACTTGCGCGCACCGTCATTTTCTGCAATAGACGAGCAGCAGTTATGGCTGCGCTTTACTACATCACGCAGCCAGCACGACCTTGTCAGCGCAGCGCGGTTTATCGACGAGTTGATAACGCGCCGACCACGCAAGATTGAGTACTTGCGACTCAAAGCAGCAACAGCAGAGCAAGCTGGCAATTGGCAGCTTGCGTTGGACACCAATTCAATGATATTGACTATACAGCCACAACACTTAGCCACACTGCGTAACAGGTCACGAATCGCAACACGCCTCCAACAATTCTCGATTGCCCTTGCAGACTTACAAACCCGCATTAGCATCCAGCCAACAGCTGTAGCGCCACTCATTGAACGCGCTCAAGTGTATTATCAACAACACGCAATGTCATTAGCAATCAACGATCTCAGCGTTGCGCAACAACTCAACCCCAAAGATCCAAATGTATATTTTCAACGCGCCCTCGTGTATGCCACCACGCAGCAATACGCGCAAGCAGTAGCTGATTTACAACAGTTTTTACAACTTGCAGAACCATCTCCATTAGTGACAATAGCGCAAAAAAAATTGCCCCAGTGGCAGAACCTCAGCAATGCCAACACTGGCAAATAAAGTTTATACATTGCAAACCAACGCAGCTGCTGTATTGGCTATTTGCTCTAAGCCAATATTTTCAGTGTACTGCCTAAGCTGGCTATTAGTATTGGTATCGATTGGTACCGTCGCCCAAAAATATATAGGTCTTTTCGCAGCACAACAGCTGTATTTTGCAAGTTTTATCATTTGGGTAGCGTTCATCCCATTACCAGGTGGCTACCTGACGATGGCATTCCTCAGCATTGGACTCTCAACCCGCATCTTTTCGAAACAAGTATGGAATACAAAAAAAATAGGGATAACCATCACCCATTGTGGCGTATTGACCTTACTCGTCGGTGGGCTTATCACTGCCAGCAGCGATCAAGAAGGCAGTATTACGCTGCGACCACAGCAACAAAAATCCGTGTATACCGACTATTTTGACTACGAATTATTGATTAGCAACGGTTCACGCCAGTGGCGTTTTAGTAAATCACAGCTGGCAACATCCAAACAACTCCAGCAACAGCCATGGCCATTTACGTTGCGTATCCACCAACAGTTTGACAACATTGATCTGCGCCAACGCAATAACGACGAAGATGTTCAAGAGTGGCATGGAATGGGAAAAATATTTGAACTGGTTAAAAAAGCCAACGAACTTGATGCGGAAAACAACCGCGCAGGTATTACCTTTTCACTCACAAGCGACCTCCCCAATGTCAACGGCAGGTATTCTATCTTCTTAGACATGCCAATCAACCAGACAATCACCACAACACACAACACCTGGAGCATAACATTGCGCAAACAGCAATACCAACTACCATTTGCTGTGCGGCTTATTGAATTTGTCCAAGACTACTATCCGGGAACCAACATTGCTCGTGGCTTTTCATCATTGGTTGAAATCAAAGACGCCGGTATCACCCTCCGCGCACATATCTCAATGAATAACCCGCTCCGCTATCAACACTATACCTTGTATCAGTCAGCGTTTATAGGCGGAACAACAGCTGCATCTGTTTTGGCTGTTGTAGCTAATCCAGGCTTTTTTATTCCATACATCGCCTGCTTGGTGATCGCATTGGGTTTACTCATCCACCTTGCCCTACAGGTTCCATCAATGCTTGAGCGTACCGAGCAACTATGAAAAAAATGCTGCTGATAATAGCAGCGCTACTGATATTTCCAGCGTATGGAGGGCAATTGTCCGCAGAACAACGTAGCCAAATCGGTCAACTACCAGTGCAATACCAAGGGCGCATCCAGCCAATTGCCGTGTTTGCTGAAAACATGCTGCTGCAGTTTGCAAATTCACGCAGTATTGCTAACCAAGCTGCAGTTGACTGGCTATTGCAAACACTATTCCAACCAGAACAGCAATACTCCATCCCATTGTTTGCTATCCGCAACCCAAATGTGGCAACATGGTTGCGTCTACCTGAGCGCAACCCCCCACTGTATAGTTTTATTGAAATTTCAACTAATGCCCAGCTACTACAACCAACGCTGAATGCAATCCAAAAAAAACCACTGTCACAACGCAGTATTATTGAAAATCAACTATGGGAATTATATAGCGCGACATTGTTGTTCTTTGACCTTAGCCGCACGCTTTCTGCATTGCTGCCAACCCTAGTTGTCACTGATGACGAGCTAGCACAAACACTCAATATTCAACCGCAACAACAATATAGTTATATTCAGCTCAATCGGCGCACTGCTGCAATCCAACCAAACAGGCTTGCAGCCAGCACCCGTAAATCCTTGAACCAGCTACAGGCGCAATTAGATACTTTAGCAAACGATGCACTCAGTCAAACCATGCGACTGATACCTACTGCCACAGACAGCTGGCTGTCGCCATGGCAGATAATCCAAAGTGGTGCCGGTTCACCAATGGTTGCAAAATACATCAGCAGCTGGCAGCAATTTGCTGCTGCCTATCTTGACAATAATCAGCAAGATATGCGCCAATCCAGCGCGGCATTGTTGGCAACGAGCACCACAGACTTTGCTAGAATGTATTCTACATTGAGAATTGTACTTGAATATTGGCAACTGCGCACCAGCCCTTTTACTTGGTTAACAGCCGGCTATGCTATCCTCGCCTGCGCATGGTTGTGGGTCGTTATCCGCCGCCTTAACAGCAATCATCGCCTGTTGTTCGCCGCAACGTGGTTGACCATTGCCGCACATGCCGCTGCGATTGCTGTCCGCGTCTATATTGTAAACCGCCCTCCAGTTGCAACATTATATGAATCGATTATCGCCGCAGGCATGGTTGCGGCAGTGTTTGCGGTGCTGCTGGAGCAACAGCAGTACAACAGCACATTTGTCGGCACACCTGCTCTTGCGGGTACATTGATTGCTGCCACGTTGTTGTGGCTCAGCCATGGCTACGCCGCCGCAGGTGACACCATGGGGGTGTTAGTTGCCGTACTCAACAGTAATTTTTGGCTCACTACGCATGTCATTTGCGTGATTCTTGGCTACGGTTGCGGACTATTGGCGAGTATACTCGCCCATATCTATTTATTGCGCAGATGCTTTATAGCGCACCAACGCATCCTGCAACATTACAACGCGGCTATGGTCATCGGTCTTTTCGCCTTATTCTTTATTAGCTTTGGTACGATTTTAGGCGGTATCTGGGCAGACCAATCTTGGGGAAGGTTTTGGGGCTGGGATCCAAAAGAAAACGGCGCGCTGGCAATATCACTATGGTTATTGATCACGTTTCACAGTAAATGGGCAGCGGCTAAACCGCTGACCGTTGCCACGTGCATGGCAGTTACCGCTGTGGTGATTATGCTCGCTTGGTTCGGGGTAAATTTACTCAATACCGGATTACATTCGTATGGATTTACACAAAATATCGCCGCAAATTTAATACTGTTTATTGGCGCAGAAGCACTGCTGTTAAGCACAATCCATGGTTGGATACACACCCGCAAATGCGCTGGCTAATATACATATTCATCCCGTTGGCGATGGTTGCCACCAGCGTCGTTGGGCTATGGCATACTATCTGGTTGCCAACCGCTGCAACTACAGTGTATACCCATGCAGCCGTGAGTTTAACCAAGTTACCTGAGGTCAGTTTGCCGCTACTCGACAGCCAACAAGCTGCAAGCAACACAATAGCTATAAGCGACAAAACAGGTGCGGCTACCATTATTAATTTCTGGGCTTCGTGGTGTGGTCCATGTCGCGAAGAGTTGCCGCTGCTGTTTGACTTGGTAAATCGCTATCCAAAACTCCACTTAATCACCATCAATAATGACCTAAAAAAAACACAAGCACTCGAGTTCATGCGCACCATGTTGGCAAACAACACAATTGATGGGCAACGTGTCAGTTGGTTTTGGGATGAAACTCTCCAGGTTTCACCCCAACAATTTGGCGTATATCGCCTACCAGAAAGTTTTATTAGCGATGCTAATAACACCATCGTCACCAAAATAGTTGGACTCAATGACTGGAATAACGGCACAGGAGAACGCGTTATTAGCAAATTATTGCCATGAATAGCGTTGCCTCGTTGGCAGCAACTGCAACCACGCATACGCTGATGGAGCCGCTGCTTAACTCGCTCCATCAGCGAGTTAAGCAGCGGCTCCCTACAACACGAGCATTTTTTATGAACACTATCACCACCCAAGACGATATAGCTAATGGTTGTAAATATCTTTGCAAAAAGGAGCCTGCGTTTGCAACAGCAGTCGCGCTGATTGAGACGATTCCATTACGGTTGCGTCCCAGTGGTTTTACCACAGTGCTGCAAACTATTGTTTCCCAACAGCTCTCTGTTGCCTCAGCGGCTGCCACTTGGAAACGTCTTGTTGCATGCGGTTTAGATAACGCAGCAACATTGCTAGCGGCAGATGAGCAACAACTACGATCATGTGGACTATCGCATCAAAAAATACGCTATGCGCGCGCACTTGCAACAAGCAATATCGACTTTGAGGCATTAAAAACATCCAGCAATGATGCGGTTATTGCCACGCTTATTCAAGTTCAAGGTATCGGGCGTTGGAGTGCTGAAATCTATGCAATGTTCGCGCTTGGTCGTGCAGACGTATTTGCTGCAGGTGACCTTGCCTTGCAAGAAAGTACGCGAATGTTGTTTGCGTTGCCAGCACGCCCAACGGTAACACAAATGCGCGAACGCGCAGCAACATGGTCACCATGGCAGGCAGTTGCAGCGCGGATATTATGGAGCTATTACCATGTTATGAAGCAGCGTGAGGGTATTTAGCAAGCACAACTTTATTTAATTTTTATTATTGG
Source organism: Gammaproteobacteria bacterium (assembly GCA_965277405.1). Classification (GTDB taxonomy): domain Bacteria; phylum Pseudomonadota; class Gammaproteobacteria. Next base: position 1,827,631 of record OZ255726.1, read on the forward strand.
AAGCGCTGATTAAGTCATTGATGATGTGGATTGATTGACATTCAACGCTTAATGGGTAGAATGCTTATCCGCTGTTACTCGCAGCATTATTAATCCGATCCCACAAGGAGCGGTTTCAACAAACTATCTAGCGCGTTGGCATCTTTTTTGGGCATCTATTCATTAAGGAGATTCATATGCCCAACCTTGCTGGCGGCGAAATGTTATTGAGGGCGCTTGCTGATGAAGGTGTTAAATACATCTTTGGCTATCCTGGCGGCGCAGTATTACACATCTACGATGCCATCTATACCCAAGATAAAGTAACCCATGTCTTGGTACGCCACGAACAAGCTGCAGCACATATGGCAGACGGCTATGCCCGCGCCACGGGTAAAGCTGGGGTGGTATTGGTCACGTCTGGGCCTGGTGCGACCAATGCGATTACAGGGATTGCTACTGCGTTTATGGATTCTATTCCAATGGTAGTTATTTCTGGGCAAGTTGCATCTGCGCTAATTGGTTCTGATGCATTCCAAGAAATCGACATGCTGGGTATTTCACGCCCTGTGGTAAAACACAACTTTACAGTTGCAAACCCTGCGCATATCCCAGAAATTGTTAAAAAAGCCTTTTATATTGCAGAAAGCGGTCGCCCAGGTCCAGTGGTCATTGACATCCCCAAAGATATGACTGACCCAGCGTTAAAACTACCATACAGCTACCCAAAATCTGTAAGTTTGCGTACATACAACCCAACTACAATAGGCCACAGCGGGCAGATTAAAAAAGCTTGTGAACTGATTATTAAAGCACATAAGCCAATTTTGTATACCGGCGGTGGGATAATTTTAGACAAGGCAAGTGTGCCGTTGTATGAACTCGCTACGCTGTTACGCATCCCGGTAACCAACACGCTGATGGGGTTGGGAGCATTTCCAGGAACCCACGAGCAATTCTTAGGAATGCTCGGTATGCACGGCAGCCATGAAGCCAATCAAGCGATGCATAATAGTGATTTAATTATTGCCATCGGCGCGCGATTTGACGATAGGGTTACCAATAATATTGCGATGTTCTGCCCGCATGCAACCATTATTCATGTAGACATCGACCCATCGAATATTGGTAAAACAGTCCGCGTCGACGTTCCAATCGTTGGCCCGTGTTCTCAAGTTATCAATGCAATGATTGCAGAATTACGCCCGCTGGTTGCAGAACATGATACCACAGCGCTCGATGCATGGTGGTCTACAATCAACGCGTGGAGACAAAAAGACAGGTTCCCGTATACAACCAACGACACATTACTCAAAGCGCAACAAGTTATAAAAGCGGTATACGATCACACCAAAGGCGACGCCTACGTCACTTCTGATGTCGGCCAACACCAAATGTTTGCCGCGCAGCATTATATATTTGACAAGCCGAACCGCTGGATTAACTCAGGCAGCCTAGGCACCATGGGTTTTGGTCTCCCGGCGGCAATGGGTGTATTGTTTGCCGACCCAAAAGAAGCCGTGGTATGCATCACCAGTGAAGGAAGCATTCAAATGTGCATCCAAGAACTTTCTACATGCAAACAATGGGGTCTTCCTGTGAAAATCATCAACTTGAACAACCAATCTCTGGGGATGATAAAGCAGTGGCAAGACATGCAATATGATGGCCGCCATTCAAATTCGTATATGTCATCGTTGCCTGACTTTGTCATGCTAACCGAAGCCTATCAACATAAAGCCATCCAAGTCCGAACGCCAAAAGAACTGCAACCAGCACTTGATAAAGCGTTTGGTGAATGGAAAGATGAACTGGTTTTCTTAGATATTTTGGTCGACCCAGACGAGCATGTATACCCGATGCAAATCGCTAAAAGTCGCATTAATGATATGTGGTTAAATAAATTGGAACGCACAGAATGAAACATTTGATTGCTGTACTAATCGAAAATCAATCTGGCGCGCTGTCCACTGTGGCAGGGTTGTTTTCCCAACGTAGCTATAACATTGACTCGCTTACCGTAGCACCAACCCAGGATGCAACGTTATCGCGAATTACGATTGCAACACAAGGAGATGCTCATATTCTTGAACAAATCGTCAAGCAACTCAACAAACTAGTGGTAACATTTAAAGTCATCGAACTCTCTGACCAACAGCACATAGAGCGCGAAGTAGCACTCGTCAAAGTCCGCGCCATCGGCGAACAACGAACAGAAATGCATCGTTTAGTCGAAGTATTTCGCTGCCATATTATTGATATTACTCCAAAAACATTCGTCATTCAGGTTGCAGGAAAAAGCAAAAAGATTGATGCGTTTTTGGCAGCAGTCGGTAGCAAATATTTGCTAGAACTTACCCGTAGCGGCGTATTGGGTATCTCCCGTGGAGACAAGGCAATGGCTATTCAATAATTCAATAATTCACAAATATATATGTATTAACAGGAGTAATTATGCAAGTTTTTTACGATAAAGATGCTGATATCAATGTCGTGCGTGACCGCCAAACAACCATTATTGGCTATGGTTCGCAGGGGCATGCACATGCGTTAAATTTAAAGGAATCTGGCGTCAACGTCACGGTGGCATTGCGTCAAGATTCAGCTTCATGGCGCAAAGCAGAACAAGCAGGTTTGCGAGTAAAACAAGTGGCAGATGCGGTTAAAAATGCAGATATTGTGATGATGCTTGCCCCTGATGAGCTCCAAGCAGATATTTATACCGATATTGCAGCTTCATTAAAATCAGGTGCGGCTATTGCTTTTGCTCATGGTTTTAACATTCATTATCAATTAGTAGAACCGCGTGATGATATCGACGTGATTATGATTGCCCCAAAAGGTCCTGGCCATTTGGTGCGCTCGACCTTCACGCAAGGAGGCGGTGTTCCTTGTTTGATCGCCGTTCAACAAGATGTTTCAAACATCGCGCACAACATTGCGCTATCATATGCCCAAGCAATTGGTGGGGCGCGAGCTGGGGTGATTGAAACAACCTTTCGCAACGAAACTGAAACGGATTTATTCGGCGAACAAGTTGTGCTCTGCGGCGGTTTAACTGCACTTGTACAAGCAGGTTTTGATACCTTGGTCGAGGCAGGGTACGATGCTGAACTTGCCTACTTTGAATGCTTGCATGAGTTAAAACTGATTGTTGATTTATTATACGAAGGCGGTATTGCCAACATGCGCTATTCGATTTCAAACACCGCGGAATTTGGCGATATCTCATCTGGGAAGCGCATTATCACTGCTGACACCCGTGCTGAAATGCGCAAAATTTTACGAGAAATTCAGGACGGAACTTTTGCCCAAGCGTTTATTTTAGAAAACAAAGCACAGCAACCACGCTTGAAAGCAGAACGCCGTTTAGCTGGCGAAAACAAAATCGAACAAGTAGGGAGTCAGTTACGTGGCATGATGCCTTGGCTACAACAACAACAACTTGTTGACAAAGAAAAGAACTAGTAATTAAAGGCGAGCTTCCTTAACAAGACATGAGTTGCAATATAAATCTTGCTAATTAAGTGTTTTTTATTAATTGATACTGTTACAATCAAAAGCCAACGATAACAGTTTCACAGCATTAATATTTAAGCAATTATTATTTTGCTGCAGACACACCAATGTTCACTTGCACTCAAGCGCAGCTATTTTTGAATATGCGTAAAGCGGTTATCGCTACCTTACTGTTTTGTTTTCCCTCCAGTATATGTGCGTATGGAGACGATAATGGCTTGAGCGGCTACGATGCGTTTGGCAACTTTACATCGTTCCAGCAACAATTACCGCAGCGGCAAAGAAACGATATTCCCAAATACTTCCCCAAGATAGCCTCACGCCAAGATTTTGAACGGCGCAAATACTACGAGCTTGTCAACAAGTATTTTTCAAATATGATTAGATTTTTTGAATCAAGGATATATATTGCATTTGATTCTTCAGTCGTCAGCGTATTTAACCAACGCTTAAATGAATACGACAAAAATTTTGGCACTTCATTATATTATTCAAAAGATCGTTTTTGGCCAACATACGTTGAGTTACTCTCTATTATCAATGAACAATTTATCTGGTCTGCTGCTCGTGTCCACTTAGTAAAGAATTATGAAACAATCGCCACAATAGTACAAACGTACCAGAATCCATATTTATCTGGCGAAGGCGAACAATATTTCCAACACGACCTAGTGTTTTTGAACCCAAAACTCATCAAGAACCCGCCAAAAGCAGGCGATTTATTATTGTTACCGCCCAAAACGTTAACTTCTAGCCCTGCGTATTTCGTCCCGATCAGTCACAATCAGAGTTTACAATTGCCATTCGTTGCGAGCATACCGCTACGTAAGGGTCGCTCATTTATAGAATATGCAGAAAACGACATAACATTAGCTAGTAGTGGGAGGGCTTTAAACGATGCGTTGTCAAAAAAAACTCCTGCACGTAGTGGTTCACTAATTCTGCGCCAATCTGCCGCCACAGACAGCACAGCGCCAACAAAATAGTATTACTAGCAACACAGGTTCGCCAAGCGTTATTCAACGCAGCAGCGCCAACAACAATATAACGCGTGATACGGTCAATGTACGCCGAAATATCCAGTTCACCACTCCTCAACGTGCATTAATGCAAGCTCCTGCGACGAACAATACCGCCGCTGGTATTGCACCCAAAACATTTATTAGCTCTAAGGAAGCTCTGATTAAGTCCCATACAACAGCAATATCAGCTACAAAGATATACAATGGTGAATCTATTTGAATAAGCGGATAATCTTATGCAACAAACAACTTTTGCCAGTGCTGCATACGACCACAAGAAAGTAACAACAAAACGTGAAAAATTCTTGCAGTTAATGGACAAATTAGCTCCATGGCAACAGTTGTTAGAGTTAATAGAACCGCATTATCCCAAGAAAGGGAATGGCCGCCCACCGATTAATATGCAGACCATGTTACGCATTTATTTTTTACAGCAATGGTACAACTTATCAGACCCAGGGGTAGAAGAAGCACTATATGACATGGAAAGCATGCGGCGTTTTGCCCATATAGAGCTGATAGACGATGCCATCCCTGCTGAAACTACCATCTTGAACTTGCCCGCAGGATCATAGAAAAACATCAACTCAGCGTCAAGATACTTGCTGTGGTGAATGAGTATTGTATGGAAAATAATATAACAATCTCACCAGGGACAATGGTTGCTGCCACGACCATCAATGCGCCATCATCTACGAAGAATAAAGAGAAAAAACGGGATCCTGAAATGCATCAAACCCGCAAAGGCAATCAGTGGTATTTTGGCATGAAGATTCATATAGGAACTGACGCTAATAGCAATATGATGCATAGCGCGGCAATGCCTACCACCACAGCCGCGAATGAAGCTGACATCAATGAACTCCCCAAATTGCTGCGTGAAACAGATAAGGTTATCTTTGCCGATGCAGGATATACGAGCGACAGTTATAAACGCGGCTCGCGTCACCTTGGGATAGATTGGCGCGTGAATGATAAACGTAAACCAAAGCAGCAAATGAGCGGCTCGCAGCGCAAACGCAATAGACAGAACTCTAAGGTGCGCGCCCGGATTGAGCACTGTTTTCGGGTAATCAAATGTCAGTTTGGTTATAAGAAAGCTCGCTACAAAGGACTAGAAAAGAATCGAGTACAAGTATTTTCTTTGCTGGCATTGACGAACTTATACATGCTGCGAGGACGACTAACAGGATAGAACCGCCCAAAATTCAAGAAAAACAGTAAAAAACAGTAAAAAACAGTAAAACAGCAACACGAAGATCAGCGAAATGATCAAATATTGACCATTGAAAATTATTGCTATTATTTTTTTGGAGTATATGCGAGGCTTAATCAGAGCTTCCTTAAGCCGAAGTGCGCAGATAATACTGTTGGTCTTGTGGGTGTTGCCAAGTGCTGCAACGACGCTGCGCAGCGTTTTTGCTCCGTCGTTGTGTTGAATATACTTTGGGTTTGCGGCAGCGGTACTTGCTGTGTTGCATCCCTTGGCGTATAGCTAGGTCATGCGCCAGCGGTTTGCGTGCGGTTTGCGCCTTGCAATCATCAGCAATTGCAGGCAAACTCGCTCCATCAGCGAGTTAATCAGAGGTTTCCTATGGAGCGTTTGCTGCATGTTCTGACACACTTACAATCACCAGGAATTCACACCGCTCGCATTGTTATGCACAACGAGAAAGCACTATGAACATCTACACACAACAATCACTATTTAAGCGCATGGTTTACGTGCGTCAGCAACGTTATCCGTATCCGCTCACAAGTGTGTTGCCAGGAATGTCTGTGGTATTGCTGAGTATTGTCTTGCTCGCCGCAACCCTGACTGCCCATGCAGCAACGCCACAGCGGGTTGTTAGCATTAGCAGTGCCGTCACCGAAATAATCTATGATCTTGGCAAGCAAGATACCCTCGTCGCTAACGACACCACCAGCTATTACCCTGCTGCTGCAGCGCAACTCCCCAAAGTTGGATATATGCGGGCACTTTCTGCCGAAGGTATTCTTTCACTTAGCCCAGATTTAGTCATTCTTACCAATGAGTCAGGACCACCAACAGTATTACACCAACTCAGCAATGCTGGTGTTGAACTACTCGTGCTGCAAGAACGCCACACCATCGCAAGCATTGTCGATAAAATAGCGCGTATTGCTGCTGCCCTCGGTGTTCCTGCCAAAGGTAATGCCCTCATTCACCGTATTCATCAGCAACATGCAGCACTTAAAAAAAGTGTCGCAAACACAGACAATATGCCAAAAGTACTGTTTATAATGCAAAATAGCGCCATACCGCTGGTCGCAGGCAGCAACACAGCAGCAGATAGTATTATTCGGCTATCAGGCGCGACAAACTCCGTGGCTACATTTAGCGGCTATAAACCACTCACTCCAGAAGCAGCCATTGTGTATGCCCCTGATATTTTATTATTTACCACGCGAGGATTAACGCAGGCAGGTGGGAGACAAGGAGTGCTCAACATACCCGGCCTAGCACTCACCCCAGCTGGAAAAAATAAACGTATTATCGCGATGGACTCGATGCTGATGCTGGGTTTTGGTCCGCGTACTGCTGCAGCTGCTACCCAATTATTATCAGCATATGCAACGCCATAATATATTCTAAAATAACTGCAATCGTTGTCAAGATCGTACCCATGCGCGTTTCGGTGCTCCCACTGCTCGCAATTACCTTATTATTGGTGTTAATCATTGCAGTTGCCATTGGCGCTGTAAAGATTCCCTTACTATCCTTGCTGCTCGGTGACATAACGACGCAGCAACAGGCAGTGTTGTTGTCTATTCGCTTGCCGCGGGTATTGCTTGCTGCCATTGTGGGGGTAGGCTTGGCAACTTCTGGCGCAGCTATGCAAGGTTTGTTTCGCAATCCATTAGCAGATCCTGGCTTATTTGGAATTTCATCAAGCGCAGCATTGGCTGTGGCGATTATGATTGTGATTGTCCCTCCCGCAGCAGGAGCGTTGAGCCTATACAGTTTGAGTGCCGCAGCTTTCACGGGAGGGATGCTCTCAAGCGGCATTGTATTTACGATTGCACGGTTAACAGGTGCCTTTTCTGTTATTTACTTATTACTTGCTGGGATTGCGATTAGCGCGCTAACAGGTGCTGCCACTGGCTTTTTGATGTATATCAGCAATGACCAACAGCTCCGCGCCCTGACCTTTTGGACTATGGGCAGTGTTGGCAATGCTCTGTGGCCTGCAGTGTTAGTTTGCGCTACAATCGTGATTCCCACATTATTTATACTCATCCGCAATGCTCAAGCGCTCAACATATTGCTGCTAGGTGAACAGGAGGCGCAACATTTAGGCATTGATACCAAAAAACTCAAACGTATCATCATTATCTGCGTAGCACTTGCTGTTGGTGCTGCTGTTGCTGTGAGTGGTATCATTGGCTTCGTCGGCTTGGTCGTCCCGCATATCATTCGCCTTTGCCTAGGACCAGATCACCGCCTGCTGCTGCCAGCAGCTGCAATGCTTGGCGCTATTTTGCTTATTGTTGCAGACACTTTTGCCAGAACAGTCGTTTCACCAGCCGAGATGCCAGTTGGAATTATTACCAGTTTGATTGGTGGACCATGCCTGCTATGGATGCTCATCAAGCAATATTCAGCTAGATTTAGCTAATGATTCAAGCACGCAAACTCAACTATGCTGTTGGCAATACCATTATCCTTCGTGATGTCAGCGCCACGATAGCCGCTGGTGTAATTACCGCGATAATTGGTCCAAATGGAGCTGGAAAATCAACCCTACTCCAGTGTCTTACAGGTACGCTCCAACCTGATAGCGGCAGTGTTACGTTGGATGATATACCAATCACCAAGTATTCACTAGGCGAGCTTGCACAAAAAAGAGCGGTGCTGGCTCAATCAACAGCCATCAGCTTTCCATTCACTGCGCAAGAAATAGTGCGCATGGGGCGCCACCCATACGGCACAGCCACCACTGCCAGCGCTGATGACATTATCCAACAAGCGATGGCAAGTGTTGAGGTATTGCATCTTAAAACCCGCATTTTTCCAACGCTATCTGGCGGGGAGCAGCAACGTGTCCAGCTAGCACGAGTACTTGCTCAGCTTTGGGGACAGCAGTATGCATGTTTGTTTCTTGACGAACCTACCGCAGCGCTTGATTTGAAGCATCAACACCAACTATGCAATATTGCCCAGCATACAGCCAGCAACCACCATGCTGTTTGCATCATCATGCACGATATTCATCTGGCGCTGCGATATGCAGATGTGGTTATATTGCTAAAAGAAGGTCAGGTTATCGATGCAGGTGCAACGAGCAACACCCTGACAGCACAAGCAATCGCCGAGGTGTTTACCGTACCGACTGCCATTGCCCATAGCTATGTGCAACATGCCAATTAGACGATATCAGCCATTTAAATCCACCAATAATGGTGTGGGCGAGTTTTGTTGATAGAAAATTTAAGCAACCTTGTAAGCGACAGCGACTTAATCAGCGCTTCCATTAGCATAGTTAGCATAGTTAGCATAGTTAGCATAGTTAGCATAGATAGAATGTCGCCCTAGCAATTAACATCCGCCGCATTAACAGACGATATACGCATACAATGACAAATACGCTACAGCCAAGTAACACAAATATCATGCAGACAATGCTCAAAGACAGCAATTATCATCTTGGTTTATTTGCAAACGAGGAAATTACCTCGCTAAGCGCACAGGTTTTTTCTAAAATGATTCGCGGCAAAGCAACGCCCTTTGTGCGCTGTATCGTGCGGGACAAGGACATCCAGCTTAAGCCCGAGGAAATTGTGCGGCAGCTGTATGCAGCAAGATTGATTCATGGCTATGGCTACCCCAAACAACGCCTTGCTTTTGAATATGCGGTAAATTTTGGGCGAGAAAAAAAGAGTGCTGATATTATTATTTTCGACAAAGACCGCGTTGATACCGCCTATATTGTGATTGAGCTTAAAAAGCCCAAACTCAAAGACGGCAAAAACCAACTGCGCTCGTATTGCAATGCCACTGGTGCGCCGATTGGTGTTTGGAGCAACGGTGAACAAATCTCTCACTATCACCGCAAAGACCCGAATTATTTTGAAGACATTAGCGATATACCCAAGGCGAGCCAAAGCCTCAAGGATATTCTAAGCGAGCGTTTCACCCTCAAAAACCTGCTGATCAATGATAAAATCGCCAATGAGCGCAAGTCGCTAAAAGACATTATTCTGGAAATGGAAGACGAAGTGCTGGCAAATGCGGGGGTTGATGTGTTTGAAGAGGTGTTCAAGCTCATTTTTACCAAACTGTATGACGAATTTTGCAGCAAGAAAGACAAAGGAATTATTGAACATTATCTTGACCAGAATTTAGCCGATGAGGAGAGAGGCGATTTTGACAAACTCAAGGAAACCCTGCGCAAGGTGCATGATAACAAATTCCGCGTGATGGAATTTAGAAACAGCGGGCAGACCGATAGCGAGCTTAACAACAAAATTCAGACGCTGTTTGACAACGCCAAAAGCCAATGGTCAGGCGTTTTTCCCGAAGGCTCAGCCTTTGAATTATCTGACAGTCACTTGGCGGTGTGTATTTCCAGCTTGCAGGATGTAAAGCTGTTCAATTCAAATTTGCTCGTCGTTGATGAAGCCTTTGAATATCTGGTCAATAAATCAGCCAAAGGCGAAAAGGGGCAATATTTCACCCCGCGGCATGTGATTGATATGTGCGTGCAGATGCTCAACCCCAAGCGGGGCGAGTATATGATCGATACGGCATCTGGCAGTTGCGGGTTTCCCGTGCATACCATGTTCAAACTGACAGGGCATCTGTTTACTAATGCTGAAATTCCCGAAGAAGACAAACAGCATATCCTCAAAATTTTTGGTATCGACTTTGACGAAAAAACCGTGCGCGTTGCCAGAACCCTCAACTTGATTGCAGGGGATGGTGAAACCAATGTTTTACACCTCAATACGCTAGACTATGAGCGCTGGAGCGATAAAACCGCAAAAGACCCGAAATGGATAAATACCTACGGCAAGGGCTTTGAGCGCTTAAAAGCTCTTAGAAGCGATAAAGGCAGTGATAAACGCTTTAATTTTGATGTGCTGATGGCTAACCCACCGTTTGCTGGGGATATCAAGGAAAGCCGCTTGCTCCACCAGTACGAGTTTGGCTTTAAGGCTGGTGGTAAGAAGGCGCAAAGCCAGGTTGGACGCGATATTTTGTTTATCGAGCGTAATCTTGATTTTTTGAAGGCAGGTGGGCGTATGGCGATTGTGTTGCCGCAGGGACGCTTTAACAACACCTCGGATAAGCATATTCGTGACTTTATCGCCGAGCAAGGGCGTATCCTGGCTGTAGTCGGGTTGCATGGCAACACCTTTAAACCGCATACCGGCACCAAAACCAGCGTGTTATTCGTGCAGAAATGGCACGATGAACTTTGCCCCAAGGTCGAAGATTACCCGATCTTTTTTGCAGTATCTGAAAAAGCCGGCAAGAATAATTCAGGTGATTATGTGTATGTCAACAACGGCAACGGTCAATATAAACTCGATAACAACGGCCACCTGATCGTTAACCATGACCTGCATAACCACGATGGCATGCTGAAAAACGGCATCGCGGAAGGCTTTATTGAGTGGGCAAAAGCGCAAAACTTCTCCTTTTGGTCGGAGGGGTAGGGGTGCAGGTTTCAATCCTTTGGAAGAGCGAATTAGAAAATGAATTTACGATTGGGGCTGAATTTTACCACCCATATTATGTAAAGAAAGTGGATGACATAAAGGGCAAGAATAATGTGCAAATGTTAGGAGATATGTGTGAATTAATTACTGATGGTGACCATAGCACAAACAATATATCGATTACGGCGTTTTATACCTTTTGAGCGAATCAGTAAAAGAAGGCTATATAGATAAAAATATATGTAGATATATTTCTACAAAATTACACAGCCAACTTAGCCGATCAAAATTAGAGCCAAGAAATGTAGTTCTGACAAAAACAGGTGTTTATTTCGGTAAAAGTGCAGTGGTACCAGATAATTTCCCTATCGCTAATACCAGTGCTCATGTGGGTAAATTTGTAGTAAAAGAAGATATTATCAACCCATACTATCTATCAACTTTCTTTAATTGCGAGTATGGCTATTCCCAACTTAGAAGACGAGGCACTAAAGCATCTCGCCCAGAGATCAAATTAATAGAGTTTAATGATATAAGAATTTTTGTTGCAGAAATAACTTTTCAAACAAAAATTGAGCAATTAGTTAAGAAAGCTGTTTTGTTATTATCATCATCGAGAGAAGCTTTTTCTAAAGCTCATAACCTCCTACTTACCGAGCTAGGGTTAAACGACTGGCAACCCAAACACCAGCTTACATTTATCAGGAATTATTCCGCTACCGTTGCAGCTGGTAGAATTGATGCGGAATATTTCCAGCCCAAATATGACGAAATTATCAACGCTATCAAAGCCTATACGGGCGGCTACTCCACCATTAGTAAGGAGTTTAGGCAAAACAAATCTACATTCGAGACCGATAATGAAAAGCTATATAAGTATGTGGAAATTGGTAGCATTAATGTATCGAACGGAGAAGTTACACCTAGGGAAGTTTTAGGAGCTAACTTACCTGCAAACGCTAAAAGAACCTTGAATAAGAATGATATTATCGTTTCAAAAGTCAGGACATACAGAGGGGCAATTACCATAGTTGAAAAAGATGGTTATGTGGGCAGTGGGGCATTTACAGCCTTAACAGAAGGTGGAAGAGTAAATAAAGAAACCTTGCTCGCCTTCCTTCACTCAAAGCCTCTTTTATATTGGTCACTTAAACCAAATACTGGTACATCATATCCAGTTATAGTTGATGACGATATTCTAAATCTATCTATCCCGATTTTACCCCAAGCCCAGCAACTGCAAATCCAGCAACAAGTCACCGAATCGTACGCGCTACGCAAACAATCCAAGCAGCTGTTGGAAAATGCCAAACACGCGGTTGAAATCGCGATTGAGCAAAATGAAAGCCAAGCCATCGAGTGGTTAGCTGCTCAATTGGTATAATTTAAATGAGCGACTAATTTTGTTATGTAAATTTTGTTATGTAATAGCCGCGCAGCAACATTTTAGTGTTATGTCGAACTTGGCACAAGACATTGCTCTCAGAGGTACCTTAAGACCACAGACAGTATCCTTGCCTTGGTGCATCAATATTTTGATGACGATTAACGCCTTAAACGGTCGTACACTTGGTGGTCGCCTACATCAATTAACGCGTAATGATCTTTTGTAACTAATTTTAGTACAATGCGGCAATCTAAAGATGCACGGATAGAATAATAATCTGCGGGTTTATCAAGGAAGCTCTGATTAAGTCGCTGACGGAGCGAGTTTGCCTGCAATTGCTGATGATTGCAAGGCGCAAACCGCTAAGCGCATGCCGTAGCATATACGCCAAGGGATGTAACACAGCAAGTACCGCTTGTAGGCAAACCATCATATATTCAATAGAAGGCCGGGAAAAAACGCTGCGCTAACGTCGTTGCAGCACTTGATAATACCACCAGTATTATCTGCGCACTGCGTCTAGTTATCATCAGCGTTTTTCTCCGTCTCGCCCATCATGGACTTAATCAGAGCTTCCCTAACAATCAGTTGTTTAAAGCGCAAGGCGGGATAGTCAGGTGTTTCAATAAATCGATGTAAGCTATCAGCAATTTTTTTTTGTTGTTGTTGGGACAGTTTTTTTAATCGTTTTAAAAAGCCGCTTGATGGCGACAACTTAATCACGCTAACAGTGCTTTTAACAACTGTTGTGGTGTCTCAACCTGCGTCGGTGTCAGCATTGGCAGCAAGGCTTTATCTGTTGATTTGGCGTAATGATGCCCAAGGGCGCGCAAATTGTCAGTTACATCAATACACGCATCAATCTGGCTGGTGGCTATTTTAAAGAAGCGCAGTCCCGTCTGCTGAATGTGGTTAGCTTGTTGACGCGAAATACTCCTAGCTTGTTTTTCTAGGCGCTTAAAGTGTCTGCGCAGAATATCAGCTACCTCGCAATCTTCAGCAATAAGTTCATCAAAGTAATCGAGCATTTGTTGGATAGTCTCCCTGCATTGGTGAGCAGAGTAATGGCTTAAGGTATCTTCAATGGATCGAATCACTATGTCGCGCTCTTTAGACCAATATAAATATCGACTTTCCGCTTCTTCTAATATGAGGTTTAGCTGTTGATCAGCGCAAGATAGTATGTGGGTTTGGTTGGCTTGCACAGACGCAAACAAGCCAGCTGGGCTGGCAGCAGCATGTAAAGAGGTGATGTGATGTAATGCTTCCATAGGGATTAGTTTATCAGGCTTACATTAATAATTGAATAGGTGCCTGCTGTAATCTGAGTTGTTATAGTTAGCTGCGTTGTTGCATAAAATGTTGTTGTTGGGGATCCTCTGCTTAAGGCAACGGCTGCGGGAAAAGACCAAATACGTAAGTCGCAGCTGCAGGTTTGGCTGTGCGCCAAGTCGTTGCTGCGCTCAATCACACCTTAATTCATCGCTTGCAATGCTACTGAGCTATCCCAACGCGTTTTTAGCTATGATGGTGCGCAGCTTAGGGATAGTATTCAGGAGTCCGATTGCCCGACTTGTTTGACTGCGCAGTGGTGATGAGAGGATGCCAAGCAGCATTGCTGCGGCAAGCCGTTTACTTGCACGGTCGGCAAATACTTGCTGTTGCAACTGGTGTAATGCTGGCCATAATTCATTATTGGTGGTGCCGCCAGCATAGCGGCTAAACGCTGCAACGTGTTGCAGAGCCATGTTGATCCCTTGTGCTGCCAATGGATGAACACTTTGCGCTGCATTGCCAAAAACCGCAATATGTCGACGGACCACTTCACGGGCAATAACGCGTTGCAATGGCCAGCGCGCCAGTGGGGTGAGCATCGTGGCTATCTGCCATCCTTGACCACTGCCAATGGCGTTGAGCGCAGCTGGTTTAAGTGGTTGCTGTTGGGTTAGTTGGATTATCCCTGCTTGCGGCTTGTTGTCTAGGTCTGGCAACGGCACTAATACGACAGTAACGGCATCGGCAATTAATTGAAACGCAGCGCTGTGGTGTGGTTGCAGCAATTGTACCCGGCCGGCGTACGCTGTTTCTAAGTATGGTGAGGATTCGTATTGAATACCTAATAGCCCTGCAGTTGCCGAATGACTGCCGTCGCAGATGCATAATAAATTGGTGTGTACTGTGGTGTTGTCGCTGAGTGTGAGTTCGACACCGTCGCTGCGCGGTGTGATTTTGCTGGTTGTTGTTGCACTGAAAACAGTTGTACGCGCTTGACAGTTTGTTATCCAGCGCTTGGTAATTGCTTGGGCAAATTGAATATTGACGACGGTTGCGCCAAATTTGTCGAGCATGCATTCCTCGCTGGTAACGCGGTATCGTTGAATATCTGCGGCATTTTGTCCGCAGACGTTGATCGCGGTAATCGGTTGTGCATACGCAAGGTCAATATCTTGCCCAGCCAATACAGCCAGCGTTGCTGTGTTGAGGACAAATGTACGTTGGTCAAAGCTGGTTTTTTCAACAGCAATACCATTTTGAACATTGGCAAGACGTTGTTGCATGTCCGCGGCATCAATAAGCGCAAATGAGTAGTTGGGGAATTGCCTGCTGAGGCTGATTGCCGTAAATAAACCAACAGGTCCTGCACCGATGATAACACAATCAAATTCTTGCATTATGCGGGGGATATTGCGGCTAGGCCTTTGTGAATAACTTCGCGCAGGTCATTGCTGCACTGGGATGATTGCGCGCTTTGCAGTGCATCTTGCATTGCTTGTTGGCGTTTAAGGTCAAGTTTATTCCAACGGGTCAAGGCAACGGCCAGACGTGCTGCTATTTGTGGGTTGAAGGTGTCGATTCTGGATACTACATCGGCAATTACACGATAGCCACTGCCATCAGCGCTATGAAATGCAACAGGGTTGTGCATGGAAAGTACCCCATATACAGCACGTACACGGTTTGGATTGCGCAGCGAAAATGCAGGATGTTGTGCTAGCGCCGCAATATCCTGCAGCGTAGTGGGGTGCGGTCGACCTGCCTGAAGTTCAAACCATTGGTTGACCATGAGCGGGTCTTGTTGCCATTTGTTGTAAAACGCAGTGAGCAAGTCTGGAACGATCGCGGCGTTGGTAAATAAGTGCTGGTGGTGGACGAGGGCTTGGAGAGCCGCTTTGCCATCAGTCATATTCGTTGCTGTCGTATATTGTCGTACCGCCAAAGCACTGTGGTCTGCTGTTGGATGGGAGAGCAACATCGATAACGCTAAATTTTGCAGGCGGCGTACCCCCGTTTGTTGCACACTGACGTCGTATGAACAGCTGGTGTTATACGCGTATAACTGCGTATACAGTTGCAGCCATTGGCTTGCAAATTGCTCGGCACATTCAGTGGTTAAAGTGTTTAAGTTGGCGTGCAACACAGCATAAGACTGCTGACTTTCATTGAGTAAATAGTTTAAATCTGGTAGCCGCAATATTTGTGATAGCAGGGCAAAACGTCTGCCAGAGGTGGTAATACTTGTTAAGCAATATTGTTGTGCTTGTTCCAATAGCGTGGCAAATATTTGCTGTAGGCAGCTGGCTGCAGCTGGATTATCCAAACAACCAGATTCAATCGCGCGCAGCTGTAAGATGCGCGCGGCATCCCAGCGCACAAAGTCATCGGTATCGTGTTGCGCCAACAAAACCAACCCAGCTAGTGGTTGTTGGTAGTGGATTTGTACAGGAGCAGAAAATCCGCGTAATAATGAGACAATCGGTGCTGTGTTGAGTGTATGAAACACAACCTGTTGTTGTGATGTATTACATTCAATAACACACTCTTGCTGGTTGGCAATGCCTTCACTGAATAGTGGTAATTGCTTACCTGCAGCATCGAACAACGCGAGTCGGATTGGAATCAGCATTGGTTTGTTATCGCGCTGGCGTGGTAACGGCAAAAAAAACTGTTCAAATTGACACGTTAATGTTGCCGCAGCTGCGTCATATGTCGTGGTTATCTTTACCTGTGGTGTCCCTTCTTGGGAATACCACAACATAAACTGCTGCAAGTCTCTGCCGCTTGCTTGTTGCATACAGTCGATAAAGTTTTCAACGGTTGCCGCCTGACCGTCGAATGTTGCAAAGTAGCAGTCAGTCGCATTGCGAAATGTTGCCTTACCGAGTAATTGATACAGCATGCGGATTAGTTCTGCCCCTTTCTCGTAGACCGTCAGGGTATAAAAATTACGAATTTCGACGTAGCTTGTTGGTCTGACAGGGTGGGCGGTAGCTGATGCGTCTTCAGCAAACTGTTGGGAGCGTAACACGATGACATCATCGATGCGCTTGAGTGCGGCAGAGTGCATAGCTGCGGTAAATTGCGAGTCTCGAAAAACCGTAAATCCTTCTTTTAAACTCAGTTGAAACCAGTCCCTGCAGGTGACACGATTTCCTGACCAATTATGAAAATATTCATGGGCAATAATCGCTTCAATTTTCTCAAAGGCAGCATCAACGCAGGTATCGCGGTGGGCAAGCACGCAACTTGTGTTAAAAATATTCAGCCCTTTATTCTCCATTGCCCCTGAATTAAAGTCGTCAGTTGCCACAATCATAAATTGGTCTAGGTCATATTCTCTGCCGTATTGTTGTTCATCCCAGCGCATGGCTTTTGCTAAAGCTTTGAGAGCAAAATCGCATTTATGGCTGTTGTGGTGCTCAACAAATATTTGCAATGGGATGATTTTGCCAGACTGGGTGGTAAACGTAGTTTGGGCACAGTGAAAATCGCCAGCAACTAACGCAAACAGATAGCTTGGTTTGGGGTGTGGGTCATGCCATGTTGCAGTATGCCTACCACCAGCAAGCTGAGTTGATTCGATGAGATTTCCATTCGATAATAGCTGCGGAAATAACTGCTTATCGCCGCGTAAAGTAACAGTGTATACCGCCAAGATATCTGGTCTATCCAGCATGAAGGTGATGCGGCGAAAGCCTTCAGCTTCGCATTGGGTACACAGCATTGCATTTGCTTGATACAACCCTTCAAGTGCATGGTTACTGCTGGGGTTGAGCGCGACTGTGGTTGTGAGTTGGCATTGTGCCGGCAACGGCGCGTGGATTGTGAGGAGGGAATCTACATAGCTGTATGCCGCAGTTGGCAATGCGCCACCATCGATGGCAATTGCGCGTAATTGCAGCGACTCACCGTGAAGAATCAGCGGCGCATCATGGACGCGTTGCAGGGTGAGTGTGGCGTGGACTACGGTGTTGGCATAGTCCAAGTCAACGGTCAATGCAACAGTGTTGACGCGCCATGGCGCGTGCGCATATTCTTTCAGTTTGCGAACGGGAAGTGTGGTCTCAGGGTTTTTCATGATATGCCTCATACGTTTGAGCGCCATAACTACGTTAGCGCCATGTTTCGACGGCGTTGCCATCTGATGTTACTAGCGATTGCATAGCTTGATCTGCTGCTGCAGCAAGTGTTTCTTTGTTGCAATATTCGCTTAAGTCGCGGTTGAGCTGTGCTGGATTGGTGAGAATGGAAAAACAATCAATTGGGGTGCTAAACACCCCGTAAGCCCAATCAACCACATTGTCTTCATCACTGACTAAAAAAGCTATTACACTGTATTGATAAGATTTTTTGGTGAGATTAAGATTATTAGGGTCGTAAATTGATTCCTTTTTGCGTAATTGGTGAAAGATAATCGACTGGTTATTATTCACATTTTCTTGCCGCCAACGATTGCGAACGTCTAATGTTAGATAGTGCAGCGGCGTGTACGCATTATTGGTAATATTGTTGGCGATATTTAAACTCATTGGTGCGTTATAGATAGATGTATATTTTGTTCCAATCGTAGTGCGCAGCAGCAATTGGTCGGCAATTAATTTCGAGGAAACTGGAACTCCATACCATTTTAATGGAGTTGAGCAACTGGAAAGTGATATTAGTAGGGTCAGTAATAAACAAAAACGTATGTACATAATCAGAGGTTCCGAGTTTCCTTAGCGTTTCAGGAACTCTTTGAGGGAATAATACCCCATACCTAGTGCCAGCAATGGCGACCGCAGCCAATGTCCACCAGGGAATGGATGGTGATGTATTTTCATCCAATCATCAATATCATTGTTTATATTGGCTATAGCATCAGCAACAACTTGTGCAGCCACGTGGGTTACGTTGATGCCATGACCAGAAAAAGCTTGTGCATAATACACATTTGGCTGCTCTAAGTGGCGTCCAATTTGTGGAATACGGTTCATGCCTATGCCAATTTGTCCCGACCACGCATATTCAAACCGCGTAGCGGCAAGATAAGGGAATACTCTACGCATGTGGCTTGACAGTGTCGTACGAATATCTCCAATAACTTTGCCTGAATAATTACAAACGCCGCCAAATAACAGTCGTTTATCTGGCGTAATGCGAAAATAATCAACCATCACCGTCATGTCTGAAAAAGCAATATTCTGTGGGTTTATCTGGGCAATTTGGGCATCACTTAATGGTTGGGTAGCAGCATTGTAGGCGCAGGCAGGCATTACTTTTGCAGCAATGTTGTTGTCGAGCCCGTGTTGCCAATAGCCATTGCAGCACCAAACGATTGCATCGCAGGTTATGCTAGCACAGGCTGTTCTAATCTGAATTTTTTTACCGTAGTCAACTGCTATAACCTGACTGTTTTCATAGATGCTAACTCCTGCATGTTGCGCGGCAATTGCTTCACCAAGCACCAGCTTAAGCGGATGGATATGCGCGCTGCCATAGTCGACCAATCCGCCTATGTAACGTGGTGAATCGATATATTTTGTCAATGATTGGCTATCTAGTAATGCATATTTGTGGGGGTAGCCGTCTTGTTGCAATTGGGCATATTCAAACGCTAAATCATCCATATGCCGTTGTTTCAGTGCAAGCTGGCAATGACCAAAATGCCAATCACAGTCAATGTTGTATTGTTGCATGCGCTGGTAGACCAGCTCCACAGAGGTAGACCCTGCGTGTTCGATGTTTTCGGCAATAGCAGGCGGAAGTCGGTCGTGCAATGCCGTGGATGGAGCGCTAAACCCGCGGATAACTTGTCCACCATTGCGCCCTGAAGCACCCCAGCCAATTGTTTGCGCTTCAAGCAGAATTGTGTTGATATTGTGTTCGCTGAGTGACAGGGCGGTATTCACTCCAGCAAAACCACCACCAATCACCACAACCCTGGCGTTGAGTTGACCGACACATTGTTGAAAGCTGGGAAGATCACAGCTTGCTGCGTACCATGAATTAATATGTTTAGTCATACTTCTTATTGTTTACAATACAATGGTTACAATATTAGCACATTACGTATTAATCACAGAAAATGGATATAAACCAACTGAAGAAAGTACAAGACTGGCTATATGAACGTGATATAACAGAAGTTGAGTGTGTTATTGGCGATTTTGGCGGGGTAGCGCGTGGGAAAATTGCTCCAGTCAATAAGTTTGTTCAAGAAAAAGGCATGCGCCTACCAGAAAGCGTATTATTACAAAGCATTACGGGAGCATATGTCGAAGATAAGCTATATTATTCATTGCTCGATAAAAGTGATATTGATTTCTATTGTGAGCCAGATTGTGATGCGATGTTTGAGCTACCATGGCTAGATGAACGCAGTGCGTTAGTTATTCATAATAGTTATTACCGTGATGGGCAACCAGTAAATTTATCTCCCAGAAACGTGTTGAAACAAGTGTTATCAATGTACGAGGAAAAAGGCTGGACACCAATCATTGCCCCAGAAATGGAATTTTATTTGACAGCCAAAAATAATGATCCTGATTATCCATTAAAACCGCCTGTTGGTAGCTCAGGGAGGTATGAAAGTGGTAGACAGTCGTTTTCTATTGCCGCAACAAATGAATTTCAACTATTATTTGAAGACATGTATGCATGGTGTGAAAAGCAGGGGTTGAATATCGACACGCTAATCCATGAAGAGGGTACTGCGCAAATGGAAATTAATTTTTGTCATGACAGCGCATTGTTGCTCGCTGACCACGTGTTTGTGTTTAAACGCACCCTGCGCGAAGCTGCGAAAAAACATAATATTGTTGCTACGTTTATGGCAAAGCCGATCACCAATGAACCAGGAAGTTCAATGCACATTCATCAAAGTATTGTTGACGCGGCTGGAAAAAATATTTTTATTGACGCCGCTGGAGAAAAAACGGAGTTGTTTTTTCATTACATTGGTGGCTTGCAACAGCTCATGGTGCATATGCTGCCGTTGGTTGCCCCAAACGTGAACTCATTTCGCAGGTTTTTGCCAAACTCATCAACGCCAATTAATACCTGCTGGGGCTATGAAAATCGGAATTGTTCAATCCGTATTCCTGAGTCAACTTTACAAGCAACGCGAGCAGAAAACCGAATTGCAGGTGCCGATGCAAATAGCTATTTGGCGATCGCGGCAAGCCTGCTCGGTGGATATATTGGCATGGTCGAACGCATCGCACCAACTGCACCGACAGAAGGTCGTGATGATATTTCTAAAAATGATTTTCCGCAAACGCTCAATGCCGCGCTGGATATTATGCAACAAAGCATAATCCTACCAAAGTACATCGATAATAGTTTCCTTAAGGCATATATCGCGACCAAGCGGGTTGAGTTGGGTGAATTTGATAAAGTAATCAGTGCTTGGGAACGTGAGTTTTTATTATTGAGCGTGTAGTCGGGTTATCTATATTCAATCAGCATTTCAATGTCGCGTGCACCTTTGATGAGCTTGGCAACAACAATTTTACTGATTACATCAAGCGAGAGTCGTTGTTTGGGAACCTCTGATCAACTCGCTGATGAAGCAAGTTTGTTGCCAATTGCTGATGCGGTGGCGGGTATTACCTTAAACACGCCAACTTCAACCGAGCAGACCTTGACTGTTGCCCCAGAGGGAATGCGTGCAATATTTGCATTTGGGGCGAGTTCAACGCGCCAGTTGATGCCAGAATATTGCGTCGTGCTAGCTTGTGCTGACGTTATGTCGCTATCGATAACAAACATGTGACCGACCAAGTCGCTGCTGTTATCTTTGGCGATTGGACCCTTGCCTTGCAGGCGTTTGAATGGTATCCATAGCAACGCGGTGATGATACCTGTCCAAATGCCTGTACTGGCAATGCCGAAAACCCAAGACTCAGCAAGCACACCAGTCGTCATCAATATGCCTGTGGTCAGTGCAGCAAGCCCAGTAAATATAAACACACCTGTGCTAAAACCGCTGATGATTTCGATGATGAGCATCATGAAGCCGAAAAACAACCAAAACTGGGTTGGATGGCTTTGAATATACTCAATAATAATTATCGTATTCCTTAAGAATTTTTGCTGTTTAGCGTGTTTATAATCGTCATCGCTTCAGCAACCACATTGGCAGCATTAGATTTGCCTTCAGGCAACAGCACAACAGTTGAGTCTTTCGCAATTGCGCGTTTCGCCTCAATTGCTTTTTCGGCAAGATTGAGTTGAATCGCTTTTTGCCCTACAGGCGTATCTGCGACTTGTCCAACGGTATCTAGCGCTTTTGCTTGTGCATCGGCGACTGCAATAATTGCTTGCGCTTCACCTTCTGCGCGTAAGATTTGCTCGGTTTTATCTGCTTCTGCGGAGAGCACTTGGGCCTGCTTGGCTCCTTCTGCAACATTGATTGCCGATTGGCGGGTTCCTTCGGATTCTAAAATAGTAGCGCGTTTTTCTCGCTCAGCTTTCATTTGGCGTTCCATCGCGTCAAGGATAGTACGTGGTGGTTCGATGTCTTTAATTTCATAGCGCAGCACTTGGACACCCCATGGTTCTGATGCTGAGTTTATCGAAGAGACGATGTTGCTATTGAGACTCTCGCGCTCTTCAAAAGTTTTGTCTAAATCAATTTTACCAATTTCACTGCGCATCGTGGTTTGTGCGAGTTGGGTAATGGCGAAGGAATAGTTCTCCACACCATATGATGCTTTATAGGCGTCGAGAATTTTAAGATACAACACTCCATCAACAACCAATGAGATATTATCCTTGGTGATGGCAGCTTGGCTGGGCACATCGTAGGCCTGTTCTTTTAAGGATTGGTTGTACGATACTTTGTCAATGAAAGGGACAAGCATGTTAAGACCAGCGGTCATAGTGGTGTTGTATTTACCAAACCGTTCAACTACAAGCGCGCGGTTTTGTGGCACAAACTTGATTGAAAATTTGACCATGATAATAACCAAGATGGTCAAACCCACCCAAAAGTTAAAAATAAGACCTAATAGTTGCTCAATGTTCATTGATAGTACTCGCTGTCCTTTAAGATAAAAATTTATTATAGCGGCTCACTATGATAAATGTGAAGTGCCGTGCGTTAATCGAATCTTTGCAAATGTATCAGTTAAGACTGGCTGCAATCTTATTGTTTTTTGGAAGATATCCATGCGGCTACTATCTCAAGAAACTCACACTCATAGCACCAAACAACACACTCATGCTTGATTATCTAAGGAAGCTCTGATTAAGTCCATGACGGGCGAGACGGAGCAAAAACGCTGCTGATAAATTAAGCGCAGTGCGCAGATAATACTGCTGGGTATTATTAAGTGCTGCAACGACGTTAGTGCAGCGGTTTTGCTCAGTTCTTCTGTTGAATATACTTTGGGTTTGCGCCGTGCAATCATCAGCAATTGCAGGCAAACTCGCTCACTCGGCGGCTTAATCAGAGGTTCCCTAAGCATATGAGGCGTTATTTTTTTTAGCCCTGCCCTCTGGTAGCTGGCAGTAACTAATTTGTTGATACTATTACGGCAAATGAATGCTTAATGAACCTTTGATTAAGGTAATATTTGCACCCAATTGTGCTCACGATAACAGCAATGCGTCAATATTTTCTATTGTTTATCTCCGTGTCGTCGTCACTTTTCTTCTGTATAACTTTCACTTTTCCATTCATTGCATACAGCTTGGCTATTTTCGAACCCCTATCTAGCCAATAAATTAAGCGTAGCGTTGCTAACATCTCCATGTGTTCATACCACCGTGTAATCGTTTCGATCAAATCATGCATTTCACGAATTATATTTTGCATGTGTAGAGACCATCGCAATAACATATGTTTTCATAAAAAATATCTTTATTCCTCATTACTCAAAAATCATCCTATGCGTGTATCAACAGGTCAGAATCTTAGTTTTACTGATGCTTTGGGAGGAAATCCCCTCTAGTGAACTTGATTGTTTGGAAGAGCTCATACATTGGAAAGATCTGCGCCAACACCTGCGCATTGTGGCTGGAGACTATGACAATATCAGTATGTTTAAAATACTGTTATTAACAACATGGTACACCTTAGCGGATGAAGCAGTGAGCCATGCAGTTACTCGCGATTTAGTTTGCATGAAGTTTGGTAATTTTACTCTTGCAGGCTGCTTGTGCGGCAATGTGTGTCTGTTTGCGGAAAAGGTAGTGGAACATAATCTTTTCAAAGCCCTCCTTAGATAGCAGCAATGCTGCCATTGAACGTCAAGGCTTTAAACTTAGCAATGCCAATATGTATCGGCGGATGCATGGGGTGTTGCAGTGGTCTTCTAGTAGGCTTTATATGCAGGTATACAGAATAGTCAAGAAAAAAGTAGATAGGTAGAGAGATAAAGAATGTAAGAAAGTAGAGACGTAAATAAGTCTACTAGTAGATAGGTAAAAAAGCAGTCTAGTAATACGGGTATAAAACTTGACTTTGTTTTATTTTGAATAGGATAGGGGTATCGACAAAAAATTATTATGTATATTTTTTACATAATTTCATTTAGCGCCAAACATGGGAATAGATGAAGTTTTTTGTAGATACTAAATGACATCTGTTTCCTTTTTTGTGTATGGAAATAGGTGGTTTGTCGCTAAACAGGAAGCCCATATAAGGGGTTTTCTTTTAATTTACAAGTTTTTATTTGTTATGCGTTCGTCTAAAATAGAACGCCATTGACGATGAAGCTCCGCAACGAGATAAACGGCAACTTGTTTTTTGTCTTCGTTGGGCTCGTAGGCAACAATATAATTATCCAACACAAACAATCTAATTCCGTCTTTATAAGAAACGCCAGAAAAGGGCAGGGTAGATAATGTATTTTTTGTGAGCTCTTGGAGTTTATCAATAAATCTAAGAGCATTTTTTGGACTGTCAGTGGCTATATAGTCAAGTATTTCATAAAAATCCTGATTAGCAATATCAGTGAAAATAACTTCATAATTCATGCGTTAGGCAAGGTTAGACATATATTTGCCTTTGACATAATCACGGGCTTTATCAAAATAAGCATCATCAGCAACAGTGAATTTACCGTCCTCTACTTGTTGGCGTCCTAGAGCTATACGCTCATCAAGTTGTGAGTTTATAGACGACTTGATTTGATTTCTTAACGCTTCACGGATTACCTCACTTGCTGAGGCGTAATGCCCTGTTTCAAGTTGGCCAGCTACGTATTCTTCTAGGACTTTGGTTAGAGATATGTTCATGTTTACTCTTATTAAAAAAAAATAATTTAACACTAAACAGTATATATAAATAACAAAAAATGTCAATTCTTGTTATTTTTAGGTATAAGCCTTTAGGAGAAATTGCAAGCTATAGCAAAAAATGTTGACATTAGCACAAAATCCTATTTCATTGCTAGCATAGGTTTATTTTCTAACGAGGTGTGATTATGACTACGAAATCTATAAGCGTTTCCGCTAATATTCCCGTAGAGCTAGGAGAGATGCTAGACAAAGTTTCACGGGCTGAGGAAAGGTCTAAAAGCTACTACATCAAAAAAGGGCTAGAGCAATTATTGAGAGATAGGCTAGAGGATTTAGAGGACTATCAAGACGCAAATACTGCTCGATAATAGTTATTAATACTAATTGATGTCCACGGATGAATGCCAGCAGCAGAGCGATTATAATCCCAATCCCCTCGCCTTGCCTTTTAGCTGAATCAAACCTTTGCCATGTATAACCGTTTTGAGTTTTTCAGATATGCTCTTGTAATTTTTCATTGTTTTGACGCCCAAGACATTGTGAAGGATGCCATTGCTCCGGCAGCAGGTCAATCTCTACTAACGTAACCGATAGCATATGCATTTGCAGTAAAAATACATGCAACAATTAATAGAAATGTAAAGTTAAAATATTTTTTCATGTGCTAAAGCTCCCTGTCTCTTAGTTATATTAGATTAACTACTTTAAGTAAACGCGATTATCATACACAGTCGAATTCAAATTATTTTCAACTTTCTGCATTATAGTTGAAGTGCAGAATGTTACAAATCAAAATCTTGGCATAACTTTTGACAGAATCGCACTTTCGCACTTTCGCACTATAATACTGACATTACTTTCTAACCATACAAGCTATGAGGTTACAAATGCCACTGGCAAAACTAAATGAGAAAAGGCAAATAACCGTCCCTATTGAGATATGTAATCAAATACACGCAGACAAAGGCGATATTTTTAATTTTGAGGTTGAAGGCGATAAGATCATTATGACGCTGCAAAAATTAGTCCCAGCTACAAAAGAAAATTCTCGCACTAAAGGCGTTGATATATATAAATATATAGGTTCAATGAAAGGTACGTTTGGGTCTGTTGAAGAGATAGACGAATATATTCGTAACGAACGCGCTTCATGGGATTAATTGAAATATTAAAAGAAAATGATGTTTATTTTGACGCTATTATATTCATCTATTTATTAGATGGCAATGAAGCATACTCTACAGCCCTTGATGATATAAGGAAGCATATAGCTACTGATCAAGTTAGGGTTTTTAGTTGTAATTTAATCTATACGGAAATACTGCCTTATCATGCAAAGCAAAATAACCAAGGTGCTATTGAACATATAATTCGCTTTCTGGATAATTTTGATATTGTTAGAATATCTAAAGACATAACAATTCACGCAGGAATTTTACGTGGAGAAACTGGAATGAAAACCCCTGATGCTCTCCATGTTGCTACAGCTATAAATCAAAGTATAAATCAAAGATGCAGTCTGTTTTTAACAAATAATGCTGGTATTCGTGTACCTAAAAATATGCAACGCATTCTATTATCTGATTTTTGCGCTGAATAATTGGATAACAATAAAATCATAAAAAAAGACCGAGCATAGGTGCATATTTTGACGATGAAGAAAAAGAGATTATTGAAGCTATTGAGCGAGATACATACTCTTTTGGCAAAAGTAACTTTAACCCTGAAAGGTTAGAGTTTTTAAGAAAGGTCGCAACAAACACTTTGAAAGAAAATGGTTTTATTGCTAATAACGCCTAGTTTGACAAAGCGCGTGATTATGGTCAAAAAAAATATATGTCTGACCATGATTAGCAATGACTATTTGCACTACGCTGTAAATGCAGAATGTGTAATTGTAAGAACGTGTCAATACGATGGTACGATACACTTAAAAATAATCTGAAAGAGCTTGGAGACGATCAAAGAATTCATTTTTGTCTGAGATCGTTTTTTCATTGTTGCTAGCTACTCCACGCGCTTCATCGTCCGCAGTAAAATTATCAATTAACACAACATCATTAGATGTTTGACCATCAATCAACATCAAAAAACTGTCTCCAATTTCCTTAGCAACGCTACGCTTAATTTATTGGCTAGATAGGGGTTCGAAAATAGCCAAGCTGTAGGCAATGAATGGAAAATTGCAAGTTATACAGAAGAAAAGTGACGACGACACGGAGATAAACAATGGAAAATATTGACGCATTGATGTTATCGTGAGCACAATTTGGTGGAAATATTACCTTAATCAAAGGTTCATTAAGCATTCATTAGCTATTGACAAACACGCGGCGGCACAAATTGATTGTATACCACTTGTTTTCGACAGATTTTTTATGAGTAAGTATAAAAAAACAGCTGCGACCATCAAACAATTAACCCAGCAGCAATATGCAGTAACCCAGCAAAATGCGACCGAGCAGGCGTTTACAGGGGATTATCTTGATAATAAAAAAGCAGGAATATACGTTGATATTGTCAGCGGCGAACCATTATTTGCATCAATTCACAAGTACGATTCAGGGTCTGGTTGGCCAAGTTTTACTAGGGCAATTGCCGCAGCAAATGTTGTCGAAACAACAGATGCCAGTCTGGGGAAAGTTCGCACAGAAGTTCGTTCAAAACATGGAGACAGCCACTTAGGTCATGTCTTCGCTGATGGCCCAGCGCGTGATACTGGTTTGCGGTATTGCATTAACTCTGCATCGTTACGCTTTATTGAAAAAGATCAGCTGGTAGCAGCAGGGTATGCAGATTTTCTGGTTCTTTTCCCAGATAACCAGTAATGGCTAGGCAACAGGCAATACTTGCAGGCGGCTGTTTTTGGGGAATGCAGGAATTATTCCGTATACACGACGGTGTTGAGATCAGCCGTGTTGGCTATACTGGTGGTGATTGGGTCTCACCAACCTATGCAGATGTCAAGCAAGGTCGTACTGGGCATGCCGAAGCCCTCCAATTGTATTTTGACGATTCTATAATTCAGTACCGCAGTATTTTAGAGCTGTTTTTCCAAATTCACGACCCTACAACTATTGACAGCCAAGGCAACGACCGTGGCAGCCAATATCGTTCGGCAATTTTTTATACCAATGATGCCCAGCATGCGACAGCAATACAAACTATTGCTGATATAGAAACATCAAAATTATGGCCGGGTAAAATTGCTACTCAAGTGCTTGCTGCTGGCGAGTTTTGGCCTGCTGAGCAAGAGCATCAGCATTACTTGCAACAATACCCGAACGGATATACCTGTCATTTTCTAAGGAAGGATTGGACGCTTTCATAGCAGCAACACTATGATAGTGCAGTTCATGGGGATGATTGTTGGCAACGTTGGTTGTTTTTAGTGAATATCATCTACAATCTAAATAAGTTTTCTCTACAGACAAGTTGCCTTTATGAAAAGTTCAATTTCAACAACCACTCCTTTGTATATAGGGTTGATGTCAGGCACTAGCCAAGATGCGGTTGATGCTGTTCTGGTGCAAATAGTCAATGGTAAACCAGAACTGTTAGCCGGGCATAACCACATTCTGCCAGATGCGGTGTTAGAATCTCTGAACACCGTTCAGCATCAGTCATTGAGTTTTGAGTGTTTTTACGCTGCAGACATTGCTATGGGGCATGAGTTTGCAACAGCGGTAGCAACGTTGCTTAAAGAGGCACAGGTTGCACCAACGACGCATAATATTGTTGCCATTGGCAGCCATGGGCAGACCGTCCATCATGCTCCAAAATTAAATTTTACTTGCCAAATTGGCGACGCTAACATCATCGCTGCGCGGACTGGAATTAACACGGTATGCGATTTTCGCCGTCGTGATCTTGCGCAACAAGGTTCTGGCGCACCGCTGGCACCATTGTTGCACCAGCATTTATGGCAAGATAGTACAATGGCTACAGCGATATGCAATATTGGTGGGTTTGCCAATATCTCCATAATACCGTCAAATTCTAATAATCAACCACTGCTTGGTTTTGATATTGGTCCAGGAAACACTTTGATTGACACATGGATTCTAAGCCATTTGGGTCTGCGCTTTGATGAGTCAGGTCAATGGGCTCGACAAGGGTCTATCCAGCCTATATTATTAGATAAACTGTTGAACCACCCTTATTTTGCTATGGATATTCCCAAAAGCACTGGCAAAGAGTCGTTTAACTCGACTTGGTTGCGCGGCATGCTGAAAGGCAAAGCATACAAACACGAAGACGTGCAAGCGACACTCGTCGAACTCACCGCACAGTCGCTAGCGAATGCAATCCAGCGTTGGTTTCCCCAATGCCAGCGCCTGGTAATTTGCGGAGGAGGCAGCTTTAACCTATATATGCTCGAACGTATTCGAGCCGTATTGCCAAGCGTCGACGTTTATAACAGTGATCAGGATAATATCTCTGCAAATTATCTCGAGGGCATGTTATTTGCATGGCTGGCGTATTGCTATGTTGAAAAAATACCCAGTAACTTAAGGAATATTACTGGCGGCACAACGCATGATGTGCTTGGATGTATGTATATAGGCAATGCTGGAAAACACCATGACAAGTCCGTTTGAGCTGCTCCAGCAGCCGATTGCATTTGATGTAGATCAAACCGCACTCGACACGGCATACCAACGTGGTATTCTTGCTGCACATCCAGATAATTTTTTGCACGACCCACAGCAACAACGCTTCGCCATGCAGACTACGGTAGCATTGAATGACGCGTATAAAATATTAAACACCCCTGTTGCACGCGGCAAAGTTGTCCTTGAACATCACTTTGGTGCTTTACCGCAACACCACACCACCCACGACATGGATATTTTGACGAACCAACTCGAACTGCGTGAATTTGCCGAAACCAATGACGCGGCAGTCGTGCATCAACGTATCGACGCTGATATAGCCACGGTCACCGAGCGTATTCGTAGTTGTTTTGCAGCAACACCAATCGAGTGTGCTGCGACCCTAAGCGCACTCGAACATTTGCAGTTTTTAACGCGTTTCCAGCAGCAACTGAATCGATCTACAGAGTTGATATGACCCTGTTACAAATTACTGAACCGCCAACACCTGCCACCCAAAAAACAGTTATCGGCATCGATTTCGGTACGACGAATACTGTTGTTGCCGTGGCAAATAACCACAATGTCCAAGTGATTGCCGATGCCAAAGGCAGAACATTGATACCATCATTAGTCCATATGGATAACCAAGGCTACCATGTCGGTCATGCTCTGCAACAGCACCCAGATGCTGTCTGGTCGGTAAAACGCTATTTAGGACGCAGTTTGAGCGAAATTGCCCACCCGCATCCGCAGGCCCGCGAGCTAGATGGACATATTTATTTTACTGATACCAGCGCCCTCGAGCTTGCCGCACAAATTTTACACAGCGCACGCCAGCAAGCAGAGGAGTATTTAGGAATTCCAGTTGATGCAGCTGTGGTGACTGTCCCGGCATATTTTGACGATAGCCAACGTCTAGCCGTCAAAGATGCTTGCCGGTTGGCAAAGCTTGAAGTACTACGCTTAATCAACGAACCGACCGCAGCAGCGTTAGCGTATACCCGCGACATCCAGCCGCAAGGCAAGGTGTTGGTGTATGATTTTGGCGGCGGTACATTTGATGTCACAATCCTCAAACGCAGCCAAGGATTATTCCAAGTGTTGGCAACCAATGGCGACACGGCGCTCGGTGGAGATGATATTGATACCAACATCGTTAGGTTGTTGGCAAAGCAGCATGGTTTGCCCATGGATGATGCAGCGCAATTTAACCAGCTTCGTCTGTGTGCGCGAGTGTTGAAGCAACAGCTATCGACAGCAGCGCAGGCTAGCTGTGTTTGGAATACGACTACCTTGCGATTATCAACCGAGCAACTGCAGGGCTGCAGTTCTGCGTGTATTACGCGGACGTTGACGCTGGTGCAAGCTGCACTCAAAGATGCCAAGGTGACCATCGACCAGCTCGATGAAGTTATTTTAGTCGGTGGATCAACGCGGATGCCCAGCGTCGCCCAAGCGGTGACAGATTTTTTTCATACACCACCACTTTGCACGCACAATCCAGACCATGTTGTAGCCATCGGCGCGGCGTTACAAGCACAAATGCTGCAAGGCGGTGGCGGTGCGGTGTTGCTCGACGTCTTGCCGCTGTCGCTTGGAGTAGAAACCATGGGCGGGTTGATGGAAAAAATCATCCAACGTAACACGCCAATTCCTATTCAACGCGCGCAACAATTCACCACCTACAAAGACGGACAAACAGCAATGCGTTTGAGCGTGTACCAAGGCGAACGTGAGTTGGTTACAGATTGTCGCAAACTAGGAGTATTTTCACTGGGTAATATCCCGCCATTGCCAGCAGGACAAGCTAAGATTGAGGTAGAATTTCGTGTTGATGCCGATGGACTGCTGGTTGTCAGCGCCACCGAGTTGAGTACAAACACCAGTACCACGCTTGCAGTTCAACCAACGTATGGACTGCGTGAGGAGCAAATTACTAAGATGCTGGCAGCCGCAATCGACCACGCGCAACACGATGTCGAACAGCGTCAACTCCGCGAAGCCATTGTCGATGCCGAGTCGATTATTCAGGGCTGCGAAAAAGCAGTAGCAAGCGATGGTGATCTGCTGACCGACGATGAGCTAGCCGTCATTCAACCAGCGTTATCTGCTGCGAAAGCGACCATCGATAGCAACGACCGTGCTGCGATTGAGCAAGCCACACAGCATTTAATTACCATCACCGACCCATTTGCAGCGGCGCGGATGAATCGGGGCGTGCAGCGCGCGCTGACAGGTCAAACGGTTGACGCAATCGCCGCGCACCACACCACCCACAGCAAAGAATCCGGTGAATAAGGAACATTATGTATAAAGTTATCCTCGCCTCAGCTTCCCAACACCGCGCTAAACTGATGCGCCGTCTTGGGATTGACTTTAGCGTGTATTGTCCCAACATCGACGAATCTGCACTGGAAAATGAACGTGCAGTTGACCTGGTGGAGCGCTTGGCAAAAGCCAAGGCAGCAGCATATTTTGTTGCGCACAATATCGACGCAAACACCATCATTATTGCCAGCGACCAAGTTGGCGAACTCGACCATCATATTTTGGGCAAACCCAATGAGCGCGACCATGCCATCGCCCAACTCAGCCAAATGCGCGGCAGAGACGTTATGTTTTATACCGCAATGGCAGTCGGCACTCCCGAACACTTACGCGTTTCTATTGATACCACGAAAGTGATATTTCGTGATGATCTGACAGATGAAGAAATTGCACGCTACGTGGACAAAGAACAACCATTTTGCTGCTGCGGCAGTTTTCAAGCTGAAGGACTCGGCATCGCCCTAACAAGCAGCATACAAGCCAACGACCCGTCCAGCCTAGTTGGCCTACCATTGATACAGCTGTGTGCTGACTTACGCGAATTTGGGATAGTGATACCGTAAATATCGCAGATATAATGAAACTTTGATGAAGCGAGTTAATCAGAGATTAACTGATAGCAATATTCTTTTAATTATACGTTGGGAATATGCTGAAACGCCAACTAAATTCTGAAGTAAGCGTCAATAGGATTTATAAGGATTTATAAAAATGAGGATTTATTAAAATGAGTAAATATGAATTACAATCGCAAGTCAAGTATACTTCAACAGCTATACTATGGTGGTTTTTTTTAGGCGCACATTATGCGTATATGGGTAAATGGGGATTGCAGTTTCTGTATTGGATACATCAAGTGGCTTTTGTTATCTCTTTATGGATCGTTTTATTTATAGCTGGTGCTTCTTTTATCGGGTATTCTTCAGACTCACAGCTGTATTTGATACCTCTAGCTCTTATGGCCTGGCCATTTATCGATTTATTTACAATGTCAAGTAAAATTCACAAGCATAATGCGCCTATATTCTTGCAACTTGAAGAATTAGAAAAGAAAGAAAAAACAGAGGAACATGCTCGCAATATAGCAATGATAGCTGCTGCTACAGGAAACACAGAAACGTCATCAGCAGGAAGCTCTGATTAATTCCATGGTGGACTAGCCGCGTCTTGTTTAGATCAAGTTAAATAGGTAACGCAGGAATTCGCTCACAATTGCTTGTTCTATCATTCAGGTAGGCGGTTGTCGACAAGCAGCCGCCAGAGTTTATGTTGATATGTATTTGCTGGTGATGCCAATGGCTGTAAACCTGTATGATATTTTGGGTATTATCTCCAGCAGTCGGCGCAGCGTTTGTTGCTGTGTGTTTAAAAACTGATGGGTTATCTGGAGGAGTTATACCCATTCCCTCGCTGCTGCGATAAGTATGGCAATTTGCCAACTTTACATAGTCGGCAATACGAACGGGTTGCCGTCAATCACGCCTGTCGGCCAGCGGGCAGTGATTTTTTTGGTGTGGGTATAAAAACGAATACCATCTGGTCCATGAATGTCTGCGCTGGAAAAAATAGAACGCTTCCAGCCACCGAAGCTGTGGAATGCCATTGGGACAGGAATTGGTACATTTATTCCTACCATGCCGATGTTGCAGAATTCAGCGAACGTACGCGCGGTGTTGCCATCGCGGGTGAAAATAGCGGTACCGTTGCCAAACTCATGGTTGTTGACCAATTCTAGTGCTGCGTTGAGCGAGCCGATGCGCACAATGCACAAGGTCGGTCCGAAAATTTCTTCTTTGTAGATGCGCATGTCGGCGGTGACGTTATCAAACAATGTTCCGCCAATAAAAAAGCCATTATTGTGGATGCCGTCGTTTATTTTGAGCTTGCGTCCATCGACGACAACTGTTGCGCCTTCTTGTTTGCCAATCTCAACGTAGTTGGCGATTTTTTCGCGGTGTTCTTTGGTGATCACAGGGCCGTAATCTGGGTTGGTGTCTGCGGTGTATCCAGGACCTACCGATAAGTTTGTTACCGTTTTTTCCATGCGTTTGACCAGCTCATCTGCTATGTCGTGGTGGGCGAGCACGACAGAAATTGCCATGCAACGTTCACCAGCAGAGCCGTATGCTGCGCCAACCAACGCGCTTTCAACCATGTCAAGGTCAGCATCTGCCATCACCACCATATGATTTTTTGCGCCGCCGAGGGCTTGCACACGTTTGCCTGTTTTGCTCCCTGTTTCATACACATATTGAGCAATTGGCGTCGAGCCAACAAAACTGACTGCTTGGACTGTTGGGCTTGCTAAAATAGCATCAACAGCTTCTTTGTCGCCATTCACAACATTGAACACGCCATCTGGCAATCCTGCTTCACTCAGCAACTCTGCTAAAAATAACGGGGTAGAAGGGTCGCGCTCAGATGGTTTTAAAATAAATGAATTTCCAGCAGCAATCGCCACAGGAAACATCCACATTGGCACCATCGCGGGAAAGTTGAACGGGGTGATTCCAGCAACAACACCAAGCGATTGCACCATGTCGTAGCAATCAATATTGCTGCCAACATTCAGCGAGTACCCACCTTTGAGCAAATGCGGAATCCCACATACAAACTCAACAACTTCTTTGCCACGGGTAAGTTCACCTTGTGCATCGCTCCATACTTTGCCGTGTTCGCGGCTAATCATCGCCACAATTTCATCGTTGTGTTGTTCGAGCAATTGGTTGAACTTAAAAAACACCCGTGCACGTTTTACCGTAGAGGTCGTCGACCACGGCTGCCACGCTGCACGTGCAGATTGTATGGCATGCTGAACTTCAGCAGCGCTGCTCAACCCCACTTGACCAACTTGTTCGCCAAGCGCGGGGTTGAAAATAGGGGCAGTACGCGCACTGGTCGCAGCAACTTTGCGACCATTAACATAATTATAAACTGTATACATACAATACTCACTGGTAAAATTCATTTTGGCTGCGCACACGCGTAGCGGTTTTAGTATCGTTAAAAATACTCTTTAATCAATATGTTGCAATCGTTAAGCGCAGAGTAAAAGGTGTAACAGCCGTTGTTTTTTTGCAGACGCTGGGTATTATGATTTCGTAACGTTTTCAATAATCATCCTGTATCAAGATATGCGCGGAGGAAAAAGACCAGGAGCAGGGCGCAAGCTAAAATTTGCGGTGCCGACACAAGTCATGCGTGTTCCTGTAGATAAAATCAGTGATTTACACCGCTTTATTGAACAAGGCAGTAGCTGTGCTTTGCCATTGTTTACCGCAAAAGTTTCTGCAGGGTTTCCTTCGCCTGCTGATGATTATATTGATAGCAAACTCGATTTGAATGAGTATTTAATCCATAACCCAAGCGCTACTTTTTTTGCCCGCGCAAGTGGCGATTCTATGATCGGCGCTGGGATTCATGACGGAGATTTACTCATTGTCGATAAGAGTATTCAGCCAATCCATGGGAAGATTGTAATCGCCGTGGTATATGGCGAACTCACAGTGAAAAGGCTGCATATAGATGCTAAAAAAACATTACTGCTGGCTGAAAACCCTGAATATCCGTCAATTGAGCTTACAGAAGAGCAAGAAGTGCGGATATGGGGGGTGGTGACGAATGTTATTCACCCGTTGTGAGCGCGGTGTATTTCGCACTGGTTGATTGTAATAATTTTTACTGCTCGTGCGAGCGGGTATTTAACCCGAAATTGCAAAATACCCCAGTAGTGGTGCTTTCGAATAACGACGGCTGCATCGTAGCGCGTTCGCAAGAGGTGAAAGCGGCGAATGTAGCGATGGGCGCGCCATACTTTCAATTCAAACGGCAACTGGCGGCAATGGGGGCAACAGTTTTTTCGTCGAACTACCAATTATACGGTGATATGTCACAACGGGTGATGAATACCTTGAGGTGTTTTTTTGAGCATGTTGATGTGTATTCAATCGACGAGGCGTTTGTGCGCTTGGAGGGCATGAATTGCGACCTTGAACAATATTGCAGCGACGTTAGCAATGCAGTCCACCAATGGACAGGAATCCCTGTTTCCATTGGCATATCAACCACTAAGACATTGGCGAAAATAGCGAATAATGTCGCCAAAAAACATACAACAAGCGGGGTGTTTGATATGAGAACAGAGTCGGACATCAAGCGCACGTTACGCGACTATAGCGTAGCAGACGTTTGGGGTGTCGGCAAAGCGTGGAACAAACAACTGCAGCAACATAATATTCATACCGCTTTGCAGTTGCGTGCAACACCTATGACAACTATGCGCGGCTGGTTTGGCGTGCTCGGGCAGCGCATGTCGTATGAGCTCCAAGGTGTTGCGTGTGTTGAAGACCAAGCACCTGCACCGAAGAAAAGTATTATTACCTCGCGTTCGTTTGGCATAGATTTGACGGATAAAACCCTCGTCCACCAAGCATTGGCAAGCTACACCGCCCGCGCATTTGCAAAACTGCGCCAGCAAGCCAGCGTCGCGCAATTTGTGAATATTTTTTTGGAATACCGCAATCCACGTAATAGGCAAAGGCGGCTTTGCGATAGTAGCAGCTGCGAATTTGCCATGGCTACTGCTGACTCCCGCCAAGCACTAGCAATGGTGCGCGATTGTATAGATGCCATATATACAACAGGAAAAGTATACAAAAAAGGCGGGGTAATTTTGAGTGGAATATCTCCTGCTGCACAAGTGCAACGCGACTTGTTTTCGCCAAGCGACTCGAGTAAATCTAAAGCTGTAATGGCAGCGCTCGATACAATTAACCGCAAGATGGGTGCTACGACAATACAACTAGCGGTGCAAGGGCATAGTCGACCATGGGCAATGCAGTGTAACCACCGCTCGCCACGGTATACAACCCAATGGAGCGAACTTATGACGGTGAAGAGTTGAGCCGTGCTATTTGTATGTTCAAACCATCACCGACGCGCCAATCCAAATGTGGCGGCTGATATTGTTACGCTACGTGCTGCTAAATTACTCGACGTGTTACGGGCGTATCAAGCCAATGCGTATCGCTATTCTGGTGAGTTCGACTGCATTGCGGATTTTGAGTTTGAGGAATAAGTTACTGCGGTGCTTTTCTACTGTTTTTACACTGATAAATAATGCGGCGGCGATTTCTGCCATTGAGTTACCTTTGGCTGTGTGGAGCATTATTTGTTCTTCGCGTGGTGAGAGCATCGGCATGTCGTTTTCTGCTGGGTCGAGCTTGTCTCTCATATAACTGCCGCCTTTGGCAACGATGGCAATGGCATCGAGCAATTCCTCAAATACATCGTCTTTCAGCATATAACTTTTTACACAAGGGAATACGTGGCTTTTTCCTTGTAGATATGGCTCAGAGTTCATCGTCAGCAAAATAACCCTGAGCGATGCTTTCGTTGCTTCATCGAGTTGCTCTAACAGCTCAAACCCAGTACCTGTGCGCAGAATCACATCGAGCAATACGATTTGTGGTCGTGTTGCCTGAATAACTGATTTGGCTTCGGCAATGTCTGCGGCTTCACCAACCACAGTGAGTGATGCTGATGTCTCGAGGAGGTTGCGAATACCTTGACGAAACAGGGTATGGTCATCAACAATTACCAGTGAGCATGTCATGGGCTGGGTGAGAGCGAAATACTGGTTCCTGTGCCAAGCTGGCTTTCAATCTGCAAGGTGCTGTTAAGCGTTAATGCTCGTTCGCGCATCGATATCAACCCCATGCCCTTGAGATTTGACTGCTGTACAAACCCTTTGCCATTGTCGACAATTTGCATAGAAAAGGTGTCGCCGCGCCGTTGAATATTGATGGTGATGTGGGTTGATTGTGCATGCTTAATCGCGTTATTGAGCGCTTCTGTACAAATAAGAAAAAGGTTTTCGGCTTGGTTGATAGATAGTTTATCGATCGTAGGGTCGATGGTAGTGCTGATTTGCACGTCTGTTTGCTTGGATATCTGTATGGCTTTAGCGCTGATTGATGCAGCGACACCTTTGCTGAGTTCGATGGGTTTAATGCCATGAATCACTTGGCGGATGTTGCGGATACAGCCATCAACATCGTTGACAAGTTGTTGTTGTATTGCTACGCGAGTTTGCTTGTGTAACAGCATTTGTATTTGCAGTTTGAGTGCCACGAGCCGTTGCCCAATCCGGTCGTGCAGGTCGCGGGCGATGCGAGACCGCTCCATATCTTGAATGAGCTGCACTTGTTGATTCAGCGCAGCTACTGTATGCAGCAGCGTTATATATTTTTTGCAAGCCAATACCAACAAGAATGCGGTTGAGATCATCTGTGATGCTACTAATGCGCCGATGTCTTCGTTGACGCGAATTGCCTCTCCTTCAAGATAACTGCCAATTGCCGGTGAGACAATCGCGATTGCACCGCAATACACTGAAGCATTGAGTTTAATTGCATTCTTATGGATTACCCATATGCTGCGAATGGCAATCCAACCCATCATCGCCATTGGGGTGGCCCAGTTTAGGATGATTAACGTATGATTAAAACCAGACCAAAGTGGTGAGAGCATCCATGCCGCAAATCCAAGCAAAATGGCAATAAATATTTTGTCTAGTATCGTGTAGGTAAATGCAAAAAAACGGATGATGAACTTTAACAACACCACCGTGCTTATTGAGCATAACACATAATAGATGCGCTGGACGTATTCGGTTTTCCAACCTAATTGATAAAACCAATTGGAACCAATTAACGATAGGATAAAGAGGATGAATATATACCAAAATAAATTTGTAAAGCGCATCTGTCCGCGTTGGCTGAGGATGATAAACAGCACAAATATGCAGGTGAATAAGAAAAAGCTGATTGAAATACCTTCGTAAATACGAATGCGTAATAGCTTGTTCATTTGTTTATTGACAAGTTCGCTGTAGCTGCCAAATGCTGGCATGGCATACACGAGTCCACCAACAGGAAAACTACTCTGCACCCGGAGAGCTAAGGTATTATTGCCTTGGTGAAATAGTTGAGCTGGGACTTGGTATAAGCGAATTGCCTTATTCGCATTAATATACTCAGGAAAAAACTGACCGTACTGGCCAATAACAGTGCCGTTGATGAATAATTTATCGACGCTATGGACGCTACCGAGGTAGATGTATACGTCTTGTTGTGGCGGTTTTGCAACGTGTAAATCCGCACGGTACCAACCCTCGCCAAACGGCTCACCCAGTCCTTGTTGTACCCAGTCTCCTGGCACTTGGATGGGCGACCATTGGCTGTCGTTGAGTTTCGTTGCCGACCATGCAAAATCGTTACCAGCTTTAAAACGCCAATTGCTAATAGTTTGCGAGAATGCATGGGTGCTTATCAGCAGCAATACCGCAGCTATAAAAAAACGTGCAAGACACAATTGCATCAATAACAGCAACAACTAATTGCGGTTGAAAAACACTCTGTCGAGTGACAATACGCCAGCACCACGACCGATGATATATACCAAGCATGTTGCCCAAATAAGATGCGTTGCCCAAGCACTTGGGTATACGAAAATCTGGATAACCATGGTCATAATCAGCAGTGACGCTGCGCTAAAGCGTGCAGCTAGGCCGATTACTAACAGAATTGAAAATAAATGTTCAGCATATGTTGCGAGGTATGCGGCGAGCTTAAATGGAATAATCGGCAGGTCATATTCATATTCAAACAACAATAAAGTCGAGGGTATGATTTCGATAATGCCGTCAACTTTGGTGCGAGCTGATAACCAAAAAGGAGTGGCGACGGCAAGCCGTGCCATTAGTGCTATGATACTGTGGGGGATGGTGTCAGCGATACGTGCCAGTGTATATAATAGTTTCATAATGGCAATTTTCCGCCTGGGGTGAAAGAAATCGAGCTGATTGTTCCGTCAAAAAGCACAGATTGAAGCAATATTGTTAAGTCAAAACTTGGGTGTTGCTGCAGCGTATATTCTAACGCTGCTTGCATAGTATGCTGGTTGCAATAGCATAAAAATGTATGGTCTGCGGCTTGCAATGTGCGTACTTCTACCGCTGCATGGCAACGCAGCGCCAGTATGTGTTTTGTTGAGCCGTCAAATACAATACCTGCTACAGCAGGTGGTGATTGTTGGTGGGCCTGCCAAATTGCATCAATTGGGTGTGGTGATGTTAGTAACTGCACGCTTGCATGGAGGTTGAGTTGTGCACGTAACAGCTGTTCACCCGCAACTTTGGCAAGGTCGCTTGGTTTGAGCACGGGGTCATCTGTGGCGTGATACGCCAAATGCAAGGCGTATTCAAGTTTGGCAACGTCTGGCAAATAACCAACAGCTTGTAACGCTGGGTGTTGTTGGATACTGCGCTCAAGAAAAGCAACAAAATCACCACCGTAGCGGATCAACGTGCCGTGGCTAGGCAGGTTATCTGGAATAAATGCCTGAGCCAGCTGGGTAAAAGTAGTTTTGCCAATCAGTTGTTGGACAACAGGGTAGAGTGATGCTAATGCTTGAATAAGCGAGTGAACCACGTTGTTACGGTACACGTTCAAACGCTGCTGTTGGAGGGTGGTATTGGCTATATCTTGCAACGCAGTATTGTCGGCAGCGTCGAGCACAGATGCAGCGAAGGTGCGCTGCCATTGTAGCAGATTATTCATTATGCTGCTGCGGATTTGATCGCTTGTAAAATCGAGTTGGCGGTTGCTGCTTCGTCCAATAGGGTTTGCAGTGGCGGAATATTGGTATCCCATTCGATGAGGGTATGTACCGCGCCACAATGCCGAATCGCCTGACGGTATAATCCCCATACATTATCGCAGACGCGGCATGAATGATCGTCAATCAGCAAGCGTTGCTCGTCAATTTTCTCTTCGGCATGTCCTGCCAGATGGATTTCCTTGACCGCAGTAGCAGGGATTTCGCGAATGTATGCTTGCGCGTCTAAACCATTATTGATCGTGCTGACATAGATATTATTGACGTCTAATAAAATACCAGCGCCAGTACGTTTGTGGATGTTTGTTAAAAATTCAGTTTCGCTCATCGATGATGTTTGACTTGAGAAATAGGTCGATGGGTTTTCGAGGAGCAATGTTGTGTTGAGTTGTTGCTGGACATAGTCGATATTGTCACAGACCAATTGCAGCGACTCATTGGTATACGGGATGGGTAATAAGTCGTTGAAGAATTTTGCTTCGCTATAGCTCCATGATAAATGGTCGGAAAACATGAACGGTTGATACCGCTCTTTTAAAGCGCATAATCGCTGCAAATGTGCATGTTGTTGCCAATTTGCGCTGCCGAGTGAAAGACCAATTGAATGAAATGAAAGTGGGTAATGTTGACGAATGGCATCAAGCTGTGCTAGGGGTGTGCCGCCACCACCCATATAATTTTCAGGATGCAATTCAAGCCAGCCAATGGCTGGCTTGAACCTGAGTAAATCATCAAAATGTTTGGGCTTAAAACAAATGCCGACAATATTGGTAGTATTATTGGTATTATTTGAGTGCATTTTAGAGTCTTATAACCTTATTATTTGATTGGTGCTAAACTACCTCCCGACATTTTTGCACACGAGCCGTCGAGCACCAACATCCAAGCATTGCCCTGGTTATCGACCTTACTGGTTCCTGCGCATGTTGTACCTGGACCTGCTGCGCAATCGTTTTTTCCTGCTTTGGCAACGCCATAACATTTCTCTGTGCCATCAGCTTGCGCCGGGACAGCAACCATCGCCAATGCGGCAGTAACTGCACTCGCAACTAACAAACTTGAAGCAACTTTTTTCTGCATAATAAATTCTCGTGATTGAATAGAAGCGCATTATAGCCAAGGGCAACACCAACGGATATTAGGGAAAACCTGTATTGTTGTATGCGGCAGATTTGGGTGCTATACATTAGGGAAGCTCTGATTAAGTCGCTGATGGAGCGAGTTTGATGGTAATTGCTGATGACTGCAAGGTGCAAACCGCACGCATGCCGCTGGCTCATGGCGGAGCATATCCGCCAAGGGGTGCAACACTGCAAGCGTAAGCAATTGGCGTAAACCAAGAGTATATTGCACACGGGAACGGGGGAAACGCAGCGCGTTGTTGTTGCAGCAGCACGTGATAATACCACCAGTATTAGCTGCGCACTGCGCTTAAGTTATCATCAGCGTTGTTGTGCCGTCTCGCCCATCATGGACTTAATCAGAGGTTCGCGAATGCAAGATAAGCCAACATTTATTAGGCGCATGGTTGCAGGATTTAGCTGACGATGCGCATATGATTAGCTATATTATTGGCGTCGGTATTGAATAAACTAAGCCAATACTCGCACCAAGCTATCGGCTTCACCACCACTGGGAGATGAGAACATGTGTTTAGCAGTTTACCGCGATTATAATCTGAAGCCGCTATGACGCGGCCAAGGCAATTACTGTTACACAAACAACTCTAACCACGATGAAACGCAGCCATTTTGTGGTGCTGTGCATAGGCGGCTATTTGTTAGGAGCAGGGTACGGGGCGTCTTTTTTGATTCCACAATATGTGTCGACATTTGGTGGAGATGCTGCACTGGCTGGGCAGATTATTGGTAGCGCAACGCTCGGTACAATCATCGTAGTCCTGCTTTCAGGGCATTTTGCTGATAAGTTTGGTCTTATCCAATGCTGCACATATTCCAGTATTTTAATGGTATGTTCGATGGCGTTGTTTGCCAGCAACCATGACGTTGTGGTATTGCAAATTGCAGGTTTGTTGCTTGGTACAGGTTGGGGGTTATTTTATTGCTT
The DNA here is from genome assembly GCA_965277405.1 of Gammaproteobacteria bacterium. GTDB lineage: Bacteria > Pseudomonadota > Gammaproteobacteria. The sequence continues at coordinate 1,870,401 of OZ255726.1, forward strand.
GGGTGTCGTGTTGCTCGCCGCTGTTATTCCCAAGTCGCGGCGCACGCACGCGTTTGCGTTGTTGTCTGGCATGCAAATGGCAGGCATTGGCACAGGGTCGCTGATTGGATATTGCGTCACAGCATTCGGTCAGTCCATTGCATACGCTTTCGTTATTACTGCGTGCATGGCGGGTGCGACGTTGCTGCTGTACAGCTATTTAAGCCAAGTTGTGAAAACAACAAATATTATAGCTAACAAAGTATCTGCGGCAGCGGTTGCTGCGGTGTTGCGCGCCCAGGCGCGCTATCCCATTATTATTGTGAGTATTGGTGGCGGAATATTTGGTAGTTTTTCAACTTTCCAAGCTGATTTTGCCCACAGCCATCAGCAGCAATATGGGGTGTTTTTTATTTGTTTTGTTATTGCTGTGATTGTCGGTCGGTTGTTGTTGTCTGGAATTGTTACCAAACGCGACCCGTTGATCGCGGCGTTGCTGCTGTCGACGCTAGTGCTGGTTGCGATGTTAATGTTTGCATGGTTCATCAACAATATTATCTGGTATGCCACAGCGTCAATCTTGTATGGTCTTGGCTACGGGCTGCTGTATTCGGTTATCAATGGTCAAGTCGCCAACGAATCACCAAGTCAATGCGTACCACAAGCAATCGCGTTGTTTAGTATGGGCTATTTTATCGGTTTATTCGGTATGCCGTTTATTGCTGGAATAGTTATTGTTGGCGCAGGAATTCCAGTCATGGTTTGGCTTATGGTCGCACTCGCGGGGGCAAATGTTGTGATTACTAGCTATCGACTGATCGCGCATAGGCCGCACCAGTACTAGGACAGCAAGTTAGTTTTCTCTTGTTTATTGTCTTCCAAGGAATTGAACACAGCAAGTACAGCAAACCGTTGTATAATGCTGCTTAAGGCAACAATAAGCAGAGTTTGCTGCTGCATCTCGAGCGTAACCTGCGAATGAATTAAAAAATATCGGCGACTAATGCCCGCGCATAAACACCGCATCGAGTTCTTGCATGGTCAGTTGCACCCACGTTGGGCGGCCGTGGTTGCATTGACCGCTGCGTTGTGTCGCTTCGATTTGGCGGAGTAATGCGTTCATTTCTGGTATTTTTAACATTCTATTGGCACGAACTGCAGTGTGGCAGGCAACACTACTTAGCACTCGATCGCTGGCAGCAACAACGCGGTGTGATTTGCCATACTGTTGCAAGTCAGCGACTATATCTTCGAGCAATGCCGCGCCGTCGTAGTTTTGCAACTGTGCAGGAATCGAGCGCAGCCAGACAAATGTAGCGCCGCAGCGGGTGATGTCTAAGCCACATGCAAACAGTATTTGTTGATATTCCTCAAGCGTTTCGATGCTATGTGCAGGCATGTCGATACGAATCGGGGTGAGGAGTTGTTGTACCGCAATGGTGTGGGAATGCTGTAGTTTGAGCTGTTCATACAAAATGCGCTCGTGGGCTGCGTGCATATCGACAATCACCATGCCGTTATTATTTTCTGCCAAAATATATACACCATGAATCTGCCCAACTGCAAACCCAAGGGGCGGTATATCGTCAGTCGACTTTGGCAGGTCGATGGTAGTTTGTGGCTCGGTTGTGGCGTATGCAGCATTGGGTTGCTGCGTACCCATGACTGCAGCAGGTCGCCAACTAGCAGCCGCGCGCTCACCTACACCAGGGTATTGCAAGCCGATAGTACTTTGAATTGCCTGTGGAGTGGGTGGTTTAAGCAACTGTGCTCCAGATTGAGCGGTGGATGGACTGGGCTGCGCTAAGATTGATTGTAGCGTTGATTTAATAAAGTCATACAACAGTCGACTCTGCTCAAAACGCACTTCATGCTTGCTTGGATGGACATTGACATCAACAGATTCTGCCGGGAAACTAAGAAACAGCACGTATGCTGGATAGCGCCCGTTGTGCAATACGTCGCGGTATGCGCTACGAATCGCATGGCTTATCATCGGGTCGCGAATCCATCGACCATTCAAAAAAATATATTGTACGTCTGCTTGGCTGCGCGAAAATGCTGGCATTGCCACCCACCCTGAAAGAGCTAATTCACCGCGGCTGCTATCTATTTCTAATGCGTGATCGACAAAACTCTGCCCGCATAAAGAGACAAGACGTTGTTCCTCGCCAACCTTATCCAACGCTTTGCCGAGCGAGAGAATCTGTTTGTGGTTATGGGTCAAGCTAAAGGCAATACGCGGATGCGATAATGCTAGGCGGATTATCATTGCTTCACATTGTTTAAACTCGGAGCGTTCTTGGCGAAGAAACTTGCGGCGCGCAGGCACATTATAAAACAGGTTCGCCACAGTAACCCTTGTCCCTTCATTCGCTGCAGTCGGTGCGACTTCGCCATGACTATTGATTTGCCAGCCGTCTTGGCTGCCTTGAGGCCGAGAGATGATTGTGGTGCGCGCAACAGATGCAATACTCGCGAGTGCTTCACCGCGAAAACCAAGGCTGGTGATATTACGTAAATCATCAATAGCCGTTATTTTGCTCGTGGCATGACGCAAGATTGATAATGGCAGTTGCTGGCGGTCAATGCCAATGCCATCATCGTGCACTTGAATACAATCACAACCTCCACCATTTAAGATAATATCGATTGACTGCGCCGCCGCATCGATGCTGTTTTCCACGAGTTCTTTGATAATCGACGCAGGCCTATCTATTACCTCTCCAGCGGCAATTTGATTGATGACTTGTTGGGGTAGTTGTTGAATGTTTGCCATTATTGTCGCAGCCAAGTATTCGTTAAAATCATTGTGGAAATTAATTGCTCATACAATTTGAGTGTTTGCTGTAGCTGTATAGTTTGTTTTCCAAACTGTGCTGTAGCTGTAGTGACTCCTGATTGGGTAATTGCCCCCAGCCGCTGGGCATAATATATCAACGCTCGATTATTTTTACTCGGCTGTAACAACGAGCCAGCGAACGCATTGATTGACAGGCGATAGTGGAGTAAATCAGCAACAGTCGGGTATATTTCAACTTGTCCGCGCACGCTGTTGTCGATTCTTGCGCCAATCAACTGCGGCGCGTATACGATGAATGGAATGGCAAACAAATTGACGATGCGTTGTTGCTGAGTTGCTGCAGATGGAGCGAATTTGGTGTGGTCTGCTATGAGAATAAACACTGTATTATCGAACCATGGCTGCAGGCGTGCTTTTGAAAAAAACTGCCCTAGGCTCCAATCAGCATAATGCAAGGTATTGGCAAACCGCGCTGGTGTGCTATTGCCTGGGATAAGCTGATGCTCAACAGGCATTAGCGCAAACGGTTCGTGGGTAGTACCAGTAAATGCAACTGCTAGAAATGGTGTATCATGCGGAATTTCTTTCAGCAGGGTGTTGAACATTTCATAGTCCCAGCCTGTGATGTTGTCGTCAGCATACGGCAATTCCATTGGAATATCCTGGCGATGATAGGCGTAATCAAAGCCATTATTGAGCACCACCTCATTGATGTTATAGGTATGTTTGCTCGCTGATTGCACAAACAAGGTGGCATAGCCTTGGCGCTGTGCCAACTCGCCAATGCTGTCCATAGCAAAGCCACTCAAGCCCTTGCCTAGGGGTGGTGTTGCAGGACTGCGCGGAATACCAAATAACACCGCCTGTAAGGCCTCAATGCTGCGTTGCCCTGCGGCATAGCCGTTGCTAAACAACAATGACTGCGCGGCAATTTTGTCGAATTCTGGAGTAAGCGCCTGCTGCGCGCCATAACTGTCAAGCCACTGCTTCCCCCAGCTCTCCAATAAAATAACCACAACGTTGGCTGGCTTGGCAAGCGTTGGCTGTATAGTTGTTGCAAACGGAGCTTGCTCAGATATGCCACGTTGCTTTTCTAAGGCAATAATTTGTTGTTGGGTGAAATATTGCAGTGGTTGCATATCGTGAAAATCATCCAGCGCTGCGGAAATTGACAACACCCCGTTGACCAGCACATGACCACGTTGCAAGCCATAACTGCTGTAGACATGGTTGGTATGGAGTGTTTTCCCTGCTAAACGAAAACCACGAAAGCCGAACACCAACGCCATACATAGCACCGGCAATATTAGCAAATGCAACCAATACGGTGGCACAACATATGTTTTGGGTGCATATTTGAATATCAGCAACAACGCCAATACTGCCACCACAATAAATAATACGCTCAAGCCCAAGTAGTCGTGCAGCGCCAAATAGGCATATAACGGCAAGTCATCACTGAAATAGACGATTTCATAGCTAATGTGTTTTTGACCTTGCGCAAAATATACAGCGTCTGCAAGCAACACGACAACAGCAAAGCACAACAATAACCAACTACATAACGATATCAGTCGCCACCATGTTTTGCTGGCACGCAACTTAGGTATCGGCAGCCACACCAGCAACAGCGGTAGCGCAAGTAAGCGACAAGCTGTCGCAATATCAACCCAATACCCAGCGAACAAGTCACTGTAGCCAATGTCAGCCAACAGCGCGTGATTCTGCCATAGTAATACCACACGGCCCAAAAAAATTACGCAGGCAAACACAGCAATAGCTGCAAGCTGTAGCGATAGCCAGCGCAATGTTGACTTCATGTTTCTCTATCGATACGGTGTTTTGACTGCCCGCATGCAGCCGCTGGACGCATGCCAATTAGCGGCCGTATCAATTGTTGCTGAGACCGAGTGAGCAAATATGACCCAGTAAACTTTGTTGCCTCTATGACATACATATATTTGCAGAAATTCGGCAACACAATGTTCAGCCAGCGCAATGGTCTGCGCCAACGTGCTGGCGCTTTCTCTGTCCAAATAGCCAGTCTGGGACAATAATACCGATAGTGAATTTCATTAAAACTCAATAACCGCAGCCAATCGGAGAGCCGACGCGGGTGTATCAAGCGTTGTTGTTTGATGGCGAGTATCAGCCCAACTAGCGATATTGGGTTGTCATCGAATAACAATAGCTTCCCGTTCGACATTAACGCCTGGTGGACTTCTCGCAACATTTGTTGTGGTTCATCAGCATCACGCAAACTATACATTATTGTAATCAAATCCACGCTTTCTGGCAGCAAGGGCAAATGCTCATAATCTGCAACAATTCCTGCTGTGTTGGCTGGTGCATGGTGGATGGTGAATGTATGTTGATAACGAGAATAATATAAAATAGCACGGCAACAACGCTTGCCAATAACAACAGCATACTGACCAAAATTGTGTGAAAAATATCCTTGCAGATAATTAAACTCTACCTTGCGTTGGCAGCGGCGTGGAGATAGCCAACGGCGCAGCAGCAGTTTCAAGCCAGGAACTCCTGTACACGCACAGGTATAGCGCTGTGTTGTAACCGCAGCAACTGGCGCACGCTTCCGTGTAATGGAATAACTGCATTTGCATCAACTTCTAGCCACGGAACGAGGACAAACAACCGCTGGTGCGCTGCAGGGTGGGGGATGGTTAATGTGCGGCAATGCAACGTGGTGTCTGCTGCAGCAATGACATCGATATCAATAATGCGCTCTCCCCACTTTCTGCTAGCTACACGCCCCATTGCCTGCTCAATGCCTTGGGTGGTGCTATGCAGCTGCTGCGCCGCGGCAGTCGTCTCCACTATGAGCACAGCGTTATAATATTCAGGTTGGGCGATATCGTCACAGGTAACCGCAGCACTGCGGTAAATCGATGATGCTTGTATAATCTGGTAATGTTCTGCCAACATATCCTTGCACCGATGCAATTGCCCAATGGGGTTCTCTAAATTACTGCCAAGCGCGAGCACATATTGTAAAACTGCTATTGCTGGCTGTCTGGCTGTTGCAGTATTAGCGCTCACGACTTGCGCGTGCGCCGTCTGCGCTTGGGTGAAAGTGGCAGTTGCGCCTTGAGCTCTGCGAGCTTATCTGCATTTTCTACTGGGCAGGCAACGTATGTATTCCACCAATCAAACCAAATGCCAACGTCTTCACCGCATTGCTGGCGCAATAAGAAAAAATCATAGGCAGCACGAAAATCTCTACTACTGCTCAAGTAATGAAGACTGCGCTGTGTTGGCGCATTAAACTTGGTTTGCATCAACCATATTGCTTTAATGCGATACATGAACCGCGCGGGCACGCGCATAATCCCATTCTGTTCATTGAGAATTTTTTGCATAATAATGGTGCGGTCACGATCGTTATCTGCATTTATAGCAAGTTCTTTATACGCAAACCAAAAAATTGCAACGAGAATAAATGCGGGAGTAATCGATTTACCAAATGCCAAGCGTTCGTCCGTATTTACCAATACTGCATCAATCAATTGACGCGCTTGCTGAGCATATGGGGCGCGCGGATGCAAACTGGTATGCGCCGTAGGAAACATATATTCAAACAGCGCAATCTTTTCAATCAAGGCAAACGCGCGGACGCTCCTGTGGCAAAACACCAACTTTTGATATTCACCAAATAACCGCGCTGCAGAAATACAGTGCAATGTATGACCAAGCTGCTTAGCGGCAGTCATTGTCAATGGTTCGATAGAGAACTCGAGTTTAGCCGCAAAACGAATCACACGCAAAATCCGTACTGGGTCTTCTTTAAACCGCATTGCTGGGTTGTCTATCATCCTGATGACTTTGTCGCGCAAATCACCAACCCCATTATATTTATCAATAAATTTGTTGTTTACTGGGTCATAATACATCGCATTTATTGTTATATCTCTGCGATTGATATCCTCATCTAGCGTGCCAAAGCAATTATCGTATGTGAGTTGCCCAGTATGCGACTGTTGTTGAAACTGTTGCTGATGATCAGTTTGCGGGTTGCCGCGATAGGTCGTCACTTCTATAAGCTCACCACCGCTATACACATGGACAATTTTAAAACGTTTACCAATAATCCTTGCATTTTTAAAGATTTTTGCAACTTGGTCAGGGTGGGCATTCGTGGCAATATCAAAGTCTTTTGGGGCGCGACCCAGCAGCAAGTCGCGCACGCATCCTCCAACTAAATACCCTTGAAAATCTGCTTGGTGCAGCGTAGATATGATGGATTTTGCGGCATACGAAATACGTTCGTGGTTGTTTTGCAGGGTTTCGATTGGTGACGGCAACGGCATATGGTTCTAGCTAAATAGTGGACTGAGAAATAATATATATATGTATGCCTATGCTGATATGCTACCACCAATTTCATAAATTCCAATATGTTCAGCTTATACCGTCGACTTTTCACCTACGTCCCGCTCGCAACAACATGCGCAATGATTGCCATTGCCGTAGCCGCATTTGCCCTTGCCAGCCTCGCCAACACGCTTGCCGCGCATTTAATGAGTTTGCTCGAGGTCGCTTGGAACGAAGCAATACCATTTTGGCGTATCTGGGCTCCTATTGGTTTTATTGGCGTAGCCTTTGCTCGCGGCTTTGGCAATGTCATCGGCAACTATGCGATGCAACGGTTGACTAGAAAAATAATTCTCTCGTTGCGTAACCACTTGGCGCAATGCATTTTGCAGTTGCCGCAAGCATTTTTTCGACAGCAACGTCAAGGAACAGTGCAAGCACTTTTTAGCTACCACTGCGAGCAAATTGAATCGTCAATCGGCGGCGGGTTGATTGTGCTATTGCGTGAATCGATGACAGTCATTGCCTTATTTACGTATTTGTTGTACTTGAATTGGCTGCTGACGCTTGAGCTATTGGTGCTGCTCCCACTCCTAGCTGTATTAATTAATGCGGCGAGTAAAGCCTTCAGACGGTATAGCCACCGCATCCAAAATTCGCTGTCGCGTTTCAGCAGTCAAATGCATGAATTTATTAGTGTCCGCGAGGTTATTAAACTTGCCAATAGCCAACCACAAGAGACCAGGGCATTCGCTACAACCAACACCGAAAACTATCATCACCATATGAAACTGGCGTTGATCAACACCATCAGTGTGCCGTTAATCTCTGTGCTGATTGGTGCAGGGATTGGTTGTATTATGTGGCAGGTCTTAAACCTCTCTTTACCGACAACATTTGCAAGCTACGGGCTGTTTGCTGCATATATCACCGCGACGGGCATCATTATCAAACCCATCCGCCAACTGACAACCGTAATCGCCTTGATTCAGCGTGGTTTAGCCGCAGCAGAAGAGATTTTTTCGATTATCGATGCACCAACAGAAATCGATAATGGCAGCCGGGTGCTAGCAAGCCAAGTTGGGACAATTGAATTCATCAATACCGATGTTGCCTTTGGCGCGACCACGGTTTTGACTGATATTAACTTGGTGATTGCAGCTGGTGCTAGCGTTGCCTTTGTCGGCGAATCTGGCAGCGGCAAAACCACACTGACAATGCTGTTAACTCGGTTTATCACCGCCAGCAAAGGCAGCGTGCGTATCAACGGCTGCGACATCAATAGCTATTCACTAACAAGCGTGCGCCAACAGATAGCGATGGTGACCCAAAACCCCACATTTTTTAGCCGCACAATTGCAGAGAATATAAGCTATCCACACCAGACAATCGACGCCGCGTTATTACAGCAATCGATTGAATTTGCTAATTTAGATGAGGTCATCGCCACCATGGCACACGGGGTTGACACCCAAGTTGGCAACAATGCCGACCAATTGTCTGGTGGACAACGCCAACGGTTGGCGCTCGCCCGCGCGTTTTATAAGCAAGCACCAATTTTATTGTTGGATGAAGCTACTGCTGCGCTAGATAACCAAAGCGACTTTGCGATTCAGCAAGCGCTTGCCACCATGATACATAGCAATACTACTTTGATTGTTGTCGCGCACAGGTTGTCGTCAATTGTCCATCTTGATACAATTGTGGTATTTAAAAAGGGTAGAATAATTGACCAAGGCAGCCATACACAATTGATGGAGCGTTGTAGTTATTATCAAAACCTGTATCGGCTACAACAACGCTAAGAACCTAATGCGCAACACGCTCAGCAAAATCCTGCTCGCCGCTTGGTACCAGCAACACCCGCTACGCTGGCTGCTGATCCCTATTTCATGGGTATATTGGCTGCTAGTGCTGCTGCGCCAACAGCCACGCCAGCCCAGCGAAAAACTGACGATTATTGTGGGCAATTACACCGTCGGCGGCACAGGCAAAACAGAGATAATCAAAGCAATAGCACTCCATTATCCACAACTAAAAATTGGCATCGCCTATCAAGCGTATCGGGTTGATATCGCCACAGCACAGCTGGTAGATGCTGCCAACCCAAGCGTTTTTGGTGATGAACCGAGCATGCTCTTGCAGCATTGTGCGGCGCTGATTGCCGTTGCCAACAGCAGAGCAGATGCTGTTGCCTTGCTCAACCAACGCGATGATGTTGATATTATTTTGCTCGATGATGGACTCCACAGCGCAGTCGCCCGCGATGCAGAAATTGTTCTTTTTGACGCACGCGGCGTTGGTAATGGCCACCTCATCCCCGCCGGTCCGCTGCGCGTCCCGCTGCACAACACCGCCACCCAGCCAACAGCCAAGCGATTTATTGCGAGTAAAGGCAGCCCGCAACAACCACAATTTTCCCACTTACCCGTATTCAGCTACCGAGTAAGCGCAATCGCCAATGCAGCGGGACAAATCAGCGTCGCAACATGGAAAAACCGCTATGCAGAGCAACCTATTGTTGCCTTATCTGCCATCGCCAACCCACAAGGATTTTATCAGACCCTTGTCGACATAGGGATTTCATTCACCGCGTTGACCTTGGCTGACCACAGCACCCTCGCAGATGCAGATTTTAACGACGATACCGTGTATCTGATGACCGCAAAAGACGCCGTAAAATATCAGCACTTACCTGCTAAGTATATCTGGCATGTGGCTATTGAGCTAATCCCACCAACAGGATTATGGGACTTTGTTGATGAAGTTATTGCCAAAGGAAGTTCTGATTAAGCCATGCTGGGCAAGACAGAACAACAACGAAAGCCCACACCATGAAACCAAGCTCGCGCATCCTACCAATCATCGTCTGCCCACTGTGTAAAGCACCGCTACACCGCGTTGGTGCAGAACTCTGGTGCCGTGCTGAAAAAATCGCCTATCCAATCCAAGGCAAATCGCTGCAGCTATTCGTCGCAGCTGCACGACCATTATCGCTGGAAGAGCTGGAAAAGCAGCTGTTACCATAGTTGTCGCCGCTATACATAACTTAACATAACTTATTACTCCATCGGCTGGGGTGGAGTCTTGGCGGTTACGCTGCAGCCGAACGGTCGCAGCTTAACGCCAAACCCCCGCGCTAATCCGTCAATCCCGCTCCTTACCAAGAACCAAGAACCAATAAGCAATAACCGATAACAGTAGCTATTCGACCGCAGCGACCAAGCCCCTTGTTTGCTCAGGCTGCTGTGAATTGGGGCAGCATTAGCAAAACTCTGATGCAGCCGCTAATGCAGCGAGTAGATTAAACTAGGTTTTTTACCTTGTATTTCTTGCCCAAAGTATGCCAACATTAGCCTATAGAAATATTTACTGCCGCAGCCTATGAAATATTTACTGCCAATACTCATGAGTGCCGCCCTCTTGGCGTTCTCAACCGTGGGTTGTGCTGCCGATTTGCAGCAAGGTCTAACTACCTATAACAATAGCGACTACCCAACTGCTATTCGCGAATTACAACCGCTTGCTGAACAGGGCAATGCCGAAGCCCAGTTCAAGCTGGGTGTAATGTATTATAACGGAAAAGGCGTGCCGCAAGACTCTAAGGTGGCGCTGCAGTGGTATGAACGTGCCGCAGCACAGCGATATGCCAAAGCCCAGTTACAGATGGGTTTAATGTATTTTTACGGAAAAGGTGTAGCGCAAGACGCTAAGGCGGGGCTGCAGTGGTATAAACTTGCCGCAGCACAGGGAGATGCCGACGCCCAGAGCATTCTGGGTTGGATGTATGGTAAAGGAGAAGGTGTAGCGCAAGACTATCAGGCGGCGCTGCAGTGGTGTAAACTTGCCGCAGCACAGGGAGATGCTGACGCCCAGAACAATATGGGTTGGATGTATCATAATGGATACGGTGTATTGCAAGACTATCAGGCGGCGCTGCAGTGGTATAAACTTGCCGCAGCACAGGGAAATGCCAACGCCCAAGTCAATTTGGGAATGATGTATGGTAGCGGAAAAGGTGTGCCGCAAGACTATAAGGCGGGGCTGCAGTGGTATAAACTTGCCGCAGCACAGGGAGATGCTGACGCCCAAAACAATCTGGGAGTGATGTATGCTAACGGAACAGGTGTAATCCAAGATAATGTGTATGCCCATATGTGGTATAATATTGCGGCGTATAATGAAAGTACGACAGGAGCAAAATCGCGAGATAGTCTTGCTAAAGTAATGACCGCTGCCCAGATCGCTAGCGCACAGCAACTTGCCCGTGAATGTGTCAAGAAAAAGTATAAGGGGTGTTGAATAGCAGCGTTGTCAACTTGATGCTAGCTGTGCTGCCACCTTGCCAACAGTGCTAGCCTAGGCTAATCAGGTTGTGACGTAGACGATGAGAAAATATATGTCACAGCAGCAGAAAACTAGGCTGCTGCGTTGCATCCCTCGGCGTATATGCTACGGCATGCGCTCAAGGTAATGTGCGCGGAATGCGCTTTGCAATCATCAGCAATTGCCATCAAACCAGCCCCATCAGCGGCTTAATCAGACCTTCCCAAGGGTAACTGCGTTATTTACTGCCTCACGCTCCTTATCGCTTGAAGATCTGGAAAAGGAGCTGCAAACATAGTTGTCGCCGCTATACATAACTTAACATAACTTATTATTCCATCGGCTGGGGTGGAGTCTTGGCGGTTACGCTGCAGCCGAACGGTCGCAGCTTGACGCCAAACCCCCGCGCTAATCCGTCAATCCCACTCCTTACCAAGAACCAAGAACCAATAACCAATAACAGCAGCTATTCGACCGCAGCGACCAAGCCCCTTGTTTGCTCAGGCTGCTGTGAATTGGGGCAGCATTAGCAAAACTCTGATGCAGCCGCTAATGCAGCGAGTAGATTAAACTAGGTTTTTACCCTGTATTTCTTGCCCCAAGTATGCCAACATTAGCATATGAAATATTTACTGCCGAAGCCTATGAAATATTTACTGCCAATACTAATGAGTGCCGCCCTCTTGGCGTTGTTAACCGCGGGTTGTGCTGCCGATTTGCAGCAAGGTTTAACTGCCTATAACAATAGCGACTACCCAACTGCTATTCGCGAATTACAACCGCTTGCTGAACAGGGCAATGCCGACGCCCAGTACAAGCTGGGTCTGATGTATTATAACGGAAAAGGTGTGCCGCAAGACTATAAGGCGGCGCTGCAGTGGTATAAACTTGCCGCAGCACAGGGAGATGCCAGTTCCCAGTACAAGCTGGGTCTAATGTATGACAACGGAAAAGGTGTAGCTCAGGACTATAAGGAGGCGCTGCAGTGGTATAAACTTGCCGCAGCACAAGGACATGCCGATGCCCAGTACAATCTGGGTCTAATGTATGACAACGGAAAAGGTGTAGCTCAGGACTATAAGGAGGCGCTGCAGTGGTATGAACTTGCCGCAGCACAGGGAAAAGCCAGTGCCCAGGACAGTCTGGGTCTGATGTATTATAACGGAAAAGGTGTGCCGCAAGACTATAAGGCGGCGCTGCAGTGGTACAAACTTGCCGCAGCACAGGGAGATGCTGTTGCCCAGTACAATCTGGGTATAATGTATGGTAATGGAAAAGGTGTAGCGCAAGACTATAAGGCGGCGCTGCAGTGGTATAAACTTGCCGCAGCACAGGGAGATGCTGACGCCCAAAACAATCTGGGAGTGATGTATGCTAACGGAACAGGTGTAGCGCAAGACTATAAGGCGGCGCTGCAGTGGTATAAACTTGCCGCAGCACAGGGAGATGCCGTAGCCCAGAACAATCTGGGTAATAAGTATAAGAATGGAAAAGGTGTAACGCAAGACTATAATGCGGCGCTGCAGTGGTATAAACTTGCCGCAGCACAAGGTCATGCTGACGCCCAGTTTAAGCTGGGTTTAATGTATTATAACGGAAAAGGTGTAGCGCAAGACTATAAGGCGGCACTGCAGTGGTGGAAACTTGCCGCGGCACAGGGAGATGCTGTTGCCCAGTACAATCTGGGTATAATGTATGGTAATGGAAAAGGTGTAGCGCAAGACTATAAGGCGGCGCTGCAGTGGTGGGAACTTGCCGCAGCACAGGGATATGCCAGTGCCCAGGACAGTCTGGGTAGGATGTATAATTACGGAAAAGGTGTAGCGCAAGACTATAAGGCGGCGTTGCAGTGGTATAAACTTGCCGCAGCACAGGGATATGCCAGTGCCCAGTACAAGCTGGGTCTAATGTATGACAACGGAAAAGGTGTAGCGCAAGACGATAAGGAGGCGCTGCAGTGGTATAAACTTGCCGCAGCACAAGGACATGCCACAGCCCAGTTCAATTTGGGTGTGATGTATAACCACGGACATGGTGTAGCGCAAGACTCTAAGGCGGCGGTGCAGTGGTGGAAACTTGCCGCAGCCCAGGGAGAAGCCGACGCCCAGTTCAATCTGGGTGTAATGTATGCTAACGGAAAAGTTGTAGCGCAAGACTATCAGGAGGCGCTGCAGTGGTATAAACTTGCCGCAGCACAGGGACATGCCAAGGCCCAGTACAATCTGGGTTGGATGTATGGAAATGGAAAAGGTGTAGCTCAAGACTCTAAGGCGGCGGTGCAGTGGTGGAAACTTGCCGCAGCACAAGGATATGCCAGTGCCCAGAACAGTCTGGGTAGGATGTATAAGTACGGAAAAGGTGTAGCGCAAGACTATCAGGCGGCGCTGCGCTGGTATAAACTTGCCGCAGCACAGGGATATGCCGCAGCACAGGACAATCTGGGAGTGATGTATAAGCATGGATACGGTGTGGCGCAAGACTCTAAGGCGGCGCTGCAGTGGTGGAAACTTGCCGCAGCACAGGGACATGCTGGCGCCAAGTTCCATTTGCGTTGGTATAAGAACGGAAAAGGTGTGCCGCAAGACTCCAAGGCGGCGCTGCAGAGGCATAAACTTGCCGCTGCACAGGGAGAAGCCGCAGCCCAGTTGAATTTGGGTTTAATGTATAAGAACGGAAAAGGTGTAGCGCAAGACTATAAGGCGGCGCTGCAGTGGTTTAAACTTGCCGCAGCACAGGGAGTTGCCAGTGCCAAGTACAATCTGGGTATAATGTATGCTAACGGAAAAGGTGTAGCGCAAGACAATAAGGAGGCGCTGCAGTGGTATAAACTTGCCGCAGCACAGGGAGATGCCATGTACCAGTTCCATCTGGGTTTCATGTATGATAACGGAAAAGGTGTGCCGCAAGACTATAAGGCGGCGCTGCAGTGGTATAAACTTGCCGCAGCACAGGGACACGCCACAGCCCAGTTCAATCTGGGTGTAACGTATGATAACGGAAGAAAAGGTGTACCACAAGACTATAAGGCGGCGCTGCAGTGGTACAAACTTGTCGCAGCACAGGGACATGCCGTAGCCCAGACCAATCTGGGAGTGATGTATACTAACGGAAAAGGTGTATTGCAAGACTATGAGGTGGCGCTGAAGTGGTATAAACTTGCCGCAGCACAGGGAGAAGCCAACGCCCAAGCCAATCTGGGAATCATGTATGGTAGCGGAGAAGGTGTAGCGCAAGACTATCAGGCGGCGCTGCAGTGGTGGACACTTGCCGCAGCACAGAGACACGCCGGTGCCCAGTTCAATCTAGGTTGGATGTATGCTAACGGAACAGGTGTACTCCAAGATAATGTGTATGCCCATATGTGGTACAATATTGCGGCGTATAATGGCAGTGCGCAAGGAGCAAAGTTGCGAGATCGGCGTGCTAAAGTAATGACCGCTGCCCAGATCGCTAGCGCACAGCAACTTGCCCGTGAATGTGTCAAGAAAAAGTATAAGGGGTGTTGAATAGCAGCGTTGTCAACTTGATGCTAGCTGTGCTGCCACCTTGCCAACATTGCTAGCCTAGGCTAATCAGCGGACTTAATCAGACCTTCCCAAGGTAACTACGTTATTTACTGCCGCTGTATCTTGCGGGTCGTGGGTTACCAGCAGCGTGGTGATCTGTTGTTGTTGGATAAAACGATAGCACCATTGGCGTAGGTCATGCCGCAGTGTTTGGTCAAGCGATGCAAACGGCTCGTCGAGCAGCAACACTTTAGGTCGCGTCACCAACGTCCGCGCGATGGCAACGCGTTGTTGTTCCCCGCCTGAAATATTGCAGACATGGCTAGTTGCCAAATGGGCGATTTGACAAGTTGCTAACATCGTCATTGCTCGCTGGCGCGCTTGTTTTTTGGGAAGTTTATACAAGCCAAAGGTAATATTGCTGAGCACATTAAGGTGGGGAAACAACGCATACTGCTGGAAGACAAAACCAACATTACGCAGTTGTGGCGGGACGGTGTGGATAGGCGTGCCGTTTAATATTATTTCGCCGCTATCACCATTTTCCAGTCCGGCAATGACCCGCAATAAAGTCGATTTACCGCAGCCAGATGCACCCAGGACAGCGGTAATGCTCCCAGTGGCGCAGCGCAGCGAAAAGTCACTAAACAACGGCGGTTTGCCTGCAAAAGTTTTTGATAAACGCTGTATTTCAAGCATACCACACTACTGGTTGACGACCGCGCACCAACGCATACCAGGCAACTACTAGGCAGAGTAGCTCTATCGCAATCAGTTGGGCGTGAAAATGGTTGATAGCACCAGCACGGCTTATTTTCTGGTAGAGCAACGTTGTTAAAGCAAGCCATTTTGGGCGTGATAAAAACAGGGTAATGGCAAATTCACCAATAGCGGTTGCCCCGGCAATGGTCAGCCCTTGTCGCCATACTGGTAACATTAGCGGGATGATAATTCGCAGCCAAACCCGCAAGTTTGATGCCCCAAGCGTCTGAGCTGCCTCGATATAACTGACTGATATGCGCTCGAGTGCGCTAGTCAATTGCAGACCTAATAATGGATATGCAATAAAAATATACGCGGCGAGCAACACAGTCATTGAGCCAGCAACGCCTGGGTATGCATGCAGAATCCCAACCCCGAGTAAAACTGGAGATATAAGCCATGGCAGGAGAAAGACGCCACGCATCCATCGCCAACGCAGCGTACAAATTGCATGCAGCCATGCCAAGACGCTGGCTCCTACTGCCGTAATAAGCGTAAACGTCAGCGTATTTATCCAAGCAGCACGATGCTGAGCAGAGCTGAATAATTGCCAACTGCTGGACCATGACCAGTCGATAATCGGTGACAACAACGCCAGCAGTATTGGGGTAATACACACGCAACAAAACACGCTGATGATTACGCTAATACCACTGCGTTGCTGCCATGTTGTCAGCGGTTTTGTTGCCAGCGGCTGCGGTGTGTGTTGGTGGCGTATATGGCTATGCAGCCATGCATATATTGCGATCAATATGCCGCCTAGCGTCAACAGGGTCAGCGCCAACACTGTTGCTGCGCTAATTTTGAGTTGGTGGGCGAGCAAAGAATAAATCTCAACTTCAATGGTCGCATGGCGAAACCCAGACAGCATTATTGCCAAGCTAAAATTGCTGCTGCAGAAGGCGACGACCAATACTAAGCAGGTGGATAATTGCGCAGCTATTAACCGCAGTTCGAGGATAAAAAAACGTCGGGTATTGCTAAAACCAAGTAATGTCGCTGCTGCAAGCAGCGGTTTTGGCAGTGAAGAAAATGCTTTTTGGCAGGTAATTGCGACAAACCCTGCGTTAAAAAACACATTGCCAAATATCAACAGCAATGGATGTTGTTCATGCCATATCAACAAGATACCTTGTGCCGCGACTAATGTTGGCATGACAAAGGGAAGCAACAAGCTGCGTTCGATTATTTGCTGCCCAAAGAAATGAAAACGTGCCAACACCCAGCCGAGGGCCACACCAATCAACCCAGCGGCGGCGGCACTTGCCAACGCCTGTCCGATGGTCCATGCCAGCACCCGCTGATAATAACGCTCTTGTAACATAGCCCAAGGGAGTGATTCCGCGTGGCTGAGCAATCCAGCCAACGGAATCACCACAATGAAGGTAACCATAGTTGCCACTGCAACCAAGCTGAGGACTGCCAATCGTGTAGCAACAAGCAGGTGGATTGTTATTCTCCACGAATCATAATAGCAATCCATTCGCTAATCCAACGCGCAGAATTTTCGCGTATTGTAATACGAGTTGGAGTATTGGTTGATTGTGGTTGCCCAGCTTCGCGCAGCAGTGGCAGCACAGTTGCGTCTGCATTGGCAGGAAGCATCCACATCGTTGTTTGCAACGCTGCTTGGGTGCGTACTGAGCGTATGAAGTTGATGAATTTTGCTGCATGGGTGGCGTCGCCGCCTGCGATAACACCTATGCCTTCAACTTGATGGAAGGCAATGTCATTTAAAAACAAATTTGCCGTTGGGGCTGTGGTTGGCTGGCTATCAACGTAATACATCTCGGCGGCAGGGCTTGACGCATAACTGACAACCAACGGTCGATCACCACCGTTACGCGAAAAACTTTGGTAGTATGCTGCGCTCCAGCCTTTGGTAATGGCAACGCCGTTATCGCGGGCTGAACGCCACCATCGGAACGCGGCGTCCTCGCCAAGCGCGGCGATGGTTATACACAGCCACGCGAACCCAGGGCTCGATGTTGCTGGATGTTCTACAACGAGCAACTTGGCAAATTGTGGCTGCGCAAGTTGTGCAAGAGATTGCGGTAGCGCAATATTGTTGTCTGCAAACCATGCCGTATCATAGTTTAAAGTAACGTAGCCATGGTCAACCGCAGCAAGCGTTGCTGGTAAGTCAAAATTAGCAGAATGGTTGATTGGGGTAACCGCTGTTGGTAATGGCGCCAGTAATTGATGCTTTGTTGCGGTTGCAGCGAGCGCGTTGTCAATTCCATATACAATGTCAGCGATTGGTTGCGCTGCGGTGAGTACCATGGTATTAACCATCGCCCCAGCGTCGCCTGCTTGGATAACCTCAACGGTGATGTTGTGTTTTTTTTCAAACTCCTCGAGCATCCCTGTTGGCAATGAGAAAGAGTCGTGGGTAAGCAGCCTGATGGATGCTGCAAATGCGGGGGATGCGCTGCCCAACGCTGCCACAATACAAGATATTGTCAGCAAAACTTTAAGCGCACGGAATGATGGTATCATGAGTACTCCTGATGAATGAACAAAAAAAAATATCAGCAGTACTCATCTCCCTTCGCTGGTATTAACCAGTGCAGGTTCGGAGGGTATTTCTCAGCCATATAGCACCCCTGATGTTGGTTTGAGTATATCCTTACAGCAAATAATATCTAGTGCTTATGCCCCAGTTTCGTTTTCAAATTCCAATGCAAGCTACTGCTCGACGCATCGACCAGGTTGCAGCGCAATTCTTTCCTGATTTCTCCCGCAGCCACCTCAGCAAATGTATCCGCAATGGCGCGTTGACCGTCGATGGTGAGAATGTCAAAAACAGCCATATTGTCCTTGGTGGGGAGAATGTAGCGTTGGTGGTGGAGGCAAATACGTCGACTACAGTGCAGGCAGAAACCGGTGAAATAGACGTAGTGTATCAAGATGAAGCAATTGCCGTTCTCAATAAACCCGCAGGATTGGTGATGCACCCTGGCGCTGGCAATCAAACTGGCACATTGGTTAACCGTGTCTTGCACCATTTTCCAGCATTGCATGATGTTACCCGCCATGGCTTAGTCCACCGTTTGGACAAAGATACCACGGGGCTGTTAATAGTTGCACTTAACAATGCAGCGTATAACAATTTGATTGCACAGCTGGCTTTGCGCAGGGTGTCGCGTCAGTATCTGGCAATAGTTGTTGGGCGGGTGCAGGCTGGGCGGCGTATCGAAAACACCATTGGTCGCGATGCTAATAATCGGCAACGTATGGCAGTGTTGAGTGACCTTGCTGCGACTTCGCGCGGGAAATATGCGGTAACCGCAGTAGCACCGCTTGAGTTGTTTGACGGGGCAACATTGCTGCGCTGTACCTTGCATACTGGCAGAACGCATCAAATACGCGTCCATTTGCACCATATTGGTTTTCCAGTTGTTGGCGACCAAACATATGGTATTAAGCGTAACTGTTTGCGCCATTTACCCAAGGAACTAATAGACTTTCCCCGCCAAGCACTGCATGCAACTGAATTGGGGTTGTTACACCCAATAACCCACGCAGCCTGCCAGTGGCAGGTAGCTGTTCCGCAAGATTTTTCGACGTTGCTGGCAAGCTTACGAGATGGATAGGCAGAATTAACTATGGATGTCATTCGCCCGTTGGCAAATGTATTGGTAACTACCCGCAAGCAGGGTGCTGCTAGCGCACCGTATTACCGCGGTAACCTTGCTCAACATGTTGGTGACGACGCGCAGGCGGTGGCACAAAATCGTCTAGCTGTGCAACAGCTATTACCTGCAAACACGGCAATTCAATGGATGCAGCAAGTGCACGGCAGCGATGTGGTGGCAATAGCTAGCGTGAGCAGCGGTATTGTTGCCGATGGGGTGTGGACGACCCAGCGCAATATTGCCCTCGCAGTGATGACAGCAGATTGTGTGCCTGTTGTGT
Organism: Gammaproteobacteria bacterium; assembly: GCA_965277405.1. Taxonomy (GTDB): domain Bacteria; phylum Pseudomonadota; class Gammaproteobacteria. The sequence continues at coordinate 1,890,027 of OZ255726.1, forward strand.
TGCACAGCAACGAGGCAATTGCGGTATTGCATTGTGGCTGGCGCAGTATTGCAGGTGGGATTATTAGCAAAGCATTGCAACAGTTACAGCGGTATACAACATTTAAGGCGTGGATCGGCCCTGCAATTTGCCAGTGCTGCTATCAAGTAGATGCTCCCGTGCGCGACGCAATGTTAGCGCTCGATGCCAGCAATGAGCAATATTGTGTTGCCGATGGCAGCCAGCACTGGAAAATTGATTTACCAGCGCTAGTGGCATCCCAGTTAGCAGGGTACGCAGTGGCAGTAACCCAATCTGGATTTTGCACATACCATCAACCAGAGCTGTGGTTTTCGCATCGTCACAGTCGACAATGTGGGCGGTTTGCAACGATGGTGTGGCGATGAATATTGGCATGATTGCTGGTGAAATTTCTGCTGACATATTGGGGGCTGGGTTAATTCAACAACTCCAGCATCAATCCAACAATAGTTGTACGTTTGTTGGTGTGGGTGGCGAGCAAATGGTGCAACAAGGGCTTGAGTGTCTGGTGCCAATGCAGGAGCTAACCACATTCGGCATTGTTGAGGCTATGCAACATTTACCACGATTATTGCGGATACAAAAAAGCCTGAAGCATACGTTACTCGAACGCAAACTCGATGTGTTTATCGGCATTGACTTGCCTGATTTTAACATTGGCATCGAGCGCTATTTAAAAAAAAATGGTATTTGTGTCGTGCATTATGTCAGCCCAACGGTGTGGGCATGGCGGCAACAGCGTGTCCATCAGTTTGGTAAAGCCTGTAACCTGATGCTATGCATGTATCCGTTTGAACCTGAAATCTACCAACGCTTTGGCTATACCGCAACTTTTGTTGGGCATCCACTTGCCGATGCTATTCCTCCACAGCGTGATCAAGCGCAGGCCAAGGCTAATCTCCAACTCCAGGCGGGGACGGTTATCGCCTTGCTCGCAGGTTCGCGTAGCAGTGAAGTCAACAATGTATTCGATGCGTTCTACGCAGGCACGCAACAATTCTTAGCTACGCAAACCTCAGCGCAAATTGTCATCGCAGCAGCAACTCAACAGCTTGCTACGTTGATGCAGCAGCAGATACAGCCAGTAAATAGCAATACTAAAATTGTTGTTGGCAAGACCAGGCAGGTTCTTGCAGCAGCAGATATTGCCTTGGTGTGTTCTGGTACGGCAACGCTTGAAGCGTGTTTGCTCAAAGTGCCGATGGTTGTTGGCTATAAAATGCATTGGGCATCATATTTGGTGTTAAAAATGCTGGTGCGCACCACATGGGTTGCCCAGCCAAACTGGCTCGCTGATGAATGTATTGCCCCAGAATTGTTGCAAAGTGCACTCAACTCTGCAGCAATTTGCCAGCGGTTGACAGAGGTGTTTGCGCGCAACCAGACAGAAAAAAACTATTACCAAACAGCGTGCACGAATATTTATACCAAGTTACGCCAAGGTGCATCGACGCTAGCGGCGCGTGCGGTGCTGGAGCATTCGCAGCAGCAATAATAGCCGTTAAGGCAGCTCTGATTAAGTCCATGACGGGGGAGACGGAGCAAAAACGCTGATGATAACTTAAGCGCATGCGTAGCTAACATTGGTGGGTATTATCAATTGACCAGCCGTTACAGACAAGGCGTAGCAAATGGCTAGATATGCGTGATGTATTGGGAAAATAGTTGGTAGTCTAGCAGCCAGTCTGGGCCAAAGTAGATACATAGCCATGCGGGAATGAGCAAAAATGGGCCAAACGGCATTGGATCGTGCAGGTTGCGCATCCGTAATGTTGCAGTAAGCAGGTTAAACAATAACCCTGTAACACTGCCAACAAATATAATGGTTATTAACGAATCATAGCCAGCCCAAGCACCAAGCGCTGCGAGCAGTTTAATATCTCCCATTCCAAGTGCTTCACGGTGCAACACGGCTTTGCTAGCAATGTAGAGCACATAGAAAAAACCATATCCAGCGATGCAGCCGATAAACGCCTCATAAAAACGTTGCTGTGTGTAAAAGTGATAGATGAGACCACTCCACAATAATGCATACACCAACACATCAGGTAATATCTGGTGCTTGCCGTCAATGAGCAGTAGGCTGAACATCAGCATTGATGCGGCTATCAGCGCGAATGCATCGAGGCTTATACCAAAGGTATGGACGATGAGTACACACAGCCAAGCACTGACGATTTCGACGAGTGGGTAAGTTATACTTATTGGTGATTTGCAGGAATGACATTTACCGCATACCGCCAGATAACTGAAAACAGGTATCAACAGCCACCACGGCAATGACCTTGCGCATGTTGGGCAATGCGAGCGTGGGGTAATTAGATTGAATGGAGGTGGCGGTTGCTCCGTTGGTAGCTCAAGATACTCTTGTGCCGCTGCAGTCCATGACTGGTTTAGCATGATGGGCAGGCGGTGGGTGAGGCAATTGAGAAAGCTGCCAGCGAGTAAACCAAATAACCCTGCCAGCAGTAAATGGATATATGCAGGGTAGAAAGTGATGCTATACAATCCATTCATTAATTTGGATTTTGCTAGGTAAGACGGTGCAGCGGTCCGCTAACGTGCAACAGTCCAGTTGTCAGCCCATACACAATCATAATAACCAATAGCGCACAAAGCCCGACCCGCAGATATAGCATGTAGAGTAGTCGCCGTTGCGATGCGTTGTCTTTGATTAAAAATACCAAGCCTACAGCAAGACTGGCTACGGCTGCAACAAACACAATGACAATCGCCATGCTATACAGATTCATGAAATTGGACTGAGTGTTTTTTGGTTGCCAAGATATGGTTGCAGGGCTTTAGGAATAGCAATATCGCCGTTATCAAGACTGTGGTTTTCGATGATTGCCAGTAGCGCACGCCCAACTGCAACGCCTGAACCGTTGAGAGTATGAATAAGAACATTTTCCCCATTGATTTTAACTCTACTTTGCATTCTTCGCGCTTGAAAGTCGAGACAGTTACTCACTGAAGAAATTTCTCGATACGTTTGTTGCGATGGTAGCCAGACCTCAAGATCGTATGTTTTTGCCGCAGCAAAGCCAAGGTCACCACCACAAAGATTAACAACGCGATACGCCAGTTCAAGTTTTTGTAAAATTCTTTCTGCGTGACTGAGCATTTCTTCGTGAGCTTGCCATGAGTTGCTTGGTTCGACTAATTGCACCATTTCTACTTTGTCAAATTGGTGTTGGCGAAACATCCCGCGGTTGTCTGTGCCATAGCTGCCAGCTTCGCGGCGAAAGCACGGAGAGTGAGCAACAAGTTTGAGAGGGAGCTTGGCTGGAGTAGTAATTGTTTCGCGGAGGAAGTTACTCAACGGAATTTCTGCAGTTGGAATTAAACAGGCGCTATCGTTTTTGCAGAAAAAAATATCTTCGGCAAATTTTGGTAGTTGTCCTGTTCCATATGCCGACTGCGGGCTAACCAGATATGGCACATAACATTCTTGATAGTTATGCTCGTTGATATGGGTGTCAAGCATCATTGCCGCGAGCGCACGGTGCAGTCGGGCTGCTGGACCACGCAGTATTACAAATCGTGCCCCCGCAAGCTTGGCAGCAAGGCCAAAGTCAAGTCCAAACTTTTCTCCTAGGTCGACATGGTCTGCTGAAAGAGTGGTATTGACTGCTCCTGTTATCTTCACAACCTCGTTTTCTGCTGCTGAACTGCCTATTGGCACAGATGCATCTGGGATGTTGGGAATACTGTCGAGTAAGTCTTGGAGTTGCTGTTGTACAATTTCAAATTGCTGTTGATTGAGTTTAATCTCTGCGTTGATATCTTGCATTGCCGCAATCATTGCTGCGGTATCTGTGTCATTTTTTTTGGCAATGGCGATATCTTTTGCACCTTGATTGCGTTGTGCTTGCAGGCGTTGTAGCTGTTGTTGTGATTCGCATCGTTGCTGTTCGATTGCTTGGTATTGATGCTCTTCAATGATGAAGTGTTTTTTTTTCAGTGCGGTCTGCACGGTTGAAAATTCGTGGCGTAGGCGCGTAGAGTCAATCATATTCGTAGAGTAGATATTAATAAAAAACCAAGGGCACAACCAGCTACGCAGGTAGTGATAGATCCAAAAGCATAGGTTATTGCACCAAGCATGTTGGTTTCAAACATGCGGAACACTTCTAGCGAAACAGTCGAGAATGAAGTGAATGATCCAAGCAGACCGATTTGCAGAAAATGCCGCGTTGATTCAATCATTTGGAATTGTTTGAGCAGAGCAAAAAAAACACCAATACACAACGATCCCAGCACGTTGCAAAGCAGTGTGCCCCAATTGAATGTATTTGCTAGAGTGGCAAATTGCATGCTTATCTGCCAGCGCATGATAGCACCAATGGCGCCGCCAATTGCTACTGAGATAAGTGCGAGCATAGTTTTATTCTCGTTGCGATAAATATTCGACAAGCGGATAAACGGCACCAGCAAGCCAACCTATGAAACTTTTTTCTTTGCGTTTTACAATAAGCGCTGCATTGATACGTGCCAATGTCTTGTTAATGAATTGCTCTTCTTTTGGGGTAGTATTAATATCCAATTGTTGGCTGAAATGCTCTGCAAACAGCCGAGCAGTCTCAGCACGAGTTATCCGTGCGGCAGTTAGATCTGCAAACGCTGTTGATTTCTCACTGACAAATTTCTTGTTTTCATACACCTCAATTTTTTTTAGATACCCAGAAGAATAATAGGTTCGTTGTGCCCCATCAAGTTTGTTGTTGGAGTAATGAAAAACATCAACAAGTCGCCCGTCGCTGTGAAAGTTGAAGGTAATTCCATTTTTTTTGCCATCAACATATTTGGAGGCTGATCGGAGTTTCCCAGAAATGAAATATTCGACACGGGCACCGTTATGTACCCCGTTTACTGACTGGATATGGCGTTGGAGGTTGCCATTGGTGAAGTAATGAAACACGTCGCCATGCAGCACATTGTCAACGTAGCTCATTGTCGCGCTTAATGTACCGCTTAGATAATAGAATTTTTTTTCACCCGAGAGCATGCCGTTAACATACATTGCTTTGACTTGGATCGAACCATTTGGAAAATACGTTTGGAATGGACCATGCGGCACATTCCCCACCATTTGCATTTCTGAAAGCAACTTGCCCTCAGCATACCGCAACATAATTCGGGCATCTGGTCGATTTGGTTTGAGTTGAGGGACTGTCTCTTTGTCGTTAAACGCATCGCGCATATCGAGCAATTGCTGTTGAAAAAAAGCTAGTGGATTATCAAAAAAATTAAGCGATGCAGCGGTGTCCATTGGCGTGGTCTGCGCAGCATCAGCTAATAATGGCAGCGGGGAGCAGTAGGCTAATGCGCATAAAGCTCGAAAAAAAAGAGTACGGTGTAACGCGTTGAATGTGATGGTCATTGGCTTTGCGAGCTAATATATTGCAGCCAAAAAGTTGCTATCCATGCAATTATATCGCGCCCAAGTGCTGCTTTTTTCTTTGGCCCGAAGGTTTGTTGTGGTTGTGCGTGGTGTATTGTAGCGCGGGTATAGGCAGTTACAGTATGTTCTACGTCACCAAAACCGCAGTTTTTGCCAACCATATTTGCAAAGATAATATCAAGTTTTTTGTGTGCGAGTTTCTCTTTAGCGTGTTGCTCTACCTGTTCTGTCTCAGCTGCGAATCCAATGAATAGCTGTTGTTTGCTGTTACGCAGACTTGCACTTAGGGCAATATCGGCGGTTTTCACTAGCTGCAGGGTTATTGTGTCAGCGTCTTTTTTTATTTTTTGCTGTAGTTCTTTTGCTGGTTTATAGTTTGCAACCGCAGCACAAAAAATCATAATATCCTGTTGCGGCTGCGCTCGTTGGACAGCCGCATTCATTGCTGCAGCACTGGTAACATCATACCATTGCGTAAGGCTAGTTGGTTTGCTGATATGGACAGGACCAGAAATCAATGTCACCGCAGCGCCGGCATCAATTGCAGCCTGGGCAAGGCTATAGCCCATAAGTCCAGTGCTGGTATTGCTGATGTATCGAACTGGGTCAAGCGCCTCATGGGTTGGTCCTGCGGTAATGAGTATCCGCACTCCAGCGAGCACTGGCGGTGCAGCAAATTGTTGCAAGCGTTTGATGATTGCCATTGGTTCACACATTCTGCCTGCGCCGAGCTCTCCACAGGCGAGCGTGCCGTCTTCACCAAACCAAACATGCACGCCGCGTTGGCTGAGGATTGCTATGTTTGCTTGGGTGGCAGGGTGGTTCAGCATCGCGGTGTTCATCGCTGGGGCGATAATAATGGGAGCACGAGTAACCAATGCTAACGTGCTAATCAGCGTAGCGGACTTACCAATGGCTAGATCGGCAATGGTGTCTGCACTGGCAGGAGCAATGAGGAGGATATCAGCCCATCGCGCCAGGCTGATATGGTCCATCGCAGCTGCGCTTTGCGCAGCAAACATATCTGTGTGCACAGGGTTTTCAGACAATGCTTGCAATGTTAGTGGGGTAACAAATTCCTGTGCAGCAGCGCTGAGACAGACCCGCACGTTGGCTGTTGCTTTGCGTAATTCACGGACGAGTTCACAGGTTTTGTATGCGGCAATACTCCCAGTAATAGCAACAATAATGTTTTGCTTATTTAGAGTTGGCATGGCTGCGCTCACGGTGTTGACAATGGAGCAATAGCAGTTGTAACGCCGCTGGAGTAATGCCTACAATCCGCCCTGCCATGCCGAGGGTTTCTGGACGGTGTGCTGCAAGTTTTTGTTGTAATTCAATAGAAAGTCCAGCCACACTTGCATAGTCAATATCAGCAGGAAGCTGTTGCTGTTCACGCGCATTGAGCTTGTCGATTTGCTGTTGTTGCCGGACAATGTAGCCTGCATAGCGTATTTCAGCGCAGACATGCTGGGCAACATCGCTGCGAGCAGGCGCTATTTTGGCAGCCGCGAGCAAAACGTGATATTTGACTTCTGGGCGTTTTAACAATGTCTCTAAATTCGTAGCTTGCTGTATAGCTGCGATACCCGCTACGGTTGCTTGCTTTACTGATAACTGTGTTTGGCGTAGCCGTTGCTGTTCTTGTTGGATGCAGCGTTTTTTTTCTGCAAACTGTTTGATGCGTGCTACGGAAACAACACCAAGGTTATGACCAAGTGCACTCAGGCGGATGTCCGCATTGTCCTCGCGCAGCAGCAAACGGTATTCGGCACGAGATGTAAACATCCGATATGGCTCGTTGGTGCCACGGGTGATTAAGTCATCAACCAAGACCCCAAGATAGCTGGTATGTCGCTCGGCAATCCACGGGTCGCGGTGTAAACAATATCGTGCAGCGTTGATGCCAGCGTACAGTCCTTGGGATGCTGCTTCTTCGTATCCAGTGGTCCCATTGATCTGTCCAGCCAAATATAACCCTTTGAGGTGTTGCGAAGCAAGGGTACGGTCGAGTTGGCGCGGGTCATAAAAGTCATATTCAATCGCGTATCCTGGTCGGGTAATCTTGGCTTGCTCAAGCCCTGGAATTGAGTTGACGTATTGTTGCTGCACTGCAAACGGCAACGATGTTGATAACCCGTTCGGGTATACCTCATCGTTATCAATTCCTTCAGGCTCAAGAAACACTTGGTGGCTGGGTTTATCGCTAAAGCGTTGAATTTTATCTTCAATTGACGGGCAATATCGCGGTCCGACGCCAGTAATATTACCACTGAATAATGCAGATTGATGTAAATTGTCCGCAATAATGGCGTGGGTTCGCGCTGTGGTATGGGTAATGTGGCAAAGCAGTTGTTGTGGTTGCGGTTTTGTTGGTTTGAGATACGACATTGTTGGCGTGGGGGTATCCCCAGGCTGTGCTGCTAGGGTGTTGTAATCGATAGTAGAACGGCGTAACCGCGGTGGAGTTCCGGTTTTTAAACGGTTTGTGGTGATTCCGAGTGCTTGCATTTGCACTGCTAATTCATTGCTTGGTGGCTCCCCAGCGCGCCCGCCGCGTAGTTGTGTTGAGCCAATGCAGATGCTGCCGTGCAAAAATGTGCCCGCAGTCAGCACTACAGCAGCGCAACTCAATTCAATACCAATACTGGTGCGGATGCCTGTTATATTTCCACTCTTAATGTTGAAGCTGGCAACACTGTCTTGAAACACATCAAGATTATCTTGCCCCATTACCATCGCCAGCACTGCTGCTTTATACAGTTGTCTATCGCATTGTGCGCGAGTAGCTTGCACAGCAGGGCCTTTGCTGGCGTTGAGGACGCGTACATGAATTGCGGCGGCGTCGCAGGCACGCGCCATGGCGCCGTCGAGGGCGTCAACTTCTCTGACGAGATGGCTTTTACCGATGCCGCCAATCGACGGGTTGCAGGACATTTGCCCAATTGTTTCAATGTTTTGAGTAATCAGCAATGTTGATACGCCAATACGCGCGCTGGCAAGCGCGGCTTCAGTGCCTGCATGCCCGCCGCCAATGACTATAACTTGATATTGTGGTGACATCGGTTATTGGTTTAGTGCTGTACGCAGTGCTGCGTGTATCAGCGGATGGACTTGGCCGCTGATGTCGCCACCAAGCGCGGCAACTTCTTTGACTAGGCTTGATGAAATAAAGGCAAAATGCTCGTCTGGTGTTAGGAATACACTTTCAATTTTTGGGACAAGAATACGATTCATATTTGCCATTTGAAACTCATATTCAAAGTCACTTACTGCGCGTAAGCCCCGTAAAATTGCTTGTGCCCGTTGTGCTGCGACAAAATCACTGAGGAGAGTCGAAAAACCAATAACTTTGGTTTTGCTCTGCAAATTCATAGTTGCTATTACTTTACGTGCGAGTTCACAGCGCTGCTCAAGCGAGAGTAGCGGGTTTTTTTTCGCTGACTCAGCAACAGCTATGATTACAGTGTCAAACAGTTTGCAACCACGGCGAATAAGGTCTGTATGACCGTTGGTGAGCGGGTCGAAAGTCCCAGGATAAACTGCAATCGTATTCATATACTCATTACAAATAGGAGCGCGAAAAATTCTGATTAATAATTTGATAATTATCAGTTAGAATATTTTTGAATAGATAGTTACGCCAATTTTTATTTGCTAAAAAGTCAATTGACTTTTGTCTAAAATCATCAAAATTGCGATAAATTTTATTGTAGAAAAATTTTTTCATTAGAATTTTCCAAAGTCGCACAATCATATTAATGTTTGGTAAATAAACATGTAGATATTCTAAGATACTATTTGTATGTTTTTTTAGAATATCAGAGTCCCTTACAGATACTAGGGACATTGTAATCGCTAGCGCGACACACTATGATTATACAACGAAACGCATGGCGTGATAGACTTCATTTGCTGTTGTATCGATAGCGACTGTGTTACTACTTAGCTGGGCTGATGATGCCTTTTACTCTGGCATTGAGCTGCCAGCGTAACAGTTCAATAAAAGCTTGTTGTCGAGTTTGCTGCACTTTGTCAGCAGTGCTTGCAGCACTGCTGACAAGCAGGCTCGTGCTATTTTCCCAAGGATAAAATACAGGATTACCACTTAGAGGATAGGCTCCTTTTTTATCAATCCAAAGTGAGGTGTTGTAACCAAAGTCCCGTCGTTTATCGTCCGTAACAGCAAGCATATTACGACCAGCTAATGCCTGATATTCTGTGTTTGATAGGCTATAGCAATATAAGGTTGGAAAAATGTCTTTATGAGATCCTACCCTATTTTTATCAAACTTCCATGCACTGTGCTTCAGTATTTCTTTAGGAACATACAAATAGAATGGAACAGCATGGTCTAACATTTGCTCTTTAGGGTAGAATGCATTTAAACGACGCATTTTGTGGTCTTCACTCGCTGCGACCAGTGTTTTTTCACCCACTGGTAAGTTTTTGATGTTAGCCATAAATTGCCCAAAAGCATCAGCTGCAAACTGATAGGTTTCGAGAATATTTTTTTGCGCTATATCACCATCGACTTCGTGTTTTGCAAGCGCTGCAGTTATAGTAACAGGTGCTGCCTCGTACCGTGCTGGCGTGACGTAGGGCGGATGATTTGTAATAGTCAAAATACTGATAAAAAGAGGTTCTTTTGTTTCTTTTAATAAGGTTTCGGCAAGACGGTAAGCGTAATCATCTGGCACTCCCCAGTCAGTTAATTCTGCAGCAGACTCTGGGTATAGATCTATGAGTGTATTTTGATCATACACGCTATCTACCCCTTGTACATGCAGGTAGTTAACTAAATTACGCCACATCATGTTACCTGACGAAATAAATACTATTTTGTAACCAGCTTGTTTATAGACCGCAAATGGGGTGCCGCTAAGTTTTATTTTTTGTGCTGAACTGTGACTGATGTTTGGGACAGGACTATGGAAAAACATTGCCGCCAGTGAAGGTGCTGTGGCATTGCCCTCTGAAACAAAGCGTTTAGCCGCCAGTGAAGGTGCTGTGGCATTGCCCTCTGAAACAAAGCGTTTAAAAACAAAATCTTCTTTAAAGTGTGGTCGAAGACTGCCTAATAAATCATTTTTGCCTGGTTGATCAAAAGTTAGCATGTTATTACCAAAGCTTTCCATTAATACCATGACGACATTGGGTTGATGTTTTGCAAGCCATGGGTTTACTGTGGTACGCGACTTCAGGCTATTTAAGCCAGAGTTCGCTATCAATGAGTCGCCTTTCTCTTGCGTCACTGCCTGAAACGCAGTGTCTGCATTATGGTCTTTGATAGCCCAGTTTATCGCCATTAAGCCATTGGGTGTCAGTTTATTCAGCACAATTAAGTTAGAAATTTGGGAGTTACTTCGTCGTAACGGAAAAGTACTTACACTCCCACGCGCTGCGATAGATACAACAGTCAAGACAATCAGTACATAGATAATAAAAACGCCGACTCGCCACGGCTTGAGCGGCTTATCTTGTAAGCTGGTTTTAGCCAATCGAGCAGGTATCGCAGCGCATAATATAGCAAGAGCAAGACCACGAATCACCGGATAATCTTGCCACATATTAGCAAGCACATTGGTCGTATCTTCGGCTAAGCCAAAGGCAAAAACATCAATATGATTGTGATAGGTTTGGTAGTAGTAAAAGTTACTAATGGCAACCACAGCTACAAAGAATGCGATAACACCAAACAAGCTTGGGGTAAAACGCACTAATAGCTGCCAAGTAGGTCGACTGATAGCAAATAGTAAACCAACTACAGCAAATGGAATGAGGAGCATGCCTGCAATGCGTAAATCATAGCGTAGCCCAGTCAACCACATACGAGTAACATCGGCGCTGTTACTGGTTAATTGGGCTGGTTCTGTAAAGTTAACCAACATAAAATAACGCGCAATCATCAAGATGGAAACCAACCAAACCAATTGGTAACTCAAGGTTGTTATAAAAGTGCGTATTCTTATTTGATACATTAATTACAGCTCCATATACAGCTAATGATGCAAATATCTAAAACCAGTATATTAAACATACTCTTTAGTAAGTAGGAAACAGAAAATCTGGTTTAATAATTAGAAAATCATCAGTTAGAATATTTTTAAATTCATCGTTACGCCAATTTTTATTTTATAAAAAAGTCAATTGCATTTTGTCTAAAATCATCAAAATTGCGATACATTTTATTGTATAAAAATTTTTCATTAGAATTTCCCAAGTCGTTGAATAATATTAAGATTTATTAAATAAATAGATAGAATTTCAAGAAGGTTATTGTATGTGTTTTTAGAAAATATTTGATAACTTTTGCACGATAAGACCGAGATTTATCTAAGTGTTCTTAAAATATAGGTACTTAAAAGTAAAAGCAAGGAAAGATCATCAAGCAGCGAAACAAGGGGAGGGTTGTGGCGTTGATCGTGAGGGGATTTGATTTACTGCAAAAAGTCATACACTTTGTGTTATGGTGCTAATTTCTAATTTTAACACTTTTGTGCTATGCCATTATCAACACTTAAAGAAAAAAGGACAAATCACGCTTCCTTCTTCCATTCGCAGAGAGATACATGCGGAAAAGGGAGATATATTTGATTTTCGAGCACAAGAAGACCAGGTGATTATGACCCGTCAAAGAGTTGTTCCCGCCAATACAACACCGGCACAAACAAGAAAAGACCTTTCCAAATGGATAGGGGCAAAACCTAGTGTATTTAACACCGCGGATGAGGTTGATCAATTTATCCGTAATCAGCGTGATTTATGGAGTTAAAGGACAAACTGAAAGGAAGACAGGTTTATATTGATACAAATATAATTATTTATTTGGTAGAGGGTTTTTCATCTTATCAGCGGCTTGTTAACGACATCCAAGAACTGTTAGAAATAGAGGAGTTAATTGCATTTACCAGCGAACTTAGCCTGTGCGAGATCCTGATAAAACCTTTCAAAATGAATGCAACTGCAGGAGTAAGTTTGTTTCGCACCTTCTTGGAAGAAAGTAATTGCTTGGTATTGCTTCCCATAGATAAAGAAATTCTTGTTCAGTCTGCTTATATCTCAGCGGCTACAGGTTTAAAAACGCCAGATGCTATCCATGTAGCAACAGCAATAGCGAGTGACTGCGAAGTATTCTTCACGAATGACAACAATATACGAACACCAAAGAGGTTGGAGAAAGTTTTGTTTTCAGATTACCTATGAAATGAATTTTCATTCTCACGGCTTCCACACTCAATTAAGACACCAGCCAACCGCAGGCGACGCCGACGATTAGTATAAAAAATGTGAGCATAGTTAGCGCTCGCTAGTTGCGCAGCATCCAGCTTTTCCCATTCGCTTCACTCCTTATGTTTAGTAACTAATACAGTACCAGCTTCTTAGTTAGCTGATGTCTGAACAACCTCCGTAGCATTTACACCCGTGCTTTTCACGGCAACAGATTTATGAACCAGCATTCTGCAAGTAATTGGCTGATTTCAGTTCGATCAGCTGCATCTGTGCTATTTTGCAGCACGGCTAGTGAAACTTTGTTTAATATACTGTTCAATATATAACGGTTTGCGGTACTTGCAGTGTTGCATCCTTAGGCGTATAGCTGGGCATGCGTCAGCGGATTGCAATTATCAGCAATTGCACGCAAACTCGCTCACTCAGCGGCTTATGCAAAGGTTCCTTAAAGCCATTTAGCGCCTAAATTACCATTGAGGAGTAGCCAAGATGCACATCAACCGCCGCAATTCTCTGCTTGGAACAGCCGCTGCTGGCGTGGCGTTGGCTGGAACGAGGCTTGTTCAGGCTGCCGTCCGTCCGCTGCCGCTGCTGCCGTTAACGGATCTTACTGGCGGTATCGACCGCCGAATTGCACTGGCGCTGACTGCTGCGGTGCATGACTTCGGCAATGGTGGCGCGAGTGCAACCTATGGAATCAACAACGACTATTTGGGACCTGTATTGCGGGTGAAGCAAGGGCAGACGCTGCCTTTTGATGTAACCAATGGCACCGAAGACATCAGCACGCTGCACTGGCATGGTCTGCACATCCCAGGTGGCGTGGACGGTGGTCCGCATCAGCAAATCCTGCCAGGCGACACATGGTCGCCGGATGTAGCGATTGTCCAGCATGCGTCGATGAATTGGTTCCACGCCCACACGCATGGTAAAACTGCCGAGCAGACCTACAAGGGTCTGGCGGGTGTTATGCTGATTGAAGATGACGCTAGCCTAGCCGCAGATCTGCCTCATAGCTACGGCGTTGATGATTTCACACTGGTTTTGCAGGACAAGATGTTCAACAGCGCGGGTGAAATGAGCTATGAACTGACAGGCGAGGTGTTTGAGCAAGGTTTTCATGGCAACACATTGGTGGTTAACGGCGCAATTGCCCCAGTGACGCAGACCGTTCCAACCGGCCTGGTGCGCCTGCGCCTCCTTAATGCTTGCAATGCAAGATTTTTGACCTTGTCGATGTCCACCGGTCCGGTGACCGTGATTGCATCTGATGGCGGCTTCCTTGGCTTGGCTGTGGAGACTGAAACGCTCTTCATGTCACCAGGAGAGCGTTATGAAATTTTGATCGACATGAATACACTCGAAAGCAACAGCCTGATGGTTGCGCCCTTCGATGATGACGAAGGGCTGTCCGGATTCCTTGAAGACTTATTTGGCAGCATGGGCACCGAAATGGTGGCTCTCACGCTAACGCGCAGTGGCGATCAAGGCTTTACAGGTTCGATGCCAAACTTGCTTGCCAATCTCTCGGTCCCCAAGCGCGCTGAAGCGTCTGTCCTCCGCTCCTTCTCACTGAATATGGGAGGCGGCGATGGCAATGGCGACGGGAATACGAATGGGAATGTCGAAGACTTCGCGGCGTTGGCACGTGCTTGGGGCAATTTCTGCGGTGACGGGGTGATGGGGATTAACGGGCTGCCCATGAACTTGGACCGTATCGATGAACACGTTCGCAAGGGAGACACAGAAATCTGGCGGATCAGCGGTGGTGAGACCCTGCACCCATTTCATGTCCACGGCTGTTCGTTTCGGATCCTCAGCCAGCAAAACGGCACACCGCCGGCGTATGCACAAGGCTGGAAAGACATGGTCCATGTTGAAAATGGATGGTCCGAGGTGCTTGTCAAATTCAAACATAAGGCAACTGACAGCGCACCGTACATGTATCACTGTCATATTCTGGAACATGAGGACTGCGGAATGATGGGGCAATTCACGGTAACATAGCGAATTGGGGCTTGCGTAGGGTGTTGTTAGCGCCGTGGAACCTCTGATTAAGTCGCTGATGGAGTGAGTTTGATGGCAATTGCTGATGATTGCAAGGCGCAAACCGCTAAGCGCATGCCAAGCTTATACGCCAAGGGATGCAACACAGCAAGGTCAGCAATTGCCGCAAAGCATAAGTATATTCAACAGATGGACGGGAAAAAACACTGCGCTACTACAGCTAACGTCGTTGCAGCACTTGGCAACACCCACAAGAGTATTATCTGCGCACTGCGTTTAAGTTTCATCGAGCGTTTTTGTCCGTCTCGCCCATCGTGGACTTAAGCAGAGATTCCTTAGAAGTCATTGACCAGCTGCGGTATTTAAATACAGAGATTACAGCGTGGTTGTCCATGACGACTCACGTTTCATTCCAAATACTAGCAATCTGCGCTGTTGCTTGAGTTGGGCAGCTGCGTTGCCAGCGGCCATCCACCTAGGTTATGGTAACGATTGATAAGCCAACAAAAGAACTCAGCTGTTTTGGTGGCATCGTACAGTGCATTATGCGCTTTATCATTATCAAAGGGGATGTGGCATAACCCACAAATTTTTGCAAGTACCGTATGCCCAACAAAAACACCACCAAGCGTTGCAGTATCAAAAGTAGTGAACGCATGAAATGGGTTGCGCTTGAATTGATGGCGTTTCGCAGCTTGCATGATGAAGCTCATGTCAAAGGCGGCATTGTGGGCAACTAACACGCTGCGGCTGCACTGATGTGCTTTTAGCGCAGCTCGGATTGAACGGAACAGCGAATCAAATACTTCGTATTCGCTGACAGCCATGCGAAATGGGTGGAATGGCTGGATACCATTAAATGCAAGAGCTTTTTCATCTAATACCATTCCTTCTTCTGGAATGACATGTTCGTGCACAGATTCAGTAATGACTATTTGCCCAGCTGCGTCGAAGTCGAGCATTACCGCGGCAATCTCTAAGATAGGGTTGTTGCGCGGGTTGAACCCAGCGGTTTCGATATCAATAACGACAGGTAAAAAGCCGCGAAAACGTTCGTGCATCATACAACGTTCCAGTCGAGGGTTTTGCCTGCAAGCAACGGAATGATCGTGGTGTTGCCCCAGACTAATCGATGCGGCACACTCCATTGCTGCTGGCTCAGTGTTAGCGTCCCTCCATTTAATGGCAGACCATAGTAACGCGCGCCAAAAACACTGGTGAAGTCGTTGAGTTTATTGAGTGCATTGGCTTGGGCAAAGACCTGAGTATACAGCTGAATTGCGTGCAAACCAGTATAACATCCTGCACAGCCACACGCAGATTCTTTAGCATGCTGTGGGTGTGGCGCGCTGTCGCTGCCAGCAAAAAAGCATGGCTCACCACTGGTTGCAGCTTGAATGAGCGCGCGTTGGTGGTGGCCGCGTTTTAGAATTGGCAAGCAATACCAGTGGGGCTGCAACCCGCCTTGAAACAGATCATTTCTATTGCCAAGCAAGTGCTGCGGGGTGATTGTTGCGGCAATATCGTAGCGTTGGCTATAGTCGCGGATACATGCAACTGATTGTTGGGTGGTAATGTGCTCGAGGACAACCCGCAAGGTTGGGTGGCGCAGCAGCAGCGGTTTGAGGATGCGTTCAATAAACACTGCTTCGCGGTCAAAAATATCCACACCAGGGTCGTTTACTTCGCCATGGATTAGCAGTGGTAAGCGGGTTGCAGCCATGGCTGAAAACAGGTGGTCGAGTACTGCGAAATTGTTGATTCCTCCAGCGGAATTCGTTGTTACGCCAGCTGGATATAATTTGATTGCAAACACAGTGTCAGAAGCCGCCGCTGTATGAATTTCTGCAACAGGCATTAGCTCGTGCAAATACAACGTCATCATTGGCTGGAACGCTTTAGTTGGTAACGCGGCAAGGATGGTGGTGGCGTAGTGCTCTGCTTGGGCTGTGGTGGTTATAGCTGGCATCAGGTTGGGCATGATGATGGCGCGAGCAAAAACCTTGGCAGTGTCTGCAATGGCAAATGGCAACATTGCACCATCACGCAGGTGGAGGTGAAAGTCATCTGGGCGGCGAATGGTGATCATCGCTGCTTTATATTCTGGCTTGTATTATTTCATCGATATTCATATGGTCGTATCGTTCAAAAGGCTGTTGAATCCACGGGTCATTATCGAGTGCTTTGCTGACGAAATCTGGAGTAAATTGGCTGGTTTTTTTGGTCCAAATGACAGCAGTGCGAATAGCGGTGATTTCGCTATATTTTTTTGGGAGCATTGTAACAATTTTTTGAAAAGTAACCCCAGTGTCGACGAGATCATCTACGAGCAAGACATTGCCATGAATGCTTCCGTCTGGAATACTAATTGCTGGCGCGATTTGTAAGTGACCTTGCAATGTGCCGCCGCCTTCACGGTACGAACGCGCCGCCAGAATTGCCAACGGCTTATTAAATATTCTGCTGAGTATATCGCCAGGGCGAAACCCGCCACGAGCTATGCACAGGATTATATCGAATTTCCAGTTTGAATGATAGATGAGCGCTGCTAAGTCTTCAGTAAGTTGGCAGTATTGCTCAGTTGTGATGATTAGTTTGTCAGTCATACTTCAATAAAATACACGATGGTATGGTTTTCATAACGCTACAAAGATGAATATTATAAAAGTTGGCTAAACTAGCGATGTTGTGTAGCTGTTGTCAACGATGAATGCCAGTTTAGTGCATTTCGAATGTTGGCAGTTGTATTAACGCGACGTAGTATATATGGTGAGATATCTGCACAATTATATAGATAACGAATGGAACTACCAACTGGGCTACATCAATTAGAAAAATACACCGCAGACCTTAATATACTCGGCTTTTTGCACGGATTGTATATCAATGGTAGCTATTGCCAAGGCGGGGGGGAAGCCATCCAAACGCTGTATCCGGCGACGAATGCGCTGCTTACAAGTATTAACAGTGCTAGTAAACAAGATACAGAAGCAGCAATTGCAGCTGCAGCAGCAGCATTTGCTGAGTGGAAGCAGACACCAGCTGCTGTCCGTGGTCGAATTTTACGCAATGCTGCAGAAATTTTACGCAGCAAAAATGAGGCTCTCGCCCATCTAGAAACCCTTGATACTGGCAAGCCAATTGCTGAATCGCTCGTCGTCGATGTTGCCTCTGCAGCAGATTGCTTGGAATTTTTTGGAGGAATTGCAGCGAGCATTCACGGTGAATATATAGATCTTGGAACAGCGTTTGGCTATACCCGTCGTGAACCATTAGGTGTGTGCGCAGCAATTGGTGCTTGGAATTACCCGCTGCAAATAGCAGCATGGAAAGCCGCACCTGCATTGGCATGCGGCAATACGATGGTGTATAAGCCGTCAGAACTCACTCCATTGACTGCTCTGCAGCTCGCCAGTGTGTTGAGTGAGGCAGGGCTGCCAGATGGAGTATTTAACGTTATTTGTGGTTTTGGAGGAGTCGGTCAGCTGCTCGCGAGTCATCAGAACATTGCTAAAGTATCGTTGACAGGGTCGGTGGCGACAGGGATACAAGTCATGCAAGCTGCTGCAGCAACATTGAAGCCGGTGACGCTCGAGCTTGGCGGCAAATCACCAATTATCGTGTTTGCAGATGCAGATATAGAAAATGCAGTAAAGGCATGTTTGAATGCAAATTTTTATACTCAAGGGGAAATATGCTCAAATGGCACGCGTGTTTTTGTTGAAAATAGCATTGCGACAGCGTTCATCGCCACTTTAGCCGAACGGGCTCAACAGTTGCGGATTGGTGACCCGCTTGACCCGCATACCCAAATTGGTGCGCAAATATCTGCTGCGCATTGTCAGAAAGTCATCGATGCGATCGAGCAAGGAAAAAGAGAAGGGGCAAAATTAGTATGCGGTGGCAGCCGAGTTGGCGAGACGTTTGTATCCCCAACAATTTTTATCGCGCAAGATCATCATGCAATAGCACAACAAGAAATATTCGGTCCAGTGATGAGTATTCTGGCTTTTGCTAGCGAAGCTGAGGTTATCAGCCGCGCCAACGCAACTGAATTTGGACTAGCTGCTGGCGTATTTACTCAAGATATAAAGCGTGGACACCGTGTGGTTGCAGCATTAGACGCAGGCACATGTTGGATCAATAACTACAATATTACCCCAATAGAATTGCCGTTTGGCGGGGTCAAGCTATCAGGAATTGGTAGGGAAAATTCGCTCGCTGCAATCGAACATTATACAACTCGAAAGTCTGTATATGTTGAAATGGGTGATGTTGCCAGCGATTATTAATTGCTATGTTGCTGGCATTGTATATTAGGGAAGTACTAACGTATCTGTTGCGCTGGGCGCTGTGTCTGGCGGTGCTGGTGATGGTTTGTTTGCTGTTTAGGCTAGCTGCAGCTGTATGGCTATACCCACATCCACTCCCAACTGCTGAAATGGTGTCAGCGCTTATGTTTGGTTTGCGTTTTGATCTGGCGGTTGCTGCATTTTTGTCGTTAGCGCTTATACCATTTATTTATACGCAACGCTTTCATGGCGTGTGTTTTGTGTTGTTGTCATTGTGTGTGTTGGGGATAATTGCGGTATTCGTTGGAGATATTGCGTATTTTCAAGATACAGGAAAGCACGTTACCTATGAAGCACAGCATCTCATGCAAAGTGTGTACCCACTGTTGCAAACGCTGCTTTTCCAACACACGGCTGTGTTTGGTATAGGTGTAGCAATAGCTGGAGTTGTGTGGTTGGCGTTGTATTGCTTATACCGTTACCGAGCGCAGTTAGCATGGAGACATCAACCCAGCGTACTGGCAATATCGTCATCTTTGCTAGTGTTGGTTTGCTGCGTGGTAGTGCTGGTAAGGGGTGGATTCATCAACATAGCATTGAAGTCCAACTATGTGTATTATGCAGGGAATGTACATCACGTAAATGTAGCCACAAACCCAGTCTACCAACAGATATTCCGTATTATGGAAAGGCTGGTAAAACCTGATGCTGTCGATATTCATGTTGGGTATGCAGGTGATGCGTATACAGAGGTTATGAATATATTGCCTGTGCCACAACGCCACGATGCGCTGCCATCTTGGCCACGAGCCAATATCATTGTAGTCTTGTTAGAAAGTTGGCATATACGGGTTATTTCTCAGCGGGTGACGCCAAATTTCTTAGCCATTAAGGGCATCCGTGTGCAACGCATGGTCACGGACGCTACCCGCACAACAGAAGGGTTATTTTCGACGTTTTGTTCGTATGCAAATCCGCTTGGTAGTAGTATTACGGCTGGCGATTTAATGTTCTATGACTATAACTGCCTGCCATCAATCTTGCGCAACTCTGGCTATTCAAGTGCGTTTATTCAGGGCACACATCGTGATACCAGCGCAGTAGGAGCGGTCAGCAGTAAGCTCGGATTTTCTCATAGTTATGGTCGAGAAGAGATCCATACCCGCAAATACCCACTGCACGCTTGGGGGTTATACGATCAAGATATTTATAATTTTGCTATCAAAACAATCAGCCGCTTGGCTGAGCCATTTATTATTGGCATTAATACTAATACAACGCACAATGATGAACTGCTACCACAGCATACACCACTTATAAATGCCACACGCGAGCAACAGGTATTTCATTTTGCCGATATCGCTTTAGGAGATTTCTTACGCGATCTCAAAAAATTGGTGCTGCAACGCCCAATGGTCTTGGTATTTGTTGCAGATCATACCAAAAGCGGCGGCAGTTTGAGTGAGCGGTTTTCCATACCAGTGGTGATTGCATTGCCAGATCATACTAGTACAACATTGCCATTAATTGCCCATCAGCGCGATATTGCCGCGACGTTGTTAGATATACTTGGATTACCAGCAGAGCGTTCGTTTACTGGAGTTTCCTTGTTTAATCCTCAGCATCATTATAGCAATATATACGCTGATGGCGCGCTAGGCTGGAGTAGCCAGAATTTTGCGATAACCAGCAATGTATTTAATGGTGCTGAGGATTGTTATACGCAGGCATGGTTGGCACAGATACCGTGTGCCCCACCACACGCTGTATTACGCCAGCAAGCAACTGCATTCGTTGCGTATACCCAAGGATTGCTGTACACAGGGAATACTAAACTCTTTGGCGATCCAATTACTCGCAACCATTACCATGATTTTTATCGTCAATGAACATTCAATATTTCATGGTATAAAACCAAGCGGTGGACAGCAGTAGTATTGGCAATACAACATGGAACGGCTGCGCCCATGGCGCTACATTGGCAACAGTCATACTGAATCCAATAAGTGCTGTAGCACCAATAAGCAACAGTAAATAACCCATACAGCGCTGTGCATGGGTGTCCGCTGCCTTTCTTGCTGTATGCAATGACCATACAATCATCAGCCCGAGTATGACCGCCATGGTTTTATGCACGATAAATAACGTGCCGAGTGATTTTGTACTTGCAGGGATGCGTAGCATTTGCGATATTTGTACGGCTTCATGTGCAGCACGAATTTGTGCACCGAGTAACAGTTGCAGGGTTAGCCCACCGCATATCCAAAACAAGTAGTTGCGCATGCGCTGCGAGATTTGCCAAGGCTGTATTCTGCGGATACACCAAGTCAGATTGATGGTAATTGCAGCCGCACCCAACAAATGGCTGGTTATAACCAGCGGGTGTAATTTAGTATATACAAGCGCAGCTCCGAGCCAGCCGACGCAGCCGACTAATACCAGATTCACCAACGCATGGAGTATTGCAAATTTTTGGCGTTCAAGTATGCATGCAAGCAACAACAGCACGCTGCATAACCCCACGAAAGAGCCGAAGAGCCTGTTGCTATATTCAGTCCACGTGTGGATAACGTTAAAATAAAAGTCAGGGAGCAGTAGATATGCTGGTGGAACTTCATCAATGCTCGTCGGCGGAATCAATAAACCAAAGCACGTCGGCCAGTCTGGGCAGCCCATCCCCGCCCCTGTAGCGCGGACAGCTGCGCCGATAAAAATCAGCATATATACTGCACCAAGCGTAGTGTACAATATCAGCTTGGTTGGGGTTGATAATTGCATGGCATTATGGGTTAGGAAATATGCATGGTGCTGGGAATACAATATTTAGGGTCTGTCCTAAATTTTGGGTAAGTTCTCGCAGCACTTTTGTGTTTGGATAGGTAGCATCAATAGCATCAGCAAAGTCGTTGCGGTCATCCACACAGGCAATTAGCATAGCCGTGCAACCCCGATGTTACTGTTGCGAATGTTTCGCCTGAACGAGGCTCATTATAGGCATTTCACTCAATCAGGGATACAGCGTACAATGTTACGTGGGTTCAGTTATTGCAGCGGATACAATCGCATTATCCTGCATTATTGTAAAAATTGGCAATGCTTGCCCCATTATGGCGCTGGCAACATTGCTGCGTTATAACCAAATTCTGAGCTGCCTTAGGGAAGCTCTAATTAAGTCGCTGATGGGGCGAGGTTGCCTGCAATTGCTGATGATTGCAAGGCGCAAACCGCTAAGCGCATGCCGTAGCATATACGCCAAGGGATGCAACACAGCAAGCGCAGCAATGGCAGCAAACCCAAAGTATATTCAACAGAAGGCTGGGAAAAAACGCTGCGCTAACGTCGTTGCAGCACTTGATAATACCACCAGTATTATCAAGTGCTGCGTATAGTTATCATCAGCGTTTTTTCTCCGTCTCGCCCATCATGGACTTAATCAGAGCTTCCTTAGGACTTAGTAAAAAACGAAATAAGTTCAGCAGCAGGTGTATATCCGGCAATCACTTGATTGGTTGATAGAATTAGCAGTGGTGTTCCGCGCACTCCAATTTTTTGTCCAAGGGCATATTGTTCTGCAACAGGGTTATCGCATTGGCGCATTGTTATAATTTTTCCTTGTTTGGCTGCGGTCATAGCAGTTTGCCGGTCAGGCGCACACCATACGTTCACCATCTTTTGATACGATGGTGTATTAAGACCAGACCGTGGATATGCAAGATAGCGCACACGAATACCTGCATTCAGGAGTTTGCCAACTTCTTGGTGCAGACGGCGGCAAAAGCCACAGTCAACATCTGTAAACACAAATATCTCGCCGATTGGTTTACCTTTTGGGTTGAAGTTGACAGTTTGGCTGTCATCGATGGCAGTAACTGTTTGGACTTTGAGTATGTTGCGCTGTTGCGCACTTGTATTTGCTAATTGGTTGTGTTCGTTGACCGCGTATAAATCGCCAATTACAAAACTATCTACTGCTGGGTTGCTAAACAACTCAGTCCCATCTTTTAATACAATCACATACAGTTGCAGTTGCGCATTAAATCTGACGATGTCGACTTGACTACCAATGACCGCAGTTGCGCGTGCTGTTACCCCTGCTATGTCTGGCGCGATGCTCTCATCTGCTGCCAGTAACGATAGCGACAAACATAGCAGCACCAGCACACACAACTGGCGCGTTATCCGCATCAAGCCAAGCAGGGTAGCCATTTACTTTTTGTTGGTAATTTTCTCTTTAATACGCGCTGCTTTACCTGAAAGTTGGCGCATGTAATAAATTTTCGCTTGGCGGACATCACCGCGACGTTTACAGATAATGTCTTTAATTTGCCTACTATGCAGTTGAAATGTTCGCTCAACACCAACACCGCTTGAAATTTTACGGACGATAAAAGAAGAGTTCAATCCTCTATTTCTTCTCGCAATAACCACGCCTTCATACGCTTGAGTTCGCTCTTTTTCGCCTTCTTGAACGCGGACATTAACAATGACGGTGTCGCCTACAGAAAATTCTGGGATATCCTGGCGCAATTGCTGTTTTTCAATTTCTTGAACGAGTGGGTGTGATTGCATTGATGTTCTCTATGTGATTATGATAAAAAATATTGACTATAGCAAATCGGGGCGTAAATGGAATGTCCGTTGCAGTGATTGTTGTAATCTCCATTTTTCAATCGCTTGGTGGTCACCACTCAATAGCACTGCAGGCACCTGCAGACCAGCAAATGTTGGCGGTCGAGTGTATTGTGGGTATTCTAATGTATCGTTGGCAAATGATTCATCTTTTGATGAGGCTGCGCTGATGGCGTTGGGTAGTAAGCGGATTATCCCATCAATCATCACCATAGCCGCCAGTTCGCCACCGCTAATCACATAGTCGCCGAGAGAAACAATATCAGCGTCGAGTAATTTCTCAACACGGGCATCGATTCCTTCATAACGCCCACAAATCATAGTAAGATTGTCGTATTGCGTATATTGCTTGAGTATAGCTTGGCACAAAGGCCTGCCATGCGGGGCAAAGATAATTGTTTTATTGGTTGAGCTGTGCTGATGTTGTTGTGTAGCTGCCTTACATGCAGCGATGATAGGCTCACACGCCAGCACCATTCCAGCACCGCCACCGTAGGGCTTATCATCAACCCTGCCAGTCGCATTGGAGGCATAGTCCCGCAGCTGCCATGGAGTAATCGAGCAAATTTGTCTGTCAAATGCCCGACCAATGATGGTCTGGTCGCGAATTGCCGCAAACATTTGCGGGAACAAGGTGATGACATCAAAATGCATGGCGTCCTTATGGAAGCTCTAATCAAACCAACAATACCTGCAAAAGATTGTTTCGCGTAGTTATTTGCAATTGCATCGATTCGTTTAGAAGATGGTAAAATCATACAAACATACCATTGTTGTGGCATTGATAAGATTGGATCAGTACTTTAATCAGAGGTTCCATTGAATACTGCTGCAGTAACGACTTAAGCAGAGCTTTACAATACATTGCACAACATTTGCCGCGCTGATTTTCCATGCGGCTATCGTTTGCGTTTTTTTTGTGCACAATTGCAACTCAATTTACAGGATTTTGCTATGACATTTCGCTACTTTGGTACAGATGGAATTCGCGGACGGGTTGGGCATGCACCAGTCACGCCAGATTTTGTACTAAAACTCGGCTGGGCATTAGGTAAAGTACTGCAAGAACAATATGACTCGGCAACAGTGCTTATCGGCAAAGATACCCGTGTCTCTGGCTACATGTTTGAGTCGGCGCTGCAAGCGGGGCTATCGGCATCTGGTACGGACATCCTGTTGGTTGGTCCGCTGACAACGCCTGCTGTTGCCTATCTTACCCGCACATTTAATGCGCAGGCGAGCGTGGTGATTACTGCGTCGCATAATACTTACAAAGACAACGGTTTTAAAATATTTTCAGCAAATGGCAGAAAACTTTCTGATGTGATGCAACAGCGCATCGAGCATTTTATAGATCTGCCATTACAAACAACCAAAGCCGCAAAACTCGGACGCGCTGCGCGAATGACAGATGCTCGGGGTCGCTATATTGAGTTTTGCAAGAGTACATTAGACAGCTCAATGGATTTGCACGGTATTCGTTTGGTGCTTGACTGTGCTAATGGGGCAAGTTATGACATTGCCCCGTCAGTGTTTACCGAACTTGGTGCAGATGTAATTGCGGTAAATATACATCCAGATGGTTTAAACATCAACGAACAATGCGGTTCTACCCATCCTGATTCGCTGCAACACCATGTGAAAACCTATCGCGCCGATTATGGCATTGCTTTTGACGGTGACGGCGATCGTTCAATTATGGCTGACAGGGACGGCAATATTTATGACGGCGATGACTATTTATACACAATCGCCCGTCACTGGATGAGCGTTGGCAAACTCGATGGTGCGGTCATTGGCACCATCATGAGTAACCAAGCACTAGAGCAGGCATTCAGGCGACTGTCCGTACCATTCTACCGTGCTAATGTTGGCGATCGTCATGTGCTTGCCGCCGTAGAACAGCATGGAGCAAACCTCGGCGGCGAGCCCTCTGGTCATGTCATTTGCCCGCAGTTTAATAGTGCTGGCGATGGAATTATTGCCTCCTTGCAAATGCTCACAAGTTTAAGACAGCTGAATTGGGATACGCCAACCTTGCGCGAACACTACACGCCCTATCCGTCTGAACTTGAAAACATTATTATTGAACGTGAAATAGTGAAGCGACACAAGGAGGAAATCGCAGCGATTGCCGCACGCGCCAATACCAATCTAGGCGCTGCAGGACGGGTGTTAATTCGACCATCAGGTACGGAAAAAAAACTGCGTGTTCTTGTCGAATGTAATGATACTGATACCACATTAGCAACGATAGCCAGCGTGGTGACAGAACTGAACACGTTGTTGGGATAATCAAGCGTGCCCAGCAATAAAATTGCATTGCTCAACGAGTCATTAGAACGCGGCTCGTTGATGCAGGCGCGGCGCTTGCTCAATACAACGATTCACCCAGGTGACATCGCTCACTTGCTGGAATCATCACCCCCGCGTGATCGGCGGGTTATTTGGCAATTAATCGATAAAAATAAACAACCAGAAGTACTACAAGAGCTGAATGAAGATGTTCGTGAAGAATTAATTGAGGGCATGTCGGTTAAGGAGTTGGTCAACTCCCTTGCCAACATGGATGTTGACGATACTGTCGATATTTTACAGCAATTGCCGAATAGGGTCATCAATGATGTCCTCGGGCGTATGGATGAGGAAAATCGCAATCTCATCCAAGATGCACTTTCGTATCCGCAGGACAGTGCTGGTGGTTTGATGAACACCGACTTTGTGACGATCCGTGATAACGTCACGGTTGAAGTAGTCCTGCGTTTTTTACGGCGAATTGACTTGCCTAAAGACACTGATGCGATATATGTCATCGATAGCAACTCACGACTCATTGGCATCGTGCTGCTCACAAGTTTGGTCAATTCCATGCCAACGACTGTCGTGCAGCAGATAATGTCCAACAAATTTACGTTTACAACGCCAGATGTTGACGAAGGGGACATTGCCCATATCTTCACCAATCAAGGGTTGGTTTCATTGCCAGTTATCAATGAAAATCATGTGATTATCGGACGAATCACCATTGACGATGTTCTCGATCTTGTCAGAGAGTTAGGTGAAAGCTCAATCGTTGCCGCAGCACCGGTGTTTGATGATGACGATACCTTCGCACCCATTCGCAAAACAGTTGTGGGACGGACAGCATGGCTTGGAATAAATTTAGTGACAGCCATAGCAGCCGCAATGACTATCAGCCTGTTTGAGAATGTTATCTCCAATTTTGTTGCATTAGCAATCCTGATGCCAGTTGTTGCCAGTATGGGCGGTATAGCAGGCTCGCAGACAATGACGATTATCGTCCGTGGTCTCGCACTTGGCCAAGTCACAAAAAGCAACGTGAAATACCTGATTAGCCGAGAATTTATCATCGGCGGCATCAATGGGATTATCTGGTCAATTATCATAGGACTAGTTGCAGGATTTTGGTTTGACCAAGTCACCCTAGGATTTATTATTGCCATTGCAATTATTGTAAACCTTTTCGTTGCCTCACTCTGCGGAGTGCTGCTACCATTATTGTTGAAATCGCTGGGCATAGACCCTGCGCTTGCTGGTAATGTTATTTTGACAACCGTGACCGATGTTGTTGGTTTTTTTTCCTTCCTCGGGCTAGCAACACTTATCTATCTTTAATATGACAATAGACTATCTGTTAAGTAATGATGACGGCATTCATGCCACAGGACTGCGGGTGCTTAGCAAAACTATCCAGATGCTTGGTGAGGTCCGCATTATTGCTCCGCATAAAAATTGCAGCGGTGCCAGCAGCTCGTTAACACTCGACGCACCACTCCATCCAACCAAACTATATGGTAATCCACGTGCAATTGTTGTCGATGGCAGCCCTGCTGATTGCGTCCACCTTGCAGTCACTGGTTTTTTTGATGAGCTGCCAAAACGTGTTATTTCAGGAATCAATCATGGGATAAACATGGGGGATGACGTGCTGTACTCAGGGACGCTTGCCGCAGCAATTGAAGGTCGTTTTTGTGAATACTCACCGCTTGCTGTTTCGCTTGATGGGACTACCCATTTTGAAACAGCAGCTCGGGTTGTCGCGACGTTGCTGCAATCAGCTGATTTTTGTGCAATCAACGGCACAATTTTTAATATAAATGTCCCAGATGTGCCGTGGCAGCAACTCAAAGGCATCCGTACCACTGTTTTGGGTAAACGATCATTACCTAAAAAAAGCTATGTTGTGGCAACGCCACGCAATACGGTATCCCACTGGATAGCAGAATCAGGGGAGCCAATCGACACTGCAGCAACTACTGACTTTACGGCAATAGCCCAAGGATTCGCATCAATCACACCTATTAGCATTGACATGACAGACACTAGCCGCGTTGCAGTAATGCGCAACGTCATTGATACTCTCATCATTGCTCAAGCATGATCTATCTAGTCCGCATGATGTATGGTGCGCTGATTGGCAGCGCAGATGTAATTCCAGGCGTTTCTGGCGGCACCATGGCGTATATGCTTGGCATATATCCACGCTTTATTGCTGCAATCGCCGCTATAAATTTACAGACAGTGCGCTTGTTGTTCACATTGCGTTGGCAGGAAGTATGGCATGCCGTCGATGGCGCCTTTATATTGCCAATTGCAATCGGTGCACTAGCCAGCATTGCACTGTTGGCGCCAACAATACAATTTTTGTTGCAGCACTATCAACCCGTATTATTTTCTTTGTTTCTGGGACTTGTTCTCAGTTGTGCTTTGGTTTTTTTGTTTGTTTCAGTATCACATTTACGCAAACGCAGCGCTGCAATACAACTTGGGGTCGGATTGCTGGTCGGCCTAGCCATTCGCCATGGCATCTCTGACCTTCCCATCAATACTCTCACAATCATTGTTGGCGGCATCGCTGCTGCAGCGGCGATGCTGTTGCCAGGGATATCTGGCTCATACTTACTGGTATTACTTGGTCTATACCCTGTGATTATTGATGCCATTGCCACATTTGATTTTCGTATTATTTGTTTTTTTACAGCTGGCGTTGCGCTCGGTTTGTTGCTTGCCAGCAAAATCATTCATTTCATGTTAGAACGTGCATATCATCAAACGATGGTCTTTATTGTAGGTGTTATTCTTGGTACAATAGATGCGCTCTGGCCGTGGCAAGTCGCAGCTGCTCCAATCTCACCATTTGCCATTGAGGTTAATTATTTGTTATTTTGTATCATCGCATTTTTTATCGGATTCATTGTGTTTTTTCTTTCTTTCACGTTTGCTAAGCCCCGATGCTAATATCTTCTTGTTTTAGCTATTTTTGTAGCATATCTAGCATATCTAGCATATCTAGCATATCTAGCATATCTAGCATATCTAGCATATTGCGTATCGTCTGCATCAGTTTTGTTTGTGCCATCGTCGCTTCGTGCTCTTCAATGGAACAAGACCGAGCAAATACGCCGCCACGCTTTGATGAAGAACTGCGTAAGCCAAAGATAATTATTCTGCATGGCAAAAATACCATACCAACTCCAGTAGCAACACCACAGCAGCAGTATGAGCGGATTAAACCTCCGCAGGAACAGGCACTTCTTGGTACAGGTGATGATGTGCCAAACATGCAGTCTTTTGCAACAGATGTGCAGATTATCCAACAGCCAAAACAACCGGCACCAATTACCCCATTGCCAAAACAACCGGCACCAATTACCCAATTGCCAAACAACCAAGCATCAATACCACAACAGCCAGCTGCTACTGCTGTGCGCATAGCACCTGCTGCAAGCCAAGCGTCAGTTGTTCATAACGGCGCAACTTTTCACATTCTCCGCACTGGAGAAACCTTGTATTCTGTTGCTAAACGCTATGGATTTACTGTTGATGAGCTGGTCAATGAAAATGCTATTGCCGACCCGACAGTCATTAGCTCAAACGCTCGTATTTATTTTCCAAGACCAGCGGTCGTTACGCCAGCAACAGTCGTTCGTCAACCACCGCTGCGGATTAGGCAAGCTGCAACCGTTGCTCAACAGCAACCACAGACAATCGTTGCCACACTACCCCAACCTGCTAGCGCAGCTGTGGTCAAACAGCCCGTGTCGGCTGCAAACCCAACAACAAATTCACCCGCGATATTAGCTAAACCATGGCGATGGCCCGTTACCACCCCTATTGTCACTAAATCTTATGATCGCAGCGCGGCGTTGACAGAGCGCGGTATCGACATCCAAGGTGTGCGCGGCTCGCCAGTTTTTAGTGTTGCTGATGGAGTGATTGTGTTTATTGGAGATGTAGAAGGTTTTGGCAAAATCGTCATTGTCAGCCACTTAAAAGGTGTGCTAAGCATTTATTCTCAGAACGACGAGTTATCCAATATTAGTGAAAACCAACGGGTCCAACAAGGTCAGAAAATTGCCACAATGGGTGTCGATAGCGCGGGAAAAGTGCGGCTGCACTTTCAAGTCCGCGTCAATGGCGAGCCAGTTGATCCAATGAAATACTTGCCCGCTATTTAATCAGAGGTTACTAAGACATGTTTCGATTCTTCTTTTTATCGAGGAAGTGGCTGGCTTGGGCATGGGGCGGTACATTGTTCTTAGCTATTTCAATATTGGTTCAAGTTCAAATAACTGTTAAAATTAATATATGGTACCGCGACTTTTATAACTTATTACAGAAACCAGAAGAAGGCAGCCTTGAGCAATTTTGGGAATTTATTTGGCAGTTTTCTCACTATGCGTTTCCGTATGTAATCATCGCCACATTCACCGCTTGGTTTACCCGAATGTATTCATTAAAATGGCGCGAAGCGATGACATGGGGCTTTATACCGTTGTGGCAACAAGTTACACACGAAATAGAAGGTTCGAGCCAACGAATTCAAGAGGATGCATTTCGCTTTGCACGTATCATGGAATCATTGGCATTATCAGTATTTCGAGCAATACTGACATTGATTAGCTTTATCCCAATACTTTGGGGTCTTTCTGAGAATGTTGAAATACCTATTTTAAAGAATATTACTGGGTCACTTGTCTGGCTTGCCTTGCTGGTTTCGGTAGGTGGTTTGATAATCAGTTGGTTTGTCGGTATTAAATTGCCAACGCTCGAATACAACAACCAAAAGGTTGAAGCAGCATTTCGTAAAGAATTGGTATACGCCGAAGACAACAAGCGCGACTATGGTCATACTGAAACGCTGCTGCAACTGTTTATTGGTGTCAAATTCAATTATCGAAAACTATATTTCCATTATGGCTACTTCGACATTTGGAGTAATATTTTTGAACAGATCATGATCATCTTTCCATTGATAATCATGGGACCATCGTTATTCGCAGGTGTCATCACCTTTGGCATTATTACCCAAGTCAGTAATGCGTTTGACAGGGTTCGCGATTCATTTTCTATTTTCATCTTACGTTGGACAGATATTACTGAAATGCGCTCTATTCATAAACGGATCAAAGAGTTTGAACATAATTTAGTAACCGCTAAATAATCTGCCAATTAAGCCGCTGATGCAGCGACTTTGCCTGCAATGGCGGATGATTACTGGGCGCAAACCGTTGCATATACGCCAAGCGATGCTCACAGTAAGCGCAGCGTTTTTGCTCCGTCTCGCCCATCATCGACTTAATCAGAGGCTCCCAAACACCAAGCTAAGGTCGGTTGTAACCGCAGCGCTTGATCATTATTGCTATATTTATCATGCTATATTTATCATGCTATATTTATCATGCTATATTTATCATGCATGCTATATTTATCATGATTGTTGCCAGAATTGGTGGTGGGGTGTATTCCTGATTTTATCTTTTGGGTCATGGTCTAGCAGTTTATAAAATAATTGTTGCTAACAGGGGGAAAACATTACCGCTCTGATTAAGCACAGCCCAGACCCTGAAATTGCCCGATATAGTTGCCAGTTTGCCACGTGACTTTGCTACCATACGCGACCTTGAAATGTTTTTTTGTGCAGAAAAATCATTCCGAGAAATCATTGACGTCTACCTAGAGGATGAGATGGGCGGAATGCTCTCACTATATGCGCCTAGCTAAAGCTGTCAAAAACCCTGTGGTATGCGCAGCACATCACTTGGATTATTAATCTTTTAGGAGGAATTAAATGAAACATACTTTTATAGCCCTTGCCACAAGTCTTGCCGTAATGAGTACTGCAGTACAAGCGCAACAGTCCATAGTTATCGGGCATTCGCTCTCACCAACCTCACATTACGGTATCGGCGCTGCGGCTTTTATTGCCAAGCTTGGTGAGTTGTCGGACGGAGCGTTTACCGGTAGTCAAGCTCCCGCAGGTCAATTGGGCGGGGAACGGGATATGATCGAGGGAGTGCAAATCGGCTCGCTTGATGTTGTGATTACCTCAACCGGACCCTTGGGCAATTTCGTCCCTGAGGTATATGCGTTGGACCTACCGTTTTTATTCCGTGATTATGACCATGCTCGCAAAGTTCTTGATGGGGCGATCGGCAAGGAATTACTGGAGAAGATCAACGACAATGATTTGGTTGGTCTGGCATGGTCAGAGAACGGTTTTCGCCATATTACCAATTCGAAGCGAGCAGTGCGTACACCTGCAGACCTCAAAGGTCTCAAGCTGCGGACTATGGAAAATCGCGTGCATATGGAAGTTTTCTCTTTAATGGGTGCTGCGCCAACACCGATGGCTTTTCCAGAGTTGTTCACGGCGCTGCAGCAAGGCGTGGTTGATGGACAGGAAAACCCCATAGCTACTATCACAGCCGCAAAGTTCTGGGAGGTACAAGGCTATCTTTCCTTAACTGGTCATGTGTATTCACCACTCGCCATTCTTGCTGCGCCAAGCCTGATCGAGAGTCTGACCGCAGCGCAGCGCGGTTGGTTCTTTGCGGCAGCCGCAGCCTCTGTTGCGGCCACTCGTGCCGCAGTAGATCGTCTTGAAGAAGCTGGTGTTGCGCTATTGCGCAACAAAGGAATGGCAGTCATCACCGATATTGACAAGGCAGCATTCGCCAAACTGGCACAGCCCGCGTATGCGATCTATACCGACAAGTACGGTCCTACATTAGTCGAGCGCATCCAAGCTGTTGAGTAGCGCAATAATTGTCAGGGGGGTTGGTATTACCGCGTCTGGCTTGCTTTTTACGATAGTAATAAGGGGTGATTATCCGCTATTTTCTACATTTTGAGAATTTTATGACTGGGGTCGCCCGCCGGCTATCAATCGGTTTTCTGGTGATTGCTGCGAGTCTTGCTTTCTACCAAGTTGTAACTCGTTTTGCATTTGGCGCACCTTCTACTTGGTCAGAAGTAATTACACGCTCGGCAATGATATGGTCGGTGTTTCTTGGTGTGGCCGTTGCGTTTAGACACGGGGCCATGATTGCAGTTGAGGTAATCCAAAACCTGCTCTCATACCGCTTGGGCTTGGCTCTGTTTATTCTCGCCAATGTTGGCTCACTTATCTTTTTCGCAGTACTATTATGGCAGGGCTGGCTCATGACGCTGCGTGTCATCCCGCAAAATTTGGCCGCGCTTGAGTTGTCAATCGCATGGGTGTATGCCGCACTACCGGTTGGATCTATCTTTATTCTAGTGTCCATCCTTGCCTCAATGGTGCGCGCGGTGCAGGGCGATTGGATTGCAGCCAGTCAAGCAAATTCATAGCTATGAATACTGCACTCGGGCTATCTCTTGTGATCCTTTTCATCCTCGGTGTGCCGATAGCGGTGGCGATTGGACTTGCGTCAATCATCGGCATCGAGGCGCAGGGTAGCCTGCCGTTGTTGTTGGTGGCTCAGCGCATGTTTACTGGCATCGACAAATTCCCACTCATGGCAATTCCTTTGTTTATTCTCGCTGGAAATCTGATGTCTGCAGGCGGAATTTCCCATCGACTGGTGGAACTTGCCAAGTCATTAGTTGGCGGCGTCCAAGGCGGTCTAGCATGTACATGTGTCCTTACTTGCATGCTGTTTGCCTCGGTTTCTGGATCTTCAGTAGCAACGACTTTTGCGATTGGTGCCATCCTCATTCCGTCGATGGTACGGCATAATTATCCCAAGGCGTTTGCCGCATCTATCCAAGCATCCTCAGCCGAACTCGGTGTGCTGATTCCGCCGTCAATCCCGCTCATTCTCTACGGTGTATCGACGGATACATCTGTTGGTAAATTGTTCATTGCTGGTTTGGGGCCAGGTCTTCTTGTTGCAGCATCGTTGCTGCTACTCGTCCTAGTGATTTGCCGCATACGTGGTATAGGCAAAGAGGATGGATCGGGGCGTGTCAGCCCAAGTGCCGCGTTTTTCCGCGCATTCCCTGCCTTGCTCATCCCTGTTGTAATCCTTGGTGGAATTTATACTGGCATCTTCACTCCAACCGAAGCCAGTGCTGCTGCTGTCGCCACTGCTATAATCGTTGGGATGGGGCTTTACCGTGAACTCAAGTTGCGTGACCTTCCAGATATTCTTACAAAAACGATTATTTCGTCATCGGTAATCATGGTTATCATTGCAGCGGCCGCGCTGTTTTCTTTCCTAATCACCCGTTCAGGTCTACCGCATGAGATTGCAATATGGTTTCGAGATGTTTTCGATAATCAGATCGCATTTCTGTTGGCTATTAACATTCTTCTCCTCATAGTCGGCATGTTTATCGAGACGTCAGCGGCAATCCTTATTTTTGCTCCCATCCTCACGCCTATAGCATTAGCGTATGGTGTAGATCCAGTGCATTTTGGTCTGATCATCGTTGTCAATCTTGCCCTTGGGATGATTACACCCCCACTCGGCGTCAATCTTTTCGCCGCCTGCGCTGTCGCTAACTTACGTGTTGAGAAAATCATCCCTGAGTTGGTCTGGTTTGTAGTTACGGTATTTATGGCGCTAATGATTATTACGTATGTCCCAGCAATCACGCTGTGGCCAGTACAACTTGTCTTTGGAAAATAGCTGATTGCTGATTAACTTTGTTGGTCTTGTCTCGATGGGGCTTGGTATGGCAAGCGCAGTTTTGCGCGGTGGGTAAAAGATCTAGGTATCGTCTTGGATATCGCAAAATCAGCGAAATGCAGCGCGCCTATAACCGCTGCATCTTTGCAGCAGTTGTTGGCAGCATCGGGTTCTGGCTTGGGTAAACTTGACGACGCTGCCGTTGCGAAGGTCTATACGCGCAATGCCAACCTTAAATGCCTGATGCCAAACAGGAATGAGCAGCATGCTACTGGGATGCAGCGGTGATGATTTAACAGGTTTGAGTGATCTTGCCAACACTTAGACTCCCAAATAACAACCGATAAATGGACTAGTTATAAGGCATTACAAAAATGTTCGAGAATATCAATCAAATATATTCTGGTGAAAAAGGAGGTAATTTGCTAGAGTTACGCAGAGTGATTATGAACCTTAAATCATGGCTAAGAGGATACATCATCATGTAAAAAATTTTAAGATTATTTAGATGAACATTGTTATCTTTTTAATATAAGTTTTATGAAAGAAACTATATTTGACAATCTTTTAAACTGAATTATTATAGAAAACTTGTTGTATTAAAAATCTTAGTGATTAAATGCCTATACCAATAGTTTATAAGTAGTTATAAATTCCAATTATTTCGATTGCAAAATCAATCATTTACACATTTACACATTTACACATTTACACATTTACACATTTACACATTTACACATTTACAGATAGGAAGATAATATGCCATTATTTCAAAATACAGTCATTCAGTAACACTTAAAAAATAAAAAAGAGAGAGATAAAATTGTCTTTGGTAAAATAAGCTGACTGCGAAGACTGTTTTTTAGCAGAACAACAAAAAGCAGCTGTAATAGATACCCAAATTGAGCAAACAGATAATCAAATAGCTGCAATCTATAATAATTAAGCCTTAACTATAAAAATATAATGTCCTTCGAAAAAAAACAAAAACTAACACTACCAAAATTAGAATCTCTCCTGCTAAAAGCCTGCGACGAATTACGTGGCAAAATGGACGCTTCAGAATACAAAGAGTTCATTTTTGGAATGCTCTTTTTAAAACGTGCCAACGATAAATTTATCGAGGAACGCAAAAAGCTAACAGTTGGATACGTAAAAAGTAATATGCCTGCTGACCTTACTAAGGGTCAGCTTATCAACCCTACCATGTACGATTTCTATGTGCCTCCCATTGCTAGATGGACGTTAACTGATAAGGAAAAACAGGAAATAGCGAAGGATATTGATAAAGACAATCGAGAATTTAAAGGTATTCTTCACCTTAAAAAAAATGTAGGTTCTGGCTTAAACAAAGCACTTCATGCCATTGAAGATGCGAAACCTGAAGTTTTTGAAGACGTGCTTAAAAACATCAACTACAACCGTAAGGTAGGTAAAAAAACCATTGATGATGCTAAGTGGGTAGCGTTTATAGAAAAATTTAACGACATCCCTTTAAGAGATGAAGATTTCGAATTCCCAGATTTGTTAGGTGCAGCCTACGAATTTTTAATAAAGTATTTTGCGGATAGTGCTGGTAAAAAAGGAGGAGAATTCTATACGCCTTTTGAGGTCGTTAATTTAATGACTAGAATACTTGCACCTAAACAAGGAATGAGTATTTATGACCCAGCAGTTGGTTCTGGGGGTATGCTCATTCAAGCTAAAGACTTTGTTTCAGAAAACGGTGGTAATCCTCGCGATCTTTGTTTTTTCGGGCAAGAAGATAGCGGAACTACTTGGGCAATTTGTAAAATGAATATGATTCTCCACGGTATTCGTGATGCAGATATCCGTAATGAAGATACCATTAAAAACCCTGAACATATTGAAGACGGCAAACTAATGGTCTTCGACAGAGTAATTGCCAACCCACCGTTTTCGCAAAACTACTCTAAAAAGGAAATGAAACATCCTGAGCGTTTCCATACGTTTATGCCAGAAGGCGGTAAAAAGGCAGACTTTATGTTTGTTCAACATATGGCAAGTGTGCTTAAGAACAATGGAAAAATGGCGGTGGTAATGCCTCATGGAGTATTATTCCGCTCAGCTGATGAAAAAGAATGTAGAGCTAAATTTATTAGCAGAGGT
Source organism: Gammaproteobacteria bacterium (assembly GCA_965277405.1). GTDB lineage: Bacteria > Pseudomonadota > Gammaproteobacteria. The sequence goes on from OZ255726.1 coordinate 1,926,659, forward strand.
ATTTTAGAAGCCATAATTGGTTTACCAGCGGGCTTGTTTTACGGTACAGGAATTCCAGCATGTATTATGGTGTTTAATAAAAATGGAGCTAAAGACCGAAAAGAGATTCTTTTTATTAACGCTGATGCAGAATATAAGGAAGGTAAAAACCAAAACAAACTGCGTCCAGAGGATATTGAAAAAATAACCAATACCTATAACACCAAAACAGAAATATCAAAATACAGCCGAAGTATTCCTATTTCTGAGATTCAAGATGAAGACTACAACCTCAACATCCGTAGGTATGTAGATAATTCTCCAGAGCCTGAACCGCACAATGTAAAAGCGCATCTTAACGGTGGTATTCCACGTGAAGAAGTCGAAGCTCTCAATACACAATCTGAGTCCTTATTTAATCTTAACAACAGCTTGTTTGATACAAATGATGGTGATTTTTACGCTTTTACGCAAGCGGTTCTCAGTAAAGACAGTATCAAAGAAATTATTGAAAACAGCGTTAAAGTACAACAAAAATATGTCGAATATAAAACACATATAAATGACTGGTGGAATAAGTACAATGCCGATTTTGAAGACTTACCCGACACCAAAATCCCAGCGTTATTACGTAAAAAAGTAATGCCCGCTATAATAGAAGACTTAAAATCTTTTGGTGCTTTAGACAGGCACGAAATACGCGGTGCCTTTGCACAGTTTTGGGACGACTTAAAATTTGATTTTAAAAGTGTTGCTGCTAGTGGTTGGGGAGCAGAATTAATCCCTGAAAAGGATATTCTACAAAGCCAATTTCCTGAAGTATTAAAACAAATAGAAAACGATAAAACACGTATTGCAGAGCTAGCAGGTTTGTTTAGTACGGCAGATGACGAAGATTATGAAGATGAAAACGACACAGGCATCTTAGCTAAGGAAACTGTAAAAGGCTTAAAAGAAACATTAAAAACACAAAACACTAATATTAGAGTCTTTAAAAAGGAACTAAAAGGACTAAAAGCAGCTTTTAAAACATTAGAAAAAAGTGAATCCGCAGATGCTATAGAGATAGCAACTATCACCCAAAAAATTGAGCAACTAGAAAGCACCCAGCTCATACAAGCAGAGCAAAAAAAAACAGAAATAGATGCCCAATTAGAAAAGCACAGCACCTTAAACAAAGAACTAAGAGAACTAAAATCTAATATTAAAACTGTTGAAAATACAAAAGACAAACTAGTAGCAGCGGCACGTGCGAAAATTACTGCAAAAGAAGCCAAAGCCTTAATTTTAGAGCGTTGGTTAAACAGCTTACAACAGCAATATAAAGGCTATGTAAAAGCTTTTATAAACGATTATACTACTAAGGTACAAAATCTATATACCAAGTATAACTTAACAATAAAATCTATTCTAAAAAGTAGAGATGCTGATGCTGAAAAATTAAACGAATTTTTAATGGAGTTGGGGTATGAAGGGTAATATATTTAAAAAAAATCTAAGAATAATTTCAGGGTTTAATTCTTTTCCTGATAGTTGGAAACCTATCTCTGTCAAAACAGTTTTTGATATAGGAAGAGGAAGAATAATAAGCCAAGACGAAATAAATAATTATCCTGGGGTTTATCCAGTATACTCATCTCAAAGTTTTAATAATGGTGAAATGGGTAGGATAGATACTTATGATTTTAATAGAGAATTAATTACTTGGACTACTGATGGGGCAAATGCTGGAACTATATTTCATAGAAAGGGAAAATTTAATTGCACAAATGTTTGTGGAACTCTTGCCCCAAAAGGAGAATTTGATTTAAACTTATCATTTTTCAAATATCATTTAGAAAGAATAAGTAAAAAACATGTTTCCTATATCGGAAATCCAAAGCTTATGAATGATGTTATAGGTAGAATAGTCTTACCTGTGCCAAAAATTGAATCCCAACAAAAAATAGCAAAAATCCTAAACACCGTTGATGCTGTTATAGAAAAAACCGAGCAAGCCATTACCAAATACCAAGCCATTAAAAAAGGGATGACGCACGATTTATTTACTCGTGGCATAGATTTAAAAACAGGGCAATTAAGACCTAGTTATAAAGATGCACCAGAGTTGTATAAAAAAAGTACGTTGGGGATGATTCCGAAAGATTGGGAATACACCAAATTAGGAAGCAAAGGATCTTTCAGAAAGGGTAATAATATTCTAAAATATAATTTATCTAGCACTGGAAAGGGATGCATCCTTTACGGACAAATTTACACTCATTACGACGATTTAGTTGAAACCTTTGATAGCAAAATACCAAAGGAACTTTCGATAGGAATGTCAGTTCTGAAAAAGGGAGATATTCTTTTTGCTGCCTCTGGTGAGACTCATGAGGATATAGGAAAATGTATTACTTATATAGGTAATGATGAAGTTTATCCAGGTGGAGATATAGTAATATTAAGTTTATTTAAAGAAAACCAGCCTATTTTTTTCGGGTACTACTTAAATCACGAATCTATTCAAAAACAAAAAGCTAAACTTGGTCAAGGAAGTTCTGTAATTCATATTTACAAAGGTCATCTTGAAGCAATTGATATTTCAGTTCCTAAACCAAATGAGCAAAATAAAATATCTAAAAAGTTAATTCAGATTGATTTATTAATTAAGAATGAACAAAAAAACCTATCTAAACACCAAAACATAAAAAAAGGCTTAATGCAAGATTTATTAACAGCTAAAGTAGAAGTAACCGTTTAAGAAAGTAAGCTTATGCAATCAGAAATTATTATTTACCAAACTGAAGACGGGCAAACCAAAATACAAACGCGTTTAGAAAACGAAACAGTATGGCTATCGCAACAGCAAATTAGTGCGCTTTTTCAACGTGAGCGTAGTGTTATTACCAAGCACATTAGCAACATCTTTAAAGAAGGCGAGCTGGAAGAAAAAAGCAATGTGCAAATTTTGCACATTAGTGGCTCAGACCGTCCTGTTAAGTTGTATAACTTAGATGTTGTTATTTCGGTTGGTTACCGAGTAAAATCTCATAGAGGTGTCCAGTTTCGCCAATGGGCAACCGCACGAATAAAAGAATACATTGTCAAAGGCTTTACCATAAATGACGATTTGCTCAAAGAAGCAGGTGGTGGCAATTATTTTGATGAGTTACTGGAGCGTATTAGAGACATACGCTCATCAGAAAAAGTATTCTGGCGTAAAGTATTAGATATTTATGCTACAAGTGTTGATTACAACCCTAAGGCACAAGTATCACAAACTTTTTTTAAAACCATACAAAACAAAATGCATTGGGCTGCACACGGTAACACCGCAGCAGAGGTTATTTACCAGCGTGTAAACGCAAGCACAGATAAACTAGGCTTAACTAATTACAAAGGCGAAAAACCTACTAAAAAAGAAACAGAAGTTGCTAAAAACTATTTAAATAAAGAAGAGTTAAATATTCTTAATCGTATCGTCACTGCATATTTAGAAATGGCAGAATTACAAGCCCTAAACCGCAACCCAATGTATATGGAAGATTGGGTAACAAAACTAGACAATTTCTTAAAAATGACAGGTAATAATGTGCTAGATAATGCAGGAAGCATCAGCCATAAAAAAGCCATAGAAAAAGCACATAATGAATACGAAAATTTTATGCTAAAAATCAAAGACGGCTTAAGTAAAGTAGAAAATGATTTTATTCAGCAAATAGATGCTACTGCAAAGCTATTGAAGAAAAAATAATATAACCATCACAAATAATTATGTCTGAATACAACTATGTAGAAAAACCATTTTTAGACCAATTGCAACAATTGGGATGGAGGTGTATAGACCAAGGTTTTGGAATTCCCAAAGACCCAACAACAAGCTTTCGTACATCGTTTAGAGAGGTTGTTTTAAAAGAACAGTTTTTTAAAAGCGTTAAGGCTATCAATACGGCTAATGGCAAAACATGGTTGACAAACCGCCAACTTAAAGATGTTTTTTCTGAACTTGTAGAACACCCTACAAAGAACTTATTAGAAGTGAATAAAATAATTTTTAAAATATTATTAAATGGTTCTAGTGTAGATAAAAACGAACTTACTGGGGAGGAATACCCAAAGGTTCAGTTTATAGATTTCAAAAATCCAGAGAATAATAGCTTTATCGCAATTAATCAATTTAGAATAGATACACCAGGAACACCAAAAGGTTTTATTATTCCTGATATTGTATTATTTATAAATGGGCTACCTCTTGTGGTTGTAGAATGTAAAGACCAAAACGAATATACCGCTAATCCATTAACCGATGCCTACAAACAATTAAGACGTTATAGCAATCAGCGAATAGAAACTCAGGAGGCAGGTTTAAAAGAAGGTGAAGAACGCTTATTCCACTTCAATCAATTATGTATTGCTACTTGTGGTGAGGATGCTACATACGGAACAATCACTTCAACAGATCAATACTATTTAAACTGGAAAGATATTTATCCAGAAACTTTAAAAACATATAATCCACCCTTAGAAAAAGCACGTATACAAGAACAACTTATTCAAGCTGTGTTGTCTAAAGAAAATTTACTCGATTTACTGCAAAACTTCACGCTTTTTATGGAAGTTGGAGAAGGGAAAGAAATAAAAATAGTAAGTCGTTATCAACAGTTTAGAGCTGTTCAAAAAATAAAAGAGCGATTACTTAAAAAAGAAACACCAAAAGAACGTTCAGGTGTTATTTGGCATACACAAGGTTCAGGCAAATCACTAACAATGGTTTTTCTAATTCGTAAAATCAGAAACGTTTCTGCTTTAAGCGATTATAAAATCATCATTATTAACGACAGAACAGACCTAGAAGACCAACTAGGAAATACTGTACGTTATACAGGTGAAAAAGTAGATTATGTCACAAACATTGGCGATTTAAAACCAAAGCTTTCTACAGAAAACTCGAACATTACCATGGTAATGCTACAAAAATTTCAAGAGCGAGATAATTCAAATGTACCAAACTACTTATTGAGTAAAGTCGCAGAGCTAATTCCAGAATATAAAAATTTTGGGACTGTAAATACATCAGATAGAATTTTAATTCTACAGGATGAAAGCCATAGAACGGTTAACTCAGACTTAGGAGATAATATGTTTGCAGCATTTCCTAATTCTACAAAGATTGCATTTACAGGCACACCTTTAATTACAAATAGGCATACAACAAAAACTGTAGACCGCTTTGGTGATTATATAGATAAATATAAATTACAAGATGCGGTTGATGATGGTGCAACGGTTCAAATTCTTTATGAAGGAAAAACAGCGGATACGGCTTTAAATGAAAAAGCAATATTCGATAAAAAATTTGAAGACCTTTTTAAAGAACGAACCGAAGAAGAGCTTTTAGCTATTAAAAAGAAATACGGAACTTATGGCGACATTCTTGAAGCAGAAAAGCGAATTGAGTTAATTGCTAAAGATATGGTTGAACATTATGTTACAAATATTCTTCCGAATTCATTTAAGGCACAGGTTGTTTGTTCTTCTAAAATTGCAGCTGTTAGGTATAAAAAATACATTGATATAGCTTTAAGAGAAATTATTAAGGAGACAGAGTTGGGTGATAATTATAAACCTGAACTTTTAGAGAAATTAAAATTTTTAAAATCAGCAGTTATTGTTTCTAGTGATAATACCAATGAATTAGCCGAAATTACTCAAGCAATAAAGGATGCCAAGGCATTAAACGCGGTTGAAAATTTTAAAAAGAAAATAAATTATGACGAGCCAAATACAGGAATAGTCTTTATAGTGGTTTGCGATATGTTATTAACTGGTTTTGATGCGCCAATTGAACAAATAATGTACTTAGATAAAAAAATTAAAGAGCATACTCTTTTACAAGCCATTGCCCGAGTAAACAGGGTTTACCCAAATAAAAACAGAGGGTATATTGTAGATTATATTGGATTAGCCAATAACCTAAGGGATGCCTTGTCTATTTACGGGGGTGACGCTTTTGATGAGGTAATGCAGGGTGTGAAGGATATTGAAACTGAAGTTCCGATTCTTGAAAGTAGGTATAGGCGGTTACTACAATTATTTAAAGACAATAAGCTGATGTACTTTGAAGAGTTTCTCAATCAAAAAATCAAAGATAAGCTAGAGGAATATAACGTTTTAGAGACTGCTATTTATTTAATGGAGGATATAAAACTAAGAGCAAACTTTACAATTTTTCTGCAAGCATTTCAAGAAAGTATGGATGTGATACTGCCTAATGAAGCCGCTACACCCTATAAAATTCCTGCAAAGCGATTTGGCTATCTCTTAATCAAAATTAAAGAACGTTATAAAGATGATACTCTAGATATTTCTGGGGCAGGAAATAAGATTAAAAAATTAGTAAATGAACATTTAATTAGTTTAGGAATCAATCCAAAAATTCCCCCAACAGAACTCTTTTCTTCAAATTTTATTAAAGAATTAGAGAAAAATAAAACAGCCAAGTCACAGGCAAGCGAGATGGAGCATGCCACTCGTAAACACATCAAGGTAAACCTTGCTGATGATCCTGTATTCTATAAAACAATGAGTGAAAAATTGGATTCTATTATTAAAGCACATTGGGAAGATTGGGACGCTATTTGTGAAGGCTTAATTGAATTAAGAGCAGATTTAAAAGCAGGGCGAAAAGAAGGCTCCATAGCAGGTATTTCCGTTGAAGAAGCACCGTTCTATGCCCTAATAATTGACATTGCCTATGGCAAAGAAGCTACTGATGAAGTAATTCATCAGCTAAAACCAGTAACAACGCAGATTCTTCAGCTAATTAAAGAAGAAATTAAGATTACACGATTTTGGAAAAAACAAAATGAAGTTGAAAATTTGAGAGGGGAGATAAAAGATATTATTTTTCACATTGCAGGTAAATTAAAATTAAAGCCAGTAATAGACAAGACAGACAAAATTATTTCTGAAATTCTAGCATTAGCAAAAAAAAGACATCTTAATTTATTAAATGAAGACAACATATAAATACAAAGACATAGAATACGCTCTTAAACAGAGTAACAGAAAAACTTCCAGTATTTACATAGAACGTGATGGAAGTATTTCTGTGTTAGTGTCTAAGCAATTATCGCATGCAGAGATTGAAAATATTATAGAAAAGAAGCGGTATAAAATTTATAGTCATCTTGCTGAATGGGAAGATGCCAATACAAGCAAAGTGTATAGAGAATTTGTAAGCGGTGAAGGGTTTTATTATTTAGGAAGAACGTATAAACTAGAAATTGTAGAAGACCAAAACACACCTTTAAAGCTTAAAAACGGATATTTCCTATTGAGGAAAAAAGATTTGCCAAAAGCAAAAGAGCATTTTATACATTTCTACAAAGAAAAAGGGGAAAGCAAAATAAATGAACGTGTAAGTTATTGGGAAAAACTGCTTAATGTAGAACCAAATGACGTTAAGATAATGGAGTTGCAAAACAGATGGGGCTCTTGCTCAGAGAAAAAAAACGTCAATTTTCATTGGAAATCTATAATGACACCTCTAACAATAATAGATTATATAATTGCTCATGAATTAACGCATTTAATTCATCCAAATCACTCGGAAGCCTTTTGGTTAGAGCTTGATAAAGTGATGCCAGATTACCGCGAACGTAAATCATGGCTTAAAATACACGGAGCAGGAATGGATTTGTAAAAAACCAAGAATTAGTTTTAATAATAGTACAACCTTTAGCCACCCCCGTTAGCAGGAGCATCCTGCTCGTGACAGTATGAGTAAGGAGAAAAAAAAGAGTAATAGCTCATGTGCAATTTGCAGGTGTGCCTGATCGTGGTGAGCCTGATGTAGGTGAAGTCGACTATACGTGGCTACTCCAGCAAATTGCCAACTGGTTTCAACCAACCTTTTGGTGCAGAATATAGACCGCGCAGTACCACCGATGCTGGGCTTGGTTGGATGCATCAGTTGAGCCAACTTTGAGCGTTGAATTTGCCTGGACTATTATAGATAATTGTTGGTTATGACGCGAGTAGCCCCATCTCGTTGCGGACTATTTTCATGGTTTCTTCGCTGAACTGTTGCGCACGTTGCCTGCCTTTTGCTAGCAGTTTATCAAGCTCTGCACGGTCATTTTGATACACTTTTGCGCGCTCAAGAATCGGCTGCATTGTCGTGGCAATGTTTGCTGTTAGCACCTTCTTGCAAGCCATACACCCAGTCTTTGCTTGGGTGCAGTTTTCAAATAGTCGTGGTTGATCCGCATGGGGGGTATGGAGGACGTGGTATGACCAAACTGGGCATTTATTCGGGTCTCCAACGTCCACCAAGCGCACGCGAGCTGGGTCAGTTGGCATCATTTTTATAGTGCGTGCAATCGAGTCTGCACTGGCGCGTAGGGCAATAGTATTATTATACGATTTAGACATTTTCTGCCCGTCTGTACCGATCATTTTTGGCGTCGGTGACAGCAAATGGGTTGGTTCTGTGAGTATCTGTTTACCACTATCACGCAGATACGCATGCAGCGCAGCTGTTTGATCTGCAGCAAGGCGTTGTTGTGCACTGTACTGCTCGATTAGCGCTAAAGCGTCGGCTAACGCTTGCTGCTTGCCTAATTCTAGCCATGCTTTTCGCAATGTTTGCAGCTGCTGCTTGGTCTGAGTGGCTACAGTGTCTACAACCTGTTGTTTATACGTATCGTATGCTGGTGTTTTACCAAAAATGTCGTTAAAACGCCGTGCAATTTCACGTGCCATTTCTATATGGGGTATTTGGTCTTCACCCACAGGAACTTTATGGGCACGATACAATAAAATATCCGCAGTTTGCAAGAGTGGATAGCCGAGAAAACCATAGGTGCCAAGGTCTCTATCGCTGAGTTTTTGTATCTGCTCTTTATAGGTTGGCACGCGTTCCAGCCAACTAAGTGGTGTCGACATCGACAGCAGTAAATGGAGTTCTGCGTGAGCTGGTACGTGCGACTGGATGAATATGGTGGCTTGCTGTGGATCAAGGCCTGCTGCCAACCAGTCAATCAATACTTCATAACAATACTCTTGAATTTCGGCAGTATTTTGATAATGGGTAGTGAGTGCATGCCAATCGACAATCGAGTAGAAGCAGTCATATGTGTTTTGCAAAGCAATCCAGTTTTTGAGCACCCCATGGTAGTGACCTAAATGCAGTGCTCCAGTAGGGCGCATTGCAGAAAACACACGTTGTTTACTCATATATGGTGATATTGAAAAATAAAAAAAACGCGATTGTTTGTATAAATTGGCAAAGCGAATACCCTACAATGTGTTCCGTAGTTTTTTTTACAACATTAGCTAAACACTAGCTGTTTTTTACTCGAATATAATTATGCGACCAGTAGGTTTTTTATGGACTCAATAGCGCGTTTTGTCGGTTTTACCATTCTCATCGTTCTTGGGTTAGGTATATTAGCATTGGCATTGTTGTTGCTGCCGATTACTGCAATATTATTGTTTTATTGGCGACATCGCTGGCTTGTTAAGGTGATGCAATACAAAAAAGCGCATACAAACAAACAAGAGAACAATAAAATAATTATTGAACATGAACAACTGTGATAGATGGAATACGCATGGGATTGGCAGTAGTTGCGATAACAATGTTGTTGCCAGGCTATGCACAAGCGCAGTTATATTCTACCGCGATAGCTGCGAATAAGCACGCTGTAGTGATTGAGTTATCATCACCACAGCGCTTACAACAAGATTCACTACAACAGCGGTACTTGCAACAAGAGTTGCTGCAACTACGTCAAACGGTCAATACCGCCCAGACTGATTACGCGATAGCGCGGATTGCTGCCAAGCATGCCTGCAGCGTTGAGTCGCCACAACAAAGCGACAGCGATAATCACAGCGATAATCACAGCGATAATCACAGCGACATTGAAAGTAACAATGCGCTAGTAACATTCAACCAGTCACTTTTCCTTGGAGTAGGCAGACTCCTGCAACAGGAGTTGCTGCCATACCCTCTGCTGCAACCAGTCAAGTCAGAAGTGTTTTTATCAGCGAGCGCATTTCAACTTGACGATCCAGGGTATCAGTATCAGTATTTTTTGCAGGATAATGCCCCCCCTGCGTATAGGTTTGGCAATACCAAGGTAACGCAGTCATGGGAATATCTACAACAGCATATTTTTCATACCATGGGCGCTGCGGCGCCGTTTTCAGACGAACGTACGCTCATTGCGGTTATCGATAGTGGAATACTGAGAAACAATGCTGATTTTAGTGATGCTGCGCGGATATTACCTGGCAAAGACTTTATAACGCTCAGCAGTCGCGCCTTAGATGGTGACGGTCGAGACTCAAACCCGAACGATGAATGTGCAACGTCACACGGTACGGTAGTTGCTGGGATAATTGGCAGCGAAAAAAACAATGGAGCGGGCATTGTTGGCATTGCACCAAATAGTAAGATATTGCCACTGCGTGCGGTTGCTGTTGATGGCACGAGCGTTATTTCTGACTTTATTGCAGCACTAGAATATGCCAATACCAGTGCAGCAACGATAACCAATGTAAGTTTGGCTCAGGCGTTGCCATGTACGGATTTAATTAATACCGCGCTTGCTCATGCTGCTGATAATTTTATTGTGTGGGCTGCTGGCAATGATTTTTTTGAAATCAGTGAGATAATACCAGGCAGCTGTGCGGGCGATCATTTTGTCGTTGGCGCCAGTGATCCATTTGGCACACTCACGTATTACTCTAATTTTGGCAGAAGGCTTGATATTTTAGCTCCAGGAGGTGTGCGCTATCTTAAAAAAAATAGTGGATTGACCCAGTCATTAACGGTGCTATCCAACTTGAGTAAATATATGTTGGGGTATATGCAAGGAACCAGCGTGGCGGCACCGCATGTGGCAGGGGTTGCTGCACTGGTCGACGCCGTGTATTTAAATAAACATAACCGTCCAGCAACCCCTGCAGAACTCCGTGGGATTTTGCAGGCAACCAGTGGCGAATTTAACCAAGATGCAGTCGGGCTGCGTTGTACAACAGAATATTGTGGCAGTGGTCTTCTGAATGCAGTAGACGCCGTTAAGCATGCGAATAGTTACGACATTATTGCATATTTTCCGATCACTGAACTGCACGAACAACCAGGGGCAACAACCCAGTTTGCAGTGGCATTGTCTAAGCCTGCTCGTGCAGCGCTAACGATTACACTCCGCAAGAATGGATACAGACATACTACGGTTCATTTTGCAACGGGCGAGAGCCGCAAAGTGGTGAGTGTAGCTGTTGGGCGCAGCAACGCTAGCTACACGATGGCGGCGAACTCATTCTATATAACAGCTGGAAGTCGGTTACAATCATTGACTATATATCCTGTAACAGCTGCAACTCTTGTTAATAAGTCGATTGAGCTGTCTGATCCTGTCCATTTTGGTTTGCTTGCTCCAAGTCAGACCCATAGTTACTTACTCGACATTGCTAAGTCAAATACCCGGGTTACAATTGCCACTATTGGTGATGAGCTGAATGTTGAGTTAAAGGTAGAACTGCTTGGTTACATACAAAATACCGTGGTTTTTTCAAGCGACATTACAGACCCACAAGATAAGCTAACAGGGAATCAAAATTATGTTTGGTGGAAAGAATTTGATCGATCAAATAGTCGTGACTCCAATACTGACAACCAACCGATTTACGACACATATCGCCCAGGAAAATATCGCATTAGTGTCCGTTCAAACAGCGGCGCAGCAGGCGTGTATGGTTTGGCCGTGAATCATATTGCCCCAGTTGCTGGGCTTGAGAACCTTGCAGAAAATTATCAAGTCACCAACTATAGTGTGTGTGCTGTGGGACCACAAGACGCGCACTTAAAAACAATCAAGTTATTGGCATTGCCATGGTGGGCTGTGTTGGGGTTATTCTGTTTTGGTATTCGGCTGCGTCAGTATGGTAGGTATTTGTAAGGTTTTTGGCAATCCAATTCACCATAGTCTGTCGCCACAGATTCACACCATGTTTGGGCAACAAACTGCAATACAGATTGACTACCAAGCACAGCTGGTTGCTTTTGATGATTTTGAACGTGCAGTAGCGTCATTTTTTGCCATGCCAAATAGCTGCGGTTTAAACATTACCGTTCCCTTTAAACAACGTGCATTTGCTATGGCAGAGACAACCAGCAGCCGCGCACAACAATGTCAAGCTGCAAACACATTGTATATGCGCGCTGGAGTACTCCACGCAGATACCACCGATGGCATTGGTATAATGGTTGACCTTGAACGACTGCATTGGGATGTCACCGATGCAGTTGTGGCGATTATTGGTGCTGGCGGTGCCGCACGCACGATTGCAGTTGCTTTAGCACAACGCAATATTGGCGCCATGGTAGGGGTGAATCGCACCGTGCAACGTACGCTAGCAATGCAACAATTGGTTGCCCAAGTCAGCGATATTGCATTTACTGTTGTTGATTTTTCAGCAGCAGTGACACAGCCAATTGATTTTGTCTTCAACGCTACTCCTTTAAGTTTAATTGCCAGCGAAAATACTGTAGTCGCAGGCTGGTTACAACAACTTGTAGCAGCAAATCCCACCACGCCAACACTGCGGTGCTATGATTTAGCGTATGCATTGAACGGTGAAACATGGTTTACCCAAACGATGCAAGGTTTTGGTGCTGATGCGGTCGATGGGCTGGGAATGTTGGTCGAGCAAGCCGCAGCCGCGTATGCAATCTGGCACGGCGTGACCCCCACCACATTGCCTGTCATCCAACAGTTGAGGAAAAATGCGTAAAGTATATTGTATCAAATTAGCAAAAGAGCTGGAAGGCTTGGATGCTGCTCCGTTTCCAGGTGCTATGGGGCAGATGGTGTTTGACCATGTTTCCAAACAGGCATGGCAACAGTGGCTCGACCTGCAAACACGGTTGATAAATGAGAAACAACTGCAAATGTTCAACCAACAGCATCGTGACTATTTGCATGCACAAATGGACTTATTTCTACACAATAAGCAACATGACAGCGCGGTCGGCTATATTGCTCCTGAATAATTTAAGTTTCATCGCATTACAACCGCTATTATGGACGATGGATTGAGTCCGTTTAGTATTGTGGCACAACAGCAGTTGTTTGCCCAAGCACACCAGCAATGCCTCGCAAAATATTATCAAGAGCATGGTTTTTGTTCGTCGCGGTTACTGGAGGCAGTGCGCTACACCACCGGCAATGGTGGCAAGTTTGTGCGTCCGTTGCTAACACTGTCGATGAACCAAACGGTAGGTGGTAGTCAGCCTGCAGCGTTGCAAATTGGCAGTGCTCTTGAAATATTGCACACGTATTCGCTCATCCATGACGATTTACCTGCTATGGATGACGATGCATTGCGCCGTGGTCAGCCAACCTGTCATATTGTTTTTGACGAAGCAACAGCCATCTTAACAGGGGATGCGTTGCAGGCATTGGCATTTGATGTGCTGATTGACCAAACATATCTGTGTGACGCCGTTAAAGTGGTGTTGACGCAGCAATTTAGTCATGCTGCGCTGGCAATGGTGAATGGACAAATGCTGGATATGCAAGCAACAGGACAGCAACACAATGCCACGCAGCTTGAGTTTATGCACAGCCATAAAACTGGCGCGCTGATTACTTTTGCATTAGTTGCAGGGGTGTATTGCGCAGAGCGTATGCCAGATACCCACGTCGTTACCACTGTGCGTCAACTTGGCAAGCTTGTTGGCTATGGCTTTCAAATTGTTGATGATTTGCTCGATGTCATCGGCAATCAAGCTGCGCTAGGAAAAACAGTTGGGCAAGATCAACTGCATGCTAAAGCTACCTACCCAAGTATCCATGGTATTCAAGCAACCAAAGAAAAAATTAAGCAGTTGCGCAGCACAGCACAGCAGCAACTCAGCGCTAATGGCTGGGAAGCCAGTCCAGTTGCCACAGTGATTGACTATATATTTTCGCGTTCGTCATAGCATTGTATGGTAATCAACAACGTGGAGCGTCCCAGCGGCAATCCAAGCAAAGTTCAATAGTGGGCATTGTTGATAACAGCGTAGCAACCGACCGAGTATTATGATACGAATACTGCGGATGCTAAAGCATTGAGCTGTGGTTTAATTCAATGCGTATGCAGGAAACCAAGTAATTAGGCTAGGCCAGATAATCACAATTATCAATAGCACCGCCTGCATTGCCACAAAAGGAATAATCCCTGTATAAATATCGGTTGTTTTTACATCAGCTGGGGCAACACTGCGCAGATAAAATAAGCTAAAGCCAAACGGCGGTGTTAGGAATGACGATTGTAATACAATCGCAAATACCACTCCCAACCAGACTGGGTCAAAGCCAAAGTGGAATAACGCTGGGGCGATGATTGGAATCAAGACTATCGAGATCTCGATAAAGTCTAAGAAGAACCCAAGGACAAACATCGTCAGCAAAACCATTATCAGCAGCATCGTCGCGCTTAAGCCGCTGTCTTTAAACCAGCCGATAATCATTTCGTCACCACCAAAACCTCTAAAAACCAGTGAAAACAAATACGCGCCGATAAAGATAAACATAATTCTGGCGGTAATTGAAGCTGTGGTAAAGCTAGAATTTTTTAATATTATTAGCTTAAACCTGCCATAAATAATCGAGAGTAACAGCACGCCAACACAGCCAATTGCCGCAGACTCAGTTGGGGTGGCAAGACCAAGCAATATCGAGCCTAACACCGATATTATTAAAAATAAACACGGTATAATCGAGATCACGAGATACCAAACTATATTCTTATCACCAATTAACTCTTGTTTTAATTCTGTAGTGATGCTCGGCATTAGGTCTTTCTTCCATAGCGCAATTGTGAAGATGAGCAGGCAATACAACCCAACTAAAATCAACCCTGGGATTAACGCACCAAAGAATAAATCACCAATCGACACCGTGATTGACGAAAAGTTACCCATTTGTGATTGGGCGAGTTGGTATGAATTACTGACAACATCACCAAGAATGATGAGTACAAGCGACGGGGGAATGAGTTGCCCGAGTGTGCCAGCTGCTGCGACAACACCAGTGGCAAGTTTTTTGTTGTAGCCGTATTGCAACATTGTGGGTAAACAGAGAATTCCAAGCGTGGTGACGGATGCGCCAACAACACCGGTACTGGCAGCGAGCAACATGCCGATAATGACTACAGAAATTGCCAAACCGCCAGGAATACGGCTAAACGCCACCGCCATGCCGTTAATGAGATCTTTGGCTAGATTGCTTTGATCGAGCATACACCCCATAAAAATAAACAGCGGTAGGGCAATCAGCAACTCGTTTTGCATTAAACCATAAATTCTGTTGATCCATGCATCGAAAAATGACATGTCGAATGCACCGATAGATGCGCCCAAAACACCAAAAATTAAGCTGACGCCGGCTAGAGTTGGAGCTACTGGGTATCCTAAAAGAATCGCGATAAACAGCAGCGCAAATAGCACAAGGGCAAGATATTCCATTTATGTAATTCGTAATTTTTGGATGTCTTCAATAATATGTGCAACTGTTTGCACAATAAGCAGTGCTGGGGTAATGAATAACAGTGTTTTGATGACGAATACCCCAGGTAGACCGCCAGATTGCAATGAGCCTTCTAATATTGCCCATGACCTTGCTACGTAGTCGATAGCCAAGTATGCCCATAAGCAAAAGGCTGGCAATGCCAAACAGCAATGACCTATCAGGTTAATGTATAGTTGATGTCGCCTACGCAAACAATTATATAGCGTATCCACTCGAATATGTTCTCGTTGTTGCCATATCCATGGAATTGCCAACATGAAGGCAAAAATATGCAAATAGCTGCCGACTTCTTGGATAGCGATTGAACCATAATTAAAGCCATATCGCATCGTTGCAACGAAAAACAACACCAAAAAAAGAGGAATGTTCAGATAGCTGGCATGTTCTCCCAACCAACGAATCACGTTGGAAAACATTAATAAATTAGATTTTTTCACAAAAACTATAGTTATGTACCATGCGCAATTAGGGTAGAGTGTGAACACAATAAATCAATCACTGTTTTTCTAAAAAATAGAGCTTGTGTGCGCTTTGACATGTGGCTGGGATGCAACATACAAAGATTGATAGCGAGCTCTTGCTTGCTGTGCATTTTGCTAGCCTTGTTGGTAAAGATGCTGCGCAGCCTTGTATTCATCACGAGAGCGTATATTTTTTCATGCATTTTTGTTGTACTTAAGGAACTTTTGCTTAAGCAGAGATTCCTTCATTTACATTTTACTCAAGAGCAGGTGTAGCGTGTGGTATGAACGTATACATAGGTTCAGATACAGTGAATAAAACAGCATATATAGTAAAACTCGAGTGTGTATAACCCATGTAAAATAAGGGGGAATGAATAAGATGCTTAGGATGCTTAGGAATAAACTACACACAAAGCTACACACTAATAACACATGGCTACTTTTAACAAACAACCAAACGGGAAAGTTCGGGCGGCAGTTTTTGCCAGCGGTCGCCGATATACTAAAGTCTTAGACACTGCCACATTAGCCAAAAAATGGGCGGCGACAATAGAAGCTCAGTCTCATGCACCTGTTGGTTCGAATCTGCTATTAAGCGACGTTTTGCGACGATATAGGGATGAGGTTTCTTCACGTAAGAAAACAGCTATCTACGAGGAAAGGCGCATTAACGCAATTTCTAGCGGTTTTTTGGGACAAATGCGTATAGCGAACATTACAAGCCCAACATATTGCAAAATGGCGGGATATGGAGCTTGAGCGCGTTCTAACAAGCACGGTGAATAGGTATTTAGGGTTTTTGTTCACCGTTTTTAATCACTCTATACGTGAATGGCAAATAATCACCATTAACCCCGTTTCTCAAATTAAACGACCAAAAAACCCCGCGCACCGCGATAGGTTGATTTCCGATGATGAAATTCACACAATTTGCAAAGCTCTCAACCACGCCGAGATGCGCCCTACAAATAAAGCTCAAGAGCTTGCTATTATGTTTTTACTAGCAATTGAAACCGCCTGCCGCTTGGGCGAATTGTGCGGTATTTTATGGGAGAATGTTGATTTAAACAAACGGACAATATTGTTGTTGGACACTAAAAACGGTGACAATAGAGCTGTGCCACTTTCAACGCGAGCTGTTGAATTGATGCAACTAATGACTGGGCTATATACAAGATACGTGTTTATCTTGCAAGCTCATAACGCTAGCGTGATGTTCCACTTACGAATTGCGCAAACTGGCATTAAAAATTTACGTTTTCATGACACGCGGCATGAAGCTATTACTCGACTTTCTAAAAAGCTCGACGTGCTGGCGTTAGCTCGCTGTGTTGGGCATAAAGACATCAAGCAGCTAATGACGTACTATAATGAAACTGCTGAGGATTTAGCGCGGCGGTTAGATTGAGGACGCTATAACAGCAACTATAAGCATAAGTACTACTGAACCATAGCAAATATAATCGTATTTATTCATTGGTAAACCATGTCGCACAATATATAAAAACACCCACACCAATTAACAAGCCACCCTGTCGTTTCTTTTGGTCGAGAGCCATCCCTAAAGCACCACCAATGATAAACCCGGAGGCGACGCTTTTCAAGTCTTGTTTAATCTCCGAGGTGATATGCATCATGCTTTTCTTTTACGCGAGCAACATTTTGCACGAACTATCCGCCCACCTTTTACAAATCGATAGCCCTTTTTTAAAATGCAGTTACTTTTACCGCGCATTGCGGTTCCTTTAGTTACACCTCCTCTTTTACGCCTCATTTTATTTTAATCTCCAAAAATTCAATTCGCAGCTCAAGCTCTCGCAATAGCTGACCATTTAAATACAGCTGCTTACATCTTGGATTGTCTTTAGAAGTGCTATTGGAACAGGCACGCATGACTTTAATTGTTTTGGACTCCTATCAGTCCGCCACCTGTCCCACGCAGCATCTTCTTCAGCCACATTTGCAGCCACATTTGCAGCCAGCTGCTGGCGGCTAAAATAGTTCATAATTTCGTGTAATTTCCACCGCAACAAGCACCCGCATCCGCTTCCCAAATCAACTCCGCGCGGAAAATCACTTTTATCAACCAATAAACGCACAGAGCTCGCTGATATTTTAAACAGCGCACCGATTTGCTTCATGCCGACAAAAGTCACACCGTCACAGTCGAGCACTTTCCCATCTTTAACTTTTTTCATTCCAAACACTCCGTTTTACTCCCCAATTCCCACAAATTCCGCTATCTTCCCAAAGTGCGGAGTTATATGCTCCGCACCTGGAGGAATGCAGCGCTTTAGCCCGGGGAAAGGCTGTACATGGCGCACTAGCCATTTTGTGAATGCAACCACTCGTTTATGAGTAGTTGTATATAATCTATATACTCATTTATGAGTTGTCAAGAATGCTGTCAAAAAAAATAAAAGAAATACGAAAAATGCAAGAACTGACGCAAATGGAATTCTGCAAGATGTTTGATATAGGCTACTCATCGCTTGGGCATTATGAAAGCGGGCGAAGTATACCGTCGGGGGATGTTTTAATAAAAATCTGCGCACAATACCCAGAATACGCCGCATGGCTACTGACCGACGACCGCACAGCTCTCAACACCGAACAGACCACACCCGCCGCCGAAGCGCTTAAAAAAGCGGATACAACTCTATCAAAAAAAACGGGGTAAAATTCTATTTTAAATAAAAACTACACAAAAATCACACACAAACCCCAAAAAACCCAGCAACTACAAGGGTTATAACGTCCGATACAGGGAAATTATATGGCAAGCCGTCATGATTATATAATTATTGGCGCAGGGCACAATGGCTTGGTCTGCGCCAATTATCTTGCGAAAGCACGCAAATCTGTGCTGATTGTCGAAGCACGCAATATCGTCGGCGGTGCTGCGGTCACTGAAGAAGTTTTTGAGGGCTATAAATTTTCACGGTTTTCGTATGTGTTGGGCGTTTTTAGACAAAAAGTAATAGACGAATTGTTTCCTGATAATTGGCGGGAACATGTCCCGCTATATAAAGTTGAGTCAACGCTGTGCATTCCAGGAAAAAAAGTCGATGACTTTGTATTGCTGAGCCACGACGCAGACATTTCATACGCCAATATCAAGGCATATGCGGGTGAGCAAGAGGCAGAAAACTATACTCGATTGATGCTCCGCATCGCTGATATATCACATAGCATCTCCCCATTGCTCGATACAGCTCCTATCGAGTCGCTTTGGTGCGCGTTCAAAAAACTGCCGTTGAGTAAGCTACCACGTCAGCAGAAAATTGATGAAGTCATGACATTCCTTAGCTCCAGCTGCGCCAACGTATTAGATCAATGGCTAGAAAATGATCGGTTAAAAGCTGCATTGTCATATTCTGGCACTATAGGGATGGCGCTCTCACCGTATAGTCCAGGCACAGCATTTTCACAATTGCACCATGTTGCAAATACCATTAAAGACGAGCAAGGCGAACAGAAATTTAGATATTACCCGCGCGGCGGTAATGGCAGCATCACCCAGTATTTAGCGCAATTAGCGCAAGAGCGCGGTGTTATTATCCGCTTGCAAGCAAAAGTAAAGCGCATTTTGGTTGACAATAATACCGCACAGGGAATAGAACTTGCCAATGGTCAAGTGTGTTATGCCCGCAAAGGCGTGATTTCTAATGCGACATACAACGTAACGTTCAAACAATTAATCGATGAGAAAATCGACTTACCAGCAAGTTTTGCACGCGGGTTGAAGGTTATTCCATACCAAACCAACTGCACAAAAATCAACCTAGTGATTGACAAAATTCCACAATTTACTTGTTTAAAAAATGTGCTGCCACTCGATGGCAACTTTACGCAAAACTGTCATGCAGCAGCGCAATATCTGCTGAATGTGATTTTGGCTGGCGATTCAATGGAGCACCTCCATCAATGTTATTTAGCAGCAGAGCAAAAAAAGATGTCGACCCAACCAATTATCCAAATGCTAATACCGTCGCTAGTCGACGATAGCTTAACCCCTGATGGCAGCGAGCACCTCGTTGCCATGCTATTTACCCAATACACCCCGTATGACGTCAAGGGCGGTTGGGATGAAACAAACCGTCAGCAATTTATGAGCAATGTATTGCGACGCATCGACAGCTACGCACCAGGGTTTAGCGAATCCATAGTTCACCAAGACGTGTTGTTTCCACCCGATATAGAAACAGTCTTGAATATGACCGGCGGCAACATATTCCATGGCGCGTTAACGCTGGATAATATATTTTCTGCCAGACCGATGCCGCGCCATTCACAATATCAAACACCTATTGAAAATTTATACAGCTGTTCAGCGGCAAACCATCCTGGTGGCGGTGTTTCTGGTGGTCCTGGCCGCAACTGTGCCCAAGCGATTTTATAAAAGCGCATCCGCAACATTGACATTGACTGATTAGTCAATTATTTTGTTCTTTTAATTTGTTGATTTATTGAACAAGTACATGGCGCATCCATTTATGGAATCATCGGTATTACCCAGCGGCATAACCGCAAAAAAAACCCCGCGAAAAATCATTCTGGCTACCTTACAACAAATCAGCAGCAACGGTATCAGCTCACTCACTACCCAGCAAATTAGCAAGCAGGCTAAGGTCTCGACAGGGCTTATCCACCATTATTTTGCTACCAAGGAAAACTTGTTGTACTCGGCATTTGTATATTTAATCGATGATATTAGCAATCGGGTGAAAACAATCACATCGTCACCGAGTAATACGCCGATTGAGAATTTGCGGCGGTTATTATTTTTGAATTTTGAAGATTTTCAAGGCTCACAAGAGGCTGGGAATGTATGGTTGCAATTTTGGACGCATGCGCAATACGACACCCGCACCAAACGGCTATACATAGTCTTCAATCGACGCTTTCGCAGCAATCTTGCGTATACATTGCAACTGCTTAGCCCAAATAACCGCTGCAGTAACATCTCCCAAGCGACGCTACTGATGGCTGGACTGCATGGCATTTGGCTAGAATACCAACATTCCTCACTGGTGCGCTCCCGCGAGGAAGCACTTGGGCTGCTAGACCAACTTATTTCTAACACAACGGATTATTCATGAGCAATTTACACGCATCATCCATCGTAATCGATGGGTTAATCATCGCAAAATGGACACGAGAAGTGTTTGAAGATATGCACAAAGGCGGGCTTACCGCTGCAAATTGCACCGTCTCTGTCTGGGAGGGCTTTCAAGCTACGGTGAATAACATTGCCGCAATGAATAAAAAAATATCAGAGAACAGTGATATTTTGATGAAAGTTCGCACTACAGCAGACGTGCATACCGCAAAAGCTAACAACAAAACTGGGATTATCATGGGATTTCAAAACGCCCATGCCTTTGAAGACCAACTAGGCTATGTGCAGGTGTTCAAAGAACTCGGCGTCGGAATTATCCAAATGGCGTATAATACCCAAAATTTAGTTTGTACAGGGTGCTATGAAAAAGACGGAGGGCTTGCTGATTATGGTCGTGACATCGTCGCCGAAATGAACCGTGTTGGCATTATGTGTGATTTATCACACGTTGGCGCGCAGAGTTCACGTGATATCATCGCAACCTCAACCAAGCCTGTGTGTTATTCACATTGCCTGCCAGCAGGGTTAAAAAAGCACCCACGCAATAAGTCTGATGAAGAGCTACGGTTTATTGCCAAACACCATGGGTTTGTCGGAGTGACCATGTTCCCACCGTTCCTGCCCAAAGGTATACACTCCACTGTTCATGATTATGTGGCAGCAATTGACTATGTGATTAACTTGGTTGGCGAAGACATGGTTGGTATCGGTACTGATTTTACCCAAGGACATGATCGCGAGTTTTTTGACTGGATTACCCACGACAAAGGCAATGGACGCCAGCTAACTGAATTCGGAGAAATTATAAATCCAGCAGGGTTAAGGGTTATTGGCGATTTTCCTAATCTTACTGATGCGTGTTTGCAGGCGGGGTGGAGCGAACGTAAAACAGAAAAAATAATCGGGGAAAACTGGTTGAATGTATTAACAGAAGTATGGGGTAGCTAATGAAACCGAAAATTCCAATTTCAGTTGATGAAGCCACAGGAATCTGGACAACAGATGACCTGGCAATGATGTATGTGCCGCGGCACTTTTTTAATAACTTGCACCTTGGTATCGAAGAAGCCTTGGGACATGAAAAATACTCGCAGTCGTTGTTCAAATCAGGGCATAAATCTGCTTATTATTGGTGCGACCAAGAAGCACAAACGCATGATCTTGAGGGTGTTGGATGTTTTGAACACTATCTGGAACGGCTGTCGCTGCGCGGTTGGGGGCAATTTTCTTTTGCACAACAAGATATTATCGAACAAGGAACTGCTCAAGTTGCGGTACGACAGAGTGTTTTTACCTTACACCAGCAAGACTTTGAGCTGGAGGCAACGGCTGCGACCTGCTTTATGTATGCAGGTTGGTTTGCCGGCGCCGCAGATTGGGTGATGCGCGACAGCGGAATTATCCACGAAAGTTATG
Organism: Gammaproteobacteria bacterium; assembly: GCA_965277405.1. Lineage (GTDB taxonomy): Bacteria > Pseudomonadota > Gammaproteobacteria. Next base: position 1,949,215 of record OZ255726.1, read on the forward strand.
AAAGCCAATGTCAAAGCGTAACTGGTGGAGAAAGCTGTATTTTTACAATTACCCGCGTATGAGTTACGAACACCTTTTCCAACCAATAACACTGAATACAATTACGCTTAAAAACCGTATTATATCGACAGCACACGCCGAGGTATATGCCGATAACGGCGCACCCAACGAACGCTATATCCGCTATTACGAGGAAAAAGCCAAAGGCGGGTTGGGGCTGGCAATTTGTGGTGGCTCAAGCCCAGTATCCCGCGATAGTCCAGCTATTTGGTGGAAATCTATCGACCTTTGCCGCGATACAGTTATTGAGCCATTGCACCAATTGGCAGAAGCCATGCACAAACATGGCGCAAAAATAATGATTCAAGCCACGCATATGGGACGCAGAAATGCCTATCCAGGTGGCGATTGGCCATATTTATTAACCTCGAGCGGCATCCGCGAGCCAGTGCATCGAGGTGTTGCCAAGGCCATTGAACTGCATGAAATAAAGCGAATTATTGCAGACTTTGCGCGCGCCGCAAAGCGGGTACAAGCTTCAGGGTTAGACGGTATAGAAATCAGCGCAGCCCATCAGCATTTGATCGATCAATTTTGGAGTAAACGCACCAATCTGCGTACTGATGAATATGGTGGTAGCCTGAAAAACAGAATGCGCTTTGGTTTTGAAGTGCTCGAAGCCATCCGCGAACAAGTAGGTGCAGACTTTTGTATGGGAATCCGTATTTGTGGTGATGAGTTTCATGAAAATGGTCTGAGTCATGAAGATTTAAAAGAGATTGCCCAGATCCTCAGCGACAGCAAAATGGTTGATTTTATATCAGTTATTGGTTCAGGAGCCGACACCCACAATACTTTGGCAAACTGCATGCCACCGATGCAATTACCACCAGAGCCATTTGTCCATCTCGCCGCAGGAATCAAGTCGGTTGTATCCATTCCGGTGATGCATGCACAAGGAGTGCGCGACCCAAACCAAGCCGAACGCCTGCTACGCGAAGGCATGGTCGATATTGTCGGCATGACGCGGGCGCAAATTGCTGATCCACATTTTGTCAACAAAGTTCGTGAAGGCAAAGAGATGCAAATCAAGCAATGCGTCGGCGCGAATTATTGTATCGACCGCCAATATTTGGGGCAGGACGTGTTATGTGTGCAAAACGCGGCAACATCGCGCGAAGAAACAATGCCGCATATCATCAGCAAAGGCGATAAAAAACGCAAAACAGTCGTCGTCGGCGCCGGTCCAGCAGGGCTTGAGGCAGCAAGGGTAGCAACGCTACGCGGCAATGATGTGGTGTTGTTTGAAAAGCACGATAAAGTTGGTGGACAGGTAAACATTGCCGCATTGGCCCCGCAGCGCGACCAAATGGGTGGAATTATTCGCTGGTTTGACTTAGAACTGCAGCGCCTTGGTGTTGATGTCCGCACCAATACAGCTGCAGATGTAGCGCTGATTTTAGCTGAAAATCCAGATATTGTAGTGTTAGCCACAGGCGGCGAGCCCAACTTGCAGGAATGGGGCTTTGACGACGGCTTATGCGTGAGTGCGTGGGATATTTTGCGCGGTGATGTCGCACTCAAAAAAAATGTGTTGGTGTATGATGTGTTTGGACAATGGACCGGCGCAGGGTGTGCGGATTTTGCCGCACGCAAGCAATCACTCGTTGAGTTTGTTACCCCAGACCCAAAAGTTAATGATGACGTAGGCGGGACGACATTCCCGATTATGTACCGCAGTTTATATGCACATAATGTGATAATGACCCCAAACTTTTGGCTGACAAAAGTATACCAAGAAGACGGAAAGCTGGTCGCCCAACTGCAAAACGAATACACCGAAGCAGTCGAAGAACGCGAAGTAGACCAAGTGATTATGGAAAACGGCACTCGACCCGACGAAACGTTGTATTTTGCGCTCAAACCGCAATCTATCAACAACGGAGAAATTGACATTGACGCATTGTATGACGCGCAACCACAGCCAGCACTTGCTGCAGCCGCCACAGACGGTTTTCTACTCTACCGTATCGGCGAGGCAAACTGTCCGCGCAATATACACGGGGCAATTTACGACGCGTTGCGGCTGTGCAAAGATTTCTAACGGTATAAATATCCGAGTTTTACCTATCAGCATAACTACTAGCAATCGCCTGCGGATGGATGTAAGGGGTTGCAGATAGCTGTGGGCTTGCAGATAGCTGTATGGCTACCAATCACCCTGCAGCGTTACCACCGCGCCAGCAGTGTACCGCGCCAGCAGTGTTTTGCTGCACAATAAATTTGCTATCATAATTTGTAAATACACCGCAATATGTTGTTGCACTTCAAATTTTGACCAATAAGATGAAATTCAAGGGGCATAACAATTGTAAGGAACATCTGCTTAAGCCCATGATGGGCGAGACGGGGCAAAACGCTATGATTGCTTAAGCGCAGTGCGTAGCTAATATTATGCGTAGCTAATATTGGAGGGTATTAGCAAATTCAGTAACGGCGTTAGCGCAGCGTTGTTTCCTAGCCACTGTTCAATATACCGATGGTTTGCGGCATTGCAGTACTTGCTGTGTTGCATTCTTTGGCATATATGCTACGCAATACGCCTTGCAATCGGCAGAATTGCTAACAAATTTGCTCCATCAGCAACTTAAGCAGCAGTCCCCAGGTCTCTGTGTATAGGGGCTGAATACTTAGCAAAAAAAACAGTTCACATCAGGAGGACAATCATGCTGTACAGTTACAAATCTATCAAAACCATGGCGTGCATCGTATTTGCGGCGGCACTCATTCCTTGTGCCCCTACTCTGTCACTGGCGGCAGGTAGCGTTACATTCGGCCAACCAGTTGAACCGGCAGGGCTTGACCCGACGGTTGGTGCCCCTGTCGCATCTGGCGAGGTTACCTGGCAGAATATTTTTGAAGGATTGGTTGCTGTTGATCGTGATGGCAATATTGCGCCGCAATTGGCAAGCAAATGGACGCTTGCTGATAATGGCCTGACCTATACGTTTACGCTGCGCCCAGATGTGACGTTCCATAATGGGGTAGCGTTTGATAGTGCAACCGCAAAATTCACCCTTGAACGCATCCTGTCAAAAGACAGCACTAATGGGCAAAAGGCATTGTATACCGTTATCGATAGTATCGACACCCCAGATGCGACAACCCTTGTTGTACATCTATCTAAGCCGTCATCGAACTTAATTTACTGGCTTGGATTCCCGGCTGCGGTGATGGTTGAACCATCAACTGCAGCGAGTAACAAAACGTCACCAACAGGCACTGGACCGTTTAAATTTGATGAATGGCGCAAGGGTGACCGGGTGTTGATGTCAGTGTATGACGGCTATTGGGGGCAGCAGCCGCTGCTTGATGCGCTTACCGCGCGGTTTATTGCTGACCCGCAGGCACAGGCCGCCGCCATCCTTGCACACGATGTTGATGTATTCAGTAAATTCGAAGCACCAGAACTTTTTAATCAATTCAAAGCCGATGCCAGTCTTGCAACTCATGTCGGTGTCGGCGAGATGGAAGTCGTCGCGGGGATGAACAATACCCGCCCGCCATTTGACGATATCCGCGTTCGTCAGGCCTTAATGATGGCTGTTGACCGCAACATCCTGATCCAAGGTGTCGAAAGCGGATTTGGCAGCCCGATTGGTAGCCATTTTTCCCCAGCTAGTCCGTATTATGTTGATCTAACTGGTAAATACGCCCATGACATCGACGCAGCCAAAGCCATTTTGACAGAGGCAGGTTACCCCGACGGCTTTGAATTCACCATGAAAGTTCCCACGCGCAGTTATGCCACGCGGTCAGCAGAAATCCTGCAAGCGATGTTTAGCCAGATCGGGGTAATTGCCAACATCGAAAGTTCCGCTTTTCCAGCGACATGGATTCAAGATGTGTACAAGGACACGAATTACGACATGACCATCATCGGCCATGCCGAAGCGCTTGATATCGGCATATACGCGCGCCACCCGTATTATTTCAATTATAACAATCCAGCCTTTGATGCAGTGATGAACGCTATCGCGGCGGCAACCACGCCAGCGGCTAGGGCGGCTGGATTTAAGCAGGCACAGGAGATAATCGGCCATGATGTTCCGGCACTGTTTCTGTATTCTGCACCGAAACTTGGTGTATGGAACGCACGGTTGACTGGTGTCTGGGAAAACGGTCCGGTACCCGCCAATGACATGACCGACGTTAGCTGGGCACGCTAAAATCGACCGTTGCTTGGCGACAGCTGGAGAATGGTTGGGGTTTGAGTTGTTAAAGAACACCGTCAACTTGCGGTCTCCCGCACTTTTCATTTTCTGCAATAGTAAAAGCCGATGAATACAGCAACTAAATATATGCGGCAGGGAGCTGGGTATGTTGTTGTCCTGCTAATCACCTCGCTGGTAATCTTTATGCTGATCGAATCAGCCCCAGGTGACCCTGCTGAAATCATGCTAGGCACCTCAGCCCAGCCAGATACCGTTGCCGCGCTGCGCGCCGAGCTTGGCCTGAATCGACCGATGATAGTCCGCTACGCCAGTTGGCTTGGCGGGGTGATCACGGGGGATCTTGGCAATTCATATACCTACGGCACCCCAGTTGCCGAACTGATTAGAGAGCGACTTGTGGTTACAGTGCCGCTGACTATTTTTGCCACACTGCTAGCCATTGGGGTTGCATTCCCGCTTGGGGTGTATGCCGCAGCCCGCCCTGGGGCAGTGACCGATGGAGTTGCGACCATATTTTCACAACTGGGGATTGCAGTGCCAAATTTCTGGATCGGCTTGCTGTTAATTTTGTTCGTATCGCTTGGGCTGGGGTGGTTACCTGCGGGGGGATTCCCAGGGTGGCGCGATGATTTCGGCAAGGCGTTATTGTCGTTGATCCTCCCCGCGATTGCGCTTGCCATACCACAGGCCGCGGTGCTAACGCGGGTGATGCGTGCTGCGGTGATCGAAGTCAGCCACGAAGATTTTGTACGCACCGCCCGTGCCAAAGGGCTGAGCCGCAACCGCGCGCTTTGGTTTCATACCCTTCCTAATGCGATGCTGCCAGTGGTAACTATGCTTGGGTTGCAAATTCCATATTTGATTTCTGGCGCGGTTCTGGTTGAAAACGTCTTTAACTTGCCGGGGATCGGCACGCTTGCCTACCAAGCTATGTCGCAGCGAGACCTGATTGTGATTCAGAATGTTGTGTTGATGTTTGCGATCATCGTCATCATCGTCAACGCTATTATCGACAGTCTTTACGCAATTCTTGACCCCAGATTACGCGTAAAAAAATGAAACGCATCCCACTTAAAATCCCTCTTAATTTGTGGCTCGGTGGCAGCATTTCATTCCTCCTCGTCGGTTCAGCAATCCTCAGCCGTTTTTGGACGCCGCACGACCCAGTCAAAATGAATATCCTTAACCGGCTTAAAAGTCCTGGTGATGCTGGGGTTTTTGGGGCAGACCAGATCGGCCGCGATGTATTTTCGTTGGTCATGGCCGGTGGCTGGACATCACTCGGGATTGCGGTGACTGCAACCGCGATTGGCGGGTCAATCGGCACGCTTATCGGCGTCAGTGCCGCTGCACGGCGGGGTCTTTTTGCAACAGCAACGGGGTGGATTAACAGTGTCCTGTTTGCCTTTCCACCGATTTTATCGGCGATTCTCCTTGGGGCATTACTTGGACCAGGTGGTATGACATCTATCGTTGCGATTGGCCTTTTCATGATACCGGTCTTTGCCCGGGTATCGCGCGGGGTGGCGATGCAGATTTGGTCGCGTGACTATATCCTCGCCGCGAGCATGGCAGGCAAAGGGCAGGTATTGATCACCATCGAACATATTTTACCAAATATTTCAGCGCAGTTACTAGTGCAGTTCGCCATCCAAACCGGTCTTGCTATCCTTGCTGAAGCGGGGCTGAGTTTCCTCGGCATGGGTATCGCCCCGCCAACGCCAAGCTGGGGGAGGATGCTTGCCGATGCGCAAACCTATATCGGCAGCGCGCCGCATCTGGTGATGGCGCCAGGCATCGCGATTGCGCTGGCTGTCCTTGGGCTGAATCTTTTGGGGGACGGACTGCGTGACATTACTGATCCTAAAATGAAACAGGGTTCATGATGCTTGCGATCAACAACCTATCTGTATCATTCGAACGCAGCAGCGGGGGACAAGTTGCAGTAGTACGTAACATAAATTTTGACCTCGATCACGGTGAAACCCTCGGTATTGTTGGGGAAAGCGGGTCGGGGAAATCGGTTCTATCACTGGCGATCACCGGCTTGCTGCCGCGCAGCGCACGCACAAGCGGGGCAGTGATGTTTGCCGGCGAAAACCTCCTTGCCCTACCTGAAAAACGTATGTGTAGGTTGCGTGGCCGCAAGATCGGCATGATTTTTCAGGAGCCAATGTCTGCTCTTAACCCGGCGATGACCGTTGGTTGCCAAATTGGCGAAGGGCTGAGACTGCATACAGGCATGTCCAAGCACGATGCTAGGAACGAGACGCTTCGATTGCTTGAGATGGTGCAAATACCACAGGCGAAAGCGCGTATTGACAGTTACCCGCATGAAATGTCGGGGGGGCAGCGCCAGCGCGTCGGGATTGCAATTGCGATTGCGCTAAAACCAGAGCTGTTGATTGCCGATGAACCAACCACCGCGCTTGACGTGACGGTACAGGCTGAAATCCTTGATATTCTTGATGATCTTGTTAGCGATCTTGGGATTTTGCTAATCCTGATTTCGCATGATTTAGGCGTGATCGCGCGGATTGCGGACCGCACATTGGTGATGTATTGTGGTGAAGAAATGGAACAGGGCGAAACCGCACGTATCCTGCGGTCGCCGCGGCATGATTATACCCGCAAATTGCTCGCCGCGATGCCAAAACGAGCGCGCAAAACCCTTACCCAGACACCAGCCGCGGGCAGGGATGGCTAAACTGCTGCAAATCAATAACCTGACCCGCAATTTTGACCTGGGTGGCGTAAAAATCGTCGCACTCGATAACGTATCATTGTCACTTGAAGCGGGAAAAATCCTCGGAGTTGTAGGTGAATCTGGGTCGGGAAAATCGACTCTTGCCCGGATTGTCATGGCGCTTGATCAGCCGACATCGGGGCAGGTCCATATCGCTGGACAAAGCCTGTTTGACTTGCCGCGTGCGGCACTGCGTGCAGCACGGCGTGATTTTCAGATGATCTTTCAGGACCCGTATGGGTCGTTGAACCCGCGCCACAATGTCGGGCGGTTGGTTGCTGAGCCGCTGTATCTGGAAGCAAACACGCCAAACGCTGCGGCAAGACGGGGTCGCGTCGCCACCCTATTGGAGGATGTCGGGCTACGGGTCGATGATATCGAGCGTTTCCCGCATGAGTTTTCTGGAGGACAACGCCAGCGCATCGCGATTGCCCGCGCGCTGATCACCAAGCCTAAGCTGGTGGTTGCCGACGAGGCAACCTCGGCACTCGATCTGACCGTGCAGAAACAAATTCTTGACCTTATCCTTAAACTGCGAGCCGACTACGGCGTTGCGGTGCTGTTTATTACCCACAACATCAGCGTGGTAGAAGAAATATGCGACGATGTCGCAGTTCTTGAAAATGGCAGGTTGGTGGAGATCGGAGCGACCGCTGCGGTTTTGCATACCCCGCAACACGCGTATACCCGCCGCTTGCTTAGCGCTGAACCGACACTTGCACATATCGGGCGCGGTCGGACTTCGCGGCGGAAATCCACCGATGTCCCACCGCTAAATCATTTCAAAGGGGATACCGATGCCTGAATTACTCGCTCTTTGCGCCCGCGATGTGCTGAATGGGTTTGCGGATAAAACTATTTCGCCAGTCGATTATATGTACGCTGTTTGCCAACGCGTCGCAGCCCGCGAACCCAAGGTCTGTGCTTTGTACGCGTATAATCCCAACCAAGCAATGGACTTGGCGCGCGCAGCAGCAAGCCGCTGGATTAAGGGAAAACCTAATGGACCTCTCGACGGGATGCCTGTCACAGTGAAGGAATTGATCGCCACCAAAGGCGTTGCGGTGCCGATGGGAACGGCGGCTATTGATTTGATACCTGCAAGCGCAGATGCGCCGATATCCGCCCGCCTGCATGAAGACGGTGCGATTATTTTTGCCAAGACTACCTGCCCAGATTACGGCATGCTGACTTCAGGACTATCGACATTTCATCCGCTCAGCCGTAATCCGTGGGATTTAAGCCAGAACCCTGGTGGGTCTAGTGCTGGGGCAGCTGCTGCAGGCGCTGCAGGATACGGAGCGTTGCATATCGGCACCGATATTGGTGGCTCAGTCCGCCTTCCAGCGGGGTGGACGGGTTTGTTTGGGTTCAAACCATCGCTTGGGCGCATACCGCTTGACCCGTATTACACTGGACGCTGTGCTGGACCGATGACACCACGTGTCGATGACGCGGCATTGTTGATGGCATGTATAACGCGCCCAGATACGCGCGACGCCACGTCACTCCCCTATCAGCAAATTGATTGGGAGGCACCCGCGCTGGATGTAAAGGGGGTTAAGATAGGGCTGCTGCTCGATGCTGGATGCGGCACTCCCGCAGAGCCAGAAGTCAGCGCCGCCGTCATTCAGGCCGCGGATGAATTTCAGCAACACGGGGCCGAGATTATCGAGATTAAACCCGTGCTAACACGCGAAATGCTCGATGGGATTGATACAGCTTGGCGGGCGCGATTTTGGGGCATGATGTGCCAACTAAACCCGACCAGTCGTGCAAAAATACTCCCGTATATCTATGAATGGGCAGCAACTGGTGCAAATGCCGCTGCGAGCGCAGTTGCCGCCGGCTTTGATGAGAGTTTTGCCATGCGCAAGGCCTGTGCATCCGCCTTCAACAAGGTTAATTTTATCTTGTCGCCAGTAAACCCCAATGTTAGCTACCCCGCTGAATGGGCATCCCCGACCAATGACCCGGCACATCCGTTTGAACATATCTGCTTTACCCTGCCATGGAATATGGGGGAGCAACCAGCCTGTTCGATCAATTGCGGCTTTTCGCAAAGCGGGATACCAATCGGGTTACAGATCGTTGCGCCGCGGTTTGAGGATGCTAAACTTTTCCAGATTGCTCGTGCCTATGAGGCGTGGCGCGGACCAATCACCAACTGGCCAGAAATTTGAATCAACCGCAAGCCGCAGCGTATACACAGCACCACACCGTGGCAACTCCATCCATATTGGTTATGTTCACAGCTGTAGCAGCTAACCAATGCCTCAACTAATGCTTAATGCTGGCCTACTGACGCTGACTCAATTGTCTTATGGATTGCCACCGCTGGCGTGCCTGCCTTTGTTGCAGGATAACCTGCTGTGTTGACAGGGAAACTCTGATTAACTCACTGCAGCAGCGACTTAATATAACGCAAGTTATCACGTTATAGCCAGACTGAATAATGCAATTTTATCATGGCAGACAACAAGCACTATGATAAAATAAAATCGCTAGGGCATAGCAACTTTTGGCAGATATGTAACGGCTAATATTTGATCTAGCAGAGCTTCCTTAGCAATTATTTACCTATACAACACCAAAGGAAGCGCTGATTAATTCCATGATGGGGGAGACGGAGAAAAAACGATGATGAAAATTAAGCGCAGTGTGCAGATAATACTGGTGGTCTTGTGGGTGTTGCCAAGTGCTGCAACGAGGTTAGCGCAGCTTTTTTCCCGTCGTTGTGTTGAATACACTTTGGGTTTGCGGCAATTGCCTACGCTTGCTGTGTTGCATCCCTTGGCGTATATGCTACGGAATGCGCGCGGTTTGCGCCTTGCAATCATCAGCAATTGCAGGCAAACTCGCTCTAGCAGCGAGTTAATCAGCGGTTCCCAAAGCAAATGTATGCAGCTATGCGTTTCTTTGCATTATCATGGGGTGTCGCGGCTGCGATTTTAATCCGCCACTGTATCAAACGCCACCTAACGCCATTTTATCAAAGTTCCTGCTTATGTTATCAGAGTTCCAGAATGTTGTCGCAGATTTTACTATATTATAGGTTATGGGCGTAGTCAAGGGCTGTAAATGAGCCTCTCGCTGTTCGTGTTGGTGTTTTGCGTTGGCGGGCTTATCGTCGGTACGATCAATCGTATCGTAATTTGGCGGCAAGGAAAATCGAGCAAGCAACGGCTACCTATGCGGCTATTGTTAACAATCCCCAAACGCTATTTTGTTGATTTACACCACATTGTGATGGAAAACTCATCGATGGCATATACCCATATATTTGTCGCTGGTGGTGTTGTTGCAGCAGGCGGATTGTTGCTGGTTGGCGCTGTTATAGCATTGCCATGGTTGGTATGGCTGGCTGTCGCGGCTGTCATTAGCGTTGGTGCTGTACGGTTGCTGTTGCGCCGCCGCGGCAGGCCAATCGCGTTATCCTATGGTAGCTTTACTAATATTCCTAGGTACTTGCTATCCTTCGCATTGGGTCTGGTATTATTGTTCAGCGAATTTAACTTTTGGCTGCCATATGTTGGGGTATTGTTTGCGGTGATTGGTGGGTGGGTTATTTTCTGGTCAGGTAAACTCGATAAACCATTGAAGCACATGATTAGTGGTGCTGTTCATTTGGCTTTCCACCCCCGCCAAGGGCGGTTTTTTAGCCAGCGCGAGGTGGCTTTGTCAAATACTGAACATGGGCTAAATGGTGTTGCAATAATTGAAGATTTCACCTGGAATCGGATTTTAAGTTTTGATGCCTGTATTGAATGCGGGCGTTGCCAAGAGCAATGTCCGGCATTCGCAAGTGGACAGCCGCTGAACCCAAAAAAACTTATTCAAGACTTGTTGCAGGCCGCTTTGCCACAGCCAACGGCTGCATACAGCGGTGCAAATCATCCAAACCTTGCTGTAGCTGCAACCCAGGGACAACTCATTGCCGCGGAAACGCTGTTTGCCTGTACCACCTGCCGCGCATGTGTTGAAGCCTGTCCGATGATGATTGAGCACGTTGACGCTGTTGTCGATATGCGCAGGAATGCGGTCGCCAATACTGGCGCATTACCAACAAATGCTGCGTCCGCGCTGCAACAACTGCGTTACAGCGATAGCGTTGATGGCTATGGCGCAGCAGCACGCCACAATTGGGCAGTCGATTTATCCATTGAATTTGCCACAGTCGGTACTCAATATGACGCGATTTTACTAGCTGGAGAAGCCGGCTTTGACTTACGCAATCAAAACCGTTTGCGCAACTTAGTCCAGCTTGCAACAGCGGCAGGGGTGCGGCTGGCGCTGTTAGCCAACGAAGGGGATAGCGGCGATACTGCACGTAGGCTCGGCGATGAGCGTTTATTTCAACAAAAAGCAAGAGCATTGATGGCAACACTCGACCAGTATTCATATACAACGTTGTTGACGTGTGACCCGCATATTTTGAATGTGATCCGCAATGAATATTGCGCACTTACCGATACACCGCTACCCATTCAACACCATAGCGCGTTTTTATTAGCACTAATTCAACAAAAAAAACTATCTGTTGCCCCGTTGAATCAAACAATGACATACCATGACCCGTGTTATTTAGGGCGGTATAATGGTGAATTTGCAGCACCGCGAGAGCTGTTGCAGGCGTTGGGGGTCGATGTACAAGAAATGCAACGCAGCCAGAAAAAATCTCGATGTTGTGGCTGGGGCGGCGGTGCAGTTTTTAGCGATATACCTGGTAAACAACGCATTCCAGATATGCGGATGGATGATGTGCGCGCAACCAACACGAACTGTGTTGCCGTTGCCTGCCCGAATTGCTCGATAATGTTGGAGGGGGTGGTCGAACCGCGCCCGCAGGTGATTGACATCGTCGATTTAACCTATCAAGCAGCGATATTCCCATGACGTTGCGTAAAAATCCTCGAGCGCGCGACCAAGGATATATTGCGGCTAATGGCATAAAACGTATTGCGCGTATGCGCGATATAAGCGGCGAGCAACTGGCTGGTGCTGCCCAGGTTAGCACAGACTTACAACAGCGCCGCTCAATTGTGCCAACGCGTTGGGTTATGGCCGTCTTGCAGAGCAAAGGTGGCTCGTTCGATACCCTAGACCGTGAAGTTGTGTATAGCGCGCAAGCAGTCGCACAACAAATTGATAAAAACAGCGTTGGGGTGGTGGTGGTGGTCTTTGGTCAAACCACTGAGGACTTGGGTGCGCTGGGGGCAGATACTGCGGTAGTCGTTGCGTATGACATCACCGAGCATTGCCAACCTGAACTGCAGGTGGGGACACTTGCGACTGTAGTTGCTGAATATTCACCACATTTGATATTTTTCGGTGAGAGTGATTGGGGTGATAGCGACATTATCCGCAGGTATGCAGCGTTAAGTCAAATTCCTTTTGCAAATGCGGTCATACAGCTTTCGTGTGACCATGTTACCCGCCAAATTAACAACGGCTGGGGCTATCAAACAGCTGCTATTGCTGCAAATACACCAATGTTGATTGCTTTAACCGCAGGGGTGAGCAGCGGCGCGTTGGAAGTTGCGTGCGCTACCCAAATCGCAACGCTGGCAGTCGCCATCGACACAGCCAACCGGGCATACCGGTTGAGTGCCGATGCGATTGCTCTTGAAGAAGCTCCATTAATTCTTTCTGCGGGAAACGGCGTTGCTGACATTGCTACATTTCAACGCTGTGCGGCAGCGCTGGATGCAACAATTGGCGCAAGTAGGGTTGTAGTTGATGATGGCAAACTACCAAGGGACCGTCAAGTTGGCGCGACAGGAAAAACAGTACAAGCAACAGTGTATGTTGGCTTGGGAATTTCAGGGGCTGTGCAGCACTTGCAAGGAATTAAAAACTGCGAAGTTGTGGTGGCGGTGAACACCGATGAATCGGCAGCGTTGGTCAACCGCGCAGATATTGCAATCATTCATGATGCGGGAGAAATTATGGAGGCGTTGATAACGTTAACCCAGCAGCAACATGCGCCATTGGAGCGGCACGGATGAAAATAGTTTGCGCGCTGTCGCTGGCGTTACACCCGCGTTCAAAGCAGTTAATGCCGTCGCCAAACGATATCCAAGCCTGCGCGTTGGCGTTGCAAATGACCAACGCAGCCAACATCAGCTATTTTCACGTAGGTCCTGACTCAGCAGCGTTGCGAGATTATTTTGGGTTTGGTATTCACGCTATTAGCCATTGCACAGCTGATGATGCGGTAGTCGCCGCTGCAATTGCTGCATATGTTAGCAAACAAGGTGCGAATATGTTGGTAACAGGTTACCGAGGCATGCAGCATCTTGGCACAGGCATGCTGCCGTATACAGTAGCGCAACAACTCCAATGGCCGATGATTGCTGCGGCATTAGAGATTACAGCTGGCAACGTATTGCAATACTTGCCGTCAGGGAGCAGACGGGTAGTTTCACTGCCACAGCATGCAGTATTGAGCGTGCATAACGCCTCGCCACTTGCCCTACATTTTGCGGCTGGAAAAGTTGGTGTTTCTGAAAACAAAATACATAAATTTACATATACTGGTACGGCAGACCAGCTTGATAAATTGGTTTGGAATACCTTAGACACTAAGTTCGTGCGGCGTCGCCTCACGATTCAATCGAGTAAAAAAGGACACGAGCGCATGCTGCAGGCAGTTGGGGTAACAAGCAAAAAAGGAGAGATTATCCGCGATGGTAGTGCTTTGGAAAAAGCACAAATTATTCTTGATATATTAGCCAAAAAACGGTTGCGATGATGAAGAATCAAAACAGATGATGAAGAATCAAAACAGCAGCCTAGCTACAACTACATGTCTTATACAACCGTATAATGGTAAGGGAACACTATGAAATATTCATGGGCAAGTTTGCTCAAAGCAGGAATTATTGGTCAACGAGCATGGAAAATGGCTTGGGGAAACCCTGCGTTAAAACCAGAATACGATGTAGTTATTATAGGTGGCGGTGGGCATGGGCTGGCGAGCGCGTATTACCTCGCACGCGATTTTCCTGATAAAAAAATAGCAGTACTTGAAAAAAGCTGGATTGGTGGCGGCAATACTGGGCGGAATACCACGATTGTGCGTTCAAATTATTTAATGGACGCATCTGCACGGCTGTATAATCATTCACTCAAGCTGTATACAGGGCTTTCGCAAGAACTGGGGTTTAACATTATGTTCAGCCAACGCGGCGTCTATAACCTTGCACATAGTTTGCCAGATATGCGTGAGATGGAACGCCGTGCCAATGCCTGTTGGCTGAATGGAATTAATGTTGAATTGCTAACACCAGCAGAGCTTAAAAATCGCGTGCCAATTATCGATATCAGCGCCAATATGCGCTATCCAATTCTTGGCACGCTATACCAAGGAGATGGTGGTATAGCTCGTCATGATGCGGTTGCATGGGGTCTGGCACACGGTGCTGCCAGGCTGGGGGTTGATATTATCCAAAACTGTGAAGTAACAGGGTTTGAGATTGAGGCTGGCAAAGTGAAAGGCGTGAAAACCAGCTTAGGTTATGTCAAGACACCACAAATTGGTTGTGCGGTAGCGGGTCATTCGAGTGTTATCGCCGCAATGGCAGGGCTTAGATTGCCGATAGAAAGCCACTCATTACAAGCATTTGTCTCTGAACCAATGCAGCCTGTGCTGGATACGGTAATCATGTCAAACGCAGTGCACGGCTATATTAGTCAATCGGATAAAGGCGATCTAGTGATTGGGGCGGGTATTGAAGCATATAACAGCTATACGCAACGCGGCGGACCACGAATTATTGAGCATTGCGCTGCGGCAATTTTGCAGTTATTCCCGATTTTTTCACGAGCAAGAATTAATAGGCAATGGGCTGGTATTGTTGATATTTGCCCTGATGCAAGCCCGATAATTAGTAAAACAAGTATTGAAGGTTTGTATTTTAATTGCGGCTGGGGGACAGGTGGCTTTAAAGCAATACCTGGGTCTGGTCATGTATTTGCGCATACGATTGCCCAAGATGAACCGCACGAGCTTGCCCAACCATACCAACTTGATCGGTTCACATCTGGAGCGATTATTGATGAACATGGTGCAGCAGGCGTAGCACATTAAATCAGCGAGCTAACTTTAAGGACAACATGATGTTAAAAATACGATGCCCATATTGCAACGAAGAGCGTGAAGAAAAAGACTTTGCGTATGCTGGAGAAGCTTTTATTCAGCGCCCTGTTGACCCTGTTGATCAAAACAATATTGCTGATCAGCAATGGGGTGCATATCTATTCCAACGAGAAAACCCGCAAGGCAATATCCATGAGCAATGGATACACAATACTGGCTGCCGTAAAATGTTTGTGGTAACGAGAAGCACAATAGATAACGCTATTAAACAAGTAAGAAAATTTAGTGAGTGTGAGGAAGGCTTGTGAAACGTTTGCCAAGACAACTCAACGAACGGCTGGATCGCACCCAGCCGCTTACATTTACCTGGCGAGATAAACGCTATCAAGCATTTGTAGGTGACACACTCGCCTCGGCACTGCTTGCAAACAATATTAAAATAGTTGGACGGAGTTTTAAATATGGCAGGCATCGTGGAGTTTTGGATGCTGGAGTAGCAGAGCCAAATGCGCTGGCAACTATAGAAAACTATGGGTTTCACACCCCAAATGCGCGGGCAACAGAAGTCGAAATGTACGAACGCCTAGCCGCGCATCCAGCAACGGGCAAGCCTAGCTTACAATTTGACATTCGTGCGTTTATGGCGCCGTTTCATCGCTTCATGGCTGCAGGGTTTTATTACAAAACATTCAAATGGCCTGCAAGTCTATGGCCATGGTATGAAAAACGCTTGCGTTCATTTACTGGATTTTCTAAGGCCCCCGCATATCCTGATAGCGAAACATATGACCGCTTACACCACCATGTGGATGTATTAGTCGTCGGGGCTGGCATTGCGGGGATTACAGCTGCGCTGGAATGCGCAGCGCAAGGTTGTCGCGTCTTGATACTAGAACACCGCAGTTACATTGGTGGTGAATGTTTGCTTGATGTGTCTACACAAGCTGATGTACGCAAAGCTTTTGCAACAAAATCAGCAGCATTGTATCAACATCAACATATCGAAGTATTGACAAGCACGACTGCGTATGCGCTATTTGATGCAAATTTAGTCCATGCGCTGGAATTACGCCACGCACATTTGCCGTTGATAGCGCGCAAAAAAAATCAATCGAGCCAGCGCGTACATAAAATCAGAGCGCAATATATTGTGTTGGCCGCCGGCGCCCATGAGCGACCAATGATGTTTGCCAACAATGATACCCCAGGCTCAATGCTTGTCAGCGCAGCCAGACGGTATGCGCATATGCATGCAGTACTCGTTGGTGATGCCCCAGTTATTTATGGCAATAATGACAGTATTTATGCTGCGGCAAAAGACTTTATGACCATGAATGTCATCCCGATAGTGATCGATGTGCGGACAGGGTATGACGCGCATGAAATCGAAGAGCAAGGTGCCGTCGTTTGGCAAGGGTATGCGATAACTGGGATTAAACGTGCGCAACATGCGGTGGCCGGAATACGCGTTTCACAGATAGAATTTGATGGTGATTCCTGGAACATAAACCACAGCGCACACCACAACATTCCGTGTAATGTTCTCTTACATTCTGGTGGTTTTAACCCTGTTGTCCACCTTGACTGCCATACTGGGAGCAAGCCGGTGTACGACGCGCAGATCCGCGCGTTTGTACCTACTAATGATAGCGCAGACCGCTGCGTAACTGGTAGCGCCAATGGCTTGAGTGATTGGCGTCAATGTATGGATGATGGCAGCAATGCTGCGCGCAAAGCATTGACAATGCTCGGCAAACATCCTAGTAGGGCAAAAAGTATACATAGAACAACGTTGAACGTTGCCGATTTTATATACAGCGGCAAGAATAAAAACATCTTCGTCGATATGCAAAACGACGTCACAGTCGACGATATGAAATTAGCAATTCGCGAAAACTATCAATCAATCGAGCATATTAAACGCTATACAACGCTCGGTTTTGGCACAGATCAAGGTAAAACAGGGAATGTAAACGGGGTGGCAATCGCTGCGGATACGCAAGGATTGTCAATGAGTGAAATTGGCACGACAACGTTTCGACCGAATTATACACCTGTAGCGCTTGGGGCACTTGCAGCAGAAGATGCCACCGAATTGTTCGCCCCATCACGCCTAACACCAATCCACGAATGGCATATGCAATTGCCAGTGGAATGGGAAAACGTCGGACAATGGAAACGCCCATTTTGTTATCCACAACCAGGAGAAACGCAACACGATGCTGTGCAGCGTGAATGCATGGCGCTGAGGACCGGCGTGGCAATGACCGACGCGTCAACGCTTGGGAAAATAACTATATTCGGCCCCGATGCCCGCGAGTTGCTGGCGCGAGTATATACCAATAATTGGGCGAAACTTGCGCCTGGAAGTTGTCGGTATGGGGTGATGTGCGATGAAAATGGTATGATTTTTGATGATGGTGTCACCTCGTGCATCGATGATGAGCATTTTATCATGACAACCACAACTGGTGGCGCATTGCATGTTTTTCTATGGTTAGAATCTTGGTTGCAGCAACAATGGTCAGAATTACAAGTATACGTGACCAGTGCAACGGATCATTGGTCCACTATCGGGCTGGGTGGTCCAAAATCGCGCAAAGTCATCCAAAAAGTATGTGATGACATCGATTTTAGTCCTGAAAAATTTTCTTTTATGCAGTGGCGTCAAGGGACTGTTGCCGGCGTTGCTGCACGGGTGATGCAGATTAGTTTCTCTGGTGAGTTGACGTATGAAGTGAACGTGCAAGCAAATTACGCCCGTGGCGTATGGGAAGCAATATACGCAGCTGCTGAAGAATTTGCAGTAACAAGCTATGGCACAGAGGCGGCACACGTGCTGCGTGCGGAAAAAGGCTTTGTCATTGTTGGGCAAGATACAGACGGAACAGCGACACCATTCGACATGAACATGGGCTGGGCTGTGAATATGAATAAGCCATACCCGTTTCTTGGGCAACGCTCATTGATGCGCAGCGACACGGCAAGAACAGGCCGCAAGCAGCTGGTTGGATTATTGCCAAACAACGAAACAACAGTTGTGCCTGAAGGCGCACAACTTGTCAACGGCGCATTTGGCAATGCGATGATTGGGCATGTAACGTCAAGTTATTACAGCGCAATTCTTGGTCATCCTATTGCACTGGCAATGGTGGCAGATGGGCTTGAGCGCATAGGAGATACCGTGTATGCGCGGCATATTGGTTCAGAAAACCCAGTCGCCATGACACTGGTAGATTCGGTATTTTACGATAAAAATCGGGAGCGCATCAATGGTGAAGTTTGAAACCGCATTTGAACACGCACAATTAGAGACGCTCAATAACAAGTCATTTAACCTAGTTGAATTGCGCGATATTGGGACAATTGTTATCCGCGTTCAGCCTGAGGATGTTGCAGCAGCTCAAGTTCTGCAAGTTGAGAACATGCAGCTACCAAAACCGCTCCAAGTCACAGGAACTATGGACAGCGTGTTGACGATGTGGCTTGGTCCTGACGAATATCTGGCGCTATTGCCGCGTGTCGCCGTCGATACCATGATGACCACCTTAAATACTGGGTTTAAAGGCATGTTCGCCCACGCTATTGATAATTCTGGCACATTTGCGCTGTTGCAGTTGAGTGGTAAAAAGCTACTAGAAGTTTTGCGCAAGCATATCCAATATGATGTAGAGCGCGGTTTTCCAAGCGGCAAAGTCATTACTACCCACTGGGGCAGTGCTGCAATTATTGTTCATCGCATCGATGCAAATACCATTGTATGGATGGTGCGTTGGTCATTCGCCGATTACGCGTTGCGCTTACTTGAACACGCGGTCCAAGAATATAAATAGCAGCATGTTAACAACTGTGCGTGCTCCAGCTATAAAGCAACCAGAAGGCAAAGCGTATCTTGATACCGTCGTCATCGAAGCTCCACTTGAGATGCGGATCATTGATACTACTACTAATCTTGAGCATCGCCTCGCAGTGACGTTACGCACACCAGGCAATGACGCAGCGTTACTGCTTGGATATTTACACAGCGAAGGCATTATTACCAACGTCGATAATGTCGTGATTGACCAGCCACAAGACCAGATAATCCGCGCACGGCTGCCCCATGATGCAGTATTTAAGGCAGGGCTGGTGCAACGGCGCGGCTATATGCACGGTGGCTGTGGCGTGTGTGGCAAAACAATGCTTGAGGGAATAATGTTGCAGCCGCGGCAGGAGATGCACGCAAAAGTGCAATATGACCAACACTGGCAACACGTGATTGAAAAGGCAATCCACCAACAGCTGTTATTCAGCAAAACCGGCGGCACCCATGCCGTAGCGTTGTTCGATACAAACAAACAGCTGCTGACATTGCAAGAAGACGTTGGCAGACATAATGCGTTTGACAAAGCCGTTGGTGAACAATTGCTCACGCATGCATCGGCAACTGTTGCCTGGGTAAGTGCCCGCGCTGGGTTTGAGTTGGTGCAAAAGTCGGTTATGGCAGGAATATCTATGCTCGTCGCTGTAGGCGCGACAACTTCTTTTGCATTAGAGCTTGCAGAGGAGTATAATATGACAATCGTGGCTTTTGCCCGAGATACAGCAGCGAATATATACGGTTAGTTTTGTTCAACGCAAACGGTCAAGGGGAGTATAACAGACAATAAATAACGCTCGTATTGCGGAATTCCTCAACGAGCACGGCTTGCTCAATAATAGATTGGACCGACGCAATTTGTTTTGACAAACTTTTTTTATAAGCGGTGCAGAATACATAGCTATTAGGAACTGTTAGGAACTGTAATGAAGGTAAGAACATTTGAGAACAGTATTCGGCTACGCTTAAAAGTAGATGAAGTTCGTAGACTATGCGAATTGCAAACAGTTGCAGCCGCGCTGCATTTTTGTGAAGGTAGCGATCACAGCAAGTTGATATTCACTTTAACAGCCAGCTTAAATGCTGGCGCAGCAGTGCGTTTTAGCAATGCAACAGTTGCGATGGCTATTCCAAGTGCCGATATCGCAGGTTGGTTGGCAAATCAAACAGTCGGTTTTACCTATAGCGTTGGTAGCGTCCATCCCCTTGAGTTGATTGTTGAAAAAGACTTCCCCTGCCTTGCTGATATACCGCAGCGCAAGCCCAGCGAAGATGCAGATTCATTTGCGCGTATTTCGCCAGGAGCAGTAGATTAATTCCTTATGCAAGAAACGCCATCATTATGCGGCTGGTGCGATACCAGTTGCAATATTGGTTGGTGGATATTCAACACGGATGGGCAAGGATAAAAGCACCATGTGTTTTATGAACATACCGCAATATCAACATTTACTGAACCAGTTTGACGCGCGCTACGATGTTTGGCTGATTGGCAGAGCTGAGCAACGTGGGCAATATGACTACGGGCAATTTACTCTTGATGATCCAGCGTATTGTGGACCGTTGGCAGGTGTGGTCGCCGCCTTAAAAATGGCGCAACGGCATCGATTAACGCAAGTTGCGATATTGGCGTGTGATCAACCATTGGTGAATGAAGAAATGCTTGTATATTTATTTGATCAAGGGGGAAAGGCTGGTACAATAGCCTATCGGACAATCCAGCATATCGAACCTTTTCCCAGCATTTGGCATACGAATGCCTTAACGGTTATTCAGGCACATCAAGGGAAATATACATTGCAGAAAATGCTGCGAAAATGTGCGGTGTATGGTGTCGAAGTAAATAATTGGCAACACCATGTAAATATTAATACCTTAGATGAATTAGCAGTTTTCAAAGGTAACCAAGGGGTAGTTGCACATGAATGATTCGTGGAATGTGGCAAAGTCACAGCAAATTATTGATAAGTGGCAAAATGAGCCTGGTGCCTTGCTGCCACTATTAACCGAGGTATTGGACACGTTTGGCTATGTCGATCGCCAAATAATCCCACTGATTGCCAAGACTTTAAATATAGCAACTTCACAAGTGTATGGAACAATAACGTTCTATCATGAATTTCGCGACAGCGTGCCCCTCGCCAAGCACCTACAGGTTTGCTGCGCTGAGGCGTGTCAATCGATGGGTAGCAATGACTTAGTTTTGCATTTGCAGCAACGCGGGTTGACAATAGATAGTGACAATAATCAACAAGAGATTACCGTTTCTAAAGTATATTGTCTTGGCAATTGCGCCTGTGCTCCAGCTGCGGTGTATCAGTCACAAGTATATGGTCGGGTGTCGACGACACAACTTGATAGCTGGGTTGATGCACCGTTGCAACGGCAACAATTGGCGCGATCATGAACATATTCATACCACAAGATACCTCAGCAAAATCCATGGGGGCAGACGCTGTAGCCGCAACAATTGCGCAAACATACCCTGCAGCAACGGTTATTCGCAATGGCTCACATGGCTGTGCATGGCTTGAACCATTGGTAGAAGTTGAGATAAACAGCGAGCGTCATGCATTTGCAAACATGGATGTTGCCAGTGTTGCCGCGCTGTTTAATGGTGATGTACTCGATACAAAACACGATAAATATGTGGGTAAGACGCTCGAGCTTGAGTATTGGCAGCATCAAAATCGGCAAATATTCAAGCGTTGCGGTTGGATTGACCCGCTTAATTTTGATGCATGGCGGCAACTCGGTGGCGGGGCAGGTATTGCCAAAGCCTTGCAACAAACACCACAGGCAATCATTGACGAAGTCAAGGTGTCAGGACTGCGCGGTCGTGGTGGCGCAGGCTTTCCTACTGGCATTAAATGGCAGACAGTGCTCGATGCCCAAGCAACGCAAAAATACATTGTATGCAATGCCGATGAAGGTGATAGCGGCACGTTTGCCGACCGGATGCTGATGGAAGGTGACCCGCTGACGTTGATTGAAGGAATGGCAATAGCCGGCATTGCCACGCAGGCAACGCAGGGATATATTTATATTCGTTCCGAATATCCGCTCGCCATTAAAATTTTTCAACAGGGCGTTGACCTCGCGCGCCAGCACGGATTATTAGGGGAGTATGACGATACGCATTCATTTGATATAACAGTCCGCAGCGGTGCAGGGGCGTATATATGCGGAGAAGAAACATCATTGCTCGAAAGCCTCGAAGGCAAAGCAGGCACAATTCGTTTTAAGCCGCCAATCCCTGCAATGCAAGGTTTGTTTGGGATGCCAACGGTGATCAATAATGTCCTCACCTGCGCAGCAATTCCAGCTATCATCAGTGCTGGAGGAGCAGCGTATGCCAAACTTGGCACTGGCAGATCATTAGGAACGCTCGCGGTGCAACTTGCAGGCAATATTGCCCAAGGTGGGCTGTATGAAGTCGATTTTGGCATCTCGCTGGCGACCATGATTAACGATATTGGTAAAGGTACGTACACTGGAAAATCAGTGCGTGCAGTGCAAGTTGGTGGCCCGCTTGGAGCATATCTTCCTGCTGAAAAACTTGATTTGGCGATGGATTATGAAGTTTTTGCCGAGCAAGGCTTCATGCTCGGGCACGGCGGAGTAGTGGTGTTTGATGAAACTGTGGACATGCGTGCCCAAGCGCGTTTTGCCATGCAGTTTTGTGCAGATGAATCGTGTGGGAAATGTACCCCGTGTAGGATTGGCTCGACGCGTGGCGTCGAACTTATCGACGCGTATAAAGTTGAAAAAAAACCACAGCACATCGAAGTGCTCAGAGAATTATGCGACACAATGATGAACACCTCATTGTGTGCAATGGGGGGGCTAACACCGATGCCGGTGTTGTCTGCGCTCGATGCATTTGCCGAAGATTTTGAAAAATAGCGTTGTATTAGGAGAAACAGCATGTATCAAGATATAGATTATGGCACACCAGCTGTTGAGTCAGCTACAACTGTTCAACTCAAGGTAGATGGCGCAGTTGTTAATGTGGCTGCGGGAACATCGATTATGCGCGCGGCGATTGCAACAGGCGTGCATATTCCAAAACTATGCGCCACCGACAGCTTAGAAGCGTTTGGCTCGTGTCGCTTGTGTGTCGTAACTATTGCAGGGAGAAAGCAGCCCGTTGCTTCGTGCCATACACCTGTCAGCAACGGCATGGAAGTCATCACCCAATCCGACGCGTTAGCCAAGTGGCGAAAATCATTGATGGAGCTATATATTTCTGACCATCCGCTCGACTGCCTAACCTGCGCTGCCAATGGCGATTGTGAACTGCAAGATATGGCAGGTGTTGTCGGGCTGCGCGATGTGCGTTTTCCCAAACAAGGGAAAAATCATTTAGACCAAGTTCAAGATGAATCAAACCCATATTTTACCTATGACCCTTCCAAGTGCATCGTCTGCTCGCGGTGTGTGCGTGCCTGTGATGAAATTCAAAATACCGTCGCCCTGACAATCGATGGACGCGGCTTTGCGAGTAAAATTGCAGCTGGTGCCAATCAATCTTTTTTTGAATCTGACTGTGTCTCATGCGGAGCATGTGTGCAGGTGTGCCCAACCGCGACGTTGATGGAAAACAGCGTCATTGCCAATGGTTTAGGTGAGAACATAGTCAAAACAACGTGTGCGTACTGTGGGGTTGGCTGCAGTTTTGATGCCCATTTACAAGGGAATAAAGTCGTACGCATGGTGCCGAGTAAAGACGGCAAAGCCAATGCAGGGCATTCGTGCATCAAAGGTCGGTTTGCTTGGGACTATGTCAATCACCGCGATAGAGTAACAACCCCGCTGATTCGTGATTCGATCGACGAACCTTTTAAAAAAGTAAGTTGGGATGAAGCTATCGGCTTTGTCGCTAAGCGTTTTGGCGATATTAAAAAGCAACACGGGCCGCATGCACTGGGGGGGATTACCTCATCGCGCTGCACCAACGAAGAAACGTATTTAGTGCAAAAATTAGTCCGTGCAGCAATGGGGACGCATAATGTCGACACCTGTGCGCGCGTCTGTCATTCCCCAACTGGGTATGGCCTGAAAAACACTTTCGGGACCTCGGCTGGCACACAAGATTTCGCCTCGATTGACCACAGCGATGTTATTTTGCTCGTTGGCGCCAATCCAACCGATGCGCATCCGGTATTTGCAGCAAGGATGAAAAAACGCCTGCGTCAAGGTGCAAAACTGGTGGTGATTGACCCGCGTAAGATAGCGTTAGTCAAGACGGCGTATATTGAGGCAGATGTCCATTTACCGCTGCGCCCAGGCACGAATGTAGCTGTTATGAATGCCATAGCCCACGCCGTGGTTCGCAATAATTGGCAAGATACTGCTTTTATTGCGCAACGCTGCGACGACGAGCATTTCCAGCAATGGTTAAAATTTATTCAACAGTCAGAAAACTCGCCTGAAGTCGTTGCAAAATACGCCAACGTCCGTGTTGAGGATGTTATTCGCGCGGCAGAAATCTTTGCAACTGGAGGCAATGGAGCAATATATTATGGACTTGGCGTTACCGAACACAGCCAAGGCTCGTCGATGGTGATAGCGATTGCTAATTTGGCAATGTTAACTGGAAATATCGGCAAACAAGGTGTTGGAGTAAACCCCCTGCGTGGGCAAAATAATGTGCAAGGAGCGTGTGACATGGGGTCGTTTCCGCATGAGTTTCCAGGGTATCGTCATGTGAGTGACGCAGCTGTGCGCGGCATCTATGAAAAAGAATGGAATGTGACACTCGGGAGCACGCCTGGTCTGCGTATCCCCAATATGTTTGACGCTGCTTTGGCAGGAACGTTTCTAGGGTTGTATATCCAAGGTGAAGACCTGCTGCAATCTGACCCCAATACCCACCATGTTAGCGCGGCGCTGCGCGCGATGGAATGTATCGTCGTCCATGATATTTTTATGAACGAGACATCTAAATTTGCCCATGTTGTCTTGCCTGGCGCATCATTTTTAGAGAAAAACGGCACATTTACCAACGCCGAGCGCCGTATCAATCGTGTCCGTAAAGCGGTCGAACCAATCGCTGGAATGGAAGACTGGCAAGTCACCGCCGCGATATCTAAGGCGATGGGGTATCCGATGGAATACCAGCATCCAAGTGAAATTATGGATGAAATAGCGCGGACCACGCCATCTTTTGCTGGGGTAAGTTATCAGAAATTAGACGAAGTAGGCAGCCTGCAATGGCCGTGTAACGCAGCCCATCCAGATGGTTCGCCAATCATGCATGTCGGCGAGTTTGTTATTGGACAAGGAAAATTTATGCTGACAGAATATGTACCAACTGAAGAAAAAACCAACCGCAAGTTTCCACTATTGCTAACGACAGGGCGAATATTGGTGCAATACAACGTCGGTGCGCAAACCAGACGCACCGCAAATTCGCGGTGGCATGACCAAGATTTGCTAGAAATTCACCCAAGCGATGCACAGACCAGAGGAATATCAAGCGGAGACCATGTTGCAATGCAAAGCAGGGTTGGCACCACAACCCTGATGGCTGTCATCAGTGAACGCATGCAGCCAGGTGTTGTCTACACCACGTTTCATTTTCCTGAATCTGGAGCAAATATCGTAACTACTGATTATTCTGATTGGGCGACAAACTGCCCTGAATATAAAGTCACCGCAGTCGAGATACGCCCAGCAACCCAGCATGCTACAGCTACAGGCACAACCACAACCACAGCCACAACCACAGCAGTAGCAACTGCATAAATGATGGATAGCCAACGGATTGCCGACCTTGCCAACCAAATAGCCAGCAATCAAACAGCTTATCCACAGCAGGTAGCTGTGCAACGCGTCGGTGAGCATATTGTTAGTTTTTGGGAACAACGGATGTGTGTCATCTTGCAGCAAATATGGAAACTCCACCCAGATATGTTACATGAGTATGTGATTGGAGCTATGCCGCTGGTGATTGCTAAGCGTTTGTGAATGCCGCAGTGGTAGGCTAGGTTATCTAAACAAATCGCTATGGCTGCCAGTACGGCGCAGAATCAATTCTTCTGCGCCGTATTCATACACAAGCAGCCAGTTTGGTTGTATGTGGCATTCCCATACATCAACATAATTTCCAGCAAGTTTATGCATTCGCGCGTGAGCAGGAAGTATTTTATCATCAGCTAAGGAACCTCTGATTAAGTCGCTGATGGAGCGAGTTTGCCTGCAATTGCTGATGATTGCAAGGCGCATTCCGCAGGCGCATGCCGTAGCATATACGCCAAGGGATGCAACACAGCAAGTACCGCTGCAGCAAACCGTTATATATTCAACAGAAGGACGGGAAAAAACGCTGCGCTAACGTCGTTGCAGCACTTGATAATACGACCAGTATTATCTGCGCACTGCGTCTAGTTATCATCAGCGTTTTTTCTCCGTCTCGCCCATCATGGACTTAATCAGAGGTTCTTAACAGTTCCACAAAATGTTTGAGCTTGTGTATTTCAAAATTACGTTTTTTTGCCAGTTTGTAATCTTTCTTAAATGCTGTTGTCCATACTACTAATCTCGCTGAGTGAAGTTCTGATTAAGTATCATCAGCATCTAAATCGGCGAACATGTTATCAAGGTTTGTATAGCGTTTCGCCTTGCTGATATCTTCATGTAATGCCGCAACTGTTTTTTCATTTGGAATTTTGAGTTCAAACGGAATACCACCTTGCCTGACTATTTGAGTATAAAACATGTTGATAGCCTGCGAAGGCTTGATACCAATCTGCAAAAGAATGTTATCTGCTGTATTTTTTAGTTTGGCATCAATACGAGCACTAATGCGAGCTTCTTGAGTCATGTCTATTATCGAAAATTATTAAGAAAGAAAAGGTAGGCAGATACCCATGTATATTATTGTACGCCAAATAACACCCAAAGACAAGATGATAACTTAGCTTCATTAAGCAAAGTGCGCAGCTAAGGAACCTCTGATTAAGTCGCTGATGGAGCGAGTTTGCCTACAATTGCTGATGATTGCAAGGCGCATTCCGCAGGCGCATGCCGTAGCATATACGCCAAGGGATGCAACACAGCAAGTACCGCTTGTAGGCAAACCATCATATATTCAATAGAAGGCCGGGAAAAAACGCTGCGCTAACGTCGTTGCAGCACTTGATAATACCACCAGTATTATCTGCGCACTGCGTCTAGTTATCATCAGCGTTTTTTCTCCGTCTCGCCCATCATGGACTTAATCAGAGGTTCTCTAACATTGGTGGGTATTAACAAGCGCTTTAGTACATCAGCTTCCCTAATTTTTGAGGATTTGTTGGGTAGTGATTTGCAGCTTTTTAAAACCAAGTTGTGCCGCAACATCCATGACTTTAACCACAAATTGATGCTGGGTTTCTTTATCAGCACTAATAACCAGCGGCGTATCACGGTGGCTGTCGAATAATAATAAATATAACGCATTATCATCGAGTTGTCGGTGTTGATAGCTGATTGTCCCCGCAGCATCGATTGAAATTTCTAAAAAATTTTGCTTAGATACCTGACTTGCAGCGCCAGATTGCGGCAGATCCAGCCCGAGATATTGTTGTTTGACAAATACCGTTGATACCATAAAAAACACCAGCAGCAAAAACACCACATCGATGAGCGGGGTGAGGTTGATATCAACGGCAGCAGTCGTGCTTTTAAAGCGGCGCATGGCTATGTTTAAGTTGATTCATCGTGCTGGGCATCAAATGAGCGCACCAGCTGATCCAATGAGCTGGATGTATTCGATGCTGTTGCTTTGATTGCTGCGTTGTTACCCGCAACTGGTTTTTTTCTTATTTTTTTTGAGCGTGTTGTTGCAACGGTGTTTTGCGGCATACCGTGTTGCTTTGTTGTTGCCGGTTGTGTTGGCGCGATATGTTGGGATGCGCCAACTGACGACTGCCCCGAAAATCCTTGCACGTGCAGTTTGAGTGCCAGAAAAATATCTTGTTCAATTTGCAATACTAAGGTTTCGCTGCGGCGCATCAGCAATCTATGCGCCAGTAGCGCAGGAATGGCAATAGATATACCAATGACTGTCGTTAGCAACGCACTGCTGATGCCATGAGCGAGAATGTTCTCAATATTGTTTTCTGAAATCGTCGAAAACGCCTGCATAATGCCAATAACTGTCCCGAGTAACCCCAATAAAGGCGTGATTGTGGCAATGCTACCCAGCGTGCTCAAAAAGCGTTGCAGTTTATGGATGGTATAATCGCCCTCAACATTGATGGCATTGCGGATAGCTTCGCTGCCAAAATGGATTTGGCTCAACCCCGCGTTCACCATCACCAGCCAAGGTGCGCTGATTGCCACATAGGTTGAGCCAGTATTGAGATATTGTTGGAGCTCGTGGCATGAATACAGCGACTGCAACCGCATCGTCCACAGCCGCTCAATAATGATTGCAGCCGCTATAAAACCGCATCCGTAGAGTCCGGAAAACACCAAGGAATAGAAGCTATTAAATAACGCTGGTTGAATGTCTGCCATAATTCTGAGAATGTTGATGTCGGTAACTGTAATAGTGATGCAGCGGTGATAAGCAATGCACCTTGACGGTTAGTTGACCAAGCGCAGCGCATTAATTTGCTTTTTCCAGTTATAACATATCTGGTGTTGGGAAAGTATTGCGCCGCCTGTGTTGCACGGATAATTGTATCTGCCTCAGCTATAAACACAGCAGCTTGTCGTGTTGTCAGTATTTTATGAATATTTTTCATGCTGCCAAGCTGCACCAGTGCCTGGGGTGTTGCGATTACGCAGCCAGTTGCATAACTGGATACTATTGTTGGCAATGGCGCAGCTTGTAGCGCATATATGGGGCACGGCATTTGTTGAATTGCGCGTAAGGCAGCTTGCTGCGTTGGCATATTCCCACCAATAAAATGGATGTTTTCCTGCAGTTGGCGATAGGTGATTGAACGGTGTTGCAGCGCTGCAACATTCCCCAATATATAGATGAACTTGCCAGAATTGAACAACACAAGTGGCTCGGTGGGGCTAGCCATTACCAGCGTGGTATCGCTGGCGGTCCTGCCAACAAAAACCAGACTGCAAACAAGCGCCAACAATACCATGCGCATAGGGAGATAGCGGACGCGAGGCAATCCAAATATTGCATTCGGTAACAAAACAGCCAATGACCCAATGGCAATGAACAGCAGTTCAATATACGAATAATGCAGCATATGCGGGAGATTAAAGCGGGCAATATCCAGCTGCGCAATAACGGTGAGGAATTGCCATACATATGCAAAGCCCACATCAAGCCAAGCAATCAGCATTTGCGCAGTAACGCTGCAATGCAGCGCCACCAACAATGCCGCAGCAAGCAGCATTGGTAAGATGAATATGCTCAACGCAGGGACAAGCACCACATTTGCGACCATCGACGCCAAGTTCACCCAACCATAGTAGCCAGCCAGCAGCGGCGTTAGCACAATGCTGATGACAATTTGCGCAGCAAACAGCCATTGGACTACGCGGAATTTGTGTTTTGTATGCCATCGATGCGCACCAATCAGCCCAATGACTGCAGTAAACGAGAACCAAAACCCACTATCAAATACTGCTAATGGAGTGATGCAAAGGGTAATAAACAGCGCAAACAACCAATACTGCCAAACTGGTTGTGGTCGTTGCAGCGCATAGATAACACTCGCTGCGCTCAGCATTACCCATGCGCGCTGGGTCGCGATGCCCCAGCCAGCTTGATAGGCATAGCCACTAGCGAGTAACAACCCAATACACCAAGGGAGTTGCTGCAAAAGCAATGCATGCCAATAGATGCGAATTGGCGCGAGTATTGCTTTGGTTATAAAAAAACCGATGGCAAATACCATCGCCAAATGCAGACCAGAAACTACCACCATATGCACTGTTGCCGTATCACGCAGCACTGCCCATTGATTGTCTTGAATGTAGCTGCGATCACCAGTAATCAGTGCGTAATAAATCCCAAAAAACTCGCTATTACCAAGACTATCCCTCAAAGCACTTTTCCATATTGCAATACGCCGCATACTCGCGGCATATAGCGTTTGGGCAGGCGCTGCTGGCTGCCACGAACTGATGTTTGCCGTGCGGCAAATCTGCTGTTGTTTTAACCAACGTAAATAATCAAAACCACCAAAATTCTGTTGAGAACGAATAGGATACACGCGTGCTGCCTGCCATTGGTATTCGATACCCGGTATCAGTTGCACAGATGTTGCCAGATGTCTATCATCGATATAGCCACGCAGCGTACACCCAGGCACTGTTTGGCGTTGTGTTACTTGCTGTTGTGCCACTGCTATGTCCACGCGCGTTGCGGTTGCAGTTGCGCTAACTTTAAGCAGTTTTCCAGTAACCACGTGGGGTTGATATGATGGCTGCGCCGCGTAGAACATAGCCTCGCTACTGAGGTGAATAATCGCGATACAGCTGCCAAACAGCAGGCTCAACACCATTGTTTTATGTTTAGTTAGCAGCAGCAACATCGCGGTAATCACCGCGATGGCAACCGCCGCTTGTCTGCCGCATGCAAGCGCAATAAACATGCTCAAAACAACGCCTATCATCCACAGCAATATTGAAATATGCTTACTGTTGTGGTGGCTGGATATTTGCCAAAATAATCTTAGCAGCATTTTAGCAGCATAGTTGACGGGCTGAACATTCAGAATTAAACTCAACACGGTGTGGTAGACAACCATACAATATCGTTGCAGCAGTTCAAATATGCTAAAGGGACAGTTTGCTGAAAGTTGCCACACAATTGTGTTGTAAACGCAGATATGTGTTTGACTGACACTGACTGATTTGTAGTATCCCGATAATTTTCACAGACTCAATGCCATGGAATCGCACCGACAACGCTCCTTTACACCAAGCCATTCATCACGAAGATCATTTCTACAATGGCTGGCATATGGCAGCGCAACTATTGGCGGGATATTTGCAGCAATACCATTTTTGCGCACGTTCGCCCCCAGCGAAAAAGCCAAAGCTGTTGGTGCACCAGTAGATATTGACATTAGCAAAATAGCCGCAGGGCAGCTATTAACCACACCATGGCGCGGCAAACCTATTTGGGTGTTGCGCCGCAGCAAGGCAATGCTTGAGTCATTGCCAGCAGTTACGGCAACATTGCAAGACCCCGCCTCCCAGTCGAGCAGCCAACCTGACTATATAAACCCAGAATATCGTTCGCGCAAACCAGAAATATTAGTGCTGGTTGGCATCTGCACCCATTTAGGCTGTATTCCGTTATTTAAGCCAGAATCTGGCGATACCACCATTGCCAGCGATTGGGCAGGCGGGTTTTACTGCCCATGCCATGGCTCACGCTTCGATTTAGCAGGGCGCGTGGTTAAAAATGTCCCGGCGCCAACAAATTTGGCTGTGCCGCCATATGCCTTTGTGGATGACTCGACAATTCGCATCGGTGTAGACACAGTAGAACAAGCATAATGGCAACACCAACTGCAGGGTTTTGGGGCTGGATCAACAAACGCTATCCGCTGGAAGCAACACTCGAAAAGCACATCACCAAATACTACGCCCCAAAAAACTTTAATTTTTTATACATGATGGGCTTTTTGGCAATGGTGGTACTGGTATTACAACTGATGAGCGGCATTTTTTTAACGATGAACTACAAACCAGATGCAGATTTAGCATTTGCATCCGTTGAATACATCATGCGCGACGTAGACATGGGCTGGCTGATTCGCTACTTACACTCAACAGGCGCATCAGCATTTTTTGTAGTGGTATATATCCATATTTTTCGCGGACTACTATACGGCTCATACAAAGACCCGCGCGAATTACTGTGGATTGTCGGCATGCTAATTTTTGTTATTTTAATGGCAGAAGCGTTTTTTGGCTACATGTTGCCATGGGGACAAATGTCGTATTGGGGCGGACAAGTTATTGTAAATCTCGTGCAATCCATCCCGATTATTGGCACAGATTTAGCCGAATGGGTGCGTGGTGATTTTGTGATTTCAGATATTACTTTGAACAGATTTTTTGCCTTGCACGTTATCGCACTCCCGCTCGCCCTGGTTGGCGTAGTGTTTGTCCACATCGTCGCCCTCCACCAAGTCGGCTCAAATAATCCTGATGGTATTGAAATAAAAGACAACAAAGACGCAGCGGGTATTCCAGT
The DNA here is from genome assembly GCA_965277405.1 of Gammaproteobacteria bacterium. GTDB lineage: Bacteria > Pseudomonadota > Gammaproteobacteria. The sequence continues at coordinate 1,981,330 of OZ255726.1, forward strand.
AGACGGCATTCCTTTTCACCCATATATAACCTCAAAAGACATGGTCGGGCTGTTTATATTTTTGATTATCTTCTGCGCCGTACTGTTTTATGCACCAGAAGGTGGCGGCTACTTTTTAGAAGCCCCAAATTTTATAGAGGCAAACCCCCTAAAAACCCCAGAACACATTGCCCCAGTCTGGTATTTCACCCCGTTTTATGCCATGTTACGCGCGATACCCAGCATGTTTAACTCACAATTTCCAGGCACATTTGTGATGGGAGCAGCAGTTATGATTTGGTTTATCCTGCCGTGGTTAGATAAATCACCAGTAAAATCGATGCGCTATAAAGGCGTATTATCGCGTATTTTCTTATTTCTGCTGGTGATAAGTTTTTTCGTACTCGGCGTCTTGGGCACATTGTCGCCAACCCCATTTAGAACAACCATCGCACAAGTCTGTACCGTTGTGTATTTTTCCTATTTTATGTTAATGCCTTTGTATACGCGGATTGAATCCCACCAAACCCCGCCGGCACGGCTAACATAAGTGGCTACTATACACAGAACATTATTTACCATGCTTAGAACATGTTTATTTTCAGCATTGCTGGTGCTCATCTCCCCCACGCTAGTTGCCAGCGGCGCCACAGCGCTACAACTAACCAAGCCAAGGCTTGATATTACCAATATTGAATCATTGCAGCGCGGCGCAGCATACTTTTTTAACAAATGCACCGCCTGTCATAGCGCCTCACTGCTGCGTTATAACAGAATGACCAAAGACCTTGGCTTGACAGAACAACAAATCGCCGCATACTTGCCAGCTACCGCCAAGATTACCGACGGCATCCAGGCGGCGTTATCAGCAGCACAGGGCACCGCAGCATACGGGGTAGCCCCACCAGATTTATCGTTAAAAGCCCGCGAACACGGCACCACATGGCTGTTTAATTTTTTTACAACATTTTATGAAGACAGCAATGCCAAAGGCGGGTCAAATAATCTCATGCTCCCAGGTACCGCCATGCCGAATCAGTTTATGGCAGACCAAGGCTTGCAACAGCCCGTATATGCAGCAGACACCACCACCATTATTGGCGTTGCCGCCCAAAGCCCAGGCGGCAAACAACACAAACAGTTCCATAATACCATGCAAGACCTCGTCAATTTTTTAGACTACGTCGGCGAACCCGCAAAAATCCAACGCGTTACCATGGGCAAATGGGTCATCGGTTTTTTGTTCATTTTACTCGGGCTGTTTTGGCTGCTAAAACGCGACTATTGGCTAGATATTCGCAAATAGCATGCCACATAGCATCAATAACAACACCTGGTGCAGCTATGCTGCGTGTATCCTCGCTATTTCAGCCTCAAGTTGCTCCAGCATTCCCGCCGACAAACTCACCCCAGCAGACCCATGGGAAAACGCCAACCGCTCCACCTATCGGTTTAATACCACAATTGATAGCTATGCATTTAAACCGCTAGCACAAGGGTATGCTGCCATCACCCCAACCTACCTACAAACCCGCATCAGCAATTTTTTTTCCAATATCAGCGAACCGTGGTACATGCTCCACAACACCTTGCAAGGTGAAGGCGAAGACGCCATCCAATCGCTAATGCGCTTTGCTTTCAACACCACCTTTGGTATTTTTGGACTGCTTGATATAGCCTCAGAGCTTGGCATGGAACAACGGCAAGAATCGCTAGGGCTAACCTTGGGCAAATGGGGGCTGGGGCGCGGCCCATACCTGATGCTGCCATTGTTTGGTCCTAGCACCACCCGCCAAGCAACTGCTGCGCTGCTTGACTTTACAGCGTATGATAAGCTAACCGCCAGCGTGCCAGACACCACCAAAATACCATTACGCGCATTGGAATTATTGCAATTGCGCGCCGGGTTACTGCCCCATGAAAACGCCATCTTTGGCGACGAATACGTGTTTATTCGCACCGCCTATCTGCAAATCTTAGTAGCCGCTGAGCAAGACCACCTCCAAGATAGCGACGCCATCGATAGCTTTGAGGATGACTACTTTGACGACGACGACTGGTATGACGACCCCGCAACCACTGAGCCCTAAAACGCCAACCACTTAAGGAATCTCTGATATAAGTCGCTGATGGAGCGAGTTTGCCTGCAATTGCTGATGATTGCAAGGCGCAAACCGCTAAGCGCATGCCGTAGCATATACGCCAAGGGATGCAACACAGCAAGTACCGCTGCAGCAAACCCAAAGTATATTCAACAGAAGGACGGGAAAAAACGCTGCGCTAAACGTTGCAGCACTTGATAATACCACCAGTATTATCTGCGCACTGCGTATAGTTATCATCAGCGTTTTTTCTCCGTCTCGCCCGTCATGGACTTAATCAGAGCTTCCCTAAATGACTACAGCCAGCGCTGATTCAGTCACTGATACCGCAAGTTTGTTGGCAATTGCCGTAAACTCCATAAAAAATACTCGTGCATTTGTTGACAGCAGCAAAGCTGCAAATACTATGCCGAGCACGTCCCCATCGTCTAGTGGCTCAGGACTCTGCCCTTTCACGGCAGCAACAGGGGTTCGAACCCCCTTGGGGACGCCAGCTGCAGCAAGTCAACATTTTACCAACTATAAATTATTGCGACAGGCAACAGCTATATGCACATGTTGTCTATTAAGCATTTGGCTGCTAATACCAGCGCCGCAAACAATACCAGCCGCGGTTATTGCGGTGTAAGCGGATATTGCAATAATTCCAAAGTCCAGCGCGCAATTGCGGTGTAAATAGCGGTGTAAATCAGCGCGATTGTAAAAAACACACAATAATAGCAATAAAAGTTACAATAGTTGTTGATTAAAGATATGCATCGTATATCTTACACCCATGAACCGAGCGTGCAGACGCGAAAGTTTCCGGAACAACGGCTGAATACAAATGGAGGATGCATACGAATTCAGTCAAAATTTATTAAAACTGTATAACCCAATTGGAGATACCTATGAAAAAATCGTTAGTTGCTCTCGCAGTTGCCGGCGCCTTTGCAGCCCCGCTAACAGCTCAAGCTGACGTAGCCATATCTGGTAATGTCAACCTAAAACTCAACCTTTCGTCACAAGATGGCGATACCAAAAAAAATGCAAATGTATCGTCTGGTGATGTCCGCGTCAATTTTGCCGCACAGCAAGACGTTGGCTTTGGTGAAGTGTTCGGTAATATTCGCCTCGATGCTGATGGACTGAGTGGTACTGCCCCAGAGACAGACAGTGTATATGCAGGTATCAGAGGTGATTTTGGTACCGTAACCGTTGGTGATCATTCGGTGCACGGCAACTATGCTGGCTATAACTGGTTTGATACCATGATTGGTTATTCTGATGCTGCCTTGGTGTACGAAGCGCCAGAATTCGTCGCAGGTCTGAGCATCGGTCTTCAGTTAATAGGCACAACGTATGCTGACATTGCGGCTAAAGATATAGCACAGGTAGGAACAGCCGCAGCTAATTATTCGCCACAGGTCGGAACACCAGGTAAGAAAGCTGTGGCAGCCTCAGTAGATTATGCGGCACAGGTAGGAACTCCAGCCTCAGATGATTATGCGGCACAAGTAGGAACAGCAGGTGTGGATGCTGTGCCAGCCTCAGATGATTATGCGGCACAGGTAGGAACAGCAGCCTCAGATGATTTTAAGGCACAGGTAGGAACAGCAGCCTCAGCTAATTATGCGGCACAGGTAGGAACAGCAGCCTCGTCAGATTATGTGGCACAGGTAGGAACAGCAGCCTCATCAGATTATGTGGCACAGGTAGGAACAGCAGCCTCGTCAGATTATGTGGCACAGGTAGGAACAGCAGCCTCATCAGATTATGTGGCGCAGGTCGGAACTGCAGCCTCAGCTGATTATGTGCAAGGTCAAGCAGGAACTCCAGCCTCATCAGATTATGCGGCACAGGTAGGAACAGCAGCCTCAGCAGATTATGTGGAGCAGGTCGGAACTGCAGCCTCAGCTGATTATGCGGCACAGGTCGGAACTGCAGCCTCAGATGATTATGCGGCACAGGTTGGAACTGCAGCCTCAGATGATTATGCGGCACAGGTCGGAACTGCAGCCTCAGATGATTATGCGGCACAGGTCGGAACTGCAGCCTCAGATGATTATGCGGCACAGGTCGGAACTGCAGCCTCAGATGATTATGCGGCACAGGTCGGAACTGCAGCCTCAGATGATTATGCGGCACAGGTCGGAACTGCAGCCTCAGATGATTTTAAGGCACAGGTAGGAACAGCAGCCTCAGATAATTATGCGCCAGCGACAGGAACAATAGCTGGAGGAGATTTTGTGGCAGCGACAGGAACTGCAGCCTCAGGTGATTTTAAGGCACAGGTAGGAACAGCAGCCTCAGGTGATTATGCGGCACAGGTCGGAACTGCAGCCTCAGGTGATTATGCGGCACAGGTTGGAACTGCAGCCTCAGGTGATTATGCGGCACAGGTCGGAACTGCAGCCTCAGGTGATTATGCGGCACAGGTCGGAACTGCAGCCTCAGGTGATTATGCGGCACAGGTTGGAACTGCAGCCTCAGCTAATTATGCGGCACAGGTAGGAACAGCAGCCTCAGCTAATTATGCGGCACAGGTAGGAACAGCAGCCTCAGCTAATTATGCGGCACAGGTCGGAACTGCAGCCTCAGATGATTATGCGCCAGCGACAGGAACAGCAGCAGTGGCAGCTGTGCAACAGCAAGGAACAGCAGCCTCAGATGATTATGCGCCAGCGACAGGAACAGCAGCCTCAGATGATTATGCGCCAGCGACAGGAACAGCAGCCTCAGATGATTATGCGCCAGCGACAGGAACAGCAGCCTCAGCGGGTTATGCGGCGCAAGTGGGAACAGCAGCCTCATCAGATTATGCGCCAGCGACAGGAACAGCAGCCTCAGCGGGTTATGCGCCAGCGACAGGAACAGCAGCCTCAGCGGGTTATGCGGCACAGGTAGGAACAGCAGCAGTGGCAGCTATTCCACCCTCTACGAATTATAAGGCACAGGTAGGAACAGCAGCCTCTGCGAATTATAAGGCACAGGTAGGAACACCAGCCTCAGCTGATTATAAGCCAGCGGTAGGGAAAAAAGGCGAAACGGGTTATACGGCACAGGTAGGAACAGCAGCCTCAGTAGCTTATGCGGTAGCGGTAGGGAAAGAAGGCGAAGCGGGTTATACACCACAGGTAGGAACAGCAGCTATACCAGCTGTTCCACCCTCTGCGGACTATAAGGCACAGGTAGGAACACCAGCCTCAGCTGATTATAAACCAGCGGACACAATTGCAAAACATGTGCAAAAACAAGAAACAACAGCCTTTGCAATTGGCTATACCAGTGATTTGGGTACAGCTGGGGTGATAAAACTTGCTTACAGCCAAGCTACACAAAAAGTATCTGATGAAGATAGTCACGGTAAACAGACTAACGAATCTGAAAACCACATCGGTTTTGGCTATAGCAATATGGGTTTTGGAATAGCCTATGATCAGCTCACTAGAAAAACTAAGGAAGACTCAGTGTCGAAAGCGGATACTAAGACTACTGAAATAACCCTAAGTTATGCAACAGGTCCTGTCTCAGTCAATCTTGTTAGTGCCACCCAAAAGCAAGAAAAAGTTGAAGAAACTAAAGCAACGGTGATCAACATTGACTATACATTAGCAGCTAATACCAGTATTAGATTGCGCAATGTAACTAGTCCAGTAACAGATCTAGCTAAAAACACTGAAGTTAAAAACAATTCTACTTTCATAGAATTACGCCAATCGTTCTAATCAACCAACACAACAAAAAAGGGAGCTTTGGCTCCCTTTTTTTTTGGCTATAATAACCTGAGCAATTTTAAAACTGATGTGGTTTGAACAACTTGGTTTAGTGTCTGGGCAGCGCCATCTGCTCAATGATTCCAAAACCCCCTCTGGGCGCATCCATGTTGGTGCGTTGCGCGGGGTGTTGTTGCACGATGCCTTGTTGCGGCTGTTAGGCAATATGGGCGCTGATGGTGAATTTGTATATGGTATTGATGATTTCGACCCCATCGATGCCCTGCCAGCAGATGCCCCTGCTGAGCTGCAGGCACAAATGGGTATGCCGTTATTTGCGGTGCAATATCCTGGCAGCAGCAGCAACGTTGCCGAATATTATGCGCAGGAGTTTTTACAAGTATGCGCCGAGCTTGGGGTTAATTTTTCGCTATACCGCACCAGTGAAATGTATCGCTCTGGCAAGTTTAACGCCGCCATTGCCACTATTTTGCAACATGCCCCGCAGGTGCGCGCGATATACCGCAGCGTCAGCGGCAGCCACAAACCTGCAGATTGGTATCCTTTTCAAGTTATTTGCCAACATTGTGGTCAGCTCGGCGCTACCAAAGTCCATGGCTTTGATGGCAAAGTGGTTACTTATACCTGCCAGCCTAGGGCAGTTGCCTGGGCTAAGGGCTGTGGCATTACTGATACAATTTCGCCATATGACGGCAACGGTAAACTGCCGTGGAAACTCGAATGGGTGGCTAAATGGCTGACATTTGGGGTAACGCTGGAAGGTTCTGGCAAAGACCATTGCACCAAAGGCGGCTCGCGCGATGTTGCCGACCGCTGCATCCGTGAGATATTCCAACAACAGCCGCCGTTAAATTTAGCGTATGAATTCTTTTTGGTCGGCGGTGCCAAAATGAGCTCTTCTAAAGGTGTCGGCTACTCTGCCCGCGCCATGGCAGATTTTCTGCCTGCCAATATATTGCGTTATTTAATGCTGCGCACCCAGCCCAAACACGTGGTTAATTTTGCTACAGACCTTGCCTATATCAGCCGGTTGTATAATGAATACGATCAATTGGCGCAGCAATATAGTAACGCCACCATCACTGCTGCCAACAAGCAATTGTTTGAAATCTGCCAGCCCCAGTTGCCAGTTGCATCTACCTTCCAGCCAAATTTTCAATTATTAACAGCATTGGCACAACTCCCCCATCTTGATACCGCGCAAACAATTATCCAGCGCCAAGATACCCCATTGTCAGCGGCAGATATTGCAGTGTTACACCAGCGCATCGTCTCTGCTAAATATTGGCTGCAACATTTTGCCGACCCGGCAGACGTTATTAGCATTCAACAACAATTGCCGCCAGCTGTCGCAGCTTTATCGCTGCCGCAACGCATCTATTTGCAGCTATTAGCAGACATTATTCCCGCTAATACCATCAACAATGAGCAGCAATATCAACAATTGTTATTTGATACAGCCAGGCTGGTGCCGTTAGCTGCAAGCGATGCCTTTGCTGCAATTTATCAAGCATTGCTAGCTGCCACGCGCGGGCCACGCGCAGGATCATTGCTGCATTATCTTGATGCTGGGTTCGTGCAGCAGCGCTTGCAGGCAACTGCGTTGACACTTGCTGAAGTCAAGCAATTTATTGCTGGTAAAATTACTGATATCGCCACGTTGCAGCTTGAATTAACTAAATTTGCTGATAAATCGCCGATTGTAGCTATTGGCACAGCGCTGATTGACGATGACTGCACTGAATTGCTGATTACCCAAGCCAATGGTGTGGTGCAGGTGCAATATACCTCACGACTGCCGGCAAATATCACCTTGACTAACTCTGCTGTGGTGGTGCAACAGGGCGACAGCGTGTTGACACCATTGCGGATGCGACTTGGTGAGACAAGTCGGGCGCAGGGTGTTCCCTCTAATAAACATATCAATTAACGCATTAATTGCGTGTTGCATCTTGTAGTTCAAAATTGTTGAATTAAAATCGCGCGCCAGCCGGCATAGCTCAGCAGGTAGAGCAACTGACTTGTAATCAGTAGGTCCCGCGTTCGATTCGTGGTGCCGGCACCATTGTTAAGGTAGTTCTGGAGAGGTTGGGGAGCGGTCAAACCCAACAGACTGTAAATCTGTCGCCTCGTGCTTCGAAGGTTCGAATCCTTCCCTCTCCACCACATGCGGGTACATGCGGGTATAGTTTAATGGTAGAACCTCAGCCTTCCAAGCTGATGATGCGGGTTCGATCCCCGCTACCCGCTCCATAATGGTGCATAGTTATGAATTTTTAGGAATAGTTAGGAATAGTTAGGAATAGTTAGGAATAGTTAGGAATTGCTAGGCGTTGTTGATAGGGCAGCAGTGTGCTCATATAGCTCAGTCGGTAGAGCACTTCCTTGGTAAGGAAGAGGTCTCCGGTTCAAATCCGGATATGAGCTCCATAGTAAATAATAATATTAAACTCAACAAGACAACTTGAGCACAAGATAGCAAAAAGATTGAAACTAATCACCACATTTGCTGATGGCTCGCTACTATGACGCGCCTGTGGCGTACCAAGAAAAATCCTTACGACCGCGCAGTGGCGTAACTAGGAAAATCCTTAAAAGGCCGCGCAGTGGCGTAGCTAGGAAAATCCCAAAGGTCGCGCCTGTGGTATACGCAGAAAAATCCTCATAACCGCAGCAAATAACACGGACTGGGGTAGGACTTAATTTTAATACCGAATTGGAGTTTGCAACGATGGCAAAAGAGAAATTTGATCGCTCAAAAGATCACGTAAACGTTGGGACAATTGGTCACGTCGATCATGGAAAAACAACTTTAACAGCTGCATTAACCAAAGTCTGTAACGAGGCATATGGTGGGGGTGAAATCCGTGCATTTAATGAAATAGACAATGCCCCAGAAGAAAAAAAACGCGGGATAACAATTGCAACATCCCATGTGGAATATGTCAGCACTAAACGTCATTATGCCCATGTAGATTGCCCAGGCCACGCTGACTATATCAAAAACATGATTACTGGTGCCGCGCAAATGGACGGTGCTATTTTGGTTATCGCCGCAACAGATGGCCCGATGGCGCAGACGCGTGAACATATTTTGCTGGCGCGCCAAGTCGGTGTGCCGTATATTATTGTGTTTTTGAACAAAGTCGACATGGTCGATGATGAGGAATTGATTGAGCTGGTAGAAATGGAAGTGCGGGAATTGTTGGATTCACAAGGTTTTCCTGGTGATGACACTCCTGTTATTATTGGTTCTGCACTCAAAGCACTTGCTGGCGAAGAATCTGAGATTGGGGTTGAGTCAGTCAAAAAATTGGTAACAACACTCGATGAATATATCCCGCAGCCCAAACGCGATATCGACAAGCCGTTTTTAATGCCGATTGAAGATGTATTCAGTATCGAAGGTCGTGGTACGGTGGTCACAGGACGGATTGAGCGTGGTATCGTTAAGGTAGCTGATGAAGTTGCTATTATTGGCGTCAAAGACACGGTAAATACCACCTGCACTGGCATAGAAATGTTCCGCAAGCTATTAGACGAAGGTAGAGCTGGCGAAAACGTTGGGGTATTGCTGCGCGGGATTAAGCGTGAAGACGTCGAACGTGGTCAAGTACTTGCGCTGCCGAAGTCGATTACTCCACACACAGAATTTGAATGCGAGGTATACGTGCTTAGCAAAGAAGAAGGCGGGCGTCACACTCCTTTTTTCAAAGGATACCGTCCGCAGTTTTATTTCCGTACCACCGATGTAACTGGTTCGTGTGAATTACCAGAAGGCACTGATATGGTAATGCCTGGTGATAATGTTAAAATGGACGTAACCCTGATTGTGCCGATTGCCATGGATGAAGGTCTGCGATTTGCTATTCGTGAAGGTGGTCGTACTGTCGGTGCGGGTGTTGTAACAAAAATCAGCAAGTAACTTAATCTTAGGTCAGTAGCTCAATTGGCAGAGCAGCGGTCTCCAAAACCGCAGGTTGGGGGTTCGATTCCCTCCTGACCTGCCAGTAACGATCACTGCAAAACAAATACCATATATGGCAAAGATTCAAACAACCCCAATGAGTACTACTCTTGATTGGGCAAAGTGGCTGATAGCCATCGCAATATTGATTATGGTTGCGTTTGCAAATGAGTTTTATGTAGAGCAAATAGCTCTATTGTATCGTGTTGTTGGTATTTGTGCCAGTGTTATGGTTGCAGCTGTATTGCTTGCGTATACGACCCAAGGTGCTTCATTCATGCGCTTGATGCGTGAATCGCGCATTGAAATTCGCAAAGTAGTGTGGCCAACACGCCAGGAAACGCTGCAAACAACGTTGGTGGTGATTGCGGTTATTTTTGTGGTCGGGTTGTTGTTGTGGGGTATTGATTCGGTTTTTTCTTGGCTCGTGTCAATTGTTTTGGGGTAGATATGGATGATATTGAACAACAGCACAGTAAATTAAGATGGTATGTGATTCATGCGTATTCTGGTTTTGAAAAACGGGTGAAGAAATTGCTCGAAGAGCAGATTGAACTTAAACAATTGCAGCATAGATTTGGACGGATACTCGTTCCTAGCGAAGATGTTTTTGAGCTAAGAAACGGCAAAAAACGCCAGAGTGAACGGCGGTTTTTTCCTGGTTATGTGTTAATTGAAATGGAAAATGATGAAAACCGTGAAGCTTGGCATCTGATTCGTCGCACCCCTAAAGTCATTGGTTTTATTGGCGGAACGGTTGATAATCCTTCGCCAATTTCGGAAAAAGAAGCGAATGATATTTTGATGCGTATCCACGATAGCACTAGTGACATTAAGCCAAAACAGGTGTTTCAAGTTGGTGAGGTTGTCCGCGTGATTGATGGTCCGTTTGCCGATTTTAATGGCACGATTGAAGCTGTGAATTATCCCAAAAACAGGGTGCAGGTTTCAGTAGGTATTTTTGGTAGAACAACGCCTGTTGAGCTTGAGTTTCATCAAGTCAACAAGAGTTAGTCAAGCTATGGTGGTAAATATATAATGGTTTTGGTGAATAATGAGCAACCGTGCAGCACCCAGTCAAAATTTAAACAGCCTTTAATAGAGAATACACATGGCAATTAAAGTATTAGCGAATGTCAAGCTGCAGATTCCTGCGGGTAAGGCACAGCCTTCTCCTCCTATTGGTCCTGCATTGGGGCAACATGGGGTGGATATAAAGAGTTTTTGTAAAGAGTTTAATGCTGCAACCCAGCATGTTGAGCTAGGGCTGCCTATTCCCATTGTTATCACTATATATGCTGACAAAAAAAGATCATTCAGTTTTGTGCAAAAAAGCCCGCCAGCGGCGGTTTTATTAAAAAAAGCTGCAGGAGTTTCTGCAGGCAGCGCAACACCGCACACCAACAAAGTTGGTTCGGTAAGTCAAGCGCAGCTGGCAGACATAGCTGCGACTAAAAAGGATGATTTAACTGGTGGAGATGAAGATGCCTGTAAGCGAATTCTTGCAGGTACCGCAAGAAGTATGGGAATTGAGGTAGTAGCATGACACAGCTAAGCAAACGAAAAAAAACTCTATTAGAGCAGATTGATGGCACAAAAAAATACAAAATCAGTAAGGCCGCTGAATTATTGACTGCACATTCTACAGTAAAGTTTACTGAGAGCATTGATATTGCTATCAACTTAGGCGTTGACCCGAGTAAATCCGACCAAGTCGTGCGTGGTTCCGCTGTGCTGCCACATGGAACAGGAAAAACTGTGCGCGTGTATGCGATTTGCAAAGATGATGTTGTTACAGCGGCGCTAGCAGCAGGCGCAGCTAAAGCTGGCAATACAGAAATTATTGCAGAACTTGCCAAAGGTGAAATACATTTTGACGTGTTGATTGCCGCACCTGACTCGATGGCATTGCTAGGAAAATATGGGCAATTACTAGGTCCACGTGGCTTGATGCCGAACCCCAAAACAGGGACAGTAAACGCAGACGTTGCGACTGCAGTTCGCCATGCTAAAACCGGACAAGTGCGTTTTCGCACCGACAAAAAAGGTATTATTCATTGCATAGTTGGTAACGTTTCGTATTCAGGCGACAATATTGCTGAAAACGTGCAAACACTGCTTACTGAAATAAAACGCTTAAAACCCAGCGCCAGCAAAGGTGTGTATCTAAAAAAAGCCACATTGTCATCGACAATGGGGCCTGGTTTAGCAGTGGAGCTGGGTGCATAACCGCTAAAAATAGAATTTCAAGCGACTTTGTCGTTGAAGACCGTAGGTATTGAGTTGTCAATATAAATGCGTGCAAGCGCAGCCTGCGCAAACGCTGATGTCGATATTGGCATCTATTTTACACTTATTATAAGGAAGAACATGTGGCAATAAACATTGCGTCAAAAAAGGAAATCGTTGCAGATATCCATGCGCTGGCAAGCACGGCGCTGGCTGCGATTATCGCGGATCATCAGGGTGTTAATGTCGAAAAAATGACATTGCTGCGTAAAGAAGCTCGACGCAACGGTGTTGATATACGGGTGGTGCGCAACACGCTGTTAAAACGTGCCGTTGTTGGTACGGATTTTGCATGCGCGGCTGATGCATTTACTGGTCCGACGATGATTGCGTTTTCGCAGAATGAGCCAGGTGCTGCAGCACGCTTGCTCAAAAACTTTGCGCAAGCAAACGAAACTTTTAAAGTCCGCGCATGCGTGATTAGTAGAACAATGCTCCCTGGCGACCAAATTGGTCGGTTGGCAGACTTGCCTACACAAGATCAGGCTGTTGCTATATTGATGGGAACTATGCTAGCTCCTATCGAAAAGCTTGCGCGTACACTTAATGATATTCCAGGCAAAACTGTCCGAGTGATTGCAGCAGTGCGCGATCTAAAACAGGCTGCCTAACCTTGAGATAAATTATGAATAAAGAAGATATATTAAACACTATTGGTGAGATGACGGTCCTCGAAATTGTCGACCTTGTCAGCGCTATGGAAGAAAAATTTGGCGTATCCGCAGCAGTACAAGCTGTAGCAGCCGCGCCAGTTGCTGCAGGTGATGCGGCGGTAGTTGAAGAACAAACCGAGTTTGAAGTAATCTTGACAGCTGTTGGTGCTAAAAAAATCAACGTGATTAAAGCGGTACGCAGCTTAACTGATCTTGGTTTGAAAGACGCTAAAGATTTGGTAGACGGTGCTCCAAGTTCGCTCAAAGCTGGGGTGAGCAAGGATGAAGCTGAAGCAATGCAAAAAGTTTTAGTCGAAGCTGGGGCGTCAGTCGAGCTGAAATAAGGAGTAGCAACATTTTTTTGCTGGAATACGTTGATTGACACAATGCCTGTGACTGGCAAGGTCTGACCTTGCCAGTTTTTTGGCGACTGTACGGCATACTTTTAACATCGCAACACATCGAGGTCACATGACTCTTTCGTTAACTGAAAAAAAACGAGTCCGTAAACATTTTGGTAAATTATCCCACTCAATGGATCTGCCATTCCTGCTTGACATTCAAGTAGACTCTTACAAAGATTTTCTGAATATTAACGACACACAACAACAAGCAGAGCAACGCGGGTTGCACCGTGCCTTTCAAAACTTATTCCCGATAGTGAGTGTTTCTGGCAATGCACAAATAGAATATTTATATTACAAGCTCGGCAAGCCGCATTTTGACTATAAAGAAGCGAAACTGCGTGGAGTAACGTATGCCACGCCGCTGCGTATCGAGTTGCAATTAAAAATATTCGACAAAGAAACTGATTATAAAAAAATAAAAGAAGTCAAACAGCAAGACGTATACATGGGTGATATACCACTGATGACCCCAACTGGTACATTTGTTATCAACGGTACCGAGCGCGTGGTTGTTTCTCAATTACACCGTTCGCCTGGGGTGTTTTTTGACCATGACAGCGGGAAGACCCATTCATCAGGAAAATTACTGTATATGGGGCGAGTAATACCTGCTCGTGGTTCATGGCTTGACTTTGAATATGACCACAAGGATTTGTTGTATTTTCGTATTGATAAAAAACGTAAACTGCCAGCAACGATTGTGTTGCGCGCGCTTGGCTATTCAACTGCCGAAATGATTGATATGTTTTATCAGAAAGTGCCAGTTAAAATGATTGAAAGTAATTGGTATGAAATCAAGCTTGACCCGCTATGGCTGCGTGGTGAAACAGCAGTTATTGACATCAAAGACCCAAACAAGAAAAGCACAGTTATTGTTGCTAAAGGTCGCAGGATTACAGCTGCACATATTCGCAGAATGCAAAACAGTAAAGTGGATACGTTTACTGTTCCATCAGAATATTTACTTGGAAGAAGCCTTGCCAATACCTTGGTTGATACCTCGACAGGTGAGGAGATTGTCAACACAAATACCGAAATCACCATAGAGTTGCTGGAGATGTTCGCAGCACGAGAGGTTAATTCTTTTAACATTATCAATGTCAATGAATTGGATCATGGTGCCTATATTTCCAATACGTTGCGCCAAGACCCAACCTATGACCGCTTGACTGCATTGGTTGAGATTTATCACATGATGCGACCAGGCGAGCCACCGAATAGAGCCTCGGCTGAAACGTTATTTGAAAACCTGTTTTTTAATCGCGAGCGCTATAGTCTTTCTGAAGTTGGTAGAATTAAACTCAATCGCCGCGTTGGTCAAACAGCAGATGAAACCCTAACCACTTTGACAAAACAAGACATTGTCCAAGTATTAAAGACATTGATAGCCATCCGTGATGGTCGTGATACCGTTGATGATATCGATCACTTGGGTAATCGGCGGATTCGCAGTGTTGGTGAGATGATTGAAAACCAGCTGCGGGTAGGGCTGGTGCGGGTTGAACGCGCTGTCAAAGAGCGGTTGAGTCTGGTTGAAACTGAAAACTTGATGCCACAGGATCTAATCAACGCCAAACCTGTTTCATCTGCAATTAAGGAGTATTTTGGCTCCAGCCAGCTATCACAGTTTATGGATCAAAATAATCCGCTGTCTGAAATAACCCATAAGCGCCGTGTTTCAGCACTCGGTCCTGGTGGGTTAACCCGAGATCGCGCTGGTTTTGAAGTTCGTGACGTCCATGCCACCCATTATGGGCGTTTATGCCCGATTGAAACCCCTGAAGGTCCGAACATTGGTTTGATTAACTCCTTGTCAACGTTTGCTAAAACCAACAAATATGGTTTTATAGAAACCCCGTACCGCAGCGTTACTGACCGCGTGGTTAGCGCAGATAGCGTTTACTATTCTGCTACAGACGAAAAGAATTTTGTTGTCTGTCCTGCCGATACTGAGCTTGATAACAATCAACGAATTATCAAAGATATCGTCCCTGCGCGTGTCAATGGCGATACCACAACTGTCCCTGCTGAACAAGTGACACATTTTGAAGTAAGTGCCACCCAGATGGTGTCGGTTGCCGCAGCTTTGATTCCGTTCTTAGAACATGATGATGCCAACCGTGCCTTGATGGGATCAAATATGCAGCGTCAAGCTGTGCCAACGTTAATAGCCGACAAACCGCTGGTAGGCACAGGTCTTGAACGCACTATCGCTCGTGATTCTGGGGTGTGTGTTGTCGCTAAACGTGACGGTGTTGTCGATTTTGTTGACGCTGAACGGATTGTTGTTCGCGCTAAAAAACACAAAAAAGATATTGAGGAAACCAGTCCAGTTGATATTTATCGGCTGGCGCAATACCAGCGCACTAACCAAAACACTTGTTTTGTCCATCGCCCATTAGTGAGTGTTGGTGAAAAAATTAAATCTGGCGACATTATTGCCGACGGTCCGGCGATCGATATGGGAGAATTGGCCCTTGGGCAAAACCTCCGCGTTGCGTTTATGCCATGGAATGGCTATAACTTTGAGGATTCAATCCTTATTTCTGAAAACGTTGTTCGTGAAGATCGACTCACGAGTATCCACATCCAAGAATACAGCTGTATCGCCAGAAACACCAAATTAGGTGACGATGAAATCACTGCAGATATCCCCAACGTCAGCGATACTGCGCTTGCAAGTTTAGATGATGCGGGGATTGTATATATTGGTGCTGAAGTAATAGGCGGTGATATTTTGGTTGGAAAAAATACTCCAAAAGGCGATTCCCAACAAACACCAGAAGAAAAACTGCTGCGGGCAATTTTTGGTGAAAAAGCAGCAGATGTCCGCGATACTTCTTTGCGCGTGCCTTCGGGAACAAAAGGCACTGTAATAGATGTGCAAATTTTTACTCGTGAAGGTGTCGAAAAAGACAGCCGTGCCTTAGCAATTGAAGATACTAAAATTGAAAAAGCCAAGCAAGACAGTGATGATGAATGGCGTATTGTAGAAAGTGCTACATATGCGCGGGTGCGTGAGCAAATCCTCAACCAACCTATTATTGAAGCGCTCGGTTTGAAAAAAGGCGACATGTTGCACGCTGACTATCTTGATGATCATGACCCACGCGACTGGCTCAAATACACTCTTGAAGATCCAGAACTGAATGACATGCTCGATAGCACATTTAAACAACTAAAAGCCATTCGCAAAACCCTTGACCAACAACTTACTGATCGTAAGAAAAAAATCACCCAAGGTGATGATCTAGCTCCAGGTATTATTAAAATCGTCAAAGTCTTGCTCGCGGTAAAACGCCGCATTCAACCAGGCGATAAGATGGCAGGGCGGCATGGCAACAAAGGGGTTATTTCGGCAATTATGCCAATCGAAGACATGCCTTACGATAGCGACGGCAACCCTGTAGACATCGTCCTCAATCCTCTCGGCGTGCCATCACGGATGAATGTTGGGCAGATACTTGAGACACATTTAGGCATGGCTGCACACGGTGTCGGCAAAAAAATTGAGGCGATGTTGCGCAAGCAAGAAAAGGCTGACAAACTGCGGACGTATTTGCATAAAGTTTATAATACGCTCGGTGCTGCTGCAATATCTGTGCCAATTGAAGAGATGAATAATAGTGAAATCCTTGAATTAGCCGCAAACCTTACCAAAGGAATGCCAGTTGCCACACCAGTATTTGATGGCGCTGATGAAAGCGAAGTAAAAGCGATGTTGAAACTTGCAGGCTACCCCGAAGACGGGCAGTTTGAGTTATACGATGGTCGTACTGGGGATAAATTTGACCGTAAAGTCACGGTTGGTTATATGTATATTTTGAAACTCAACCACATGGTTGACGATAAAATGCACGCGCGTTCAACTGGCTCATATAGTTTGGTAACCCAGCAACCACTCGGTGGCAAAGCATTGTTCGGTGGACAACGTTTTGGTGAGATGGAGGTCTGGGCTTTAGAATCCTACGGTGCAGCGCATACCTTGCAAGAGATTCTTACGGTTAAATCAGATGATGTTGATGGACGGCGGCAAATGTACAAAGGGATTGTTGACAATGAATTAGCAATGAATGCAGGAACGCCAGAATCGTTCAATGTGTTATTGCGCGAAATTCGGTCGCTCGGCTTAAATATTGATATGGATAACAAGGAGTAATACTACGTATGGAATCATCAGCATTGCCTTCATTTCGTCGACCTGCAAAAACAAACATTGATTTTAACTCTATCCGTATTGGCTTGACTTCACCAGAAGTGATGCGGTCATGGTCGTATGGTGAGGTGACTAAACCAGAAACGATTAACTACAGAACGTTTAAGCCAGAACGCGAAGGACTTTTCTGTGCGCGTATTTTTGGTCCCATCAAAGATTTTGAGTGCCTATGTGGCAAGTTTAAGCGTCGCAAGCACCGCGGGGTGATTTGTGATAAATGTGGCGTTGAGGTAACAGAGCAAAGAGTGCGGCGAGAACGGATGGGACATATTGAATTAGCGACCCCTGTTTCGCATATTTGGTTTGTAAAATCACTGCCGTCACGCATTGGCTTGATCCTTGATATTCCGTTAAAAAACCTTGAAAGAGTTTTATATTTTGAATCATATATTGTTACAGATCCTCAAGACTCAACGCTTGAGTACTTGCAACTCCTAACTGATGAAGAATATTATCAAGCGCTC
This sequence comes from Gammaproteobacteria bacterium, assembly GCA_965277405.1. Lineage (GTDB taxonomy): Bacteria > Pseudomonadota > Gammaproteobacteria. Next base: position 1,999,123 of record OZ255726.1, read on the forward strand.
GAACAGTATCCAGACAGCTTTAACGCCAGCATTGGTGCAGAGGCTATTTTCGACTTGTTGAAGAATCTTGATCTAGCAGCAGAAATAGCAAAGATTCGCGAGGAAATGCCATTAACGCGTTCAGAAATAAAAACCAAAAAATATGTTAAACGCTTAAAAGTACTCGAAGCGATGCTCGAATCACAGACCAAACCTGAGTGGATGATTTTGCGGGTCATTCCTGTATTACCACCAGATTTACGCCCGTTAGTCCCGCTTGATGGCGGTCGTTTTGCCGCTTCTGACTTAAACGATTTATACCGACGCGTTATCAACCGCAACAATCGTTTAAAAAAACTTCTTGAATTGAATGCGCCCGAAGTGATTGTCCGCAACGAAAAACGCATGTTACAAGAATCCGTTGATGCGCTGCTTGACAACGGTCGGCGCGGGCGCACCATCACCGGCAGCAATAAACGACCGCTAAAGTCCCTTGCCGACATGATTAAAGGTAAACAAGGTCGTTTCCGCCAAAACTTACTCGGCAAGCGAGTTGATTATTCTGGACGCTCAGTCATTGTTGTTGGACCAGAGCTTAAACTACAGCAATGCGGCCTACCAAAAAAAATGGCGCTTGAGTTGTTTAAGCCTTTTATATTCAGCAAACTGCAATATCAAGGTTTGGCGACAACTATTAAAGCTGCCAAAAAAATGGTTGATCAAGAACTTCCTGTTGTCTGGGACATCCTGGCAGAAGTTATCCGCGAACACCCGGTGCTTTTGAATCGTGCGCCGACGCTGCACAGGCTTGGTGTGCAAGCATTTGAGCCAGAGTTGATTGAAGGAAAAGCCATCCAACTCCATCCATTAGTCTGTGCTGCATTTAATGCTGATTTTGATGGTGACCAAATGGCGGTGCACTTGCCGTTAACCCTTGAAGCGCAGATGGAAGCGCGGGTATTGATGATGTCTACAAACAATATTTTGTCTCCTGCCAATGGTGAACCTATTATTGTTCCATCACAAGATGTTGTACTTGGTTTGTATTACATGACGCGGGAAAAAATTAATGCGCTGGGTGAAGGTAAGGCTTTTGCCAATATTGCTGAAGTATCACGAGCATATGATACGAAGAATGTAGAAATCCAAGCTAAAATTAAGCTGCGAGTTGTCGACCAACAAGGTCAGATAACCATAGAAGATACGACTGTAGGTCGCGCATTGCTCTCTGATATCATCCCATCAGAGCTGCCGTTCAGTGCAGCGAATACGGTGATGAATAAAAAAGCAATTTCACAATTGGTCGATAAATCCTATCGCCAGGCAGGCTTGAAAAAAACAGTGATTTTTGCCGATCAGTTGATGTATACTGGTTTCCGCCACGCCATGTTATCTGGCACATCGATTGGGATTAACGACTTCGAAATACCAATCGAAAAAAACGCATTGCTCAAATCAGCATTTAAAGAAATAAAAAACATTGAAGAACAATACGCCAGTGGTTTATTAACGCGCGGAGAAAAATATAACCGTGCTATCGATATTTGGTCAAGAACAAACGACCAAGTTGCTAAGGCGATGATGCGGCGGTTAGGAACAGAAACAGTTGTCGATAGCAGCGGTAATAAAGTTGAACAAGAATCGTTTAATTCTGTGTATATCATGGCTGATTCTGGGGCGCGTGGTTCTTCTGCACAAATCCGCCAACTGGCGGGGATGCGTGGGTTAATGGCAAAACCAGATGGCTCGATTATCGAAACGCCAATTACTGCGAATTTCCGTGAAGGTTTATCAGTGTTGCAATATTTTACATCAACCCACGGAGCACGCAAAGGCCTAGCTGATACTGCATTAAAAACAGCAAACGCTGGGTATTTGACACGACGACTGGTAGACGTTGCCCAAGATTTAGTCATTATTGAAAATGATTGTGGCACCAACAAACATTTGATCATGACGCCACTCATCGAAGGCAGTGACATCGTAGTTCCGCTGGCAAAACGCATTCTCGGGCGGGTTGTTGCTGTTGATATTGTGCAAAACGCAACAGTTGTTTACCCAGCAGGCACGTTGCTATCTGAACACCACGTTGAGCATATCGAACGTCTTGGCATTGATGAGGTGGCTGTACGCTCTGCAATTACTTGTGAAACACAATATGGTTGTTGCGCGTTGTGTTACGGACGTGACCTTGCACGCGGACATATCGTCAACCGTGGCGAAGCTGTGGGCATTATGGCGGCACAGTCTATCGGTGAACCAGGTACACAGCTGACTATGCGCACATTTCACATTGGTGGTGCTGCTTCTGGATCTGCTTTGAATGACAACATCCAAATCAAGAGCAAAGGCGTTATCAAGTTTATCAATTTTAAAACAATTGAACGCGTCAACGGCAAGCATGTAGTCGTTTCACGTTCGGGTTCGATTATCGTCCACGACGCAGTTGGGCGCGAGCGCGAAGTATACCGTATTCCGTATGGTGCCGAACTCCACGTAACTGATGGAAAAGCAGTTGCTCCTGGAGATATTGTTGCAAATTGGGATCCACATTCAAACCCAATTATTGCTGAAGTCACAGGCATTGCTAGTTTTTTTGGCATGGATGATAACATTACCGTACGCCAGCAAATGGATGAGGCGACGGGGTTGACAAGCATCGAAGTTTTAGCAGCCAAAGAACGCCCAAGCGCTGGAAAAGACGTGCGACCAGCCATTAAACTCATCAATGATGATGGCAGTGAAGTCGTACACGAAGATTCAGATGTACCAGTTGTGTATTTTGTTCCAGAAAAAACAATTGTTTCTGCGGAGAATAACGCGCTGATTAACGCAGGAGATGTTATTGCGCGGCTGTCAATTGAAGGTTCTAAAACAAAAGATATTACTGGTGGTCTACCGCGTGTTGCTGATTTATTTGAAGCGCGGATACCAAAAGACTATGCGGTAATAGCTGATATCTCAGGCACATTGAGCTATGGAAAAATTACTCGAGACAAACAACGACTAACGGTGACACCTGCTGATGAAAGTAGCTCATGGGAAGTGCTGGTACACCAATGGCGGCAAATCAATATTTTTGATGGTGAGCGTGTTGAGAAAGGCGATATTATTGCCGATGGACCTCTCAACCCACATGATATCCTGCGTGTTAAGGGCGTGCCTGCATTAGCAGATTATCTTATTAATGAAGTGCAAGATGTATATCGTTTACAAGGTGTAACGATTAACGATAAGCATATTGAGGTGATAATTAGCCAGATGTTGCGCAAAGCGCGGGTGATATCATCTGGTGATTCTAAATACGTGAAAGGCGACCAAATCGAAATGTATGATGTCATAAATGCCAATAAGTTGATTGCGGCAGATGGCGGCGAGCTGATGGAATACGAGCATATATTGCTTGGGATTACGCGCGGCGCCTTGGCGACTGAATCGTTTATTTCTGCGGCATCGTTCCAAGAAACCACAAAAGTATTGACAGAATCTGCAATCACGCATAAATACGATGTATTGCGTGGACTGAAAGAAAATGTCGTGATTGGGCGACTCATTCCTGCTGGGACTGGGCTTGCATACCATGACAAACGCAAGGCTCAACGGGCTAAACAAGCGGAAGAAGTTGCAAAAGTGTTGAGCGAAAGTGATGTAGCAGCACAATTAGAACAAGAACTTTCTGACTTGGAACCTACCAGTATATAGCGTTCAGTAGCAATATTGCTGTATGTATTGCTATGCCAATGTGTCGATGTTGATATGATATCTGGTTATTCTTTGCAACCGCTTAATGGATAGCGCGCAACAGTTAACAATGCCCAAATGCTAGCAATTAGAGCCAGTGGATTATTGCGATGCACTGAACAGTCAGTTTTTGCGACAATTCTCGACACCTATTCTTGGCCGCTTTGGTTTGTTGCTGTGAGAATCTTCTATCTAAAAACACAGCCATGGCCTGGGACTACGGGCAGCATTAAATTCGGCAGACTGCCTGCTTTTCGTGTCGCCGTTGAACAATTACAGGATGATTCCTCGCTGTGGTTATCGCTGCGCCGTTTTGGCATTGCCTTGCGGTTGATTATCTTGCTGAAGCCATCGGCTACGCACCAGCAGACGCAAATATCTTTGCAAATAGAATACTTTGGGGTGCTTGGTTTTTTGTATTATTGCTTGACTGTGTTGCAGATGCGCAAAAATCTGCAACATGCAGTCAACCAGCTAAAACTACTTTATCCACTGCAGGCAACTAACAACTGATGCAAGCACAAACACAACACCAGCCAACTACATTGTTGCAAACTTCATAAATCGTTATGCAGGATTCGCAACAAATAGCGGTGCATGCATCCGCACAATCAGGCAGCAACCACATATGACAGTCCATGCCAACCAGCCAATCCAACCATGGTGCCAAGATGCCAACGCAGAGCTTGTGCATAACACGGATGCAACACATTCACTAGCATGGATAATAAAACAGCAATCATTACAAGTGTTGCTAGTGACAGAAAGCGGCTTACATCACAGCAGGAATCGTTATGGTAGCTATCGCAGCATTGTATTGGGGAGATTTTAGCCATGAATAAAAAAACCATAACCTATAAAGACGCAGGCGTAGATATCAACGCAGCTAATACGTTTATTGAACTCATCAAACCATTAAGTGCAGCAACAAGCCGAGAGGGCGTACAAGCTAATCTTGGCGGCTTCGGTGCTTTTTGTGAAATTCCCAAACGCTACAGCAACCCTGTGCTCGTCGCTTCAACAGATGGCGTTGGTACTAAATTGAGACTTGCCATTGAGTGGGATGATTATTCAACAATCGGCATAGACTTGGTGGCGATGTGCGTCAACGATATTATTACCAGCGGTGCTGAGCCACTGTTTTTTTTAGATTACTACGCAAGTTCACATTTGGATATAGCCATTGGTGAGAAGATTATCGCAGGAATTGCCAATGGCTGTAAACAAGCAGGCTGCGCACTCATCGGCGGAGAAACTGCAGAGCTACCTGGATTGTATCAAAATAAAGATTTCGACTTAGCCGGGTTTGTTGTTGGTGTTGCTGAGAAAGCACGGATTGTCAATACCAATAAAATTGCAGCAAATGACTGTTTAATTGCAATAGCTTCTTCAGGCGCCCACTCAAATGGGTATTCATTGATACGTAAAATTCTTGAAGACTGCCCTACAATTAGCGCACAACGCAAGGTCGATTTACTCACCCCAACAAAAACCTATGTTGACTCGATATTGAGCCTTATTCGTAAAATACCTATCCACGGTGTAGCCCATATAACAGGCGGCGGGTTGACAGAAAACATGCCGCGCATGCTCCAATCCGACCTAGTGATTGACATCGACCTTGACACTTGGAAATTGAATGACTTATTTTGCTGGATTAAACGCAAAGCAAACATAGATAGCGCTGAAATGCTGCGAACATTTAATTGCGGAGTTGGCATGGTTGTATGTGTTTCCGCACAATATGTTGATATGGCTCTTGAGATTCTTAAAGAAAATAACGAGCAAGCATGGCAAATTGGGCGCATTATTCAACCGCAAGCAGGCGGGGCAGCTGCAAGAACGGTTAATTATGTGGGCAGATTGAAGTAAAAATACTCGTGCCAGTGGTATGTAAAAACTGCAGCGTGTCATGGTTTGGTTTAGCGGCAATCTGATTTGCTGTGGGCTATTGCCTTCCCTCCGTTTAATATACTTTTGGTTGGCGTTATTTGCGTTAGGAGCGCCGTAAATCAATGAGACTGTAAACTGTAATTAAATGAGACTTAAGGTTGATTTTGGGGGCTTTTTTGGGTGGTTTTTCTCTCGAATTTCAATATTATCTGCGCAGGACACAGCTTAAGATAGCTAAATTAGCCACCACAAGCTCGTTTTTAAGCATTGCGAATTTGACTTTTAATCGACTTGCGAATACAATGTAGTCGAATGTAATTTCAACCTAACACCTATGGAATAACCCATATGTCGCAACCTATATCTATCCGGCTTGACGATCAGAATCGAGAGAATATTGATCTATTAGCAAAAATGACAAAGCGTTCTCGCTCTTTTGTTATCAACGAAGCCGTTGCAACCTATCTGAAAGATCGTATCCAATATCTTGAAGAATTGAATACAGCTGTTGCAGATGCTCAAAGCGGCTACGGTAACTCTAGTGAACAAATACACGCATGGATGAAGTCTTGGGGAACTGAAAACGAACTGCAAACACCATGATCTAGGTTGTACCCATACAATATAATTCATGCAAATCGTCTATACACGACAAGCAAAACAAGATCTTCAAGAAATTCGTAAGTATTATTGTGAACGCACAGCATCTGGATTACAAAATATTGTGACTGACATTGTGAAGACTGTTGCAGATATTCCAAACTCAATATTCAAGGGTCGCACTACACCACACGCTAATGTATATGAGAAAATTAGTCCTAAATATAAATACTTAATTCCCTACTACGTGTTGCAACGCAAGATATATATTCTGCGAGTATATGATCCGAGGCGAAGTCAACTTGACTATACAAAAACAGTGACCTTAGGAGAATAAAAAATTGAAGCTGGAACTATAAGAAGTTGGAACTATAAACAAATAAAATACTACAGTAAACAAAAAAATGGAGGCTGAGGTCGGATTTGAACCGGCGTCCACGGATTTGCAGTCCGCTGCATAACCTCTCTGCCACTCAGCCTATTGGGAGAGAATAAAATATAGCGAAGCTGCACTATATTAAAAGGAATTTATTCGTTAATCATAGCTTCCATACGCGCAGCGGCTAGTTGTTCAACCAGCCAAGTTTCGCTCTGCAAGCGGCATAAAAGTCGTACTCAGGCGGGCGCAAAGTTTTTACAGTTGCTGCGCTTTGGTAAATTGTAAAGCGTTCAGCAACCGTGATTGTCGAGTGCATGAAACCATCAAATGCAATCTGTGCTGCTGGTCCAGAAACGTGTGCAAGGGTTATTTTGCTATACAATGGCACGATTACGGCTCTATTCGACAACATTTGCGCTGCAATAGGAATCATCTGCAGACCACTGCTGTTTGGGTGCATGATTGCACCGCCAGCTGAAAGCGCATATGCAGTTGAGCCTGTGGTTGTGGCCACAATAAATCCATCTGCATGCATCGAGCACATCCATTGTCCATCTATATACACTTCAAACTCAATCAATCGCGCTGGTTTGCTGGTATGCAAAGTTATGTCATTGAGTGCTAGGGCTGGGGTGTTGGTAGCAGGACAATCAGCGCATAACAGTGGTAGGCTATCGCTGCTAAAGCGACCGTTGAGCCAATCAATAACGTGTTGTTCAAAGTCGTTAATAACTAAGTCTGCTAAAAATCCTAATCTGCCAAAATTGACACCGACAATCGGCAAGTCCAAATAGTGGTGCAATTTACAGGCATGGACAAAATTACCGTCACCGCCGATTGAAAACACAATATCTGGTAGTTGCTGCGTGCAACTGGCGGTTTCTTGACGATGTGGTTGCGTCTGGGCGCCGTCTATCGATGCTACAATTGCGGGATCTGCGTTGAGCTGGAAAACATCTAACGCTATGTTTGGATGTTGCGCTGCGGTGAATTGGTCTATAACGACAGTGATGTTTTGTTGTTGCAATGTGGCAATAGCGCGCGCTAGTACTTGTGCAATGCCTGGGCGTTGGGTGAGTGAGAATATGCTTGCTCGCGGCATCTCACATTAGACCAGTAAATAGGCTGTCAATACCTTGTTTTAATTCAGCAACAGCAATCCGTTGTGCGTTTGATCTGTCACGTTTGGAGTAGTAAATAACACCATCTGCAAGGGTTTTGACCCCAACAGTAAAACGGTGAGGAATGCCTATTAAATCATGTTCATAGAATTTAACCCCAGGGCGTACGTCTCTATCATCAAGCAATACTTCAATACCACGTGCTTGCAGCAGTGCGTATACCTCCTCTGCCTTGGTTCGTACATCTTGGTTGCTGTCATAGCCAATCGCTATAATTGTTGCTTGAAATGGAGCAATTGCCAGCGGCCAAATAATGCCATTGACATCTGAGCATTGTTCAATTGCGGCGGCGACAATTCTGGTAATACCTATCCCATAACAACCCATTTGCATTGGTATATCTTCGCCATTTTCGCCGGTAACCATGGCCTGCATTTTTCGTGAATAGGTATCGCCTAATTGGAATATATGCCCAACTTCAATCCCGCGCTTAATTTGTAAGACACCGTTGCCATCTGGACTTGGATCGCCAGCCACTGCCATGCGCAAATCAGCAATTTCTGAGTAGTGTGCATCACGTTGCCAGTTGACACCGCTACAATGGTAGCCTTCTACATTCGCGCCACACACAAAATCACTCAACTCAGCAGCGTTATTGTCGCAAAGCACAGGAATAGGCAGCTGGATTGGACCGATATATCCTTTGTGCAGCCCAAGATTGGCAATATCTGTATCGTTTGCCATTTGTAACGGCGCAGCAATTTTGGGATGATTTTCCAGCTTCACTGCATTAAAGCGTTGGTCACCACGCAAAATAACCGCTATAAATCTAAATTGCTCTGGGGTTGAGTTGGCGCTGTGAAAAATCATTACTTTGACAGTTTGCTGAGCTGGAAGTTGCAAAAATTTCGCCACGGCATCAATTGTTGGGCAATTTGGTGTTGCGACTTTTGTGAGTGGTTGTTGCGCTGGTTGGGGGTGTATTGCCAGCGGCAGGGCGACCAACTCGACATTCGCTGCAAAGCTATTGTTATGTGAAAATGCTATGTCATCTTCACCTGAGTCTGCGAGCACATGAAATTCCTCAGAAGTATCACCGCCAATCGAACCAGAATCAGCCTTAACCGAGCAATAATTCAAGCCAATACGGCTAAAAATATTATGGTATGCTCGCGCGTAATCAGCGTATGTATGTTGCAAACTTTCCTTGCTGCTGTGAAAGCTATAACCGTCTTTCATCACAAATTCACGCGAGCGCATCACCCCAAACCGTGGGCGAATTTCGTCACGAAACTTGGTTTGGATTTGAAAAAAATTAAGCGGAAGTTGGCGGAAGCTTTTTATTTCGCCACGCAATACATCAGTTATGACTTCTTCATGGGTTGGTCCGATGCAAAACTCACGATTATGGCGGTCAGTAAGCCGCAATAATTCCAATCCATAGTCATGCCAACGCTGTGATTCCTTCCATAAATCAGCAGGTTGAATGCTTGGCATCATTATTTCTTGCGCACCGATTGCTATCAGCTCTTCGCGCACAATTGCTTCAATCTTGCGCATTACCCGCAAACCCAATGGCAGCCACGTATACATGCCAGATGCGAGTTTGCGAATAAGCCCCGCGCGCACCATCAGCTGATGGCTAATAACCTCAGCTTCAGCAGGTGTGTCGCGCAGGCAAGGAAAATACAGAGAGCTGGCTTTCATCGATGTTATTTGATTAAATGGCGAAGATTTGTGAGATGTGCTTTGGGTTTTTCAGCTTGGCGATACAATACAGCAACTTTGCCGATGCTGTGTACAAGTTGCGCAGCGTGGCTAACGACCAGCTCGTCAATTTTTTTTCGGCGCAAAACACGATCACTGATATTTATTTTCACTTTAATAACTTCATAGTTGTGCAACGCGACCTCAATTGCATCAGCAATATTTGTTGCAGACGAAGCATCAGTTACAATAACAATAGGCTTGAGTAGGTGATTGAGTGTTCTTAATTTCTTGATGCTAATGTGTGCTGACATCGTCATTTTAAGGTTAAGGTTTGGAAAGGTATTATTTAGTGAATACTATAATTATTGGCGTGCTGTTGCTATTCTTGTTAGGTGGATGTGCGTATACTGCTACCGACACAACGCCACAGCATGATACGCCAGCAATCAACGCACAACATAGCAGAGAAAAGTATCGGCGTATTGAAGAAAATGCCACAATTCAACCAATCACCAAGCAATTTTCTAATATTTCTACAACAAAAAATATACCAAGGATTGCTACGCTACCAACTGAAAAAAAATATTTGCGCTTGATTGTTGATGTTGCCACACAACAATTGCTGGTAAAATACCACGGTGTTTTGTTACAGCAATATGATATTTCGACTGCCAAAAATGGCATTGGCAACGCCATAAACTCGCTGCAAACACCAATTGGAAAACATATTATTCGTAAGAAAATTGGCACTGGACTAGCAGCGCAAACAATTTTAAAGGGTAGGGTGAATACTCAACAAATTGCAGAAATCATTAGCGAGCCAGTTGCTGTCGGCAAAGATTTAGTCACAAGTCGTATTTTGTGGCTAGCTGGGCTTGAAGATGGCGTGAACAAAGGTAGGGACGCACACGGACAAATTGTTGATTCGTATCAACGATATATATATATTCACGGCACCAATGAAGAAGGCTTGATTGGCAGCCCAGCGTCGAACGGCTGTGTACGGATGCGCAACGAAGATGTAATCCAGCTGTATACCATGGTTGCTGAAGGCACCGAAGTTGTCATTCGATAATGTCTTGGCAATTGATGCGACAACCGCTGTTGTCAGCGTTGGTCTGTTCCATCAGCAACAGATATGCTATCGAGAAAATGACAACAAGCTTGCCGGCAGAGCACTATTACCAATGGTCGATGCAGTTTGTCGTGAGGCGAAAATAGCAAAAACTGATATTACTGCAATCGCCTGCAATATTGGACCTGGTAAGTTTGTTGGGCTGCGGCTCGGGTTTGCAGTAGCAGCTGGGATTGCAATTGGGCTTGGTATTCCGATTATCTCAATGTCTGGGCTGGTGGCACGATGCTGGCAAGCTTGGCAACAATACCAGAACTACCACAGCATCTATACTGTTGAGGATGCGCGCCAAGGTCAACTGTACATATATCATTCATTGAGCATGCAACAAACAATCTCAGACATGCAATCGATTGCAACCACCACCAATGCCTTTGCCGCACAACTCAAACTGCAGGCGACATTGCCTATCACCGCCACACAGCCAACACTAGCATTGGGTGAGATATTGGCAGATAGCAGCGTGATTGATCACAGCAATATTGGTGCAACATTGCAGCTAGTATCTAGCTTTGATACCCCACTGTGTTGTGCACTGCTACAGGCTGCCCAAGGCGCGATGCTGACGCGGCTTCACCCTAGCCAAATACGGCTGATGTACAAACGCAATAACGTAGCGCAACCGCAACAACTAATGCAGAGATAACCACCCATACCCCCCATAACACGCCTGCCAACAAACTCGCTGCAGCAGCGAGTTAAGCAGCGGTTCGCTACGGCTGCACATCACCGTGCATTACCATTGAGTAGCAGTGGTTGCTGCCGACAATAATATGATCGAGTACTTTGGCATCGACGAGGGCGCAGGCTTTGATGATGGTGTTGGTGATGGCGATGTCTGCATTGCTTGGTTTGGTATCACCTGAAGGGTGGTTGTGGGCTAAGATAATATTGCTGGCATCAAGTTCAAGGAGGCGGCGGATGATGATGCGCGGGTATACTGCAGATTGGTTGATTGTTCCATAAAACATCCGTTCGCTGCGAATCAGTTGGTTTTTTGTATCGAGGAACATTGTCAAAAACGTTTCCTTGGCTTTGTTGCTGAGTTCGAGCTGTAAGTAGTCAAACGCGTGTTGTGTTTGGGTGATTTGGATTGGCTGCTGATGGAGGTGTTCGCGGATTTGGCGTTTGACGAGCTCTTTGCATGCTTGGAGGGTGATATAGCTGACACTGCCGACACCATGCAGCGTACAAAATTCGCGTTGGGTTGCCGCAAATACATTATGCAGGCTACCAAAGTGGCTGAGCATATTTTGGGCAATGTCGAGTGCATTGGCGTGTTGCGTACCAGTGCGCAGGCAAATTGCTAATAGTTCGGCATTCGACAGATGGGTTGCGCCAAGACGTTGCAGTCGTTCGCGTGGTCGCTGTTCTGCGACTATATGCTTAAGTTTCATGCGCGCGGCGAATCATTTCGCGCGCGTGAGACAGTGATTGTTCGGTCACGGTTGTCCCGCCAACCATTCGGGCAATTTCCTGGATGCGTTCTGCATTTTTGAGCAGCTTGAGTTTGCTGAAGGTCGCTTGATTGATCGATGTTTTGCTGGCCTGCCAGTGGTGGTGTGCCAGTGCTGCAACTTGCGGCTGGTGGGTAACACATATTACTTGTCCTTTTGCTCCGAGTTGTCGCAATAACGTCCCAACCACTTCTGCTGTTGAGCCGCCGATGCCGACATCGACTTCGTCAAAGATCAAACTTGGAATATCAATCAGATTGGCTTGAACCACTTGGATAATTAAGCTCAATCGTGACAATTCTCCGCCAGAGGCGATTTTTCGTAATGGCTTTGCTGGCTGCCCTAGATTGGTAATAACGGTAAATTCGATGCGTTCAAGACCATAGCTGCTTGGTTCATCTGCATTTAAGTCAACGATAAATTTGCCACCATGAAACGACAATTGTTCCATCATTTGGCTAATATGTGACTCGAATAATGCTTTTTTTGTGTGGCGTTTTGCCGATAATTCCCCAGCTACGGTCTGCCATTGTTGTTTGAGTTCGGCGAGGGTTTGTTCGAGCTTGGCAAGGTCGACAGATTCATCAATAGCTGCTAAATCTTCTTGGAGTTGTTGGTATATTGTGTCTAGTTTTTCTGGCTGGGCATTGTGTTTGCGGGCGATTGAAGTGTAGGCAGTTACGCGTGCTTGGAGGCTGGCAAATTCCGCTGCGTCAAACTCTAGCGAGCTTTGAAAGAAGTCAAGCCAGCGTTGTGCTTCTTCGAGGTTGATGATTCCAGATTGCAGAAATTCATTGAGTTCAACGAATGTTTCTTCAGATTCGAGTGTTTTTGTTGATTGTACCAGCAGTTGCCGCGCGCCATGTTCTTCGTCAAACAATGATTGTTGCACCATGTTACTGGTCGACTGAATCGCTTCGATGTTTGCCATCAGCCGAAAACGCTGTTCAGACTGATAATATTCCTCGGCGTTAGGCGCGAGTTTGTTGAGCTCATCAATTTGAAACCGTAAGTCTTCACGGCGTTCGCTAAGTTTACCTGCATCTTGGCGTTGTTGTTGCAGTTGATCTGCAAGTTTATGGATTTGTAACCACAGCATTTGAGTTTGTTCAGCCTGCTGCGTGGCGCCAACAAAGCGGTCGAATAGCTGAGCTTGGGTGCTGGGGCGCAGCAGTGATTGGAATTCATGTTGGTTGTGCAAATCAACCAACCATTGACCAAGTTGTTTCAGCGCCGCTGCGCCTACCAGTTGACCATTGATGTAGGCGCGTGATTGACCACCTGCATTGATAACACGCCGCAGCAAGCATTCGTGCGGATTTTCTTCAGCCAAGTCGTTGTCGGCAAGCCATGCCTGTGCCTGTGGGGCTTGCTCTAAGGCAAAGGCGGCGCTGATAACACATTGATTGCTACCCATCCGCACGCAGCTTGGGCTGGCACGTTCGCCAAGAACCAGGCTGAGGGCATCCAATATCATCGATTTTCCAGCGCCAGTTTCACCCGTAATCGCAGACATACCGCCAAACCATTCAACGTCTAAATGTTCGACAAGTTCAAATTGACGGATGCAGAGTTGCTTGAGCATGGCTTATGGCTGCATTAATTTTTTTGCCTGTGCAACAATCTGCGCAGCGGTTAAGCCAAAATGGCTATACAGGTCGTTGATTGGCGCAGATTCGCCAAATGTACTAATACCAAGTGATACGCCGTTGCCAACATACTTGCGTAATCCGTCAGGGTGTCCGGCTTCGATGGCAATTATCGGTAGCTTACCCAGCACTTGTTGTTGATATTGTGTTGATTGTCTGTCGAATACTGATGTCGATGGCATGGAAACCACCCGTGCTGCGATATTTTGTTCGCGCAATAATTGCTGTGCTTGGCAGCAGATTTCAACTTCGCTGCCACTGGCAAGCAGCGTGACTTTGGCGTTATCCATATCATTGAGCAGATAGCCGCCTGTATGGATATCGTGGTGGAATTGCTGGGTGACAGATTCGAGTCCTTGTCGGGTCAGGCATAGTACGCTTGGACCATCAGCGTGGGCAATTGCTTGTTGCCAAGCCACAGCTGTTTCGGCAGCGTCGGCTGGGCGCCATAGCGTCAAGTTTGGTATCAGTCGCAATGAGGCAAGGTGTTCGATTGGTTGGTGGGTCGGGCCGTCTTCACCAAGACCAATCGAATCGTGGGTAAATACATAGATGATGCGCTGGTGCATCAATGCAGACATGCGAATAGCGTTGCGACAGTAATCGCTAAACACTAAAAAAGTGCCGACATATGGAATGAATCCACCATGCAGCGCGATGCCGTTAGCAATTGCCGCCATGCCAAATTCCCGAACACCATATGATAAGTGGTTTCCTATTTGTTGGCCTGTATGGGCAATGCAGCCAGTAAAGTTTGTCAAGTTTGACCCAGTTAGATCTGCGCTGCCTCCGAATAATTCTGGCATTGTTGGCGCATACGCGCTCAACGCTAATTGGCTGGCTTTTCTGGTGGCAATTTTTTGTGTGCCGCTGCGCGCTTGGTTGATGTATGCCGTTGCGACGGTGGAGAAATCAGGCGGTAACACACCTGCAACCCGGCGCAGTAATTCTGCTGCTTGGGCTGGTGCAGCCTGGCTATACGCAGCGAATGTTTGTTGCCAGTCTGCTTCTAGTATTGCTCCGTTGTTGGACATATCCCATGCAGATTTGATTGCTGCTGGAATTGCAAATGGTGGATGCGGCCAGTTGAGTGTTGCTCGCGTCGCTTGCAGCTCTGCGGCACCCAGCGGTGCTCCATGGACCCCACCGCTGCCTTGCTTGTTTGGGGCACCTTTGCCAATGATAGTCTTGCAACAAATCAGCGTTGCTGCATTCGCGGTTTTGGCTTGGCGAAGAGCAGCATCGATTTGTGCTGGATTATGTCCGTCTATGTTGTCAATGACATTCCAATGATAGGCGCGAAAGCGCGCAGCAGTATCGTCGTTAAACCACGGCGCCACAGCACCGTCTATCGAAATGCCGTTATCGTCGTAAATTACAATCAATTTATTGAGCTGCAACACCCCTGCGAGCGAGCAAACTTCGTGGCTTATCCCTTCCATTAAACAGCCATCGCCAATGAATGCATAGGTGTGGTGGTCGATGATGGTATGCGTATCTGTGTTATACGTTGCTGCAAGGATTTTTTCCGCCAGTGCCATGCCAACTGCATTGGCAAGCCCTTGTCCAAGTGGGCCTGTGGTGGTTTCTATCCCAGGCGTTAAACCGAGTTCAGGATGGCCAGGAGTTTTGCTATGTAACTGGCGAAATTGCTTGATGTCTTCAATGGATATGTCGTAGCCAGTTAAGTGCAATAGGGCATACACCAACATGGAACCATGTCCATTTGAGAGCACAAAACGATCACGATTCAACCAGTTTGGGTTGTTGGGGTTGTGGCGTAAATGTTTAGTCCAGAGCACGGTAGCAATGTCAGCCATGCCCATTGGCGCGCCAGGATGACCAGATTTTGCTAGCTCTACTGCGTCGGCTGACAGCATGCGGATTGCGTTTGCCATTTGCTGTTCAGAAGGGTTCTTCATACAATAATTCCGTGCAAAATTGGCATGATACGGTTTTCAGATAAAAAATGGCAGCCCTGCGCTGCATTCAATCACTACCTTTAGCGTAACCACAATGATTTTTTAAATCCATAGACGACAAAGCCAAGCGATACCAGCTGTTGCAGCATCAGAATCGTTTTGCCTTGCAGTAGCATTAACGCAGCCATACTGAGGTTCATCAACATGAAAAAACACCATCCGTAAGCGTTGTTGTTGGCAATTGCATAGCTTCCTAGTAAGAACCCGAACATCACAGCTATTTCTAATACTTGTGAAATAGCTGTAATACCAGCATGATGGTAGATGCTATAGCTCAAGCCAATCGTTAGAGAAACGTACGTACAGCAGACAACGATAAGAGTAAATAGCTTTTGTTGTTGTTGATTTTCGTAGTAACTGTTGTATAGCCCTAACAGCATAGCAGGCACGGCTCCAACTTGGATTGATGCAGCTATCCAGTCATGTTCACCAATTAATATAACCGCCCAAGCTGGTACGCCCAAGATATACACAAGCCAACCAGTTATTTTTAGGTGTTTTTTAAGCTGCGATGGTTGGCCTGCTGCTAAGGAAGCTCTGATTAAGTCGCTGATGGAGCGAGTTTGCCTGCAAGTGCTGATGATTGCAAGGCGCATTCCGCAGGCGCATGCCGTAGCATATACGCCAAGGGATGCAACACAGCAAGTACCGCTGCAGCAAACCTTTGTATATTCAACAGAAGGACGGGAAAAAACGCTGCGCTAACGTCGTTGCAGCACTTGATAATACCACCAGTATTATCTGCGCACTGCGCCTAGTTATCATCAGCGTTTTTTCTCCGTCTCGCCCATCATGGACTTAATCAGAGCTTCCCTAACGGCAAATAATATTTTATTTGCGAGGTAAAATACACCAGCTCAAACTTGGAGTAGTAGATCCATACATGTATATCCTTGGGGAACTCGCTACAGTTATACTTGTTGTTGCAACTTGCTGCAACTTGCTGCAACTTGCAATTGCTGCATTGTGTGGGCACACTCGCCATAGAAAAATTTTATTATCGAGCGGTTGGAGTATGAACGCAACGAGTCTGTTTACCACATTAGCACCAATATTAGCATTGATTGTGTTGGGTTACGTATTGCGGCGGTTGAAGATTGTCCCAAAAACGGCTTGGGCTGGTATTGAACGTATTACGTATTACGTGTTATTTCCAGCATTATTAATCAACGCTATTGGCAGCCAGAGTGTTATTGGCACACCGTGGCGTGACATGATGCTGGTTGCAGTCGTCGGTATTAGTATTCCAGCAATTTTATTAATTGCCGGGTATACATTGCATAAATGGTGCGATGGAGCATTGTTTTGCTCAGTATTTCAAGGAGGAGTGCGCTTTAATAATTACATTTTTCTTGCGGTTGTTCAAGGGTTGTTTGGGATGAAAGGCTTGGCATATGGGTCGATGATTGCTGGGGTTATTATAGTTATTATTAATTTATTGTGCATATTTGTCTTTGCAAAATGGGGGCGTGGTGTGCAGAAAGGGGCGTTGGCAATATGTAAAGATATGGTGACGAACCCGCTGATTATTGGTTGTGGCATCGGCTGGTTTTTAAGTGTGGCTGGGCTGCGCTTGCATGGTGTTGCTGGGGATACGCTGACGATTATTAGCAATGCAGCGTTGCCGTTGGGGCTGCTTGCCGTTGGTGCGGCACTGCAAGTGCGAGCAATGTTCAAACACATGCTCCCCACAGGGATAACAACGATATTTCAATTTGTATTGAAGCCGTGCATTGTCGCTTCATGCGTTGCGTTGACGGGATTATCTGGAGTAGCGGCAGGGGTCTTATTGATTGCGTTTATGGTGCCGACTGCGCCGTCTGCATATATTTTGGCACGCCAATTGGGTGGAGACAGCCAAGCGATGGCGTCGATTATTACTTTTCAGACGGCGTTGGCGTTCGTTGCAATGCCGCTAATTGGGGTATTGGTACTGGGAAATAACTAGCCGCGTGTAGATGAAGGCTGTAGTGGCGGGTGCAATCCTGAAATTGCTGTTGCCAAATCAAAATCTCGTTGTGAAATTCCAGCGCATGCATGGGTGATGAGGCAAATTGTGACTTGGTTATAGATGTTCGACCATTCAGGGTGATGATTAGCTCGTTCTGCCAACAACGCGACTTGGGACATAAACCCAAAAGCCGAGATAAAATCAACAAAGGTAAACGTCCTGCACAGTTTGTCATTGACAACAGTCCATGGCATGGGGCAGGCGTTATTGAGAATGGCGAGTTCAGCCGATATTGTATGTTGTGTGAATGGTTTATCCATCGGTATTCTCTGCTATTTCTTTGGACTGTGCAGCGACAATTGTCTGGTCGATACGTAAAACGCCGTGGTTGTCGCGGTGTTCGCAGGACACGCTAGGCGCAACTATAATCCCCTGTATAGTTTTATCAACATGGTTTTGTTGTGGTAGGACTGTGTTCCTTAGTATCAAGTTGGCTAGTCGTCTTCCGTGCTGCCTAGCTTGAGTAGCGTTGCATTGCCGCCAATGGCGGTGGTGTTGGTAGAAACCGTACGCTCGGTGACAAAGCGCAATATATAGCGTGGTTGCATAATACTGCTGAATGCTACGTTATCGGTTTCTGCTACCAATTGGCAGATAAGCCCACTTTTTGCAGCGAGCTGTTGGTTGAGTGTTTGTGCGTGTTGCGCATCACATACAATAGCAATACCTGCCAACTGATCGGCTGCTACGAGCGCATCTTGTGCTGATGCTGCGATGTTTTGTATTACTCCCTCTGCAACAAATGGTGTGATAGCATCCATAATTTGCCGTCCCGTTTCTCCAACAGTAATTACTGGATTTCCCGCAATCAAAGCGGCAAAAATCTGACCGACCAACCCTATTTTTGCTGTGTCGTTCTCGATGGATGAGGTGCAGAGGAAAGGGCCACGACCGTGGCTAGACAATTCATTGCATTCCCCTGTTGGCCCAGGCATAACAACTGTTGTTGATATTTCTTGTTTGGCATTATCAAGCTGCCAAACTGCCATTTTTGCTTGTTCATCCTCCAAAGAAGCCAGAGCTGGTGCGAGGTATTCATAACGTCGATGGACACCGAGCATCTCCCAAGCTGCGAATGCCTGTTGCGCGGCGTGAACTTGCAGATGTTGGATGATTGTCATTATATGGACTCCTTTATATGGCGTTGTGCAATAGCAAAGCGTTGCAGGTAATGTGGACCTCCTGCCTTGGGACCAGTACCCGATAACCCTTGCCCACCAAAAGGTTGTACCCCAACAACAGCACCGATTTGGTCACGGTTGATGTATACGTTGCCAACGCGAGCGCGGTTGGCGATGCGGGTGCAAGTGGTTTCATTGCGGCTGTGAACCCCAAGAGTAAGGCCGAAACCAGAGTGGTTGATGGTGTCGATTATTTTGTCTAAATCACTAGCTTGGTAGCGGATGACGTGGAGGATAGGACCAAATTTTTCATCGGTAAGCTGATCGATGCTAGAAATTTCAAACGCCGCAGGCGCAACATACGACCCTTTGTCTGCAAACGTTGGTAGCGCAGCTTGGGCGATCAGTTTGCCGGTTATTTTTATAGCTTCGATGTGTTCAAGCAACACGTCTTGAGCTTGTGTATTGACGACTGGACCGATGTCTGTGCTGCGCAGGTAGGGCAGGCCAACGGTTTGTTGCTCGATTGCCCCTTTCAGCATCTCTATAACCTGATCAGCAATGTCTTGTTGTATGAACATTACGCGCAGTGCTGAGCAACGTTGCCCTGCTGAAGCGAAGGCTGAGCGCACGGCGTCACGCACGACTTGCTCAGGCAAAGACGTCGAATCAACCAACATGGCGTTTTGACCGCCAGTTTCTGCAATAACAGGAACTGGAGCAACTTTACGCGCGGCGAGTGCTTGGTTGATCAATTGTGCTGTCGCCAGCGATCCGGTGAAGGCAAGCCCTGCTATCCGTGCGTCGCTGGTAAGTGGTGGACCAATCGTTCGCCCATTACCTAGTACTAGGTGGAGAACGTCAGTTGGAACCAAGGCTTGGTGCAGCAATTCCACCGCGCGCAGCGCGATCAGGCTGGTTGGTTCAGCTGGTTTAGCAACCACTGTGTTGCCAACCACTAGCGCAGCAACGACTTGACCGACAAATATCGCTAGTGGAAAATTCCAAGGACTGATGCAGGCAAATACCCCGCGTCCTTGTAGCTGAATATTTTGCGTGTGTCCTTGGTAATCTGTGAACAATATCGGTGTTGAAAAATTACTCCGTGCTTGTTGCGCATAGTAGCGACAAAAATCGACAGCTTCTCGTACTTCATCAATACTATCTTGGATGGTCTTGCCCGCTTCACGATGACAAAGTGCCACTAATTCATGGTAGTTTTCTTCCAACAAATCGGCCATACGATCTAGGCAAGCAGCACGCTCTGAGGTAGGGCGTGCAGACCACGTTGGGAAAGCAGTTGCAGCAAGATCAATCGCTTTGGTCACGGTTGCCGCACTTGCCCAATCGATTTTGCCAGCAGACTGGCTGTGATCATACGGGCTGAGCACTGTGTGCGTGTTGGCGCTTGCAACCTTGTTGCCGCCGACGATAGGGTAGCCGCGCCATTGGGTATGTTGTCCCATATAAGCGTCGATTTTTTGCTTGAATGGAATCCAGTCAGATGCGATGTTGATGTTCGGAGCGTAAGAATTTTTGCGGTCTGCAAACATAGCTGATGCTAGCTTGATGTGTGGATTTGCCAACGATTTACGGCTGTTCAAGGTGGTGGCAGGGTGGGTAACCAATGTGTCGATTGTGCAGCGAGCATCGATCAGTCGGTGGACAAAAGAGCTGTTTGCTCCGTTTTCGAGTAGACGGCGAACGAGGTAGGGCAGCAAATCTTTGTGGTTTCCCACTGGTGCGTAAATCCGCACACAGACGTCTTTTTCATTGATTATGGTGTTGTAGAGCGCGTCTCCCATCCCGTGTAACCGTTGGAATTCGAATGCCTGTGTTGTAGCCCCAAGTTGGCTTGCTAGGCAAGTGATGGTGGCAATGGTGTGGGCATTGTGACTGGCAAATTGTGGAAAAACATGAGTACGAATATGTGCGCTTAATAGAAAACGGGCACAGGCTAAATAGGAAACATCGGTAGACTCTTTGCGCGTATACACCGGATAGCCATCGATGCCGCGCTGTTGGCAAAGTTTGATTTCGGCGTCCCAGTACGCTCCTTTTACTAGGCGAACAGGAATACGATCGCCTTGCTTTTTTGCTAAGGCGGCAAGCCACACCAGCGCAGGGAGCGCGCGTTTTGAGTAGGCTTGGATGGCAACACCAAACAACCCCCAACCACGGATGGCTTCATCGTGGTAAAGTTTTTCGAATAGCTGCAGGGAAAGTTCGAGACGGTCTGCTTCTTCAGCATCGATGGTAATCCCAACATTCAATACGCGTGCTTTGATGATCAGGTCTTTAACGCTTGCGAAAAGTTCGGTCATGACACGTGCTTTACAGCTGACTTCATAGCGTGGATGTAATGCGGAGAGCTTGATAGAAATCGTGGGGCGTTGACCGTTGTTAGCGTCGTTGCCAACCGCTGCGACCGCTTGCTGGTAGGATTGTAGGTACTGGTTGGCGTCAGCGGCGGTTAATGCCGCTTCACCGAGCATGTCGAAAGAGTAGGTATAGCCTTTTTCACGGTAGCTTTTGCCACGGGAAAGGGCTTCTTTCATATTACGCCCGAGTACGAATTGATGCCCAATAACTTTCATCGCTTGGTTCATCGCTTGGCGAATCACAGGCTCAGAAACACGGGCTACCATCTGGTTGATAAGGTTGGCGGGGCTACCATCTTGATTTTCATTCATCGTGACGATTTTCCCAGTCAGCAATAGTCCCCAAGTGGCGGCGTTGACAAAGAAAGAATCGGAATTTTTTGCGTGAGATGCCCAGTCGGCAACGCTCAAACGGTCTTTAATGAAGGCATCAGCTGTCGCTTTATCTGGGACGCGCATTAAGGCCTCAGCTAAGCACATCAGCAAAATGCCTTCTTTGTTATCGAGGCTGTATTCAAGCAATAAAGTATCAATCATTGAGATGCTGTCGTCGGTTTGACGCACTTGTTGAATGAGTTGTGTCGCGGCTGCGGTGCAGGTTTTTAGTTCAGCATCAGTTGGCGTGGCTAATGGGAGTAACTCGTGTAGCCATGCTTCTTCATTGGCATGATACAGAGGGGAAATCAGCTGCCATAATTCGTTGATTGGGCGCTGAATAAAATCGGGGTGTAACACTTTGATTGCTGTAAACATCGTCGGGCTCTCCTTCAAGTTGACTGTCGTAACGTCTGTTGCTACATCTTCCATGATAATCATGGCGGCGTGCTCTTTGTTGTGTGCTGGTAGCAGGGTTTGCGTATCGTCTTTTAACCGCTACAATCCATCAGCAAATCCATCAGCAAATCCATCAGCAAATTGCGGATAAACTTGGATACGTGTATACCCACTAACCGCTGCAAACGCAGACCAATACTGGACAACACATTCCAATATTGTGCTTCATTCACGGTCTTTGCACGGTCTTTGCTAAGCGACCAAAACAACGTGTGTTGTTATCCTGTTGCAAACCCATAAACGGTAAGTCGTATTTTTTAAAAAGCAATTGAAAACGCGAGGTTAAGTTGAGGTATCGGCAGAAAAATTTCATCATTGAGGACACTATGCGGCAATAATTTTCTGCCCTGTTGATATTGCGGCAAGCCCGCTACATCCTGTGCATAGGGTATATCTAAATGTAGGCTACAACGCACAAGGGAAACGATACGACGCCAGCGCGTTACTTAATCAGAGGTTCCCCGTTGCACCCAGCAATACCGCGCCAACACCCGCGGGTAATAATAAGAATTATTAGCATTTAGTTATTGCTTTAATTTCTAATCGACTGTAGCGTATGCGGGTTTTAGCAATATAGGCAGGAAAACCATGCAGATCAACAACCCAGCCTCCGCTAATTATACCCGCCAGCAGCATGCTAATGCTCGCTGTGGTATGGTGAATGCAGTGGTGTTTAGCAGCGTGGTATTGAGAACCGTGGTAATGCGTGCAGTGGTTTTGAGCACCATGATATTGCTGGCTGCTAGCGTAGCGCGTGCAGCGGATACTACAGCGCATTATGCCATCAAGCCAGGTCCGCTCGCCACAGTGCTGGCGGCGTTCGCTAGCGCGGCAGATATTGGCGTTGATATTGACCACTCGCTCACGGACGGCAAGCACAGCCAGGGTCTCCAAGGTGAGTATGCGCTAACCGCCGCCTTAACGTATATTTTGCGCGGTAGCGGGCTGGCAGCGCAGCAACTCGCAAACTCACGTTATGTTATTATTGCTGCCGCTATTGACTCGGCAACAACGAATACGCCGAATACGCTTGCCATCCCCACCCTCACCATTGAAGATGCGGGGGTATCAGGCTACCTGCGTGATGAACAAGGCTACGACGCAGTCTACGATAACAACGCTTCCACCGTGTACATGGGTAGGGCAGCAGTCCGCCGCAACGCTGGCACCAACCCTGCCGATTTATTGCAGGGGATGGCTGGGGTATTTAGCGGCGATGCGCGCAATAGCGGGTCGATCGATGTCAATATTCGCGGGGTGCAGGGTCCCGGGCGGGTGCCAGTGATTATCGACGGCACCGAGCAGGCAATCACCGTCTACCGCGGCTATAACGGCGTGAGTAACCGCAATTATATCGACCCGAACCTGATCAGTTCGGTGCGCATCCATAAAGGTGCGAGTAACGCCCGCGATGTCAATAGCGGCATCGGGGGGGCGCTGGAACTAACCACGCTGATCCCCGCCGATATTATTGCAGAAGGCGCCGACTCTGGGCTAGAATTAACAATAACCAGCGGCGGCAATTCGGTCTCCCCGCGACTGCCGCGGCTGCATACTGGCGAATTAGCCGCAACCGTGAAAGGGTTTCCTGCCGATACGGGTGCTGGATTCAAGAACGTCGATAAAACACTACGGTTAACAACCCTCAACTCAAAATCACTCGCCGATGAAATCCCGCTCGGCGGCAACGACTTTTCCTACCGCGTCGCCGTCGCCAACACCTCCGCGCGGTTCGACTTCCTCGCCGCGTACGCCTACCGCCGCCGCGGTAATTACTATGCGGGTAGCAACAACGCCGGCTACTATGATGAGCCTGGCTTTTATGATCACGCAGGCAATTATGGTATGAAACATTTCTTCAGATCAAAAACAACTCATAAAAAAATTAAAGATAGGACGCGTGCCCTAACCACCTACTGGCCACAAGGCGACGAAGTCACCAATACCTCGAGCGAGATGGCGTCGTGGCTGTTAAAAAGCAGCTGGCGGGTTGACAATGCGCAAAAAATAGGGTTCAACTTCCGCCAATCCAATTTGCTAAACGGCGAGGTCATGCCGTCGGCGACCATTACTTCTAGCGATCTCAAGTACGGTCTTGTCCAGTGGCCGTTGAGCGAGGTTAGCGCGCGCGCGTATAACGTCGACTACCGCAATACGCCGAATGATAACCGCTGGCTTGACCTCCACGCCAACCTCTGGCGCACGGATACGCTCGGACACACTTATACGCGAGGCAATCCAAACCAAATTGACAAAGCAAGCGGTCTTATCGTAAATACTGGGTTTGTTGATTCTAGCCATACCCGCGATGGCATCACCTTGAGCAATACCATCGACCTTTCCAGCGCATTAGTGCTAACCGTCGGCGCAAATTTTCAGCACGAAAAACTAGCAAGCCTAGATGGTAAATACTATAGTACTAGAATGGAACGAGGAGGGCGGCGGCAGGAATGGGGCGGCAATCTCAGCCTCGCCTGGCAGCCGAACGAGGCCTTAAAATTTAGCGGCGGGGTGACGTATTCGGCGTATTGGAGCTTCGACGACCGCCTTAAATATGTCATCGATGCAGGCGGCGAAGTTCCAGAATTAAAGCATATTGTAAATGAAAACGTTACCTATTGGTACACTACAGGTGGTCTGCAGATTCCAACCAAGCAGCGCAGACAGTTAATAGGAAAGGAACTTGTAATATTAAATGATGCTAACAAAAAAAATGAAGATGATTATAACCAAATGGTAAATCAATGCGAACAAATGAAAAAAGGTGCGCTTGCACGCTTTGCGCCACCAGAGTGCACGCGGAAATATCTGGGTAAAATTTTGACACCATACTACACCGCAGCAGAAATGGACTTTATTACAGCTAACCGCGATAGTGCTGAAGCGATAGAAGCAGTACAACTAAAATTTGGCATCCCTATCAAATCTGAGCATCATAATGACCCAATCACCTTGCAGACGGATGTAGCTGGCGAGTATTCGTTTGCTGACAACCCGTGCTTTAATGGTGAGGTAGAACGGGCAATAGCAGACACAACAGGTAATGATAAGTCAGCGAAAATAACTCAGTGTACTATCAATACCAACACAGATACCAGCGATGCCAAGGCGGAAAAGCTCCACGACGACGGCTGGGTGCCGCATCTTACCGCGAGTTATCAATTTACCCCGTATAGCCGCGGCTACGTTAAATACAGCGAATTTCTCCGCTACCCGTCCATGTTCGAAAGCACTTGGGGGTTCTCTGCCGCGCTCGGCCCGTATGGACTCGACCCCGAGCACGCGTATAATTGGGAAATAAGCTATGTCCACGACCTAACCCAATGGCTGACTACCGCTGAATACGCTGACGTCAAACTCGCGTACTACGACCACTTAACCAAGGGCGTTATTGACCGCGGTGTTTCACTGTATTCTACTAATTTGGACGAAAAAAAGGTCCGCGGGGTAGAATTAACCATGCGCTACGACGGCGGTCGCTTGTTTAGCAATATTGCTGTCAACTACGTGTTGCAAAACCACGTCTGTGACGAAAGCTCCGCCGCATATAAATCGAGCGTGGAATATCGCTTGCCCACCTGCTTTGCATTCGGTATACCCAGTAGGGGGCGTCAACTCGCGCAAGCCACCCCTAAATTATCGGCGGATTGGGCGTTCGGCGGCCGGCTGCTCGACCGCCGGCTAGAGATAGGCAGCCGGGTGAAGTATTATACCCGCGACGCCAACGCTGACCTTGACGAGTATGCGACTTATTCCTCCACCTCTTTGTTAGTACGATCTTTTGGCTGGGGTAATACCCTGCTCGTTGACGCCTACGCCAACTATACAATCGATTCGAGTATCGCTGTCGAATTCGCCGCTGCTAACCTAACCGACCAATACTACCTCGACCCATTAACCCGTTCGCAGATGCCCGCACCCGGGCGGACGCTGAAACTGAATTTGACCGCGCGGTTGTAAACCGCGCAGTTAAAAACCCCGAAGCAACTGCTTCACCTGTGTTATTTTCGTTTTGGAAATAATAAATTGTAATACCTAGGAATTTTCTATGAAAAAACTAAAATTATTAACCACCATCGCGCTAGTGACTGGTGCGCTCGCCGCGCCAGCCCACGCCGAAACCGAAACACAAGTCGTTGTATTTAACCTTGACGAAATACAAGGTGGTTCGTCGAATCGTGAGAAAGTGATTGTCGGCGAATCAAATGTAGACCGCCCGCCGTCTCATACTGTTGGGAAGGCGGGGATTGGCGCTGGATATGGTATGAAATCGCAATCCATGGTAGACTTTGCTGGGTTGGCAGACGCGGCACCCGCCGACGACAACGAGGTGCATTCGTTGAATTTCCCGTATGATGGTGCCCCGAAAACCCATGATGACTTTGGGGTATTCCACTTTGCGCAAGTAGGCGCAAACGACGTTTGGTTTGGCGAATGGTCACAAACTGCCGCCGTCAAGGACCAAACCAATACCGTGTACTACGTCGGAGATAATGCCGATGATAGGATAACAAGAACCGATAGTGCCGCTACTTACACGGTGACAGGTATCAATAACTACACAACAGCGGCTAACAACGGCCTATCTGGTACTTTTACTGCTAATTTTAGGGTTTTAACCCTAACAGGGTCTATGCGTACTGCCAACTTACCTAGCGGCATATTAATAAATATTGGCACGGCGCATATTAACCCCAAAAGCGCTTTGATTGCTACTAGCGCAAATGGCACAGACGCAGCATCCGTAAAGATCATTTTAGATGGAGCAATTTCACCATGGTTTGGTGATGCAAATGGCAGAGTTCTCGGGCAGTTCTACAACGGACAGGCTAACCTCGCTGGGATGGTTACCTTTGCAGATAATCCTGTATTCGATACAGCGTTTGGTGGTAGTAGAGATCAATAATCTTGTTTGTTATTATATTCAACCCGCGCATGCAGGTGCATGCGCGGTTTTTTTTACTGTATTGTTTACTGCTGCTGCTGCTCCCATTCGCCACCGCAGCGAGCGTTTGAAATTATCGAATCTGTGTATCCAACGAATATCGGGTGACATCAGAATCTCCGTTATGTAAATGCTGGACGTAGTTCCTTAAAACTAATTGTTGGGGTACGGGCTATTATTGCTGATTTTTTTTTGCAACATCAGCAAACCGCAGCGCTGGCTTGTTGTCGCAAATTGGCAAAGGGATTTTTTGTGCGTCGATGATGTCTTTAAAATACGGCGCCACTTGCCGCATATCGACAACATCCACTGTGTAGGGCAAGTGGGATTCGTCAAAGGCGCGGCTGAGCTGCCTGGAGGTGGAGTGGGCAAGCGCACTTGGGGCTTGGATGGCGATATCCAAATCTGAATTGTGTCTGGTGTGACCGTTGGCGCGGCTGCCAAACACCCAGACGCGGGTATCATGTGGCAAGATGCTTTGCAATATCTCTTGCACTATGGCGAGTTCTGGTGTTGTTATATCAAGTTGTGCGGTCATTTTTCACCGTTATGCTTGGCTGGCAGGGCGTGCAATAGATAGTCCACTTCATTGCAGAAGGTGTGAATGTCTTGCATGATTTTCAGCACTACATCAAGGTTGTAACCGTGGGCGGTTTTATTGCGATTGTCTCGATACAACCACCAGCTGTCCCAGCTGCTTTTAATGATTTTTTGGCTGTATGCCTCACGTATTTTGCCCTGAAAGCTCATTTCGTGTACTGCGCTTGGGTTGGCTGCTGCCATCGAGAGGTGGCGAGTGATCATTTTGGCGGCAAGGTCATAACAGTATTCGAAACGTTGGATGCAGGCGTCGCGCACAAATTCGTTGCTGGTGTCTTTGTTATATTCGTCTAACGCTAGTTTGAAGCTGGTCAAAGCTTTGTCTAATGAGGTTAGATCAAGGGTTGCTGTTATGTGTTTCTTTGTATTCATTGGCAAGCCATTGCTAAAATGTAGTAAGGCATTCAGCCCACAATACAAATAAATCGGAGTTATTGT
The DNA here is from genome assembly GCA_965277405.1 of Gammaproteobacteria bacterium. Lineage (GTDB taxonomy): Bacteria > Pseudomonadota > Gammaproteobacteria. The sequence continues at coordinate 2,027,099 of OZ255726.1, forward strand.
AAGGGATGTAAAGGTTTAATAAATTGCTAATACAAGAATACTGCAAATGAAACCCCACGATAGCGCTTGCAGCTATTGATTCATGGTTTAGCGTATTTCAGCGCTTGGATTGCCTGGGTATAGCCACCGCCGGCATCTGGGTTGTTGAATATCGCGCTGCCAGCAACAACCACACTGGCGCCTGCATTTTGGACGGCTTGGACGGTATGGCTGTTGATGCCTCCGTCAACTTGGAGTTCGATGTGCCTGCCAGTCGTATGGTGGTGAGCGTCTATGCGCAGCTTTGCCGCAGCTATTGTATGCAGTGTGTGCGGAATGAATGTTTGCCCACCGAACCCTGGATTAACGCTCATCAGCAACACTAGGTCGATCAGATGGATGGTGTGATCCAACCAAGTTAAGCTGGTGGCGGGGTTTAATGCAATCCCCGGTTGACAGCCGTGGTCGCGAATTAACGCAATAGTGCGGTCAACGTGTTTGGTTGCTTCAGGGTGGAAGGTGATGGTGTTGGCGCCTGCTTTGGCAAAGGCGATAGCAATTGCATCGACTGGCTCAACCATCAAATGTACATCTATTGGAATTTCTACTAACGGGCGGATAGCAGCACATACCATGGGACCTATGGTTAGATTAGGTACAAAATGATTGTCCATGGCATCGAGGTGGATCCAATCTGCTCCAGCATGCTGCACAGCCTGCACTTCTACACCAAGCCGCGCAAAGTCTGCGGATAAAATTGATGGGGCGATAATCACATCTGGTCAACTGTTAAAATAAAAGGTTCGTGAAGTGTAGCAAATGCGTGGATACGCTAGCTGATGCAAGCTATTTATAATCTGGTTTGCGGTCAACTGCGCGCATTTTAGCTGTGGATACCAATGACACGCTAGCAAACAGATTAGCATGTTTAGCTGTAGATATATATACACAAGATGTGTACCGTACCGAGACATTATTCAATAAATTATCACATACAATACATGAATTTCACTTGGGAAAACGGCTAGATATGACGGTGGCCCAGCGCGGTTATGCGTTTGCTTTTTCGGGAACAATATTTGTAACGCTGTATGTGTTAACGTTTTCAAAATTGGCAGAAACACTCCCGGTGGGGGTGGCTACTTTTTTATTACTGTTGTCGGCGTTGCTGCTCAATAGCATTATGTTGCTGGTCAAGAAAAGCAAAAATTGGGCTAAAAAAGCAAAATCTGAATTTACTGTTGCCAGCGCTGCCCAGCTGGTGTTGATAGCGATTAGCTCAATTTTGGGAAACCAGTTTGTCTTTCTATCGTATGAGCATATTTCTCCAGCGCTGACGAATATTATGCAACGCACTGAGTTGTTGTTTGTGATAGTCCTTGGAGCATTGTTGTTTGCCGAACGGATAACGTATCACGTGGTTATTGCCGCATTGTTGGTGGTAATGGGCATTATTATCATCAATTACCATCCAAGTATGTTTGAAATAGGACATTGGTTTGGTCCAATTTTTGCAATATTAGCTGGGGTCAGTTTCGCAATAATGATTGTAATGATACGCTATAGTAGTCATTATTTTTCGGTAACGTTGATAAATCAATACCGACTGCTGATTGCAGTTGTGATTTTGGCTGCCGTTCCTGGGGTATTGCAGCGGTTGTATTCTGTAAATCTTGAGGAAGTGATGTACGCGTTTCTCGCCGCATTTGGCGGGCCTTTTATTTCTCGGCTGTGTTATATCCGCGCGGTTGCATATTTGCCGGTTGCTAGTATTTCGTTGATTGGAACAAGTTCGCCCGTGCTTACGTTGTTGGCGATGATGGTTATTTATAATATTTATCCAACGTTCAACCAATTGATTGGCGGCGCAATGGTACTGTTTGCCGTAGTGTTTCTAGTATTGTCTAAACCTGAAAAATTGCCGAATGTCAAAACTAAAGCGGAATTAACCTAAGGAACCTCTGATTAAGTCGCTGATGGAGCGAGTTTGATGGCAATTGTTGATGATTGCAAGGCGCAAACCGCTGAGCGCATGCTGTAGCATATACGCCAAGGGATGCAACACAGCAAGCACCGCAATTGCCGCAAACCCAAAGTATATTCAACAGATGGACGGAAAAAAACACTGCGCTAACGTCGTTGCAGCACTTGATAATACCACCAGTATTATCTGCGCACTGCGTCTAGTTATCATCAGCGTTTTTTCTCCGTCTCGCCCATCATGGACTTAATCAGAGGTTCCCTAAGGAATCTCTGATTAAGTCCCAAACAACAGCAATATCAGCTACAAAGATATACAATGGTGAATCTATTTGAATATTTGAATAAGCGGATAATCTTATGAAACAAACAACTTTTGCCAGTGCTGCATACGACCACAAGAAAGTAACAACAAAACGTGAAAAATTCTTGCAGTTAATGGACAAATTAGCTCCATGGCAACAGTTGTTAGAGTTAATAGAACCGCATTATCCCAAGAAAGGGAATGGCCGCCCACCGATTAATATGCAGACCATGTTACGCATTTATTTTTTACAGCAATGGTACAACTTATCAGACCCAGGGGTAGAAGAAGCACTATATGACATGGAAAGCATGCGGCGTTTTGCCCATATAGAGCTGATAGACGATGCCATCCCTGATGAAACCACCATCTTGAACTTCCGCAGGATCATAGAAAAACATCAACTCAGCGTAAAGATACTTGCTGTGGTGAATGAGTATTGTATGGAAAATAATATAATAATCTCACAAGGGACAATGGTTGATGCCACGACCATCAATGCGCCATCATCTACGAAGAATAAAGAGAAAAAACGGGATCCTGAAATGCATCAAACCCGCAAAGGCAATCAGTGGTATTTTGGCATGAAGATTCATATAGGAACTGACGCTAATAGCAATATGATTCATAGCGCGACAGTTACAGCCGCGAATGAAGCTGACATCAATGAACTCCCCAAATTGCTGCGTGAAACAGATAAGGTTATCTTTGCCGATGCAGGATATACGAGCGACAGTTATAAACGCGGCTCGCGTCACCTTGGGATAGATTGGCGCGTGAATGATAAACGTAAACCAAAGCAGCAAATGAGCGGCTCGCAGCGCAAACGCAATAGACAGAACTCTAAGGTGCGCGCCCGGATTGAGCACTGTTTTCGGGTAATCAAATGTCAGTTTGGTTATAAGAAAGCTCGCTACAAAGGACTAGAAAAGAATCGAGTACAAGTATTTTCTTTGCTTGCATTGACGAACTTATACATGCTGCGAGGACGACTAACAGGATAGAACCGCCCAAAATTCAAGAAAAACAATAAAAAACAGTAAAAAACAGTAAAACAGCAACAGAAGATCTGCGAAATGGTCAAATATTGACCATTGAAAATTATTGCTATTATTTTTTTGGAGTATATGCGAGTTATTGGAGTATATGAGCGTCTTAATCAGAGCTTCCCTAAGGAATCTCTGATTAAGTCCCAAACAACAGCAATATCAGCTACAAAGATATACAATGGTGAATCTATTTGAATATTTGAATAAGCGGATAATCTTATGAAACAAACAACTTTTGCCAGTGCTGCATACGACCACAAGAAAGTAACAACAAAACGTGAAAAATTCTTGCAGTCGATGGACAAATTAGCTCCATGGCAACGGTTGTTAGCGTTAATAGAACCGCATTATCCCAAGAAAGGGAATGGCCGCCCACCAATTAATATGCAGACCATGTTACGCGTTTATTGTTTACAGCAATGGTACAACTTATCAGACCCAGGGGTAGAAGAAGCACTATATGACATGGAAAGCATGCGGCGTTTTGCCCATATAGAGCTGATAGACGATGCCATCCCTGATGAAACTACCATCTTGAACTTCCGCAGGATCATAGAAAAGCATCAACTCAGCGTCAAGATACTTGCTGTGGTGAATGAGTATTGTATGGAAAATAATATAACAATCTCACAAGGGTCGATGGTTGATGCCACGATCATCCATGCACCATCATCTACGAAGAATAAAGAGAAAGCCCGTGATCCTGAAATGCATCAAACAAGGAAAGGCAATCAGTGGTATTTTGGCATGAAGATTCATATAGGAACTGACGCTAATAGCAATATGATTCATAGCGCGGCAATGCCTACCACCACAGCCGCGAATGAAGCTGACATCAATGAACTCCCAAAATTGCTGCGTGAAACAGATAAGGTTATCTTTGCCGATGCAGGATATACGAGCGACAGTTATAAACGCGGCTCGCGTCACCTTGGGATAGATTGGCGCGTGAATGATAAACGTAAACCAAAGCAGCAAATGAGCGGCTCGCAGCGCAAACGCAATAGACAGAACTCTAAGGTGCGCGCCCGGATTGAGCACTGTTTTCGGGTAATCAAATGTCAGTTTGGTTATAAGAAAGCTCGCTACAAAGGACTAGAAAAGAATCGAGTACAAGTATTTTCTTTGCTTGCATTGACGAACTTATACATGCTGCGAGGACGACTAACAGGATAGAACCGCCCAAAATTCAAGAAAAACAGTAAAAAACAAGAAAAACAGTAAAAAACAGTAAAAAAACAGTAAAACAGCAACACGAAGATCAGCGAAATGATCAAATATTGACCATTGAAAATTATTGCTATTATTTTTTTGGAGTATATGCGAGTTATTGGAGTATATGAGCGTCTTAATCAGAACTTCCCTAAGGAAAACATGAATTCCACGTATACAGCCAATTCAATTGAAGTGCTAACAGGGTTAGACCCTGTCCGCAAGCGCCCAGGCATGTATACAGATACAGCGTCACCGAACCATCTTGCCCAAGAAGTTATAGACAACTCTATCGACGAAGCAATCGCGGGTTTTGCCAAAACCATGATTGTTGAGTTATACCCTGACCATTCGTTTGCCGTGACCGATGATGGCCGTGGCATGCCGACGGACATCCACCCAGAACATGGTATCAGCGGGGTTGAATTGATTTTTACTCGCCTGCATGCTGGCGGAAAATTTTCGAACGCTACCTATCGTTATTCTGGCGGGTTGCACGGTGTTGGGGTGTCGGTCGTCAACGCATTGTCGACGTGGCTTGAGGTTAAAGTGTGGCGCAGTGGGGTGGTGCAAGGAATGCGCTTTGAACATGGTTACAAAGCAACAGAATTACAGCAGATAGACACATGCAGTAAACAAAAAACTGGCACTTTTGTCCATTTTTATCCTGATTCAACATATTTTGACTCGCATAAATTTTCTAGTACTGCGCTAAAACACTTGCTGAAAGCCAAAGCAGTGCTGTGCCCAAACATCACCATTACCCTAAAAAACCACTGTACTGGCGAAGTTGATAGCTGGCATTACCCAGCTGGGTTAGAGCAATACATCCAGCAGACTTTAACGGCACCAACCTTGCTGTCCGCGCTGTATCACGGCGAGTTTAAAAACGGCGAACAAGAAATTGTTTGGGGGTTACAATGGCAGGAAGATGGCTCATCTGCATGCTTAGAAAGCTATGTCAATTTAATCCCAACGCTACAAGACGGTACCCATGTTAATGGATTTCGCAGCGGGCTGCTGTCGGCAATCAGAGAGTTTTGTGAATTTCGCAAACTTTTGCCACGCGGGGTAAAAATTACTGCAGACGACGTCATGAATGGCTGTTGCTATGTCCTTGCGTATAAGCACGATAACCCGCAATTTACTGGGCAAACTAAAGAGCGTCTGTCGTCACGTCAAGCTGCAACATTTGTGCAGAATGTCCTCAAAGATGACTTTAGTTTATGGCTGTCACAGCATCCAAAAGATGGGGAGAATCTGGCGCAACATATTATTAGTGTTGCTCAGAACAGACTAAAAAACGCCAAAAATATCGAACGAAAAAAAATCTCTGCTGGTCCAAAACTTCCTGGAAAACTTGCCGATTGTTCCAGTGCAGACCCTAGTCAATGTGAGTTATTCTTGGTCGAAGGTGACTCTGCAGGGGGGTCTGCGAAACAAGCGCGTGATCGTGAGTTTCAAGCAATCATGCCATTGCGGGGTAAAATTCTAAATACTTGGGAGTCGAACAGCAGCGACATTCTCGCATCAGAAACCATCCGCGATATTTCATTGGCAATCGGCGTTGACCCCAGCAAGGGTGATATTCGGGCATTGCGCTATCATAAAATTTGTATCCTGGCTGATGCCGATTCAGATGGTCAACACATCGCCACATTACTCTGCGCATTGTTTTTGCGTCATTTTCCCGCATTGGTAGCAGCAGGGCATGTGTTTATTGCGATGCCGCCATTATTTCGTATTGATCATAACAAAGAGATTGCCTACGCATTAGACGCCATAGAACGTGACCATTTTCTTGCACAATTTAGTAGTAAAAAAGGTAGTAGCCAAGTGACGCGATTTAAAGGTCTAGGCGAGATGAACCCCAGCCAACTACGCGAGACCACTATTGCCCCAGCAACACGCAGATTGATGCAACTCCATGTTTCCCAACCACCTGCGACCAATGAAATAATGGACATGCTATTGGCAAAAAAGCGCGCCGGTGATCGGAGGGAGTGGCTCGAAAAAAACGGTAATCGCATCCAACAATTTGAGGATGAACTGACGACTAGCTAGCGGCCATTGCAGCAACGAGTTAAACAGCGATTGCTTAGGGAAGCTCTGATTAAGTCCATGATGGGCGAGACGGAGAAAAAACGCTGATGATAACTAGACGCAGTGCGCAGATAATACTGGTGGTATTATCAAGTGCTGCAACGACGTTAGCGCAGCGTTTTTTCCCGTCCTTCTGTTGAATATACAACGGTTTGATGGTAGCGGTACTTGCTGTGTTGCATCCCTTGGCGTATATGCTACGGCATGCGCCTGCGGTTTGCGCCTTGCAATCATCAGCAATTACCATCAAACTCGCTCCATCAGCGACTTAATCAGAGCTTCCTTAGATAGTCTAAGATAGTCTAGCGCATTATACAGCATTTTATGAGTCAAATAACCGAATTGCTGTACTGCACCAAGCAAGCAACAGCCCAATCACGGTAATCAATACGTGGGCAACCACCATCGTTGCTGCAAAAGCTATCTCGTTGGTGCGCAGTTGTTGATACACATACTGGGCCATATTAGTTGGAGTGGTCGTATCAACAGTCGAAATAACATACCATGCGTCAAATTGATTTACTGCTACCAACAACGCAGCTGCGAATAACAACGGTATGCGTCGTCGCATATGGCTATGGCTGTAGCTAAAAAACATCAGCCATGTTGAAATCCGTTCAAGATTGCCGCGTTGGTATAATGACCCAGCACGCTGTTGTTGTTCGATGGTCAATACCATTGTGAATATTGCAGAAAACCACCACACCTGCATCAACATCACGACAAAAGTACCGTTGGCAACGAGTTGCCACCACCATAGCGCCACCATACCTTGTGGCATAACCACCACAGCAAGACATATAATCAATGTAACGCTGCGCATATGAGGGTGAGCAACTATGACCATGGTAAACACACACGCAAAAAAATATCCAATCACCGCAGCACCGACGCTATTCACCAGTGTCATCATCACGGCTGATATCCAGTTAATATCTACCAGCAATCCATATATTTCTCCATCTACGTGTTCGACAAACATCCGCATACCAATCCATAAGTCATGCTCATGGGTGGCGTTGTAACCAAGTTTGCTGAACGCAATGTTGTATATTATTGCAATTACTGTGAGAAATGGTGCAAGGCATAGCCAAGCGACGAGGTGTTGTTTTCGCATTATGCTATTGGTGCTGCGAATGCAAGTAAGGCTGTTTGTAAATCATCGGGCAGTAAATGTGATTTTTCTTTAATAACCTGGATGACCTTGGCGTCAACTACCAAGCGTGAATCGCTTGGCGGCGGTGTTTCATTGCGCGGGATAGGTCGAGTATGGATTGATGTTGCCTGTTTAAATAATGGGTTTTCTTGGAGGATGCGCAAAATTTCTGCGCCACGGAATACCACAATAGCCATAATTTCCGCTCGCTCTGCAGTCACAATAACCCGTGTTCTCTTCACAGCAAAACAGCGACACTGAGCGGAAATTGAGAGTTGTTGCAAGGATTGTTGAAATACAGCGTCCAATTGCAACGATGTAGCCAGAACATTAAACAATGTGTTGGCGTAAGCGCTGTGTTGTGACAATACAGCCATTCTTCCAATTGTTTGCAAGGGTATGCGCTCCTATTGATCTAAAATGTGCTGGCAGTATAAAACAAGACGCTTGCGATTTCATCGCAAAAATCAATGTTATATTTCCCAAAAACTATATAAAGCTATGCACAATACAGCTGTGATGAGTTTTCATTGACTCTAATATTTTTATTGGAATGATATTTGTGAACGATAGACCTATATACCAACAGCTTGATCAACGCAGGAAAAAAGCCGTAGCTGCTGCTGTTCCCCACGTCCAACCCATCTATGTGGCACGCGCAGAAAACGCCACATTGTGGGATGTCGAGGGGAATGCGTACATCGACTTCACGGGTGGTAATGGGTCACACAATGTTGGGCATCAACACCCTACAGTCATCAATGCCATCAAAAAACAACTCGATGCCTTCACCCATACTGTATTTGCAGTTTCACCGTATCAACAATATGTGCGCTTATGCGAGCGCATGAATACGCTTGCATGCGGAGACTTTGAAAAAAAAACCGCATTATTTACTACAGGTGCAGAAGCTGTTGAGAATGCGATTAAAGTTGCTAAAATAGCAACGCAAAGACAAGGTGTTATCGCCTTCACTGGGGCATATCATGGGCGCTCATTCGCTACGCTAGCGCTTACGGGCAAAGCTCTTCCTTACAGCAAGGACCTTGGTCTTATTCGTAATAATGTGTTTCGTGCTCGCTTTCCCCATACAGATACGACTATTGCTGATGCGCTTGCCTCGATTGAGCAAATTTTTGTTTGCGATAGCGCTCCTGCTGATATAGCAGCAATCATTATTGAGCCAGTGTTAGGTGAAGGTGGTTTTTTTGCCGCTCCAAAGGAGTTCATGCTGTATCTGCGCCAGGTATGCGACCAGCATGGTATCGTGCTCATCGCTGACGAAGTGCAATGCGGGGTGGGACGAACTGGGACTTTTTTTGCCATGGAACAAATGGGAACCTATCCTGACATCACCGTCTTTGCCAAGTCTATCGCAGCTGGTCTTCCGCTTGCTGGGATTACCGCCAAAGCTGAATTGATCGATGCAATTGCTCATGGTGGATTTGGTGGCACATATTCAGGTAACCCGCTAAGCTGTGCAGCTGCAAATGCAGTAATCGATGTTATTGCATCTGAAAAACTGCTCGAACAAGCGCAATACATCGGCACTCGCTTTAAAGATGCTATGTCCACATTGCAATTATCACACCCAGAGATTGAAACAGTCCATGGCATTGGTGCCATGGTGGCTTTCGCTTGCAAAGAACAATCACAAGCAGCTGCATTGATAAAGCACTGCCAGCGTAATGGGCTGTTGCTGCTATCAGCAGGTGCCAAAGGCAATATTATCCGCGTGCTGGTGCCGCTGACAATCCCTGCACAACAATTCCACGCAGGGATGCAGATTATCGCCGCAGGTTGCGCCAAGATTTTCGCAAAATAATCTGTTACTATTCCCATGCAAAATAAAGGAGTAGTAAAGTAGCTGTTACTAGTAATGTTCGCTTGCTGGAGTAGCGTATTTGCCGTATTGCTAGCCCAAGTCCTGTACAATAGACATCATTGTCAACCAAACCATCAACCAAACCATCAACCAAACCGCGCTGCGGGCGATATTAATTGATATTGTTTTTATATTTATTTTAACCTGCCAGGAGAACGTATGAAAATAGGAGTGCCAAAAGAAATTAAAAACCATGAATACCGAGTTGGCCTTACTCCCAACAGTGTTCACGAGCTCGTTGCACATGGGCACAGTGTGGTGGTAGAAACAAATGCTGGTGCTGGTATTATGGCAACCAACGCTGATTATGAATCTGCCGGTGCGAGAATTGCAGCAACGGCCACAGATATTTTTGAAACTGCAACCCTCATCGTCAAAGTAAAAGAGCCGCAAGCGCATGAGCGGGCCATGCTGCGAGAAGGACAAATTTTATATACATACCTACATTTGGCAGCAGATAAGCCGCAAACCGATGACCTGATACAAAGCAAAGCAACATGCATTGCGTATGAGACGATTACCGACGAGCAAGACCTGTTACCTTTATTGCAACCAATGAGTCAAGTTGCAGGTCGGTTGTCAATTCAAGCTGGTGCGTATGCGCTGGAAAAAAGCCATAGTGGTTCGGGGGTATTGCTCGGTGGAGTTCCAGGTGTCGCGCCAGCAAATGTGGTTATTATTGGTGGTGGTGTTGTTGGTTTTCATGCAGCGCAAATGGCTGTTGGCATGCAGTCAAACGTTACGATTCTTGATACCAACCCGCAGACGATCAACCGGCTAGACGCACACTTTGGACCTGCGGCACATATTATCCATGCAAATCGCGCTAATACCAGAGAACTAGTTCTCAATGCTGACTTGGTGATTGGCGCGGTGCTTATCCCTGGCGCTGCTGCGCCTAAGCTGGTGTCTGTAGAAATGGTGAAAGAAATGAAAGCAGGGTCAGTGATGGTCGACGTGGCGATTGACCAAGGTGGATGCTTTGCAACGTCAAAAGCTACAACCCATGCAGATCCAATGTATATCGTCGATAATGTGGTGCACTACTGTGTTGCCAACATGCCTGGTGCTGTGCCGCGAACCTCAACGTACGCACTTAACAACGCCACATTGCCGCATTTGCTGTCGCTTGCGAACAAAGGTTGGAAACTAGCATTAAATGACGACATCCATTTGCGCAATGGTTTAAATGTCCACAACGGAGCAATCACCCATAAAGCCGTTGCCGCAACATTTGGCTACGACTATACCGCTGCTGAGAATATTGTTTGTTAACTTAACGCATACAGCGCCAGCAGCCACACCACAATCGCGCTGAAAAACAGTCGTTACAACACCATCAATCATAATTTATCGAATACCCGCAATGCAATTGAAAAAAAGAGCAAAGCAAGCTGTGACAGGGTATTGCTGCATGATAAGATCTTTCCTAATTTAACATGAAAAAAGAAATGCCTAACGTTCACTCACATTTTCCCCATATATCTGCTTCCCATATATCTGCTGTCATAATAACTGCAATCCTGATTACAATATCTGGTGCGGCTAACTCCCATTTCGAGTTCATGACGGCAGCGCGTATTATTCACATCAGCCGTACTGATCAATTACCTAACACAGATATTGCTGTGCCTAGTGGTCAAGTGCTGCCAACGGGACTGCGCATTCTGATGCGTATTCCAGCGCCTTTTATTTATGCCCAAGCGCTCTCAACCATAACCAGTCCAGAAGACCTAGTGGTTGCGCCTTTTCTGCAGGCAAGCCTGGTGGACGGTACCAGGTTGTATGGATTGGATCGCATGGCAATTGGCAAGGATCCAAGCGGCTTTGCTACATTCGTTGCCAATGGGTATCGGGTAATGCAAGCGGGTAAGGAGCTGAAGATGATTCCAGTGCGGACCAGCATACACGATAACCGCAACCTGACGAATTTCAGTGATATTGAGAGAGCGCTGGATTCATTTAGTTACAGCGATGACTATTTGACTGCTCTCCCTAATGTTGGCGATAGTGTCATCGATATTGATATTTGGCTTCCTGATGCTGTGGCAACGTCCACTCTCAGTATTCAAAGTGTGCTGCCCCAAATCGCCGTCCCAGCAGATTTTTATCTTGAAAATTTTGGATTTGATCACCGTTTTGGCACTGTGCGCCCCTTAAGCGCTAAAGGTCAGCTTAGCAGCCCTATGAGTTTTGACGGCTCCTTGGGTTCGTCTCTCCTCCATTATATCTGGCAGGGCATGGAGCATATTTTCATCGGCATTGATCATGTATTGTTCGTCATCTGTCTGGCCTTGGCTGCTGGATTGTCGAGGCGAATCCTGTGGTCGATCACCGGTTTCACCCTTGGACACTCGATTACCTTGGCATCGGGTACTTTTGGTTTTGTGCCACACGGCGCTTGGTTTCCACCAGCAATCGAATTGACGATTGCCTTGTCGATTATTGTTGCGGCTGGCTTGGTGCTGTTTAATCTCTGGCGGACAAGGTCGCAAATCAATTCATCCCCTTGGTCGTTATTTGCACTGACTGGTCTGATAGGTTTGCTGCATGGATATGGGTTTTCATTTGTATTTGGCGATTTGCTGGGTGGATCGGTACAACAAGTGACAATCGCGCTTGTTGGCTTCAATATTGGCGTTGAAATTGGTCAATTGTTGATTGTTGCTGCGGTGCTGGTCATAGTGATGGCTGTCAGCTTTATTTCCACACGACTGTCCAAATGGCTGTCATCGGCAATTGCCGCTGGTAGCATTGGCATCGCTAGTATCTGGGTGGTTGAACGGGGCATATTGCTGCAAAGCGAGCTGGCACCTTGGTTTGGATAAAACAGGCGGATGTTGCTTCTAACTTGTGCACATCGCGTCGTCTGTTGGTGGGGATATAAATACCCCACCATTGAAAAAATAGCAACACAACAAGCCGACAGCCATGATAAGCGGCAATATTGAGCTAAGTGTAAATGCTACGGAGGTTGTTCAGACATCAGCTAACAAACTCGCTGATGGAGCGAGTTTGTTGCTAATTGCAGTTGGTGAAGCGCATGGGATATTTGTGTTAAGCGCTGCGGCTTTGCTCATTCGCGCTCGTTGCGGCAACGATTGGCTCCTTATGGTTTTGCAGTGTTTGCAGAATGGCTAAATATTGTCTGCACGATTTTTCGTCTGTGGCATTTTTTTTTGTTGACTGCAACAGCCAATATATGGTTTGTTGGAGTGCTTGAATAAATGTTGCTGCTGACGGCTCTAAAATATCTTTTTGTGCTAATGCAGTGACCACTTTCACGAATGACTGGTCATTTAATTCACTCAATACTATTGATGGCTGAATAGTTGGATTATCGCGTACCCGCTGAATATACGCAAAAATGGTGTTTAAGCGCCGATCATGCAATTGTTCAGCAATTTCCACAAGATACGCAGGCAGACTTGCCGCCAAATGTGGATAAAACAATACGTGCCAGATTGGGGTTTGCAGTGCAGTTGCCCAATGTGTTATCGGCGCAGCTGGCTGTGTGGTAGACGTAAACTCAGTCGTGTGCGTGGTATTGCTGTTAACGTTTTTGTTAAGGGCATCAGTCGCTTGGGTGTTGTCGACGAGCTCAGATTTAGTGTGGAGTATCGCTGGGTTGATTTGCGCTTGTGTGGCTAAGTATTCAATTAATAAGGTGCGATACGAGCCTTGGGGAATGTGTCCAGTCAAATTAGCTGCAGCATCACTAAATGTATTTTTGCCTTCAACGGTATTGCAGTTATGTGCAAGTGTGAGACTTTGGCTGATAAACTCTGAGAGTTGCAATGCATTGCTGAGTACATTTTCAAATGCTGCGCGACCATTGCTGCGAATATGTTCATCAGGGTCAACCCCTTCTGGCAAAAATGCAAAGCGGCAATCGTGACCATTCCCCAAGTGCAGTAATACTGCTTGCATGGCGCGCCATGCGGCTTGGCGTCCCGCAGCATCACCATCAAAACAAAATACTAATTGCGGTGCGTTACCAATCAGCAATTTTGCTTGTTGGTTGGTCACAGCAGTACCCATGCACGCAACAGCACCTGGAATTTGTTGTTGGTGTAATGCCAATACATCCATGTAGCCTTCTACAACAATCAGCCGCTGGGTCCGCGCAGGCAGCAACGATAGACCATAGATTATTCTCCCTTTACTAAAGATAATCGAGTCAGTTGAATTAATATACTTGGGTTGCTGGTTCGCCAGTGCCCGCCCGCCAAAACCAACAACGCGTTGTTTGCGGTCGTATATAGGAAACATAAGCCTGTCGCGCATGGCAGGGTATATATCGCCTTGTCTGTCACTTTGCTTGGCAACCCCGAGCGTTAGTAACGTTTCCGTAGCTGTTGTTTGGATCAGTTCTGTCAGCAAACCCTGACTATTTGCCGGCGCATAGCCAAGACCAAACGTTTTTGCTGTGGTACCGTCGATTCCCCTTGATGTGGCATAATCAATGGCTTGTTGCTTGTTTGGATGTTGGTATAATTGTTGCACATACCAGCGTTGTACACGCGCAAGAATTTGATATTCAACCACAGCAGCGGGCGCAGCAGGCTGGTGTGTAGTTTCATACTCAACCGCAACGCCAGCATAGGCGGCAATTCGTTCAATCGCAGCAACATAGTCATCACCATGGATGCCCATCACAAATTGGGTAAAACCACCAGATGCCCCACAGCCAAAACAATGGTATAACTGTTTGTGTGGCGAGACACTCATCGATGGTGTGTGGTCATCGTGGAACGGGCAGGTGACTAATAAGTTATTGGTTCCAGAGCGTTTAACCCCTTTGACATGGCTGGTAACATAGCCGGCAAAATCAGCATTATCTAATAATCGGTCAATAAAGGTTGCGCTAATTCTTGGCATCGTGGTTAAGCAAATTTTGTTGTTGGCAGATAAGGAACCTCTGATTAAGTCGCTGATGGAGCGAGTTTGATGGCAATTGCTGATGATTGCAAGGCGCATTCCGCTGAGCGCATGCCAAGCTTATACGCCAAGGGATGCAACACAGCAAGGTCAGCAATTGCCGCAAAGCATAAGTATATTCAACAGATGGACGGAAAAAAACACTGCGCTAACGTCGTTGCAGCACTTGGCAACACCCACAAGAGTATTATCTGCGCACTGCGTCTAGTTATCATCAGCGTTTTTTTCCGTCTCGCCCATCGTGGGCTTAATCAGAGGTTCCCTAATAGTACGCATGTTCAATATCCATGGTGTATTGTTATTAGCGACAAATATCAGTCATGCCAAAGCCACGCAGCACCACGGACTCCACTAGAATCGCCATGTTTGGCTTGGACGATTGGCGTTAAAAATGTATCAGGAACGATATATGGTTCAATATGTTCAGCTAGGGTGTGATAGATATACGGGATATTCGATATCCCACCGCCGAGCACAAAAATATCTGGATCGAGGATATTGACGATTAGTGCCATTTGCCTGCCGAGCCGGTCTATATAGCGTTCAAACGTTGCTGCCGCGCGTTGTTCGCCTTGTTCATAGCGCTCAATAATTGATTCGCCATTCAGCTTTTCTCCGCCTGACATCCGATAATCCAAACAAAAACCAGTGCCTGAAATATACATTTCGGCGCAACCTTTCAATCCACACGGGCATTGCAACCCAGGAAACTCATCATCAGTCATCCATGCTAAGGGAACGTGACCAAATTCGCCAGTAATGTTATGGCGACCAGCAACTGGAAGGCGTTTATACGCGATTCCAGAGCCTAGACCAGTACCAAGAATTATTGCAAATACCAAATCATGCCCAGCTGCATTGCCATCAGTGGCTTCAGAAATAGCTAAACAATTGGCGTCATTCTCGATGCGAACTTCATGTTTGAGCAAAGTTTCGATGTCCTCTTTAAACGGCATGTTATTCAAACATTGAAAATTCGCACCTTGTATCAGCCCTGTCTCTGGAGAAACACCGCCAGGCATGCCGATGCCAACAGTGCATCGTGAGCCGACTTGCTGTTGGGCATGATGGATGAGCTTGACAATTGCATCGATTGTTTGGGTATAGCCATTTAATGGTGTTGGCACACGGTGGCGAAAATGAATGTTGCTTGCTGCATCGAGGACGATGACTTCAATTTTTGTGCCGCCTAAATCGATTCCAATATGCATTACTATTAACTATTTCCTGTAATAACTTGGCAGCGCGCTGCGCTATGATTTTGTAAATAAATGATGAGGTTCCTAAGCCGAATGTTGACGTTGCCGCCTGAATACTTTAATCCATTGAGCACAAACTACTTTGTCAGCGTGTGCAGTAGCGCAAGTGTTGGTGTTAATTGAATATCACCAACTTGGGAAAGCCGTGGTTGCAATGCACCAGTGCTGTCAAACATGTATAACGCTGGCGGTCCAGGAAGGTCAAATACTGCCAGCAATGCGGTGCTGCTGGCATTAACTGCAGTGACATCAACAACTATGAACTTCATTGGTGCAATTGCAGTCTGAAATTTGTTGTTTGCTAATACCTGTGTTTCGATGTATTTACAACTGATACACCATTGCGCGGTAACATATACGATGGCAGGTTGTTGTTGTTGCTTGGCGACTTGCAATGCAGTGTCTAACGCGGGCACCGTTGTGACTACTTGCTGCGTCTGTTGATATGCAGCAGCATTTGTTTGCAGCACAGGTTGAAATAATTGGACAAACTTAAGCGCTCCGTACAACAAAGAGAATATCGCAATAGATACCCCAATCGTACGCACTGCCAGTTGCTTGCTCAACAAGGCGCGATTCCCAAGGTATACGGCAAATACCACAAACAACACGGCAAATAGGCTATCGCTGATTATGGGTAGAACTGTTCTGCTTAATGTCCATATCGCAACAAATAACAGGATAAAACCAATGATTTGATTGGTGATATTCAGCCATGCACCTGACTTAGGGAGCATTTCCTTGCCAAGTATTGCAATAACAACAATAGGAAGACTCATCCCCAACGCCACTAATGCGAGTGCAGTCCCGCCAATGACCGGACTGCCTGCGTGGGTTAAAAAAGCCAGCAATGCTGCCAAAGGTGCAGTCATACATGGTGATATCAACAATGCCGAAAACATGCCAGTGGCGATCATTCCAAGTACGCTGCTGGCGCTAAAAGTGTTCAGTTTGGCATTCAGCTTATTCTGCCATGTATGTGGTAGGGTCAAGCGACCAACACCAAACATGACCCCAGCCAAGCCAACAAAAATTACAGCAGTAGCGATAATCAACCATGGTTGTTGCAAAGACAACTGTATTGCATTGCCAAATATCCCTATCAATAATCCGCCAAGCGCATACACCAAGGTGAATGATGCAATATAAATTCCCAGCAATATAAATAACTTCGACCGCGATACATTGCTCGCTTGTACAATACTCACAATTAGCGGCAGAGTGGGATACACACACGGAGTCAACGCTAATGCAAATCCTGCCCCTAAAAACACCAAGGCAATGACCCACCATGATGCATTCGATAGTTTTTGAATAAGCTGCTGGTGGGTAGAAGTTATTACGTTTGCCAATGCCAACCGCGTAATATTTTGCTGGATGGTCGCTGCTAGTGCTGGTTGTGCAGTATTTTGAACTGCATTTGCCAGCAAATTATTCACAGTTCCAGTATTCATAGTTGGCTGTGCTGTGTCAGCAACGCGGATAATGCGCTGTTGTGGCGGATAACAAATACCGCCTTGCCAGCAGCCTTGATATTTGACAACTATATGGGCGTCTGGCTGGCGTGGTTGACTCGTAACAATTGGTATTTGCACAAAATTAAGATAGACATCTTGCTCACCGAAATACTGATCATTAATGGTTTCATTGCTCGGCGGATAGGCAACATCTATGATGTCGACCCCAACACCTTGTATATCGAATTTACTTCGATACAAATAGTAGTATGGGGCTATCGACCAAGTTACGGCATGGTGTTGGTTGTCTGCGCTAAACACCTCATATTGGTAGGCGTTGGCTACAGTAAGTGGACCTTTGTTGAGCTCAAGCTGTGGAATCTCCCCAATGGCGTGGGCTGCAACCGTATTCAGCAGCAATATCAAAGCAAATAAATAGCGCATATAGCTTAGTGCATACACTTTATAATAGCGCGTGCGCTTGCACGTCTGCATGGTATGAAGAACGCACCATCGGGCCACTCGCTACAGCAGCGAAGCCAATTTCTTCCCCAAACAGCCGCAGTGCATCAAACTCATCCGGATGCACATAGCGTTTAACTGGAAGGTGCGAGCGACTCGGCTGCAAATACTGCCCTAGGGTGAGCATGTCGACGTTATATTTGCGCAGGTCGCTCATGACTTGCATTGTTTCTTCAATAGTTTCTCCTACTCCCAGCATCAACCCTGATTTGGTGCGCACATCTGCGCATTGTACTTTAAATTGACCGAGTAACTCTAGTGAATGCAGATAATCGGAACCAGGGCGAACTTCTTTATACAAACGCGGCACTGTTTCCAAGTTATGGTTAAAAATGTCTGGAATCTGCGTTGCCATTATGGTGATGGCAACGTCTCTACGCCCACGAAAATCGGGGACGAGTACTTCGATCATTAACTGTTCGTCAGCTGCGCGCAGCGCAGCAATGCAATTGACAAAATGCGCTGCGCCGCCATCGCGTAAATCGTCTCGGTCTACCGATGTAATCACCACATGGCGTAAGCCGAGCTTGCCAACGGCATCTGCTAAACCCTGCGGCTCCTTTTCGTCTAATGGCAACGGCCTGCCGTGGGCAACATCACAAAACGGGCAGCGCCGCGTACAAATATCGCCCATTATCATAAATGTTGCAGTGCCGTTTGCAAAACACTCGCTTAGATTTGGACATTGTGCTTCTTCACACACACTATGGAGTTTGTTTTCGCGGAGTAGATTTTTTACTTTTTGTACTGCGGGGGAATTCGACAAGCGGGTGCGGATCCACGCAGGCTTCGGCAATATTTCACCAGTAGTGACAATTTTGACAGGTATCAATTCAACTTTAGCTTGACCACGGAGTTTTACTCCAGGCTCTGCTCGTTGGCGACGCTGTGGTTGATTCATGAAGATAAGTGTTGATAGGTATAAGAGATTGCTAATCGTGCACAGAGTTGGGAGATAAATCGATAAGAAACTTGGCGAATAGAGAAATCATTGGTGTAATCAGCTAATTGGCTAACTTGCAGCCCGGCAAAACCACACGGGTCGATATTACTAAACGCTGATAAATCCATATCAATATTGAGGCTTATCCCATGCAAGCAACGACGATTGCGAATGCGTATCCCCAACGAAGCAATTTTTTTTCCTGCGACATACACTCCTGGGCGTTTTGGATCGCTATACGCTGCAAGGTGAAAACTGGCAAACACAGCAATCGCGCATTCTTCGAGTAGCTGAACCAGCTTGCGGATATGTAATTGATAGCTATCAAGTCGCAACAACGGATACACGACTAACTGCCCCAAGCCGTGGTAGGTCATCAACCCGCCACGATCGCTGCGATATACAGGGATATTGGTATCGATGGTTTGCAGTCCAGCGGCGTTTGTGCCGTATGTATAACACGCTGGGTGCTCAACAATCCACACTGTTTCACAACTATCGGCTGTGGCAATATGCTGCTGCATCGCCAACATACATTTTTGATACTCAACAACGCCGAGTTCACAAACCGCAAGCACTGCCGTTATAATACCATCCGCACAGCAGTATTAGCTTGCAAAGCGCGAACGAATGCAGTGAGTTGAGGTTCGTTATCGATATCAGCAAACACCGTTACTGCAGCATAATTACGATGCTTGCTGGTGCGCACAGCGGTGCGTTGATTGTGTAAGGTAATCCCCGATCGTGCCGCGGTTTGTTGGACGTATTGTTTAATATCAAAATCATGTTGTTGGTCTGCAATGATTTTAATGATGTATTCGCGTTGCGGGAACGTAATAGTAACAGCGTTCGCCTCATCAGTTGCAAGCGTAGTGACGTTAATTGGCTCAGGTGAAATATGTGTTGCAGTTGAGTTTCTATCTAGCAAATCCTTCATGTGTCGATCCGATATTCCGATATTCCGATAAAGTGTTGAACAGAAATGTTCAACGGCGGTGATTATTCAATGCCATATCTAATATGCAAGAAATTTATTGCTAACCGATGATAATACTACCCTTTGTTGAGGGTGCGCTGGTGTGGATAGCTCGTGTGCACAACACATTGCAATTGCTGGTTTGCGTGTGGGTAGGCAATACCTGTAAAAACTATCCACAAAAATGCCATTAGTGCACCATTCCATGTGGGTCGATTACGAATTTCTTCGCTGCGCCGCCATCAAAGTCAGCATAGCCTTTTGGTCCATCATCTAAGGTAATCACTTGCACATTGACGGCATCAGCAATTTTTATTTTGTCATACATTATCGCTTGCATTAAGCTGCGGTGGTACTTCATTACTGGGCATTGTCCTGTATGAAAATGATGCGATTTAGCCCAGCCTAAGCCAATACGTATGCTGAGATTTCCCACTTTAGCCGCTGCGGTTGTAGCGCCGGGGTCGCCAGTTACGTATAGACCAGGGATGCCGATGCCGCCGCCGGCTCTGGTCACATCCATTGCTGCATTTAATACGGTTGCCGGTTGTTCAACAGCGGCTTCCACGCCGTGTCCTCTTGCTTCAAAACCGACACAATCAACGGTGCAATCGACTTCAGGAATGCCTACTATTGCAGCGATGTGTTCAGCTAAACTGCCATCTTGTTTTAAATCAACCGCCTCGCAACCAAAGCTTTTTGCTTGTTCAAGGCGATCTGAAATCATATCGCCGACAATAACCACTGCCGCACCGAGTAAATAACATGAAGCAGCGCATGCCAACCCAACTGGTCCTGCTCCGGCAACATATACTACCGACCCTGGTTTGACTCCAGCGCTAACCGCGCCATGATATCCAGTTGGCAGGATGTCCGATAATAACGTTAAGTCGCGGATTTTTTCCATAGCCGCATCTTTGTTGGGAAGTTTTAATAAATTGAAATCCGCATACGGGACCATAACGTATTCAGATTGCCCGCCTATCCACCCGCCCATATCAACATAGCCATACGCAGCGCCAGATCTATCACCGTTTACATTTTGACAAATTCCTGTTTGTTGTTCTTTACAGTTTCTGCAACGCCCGCAAGCGATATTAAATGGAACAGAAACCAAATCATCGAGCTCCATGAATTCAACGTCGCTGCCTTTTTCGATCACAACACCGGTGATTTCATGCCCCAAGATTAACCCTGCTTCAGCAGTTGTGCGACCGCGCACCATATGTTGGTCGCTACCGCAAATATTTGTTGAGACAACTTTTAAGATGACCCCATGGTCACACTTGCGTTTTCCCAACGATAGTTTTGGATATTCGATTTCCTGTACTTCGACTACGCCTGGTTCGATGTAGGCTATGCCCCTATTAGCAAACATATTACTCTCCTCGTTTAATGGTTAAAAAGAGCACATCAGCATGTGGCAGGATGCGCTCCAGCATCCGATACTTTTGCAAGGACGTTGCAGACCATCCTTGATAACGGTTTTAGTATACAATGCTTTTCAGATATGAGGAGTTATTTGCCGCAGCAATAATCTCGTTCAACGCGTCCAGCCCCAACAACTCAATCCCCACGGATACATGAAAATTCCAGTGATTTTGAGATATTTTCGCAAATTGCAACACACTCAACGCCATTGCAGCAGAGCGTTGTTATACACATTCGGTGTTCCGTATATTATTTACGCAGGGAATCGTCGTGGCCATGCTGGCAACGTCTTGGCGGTTCAACAGGGCGTTTGCGTAATCCTTGGACATCGCAGCAAACACTGTTTGTGTATAGATTTATTGGCAGGAGCTTAATAAGCAAGTGTGTATAAATCCGCTTGCAGGCGCTGATGTATGGTGGGTGGGCAAGCGCTTTCACGTACTATAAGCTAGGTTGCTAAGGTCATTTCCGGATTTGGTTTTTGCTAGACAATATGTCGGGTAACAATTTCATAGAGGTTTTACCAATCAGTTGACGCGGTTGGTGGATGGTCGTTAATCTAGGCACACAATACTCACTGAGTGTGAGGTTATCAAATTCAATCATAAATAGTATCTGCACGATAACCAACAACATGTTGAAAAATCAATTATTTACTAATGTAAAAGATCTTGAAAAACACAAAAAAAAGACTAAAAAATTAGTGTTTTTCGATTATAATATAAATTTCTTATATATTATACATTGGAATACTAGACAGCAAAGATGGATGCCCTCAATATTTTGTAACCCCATAATGCTCATTTAGCAAAAAATTTACATTGTTGTTTTTTAGCCACTTGAATAATGATAAACACATGAAAAAAGCATTTTTAATCGTTTTAATCGTTCTAATATTTATCTTTGTAGTAATTACTATTGCAGGCATTTATAAATTTAATTTTACGAATGATGACATCTATGTTACTAATCATGATGGTGAAGTTGTACCCATTGATGAACTCCAAGACACTATCTATTTTGATGAATCAGATCAAAAATGGAAAGATGAGTATGGTGTATGTTATAGCTGTACTTTCGAGAATGGATTTAATCCGCATGGGTGGCTATTGAGCGATGCTGAGGAGTTATTTACAGCAAAAGTTATTGAGGCTGAACAAAAGCACAAGCTTGATTTGAGTTGGCACAGAATTACATCTCAACAACAATTAGATCAACTTATTGCGGAAGCTATTGCAGCAGAAAATTATACTACTAAATAGTGTCTGCAAGAAACCAACAACATGTTGATTTGCAATTATTTACTAATGTAAAAGATCTTGAAAACAAAAAAAAGACTAAAAAATGAGTGTTTATCGAAAAAAATGCATATTTTTACCGCATTAAACATTGGACATTCAGCAGCAGTCCAACCATGGCTAGCCGTTGGCACGCTAACCCCCGATGGTGTATTTTGCGGCATAGCTTGTACTAATACTGGCAAAAACATAATAAAAACTGCGACTACGCTGATTATTCTATTTTGTTTTGCTATAAATCCCGCTGATTATCTTCAGTAGGGTAGATTTTCCTGCGCCATTTTCCCCCAGCACACCGAGTACTTCTCCTGCAGAAATAGCTAAAGTTATTTTGTGGAAGACACGCACCCCCAGCGAATTCCTTGACGATGCCGCGTAACTGCATAATCAGTTGATAGTTTTGCTTTACTTCTTGGTTACTGGATATTTGCATGGCTTGCTGCAAGGGGGCACCACGCACTGTCGCGAGCGGATGACTTGAGTACGGCAGTAATGAACTTCATTCCTTCAACACCGTCGTCAATACTCGGAATCAAACCTTGTACAGCGCTGCTATCAGCTCCGGCTTCAATGGCATGAATTGCACTAGCAATGTCCACATACAGGTTGGCAAATCCTTCTAAATAGCCTTCAGGGTGGCCAGCTGGTAGCCGAGATAGACGGTTGGCTTCTGCTCCAGCTCCGTGTCCTGCACGGGTGATTTTTTGTGTTGGTTCTCCAAACATCGAAAGCCATAATTCATTTGGTGATTCTTGAGCCCATTCAACCCCCGCTTTTTCTCCGTAAATGCGGATTTTTAGGCTATTTTCACACCCTAGCGCGACTTGGCTCGACCACAGCATGCCTTTCGCGCCACCGTCAAAACGCAACATAGCATGGACGTTGTCATCTACACGACGGCCGCTGACAAAGGTGGTTAACTCAGCGGACACTTGCAGCACTTTTTGACTAGAGATAAAACAAGCTAAATTGAATACGTGGCTACCAATATCGCCTAAACACCCTGCTTTACCAGATTTTTCTGGGTCAGTGCGCCATTGCGCCTGTTTGTTGTCGTTGACTTCGACATTTTCGCTCAGCCAATCTTGGGCATATTCTGCTTGTATGACTCGCAATTTTCCCAATATTCCAGTGTCAACCAGATGTTTGGCGTGCCGCACCAGCGGGTAGGCGGTGTAATTGTGGGTGAGTGCAAAAAAAGCATTAGATTTAGTAACTAAAGCTTGCAGCGCCAATGCCTCGTTTAAGTCTTTCGTAATCGGCTTTTCACAGATGACATGAATCCCTTGCTCTAAAAAAACTTTTGCTACTGGATAATGCATGTGGTTTGGCGTGACGATAACCACCGCTTGAATACCATCGTTACGCTGTTTTTCTTGTCTAGCCATGATGGCGAACGAAGAGTACGAGCGTTCTTGGCTGATGCCAAGACGTCGTGCGGAAGTCAGTGCTCTGGCAGGATCAGCAGACAAGGCACCCGCAACCAACTCAAAACCATCATCGATGCGGGTAGCGATTCTATGGATGGAACCAATAAAAGCACCATCACCGCCGCCGACCATGCCGATGCGAATACGTTGATATATCATGTTCTTTGCTAACTCAAACCAAGAATGCGTCGGTTGATGTCATCATCAATGCCACTGCTGGCAAAATCATCAAACGCACGGTCTGTCACTTGGATTAAGTGGTCGTTGATAAATTTAACGCCTTCTGCGGCGCCAGCTTCAGGATGTTTCATACAGCATTCCCATTCAATGACAGCCCACCCAGCAAAATCATATTGAGTGAGTTTTGAAAAGATGCCTTTGAAGGCGACTTGACCGTCGCCTAAAGAGCGAAAGCGTCCTGCACGGTCGATCCAATTTTGGTAGCCACCATAAACGCCTTGTTTGCCTGTTGAGTTAAATTCAGCATCCTTTACGTGCAACATCTTGATGCGCTGATGATAAATATCGATGAACTGCAAATAATCTAATTGTTGTAACACAAAATGTGAAGGGTCAAATAGGATATTGGCGCGTGGATGGTGGTCGGTTGCTGCTAAAAATAAGTCGAAGGTGACGCCATCGTGTAAGTCCTCCCCAGGGTGGATTTCATAACAGATATTGACGCCGCAACGGTCAAATGCATCTAAAATAGGTAACCAGCGCTGTGCTAACTCTTTAAAGCCTGCCTCAACCAGACCGGCTGGTCTTTGTGGCCAAGGATACAGGTATGGCCAAAGGAGTGCACCTGAAAAAGTGGCGTGATTGCTCAGCCCCAAATTTTTTGATGCTTGCGCGGATTTTAAAAGTTGACCGACGGCCCACTGTTGGCGCGCGTCTGGGTTGCCTTTAACATGATCTGGCGCAAAGCCGTCAAACATCTCGTCGTAAGCGGGGTGAACCGCCACCAGTTGACCTTGCAAATGTGTTGATAGCTCAGTCACAACCATGCCGTGTGCGGCTAACGTATCAATAATGTATTGGCAGTATTCCAGATCGGTTGCAGCTTTTTCTAGGTCAAATAATCTATGATCCCAAGTAGGGATTTGCACTCCTTTGTAGCCGAGATTGGATGCCCATTCAACGATGTTTTCCAAACTATTAAATGGTGCTGTATCGCCTGCAAATTGAGCAAGGAATAGCGCAGGACCTTTTAATGCTTGCATAATAATAATCCCATATTTATTTTATTTGAGCGGCATTTTATGTAATCAATTATATTACACTTCATAAAAAAAACTTTAACAATAATTATTGCAAAGTATTTTGAAACAGCATACTTGAGTATAGTTGTTTTTGTGACCAAGTAAATGCAGACGGTATTTAAAACCTTAGCTTCGCAGACATAAGCGCAATGTCTTATGGAAGCTCTGATTAAGTCCATGATGGACGAGATGGAGCAACAACGCTGATGAAACTTAAGCGCAGTGCACAGCTAACATTGGTGGGTCTTGTGGGTCTTGTGGGTCTTGTGGGTCTTGCCAAGTGCAGCAACGACGCAGCGCAGCGTTTTTTCCCGTCGTTGTGTTGAATATATGATGGTTTGCGGCAATTGCTTACGCTTGCTGTGTTGCATCACTTGGCGTATATGCAACGGTTTGTGCCTGCGGAATGCGCCTTGCAATTGCAGGTAAATTCGCTCACTCAGCGAGTTAGTCAGATGTTGCTTGGGGAACATATAAGATAATTTAAACGAAATTCAATACCTTACATATCTTACATACATTACAATAGCAAAAGTAGTGTACGTATTAACTGCCTGTAGCTGTGTACACGCTTTAACAATAAGCAGCAACACAGCGATAAGTTCATAAAAAAAGCCCCCTTACGCCGAGGGTAAACCTAGACGATGCGAGGGCTTTAGGACGCATTTAAGCGGAGCCTGCGAAAAGAATTTCATTGGTATGAAAAGCTAAGCCAAACTGTAGTCGGTTAAACTATCGGATTATCATACCACAACATTCATTTTTTACACAAAAGATATGAAAAAAATACTTGGTATAGATGTAGGAAGCAATTCTATTGGTTGGGGCTTAATTACAGCAAGTGACAGTGGCTTGTGTAGCGATGTTGTAGCCTTAGGATCCCGTATATTCATGAAAGCTATTCAGGACGACAGTACCAAACCTAAAAACGTCCAGCGCCGTACAAGTCGTTTGTTACGCAGGGTTTTAGAAAGGCGCGCTAGGCGCAAAAGAAATTTGGCAAACTATTTAATATCGCAAAATTTACTCCCAGCTGCACTCAGCGACAATTTTCACCAAGAAGGCTTATTAAATAGTTTAGGAGACCCATATGAACTACGTGCTAAAGCCTTAGACGACCAGCTTAAACCCTATGAATTAGGTCGTGTTTTGCTGCACTTTGTAGCGCGTAGAGGCTTTTTAAGTTCACGTAAAAGCTTACTCGGAGACTTGGTAGACGACCCTGACATGCAAGCTTATTTAAACGAAGTAGCAGAGGAAAGCGCCCAGGGTAACAGCCAAACAGAAAAAGAGGAAAAGCAGTTTTTACTAGAAATAAGCATTTTACGCAACAAAATTATACTTTCTGGCAAGCGCAGCCTAGGTGAATATTTGTTTGCTTTAGTCAATAGTAACAAAAGAAACAGGAAGCATGCCTTTGAGATTATTCGTACTGATAGAGCCATGTATCATGAAGAGTTTACCCAAATATGGCAACAGCAAACAACCTTTTTTGCGCACTTACCCAACAGCTTTATTGAAAAGGTTGAAAAAATTATTTTTTACCAAAGACCCCTTAAATTAAAAAAAAACCGCATAGGAAAATGCTCGTTAGAAAGGAATAAATACCGTGCAAAACAAGCCACTTTACAAGCGCAGCAGTTTCGATACTTACAAGACATTAACAACCTTATCATTTATCAAGGTAATGCTGCCGACCGCCCACTTACTCATGAGGAAAAAGAAAAACTTTATAAAATTTTAGAACAACAAAAAAAAATCACTTACGCCGTTATTAAAAAAAAATTAGGGTTACCTAGAACAATCACTTTTAATCTGCAAGCAAGTAAGAAAGAACTTCAAGGCAATGAGACTGCTTGCAATATTCGCTCTGTTATCGGTGAAGTCTGGGACAATATGGAAGATTTAGAACAAGAAAAATTGGTGGAAGACTTGCTGACCATGAAGAAGAAGTCTGCGTTAAAAAGACGTCTGATAAACTACTGGGGGTTTAGCGTAGACGCAGCCATACAACTTTGTTTGCTCGAATTTACTGCAGGTCATAGTAACTTATCACTTAAAGCTCTTAATAAATTATTACCTCATCTATATGAAGGGAATATGTATAGCGATGCAAGAATAAAAGCTGATTATGAGGTTACCCAAGAGTCAAAAAACTTAGACCGTCTCGGCAGCCCGCCTGTAACTTGTAACCCCATTGTCAATAAAGGATTGCACGAATTACGGCGCTTAGTTAACGCAATTATCGCCCAGTACGGCAAGCCTGATATTATTCGTGTGGAAATGGCTAGAGACTTAGAGCAAAATACTAAGCGCTACAAAGCAGCAGAAAAAACACGTAAGGCGAATGAAACACGTAATGAAAAAGCAGCAACGCAGTTTGCATCTTTAATGGGTCCGCACCATAGCAAAAAACCCTCGCTAAATGACAAAATTAAATATCGACTATGGCAAGATCAAAACAAACTTTGCGCCTATAGTTGCCAAACCATTGCTGCTACGCAAGTATTTAGTCTAGATACCGAAATAGACCATATTTTGCCGCGGAGCAAATCCTTAGATAATTCTTATCCTAATAAAGTTATTTGTTTTAGTCAGGAAAATCAGAAAAAACACGATACAACGCCCTTCATGGCTTGGGGAGGTGACACTGACAAGTGGCGCAATATGCTACAGGCAGCAAATACATGGAAGATTAAAAAGAAGCTTAGAGACAATAAGCTACAGCGTTTTAAAATCACTGCAGAAGAGTTAAAGGAAATAGCACGTGGCGCTGTTACTACGCAGCTCAACGATACCCGCTATATTGCACGCGAAGCCTTAAGTTATCTAGCTACATTAGGTTGCGATACGCATGCTGTAAAAGGTCACACTACTGCATGGCTACGGGGTAGACTGGGCTTTAATTTCTTACTTAATGTTGATGATACAAAAAATCGTGAAGATCACCGGCATCATGCCGTTGATGCTGTCGTAATCGCTGCCACATCGCGCCAGCTATATCAAAAAATTGTCGATGCAATAAAACAACAACAACAACATGGTTACAAAGCACCATTGATATTAGATGACTATGCCCACATTCGCCAACGCTTGCTCGTGCTGTTACAACACGTTACTGTATCTTATATACCACAATACCAGCTAACAGGCGCGCTGCACGAAAGCAGAGGGCTTGGGTTTATCACTGTAAAGGAAGACAATACTGAAATTACGGGAACAGTTAATAGAACGGCTGTAGATAAAAAATTGAATAGTAAGCGTGCTTTAAAAATTATTGATAAACAGGTGCGTGAACTAATTTTAGCACAGCTAACAGCACATAATAACAATCCCAAAGAAGCATTTATAGACAATAACTACCCTTTGCACAAAGATGGTAAAACCCCCATTAAGCGGGTGCGTATATGGAAGACAAAGATATCAACAGAAAAACTCCATGCTACCAAATTAGCCATACATGACCAAGCGGGCAAGGTATTCAAATGGTGTCTTTTTGGCAACACCCACCATGTAGAAGTCATTAAAGAAAAAGCAACGGGGAAAATTGCAAGTAAATTTATTACGATGTACGCAGCCAGTTGTCGTTTAAAGGGTATTGGGGTAGCGCAATCTGCTGCGGTGATAACCAATCATGGGCAAGAGTATGAATTTATTATGGCGCTGCATATCAACGACACGGTAAGTTTGCGCATCACAGGCAATGACGAACGCGTGTTGTATAGGGTGCAGAAGTTCAGTTTGGATACGAACACTCTTTTCTTGTGTTTAAACGTGGCGGCAACTTTACACCATAAAAATCAACAGCTTAGCATGAACATCAACACCGCTAATTTTGAAAAATACCAACCTATGTTACATAAGGTCAATGCTATAGGTCAAGTTGTGCGTGTTATTGCCAGTTATCCTTAAATTTTGCTAGCTGTACAAAAAATAATGATTAAACGCATTATTGATATTGGGCAAGCAAGTTACTTGCATATTCAGCATCAACAACTATGCATTGAACAAGCAGGTAAACAAGTAGGGCGTATTCCCATAGAAGATATAGCTATTATTATTATTCACGATACTGCTAGCTACTATACTCATGCCTTGTTTATCGAGCTATTAAGACATAATGTTGCAGTAGTGTTTTGCGACCGCCATCATCTACCCTTGGGACAACTAGCCCCTATAGCATCTCATAGTTTGCATACCAAAATCATTCACGAGCAAATACAAGTTAAAAAATCCACTAAAAAACGCCTGTGGAAGCTGATAGTCCAAGCAAAAATTCGTGAACAAGCCACCACTTTGAGGTTGACAGGCAAGGATGCACAAAAAATAAGCGCCCTTGTTGACCAAGTAAAAAGTGGAGATAGTGCTAATGTAGAAGCCAATGCTGCGCGTTGCTATTTTAATGAATTATTTGGCAACGCCTTTAGACGCGACAGGCAACAAGCTGGCATAAATGCTCTGTTAAATTATGGGTATAGTGTAGTGCGTGCAATGTTTGCGAGGGCTATTGTTGCCACGGGCTTACACCCCACTTTTGGCATCCAGCATTCTAACCAATACAATCACCTATGTTTAGCAGATGACTTAATGGAGCCATTTCGCCCTTGGGTGGATGAAGCGGTGTATGCGCTGACACATAAAAACGAGGTTATATCCGTTGACAAAGCAAGCAAAACGACGGTACTTAATCTGTTGAGTAACAATGTAGTATGGACGAAGAAACACCAACCTTTTATGGTTGTGAGCCATTATTTAGCGGCAAACCTCAAACAAGCTTTAGTAACGAACCAGCCTGTTTTTAGCATTCCACAAAGAGTTGACAAACAATGAGCAGCAGGGATTGTACTTACAATAAAGTTATATTTGGCGGACTTAAAACCATGTGGATAATTGTGCTATTTGACTTGCCTACAGTAAGTAAAACAGAACGCAGAGCCTATACTGTTTTTCGTAAGCATTTACTCAATGACGGTTTTAATATGATGCAGTTTTCCGTGTACATGCGTCATTGTGCTAGCGAAGCAAACGCGCAGGTGCACGAGACGCGCATACAAGCAGCCTTACCGAGCTTAGGAGAGGTAAGGGTCATAAAAATAACCGATAAGCAATTTGGTAAAATTCAAGTTTTTTATGGTAAAAAACGCAAAAAAACCGAAATTCCGCCATTACAAATGGATCTTTTTTAAATGCCACTTAGGCATACAACCCTTACCAACCAAGTAGTTTCCCACTTTGTACTTTAACCGACTACAGTTTAACCACAATTCACAACAATCCGCACGACCATCTGCGAGACAACCATACTTTAACCGACTACAGTTTAACCACAATTCACAACTCTCATTGTTCAAACGGCAGGGCATTGTTAACTTTAACCGACTACAGTTTAACCACAATTCACAACAAAGAGAGTTAATGAATAGCTACATGGAAGACTTTAACCGACTACAGTTTAACCACAATTCACAACCGGTCACGTTGTCGTGACGGCAATGTATTTACTTTAACCGACTACAGTTTAACCACAATTCACAACGACGAATGATGATACTCGCTACTGTACCAACTTTAACCGACTACAGTTTAACCACAATTCACAACACCTAGGACTGTTGCGATTTAGGTAATCAACTTTAACCGACTACAGTTTAACCACAATTCACAACTGGTTTCGGCACGTTAAAAAAATAGCAGACACTTTAACCGACTACAGTTTAACCACAATTCACAACCGAAAGCTACGGACGACGAAATAAGCTTGGACTTTAACCGACTACAGTTTAACCACAATTCACAACACTCCGAATGCAATCATCAATACCGCATTTACTTTAACCGACTACAGTTTAACCACAATTCACAACAGAAATCGGCTAAATCCGACTAAATCGTCTACTTTAACCGACTACAGTTTAACCACAATTCACAACAACAATATGAGCGTGATAATTGCGTTTCAACTTTAACCGACTACAGTTTAACCATAATTCACAACAAAAGCTAAAGGGGATATCTGCTTTGAAGGACTTTAACCGACTACAGTTTAACCACAACAATGGCTGTGTTATTGAACCTGCGGCTATACTTTAACCGACTACAGTTTAACCACAATTCACAACAACTGACCATAGCTTGTTACGATTTAGCAAACTTTAACCGACTACAGTTTAACCACAATTCACAACAATTTGACCGCTGTCATAAACTTTAGAATAACATTAACCGACTACAGTTTAACCACAATTCACAACAATTTAACCGCTGTCATAAACTTTAGAATAACTTTAACCAACTACAGTTTAACCACAATTCACAACAACCGACCATAGCTTGTTACGATTTAGCAAACTTTAACCGACTACAGTTTAACCACAATTCACAACAATTTAACCGCTGTCATAAACTTTAGAATAATTTTAACCGACTACAGTTTAACCACAATTCACAACAAATACAAGTTGCCAAACTTACTGATGCAAACTTTAACCGACTACAGTTTAACCACAATTCACAACAGTTGTGAGAATCGTGATAAAAAGGCTGGGGTGTTACCCTCTTGACAAAAATGCTCTAATACAGTGAGTTGGTTGGCAATTGTTAATGGTAGATGATGGTACGGTGCGAGCCAAAGCATGCCTGCCACGGATGCAACATAGCAAGTGAGGGCAATTACTGCAATCTGCAAGTATATTGAACACAGGGATGGAAAAAAAGCTGCGCTAACGTCGTTGCAGCACTTGATAATACCACCAAGTATTATTTGCGCACTGCGGCTAGTTATCATCAGCGTTTTTTCTCCGTCTCGCCCATCATGGACTTAATCAGAGATTCCTTGTAGGGTTATATTATACACTAGTCTTGACCACCCACGGGTGAGCAGATTGGTGTTATGCAGGATAAACGCGGTCAAAGTCCAGCAATCGACAGCAACACCCAAATTGACAAAACCAAGCCCTAAAATTAGAAATATCAGCCATTTAGTGGCAATTTATCATTCACTAGCTAGTATTGACCCTGACGATATGACTTTTTTTTATGTCATTCTTATACGTTAAAGCGATTGTCGGGGGGTCAATGCGTCGCACTATATGTTTCGTCCATAAGGGGCAGATAAGAGAGTTGGTACCGAGAGAACCAACACAAACTGTCCTGAATTTTCTGCGGTATGAAGACGCCTTGACTGGTACGAAGGAAGGCTGCGCTGAAGGAGATTGTGGTGCATGCACCGTTGTCCTTGGCGACCTTGAGCTAGACGGCTCAATTCGCTATCTGGCCGTCAATTCCTGCATTCAGTTTTTACCAATGCTGGATGGTCGAGAGTTGATTACCGCAGAAGACCTGAAATTAGCAGACGGCTCTTTGCATCCAATCCAACAAGCAATGGTTGACCACAACGCCACCCAATGCGGCTTCTGCACCCCAGGATTTGTCATGTCTCTGTTTGCTGAAAAGCACGGCAGCAATTCTGCTGATACTTGGGACGTCAATAATGTACTTGCGGGGAATCTGTGCCGCTGTACTGGGTATGGGACCATTATTGCGGCTGCAAAGAGCGCAGCTGCAAGCCACGCTGACGATCAATTTGATGGGACAATGGAGACCAGAGCCGGCATGCTGAAATCTCTTCAGCAAAATCCCCCCCTTGCTCTGCAGGCAAAAGGTAACCGCTATTTCGCTCCCACATCAATAGCTGAGCTTGCCGATTTGCTGGCAACCTATCCGCAGGCCATCCTCCTTGCTGGTGCGACGGATATCGGGCTGTGGGTGACTAAGCAGCATCGTCAACTCGATACACTCATTTATCTCGGGCGGATACAAACACTCAAAGCAATGGTACTGGATGAAAACTCGATCTCGATTGGCGCGGGCGTCACGTATGCAGAAGCTTGGAAAACACTGGGGTCAGAGTATGCGGATCTGCATGAACTAATCCGCCGCATTGGCTCTACACAGATCCGCAATTCCGCAACCATTTGCGGTAATATTGCCAACGGATCGCCGATCGGAGATATGCCGCCAGCGCTGATCGCGCTTGACGCCACGGTGACCCTAACGAGCAAACGAGGTAGTCGTAGCATCGCGCTTGAAAAATTCTTCATCGGCTATAATACGCAAGATTTGCAGCCGGGGGAGTTTGTAGAAAAAGTATCTATACCAAGACCATCGGCTACTAAGCAGTTCAGGGCCTACAAAATATCTAAAAGGTTTGACCAGGATATTTCAGCTTTGTGTGCCGCTTTTAATCTCACATTGGCAGGGATAACGGTCAAAGACATCCGCATATGTTATGGGGGCATGGCTGGTACGCCCTTGCGCGCTCAACAAACCGAAGCTGCCGTCATCGGCAAAGACTGGGTGCGCGCAACCATTGATACGGCCTTGCAGGCTATGAGCAAAGATTATCAACCGCTCAGCGATATGCGGGCGAGTGATCGGTACCGGATGGCGGTGGCACAAAATCTGTTGTTGAAATTTTTTATTGAGACAACAGATCGGCACACGGCAACCCGTCTGCTCGGCGATATGGAGCGCGCCCATGCGTAATTCTGTTCCTAGCAAAACCGAAATTCGCGGTAAGATTGGCAGGCAGCTGATGCACGACAGCGCTGTCAAGCAGGTTGCAGGCGCAGCGCACTATATTGATGATGTTGCGGAACCTAAGGATCTGCTGCATCTGTATGTCGCCAAGAGCACGATGGCCCACGCAACAATCAGTAAACTCGACGTGTCGCAAGCCAGCGCTGCCGCAGGTGTCGCCGTTGTCTTGACTGCAGCAGATGTGCCTGGCGTCAACGATGCCTCTCCCGTGGCAGGGGACGACCCAGTTTTTGTAGAAGACCTAGTTGAATATGTCGGACAGTCGTTGTTTGTCGTTGCCGCCGATAGCCTGGAGCAGGCGCGAGCGGCCGCGGCTCTTGCTGTTGTGGAATATGAACAACTCCCTACTGTGCTGACAGTTGAGCAAGCACTCGCAGCGGGTTCGTTCGTGCTGCCAAGCCGTCACCTTGTCAAGGGAGACCCTGCATCAGCCCTCAAAACGGCCGTAAATAGATTGCAAGGTCGCGTTGAAATTGGTGGTCAGGACCATTTTTATCTTGAAGGTCATATCTCCGTGGCAACCCCGCGCGAGGATGGGGATGTCCACGTTCATTGTTCGACGCAACACCCGACTGAAGTTCAGCATAATGTCGCAAAGTTTCTTGATGTGGCGGACCATTCGGTCTGCGTTGAAAACAGGCGAATGGGCGGTGGGTTTGGCGGCAAGGAAACACAAGGGGCGTGGTTTGCCGCGATGGCAGCATTAGTGGCAACAACAACCGGGCGCCCAGCAAAACTAAGGGTGGACCGGGATGATGATATGATTATGACTGGGAAACGCCATGACTTTGTGATCGAGTATGATGTCGGGTTTGACGATGACGGCAAGATTGACGGCGTGGAATTTATGTTTGCATCGCGCTGCGGCCGCTCTGCGGACCTATCTGCTGCGATCAACGACCGAGCCATCTTCCATGCGGATAACTGCTATTTTATGGAAAATATCTCGATTATTTCGCACCGTTGCAAGACCCATACGGTCTCCAATACCGCCTTCAGGGGTTTTGGCGGCCCGCAGGGGATGATCGGCGTTGAACGGATGATTGACGAGATTGCACACGCGCTTGGCAAAGATCCTCTCGACATCCGCAAAATCAACCTATACGGCAAAACGGAGCGCAATGTCACTCCGTATCATATGGAGATTAAAGATAATATTATAGCG
Organism: Gammaproteobacteria bacterium; assembly: GCA_965277405.1. Classification (GTDB taxonomy): domain Bacteria; phylum Pseudomonadota; class Gammaproteobacteria. The sequence goes on from OZ255726.1 coordinate 2,062,049, forward strand.
GAAATTATCGCCGATCTTGAGAAAAAATCAGCCTATGCGGCGCGCGTCAAGGCTGTCCGTGAGTTTAATGCCAGCAGCGCGTATCTGAAAAAGGGCATTGCGTTGACACCTGTCAAATTCGGTATATCTTTTACCACGACATTCCTCAACCAAGCTGGCGCACTCATTCATGTTTACACTGATGGCAGCGTCATGCTCAACCATGGCGGCACCGAGATGGGTCAGGGTCTGTTCATCAAGGTGGCCCAGGTTGTTGCCGAAGAATTGCAGATTGATATCGAGAGGGTAAAAATCACAGCAACGACAACCGACAAGGTGCCAAACACGTCAGCAACAGCCGCGTCCTCTGGATCTGATATGAACGGCAAGGCGGCACAAATCGCCGCCAGAACAATTAAAGACCGATTAACCAAGTTTGCAGCAGAGCATTATCAGGTTGCTGCAAACGCTATTCGCTTTCTGCCCAATCGCATCCAAATTGGCAATAAGGTTGTTACATTTGCCGCACTGGTCGAGCAAGCCTACCTAAACCGAATTTCTCTTTCCGCGACTGGATATTATAAAACACCGAAAATCCACTATGACGCGGAAAACTATTCTGGACGCCCGTTTTACTATTTCGCATACGGAGCCGCTGTCGCGGAAGCCATGATTGATACGTTGACTGGTGAGAGCAAAATCATGCGGGTTGATATCATCCATGATACTGGCAAAAGCCTTAATCCAAGCATTGATCTTGGTCAGATTGAAGGGGGCTTCATCCAGGGAATGGGATGGCTGACAACCGAGGAACTGGTGTTTGACGAGCGGGGTAACCTGATGACGCATGCCCCGTCTACATATAAGATCCCAACGTGCAGCGACCGTCCCGCTATTTTCAATATGGAAATCTATGCTGGTGGCGAGAATGTGGAAAACAGCATTCACAAGTCAAAAGCAGTTGGCGAACCGCCGTTAATGCTGGCGATTTCTGTCTTTAATGCGCTAACCGACGCCGTCAGAAGCGTTGCTGACTACCGCGAATTTCCTGCACTGGATGCCGCTGCGACACCAGAGCGAATTCTGCACGCCGTGCAGGATTTGCAGGAAAGGATGCGCAATAGCCAAAGGACTCCACCCGCATGACGGATTGGGCAGATATCCTCAGCAAACACATGGAAAACGGCTGCCACTCCATCTTGTTGACGATTGCCGCCGTCCGCGGTTCTACCCCACGGGAAACTGGGACGCGGATGTTGGTCACGATGCAGCAGACGTTCGGAACAATCGGCGGCGGAATGCTCGAATATCGGGCAATTCAACACGCAACTGGGCTGTTGCAGTCTGCTACGACTACCCCAGCAATTTTAAAAATCCTGCTCGGTCCAGAGCAGGGGCAATGTTGCGGTGGGCTGGTTGAACTGCTCGTCGCGCCTCTTGGTCAGCAAGATCTTGTGTGGATGAAAAATATTGTGGCGGCGAACAAACACTCACGGTGTGCTGTTCTGCATACCCGCTGGCAGGGCGGACAGATCCAGCGCCAGGTATTCTGTAACCTTGATGACATTCCTGCCAATGAAAATTTGCTCAGACAACTATCGAGGATGGTTAGCAGCGATGGCACACCCCTTGTTGCAACCACCCCTGCGGGCGCAGATTTTACAGTTATAGAAGCCTTGAGCACTAACAAATTTCACCTTGTGCTGTTTGGTGCAGGTCATGTCGGCAAAGCCATCGTCCAGACTCTGGCAGGCTATCCCTGCTCGATCGCATGGGTCGATGAGCGCGCCGATATGTTCCCAGCAACCCTCCCTGCGATTGTAGAAAAATGGGTTACACCCTATCCTGCACGGTTGGTTGGTGAAACCCCACCAAATAGTTATTTCCTCGTGATGACCCATAGCCATCAACTGGATATGGAGATATGTGCGGCCATATTGAAGCGCGGTGCTTTTGGATATCTTGGGTTGATTGGCTCGAAAACGAAGCGGAATAAATTTGTAAAACGGTTAAAATTCAGAGGGTTTTCTTCAACGCGTATCAGTAAACTCGTTTGCCCAATCGGGGTTGCTGCCATCAGCGGCAAGCATCCAAATGAAATTGCCATCAGTGTCGCAGCGCAGTTGCTGCAGCACCAGGAAATGCGTCAGTTGGCATCGAGAGATCTCGCAGTGTTTACCAGAGTTGAGGAAAAACGTAAGAAACTGACTCAGGTTACTGCAAAGTTTGAGACTAGTTTATAGGAGCATAGCTAATTCTGGATTAAACAACAGAGAGACCGATATATGGAGACACAAGTTGCGCCGACACCCCGCCTAGAACTGAAGGGTATTACCAAAGCCTATCCTGGCGTGTTGGCTAATGATAGCATCGACCTGAAAATTTTCCCTGGAGAAATCCATGCTCTTTTTGGCGAAAATGGAGCCGGAAAAAGTACGCTCGTCAAAATCATATATGGGGTTTTGCAAGCCGATTCTGGCATAATGGAATGGGATGGTAGGCCATTGCAAATTGCCAATCCCCACGCTGCGAGGAAAATCGGCATTGGTATGATTTTTCAGCATTTCTCACTCTTTGAGGCAATGACTGTTGTCGAGAATATCACGCTGGGGCTGCCATACCGCGAGAATATGGCTGAACTCGCGCAACGCATCCGCGAAATTTCAGAAAATTACGGTCTCCTCCTCAACCCGTACCGATATGTCCATACGCTCTCTGTAGGCGAAAAACAGCGGATAGAAATTGTCCGTTGTCTGCTGCAAAACCCTAAATTGCTCATCATGGATGAGCCAACATCAGTTCTCACGCCGCTAGAAGCTGACAAGATGTTTACAACGCTACGCTGTCTGGCAACTGAAGGGGTTGCCATACTCTATATCAGCCATAAACTTTACGAAATACAGACCCTTTGCCATAAGGCAACAATCCTGCGGGGCGGCAAGTACATTGCAGAATGTGACCCAAGCGTAGAGACCGCTAAAAACCTCGCCGAGATGATGACTGGCACCAACTTTACTGCAGCAAAGCACAGCGATAATAGCACGCGTGATCTGGTCTGCCTCAAGGTCAACAACCTCTCTTTGGATAGTACTGGTCAGTTTGGCACCGACCTCAATTTGATCAATTTCGAAGTAAGAAGCGGAGAAATTTTCGGAATTGCCGGGGTTGCTGGCAATGGGCAAGTTGAGCTGCTAGCAGCACTTAGCGGCGAAGTAACGTGCAAAAATGCGCACGACATTCTGCTTGAACAACAACCGATTGCCCATACAGGTCCCAATCAACGCAGGGAACTTGGTGTTGCATTTGTCCCCGAAGATCGGTTGGAGCATGGGTCTGTGGCTGACATGAGTTTGGTGGATAACGCCTTCCTCAGCGCCTATGGGCAGAAAAAACTTGTATGCATTGGTTGGATTAAAAGGCGCAAGACGATGAAATATGCAGATGAGATTGTCGCCAAGTTCGATGTACGAACCACAGGGATTACCCACATGGCCAGCAGCCTGTCAGGCGGAAATCTGCAAAAATTTATCGTCGGCCGCGAAATGCTGAAAAAACCGAAATTGATCATTATTGCGCATCCTACGTGGGGGGTTGATGCATGTGCCGCCGCGGCTATCCAGCAGGCAATAATCGACCTCGCCGCAACAGGTACAGCTGTTTTGGTGGTTAGTCAGGACCTAGACGAACTATTTGCCATCAGTCATCGCATCGCGGTCATAGCAGCGGGCCGACTGTCCATCAGCCGCGCTGTTGATGAAATAGCAGTCGAGGATATCGGCGAGTTGATGGGCGGCGCCGCGGCAAAAATGGAATGTAACAATGTTGCTTAAGATCGAAAAACGCCTTGAGCCTTCGCGGTCAATGGTGTATGTAACTCCAGTTCTTGCCATATTTTTCACTATTGTCACGGCGATGGTGCTCTTCACGTTTATGGGAGTCGACCCTATTGATGCTCTCATAAATTTTTTTATTGTCCCGATCAACAACGAGTATGGTGTCACCGAGGTTCTCGTTAAAGCAACACCGCTAATCCTTTGTGCCATCGGTCTTTCTGTGGGATTTCGGGCGAATATCTGGAATATTGGTGCAGAAGGGCAGCTAACGCTCGGTGCTATTTTTGGCGGGGGTGTTTTTGTCTATTTTTACGATGTTGACAGCGGGTTTCTGCTGGTGGTCATGATTATCATGGGTGCCGTCGGCGGTGCACTCTGGGCTGCCATTCCGGCTTTCCTTAAAACCCGGTTCAATGCCAATGAAATCCTCACCAGTCTGATGCTGGTGTATGTTGCTCTGCTGATCTTGAGTTTTCTGGTCCACGGACCGTGGAGCGATCCAGACGGGTATAATTACCCTGAATCAAGAATGTTCAGCGCCAGCGCGACCATGCCGATTCTGTGGCAGGGAACGCGCTTGCATCTGGGAACGATCCTAGCATTATTCGCCGTCTTCACCACTTGGATAATGCTGGCGAAAACGCTGATTGGTTTTCAGATCAAAGTCATCGGCTCAAGCGCAAAAGCATGTAAGTATGCTGGTTTCAGCCAAAAAAAAATTACTTGGTTCTGCCTGCTTTTTGGTGGAGGTATGGCTGGAATCGCGGGGATTTCCGAAGTCGCAGGTCCAGTTGGTCAACTGGTGCCCATCATCTCCCCAGGGTATGGATTTACAGCCATTATTGTTGCATTTCTCGGGCGGCTTCACCCAGTCGGTATTATTTTCGCTGGGCTACTAATGGCGCTGACCTATCTTGGCGGTGAAACGGCGCAGCTCAATCTAGGACTGCCAACTGCCGTGACTGGTGTCTTTCAGGGAATGGTTCTCTTCTACCTGCTGGGCTGCGATGTGTTGGTCAATTACCGTTTTCGTCCGCTTGGTTTTGCACGGGCTGTTCATGAGTGATTTTAGCTTGTTAGTCCCAGTAATTCTAACTGTTATCACCGCGGCAACACCGCTGGTTTTGGCCAGCATTGGCGAATTGGTGACAGAAAAATCTGGCGTTCTTAACCTAGGCATAGAAGGCATGATGATTGTCGGAGCTGTAGCCGCATTTGTGACTGCAAAAGTGACCAGCAGCTATATTCTTGCTGTCCTTGTCGCCGCGCTGGCGGGTACTTGCATGGCGTTTATATTTGGTATCCTCACCCTTTCCTTGATGGCTAATCAGGTAGTAACTGGGCTGGCGCTGACGTTGTTCGGGACAGGTCTATCCTCGCTGGTTGGGCAGGACTTTGTCGGGGAGCCAATCGCTGCGATTGTCAAACTCGATATCAATGGCTTAACGACTCTGCCGATTGTCGGCCCCATCCTGTTTGGTCAGGATGCCTTGGTGTATTTGTCATTTGTGATGGTGGTGCTGGTTATCTGGTTCCTTAATACAACCAAAGCAGGCCTGATTCTTCGCGCTGTGGGTGATTCGCATGATGCTGCACATTTAATCGGATATTCGGTTATCGGCATCCGTTATCTTGCCGTTATGTTTGGTGGGGCCATGGCTGGAATTGGCGGCGCCTACCTCTCCTTGGCCTATACCCCGATGTGGGCGGAAAACATGACAGCAGGTCGCGGTTGGATTGCTCTCGCCTTGATTGTCTTTGCAACTTGGAAACCTGGGTTGGTGCTGTTCGGTGCTTATATGTTTGGTGGTATTACCCTGTTGCAATTGCATGCGCAGGCCGCAGGATTTGGCTTGCCGTCGCAAATGTTATCGATGTTGCCTTATCTGGCGACAGTGATTATCCTAGTTTTGATTTCTAAGGACGAGTCACGTATCCGCAGACACGCTCCAGCTTGTATTGGGAAGATATTTCACCCTGCAGCGTAATGCCCAAATTTAGGGAATTATATACCATTTTAGCCAAGCACCACTTAACATATAGTTATTAAATGGTTTAAATACTATTGACAAATAAATTTATTCCCCTACAATTCTAGCCATAGGAAGGGGGTGTCATGAACAAGCACAACAAACCTGAAATTATGAGCGCGTGGGACTTTATGGCGAGGTTCCCAACAGACGAACTGGCACGCGACCATATCGAACGCATGCGTTGGGGCAATGAACCTTATTGTCCACACTGCTGGAGCATATCGGTCAGTCGAATTAAGAACGAAAAACCCCAGCCGTTTCGCTGCAAGGATTGCCGAAAACATTTTTCTGTCACGACGGGTACAGTTTTCCATTCAACGAACCTATCACCGCGTAAGTGTCTTTATGCAATCTATCTCATGGCTATTGCTAAAAAGTCGATTTCAAGCTGCCAGATGGCGCGGGAGCTTGGTTGCACACAAAAGACAGCATGGTATCTCGCACAACGCATTCGGGAAACCTGGCTGAATAAGTCCAGCACTGGCGATCTGATGACCGGCGAAATAGAAATAGATGAAACCTATATCGACGGCATCGAAAAGAATAAGCACGCCAATAAAAAACTTAGGGCCGGTCGTGGGCCGGTCGGAAAACAAGCTGTTATCGGGGTGCGTGAGCGTAAATCCGGTCGTATTACGGCACGTCCGATTGCCCACATCAACCAAACCATACGTAACGCCGACGGTGTTCTTGGGTACAAGAACCTGACGGTTAATTGAAAGGATAAACAATGCCGCGCAAAGCCGAACAGCTTATTGAACCCATTGATACGACAATGGACACGCTGACAGCAACTGTCTTTTCAAACCAGAGAACTGTGCAGGCCCCGCCGGTTTCTTTACCCAAAGCTTTAACGCCGAACAGCCGCATCAAGATGGACGGGATTACGTTTCTGTCCCTATTGTCGGAGGCGGTAATCCCAGTCGCGTTTTTCGATCCGCAATATCGTGGCGTTCTCGAAAAGCTATCTTATGGGAACGAGGGGAAGGGGCGCGGAAAACGACGCTGCGCCTTGGAACAAATGCCCGAGGATGTAATCGCTCAATTCGTGCGCGGTATTGATCGCACCCTGATTCCATCTGGGCATTTGTTTTTATGGGTGGATAAGTTTCACCTCTGCCAAGGTATTCATGCGTGGCTGGACGGAACCTCGCTTGATATCGTTGATCTGGTTACTTGGGATAAGGGAACCTTTGGTATGGGTTATCGGACACGCCGCCGCGCCGAGTACTGCATCATCCTTCAAAAACAGCCGCGCAAGGCAAAAGGTGTTTGGACAATCCATAATATCCCAGATGTGTACCGCGAAAAGGCCGGACGGAAAGAACACCCGCATATCAAACCTATAGATTTACAAGGCGAACTTATGGCCGCAGTGAGCCGCGAAGGTGATTTCGTGATTGACCCAGCCGCAGGATCATTTTCGGTTATGCAAGCCACGCTAAATTACCGCCGCACTTTCCTTGGCTGTGATTTGAACGGATAACGATCATGGCCCGCATTCGGAATGCCCGTCCAAAGAATGTTTCTGGCTCTTACGAGCGGATATTCGACAATGCCGAACTCGGCGCACTCATTAGTAAAGTTCAATCCGCCGTCATCACATCGGGAACGGAGTTAGAGAAAAGGATCTCTGATATGGTCACCAATATAGACTGTCTGGATTCCTTTCTCAAACAAGAAATTATGCCGGATGGTGTGTGGCTCGCACGCAAGCGGCAAATTAAACGGAGCGATACCCTAGACTTTGCGGGCGCAGAGCCGGATTTCATGATTTTCAAACGCCGACAAGGTGTCCAGTCCTGCCATATCGTTGAGCTAAAAGACGGACACGTATTTGATACCAAGAAAGCCAGTGCGGAACGTCAAGCTATGCATAATTTTATCTCGCACAATGCCCAACACATCCAATATCGATTTCAAGCACATTTTTGTGCGTTCAATCAGGATGATCAGAATATGATATGGGTAGGTTTCAAGAAACGAATAGTTTTAAACGAAACAATGACAGGGCGCAAGTTCTGCGAGCTTTTAGAGCTAGATTATGACGCTATAATCGAGGCGAGGAAGGCTGACGGACCTGATAATGTCAATTTCTTCCTGTCAGAACTGGTCAAAATAGAGGGCATCCGTCCGCATCTGTTGGAATTGCTCAATGGCTAAAATGGTATATAGTTCCCCAAATTTATAATAGTTTTTAACAAAGAGAGAATGAAATGAAATTTTTAACACAGGAGAATGAAATGAAATTTAAGTCGTTGGTATCCCTTGGTCGCGCATTAGCCGTCGTCGCTGCAGTGCTTGCAGTTGGCACTGTATCTGCCGCAGACAAGGTCGGGTTTGTCTACGTTGGCCCAGTGGGGGATTATGGGTGGTCATACCGCCATGACATAGGCCGTCAGTCTGTAGCAAAGGCTTTCGGCGATAAAGTCAAAACAACATTCGTCGAAGACGTCAAGGATGGTGCAGATGCAGAACGCGTCATCCGCCAGATGGCTGCACATGGTCATAAACTTATCTTCGTAACGTCATTTGGTTTCATGAACCCGATGATGAAAGTTGCCAAACTATTCCCGCAGGTAAAATTCGAGCATGTAACAGGCTATAAGCGCGCCAATAATGTTAGCACTTATTCTGGGCGTAAGTATGAAGGGCGATATGTAGTCGGAAAAATTGCCGGGATGATGACTAAATCAAACATCATCGGCTATGTCGCAGCTTTCCCGATCCCAGAAGTTATTCGCGGCATCAACGCAGTTGCGCTTGCCGCTAGCAGCGTCAATCCAGACATCCAAGTTAAAGTTATTTTGGTCAATTCGTGGTATGACCCAGGTAAAGAAGGGGATGCTGCTAAAGCCCTCATTGACCAAGGCGCAGATATCATTATGCAGCATACCGATAGCCCGGTTGCCTTGCAGGTTGCGCAAAGCCGCGGCGTTTGGGGGGTTGGGCAGTCTTCAGATATGAAAGTTTTTGCACCAGAATGGCAACTGACGGCGATCATCGACAACTGGGACGCATATTATATCGAGCGCACCCAAGCAGCCCTCGACGGTTCGTGGAAATCCCAAGATGTATGGGGTGGTTTGCAATCCAAAATGATCGAACTTGCAAAATACAATGACGCCATTCCGGCTGATGTTGTCAACATCGCCGAAGCAACAAAAGCGGCGATTATCGACGGCTCTTTGAAACCTTTTGCTGGCCCGTTTAACAAACAAGATGGTACGGAAGCCGTGGCGGCTGGTGAAGAACTGGACGATGACGCTCTGCTTGGCATGGACTGGTATGTAGAAGGTGTTCAAGGAAAATTACCGAATAGCTGACCTGATACACCACAACACCCCTCCAAACTCGCACTGGAAGTTGGTTGGTGTTAAGTTACTGGTTATAGAGAGCATATCGCAGCAAGTCTGCAACCCGAGTAGATGTTGATGTTTGCCGAGCGCAATGCTGTCGATTTTTCATTTAAATCGATTGAGGAGGTGCGCTCTGCCTACGAATTCAGCAGACTTCAGGATATGAAAGATAATGTCATAGCTATAGCCGACGCACTGGATTTGACAAAACATCAAATTGCCACCCTCGAGTCATATTTAAGCGCATGACCCTGGTTGCGGATCATACTGAAACCATCATGCATAAAGGCGAAGAAATTCACCTGCCCCTTTTTCTCGACCATCAGTCGACAACCCCTCTCGCTGCGCAAGCTAGGGAAGCTATGTGGCATGCGTTTGAATTTCCAGGCAACGCACACAGCAAAACCCATATTTTTGGGCTCGATGCTGCTGACCTTATCGAGCATGCTAGGGGGCAAGTCGCAGACCTGATCGGTGCCCGAGCGGATGAGATCCATTTCACCCCCAGCGCCACCGCCTCCAACCACCAGCTACTGTATCAAGTAGCCCGTTCTTCTAATAAGTCTGCACATTTTGTCACGCTGAACAGCGAGCATAATTCAATCATTGAGACTTGCGTATCCTTAAGACAAGCAGGTTACGCGGTCACCTTCCTCCCGGTGCAAGCCAACGGCAGGCTCGATCTAACATTACTAGATACAGCCATTAAGCCGGAAACCCGGCTAGTATCGATTCAGGCGGCGAATAATGAAACGGGGGTGTTGCAGGACTTGGAAGAGGTCAACAAGTTCTGTATCAACCGCAATATCCCCTTTCATACCGACGCGGTGCAAGCTCTCGGTACGCAGAAGATTGATGTTGAAAATGGCATCGCGTGCATGAGCATTTCGGCGCACAAAATTTACGGACCGCAGGGGGTTGGTGCCTTGTATGTTCGCAGCGACCTTGGCGATTCTCTGTGTCCCAAACCAGCGGGTACACCAGCCACGGCTCTGATTGCCGGATTTGGTGCCGCGAGCGAACTGGTTTGCATAAGCCGTGAACAGGATCATGCGCATCTTCTCACCCTTTCAACCCTGTTAATGTCTATTTTGACCGAGGAACTTGGCAACGATGTTTCGTTAAATGGCGATCGTAACCTTAGTATTCCCAGCTGCCTGAATATCATGTTTGCTGGCGTTGCAGCAGAAGACCTACTCCTCCAGGTCCCGGCGCTGGGTCTGTCGACGAACTCCGCCTGCCTCTCCTCATCAGGTGCTAGGTCGCACGTGCTGCAAGCGATGGGGCTGGATGCGACCCAGTCGGAGAGTAGCATCCGTATCGGTATGGGGCGTTATCTCACCGCGAATGAAGTTGATTATGCCGCTAACATGCTGGTGGATGCGTATAGAAGTTTGAGATAATAACGCTTAGGGAAGCTATGATTAAGTCCATGATGGGCGAGACGGAGAAAAAACGCTGATGATAACTAGACGCAGTGCGCAGATAATACTGGTGGTATTATCAAGTGCTGCAACGACGTTAGCGCAGCGTTTTTTCCCGGCCTTCTATTGAATATATGATGGTTTGCCTACAAGCGGTACTTGCTGTGTTGCATCCCTTGGCGTATATGCTACGGCATGCTCTTAGCGGTTTGCGCCTTGCAATCATCAGCAATTGCAGGCAAACTCGCTCCATCAGCGAGGCTTCACCAAATGGTAAGCGCACATCAACCAGTTTATACCAGTGCCAATGTTAACTATATTCTTTTTCATGTGCGTGCATATTTTATAAAAGGGGTTTTAGACCCTATCTTGTCGTATAAATTTCGGGCTGCTATATTGAAGTCCTGTGTCAGCCAATACACACCTTTCGCGTTTTTCTCGTCTGCACGCGCATAAATTTGTGATATTAATTTGCTGGCAACACCGTGTTTCCTGTAATTTTTATCCACGAATAAATCCTGCAAATAGCAGATCTTTTCCTGCTGCCAGAGGTGTAGGTGATAAATACAGTGGACAATTCCCACTGCATTGCCGTCAATGTATGCGATATATCCTTCACATTCTGCATCTTCGTCAATTAGTCGCGAAAAAGTCAAATCAAAAACAGTGTTGCTCCTTGCCACCTTGTAGAAGGCTAGGTATTGCTTCCATAACCGAGACCATGAATCTTTATGACAATCTGTTAAAGCGTGAATAGCTATCATGTTACATCTCCAACATATTCACCGCCCTGCGACCCGTAGAAGATTACCCAGGTTTCAAGGCTGTTATGAAAATAGAAAAATTGCTGCTGCATGATAGCAGAAACAAACAAGAAGTCACATACCTCAAAAGGTACAATTAGTTTTCCATCTGCAACTTGCCAGAGCCGGAGATCACTACTAGGGTCAGAAATACTTTTTTCATGTTGTTTGGTCTCAGTCGCATTGCATCATATTACCCTCCTTAGTTGTAAATGCTACGGAGGTTGTTTAGACATCAGCTAACTAAGAAGCTGGTACTGTATTAGTTACTAAACAAAGGAGTACAGCATGAACAACCCACATCAGCACTTGCTAATACCCACAAGTCCCACCAGTGTTATCTGCGCACTGCGCTTAAGTTTCATCAGTGTTGTTGCTCAGTCTCGCCCATCATGGACTTAAGCAGCGGTTGCCATGATTTAAACAAGTAAACAGCCGCAATGAGTGGACTTGGTACAAAATATATCCTCCATCGCTGCATCTACAGCGATGGCTGAGGTTATACACCACTTGCATCACATGTACGCGCAGCAGCGTTTGCAGTGGATATTGCGGGCCGACCGCCTGTTTTGCGCAGGTTTGGTGTAGTGTTTAGCAACAACTGCATTTAACTGCAGTTATGGAATAACAGCTGCTAATTTCTCAAGAAATATTTCTCTACGAGATTTGTGGTTTTGCAGTGCGTATTCCGACTCTGCAAACGTCATTTGCTTTATATCAATTCCCAAAAATAATAGTTAGAGTATTATGACAGATTAGTAGGGTTTTTTGGGGGGGGGTAGAGTGTCACTAAATAAATGAAGAAAATTGAATGACACGTATACTGAATGTATTCCGTAAGTTTGCAGTATGTAATGTTCGTCCGCTACACAAAGCAGTAATATGCCGACAAATTCCCACGTTGTTGGCTGTGCAGACATTGCATATGTTGACTGAAACCAGAGGATGCGAAGATAAATTGATAGGATGGGAACGATTAAGAAGCCGAGGATAATTCACTTTTTGGAGGTTGGAGTATGAGCGTAGATTTTTTTAAAGATATTGAACCAGTCACCTTCAAAGGTCCAAGTAGTGATGATGCATTTGCGTTTCATCATTACAATCCAGACGAGGTAGTGCTTGGGAAGAAAATGCAGGATCAATTGCGTTTTGCTGTAGCTTATTGGCATAGTTTTGCGTGGTTGGGTGGTGATGCGTTTGGTGGACAGACATTTGCAAGACCGTGGTTTCCACAGGACAGCATGGCAATGGCAAAAGTTAAAGCTGACCATGCATTTGCAATGTTTAGAATTTTAAACGTGCCATTCTTTTGTTGGCATGATGCTGATGTACGCCCTGAAACAGGAAATTTTCGCGATAACCTGAGTACATTGGATGAAATAACCGATTATATGGCAGGAAAAATGGCAGAAACAGGTGTCAAAGTACTTTGGGGTACGGCGAATATGTTTAGTCACCGTCGTTGGATGGCGGGTGCATCAACCAATCCTAACCCAGATGTATTCGCATTTGCAGCAGCAACAGTGAAGTCGTGTATGGATGCAACGCACAAGCTCAATGGTGAAAATTATGTGCTTTGGGGCGGTCGCGAAGGATATGAAACGCTGCTTAACACTGATCTTAAATCAGAGCTAGACCATATGGGACGTTTTCTTAATATGGTTGTTGAATATAAATATAAGATTGGGTTCAAAGGAATGATTTTGGTAGAACCAAAGCCACTGGAGCCGAGTAAACATCAATACGATTACGATGCTGCAACGTGCTATGGTTTTTTGCAAAAATACGGGCTTGAAAATGAAGTTAAACTCAATTTAGAGCAAGGGCATGCCATTCTTGCCGGGCATACATTTGAACACGAACTCGCAACAGCAGCAGCATTGGGTGTATTTGGCTCGATTGATATGAACAGAAACGATTATCAGTCTGGTTGGGATACTGATCAATTTCCAAATAATGTGGCGGAAGTTGCATTAGCGTATTACCAAATTCTTAAAGCGGGCGGATTTACTGCTGGAGGTACAAATTTCGATGCGAAATTAAGGAGACAATCAATTGACCCACGTGATTTGATAGCGGCACATATTGGCGGCATGGATGTCTGTGCGCGAGGGCTGAAATCTGCGGCTGCGATGATTGAAGATGGTGGTCTTGCAACGCGGTTACAGGCTAGATATTCTGGTTGGCAATCAAAACAAGCACAAGCAATGCTGAACAGCGACCTAGCGAGCATTGCGCAAGATGTTCTTAACAAACATACCAACCCTGCGCCGCGATCTGGCGAGCAAGAGCTCCTTGAAAATTATGTGAATAGGTTTGTGTAACAATTTGCTGCCAACTGCCGCTTCATACCATGCGAGAGCGAACTGCGATGGTGGAATAGTGCGATGGCATAAAGTTTTGACACCAAGTGCAAATTCTGTATATTGATATTTGGCATGTGAGATGACTCACATATTTGGTAATTTAGGAGAATACAACATGAAAAAATTTATTTTTATACTTGTTGTTTGCAGTAGTTTTTGGGCAAACATCTCGCTGGCAGCAGCTGTTAAAGTTGGGGTAAGTTGGTCAAATTTTCAAGAAGAGCGCTGGAAGACAGATGAATCTGCTATAAAAAGTGCGCTTAAAAAATTAGGTGCGGAATATATTTCAGCAGATGCGCAATCATCCGCAAGCAAGCAATTATCCGATATCGAAAACCTGATAGCTCAAGGTGTTGATGCCTTGATTATATTAGGTGTCGATACTCAAGCGGTAATACCTGCGGTGCAAGCAGCAGCTGACGAAGGAATTCCTGTTATTGCCTATGACCGCTTGATTGAAGATGACAGATCCTTTTACTTGACTTTCGATAATGTTGAAGTCGGTAGAATGCAAGCAAGGGCAGTGTTTAAAATTGCTCCAAAAGGTCGGTATGTAATGATTAAAGGTTCACCAACCGACCCCAATGCTGACTTTCTACGTGGTGGTCAACAAGAAATTATTCAACAAGCAGTGAGCGCAGGAGATATTACTATTATCGGCGAAAGCTATACGGATGGATGGCTGCCAGCAAATGCTCAAGCCAGTATGGAACAGATACTCACTGCACATGATAATCGCGTCGATGCCGTGATTGCGTCGAATGATGGCACAGCAGGTGGGGTTGTTGCTGCATTAACTGCTCAAGGAATGGAAGGAATTCCGCTTTCAGGTCAAGATGGCGACCATGCTGCATTGAACCGGATAGCCTTAGGAACACAAACTGTATCTGTATGGAAAGATGCCCGTGCGCTGGGCAAGCACGCTGCAGAAATTGCCGTTGCTCTTGGTAATGGGGCTGATCTGGATGATGTAGCGGGTTCTGTTGTTTTTAACACACCCAAGAATGTGAAGATGAACGCATTGTTTTTAAACCCAGTACCTATAACAAAAGATAACCTTTCCGTAGTTGTCGACGCTGGGTGGATAAGCAAGTCCAAACTCTGCCAAGGAGTAACAGCTAAAGTAGCACCTTGTAATTAATCATTGTAATTAATCATTAAAAATAGTATGCCCATCCGTTCTGTCTGATTTGATGGGCATATTTTTATGTAAGCCAAGATGAAAAATACTGTAGTTGCAGCAGATACAGCTAGCAGGCGTTCGTTAGCAAAAATCCTTGAGCTAGACGTGCGACTATTAGGAATGATTGGTGCATTTATTTTTTTATGTATTGCTTTTAATATTGTGACTGATGGACGCTTTTTAACGCCACGCAATATTTTTAATCTTTCTATTCAAACAGTTTCAGTAGCAATCATGTCCATGGGCATGGTATTTGTGATTGTTACTCGACACATAGATTTGTCTGTAGGCGCAGTGCTGGCAATGACATCTGCGCTGATGGCTGTTGCGCAAACTCAGTTCATCCCGTATATATTTAATATTGATATCGGCGATCCAATGATTGCTCCCGTAACTATAATAATTGGTTTGGCAATAGGTGTGTGCATTGGCTGTTTTCATGGATGGCTGATTGGTTATCAATCTATACCCGCATTTTTGGTGACGCTCGGGGGGTTATTAGTGTGGCGTAACGTTGCTTGGTTTACCACAACTGGACAAACAATAGCCCCGCTTGATGCAAATCTACGCCTGTTAGGTGGCGCTGGAGGCACTTTGGGTACCAGCCTGTCTTGGGTAGTTGGCATTGGTATATCTGCAGCAGCATGTTGGTCAATTTGGAGGTCTAGAAACAATAAGACGGCGCATAACTTTCCTGTCAAACCACTTTGGGCAGAATTCGTACTCTGCTTGTTGGCAAGCGCAACAGTGCTTGGATTTGTCGCAATTTTGAATAGTTATCATATCCCCGCAGCAAAACTTGCCAGAATGTTTGCTGTGCGCGGTGAAACCGTTCCAGCTGGATATTCACAAGGATATGGAATTCCAATTTCGGTGCTTATTTTGATTATCACTGCAATCGTAATGACAATAGTAGCGCGTAAAACCCGTTTTGGTCGCTACATCTTTGCCACAGGCGGTAACCCCGAAGCGGCGTTGCTTGCTGGGATAAATACCCGAATGTTAACCATTAAAGTATTTGCGTTGCTTGGGTTTCTTTGTGCACTATCTGCAGTTATAGCCCAGTCACGACTGCAAGCACATACCAATGACATTGGTACGCTTGATGAGTTAAAAGTGATAGCTGCCGCAGTTATTGGCGGGACTGCACTTTCTGGTGGAATCGGAACAATTTATGGCGCAATACTTGGGGCGATGATTATGCAGTCATTACAATCAGGAATGGCAATGGTTGGTGTGGACGCACCATATCAGAACATCGTTGTTGGCATTGTGTTAGTGTTTGCTGTATGGGTGGATTTTATCTACAGAAAAAAAGTAGGGTTAAAAACATGACCACAGCGCTCGTTGAAATGCAAAATATGTCGATTGCATTTGGTGGCGTGCAGGCTGTTGACCAAGTGAGTGTTGATTTAATGGCTGGCGAAGTTGTAGGGCTATTGGGTCATAATGGCGCTGGTAAATCGACACTGATTAAAATGTTATCAGGCGCGTATCAACCAGATAGCGGCACAATACTTGTGAATGGTAAAAATGTAGTAATAAAAAATCCGCGTGATGCGCGCAAATACAATATTGAAACAATTTACCAAACACTTGCATTGTCAGATAATCTTGATACTGCAGCAAATATATTTTTAGGGAGAGAGCTGACAACACCATTTGGCTTTATAGATGCAGATCAAATGGAAGCGAAATCGAGAAAACTGATGCACCGGTTGAATCCAAACTTTACTAAGTTTGCTGACCCTGTGCATGCACTGTCGGGCGGACAGCGGCAATCTGTCGCAATTGCACGAGCCGTGTATTTTAATGCGCGTATTTTGATTATGGATGAACCGACTGCAGCACTTGGACCACAAGAGACGCAAATGGTCGCAGCAATCATCAAGGAATTGAAAACGCAAGGCATTGGTATTTTTTTAATTAGCCATGATATTAATGATGTTATGCAACTCTGTGATCGTGCGAGTGTCATGAAAAACGGTAAACTCGTGGGTACAGTGCAGATTGCTGATGTGACCGATGACGACCTGCTAGGAATGATTATTTTAGGAAAGCAGCCAGCTAAAATCGCACACGCTGTGAGCAATTAACTGGTGGCAAGCTCTGATATATGCTGTGTTGCAGACGTTCATTTTATAATATATTTGCCACGGGACTGAAAATATCATCCGGCAGGCAGGATGATAACCGAGCGCAATGCTCCTGCTAGAATGGTCAAGAATGGTCAAGAATGGTATTGACTTTTGAAATTGGTGTTTAACGTATCCGCCATGATGACTACTCCATATCAAATATTGAAAGTGATATGGTTTGCTGCTGCAGTTCCAATTATGCCAACAGTTACATCCTACAATTTAAGAATGAACAATTACAATCAGAGGTTTATTTGCTAATGGTTGGTGTTGACTTTTAGTTGCTTATGCAAGCAGGATGGAGGGTGTTAGCAGGTGATAGTGGGTGGGACTAATTTAAGTAAAAGTTGGGTAAAGTGGGGGAGGGTAAATGTGTGCTGCGGAAATGAATATTCCGCAGCACCGTATTTACGTGGTCTTAGACCGCGAGAACATTTGTTGCACAAGGTCCTTTTTGACCTTGCCCTACTTCAAACTCAACAGCCTGCCCATCTGCCAGTGTTGCGTATCCGCCGCCATTTTTGATTTCGGAATGATGGACAAATAAATCTTGTCCACCAGCTTCAGGAGTGATAAATCCAAAACCTTTGTTGGCATTAAACCATTTTACGGTACCTTTACTCATATTATATACTCTTTAAAAATTGGTGAAACTGTTAGTCTTCTATACATGAATCCACCAGTCCATCATAGAAGTTGTAACGTGCTCATTTGGTCTGCAGTGCTAATACCAATACAATCTAATATTCTCATAAGCAGACCATGACAAATTACTCGTATACTGCATGATGCAGTTAGAATTTCTGAATGCAACTGTTTTTGTTAATCTATTTAGCAGATTAATTGGTGAGGATTCTTGCCACAGCTTGTTTCCAGCGTGCATACAGTGCATCAGCTTGCTGTGACGCTAGCTGCGGAACAAACTGTTGGTCACGTTGCCAATGTTGCGAAATTTCCCTCATTGTTGGGTAAATACCTATTTTCATACCAGCAATCCAAGCGACACCGAGCGCTGTTGTTTCTATGATTTTTGGACGATCTACAGTGATTTGGGTAATGTCGGCAAGCGTTTGCAGCAGCCAGTTATTTGCCACCATGGCGCCATCTACACGCAAAGAAAATTCAGTGGTGGCGTTCCAATCTTTCCGCATTGCGTCAAGCAAGTCACGCGATTGAAACGCAATGGCTTGTAAAGCCGCGTGGGTGATTTCTGCGATGCCGCTGTCACGTGTCAGTCCCAAAATCGCACCGCGCGCGTTGCTGTCCCAATATGGGGCTCCTAGCCCAGTAAACGCTGGCACAAATACCACTGCAGATTGCTTAGCTTGCATTGCAAGCGCTTCGCTTTGGGATGCGTTTTCTAAGACTTTAATACCATCACGTAGCCATTGGATGACTGCGCCGGCAACAAAAATTGAACCTTCAAGTGCGTAAGCAAACTCACCTTCGATATCGTAGGCGATCGTTGTTAGCATTCTGTTTGCAGATTGTAATGGGGTCTTACCAGTGTTCAAGAGCACAAAACATCCAGTACCATATGTGGATTTCACCATGCCTGGAACAAAACACGACTGGCCAATTGACGCGGCTTGCTGGTCGCCGGCTACAGCAATAATCGGTAGTTGCATGCCAAATTGTCGGGTTGTACCAAAATTTGCAGCACATGGGTGCACAGTCGGCAGCATAGAATGCGGGATGTTAAATAGTGCTAATAACTCATCATCCCATTCACGGCTATGAATATTGTAGAGCATCGTCCGCGCGGCATTGGTGCTATCTGTCGCATAGGTCTTGCCTGCTGTTAAGCGCCAAATGAGAAATGTATCGATTGTACCAAAGCGCAATGTGCCATGTGCAGCGGCTTGTCGTGCACCGTTGACGTTTTCTAAAATCCAATGGACTTTAGTAGCAGAAAAATAGGCATCTATCAATAATCCTGTTTTCTCACGCACCATTGGCTCGATGTTGTCGGCTTTGAGCCGCTCACACAGTTCAGCAGTCCGCCGATCTTGCCAAACTATGGCGTTGTATATTGCTGTGCCCGTCGTCGCATCCCACACCACAACTGTTTCGCGTTGATTGGTGATGCCGATGGCCTTAACAGCAAGCGTCGTGTTGGCAATCGCCGTGGTGCATACATTCAAGACTGATTGCCAAATCTCTTCTGGGTCATGCTCCACCCAACCAGAATTTGGGAAGTATTGGCTGAACTCTTGTTGCTCAATGTTGGCTATCTCCATGTTGCTGTTGAAGATAATAGCTCGGCTTGAAGTGGTACCTTGATCGATTGCTAATATGCCAGGTTGATTATTCATTCTGTATATTCCATTCATTGGCAGGTTTGACACAGTCCATGCGAACAGCAAACAGGCATACTGCACAGCTTGTGCTTGCGAACGAGATTGCGGCTATGCGGCTATAGTAGTTGCCATATTGTAGGGAACCTCTGCTTAAGTCCATGCTGGGCGAGACATACAAATAAGTTCTATCCTTTGATTAATAAAATATTGAGCGCTGCAATATACTTGACAAAGACAGAGTTAGGATAATAATCGCCAGCAATTCTTATACGCATCGCGTTTTGGATATTGGCGTATGGTGTTAAGATATATCAGCCAAAACCGTTGCACACTGCGTTTTGCAGCGTTTATGCAAAGCATAAGTATACAGTAGTGTTGAAAACTCATTCTACTATTATCAATCTCGCAAGTTTCGCTGACGTTGACTTCAGCCACAATACCACTGCGACAACATAGGAAAAGCTATGAGTAATCGCAAAGCACATCTGCACATTGATGGCAGAGATCCAATTGAGCTAAACATCATCTCTGGAACGCTTGGCCCTGATGTTATCGATGTCGCTCCTTTGCTTGCTGAAGGGTATTTTACCTATGACCCGGGCTTTATCGCCACCGCGTCGACCGATTCAAAGATTACTTTTATCGATGGTGACGAAGGGATATTGCTCCACCGTGGCTATCCAATCGAGCAACTGGCAAAGGAGTCTAATTATATAGAACTGAGCTATTTGTTACTGAATGGCGAGTTACCAACAATTGAGGAATATAACTCGTTCAAACGGCGTATTAAAAATCATACGATGGTCACAGAACGCATGGCCAAATTCATTAATGGTTTTAGAGCAGACTCGCATCCGATGGCGGTGATGTGCGGATTAGTTGGCGCATTGTCGTCTTTCTACCATGAAAATCTGGATATTTCTAACCCAGAACATCGGTGTCAAACAGCGATTCGCATTGTCTCAAAAATGCCAACACTGGCAGCAATGGCATATAAATATTCACAAGGATTGCCGTTTATTTATCCTGATAACAGTTTAGCTTTTGCAGAAAACTTTCTCCACATGATGTATGCAACGCCATGCGAAAAATATGTAGTTGACCCGCTGCATGCTCGGGTGATGGATGTGATTTTTATGCTCCATGCCGATCATGAGCAAAATGCTTCTACTTCAACTGTTCGTCTGGCTGGATCTACCAACGCCAACCCATATGCCTGTGTGGCATCGGGAATTGCTGCTTTGTGGGGACCACTCCATGGCGGAGCGAACGAAGCGGTGATTTTAATGCTACAAGAAATCAACTCGGCAGATCGTATTGCTGGATTTGTCAATCGTGCCAAAGACCCAAATGATTCATTCCGCTTGATGGGGTTTGGACATCGTGTCTATAAGAATTTTGACCCGCGCGCCAATGTGCTGCGGGATTTTGCCAAAGAGATCATTGCCAACAGACCAGAAGACGAGTTGAGCAAAATGTTTGTGATTGCCGAAGAATTAGAAAAAATCGCCTTGGAAGACCCGTATTTTATTAAAAAACAATTGTATCCAAATGTTGATTTTTACTCAGGTATCGTGTTGAGCGCTTTAGGAATTCCAACAACCATGTTCACCGCAATTTTTGCAATTGCTCGGAGTATTGGCTGGATTTCTCATTGGCATGAGATGAGTAGCAGCCCAGGAAAAATAGGCAGACCCAGACAACTGTATACAGGAGCAACGCGTCGCGATTACATTGCTGCAGAACTGCGCTCAGCCTAAGGAAGCTCTGATTAAGTCCTTGATGGGCGAGACGGAGCAAAAACGCTGATGATAACTAGACGCAGTGCGCAGATAATACTGGTGGTCTTGTGGGTATTGCCAAGTGCTGCAACGACGCAGCGCAGCGTTTTTTCCCGTCCTTCTATTGAATATATGATGGTTTGCCTACAAGCGGTACTTGCTGTGTTGCATCCCTTGGCGTATATGCTACGGCATGCGCTTAGCGGTTTGCGCCTTGCAATCATCAGCAATTGCCAACAAACTCTCTCTATCAGCGAGTTAATCAGAGGTTCCCTAAGTGTCAAAACTACACACGTTGTTTACAAAAACCAACAATTCTAGCAGCTGGTGGTAGATTCCCTAAAGCGGAATGTGTGCGACTGAGGTTATAGTGATTAAGATATTTTGGAAGAGCTTTGTTGCGCTCATCACTTGTTTGCTATGGCTGCGAAAATGCCCATTCCTTGCTAAGCGTTTGTATCAACCTTTCTGCTTTTCCGTTGGTCTGCGGCCTGTATGGTTTGGTAAAAACGTGCTTGATTTGACAAGCATCAAGATATCGATTTACGAACTTTGATCGATATGCAGGTCCATTGTCTGTCATCAGCCGGTTCACCGCTATTCCCAAAGATGAAAAATGCTCCAATGCTCGGTGTATAAACCCCTGAGTCGTTTCCTTTTTCTCATCAGGAAGCACCTCCACAAACGCCCATCGACTATGGTCATCTATACAAACATGGGCGCACTCAATACCATGGCCTGTATTTGCTTTTGCAGGAGCACCAAATTTATGCCCAGTGGAGTAAAACGTTGCAGTTTGTTGATGTCCAGATGCAGCATGTCACCAGGGTGTTCATGCTCATAGCGATGCGCTTTTTCTCTTTTTAAGGTCTTTTTTGTAAGGCATAGCCGTCTCAAAATTTTGGTGACAGTGGAG
The DNA here is from genome assembly GCA_965277405.1 of Gammaproteobacteria bacterium. GTDB lineage: Bacteria > Pseudomonadota > Gammaproteobacteria. The sequence continues at coordinate 2,084,164 of OZ255726.1, forward strand.
TATGCCAATTGCAAATACTTGGCAATGCTCCGTGCATTCATTTGTGACTCTAAATAGAGTTTTTGGATGCGTTGAGCCAAGGTCTCAGCGAGCTTAGCTGGGGTTGAAATTGGCCTGCTGGAAAGATTGTACAGTGCAGATGTTCCACCTGATTTATAGCGTCTGAGCCACTTGTAAACAGTTAGTAGCGAATAGTATCGAAATGGCAAAATAGTTGGCTACGCGATTCACAGGGTGATTGTCGACAAGCACCCTGTGAATCGCGTAATTGTATGTAAACGCCTGAATCACACCTTGTTGCTCAAGCTCATTCAGTTCGCGCTCATCCATAATCGTGAAGGCCATCTCAAGCTGTTGCAGCGAGCGTTTGAAATTATCGAATCTGTGTATCCAACGAATATCGGGTGACATCAGAATCTCCGTTATGTAAATGCTGGACGTAGTTCCTTAAAACTAATTGTTGGGGTACGGGCTATTATTGCTGATTTTTTTTTGCAACATCAGCAAACCGCAGCGCTGGCTTGTTGTCGCAAATTGGCAAAGGGATTTTTTGTGCGTCGATGATGTCTTTAAAATACGGCGCCACTTGCCGCATATCGACAACATCCACTGTGTAGGGCAAGTGGGATTCGTCAAAGGCGCGGCTGAGCTGCCTGGAGGTGGAGTGGGCAAGCGCACTTGGGGCTTGGATGGCGATATCCAAATCTGAATTGTGTCTGGTGTGACCGTTGGCGCGGCTGCCAAACACCCAGACGCGGGTATCATGTGGCAAGATGCTTTGCAATATCTCTTGCACTATGGCGAGTTGTGGTGTTGTTATATCAAGTTGTGCGGTCATTTTTCACCGTTATCCTTGGCTGGCAGGGCGTGCAATAGATAGTCCACTTCATTGCAGAAGGTGTGAATGTCTTGCATGATTTTCAGCACTACATCAAGGTTGTAACCGTGGGCGGTTTTATTGCGATTGTCTCGATACAACCACCAGCTGTCCCAGCTGCTTTTAATGATTTTTTGGCTGTATGCCTCACGTATTTTGCCCTGAAAGCTCATTTCGTGTACTGCGCTTGGGTTGGCTGCTGCCATCGAGAGGTGGCGAGTGATCATTTTGGCGGCAAGATCATAACAGTATACGAAACGTTGGATGCAGGCGTCGCGCACAAATTCGTTGCTGGTGTCTTTGTTATATTCGTCTAACGCTAGTTTGAAGCTGGTCAAAGCTTTGTCTAATGAGGTTAGATCAAGGGTTGCTGTTATGTGTTTCTTTGTATTCATTGGCAAGCCATTGCTAAAATGTAGTAAGGCATTCAGCCCACAATACAAATAAATCGGAGTTATTGTAAGGGATGCAAAGGTTTAATAAATTGCTAATACAAGAATACTGCAAATGAAACCCCACGATAGCGCTTGCAGCTATTGATTCATGGTTTAGCGTATTTCAGCGCTTGGATTGCCTGGGTATAGCCGCCGTCAGCATCTGGGTTGTTGAATATCGCGCTGCCAGCAACAACCGCACTGGCACCTGCATTTTGGACGGCTTGGACGGTATGGCTGTTGATGCCTCCGTCAACTTGGAGTTCGATGTGCCTGCCAGTCGTATGGTGGTGAGCGTCTATGCGCAGCTTTGCCGCAGCTATTGTATGCAGTGTGTGCGGAATGAATGTTTGCCCACCGAACCCTGGATTAACGCTCATCAGCAACACTAGGTCGATCAGATGGATGGTGTGATCCAACCAAGTTAAGCTGGTGGCGGGGTTTAATGCAATCCCCGGTTGACAGCCGTGGTCGCGAATTAACGCAATCGTGCGGTCAACGTGTTTGGTTGCTTCAGGGTGGAAGGTGATGGTGTTGGCGCCTGCTTTGGCAAAGGCGATAGCAATTGCATCGACTGGCTCAACCATCAAATGGACATCTATTGGAATTTCTACTAACGGGCGGATAGCAGCACATACCATGGGACCTATGGTTAGATTAGGTACAAAATGATTGTCCATGGCATCGAGGTGGATCCAATCTGCTCCAGCATGCTGCACAGCCTGCACTTCTACACCAAGCCGCGCAAAGTCTGCGGATAAAATTGATGGGGCGATAATCACATCTGGTCAACTGTTAAAATAAAAGGTTCGTGAAGTGTAGCAAATGCGTGGATACGCTAGCTGATGCAAGCTATTTATAATCTGGTTTGCGGTCAACTGCGCGCATTTTAGCTGTGGATACCAATGACACGCTAGCAAACAGATTAGCATGTTTAGCTGTAGATATATATACACAAGATGTGTACCGTACCGAGACATTATTCAATAAATTATCACATACAATACATGAATTTCACTTGGGAAAACGGCTAGATATGACGGTGGCCCAGCGCGGTTATGCGTTTGCTTTTTCGGGAACAATATTTGTAACGCTGTATGTGTTAACGTTTTCAAAATTGGCAGAAACACTGCCGGTGGGGGTGGCTACTTTTTTATTGTTGTTGTCGGCGTTGCTGCTCAATAGCATTATGTTGCTGGTCAAAAAAAGCAAAAATTGGGCTAAAAAAGCAAAATCTGAATTTACTGTTGCCAGCGCTGCCCAGCTGGTGTTGATAGCGATTAGCTCAATTTTGGGAAACCAGTTTGTCTTTCTATCGTATGAGCATATTTCTCCAGCGCTGACGAATATTATGCAACGCACTGAGTTGTTGTTTGTGATAGTCCTTGGAGCATTGTTGTTTGCCGAACGGATAACGTATCACGTTGTTATTGCCGCATTGTTGGTGGTAATGGGCATTATTATCATCAATTACCATCCAAGTATGTTTGAAATAGGACATTGGTTTGGTCCAATTTTTGCAATATTAGCTGGGGTCAGTTTCGCAATAATGATTGTGATGATACGCTATAGTAGTCATTATTTTTCGGTAACGTTGATAAATCAATACCGACTGCTGATTGCAGTTGTGATTTTGGCTGCCGTTCCTGGGGTATTGCAGCGGTTGTATTCTGTAAATCTTGAGGAAGTGATGTACGCGTTTCTCGCCGCATTTGGCGGGCCTTTTATTTCTCGGCTGTGTTATATCCGCGCGGTTGCATATTTGCCGGTTGCTAGTATTTCGTTGATTGGAACAAGTTCGCCCGTGCTTACGTTGTTGGCGATGATGGTTATTTATAATATTTATCCAACGTTCAACCAATTGATTGGCGGCGCAATGGTACTGTTTGCCGTAGTGTTTCTAGTATTGTCTAAACCTGAAAAATTGCCGAATGTCAAAACTAAAGCGGAATTAACCTAAGGATATCCATTCACACCAACACACCATTGTCGAGCGTATATTTTGTATGACTGCGTGACAGGTGGCTGGTTTTATGCGAGATAATAATAGTGGTAGTATTAGCGCAGTATTCCTCCATCGCATTTAAGACATGCTGTTCTGTGGCATTATCTACAGCTGAGGTAACTTCATCAAGAATGACAATTGATGGCTGAGTAACAAATAAGCGTGCCAACGCTAGGCGCTGGCATTGACCACCTGATAATTGCAGTCCTTGACGCCCAATATTGGTGTGTATGCCTTCTGGCAAGCCGTGGACTAAATCTGCGAGTTGTACTCGTTCCAATGCCTGCCAGATACGCTGTTCATCATAATTGCTACCTAAACAAATATTGGCATAAATACTGTTATGGAGTAATGCTGGATTTTGCAATGAGCAAACCACATATTCTCTGAGTTGGCGTGGGTCAATCGATGATAATTCGTTGCCGTTGAGTAGAATTGACCCGCTGGTGTATGGATATAGAGCACATAGCAGTTGCGCGATGGTCGATTTGCCGCTGCCGCTGACACCAGCAATAGCGATATGTTCGCCAGCGGCGATGCGGAGTGATAGGTTGCATAAAACTGGGAAACCTTGCCGATAGCTAAATGATAGACCTTGAATATCGACAGACCATGCTGGTTGTGGTGCTACGATATTGGTGTGATACTGCTGGCGCTCGCCGCGGCTGACTAACGCTTCAAATTGTTGTAACCGAGCAAATGAAGCATTGGCAGCACGCAGATGGACTTGCATATCAATGATTTGCTGCATCGCGCCGGCAGTAATCCACAGGTAGCCAAACACAGCAAACATGTGGCCGATTGACAGGTTAGAAAACAACACGAAGGCAAGACAGGCACCGCGGAAAATATCAAAGCCTGTCATAAACACGGCATTGCTCGACCGTGAAGCTATTTCGCTATGCCATTGAAAATAAAAGCTGGCTGTGGCAATCCGTTGCACCACTTGTTGCATGTCTTGTAGATAATTGCGTTCACGGTTGCTCACCCGCAACTGATGTGCTGAGTCAATATATTCGGTGAGGTGTTCTTGCAGTAGCTGCGTTTGTTCATGGTCTTGGCGTTTGAGCGCTGTTACTTTACGGCTGAAGCGTTGGACAGCTGCAATAGTGAGTGGGTTCAGTACCAACATATACAGCCCTAACCACGGGTGGATAATGGTCACCACAGCTAGCACGCCGATTGCTGTGGCAATGCTAATAAAAAAATTGCTCACAGTAACGCCGATAAAGCGGTCGATATTGTCGACATCGTTGACGATATTACTGACTAGTTTTCCGCTTTTTAAAGTGTCTAGGACTTGCATTGAGAAGTTGCTTACTTGTGCCAATAAGCGTTGGCGGAGTGTTGCCGTGATCCGTTTGGAAATGGCAATAAATAAGTGGGTTTGCAATAGGTTGAAGCCGAGGGTGAGGAGGCGTAACATGAGTGAAATCAACAACACAATGCAGATGTAAACAACTGGCGTCTGCCATGAAACGCGCAAAACAGTATCAAGGATAGGCAGCATCCACCCGTCTTGTTGCAAAATGACTTCGTCGATGAGCACTGGCAGCAACAGCGGCAAGGGAACAAAAATTATCACCGCTGCCAATGCGCAGACGTTAGCAAGCAAAAATTGTTTTTTGTAGTTGTGTAGCTGGTGTGCGACCCAGCGTACGCTCAGCGCGGGATTGGTGTTATTGCTCACAAGCTACTATCGCCGACTGTGGTATAGACTGAGTTGCTGGCTTTGGGTATCCCGCTCACACAGGCTTGGTCTTGGGTGTTGTGACGGTCCGAATGTCATTGTGTCAAGATAAATAATACTTACTGGCATTTGGGTGTTAGCAAGTTTTTGATATATCATAATGTTGCGTGCTGTAGATGGGTATTCAATATTTCGCGCAATTCTAGCCATAACATTGTGGCGGTATATACATAATTAGGGATTACATGGAAAAGCAGACTAAATTTGAACGGCCTTGGGGTTGGTACGATTCGATCACGCAGGATGACGGGTATCAAGTCAAAATTATTTGCGTGCATCCAGCGCAAATATTATCACTACAAAAACACATGCACCGCAGTGAACATTGGGTGGTGGTGCGTGGCACGGCATGGGTGACTGTCGATGGTGCTGTTCTCAAACAAGAAACTGGGAGTCATGTGTATATTCCGCTTGAGGCAAAACATCGCTTAGAAAACCGTGATGACAGTGATTTGTATGTTATCGAGGTGCAGTGCGGCGCTTACTTGGGTGAAGATGACATTATTCGTTTTGAAGATAAATACCATCGAAAAACATCCGCATAAAACATCCACATAAAACCACGCTGACGGCGTGGATGTTGGCACAGCTAATATCTGCAGGTTGTACAATTTAACTTCACATAAACTTCATTAAATCCAATAAGCGCCGCTTATTATCGCTAGCCAATCGATTATTAGCATGAGGGCTTGTGCAACAAAAATTACATAATGATTCATCCAGGCAGCACTGGATGAGTGTGCTAGCGCGTTCCACCGCGGATAAGTTGGCAGGCTACTGGCAAGATAACGCTACCAATATCACCTATCAATTCTTGCGCAAGCCAGAACGTGGTCTGGTTATGGTCCAAGGTCGCGCAGGTGGAACAGGTCAACGCTTTAATCTCGGTGAAATGACTGTCACCAGATGTAGTGTCAAGCTTGCCAATGGGCTGGTAGGGCATTCCTATATCAAAGGACGAGATTGCCAACACGCAGAGTTTGCCGCAGCATTTGATGCTCTTTTTCAGGATAAACAACAGTCACAATTGCTGCGAAATACCATGCTCGAAGAGTTAGACAGTAGCTATCGGGAGCAGCGACAAGCTCGATCGAAAAAGGCAGCTGCTACCAAGGTAGATTTTTTTACTATGGTGCGTGGAGAAGATGGATAATGGATAGTTCTAGCATAGACATGTGTTGCGGTTTTCAAAACCCTGTTATCGACGCAACTATGTGCTTTCGCCTTATTTTAACAGCTATATCACACCCTGCACAACCAGTAGCGTTTCCTGCCAAGCTGCCAAGCTGCGATGTATTGAACGGCGCAGCTGTAGCCATCGTATTAACCTTGGGAGATGTCGATACCAACATTTATCTAGCCCCAGAATGTGACACTGCTGCTACGAGAGAATATCTAAAATTCCACACAGGATGCGCGATTACCGATACCCCATGCGCTGCAACATTCGCCGTGCTGACAGCGAAATCGAATGTAGATATCCTCGATACGCTGCCACATGGCACAGACGAACATCCAGACCGTTCAGCTACAATAATTCTGCTGTGTGACGACATAACAAATGCTGCAGGGCATATTGTTAGCGGACCTGGAATTCAGGGTAAAAAGCACTTCAACGTCGCCAGGTTGCCTGAATTATTTTGGGATAAAATATTCATGAACCATACTTGTTTCCCGCGTGGGCTAGATTTTATTTTTGCAAGTTCTAGGCATATCGCAGCGCTTCCTAGAACCAGCAGATTGGAGCGTAGCTGATGTATGTAGCAGTGAAGGGTGGCGAGAAAGCCATCGATAACGCCCATCACTATTTGGCGGCAGAAAGGCGGGGCGATACATCCGTGTTAGAGTTGACAATTGAGCAAATTAAACAACAGATGAGCCGCGCAGTTAGCCGGGTTATGGCTGAAGGGTCATTGTTCGATGGTGATTTGGCAGCGCTTGCTATCAAACAATCGTGCGGGGATTTAATCGAGGCTATATTTCTAATTCGCGCATATCGCACCACCTTGCCACGGTTTGTGTATTCGAAAGCTATCAAAACTAGCGAGATGTTATTGGATCGTCGGATTTCAGCAACCTTTAAAGACTTGCCAGGCGGGCAAATCTTAGGGCCTACTTTTGATTACACCCATCGACTTATAAATTTTAGCTTAGCTGCGGATGGCGTGGATGTTGCTGCTGCAGCAGAAGCCGACCTGCCGTTGGATAATGAAATGCCGCGAGTTTTAGAATTGCTAAACAGTGAAGGTCTAATCGAAGCTGCGATGACAGCTGGTGTTGATGACGCCGGTCCAGTTGGCGATTTAACGAGAGAGCCGCTGCAATTCCCTGCTGACCGCGATTTAAGGCTACAAAACTTGGCACGCGGCGACGAGGGCTTCATGTTGGCGCTCGCGTATTCAACACAACGCGGTTATGCCAGAAATCATGCCTTTGTCGGTGAGATACGGCTAGGTGATGTCGCTGTTGAAATCGAGCCTGAGGAATTAGGGTTCTCCATAGATATCGGCGATATAACTATCACCGAATGTGAAACCGTCAATCAGTTCATTGGCAGCAAAGCAATACCCCCGCAATTCACCCGTGGATACGGGCTGACTTTTGGGCATAACGAACGAAAAACAATCGCGATGGCGTTAGTGGATAGAGCGCTGCGCTGCAAAGAATTTGGTGAAGAACAGGTTGCAGCCGTACAAGACGATGAATTCGTGTTATCTCACAGTGATAACATTCAATCCACTGGATTTGTTGAACATATAAAACTTCCTCATTACGTAGATTTTCAATCCGAGTTGGAGCTTATTCGCAAGCTACGTAATAAAATTTCAGAACAGCAATCCCACGCGGCAGAATGATTTATAAACTATGAATGAAGATCAACATTACAATTTCGCTTATTTGGACGAACAAACAAAACGCATGATCCGCAGGGCAATTTTAAAGGCAATTGCAATCCCCGGTTATCAAGTACCTTTCGCCAGCCGTGAAATGCCAATGCCGTATGGCTGGGGGACTGGTGGCATTCAAGTAACAGCTGCTATTATTTGTCCTAACGACTGCCTCAAAGTGATCGACCAAGGCTCTGATGACACGACAAATGCCGTTAGCATTCGCAAGTTTATAAAAAAAACTACGAATGTGGAGACAACCTGCGCTACTGAAGAAGCAACCATTATTCAAACACGCCACCGCATTCCAGAAACGCCTTTACAGGAAAACCAGATACTGGTGTATCAAGTGCCGATTCCAGAACCCTTACGGTTTTTAGAACCGCGCGAAACCGAAACAAAAAAAATGCATGCCCTGGCAGAATACGGCCTGATGCATGTGAAACTGTATGAAGATATTGCCAAACATGGTGCTATCGCGACAACTTATGCGTATCCAGTTACCGTGAATGGGCGCTATGTTACCGACCCTTCACCTATCCCAAAATTCGACAACCCTAAAATGAACCAAATGCCAGCTTTACAGTTGTTTGGTGCCGGGCGGGAAAAACGCATTTACGCAATTCCGCCTTACACCGATGTGCAAAGTTTAGATTTTGAAGATTATCCGTTTGAGATCCAAACATGGGATGAACCATGTGCACTGTGTGGGGTACGAGGCAGTTTTCTTGACGAAGTTGTGCTCAATGATACAGGCGGGCGCATGTTTGTCTGTTCAGATAGTCATTATTGTCAAACACGTCAAAATAATGGTCACATCGGCAGTATGTCGCCCACCTCTTGTGCCTATATTCAGCAAGTGGTAGCCAATGACTAATCAAAACCAATTGCTAAAAGTTACCAATGTTACGGTTAAATACGGGGACCGTATCGGCTGTACAGGCGTCTGCTTCGATTTGTTCCCCGGTGAAGTTTTAGGTATTGTTGGAGAATCTGGTTCGGGAAAGTCAACTTTGATGAATGCTGTATCTGGGCAACTCAAGCCATCGGCGGGGTCGGTTGACTATCACACCCGCGACCATGGTTGGGAAAATATTTTTTTGATCAGTGAGGTTGAACGCAGATTACTGATGCGCACTGATTGGGCGTTTGTGCACCAAAACCCACGGGATGGATTACGGATGAATGTTAGTGCGGGCGCCAATATCGGTGAACGCTTAATGGGCATAGGCAAGCGCCACTATGGTAAGATACGTGCGGCAGCTACATCTTGGTTAGATAAAGTCGAAATCATTGCAGAGCGTTTGGACGATTTGCCATCTACTTTTTCTGGAGGCATGCAACAACGCTTGCAAATAGCGCGTAATTTAGTTTCAGAACCCCGACTGATTTTTATGGACGAACCAACTGGCGGTTTAGATGTTTCTGTGCAAGCGAAATTATTGGATCTGTTAAGGGGTTTGGTTACCGATTTAGGTTTATCAGCCATCATCGTTACCCATGATTTAGCCGTAGCAAGGCTGCTTTCACACCGCCTCCTTGTGATGAAAGATGGAAATGTTATAGAAAGTGGTCTCACCGACCAAGTGCTCGATGATCCGCAACACGCTTATACCCAGCTTCTCGTTTCTTCTGTTCTCCAAGTTTAGGGAAATAATATGACCGCAATGCTCAAAGCAGTAAATGTCGCAAAAAACTTTACCTTACATGTGCAGCAGAACACCATTATCCCAGTATTCAAAGACATTAACCTAACCATCCAACAAGGCGAGTGTGTCGCCTTGACGGGGTCTTCTGGTGCTGGAAAAAGCACATTCATGCGTATGGTCTATGCAAATTATGTATGCCAGCAGGGGTCGATTTTTGTCCGCCATCGAGACGATTGGGTCGATATGGTGAATGCGTCGGCGCACACGGTTTTAGACGTTCGTAACAAAACGATGGGCTATGTAAGTCAGTTTTTACGGGTCATTCCACGGGTTTCAACCTTGGACATTGTCGCCGAGCCTTTAAAATCAATCGGTATTGCTAAACAACAAGCAAACGCTACAGCTGCCAACCTATTGAACCAATTAAACATCCCCAAAAATTTATGGCAGCTTTCCCCGCTCACATTTTCTGGTGGAGAGCAACAACGCGTCAATATTGCGCGAGGTTTTATCGCAGCACATCCAATGTTGCTGCTCGATGAACCGACAGCATCTTTAGATACTGTTAATCGCGAAATTGTTCTACAGTTAATCAATGACGCCAAGGGGAACGGTACGGCGATACTCGGTATTTTTCATGATCAACCAGCGCGTGATGCTGTATGCAATCGTGAATTTGATATCTCAAAATTTAGGATCAAAAATCATGGATGAACAAGTTTATACTAATGCAAAAATCGTCTTGTCCGACCAAGTTGTATTAGGAAGTTTATGTGTTAAAGACGGCGTAATATCAGATATTTCTGACGGTTCATCCAATATATCCAGCGGCATCAATTGTAATGGTGACTATTTAATGCCTGGGTTTGTGGAACTGCATACAGATAATTTAGAAAAACATATGACCCCTCGCCCAAACACCGAATGGCCGCCAACATCTGCTGTAATCGCCCATGACAACGAAATAGCTGCAGCCGGAATTACGACTGTTTTGGATGCCATTTCTTTGGGGGACATCAAGCATGGCAGCACAAGAATTCGCCGCTTAGACGAAATAATCGCAGCTGTCTGCGATGCAGCAGATCACAACTTGTTAAAGTCAGAACACTTGCTCCACCTGCGTTGTGAGGTAAGTTATGCTAATTTACCTAAAGCATTAAGCGATATTGTGCATAACCCGCGTGTCAAAATGCTATCAGTTATGGACCATACACCTGGGCAAAGACAGTTCGTCAATTTGGACGCCTACTATATTTTCTATCAAGGAAAATACGGACTTAGCGACGAGCAAATTGATGAGTTCATTCGAACAAGCAAGCGCGATAACAACCAATTTGGTAAATTGCATCGGGACATGGTGGTTGCTATTGCCAAAGAAAATAAGATTGCTCTGGCAAGCCATGACGATGCAACCGTAGCGCATGTCAACGAAGCCAAAGATGATGGCGTGGTCGTTGCCGAGTTTCCAACAACGTTGGCTGCTGCAACTCATTCACATCAAGCAGGGATAAGCGTGATGATGGGCAGCCCCAATATTGTACGCGGCAAATCTCATGCTGGCAATGTATCCGCGCGCGCGTTAGCAGAACACGGGTATTTAGATATTATTGCCAGCGATTATGTCCCCCACAGTTTATTGCAAGCTGCAATGATTTTGTTTGATGATTTCCCAGAAATCAGCTTACCTGATGCAATCAAAACCATTAGTAAAACACCTGCTAATCGAATTGGCATGGACGATCGCGGCGAAATAACACCAGGCAAACGCGCCGACCTTGTGCGGGTGCATCATTCACCGCATCACCCTATTATCCGTGGGGTTTGGTCGGCTGGGCAGCGCATTGCATAAACCTGTTGGTAAATTAGTATTGGTAGTTGGTCCCAGCGGTGTTGGCAAAGATACGCTGATCAATCTCGCAAAAGAGCAACTAGCTGCCAAGGATGGGTTTCATTTTCCAACCCGCTACATTACCCGCAGTAAGGATGCTGGCGCAGAACAACATATCGCAATATCACCACAACAGTTTTGTGAGCTTAAAGCCCGCAATGAATTTATTTTATGCTGGGCTGCTCATGGTCTAAACTATGGTATTGCGAAGACCATAGACCAACATTTGGCAGCTGGTGAAACTGTGGTGGTCAATGTTTCTAGATCAGTGATTGAAGATGCTCAAAAGATTTTTGCGAATGTCAAGATTATTCATATTACGGCATCCAAAGCAACGTTGCTGCAACGCTTGCAGTTGCGTGGTCGGGAAGCACCAGACTCCATTCTTACAAGGCTAAATCGGCTAGCAAACTATGATGTCTCAGGTAAAAATGTGCAAACAATTTACAATGACGGATTATTAACGCATTGCTACGAAAAATTCGTAGGCGCGCTGTATTAACCGGTCAAAGCAATCCGCTTTAACAGCTGAAAATTCCTTCCTTGCCCTGGGTCCCCAAACACTGCAATAGTATCAATGGCAATTGGTTTAGTGATCATGGGGTTAAGTATTGGGCGGAGCAAATCGGCTAGCTGGTCGCATTGGTCCTTGCCAATAGCATTTGTCAGCGTTAGGTGGAAGCGAAACTCATCGAGCACAAATGGATACCCCCAGCGCACCAGCAGTGCGTCTTGGCGAGAAGTCAGCCCGTTCTGCCGTCTTGCAGCAAGGTTATTTTGCGTAAGTGGCATTCTATATTGATCTAAACCCTGCACACAAGCTGCGGCTAAATCGCTAAGCTCGATCGATGTATCGGTTGGGGTTAGAGCCAAAAACTTGCCAATTGTTGTTAAACTAAAACCTCGGCTGAGATAACAGGGCGCGTGGTTGGCGGCTAGCTGTGCTGCCGCCTTAATAAAATTATTTTTGCTGTAACCCCAAGCCAACTCAAATGGGGGTTTGAGTGTACCATGAAACCCATAGCGTTTAGGTATACTGGTAATTTTCACAATTTCTTTCATTGCAAGACCAGCTATTGTTGGCCTTGAAATATCATATCCATGCACAGGGTCATGCCCTAGCCAGGCATTGCCGAATTCCCCTAGGGCATGTTCGCTGTTTGGGGCAAAGTAGATGGCGTAACGAAAAAAATCTTTCATCAAGTAACCAGTTTCCGCAACCGTTGCGATAACATATCCAACAAGCTAACCGACACAATAATCAGCACAATCACCGCAGCAGTTTCTGCATAGTAAAAACCCCGAACATTTTCCCACAGCACCATACCTATGCCGCCAGCACCAACAATTCCTAATACTGTTGCCGAACGCACGTTCGATTCAAAACGATACAAGCTGTAAGAAATCCAGAGAGGAAGCACCTGTGGTATCACCCCATATATGATTTCGTGGAGCGCATTTGCACCTGTTGCCCTAATCCCTTCTACAGGCATTGGATCAATAGCTTCTACTGCTTCTGAAAACAACTTCGCCAAAATACCAGTAGTATGTACCCACAACGCCAATACCCCAGCAAAAGGACCCAAACCAACAGCAACGACGAACAGCATGGCAAAGACCATTTCATTGATCGCCCGCGCGCAGTCCATTAAACGCCTCGTTGGTTGGCATATCCACCAAGGTACAATATTTTCAGAAGACATTATTCCAAAAGGGATCGATAAAACTATAGCAAGAAAAGTGCCCCAAATTGCTATTTGCATGGTGATCCATATTTCACTGACATACATTTTCCATTCCGTGAAATCAGGTGGAAAAAAACCAGCAGCATATTGCACAATATTGTCAGCATCACGGATTAAATCCATTGGGCGCATATCAGAGCCTTCCCATGATAAGGCGAGCAAGGCAAACAATATGCCCCATCCTACTATGTTAGTTGCGGTTCGTTTTAAATTTTTCTTAGGCACTTGAATATCTAAAAGTTTTGATGTGGCAATTGTCATTTCATAGACCTCGATAGTTATGGAAGCTCTGCTTAATTCGTTGATGGAGCGAGTTTACCTGCAATTGTCGATGGTTGCCAGGCGCATGCCGTAGCATATACTCCAATGGATGCAACTCAGCAAATACCTCAAAGCGCAAGTATATTGCAGAGTATATTGCAGAGTATATTGCAGAAAGCGACTGAAACACGCAGCGCTAAGTCGTTGCTGCACCTGATAATTCCAGCCAGTGTTAGCTGCGCATTTCTCTAATTTATATTCATTGTTGTTGCTTGCTGTTGCCCACCATGGGTCTTAATCAGATGTTGCCAATACAAGCAAAAAGAGCGTCACTCGACAGTGACGCTCTTGCCGTCGATAAAATTTATTGATGCGCTACAAGAACATCTAAATCAGCTAATTGTTTATCAATGGCAGCAATTTTTTTTGCTTTAGCAGTAGCCGACGCGCCTGTGCTATTTTCAATTTTCATTTTGTTCTTGAACAAAGCCAACTGACGGATTGGATACAACTGGGTATTATTACTCTCCATAAAGAAGCCGTAGCCATCGCTAATATTTGCTAATACTGCTTTGGCTTTTTCCACATTACCATAACGACCATAGGACAAGAAGAAGCCTTTGATACGCGATTTAAGTTCTTTTGACATGTCTTTACGATAAACTACAGGGTCTGATGGGATTAACGGCGATGTCCAAATTATTTTGATTTTTTTAGCTGCGGCTGGTGCTCTCAATTTAGAACGGGCAACTTGCTCTGAATTGTTCGCCGCGACGTCCACCTGTTTGTTGGCTGTCGCCATTAGGTTTGTTTCGTGATTAGCATTGCGGACAGTTTTAAAACATTTTTTAGGATTAATGCCATTTTGTGCAAACACATAATATGACGGCACTAGGAACCCAGAAGTTGAATTTGGGTCACCAATACCAAAATCCAAAGATTTGTCACATTTAAAGATATCTTGCAGGCTATTTATTTCTGTATTATCAACATGCGTGATGATATGAGAATAGTAGCCTTGCGAGCCATCAGCTTTTGAAGTTTGCACAAACACTTCACCACCAGAGCGATCAACGGCTTCCATGCCAGATTTATTACCATACCAGGCAATATGCACCTTACCGAAACGCATCGCTTCGATTACGCCGGCGTAATCAGGGGCGAAGAAAGGATTAACTTTGATTCCTATTGCTTCTTCCATGTCTTGCATAAAAGGAAGCCATTGTTCCTTTAAGCCAGCTGAAGATTCGGTAGCAATGATGCCGAAGTTAATCTCCTTTGGGTCTTCTGCTAGAGGTTTAAAGTTAGATGCTGTAGCTATTGTAGTCGCCAATACAGTGACAGCTAACACAGTCGTCAATAAAAGATTTCGTAACATGTTCATATACTCCAATATTTAGATTTAAAAATTAGGCTGACCCAATTGCTTGAGCCGATTCTGTATGTATATTCACTCCCAAATTGGGAATGATTTCGTTTAGTTGTTGAGGTTGTTGTTGTTGGAGGAATTGTTGTTGTTGTTGGAGGAGGGATTGTTGTTGTTGGAGGGGTTGTTGTTTAGACATTGGCATGAGTTCAATGCTGTCATCGCCGTATAACTCACGCAAAAAAGCTGGCGTTAGTTGCTGGCTGGCACCATCAAACACAATTTGACCATCTCGCATCGCAATAGTACGCTGGCAATATTTTTTCGCATACGACACTTGATGGAGAGACACTAAAATAGTCGTCCCATTTTGTTGATTTATGCTATTTAAATTATCCATTACTTTTTTTGCAGAAGCGGGGTCCAAAGAAGCGACCGGCTCGTCTGCCAAAATCACCTTTGCGCCTTGCACAATCGTGCGCGCAATGGCTGCGCGTTGTTGTTGCCCACCAGACAAGCTAGATGACCGTCGCGCCGCAAAATCACCCATCCCGACCCGTGCTAACGCTTGCATTGCGCTTTGTTTTTCTCGTTTTGTGAAAATGCCACAAATCGTGCGCAGACTTGGCGCCTGTCCTAACACTCCCATGAGGACATTTGTCAAAACAGACAGTCTCGCTACCAAGTTAAACTGTTGAAAGACGACACCGATATCGCTGCGTGAGTTTCTAGCCCCTTTTGAAATTTTTCCATTCTCTTGAATGGCTTTCCCAAAAACTTCAATGCAACCAGGCTTGTTATCGGCGCATACTAACCCTGCGATGTGGCGGATCAGCGTCGACTTGCCAGAGCCAGACGCCCCGATCAACGCAACCATCTCCCCCTGTGATACCCGAAAAGATACATCTTTAAGAGCTTGCGTCCCATCATTAAATGCTTTGCTCAAATTAGTTACTGAAATTGCTTGCATAGTGTTCTCCATAACATCATTTGTTTTGATGCGGGTAGGATAGCCAGCTAGAGTTTCAGTTTTTATGAAGTATTTATGATGATATAGTGGCTGCAAGGCAATGGCTGCCAGATGAAGTGGGTAAATAGCAGCAGTAACAACCGCAGCGAGAGCTACCTTTAAAAATTTTAGGAGTGCAATATTATTCTTGTATGGAGGTTTAGACCTGTAGCCACACAAATAATGGCTTTATTTGAATAAATTGTTGAAATATGATATGCTACAAGTATCAATCACATCCACAATGCTCTAAATCATGAAGACCTCTGAATTTAATCAGTTAAAACAAGCAGTTAATGGGCTTTCTCCAAAGCAAAAGGCTGACTTAGAACAGCATTTAATCAATCCAGAATCGCAACCTCAAGTGCTGAAATTACTTGAACAAGCGGTACATGGATGCCCTCATTGCCAACATGACAGTACCTATAAGTGGGGCACGTCAAAAGGACGTCAGCGGTATCGTTGTCGATCATGCTTAAAAACCTATAATGCACTAACGGGTTCAGAATTGAATGGTCTGCATAAGCCTGAACTCTGGGAACAATACTGCCAAACGATGGTTGATTCAAAATCGCTGCGCATTGCAGCAAAGGAATGCGGCATCAACCTCACCACGGCATTCACATGGCGTCATAAATTTCTTAAATTGGCTGATTTACTTATGAGCAAGCAGCTTGAAGGCATTGTCGAAATGGATGAAACTTGGTTTAAATATTCTGAAAAAGGCAGTCGCTATTTAACCACTGGCAAGCCGCGAAAACGCGGTAATAGCAAAGCATCTACAGTGAAAGCTGTTATTGGCATCGATCGAAGTGGCAACATTGTCGATCAGGTTGTAGAGCACTTTACGCTGGATCAATTACAGGCAACCTTTGTACCTAAACTCGCCGACGATCTGGTTCTCTGTACCGACGGTCATATCAATTATGAGCATCTAGCCAAGCAGAAAAATATCAATCATGTCGTGTTAAATCAACGCCTTGGTGAGCGGGTCAAAGACAAAGTTTTTCATATTCAAACGGTGAACGCTTACCACATGAGGCTCAAGCAATGGCTAGCCCCTTTTCATGGTGTTGCAACTAAAAATCTTCATAAATATTGTGGATGGTTTCGTTGGTTTGAGCTTAATAAACGGGGAGATATATCCCCTGCCAGCTTCATGAGGGATATGCTGTATACAGCATTTCAACAAACTATCAGAACATAGCCCAAATAATGGTAGAACCAAATAATTCTTGCCACAAACGCAAATATTTACGGGGTTTTTACAAAAAACCCAATACAACCCTCTATATTTAACGTGATTTGACAGATCGTTTATAGACTTTTATAAAAAAATATCAGGATATATGGATATTATTGCAATCATTGTATGCCTAGTACTTTTAGTTGTTTTGCTGCTTAACAGCGGTAAAACTAATGCTACGCCTACGCAACCTTTGATTAAGTCCATGATGGGCGAGACGGAGCAAAAACGCTGATGATAACTAGGCGCAGCAGTTGACAATACTGGTGGTCTTGTGGGTGTTGCCAAGTGCTGCAACAACGTTAGCGCAGCGTTTTTCCCGTCCCTCTATTGAATTTACTATGGGTTTGCGCCTTGCAATCATCAGCAATTGCAGGCAAACTCGCCCCATCAGCGAGTTAATTAGCGCTTCCTTAGGGCGGACTAGGCAAAATTTTAGAAAATATTGTAAATTATTTCATTGGCGGGTCGGGTATTGTAGTTAATTCCTGTAGCGGTTGGACTTAATGTTGATTTCATTTCTCTCTTCTCTGAACTAAACCCTAAAATATTTCTCGGTGGAGACAATGTAATCTTTTGGAGTCCACTAGCGTGGACGGTAATTTACGGTTTAACTGAAGCTACATTCTTAACTTGGATTATCGTTCCAGTATTGTTTAATATTGGTTACCGAATAAAACTTTTTATTTATAAAAGGTAGCTAAACTTTGTTGTAGGTACTTGGTTATCAAAAAAATAAAATAAATAGCAAAACAAAGAGAAACACATGAAAAAAATATGTTTTTTAAACAGTGCTAAAACTTGGGGAGGGGGAGAAAAATGGCATTTAGAGGTTAGCACATATATGCATAACAAAGGTTATGGTGTTTTGGTAGTCACAAACAAAGAAAGTGCGCTTTATGATAAATTACAAAACACAAACATTAATAGTGTAGGCATTAAAATAAATAATTTTAGTTTTTTAAACCTTTTCAAAATTAATGCTTTAAAAAAAATATTAAAAAAACATAAAACAGATATTATTGTCATTAACCTATCTAGGGATTTAAAATTAGGAGGGTTAGCGGCAAAAAAAGCTGGAGTACAAAAAATTATATATGGGAGAGGTAGTGCCATTCCTATAAAAAACAATATCTTAAACAGATTTTATTTTAAAAAAATAGTAACAGATGTTTTAGCCAATTCTAAAGCTACAAAACGTACCGTTTTAGAGAAAAATAAAAAATTATTTCCTAAAGAAAAAATAAAAGTTCTTTACAATGCCTTGGATTGTAAAGAATTATCAAAAAGAAAAACAGAGCTAGTCTATAAAAAAATTAAAGAAAATCAAATAGTACTTACAAGTTTAGGGAGATTAGAGTATGAAAAAAATTATAGCTTTTTGATTTATTTATCTAAAGAATTAAAAAATAGAAACATTGAACATAAAATCCTGGTTGGTGGTGAAGGCTCTTTAAAAGAAAAATTAATAGCACTATCCAAGAAGTTGGATGTAAATAAAGAAATTGATTTTTTAGGTTTTATAAATAATCCAAAAGACATATTACTTAGTGGAGATATTTTTGTTCATCCATCATTATGGGAAGGTTTTGGTTACGTATTGGCAGAAGCTTTATTATGTAAAAAACCAGTAATTGCTTTTAATACAACTAGTATCCCTGAAATAATACTCCATAATAAAAGCGGATATGTTTTGGAATTGAATAATATTAAAAAAGTAGCTGACAAAATAGAACTTCTTGCATCTAATAAAAAATTAAGGGATGATTTAGGTGAGTATGGACATAATTTTGTAACTAAAAATTTTGACAGTACTCTCATTTACAAACAAATGGAAGATTATTTTGTGCTATAGAATAAATTGTCTCAACTTGCAAGTTGCGATGGTGTATAAAACAGCAAATAATCTTTTTCGATATTATTATAAATGGTGAGCACTTAAACGTTTTTTTATACTCTCCTAATAACCTATTTCTTGGTTATCTGGGGCAGCCACAGTTTTGACTATTCATCCAAACGGCGTCGCTGCACGCTCGCATCCAATAATTGCTGGGTATAAGGGTGCTTGGCTTGCAGCGCGCGCATATCCTCTACAGTCAGAAATTCTACTATTTCCCCTTGATTCATAACGGCAATTTCGCTGCACATGTGGGCAACCACTGCCAAATCATGAGAAACCATAAGATATGTCAGGGATCTATCAACCTGCAAATCAGTCAGCAAGTTCAGTATTTCTGCCTGTACTGAAACGTCTAACGCAGAGGTTGGCTCGTCCAATAACAGTATTTCAGGTTGAATCACCAGTGCCCGCGCAATGGCTACACGTTGGCGCTGACCACCGGAAAGTTGGTGTGGATAGCGAAAGCGCAAACTTTGGCTTAAGCCGACATTACCCAATACTTGCACAATGCGTTTATCCGCATCAGCAAACCCCTGCAAATACAGCGATTCAGCTAAAACATGGTCGATGGTTTTACGCGGATGCAAGGATGCATAGGGGTCCTGAAACACCATTTGCACTTTTGCATAAAAACTACTGGTTCTGGTTTTACCGAGGCCTTCGGCTAGCGCCGTAATCTTGCCAGACCAGTCAGGGATCAACCCGGTGATCGCGCGCAACACGGTAGATTTTCCGGATCCTGATTCACCAACAAGCCCAAAGCTACTGCCTTTTTCCAGCGTAAAAGTTGCATTAACTACTGCATCAACCCGCGTAGCGCCTGCGCCAAAGCCGACGCAGAGGTTATCAACTTGTATACTTACCTCGCCGACCATTATGCGCGCTGCGCATCAATAATGCCACTAACACTGGGCGCCGTACCCCAGGCATCATCACGTTGCAATGTTTCTAGCCGTTCAACCCTGCGTTCGAGTTGAGGCAGCGATTTTAGTAGATTCTGCGTATACCCATGCTTTGCCTTATTAAGTTCATCGGCACGGCATGTTTCAACAATCTTACCCGCATACATGATCAACACCCGGTCACAAAAAGCAGCAACAACATTGAGGTCGTGACTGATAAATATCAGCCCCATATCGCGTTCGCGGACCAACTTGTCCATAATATCGAGCAAGTTCTTTTGCACCGTCACATCAAGCGCTGAAGTGGGTTCATCGGCAATCAGGATTTGCGGGTCAGGAATAAGCATCATGGCAATCATTACCCGCTGTGCCATACCACTAGATATTTCATGAGGATATGCTTTAAAGACACGTTGAGGATCGCGGATCAACACCGTTTCCAACATCTCAATAGTCTTTTTGACCGCTTCCCTACGCCCAACTTTGGCGTGTAATCGATACGCTTCACAAATCTGTGTGCCGGCCCGCATCACCGGGTTGAGTGAAAATTTAGGGTCTTGCATAACCATGGAAATCCGGTGACCGCGAATACTCCGCATCGCTTTTTCAGAGAGCTTGAGCAAATCCTGCCCTGCGAGGAGAATATGGTCGGCGCTAGCAATGCCAGGTTTCTTAATCAACCGCAATATCGCCCGCGCGGTGATCGATTTGCCTGATCCTGACTCACCAACAATACCAAGTCGTTCTTTACCTAACGAGAATGAAATATTACGCACCGCCTTCACCACGCCAGTCCGGCTGGGAAACTTGACTCTAAGATTTTTAACTTCGAGTAGGTTGGTCATTTATTTGTTGTTTTTTGGGTCGAGCACATCACGCAGGCCATCACCTAACAAATTGAAGGCAAGCGATACGCTAAAGATCGCCAAGCCAGGCATGGTGACCACCCACCAATGATCGAGAATAAACATGCGGCCTGCTGAAATCATCGCACCCCATTCAGGCGATGGTGGCTGAGCACCAAGCCCAAGGAATCCGAGTCCTGCTGCGGTCAAGATGATCCCTGACATATCCAGCGTTACCCGAATGATTAGCGATGAAATACACAAGGGCCAGATATGGCGCGTGATGATATTCAACGCACCGCTACCTTGCAATTTAATCGCGTGGATATAGTCGGCGTTGCGGATGGTCAAGGTCTCAGCTCGAGCAATCCTTGCATAGGGCGGCCACGCAGTAAGCACGATTGCCAGCACCGCGTTATCAATCCCTGCTCCAAGCGCTGCAACAAAAGCAAGCGCCAGAACCAATCGCGGAAATGCCAAGAAGATATCGGTGATACGCATCAGCACAACATCGACCCAGCCACCAAGATAGCCAGCAACTGTTCCGACCAACAGCCCGACAACCGGCGCAATCAAAGCCACCAGCGCAACGATATACAGCGTGATAAGCGATCCGTGCATTAACCGGCTCAAAATATCGCGTCCAAGCGAATCTGAACCGAGAATAAACCCGCCTTCTCCAGGTGGTAGGAGGCGAGCGGCAAGGTCTTGGGCAAACGGATCAGCCCCAGCCAACCATGGTGCAAACGTTGCAATAAACAACAATGCCGCCAAAATCGCCAGACCAAACATCGCCATCGGGTTCGACTTTAGCGTCAACCACGCACGATAATACGCTGATAATTTTGCCTGTTTACGCGATGTTGGCGCGTCGCTGGTTAACCAGTCGTGCCAGTTTTGTTTAGCCTTAGGGCTGGCATTGAATTCACTCATTTGGTCCTTGGATCGAAGACTTTATACAGCATGTCGGAGAAGATGTTGAGGCTGACAAACACTAGCCCAACAACCACCGTGCCGCCGAGAACCGCATTCATATCCGCAGATAACAATGAAGTTGTGATGTATAAACCGATACCAGGCCACGCGAAAATAGTTTCTGTCAAAACGGAACCCTCGAGCAGCCCAGCATATGAAAGCACAATCACGGTAACCAGTGGCACTTTGACATTCCCTAGCGCATGTACCCAAACCACATAGGGTTCTGCAAGCCCCTTAACCCTCGCTGTGGTGATATATTCCTGATCAAGCTGCTCGAGCATAAAGCTGCGCGTCATGCGAGAAATATAGGCCAGCGAGTAATAGGCGAGTAATCCTGCTGGTAAAATGATGTGTGAAACAGCATTCCAAAAAATAGTTTTATCACCAGCAATCAGGCTATCAACGAGGATCATCCCAGTCACCGCTGGCACAATATCGGCGTAATAAATATCAAGGCGTCCTGGCCCTGCCACCCAATCTAGCTTGCCATACAACACTATCAGTCCAATCATACCAATCCAGAAAATCGGCATGGAATAACCAATCAGCGCGACGACGCGGGCGGTGTAATCAACCCATGTGCCTTGTCTTACAGCAGCGATAACACCAAGCGGAACGCCGAGAACGATACCGATCATAATACCGACCGTTGCCAGTTCAATTGTCGCTGGAAACACGCGGATCAAATCCTGCGCTACAGGACGCGCAGTCAACAAGGATTCGCCAAAATCACCGTGCAACACATCCTTGAGAAAAATGAAAAATTGGATAATCAGTGGTTTATCCAGCCCCAGATCGCGGTAGGCCTGCTGATAAGTCTCATTGCTAGCCGCTTCGCCAACGATGGCAAGCACTGGGTCAATCGGCATCACCCGACCAATAACAAAGGTCATACATAACAGACCAATCATGGTGATCAGCACGGTAAAAATTGTTTTGCAGATGCCAACTACCCAATCCGCAGTAACCGAGTTCAGCAAACGCTGCGAAAAATACAACGCCTGCCAACTTCCTCCATCGTTTCCAGTAGGCAAAACTCCCATCAATTGCTGGGACTATTTAGTAATCGGCCAATACATTATCGAGGTGACAGCACCACCAGTATTCAGGTGTTTGATGTTGGCGCGAATACCACTTTGGGAAATTTGCTGGAACATGATGGCAAACGGCGCACGTTGTTGGTGGTCGCGTTGAATAGCTTGATACATCGCTGCGCGTTTTGCTGGGTCGCTTTCCTCAACTGCAGCCTTGGTAGCTTTTGACATTTCTGGTAAATACCAGGAATTGCGCCAAGCAAGCAGGCCAGTGGCGCTGGCTGCGTCAGAGTTATCGGGGTTAAACGCAAATGTTGCAGCATTGGTATTTGGATCTGGATAATCCGGTCCCCAAGAACCAACATAAATTTGATGTTTACGCGCGCGGTATTTAGCGAGTGTCTGCTTACCAGTACCAACTTCAATGCTAACATTGATGTTGGCTTTGGCAAATGAGTTTTGGATTGATTGGGCAATCTCAATGCGATCCTGAGAGTTACGGACGATTATTTTCAGGTTAAACCCACCTTCAAGACCGGCTTCTTGCAGCAGCGCTTTGGCTTTATCAACGTCATATGTATACGGCTGGTCAGTAATTTCACCCAGAAACGTACGCGGCAGGAATGCCTGGTGCACGGTATATTGGCCTTTGAGGAATGAATTCTGCATTCCTTGATAATCAATCAAATATTTTAGAGCTTTGACAACCTGTGGTTTGGCAAGGTTTGCGTCTTGCTGGTTCATCGATATATACATCAAGCGTCCACGCAGATCGTTTACCACGGCAAGATCACTATTTTCTGCAAGACCGGCAACATCTGCAGGATTCAGCGAGCGGGCAATGTCGATATCGCCTTTTTCGAGCAACAGCCGCTGGGTGGCAGATTCCTGAATGTGGCGTACAACGACTTTCTCAATTTTTGGTGCGCCTGCAAAATACTCGGCATTTGCAGTTAGTAGATACGATTCATTTGGTTTCCAGTTGACCAGTTTGTAAGGCCCAGAACCAGCGGAATGGGTTTTTAGCCAGCCATTCCCCATATCGCCATTTTTTGCGTGGGACATAACTGTTTTCGAATCGACAATCCCCCCGATATTAGCGGTAAGGCAGTTGAGCACGAATGATATAGCGTATTTCTTATCGGTGGTTATCACGAAACTCATATCATCAACCAACTTGATGGTGTCAGCAACATTATCAGCAGTAAATCCAAATTGCGTCAGGATGAAAGCTGGGGTTTTGTTGAGTTTCACCGCGCGTTGCAGCGAATACACCGCATCGTGTGCGGTTACCGCATTGCCAGAATGGAATTTTACCCCAGCGCGCATTTTAAAAGTAATGCTCCTGCCATCTGCAGCAACGCTCCAGCTTTCCGCCAGACTGGGCAGATACCCCTTGGAAAAGTCAGCAGGGTCAAAAAACATCAGGTTATTATATACGTTACGGTTCAAGTCGTTGCCCGAGAATTCAAAGGATTGCGCAGGATCAAGCGATATGATGTCATCGATGTGTGTGGCGATAACCAGCATATTTGCTGGAGTGGCAGCATTCGCCATGTTCGCGGTTGTCAGAACGCTAACCGCCACCAGTACTAAACGTTTAATTATTTTCATTTTTCTCCCCTTTTGATAAATCAATTATTTTTTTTGACCGTTGCAGCGCTGTTTACGTGCAGACTAAAAGTATGAATTATACCCCAATATGCATCATTTAGCACGCATTCTTTTAGCCGATGCTTCCCCCCTTGTATCGGTTGCATTCAACCCTTGAGAGTCTTCTCCAGCACGCGTAGCCAATTGCCGTGGCAGACCTTGGTCATCAGTTCTTCACCATAGCCATGTGCACGCATCCCAGTACGCAACGCTTTTAATCCCACTACGTCTTTGATCGATTCAGGCAGCAACACCCCTTCAAAATCGGAGCCAATCCCAACTCCATCCTCCCCAACATGTTCGATCAAATAATCAAGATGGCGCAGCATATCATCAATGGTTACATCAGAACGCATCTGCCCGTCAGCACGAATGAAGGCACAGCCAAAATTCAGCCCGACCATGCCTGCACTCGCACGAATCGCCGCCAATTGCTTATCGGTTAAATTGCGAGCGTGGGGACAGATGGCATATGCGTTGGAATGGGTCGCAACCAGCGGCGCATCGCTAATTTTTGCCACATCCCAAAACCCAGCTTCGTTCAAATGAGACAAATCGATCACCATGTTAAAATGGTTTTGCACCTTGACCATTTCCTTGCCAAAATCCGTGAGACCCGCACCGATATCGCCTGTTGAAGGGTAGCGAAACGGCACCCCGTAGCCACACTGTGTCGGACGGCTCCAAACGGGTCCAATCGAACGCAGCCCAGCCGTGTGCAGAATTTCAAGCGCATTAAAATCCTTATCAATTGCTTCCGCGCCTTCAAGATGCATCAGCATGGCGAGGGTATCGGTTGCAAGACATTGGCGAATATCAGCAGCAGAACGGCAAATTTTTGCAGCGCCACTTGCATCACGTTCAATTCGCAACAGGATTGCCGCCATCGCCAGCGTAACCCGCAAAGCCTCCGCAACCGGAATTTCATCCGGTAATGGAAGATCGTAGCTAGGGCGGCACATTTCCTGATAACGATCCAAATTAGCGGGTGGTGATGGTACGTAAATGGCAAAAAATCCTCCAGCAAACCCTGCAACTTTGATGCGGGGCATGTCCAGATGCCCACCTTCGCGCCCATCAATTTCGCGCCCATCAATAAAGTGGCGCTGGGCATTGGTCTCATTCATCATATACAGCCGCAGCAATATATCATTATGACCGTCGAAAATTAAAGGTAGTCGGTTATCATCCATCGGAATTACGCGTAAGGCGGGTACTGAAGATTATGAATTATTGTTTAATTTTTACGTTTTATCAATGGTTTTAATTGCTATTGACGTTCCTTAAAATAAATTCATACGAAGAAACTCATATAAAACGAGAAATCACATTAAACTCACATTATTAGCAACAGAGCCGCCCGTACTATTATGGGTCTCGACCTGTGACGCTGTCAGACGGCATAGCAGGTTGGCAAATTCTAAATATTTATACTTTTTGTTAAGAATTTATGTTTACTTGCTACCCAAACGCCGATTAAAGAAAGAGCCATACCAGCCCATGCAATAGCAGGCATAAATTCATCTAATACAATACTCGCAATAATCAATGCAAAGGGCGGAACTAAAAAAAACAAAGAGTTGACACTGGTTAAATTGTTTTTTCTAATCAATAGTAGCAGTATAGAAATAGAAATTATCGTATTGAAAATCACTAGATAAAAAAGAGATCCTATCAGCGAAAACGACCAAATTATTTTGTTTGTCTCAAATGCAAGCGCGAATGGTAGCGTGAAAATTAAGGCAATTGAGCACTGTATACAACTTGCAATTAAAGGGTGACAAAGAGTTTTGTGGCGTTTTTCATAAATTATTCCAATTGTCATTCCTGCAAGGGATATACATGCCAAAAGTAAACTATTCAGAGAAGTGAATTCGACTGTGGATTTAGCCATAACAACTATTATTACACCTAAAGTTCCCAAAAGAAGACCAACCCATTGCAGATAAGAAATTTTTTCATTCAGAATATAAAGGGATATAATTCCTACCAAAATAGGTTGCATTGAAGCTATCATAGCAAACGTTCCAGCAGACAATCCAGCACTAATTGAAAGATAGAAGAAACAAAAATATACAAATTGTATTAACAAGCCGATTGGCTATGTTCTGATAGTTTGTTGAAATGCTGTATACAGCATATCCCTCATGAAGCTGGCAGGGGATATATCTCCCCGTTTATTAAGCTCAAACCAACGAAACCATCCACAATATTTATGAAGATTTTTAGTTGCAACACCATGAAAAGGGGCTAGCCATTGCTTGAGCCTCATGTGGTAAGCGTTCACCGTTTGAATATGAAAAACTTTGTCTTTGACCCGCTCACCAAGGCTTTGATTTAACACGACATGATTGATATTTTTCTGCTTGGCTAGATGCTCATAATTGATATGACCGTCGGTACAGAGAACCAGATCGTCGGCGAGTTTAGGTACAAAGGTTGCCTGTAATTGATCCAGCGTAAAGTGCTCTACAACCTGATCGACAATGTTGCCACTTCGATCGATGCCAATAACAGCTTTCACTGTAGATGCTTTGCTATTACCGCGTTTTCGCGGCTTGCCAGTGGTTAAATAGCGACTGCCTTTTTCAGAATATTTAAACCAAGTTTCATCTATTTCGACAATGCCTTCAAGCTGCTTGCTCATAAGTAAATCAGCCAATTTAAGAAATTTATGACGCCATGTGAATGCCGTGGTGAGGTTGATGCCGCATTCCTTTGCAGCAATGCGCAGCGATTTTGAATCAACCATCGTTTGGCAGTATTGTTCCCACAGTTCAGGCTTATGCAGACCATTCAATTCTGAACCCGTTAGTGCATTATAGGTTTTTAAGCATGATCGACAACGATACCGCTGACGTCCTTTTGACGTGCCCCACTTATAGGTACTGTCATGTTGGCAATGAGGGCATCCATGTACCGCTTGTTCAAGTAATTTCAGCACTTGAGGTTGCGATTCTGGATTGATTAAATGCTGTTCTAAGTCAGCCTTTTGCTTTAGAGAAAGCCCATTAACTGCTTGTTTTAACTGATTAAATTCAGAGGTCTTCATGATTTAGAGCATTGTGGATGTGATTGATACTTGTAGCATATCATATTTCAACAATTTATTCAAATAGAGCCAGCCGATTATAGAAATATTTAACCAAGAATACACATTTTTTGGCCATTTTAGTTTTAAAAGAAAAATTATTGGTAGGGTAAGTATTATTACAAAAAAATAACGCATGGCAAGAAATGTTAATGGTTCTATATATTCGAGTCAAATTTTTACAAATGAAAATCCTGACGCACATAGCAGTATAAAAATTATTGGAAGAAACAAAGAAAACACAAGATTACTATTTTTCATACAACAACCTTTTTATAACTTTAACTTATCAACGGTTCGTGAAGGCAGCTCCGATTAACTCGCTCCATCAGCGACTTAATCAGAGCTTCCCTAACTGCTTCCATGGAATAACAGCTGCTAATTTCTCAAGCAATATTTCACTACAGGTTTTGCGTTGTTTATGTGCGTATTCCAATTCTGCAAACGTCATTTGCTTCATATCAATGCTCAACAACAATAGTTAGAGCATTATGACATATTAGCAATTATTTTGGGGGTTTTATCAGAGCTGCCCTAGGTGGAATTTCCTCCCAAAGCATCACTACAACAAAGCTTTTGAGCTGTTGATACCCGCATGCGATGATTTTTTGAGTAATGAGGAATAAAGATATTTTCTATGCAAACATATGTTAATGCAGTGGTCTTAAGATGGGCACAAATACTACAGATCCTCTATAACCAAGAGGCGTTATATGATATCTTTCAAGAGAGCAGGCTTGCTACAATCAGCGTCCAAATGACAATTTTTATTAACATATCTTAATATTGCGCTTTAAGCACTCAAATGATCACAAGACTTAATATTTTTGTGTAGTATGCTCCAACTTTAGCATAGTAATTGCTGAACATACTGCGTAGGTTGCCAATATCATTGACTGCTCAATGTGTGTGATTTGCTTGCCAAAGGTCTAATAGTTCATGGTTTCTTAGTTGTATATATAATAGTTGTATATGTATAGTTGTATTATAGTTGTGTTGTATAGTTGCTGATCCGCAATGGTTAGTATTTATTTAACGCTTTGTTGTTATTTTTAGGATGAGACATATGGATGCTGTTATCTCTTGGGTAGGAGGAGTAGTTTGGAGTCCTGCATTAGTTTACTTGCTGCTGATTGTGAGTTTAGTTTATTCAGTATATACGCGCTTTGTACAAGTACGCTTGTTTAAGCATATGTTTAGCTTATTGCGTTTAAAGAAAGATACTGCAAAAGGCATATCGTCGTTCCAAGCGCTTGCAGTTACGCTTTCTGGACGTGTTGGTACTGGTAATATTGCTGGTGTTGCCGCTGCCATTGGCTTTGGTGGACCTGGTGCGGTGTTTTGGATGTGGGTGGTGGCTTTTTTAGGCGCTGCTACTTCATATATTGAATGTACCTTAGGACAAATTTATAAGGAAAATGATAGGGATAATATAGAGTATCGTGGCGGTCCTGCTTACTATATTGAAAAAGCTCTTAACTGGAAGTGGTTCGCTATATTGTTTTCAGTGGTAACCTTAGCTTCTGTAGGTATTTTCTTACCTGGCGTGCAGGCTAACGGCATTGCTAACGCTTTTCAAAATGCTTTTGGGGGTACTCACATGATGAGTATTTTTGGAGATTCCGTTACCGATACGCAACTTTGGGCAATTATATTTATTGTGGTGGTGTTAGCCATCATTATTATAGGGGGGATTAAGCGTATTGCTAAGTTTGCACAAATTGTAGTGCCTTTTATGGCATTGGCTTATATTTTGCTTTCCCTCACTATCATCATTAGCAATATTACTGAACTGCCACGTGTCATTGGCTTGATTGTGGGCGACGCATTTGCACCGATGGCAGGTTTAGGTGCTGTAATTGGTTGGGGTGTTAAACGTGGGGTTTACTCTAACGAAGCTGGGCAAGGTACCGCACCACACGCCTCAGCTGCTGCTAATGTAGAGCATCCTGCACAACAAGGCTTAGTACAAGCGCTCTCCGTTTACATTGATACTTTATTGGTTTGTAGCTCCACAGCATTTATGATCTTAATTACTGGCTCTTACAATGTAAAAGGTGTCGATGGTGGCTTTGTAGTACAAAATTTAGCAGCCGATATCAGCGCCAATGGCCCAGCTTTTACCCAAACCGCAATCGAAACTGTGTTACCAGGAACCGGTGCAGTGTTAGTTGCTTTTGCATTGCTGTTTTTTGCTTTCACAACCATTTTAGCCTACTACTATATGGCAGAAACTAATCTCAGCTACCTGATGCGTAATAGTAGTTATGACGGTAAAGCTTGGCTTTTTATCTTAAAAATAATCCTTATTGTATCGGTATTTTACGGCGGTGTTAAATCAGCAGAGCTTGCTTGGGAATTAGGTGATATAGGGGTTGGTTTGATGGCATGGGTAAACATTATTGCTCTCATTATTATTACCTTTAAAGCCAAACCTGCTCTTAGAGCATTAAAGGACTATGAAGCGCAAAGGGCGCAAAAAGTATCTTCATACAGTTTTGACCCTAAATCCTTGGGGATTGAAGGGGCAACATTTTGGGAAGATAAATTAGAACAGAAAAAAATTAGTAAATCTTAATTGGTTGAATCAACTGCAAACAAAGCGGCTGCTAGCCCCTTTGTTTTGCAAGACTATGTTGATACGCCAGCTGATTATTTAACAAACAGTTGCTATTCCTAAAGAGTAGACAAGGCATTGGTATAAATCTTGCAAGAAGAGGCGTCATTATAGTCAGCGGCTGGTTTGATATTTTGCTGTAATAACCTTTATCTGCGTATATGGCATTTGTTACTGGAAGCGACTACTTTGTCCGCCAATTATTTCAGAAATTTTAAACGCTTAAATTCGTGTAGTAACAGCATCATTGTATAGACAATAATCACTCCATCTATTAATGCAGATCCCCAGTATATAGATTGTGTCCCAAATAAAGCTGGTAAAATAAGCATCATGGGGACAAAAAAGATTAATTGCCTCGCTATCCCTACAATCGCAGCAGGTTTTCCTTTATCAATAGCAGGAAAAAAGCTCATTGCCATAAAAATAATTGGCATTATAGGGAGAACAGAAATAATAATTCTAAAATTCCATATGCTTTCTTTTGTTAAATTACTGTTTACTAACATAGTCCCTAATGCTATATCTGGCATCATCATTATCATAATCCATATGGGCAGTATTATTAATACTCCTGTGATTGTAAAAACCCAAAAACTCTGTATAACTCTACGGTACTGTCTCGCACCATAATTAATCCCTGCTACAGGTTGTAGTGCACGCATAAGCCCGTAAAGTGGCGTCATTAAGAGGTTTATTATTCTGAAAGTAGCTCCATAAAATGCAATTTCAAAAATAGATCCGTAATTAGATAACGCATTAAATATTACAATTGCTTGTACAATAGTCATAACCGTCATTATCAATGCAGGAGCTCCCATTGACAAAATAGATTTGATTATTTCTTTATCCCAATGTAATGTTTTTGGAAAAGAAGGAAAGGATGTTTTACCTCCTCTAAAATAAAGATATCCTAGTAAAGAGTATACAAGCATACCAATATTTGATGCCCATGAGGCTCCTGCCACTCCATAATCCAACAGTACAACAAAAATATAATTAAACAATGTATTTGCAACCAAGCCAATTCCCATCATCCAAGCAGCCATTTTCATCTTTCCTTCTGCTCGAACCACCATATTTGCAGACAATCCATATATCCAGAAAAATGCACCAAGCACACTAATTCTGAAATACGTAACTCCAAAATCTAATGGAATACCTGTACCACCCATCATTTTTACTAACGGTTCTGCAAAAATCAATGCCAAAACCGTATACATAACCGAACATATAATATTCAAGGAATTAAAGTTTCCTAAAAGGCGTTTTTGTTTTTTTATATCATTAGATCCTAAGGCAATACTTAATAGAGATCCTGCTCCAACTCCTATCAAAGAGCCTATTCCCATAGTAAAAGACGCTAAAGGATATACGATCGAAACTCCCGCTAAAGCATTTTCGCCAACAAAAATTCCTACAAAAACTGCATCTAACAATACATTGCATCCATATAAGACCATTGCTATAATAGCTGGGCATGAGAGTTTCCACATAACCGACCACATATTTTTGGTAAGTATGAATTGTTTTTGTGTTTGTGTTTGTGTTTGATTGTTCATTGTTTTCAACATTTATTTGATTGTATTGTCAAATTTCAATTTAACAACTATCTATATTGTTACTTAGCGATATTTATAGTGCTTTACGCTTGGGTAAGCTACGATAAATATAAAATTACTAAAAAAAAATGGCGGCACGCATCGGGAATCTCTGATTAACTCGCTGATGGAGCGAGTTTGGCTGCAATATTCTAAGATATAAGCGCATAATAGCCTGATTACATATTGTATGTCTGGCTGTTATTTTGTAGTCTGGCTGTTATTCATTAGTGATGTATTTATCTTGTCCATATCGTCTGCTGATAAGACAAACCAACCACTCTTTGCTTGATTCGCGTTTCCTGGGACAATAAAAATTGTTTTTATTGAAATCAAACTCATTGAAAAAGGCTTTACAATTTTATAATAGTTTTTCATTATTTTATATTCATCGAATACAATCTATTTACTAAAATCTTTGTTATTTACCTTAATCAGAGGTTCCTTAGAGATTACTCAAACAGCTATTGCGAAATGCAGCGCGTGCTGTTGTCGATAAAGCGCAGGGCAGAAAGCACAGTTAACGCCGATGTTTTAGGGTTACCAGGCAGCTGGTTGCTGGCAATAGTAAAATGCATGTTGCCAAAATCTCCATGCGCGTCGATGGTATGGACATTTTGACGAATGTTAGGGTCAGCGTATAGCCTGACAACGGTGGCATCAAGCCCTATTCCTGCTAGCGCAACGCTGGCGGTGACATTGGCATTTTTTGGAAAGGCTAACGCAGCATTGCGTGCTGTGTCATGAAACAACAATGTTTTTTCATTGAGTTTAGCTAAATCAAACTGCTGCTGTGCTTGAGTTCCTGACCAACTCATCGGTGGTTTACACGCGCTATAGCTGACAGATTGTAATTTGCCAAAACTGGCAGAGCGCAGCGCATCAATGGCTCCAATAGCGCCAGCAAGCAAGTGGAGCTTGGCGTTGCTGGGAATAGCAGCTAATATTGTTGGATCTGCCAGCGCGCCGATTGATAACATGCCGCATTCATACCCATGTTGCAGCGCTGGGACGAGGTGTATTTTGACAGCAGCATGTTCGGCACACTCGATGATGAGGGCATCTTGCGGCAAGGTTTGATGGTCGATTGATGCGCTGAAAACTGTGTCGCCTGTGGCAGTAGCTTGCAGTTTGGCTACGCGTGCTGGAGTTTCTATGATACGGATTATCGACGCAGCATTGGTTGTTTGGATGGCTGCGTGAATGGCTGAGCCGATGGCTCCAAAGCCAATTAAAACAATAGGGCGCATGTGTTTTCTTGTAACATGTGTATAAAATGTGGATAAAATGTGGATATGAAGGCTAGCAACTGAATAGGTTCATGAACTCGTGTACAGCCATTTTCTCGAGGGTTGATTGGTCAAGCGCGACTTGCATGATTGCTTCAACCCGGCTTTCAGCAAATCTTGTGCGCAGGTTGTTCGCGAATTTTTGTTCGAGGACAGGGATGCCTGCTGCGCGGCGGCGGCGGTGGCCAATTGGGTATTCAACTTCAATTTTTTCGCTGTTGCTACCGTCGCTGTAAAATAGCTGGACGGCGTTGGCAATGGCGCGTTTGTCAGCTAGATGATATTCTGCGCTGTAGCGTGTATCTTCGATAATCACCATTTTTTCACGCAGGATATCTATTGTTGGATTGTCAGCATGGAAGCTGTTTTCGTAGTGCTCTGCGGTGACATCACCAAATAATAACGCTACAGCTACCATATATTGCAGGCAATGGTCGCGGTCGGCAGGGTTGGCAAGTGGACCAACTTTGGAAATGATACGAATTGCTGATTGATGCGTAGTAATGACAATTTTGTCAATCTTGTCAAGATTGGCAACTAGCTGCGGGTGCAGGGTAACGCCTGCTTCACACGCGGTCTGGGCGTGAAACTCGGCTGGAAACGATATTTTAAACAAAATATTCTCCATTACATAACTGCGATACGGCTGGTTGCGTGAAAAAACGCAATCTTGTTGATCTTTGATGCTATTGTCAGAATTTCGTTTGCTGAAAAGTACGTCATAAAAACCCCATTGTCGCGCAGTGAGGACGCTTGGAATCCCCATTTCACCACGCAACGTCATCATTGCAAGATACACGGCGCGGGATGTTGCATCTCCAGCTGCCCAAGACTTGCGCGAACCTGCGTTTGGTGCGTGGCGATAGGTTCGCAATGCTTGTCCATCAACCCATGCCTGCGACACCGCGTCGATGATTTGCTCGCGGTTGCCACCAAGCAATTGGGTGACAACTGCTGTTGACGCTACTTTGACTAACACTACATGGTCTAGACCAACACGGTTGAAGCTATTTTCTAATGCGAGAACCCCTTGGATTTCGTGGGCTTTAATCATCGCTTCGAGCACTTGGCGCATCGATAACGGTGCTGTCGCTGCGGCGATATTGCAACGGCTAATGTAGTCGGCTACGGCTAAAATTCCACCAAGGTTGTCGGATGGATGCCCCCATTCTGCTGCAAGCCACGTG
Source organism: Gammaproteobacteria bacterium (assembly GCA_965277405.1). GTDB lineage: Bacteria > Pseudomonadota > Gammaproteobacteria. Next base: position 2,118,379 of record OZ255726.1, read on the forward strand.
TCATTAAAATCTAACCAGCGGATGATGCAACCAATATCCCAAGCGGCTTTTACTGGGTCCATGACATATGTCGTGCCTGGAACCCGCGCGCCATTTGGCACAACAGTGCCTGGAACGTGTGGTCCGAGTAATTTGGTACATTCGGGAAAGCGTAGCGCTAATATGCCACAGCCGAGGGTGTCTATCAGGCAGTTGCGTGCTGTCGTCCATGCTGCTGTTGATTGGATGTTGTATTGAACGACATAGTCAGCAATGTCAACCAATACTTGGTCTGGAGTTGGGCGTTGGTTGAGGTCTACGTTATGCATAATTGATATGGGAAAATGGAATTTGCTGAAGTGGTTGTTGGCGAGGTTTGCAGCAAATCAGTTGCTTGCAAATAATCGCATTACGCATCGCGCGGGTCGTTTGTTGGCACAAATGGTGCGATATACACTGCGAGATACACGTTGTTATAGCTGTGAAATTTTGATTACGTATTCCTTAGCGTTGATCCAGCGGTAGCCACGGCAGATGGTCGGCGCCAATATAGTTGGCGCTTGGTCGGATAATTTTACCGTCTTGGCGCTGTTCAATGCAGTGCGCTCCCCATCCTGTTATGCGCGCAATGACAAACAACGGGGTGAACATCGTCATCGGTACACGCAGTTGATGGTATGAAACCGCTGAATACCAGTCGAGATTCGGGAACATGTTTTTTTCGCTCCACATGACTTGTTCGATGCGTTGGGCAATTTCATACATTGCCGTGCTTGAGTTTTGTTGTGAAAGCGACAAGGCTACCCGCTTAATAATTTCATTACGCGGGTCGGCAATTGTGTAGACAGGGTGGCCAAAGCCAATCACTATTTCTTTGTTGCGGATACGCTCGCGAATATCTGCTTCTGCTGCATCTGGCGAGTTGTAGCGTTGTTGGATTGCAAATGACACTTCGTTCGCCCCACCATGTTTTGGCCCACGCAAAGTACCAATAGCAGCGGTAATCGCAGAATATATGTCAGAATTGGTACTGGCAACGACACGTGCACTAAAGGTTGAGGCATTGAATTCGTGCTCGGCATATAAAATCAGCGAGGTATGCATTGCCCGAACAGCGCTCGGCGATGGAGTGGTGCCATGGAGTAATTCGAGAAAATGACCGCCGATTGAGTCTTGTTCTGAGGTAACTTGGATGCGAATACCACGGGTTGAATACGCGTGCCAGTAGAGCAATATTGAGGTAAAACTTGCGAGCATGCGGTCGATGATATCGCGGGTTTCTGCCACTGGCATACACGTTTGTTCTGGGAAACAAGCCCCAAGTACCGAGCAACCAGTGCGGAGCACATCCATTGGATGGGTGGCTGGTGGCAGGGCTTCTATTGCTTGTTTTACCGGCTGGGGAATGCCGCGCAGCGACTGCAGCTTTTGTTTATAATTAGCAAGCTCACTGGCAGTTGGTAGTGTGCCATGGATGAGCAGGTAGGCAATTTCTTCAAACTCTGCGCATTCGGCAAAATCATGGATATCGTAGCCGCGGTAATGCAGGTCATTGCCGCTATGTCCAACGGTGCAAATTGCGGTGTTGCCTGCGGTAATACCTGATAATGCCACAGATTTTTTTTGCTTTTTTTTATCCATACTTAGTCACTCCGTTGTTGTTGATTAAATATATCATCGAGGCGCTTTTCAACTGCGTGATACCCTAAATATTGATATAGTTCCTCTCTGGTTTGCATTGTCTTTAGCACATTAGCCTGAGTACCGTCTTGCAAAATATGTGCATACACTTGTTGCGCGGCTTTGCTCATGGCACGGAAGGCACTGAGTGGATACAGTATCAGTTGAATCCCAACATTGGCAAGTTCGGTCCGCGTAAACAATGGTGTTGCTCCAAATTCTGTAATATTGGCGAGTATCGGCACATCCACAGCGCGACAGATGGTTTTGTATTCTGCTAAAGTGTGGATTGCTTCTGGGAATGCCATGTCTGCCCCAGCTTCGATGCACGCCGCAAGGCGATCTATCGCAGCCTGCATCCCTTCAACTGCAAAGGCATCAGTACGCGCCATTATAACGAATGAAGCGTCGTGTCTGGCATCCACACAGGCCTTGATGCGGTCGACCATGTCATCTTTACTGATAATTGCTTTGTTGGGGCGGTGGCCACAACGTTTTTGCATAACCTGGTCTTCAATATGCAGTGCTGCGGCACCAGCTTGGGAAATTTCACGAACTGCGCGGGCGATGTTTAAAGCTCCTCCCCAGCCGGTATCAATATCCACCAGCAACGGCAGTTTGCTGACCGCAGTAATGCGTTTGGCATCTTCAACAACATCATGCAGGGTTGAGATGCCAAGGTCAGGAGCTCCAAGCGATGAAGCTGCGACCCCTCCGCCTGATAAGTACAGCGCCGTATGACCAGTTTGTTCTGCCATAATCGCAGCGTAGGCGGTAATCGCCCCGACGATTTGTAACGGCGCGTGGTTGGCAACAGCTTGACGCAAGCGAAATCCTGGGGTGTTCATAACTTTCCTCGAGCAAAACGATATTTGGGGAGCATAGTTGCGATGATTTGCAGACGGTATAATGTTGCTGATAGCATATCAATTTCCAGTTATATGGTGCATTAGCAGCGCCGAGCAATGGTTATAAATGATGAGATTGGGGGTCTGTAGATAAGTTTCTTCCATGTAAATATTGTGGTAATGAGTATTATTCTGCTGTATCTACGACGATTCGCTGCAGCCGCAGCGGTCGTACGATATCAATTGCTTGTTGATATGTTGCGTGTTGTTTGAATCGAGTTAAAGCATTTTTATTAGCAAAAGTACAATGAAGGACTACATCAAACTCGGTTGATTGTGCGTCAAGTTTTAGGTTTGCTCCTACCATAAAGTTTTCAACGTTTGGAATTGTAGATAGTAATCGCAGACCATCGATTATTTGCGTTGTGTTGTCTGCAGACTTGCTGCTGAATAAAACTGTATGGTGTATCATGAAGAATAGGCGGCGGAAGTGATATGTACAGATATAAAAAAGGCAGGGAGATTAGCTCTTCCTGCCTTTTGTATGAAGTGAGTGTTGATATTAGGCCTTATCACCGTATTCGCTTACATGTTTGGCAATGCGCTCGTTACTACCATAGATAAAGTGGTTATCCATATTCTCGTAATAGCGTATTCCTGCAGGGTTTTTCCCCATTACTTTAGCAACTTCACGGATGTGCATGGGCGATGCTCCACAACAGACTCCCAAATATTTAATGTCGTGTTGCCAACAGGTTGAAGCAAAATCCTTAATTTCATAGCGGTTGACGTATAGCGGGTCAAGCGCTGTTGGAAATGTACGACCGTGTGGCGCAGGGCAACTGCATCCATGGCTATCAGATAAATTAAAGAACGTGGGTTCTTGCTCTGTGGTGCGGTATGGTATTGGTAGGGCAGCTACATGGCATTTGAGTTGTTTGCGTACTGCTAATATGTACGGAAGCATCGTGTTTGGACCGCGAAAGCAGTTCATGCCAACAACCTTGGCGCCTCGAGCTTCAAGTTCTTTACACGTGTCGATAATATCCCAATCATCACGCATTTTATTCTCACCCATTGGTGCAATGGTGAGTACAGCTTCGATCCCAGCTTTTTGCATCACATCAAGCGCGCAGAATGCTTCTTCTGCATAGTAAAAGGTTTCGCCAATCGCAAAATCTGCACCTTCTTCGATTGCCCAGCCGATCATTTCTTCAAACATTGCTCGGACTTGTTGTTGTGCCTTTGTATCTGTTGGGTGCCAAATGTTTGTGTTCGAAATGTTCCCAGCGAGTAAATTTGGCTCTGCACCTTTTGGCACATCATTGGCAACTTCTCGTGCAATTTGTAAAGCAGCACGGTTGAGTGGTTCAAGCAGGTCTTCTTTGTTAATCACTCGCATTTTCTCGCGGTGGCCATTGTAGGTAAACGCCTCTACAACATCTGAACCTGCAAATTGAAAATCTTTGTGTAAATTGCGTAACGCTTCTGGGTGTTCTAATGCCAGCTCAGGGACAAATTCCCCAGAGGTTAAATATCCTCGGCGCTCCATTTCAAACAAAAACCCTTCGGCACAAACAACACCGTCCTGGTCGAGCCGAGTTAGTAAATCACGTTTTTCCATGGTTGTATCTTGATTATCTTACAGTAAAAATTTAGCTCCTGAACACGCAACACCGATGACACCTAAACAGCATCTTCTTGCAGCTTCCAAGGCTAAGCAGGGCAAATTGTAACCAAAGGTGTAGAATTGCATACCCCAAGTTGAAAAAATGGCGTACAAATCTTGTCGTCTAGCTTTGCAGAATACAACTGTTTTACCGCGATATTACTTAAGCCATGATGAGAGTTTCTTTGATGATTGGGGACGGTATTTTTTTATGATTTTCATAAAATCAGCAATGAGTGCATCTTGCTTTTCACTAGGTAAAGCCAGGTTCATGATAGTGCTGATGTACAAATGCTGCATTGCTGCGGTCAATGGTGATGCTAATGCTTGCGGCAGTGCTGCTGCGGAGGTTGTCGCGCGGCGTTGTTGCTTGTGTTGTTGCGCAGCAAGTGTTGCCCCGGCAAATGCAGAAAATACTGAGCCTGGGATGCTGCGGAGTACTTCGCTGTCTTGCGGATGGAGTCGCTGGATGAAGGTGTTGTTTGCTAGTATTGCGTAGGTTTGTCGAGGAAAATACTCAGCGCTATAGCTGCTATATTGCTGATTAAACCCGTCCAGTTGTGCTGACGAATAGTCCAAAAATAATGTGTTCATATCAGCAGTACCGAACAGCGTTAATAATTCTTTGCTTGCCACAAGTGTGCTGGTAAACCCGCTATTTGCCAATCCCAGTGCAACCGATTGATTGCTGGTGATCAGCTGCACGTCTTTTGTTGTGAATATTGGTTGTTTGGAATATAGCAACATGGGCTCACCTGCAACCAATGCCAATACTGTGGTGTTGCCATATGCTGTCGTCAGCTTAAAGTAGCGCTGATATATCGACCACAGTGCATATGAAACACTGGCAGCATCGGCAGCTACGCTAGCAATGAGGGTCATCGTCGTGGTGCGAAAACGTTCTGGATAGTCACTATGGCGGATCACCGCTATATCGGCTGCGTCGGCAGCAAATAATTGCCAAATATCATTGATGGTTGGTGGCAACAGCTGATAATCACCAATATATCCTGCGCTGATACGGTTAATGTTGCCGAAATACTGGGGCATTACAGCAGTGAGCAAGATATGTTGTTGGGGCAGGGTGGATGCAACACGAATGGGTGCTGCCAAACTGAGGCTGGCAACAGCAAACAGGGTGAATGAGATGAGCGTGTAAGACAGGGTTTTCATTTTATTATTTGTTATATTTACTTGTTGTAGTTGCATTTAATTGATGCAGTTGTGGCTTGTTATAATTCGGTTAATACAAGCCAGTTTACCCGCAAATAACGTGGGATACTGTTATAGCATAGGGTATTTACCGCACTCTGTGTTAAAATTGACAAAGATGCTGGCATTGTCTAAATCTAAAATAACATTGCCAGCAGCTCTTGGCATGGCTTGGCAAGTGTGTTGAGGCAATTTCTGCTTAACTCGCTCCATCATGGACTTAATCAGCGCTTGTTTAGAGCAAAATTGTTCGCTCTGATTGGTCGGCTGCATCGTGGGTTACCACAATGCAGGGAATTTGACGGTGGCGTATATGTGCATATACAAAGTTGCGTATTTCTTGGCGCAAGTGACTGTCGAGTGCATTAAATGGTTCGTCTAGTAACGCAACAGTAGGGTTGGACAATAGCATGCGCATCAGAGAAATGCGTGACTTTTGACCGCCAGAAAGCTGCTGAGTTGCTCGATTTGCGTAATGGTCAAGCTGGATAGTAGCCAACGCTTCCATAGCCATAGCCTGCCGTTGTGCGCCGCGTACGGACGCAGGTATTGCAAACAATAGATTGTCTATTACGCTCATGTGCGGAAACAATAAATCGTCTTGAAACAACATGCCAACGTTGCGTTTATACGGTGGTAGTTGTTGTAAATCAGTGCCATTTAAACAAATAGTGCCGGTTGCATGCACTGCTGGGAGCAGCGTTCCGGCAATCCACTGGAGTAATGTCGACTTACCGCAGCCGCTTTTTCCCATTAATGTCACAATTTCCCCTGATGCAACTGTTAAAGAAAAACCATCGAAAAGCTGATGGCTGCCTGCACGAATTGCGACGTCGTTGAGTTGTAACATTATTGTTGTTTTGTTTGCATAAGCGGGAAGAAATGGGTACTGCAATACTGTGCGAGTATGCTTAGGATAAATGGGACGACCGCCAGCCACACAACAAGACCGCCAATAATTCTTCGGTCAAGCGAGCTCCCTTGCGCTACTAACGATGTCATCAAGGTTTGTATGCGCCCATCACCAATAAAAAATGTCGGTAAGAATAAATGAAAACTCACAGTTACCCCCAGCACAAATGCAAACAGTAATGGTTTGAGTAATAGTGGTAATGTTACCGAATACCACACAATACATGGATGCTTGCCAAGTAATTGCGCTGTTTGTGCATAGCGGCTGTCAAATTTTTTATATGCTTGCTGCAACAATAAATACTGAAACGGCATTGTGAAAAAAAAGTGTGACCATATCAGTCCTATATAGCTGCCGCTGGTTTGGGTATGCAGGGTTAATGAATACAGCCCAGGTACCAAGATTATCTGTGGCAGGATTAATGGAATATACGCAATGATAGTATGCAGTGGTTTATTGCTGCGTTGTAACTCAAACGTTGCAGTGACCACCACTAGACTAAGGAATGCGCTGACGCTGCCAATCAACAATGATTGACTCAATAACTGTAGACATTGCTCATGCAAAAGATATGCATAGCTGTACTGGAGTGGAATAATGTTTGGATAGCGCCACTCCCAAACGAACGACCAGACAACCATAATCAACGCAAGAAAGTAGGCTGCTAATATTAGCAATACCAGCAACGATAGCCCGCCGCGATATATTCCTGTTTCGCCAAAACGGCGTCCTTGACGAATCCAACAATAAAACAAGGAGCGCCAGCATCGTTGCAGCAATAAGAACCCGGCGATTGTCAGCGCAACCAAGCCAAGCAATAGGATTCCACCAGCAGCGCTCATATGTTCAAATTGTGCGCTGATAAGTGGGTCAAATGATGCATTGGTGGACCATTCCCAAAGCAGTACCCCAATGAGAGGCTGGCGGTTTTGGGTGCTTAATGTTGCAACTTCTACATTGCTGAGGACAAATATAAAAACAATAAGCAGCGGTAGCTTGATACGCGTATAGATATCCGGCATCAATAAATACAACATTGATTGCCAGCGGTTATATCCTAAAGAGCTTCCTAGCATCAGCATTTTATGCACTGGTAGGGTGGTGCAAAAAATACTTGCAAGTACCAGCAAGTATAATGTCTCTTTGCCCACCATCACCAATAAATAGCCAATACCATTTGCAAGCGGCCAAGCTGCAATATCAGCATGAATACCAACGCTATGCAATACTCGCGCCAGTAGTCCTTGTGAGCCAAATACAAATCCTAGGCCAAATGTGAGGTGCACATGGGCTATAATGAGTATGCCTATTAAACTGATCAAACAAACACGCTGTGTCGCGCTGTTAGTTGTTGCCCAATAACCAAATACACAAGTGACAATACTACAAACAAGTAACAAAGAAATGCCAGTTGCAGCAACAGTCAACAACCATGATTGCAATATACTTGCCCACCACGTAGAATTAGTTAAAACGGCATAAAAAGAGTCACTAGACCACCGCGAAATAACTATGCCCATTTCGATTTTTTCAATTGACTGAAAAGCAGGAGCAAGGCACAACCACAATGCAAATCCACATGGTAATGTGACAACACAATGAAAAATATAATTGTCTTTTTCCCTAAAAAACTGCAAAATTTCTGCAAAAAATTTGCCAATCATTATTGAGATCTTCCTATGTTATTATTCATTCAAGCTATCAACCAAAAGTTACTTTCCCTTCTTATCGGGAAAAACACCTTACTGCAAGCGCTTTTCTGCTTTGGATTGTTATTAGCTACGACAAGTATTCAAGCAGCCGGGGCTGTTGGTATTAGCTTTGGTTTAGGTGATGCAAAGTCTAATACTGATAACAAACGCTTTACTGGTTTTGTGCCGATTACTTTCTATTATGCTATAACCTCGACAGATAACTGGCCTCTTGAGTTTGGAATAAGTCAATTTGGTGATATTAGCTTCACAGAAAATGATGTGAAAGAACAAGCAAGCTATGCTGGGATATATGTTGCGATGCGGCGGTTGTTTCAAATTGATGATGCATATTTCTCATACTTGAAGTTTGGTGCTGGATATTGGAATGGTAGCCTAGAGCGGCTTAATGTTAAATCAAGCACTGTTAATCCGTCTACCATCAACAAAGTATCAGGGAATGGGTTGTCTCCAATTTTTGGCGCAGGTGTAGATATTGTGTACGCGGAAGATATTGGGTTGCGCATCGAAGTCGAACACATCCCAAATATTGGAGCAGGGTTGTTTCAAAAAAGTGGCGCGGAAAATTTTACTTCTGACGGATATGATTTTACCAGAGTTAATATTGGGGTGATTGTCGCTCTTTAATGCGCATATTGTGATACAACAAGCCACAGTTACCCCAACGACAAATCCGTGGTTATTCGGCGTAATTGTGTGTACTGCAGTCATTCACTTGGTTGGCATGTTGTTGCCAATCAATACGGCGACACAACTCAACCCACTTGAGTGGTATGGAGCAGCTTGGCTGCCTGCAATTGTCAATGATCATGAATGGTATCGGTTATTAACAGCTATCTTCCTGCACGCTGATTTTGCTCATTTAGCGTTTAACATGGTGGCGTTGTTATTATTTGGCTCGACGATAGAAAGGGTGTTTGGGGGCCGATGCTTTGTTGCTATATATCTAGGGTGTGGAGTTGCTGCAAACGGCGCAACGATGGCGTATACATATTTTCTCAACCCAAGCAGTACCATGTTTTTGCTTGGTGCATCTGGGGCGATTATGGCGATGCTTGGCTGTACCTTAGCACTCGTATATGCCCATCGAAAAAACCCAAATGCAAGGCTGGTGTTGCAGCGTATTGGGATGATTGTTGCCTTGCAAGTTGTTTTCGATATGGTATTCCCACATAACAGTATGGTCACTCATATCAGTGGATTTTTGTTTGGCAGTTTGTGTGGATTGGTATTACCACGGTTACTGCATCGGCACAAAACAGCGCATGGCACATTGTAGCGTTATAGGCGCGGGAATAGCAGGAGCACTTACTGCAGGTTTACTGCAACGCCAAGGGATAACTGTTGCAATATATGAACAGCAAACACGCGCGGTGCTTAGCCAATACGATGCCAATTCGTTCTCGCCTCAAGTGATTGCGATAGGAGTAAAAAACTGGCAACGTCTCAAGGACTGGGGAGTGGTTGCTTATCTCGATGAATCACGCTGCACATCATTTAGCGAGATGCAGGTCTTTGATAATGAATCAGGGGCGACCACAAATATATGTTGTAACCGCTGCGGCGTGCCAATGCTTGCTGTCGTCTGTGAAACCGCACACATATTGCACGCATTATACCGCTGGTTGGATGACTTGAACGTTGCTATGTGTTTTGAGCACGTAGTCAGTGATATCAGTAACCCACAGGAATTTACGGTGACTCATAATGGTGAAAACAAAACAGTGCGCAGCGACTGCACCGTGTTGGCACAAAATAATACTCAATTGTTGCAGTCGGCGGGATTTCGCTACCAGCCGAACTGTTTTCATCGCGATCAAAGAGCAGTCGTCTGTGTTGTAGACGCTGGCAGCCATGCAGATATTGCCCATCAATGGATGGGCAGCAATGGCATTCTTGCCTGGCTACCACTGGCTGATGGCAATACCCGTCAGGCAGCAATTGTTTGGTCAATGAATAGCGCACAGGCGCATACAATGCAGCAATTAAACGACGCGCAGTTTGCATCACAACTTGGTTATGCGAGTAATAATACGTTTGGATTACCGACAATTATCAGTCCACGTAAACAATTTATTGTGCGTCAACAGCACTTGCAGCGATATGTTATTGATAACACTATTGCGATGGGTGATGCGGCGCATCAATTGTTACCACTTGCCGGGCAAGGGGCGAATATCGCAATAACAGACGCGGCAATACTCAGCGAGGAATTCGATATAGATTGCATTACTGACAGTTTTACTCGTTGGCAAGCGCTTCGCCATCGCAGCAATACTTTACATCTTGGGCTGATGCGTGGCATTGACGAAACCTTTCATCAAACACGCTCACGGCTACCACAACAACTACGCACAACAGCGCTACGAGCTTTTGATACTTTGCCCATCTTCCAATCAGCAGCGCACCACTGGATGAATCAGTAATCAGTATTGCAAGGCGTATGCTGAAGATAACAAGCGCTCACAGCCTGTTGCGGTCATGGTCAGGTCCAAATGAATGTATGCTTTTGTTATTTTCATCAGCAACTTAATCAGAGCTTCCATAAGGCAAAATGGCAATAGTGATTGATTCACTGGCGACTGGTGTATCAACAAACAGTCGGATATGTTGCGGGTTTTGTATTGTTGCCACCCAATGATGTCCGTCAAAACCTTCAGCATTGAATGCTGCTACAAAGTCCACCAAGTTAGCGCTGGTACCATTGGATCTGCAATTGAATTGTTGTGTAGTCGCATCGACAACCGCAAATGCATTGACAATTAAGGCTTGGTCGTTGAGCATGCTCCGATTGCCCAAACAATTTGCATCTCCAAGATAGTCACCTAAACGAAAGGTATGGAAAGTCACTAAAGGATAGCTACTACCAACATGCAAATTAGTAACGCCTGAGCTGTTGACGCTCTGGCTATATTGCAATATCAACCCAAACACTGCACGGACAGTGGACTGATGAGCAATCAACTCATGGATGCGCTTGGCGGTACGGTTGAATTGAATGACCGCCTCTGAGGCAAACACCATAATCAATGCGGCAATACTCAGCGCTATCAACATTTCACATAACGTAAAGCCGTGTTGTGTTTTCGTAATAGCCACATTACCAATAGTACATGACAAAGCGGAGTTGCTGCTGTTGGATTTCAACACATGCTGTTGCTTGACACGTGGAAAATCTTTGCAACAGTAATTTACTGCTATTGCCTTGGCTGCCATCGATGCGCCATTGATTTATTGCCGAGTAGGCATGGATAGCAGCCTGTTGTTGAAATCTTGCTTGTTGTAATTGGTTATTGGCGAGATGAAAAAACGCATATGAAACGGCAACATATATAGAAAATATACTCAGCGCAACCAATGCTTCAATGATGGTTGTGCCTTGCTGACGCTGTGGATATTGGTGTTGGGTAATCTGCTGGTGTCGCCGTGTTTTTCGCAATTGAGCGTAATGAAGCGCAGCAATAACCATGCAGAAACTCTGTTTAATTTGGATTACCCCAAGCTACCTAAGTGTATCCAAGATTGCCAGTAAACGGCAAGCTGGCTGAGAATTACGGCGAAGTGCTAGCTGAAGTGCTACCAAGTGTTAAAAACATGTTGCGCAGCATCAATTGTCATGGCGATGTCTGCTTGTTGATGGCTGAGGCTGATAAACCCTGCTTCAAATGGTGATGGTGCAAAGTAAATACCTTGAGCTAACATCCCTTGAAAAAACTTGACGAATGATGGAATGGATGAGTCATTTACCGCAGCAAATGTTTGCGGTAATGCCTCACAAAAAAACAAGCCAAACATCCCGCCAATTGCTTGATAGCACATGGGGATGCCAGCTGTGGCTGCTGCGGCGACAATGCCTTGGCAGAGTGTATTCGCAGCAGCATCTAACTGTTTGTAACTGCTGTTATCGAGCTGTTGTAGTGCTTGTAGACCTGCGGCCATGGCTAATGGATTGCCTGAGAGTGTGCCTGCTTGATAGACATCACCAACAGGTGCCAAGTGCTGCATGATTTCGCGTTTGCCTCCAAATGCACCAACAGGTAGGCCGCCGCCTATAATTTTACCAAAACACACCATGTCTGGAACGACTCCACAAGCAGTTTGGATGCGCTGAGCCGCACCACCTGCAGCAACACGAAATCCAGACATTACCTCATCAAAAATTAATACGCTGCCGTGGATATCACATAATGCGCGTAAGCGGACGATAAAATTAGTATCTGCAGCAATCATGTTCATGTTGCCGGCAATAGGTTCTAGAATGACAGCGCCAATATTCCCAGCGTAATTTGTAAAAGCCTCTTCAATTGATGCAATGTCGTTGTATTGGCATAAGATAGTGTCGGCGACTGCATTTTTCGGTACACCTGCTGAGTTTGGTTTGCCAAGTGTCAGCAGTCCAGAACCAGCTGCCACCAACATACAATCGCTGTGTCCATGATAGCAACCGCTGCATTTGATGATTTTGTCTTTGCCACTAAAGCCCCGCGCCAAGCGGACGGCACTCATTGTCGCTTCAGTGCCTGAGTTGACCATGCGAATTTGCTCAATTGCAGCAATTCGTTGACAAATTGTGTGAGCAAGCTGTACTTCTAAAACATGTGGAGCACCAAAACCTACTCCTTTTGCAGCTTGTTGTTGAATGGCTGCAACAATGCTAGGGTTAGCATGGCCGGTGATCATCGCCCCCCATGAGCACACATAATCAATATAGCGTATTCCCTCTACGGAAAACACATATGCGTCTTTGCCATGGTCGAAGAATACAGGCGTTCCGCCAACCGCAGCAAAGCCACGAACAGGAGAGTTCACCCCGCCTGGAATATATGCTAGCGCTTGGTTAAACCATTGCGTAGAGCTGTTGTTGCTAGGCAAGGTTATGCGGCAAGAATGCGGGTCCAAGCGCGTTCAACAGCAGATGATATTTCTTCTCCTTGATAAATCGGAAAAAACAGCTTGTCGATGATTTCTGCTGATGGGTAGCGTGCTGGATTATTATTAAATTCATCATCTTGTAGCTTTCTAGCCGCAGCGTTTGGGGTTGCATAACCTACAAAGTCTGCTAAGTCAGCACCAATGCGATCTCCAAGCATAAAGTTGATGAATGTATGAGCATTTTCAAGGTTAGGCGCACCTTTGGCAATTGACATATTATCAACCCAGCGGAATGCCCCATCAAGCGGTGCTGCATAGCTTAAATCATCATCTTCCTCCATGACCGTAAGAATGTCTCCACTCCATTCAACCGCAATGTCGACTTCTCCAGAAAGCAGCAAGTCTTGACCATTGTCTTTTGCGATAACTTTTATGTGTTTCTTTTGTAGCTTCAAAAGCTTTTCGGCTTCATCAATCATTTGTTGTGTCTTTTCCTCAGGATTACCGCCGAGGTATTTTACAGCACAATCTATCATTGTCGAAGCTTCAGATATCCAAGCAATACGACCAGAATATTTGTCTGAGTCGAGGATGACTTTAAACGAGTCAACCATATCAATCCGCTTGTTGTTATAACCCATTCCCAAGGTTCCCCACAAGTATGGTATGGAATATTGATTGTTTGGGTCAAATGATAAGTTGAGCCATTCTTTGGCAATATTGCTAATGTTCGGGATTTTGGTCAGGTCAATTGGTTGGAGGATATTTGCTGCAATCATACGAGGGACATAGTCGTTGCTCGGAACAATCACATCATACCCTTGATTGCCTGATCTGAGCTTGGCAAATAACTCGCTGTTATCAGCAAACAAATCCATAGTAGTATCAATACCTGTTGCTGTTTTAAACTGATCAAGGGTATTTTCGCCAATATAGGTGTCCCAATTATAGAATACTAATTTATTAGAAGCCCCTAAGCTGATGCGTGGAAATAGCGCTGTTGCACTCGCAGCGAGCGTAGCATTTGCGAGAAAGTTGCGGCGGGTGATTTTTTTGTTCATACAGTACTCCATTGATACCCAAATAAAAGAAGTTGCGTCAGCCTGAGTCAGCCGGTGGTTGTTTTTGAGAAAACAAAGATTGCCATGTTTCGATATTCTTATTCATAACGTCCGTCCACGCATCCATTGGATTATTGATGGGTCGATCATGAACAGAGTATAAATAATCTAGGGCTTGTTCCATATACACAGCCGTTGCCGATTGGATAGGGTTATTATAGGTGCGAATTAACTGTTGCAACATGCGTCTGGTAAACAGTTTGTGTGACTTGCCAAACTTGCTTTCTTGTTCACTGATGATTTGTAACAAAATAGGGGCGGTTAAGTCAGATTCAGTTTTTGCATCAATGATGCGAAATTCTTCAAATTTTATGACAAACTCGCGTATGTCTGCAAGGGTTATGTAAATACTGTCTTGAGTATCGTAAATTCTTCTGTTTGCATATTTTTTTAGTAGGCGCATATTATAAATAATATTGTGTTACCCGCCATTATACGCAATACACGATTTTGGTGTGGGTTAAATTAACAAAAAATTATGCGTATCAAGTCAAATGGTAGTGATTAACTCGCTATCATGGACTTAATCAGCAGATAAAACATCAAAAAAATTGTGGTGGAATTATTTGTCTGTATAAGGTGATTTGTATGGAGGAAGTGTATGGACAAGGAATGCCGAAAGCCATTACAGCATATGTTAGCTTGGTTGATGCGATAAATCAGAAGGTTGGGCAGTTTGCCATGTATCTGGTGATTGCCATGATTATCGTGCTTTTTTATGCCACGGTGGTAAAAAATTTCTTGCTGCCTTCTCTGTGGACGCTGGAAGTTTCACAATTTATTATGGTTAGCTATTATCTGCTAGGTGGCGGCTATACGCTGCAAAATGGCAGTCATGTACGCATGGATTTGCTATATGGCAGATGGTCGCCAACAACCAAGGCTGCGGTGGATTGTTGCACAATTTTGTTCATGATTTTTTATTTAGTTATCTTGTTGCGCGGGGGCTTGTCTAGCACTTCGTATGCGCTTGAATATGGCGAGCGCGGGCGTTCTATCTGGCAACCTTATATAGCGCCGATCAAAATTATTGCCTGTGTCGGGATTGCGTTGATGTTGGCGCAGGCCGTGGCTGAATTATGCAAGGATATCGCCAGGGTTAAAGGCATTGAAATTGGTGTCCGACCTGCAGATGATGCTGTCAGAGCCTTGCAAGGCGAGGAACGTTCCAAGCAACCTCTGCTTAAGTCCATGATGGGCGAAACGGAGCAAAAACAGTGAGTTATACGCTTATTGCGCTGTTAATGTTCGCATCGATGATGGCTATGCTGGTTTCTGGTCAACGTGTGTTTGGAGCGATTGGTGCTGTGGCGGTGATTGCTGCTGTTGCTCTGTGGGGCGATGGCGGCTTTGAACTTGCGTTTACCGCTTCCATGAAGCTGATGAAATGGTATCCAATGTTAACACTGCCTTTGTTTATTTATATGGGCTACATGCTTGCAGAATCTGGCATTGCCGACGATCTTTACCGCATGTTTCACGTCTGGTTTGGTAATCTAAGCGGTGGGCTGGCGATAGGAACTGTGCTGTTGATGGTGGTGATTTCCGCTATCAATGGTCTTAGTGTTGCGGGTATGGCGATTGGTGTCAGTATTGCCCTGCCAGCATTATTACGGCGTGGCTATAACAAGATTATGGTCACTGGGGTAATACAGGCGGGGTCGTCGCTTGGAATTTTAGTGCCGCCATCGGTGGTGCTAGTGCTTTACGGCATGATTGCGCGTCAACCAGTTTCACAATTATGGATGGCTGGTATTTTTCCAGGGCTGTTGATGGCGTCGCTGTTCATCATTTACATCGTTATCCGCTGTAAAATTCAGCCTGAACTTGGGCCCCCATTGTCTCGTAAGGAACTTGATGAGATTAGTTTTGCAGCAAAGCTGAAATTACTGCGTGCAGGTATCCTGCCACTGATCATCTTTTTTCTGATGACAGGCTTGTTCTTGATGGGAAAGACTTCGCTAGTGGAAAGCGCTGCAGTTGGTGCTGTCTCTGTGACCATTGCTGCAATTATTCAGGGGTATTTTAGTAAAAAGGTTTTTGACGACACTTTGCGTAAAACGCTGAATATCTCCTGCATGTTTATGTGGATTATTCTCGCCGCTCTTTGTTTTGGTGCGGTGTTTGATGGGCTTGGCGCGGTGAATGCAATCAAGCTGTTTTTCCTTGAGCAAATGGGTCTTGAGCCATGGGAAGTGCTTATCTTGATGCAACTTTCATTCTTATTGATGGGCACGTTTCTGGATGACACCGCCATGCTGGTTATTGTTGCGCCGCTGTATATTCCCTTGGTTAAGGTGCTTGGTTTTGATCTAATCTGGTACGGAATACTGTATACAATTACCAGCCAGATTGCGTATATGACGCCACCATTTGGTTATAATTTATTTCTAATGCGGGCGATGGCTCCGCCAGAGGTTTCGCTGAGTGACATTTATCGTTCCATTGTACCGTTTGTGGCAATCATGATATTTGCACTTGTAGTTGTGATGGTATTGCCACAAACTGCCTTGTGGCTACCTAATTACTACTATGGAAATTAGGTATGGAAATTAGGCAGTAAACCCTAGCGCTGCAGCCATAAGCAGCACCATAACATAAGGAGAACGCTATGACTAACAGAAGGAATTTTATAAAAAATACTGGTCTTGCCAGTGTTGCAGCAGGGGCGATACTTGCAGCCCCGGCAATTCGAGCGCAACCTGCTAAAATCACTTGGCGCTTGCAGACCTATGCCGGTCCTGCATTGGCTGAACATGTCATCAAACCTATGATTGACTCATTCAACAAAGTTGCCGCTGGTCAGATGGAAATCCAGCTTTTCACAGCTGACCAGCTCGTGCCGACTGGTGAATTGTTTCGCGCCATGCAAAATGGGGTGATTGATGCAGTACAATCAGACGAAGATTCTATAGCAGCTCCTGTAGACGTATCGGTTTTTGGCGGATATTTCCCGTTTGCAACCCGTTACAGCCTCGATGTGCCAGTGCTTTTCAATCAATATGGTTTGAAAGAAATCTGGGAAGAAGCTTATAGCGAAGTAAAAAATGTGACATGGCTTTCAGCAGGTTCTTGGGATCCTTGCCATTTCAATACAAATAAGCCAATTCGTTCGCTTGCAGATTTGCAAGGTTTGCGCGTGTATACCTTCCCAACTGCTGGACGCTTTCTCTCACAGTTTGGTGTTGTGCCAGTTGAAATTCCGTATGAAGATGCTGAAGTTGCGGTGCAAACTGGCGAACTTGACGGCATGGCATGGTCTGGCATTACCGAAGATTATACCGTTGGCTGGGCTGACGTTACCAAATATTTTCTCACCAATAATATCGCTGGTGCATGGATTGGTTCGTTCTTTGCAAATACGGATAAATGGAACGAAGTACCGCCACATCTTCAGGAATTATTCCGCCTTTGCATGGATTCATCG
The DNA here is from genome assembly GCA_965277405.1 of Gammaproteobacteria bacterium. Classification (GTDB taxonomy): domain Bacteria; phylum Pseudomonadota; class Gammaproteobacteria. The sequence continues at coordinate 2,135,812 of OZ255726.1, forward strand.
CATTACTACCGTCAGCATTGGTATTGGGGCGGCGAAGCAAAACTGCGTACTCTTGCAGCCGATCAAGGACGTAAACTTGAGCTAACCTCCATTCCTGATGAAGAATGGGCACAAGTTGAAACCAAAGCGCGTCAGTTCTGGGATGACATTGCCAAAGGCAGCGAGCGCAGTGCCCGTGTTGTGAAAATCCTTAAAGAATATTCAGCCGTTATGGGCAAAGCAGGCAAACCGTACCGTAGCTAAATTGCTCTACAGACTTAAACAGAGCTTCCTTCTGGAAGCTCTATTCTATGCGAGTCTAAGCAGATGAAAGAGCGGATAGAATAATTGCTATTCTAAAAAAAACGCAAAATAAGTACGTCATCGCCTCCAATATTTTTATCAAAGTACTGATTGATGAAAAACATCACTCCTTGTTTTCTTATGAGATTTTCTACATAGCACAGAAAAAAGGTCATAGCATTGGAGCTGTACGTGAACATCGACATAAGGAAGCTCTGATTAAGTCGCTCCCTTATGTCGATTGGTTTGTTTTTTTTGTTTGGCTGTGTAGTATCTTCACCATTGTTTTAGGAGTGTTTTTTGAGCGATCAGCGACCTGTAAATTTAGACTTAACTACAATTCATTTTCCCATACACGCTCTGGTGTCGATAACCCATCGCGCCACTGGTGTGGTGCTATTTATTGGAGCACCAGTCGTGATATGGTGTTTTGCGCTGTCGCTTGAATCTGCGGTTGGATTCGGGCAGGTCCGGGCATATCTCAGTTACCCATTTGGAGTTATTTTTGCTATGGGATATGCGCTTGCATTGAGCTTTCATCTTGCTGCAGGCATCAAACATTTGTTTATGGACTGTGGTATCGGCGACACTAGTGCTGGTGCGCGAAATTGGTCTATAGCAACCATTATTGCTACATTTGTTTTTTTCTTGATATTACTCTCTGTCATCTTATGACGCAAAGCGCTACAAGCCTAGGGCAAAGTGGTCTCAGTGATTGGCTGCTGCAACGGTTCAGTGCCATTATTTTATTCATATATTTTGTATTGCTTGTTTCAATAATATTGTTAGAGATTACCCTGAGACAGCAAATAAATTATATATTCTGGAGCGCATTGTTTCGTTCTACTGCTATGCAAGTTGTAACCGTTATTGCAGCTGTTGCTTTCTTTGTGCATGCGTGGATAGGGCTATGGACAATTGCTACTGACTACATCAAAAACAAAAGCTTGCGCCTCGCCTTTCATGCGTTTTATATTTTGGCTATTACTGCGATGGTATTTACTATTATTGCAACGTTTTGGGGTTGATGTGGATTTTCAACGGCAACTAAATTTTGATGCGGTCATCGTTGGGGGTGGTGGTTCTGGGCTGCGGACATCATTACAACTCGCTGAGTCTGGGTTAAAAACAGCTGTTGTTAGTAAAGTTTTCCCCACGCGTTCGCATACTGTATCGGCGCAAGGTGGTATCACCTGCGCGATTGCCAGTGCTGATCCAAACGATGATTGGCGCTGGCATATGTATGATACCGTCAAAGGGTCAGACTATATCGGTGACCAAGCTGCTATCGAATATATGTGCAGTCAAGGACCGCAAGCGGTGTTTGAACTTGAACATATGGGGCTGCCTTTTTCCCGATTTGATAACGGTAGAATTTACCAACGCCCATTTGGCGGGCAATCAAAAAATTTTGGCAAAGGCGGGCAGGCGGCACGCACATGTGCCGCGGCTGATCGGACCGGGCATGCGTTGCTACACACGTTGTATCAAAATAATCTGCGCGCCGGAACGACTTTCTTGAATGAATGGTTTGGCGTTGACTTAGTCACCAACCATCAAGGTGACGTTGTCGGGCTAGTTGCAATTGCAATTGAAAGTGGTGAAGAAGTATTAATTAATGCGTGTGCGGTTGTATTGGCAACTGGTGGTGCTGGGCGTATTTATCAATCGACGACGAATGCCCACATCAATACCGGTGATGGCGTCGCGATGGCTTTGCGTGCTGGCGTACCAGTGCAAGATATTGAAATGTGGCAGTTCCACCCAACAGGAATTTATGGTGCGGGGACATTAGTTACCGAAGGGTGTCGTGGTGAAGGTGGCTATCTCATCAATAAAGATGGGGAACGTTTTATGGAGCGTTATGCTCCAAACGCTAAAGACCTAGCTGGCCGCGATGTTGTTGCGCGCTCGATGACGCTGGAAATACTCGAAGGTCGTGGCGCTGGTGAAAACGCTGACCATGTATTGCTAAAGCTTGACCATCTTGGTGAAGAAATACTCCATTCGCGCCTACCTGGGATTGTCGAGTTATCAAAAACTTTTGCGCACGTTGACCCCGTTAAAGACCCTGTGCCAGTCGTGCCAACATGCCATTATATGATGGGTGGAATGCCAACCAATATTCATGGACAAGTCATCACCATACAAAACAAAAAAGAGTCAATTGTACCTGGATTGTACGCAGTCGGTGAAACCGCATGCGTATCGGTGCATGGAGCCAACAGACTTGGCGGCAATTCGCTATTGGATTTGGTGGTGTTCGGCAGAGCAACAGGATTGTTTTTAGAGCAGTTTTTAACCAAAGAAGGTGAAGAATCTCCTGCGGCAACTGCGAGTGATTTAGAGCGAATTTCATCCCGCTTGCGTGCGCTTGATGATTCAACTAGTGGTGAAAAAGCAACTGTTGTCAAAAACGATATGCAAGCAATAATGCAAAGTGATTTTGGCGTGTTCCGCACTCAAGATTTAATGCTGAAGGGGATTAAACAGCTCAAAGCTGTTGGTGAACGTTGTCAAGCGCTGCATCTTGAGGATAAGAGCAAGATATTCAATACTGCAAGGATTGAGGCACTCGAAGTACAAAACTTATTTGAAGTGGCACAGGCCACCGCAATCACTGCAGAATATCGCAAAGAAAGCCGCGGTGCACATGCCCGTGATGATTATCCAACCCGCAACGATAAGACTTGGCTGAAACATTCGATTTATTTTTCGGCAACGCAACAAGTCAGTAAGCGTGATGTCAACGTTTCTCCGAAAACCGTTGCCAGATTCGAACCACAAGAACGCAAGTACTAACAGGGGCTTAACAGCAGAAGATATTGTGCTCACCGCAAAGATTTATCGCTATAATCCAGAAACAGACAAAAAGCCATATATGGATAGCGTGTCGATAACGCTGCCAGCAAACAAAGATATAATGGTGCTTGATGTCATGCACATGGTTAAAGATAAAATTCCTGAATATGCCTTTAGACGTTCATGCCGTGAAGGAGTTTGCGGCTCAGACGGCGTCAATATGAACGGTAAAAATGGTCTGGCCTGCATCACACCAGTTTCATCGGTTGCCAAAAATAACAACTTGATTCTCCGCCCACTCCCGGGGCTACCAGTGATTCGTGACCTTGTTGTCGATATGACATTGTTTTATAAACAATATGAAAAAATAAAGCCATATTTGATGAACGATAAGCCAGTAAGCGGTATTGAACGGCTGCAGTCACCACAAGACCGAAAAAAACTTGACGGTTTATACGAGTGCATTTTATGCGCTTGTTGCAGTACGTCGTGTCCTTCGTTTTGGTGGAATCCAGATAAGTTTGTTGGTCCAGCAGGGTTATTACAAGCAAATCGCTTCTTGGTTGATAGTCGTGATACCGCAACAGCACAGCGGTTAGCGGAGCTTGATGACCCATTTTCAGTATTTCGTTGTAGAACTATTATGAATTGTGTAGACGCCTGTCCTAAAGGCTTGAATCCAACAAAAGCAATTGCAAACATCCGCTCAATGCTTGTTTCGCAAAGGGGTTAGCAATGAAATATTTATTGATTTATGTCAGTATTATCATTGCAAGTTGTGCATCAGTTCCTGAAGTATATAAATCAGGAGAGGTGTTTTCTTTAGATAATGCTATAAAAATATCTCGTGGCATGAGTACAGTAGCAGTGCTGAAACTCATGCAGCAATCTCCATTACACCAATATAAATCAGAAAATTACCTAACATGGGTTTGGGTTGACTCATCAGCTGATTTATCTGGGAAGGATTCCGTAGCATCGGTGACTTTTGTGAATGATGTCGTAGACTCTGTTGCTGTTGATTCAAATGGTGTTTCTATCTATTCTCAGAGTCCGCAACTTCGTAAATCGGCAAACGTCCATGAGAAACCTACCGAACAATGAGATGGAGCAGCAATGGCTGCAATCTCACTTATCAGCTGATAGCCAAGCATATCTCGACAATCTATACGAGGCATATTTAGCAAATCCACAGGCGCTGCCAGAGTATTGGATTGAGTATTTTTCCAAGCTGCCTAAGGAAACTTTGACCGACTCTGACACAGCAGCCGATGTAGATAGCCCCCATGCATCTGTGCGTGAGCAATTCGCAGAATTTGCATGGAGCAGTAAGAAATTGCATGCCGCGGCAACGAGTAGTTCTCTCCACGGTAATTTGCACGATCACAAACAAGCTCAAGTGTCAATATTTATTGAAGCATATCGCAATCTGGGACACTTAAAAGCCAAGATTGACCCGCTTGGGCTTATTGTACGGACGTCACCGAATGATTTGAATACCAACCACTATCAGTTTACTGATGAAGACATGGATGAAACCTATAGCGTTGTGTTCACTGATTTCCCCCATCAGTCGATGACACTACGTGATATTGTAGCCGCATTGAAAACAACGTATAGCGACTCAATTGGTGCTGAGTACATGCACATTCCTGAGCTTGAAAAACGCAACTGGTTTCAGCACCAACTAGAAAGTGTCTACGCGCATCCAAACTTTAACACCGAAGAAAGACTGCGGATTTATAAACGGCTCGTCGCTGCATCTGGGCTGGAAAAATATTTAGCTTCGCGTTATCCAGGTACCAAACGTTTTGGGCTTGAAGGTGCTGAAAGCATGATTCCAATGGTCGATGAAATGATCCAGCGTCTTGGGAGTCAAGGAGTGAAAGAAATCGTCATGGGGATGGCTCACCGTGGTCGTTTGAACGTCTTAGTCAACATTTTTGGTAAAAACCCTGCTGATTTATTCGATGAGTTTGAAGGAAAAGCCAGCAACGGCTCAGCAGGTGATGTGAAGTATCACCAAGGTTTTTCCTCAAACGTTATGACACCAGGTGGCGAAGTTCATTTGGCATTAGCTTTTAACCCATCACACCTTGAAATTGTAGACCCTGTGGTTGCAGGTTCTGTGCGCGCCCGCCAGGATCGACGTGGTGATGTAATCGGCGCAACAGTAGTGCCAATTATTTTTCATGGCGATGCGTCGTTTTCAGGCCAAGGTGTGGTGATGGAAACGTTTCAAATGTCAAACCTGCGTGGCTATCAGACTGGCGGAACCATTCATATTGTTATTAACAATCAAATTGGGTTTACCACAAGCGACAAGCAAGATGCGCGCTCAACCCGCTATTGCACTGATGTTGCGAAAATCGTCAATGCACCAGTGATACACGTCAACGGCAATGATCCAGAAGCTGTTGTGTTCGTTGCCCAGCTCGCCGTTAATTATAGAAATATATTTCATGCTGACATTGTTATCGACATGTATTGCTACCGCCGCCGTGGTCACAATGAAGCAGATGAACCGATGGCAACCCAGCCGAAAATGTATCAGACAATCAGAAATCTTGAAACAACAACCGCACTGTATGGCAAATCGCTGATTACTCAAGGTATTTTAGACAATGTACAAGATACTAAAATTGCTGCTGAATACTGGGAAAAACTTGAAAATAGTGAACATGTTACAGATTCACTGGTGTCGGCCCCAGATAGTCAAATGTTTGTCGATTGGCGTCCATATTTAAACCAACCGTGGAGTGATGACTCCACGAAAACATTAGTGGACGAGGAAAAACTCAGGCAACTCGGAGAAAAGATTTTTTCCGTTCCAGCATCAATGCAATTGCAAAAACAAGTGCAAAAAATCATGGATGATCGCAACGCGATGATCGCCAGTCAAATCCCACTCAACTGGGGTGCGACAGAGCTATTAGCGTATGCCAGCATTCTAGATGGTGGTCAGAGTATTCGTTTTACAGGACAAGACTGCCGCCGTGGTACTTTTGCGCATCGCCATGCGGTATTGTTTGACCAGCAAGATTATGCTGAGCACGTGTTGTTAGAGCAAGCTGAAAGCGCAACTGGCAAACTGCAAATGTATGATTCGTTTCTTTCTGAGGAGGCAGTGTTGGCTTTTGAATATGGCTATGCCACAACTGACCCAACTACGCTGGTGATTTGGGAAGCGCAATTTGGCGATTTTGTCAATGGCGCCCAAGTCGTTATTGATCAATTTATTGCCGCAGGCGAAAGCAAATGGATGCGCCTTTGCGGTTTAGTGTTGTTGTTGCCGCATGGATACGAAGGACAAGGTGCTGAACACTCATCTGCACGTCCGGAGCGCTTTGCCCAACTATGTGCGGAAAACAACATGCAGTTATGCGTACCAACAACTGCCGCACAGATTTTCCACTTATTGCGTAGGCAGATCACCAGATCAATTCGCAAACCGTTAGTGATAATGTCTCCAAAAAGTTTATTGCGACTTAAAGCTGCAAGCTCACCATTGCCAGCTTTGTCAACAGATGGATTTCTTACAGTTATCGCCAACATTCCATCTAAAGTGCAGCCCCAAGATATCAAAACTGTGATGATTTGCAGTGGTAAGGTTTATTATGATTTACTCGAGTATCGCCGCACCAAAGGCGTTAAAGACGTTGCCTTAGTGCGGATAGAGCAGGTATACCCTTTTCCAATGCAGCGATTAGAGGAAATAATTCGCCAATATCAAGCTGCTGCAACCTATATTTGGGTGCAAGAAGAACCGCGCAACCAAGGGTTATGGAATAATGCTCAGCATTGGGTAAAAACAGCAATGCACACCGTTATCGGCCATGACAAACTCTATTTTGCAGGTAGACCAAACTTAGCATGTCCTGCAGTCGGTATGATTAAAGTGCATACCGAAGAGCAAAAGCAGTTGATCGAAGATGCATTCAGCATCTCGTCCAAATAACTTTTTTACTTATCTACCGTAGTATTATGAATCAACCGATTAACGCGCCTAGTTTTCCTGAATCAGTCACTGAAGGTACCATCGCTGCATGGCATAAACGGGAGAATGAGCCTTGCCTACGCGATGAATTGATTGTCGATATTGAAACAGAAAAAATAGTGCTAGAGGTCTGTGCGCCAGCAGATGGATATATTGCTGCAATCTATAAAAAAGAGGGTGACACAGTTGCAAGTGCAGAAAAAATAGGCGATTTTACTGCAAAGGCTGCCAGCGGTGCTGCGCAGCAAACAACAATACATGAAGCAACAACAGCCGGAGTCAGCACGCCGCCTGCACCCGAGCAGAATATTGCAGCGCAACCAGCAAAAGCAGGGCCTGCTGCGCGCAAAGCAATGGCTGCAAATAATATTGACCCGAGTAAAGTGACCGCAAGCGGAAAAAGTGGTGCTATTACAAAAACTGACGTGAATCATTTTCTGCAAACCAGCGCTGTAAGAATCGAAAAGCGGGTGCCGATGACGAGAATGCGCGCCAGCATCGCCAAAAGACTTGTTGCAGCACAACATAATGCGGCGATGCTAACCACGTTCAACGAAGTTGATATGTTGACGTTGATGCGCTTGCGTAAAACCTACAAAGAACTATATATGCAGCGTTTTAAAGGGGCAAAACTCAGCTATATGGCGTTTTTTGTCAAAGCAACAACCGAGGCTCTCAAGCGGTTTTCTAGTGTGAACGCCTCGCTTGATGGCAATGACATTGTCTATCATGGCTACCAAGACATAGGAGTTGCAGTATCAACAGAAAAAGGACTGGTTGTCCCTATACTCCGCGACGCGAATTCGCTACATTTGTCAGAAATAGAAATTCAAATTGCAGATTACGCACAACGCGCGCGCGATAATAAGTTGACAATGGAAGAAATGCAGGGCGGAACCTTTACCATTACCAATGGTGGGGTATTCGGCTCATTGCTTTCTACACCTATTTTGAACCCCCCGCAAACTGCAATTCTCGGGATGCACGCGATTAAAGAGCGTCCAGTCGTTGTAGATGGTGAAATTGTTATCAGACCAATAATGAATCTTGCGTTAAGCTACGACCATCGTTTAATCGATGGCCGCGAAGCGGTGCAGTTTTTGGTCGCTATAAAAGATATGATCGAAGACCCGGCACGCATTCTTCTTGATATTTAACCTGTACTTAGGATACAACAATGGCAAATAATTTCGACGTGGTTGTTATTGGCAGCGGACCTGCTGGATATGTTGCAGCGATTAAAGCGGCACAACTCGGCTTATCAACAGCTTGCATTGAAAAATCGCAGGCAAACGATACACCAGTACTCGGAGGAACGTGTTTAAACGTTGGTTGTATTCCATCAAAAGCCTTATTAGAAAGTTCGCATAAATTTGTAGAAGCCCAGCACGAATTTGGTCTCCATGGGGTTGATGTGGATAATGTGACGCTTGATTTAGCCAAGATGATGGCACGCAAAGATTCAATAGTTGCGTCGTTAACCACCGGTATCGCAGGTTTATTCCACGCAAATGGGGTAACTTCCATTGTTGGTCATGGGCGTGTTGTCGGTGCCAATGATGTTGAAGTAGCAGCAATAGACGGTAGCAAACAACTCATTTTTGCTAAGAATATTATTATTGCCGTGGGTTCAACACCTGTGGCAATTCCGCCTGCCCCGTTTGATGGAATAACAGTGGTTGATTCTACTGCGGCGCTTAGCTTTGCTAGTGTGCCTAAAAAACTTTGCGTGATTGGTGCGGGGGTTATTGGCTTAGAACTCGGCAGTGTTTGGTCACGGCTTGGGAGTGAAGTGACAGTGTTAGAAGCTCTGGATACCTTCCTACCCATGGCAGATCAAAAAATTGCTGCTGCTGCGCTGAAGTCTTTGCGCAAGCAAGGGCTTAATATTAAACTCGGTGCGCGAGTGACTGCAACAAAAGTATCCGCGGCGAAATCAGCAAAAGTACGGGTGATTTTTCAAGAAAATGCAGCAGAACAGTCGCTTGATTTTGATACATGCATTGTCGCTGTTGGGCGCAAGCCAGTTACTGATGACCTGATCAATGATCAGGTACAAATAGCAATCGATGCTCGTGGTTGTATTGAAGTTGACCAGCAATGTCGTACCAATATTCCATCTATTTATGCCGTTGGTGATTGTGTCCGTGGTCCCATGCTCGCCCATAAAGGTTCTGAAGAAGGGGTGATGGTTGCCGAGCTAATTGCAGGTGGACACGCACAAGTGAATTATGCTGCCGTGCCATCGGTTATTTACACTTTTCCTGAAATTGCTTGGGTTGGCAAAACAGAAAAAGAATGCCAAGATGCCAGCATCGCAACAAAAAGCGGTGAGTTTCCATTTATGGCAATTGGTCGCGCCAGAGCTAATAATACCACTGAAGGTATGGTTCGCGTTATTTCTGATGCGCAAACAGACCAAATACTCGGCGTGCATATTTTTGGGCAAAACGCTGGTGAATTGATCGCCCAAGCAGTGACATCGATGGAGTTTTCAGCGTCAACAGAAGACATTGCGTTGACAATGTTTGCCCATCCTACCCTATCTGAAGCAATCCACGAAGCGTGTCTTGCTGTTGATGGCCGCGCCATCCATATGCCCAACAAAAAACCACGATAAGCTGAATTAACTATGAATTTACACGAATATCAAGCAAAAGAACTATTCCGCAGCTACGGTCTACCAGTCTCGACTGGTGTTGTGATTTCAAGCCCCAACCAAGCAGCTGCTGCTATCGAAAAAATTGGCGGCAGCAAGTGGGTAGTAAAAGCACAAGTACACGCAGGAGGGCGCGGCAAATCAGGTGGTGTTCAACTTGTTACCAGCGTTGTCGCTGCAGAGGAATTTGCAAAAAAGTGGCTTGGCAAGCGCTTGGTTACCTATCAAACAAGTGCTGATGGGCAACCTGTCAATCAAGTGTTGATTGAGACCTGTACTGATATTGCCAATGAGCTATATTTAGGAGCAGTTATTGACCGCAGCTCGCGTCGTGTGGTGTTTATGGCGTCGACTGAAGGTGGCGTTGAGATTGAAAAAGTTGCGGATGCGACTCCAGAAAAAATCTTTAAGCAAGCAATTCATCCAACCAGTGGCCCGCTTGACTATCAAGGTCGCCAAATGGCATTTGAACTCGGTCTGCAAGGGGTGCAGATCAAGCAGTTCAATGATATTTTCATGAAGTTAGCTCGATTATTTCTTGAGAAAGACCTTGCTTTGCTGGAAATCAACCCGCTCGTTATTACCAGCGCCGGCAATTTACACTGTCTTGATGCGAAAGTAGCGCTCGATGCCAACGCTGGCTACCGCCAACAAGCTATAGCAGCACAATATGACGATTGTCAAGACGACCCTCGCGAAAGCAATGCTGCTAAGTGGGAACTGAATTATGTTGCGCTTGATGGCAATATTGGCTGTATGGTCAACGGTGCTGGGCTGGCTATGGCAACAATGGATACCATCAAGTTGCAAGGAGGGCATCCTGCTAATTTTTTGGATGTTGGTGGTGGAGCAACCAGCGAACGCGTTGCTGAAGCATTTAAAATAATTCTCTCAGACGGCAATGTCCGCGCTGTGTTGATTAACATTTTTGGGGGTATTGTCCGCTGTGATTTGATTGCAGATGGCATCGTCGCAGCTATGAAACAAATTGAAATACAGGTACCAGTTATTGTCCGTCTTGAAGGGAATAATGCCGCCAAAGGCATGAAAATCCTTGATGCGTCTGGCTTTAATGTTGCAGTAGCAGATAGTTTATCCGCAGCATCAGCAAAAGCTGTTGCAGCAATCGCATAAGGAAACAACATGAGCATTTTAATCGATAGTGCAACCCGCGTTGTTGTGCAAGGGTTTACTGGGGCACAAGGCAGCCTCCATGCAACGCAGGCAATAGCGTATGGCACCAATATTGTCGGTGGTGTCACGCCAGGTAAAGGCGGTCAAACACACCTTGATAAACCAGTATTCAATACTGTGGCGCAGGCCGTTGCAGCAACCCGGGCGAATGCATCGGTTATATTTGTCCCAGCTCCTTTTTGCAAAGATTCAATCCTTGAAGCTGCATTCAATGGCATTGGGTTAATTATTTGCATTACCGAAGGTATCCCAACGCTGGACATGCTTGCAGCTAAACATATTTGTGACGAGCTAGGAGTCAAGCTGATCGGTCCGAATTGTCCGGGAGTTATTACCCCTGGCCAATGCAAAATTGGGATTATGCCTGGTGAAATTCACTTGCCTGGGATTGTTGGCGTCGTCTCGCGTTCTGGAACTTTGACGTATGAAGCTGTCAAACAGACTACAGATGTTGGCATTGGTCAAAGTACCTGTGTGGGTATTGGTGGCGACCCTATCCCAGGTTCTAGTTTCATTGATATTTTAAAATTATTTGAAAACGACGCACAGACCAAGGGGATTATTCTTGTCGGTGAAATCGGCGGGAGTGCAGAAGAAGAAGCCGCAGAATATATCCAAGCTCATATCACGAAACCAGTTGTTGCCTACATTGCTGGAACAACAGCTCCTGCAGGCAAACGCATGGGGCATGCTGGAGCAATTATTGCTGGAGGGAAAGGAACGGCTGAAGAAAAACTAGCTGCTCTTGCAGCAGCTGAGGTTACCACAGTCACAGACCCAAGCAATTTAGGTATAGCAATGAAAGCGTTATTGTAACAATATAAGGACTGGTCTATTGTTACTCGATGAACACGCAACTGTGCTACAACGAATAATTGAGAAGTGACGTCAACGATGCTGGGTGTTGTATATTTTTTGTTTACTGATGTTTCCACTAAGGAATCTCTGATTAAGTCGCTCCAAGGTTTTGGTGGATTTACCCGTACAAATACAATTTTTGAGCAACGCAGTAGTATCGTGGTTATTGCGTCAACCTAGTACTTCATTTTAACAACAAAATACAGCATGAAAACTCCTGCGCTAACACAACTAAAACAGCATTCAATCATTGTCGCCGACACTGGTGATTACCATGAGATAGCTGCTTACAAACCACAAGATGCAACCACTAATCCCAGCCTTATTTTAACAGCGATAACCAGCAATCAATACCCAGATATACTTACGCAAGCCAAGAATATATCTAGCGTGCAGGATATTCAGCGTCTTCGTGACCAAGTCGCTGTCCTGATTGGCGTACAAGTCAGCCGCGTTGTCCCCGGGTTCGTCTCAACAGAAATTGATGCAACATTGTCATTTAATACCCAAGCAACGGTTGCAGCAGGGCAGCGCTTGATTGAGATGTACAACGACCAGAATGTTGCCAGCGCTAGAATTTTATTAAAAATAGCTGCAACTTGGGAAGGCATAGCAGCTGCGCGCATCCTTGAATCGCAAGGACTACATTGCAACCTGACATTACTGTTCTCGTTTGCCCAAGCACAGGCATGTGCAGATGCTGGCGTGACGCTCATATCACCATTTGTCGGGCGTATTGACGATTGGTATCATGCAAATGCAGATATAGCACCAACGGGCGCGAGTAGCCCAGGTGTAGATGCTGTTAAACGGATTTATGCGTATTATAAGCATCACGAGTATCCTACCCAGGTTATGGCTGCAAGTTTCCGTAACATCGAACAAATTATTTCCCTTGCTGGTTGCGACAAGCTCACTATTGCACCAACACTATTAGCTAAATTGGAGCAATCTACGGCAACGGTAATCAACACATTGCAGAATAACAGCGAGGATGCGAAACAAGCAATTGTAGAGTCATATTTTCGTCTGCAACATAACGCAGATGCCATGGCGACCGAAAAACTAGCAGCAGGGATTCGGGGGTTTGCAGCAGATCAACAAAAACTCGATACGCTGTTGTATGGATAACACAATAGTACGCACCATTGTCATTGGTTGTGGATATATGGGTGCGAGGCATGTTGAAAAAATTGCGGCTAATGTAAATACCAGACTTGTTGCAATTATTGATAGCAACCCACAAGTTGCAACAACAATCGCCAACAACCATCAGGTACCATTATTTGCCACGCTCGATGACTGCGATATAGCGTATGAGGCAGCAGTTGTTGTAGTCCCAACGAATAAGCATTTTACAATTGTGCAGCAGCTGCTACGGCGTGGTATTCACACGCTGGTAGAAAAACCAATTTGTGTTGAGGTTAGCGATGCCAAGGCATTGATTGATTGTGCGCAGGCACACAATGCAATCCTGCATGTTGGTCATTCACAACGCTACCACCCGTTGTATCAATACCTTATGCAACACAGTCAACAACCCCAGTTTATAAGTTGTGAGCGGCTTTCACCGTTCAAAGCGCGGGGCTGCGAGGTCAATGTTGTCCACGATCTGATGATTCATGATATCGATTTGTGCCATACATTATTACAAAAACATAAACCTGCTGCAATTATCAACATCCAAGCAACGGGGGTTGCGGTATTGACAGATACAATTGATATCGTCAATGCCCGCATCCAATATGCAAGCGGTGCCAGCGTCAACTTAAGCGCTAGCAGACTCACCCCAAGAGCTGTGCGTGCTATACGCATTTTTGCACACAACACCTATTTTTCTGCAGATTTTGGCAAAAGATCAGCCGAACATTATATAGTTGATGGTAATAAAAAAATAATCCACGATACCTTTTCTGCCGCACCATCTGATGAACTCCAGCAACAAGCAAATATGTTTATCGATGCTATTCGCCATAGCAAACCAGCCGACATTAGTGGTGAGGATGGGTTAACTGCATTAGAGATTGCCAATAAAATCTCAGATGCGGCACGCTTATCATTTCAGACGTATTCTCGATTCTATGGACAATGATTTAGAACTTATCCAACGCGGCTGTGAAGAAATTATTTCATTAGCAGCCATTCGTGTACGTATGGCAACGGGCAAGCCACTCCGTGTCAAGGCCGGTTTTGACCCTACTGCGCCAGATTTGCATTTAGGGCATACGGTCATGTTGAATAAAATGCGCCATTTTCAAGAACTTGGGCATCAAGTTATTTTTTTAATTGGCGATTTTACCGCACTGATTGGCGACCCAACAGGAAAAAATGTCACGCGGCAGCCATTGTCTAAAATGCAAATTAAAGCGAATTCACTCACCTACCAAGAGCAAGTATTTAAAATACTTGACCCAGAAAAAACTGAGGTACGTTTTAACTCAGAATGGTTTGCAGACATGGCTTCGGCAGATTGGATACGGCTGGCAGCACAATATAATGTTGCTAGAATGCTTGAGCGTGATGACTTTCACACCCGCTATACCAATGGCATCTCAATCGGTGTGCATGAGTTTTTATACCCGCTGGTACAGGGCTATGACTCGGTTGCCTTGCATGCTGATATTGAACTTGGAGGGACAGATCAAAAATTTAACCTGTTAGTCGGGCGGGATCTACAGAAAAATGCCAAACAAACGCCACAATCGATCATCACTCTGCCTTTACTCGAGGGGTTAGATGGCGTGAACAAAATGAGTAAGTCGCTTAATAACTACATTGGTATTTGTGAAAACCCAAATGATCAATTTGGCAAAATCATGTCGATAAGCGACCCGTTGATGTGGCGATATTTTGAACTTATCAGCACAGCAAGCCTGCAAGAAATCAGCGCGTATAAAACAGCTGTAGCCAATGGCGAAAATCCACGCAATATTAAAGTAGCGTTGGCAACCGAATTAGTGACGCGTTTTCATAGCATTCAAGATGCACAACGCGCCCATGAACAATTTGAACAGCGTCACCGGCATAAGGCAACTCCTGAAAATTTGCCAACTCAGCAACTTGCTATGATGCCGTTACCCCAAGTGCTAAAATCTCTTGATTTGGTGCCAAGTACCTCTGCAGCAATGCGCATGATTCAACAAAATGCAGTACGATGTGACGGTGAGGTAATCAACAATCAACACTGGTTGCCTGCAACAAATACTGCAATGGTATTGCAAGTTGGCAAGCGTCGTTTTGCCCAAGTTCAATTTTCAGCTGGCAACGGCAACAATACATAGATATGACTAAGATACACACAATCAAAGCCAGAGAAATTATTGATTCACGGGGTAACCCGACAGTGGAAGCCGAGGTGCGGCTAACCGACGGCAGCTTTGGCAGGGCAGCAGTACCTTCAGGAGCTTCAACAGGAAGTTTAGAGGCATTAGAACTGCGTGATGGTGATACGCGGTATTTTGGCAAAGGCGTGCGCAAAGCTGTTGAGAATATCACCAATACAATCACCCCTGCACTGCTGGGGCAAGATGCTGCTGACCAACAAGCAATCGACACGCTGATGACTACCCTCGATGGCACAGCAAATAAATCGTCGCTTGGTGCCAATGCTATTCTTGCGGTTTCATTAGCTACAGCGCATGCACAAGCAGCCAGCTTGCAACTGCCGCTGTATCAATATATCGCTGAGTTATTCGGCAGCGAGTGCACAATGCTGCCTGTGCCAATGATGAATGTGCTCAATGGCGGCGCACACGCTGACAACAACGTTGATATTCAAGAGTTTATGATTCAACCTATTGGTGCTGAGTCATTTAGCCATGCGTTGCAAATGGGCGCAGAAGTATTCCATCATCTTAAAAAAGTGTTGAAAGATGCGCGATTGGCTACATCTGTTGGTGATGAAGGAGGATTTGCCCCAAATTTGGCGTCAAACGCGCAAGCATTAGACATGATATTGCAAGCTGTGGATGCGGCTGGATTTACTCTGGAACGTGACATTACGATTGCTTTAGACTGCGCTGCCAGCGAGTTTTACAACGCAGGTAAGTATCATTTTGCTAGTGAGAACACGTCATACACCAGCACTGAATTCATTCGCTATTTGCAGGATTTAAGAGCAAAGTATCCGATTATTTCTATTGAAGACGGATTGGCTGAAAATGATTGGGAAGGTTGGTCACAATTAACTGCAGCACTTGGCCGCAATACGCAATTGGTTGCTGACGACTTATTTGTTACCAATAGCAAAATATTACAACAAGGAATTAACAAGCAAATTGCCAACTCAGTGCTGGTTAAACTCAATCAAATAGGCTCACTGAGTGAAACCCTCGAATGTATTAAATTGGCGCAGTTAAATGGCTATAGCGCGATCATCTCTCACCGTAGTGGAGAAACAGAAGACACGACTATTGCAGACTTGGCGGTGGGAACTGGAGCAGGTCAAATCAAGACTGGTTCACTGTGTCGCAGCGACCGAGTAGCAAAATACAATCAATTACTGCGCATAGAGGAACACTTGGGTTCATCAGCGCAATATATGGGTCGACGTATTCTTCGTGACTAAAGTAACGGTGTTTGCCATACTCATCGGTTGTTTGCTATTGATTGTATGCTCGTTGGGGGCATGGCAGTTGGTGCGAGGATTCGATAAATACACCCTCGCACAAGCGCAACTCAGTAATCAGCATATACCGCCATTTATGAACATTCCAGCAAATGACACAACAGCAGATATTGCCTACCGCCGCGTTACTGTTACTGGGCGTTTTATCAACAAGCATGTATTTATTACCCCACGCAGCCATCAAGGGATGAATGGTAGTTATATCTATAGCCTATTTGCAACGCTTGGTGGTCATCTCGTCTATGTACATCGAGGGTGGAAACAAATTGATATTGACGACTACACCAGACTTCTTACCCAAGTAGATGAAGAAACACCCAAAGGTCAGCGCAGCATTAGCGGCAGTATCCAGCGTATTGCTGGACCATCACCATTCGTCCAAGAGACAACCCGTGTGGCTATAGCTGATGGCAGCCAAGCAATTGTGGCTTCGTCTATGTACAGCGGGCTGCTAGAGGCAGGAATGAGCAGTTTTTATATAGCATTGACGGATGCTGCACCAATGCTATTTGTTGCGGTGGCGCACCAGGTAAAAACCATCTCTGTGCATCGACATTTTGCGTATGCACTGCAGTGGTTCGCGATCGCAGTATTGATTGCTTTGCTGCTGTTTTTTTATCGAAAACGCATCTTTGCATTATGAAGAAAAACATCCAGATTATAGTCATTATTGCGATGAGCTTGCTGCCTATTTTTGTTGGCTGGTTTTTTTACTATAATCCGCAGTATGTCCCGCAAGGCAATACCAACATAGGGACTTTATTTGAGCAGCATGTCGATCAACAAGCCCTCGGAATTGCACATTCACGCCAGTGGAAATTGCTCGTGTTTATCAATAATAGCTGCCAGCTGCAATGTATACAACGGTTAAGCGTGATGCAAAAATTACAACTCGCACTTGGAAAAAACGCACATCGACTAACACGCGATGCCGTGCTTATCAACACAGTGCTCCCTGAGAAAACAGCACAACTTATTGCAATGAACGATGCTAGTTTGCGCGTTTACTCATTATCAGCCCAAGCGCAACAGACGCTAAATGCGCGGCTTGCTAGCGTGTACACAGCAATGCAAGATCTTGGGGTCGTTCTCATAGATCCGCATGGTAACTGGGTACTGTGGTATGACAAAACGTATACAGGAAATCAAATACTAATTGATTTACGAAAGTTACTAAAAGCATCGCAAATAGGATGATTGCAGCATTTGTAGCAATGGGCATTGCCTGGGTATCTTTAAGTTGTAACGTGTTTTTAACAAGCTATTTTATTCTTAAAAAATCAGTATCAAGTTGTAGCGCAACAACATGTTACTTCCCGCTCGTATTTAAAAATATAGATGTGCATTTTTTTCCAATTCAAGACAATGATTTAGCACAAAAAGTGTGGATATATGCTTGGGTTATTGGGGCTTTTTCAATATTTATGAGTGCCATATTATATTGGATTAAACCTATAGATACTGTGAACCAATCGTCCTTTCGACAAGAAGTACTACTGCTTTTTTTTGGGGTAACATTATATGTAATTATTATGATTTTTTCGATAATAATATTTGACCAATCAACTGTATTTTGGACGTATTTGTTAATTAGCTCTGGAATTATTTTCCTTTGGTCATATCTTGGCAACTGTCTGATGCTGCTAACCAGAAAATCAATGGCACGGCTACATGTATTTGAATATGCCACGTTGCAATTTCACTATACACATATTTGGTGTGTTGTCGTTGGTAGCTGTTGTACCATTTTTTTGTTGCTGTTGTTAATGACGTATGGTGTAACCGACACATGCCAGTCACTCTGGCAATGTTGGCAGCAGTTTAGCAATAATCCTGAATTTAATGTTATCAAGGGCATTCAACTTTCTTTAATCCTATTACCGCTATCAATATTTATGCTACTGTGTTTTCAGCTACAAACTATCTATACAATTTGGCGCGATAGTGATGCGTGGCATACACTTATCTTGTCATTGTTATGGTTTTTTTGCATTGGGATTGGGATGGTTGCTATTATAATTTTGAGCTTTATTTCTAATAATGAAACAGTATTAAGTACGGTTTTTACAAGCGGAGCAATGACAGTGGTATTATCCGTTACAATGTTACGATACATGAAAAAATCTAATGCAAGAGATGCTTTATTATTACCAAAATCATGAATCTAGAGCATTTACAATATAATTTTATTCGATATAGTTGTTGATCTTAGATATTATTCGTTAACATAATATGAGCAAACTAAGGTAACTCATATGAGATAACTAAGGTAACTCAAAAGCTAAATATGGAAACCACATGGAACACTTAGACAAAATAAATGCACTCCTAAGCCAGAATGCGCGGATTCAAGCCGAAATCAGACAGCACATGGGTAATGCGCTTGAAGAATCATACCAAAGCCTCGTAAAGATTGCAGATCAGCACCCAGATGGTATTCACGGGATTATGGAGCATTTACAAAAAATGGTCGTAAAATCACACGGACCGAACGCAAGGTTGCGCAAACCTGTCGCCCCTAAATACCGCAACCCTCATGATGCGTCACAAACCTGGACAGGGCGTGGCCGTAAGCCAAAATGGGTTACCAGCTACCTTACAATACACTCTAATTTAGATGACGTTACGATTTGAATTCAAGGTAGCTTTGATTAAGTCGCTGTTGCTTTTGATGTATAGCTTGCAGCAACTTGGATAAACACCGCATCAACCGCTATTTGATACAAATACTGTTATTCTCTGCAAATGCTATCCATTCACCAGAGGGTAAATGAACAGAACTGCATTTGTAACACGAGGAACACGAGGAATTGGTAAAGCAATCGCCCAAAAGCTGGCGAGCACAGGGTATAATGTGATATGCACGATTCCGCCGCCCAAGCATTCGGCAACGAAACGGGAATACCAATATATAAATGGGATGTTAGCCACGCCTCGCAATGCCAAGTGAATATCCACCAAATTATCGAGACACGCGGCGCAATTAGTATACTCGTCAATAATGCAGGTACTACCCGCAATGCGATAATGCATGCAATGACCCCTTAAGCAATGGATACAGGTCATTGATACCAAAATCCCAGCACCAGTCTTAGAAAACATTATTACTAAAATCCCTGTTGGGCGTTTGGGAAATGTTGCAGAAGTCGGCGATGCTGTTGTGTTTCTAGCAGGGTCAATATTGCATATCAATGGTGGTCAAGCAATGGTATAGAAGTTGTTTAGTCTTTTAGCAGGTAATATCTGTGCTAGGGCAGGCAACTGCTACGTTTTACGGTATTGCTTCATCGTGCGTTCTTTGCGGTATAGGCACCTTTACAATGATCAAATATTTGCCAATTGGTTTTCGCTATATGCTGCTCAGCGCACTCGGTTTTTCATGCATGGCGGCCTGCGTTAAGGCGGTGAGCAGCTATCAAATACCGCTGCTTGAAATTGTGCTGGTCCGTGCGCTGGTGTCACTCCTCATTAGCTATATCGATGTAAAACGCAAAGGTATACCAATGTTTGGCAATCGCAAACTGCTGTTGCTGGCTCGTGCGATAATTGGAGCGTTTGCGCTGATTTGTATTTACTACACCTTAACGACAATCCCACTCGCTGAAGCGACGTTCTTGCAATATTTATACCCTGTATTTACCGCATTCTTAGCAGTATTATTCCTTAAAGAACGCTTGCAACGTTCCACATATATATGCCTTATCTGTAGCATTGCCGGTTTAGTGTTGATGCTCAAACAAGGATTACAGCCAAACCTTTTTCTGTCACTGCCCACATTAAGTATTGTGACAGCGTTGCTGGGTTCGTTTGGGAGTGCGTGTGCGTATATTCTGGTGCGCAAACTCAGCGCCAGCGAAGAAAACTCGGTGATTATTTTGTATTTCCCATTAGTAACCGTGCCAATTGCGGCTATCCTGTTAGGCAGCAATGTGGTAATTCCGCCACCAACCGCTGCAATACTGCTAATTTTAGTTGGCATATTCACCCAAATTGGTCAGGTAGGCCTTACCAAAGCCATGCGGGTCACCGCTGCCAACAAAGCCACGGCATATTCATACGTTCAGATTATTTTTTCACTGGTAATCGGCTGGTTATATTTTGGTGAAATCCCATCTTTCTGGACGTATATTGGTGGTGGGCTTATTATCATAGGTGCGCTTATTAATATATACGGTAGCAGTGCTGTTAAAAAATTGATGCGCTGGCAAAGTGTTTGAACGGAACGTATTGCACCATGACTTGTGATAATAAGCTAAGGAATCTCTGAATAATTCACCAAATTTGATTTTCTCGACGCAGCAATGCTCAAAAACGATAAACTCAAAAGCTGAAAAGCTGAAAAGCTATTTTGTTAATTTTTTATTGTTTTTCATGGGTTTTTGCTGAATTTCCTATGTTTTGGACGCACTAACCCTATGTTTGCGGCAAATACTTGTAACTGCGCACAAGATTTGTAAGTCCAGCAAGCATGTATAGTCGGTTGGTATTCTTTGCTAAGCTTGTATATATTAAGCTTGTATATATCTTGTATATATCTTGTATATATCTTGTATATATAATGTAGCGTACTTTGCTATATCCAAACATTCGTTGCATATACAAGAATACATGCTCAACTTTGGCGCGAACACTGGCTTTCAATTTCTCAAGCTGCTGCTGGACCACTCCCTGCTTTCAATTGGCGCTGCTTGCCGATACGTTGACTTATTAACCAGGATGTTGCCCGTTGCTGATGTTCTGGGCGTTGCTGCACGCCTACATAACCCGCATCGCCAACAACACGCCGTTCATCGCCATGCAAGAGCTTATCAGGGTCACATCGTTGCCATTACCCGCCGTGGTTTCCCAAGCTATGAATCATTCCAGAGCTTTCATCAACACCAACATCAACTTTCATGCCAAAGTACCACTGCTGGCTTTCCTTGTTTGCTGCATTTGCGGATCACGGGCTTGCTGTTTATTCTTAGGTTGTTGGTCGCGTCGATGATGGCGTATACAGCATATCCCTCATGAAGCTGGCAGGTGATATATCTCCCCGTTTATTAAGCTCAAACCAACGCAACCATCCACAATATTTATGAAGATTTTTAGTTGCAACACTATGAAAAGGGGCTAGCCACTGCGATCGATGCCAATCACAGCCTTCACTGTAGATGCCTTGCTATTACCGCGTTTTCGCGGCTTGCCCGTGGTTAAATAGCGACTGCCTTTTTCAGAATATTTAAACCAAGTTTCATCCATTGCGACAATGCCTGCAAGCTGCTTGCTCATCAGCAAATCAGCCAATTTAAGAAATTTATGCTGGCATGTGAATGCCGTGGTGAGGTTGATGCCGCATTCCTTTGCAGTAATCCTTTGCAGCAACACGCAGCGATTTCGCATCAACCATCGTTTGTCCAGTATTGTTCCCACAGTTCAGGCTTATGCAGAGCCTTCAATGCTGAACCCGTTATGCATTATAGGTTTTTAAGCATGACCGACAACGATACCGCTGGACGTTCTGGCGACGTGCCCCACTTATAGCTAAGGAAGTTCTAGTTAAATGATGTATGCCGCAATTCATCTACACTCCAACGCGGCATAGCCTGAATTGTTGTTGATTGCTTGGCAATTCCATGCTCAAGGCGTAATGCAGCTGTAAATGCTATCATCGCCGCGTTGTCATTGCAGAACGCCTGATCTGGAAAAACAACATCTAGTTGTTTTTCTGCGCTGAGCCGTTGGCGTAGCCGTAGATTTGCACTGACACCACCGCCGACGACTAATCGGTGAATATTATGTTTAGCGCAGATAAAGCGCGCCTTAAGGGTAAGGATATCGACAATGGCAGCTTCAATGCTTGCTGCAATATCAACACGTAGCTGGGCTAGCTGTACGTCTGATAATGCCTGTATTGCATAGCGCGCTGCGGTTTTTAGTCCGCTAAAACTCATGTCGCCATTGTTGCTATGACGCATTGGTCGAGGGAAATTAAAAGCTGTTGGGTTGCCAGTTGCCGCAAGCTTTGCTAATGCGGCACCGCCTGGATATCCCAACCCCAGCATTGTTGCGGTTTTATCAAACGCTTCACCCGCCGCGTCGTCTAAGGTATCACCAATAATTGTGTAATCACCGAGTGATTTGACCAATATAAATTGAGTGTGTCCACCTGATACCAGCAACGATATAAACGGGAAAACTGGTGGACTAGCATGGATAAAGGCTGCGAGCACATGGGCTTCTAGGTGATGGGTTGGAATGGCTGGAATGGCTAATGACCATGCGAGTGATGTTGCAAATGCGCTGCCAGTAAGCAATGCTACAATCAAACCTGGGCCTGCGGTATAGCTAATGTGGCTTATTTGTGCCAAGCTACAATTGCATTTTTGCAATGTTTCATCAATCATTGCTGGCAGGCGTTGGGCATGGTCACGTGCTGCAAGTTCTGGCACAACTCCGTGATACGGAGCATGCAGAGTATATTGGGAAAAAACCTCGTTTGCTGTTAATCTGCCATGCCAAACTTCATGGGTATAGCTATATACTGCAATGGCAGTTTCGTCACAAGATGTTTCGATTGCTAAAATTTTTTTTTGAGAATGAATCATGAAGTCGCAAACTACTGTAGTTGAATTGTTAAGCCAAGCACAATTGAGCAAAAATGCGATTGCCACAGCAACGACTGCACAAAAAAATGCCGCTCTCAACGATATTGCCCAGTTATTGTATGCACAGCAAGCTGATATTATTGCTGAGAATGTTAAAGACTTAGCCGCGGCACAGGCGCTTGGGCTAACAGCAGCGCAAATTGATAGATTATTGCTCGATGCGCAAGCTATTGCGGGTATTTGCACCAACGTTGAACAAATAATATCGTTAACAGACCCTGTGCGGGCAATGACCGATTTTGTCCGGCAGCCATCGGGGATTAGCGTTGGCAAAATGCGGGTGCCAATAGGCGTTATTGTTATGATTTATGAAGCGCGTCCAAACGTGACCATCGATGCGGCTGCATTGTGCCTAAAATCTGGCAATGCAGTTATTCTTCGTGGCGGCAAAGAAGCGTGGCACAGTAATCAAATTTTAGCAAAAATTATCCGCCAAGCCTTAGCCAATAACAACCTGCCCGTCGATTGCGTGCAGATGGTGACATCGACTGACCGCAACATAGTCAGCGAACTAATTGCCAATGAAGACGCTGTTGATTTGGTCATTCCACGCGGCAGCAAAAGCTTGATTGCACGCATTGTGCGCGATGCTCGTGTCCCTGTACTCAAACATTTAGATGGAAATTGCCATGTTTACATCGATGGCGATGCTGATATCAATATGGCCATCAACATTGCGATCAACTCTAAAACACGGCGGTATGGTGTCTGCAATGCTTGTGAATCATTGGTGGTTGCAGCACCAATATCCGCAGCCATCCTCCCTGTTCTTGGAGACGCCTTATATCAACACCAAGTAACGGTGTATGCAGATAGTGCCTCACTTAAATTACTCCCAGCCAGTCCATTGCTGCATGCAGCAACGCAGTCACATTATTCTCAAGAGTTTCTTGGTCCTGAGATTTCTATTAAAATTGTCCCAGGCATTGCAGAGGCAATAGCGCATATCAATACGTATGGATCACACCATAGCGATACCATAGTCAGTAACAATTACACGACAATCAACGCTTTTACCTGCGGCGTAGACTCAAGTTCCGTGCTCGTGAACGCTGCAACAGGATTTGCTGATGGTTTTGAATACGGCTTGGGCGCAGAGATTGGGATTTCCACAGCAAAATTACACGTGCGCGGTCCTGTTGGTTTGGAAGGATTAACGATACAAAAATACGTTGTCTTCGGTTCTGGTCAGATCCGCACGTAACAACTAGTAAGTATGACGGTGCAAATTTGGTTTGGTGGAAGTTTTGACCCAGTTCACCAAGGGCATTTGCAAATTGCCGCAGCAGTTTCGCTGGTATTGCAGCCAGATAAACTCTGGTTTTTACCAACGTATAACAATCAAAACAAACAGCCAAGCTCCGGTTGCCATCGTATAGCAATGCTGCGCTGCGCACTACAAGAAACTGGAAACTCGGTATTTGACATCGATTTACGCGAAGTCAACAGCCAGCAAACAAGCTATACGTTTCATACGTTACAAACATTACAGTCAACACGTCCTGTGCTATTCATGCTCGGAGCAGATGCTTGGACTTCCATTCATAGTTGGTTGTATGTCGAGAAACTCCATACCTTGTGTAATTTATTGGTGGTATGCCGTGCGCAATACGCGCCACAAAATCAGGATTTACATAATTTTCAACGCGTGCAACAACCAACAGCGTTATTGAATGGCAAAATTGGACAGATATTATTTTTTAATGCGGGGCATTACGCCAGTAATTCATCTACAATACGCAGCATGTCTAATAATGGACAATGGCAACAGTTAGATAACCTCCATTGGCTACACCCAACTGTTCTACACTATATTCAACACAATCGCGTATATGGCTGAGTCACTCTTACAATCTATTAACACAGCAATTCAAGATATCAAAGGCAAAGACTTTACTTTCATTGACACCCATGAGCAGACGCCATTCTTTGACTGGATAATCATTGTTAGCGGCACTAGCTCAAGGCATGTCCGCGCCATTGCAGATGCCGTTGTAGTTGCTGGCAAGCAGCATTGCAGCGTTATGCCAAAACTTGAAGGTCAAAGAGATGGAGAATGGCTGCTCGTAGATTTTGTTGCTGGGGTTGTCCACATCATGAGTAACGAGGCTCGGGAATATTACCAATTAGAACGGCTCTGGCAGCCAATTCGCATGTCAAAAGAAACACAATAGCAAATTAATTGCCGCATGTTTCTGCGACTACAAAACTCCACCCCAAGTTCAATTAGTGTCGATCAGTCAATCCAGCTGTGTTTGCGAGAGCGTACCTTGCTGTTATCTATCATCATGCTTACCATTTTGTTGGCATTGCTGTGCCGAATTGCATATTTGCAACTCGCCAATTTTGATAAATACGCAACACAGGCAGAGCAAAATAGTATTGACACACGGGTATTGCGGGCGAGTCGAGGTAATATCTATGATAGCAATGGCGTGGTACTCGCCACTAATATTTCCATCGGGACATTGGTGTTTAAACCAACGTTGCAACGCGAAAAAGACATTGCAATTTTGCAAATATTGACAGATATCCTTGGTGCGGATCAGCAAGCGCTACGCAAGTATCAAGCAATGCTTGCAGCATACCATCCCTCGCAAGGGACAATAGAAATCAAGAAAAACATAAGCAAAGAAGAAACTGCGATTATTGCGGCAAATTCGTATCGTTTGCCGCATGTGCGAATCGCTCATAAACAAGTGAGATTCTATCCATACAATCAGATAACCAGCCATGTGTTAGGTTATATCTCAATTGATGCTGCAGAGAAACAACAGCGCGGAGCAAAACATCAAGTTGGCGTTCTTGGCATAGAACAACAATATGACAGTGTATTGCAAAGCAAAAATGGCTGGCGCGAAGTAGAAATCAACGCGCGCGGTCAAGTGCAACGCACGTTGTTGCAACAACCTGGTGAGAATGGTGACAATATATACCTATCACTCGATATTAAATTGCAACTGGCAGCATATAACGCCCTTGGTAAAAAAAAGGGGGCTGTAGTCGTAATAGATATTGCAACAGGCAATATTTTGGCATTAGCAAATAAACCAGGTTATGCTAGCAATAAATTGATGGTTGGCGTCAACCATACAGAATATAGGAAACTGTTTGAAAACGAGCACAAGCCTTTTCTCAACCGTGCTGTCAGTGGGATGTATCCCCCAGGCTCAGTTATAAAAGTTTTTTATGCTATGCAAATGCTCAAAACGAACACAGTGAGTCCAAACACAACAATTTATGACAATGGCTGGTATTCGCTGCTCCAAGAAGATGGCAGCAAGAAGATTTTCCGCAATTGGCACCGTACTGCCAGTGGTGTGGTAGACCTTAAGCGCGCAATAATTACTTCTAATGACACTTATTTCTATACTATTGCTGAAAAAGTACGAAATTCATTTTTCCAAGATAGTCTGCGCTCATTCGCTTTTGATAAAAAAACAGGTGTTGATTTACCATTTGAACCAACACCAGTTATTCCTGACAGCGAATGGAAGTTTAAAAAATTTGGTGCGCCGTGGTTTCGAGGTGATAACCTCAATTTTTCGATAGGGCAGGGCTTTTTGCAGGTTAGCACGTTGCAGCTGGCACAGGCAACAGCAGTACTTGCCCGCCAAGGTATTTGGCTGCCAACACATTTGCTCCTTGCTATCAATACCAATAAAGTGAAATGGAAAAATCAAAAACCACAAGTCTTGATCGAAGCTCCGCAATGGCAATGGCAATTAGTGCATACTGCTATGTATAATGTATTACACGGTAAAGAAGGTACCGCGAGAAGGGCAGGGTATAGCTTGCAAGGGAAAGGGGCAGGGAAGACAGGTACATCTCAAGTCATAGCGCTTGGGAAAAAAAAATATAACGCCGCCTCACTTCCAGAAAAATTTCGTGACCATGCAGTGTTTATTGGTTTTTATCCATTTGACAAGCCCAAAATAGCACTGGCTGTGTTACTAGAGCATGGTGGCTCTGGTGGAAAAGATGCTGGACCTGTCGCCGTTGCAGTGTTTAATGCATATCACAACCTCACACAGCTGCTGTAAGGACACAATGTCATGCTGGTATTAACAAATTTTTTTAAACGTGTTGGCTTAATTGATGTTCGTGTCAAAACGGTTCCATCGATGCTATACCGCATCAATATTGACCCATTGATGGCATTGTTGCTGGTCTTATTAGCCGCCTACAGCATTGTCATTGTCAATAGTGCCGTTTCATTAAATCCATCATTTATTCAAGCGCACGTTGTTAGAATTGCAATGGCTTTCTTACTGATGTTCCTAATCGCTCAAGTCAATATTAATTTTATTCGAATACTTACTCCATGGATATTTCTTGCAGCCATCATTTTACTGATTGTACTTATTCCATTGGGCAGCATCAAAAATGGCGCAAGAAGATGGCTAGAACTTGGCGTTTTTAGCATCCAACCGTCTGAGATTATTAAAATCATCTTGCCAATGTTTCTAGCGTGGTATTTGAGCAAAAGGCAATTACCTATTGGCTATTTTGATATCCTCGTTTGCTCGATATCCATCGCCATACCATTTTATTTAGTTGTGCGTCAGCCAGATTTAGGCACGGCAATGATGTTGGGCATGATTGGCGTTACGGTGATGTTTTTAGCTGGTCTGCCAAGATTGATTATTGGCCTCGGTTTTACAGCAACAGCGGCTGCTGTCCCAATTATATGGAAATATTTTTTACTGGATTATCACAAATCAAGAATTATCACATTTCTAGACCCTGCCAGCGACCCACTTGGTGCTGGCTGGAATATTACTCAATCTATTATTGCCATTGGATCTGGCGGCTTTTCTGGCAAAGGATATTTGAATGGCACCCAAGCGCAATTAGAGTTTTTACCAGAAAGTCACACAGACTTTATATTTCCTGTTATTGCAGAAGAATTTGGATTCCTAGGCGTATTATTGTTATTTATGTTGTATGCAGCAATCATTATTCGCGGTATAAAAATGGCAACTATGACAAGAAATATATACAATCGTTTGGTGATAACTTCATATATATTTACTTTATTCCTCTATATTTTTGTGAATGTCGGTATGGTGTCTGCCATGCTACCGATTGTTGGAGTTCCACTACCATTTATTAGTTTTGGCGGCACCTCAATGGTAACGTTGATGGTCGGCATGGGTGTATTAATGTCTGCCAATTCACAAAAATACCTACTCGAATAATATGCTATTACGATTGTACTCAGCCCTTGTTGCTGCTATTAGTATTGGAATTTGCAGCAGTAGTCTTGCCAAAGAATATGATTTTTTACAACATCAGCACGTCCATGACTTTATTCATTCATTTGCCCAGCGTTCCGCCTATTCGCAAAATCAACTCGAAGATATTTTTGCAAAAATAACCCATCAACAACGTGTGATTGACCTCATCAATACACCAGCAGAAAAACAGTACACTTGGCAACGGTATCGACAAATCTTCATTCAACCAACACGTATTGCTGCCGGCAAGAAGTTTCTGCAACAGCATGCAACAATACTCACAACTTTAGAACGTAAATATGGTGTACCTCGTGAATATCTGGTTGCAATCCTTGGTGTTGAAACAAAATACGGAGCAAATACTGGAGGATTTAAAGTTCTAGAAGCACTCGCAACACTGGCATTTGACTACCCACGCCGAGGCGTTTTTTTTACCAACGAGCTTAAGCACTACCTACGCTTAACAAAAAAAAACAACTTTGACTCATTCCACCTTGTCGGCTCATATGCTGGTGCCATGGGTATTCCTCAATTCATGCCAAGCAGTTATAGCCGCTATGCCCTTGGCTATAATGGCGCGAAACGATCCGACATATGGACGAACAACTCCGATGCGCTCGCTTCTGTCGCCAACTACTTAGCAAAAAAAGGCTGGCAGAGAAATCGCACTGTGTTAATCCAAATAGGCAAACCAACAAATCAAGCGCAACGTAACCAAGCCATTGCTGCTGCCAATTCCACGTTAAAACCAAATAATACGTGGTCAAAAATTTGTAATCTTGGGCTGATTGCCACAACAGGGGTATATGAGGATTCTTCATATGCGTTGTTTCATGTCAAACTCAATGGAGTAGATCAGTTTTTTGTTGGTAGTTATAATTTTTATGTGCTATCACGCTACAACCCAAACCTGTTTTATGCGCTAGCTGTGCACCAACTTGCAGAACAATTATCATGAACAACTACTATTCACATATTTTTTCACATATTTTTCGCCATTTGTTTGCTTTCAGTCTTGTTGTCTGCAGCTCAATGGTTTTTTCAGCCACGCCCATTCTTGGGGTTCCTCCAATCTCAATCAAAGCAAGGTCATATATTCTGTATGATTATTATTCAGGAAAAATCATTGTTGGAAACAACTATAATGCGGAAATTCCACCAGCCAGCTTAACAAAACTGATGACTAGTTTTATTGTTGCTGAACAAGTTAACGCTGGTAATTTAAAACTTACTGATACGGCAACTGTCAGCAAGAAAGCCTATAAAGCTCCTGGCTCACGGATGTTTTTAGAGTTCAATAGCAAAGTCAGCATTGATGAACTTCTAAATGGCTTGGTTATTCAATCAGGCAATGATGCTGGAACAACTCTTGCTGAGCATATTGCAGGTAGTGAACTTTCTTTTGCAAGAATAATGAATACAGAAGCAGAAGCCATTGGCATGACACACTCAAGTTTTATGAATGCAACAGGCTTGCCAGAAGAAGAACATTATTCAACGGCGTATGATATGGCATTACTTACGAAAGAAATTATTAGTAGGCATCCACGCCACTATCATCGATATGCCAAAAAGTCTTTTACTTATAACAATATTAGACAGCTTAATCGCAATAAATTACTATGGAGAGATGACAGGGTAGATGGTTTAAAAACTGGTCATACCCAGGAAGCAGGGTATTCGTTGGTAGCATCAGCAGTTGATAAATCACTGCGTTTAATTGCTGTGGTAATGGGGGCAAAATCTGCTTTAGGACGTACCAATGAAGTGCAACGATTGCTACAATTTGGTTTTAATTACTATGAAATGCGCGATATTTTTCCTGCTGGACAAAATCTTGCCACGGCTACCATCTGGTTTGGAGAGAAAGATCAAATAAATGTCATCAGCGCTACGCCAATAAAAGTGCTTGTTCCAAAAGGACACACGTCGCCACTTAACGCAGTAATGAACATTGACACAATTATCAAAGCACCTATTTTAGCAGGTGAGACAGTTGGCTCTGTTGATATCACCTATGAAGGAGAGGTACTGGAAACATTTGAGCTTATTGCTGAAACAACTATTGTAGAAGCCACAACTTTTAAAAAGATGTGGCACGGAATTGTGCTCTATTTCAATGATCTTATGAGTAAATTTAACACGATTTTTTTGTCTTAGGGTAGCTTTGATGAAGTTGCTGACGCAGCGAATTATTTGCAATTGCTGATGAAAACAAGGCACAAACAGCAAAAAGATTGTTGCGAAAGTTTTATTCGTGATTATCTTAATAATCACGAATAAAATAAAACACAAATCTACAAAATACAAATCTGCTAGCTCCCCGCTAATCACGAATAAAACAAAAATAATCACTAATAAAATAAAACACAAATCTACAAAATACAAATCTGCTAGCTCCCCGCTAATCACGAATAAAATAAAACCCAAATCTACAAAATACAAATCTGCTAGCTCCCCGCTAATCACGAATAAAATAAAACCCAAATCTACAAAATACAAATCTGCTAGCTCCCCGCTAATCACGAATAAAACAAAACTCGAATCTACAAAATACAAATCTGCTTGTTCCTCCGCTAATCACGAATAAAATAAAACTCAAATCTATTCCGTATCATCCGTATTTACACATCCGTTTACACATTCAAAATACAAATCTGCTAGCTCTGGTTGACATTGGCAAAGTTGCAATACAACTTCATGCAACAGTTTCTCCGCATTATTAAGGATTGGAAGATACTGCATACGTTGTTGTTGATATACCAACCGCGCCAAAGTTCCACAAACGCGAGTATGCCGGCGTAGCCTCTCAAATAAAAACAAACTGTGTGTTGCTGAGTTCAACAATACACTAGCCTGCCACTCACGATACAAGTTGTTGTGGATTGGCGTTGCGGCCTGGCGTGGGTCTTCAAATAAACTGATTCCATCATACAGATTGCTGCCAACGGCACAATCTTGAAAATCTATTACGTATAGCTTGTTATTGGAGACAATTACATTGTCACCATGAAAATCAAGATGGACAAAATAGCGCATACATGCGGCAAAATCATTATGCTGCATCCATGCACCCCACCCAGCAACAAAACTGTTTCTCCAAGCGTCATTTTGTAAAACTGCTTGGGGAAAATAACCAGTAAAGCGCAGCAGTTCTGCTTTGATGTACGGCCAAGCAACAACTGGCATGGATGCGGGTGTTGGAATACTCGCAAAATCTTGTAAAGTTAATATTGCCAAGCAGTAGTCGCTGTCATTTGAACTTGACAATGCTTTTCCGCTAACATATTCCATCAACAACATATCGCCACGTTTTGCATACACTCGTGGAGTAGTAATTCCAGCTTGCATCAACAATTGTGATGTTACAAAATACTGCGCTGCATCCGCACCTTGTAGCACCAGATATTCCTGCCCATGCACATCACGAATATAGCGAAACACTTTTTTCGCCGAAGCATCAGCAGCAAAATCCCGTGATTCTGCAACTGCAATATGCATAAAATCTAACCATTGGGCAACGTTCATTGACGCAACTCAAGCAATGCTCTGCGTGGGGCTGGATACCCTTCTACCGTCTTATGCTCATCAAAGGGATGCAAAAAACTATCGAGAGAATTACCAGTAATCCAAGGCGTTTTGCGTTGTTCGTTAGTTGTCGTCTGTGTCACGTCTAAAACGCGTGAAGTACTAAAACCAACTTTAAGAATCCAATTTTGCAATGCGGCAATACTCGGAATATGCCATACGTTACGCATTGCTGCATATCTATCATTTGGTGTTAATACTGTTTGATTATCGCCATCAATGACCAATGTTTCGAGGTAGGCGACGCCTGCTGTAGCCAAGCAACTGCGAATATCTTGCAAATGGGTGAATACGTCTCTGCGATGGGATAATACTCCTAAAGACAGCACAATATCAAAAGCATTCAACATGCAGGTTTGTAATACAAAAGGCTGTGGAATGTGACAATATGGCAGTTGCGTAAATTGATTTGCTGATATTGCCTGCCAAAAAAACAAAGCTGATGGGTCTACAACAACCACCTGCCCTGCTCCTGCGGCAATTAGCCGATGCGCATAATAGCCATTGCCACCACCAATATCTAACACAACAGCATCATCCAGCTTGGATAAATGTGGTTGCAAGCGTGCATACTTGTGTTGACTCTGCCATTCGCTGTCAATGTAGACACCAAAATAATTCCACGGCCCTTTTCGCCACGGCATCAATGCCGATAAGTGACTATGCAGCTGTTGCAGGTTAGTCGCAGCGACAGAGGCACTGGCACGGATATCGATGGTGGCACTAGACGCATCAAGCGTGGACGAATGGGCTTGCTTGAGGTTTTTCAACCATTGATACGCCATAATCCATTGCGCTTGACTGTTACGCTGTAGCTCAACAGTATCAATGTGCCATGTAGAAAATGTTGCTCGTGTTTGCGTCAAGCAACAAAGCAAATCGTTATGCCATGTTTGATAATCAAAAGCATTCATTGCTACTGGAAATTGGAGAAAATATCAGCGGCTATGTAGGCTGTGCATGCCAAAGCACAAACTGAAGCATTTGTAGCATAATATATTGCTGACTAAATCCAGCTTGTTGCAACCTGTGTTGGTGTTCTTGCTTTGACTCAGGATACAGTACATTCGCTAATGCTTGGTGCTTTTGCGCAATCTCCAGGGTGCTATAACCATTGAGTTGCTTAAATTTTTCATACAAAGCTTGCACCTTAGCACTCGACTTGGTTTTTTCTGCCAGCAATAGATGACCATTTTTGCTACGCAACGCGCGATAAATTGCCTGTATTAACGCATCCCGTTGGTCAATAGGCAAAAATTGCAAGGTATAGCCAAGAATAATACAATCAGCATCCTTAAAATCCAACGATTGCATGTCAGCATGTATCAACTCAATGTGTTGTGCATACTGATACTGATGACCGCGCAAGCGCTGTTCCAAGCGTTGCAGCATCGCCGCAGCAGCATCAACGCTATGTATCTGCACACCGCGCTCCCCTGCTGCTGCGAGCACCTGCAAAGTTGCGCTACCAAGTGAACACCCTAAATCGTAGACAATCGCGTTATCAGGAAGCTGCGAGGCTACCATATGAACACACTTGAGGAACTCAGCATAACTAGGCACAGAGCGTTGCATCATATCGTCAAACACCGCAACAACGTGCTCATCAAAGCAAAACGCATCGACCAGGTCCATTGGAGCTGCGTATATCGTGTCCTTAGTTTTACTCATTTATTTTCATTACCCAGCTGTATTGATCTTTGTGTCGCCTTCGCCAGTGCTGTGTGGATTATAGCAAAGGCATCATCTTGCTTAAGCTGCTTGATGCCAGCTTCAGTAGTGCCGTTTGGCGAAACGACCTGCTGTAACAATGCTTGGCAGGTCAGTTCATTATCGAACAAGGTAGTTCCAGCACCTTTAAATGTCATGGCAATCATTTGCTGTGCTTGTGCAGCGTTAAATCCATGCGCTAGCGCAAAATCTATAAATGGTTGCATCAGCGCATAGCAAAATCCAGCGCCACTGCCACACAATGCGGTCAATGCATGGAGCTGCTGCTCATCAGCAACAGCTAACACGACACCAAGTTGCTGAAACATATTAGTAATGACTTGATGGCTTTCTCGCTGTGTTGCGATAGCATTGCTAACCATGCCAATGACTCCTTGGTGAATTGCTACAGTCATGTTTGGCATTAACCGATAGACAGCACATGGTCTGGCTATTGCTTTCTCAAGTTGGGCGATGCTGATTCCTGCAGCAATACTAACGACGATGTGTTCATCGCTGAGTACTGGTCGTAATGATGTAATTACAGGAATAACCATATGCGGCTTCACTCCAATGCATATCAGCTTACATTGGCGTACAGCAGCATGATTATCTGATGATACATGCACACCGCGGCGCTGTAAATCTGCCAACTCTGCAACATTACGCCGCGTCGCAATAATAGATTCTGCGGCTATACCTGCTTTTATCCAGCCGAGAATCATGGCGCGCAGCATATTGCCTGTGCCAATACAGCCTATATTGAATGGGTTGCTAATTTTTATACACATTCTCAGTATTGGCTAGCAGTATTTGGGAGTACGTGGACTAAATACTGCCGTCCCTAGGCGCACCATCGTTGCCCCATGTTGCAGTGCAAGTTGAAAATCACTACTCATCCCCATTGATAATGTATCGCATTGTGGATATTGCTGCTGTAAATCTGCAAACAATTGCTGGGTGGCAGGGAAGGCAAACTGTTGATTATCTTGTTGTGGAATCACCATTATCCCACGCAGTTTAATGTTAC
The DNA here is from genome assembly GCA_965277405.1 of Gammaproteobacteria bacterium. Lineage (GTDB taxonomy): Bacteria > Pseudomonadota > Gammaproteobacteria. Next base: position 2,170,446 of record OZ255726.1, read on the forward strand.
TCCATTGATGCGCCGCTGCAAAAATAAGCTGTGCTTGCTGCACCGTGCAACCGCTTTTATGCGGATCATTGTCGATGTTCACCTGCAACAATACCTGCAATAACTGCCGCCCTTGCCGTGCTCCATTAAGCATCCGCAAATGTTTTTCACTGGCGGCACTTTGTACCCAATCACAATGCTGCGCAAGTTGTTTACATTTATTGCTTTGTACTGTTCCAATAAAATGCCATGTGATTGGCAACTTGGTAAGTTGCCGTTGTTTATCAAGTAATTCGGACAAATAATTTTCACCAAAATCTACCACACCCTGCCCTTGCAATGCAGCAATTGCAGCAACGGATTGCTGTTTACTGGCTGCAACCACTGTGACTTCTGGCGGGACTGCGTTGACAATTTTATGGCAACTGTCAAGATTGATATTATGATGGTTCATACACATACTTATTCTCCCAAGACCCTAGTTGATAGCATATTGCGAGGAGATATACAACACAGTTTTCCCGTGCAACAATCACTGCGCATTATTATCGATGCAGGTAAGATTGTGCATGCATTGTTTCAGCGTCGTGAGCAATTGGAAATATCGTATAAAAGTGATGAAACATTGCTAACCCAAGCCGACATTGCCTCGCATAATGCCATCTGCGCTAACTTACGGAAACTCTGCCCGCAGCTGCCAATCATCTCAGAAGAATCACCACTGCCGTCACCTCGCGAATCACTGTTATGGATGCTTGATCCGCTCGATGGCACCAAGCATTTTGTCTCAGGAAATGGAGATTATTCCATCAATCTTGCTTTAATTGTCAACGACCAACCCGTATTTGCTATCGTCCATGGACCTGAACAAGGGTTGACCTATATCGCAATACAAGGTCATGGCAGTTATCGTGTGGACAATGCAGGTATATATCACCGGCTATATTGCAACACTGCAGCTATTACCCAGCCGCGGATATTAATTTCTCATGGCATACTAGGTCATAGGTTGCTCAACTTCGTACAGCATTTTCCTGATTATAGCTTCCAGCGTCTTGGTGGTGGTCTTAAAATGTGCTTTATTGCAGATAATCGTGGCGATATATATCCGCGTTTTGGCAAAACCTGTGAATGGGATACCGCTGCGCCACAACTGATTTTAACCGAATCAGGTGGCAATATTCACACGCATGCCAACACACCGCTTACATATAATAAAATTGAAATGACAAACCCAGAATTTATCGCGTATTCGCCATCGATTATTCTTCCGCAACCTTGGTACATGCATGAAGGCAATACTGCTACTCCTGCCACATAGCCTGCGTTTGCTGCATATTGCGGCAAAATATCGCCTCGACAACAACCTGCGCAACTTACGATTGCCGCTGCTCGTCCGCTGCATGATATTTAGTGGCGTGTGGCGCCTATTATTTGCACCGATTGGTCAACTCCTGCAGCGTAACAACTCTCAAGCAAAAAACCTGCGTTTAGCATTAGAGACAAGTGGACCTGTGTTTGTTAAATTTGGGCAATTGCTTTCAACTCGGCCTGATTTATTTAGCGATGCAACCATCAAAGAGTTGAGTATTTTACAAGATGCAGCAACACCAGTACGCTATGAGCAGATGTTTGAGATTATCAAACAACAACTACCTGATGCAGATACAATTTTTACAGAAATAGATAAAGATCCATTGGGCAGTGCTTCAGTTGCCCAAGTCCACGCGGCAAAACTAATGAATGGCGATGCAGTAATCATCAAGGTGATTCGCCCAGGTATTCGCAAAAAAATTAGCAAGGACATCAACTTGCTCAGCGCTATTGCTAAGTTGATTCAGACTTTTTTTGATGTAGAGAATAAATTACGCTTGCAAGAAATCGTCGCTGACTACACAAAAATACTCAACAACGAAACCAACATGTTGGTAGAAGCGAGTAACTGCGCACAGATTCAGCGCAATTTTGCTAATTCTAAAATGCTGTATACACCCAATGTATATTGGGCTTATACAACACCAAGCGTGCTTACCCAAGAGCGAATTTTTGGCGTAAAACCTACAGACCTTGATGAACTAGAGGCCCGCGGAGTCAATCGTGAAGTGCTGGCAAAGCGCGGCGTTGAGATATTTTTACACCAAGTATTTGATCACGCCTTTTTTCATGCTGATGTGCATCCTGGCAACATTATGATTATATGCGAAGATCCAGAGAACCCAGTATACGCTAGTGTAGATTTTGGCATTGTTGGTATGTTGGATGATAAAGACCGCTTTTACCTTGCTCATATTTTTTTAGCATTCTTCAAACATGATTTTCGCAAAATTGCGCAAATTCATCTTGACTTAGGTTGGGTAGAGCCCGTCTCGCAAGCAGAACTTGCGCATGCTTTTCAAGCTAATTGCGAAATGTTTTTTCATCTTCCTAGTAGCGAGCTTTCGTTTGCCAATGTATTACAAAATCTACTCAACACAGCACGTCAATATAAAATGACGCTACAACCACAACTGGTGTTACTCAAAAAAACAATCTTCTATGTTGAAGGTTTAGGACGCACGTTGTATCCACAACTTGACTTATGGCAGACAATGATGCCGTTTTTACAACGTTGGACACGACAACAGTTGTACCCAACCCAGATGCTGCAACGCGCACAATATCGGTTACCAACCGTCTTGAATGCAATACAGAATAGTCTTGAAAACAACATGAAACCAGACAGCAATTTTGAACTACGGTTGCAAAACATAGAGCGCAGCAATAACGGCTTACAAATAATTCTCGCAGTGCTCACCACAGCAGCAGTTGTCATTGCATGGTATACCGTATGAAAACGAAAGTAGCGGTACTTGGTAGCGGAAATTTTGGCATTGTCCTTGCAGATATTCTTGCCAGTAATGGCAATGAAGTTGCATTGTGGGGGCGCAATCACGAGTTATTACAAACTATTGCGGCAACCCGCAACCACCCTGCCTACCCAGCAACATTTGTTATTAATGAAAATATTTACACCTGCGCGACAATAAATGCGGCAATCAGCAACGCCTCAATCATAGTATTAGCAATCCCAAGCGGTGCAGTGAATGAGGTGCTCGCGCAACTCCACGATGCGCTAACTCCACAGCAACAACTTGTAAGTACCACCAAAGGATTGCTTAATAATCAAGTGTTGTTACCAAGCGAAGTTATCCGCCAATTTCTTATTCGGCAGAACCTGCCTGCTGATAACTATGCAGTGTTAGCTGGACCAAATATTGCCAGAGAAATCGCAGATAAAACAATATCTGCTGCAGTGATTGCCACACGCAATAAAAAACTGTATGCCAGCGTATCTCAAGCCTTTACCACTAGGTATTTTCGTATTTATTCAAACCCGGATGTATTTGGTGTTGAGCTGGCAGGTGTTTCGAAGAATATATACGCGATTGCCGCAGGCTTAGCTGATGCCCGCGGGATGGGCTTAAATACCAAAGCCATGCTGATTACCAGAAGTATTGCAGAAATGGGTCGATTTTCGCATCACCTTGGAGCAAACCCTATGACGATGATGGGGCTTGCCGGCATTGGGGATTTGACCGTGACGTGTACGTCACCACATAGCAGAAATTATTCGTTTGGATACGCGCTGGGCAGTGGTGTCGATAGTATTGCAGCACAAGACAATGCCAATGGCGTGGTTGAAGGAGTGAAAACGGTGAAAATTATTTATGACCACGCCAACGAATCAGCTATTGACATGCCGATTCTCAGCAGCCTACATGATATTTTGTATAAACAAACAAACCTTGTGCGCACTTTCCGGCAATTAATGAACAAGCTCGGCGGCACAGATGTGGATTTTTCGTTGTCGTAGTTTAATTATGGTTTTTTTGCATGTAAAATAGCCCCCCCTAATCAGCTAATCTTGATGATAGCTAATTGCTAATATAAATTTCGTCAAGGTGTCATCATGACTGTCTGCATAGTCAGTATTGTCATCTGCTATAAAATCACCTGCTGCAAACAAATCCTTCACTGTTATTCTCCAATGACCTTGTATGCTTTCACCAAGAAATGCATGCACAGCTATGCGGAGTTGATAACCTAGGTTAGCTTGAGTGTGTCCATTTCCTGCAGGATACGCCGGATACGATGTTCCTGCAGGCGATGTTAA